>NZ_CM161522.1:0-2272500 GCF_056725765.1 Pseudomonas shiyinii | reverse complement strand
AAGCTGGATGCTCGAACGGCGGAACTCTTGGCGTGCCAGGCGCGCCTGCCCTGACGCCGTCGGGCGCAGTGGGCGCAGATGGATCAAACTTCGTGAGGCTTGCAGGTTCTTCCGTAGACACCCTACCGGAGACAGCCCATGAGCAGACCCGAACAGCACAAGCCCGCCGACGGCCCTCATTCTTCCGAGCACGCGACACGCAAGAACGACCTGGGTTTCGACCCGGACTCCCCCGACCTGGAAGACCCGCAAGTCGACCCGCAAGGCCCGGCCAAGGCGCCTCGGGACGACGAAAAAAAGGATTGAACCAAGAAGGCTTCACCAGCGCCCCGAGGCGCTGGTGAAGGTCAGGTGCCGCCAGGTGCATTCAGCCTTGCGGCATTTTCTTGGCTTCCTCGACGCCTGCGGACGACAGCTTGATTGGGTAGTTCACGCTCAGCCGATGCTCGGCATCGACATCGACGCTGCCATCCTGGATCAACCCCTGCTCCTGCAGAGTCTTGAGCATCCCGGCCACGGCTTTTTCACCGCGGTAGTTGTCCAGCAGCTCCTTGCCCAGGCCTTGCGGGTGGGCATGGAACAGGCGGGTGAGGATTTCGGAACGTAGTGCATCGTTACTCATGGCGTGCCTCACACGTGCTGCAGGTCATTTGCCGTGCTTGGCCTGGAGCTGCTTGGCGTGCTCCAGGTGCTGCTCGAGCTTGGGCAGGGTTTCGCTGGCAAAGGCCTTGAGCTCGGGTTTGTCGGAGGTGTTCGCTTCGTCCTTGAACAGCTTCACGGCCTTTTCATGGGCCTCGACCTGGTTGTTGATATACGACTGGTCGAAGGACTCGTCGCGCCATTCCAGGATCATCTTCTTGACCTTGTCGGTCAGCGCGGCTTCGTCCGGCACGCTGATATCCAGCGAGCGGGCGATATCGCCGAGTTTCTGATTGGCCTGGGTGTGGTCGGTGACCATCTGTTGGGCGAAGGCCTTGATCTCAGGGTTCTTGCTCTTTTCCTGGGCCAAATTGCCCGTCACCACTTCGGCGATGCCCGACTCGGTGGCACTGTCGACGAAGTCGTTGGAGCTGGCGGCCAGCACATGCATCGAAGCCATGCCCAGCGCGACGGTCAGGCCGACCCGCTTGAGGAACAGATTGCTCATGTGTCACTCCTTATCCATTGGCGCGACCTCAGTGTCGCTTATGGTTGAGCACGGCCAGTGGGCAAAGGTTTGATTTTTCTGCACGCCACGAGGCAAGTGGTCATTGGGTTGAACGTTGCCGGCAACCAGCGCTCAGACATTCAAAGGTTGCACCGAGGAGCCTGCCCATGAGCATCGAACGCAGCATTCCCGAGCTCGAAGCCTGGTACGCCCAGTACGATGACGCGAGCTATCGGCGCGAGTCGCCGGATGCCTACCACCATGAACTGATCCGTACCGCCGAAGCCCTGCGCGACGATGGCGCCATCGACTGGGACGACTGGCTGGCGCTCAAGGCCCTGGCCGACCAGGCCCATGGCCGTGCGCTTGAAGAAGCGGTGCAGGCCCATGTCGATGACCCTGACGCATGAAGACCTTGAAGATCGCCACGTTCAACATCAACGGCATCCGCAGCCGCCTGCCCGGGCTTCTGGCCTGGCTGGCGCGCGAGCAACCGGACATCGCCTGCCTGCAGGAACTCAAGGCCGCCGACAAGGATTTCCCGCGCGATGCCCTGGAGGCCGCAGGCTATGGCTGCCTGCACCACGGTCAGCCGTCCTGGAACGGCGTGGCCATCCTGGCCCGGGGTAGCGAGCCGCTGGAGGTACGACGCGGCTTGCCAGGCATGGAGGCGGACAGCCAGAGCCGGTACCTGGAGGCCGCGGCCCATGGGGTATTGGTGGCATGCCTGTACCTGCCCAACGGCAACCCCCAGCCTGGGCCGAAGTTCGACTATAAACTGCGCTGGTTCCACTGCCTGAACGCGCACGCCCAGGGGCTGCTGGACAGCGGCCACCCAACGGTGCTGGCAGGGGACTTCAACGTGGTACCCACCGACCAGGACATCTACAACACGCGCTCCTGGCTCAAGGATGCGCTGCTCCAGCCCGAGAGCCGTGAATGCTACCGCCAGCTGCTGGCCCAGGGCTGGAGCGACGCCATCCGCCAGTTGCACCCGCACGAGCAGGTCTATACGTTCTGGGATTACTTCCGTAACCATTGGCAGCGCAACGCGGGCCTGCGCATCGACCACCTGCTGCTCAGCCCCGAGCTTGTACCACGGCTCGAGGCCGCCGGGGTGGATGCCTGGGTGCGCAACGAGCCGAAGGCGAGCGACCATGCGCCGGTCTGGGTCTCGCTGCAAACCGCGTCGTAGGCCAGCGCAAAGGTGCCAAGCGTTGTCTGCGTGCCTGGCACGCTGTTCTATAGTCATAGGCGGCGAGGGCGGGACAACAAGGGACTGTAATGGCTGCAAGCAGGAAACCGCACGAAGAGGGGCTTTTGGCGATCACCGGCGAAGGCCGGGCTGTCGCGTTGTTCCGCCTGGTGTTGAGCTTCATGGCCGTGGTGATGCTGGCTTTCGTCTCGGTCGAAAGCTGGCGGATCGCCCGTGACTACCGCCATGCGTCGCTGAATGCAGAGGACGCAGTGATCAACCTGGCCAGGGCCACCGCTCAGCACGCCGAAGATGCGATTCGCCAGGTCGACGCCATTACCGCAGCGTTGGCCGAACGGCTCGAAGGCGATGGCTTCGCCAACCTGGACCGGCCGCGCTTGCATGCCTTGCTCAAGCAGCAGAAGGCCATCATGCCGCAGCTGCACGGCCTGTTCGTCTACGACGCCGAGGGCCGCTGGGTGGTAACCGACCAGGCCTCGACGCCCAAGCACGCCAACAATGCCGACCGCGACTACTTCATCTATCACCGCACCCATACCGACCGCGGTGTGCGTATCGGTTCGGTGGTGCGCAGCCGTTCCACGGGCGACCTGGTGATCCCGATCTCTCGGCGCCTGGACCACCCGGACGGCCGTTTCGCCGGGGTGCTGCTGGGCACCATCAAAGTGGACTGGTTCGTACGCTACTACGGCGACTTCAAGATCGACGAACGCGGCGCGCTGGTACTGGCCAAGCGTGATGGCACCATCCTGGTCCGACGGCCGTTCGTCGAGCAGGTAGTGGGGCGCAGCCTGGCGGACAGCGAGATCTTCCGCAACCACCTGCCTTACGCCGACCAGGGCGTGGCCGAGGCGGTGGCGGTGGTCGACGGTACCCCGCGGCTGTATGCCTACCGGGCACTGTCCAGCTACCCACTGGTGGTGGAAGCCGGTTTGTCGCGGGAGTCGATCCTCGCCCCATGGCGCCACGACATGCTCAAGTCGGTCGCCGTGCTGCTGCTGTTGCTGGTGGGGCTGGCGACCTTCGGTTGGGTGGTGCTGCGCCAGCTACGCGAGCGCATCGTCATCGAACGCGCCTTGCACCAGGCGCACCAGACCCTCAAGTCCCTGGCGCTGACCGACAGCCTGACAGGCCTGGGTAACCGGCGCCGGCTCGACGGTGTGTTCGACGCGGAGATTCGCCGGGCCCGCCGCCAAGGCTACCCGTTGGCGCTGGTGATGATGGACCTGGACTACTTCAAGGCCTACAACGACCGCTATGGCCACCCCGGCGGCGACCAGTGCCTGCGACGCGTGGGCGAAGTGCTGCGCCATGCGCTGAAGCGCCCAGGCGATCTGGCGGTGCGCTATGGCGGCGAGGAGTTCACCTTGCTGCTGCCGAACACCGACGCCCAGGGTGCGGTGGCGATCGTGCAGGAGATCCTGACCTTGCTGCGCCGGCAGATGATCGAACATGCCGGCAGCCCGCTGGGGCATGTCACCGCCAGTGCGGGCATCGCGGTGGGGTACCCAGGGCCTGAAACGATCACGCCGGAAAACCTGATGGCGACGGCGGATGGCGCCCTGTACGAGGCCAAACGGCAAGGGCGGGACCGCTATCAGCTGGCCACCGGTGCGCTGACCGGCACCCATTCGTGAGCGATCAAGCCGCCGGCACGATCGTCAATGCCATCGCGCAGCGCCCGGTCAGGCCGTGGGCGCGTTCGGCCTGCAGGATATCGCCCAGGCGGGCGTCCAGTTGTGCGGGGTCGATGATTTTGAACCCGTGCCGGGCGTAGAACGGCGCGTTCCAGGGGACCTCGGCGAAGGTCGTCAGGGTGACGACCCGCTTGCCGTGGCTCCGCGCGATGCTGATTGCTTGCTGGAGCAGGGCGCGCCCCATCCCTAGGCCCTGGGCCTGCGCGCTCACCGACACTTCGTGGATATGCAGCCAGTCGTGTGCCTGTTCGGTGCAAACGAAACCTCGCGGGCAGTCGTTGCCGTCCACCGCCACCCAGCTGCCTTGCCCGGCAATGAAGGCCCGGTGGGCGTTTTCGTCCAGCACATCGCCGGTGGCCAGCCAAGCCAGGTCGGGCAAACGCAGGAAGGCCTGGGCCGCCGAGCGCTCGATGGCGGCAAGCAAGGGGACATCATGAAGGCGGGTAGGGCGAATGTGCATGAGCGGTCCCTGGCAAAATACCCAGTCTGCGAGCCCTGCCGCGCCAAGGCAAGGCTCGCCAGCGGCTCATTCGCCGACCAGCTCGCGCAGCTGCCAGCGCACCGAGCTGACGCCTTTTTCGAGGCTTACCCGGCTGACCAGGCGTTCCAGCTGGGTAGGGGCCTGCGGTGTACCGAGCAGCTCGGCGCGCACCTCCAGGCGCGCGGGGTTGGCCAGGTCTTCGCTGTGCAGCGACTGCAGGCGCAGGCCGGGGTCGCTGAGGCTGTGCAACATCAGGCTGCGTACCTGGATTTCGTCCTCGGCGCGGCAGACGATGCGGACCTCGAAACGCTGCTCCACCTCGCTGGCCGGCAGCACCTCCTGGCGGTCCAGGCGCTGGGCGATGTCGCGCAGCAGGATATTGGCGCACAGCACCACCAGGCTGCCCAATGCGGCCTCGAGGAGTAGGCCCAGGCTGCACAGCACACCAATGGCGGCCGTGCACCAAAGTGTGGCTGCGGTGTTCAGGCCTCGCACGTTGAAACCGTCGCGCATGATCACGCCACCACCGAGAAACCCGATACCGGACACCACGTAGGCGGCGATTCGCGAAGCATCGGTGGGTGCCATGCCAGGCACCGCCTGGGTCATGAGCACGAACAGGCACGCGCCGGTGCTGACCAGCGCATTGGTGCGCAGGCCGGTCAGGCGCTGGCGCAGTTGACGTTCGGCACCGATCAGGGCGCCGAGTACCAGGGCTACGCTGACGCGCAGCAGAAAGACTTTCCAATCCATAGCAAACCTCATTTCCCGGGCACATGCCCGTGGGGCGCCGCCTGCGGCGCAACTGAAAACAACGAGTGCGAGGACCACATGCCTGCGTGCTGGGCACAAGGGCAGGTAGGAAAGAAGGGGAGACATCGACCCGCCTGGGCCGTGATGAACCACCGTCTACCGTGTGCGGCAAGACAGTGGCAAGAGGGCTGCCGGACTAGCTTGCCGTGTGGGCCTGTCGCAATCGACTGGGGCTACTGTCCAATGCAGGACTCCTGTTGTGGGATGCAAAACTGCGCCGCGGACCTTACGCCTGGCGCCAGGCAGGGTCAAGGACAGTTGCGTGACAATTGCGCGATCTGGGAAATTTCCTTCATGAAACCGGAGGTTCGGCGACCGGACTTTCATGAAAAAGGCCTCTGAAGCGCGCCCAGGCGGTGTTAACCTTGCGCCCTTCGTTACAACCTCGGACCGTTACATGCTGTTCAATCTCGCCATCCTGTTCGGCACGCTGGTGGCCATGGAGGGCGTCGGCACGCTGGCCCACAAGTACGTCATGCATGGCTGGGGCTGGTGGCTGCACCGCTCGCACCATGAGCCCCACCTGGGCATGCTGGAGACCAACGACCTGTACCTGGTGGCACTCGCCCTGATCGCCTCGGGCCTGGTCGCCCTGGGCAAGGCCGGGTACGCACCGCTGCAATGGGTCGGCGCTGGCGTGGCGGGCTACGGCGTGTTGTATGTACTGGCCCACGATGGCTTCTTCCATCGCCACTGGCCCCAGGCGCCGAAGCCGGTGAACCGCTACCTGCGACGCCTGTATCGGGCCCATCGGCTGCACCACGCGCTGCCCGGACGCAAGGGCAGCGTGTCGTTCGGGTTCTTCTATGCACCGCCTTTGCGGGTGCTCAAGCGCCAGGTACGCGAGCGTCGGGCACAAGGCCTGTAGACACGTCAGGCCTTGCGGCGCAGCATCAGAATGAAGAACAGGCCGCCGATGGCGGCGGTGGCGATGCCGATGGGCAGGTCCTGAGGCGCGATCAACGTACGTGCGCCGATGTCCACCCAGACCATGAACAGCGCCCCGAGCAAGGCACAGGCCGGGAGCAGCCGTCGATGTTCGGCGCCTACCAGCCGGCGGGCGACATGGGGCAGCATCAGGCCGACAAAGCCGATGGCCCCGGACAACGACACCAGCACGCCTGTGAGCAGCGCACACCCCACGAACACCTGGGCTCTTACCCGACGGGGCTCGAAGCCCAGGCTGACGGCTGTCTGTTCGCCGCTCATCAAACCATTGAGGGCCCGCGCCAGGCTCATCAGCAAGGCAAAGCCCGCCAGCACGCACAGTGCCGGCAGCCACAGCAGCGACCACTGCGCCAGGCCCAGGCCGCCCAGCATCCAGAACATCACCGAGCTGGCCGCATGTGGGTCGCCGGTGTAGAGCAGCAGGTTGGCCAGGGCCATGATCACGAAGGACACGGCCACCCCCGCGAGCAGCAGCCGGTCGCTGTCCAGGCGCCCGCGTCGGCTGGCCACCGCCAATACCAGCAGCATGCTGGCCAGCGCGCCGATGAACGCCGCAAGCGGCAGGCTGAACGGGCCGGCGAAGGCGCCCAGAAACAGCACCACTAGGACAGCGCCCAGCACCGCACCGGAACTGACCCCGAGCAGATGCGGATCGGCCAGCGGGTTGCGGGTCACGGCCTGCAATGCACCACCGACCAAGGCCAGGCCTGCACCCACCAGCGCACCGAGCAGCACCCGCGGCGCGCGGATCTGCCAGACGATCTGTGCCTGGCCCCGGCTCCATTCCCCTGGGTCGGCCAGGCCTGCCTGTTGCAACACGATACCCAGCACATCGGCCAGGGGTACCTGGGCAGCACCGAACCCCAGGGACACCAGACACGAGCACAGCATTGCCATCAGCAGCGCGACGAGCAACAACCGGTAGGCGCGACGATCACGTATCGGCATCACTGCAGTGTGCCTGCGAACAGGCGGGGATGCAGCGCCGCTGCCAACTGCTCGATGGCGCTGGCGTTGTCCACCGATGGGGTGACCTGAATATAGGAGAGCACCACGAAACGTCGTTCGCGGATGGCCGTCACCTCGCCCAGGGCCGGGTGCGCGAGCAGGAAGTCGCGCTTCTGCTGCCAGGAGGTCGGGCCGTAGTCGACGATCACGATCACCTGCGGGTCGCGCTCCACCACGCTCTCCCAGTTCACTTCGGTCCAGCTGGCGTTGACATCGGCCATTACATTGTCACCGCCGGCCGCCTCGATCAGCGCTTGGGGCATGCCGAGGCGGCCGGAGGTGGTGGGGCGGTCTTCGCCGCTGTCATAGAGAAATACACGGGGCGCCTGGGAGGCAGCGGCGACCTGCGCCTGCACACGCGCCACGCGCTGGCGCAGGGTGGCGATCAGGGCCTGGGCCTGCTGGCGAACGTCGAAGATGCGCCCCAGGTTGTCCAGGTCCCGGTACAGGTCATCGAGGCTGGCGCGGTGCTGGGGCATGACCCGCGAGCAGGACTCGCTGAGCTCGTACACCGGGATGCCGAACGGTGCCAGGGCCTGTGGCGTGACCGGGCCGCCCACGTACATGCCGTAGCCCCAGCCGGCAAAGAGGAAGTCGACGTTGGCATCGAGCAGGGTTTCCACCGATGGGTAGCGTGGCGCGAGTTCCGGCAGGCCGTCCAGGGCACCCGTCATGGTTGGGTCAAGGGTCTTCCAGCCACTGATGCCGGTGAAGCCAACCATACGCTCGCGCAACCCCAGGGCCAGGAGCATGCCGGTCAGGTTGCTGTCATGGCTCACCGCCCGCTGGGGCGGCTGGCTGAAGGTGACATCGCGCTCGCAGCTGCGCACGGTCACGGGGTAGTCGCCTGCCCAGGCGACGAAGGGCAGGGCGGCCAGCAGGGCCAGGCAGGTGAGGCTTCGCTTCATGCGGGGCTGATCCAGGTGATGCGTGGGTGAAAGGCCACGGGGTGACGGTCGACCAGTGCCCGTACACCGAAAACTTCGGCCAGGCATTGTTCGGTCAGTACCTCGGCCGGAGTGCCGTGGGCAACGATGCGACCGGCCTCGATGACATACAGCCGGTCACAGAAGGCCGCAGCCAGGTTCAGGTCGTGGAAACTGGCGAGCAGGCTCAGGCCTGTGGCGCGCAAGTGCTCCAGCAAGGCCAACTGGTAGCGAGGGTCCAGGTGGTTGGTGGGTTCGTCGAGGATCAACAGGCGCGGTTGCTGGACCAGCGCGCGAGCCAACAGCACGCGCTGCTTCTCGCCACCGGACAACGGGGTAAAGCCATGATCGCTGCGCTCTTGCAGGCCCAGGCGATGCAGGCTGGCGTTCACCAGCGCATCGTCATCATCGCCGTCGAACCAACCCTGGTGCGGCGCGCGGCCCATGGCGACCACATCGCGTACGCTCAGGCCAAAATCCTCGGGAAACTCTTGGAGCATCACCGCGATGCGCTGCGCCACCCAGCGCGCCGGGCGCTGCCAGATGTCCTCGTTTTCGAGCAGCACGCGCCCGCCATCAGGCCGTGTGAAGCGATAGGCGCAGCGCAGCAGGCTGGTCTTGCCGCTGCCGTTGGGGCCGATCAGGCCGACGCATTCACCGGGGAGTACCTCCAGGTCAATGCCGTCGAGCAGCCGCCGGCCACCAGGCGATGGTGCCCAGTGCAAACCTTCGAGACGCAGGGTAGGGGCAGACATGACGAGCAACCGTACCGGGAATGAATGTAACCCGACGATGACGGCGCGCAAGGGAATCGCGGGCAAGCTGCTGCCCAAGACCGGCCCGCGCCCGCCCACCGCGGGAGTTGCCAAACGAGGTGACAGGCCGGTCTCCGGGCTTGCGAGAGGCGTGAGGCATTCACCTTCCCATGCCGGTGGCACAGTGGCGTATCGAATGCATCGCTCGCTTACCGTTGCGGGGGCAGCGCCGGACTGATCGCACAAGGCGAGGCACCGGCTTCCCGTTTAATCCCCGGCGCGGCGGCAGGGGACACCTGAAACTGGGGCGCATCTGAGCATTTATGGGGTGGGGAGTCAACTTGCAGGGCGGTCGTTATGGCATCGCACGCAGCCAAAACCTGAACCGGCGCACCCGGTTCAGGTTTTGGCGCGCGGCAGCTTACGAGACGAAGTCGGTGGAAAGAGACAACACGTCGAACATCAAGGCCTCGAAGATCACCAGCAGGTTCAGGTCAATACGACGCAGGTCGTTGCGGTTCAGGCATTCGCCTCGTCCTGCGCGTCCTGGCTAAGAAGCCGCGCTGTTGAAACTGCAGCCTGGAGATCAAGATGGCTCGAGGCAAACGACTTCATCAGGAGCGAGCGGGGAAGAGCCCAATCCCATTTCTCTTGGATCATGTTTTCGACGTTCTCCAATATGGACTCTACATCTGAGATGTCCATCTGGCCGACCACGCGCAACGCTCGCAGCGTATCCTCCCCACCGAATGCAACTTCCAGGAAGAGTCCCGTATTTTCACACTGAATGCCCACATGCCTGAGCAACAAGGCCAGCGCATCGTTGGTATAGTCCCCTCGCCAGGTCGCGACGTGGCTTACGCTAGCTGAGCCAACAATCGCAGCGGCACTCAAGCCGAGGGCACGGAAGTTACTCCGAGCTTCCTCCAGTAGGGCTTGAGCATGCTTGTCCAGGAAGGGACAAGGGGTGGTTTCCGTCAGTACGTTTCGCATTTCAAGCCTGACGCGATCATCCACCTGCGCGCCTAGCCCATCAAACTGAGGGGGCTCGCCGCCCCGCGCCGGCGTGACCACGATCACCTTCGCTTCAAGGTCGACGTCCTGAACCTGCCAGCGTCTGCCGCCGAAAATGATACGTTGCTCCTTGGTCAGGGGTTTGCTGATGGGCAGCGAGCCAAGTGGTTTGCCATTCTGGAGCAAACGAAACTCTTCATCACTCGTGAAGGCGGTGTAGAACTCATAGTGGTTGATTAACCGCTCCCCGAGTTCGCCTGGCAGCAGAAGTCCTGAGCTGTCCTGGACGATCAACTCTTTCTCACCCATACCTTTGAGCAAAGACAGGAAATCAGGCTTGGTGACGCTCGCAAAACTGCCGCTAGCTATGAGATTTCCCCATAATTGCGCCGCCGAGGCACCGCCGAGCTGAGCAATCGAAGACAAGCACTGCTGCACCAGTGTCGAGGCGTGTAGGCCTTCCGACCGTGGTGGTTCAAACCATCCATTGATCAGCAAGCGGATCATGGCGACCGTTTGGACAAGGCCCTCACGTAACTGATCGGAGAGATTAGACTGATCCGTTAAGGGGCGCTCTCGGCAGTACGCTCTGAGCATAGCAGGCTCACCGGGTCGACGACCTGAGCGGCCAAGCCGTTGCCTGAGACTCGCAACAGAGGGGGGGGAGCCGATCTGTGCGACCGTCCTGATGTTACCGATGTCGATACCCAGCTCAAGGGTGGTAGTGCATACGGCAGAAGCTGGAGGGTCTCCCGCCTTCAACGCCTGTTCGGCATCCTGGCGGAGGTCCTTGGACAAGCTACCGTGGTGCGGCCAGAACTCGTTTGGCACTCCATCGTTCTCGCACAGTGAACGCAGACGGTCGGCAAACCATTCAACCTCCTGGCGCCTGTTGGGGAAGATCAGGTTGTTATGCCCCCTGAGTACCTTATACAAGTGACCTGCGATAGCCACTTTCGTACCTGAGGTGTCTTCCTTCTCGGCGCTTTCATCTGTTGATGCATTGTCAGGGTGTTCGGCCACCAGTTGCTGCATGGGCTGTTCAATGTACCCACGTACCTGCACCTGGAGTTCCTGGCCAGAGGATTTCGACTCGATGACAGTAATGTCATCGGGGCGAACTGGCCTCAGAAATTTTCGGGCCAGCGACATCTCCCCAAGCGTCGCCGAAAGTCCTACACGAGGCAGGGCCCTACCTACGACGATCTCAACCCGTTGCATAAGCGATTGCAGCTGCTTACCGCGTTCACTGCCAATGAAGGCATGGAGCTCATCGACGACGATATAGCGCAGGTTCTGAAAAGCTCCAGGCAAACTCGAGCCTCTGTTCACGAACAGCGCCTCGAGCGACTCCGGAGTGATCAGCAAGATGCCTTCGGGTGATTTCAAGAACCGTTGTTTCTTACTTGCTGCCACATCACCATGCCAAGCAACGACAGGCAGCTCTAGCCGCTCGCACAGCCGGCTGAGTCTGTCCCACTGGTCGTTGATCAGTGCCTTGAGTGGGCTGATATACAGCACTGCGCCGGCAGGCTCACAGTCGTTGAGTAGGTTGGTCAGGATGGGGAGGAATGCAGCCTCCGTTTTGCCTGCCGCGGTGGACGCAGCAATGATCACATCGCGATCAGCGCCCACCAACGCCGGTACCGACCACTCCTGGGCATCACGTAACGACGTCCACCCCTGTGACCAGATCCATTGCTGGACCTCGGGGTGCAGACGTTCAAAAGAAGAAGAGTCAGAGCTTGAAGCTGGCGAGCTCATCGTCGGCCTCTACTTCAAGATCCTGTTGCCCAGCCTCATCCTTGGCCAGCTCCACGGCGCCCAGCAAGGTACGCCAATCCACTGTAGGGTTTTGCTCGATCACCGCGAGCAGGTTGATGAAAGCTGTAATGGTCGTGCGTGGCGTCCGGAAGTACGCCTCGCCCAAGCGCTGGTTGCAGTGCGCCATGAAAGCGGGGATTGCTTCGTCCGGCAGCAAGAACTTTTCAGGCTCGCCGAAGGCGTAGACGTTACGCAGCTTTTGTAGCAGCACATAGAAGTCTTCTGGGGTCAGGCTGCTGAGTCGAATGACCGGCCCAGAAAGATCGACCAGGCCGGATTTAGCAAAGCTGTTTTCAGCGAGGCGCGACTGGAGGGCAGGGTAACTATAGAGCCCGCGACGCGTGTCCATCAGAAACTCAGGTGTGCCCCCCAGGACAAAGCCCAGGCCTTCAGCGGAGCCCTGCAGAGAATCGTTGAGGATGCGCAGGATCTGTTCGTAGTTGGCGTTGCGGGCTTGGGTGTTCGCCAGTTTGTACAAGTTTACTAATTCATCCAGGCAGACCATCAAGCCGCCAAAACCTGCTAAACGCACAAACCGTGATAGCAGCTTCAACTGGTCGTAGACGGAGGCATCGTCGACGATCGTACGTACGCCGAGCGCAGCCCGAGCATCGGTCTTGGTGGAAAATTCGCCGCGCAGCCAGCGGATGGCATCAGCTTTGAGCTGCTCATTGCCTTCTTCGAAACCGCGACAGTAAGCAGCAATGACGTCGGCAAAGTCATAGCCGTTGACCATCTCGGTGAGCTCTGCCAGGTACTCACGAATGACGACCTCGCTCTCAACACCTTTGGCCTTGGCTTCCGCTTTAGCCTGGGAAATGAATTTCTCGACGATACCCTGGAGTGCACCGCCGTCGGGTTTGGTACGCGTGGACATGTTCTTGGCGAGCTCCGAGTAAAGTGAGCGCGCTTGACCGCCTGAGGCGTGAAGCCGGCGGTCTGGATTCAAGTCGGCGTGCATGGTGACGAGCTTTCGCTCCATGGCGATGCCGCGCACCAGATTGAGGAAGAAGGTTTTACCTGCACCGTATTCGCCGACAACGACCCGAAATGCCGAGCCGCCATCCGCGAGACGATCCACATCCTTGAGCAGGGAATCGAGTTCTCCTGCTCGACCTACCTGAATCAGATGCTGCCCCACACGGGGCACAACGCCCGCTCGCAGCGATTGAATGACCGCGTCGCGATCCTTGGCTCGTATCTTACTCATAGGGCTAATTCATCCAGAATTTCAGGGTTGATTTCGATAGGGTCGTCGCCTTCAGTCACGGGCATGTCGAACAGCTCAAACGCTGTGTCGTTGATCCGTTCTAGAGCGCCATCCAACATCAGATCCATATCACTGGCTGCGTCTTCCAGCTCAGCGCGGCTCCATTCAGTCCTAGAAACCAATAGACGGAGAAACGCGGAATGCTCGACGTCCAAACCATGTACGGTAGCAAGCTGTTCGGCGGTACTGCCTTCCTGTTCTTGGGGGGCCTCTTGTCCCGAGGCATTAGGTGTTTCAGTAGGCGATTCTTCATTGAAGACGCTTGCCAGAAGCGCCGACACTTCTGCTGTTTCTTGTTGCAGACGAGCGACCTTGTCCATGTCCAAGGCAAAGCCTGAACCACTGCTTTCTGAAGACGGTGCCATAGTGGCCGATGCGGCAGTCGCAGTCATTGCCTCCACGACTTGGGGAGGGCGAACGGCTGCGCTATGTAGGTCGCTATAGACGAACTGTGGATCGAGAGCGAGCGATTTGTACACGCGCTCAAGCAGCTTCACTTCCTGCGGTGTCACCTCACCATCGGCTTGCGCCAGATGAGCCAGGAAACTGGCAATTTTTCGTTTGGCCTCAAGGGGCAGCGGCTCAAGTTTCTTCTTGAGGCTTACCAGCGTGGGCGGCTGCTTCAATTGAATCTGGAGATGCGCCTTCAAGCGTTTGCGGTGCGCGACGCAGAGGTGATCCCATGAGTCAATGTGTCCTGACAACAGATTCACCTCCTCAAGCGAGGTGTCACCGTCTGCCGCAGCGACTGCACTGGCCAGATCTAAGGTCACTGCTGCAGCGCTGTAAGCATCGGTAGAACGAAGGGTTCCTTCGTCAGAGTCCACAGCGAACAGCGCGATGGTGTCTTCTGCCTTGGGCGTACGGCTGCCAGAAAGGACATCGGGCTCCAATCCAATTCGCTTGCTTTCCAAGGCCCGGGCGAGTGCGACGACTTTGTCGCGGGAGAGCGCGCCGGCTGATTTGAATCGGCCTGCCAGCTCACCGAAACTCATGCAAATGGTTTCGCCCCCGACACGTTGCTCCAACTGTTCGAGCTCTGCTTTTGCTTCAGCAGGCCAGAGTTCTGTTGGCAACTGCAGGATGGCTTCCAGGCTATCCCCGGCGTCTGGATTGCGCCCCAGGTACCGACTGTAAGCGTCAAGCACGGTGGTGCAGTCCTCGACAATGACCTGCAGCTTGTTACGCGTTCCCGAAGTTGCCGCAACATCGGGAAGGTCACCTACGGCCACTGCCGGAATGCTCAACCCGGCGGAAGCAGGACGATAGGCAATTTTCAGCTTGGTCTTGTTCTGAGGAAGCACAATGCCGTTGGGGTAGTGCTTCGCAAATTCGTTCTTGAAGAGCGCTGCAAATTGCTCCGGGCACCTTGTCACAGGTGTACGCCTGGAAATGTTCGGTTCCGCAAGCGCCCAGGCCAATGCCCAGCTCGGATTGAGTGGGTACTTATCTACGGCCATCTGACCCAACGCGACCCTCAGTGACATGGGCAGCTCATATCCATCTGCGGCACTGGCGGCGGGCTCATTCATGTAACTCTGAGGTTGAACAGAACCCGCGTCGATATGAGCGAGGAAGCGGGTAGCGTAGCCGCGGAAAGAATTGTTGTCGCCGTAGAGACCAAGCAAGCGCTCGACCTCAGCCTTGATGACTGGGATCTCTGCCTTGGCCTGAGGGTCAGTCAGTGCATCGACCAGCGCGCGGCGCTCAAGCCCGTAGAAAAACAGGAACACATAACCTGCATCGGCAGGCTGGCGGCGACCACCTGCCAACCATTGGAGATACGCTCGCCGCGCCTCAGGCGTGATGCTTCGGTAGCTTGGCCAGTAGGGCATCTGCCGCTCGGTGAGATTCATAGGTGAGCGCGCGACTCGGAGCGTAGCATCGATCAAGGACGGTTCAGTCTGGCCGAACTGTGTCGCTCGTTCGGTGATGTAGAGCATTCCGCCTGGGATGGCCAGCCCAGCCACGTTGATGGAGTCACCTTCAGCAAGCCAACGAACCCCGGTGGGCTTAGCACTTGGCTTTGGGATGGCGTAGCTCTGACTATCACTGGACGAGCCGATTTGGACGGTATGGAAATCTCGCTCGCGGGTATTAGTGCTGAACTGGACGGTTACTGTGGGGGAGGTTGCTTGTCGAGAAGACGCAGCGATCTCCGTGGCAATATCGTCTTCAGGAACGTAGGGCTTTGCCTGGGTGGTGCGCCTAACCGCCCATATCAAAACGCCTATGCCCAGGATCACCCCAAGGGCGATCCACACCTGTTTTGGAATCTGTGCCAAGAGGGCAACGACGAACAACAAGGCGTACAGAGCGATCGACCCGCCGCCGCCCCCTTTGAGCTTCCGTGGCATATGAGTGTTCCGTAAAGTGGGTAATGGCCAAGTGATATTCTTGCGGATTTTCCATGACCGGCCAAGCCGTCTGTGCGAACGATGTCAACTTAGCGACGAACGCCTACCGAGCACGTGTCCCTACTTGGCAGAGAGGGGGTCCGGTTGGCGATCTTTGAATGAGCCAGCTGCATTTGAGCTCAGTTTTCACCCTTAGCGTTCGTGGCGGGTGAGCAGTTCGAAGAGATTATGGGAATTCAAGGTTCCAGAGACAGCCGGACTCATAACTCGACTAAATGAATATTTAGTGTAGTTATTCCTTGAGGTCATATTATAAGGGCAGGGTAGCTGATCTCGTGAGGTACCTTCGGCGTCATTGACCATCGAGGATTACCACTCAATGACTCATTTTCCAGGCTGGATGCTTGAAAGCGCCCATAACTACCTCAAGGCCGCTGAGCTTCTACACGCCCAAAACCTCCCAGATGTCGCCATGGTCAATGCGGCGCTCGGTATGGAAATCCTGCTGAAAAGCTTTATTTCCTTGCCAGATCAGCACCCAGGTACTTCTGGCGAAACCTACAAGCTCGACGTCGAAGCTCTCAAAACGGCCCACCAGCACCTGCAGTCAATTGGCAAGATTCCACCCAAACAAAAGCGTGATGCTCACGATCTGCTGACGCTGTTTCACGCGATGCCTGCGGCGATTCGAGAGCGCCTGGCCCTTAACAGCCAGGAACATTCATTCGAGCGGTATCGCGATGTGTTCACCAACAGCCGATATCAGTATGAGTCGGTCAGCAGGAAATTTTCCGATCCAGTACTGATGGAGTTGCTACGGTGGACGTTGGCCAACGTGGTTGGCTACTACAAGGAGCGAGGCTCGCAGGATCCGTTAGTGCTGGGTTACATCGCTGAGGTTCAAGCTCGATCTGAAGCGCAGTGATCTAGGCCAGGGGCCTGGCTTCAAATCTGTCCACCCACGGCCCCGGTAGCTCCATAGGAAGCTGCGCATAATGTATATTATGTTAAATTACAGGTCATGTCATAAATGTTCATGAGCTACCTAGGCTGCTGATTCGACAACCCCGTTTTTTGCATCCACTCTCTCAACGGGCCATGTCCTTGGTGTTCATGGCGAGTCATTGCATGGGCTTCCGATGAAGCTGATTCAGTGCCGTTTCTCCTCAGGTCAACGTGTACCGCTGCTCGTGCAGACCGGAGATGCGGCGCCGTTGCCCATGCTAGTCCCATTCATCTACGTTCAACTCAAGTTACGGTACCGTGCGTACAATACGGCTGCGGCGCATCTACGCGCGATCCAGGCTTTCTACATCTATGCGAAAGGCCGAGACCTAGATATCGATGAGGCCATCTTGGCCTGCGACTTCGAGTCGATTTTGGCTTTACTGGATGGTTACGCTATCTGGCTCCAAAGCGGCCGCCACGCCGACAACGTAGTCGCCCAAATCGGCACAACTGCAACGGTACCTTTTCCGCAGATCGATCCGCGTACCCGTGACCAATACCTGCGGCTGTTGAAGCAGTACCTGTCCTGGTGTGTCTCCCGATACATTTCTCGCGCTCGCCAAACTTCAACCTCCCTGGCTAACATCGAGTTGGCATTTGCAGATCTCGCCGACGTCGTTTAACGGCGCTTTGAGAGCCACATCATTAATGCCCGACCCGACCGCACTCGTTACCGCGGCCTGACCGATACCCAACTCCAGATTGTTCGTACACTGATTAGCCCGGGAGCCGCGGAGAATCCGTTTCCGGAACGATTGCAGTTGCGAAATTGGCTAATGATTGAATTGTTGCTGGAGACCGGTATCCGGCGTGGAGAGCCTCTGAAGCTCTACACTACGGATATCAACCAAGGTTCTCAGCACGCCTATGTCACCATCAATGACCGCGAACGTGACCCCGCCGACCCACGTGCTGAAGAGCCTGCGCTGAAAACCCACGGACGAACCGTAGGTATTTCTGCACAGTTGTATGAGGTCTACGAGCACTACATCCAGAGCGAACGGCGTCCTCTACGTGACGGCAAACCAATGAAATTGCTGCACCGCTATCTGTTCATCTCTGACAGAGGCCGCCCGCTGTCGATTCGCGCATTGTCTAACGTCCTCGATCGGCTGTTTCTGACCATTGAACTGGCGCATCCGGGGTTGTTGCCGACTCTTTCTGCGCATGACTTTCGCCACACCTTCGCCGACCGTTTCTTGGCTTACCTGGTCGAGCAGCGTGGGCACGACCTGAAGCGCGCCACGGACGAACTCCGGCGAGTCTGCGGTTGGGCTGAGACTTCGGCGATGCCACGTCGTTATGCAAGTCGTTATCTAGCCGAGTCGGCCAACCACCGTAACGCGCAGCGTGCCTCGGCAGCTTGGGGCCGACTTGACAGTTAAGGAGGTTCGTCGTGCCTAAATCAGCCGATCCCAAACAGGCATCACCCTCCTCCTCTCTTTCGGCCTACGTATTCGAGGGCCCGGCTCTGGTTGCGATTCGAACTCGCACCAATGATCAGCCAAAGTACGTCGATACCCGTTTGCCGGTGTGGACGTGGTACGACGGCGGGCTCGCAATGACAATCGATTGGGCTGCGCTTCAATTGAACTCAGAGTTCATCGAAATTGGGAAGGGCTTCATGGCCTACGCACTTGAGAAATACGCGCCTCGAACAGCGGCAATGTTCGCAGACTCCCTTCGCTCTTTATCTAATACGAACCTAGCGACTGGGCTCCCCTGGGAATCTACTGAGCTAACCTCAGCTCTTGAAGAGTTAAAAAAATCTAGAAGAGCTTTGGTAGGATTTCGAGGGTTTTATCGTTGGGCAAACGATAGAGGAAGCTCCATTAACTGTGGCTCTGGATTAATCCTGTACGCTTAACGTCTTCAAAAACGCGTGACTGCTGTCATCTTTCTACGAGATAAACGTGGGTCGCCCAGAGATAACCAACGCCCTTCAGCTGAGCCATGCAATCCGGCAAAAGTCTTGGATAGCTCAGACTGAACGTACGGTGTAGCCCTAACCTACTACAGAGATGGTACAGATTTTATTGAAGATCAATCTGCTCAGGGTCGTATTGCGACTGTCGCGACCGGTCGGCCTATGGCGAGCAAAAATTTGCGGAAATTAGCGTTGACTCGTGATCCTTGCTATTCATCACTAGTTTTGTATAGTAATTAACATTAGTCATCAGGCTCCGTTCAATCGCCGTCGGCTTCATGCCATTACCCCCTTCCGAAACGCACCGAAGAAATCCAGAAACGTCTGTGTGCTGACATCAGCGGAGTCGCTAATTTCTAAGGCTGTGTCCCTAAATGGAGCAAGAGGCCATCAAATGCATACTGCACTGAAAAAGAACCCGCATATGCGGGTTTTATATTGACTTGTGTTGACTCTATGAAGCGTTCACACTGAGCGATTGGCTACAACAGTAATTCACGATATGTGCTTGAACAGCAGCCCTGTCGGCGAATTTTCACGGGCATTTTGTTCTGCCTGAAGATCCTTATACTTTGTCCTGATGTCTTTAAGATTAGGCAAACCAACCATTCCTAAAACACCACCTAGCGCGCCTAGTGCCACACTTCCTGTCAGAGCCCCCGCCACTCCAATTGTTCCGGCAGCCAGGCATGATGCAACGTCGATTCCGTAAAGCTTGAGTTTTTTATTACGTGCTTCTTTCAACGACGCCTGGTGCGCCGCGAAAGCACGATCCAGGTTTTCGACGACTTGGTCGGCCGTCCGGAAGTAGTTTTCTGGTCGCACTTTGATCAGCTCAGAAACTCCCTGCCCTAGCAAAGACCTAAGCTCCCCAGCCAAACCGGCCTTCCGGATATTCAGCACTGTTTCCGGAGGAACGTTGCCAAGCCACTCCAAATTTTTATTTGCCTCAGCGCTCAATGCACGCATTACATGCATACTCTTTCGATCATCAGTTGGACGCTCCACTGCTCCACCTTGGTAGTCCAACATCCAATTAAAGTACTTCCACGACGTTTCCGCACCTATAAATGGTGTCCCACCAAAGTGATTAGCGCACTGTTGAGAGGCCAATGCCTGGGGCATGCGCCCCAAGCAAGCATACAGCACATGATTTCCTGCTATAGCGGGGTCCAAGCCTGGGGTGCGTCCTTCTTTCAAAGCCTTGGTCAGTTGCGCACGAGCATCTCTCCCCCACTCGGTATCAATGATCAATCGATCAGTACCTTTAAGCTCAGCTAGTACGGCGTCAACAGAATGCAGCTCTCCACAAAAATCTACCAAGTGTTCAACGGACTCAAATTCACGACCAAACAGGTAGCCGCCATGATTACAGGACAGAGGCCGGCTCTGCTCAGCTAGCAGCTCCCTATCCTCACTATTCATATCCCTTGGGTTAGGTGAAATGACCACCAACGGAGGGTCTACTTCAGCTAGCGCGATGTCCCTGTACGTCATCGCATTCAAAACGTGCTTAATAAATAGCTCAATGACCTGTTTGGCTGGCAATGCCTCAAAGAGCGGGGCGATCTTGAGAATCGGGCAAGGAAGCACGATCGTGTCGATGTAAAGGCCAGCAGTGGATACAACGTTTTCCCAATGCGCGGGAAACAGGTCACCAGAGAAGGTAGCCTTGAACTGCTGGCCATCTTGAAGGTGGAACGCTGCGGGATCTGACACCGATAACCAGAATTCTCTGATACCCTCTGCGAGTTCAGGCAGAGCTTTCGTACAATGGTTTACCAAATCGTCATTCCTCACCGCAACTGCAGCCGCCTGTGCAGGTGTCGCATCAGCCTTGACCATCTGTTTGTAAAGAAAATCGAATTCTCGGAACAAAAAATCGAAATAAACGCTCTGGATTTTTTGTAAGCTTACCGACTTTTTAGATTCATCTCGATAGGCGAAGGCTTTGATGGCCAAAGTCATGGCACGAATCCGGCCATCAACGGTTGTCGGATCAACTAAGCCGTCAGGTCGTAACCTAATCGCCATTAAACTCTCTCTGAAGCCATCTACCAGATGCGCTGCTATATGAAGTTTCCCCTCATCGAGCCGGGCTCGGAGCAAGAAGACTCTATCCGTGAGATCCTGAACTTCTTCTTCAGAGTATTGGCGCATCCTGATCGTCTCTTCATATTTGATGGTGAATAGGCACTAACGCCCCGTAGACATTCTATGGCAGATTACACTGCAAGCGCACGCGGCCTTGCATTCATCGTTGCAAAGGATCGCCCGCTTGCTGCACACAGCTTAATCCCCTTCCTCCGCGACATTCTGGATCGGTGTAGCTTACCTTCCAACTCTATAGTGCTCACTCCATGAGGCGCAGCTTGCAACATGGGCGGCGAGCTCTGGCTGGGATATCAAAACGCTGATGGAGTACGTGGGCTGGAGTGATATGAAATCAGCGCTTCGCTAGGTTGAGCCTGCGCAGCAGTTTGGTGGGCTCATTAGGAAGCCTGAAGCGTGATAAGGAGTGTGCAGATGCGATGGCCGATTAAGCCAACCAGAGCCGCTGAATCGAGAAGGCAGAATTGCCCCTGTTTTCGTAGACGCTCCAAGCCTGACAGGCTGGGCGAGCTCCAGGCTTTTTTGAAGGTGCACGGAATAGCCATAAAATGACGGCTCAATTACGTTTGCTCCAAACCACAATCCGCTTGGCTTCAGGTTTGACGGTCCCCACAAAACCCCTTGTAGCAAGTGCATCGATCAGTCGGCGATCCACATCATGAACCGGGAAATTCACGCGCCTCTTTTTGAGTAAAGCCTGATACTCCTCACCCGCGAGTGGCAACACTTCAGCCACTTCTAGCCAACTGCAGCCCATTGAGAGAGCATGAATCAGTAGATTGATCCGCTGCTCTCTAGAAAGCGCCCCAGTCGGAAGCAGCCTCAGTATCGTCGGAAGGTAGGCCATCGGGAATCGCAATCCATCACGTGTTGCGCGATCACACACCCCAGCCAATGCTTCAACGGCACCTTCGCATGTGTCATAGGCATCGCCGGGAATGCCCGACCAAATCTCGATGGCTTCAGCTGTCGAGCATACCTCTGCATTGCTGAGCTCAAGGGCCAACGACACCGGTAACGCTGACATGTCCATCTGGTCACGGGCGACACCCCACCGGTGGATGAGGTAAGCCCCTAGGTAAGAGAAAGCGTGATCGGTAATGAATGCCTGAATCTCCTCTCTGTACTCGACCATGTCACCGTTGGCGAACACCGCCCAACGATTGCCAGGCGCCGCGGTGTCCATGACAACGCCTGGGCTCAACACGACCTTCGAGAGAAGCGTACGAAGGGTTGCATTGTCGACTTGCGGCGCGCGAATGAGGAAAGTCTGCAAGTCATCGTTGCGATTCGCGTCCTGCCATAATTCTTCAGCCAGGTTTTGAGCGTTGTGCTTGAGGTAATCAACGAATGTAGCCAGTGCTGACTCACCCAAATCGACGAAGTCTTTGGATTCATTATCAGCTACAATCGCCCGATTGAAGTACGTCCAAGCCGCATCACTAACAGGGTGAACACGTCCCGCCATCAGGATCTTCGTCCATAACGAGGTCGGTACCGCGTCAAGGTCAGTCACGCTGCAAGTTGTCTTTTCGAGCAATACCTCCAGTGTGTAGGGTTCTCTCTGACAAAGTCCGAACAAGGCCACGAGCGATTCCGGTGTCTCTTCGAGCACCCCCTCTTGGCTTACGAGCTGCGCCACGAACCCGTCCGGATCCTCCTCGATCATGCTGTCCAGGCCAGTAATTTCCAGCTTGCTGAGCCGTTGGTAAGTTACCCTATCGCTCTGATTACCCGGATCCAGTGTCCGGCAGAGCAATTGCAGCATTTTGAGGTTCAGTGCCAAACACCCCCACTCCACCATTTGCCGCAGATCTGCAGCCGTGGCACTCGAATCAAGGTTCGAGAATTGCGCCGGTAGCTCCCTGACCCACCTCCATCCGCTCTGGTTGCTCGCAATCTTCGCGGTGACAACCGATGCCTCACGAAGCTCACTGATGGCCTTCCGTAGCCCGCGAGGCTTATCGTCGAGTGTTTGCATCTCCTTGGGTGTCAGGACATCCAGAAGCGCAACGAGGAACTGCTGCCTCAAGGTGGGGGCTTTAAACCGATCATGGTTAAGCAATAAAGGGATGAGGTCGCGGTCTGCGTCATAAATAGCTCTTATGAGCGCCGTGGCCTGCAACCGAGGGGTAATCGATGCAACAGCCTCGGCGAAACGCTCTGTGTAATCATGACCACTTCGAAGGATTAAGCGGAGCTTGTCCTTCCTGGCAGCCGCGTCATCCTTGTGCGTGTGCAGTAGCTCATGGATGAGATCAACCATGATACCGCGCCCGCCATCTACCGACTCCAGATCCAGCTTTCTGACCACAAGCTCCGGATTATGTATCGGGGTGGTTACATCGTACTCCTCACCCCGAACCATTCCCATTATGAGGTTCTTGTCCGACTGGGTGAGTGAGCCTTCGTAGAAATAGCCGAGGTAATCGACATAGTCAGTGTCGAAGAAGCCGCGGTGAACCAGGAAGACGATGAGTTCCAACCCCTTCAGACGCTTGGCAACTTCATTGCCGTACCCCATGGATACAATCTGTCGGAAGCCTGCCGTCTTGAGACGCTGCACCTTGCGTCGATTCGTGTCGAACTGCTCATCCAGCTCATCAAGCGAGGTCTGGAAAAGCTCCAGGCGCTCATCGTAACGAGCTGCTTGCAGAGCCTTTTTAGATAGGACGGCTTGTCCGCCATCCTGCCAGTGTGAAATCACCATAGGTTGCACGCTTCGGCATGCTACTACCTGGGCGAACACAGAATCAGATACGAAGTCCAACAGCGTGAAGGTAGTCCCGCCATCTAGCCGAACGTGGTTTGCAGTTGGCTTACTCCCAAGTTTCAAAATCTCAAACCAGACCGACATTCGCAAGTGCTCCACACTATCGGCCACCTCGTCTTCACGTACTGCACGCTGATCCTTTAGCGCTTGAGCTTCCGCATCGAGCAATTCTGTTTGAGCTTTTACCCACTTTGCGTAGCCATCAACGACGCCGTAGATCGCGCCCCGCCGCTTGACCAAGTCCGCATAGGCATTAGGGTGCAGGTTTCGAATCGCAACCATGGCAAACAGCTTGTTGGGATCCAGCTCCAGACCGTCGTTGGCCAGTACATTCGCGTAGACGTCATACTCGTTGACGATATTCTTGATCAGCCGCATTTCGTCGATGTAGTAGCACACCGCCTCTATGAGTTTGCGATTCAATCCATCATCGAGCGGTTTGCCGGCCACCTGGCGCGCCTTCATGAGCTCGACCAGCTTCTCCCTGGAGTTCTCGGAGTTGATCACAGGGATGATGGGGATGATGAGGTCGAAGAATTTCGTCTTGTCAGTGACCGTGAACAGCTCATCACGGATGGCGTAGACGAAATGGACAGAACGCCTAACCTGAGGTGATCGCTGGATGATGAAGTTGATCTCTCGCAGCCTGAAGAAGATGTCCTGGATGTCGAAACGATCCAGATCTTCGATGACCACTACGCTGATATCACTGCGCTCGAAGCAATAGAGGATCTCATCGACGTTTTTATGAAGCACTGATCCATGATGAGTTGCCTCAAGCTTGCCCCCCTTGAGGGTCAGGCCGTCGATGGTGAACAGGGACATGAACTTCAACCCCGAATACAACAGATAGACAGCACCAACGGCCACGCCAGCCAATGCCGCAGACTCGGGAAGAAGCATCAATCCCTGGATCAGCCATTCCAGCGACACGGTTTTTATCATCGCAAGCTTGGGTACATAGAGCCTCAAGGCGCAGACGGCAAGCAGAGTAAAACCGAGGGTGCGCATGCAGATACTGAGGGTTGAGGCTTGGACTATCCGCTTCAGGCGAGTCTTGGGCACTTTCGCTGCGGGCACCGCGTAGAGCAGTTGCTGGACGATGGTCTCTTCAATGCGATTGACCAAATCGACATCGGTTGGTGTGTGCTCGGCCCCAGTAGCAGCCGGGCCCTCAGGTTCCGAGTCAGTGTCGGAAGGTTGACCACTCGGCTGAGGTGTCAAACCCGAGGTGGGTTTGCTGAAGGTCGCTAGGGACACATAGGTGTGGTTGAACTGTGGATGATTGCTGAAGAACGTCTTCAGCACGCTGCTCTTGCCCGCGCCATAGCTACCTGTGAGCGCGATGTTCAGAACATTGGGGTTTTCTAGTGCATGTAGCAGCTCACGCTCATACCGGGCCGATCGGCCATCCGTCACAATGACGGGAGTCAAGGGCTCAAAGAAGGGGTCAACGTTGTCCCCCTGGTGACGGGTAGAAAGCACCCTCCACGCGGCTCTCCCTCCAACCACAAGCGCTTCCCACGCCAAGCCTAGACGACTTTTGATAGCTCCCAGCATCTACCCCGATCTCATGCAATGGCCTTCCGTGTCCCGCTGAGCAGGCGAATGACCGCTAATAGTCCAGTCGATGCAGCTTTGGCGCTGCAACAAAATCCATAGAGGCTATATGCCATATTCGGTCGCGAAACACCACGTAAGCGCACCTCTTGCTGAAGTGGAACATACCTGAACCATCCGGACGGATGGGCGACGAGACTAATGACGGGAAAGCTAGATCTATGAACACCAATCGATGAACAGATGCGTTCATTTCAGGAGCACTGAGCTAGTAATTGAGCGCTTTTGTGGCGCTTATGGACATTCGACATCGCCCACTTGTTAAATCATGTATTATTAGGAGCTTGCGGTCCTCAATTTGAAATGCCTTGGATGCCATTGAGACTTACCGTCACGTTCCCCCTCCACCACTAAAAATCCACCTTTCCGCGACCCGCCTTGACTTCACTCCGCCTGGCCTTTCCTTCGAGGCGCCGGGTCTTGGACCCAAGGGTCGGCTTGGTGGGACGGCGCTTCTTCTCGGTCTTGCCGGCAGCGATGATCAACTCGGCAAGACGTGCCAATGCGTCTGCGCGGTTCTGCTCCTGGGTGCGGTATTGCTGGGCCTTGATAATCAATACGCCATCGCCGGTGATGCGACTGTCACGCAACGCCAGCAGCCGTTCTTTGTAAAACTCAGGCAGCGACGATGCCAGGATATCGAAGCGCAGATGCACGGCGCTGGACACTTTGTTGACATTCTGCCCGCCCGCGCCTTGTGCGCGAATGTATGTGAGCTCGATGTCGGTGTCCGGCAGGCATACGTTATTTGAGATGGTCAGCATGGCATGGTCCTGGTAATTAGCACCTGCTGAGACTTTACGCCTTTTTTATTCGACATTTCCCCAGGGTCCCCAATACTCCCGGCATCCAATCTTCGGATTCACTCGATGCCACTCCCAGCATTGCGCTTCATCGCCTTCATCATCGGTGTCTTCCTGATCACCTTGGCTGTGAGCATGGTGATCCCCATGGCCACCCTGCTGGTCTATAACCGCAGTGACGATCTGGGCGCGTTCGTCTGGTCGAGCCTGATCGCGCTCTGTGCCGGCCTGTTGATGATCGCCCGAGGCATTCCTGAGGCTCCGCAACTGCGCGCCAGGGACATGTACATGCTGACGACCGCCAGCTGGATCATCGTCTGCGCGTTCGCGGCGTTGCCCATGGTGTTCATCCGGCATATCAGCTACACGGATGCTTTCTTCGAAACCATGTCGGGCATCACCACGACCGGCTCTACAGTGTTGACTGGTCTGGATACGGCGTCGCCCGGGCTGTTGATCTGGCGGTCCCTGTTGCATTGGCTTGGCGGCATCGGCTTTATCGGCATGGCGGTCGCGATCTTGCCCTTGCTGCGTGTGGGCGGCATGCGCCTGTTTCAGACCGAGTCGTCGGATTGGTCGGACAAGGTCACGCCACGCTCGCATGTAGCGGCCAAGATGATTCTTGTGACCTATCTCGCCTTGACCGCCATGGGTGCGCTGGCGCTTTGGGTTGCAGGCATGACGCCGTTCGAGGCCGTCAATCATGCGATGTCGTTGATTTCCACGGGCGGTTTCTCGACGTCCGATGCTTCACTGGGTCATTGGACACAACCTGCAGTGCACTGGCTGGCAGTCGTGATCATGATCCTCGGCAGCCTGCCGTTCACGTTGTACGTGGCCACGTTGCGTGGGCATCACGGTGCCTTGTTCAGCGACCACCAAGTTCGGGGTTTCCTTGGTTTTCTGCTCTTCGTATGGGTCACAGTCGGCACCTGGCTGTGCTGGCATAGCGACCTGTCCTGGTGGGACGCCTTTCGTGTCGTTGCGGTGAACGTCACCTCGGTGGTTACCACCACCGGCATCGCCGTTGGAGACTACACACTTTGGGGTAGCTTCTCGGTTCTGTTGTTCTTCTATCTGACGTTCATCGGTGGCTGCTCAGGCTCCACGGCCGGGGGCCTGAAGATCTTCCGTTTCCAGGTGGCGGCCGCGCTGTTGGTCAGCAACCTTAAGCAATTGACGCATCCGCGGGCAGTGATTTCGAAGAAATACAATGGGCACCCGATCGATGAAGAGATCGTTCGTTCATTGCTGACATTCTCTTTCTTTTTCTCCATCACCATCGCCGTCATCGCACTGGGCCTTGCCTTGATCGGGCTCGACTGGACCACGGCACTGACCGGTGCAGCCACCGCCGTGTGCAACGTCGGGCCAGGGCTGGGCGCGATCATCGGCCCTGTAGGCAACTTCGCGTCGCTGCCGGACGCTGCCAAATGGCTGCTGACGGTGGGCATGCTGCTCGGTCGGCTCGAGATTCTCACCGTGTTGGTCCTGGTCTCCCCTGCTTTCTGGCGATTCTAAGCGATGTAGAAAAGCACTGACGGCCAACAGGCCAGCGTGGCCATGGCGGCAAATTGGGCTTATCTCTCGTTATGTCGTAAAGTGGCCGATTGCCGAAAGAACCGTCATGGCCCTAGCCATGAAGGGCTTTCATCCTTTACAAGCGAAAGTGGTGAAGATGAACAAGCCTTTCATTTCGCTGTGCCCTGAAATCACTCGGGCACACGCGCTGATGCTGATGGATTGGTTGCAGGATGAGCGCGTTACCTGTTACTTGAGCGATTCGCGTCACGTCTCCCGCTCCATCGAGCAAGCCATCGATCGGACGCAATTGCCGATCCTGACCCACCTGTTCAACCGTGGCGGCCGATTCTTCATCGCCTATGACCGGCATGACGCCCCGGTGGGTTTTGTCCGCCTCGTCAAGACCGGCTCGGATTGCGAGATCGTGCTGGCCATCGGAGACCGCAAAAAATGGGGTCGGCGGCTTGGTCTGCGCACGATCCGCGAAGGCATGAAACTGGCCTTCTTCGACATGCGCGCGGCGAAACTGATTGCCAAGATCCACCCTGACAACACGCGTTCGTTGCAAGCCTTCCTGCGCAGCGGCTTTGTGCTGGAGAGCGAAACACCGACATTGAAGTCGTTTTCCATGACGCTGGTGCGCTATCGCCAGTTATTGCGCGAAGGTGTCGTCAGCGATTGCTCTGGGATCTACATCACTGAAATCGACAAAGCCAGGCTCGAGCGCTTGATTGCGCTTGAGCAAGGCCCGGCCGTTGTCGACCTCGAACATGAACTCGAGCGGGCCATTGTCGTCAAGCCGCAGAAGGTGGCGAGTACCGTTGTCACGATGAACTCCAAGGTCTTGCTGCAGCTGGACGATGAAGAGATCGAGGTCGCCTTGGTCTACCCTGAAGACGCGGACAGCAGCGCGGGGAAGCATTCCGTGTGTTCCGACATTGGTGCGGCCATTCTGGGCTACCAGGAGGGGGACGCCATCGATTGGCGAATTTCTGAACGCAATCGCCGGATCGAGATCAGGAAAGTGCTTTACCAACCGGAGACTGCGGGGCATTTTCACCTGTAGCCACACGCCGGCTACAGTGCGATACACGATGGGCCTTGCTCGACACATCCCAGATAAACGCCATTGGCACCATGGCTCCACCACGCGGCGGCATCCCGCTCGCCGCATTCCCTCCGGAGCCTGCCATGAACCGAACCGCTGACACCGCCAACCTGTATGGTTGGCGCCTGTTTTCCTTGTTGTCCGTGCTGGTGCTCATCGCCGCCGCACTGGCCCTATGGGCCCAGCCGCAATGGGTGGATGCCTTGCGTAGCGCCATCAGGGTCACCGCGTGCACGTCCTTTGCCCTGTTCCTGGCGACTTTTCTCGCCTCGTCGATGGCAGCCCTGGTGCCCAGCCCACTGACCCGAGGTCTGCTGCGAGAGCGACGCTTCCTAGGGCTGGCATTCGCGTTCTCCCATGCCGTGCATGCGGTGCTGATCATCCTGTACGCGAACGGGTTTCCCGAATCGTTCTGGCATGGGCGCAGCGCCGCCACGAATATTCCAGGTTCGATCGGCTATGTGTTCATCCTTTTGTTGACAGTCACCTCCTTCCCCGCCGTGGCCAAGTTGCTCGGTGCCCGTTTATGGAAGGCGCTGCACAGCACGGGGACCTGGGTGATCGCCGGTGTGTTCCTGCTGTCCTTCTACAAGCGTTTGCCCATGGGGTCTTGGTATCCACTGGCGTTCGCGCTGATGTTCAGCGCGATCTTCTTCAAACTGACCGCCAAATGGGCCTTGCGTCTACGCCGCAACGCTCGCGCAGGAACAGAGCGAACCACAGTGGCTTGAGCGATGGAGATGCGGCTCGGGCGGCTCGAGATGCAGGTCCTGCTCTCCCCTGCTTTCTGGCGATTCCCGGCCCGGCGGGGTCGATTCAAAGCCCGAGCTCACTCAACCCAGGGTGATCGTCCGGTCGCCGCCCTAACGGCCAATGGTACTTGCGCTCGCTTTCGGCAATCGGCAGGTCATTGATACTGGAGAACCGCCGCTGCATCAGCCCGTTCGCGGCGAACTCCCAGTTTTCGTTGCCGTACGAGCGGAACCAGTTACCCGAATCGTCGTGCCATTCGTACGCATAACGGACTGCGATACGGTTATCCGCAAACGCCCACAGCTCCTTGATCAACCGGTAGTCGAGCTCCTTGTGCCATTTGCGTTCAAGAAATGCCTGCACCTGGGCGCGGCCTTCGATGAACTCGGCGCGGTTGCGCCAATGGGTATCTTCCGTATACGCCAGCGCCACTTTGGCCGGGTCGCGTGAGTTCCAACCGTCTTCAGCGCCACGGACTTTCTGGATGGCCGTTTCCAAGGTGAACGGCGGCAAGGGTGGACGCAGTGCTTCGGTCATTTCGGTGCCCTCTGTAAATGATCTGGCGCATTAAGCTATAGCTCAAGCAAGTCGACATCGCGTCGCTTTTCTATTCCAAAACAGGTCACACACATCAACCAAACTAAGCGGTTTGGTTATAAGATAGACCCATTCATTCTTTCCTCTCCCTCCCGCTCCCCTGCCAGAATCCATCTCGCCAGCGGTCTACCACCGTCGCTCTACAACGGGCCTTTCCTATCCGCAATCGCCCGCTCTCGCCCATCCCAGGAGCTGCATATTCATGAAGAAACTCACTGCCCTCACCATCCTCGCCCTGGTCGTCCTTTCCGGCGCGGCCCATGCCGATCGCCTGGCGGATATCAAGCAAGCCGGTGTGCTGCGTGTCGCTGCCTTCGACAGCAACCCACCGTTCGGCTTCGTCGATGCCAAGAGCAAGCAGATCGAAGGCCTCGACGTGGATTACGCCAAAGCGTTGGCCGACAAGCTCGGCGTCAAGCTCCAGGTGCTGCCAACCAACCCGGCCAACCGTGTGCCGCTGCTGACGGCGAACAAGGTCGACCTGGTGCTGGCCAACTTCACCATCACCCCGGAACGTGCACAGCAGGTGGACTTCAGCATCCCCTACTTCTCCTCAGGGCAGCAGTTCATCGTCAAGAAAGGCAGCCTGAAAAGCCCGGACGATCTGAACAAATGGCGCGTCGGCGTCGACAAGGGCACGGTCAACGAAGGGGTGCTGCGCGACAAGTTCCCCGGCGCCAAGGTCATCGCCTACGACGACACGCCGTTTGCCTTCACGGCGCTGCGCAACGGCCAGGTACAGGCCATCACCCAGGACGGCCCGAAGCTGATCGGGTTGTTGGCCAACGTGCCGGACAAGGACAAGTACGAAGTGCCGCCCTTCACCATCTCCAACGACTTGATCGGTGTCGGCATCCCCAAGGGCGAGACGGCCCTGGCCGACTTCGTCAACCAGAGCCTGCGCGACCTCGAAGCCAACGGCCAGGCACAGAAGATCTACGACACCTGGTTCGGCCCCCAGACCAAGACCCCGCTCGCGCGCCTGTACAAGATCGGCGACAAGAGCTGATCGCGCCGCTGCAACCGCGCGCCTCACGCCCGTAAGGCGCGCGACTCGTTTCGTTCGCTGGAACCCCCTCGATGTTCGGTGACCTCCTCGCCCCGCGTTACCTGCTCCTGCTGCTCGACGGTTTCTTGATCAGCCTGGGCCTTGCCCTGCTTAGTTGCGTGCTCGCCACGCTGATCGGCGCACCATTGGCCATCGCCCGCCTTGCGCGCAGGCGGCGGTGTGCCTGGCCGGCGCGTGCCTATCTGGCCGCCTTTCGCAATACCCCGCTGCTGGTGCAGTTGTTCTTCTGGTACTTCGGTGTGCCGGCGCTGTTGCCGGAAACTCTGGTGGCCTGGCTCAACACGCCGCATCAATGGCTTGGCTTGCCGTGGCCTTCGTTCGAGTTCCTCGCCGCGGCCTGGGGGCTGACGCTCTATACCGCGGCCTTCGTTGCCGAGGAAATCCGCGCCGGCATCGCCTCGGTACGCCCGCAGCAGCGAGCGGCGGGCCTGGCGCTGGGGCTGCAGCCGGCACAGGTGTGGCGGGTGGTGGTGTTGCCCCAGGCGCTGCGTACTGCGCTGCCGCCGTTGCTGGGCCAGTACATGAATGCGCTGAAGAACTCCTCCCTGGCCATGGCTATTGGCCTTGCCGAACTGTCCTACGCCTCGCGCCAGGTGGAGACCGAGACCTTCAAGACCTTCCAGGCCTTCGGCGTCGCCACCCTCCTCTACATCGGTGCGATCGCGCTCATCGAAGCCCTGGGCCAAGCCCTGCAGCACAGCCGCCGCTACCGTCAGGGAGGGGCGTGAGCCATGGACTTCTCGGTGGTTGTCGACAATCTGCAATACCTATTGATGGGCGCCTATCCCGACGGGCCGATCGGTGGCGCCGTGCTGACCGTCCTGCTGGCGTTGTTCTCTGGCCTGACCTCAGCCGTGCTGGGCCTGGGGCTGGGTATCGCCCTGGCGGTGTTGCGTGGCTGGCCACGCTGGGTATTGGTGACGGTACTGGGGTTCTTTCGCGCCATCCCGGTACTGATGCTGATCTTCTGGAGCTACTTCCTGCTGCCGATCGTGTTCAAGGTCGACGTGCCGGCGTTGGCCACGGTGGTCTGCGCATTGTCATTGATCGGCGGCGCCTACCTTGCGCACTCGGTGTACGCGGGCATCCACAGCCTGCCCGCCGGGCAATGGGCGGCGGCGAAAGCCTTGGGCCTGCGACCTTGGCAGGTACTGCGTCTGGTGATATTGCCCCAGGCGTTGCCGATCATGCTGCCGTCGTTCCTCAATCAATGGGTCTCGTTGATCAAGGACACCTCGCTGGCCTACGTGATCGGGGTGGGCGAGCTGTCGTTCGTGGCGACCCAGGTGAGCAACCGGGTGATGGTGCATCCCACGGAAATCTACCTGTTCGTTGCCCTGCTCTACTTTCTGTTCTGCTCCATGCTCGACCTGTTTGCCGGGTCGCTCGCCAAGTCTCGTAGCCCGGGGCAGCCAAAGATGCACTGACGTTATTCTGGCCATGACCTGCAAGGCTTCAACGACGTCCACCCGATCGGTCGCGTTGGTACATCAGAGAATGTCGCTGACGTGATAACCTTCTTGCTTCCAAGGCCTGCTAGGTCACCGGCGCGATCAGGGACGTGGACGGCGGTGTGATGGCCGGTGGCAACTGAGTCGCGGCACTCGATCATGAAGGGGCCGGCCCAAAACTGGATTACGCAGATGCTCGTCAACGCAGACTTCTCCCGCCGCGCCACCGTTTCACCCGATGACTACCAATGGGTGCCCTCGCCGCAACAGGGCGTCGAGCGGGTGATGCTCGACCGGCTCGGCGGCGAACGGGCCCGAGCGACCAGTATCGTGCGGTACGCCCCCGGCTCGTGCTTCCCGCCCCATGGCCATCCTGGAGGCGAAGAGGTGCTGGTCCTATCCGGCACCTTTTCCGAAGGCGATGTGCACTACCCTGCCGGCTACTACCTGCGCAACCCGCCAGGTTCGGCCCACCAACCTTCCAGCGCCGACGGCGCAATCATCTTCGTCAAGCTCTGGCAGATGCAGCCGGACGAAAGAATGCCCGTGCGAATCGACACGCGAGACGCCGCCAATTGGCACATGCAAGGCGGCCGAGAAGTCTGCCCCTTGTTTGCCAACGACACCGAGCGCGTGAGTTTGCAACGACTGCCGCCAGGCGCACCAATGTTCGATGGAGGGGTGGCCAGCGCCGAATGGCTGGTCGTCTCCGGCCGGCTGGAAACCGCTGACGGGGCATTTGACCAAGGCAGCTGGATGCGGCTGCCGCAAGGGTCCTACCCGGACATGGTGGCCGGCGCACACGGCGCCGTCGTGTACCTCAAGACCGGGCACCTGCCTCCTGAATGCTGAGCCCGACCAGCCAGCGGCTTCGACGACCGGCTCCAACAACCGTGCGAAGTCTGCATAGCGTGCATCGGCAAAGTCTGCCAATGCACGGCAGCTTATGACCTCAGCGTTTATCTATACGTTTCGCCGGAAATGGGAAAGTAGTCCTCAGGTGTATAGGGGCGCGCATAGGGCGAACGCGGGATCGTTATAGGCGCGAAAGTTTAAAATGGTGCGTACCCTATTTGGTTGAAAGTTCATTGAATTCGTCATGGAGCTCTATGAATTTTTAACAGATTTAAAACGGGCTGGCGGGTACAGCCAACCCTTGTGTACCGCCATACGCACTGCGCAAGCGATGCTGCCTTATTGCGCCAGAAAACACAACGACGTATTCTCGCGCAACTTTCGAGTTATCGAAGAAAGTTGCGCCGCCATATGGCCATTACTTGCATAAAGCCATCACCATGAACTTACGCATCCCCAACCCCAACGATATATGTGAGTGGTTGCTGAGTACCGGCGCCTTGCAACTCACCGATATCCAACGTGCTACCCGCTTGGGGTTGGCCCAAGGTATTGCCGAGGATGAAAAGTTACATACGCTGCTGCGCCTGGGTGCGGTAAAAGAGCAGCAAATGGCCACTGCCTATGCGCAATTGCTCGGCGCGCCAAGGCTGACGAACGAAACGGTCCAGGCCAGCCCCACCGTGCCCGAGCGCTTTGCCCGTCACTATGGGGTCATTGCCTTGAGCGAAGATCCGACACGGCTGCGGGTGGCCGCCGCGGTGCCGCTCAGCGGCTACGCCATCTCCGCCCTTGGCTACCAGGCGGAAAAACCGGTCGAGGTGGTGATCGCCACTGCCGACGAGGTCACCCGGTTGATCGGGCAGGCGTATGGGGACGGCCGATCGAGCGCCGTGGCCTCGATCGAGGCGGTGGTCGACGACGGCCTCGCCGACAACGACCTGGAACAGCTCAAGGACATGGCCTCCGAGGCTCCGGTCATCCGCCTGGTCAACCTGATACTGCAGCGCGCCGTGGAACAACGGGCGTCGGATGTCCATGTCGAGCCGTTCGAGCAGCAGCTGAAGGTGCGCTACCGGGTCGATGGCCTGCTGGTCGAAGGCGATGCGCCGCCCAGTGGTTACGCGGCGGCGATCATCTCGCGCCTGAAGATCATGGCCCGCCTGGACATCGCCGAACGCCGGCTGCCTCAGGACGGGCGCATCATGCTGCGCATCCATGGGCGCGAGCTGGACCTGCGCGTCTCCACCGTACCGACCAGCTTCGGCGAGTCGGTGGTGATGCGCCTGCTGGACCGGCAAAACGTGCGCTTCGATTTCGCGAGCCTGGGCATCGGCCAGCCAACCCTCGAAGCCATCGAACACCTGCTGGCACGCCCCCACGGCATCTTCCTGGTCACCGGCCCGACCGGCTCAGGCAAGACGACCACGCTCTACACCGCGCTCTCGGGTCTCAATACCGCTGAGCGCAAGATCATCACGGTCGAAGACCCGGTCGAGTACCAGTTGCCAGGCATCAACCAGATCCAGGTCAAGCCGGCGATCGGCTTGGATTTCGCCAACGCGCTGCGTTCGATCGTCCGCCAGGACCCCGACGTCATCATGGTCGGTGAAATACGCGACCTGGAAACTTGCCGTATCGCCATCCAGTCTTCCCTGACCGGCCACCTGGTGCTGTCGTCGCTGCACACCAACAGTGCCGCAGCCACCATCACCCGCCTGCTGGACATGGGCGTGGAAGGCTACCTGCTGGCCTCGACCCTCCAGGGTATCCTGGCCCAGCGCCTGGTCAGGCGGCTGGATCCGGCGACCCGAATCGCCTTCGAGGCCCCCGCCGAGCTCATCGAGCGCTACGACCTGGCGCGTCATACCCGCCAGCGGCCGATCCTGCTCTATCGGGCAGACGAGCAGGCCGCCGGAGGCGGCTACCATGGCCGCGTCGCCATCACCGAATTGCTGGTACTGGATGACACGTTGCGCGCCTTGCTGATGGGGCGTTGCGACAGCACCAGCCTGGAGGCTGCCGCTCGCGCCAAAGGCCTGGTGACACTTCACGAAGATGGCCTGCGCCAGGCCCTGGCGGGCACTACCTCGCTCGAGGAAGTGCTGCGCGTCACGGGAGACGCCTGAGGTGCCGGTATTTTCCTACCGGGCACTGGATGCCGAGCGCCGTGAGCAACAGGGCGAGCTGCAGGCCAACGACCGCAACGACGCAGCCTGCCAGTTGCAACGGCGTGGCCTGCTGGTCCTGAGCCTTAAGCCGGGCAGCCGTATGCGTCGAGGGAGCCGCCAGCGCGCTGTGTTGCGCGCAGCGGAACTCGCCACGCTGACCCAGCAGCTCGCCACCCTGATCATCGCCGGTCAACCGGTGGACAAGGCCCTGGCCACGCTGCTCAAGCATGTGCGCAAGCCTGCTGCCCAGGCAGTGCTGGAACAGGTACGCGACCAGGTCAAGGCCGGGCATTCGTTGTCCCAGGCCCTTGCGGTACACCCGGCGACGTTCCCGCCGTTCTATACCAGCCTGGTGCGGGCCGGCGAAGCCGCGGGCGTGCTCGAGGTGACCCTGGCGCAGTTGAGCAGCTACCTGGAGCGCAGCCACAGGCTGCGTGGCGAAATCACCAATGCGCTGATCTACCCGGCATTCCTGGTGGTTGGCGTGATCGGCTCACTGGGGCTGCTCCTGGCCTACGTGGTGCCGCAGTTCGTACCCGTGTTCCAGGACCTGGGCGTGCCGCTTCCGCTGGCGACCCGTGTCATCCTGGCCCTGGGTGAATGCGTCAACACCTGGGGCCTGCCGGGCCTGGCCATGCTGGTCGGCGCAGCATGGTTGTGGTCGGCCGTGCGGCGCAACCCGCAGCGACGTGAGGCCCTGGACCAAAGAGTCTGGCGCAGCCGTCTGTTGGGGCCGCTGGTGCAACGGCTGGAAACCGCTCGCCTGGCGTTCACCCTGGGCACCTTGCTCAACCACAGCGTGGCCTTGCTGCCAGCACTGGTCATCAGCCGCGACATCAGCAGCAATCACGGCCTGCGCCAGCACCTCGGGCAGGCCACCGAACAGGTCAAGCAAGGCAGCAGCCTGGCCCGGGCGCTGTCTCGCGCGCCGATGCTGCCGGAGCTTGCCATCCAGATGATCGAGGTCGGCGAACAGTCCGGCAGCCTCGGCGCGATGCTGCTCAAGCTCGCCGACCTCTACGACCACGAGGCCAAGCGCACCCTCGAACATCTGCTGGCGGCCCTGGTGCCGACCCTGACCCTGCTCATGGCGGTTGCAGTGGCGGCGATCATGCTCGCCATCATGCTGCCGCTCATGAGCCTCACCGACACGCTCTAGGAGACCAACATGCGCGCCCAGCGACGCCAAACCACCCGCCAAGCGGGCTTCACCTTGCTCGAAATGCTCGCGGTCATCGTGCTCCTGGGCATCGTCGCAGCGATTGTGGTGCGCCAGGTCGGGGGCAATGTCGACAAAGGCAAGTACGGCGCCGGCAAGGCGCAGTTGGCCAGCCTGGGCATGAAGATCGAAAGCTATGCCCTGGATGTGGGCACCCCACCTGGCGAGCTGGGCCATTTGCTGCACAAGCCTGCCAATGCCAGCCGTTGGGCCGGGCCCTATGCCAAGCCTTCGGACCTGCTCGACCCGTTCGGCCACCCCTTCGCGTATCGCTATCCAGGCGAGCATGGCAGCTTCGACCTGATCTTCCTCGGCCAGGACGGCGCGCCCGGCGGGCAAGGTCACGCCGCCGACCTGGGCAACTGGGAATAACCCGCTTCGTGGCCCGGCCCCGCGAGCGCGGCTTCACCCTCTTCGAGCTGTTGCTGGTACTGGTATTGGCCGGCACAGCCATGGCGATCCTGGCCCCGGCACTGGGCCGCGGCATGCAGGCGGCGACCGAGCGCAGCGCGTTGGCAAGCATGGTCGGCGCCTTGCGCAGCGCACGGGTCCAGGCCATCGCCGGTGGGCAAACCGTACAGGTGACCTTCGACCTGGGTGCCCGTCTCGTCCGGGCGCCAGGGCGCAAGCCTACCGCATGGCCCGCCGACTTCAGGGTACGCCTGCACACTGCGCGCGAGCTGGGCGCGGCCTTTGCGTTCTACCCTGATGGTGCCGCCAGCGGTGGCAACATCCTGGTGACCCGTGGCCAGGCGCGTTGGCGCATCGACATCAATTGGCTGACCGGCAGCGTCACCCTGCGGGCATTGCCATGAGCTGCCAACGTGGCTTCACCTTGCTGGAAATGCTCGCGGCCATTGCCGTGTTGACGATGGCGACCGTGATCGCGCTGGGCGCTTTCGCCCAGGGCAGCCGCGCGTTGCAGCAGGCTGAGCGCGCCGACCGGCACACAGGCGCTGCGCGATCGTTGATGGACGATTTCGACCTTGGCGGGCTGGAACCCGGTAGACATCGTGGCACTTGGCAAGGCCTGGACTGGGTGCTGGAGGTGTCCGCCGAACCTGTGGCCGCGGGCACGGTCGAGCTGTACCGGCTGGTATTGTCGATCAACGATGGGCAGCGCACCACCCACTACAGCACGCTGCGTGCGCGCAACGGGCAGGCCCGGCCATGAGGCGGCAAACGGGTTTCACCTTGCTGGAAACGCTCATGGTCTTGAGCCTGGTGGGGCTGCTGATGGGGTTGGTGGCGTCGGTACTGGTGCTGGCCAATCGCTCGCTGGCCAGCGCCGAGCACCTGGCCACACAGTTGGATGAGCAACGTGCCGCCCAGCGCATGCTGCGCCGTGCCCTGGGCCAAGTGCTCGCGCTGAGTGCACAGACCGAAGACGGCAGGCATACCGCGACGTTCGAAGGCCATGGCGACCAGGTGGTTTTCTACGCGCCTGTACCCAACTCGGTGGGCGGCGGCCTGTACCGCCAGCGCCTGCGACTGCGCGAGGGTCGCCTGCAACTGCAGCTGGCAAGGCTGGACGGGCAATGGCTGCATCCCTGGAGTGAGCCCCTTCCCTTGCAAGGCGGGGTCAAGGCATTGAAGCTGCGCTATAGCGGCGACTCCCCCCTGGGCAAGGCCACCGGCTGGGTGGCTGACTGGCCATGGCCCCAGCGCCTTCCCCGAGCGGTGCGCGTCGATGTGCTGCTCGCCAACGGCCAGGCCTGGCCCACCCTGCACGTCAACCTCCTGCTGGACCATTCTGGCGACGGTGGTCGGCCATGACGGGTCAACGAGGGGCGGCGTTGCTGGTCGTACTGTGGGTGGTCGGGGTGCTTGGCGTGCTGCTGGGCGGGCTGGTGACGGCCGTTCAACTCCAGCAACGCCTGGCACGCCTGCAAGGCGACCAGACCCAGGCAGCCTTCGCCGCGCAGGCGGGCGTCGAGCTTGCGGTGGCCAATGCCCTGCGCAACGACAGGGCCCGCTGGTTGCCCGATGGCCAGGCGCACACCCTGCACTTCGCCGGCAGCACGCTGCGAGTCAGCCTCACCAGCGAGCGCGGCAAGCTCGACCTCAACGCCTGCTCGCCCACAAGCCTTGCGAAGCTGTTGCGTGCCAGCGGCGCCACTGAACAGGCCACAAGCAGCGTGACCCAGGCCTTACTGGCAAGACGTAACGAGGTCCCCCTGCGAATGCCCGAAGAATTTCGTTCGCTCCCCGGGATGACCCAGGCGGTCTATGACCGCGCGTTGCCGTCCATCACCGTCTGGGCCGGTACTCCGTTGCCCGCGACGGGGCTCGCCTCGCCACGGCTGGCCGCGGTGCTCGGCTTGCCCAGCCCTCGCGGCACAGCCCCGGAGCCGGGGCCGGTATTGACCGTCACCAGCGAGGCGCGATTGGCCAATGGCTCCACCTCACGCCTGCAGGTGACGCTGATCCTTCGACCCGCCTATGCCGGCAACAAACCCTACCGGCTGCTAAGGAGGCAAGAATGAAGCGGATGATGAGGCGGCTCGCGGCACCACGGCACGCTTGGCACACCGGTTGGCTGAACAGCAGCGTGCGCCGCTGGGTGGGCGCCTGGGTTACAGAGCTGGTCGAGATGTTGCCGCCTGCGCTGACGGCGCGGATGGGGACGCGTAACGTCGATCAGGTGGTCACCTGGCCGTTGCCCGCCGATTGCCAACCAGGGCGCCCGACTGTCTTGCTGCTCGCGCCTACCCAGGTCATGGCCCAACGCATCAGCCTGCCCTTGGCGGCCATACGCAACCTGCGTGAAGTGCTCACCTACGAAATCGACAAGTACACGCCCTATACCGCGGACCAGGTGCATTTCGTCGCGCGTGTGCTGCACCGGCACGCTTCCAGCGCCGATGTGCAGTTGGTGGCCGTTGCGCGTACGGCCCTGCAGACGATGATCGCTGCCTGCCGCGAGCGGGGCCTGCACCTGCTTGCCCTGGACGCCCAAGGCGTCGACGGCGAGCGCTTGCGCATCGACCTGCTGCCGCCCGGCACGCGTCGTGTGCTGACACGCTCCGCCCGGCTCGACCGCTGGCTATGGCTCGGTTGCTGTGCAGCCACCCTGGCGTTGGCGGCCGCATACCTGGAGCGTCGCCAGGCCGAGGTCCAAGCCATGCAGCGGGAAGTGGCCGTACAGCGCAATGCCGTGCAGCACCTGCTGGAGCTGCGCAACACGTTGGATACGACGCTGGACGCATCGGCCTACCTGGCCCGCCTGAAGGCGCAGCGCCCCTCCCTGAGCTGGCTGCTGGCAGACCTTACCTCATGCCTGGGCAGGGACACCTGGGTGGAGCACCTGCAGGTGCACGCAAACGGCCAGGTGACGTTTACCGGCCAGAGCGCCCAGGCCAGTGCGCTGCCCACCCAGCTGAAGGGTTGCCAGACCTTCGTGGACGCCCGCTTCCAGGGCGCGATCCTGGTCGACCAGGCCGGCAACCGAGACCAATTCACCATCAGCGCCCAACTCACACAGGAGCCCCGTGATGCGTCCGCTAAGCCGTAGAGAACGCAAGGTCGCTGCACTGGGCCTGCTGGCCGCGCTGATCGGGGCAGCCTGGTACCTGGGGGTCGAGCGCCTCTGGCTGGCTCCCCTGCGCACCCTGGATGAACAAACCCAGGCCCTGCAGGAGCAACAGCGCCGCTACGCCAGCTTGATGCTGCAGAAACCAGCGCTGCAGGCCCAGTTCAAGCGTGCCCAGGATGACCCCGCCAGGCGCGAAAGCCTGCTGCCTGGCGACGACTCGAACACCGTCGCGGCGGACTTGATGCAGCAGGTAGCCGACCAGGTCGAACGGCTGTCCCGCCATGGCGCGGGTTGTGAAGTGACCCAGAGCATGCCGATGCCCACCGGCGAACAAGGCGCACCACCCACCACGCCTTATCGCCAGGTGAAGGTGAGCCTGACGCTGGCCTGCGCCATCGAGCCCCTGGCGCTGCTGATGCATGCGCTGGAGTACGACCAGCCCAGCCTGTTCATCGACCAGCTGAGCATTCGCCGCGCTGCCTCGGCACCAGCACAGGGCGGCGCGGGCCGCCTGGACGTGCACCTGCTGATCCATGGCTACATGCGTGAAGCCGCCTCAGCAGGGGCTTCTTCATGAAGCGGCGCCCTCGCACACGGGTGCTGCTGGTGGTGAACCTGGCGCTGCTGGTGGCCATCGCCTGGACGCTCGGCGCACCGATCACGCCCCAGTGGCTGGCCGCAGACCCGGTTCCCGGCCCCAAGGCCCCCACACCACCTGTGCCCTCGCCCCAGCTCTCGCAAGCGCTGCTCGCTGAAACCTGGGCCCGCCCCCTGTTCGCCCCGGACCGCCAGCCCGACCCGTCCGTGCCCGGGGAACAGGTGCCGGTGCTTTCCGGCCTGACCTTGACCGGCGTGGTCTTGAGCGCCGGCGCCAAGCTCGCCTACCTGCGTGAAGGCGCTCAGCCTGCGCACAAGGTCGAACTGGGGGCGACCCTGGGCAGTGGCTGGACCCTCAGCCACCTCACCGCCACCACCGCCACTTTCACCCGCAACGCCCAGACCTACACGCTCAGCCTGCCCGTGCCGCGCTTGCCCGCGCCATCGAAGGCCTCCGTCATCACACCGCCACGTACCTCATCACCATGACCATGCCGTTATTCCCGCATTTTCTCCTGCCGACATTGCGCACGCCGTTGCTGGGCCTGGGTGTCGCTGTCGCCCTGGCCGGGTGCGCCCTTCCCAGGCAAGGCCTGCAAACCGACCAGGCGCTGATGCGCGAAGCCCTCGAGGGGGCCGGTGCGCCACCGCCGCCTGCCAGCATCACACCGGCGCCCACCCCCGCTCGCAGCGATATGACTGTCGCGCCCCCTGCACGGCGCATCATCGAGGGCGACCAAGGTTTCCTTCGCCCGTCGCCCAAGACCCTGCGTACGCCAGCTCCGGAGCCAGGCGACATCGTCTTCAATTTCACCGACCAGCCGATCGAAGCGGTGGTCAACAGCATCATGGGCGACCTGCTGCATGAGAACTACAGCATCACCCAGGGCGTGCAAGGCACGGTCAGCTTTTCCACCTCCAGGCCCGTCAGCCCGAAACAGGCCCTGTCGATCCTGGAAACACTGCTGTCCTGGACCGACAACGCGATGATCCGCCAGGGCGATCGCTATGTCATCCTGCCTGCGGACCAGGCCGTAGCCGGCAAGCTGGTGCCTGAAGTGGCCACGGCGCAACCCGCCCCGGGCCTGGCCGCCCGCCTCTACCCTTTGCGCTACATCGGCGCGACCGAAATGCAAAAGCTGTTGCAGCCGTTCGTGCGCGACAACGCCTTCCTGTTGGTCGACCCGGCACGCAACCTGATCAGCCTGGCCGGCACGCCGGATGAATTAGCGAACTATCAGGACACCATCGACACTTTCGATGTCGACTGGCTCAAAGGCATGTCGATCGGCGTCTACGGCCTGCAACGCGCCTCGGTTGGCGAATTGATGCCACAGTTGCAGAAGCTGTTCGGCCCGGACAGCGACCTGCCGTTGGCCGACATGGTCAGGTTCATGCCCAACGAGCGCACCAATTCGATCGTCGCCATCTCGGCGCAACCGGCGTACCTGCAAGAAGTGGGCGACTGGATCAGGACCATCGACGAAGGCGGCGGCAACGAGCCGCAGCTGTATGTCTACGATGTGCGCAACATGAAGGCCGTGGACCTGGCTCGCTATCTACGCCAGATCTATGGCTCGCGCAGGGTTGCCGAAGCCGCGGCGGCCAAGGTGGCGCCGGGGCTGAAGACGACCAACCTGTTGTCGTTGAATGGCAGCGGGCAGCCAGATAACGGCTTCGCCTCGCATGCCTCAGGAGACGAAAGCCTTGGCGATGATGAAACGACCGATGAACTGGGTGAACCGAGCGACGAAGCCGCCGTAGCGGAACCCGACGTCGGCACGCCAGGGAGCAGCGGCGCCAACCCTCTCGAGGAGGCCGTGCGCATCACGGCGCAGAAAAGCAGCAATCAGTTGCTGGTCAGAGCCCGGCCGGCCCAATGGGAAGAGATCGAGTCGGCAGTCAAGCGCCTGGACAGCCCGCCGCTGCAGGTGCAGATCGAAACCCGGATTCTTGAAGTCACGCTCACCGGCGACCTCGACCTGGGCGTGCAGTGGTACCTGGGGCGGCTGGCGGGCAACTCGTCCAGCCCTACCGTGGCCAACGAACCCGGCAGCCAGGGAGCATTGGGCGCAGGCGGGGTCGCCTTGGGCAGCAGCTCGATGTTCTACTCGTTCGTCAGCGACAACCTGCAAGTCGCACTGCGAGCCTTGGAGACGCGAGGGCTGACCCAGGTGCTGTCGGCGCCTTCGCTGGTGGTGCTGAACAACCAGCAGGCGCAGATCCAGGTGGGGGAAAACATTCCGATCAGCCAGACCACGGTCAATACAGGCGCCTCGGATACGACCCTGAGCAGCGTCGAATACGTGCAGACCGGGGTGATTCTGGATGTGGTACCGCGGATCAACCCCGGCGGCCTGGTGTACATGGATATCCAGCAACAGGTCAGCGATGCCGACGACAGCGCGATCACACCCACCCAGCCCAACCCGCGTATCACCAGCCGCGCCGTCTCGACCCAGGTGGCCGTGCAGAGTGGCCAGACGGTATTGCTGGGCGGGTTGATCAAGCAGGACAACGCCAAGCTGCAGACCCGCGTGCCCTGGCTCTCGGACATCCCCGGCCTTGGGTGGTTGTTCGGCAGCCGTTCGAAGCGCCGCGACCGTACCGAGCTGATCGTGCTGATCACACCGAAGGTGGTGAACAACCCCGAGCAGGCACGCCAGGTGACGGCGGAGTATCGCCAGCAGATGCAGTTGTTGAAAGCCCAGGCGGCGGGTTACTGAGCGCTTGGCAGCGCCCCGGCTCTCAAATCAATGAGTTATCGGGGCGGGCCTGATTGCGGGACAAGCCTGCTCCCGCAATCAGCCCAGCGCCGTCAGATCCCGTCGCGGGCCAGGTCCATCGCGAAGTAGGTCAGGATCAGGTCGGCGCCGGCTCGCTTGATCGAGCCGATGCTCTCGCGCACCACCCGTGCCTCGTCGATGGCGCCGGCCAGGCCGCCGAACTTGATCATCGCGTACTCGCCGCTGACCTGGTACGCCGCCAGCGGCAGGCGCGAGGCGGCGCGGATGTCGGCGATCACGTCGAGGTAGGCGCCGGCTGGCTTGACCATCAGCACATCGGCCCCTTCCTGCTCGTCGAGCAGCGACTCGCGCACAGCTTCGCGGCGGTTCATCGGGTTCATCTGGTAGCTTTTGCGATCACCTTTGAGCGCGGTGCCGCCGGCTTCGCGGAACGGGCCGTAGAGCGAAGAGGCGAACTTGGTCGAGTAAGCCATGATCGCCGTGTCATGGAAGCCTGCACCGTCCAGGGCGCTGCGGATGGCCTGGACCTGGCCGTCCATCGCCGCCGACGGGGCAATGAAGTCGGCACCGGCGGCAGCGGCCACCACGGCCTGCTTGCCCAGGTTGGCCAGGGTGGCGTCGTTGTCCACGCCATGGTCGTGCAGCACGCCGCAATGGCCGTGGCTGGTGTACTCGCAGAAGCAGGTGTCGGACATCACCACCATTTCCGGCACGGTGTCCTTGCAGATACGCGCCATGCGCGCCACCAGGCCGTTTTCGTTCCAGGTGTCGCTACCGGTCGCGTCCAGGTTGTGCGAGACGCCGAAGGTCATCACCGACTTGATGCCGGCGCGGGCGTAGCGCTCGATTTCGCTGGCGAGCCGCTTCTCGGGGATGCGATTGACCCCGGGCATGCTGGTGATGGGCACGAAATCGTCGATGCCTTCTTCGACGAAGATCGGCAGGATCAGGTCGTCGAGGCGGAATTCGGTCTCCTGGAACAGGTTGCGCAACGACGGGTTCTGGCGCAGGCGACGTGGGCGGACGATGGGGAAGTTCGACATTGGAGCTCCAGACAAGTTTTGCTACCCGCCACCATAAGTCGTAGGGCCGTCACTGACCAGTCTTGACGTGAAGAATATGTGTTGCGCCCCGGGCAACAAACCCGGGCGGGCGCGGTCTGGCGCCCGTTCCGGTGTCTGCTGAGCGACAATCGGTCGCAATCACCTGGGCAGTGGGTACAGCGCCTCGTCGAACTGCGACAGCTTGGGGAATTCCAGTGGCAGGTCGTCCGAGAGGTGGCTCAGGCGTTGCTGGTAGTCGTGCAGGAAGCTTTTACGCGCCTCATCGCTGATGTACGGCACATGCCAGGCCACGAACGGCGGCAGCACCTCGAAGCCGACATAGGCCAGGGTACCGCGCAGGATCGGCCGCAGCATGTCCTCCAGCGGCCCATGGATCGCGCCCTCGCCGAACATGTGCTCGCGCCCGCCCAGGGTCACGGTCACCAGCGCCTTCTTGCCCACCAACCCGCCCTGGTCGTAGAAGCGCTTGCCGCCGTAGCACACGCCGGAGACGAGTACGCGGTCGATCCAGCCCTTGAGCATGGCCGGGGTGGAGAACCAGAAGATCGGGAAGTTGAGCACCAGCAGGTCGGCCCACAGCAGCTTGTCCAGCTCGGCCTGGATATCCGCGGCGATGGAGCCGCTCTTGACCCCCAGGCGCTGCTCCAGGGCATACACCAGGTAGTCAGGGTTCTCACGCGTGCCGAAATCCTCGGCGCTGGCCACCGGGTTCCAGCCCATGGCGTACAGGTCGCTGACCTGCACCTGGTGCCCCTGGGCCGTGAAGGTCTCGACCGCCTGGTCGCGCAGGGCGGCGGTGAAGGATTTCGGCTCGGGGTGAGCGTGGACGATCAGTACGTTCATGAAGGTTGTCCTTGCACAGTTTGCAGGTTGGATTGCCCGGCCCGGCGGGCCAGCAGGCGGTTGAGCCAGTCGGGGTCCATTTCCGGTTCGGAGGAAAACAGCAGCCCGGTGTAGTCGTGGTACGGCGGCGCGAAGATGGCTTCTCGGCTGCCATGGTCGACCACTCGCCCGCGCTGCATCACCATCACTTCGTCGGCGATGGCGCGTACCGTGGCCACGTCGTGGGTGATGAACAGGTAGGAAACGCCCAACTGGCGTTGAATACGGTCAAGCAGCTTGAGAACGCCCTCGGCCACCAGTTGGTCCAGGGCCGAGGTGACTTCGTCGCAGATGATCAGCTCAGGCTCGGCGGCCAGCGCCCGAGCGATGCAGATGCGCTGCTTCTGGCCGCCGGAGAGTTCGCGAGGCTGGCGGTGCATGTACTTGCCCGGGTCGAGTTCTATCATCTCCAGCAACTCGGCCACACGTTGATGCAGCGCCTTGCCCTTGAGCCCCAGGTAGAGGGTCAGCGGTCGACCGATGATATCGACGATACGCTGGCGTGGGTTCAGTGCGGTATCGGGGATCTGGTAGATCATCTGGATCCGCCGCAGCTGCTCCTTGCTGCGCTGACGATAGTCCGCCGGCAGTGCCTCGCCGTCGTACAGCACCTGGCCGCTGCTGGCCGGCAACAGGCCCGTGATCAACCGTGCGGTAGTGCTCTTGCCGCTGCCGGACTCGCCGATCACCGCCAGGGTCTGGCCACGGTGCAGCGTGAGCGAGACATCGTGCAGCACCGGCTGGGCGCCATAGCTGGCATTGGCCCGGCGGACTTCCAGCAAGGGCCGGGCGTGGGCCAGGCACGGCTTGACCTCGGTATGGAAGCTGCGCACGGCCCACAGCGACCGGGTGTAGTCCTGGCGCGGGCTTTCCAGCATGGTGCGGGTCTGGGCCTCCTCCACCAGGCTGCCATGGCGCAGCACCATGATGCGATCGGCGATCTGCGCCACCAGCGCCAGGTCATGACTGATGTACAAGGCCGCGCTGCCGTAGGTGCGTATCGCATCGCGAATGGCGGTCAGCACTTCGATCTGGGTGGTGACGTCCAGAGCGGTGGTCGGCTCGTCGAAGACGATCAAATCTGGATGGCACGCCATGGCCATGGCGGTCATCACCCGCTGCAACTGGCCACCGGAAACCTGGTGCGGGTAGCGTTGGCCGATGCGTTCCGGATCCGGCAGGCGCAGTATCCGGTACAGCTCCACCGCCTCGGCCTCGGCGCGGACACGGTCGATGCCGCCGTTCTTCACGGCGGTCTCGATGTGCTGGTCGATCAGCCGATGGGCCGGGTTGAACGAGGCAGCGGCGCTTTGCGCTACATAGGCGATGCGAAGGCCACGCAGGCGACGCAAAGTCTCGGACGCAGCGCCCACCAACTCTTGGCCGTCGAAACGCACCGAGCCGCCGCTGATGCGGCAACCGTCACGCACATAGCCCATGGCCGCCAGGCCCAGGGTCGACTTGCCCGCCCCCGACTCGCCGATCAGCCCCAGCACCTCGCCTCGCGCGAGGGTCAGGTCGATGCCCTTGATCAACGGGTGCCAGGCGTCGTCATGGTGTCCGTCGATGCGCAGGTTCCGTATTTCCAGCAACGGTGTATTCATGCTCAGCACTCCTTCAGGCCACTGGAAGTATGCAGTACCCAGTCCACGACGAAATTCACGCTGACGGTGATCAGCGCCACGGCCAGCGCCGGCAGCAACGGGCTGAGTTCACCGAAGGTGATCAGCACCGCATTGTCGCGCACCATGCTGCCCCAGTCGGCGGTCGGTGGCTGAATGCCAAGGCCCAGGAACGACAAGGCACTGATGAACAGGAAGACGAAACAGAAGCGCAGGCCGAACTCGGCGATCAAGGGGGCTGCGGCATTGGGCAGCACCTCGCGGCTGACCAGCCACCACAACCCTTCCCCACGCAGGCGCGCGGCCTCGACGAAGTCCTGCACCACCACGTTCATCGCCACCGCCCGTGCCAGGCGGAACACCCGGGTGGCATCGAGCAGCGCGATCACCAGCACCAGCGAAGTCGCGGTGGTGCCGACCACGCTGAGGATCAACAAGGCGAAGATCAACTGCGGGATGGCCATGAGGATATCCACCAGGCGCGATAACCCCTGGTCGACCAAGCCGCCCTTGACCGCCGCCATCAGGCCGCAGAAACCGCCCACCGCGAAGGCCAGAGCGGTGGTCAGGAAGGCGATGCCCAGGGTGTTGCGCGCACCGTAGATCAGGCGGCTGAACATGTCACGGCCCAGGTTGTCGGTGCCCAGCAAGAACTGCCCGCCCCAGGGCGCGAAACCCTCGCCGACCACTTCGGTCTCGCCGAACGGCGCCAACACCGGTGCGAACAGCGCCACCAGCACGTAGAGCAGGATCACCAGTACACCGAACTTGGCGCTCAACGGCGCACGTTGCAATTGCTTGAACAGGCTCATCGGCTGGCTACCCCTTGGGATGCATCAGGCGCGGATTGCTGGCGATCGACAGCACATCGGCAGTGGTATTGAGCAGGACGTAGGTGGCGGCGAAGATCAGGCTGCAGGCCTGCACCACGGGGATGTCGCGCTTGGCGACCGAGTCCACCAGCAGTTGGCCAAGCCCCGGGTAGACGAACACCACCTCGACCACCACAACGCCGACCACCAGGTAGGCCAGGTTCAGCGCCACTACGTTGATGATCGGAGCCAAAGCGTTGGGCAAGGCATGGCGGAAGATGATCCGCCCCGGCGAAATGCCCTTGAGCCGGGCCATTTCAATGTAGGGACTGGCCAGCAGGTTCACCAACGAGGCGCGGGTCATGCGCATCATCTGCGCGATCACCACCAAGGCCAGCGTCAGCACCGGTAGCAACGAACGCTGCAGAACCTCGCCCAAGGAGGCGTCCGGTGGCAGAATCGAGATGCTCGGCAGCCAGCCCAGGCTCACCGCGAACAGCAAGATCAAAATGTAGGCCACGAAGAACTCGGGAAACGAAACAGCGGTCAGGGCACTGGTGTTGAGCAACCGGTCGAACCAACTGTTGCGGTACAGCGCCGCGAGCATACCCAGCAGCAACGCCAGGGGCACTGATACCAATGCGGCCAGCAACGCCAGGCTGAAGGTGTTGCCCAGGCGCGCGCCGATCAGTTCGGCGATAGGCCGCTGGTTCGCCAGGGACACTCCCAAGTCGCCGTGCAGCAATTGCCAGGCCCAGTGGCCGAAGCGGCTCGGCGCTGGCATGTCCAGGCCCAGCTGGGCCCTCAGCGCGGCCACGGTTTCAGGGGTGGCGGACTGGCCGAGCATGGCCTGGGCGACATCGCCGGGCAGCATGCCGACGGCCAGGAAGACGATGACCGAAACCGCCAGCAGCGACAGCAGCCCCAAGGCCAGACGCCGTGCAAGCAATGAACCAAGGCTATTCATCATTGAGCTTCTCCAGGAACAACCAAAGGGTCACGCCAACCACCAGCGCTCGATCAAGCGCAGGCCGTCCAGCTCGCCATAGGGTGCGGTGACGCCGCCATGGGTGACTCGGCGCGAACGCGCCGCCACGGAGCTGGCGAACAAGGGCACGATGGCCCCGCCATCATCGCGGCACAGGCTCTGCATTTCGTCGTACATCTCCTGGCGCAACGGTGCGTTCATCTCTCCCCGGGCGGCGGCCAGCAACTGGTTGAAGCGGGCATTGTCCCAATGCGTCTCGTTCCAGGCCGCGCCCTTGGCGTAGCCGATGCTGAACATGCGGTCGGCGGTCAAGCTGCTGTACCAGAACGAGGTGGTGAAGGGCTGTTTCATCCACACGTTGGTGAAAAAACCATCGACCGGCTCGCGTACGACCTCGATGTCGATACCGGCACGCCGTGCCTGCTCCTTGAACAACACCGAGGCATCGACCGCGCCGGTGTAGGCAGCTTCCGACGCCTGCAAGCGTACCTTGAGCCCGTCCATGCCGGCCTTGCGCAGGTGAAAGCGTGCCTTGTCCGGGTCGTAGCTGCGCTGTTCCAGGGCGGCGTTGATGAAGCGGCTGCCGGGCTGGATCGGATGGTCATTGCCGATCTGGCCGTAGCCGTGCAGCACAGAAGCCAGCAGGGCCTTGCGATCGATGGCGTACTTGAGCGCCAGGCGTACGTCGTTGTTGCGAAACTGCGGGCTGTCGCAAAGCATGGGAAAGGTGTAGTGCTGCGCGCCCTTGGTTTCCTCGATGACCAGCTGCGGGCTGCGCTTGAGCAGCGCCACGATCTTGAGGTCGACCTTGTTGATCACGTCCACCTGGCCGGTGACCAGGGCATTGACCCGCGCCGTACCATCGGAGATGGCCAGCAACTGCGCGCCAGCGAAGTGTGCTCGGCCGGGTTTCCAGTAGTCCGGGTTGCGCTCCAGGTCCATACGCACCCCCGGCTCGAAGCGCTTGAGGCGATAACCACCCGTGCCGATGCTATGGCGCCAGTCGGCCACGCCGTCCTTGGCCGGCATGATCACCAGGTGGTAGTCGGCGACTACATAGGCAAAGTCGGCGTTACCCGCGTGCAGCTCGAATACGACCGTATCATTGCCCTGAGCGCGCACCTGGGCTACGTCGCCCAGCACGGCCTTGGCCGCCGAGGTGGACTTCTCGCCCAGGTGGTGCTGGATCGAGGCGACCACGTCCTGGGCATCGAGGGTCTTGCCGTCGTGAAAGGTGACGCCCTGGCGCAGGAAGAAGGTCCAGACCCTGGCATCGGGGCTGGACTCCCAGCGTTCTGCCAGTTCAGGGATCGCCGTGCCATCCACGCCGATCTCGCTGAGGGTGTTATACACCGCCGAGAAGCCGACAAAGGTGAAGGTGTCGCTCCACGAGCCAGGGTCGCCAGAGTCGGTGCTGCTGCCGCCGGCCAGCCCTAAGCTCAGGATACCGCCGGCCTTGGGTGTGGCCTGCCCGGCCCAGCTCGGCAACGGCAGGCCCAGAGAGAAGGCGCCGGCGACGGTCGCAGCGGCCCCGTACTTGAGAAAATCCCGACGCGGCAGGCCAGCTTCGGGTATCGCTTGAGTGATCTTGTTCTTGTTATCGCTCATGGCATCGCCTTTTTGAACCGCTAAGAGAAAGGTCGCGCACTTCGATGACTCATAATTGTAATTGTCATCGTGATAAATACATTAGACTCTATGCCGTGCCTCTGCCAAGTGGATTTTCACAGGGGTGTAGACTTCGATTTTCGACCCAGGAACCTTCGCCGATGAGCCAGTCGACGCGTCTGATCACCGCCTCCTATATCCTCTCGTTCGTGGCCGCCAACGCCCCGCAGAAGCTTCGCACCGACACCATCTCCAAGTGGGTCAAGGTTCACCCTGCACGGGTGCGCAGCCTGGCCTCGCAGCTGGTCAAGGCCAATATCCTCAAATCCTGGCGCGGCGCCCATGGCGGCCTGACCCTGGCGCGCCCACCCAGCGAGATCACCCTGCGCGATGTGTATGACGCCGTGCAGGAGAGTTCATTGATTGCCGAGAAGATCGACAACCCGTTCTCCGGGATGGAAGACCACTGCAAGGTGTATGAAGTGTTCACCAGGCTGTTCGCCATGCTCGAGGCGAACATGCGCCTGGACCTGGGATCGATCACCGCAGACCAGTTGTTCGTGGCGTTCGACAGGCCGGTGGACGATGCGGCCGCAGGATGAACCCGGTTCGCCGACGATTGGCGCGGCCCTGCCATCGCGGTTGCATGGCAAGGGCCGCGCCGTGGATCGCGGAGCAAGCGCAGGGTTGTGCAAGATCATGGCCCTGCTCGTTCAGAGCTGCACCGCCTTGACCTCGACGAACTCGCCCAGCCCCTCCTCGCCCCATTCCCGGCCATTGCCGGATTGCTTGTACCCGCCAAACGGCGCCCGGTAGTTGAACCCGGCCCCGTTGACGAAGCACTGCCCGGCGCGCATCTGTCGCGCCAGGTCCAGGCCGCGCTCGCGGCTACCGGCCCAGACCGCGCTGGACAGGCCGAACGGCGAATCGTTGGCCATTTCGACTGCCTCGGCCTCGTCGGCATAAGGGATCAGGCACAGCACCGGCCCGAAGATTTCCTCCTGGGCGATGCGCATGCGGTTGTCGACGTCGGCGAACAACGTAGGCGCCACATAGTAGCCCCGCTCGAAGCCCGTGGCGGTGTCGCCGCCGCACAGCAGCCGCGCGCCCTCCTCCTGGCCCAGGCGAATATAGTCCAGCACGGTGCGCCGCTGCCCGGCCGAGCACATGGGGCCGAGGAAGCTGCGTGGGTCTCGCGGGTCGCCCATGGCCAGCGCCTGGGTTTGCGCCACCGCGATTTCCAGGGCCTGCGCATAGCGCTCGGCCGGCAGCAGCATGCGGGTGAGCGCCGTGCAGGTCTGCCCCGAGTTGATCATCACGTCCTGCACGCCATGGCGCACGGCCGCTTCCAGGTCGGCATCGGCGGTGATCAACAGCGGCGACTTGCCGCCCAGCTCCAGGCACACGCGCTTGACCGTCGGCGCGGCGGCCTGGGAGACCCGTACCCCGGCACCGGTGGAGCCGGTGAACGACACCATGTCCACCTGCGGATGCCGGGCCAGGGCCTCGCCCACCTTCGCCCCCGGTCCGCTGACCAGGTTGAACACGCCGGCAGGCAGGCCGATGGCGTCGATCATCTCGGCCAGCAGGAAGGCGTGCAAGGGTGTCTCCTGGCTGGGCTTGACCACCACCGTGCAGCCGGCGGCCAAGGCCGGGGCCAACTTGCCGATCATCTGGTGCAGCGGGTAGTTCCAGGGGTTGATGAAGGCGCACACCCCTACCGCCTCGCGGTACACCAACGAATTGCCGACCTCGCGCACCTCGTCCATCAGCCCGGCCAGCTCACTGTATTGCTCCAGGCCCTCGATAGGGCCGTCGACCTGGACCATCTGGCACCACTGCACCGGCATGCCCAGCTCGGCGGTGATCACATCGGCCATTTCCCCGGCCTTGGCCTTCAGTTGCCCGGCCAGGGCACGAATGTAGCCGGCCCGCACGCTGGAGGGCGTGCGCGACCAGGCGTCGAACGCACGCCGGGCGGCAGACACCGCCCGATCTACATCCTCCTCGTTGCCCAGCGGGACACGGCCGATGGCCGCCTCGCTGGCCGGGTCGATGACCTCGGCCATGCCCTGCCCGCTCGGCAATTGCCAGGCGCCGTCGATATACAGTCGCGGGTACTCACGCATGGGCCTGCTCCTGCATCAGGGCCCGCGCACAACGGGCTATGCGCCGGCAGGCGTCGTCCAGCGCCTCGGCGCCGAGCACCAGGCCCAGGCGTATATGCCCGGCGGCGCTCGGCCCGAAGGCCTCCCCTGCCAACACCGAGACGCCTTCCTGGTCCAGCAGGCGGTCTGCGAAGGCCTGGGCGCTCAGGCCGGTTTCACGAATATCGACCATCACGAACATCCCGCCATCGGGCTTGAGCGCCTTGATGCCCGGGCAGCCGGCCAGGCGCTCGCAGACCAGGTCGCGTCGTTGACGATAGGCGTCGCGCATTGCCTCGAGCTCCGCCAACGGCTGCTCCAGGGCCACCACCGCGGCATCCTGGATGAAGTCGGGCGAGCCGTAGAGCATGCACAGGGCGAGGTTCTCCAGATGGCCGGCCAGCTCGGCCGACCCCACCACCCAGCCTACCCGCCAGCCGGTCATGGCATGGGACTTGGACAGGCTGTTCAGCGTCGCGGTGCGCTCGGCCATGCCCGGCAGGCTGCCGGGGCTGACGTGCTCGCCGTCGTACAGCAGCTCGCTGTAGACCTCGTCGGAAATCAGCCACAGGTCATGGGCGATGCACAGCTCGGCCAGGGCCTCCCAGGTGGCGCGTGGCAGGCTCGCCCCCGAGGGGTTGTGCGGGCTGTTCAGGGCCAGCGCACGGGTACGGGGGGTGATGCGTGCCGCCACATCCGCGGGGCATACGCGAAAACCGTTCTCCGGCTTGACCGGTACCGGCACCACGGTAGCCCCACAAGCACCGAACACGGCTTCGTAGGTGACGTACATCGGCTCGGCGACGATCACCTCGTCACCCGGCTCCAGCACGCACTGGGCCACGCAGAACAGCGCGCACTGGGCGCCGGCCAGCACGGTGACCTGATCGGCATCCACCTTCTGGCCGCTGCGTTGCTGGTGGCGACGGGCAATGGCCTGGCGCAAGGCCAGCTTGCCGCGTACGTCCGAATAATGGGTGTGGCCGTTGCGCAGGCTGTCGATAGCTGCCTCGACGATGGGTGCCGGGGTGTCGAAGTCGGGGTCGCCCACCGACAGCAACAGGATGTCCCTGCCCTCGGCCTGCATCGCCAGGGCGCGGTAGTGGATGTCCCAGGCGGCGGCACCGTCGCCGGCGATGCGTTGGGTCAGCTTGGAAAAGCGCATGGCAATCCTCCGTCAGTGCGCACAGGCGTGCTTGAGTTCGACCAGGGTCACACCGTTGCGGGCAAAGCCCGCCTGCAGCGCCCGTTGCAGCTCATCGAGGCTGCGCGGTTGCGCCACGGTGCAGCCGAACGCCCGGCCGAGCGCGGCGAAGTCCGGGTTGCGCGGCAACACGCCGATGGGTTCGATGTCCAGGCCGAGCATGTCGTCGCGGATCTGGCCCAGGGCGTCGTTGTTCCACAACAGCACCACCAGCGGGCGGTCCAGCTCCTCGACCGCGGTAGCCAGCTCCTGCGCGGTATAGAGGAAGCCGCCATCGCCCACCAGCACCAGGCCCGGACGGTCAGCGCTGGCGAACATGCCGCCGATACCCGCTGGCAGGCCATAGCCGAGGGTGCCGTAGCCGGTGGGGTGCAGCCAGCTGCGCGGCGCGCGGCTGGTGAAGGCATAGTTGCCGGTGTAGGCCAGCTGGGTCATGTCGCTGCTGATGAAGGCGTTTTCCGGCAGCACGGCGGCTATACGGTCGAGGATCGCCTGGTGGATGCCTTGCAGCGGGCCATGGCCTGCGCGGATCGCCTGACGCAAGTTGGCCACCGCCTCGATGGCGGCGCCGGCGTCGCGCTGGATGTGCGGCAGGTGTTCCAGCAGGCCGGCGAGGGTCTGCCGGGCATCGCCATGCAAGGCCAGGGCACAGGGGTAGAAGTCATTGAATTTGCGCGGGTCGATGTCCACCCGCAGCAGTTCGCCACGAAGCGGCAGGCGCTCGCGCCAGAAATCGGTGTCGGCCATTTCCGTACCCACCGCCAGCACCACGTCGGCTTCGCCGATCAGTTGCCAGCCAGGTTCCACGCACAGGCTGGCACCGGCATTCAAAGGCGATTCCGGCGGCAACAGGCCCTTGCCGGCCACGCTGGTGAACACCGGCGCCGCCAGGCGCTCGCTGAGCTGGCGCAGTTCGTCGGCCGCCTGCAAGGCGCCGCCACCGGCGATGATCATCGGCCGCTTGGCGGCGGCGAGCTTCAAGGCCGCCTGGTCCAGGCTGTCGCGATCGGGCAGGCCACGCCCGGGGCGGCGCACCACCTCGGTGCTCCAGTCGCGGGCGACCGGGGCCGCCAACACATCCAGCGGCACCGAGATGTGCACCGGGCGTGGGCGCTCGCTGTCGAACACGGCCCAGGCACGGGCGATCAGCTCTGGCAGGTCTTCGGCGCACAGGGCCACGGCGGAGAACGCGGTGATCGGCGCGGTCATGGCGCGCTGGTCCTGGGTCTCATGCAGGCAACCCCAACCTTTGCCCAGGCTTGCGGTGTGGTTGACGCTGGAGATCACCAGCATCGGGATGGAGTCGGCATAGGCCTGGCCGATGGCGGTGGCCGCGTTGGTCACGCCGGGGCCGGTGATGACGAAACACACGCCCGGCTTGCCGCTGACCCGGGCATAGCCGTCGGCCATGAAGCCGGCGCCCTGCTCATGGCGGGTCAGCACATGGCGGATGCCACTGCCCGGCAGCCCACGATACAACTCCAGGGTATGCACCCCGGGGATGCCGAACACGGTATCGACGCCATAGTTGCCCAGCAGCCGCACCAAGGCCTGGCCGGCGGTCATGGAGGGTTCACGCATTATCGTTCTCCTTGCGGCTGGCCGAGGCGGATCAGCGCATCGACCGCGGTGGTGCCCTGGGCACCGACCATCAATGGGTTCACGTCCAACTCCAGCAAGCGGCCTGCATTCTCGCAGGCGTAGTCGGCCACGGCGCGGATCGCCGCCACCAAGGCGTCCAGATCGGCCGCCGGGCGCCCCCGGAAGCCTTGCAACAGGCCGGCGCTACGCAGGCCCAGCACGGCATTGCGGATGGCCCCGTCGGTGGTGGGCAACAACAGGTTGACGCTGTCCTTGAGCAGCTCGACCAGCACCCCGCCGGCGCCGATCACCAGGGCCAGGGCGAAGTCGTTCTCGCGCTTGATGCCAACGATCAGTTCGGCCAGTGGCGCCTCGGCCATGGGCTCGAGCAGCACCTGGTCGAACGGCACATTCGGCGCGTAGGCCGCAATACGCTCGCGCATCTGCTCGAGCGCTGCCGCCAGGGCGTTGGCATCACGCAGATTGAGCGCCACGGCGCCGGCTTCGGTCTTGTGCGGCAACTGCGCACTGACTGCCTTGAGCACCAGGGGGAAGCCCACCCCGACGGCATCCGTGACAGCCTGCCCGGGCGTGCTCAGCACACCGGCTGGTACCGGCAGGCCGAACGCACGCAGCGCCTGCTTGGATTGCCACTCGTCGAGCACGTTCGCCTGGCCATCCAGCGCCTGAGGGCACAGCGGCACCAAGGCCGACTCGCCCAGTGCCAGCAAGCGCGGGCGGTTACGTTGGTAGGCGACGATCCGCCCCCAGGCCGCCAGACCGTCCTCCACGCCTTGCAAGGCGGCGATGCCATGGGCGTGCAGGCGCTCGCGGGCATAGGCCGGCAGCAGCTCCGGGAAGGCCGAGGTGACGAAGCCGACCTTGCCGTGGCGCGCCAGGGCGTCGCAGTAAAGCCCCAACAGCAGGTCGCACTCCTTGCGCTCGCCGGTGAACTGCGCCGGGTAGTCCAGCACCAACATGGCTGCGTCGGCATCGCCGCGCAGGGCACTGTCGAGCATGCGCTCGAGCGCGGCGGCATCGCCCCAGATCGCCGTGGTGAAATCCAGTGGGTTGACCAGGTTGGCGTAGGCCGGAAGCACCTGGGCCAGTTCATCCACCTGCCCGGGTTCGAGCTTGGGCAAGGTCAGGTGATTGCGTTCGGCATAGTCGGCGATCAGCCCGGCGTCGCCACCGGAACATGCCAAGGCGATCAGGCGGCCATCCTTGGGCAGTTGCCCGCAGGCAGCGGCCTTGAGGGTTTCGACGAAGCTCACCGGGCCGCTCACACGGATCACGCCCAGGCGCTGGAACAGGCTGTCGTACAGCGCGTCGGAGCCCGACAGCGAACTGGTGTGGCTCAGCGCCAGTTCCGCGCCGATCTGCGAGACACCTGTCTTCAAGGCAATGACCGGGATGCCGCGCTCCAGAGCCTTGTGCGCGGCGCGGGCAAAGCCGGGCACGTTCTTCAGGCCTTCCAGGTGCAGGCCGATGGCCGTGACCCGTGGGTCGTCCAGCAGCACGTCCATCAGCTCGGCCACGCCCAGCTGTGCCTGGTTGCCGACCGAGGCCATGTAGGCCACCGGCAGCGAGCGGTCGCTCATCGACAGGTTGTAGGCGAAGTTGCCGCTCTGGGTCAGGATCGCTACGCCCCTCTCCACCTGCTTGCCGCCGTGGGCGACCGGCCACAAGGCAGCGCCATGCAGGTAGTCGAGCAGGCCGTAGCAGTTGGGGCCAAGCAAGGCCATGGAGCCGGCGGCCTCGAGCAGGCGCTGTTGCAACAGACGCCCTTGCTCGCCGCTCTCGGCGAAACCCGAGGCGTAGCAGATGGCACCGCCGGCACCACGATCGGCCAGGGCCTGGACGCATTGCAGGGTCAGGTCCTTGTTGGTGGCGATGAACACGGCGTCCGGTGCACACGGCAGGTCGGCGACGCTCGCCACGCATGGCACGCCGTCCAGGCTTTCGTGCTGCGGGTTGACCAGCCACATCTGGCCGGCGAAGCCACCTTCGGCGCAGCGCTTGAGCGCCCGTGCCATGCTGCGGCCGCCGACGAAGGCCAGGTGCCTGGGTGCCAATAGGCGCTTGAGGTTGTCACGAATCGAATGCGACATGGGGGTTCTCCAGGCCGATCAGCGCAGCAAGGGGCGCAGCAGTTCGCGGGAAATGATGTGCCGCTGGATCTCCGAGGTGCCCTCCCAGATCCGCTCGATGCGCGCGTTGCGCCAGATGCGTTCCACCGGCCCTTCATCCATCAGGCCCATGCCGCCGAAGATCTGCACCGCCTCGTCGGCGACCTTGCCCAGCACTTCGCTGGCGAACAGCTTGGCCATGCCGGCCTCACCGTCGGTCATGCTGCCCTGGTCCATCTTCCAGGCGGTGTGCAGGGTCAGCAGCTCCGCGGCGCGGATCTGCGTGGCCATGTCGGCGAGCTTGAACGACACCCCCTGGTAGCTGCCGATCGCCTGGCCGAACTGCTTGCGGTCGGCCGACCACTGCAGCGACAGGTCCAAGGCACGCTGTGCCTGGCCGACGCAGTTGGCGGCGACCATCACCCGGCCGGCGGTGAGCCAGGCGTTGGCCACTTCCCAGCCCTTGTCCACTTCGCCCAGCACCTTGCTGGCCGGCACGCGGCAGTCGTCGAAGAACAGCTCGTAGGTGTGGTAGCCCCGGTTGCTCACGCACTTGGGCCCACGGCGCACGGTCATGCCAGGGGTTCCGCGGTCGACCAGGAAGGCGGTCACGGCGTTGCGCTTGCGCCCGTTGTGCTCGTAGGTGTCGGTGACGGCGAAGACGATGGCGAAGTCGGCATGGCCGGCATGGCTGATGAAGTGCTTGCTGCCGTTGATCACGAAGTCATCACCGTCGCGCACGGCGCGGGTCTTGATGGCGTTGGCGTCGGAGCCGGCGCCTGGCTCGGTGAGGGCGAAGCAGTCGATCTTCTCGCCTTGCACGCACGGCAGCAGGTAGTCGTTGATCTGCTCGTCCTTACAGGCCATGAGGATCTTCGAGGGGCGTGCGACAAAGACATGCAGGGCCCAGGACACCTTGGACAGCTCGCGTTCGATCAGCGCCTGGGACAGGTAGTCCAGGCCACCACCGCCGACCTCCTCAGGCATGTTGAAGGCGTAGAAGCCGGCGGCGATCGCCTTGCCGCGGATCTGCGCGGCAAGCTCGGGTGACACGGCATCGGCGCGGTCCACCTCTTCCTCGTAGGGCAGCAGCTCCTTGTTAACGAAGCTGCGTACCGCTTCCACCAACATTTCTTGTTCTTGGGTCAGTTGGAAATTCATCTGGAATGGTCCTGAAGAAGGTCGTGTAAGTGGTTATTTGCCAACGAAATGTGGTGCACGTTTCTCGATCGAAGCACGCAGTGCCTCGGCGCCGTCCTGGCTACGCCCGCACAGCAGGCCGGCAGCGAGCTCCGCCTGCAACTGCTCGGCCAGGGTGCGCTGGGCACCGTCGCGGATCAGGCGCTTGGTCTGGGCATGGGCGAAGGTCGGGCCATTGGCCAGGCGTCCGGCCAGCTCGGCGGTTACCGCAGGCAACTGGTCGTCAGCGCAAACCTCGCCCACCAGCCCGGCGGCCAGGGCACGTTCGGCGCTCCAGAGCTCGTCGAGGAACAGCAGGCGCTTGGCCTGTTCGCTGCCGATCAGCCGTGGCAGGTGCCAGCTGGCCCCGGCATCGGGGCTGTAGGCCATGCTGGTGTAGCCAGCCTTGAAGCGTGCCGAGGCTGCGGCGATGCGCAGGTCGCAGCACAGGCTCAGGTCCATGCCGGCGCCGACCGCGGTGCCGTTGATGGCGGCGATGGTGGGCTTGTCCAGGCTGTGCAGGCGCTGCATCAGGGCGTGGGCGGTCTCAGTCCAGCCGTAGCTTTCCAGGGCGCCGCGCGCTTCGGCCTCGGCCCATTCGGCGAGGTCTGCGCCTGCGCAGAAGCTGCGGCCGGTGCCGGTGAGTACCACTACCCGTACTACAGGGTCGGTGTTGAAGGCCTCCAGCAGCGTGTGCAGTTGTTTCAGGCTGGGGATGTCCAGGGCGTTGCGCTGCTCGGGGCGGTTTAGGGTGATCCAGGCAACGCCGGCTTCGACCTTGCTCAGCAGTGGCGACGGGCTAGTCATGGGAGGCCTCGATGTTGTTTGAGTGGTATGAGGGATCTGGTTTGAAGAGATACTAAACGAGTGTTCAGCAAGGCGGCAATCGAGGCTATATTGCGTGTAACAAATGAAGTTACGCATATAACTCATTGTTTTTTATTGATTTGAATTGACGACAAACGAATTCGATCGGTGCCTTGTTACAACTTTGTACAACTGAGGTTTTTGCAGTGCCTGCCCCAACGCAATCGCGGGACAAGCCCGCCCCTACAGGTGCTTCTTTTCCTGTAGGAGCGGGCTTGTCCCGCGATTTGAGCCTTCAGTTGAGGGCGCGGCTCAAACCCCAGGGGCGCTCGGCGCGAAAGCACCCTGGCGACGACGGTTGACCAGGAAATACGCCGCATAGCACAGGGCAATGAAGCCAAAGCCCCAGTACAACGACGGCCGCTGGGTCTCGTCCATGGCCAGGAACACGAACAGCGAGCTGCACAGGGTGATGCACAGCAGCGGCACCAGAGGGTACAGCGGTGCACGGTACTTCAGGTCCTCAAGCTTGCCGCCGTCACGCAGGTACGCCTTGCGGAAACGGTACTGCGCCAGGGCGATGACGATCCAGGTCACGGTGCCGGACATCCCGCTCACCGCCATCAGCACCATGAACAGCGTGTCCGCGGCGACGAAGCTGGTCATCAGCGACACCAGCGCGAAGCACAGGGTGATGCTCAAGGCACGCAGCGGTACGCCACGCTTGCTCAACGGCGACAGGCTCCTGGGCGCCATGCCGGTCTTGGACATGGCCCAGAGGATGCGGGTGGAGGCGTACAGCCCAGAGTTACCCACCGACAGAATGGCGGTGAGGATGACGAAGTTCATCAAGTCCGCCGCGTAGGGGATGCCGACCATGTCGAACACCTGCACGAACGGGCTTTCCATCAGGCCGGCCTGCTCATGGGGCACGATGGCCGAGAGCACGGCGATCGCCAGGACATAGAAGATCAGCACGCGGAACACCACGTTGCGCACGGCACGCGGGATGCTCTTTTCCGGGTGCTCGGTCTCGCCGGCGGCCACGCCCATGATCTCGCAGCCCTGGAAGGCATAGACCACGGTCATCATCACCGCGAACACCGCCGACAGGCCATGGGGGAATACCGCGTCGCCGACCAGGTTGTCCAGCATCGGTGCCGGTGCCCCGTTGTTCAGCGGGATGCCGCCGAAGATCACCAGCAGGCCAATGACGATGAAGCCCAGGATGGTCGCCACCTTGATGCCGGAGAACCAGTACTCGGCCTCACCGAAGGCCCGGGTAGCCAGGGCGTTGAGGCCGAACAGCACGCCGACGAACAGGGCCGACCAGTACCAGATCGGCACGTCGGGGAACCAGCGGGTCATGAGCATGCCTGCGGCAGTGAACTCCAGGCCCACGGTGGTGGCCCAGCTCATCCAGTACACCCAGCCGATCATGAAGCCGGTGGCCGGGCCGATGAACTTCGTGGCGTGGGCCTGGAACGAGCCGGACACCGGCATCTGTACCGACAGTTCGCCCAGGCAGACCATCACCAGGTACATCAGCAAACCTGCCACCAGGTAGGCCAGGATCGCGCCCATCGGGCCGCCCTGGTTGATGGTGACCCCCGAACCCATGAACAGGCCGGTGCCGATCACACCGCCCAACGACAGCATGAAGATGTGGCGGCTCTTGAGCGCGCGGGTCAGCTGGATACCTTTGCGGTCGGTGGTGTCAGACATGGCGCACCTCGGCTGGGCAGGTACGCTGCAAAAGCAGTGGATTCAGGCGGGCATCAGCTTTACGGCAGTTCATTATTGTTATCTCCAATAAGCCTCATGGACCGTGTGGAGCACGGTTGCGATCGATTATTGGAAACGGATGTAAGGTGCCGTTGTACGAAAGGATCGAAGATGTAAAAAGTCGTAACTTTTTTGTACGTCAGCCCTGGATCAGGCGTTCCAGGGTGTCATGCGCTGCGGCAAGCTGCTCGGCCAAGGGATCGCCGAGGCCTTCGAGTGCCGCCAGGTCATCGGCCGAGGCGGCATCCTCCATGCGCCGCAGCACCGCCGCCAGGCCACGAAAGCCCAGGGAGTCGCTACTGCCCGCCAGGCGATGGGCCAGGTGCGCGACCTCGGTGCAGTCCCTGGCCTGCAGGGCCTGGGCCAGGGGCGCCTGGTGCTGCTCGATGGCCTGGCGCAGGCCCACCAGCAAGCCCTGCACCTTCTGCTCGCCGAGCAGCGTGCGGTGGGTCTGCAGCAATGCCCAGTCCAGGCTTTGCTCCGGCGCCTTCGCCGGCATCGTCGGCGCCGCCTCGGCCAGGGCCTGGCGCAGGCTGTCCAGGCGCAGCGGCTTGGCCAGCACGCCCTGCATGCCCGCTTCCAGGTAGCCAGGTACCTGTGCAGGCTGAACACCGGCGGTCAAGGCCAGGATCCGGGTATCGCGATTGGGCCCCGCCGTGGCGCGCAATTGCCGGCACAACTCCACGCCGCTCATGCCCGGCAGGTGCACATCCAGCAGGATCAGGTCGAAGCGGTGGCGCGCGCACATCGCCAGGGCTTGCCCTGCGTCTTCGGCAAAGCTCACCTGGTGGCCATCGCGGGTGAGCAGGCCGCCGGCCACGTCGCGGTTGAGCGGCACGTCCTCGACCACCAGGATATCCAGCGCCTGGGAAGCCTGGCGAATGGGCGCCTGGGCCCGTGGCTGCCGGCCGCGGGCAAGCTCCAGCTCGAACCAGAAGCAACTGCCCTGCCCCTCGGCGCTGTCCAGGCCGATGCGACCGCCCAGCTTTTCCACCAGGTGCTTGCAGATCGCCAGCCCCAGGCCCGTGCCGCCATAGCGCCGGGCCACGGCGTCGCTGGCCTGGGTGAAGCGTTCGAAGATCCTGGATTGCATGGCCGGGGCGATGCCAATGCCGTCATCACTGACCTCTACCCTCACCCACTGGCCCGCGCCCTGGTTGCCCAGCACCTGGACCTGGACGCTGACCTGCCCGTGCTCGGTGAACTTGATGGCGTTGGCCAGCAGGTTGCTCAGCACCTGGCGCAGGTACTGCTCGGCACCGTACTGGAAGGGGGCCAGTTGCGGGTCGACCTGGCAATGCAGGCGGTTACCGTTACCCACGGCCCGGGGCTCGAGCAGGGTCATGACCTCCTCGCACAGCTGACGCAGGGAGAAGTCGACCCGGTCCGGGCGGCTCTCACCCTCCTCCAAGCGTGCGAAATACAGCACTTCGTTGAGGATCGTGAGCAACCCTTCCCCGGCCTTGTACAACGCGTCCAGGCGTTGCCGGTCGAGGTCGTCCAGGTGCCCGCCGCGCAGTAGTTCAGCCATGCCGAGGATGCCGTTCAGGGGCGTGCGCAGCTCATGGCTCATGGTGGCCAGAAAACGTGACTTGGCCAGGTTCGCCGCCTCGGCCTCGTCCTTGGCCCGCGCCAGGCTCTCGGTACGCCGCTCGACCATGGCCTGCAGCTCGTCGCGTTTGTCCTGCAAGGCCAGCCGGTCCAGCTCGCGGCGCTCGATGTCGCTGAGAATCGCCCGGCGCATGTCATCCAGGGCATGGGCCACGGTGTCGATCTCGTCAGGGCGCGCCGAGCGACGCCGGCCCAGGCGCAGAGGCTCCTGCCACTGCCCGGCGCCGATACGCCGGGCAAACTCGGCCATCACCTGCAGGTGGCGCGTCACCAGGCGGTAGAACAATCCCGACAGCGCCACCGCCAAGCCGCACAGGAACACGCCCATCCATAACAGGCTGGTGAGCCCGGTGGCGAACAGGCGCCGGTGCACCGCTCCCAGGTCGATGCTGACTTCCAGCTCGCCCAGGTGGCGCAACGGCCCCGAAGGCGGCTGGTAGTCCAACGGGAAGCGCTCGATGCGCAGCGGCCCCTTGGGCTCGGCCTCGCCGCGCAGCAACCGGAAGTCGTCGCTCTGCAGGCGCACCCGGGCCACATCGGAAAAGTCCACCAGGCCGCGCAGCTGCACGTCCAGCTGCGCCTCGTCCAGGTCCCACAGGCTGCGCTCCAGGCTGGCCAGGTAGCCGGCGCGGATCAGGTCCATGCGCGCCTCGATGTCGCGCATTTCCCGGCGGTACTCGAAATACAGCTGCACGGAGCTTGCCAGCACGGTGAAGCACAGGCTGAACAGGAAGATGAACAGCAGCAGGCGGCGCAGCAGGCCATCGGTGTGCAGGCGGATCATCGTGCGTTCGCCGGCAGGTCGATCATGTCGCGGTAGGTCACCTCGCTCTGCCCCAGCCAGCCGTCGATTTCGCCGCTGTCGGTCATGCGCTGCAGTTGCGCGTCGATGGCGTCCATCTTCTGGCTCAGGGGTGAGTGGCGCGACACCGCGACACGCAAGTAGTCCACGCTCAGGGCCTTGGGCAGGGCCTGGATGTCCTCGGCACCGGGCAGGTGCTCGATGAACAGCTCGCCGGTGCGCCGCTCCTGGATGACGAAATCGATGCGCCCTCGGATCAGCTTGCCGAAGTTCTGCTGGCTGGAGGACACCCATTCGATGTTCTGGTGCCGTGCCACGAAACGGTCGAACTCGGCACCATAGCTCTCGCCGAACAGCAGCCCGCCGCGATAGCCGGCCAGGTCTTCGATGCGCTCGAAATGCACCGGCCGACGCCGGTTATAGAACACTGCCACTTCCTCGCGCAGCACCGGCACCGTGGAAAAGCGCATGCTCTGGTCACGCTGGTCGGTGTTGTAGGCCAGCACCACGTCGACCCGCCCGGCAGCAGCGTCCATCAGGCAGCGCTTCCAGTTGCCCAGCACCACGATCTGCATCTCGTAGCCCAGGCGCCCGAGCAGCTCACGTACCACGGTCGGCGCCAGGCCACGTACCTGGCGCCCGTCGCTCCAGGAAATCGGCGGGTAGACCGGGTAATCGCAATAACGGATGCGCTCCCCGGCCCCGGCCTGCAGGCTCAGCAGCACCAGGGCCAGCACCAGCAGGCGGGCCATGGGGTTCAGGCCGCCACGCTGGCGGTGAACAGGTAGCCGGTGCCGTGGATGGTGATGATCAGGTGCGGCTCGGCCGGGTCGTCGTGCAGCTTGCGCCGCAGGCGGCCGACCAGCACGTCGATGGAGCGATCGTTGGGCACCCATTCGCGGTTGCGGATCTGGTCCATCAACTGGTCGCGGGTCAGGGTATGGCCACTGTTGCGCAGGAACACGCTGAGCAGCTGGAATTCGCCATGGGTGAGCAGGGTTTCGCCGCCGTCGGGGTCGATCAGCCGGCGCCGGTCGGTATCGAGCGACCAGTCGGCGAACTGCTTGAGAGATTGGGTGCATGGCGGTGCGGGCTGGGCGACACGAGCATGGCGCACGCGGCGGATCAGGTTCTTGGCGCGCGATACCAGCTCACGGGGGTTGAGCGGCTTGATCACGTAGTCGTCGGCGCCGCATTCCAGGCCGACGATGCGGTCGATGTCGTCGTTGCGGCCGGTGATGAGGATGATCCCGACCTCCGAACGCACCCGCAGTTCACGGGTCAGGGTCAGGCCGTCCTTGCCCGGCAGGCGGATGTCCAACAGCACCAGGTCGACATCCTGGCTGGTGAGGAAGGCATCGGCCTGCTCGGCGGTGGCGGCGCTATGGACGTCGTAGCCTTCCTGGGACAGGTAGGCATGCAGCAAGTCGCGAATAAGCGGATCGTCATCGACGACCAGTACCCGAGGCGTCATTGCGTGTTGTCTCTTTTCTTATTGGTGTTGTTTTTCGAACCCGCGACGGCAGCGTACCCGTTACTGAACAGGCGATCAACAGCCCTCGGTCACACTGAAGCGCCGCCGCCCCCCTGCCTGCAGGCCGTCTACCCAGGCTTCGCAGATCAACACCCCCTGCTCCGGCGAGAAGGTTCCGGGGTTGAGCCCGGATTCGAGCCACAAGCCGTCGAGCAAGGCGCTCAGGCTGATGGCGGCAAGGTCCGCGTCGAAGCCCTGCCAGCCTTCCTCGCTGGCCAGCGCGCCCAGCAGGCGGCTCAGTTCGTTGCGGTACTCGCCGTAGGAATGGTCGTGCACCTGGTTGATGGCGTCAGCCGTTTTCACCGCCCCCCAGAACGCCAGCCAGGCATCGAGCAGTTGCGGGTCGAGCAGCTCAGCACAGAACGAGGCGCGAAAGAACGCCGACAACCGCTCGCGGGCATTGGGCGCTGCCTGGGCCATGGCTTCGCGCAGCAGGCCCATGACCCGCCCGGTCACGGCCATGTAGGCGTCGGCGACCAGTTCGTCCTTACCCGAATAGTGGTGGCTGATCAGCCCCACCGACACCCCGGCCTCGGCCGAGATCTTGCGGATCGAGGCGCCCTGGAAGCCGTGCCGTTTCAGGCAGGCAAGGGTCGCCTCGACCAGGTTGGCCTTGCGCAGTTCCGGCAGCATGCGGTTGTAGCGGGCTTCCTGGCTCATCGTGGTTCTCATCGGGACTAGTCTGGCTGAACGACTGTACAACAAGCCGAGCACCGTGATAAACCCTCCCTGCCACCGGCCCGGCGTCCATGCCCCGGGCCCCGACCACAACAACAAAAGCGGCTGCCATGAACGACCTGATCACCTACGCGCTGGACCAGGGCCTGCTGACCCTGACCCTCAACCGCCCCGACAAGCTCAACGCCCTGAACGTCGCCATGTATCGCCAACTGGGCGACCTGCTGCGCGCAGCCGATGAAGACCCGCTGGTCGAGGTCATCCTCATCACCGGCGGCGCGCAGGCCTTCAGCGCCGGCAACGATCTGCGCGATTTCCTCGACAACCCGCCCCGCGACCGCGACAGCCCGGTGTTCCGCCTGATGCGGGTGGTCATGGGCTTGGCCAAGCCGCTGATCGCCGCCGTCAATGGCCCGGCCATCGGCATCGGCACCACCCTGCTGCTGCACTGCGACCAGGTGCTGGTAAGCCGCTCGGCCAAGCTGCGCATGCCTTTCGCCCCGTTGGGGGTGTGCCCGGAGTTCGGTTCGAGCCTGCTGCTGCCCCGGCTGCTTGGCCACGCCCGGGCCGCGCGGTTGCTGCTGGCCAACGAACTGCTCACGGGTGAACAGGCAGTGGCCTGGGGCCTGGCCAATGAGCTGCATGAGGATGGCGAGCAGTGCCTGGCCGCCGCCCGGCAGCTGGCGCGCAAGCTGCAGGCCATGCCCCAGGAGGCCCTGCGCATCAGCAAGCGGCTGCTCAAGGACGGTTACCGTGCGCAGCTGGAAGCCACGGTGGAGCGTGAAAGCCAGTTGTTCGTCGAGCGCTTGCAGAGTGCCGAGGCGAAGGCTGCGTTGCGGGCGCTGATCAAGGACTGAGCCTCAGCGCGCGAAGGCCCGGGCCAATTGCTCGATGATCAGGCGTATCCGGGCCGTGTGGCGAAGGTCCTTGTGGGTGACCATCCACACCTCGTAGAGATCCTTGCGCTGGCGTGCCGGCCATAGGCGTACCAGGCCGTCACGCTCGCCCATGTCGATGGGAATCTCGCCGATACCCAGCCCTTCGGCAATGGCACGGCGCACCATCAGGCTCGAATTCACAGCCGCCACTACCCGCCCCTGGTCGATCGCTTCATCGACCAATGTGGGTACCGGCCGGTCGCGCCAATACGGCTCGTACATCACCAGATCGTGCCCGGCGAAACCGCTGCCCGGCACCGGCTCGTCATGCTGCTGCAGGTACTCGGCGCTGGCATACAGCCCCATCGGCCAACTGGCGAGTTTGCGCAGGATCAGGTCCGGGTTGTCCGGACGCAGGTTGCGGATGGCGATATCGGTCTCCCGTTGCGACAGGTTGACCAGCTCCGAGGCGCCATGCAGCACCACGCGGATGTCCGGGTGCTCCAGGTGAAGCGCGCGCAGCGCCGGCAACACGAAGTCGCAGGCCAGCGAGTCGGTGGTAGAGATCCGTACCTCGCCCGCGCCTTCACTGTCGACCCCGCCGATACGTCGGGTCAGCTCCAGTGCGGCACTTTCGACCTTTTGTGCAAGCGCGAATGCTTCTTCGCCGATGCTGGTCAACTGGTAACCCCCCGGGGTTCGCAGGAACAGGGTCGAGCCCAGGTCCGCCTCCAGCGCAGCAATACGCCGCCCCACGGTGGCCTGGTCGATCCGCAACACCCGTGCGGCACGGCGCAATGTCAGTTCGCGGCCCAGGGCCAGCAGGATCCTGGCGTCATCCCAATTCATCGATGTTTTTCCTCGCAGCACATCTGCAACAAGGCGCCGCAAAATCGCCGCGCGCCCTCAACAACGCAGTTCCGTACCCTTTCACGTAGTCTCCTACACGAAAAGGCTGGAACCCATGAACAAACGCTTCGACATGATGGCCATCGAAATCAGCCAACCAGGCGCCCCCGATGTCCTCAAGCCCACTCGCCGGACCGTGCCCACGCCTGGCGCACGGGAGGTGCTGATCAAGGTACGGGCAGCCGGCGTCAACGGCCCGGACCTGCTTCAACGCAAGGGCCTGTACGACCCGCCCGCCGGTGCTTCGGACATTCCCGGCCTGGAAATCGCCGGCGAGGTCGTCGCTTTGGGCCACGAGGTACGGCATTTTGCCATTGGCGACCCGGTGATCGCCTTGGTGACCGGCGGGGGCTACGCCGAGTACGCAGTCGCCGATGAGCGCACCACCCTGCACCAGCCCGAAGGCCTGACAATGGTGGAGGCCGCCGCCCTGCCGGAAACCTTCATGACCGTCTGGGTCAACCTGTTCCAGCGTGGCGCCTTCAAGGCCGGCGAATCGGTGCTGATCCATGGTGGCGTCTCCGGCATCGGTACCACTGCGACCATGCTGGCCAAGACCCTCGGCGCCTCGCGGATCTTCACCACCGTGGCCAACCCTGAACAGCAGGCGGCCAGCCGGGCCCTGGGCGCCGATGTGGCGATCGACTACAACCGCCAGGATTTTGCCCGTGAAGTGCTGCACCATACCGACGGCCAAGGCGTGGATGTGATCGTCGACATCATCGCCGGCGATTACGTGGCACGTAACCTCCAGGCCGCCGCCTTGAACGGCCGGATCGTGCAGATCGGCGTACTCAAGGGCCCCGCGCCGCAGCTGGATCTGTTCCCGTTGCTGACCAAGCGCCTGACCCTTGTCGGCTCGACCCTGCGCTCGCGCAGCGCCGACGACAAGGCGCAGATCATCGCCCAGTTGCAAGAACAGGTCTGGCCTCATGTTCGCAGCGGCGCAGTCAAACCCCTGATCTTCCGTACCTTCGACCTCACCGAGGCAGCCAAGGCCCATGCTTTGATGGAAAGTGGTCAGCACATGGGCAAGGTGGTGCTCACCGTCGACGCTTGAGTTCAATCGCCCATGTCCGCCAGCTCGCCGTTGCGCAAGGCGACCCTGACCGCTTGTGCGGTCGTATCGACGCCAAGCCGACGGCGTGCCGAGCGCAGGTGGTTCTCCACCGTGCGCGGCGACAGGCCAAGGGTCGCGGCGATGTCGGCCTGGCGTCGCCCGGCAGCTGTCCAGGCCAGCACCTCCCGCTCACGCTCGGAGAGCTGGCGGACATCGCTGTCGACCGGCGCCTCCAGCAAACGACGGGCTGCCCAGAACGCCGCGGTCGCCAGCATGGTCAAGGCCAGCCGCTCACGCGCAGACGCGGCGATCCGCTCACCGCCCAGGCTCATCGCCCCCTCCAGCCCTGCCGGGCCGAACACCGGAACCTGCAGGCCATGGACGCCAGGGCCACTGGGCGCGCGCACCACCCGATAGCGTTCGTTGCCGTCCACCGACACCTTGCTCCAGTAGAACGGTGCACGTGCGTGCAGGATATGGCGGGTCACCGGGCAATGGCGCACATAGGTTTCGGCATCCACCGGCGACTGGTCGCCGAACCAGTTGCCCTCCACCCAATGGATGCGCTCGACCACCTCGTCTCGCGCTGCTGTAGCGGAGAACAGCACGAAGCGGTCGTACCCCAGTGGGCCGGCGTAGCTACGCACGGCGTCCTGGACGACCGTGAGCGCCGTGGCGCCCTCGATCGCCAAGGCGGTGGCGAACATACCCTCAACGCAAAGGCGGCTCATCCTGCGCCGACCTCCTCGAGCAGCGCAGCCGCCGCCAGCTTGCCGAGTGCGTTGCCGGCCAATGGGCTGTCACCGGTGAGCAGCTTGCGGTCGCGCAGGGTTGCACCCGAGATGTCCTGGTTGACGATTTCCACGCCCAGGGCCTTGAGCCGCTCGCCGAACTTCCAGGTCAGGTGGCCGGGCATGTAGCCGATGTCAGGGGTCTTGGCATCCAGGTCATCGGGGAATGCGCAAATACGGTAACCGTTGTAGATGCAGCTTTCACGGCTTTCATCGAGCCCCGCAGCCAGTAGCGCAGCAGGCCCGTGGCACAGGGAGATCACAAACTTGTCCTGCGCGGCCGCCCATTGCAACACCCGCTTGACGTCCCGGCTTTCGGGCAGGCCGATCAACGCACCATGACCGCCGGGGATGAACACACCGATATAGTCCGAATCCGGGCCCAATGCCCGCTCGATCACATCGGCAAGCTTGAGCGGCTGCTTGAACGCATCCCGGTAGCGGGCATACAGGCCCTTGACCTCAACGTCCTGCGAAGGCATCGCCCAGAATTCGAACTTCACCGGGTTGCCCGATAAGGTCGCCACGTCGAAGGTGAAACCGGCCTTGTCCAGGTGATACATCGGCAGCAGGGTTTCCACGGGATGGTTGCCGGTAGAGAACATGGTGCCGTTGTCGGTCAGCAGATAGCGCTCGTCGGCACCGATCATCAGCACCTTCCAGCGACCGCCGGTGTAGGGTTTGGGGTAGTCGGCGCCACTGAGGTCGGACTTGGGCGCGGTGAACTGGCTGAGCGAATAAGGGGAAGGGAAGAAAGCGTTATCTTCGGCTGGGTCAGGTGTGGGGCGCTTGTCGTCCTGGGGGCTCGTCATGGTGTTCTCCAGCTGGGTTGGATTGGCGAAGTCCATGCTAGGTGCCTGGTTGGCCGGCGACAATGAGGGTTTTCCCCCAATTCGGTTGACGCCAACCAGGCAGTCTAGCCCCGCGACAAGCTGCTGGTGCTGTTGCACTGGGTGATGATGCCCCGCGCCTCAGCGGCGCGCCACCTGCCAAAGCCTGGCGATGTCGGTCGCCCGCGCCTTGAGCAGTACCCCGGCCTCGGCACAGGCTCGCTCCAGGGTCATCGGCCCGCTGGCCAGGGCAAACGCGGCATCGATACCGTGGGCGTAAAGTTGCTGGTAGCCCTCGCCGAGGGTACCGGCCAGCACCACCACGGGTACGCCATGACGCTTGGCGACGCGCGCAACGCCCATGGGCGTCTTGCCGCGCAGGGTCTGGGCGTCGAAGCGCCCTTCCCCGGTGATCACCAGGTCGGCGCCTTGCACCAGCGTGTCGAGGCCGGCAAGGTCCGCGACCACCTCGACGCCAGGGCGGAAGCGAGCGCCCATGAACGCCTTGGCGGCAAAACCCATACCTCCCGCCGCACCGCAGCCTGGGAAATCGCGTACATCTTCGCCCAGCAGTTGCGCGCAATGGTCGGCGAAATGGCCCAGGGCCTGGTCCAGCGCCTGCACCTGCTCTGGGCTTGCACCTTTTTGCGGGCCAAAGATCGCCGAAGCGCCATGGGGGCCACACAGGGGGTTGTCGACATCGGCAGCCACTTCCACCTGGACTTCAGCCAAACGTGGGTCCAGGTCACTGGCATCGATGTGCGCCAAGCCGGCCAAGGCCTGCCCGCCTTCTGCCAGCGGTTGGCCGTTTGCATCCAGCAAGCGCAAGCCCAACGCACGCAGCATACCGCTGCCGCCGTCGTTGGTGGCGCTGCCGCCGATGGCCAGGACGATACGCGTGGCACCGGCGGCCAGGGCGGCGGCGATCAGCTCGCCGGTGCCCCAGGTGCTGCTGCGGCAGGCGTCGCGCTGGCCGGTGGGCACCAGTTGCAGGCCGCTGGCCTGGGCCATTTCGATGATCGCCGTGCGGCTGGATGCCAGCCATCCCCAACCGGCTTCGACCGGCGCACCCAGCGGGCCACGCACCCTCTGGCGGCGCAGTTCGCCCTGGCTGGCGGCGAGGATCGCCTCCATGGTGCCTTCGCCACCGTCAGCCATGGGGCATTCGACAAGCTCCGCGTCCGGCCAGGCTTCGGCCAGGCCGGTGCCGATGGCACGGGCGACACCGGCAGCGTCGAGGCTGTCCTTGAACGAATCGGGGGCGATGACGATTTTCATGGGGATTCTCCTGATCCAGATAGCCCGCATGCTGACAGGTGTAGCGCAAGGTGGCCTCTGGCGAATGCACAAAAGCGTGGCGGTGGTGTTTGGGCGAATGCCTTCGCGCCAGACTTCCCAAGGGCACGGCTCCCACAGGGTCGGTGAGCGGTACCGTTGTGGGAGCCGGCTTGCCGGCGATAGGACCGGAGCAAGCGCTACACAGCCAGGCCTATTCCGCCGGCAGCAACTGCAACCCCAGATACAAGCTCAGCATGCCCTCCAGCCGTAATGGGTCCACCTCGCCGACTTCGGCAATGCGCTCCAGGCGGTAGCGCAGGCTGTTGCGGTGAATGCCCAGCGCGTCCGCACAGGCCTGGCTCTGCCCGTCGTGGGCGCACCAGGCGCGCAGGGTCGCCAGCAATTGCCCGCTGGTGTCCTTGGCGCGGATGCGCTGCAACGGCTCGAGCAGTTCGTCCAGGGCGTCATCGTTGCGGTGGCGCCAGAGCAAGGCCGGCAACCGGTAACGGCCAAGGCTGAGCAGGCGCTCGCCTGGCAGCACTTCGCGGCCATAGGCCAGCAAGTCGCGAATCCGCCGATAGCCGCGGCGCAACTGCTCCAGGCTGTGGGCCACGTTACCCAGGGCCAGGCGTTCGACCTTCCAGCCATGGCGTGCCAGGCGCTCCACCAGGCGCTGCTCGTCCAAGGCCACGCTCGCCGGGCGGCACCAGAGCAGCGAATGCCGTGCGGGGCTGACGCACCAGCTGTCCGGGAAGCGGCTCATCAACCAGCCGGCCAAGGTTTCCGCCGGCGGCCCAGACTCGAGTTCGAACAGGCAAGGCACCCGTGCCAATTGGGGTTTGAGCCCCAGCTGTTGGGCCTCGTCGAGCAAACGTGGCGAGTCGCCGCTGCTGCCCAGCAGCAAGGCCAGCAGGTCATCGCAGCGCTGGCGCCGCCATTGCTGCTCCACTTGCAGGTGGCGCTGGGCCAGGAGCATCTCGGCGGTCATGCGCACCAGTTCGCCATAGGTGCGCAACTGCTGTGGGTCACCCGTCAGGCCCAGCACCCCGATCAACCGGCCATCGAGCATCAAGGGCAGGTTCACCCCCGGTTGCACACCCTTCAGGCACTTGGCCGCGTCCACGTCCAGCTCGACGATCCGGCCGTTGGCCAGTACCAGTTGCGCGCCCTCGTGGCGGGTGTTGATCCGCTCCGGCTCGCCACTGCCGAGGATCAGGCCTTGGCTGTCCATGACATTGACGTTGCACGGAAGGATGGCCATCGCCCGGTCGACGATGTCCTGTGCCAGGTCGTGGTCCAGTTCGAACATGCAGGGATCCTTGGTAGGCTTTGGTCGCCGGCACAGCAGGCCGTGCCGGAGGCTGTGCAAAAGCACAAAGACAGCCGCGCTGCGCTCACCGAGACTCGTCAGGGCGAGCGCCGGAACAGGCGACGCGGCGACAACCATAACAAAAGAGAACCCGATCATGGCATACAGCCCCGCCCCTGACCAAGGCAAAGACATCACCCGCGATGCGCTCTACCGGCGCATCACCCTGCGGCTGATTCCGTTCATTTTCATCTGCTACCTATTCAACTACCTGGACCGCGTCAACGTCGGCTTCGCCAAACTGCAGATGCTCGATGCGCTGCAGTTCAGCGAAACCGTCTATGGCCTCGGTGCCGGGATCTTCTTCATCGGCTACGTGCTGTGCGGCCTGCCCAGCAACCTGGCGCTCAACCGCTTCGGCCCGCGGCGCTGGATCGCGGTGATGATGATCGCCTGGGGTAGCCTTTCGACTTGCCTGCTGTTCGTCACCACCCCCACCGAGTTCTACGCCCTGCGCCTGCTCACCGGCGCCGCCGAGGCGGGCTTCTTCCCGGGTGTGGTGCTATACCTTTCGCGCTGGTTCCCGGCCGACCGTCGTGGTCGCATCATGGCGCTGTTCATGTCGGCGATCCCGGTCTCGGGCCTGCTCGGGGGGCCATTCTCCGGCTGGATCCTCGACCACTTCGCCGCCGGCCAGCATGGCCTGGCCGGCTGGCAGTGGATGTTCCTGATCCAGGGCCTGCCCACCGTAGCCTTGGGGATCCTGGCGATCATGCTGCTCAGCGACGGCTACCAGAAAGCGGCCTGGCTGAGCCCAGCCGAACGCCAACTGATCGAGGCCGACCTCAAGGCCGACGCTGCCTCCAAGCCAGCCGCTCGCGGTGATGGCGTGCTCGCCGTGCTGGGTAACCCACTGATCTGGACCTTCGGCTTCGTCTACTTCTGCATCCAGAGCGGTGTGTACGCGATCAACTTCTGGCTGCCGTCGATCATCAAGAACCTGGGCTTCGACAGCCCGCTGCTGATCGGTTGGCTGAGCGCCATCCCATACCTGCTGGCCGGGGTGTTCATGATCATCGTCGGCCGCTCGGCAGACCTGCGCAACGAACGCCGCTGGCACCTGGTGGTGCCGATGCTGATGGGCGCCATCGGCCTGCTGATCGCGGTGAACTTCGCCCAGAACCCGACCATCGCCCTGCTCGGCCTGTCCATCGCCACCATGGGCGCACTCACCGGCCTGCCGATGTTCTGGCCGATGCCGACTGCCCTGCTCAGCGCCAGTGCCGCCGTGGCGGGCCTGGCGATCATCAACTCGGTCGGCCAGATGGCGGGCTTCCTGAGCCCTTACCTGGTCGGATTCATCAAAGACCAGACCGGCTCGACCGATGCCGCGCTGTATTCGCTGGCGGCGTTGATCGTGTTCGGCAGCCTGGTAGCGCTGCGGGTGACCCGTGCCGGCGCACTGAAAGCCGTGCGCGCCGACTGACTGGTCCCTCCGATCGTCGGTTGCCTGCATCCCTCGTGCGACAAGGGCGTCAAATGGACCTGAACGGTTCCTTGGAGACGCCCCATGACCCAGCACAGCGTGGCCCGCCTCGACCAGCTCGACGAACACAAGCCCCTACGAGCCCAGGCCGGCAACGAAGACATCATCCTCATTCGTCAAGGCGACCAGGTCCACGCCTATCAGGGCAACTGCCCCCATGCCGGCGCGCCACTCGAAGAAGGCGCCTTGTGCGGCGGCCTGCTGGTCTGTCCTTGGCACAAAGCCGCCTTCGCCGTGGACGAAGGCGCGGTATGCGAGCCCCCGGCCCTGGCGGACCTGCGCCGTTACCCGGTGCAGATCAAAGACGAGCAGATCTGGGTCGATGACCAGGCCCTGCCCGTAGGCGACCCGCCCCGTCACAGCGACGCCCGCTGTTTCGTGGTGATCGGCGCTGGCGCGGCAGGCACTGCGGCCGTGGCCACGTTGTTGGACCACGGTTTCGGTGGTCGCCTGGTGTGGGTGGACCAGGAACGTCGGCCATCCTACGACCGTACCGCCCTGAGCAAATTCGTCATCGCCGGGCAGATGCCGCCCGACGAGGTCCCCGCCCTGCTGGCGCCCGACGCCCTGCGCCGCGGCCACCTGGAACGCGTGCACGGCAAGGTGCGCCTCCTCGATGTCGACAAACGCCAGGTAGTACTGGCCGATGGCAAGCGCCTTGACTACGACGCCGCCCTGCTGGCCACCGGCGGCAAACCCAGGCGCCTCGACATCCCAGGGGCACAATTGCCGGGCATCTGCCTGCTGCGCTCCCGGGACGACGCCGCCCACCTGCTCGACGCGGCCGAACCGGGGCAATCGGTGGTCATCGTCGGCGATGGATTCATCGGCCTGGAGGCCGCCTCGGCGTTGCGCAAGCAGGGCTTGAACGTGCATGTGGTAGCCCGCCATGACATCCCCCTGGCCAAGCAGTTGGGCGAGCGCATCGGCCGCAGCCTACGCGAGCTGCACGAACGCAAGGGCGTGGTGTTCCATGGCCCCACCGAGGTGCTGCGCTTCGAAGGCACGGACAGGGTCCAGGCAGTGCTGCTGGCCAACGGCGAGCGCCTGGAAACTCCATTGGTCCTGCTGGGCGTCGGGGTCAAGCCGGCGACTGCCTTCGTGCATGGTCTGGACCTGGCCGATGACCATTCGCTGGCCGTGAACGCCCAGATGCAGGCTGCCGAAGGCCTGTGGGCCGCCGGGGACATCGCCACCTTCCCGCTGACCGGCCGCCCGACGCGCATCGAGCATTGGCGCCTGGCCCAGCAGCATGGCGTCATCGCCGCCGCCAACATGCTCGGCGAGCAGCGCCGCTACGATGACGTACCGTTCTTCTGGACCTACCAGCATGGGCGTACCCTGGAAGTGCTCGGCCACGGGCGCCACTGGAACCGCATCGAGTACGTCGGCGAACCGGAACAAGGCAACTTCATCGCCCTGCAGTGTGTCGACGACCAGGTCGAAGCGGTGATCGCCAAAGGTTACTCCAGGGCCATGGCCGCCCTATCGCAGCGGATGAAGCGCCCCCTGACCAGCCGCGAGGCGCGGGAATTGATCGATGCCTGGCCGGATTGAGAATCCGATTTGCCCTACGCACGAGCGCCCAACATTCTCGCGAGAGCGCCTTATCGTTGCCAGCCAAAGCCTTTCAATGCCCGGGGGATATGTGTAAAACAGCCCAACATTCCCAGACAAAAGGCCTTCAGCAATGATCTACCGTCCCCTCGGCCATAGCGGCCTCCAGGTCTCTGCGCTCACCCTGGGCAGCATGATGTTCGGCGAGCAGACCAGCACCGAGGACTCGCTGCGCATCATCGACAAGGCTTGGGACCAGGGCATCAACTTCATCGACACCGCCGATGTCTACAACGGTGGCCGTTCCGAAGAGATCGTCGGTGAAGCCGTGGCGCGCCATCGCCAGGACTGGATCGTCGCTTCCAAGGCCGGCTATGGCCCGGTGGACGGCGTGCCCAATCGCAGCGGGCTGTCGCGCAAGCACCTGTTCAATGCCCTCGACGCCTCGCTGACGCGCATGGGCCTGGACTACCTGGACATCTACTACCTGCACCGCGAAGACCACAACGTGCCGCTGGAAGAGACCGTGCGCGCGATCGGCGACCTGCTGCAGCAGGGCAAGATCCGCTACTGGGGGGTGTCCAATTTCCGTGGCTGGCGCATCGCCGAGATCTGCAACCTGGCCGAACGCCTGGGTGTGGCCAAGCCTGTGGTCAGCCAGCCGCTGTACAACATCGTCAATCGCCAGGCCGAGCCCGAACAATTGACCGCTGCGGCCTACCACGGCCTGGGCGTGGTGCCGTTCAGCCCGCTGGCCCGTGGTGTGCTCAGCGGCAAGTATGCGCCAGGCTCCACACCCGATGCCGGCAGCCGCGCCGGGCGCCAGGACAAGCGTATCATGGAGGTCGAATGGCGCCAGGAATCGCTGGCCATCGCCCAGAAGATCCACGCCTATACCGACGCCAAGGGCGTGGGCATCGTCGAATTCGCCATCGCCTGGGTGCTGAACAACCGCCTGGTCAGCTCGGCGATCGTCGGCCCGCGTACCGAGGCCCAGTGGGACACCTATGCCGGTGCGCTGGATGTGAAGATCAGCGCCGAGGACGAAGCCTTCATCGATTCGCTGGTGACCCCGGGGCATGCCTCGACACCAGGCTTCAACGATGTGGCGCATTTCGTCACCGGGCGGTTGCCACGCGCCTGATCTTGAGAACGGCGCAATCTCGGTGGAAGCTGGCGACAGCCTGCGCTCATAGAACAACGCATGACCATTTGATTTGCGGCACCGCCGCTCCCACAGGGTGCTGCATCGGCCAAGCGGAGCCTGGGTCGTATTGGCACGGGCGCCCATCAGCGCCCGACTTCGGCCGCCTGCGCCGGCCCCAGGTACTTCTGGGTCCAGGCCGCCAGCGGCAGCGGCGGTTGCTGCTCGACGATGCGTCGCCAGATCAGCATCAGGTCCTGGGCATTGAACATCGATCCCATGTCATCGCCCAGCCACAGCGTGGGAGTGCCGGCGGTCCAATGGCCTGTGTCGTCACGGCGGGCCATGGTGAAGCGGAAGGTGTAGTTGCCCGGTATGCCCATGCGCAGGTCGGTCACCACCAGGGCATCGCCCACCACGTCATAGCGCAGCCAGCCATCGGTGAACCAGCGCAGGCGTTCGTGCAGCGGCACGCCGTCGAGCACCTTGGCCGCCTCCAGGTTCAACGACTGGCGCTGCATCTCCGGGGGCTCGCGGTCGAACAGGCTGCTGACGCCTTCGTAGTAATGCCCATCGGGGGTCTTGGCCAGCACGCGCCATACCAGGCTGTTGAAGGCGATCGGCACAGCGCGCACCTCGGTGACGGCGATGCCTTGCTGGTCCAGTGCGAACTGGAAGCGCTGCTCGGCCGCCATGCGCCCGGCCAGGCCAAAGCCCAGGTAGGCGGTGCTGAACACCAGCGCCAAGGTCAACAGCGGGATCGCCCTGCCCTGCATACCCTTGAATGCCGCGTACAGCACGGCGCCGAGCAGCGGCACCGTGTACACCGGGTCGATGATGAACACCGCCGCCCAGCTTTCCGGGGTCAGGTGCAACGGCCAGAACAACTGGGTGCCATAGACCGTGAAGGCATCGAGGATCGGGTGGGTCACCAGGGCCAGCCAGAACGCCAGGAACAGCCTGGGCCAGCGGTAGCCCTTCTCTGGCCAGCGCCTTCGGGCGATTGCGCTCACCAGCCAGGCCAGCAGCAGGGCCAGGCCGGTAAGAACGAAGATCGAATGGGAAAAACCCCGGTGGAAGGTCATCTGCGACACCGGGTCGGCGTAGCGGATGACCACGTCCAGGTCTGGAAGCGTGCCGAGGGCTGCGCCATACAGCAGTGAGCGGCGGCCCTGGATGCGCCCCAGCACCGCGCCTTGCAGCGCGGCGCCGAGGACGGCTTGGGTCAGTGAGTCCAAGGTAGAAATCCATGAAAAGTCGTTTTCAGGAAGCTACCTGCATCCTGGCGGGCAGTGCAAACCCTATCGCCGGCAAACCCGCTGCCACAGGCTTTCCGGCATCCTGCAAAGCACAGCCATGGCGCTGGGAGCGGGTTTACCCGACGGTCAGGCTTGCTGCAAGGCCCGTGGTCGCCCGCTGCGCTGCTCGGCCTCCTTGTCTGTGGCCTTCTGCAGTTGGAAATCGAATGCAAGTTCCGCGTAGCGCCCCTGAACACCCCGCGCGCCGTCCTCACGGAAGGTGATCTCGCCCACCAGGCCATCACGGGTGGCATAGGCGAAGTCATCCCACAGGTAGCGGTCGCCGGCGAGGTTGATCTGGGTGGTCAGGTGTCGGTGCCCCGGCGCCGAGATGAAGAAGTGCACATGGGCCGGGCGCTGGCCGTGGCGGCCGAGCAGGTCAAGGCACTCCTGGGTGGGTCCCTGCGGGTCGCAGCCATAGCCCGACGGCACGATGGTGCGGGCGCGGTAGCGACCTTCAGCGTCGGTAACGATGCGTCGACGCAGGTTGTAGGCCGACTGGCTCTGGTCGAAGAACGAATAGGTGCCTCGGGTATTGGCATGCCACAGGTCGACCGTAGCACCGGCCAAGGGGCGGCCCTGGGGATCGAGCACCTGCCCTTCGAGGAACATCACCGTGGCGACGCCGTCCTCGCTGCCGTCGTCCATGCGTGTTTCGCCCTTGGCCAGCGGTGCACCGGCAACGTACAGCGGGCCTTCGATGGTGCGCGGGGTGCCGCCGGTGAGGCCGGCCTGGGCGTCCTTGGCGTCCTGCAGCAGGTCGAGGAAGTGCTCCAGGCCCAGCCCTGCCACCAGCAGCCCGGCCTCGCCGCGACCGCCCAGGCGGTTCAGGTAGTCGACGGCATGCCAGAACTCGTCCTCGCTGATCTCGAGGTCCTCGATCAGCCTGGCGGTATCCTGCAGGACCCGCTGCACGACGCGCTTGAGGCGCGGGTTGCCCTCGTCGTTACCGAAGCCTGAGGCCTGTTCGAAGAATGCCTGGACATCGGCGGTGTGGGAGATCTTCACGGTCATGGTGGCGTACCTCGTCTTGTTCTTGTGCAAGGGTTCGAATCAGCGGTCGTCGGCATGGATCGATGAGGGGTGGCGGCACAGGCCGTGCACCTCGATGTCCATGTAGGGGAACAGCGGCAGTTGCATCAGGATGTCGTGCAAGGCCTCGACGCTGGGCACGTCGAACACGCTGTAGTTGGCGTACTGCCCGGCGATGCGCCACAGGTGGCGCCAGGTGCCCTCGTGCTGCAGGCGCTGGGCCAACTCCTTCTCGTCGGCCTTCAGTTGCGCGGCCTTGGCCGGGTCCATGTCCAGGGGCAGTTTCACCGTCATCTTCACGTGGAACAGCATGGGGCTCTCCTTCAGAGGCAGTCAGGTTCAGCGGCGGGCGAAGCGCGCCAGGCGCGTCTCGTCCAGGGTCAGGCCCAGCCCGGGCGTACGCGGCACGTGCAGCTGGAAGTCGTGGTAACGGGGTGGCTCGGTGACGATTTCCTCGGTCAGCAGCAGCGGGCCGAACAGCTCGGTACCCCAGGTCAATTGGCGCAAGGTCAGGAAGGCATGGGCCGAGGCCAGGGTGCCGACCGACCCTTCGAGCATGGTCCCGCCGTACAGGGCGATACCGGCGGCTTCGGCGATCTGCGCGGTGCGCAGCACAGCACGAGGCCCGCCGTTCTTGGCGATTTTCAGAGCGAAAATACTGGCGGCGCCGTCGGCTGCCAGGCTGAAGGCGTCCTCGACGCTTTCGATGGACTCGTCGGCCATGATCGGCGCCGGGCTACGCTGGTTCAGGCGCACCTGGCCGGCGCGGTTGATCCGCGAGATGGGTTGCTCGACCAGGTCGATGCCGTTGTCGCCCAGCACCTGGCAGGCCCGGATGGCCTGGGATTCGTCCCAGTACTGGTTGACGTCGACCCGCACGCTGGCCCGCTCGCCCAGTTCGCGCTTGATCGCCAGCACATGCTTGAGGTCCTGCGCCAGTGGGTTGGCGCCGATCTTGAGCTTGAACATCCGGTGGCGACGAACCTCGAGCATGTGCTCGGCCTCGGCGATGTCGCGGGCGGTGTCGCCGCTGGCCAAGGTCCAGGCCACTTCGAGGCTGTCGCGTACCCGCCCGCCGAGCAACTCACTGACCGGCAGGCCGAGGCGCTTGCCCTGGGCATCGAGCAACGCGCTTTCGATGCCGGACTTGGCGAAGGTATTGCCCTTGGCCAGCTTGTCGAGCGTGAGCATGGCGGCATTGATGTTGTCCGCCGCCATCCCGACCAGGGCCGGGGCCAGGTGCGCGTCGATGTTGGCCTTGATGCCCTCGGGGCTTTCATAGCCATAGGCCAGGCCACCGATGGTGGTGGCTTCGCCGATGCCCTCGACACCGTCGCTGCAGCGCAGGCGCAGGATCACCAGGGTTTGCTGCTGCAGGGTATGCATCGCCAGCTTGTGCGGGCGAATGGTCGGCAGGTCGACGATGAGGGCGTCCAGCCGGTCGATGGTTGGGGTTGTCATGCCAGGTCTCCAGTCAGGTCATTGGAAAGGGTCATGCCTGGGCAGCCTCAGCCGAGGTCGCCGCCACCGACCGGCAGTGTGACGCCAGTGATGTAGGAGGCCTCGTCGCTGGCCAGGAAAAGGATCGCGCCGACCTGCTCGTCGATGGTCCCGTAGCGTTTCATCAGGCTGCTGGAGACGGTCTGGTCGACGATCTGCTGGTACCAGCCTTTCTCCAGCTCACTCTGTTCGCTGCTATTGCGCGGGATGCGTCGGGGCGGTGCCTCGGTGCCACCAGGCGCGGTGGCGTTGACGCGAATCCCACGCCCGGCGGTTTCGAAGGCCAGGCAAGCGGTCAGCGCATTCACCCCGCCTTTGGCCGCGCCATAGGGCACACGGTTGACGCCGCGAGTGGCGATGGACGAGACGTTGACGATGGCCCCGCGGCCCTGCTCGAGCATGTAGGGCAGCGCGGCATGGCAACACCACAGGGTCGGGAACAGCGAACGGCGCACTTCGGCCTCGATCTGCGCGACTTCGTAGTGCTCGAAGGGCTTGGCCCAGAGGGTGCCGCCGACATTGTTGACCAGGATGTCCAGGCGGCCGAAGGTGTCCACGGCGGTGGCCATGACCCGGGCGCAGTCGGTGTGCAGCTCAAGATCGCCGGTGAGGGTCAGCACGCCCTCCCCGGCCAGTTCATGGACCAGCTCTGAGCGGTCCACCGCCACCACCTGTGCGCCTTCAGCCTTGAGCCGCCAGCACACGCCCCGGCCGATGCCCTGGGCAGCGCCGGTGACCAGGGCGACCTTGCCTTGGAATCTGTTGTTCATATGCAAACCTCCGCTGCCCCGCCCCCACAGGAGGCGGGGCAGGCAATAAAAAGAATCAGGCCGCCGCCGCGAACTTCTCGTAATAGAAGTTCGCCGGGGTGATGCCCTGTTCGCGGATGTACTGGCTGACCGCCTCGACCATCGGTGGCGGGCCGCACAGATAAACGTCCACATCGCCATCGTTGAGGTGGCGTGGCTCGATGTGCTGGGTCACATAGCCCTTGTGCGGGTATTGGCTGTCGGGGTTGGCCACGCAGGCGCTGAAGCTGAAGTTGGGAATCTGCGCGGCCAGGGCCTGGAGGCGGTCGAGTTCGACCAGGTCGAAGTCGTTGGTCACCCCGTAGATCAAATGCAGAGGGTGCTCGCTGCCCTGCTCGGCGATTTTTTCCAGCATCGCCGTGAACGGTGCCAGGCCCGTGCCGCCGGCCAGCAGCAGCAAAGGGCGCTGGATCGGGCGCAGGTAGAAACTGCCCAGGGGCCCTGCCAGGGTCATGCTGTCGCCGGCCTTGGCCAGGCTGGTGAGGAAGCGGCTCATCAGGCCGCCTGGCACGTTGCGGATCAGGAAGCTGACCTCGCCGTCCTTCTGCAGCGAGCTGAAGGAGTAGGCCCGGCTCTGGTCGCTGCCCGGCACCTTGAGGTTGACGTACTGCCCCGGCAGGAACGCCAGGCGGCTCAGTGCCTCCCCCTTGATCGACAAGGCAATGGTGCTGGCCGACAGCTGGCGCACCTCGCTGATGGCCGCTTCGAAACTGGCCTGTTCGGTCTTGCACAGTTGCGACGAGGCCGGGATACGTACCACGCAATCGCTCTCGGCGCGCATCTGGCAGGTGAGCACGAAGCCCTCGGCAATTTCGTCTTCGCTCAGGGCGTCTTCGATGAAGTTGTCGCCCAGGTCGTAACGCCCGGACTCGGCCTTGCACTTGCAGGTACCACAGGCGCCATCGCGGCAGTCCAGCGGAATGTTGATGCCCTGGCGGTAGGCGGCGTCGGCCACGGTTTCATGGCCGCTGGCCTCGATGAAGCGGGTGACTCCGTCTTCGAAATTAAGTGCGATCTGGAAGCTCATGTTGCACCTCGCGGGCGAGCCTGGCCACGGTGCACCCGTTGGCACACCGAGCGGCTCGCGTGACCTCGGATCAGATGTGGTAGATGTCGATGACCTGACGCACGTAGTCGTTCTTGAGCACCACCTTCTTGGCCAGGATCAGCGGCTGTTCGCCGCGCAGGTCGAGGGTGTAGAAGCTGGTGCCGAAGTAGCTGTCGGTGGTCTTGTAGCGAAAGCTCAAGGTGTGCCAGTTGAAGCGCACCTGGCATTGCCCTTCGCCGTGCTCGACGATCTCGATGTTGCTGATGTTGTGGGAGGTGCGGGTATCCGGCACCGTGGCGCTGGAGCGCTCGGTCTTGATGCGGAACACCCGGTCCTCCAGGCCACCGCGGTTGCCGTACCAGATCAGCGAGATCTCGCGCTGGGGGTCTTCGGTGAGGGTGTCGTCATCGTCCCAGGACGGCATCCAGAAGGTCGCATCGGCGGCGTACAGCTCCAGCCATTGGTCCCACTGGGCATCGTCCAGGTAACGCGCTTCGCGGTAGAGAAAGTCCCGCACGGTGTCATGGATACTCATTGCACGGCCTCCACGGGAATCAACCGCTGTTCCTGTTCCAGAGCCTGGAGCAGGGTCTGCTGCCAGTACTTGTGCTGCAGCACGAACAGGCCTTCGTCCTCGGTGCGCACGCCCGAGAGCAGTGGCCGGAGCTCGATCTGCCGCGCCGCATCGTCGGCGCCCTCGACCCAGTGCGCAGCGCCACGGGACATGTCGTTCCAACCGCTGCCTGCGCCGTAGCCGGTCTGGCAGGAGCGAAACTCCTCAAGGTCGTCCGGGGTGGCCATGCCGCTGACGTTGAAGAAGTCCTCGTACTGGCGGATACGCTTGGCCCGCGCCTCGGCGCTCTCGCCCTTGGGTGCGATGCAATAGATGGTGATTTCGGTCTTGTTCACCGAGATCGGCCGGGCGACACGGATCTGCGAGCTGAACTGATCCATCAGGTAGACGTTGGGATACAGGCACAGGTTGCGCGAGTTCTCGATCATCCAGTCGGCGCGGGCCTGGCCGAAATCGGCCGCCAGCTGGTCGCGCCGCTCGTAGGCCGGGCGGTCCTCGGGGTTGGCCCAGCGGGTCCAGAGCAACAGGTGGCCATGGTCGAAGGAATAGAAGCCCCCGCCCTGCTTGGCCCAGGCGCCGGCGCTCATGGTCTTGATCTCGTCGCCGGCCTCGCGCTGTTTGCGCTGGTTCTGGGTGGCGGCGTAGTTCCAGTGCACGGAGCTGACGTGGTAGCCGTCTGCACCGTTCTCGGCGGTGAGCTTCCAGTTGCCTTCGTAGATATAGGAACTGGCGCCGCGCAGCACCTCCAGGCCCTCGGGCGACTGGTCGACGATCATGTCGATGATCTTCGCCGACTCGCCCAGGTGCTCGACCAGCGGCTTGACGTCGGCATTCAGGCTGCCGAACAGGAAGCCCCGGTAGGACTCGAAGCGTGCCACCTTGGTCAGGTCATGGGAGCCATCGCAGTTGAAGCTGTCGGGGTAGCCGGCATTGGCCGGGTCCTTGACCTTGAGCAGCTTGCCGCTGTTGTTGAAGGTCCAGCCATGGAACGGGCAGGTGTAGCTGGCACGGTTGCCGCGCTTGTGGCGGCAGAGCATCGCGCCACGGTGGCTGCAGGCATTGAGGAAGGCGTTGAGTTCCCCGTCCTTGTTGCGCGCGACGAAGATCGGCTGACGCCCCATGTTCAGGGTCAGGAAGTCGTTCTTCTCGGGGATCTGGCTTTCATGGGCCAGGTAGATCCAGTTGCCCTCGAAGATGTGTTTCATCTCCAGGTCGAACAGGCGCGGGTCGGTGAACATCTCCCGCTTGCAGCGGTAGACACCTTTTTCCCGATCGTCCTCGAGCATGGCATTGAGGTAGTCGAATCCCAGGGACATGGCCAGGGTCTCCATTTGTTATTGTTCAGGCCATGTCAGGTTAGGGCGGGGTCGGCAGGGGCAATATCCGGATCGTGCAGAGTGCTATCCGAATTGTGCAGGTTCACGTTCGCAGGGCCGCGCCCACGAAAGAACGCTACGCGCGGCGCTTGAGCGTCTCGGAGGGCAGCTCACCGAACTGTTGCCGGTAGCTGTCCGAGAATCGGCCCAGGTGCAGGAAGCCGTAGTCCAGGGCCAGCTCGGTGACATTGCGCACCGGGCAACTGGCATCGCTCAGGCAGGCGTGCACCTGTTCGAGCTTGCGCTGGCGAATGTACTGCCTGGGTGTGATGCCCAGGTGCCGGTCGAACAGTGCATAGAGCGAGCGCACGCTCATGCAGGCCTGCTCGGCCAGGCCTTCGACCGAGAGCTCCAGCTTCAGGTTGCGGTCGATATGCTCGAGGATCCGTTCCAGGCCCGCCCCTGGCGAGCCGAGGGCTTCACGCAGGACGTTGGTGTGCATCAGCGTCAACAGCTTGCTGGCGACGATCTGGCTGTAGTGCCCCTGCACCCGCGGCAACGCATCGCTCACCTCGGCTTCGTGGCAGACCATGGCCAGCAGGTTGACGAAACCATCCAGTTCTTCGAGCCGGTAGTGGTTGCGCAAGAAACGCACACCGCCGCTGGGCCGTTGCCAGCGCTGTTCGTCGCAGATCGACTCGAGCAGGCGCGTGGGCACCTTGAGGATGAATTTCTCGCAGTCCTGGGAATAGGTGAGGTCCACCGGGTCGTCGGGGTTGATCAGCAACAACTCCCCTGGCACCAGGTAGTGTTCGCGCTGGTGCCCACGCCACAGGCAATGGCCATTGAGCAGGATCTGCAGGTGGTAGATGGTTTCCAGCGCCGGTGAAGTGACCCGCACGCTGCCGCCGTAGCTGATACGGCACAGGTCCAGCTCGGCGAACTTGCGATGGCTCAGGCTGGCCTGGGGGTGGGTGGTGCGGGACAAACCGATGCAATGCTGGCCCACATGCCGGTTGACGTAGTCGGACACGGCATAGGGGTCGGCGTGGTGGAACACGCTGCTGCGCTCGCTCAACAAGCGGCTTTCCATAGGCAAGGCACTCGGCTTCGTTATTGTTCTGGTCGCCGCGCCCTACGGGCACTCAAGGCCCGTGGCCACGGTCGCTCACGGTCAGTCTATCGAGCCGGTGGTACAAGGATGCGGGCAGGCGACCACCGGCGGTGCCCGGCACAGGCTAAGCAAAAAGCCGGCGAGCAGGCAATGGGACCAAAGCAAAGGCTGTGCGAACAGCGAACGATCGACGATCAGACCTGTTCGATGATCGGACGGCCGCGCCATCTGCAGAACGGGGCACTGAGGAGCGGCTTGCCCAGTGATCAGGCCGGGCCCGATATCACCGTCGATTGTCCAAAGGTGCTACTGCACCGGCAGGAAGTTCATCAGCAACAGGCTCTGGGCGTAGTTCAGGCCGATGCGCCGGTAGCGTTCGTCGAGCATCTGGGCCAGCAGGTCCAGCCGCGCCACGATCTTGCCGAACTCCACGGCGAAGCTCAGGTTGCTGCCTTCTTCGGAGATCTCGTTGGAGAACAGCAGCAATACCCCGTTGGCATCCTGGCGCTGGCTGAGCATCCAGGTGGCCTTCTCGATGTTGCGCGCAGCGTTGTTGACGAACAGCGGGTCGATGGTGTCGGTCATGTAGAACTCGGTGCGCCCGCCATGGGCGGTGATCACCATGCTGCCGATGGCGTAGATGAACGCCCCGACCCGGTCGCCGCGAAACTCCGGGCTCAAGGCGTAGCTCAGGGCCGCAAGGTCGCGACGGTTGCCCAATTGCGGCAAGGGCTGACGCTGCTCGATGGCCAGACGAATCTGCCGCTCGGCGGTGGCGGCGTCGAGGTAGCCGGACAGTTTCCATTGGCTGGGGTTGCGCTGGTAGAGCTTGTTCATCAGCAGATACAAGCTCTGCAGGTTGTCACGCATGGACAGGGTCGCCATGCGATCGACGCTGGTCTGGAACAGCTCGCTGGGCTTGCCGTCACCGAACTGGGTGATGATGTCGCGGCCCTGCTCCTGGGTACAGGCGCACAGGGCGAGCGTGGCGCCTGCCAAGAGCAGGCGCAAGGAAGGTTTCAGCAGTGATACAACCATCGGCACCGGGGTCTGGGGTCAACGGCTGGGGCGGACATCGGCCCAGCCTGGCCATGGATAGAGCCCGTAAATGCAAAAAAGTGCGATGGTGGGCAAAACTCGGGACTGCTACATGGCGTGACGCAACATCTCCACCACCTGCGCGTGCAGCGTCGGGTCGCCACACGCCACGACGCAGCCGCCATTTTGCGCCGAGCTGCCATCCCAGGCAGTGATCACCCCGCCGGCGCCTTCGATGATCGGCATCAGCGCCTGCACATCGTACGGCTGCAGGCTGGCCTCGACGATCACATCGACGAAGCCCGAGGCCAGCATGCAGTACGCATAGCAGTCGCCACCGTAGCGCATCAGCCGCGCCTTCTGCGCCACGGCTTCGAAGGCTGTCTTGCGCTCGGGCGTGTCGAACATGTCAGGGGTGGTGCACATCAGTGTGGCCGCAGCCAGGTCAGCGCAGGCCCGGGTCTTGAGCGGCGTACCGCTGCGCCAGGCGCCGGCGGGGGTGCCGACGAAACGTTCGCCGGTGAAGGGCTGGTTCATCACCCCCACGACCGGGCGGGTGCCGTCATTCAGGGCGATCAGCGTGCCCCACAGCGGCAGGCCGGTGATGAAGGCGCGGGTGCCATCGATCGGGTCCAGGACCCAGGTCAGCGGGCTGCTGCCGACGGCCGCGCCGTGTTCCTCGCCGAGAATGCCATGCTCCGGGTAACGGGCCAGGATCTGCCCGCGCATGGCGTCTTCGGCGGCCTTGTCGGCCACGGTCACCGGGTCGTACAAGCGCCCGCCCTTGTCCTCGACGTCCAGGCTTGCACGGAAATACGGCTGGATCGCCGCGGCGGCGACATCGGCCAGCTGCTCGGCGAAGGCGCGGAATTCGCCAATCTGTTCAACGCTCAGGGACATGGATCGGGCCTCGATGTGGAGAAAGGGCTCGCATCATACCCCAGGTCCGGCACGTCGGCTGGTCGGCCGGTAGGGTCTAGACTGAATGAGGGATTCGGCCATTTGGCCCGGACAACCAGCGCTGGCAGGAATGGGGGCTGCCGCACGTGGAGGTATGAGATGAGCCAGTTCAAGCGATTGTTCGTCATGCTCGGACCGCAGATGCGCCACACCCCTGCCCTGCAGCGGGCGGCGGCGCTGGCCGAGTCCAGCGGTGCACTGCTGGATATCAACGTGTTCGTCGACGATGTCGACACCTTCGGTCTGATGAGCGACAGTCGCGAACGTGAGCGCCTGCTCGAACACAACCGCCAATGGTTGGCCGACGAGGCCGAGCAACTACGCAATGCCGGGCTGGATGTGTCCACCGAGCTGCTGCTCACCCGCGACCCGTTGGGCAGCGTGCTGGAACAGGTCGAACGCTTGGGCTGCGACCTGCTGGTCAAGGATGTGCAGCACGAGCCGGTGCTCAAGCGCCTGCTGGTGACGCCCCTGGACTGGCAACTGCTCAAGGACAGCCCCATCGCCGTGCACCTGGTCAGCGATATCCGCCTGCCGCTGCCCCGGCAGATCGCCGCTGCGGTAGATCTGAACTGCCACGAAGGTGCCGAGCACCTGGACGAACAAGTCATCCGCTGCGCCCACGCCCTGGCCTTGCAGTGCAACGCCGAACTGCACCTGCTGCACGTCTGCGATGCGGCCAAGACGCATATTGCCGACTTCGGTGCCGGTACCGTGACCATGCCAGGCTTCGATGGCAGCGTGCGCACCGCCCAGCGGGCAGCCTTCAACCGCCTGGGCGACCATCACCAGATCGACCTGGAACGCAGGCATTTTCTCGAAGGGCCGGCCATACGGGAAATCGCCCAGTTCGTCAGCCACAGCCGGGCGGACGTGATCGTCATGGGCAGCCACCGGCACGATGCGATGCGTACCTTCCTCGGCGGGACCACGGCCCATGTGGTGGAACACCCGCTGTGCAACGTGCTGGCGATCAAGGCGGTGCGGTGAGGCCTGGGGGCCAAGCGCGGAGCAAGCCCGCTCTCATAGAACAACGCATGACCATTTGATTTGCGGCACCCTGTGGGAGCGGGCTTGTCCCGCGATTGGGCCGGGCCCGATATCACCGTCGCCTGGCAAGGGCTTCGCCCTTGATCGCGGGGCAAGTCGGACCGCCGCACCGCCGCTCCCACAGGGGCTGCATTGGCCGCTTGTTCTCTGTGTGACAGCGCAGCCCGAAGGGCTGGGTAATCTCCCACGAGGCAAGCGGAGCCTGGACCGTATTGGCGATCAGAAGCCTTTGCTGTAGTACAGCGAGTAGGATTCGATACCGTCGTTGGGTTGCTTCAGGCCGGCATTGGAATAGTGCATCGCGCGAATACCGATCTTCTGCTCTTGCGGCAACTTGAGACCAAAGCCGATGCGGTCTTCGAAGTTGACCGAAGAGCCCAGGCGCTGGTCGCCGACATCGGTCTTGGAGAACGCGGCAAGGCCGATACCCGCCTCGATGAAGGGGGTATAGGTGAAGCCGCTGAATTCATAGACGAACACCGGGCTGAACGACAGCGAGTGAGCACCACTGGCTTCACCGCCTTCCCAGTACGTGTAGGCCGCATCCCAATAGCCGGTCAGGTGGCCCGTGTTGCTTTCGAACCACTTCTTGTCCCAGTCGAAGGAAAGGCCGATGCGGTAGGTCATGTCGCCTTGGCCGGTGGCACCAACGGCGCCGGACACTTGTGCGGCCTGGGCCATGTTGGCGCCGGCCAAGGCCAGGATGGCGGCGGCCAGCGAAGCGGCGAGACGGGTTTTCATCAATGACATCTCCTGATGGTCTTCACGGACAAGCCGGTGCATTGCCTGCCGGCTTGTTGCCAGTCGGGGGCTCGTGCCCCTCGTTCTTGCTTGTCGAACCTGGTGCATCCAACCAAGTAACAAGGCGTAATACTTTTTCGATTATCGACCAGTTAAACCAAAAGTTGAAACTCATTTGCCACTAAGGTCGACAACAGACTGTTGCAGTTTTGTCAGCAATGCATTTTCAGTCATAGACCGATTCCTGGTGTTCTCCCAATAACCGTCGTTGCCGCGGTGTCGCTTCTTCCACGACTTCGGGATTGAACCGCCACGTCAAGTAAGGCGAAAACTTCTGCGCGACCATGCGCCGGCCATAGTGCACCTGGAGCATGTCGCGGTCTCGCCCGCCACTGCTGTTGGCCCCGCCGCTATGCCAGACATCGCTGCGAAAGACCAGTGCGTCACCCGCCTGGCACAACACCGCCCGTGCCCCCTGCCCCAGCCAACTATCCTCGCCATCACGGGGCGGGCGGCCGGCCCGGTGGCTGCCGGGCACGATCCAGGTCGGCCCCACGGCATCGTCGATATTGCACAGGTACACCTGGGCGGTAAGGATTTGCGCCGGTTGGCTGAAGTCCTCACGGGCACGTATCCAGTCAGGCATTTCCATCGGCAGATAGTCCAGGTGCAGCCCCATGCCGGGGTACCCCGGATGGCTGCGCCAGGCTGTCTGGCCGATCACATGGCAATCGGCGCCCAGCACCGCTTCAGCTAGCTCGATCAGTGGTGGCAGGTCGAGAAACGACAGCCACAACGGGTCGCGGTTGAATACGCACTTGTAATGTTCGAGCAGGCCCTGGTAGTCCCAGTGCAGCGGTTGCAGGTCGTCGATGGCGCAACGCAGCAAGGCAATGCGCAGCGGGTCGAGTACGCCCGGAATCAGTACGTATCCACGGTCATGCAGGGATTGCAACTGGACGTCCAGGTTCATGGCCATGCTCCGGCAGGCACGCTCTGAAGTATCAGAAGGGCGAGGATTCAGGATCGTTCAAAAAATATAGGCCCGATCCGTGGCGCCGTGTGACGCCGGACCGAGCCTTGGCTGCTGAACCCATGGAGTACATGTGTACTCCACTCTTTTTCGGGCGAGCCCTAACGCCAGTGCAGGTTCACATTGGCCGGCGCCTTGCCGTCCACTGTCACTTGCTGCTGCACGGTTTCGCCATCGGCGGTACCGGTCACGCGGTACTGCCCTGGCGGCAACTGCACGAACAGCAATGGGCCGACATCCTGCAATGCCAGCACCGGCTGGCCCTGGGCATTCTGGATGTCCACGGCGGCGCCGCTCTGGAACTTGCCTTCCGGGCCGATCGACAGGGTAACGTGCAGGTCATAGCCCGGGGTGCGACGCAGGGCATTGGCTTCGTCCTGGCCGATACCACCCTGCAGGTAGCGCACGCCGTTCTGTTCCTGCGGCTGCAGGTGCACGCCTTGCGGATCGATCGGTGCGTTCAGGTCGGCCGCGGCGGCCAAGGTCCAAGGCATGACCAGGGCCACCAGCAGCGCCGCGCACAAGCCGAAATGATGGTTGCGCATGGTGCATTCCTCCCTCGAGGGATGGTCTACACAATGTTCGACGCCGTGCCAGCAGTGGCGTTCGAGCCAGACAGGGCCGCCCGTCAGGCCGCGCGGCGTTCCTCGAGCAGCTTGATGAACGTGCTCAGGCTGCGCGACACCGTACCCCGGCGCCAGACCAGCCAAGTCCTGAGGTAGCGAAAATCCTCCGACAGCGGCCAAACGCTCACCGTGCTGCAACCGGGCATGCTGTCGAGCATGCTGCGTGGCATCAAGGCAAGGCCGGCACCGGCGCTCACGCAGGCCAGCATGCCGTGGTAGGACTCCATTTCATGGATCTTGCCCGGCACCGCCTGGTCCTGGACGAACCAGTTCTCGAAATGGTGGCGGTAGGAGCAGTTGGCGCGAAAGGCATAGATGCTCTCGCCGTTCACATCGCGGGCACGGCGCACCGGGGCATGGTTGAGCGGTGCGATGATGACCATTTCCTCCTGGAAAACCGGCATGCCCTCCAGGGTGGGGTGCAACACCGGGCCATCGACGAATGCCGCCACCAAGCGCCCGGACAATACGCCTTCGAGCATGGTCCCCGACGGCCCGGTGGACAGGTCCAGGTCGACCTTGGGGTAGCGCTGGTTGTAGGCCGCCAGCAGCCCGGGAATGCGCACCGCCGCGGTACTTTCCAGCGAGCCCAGGGCGAAGGTGCCCTGGGGGTCCTCTCCCGCCACGGTCAGGCGCGCCTCGTGCACAAGGTCGAGGATGCGCCGGGTGTACTCGAGGAAGTTCCACCCGGCCGGTGACAGGCGCAGGCGGCTTTTCTCGCGGATGAACAGGTCGACGCCCAGGTCTTCCTCCAATTGCTTGATCCGCGTGGTGAGGTTCGAGGGCACCCGGTGGATCTGCTGGGCAGCGGCGCTGATGCTGCCGTGCTCGGCGACGGCCTTGAAGATTTCCAGTTGCACCAGGTCCACAGACTTCTCCATTCGTGAATGTTTCGCTCATTATTATTCAGTTTTCATTAACGTTGCACGCCACTAGTCTGGGCGCTCGCTGGACACAACAATGAGGAGCCCCGCCATGAGCGAGATCAGCAGCCTGACCCACGCCATTTCCATCGACCCACACAGTGGCGAGCGGATCGGCCACTACCCCTTCGATACCGACGCCGCACTGGAAGCGGCGCTGCAACGCGCCAAGGCAGGCTTCGGCCACTGGCGCCAGGTGTCGCCGGGTCAGCGCAGCGAATACCTGCTCGCCCTGGCCTCTGCCCTGCAGGCCCGGCACGAAACCTTCGCGCAGATGATCAGCCGCGAGATCGGCAAGCCGATCACCCAGGCCCGTGGTGAAGTCAGCAAGTGCGTAGGCTTGTGCCAGTGGTACGCCGAACACGGCCCGGCCATGCTCGCGCCGGAGCCGACCCAGATCGAAAAGGCCCGCATCGAGTACCGCCCGATGGGCCCGATCCTCGCCGTGATGCCGTGGAACTTCCCGGTCTGGCAGGTGCTGCGAGGCGCCGTACCGGCGCTGCTGGCCGGCAACACCTATGTGCTCAAGCACGCACCGAACGTGATGGGCAGCGCCTACCTGCTACTGGAGCTGTTCAAGCAAGCCGGCCTACCAGAAGGCGTGTTCGAGGTGATCAACGTCACCCCGGAGGGGGTCACCCGCGCCATCAATGACCCGCGCATCGCCGCGGTCACCCTCACCGGCAGCGTGCGGGCCGGCATGGCCATCGGCGCCCAGGCCGGTGCCGCGCTGAAAAAGTGTGTACTCGAACTGGGCGGTTCCGACCCGTTCATCGTCCTGGCTGACGCTGACCTCGACGCTGCAGTCAAGGCAGCGGTCATCGGTCGCTACCAAAACACCGGCCAGGTCTGCGCGGCCGCCAAGCGCATGATCGTCGAGCAAGGCATCGTCGAAGCGTTCACGCAAAAGTTCGTCGAAGCCACCCGCCAGCTCAAGATCGGCAACCCGCTGGACGACGACACCTACATCGGCCCGATGGCCCGTTTCGACCTGCGCGACGAACTCGACGGCCAGGTCCAGGCAACCCTGGCCGAAGGCGCGACCCTGCTGTTGGGCGGCAAGAAGGCCGAAGGCGTGGGCAACTACTACGAGCCCACCGTGTTCGGCGACGTTACCCCGCACATGACCGCCTTCAAACAGGAACTGTTCGGCCCGGTGGCGGCGATCATCACCGCTCGGGATGCAGACCATGCCGTCGAACTGGCCAACGACAGCGAGTTCGGCCTGGCCTCGACCCTCTACACCGCCGACCTGGCTTTGGCCGAGCGCATGACCGCGGCGCTGGATACCGGTGGCGTGTTCATCAACGGCTACTGCGCCTCCGACCCCCGTGTGGCCTTTGGCGGTGTGAAAAAGAGCGGCTTCGGGCGGGAGCTGTCGCATTTCGGTGTACGAGAGTTCTGCAACGTGCAGACCGTGTGGCTGGATCGCAACTGATTCTGGCATATATTCGCCGGGGTAGTTTTGGCGCCTGTGGAATCGAGCGCCGCCCGCGCGGCGCTCGATCTCATAGGCAGCGGAGCGGCTATGGCGAACGCTTGAGGGTCTCGCTCGGCAACTCCTTGAACAGCTCCCGATAGCTTTCGGAAAACCGCCCCAGGTGCCAGAACGACCAGCGCATCGCCACCTCGGCCACGGTCACGTCCCCGGCGCCATGGCGCAGCAGGTCACGCCTGGCCCCGTTGAGCCTGCGCAACCGCAGCCACTGCCCCGGCGGCATGTCGGTGAACGCCTTGAACGCCTGCTGCAACTGACGCAACGACACCCCGGCCACATCGGCCAGCTCCATCAAGTTGAGGGTTTCTTCTGGGCAATCGGCCGCCCATTCGCTGACCCGGCGCATGATCGCCCGCGCTTCGTCACGCCGCCCCAGCGCATCGCCCTGCAGGCGCTGGCAGGCGTTGTCGAGGATGAACAGGCAGTCTTCCAACAGTTGCTCGGCCAGCGCCTTGCCCTCCAGCGGGTAATCGGCATCGCCCAGCCGCGTGAGGGTCGCGCTCAGCCAGCTGCCGAACAAGGCGTTCTGCCCACTGCCGAGGGGCACCATGAACAACCCGTCCAGCCGCTCCAGGTTCAACCCATGGCGCACCATGAACGCCTGGTCGAAGACCACCGCCACTTCCTGGTAGTTCTCCGGGGTGATCCAGATATTGCGGCTGTCTTCGTTGAGCAGGTAGAGGCTGTTGTCGCTGCGGTCGAAGCAGAACGCCAACGACCCGCTCGGCGCGCGGAAGAACTGCTCGACCCGCGTGTTCAGGCACTCTTCGTAAACTTCCACCCCATCGAGCCCCAAACAACGCAGCTGGCCGTTGAAGTGCCCAGGGGACATCTGCCGATATTGCTGCTGCCACCCCGGGGTGGCGCGCACCTGTTCGGTCACGTCATGAGTATGGAAAGCCTGGACCTGCAAGGCATTGGCCGTTGTCACGCGCTCGCCCCTTACGCACTCTTTTGGTGCATTTGTTCGCGAAGAAAGTGGATAGATTGCCCCTGGGGGCTGCGACCAAGATAGACCTCAGCGCGTCGCCTGGGAAGATTCCAACGCGGACTCGCCCACAAAACCCAACCAAGAGGTCTGTATGAACGCCCCCTTCGATCAGCTGTCCGCCTGGCTGAAAGAACACCGGATCACCGAAGTCGAATGCGTGATCAGCGACCTGACCGGCATTGCCCGTGGCAAGATCGCCCCTACCGCCAAGTTCCTCCATGAGCGCGGCATGCGCCTGCCGGAAAGCGTGCTGCTGCAGACGGTCACCGGCGACTACGTCGATGACGACATCTACTACGACCTGCTCGATGCCGCCGACATCGATATGGTCTGCCGCCCCGACCCTGCGGCGGTGTACCAGATTCCCTGGGCGATCGAGCCCACCGCCATCGTCATCCACGACACCTTCGACAAGCATGGCAACCCGATCGAGCTGTCGCCGCGCAACGTGCTCAAGAAGGTGCTCAAGCTGTATGCCGACAAAGGCTGGCAGCCGATCGTGGCCCCGGAAATGGAGTTCTACCTGACCCAGCGCTGCGAAGACCCGGACCTGCCCCTGCAGGTGCCGCTGGGGCGCTCGGGCCGTGCCGAGAGCGGCCGGCAGTCGTTCTCCATCGATGCGGCCAACGAATTCGACCCGCTGTTCGAAGACGTCTACGACTGGTGCGAACTCCAGGGCCTGGACTTGGACACGTTGATCCACGAAGACGGCCCGGCGCAGATGGAGATCAACTTCCGCCACGGTGACGCCCTGGACCTGGCCGACCAGATCACCGTGTTCAAGCGCACCCTGCGCGAGGCGGCGCTCAAGCACAACGTCACGGCCACCTTCATGGCCAAGCCGATTACCGACGAACCGGGCAGCGCCATGCACCTGCACCAGAGCGTGGTCGACATTGCCACCGGCAAGCCGATCTTCGCCAACGACGACGGCAGCAAGAGCGAGCTGTTCCTGTACCACATCGGCGGCCTGCAGAAGTACATCCCCAAGGTGCTGCCGATGTTCGCACCGAACGTCAACTCGTTCCGCCGCTTCCTGCCGGACACCTCGGCACCGGTGAACGTCGAGTGGGGCGAGGAAAACCGCACCGCCGGCTTGCGCGTGCCGACCTCCAGCCCCGAGGCCATGCGCGTGGAGAACCGCCTGCCCGGCGCCGACGCCAACCCGTACCTGGCGATCGCCGCAAGCCTGTTGTGCGGCTACCTGGGCATGGTCGAGCGGATCGAGCCGAGCGCGCCGGTGCAGGGCCGCGCCTATGAGCGGCGCAACCTGCGCCTGCCGATCACCATCGAGGATGCGCTGCAGCACATGGAAGACTGCCAGATCCTGCACCAGTACCTGGGCCGGCAGTTCGTCCAGGGCTACGTGGCGGTCAAGCGCGCCGAGCACGAGAACTTCAAGCGCGTGATCAGCTCGTGGGAGCGTGAATTCCTGCTGCTGAGCGTCTGAGCCTCGGGGCGCCTGTGGGAGCGCATGGGTCGATATACGGCCTATTCGCCAGAGAACCCGCTCCCACGGGGCCTTCGCCCGCCAGCTCCGAAACAACACCGTAAACAACAAAGCCAAACGAGGTGTCGACATGCGTCATCTGCAAACCCTGATTCCCGCCGCGCTCACCCTGCTGTTCGGCGCGGCCGCCCAGGCCCAGCCCGAGGTCAAGGTCTACAACTGGACCGACTACATCGGCAGCACCACCCTGGCCGACTTCCAGGCCAGCACCGGCATCAAGGTGGTGTACGACGTATTCGACTCCAACGAAACCCTGGAGGGCAAGCTGCTCGCCGGGCGCACCGGCTACGACGTGGTGGTGCCCTCCAACCATTTCCTCGCCCGCCAGGCCAAGGCCGGCGCCTTCATGCCGCTCGACCGCGCCAAGCTGCCGAACTGGAAGCACCTGGACCCGACGTTGCTCAAGCAACTGGAGCAGAACGACCCCGGCAACCAGTACGCTGTGCCCTACCTGTGGGGCACCAACGGCATCGGCTACAACGTCGACAAGGTCAAGGCGGCACTGGGCATCGACCATGTCGATTCCTGGGCGGTCCTGTTCGAGCCGCAGAACCTCGAAAAGCTCAAGCAGTGCGGCGTCGCCTTCATGGACTCGCCCGATGAGCTGTTCCCCGCCGTGCTCAACTACATGGGCCTGGACCCGCGCAGCGAAACCCCAGGCGACTACGCCAAGGCCAAGGCCAAGCTGATGGCGGTACGCCCCTACGTGACCTACTTCCATTCGTCCAAGTACGTTTCGGACCTGGCCAACGGCAACATCTGCGTGGCCTTCGGTTACTCCGGCGATGTGTTCCAGGCCGCCCAGCGCGCCGAAGAGGCCGGCAATGGCGTGAAGATCGCCTACAGCATTCCCAAGGAAGGCAGCAACCTGTGGTTCGACCTGCTGGCGATCCCCAAGGACGCGGCCAACCCGGAACAGGCCCTGGCCTTCATCAACTACCTGCTCGACCCGCAGGTGATCGCCAAGGTCAGTGCCAGCGTAGGCTACGCCAATGCCAACCCCGACGCCCAGGCGCACATGGACACTGCGCTGGTGAACAACCCCGAGGTCTACCCGCCCCAGGCGGTGCTGGACAAGCTCTATGTGTCCACCACCCAGAGCCCGAAGATCATGCGCCTGATGACCCGCTCCTGGAGCGATATCAAGTCCAACCGTTGAGCCGAGCCCGTCATGCACACTACCCAACACACCGCGTCCTACTACGCCGCCACGGCGCGCCACAGCGCGCCCTACCCCGCGCTCGAGGGCGAGCTTTGCGCCGATGTCTGCGTGGTCGGTGGCGGCCTGACGGGCGTCAACACCGCCCTTGAACTGGCCGAGCGCGGGCTCTCGGTGATCCTGCTGGAGGCCCGGCGCATCGGCTGGGGCGCCAGCGGGCGCAACGGCGGGCAACTGATCCGCGGAATCGGCCACGACGTCAGCGGCTTTGCCCGCTACGTCGGCCAGGACGGCGTGCGCTACCTCAAGCAGGCCGGCATCGACTCGGTCGAGCTGGTCGCCGAGCGCATCGCCCGCTATGGCATCGAATGCGACCTGCGCTGGGGCTTCTGCGAACTGGCCAACACCTCGGCGCAGTTCGCCGCCTTCAAGAACGAACAGGACGACCTGGCCGCGCTCGGCTACCGCCACGAGACCCGCCTGGTGGGCCCGGAGCGAATCCACGAGGTGGTCGCCAGCGACCAGTACGCCGGCGGCCTGGTGGACATGGGCTCGGGCCACCTGCACCCGTTGGACCTGGTCCAGGGCGAGGCCCGCGCCGCCGCGCAGCTGGGGGTACGGATCTTCGAGCAGAGCCCGGTGCAGCGCATCGAACATGGCCCTACCGTGACCCTGCACTGTGCCCGCGGCAAGGTCCGGGCCCAGCGCCTGGTGCTGGGCTGCAATGCTCACTTGGATGAGCTGGAGCCGCGCCTGAGCGGCAAGGTGCTGCCCGCCGGCAGCTACGTGGTGGCCACCGAGCCGTTGCCCGAACGCGTGGCGCGTGCGCTGATCCCGCAGAACATGGCCCTGTGCGACCAGAAAGTGGGTCTTGACTACTACCGCCTGACCGCCGACCGCCGTCTGCTGTTCGGCGGCGCCTGCCACTATTCCGGGCGAGATCCGAAGGACATCGCCGCCTACATGCGGCCCAAGGTGCTCAAAGTGTTCCCGCAGCTGGGCGATGTACGCATCGACTACCAGTGGGGTGGGATGATCGGCATCACCGCCAACCGCTTTCCCCAGGTCGGCCGGCTGAGCCAGCACCCCAATGTCTACTACGCCCAGGGCTACTCCGGCCATGGCCTGAACGTCACCCACTGGACCGCACGATTGCTGGCCGAGTCCATCGCCGTGGGCCACAGCCAGGGCCTGGATGTGTTCAGCGCCGTGCCGCACCTGACCTTCCCCGGCGGCAAGGCCCTGCGCTCGCCACTGCTGGCCCTGGGGATGCTGTGGTATCGGCTGCGGGAGGTGTTGGGCTGATGTCGACGGCCCGTTCGCAGATGGGGGCGAACGGCTCGCCAGTTCAAGGAATGGCTATTCAACTACATGGCCACTGGCCAACTCGCAATGTCCTGCTAGCGTTGTTCTGGCCGCTCTCTCAAGGATGCCGAACCCATGAAAGCACTGCCCCGCGTCACCCTATTGTGCGCCGCCCTGCTGGCGCTGGCCGCCTGCTCCAGCAACCGCGTCGACCCCAGCGACTATTCCGGTTTCCTCAAGGACTACAGTCGCCTGCAGCCAGCGGAAAGTGCCTCCGGCGTGCCGGTGATGCGCTGGATCGACCCGAACGTCAAGGCCAGCCAGTACACCCACGTCTTCATCGAACCCAGCCAGTTCTACCCCAAGCCGCAACCGACCGAGGTGATCTCGGCCCAGACCCTGGGCCAGATCACCCGTTATTTCAACGAAGCGATGCGCCGGGAGATGGGCAGCGTGCTGACCCTGACCAAGGCTCCGGGGCCCAATACCATCGTGGTACGCCCGGCGATCACGGCGGTGTCCACCAGCACCGAAGGCCTCAAGCCCTATGAGGTGATCCCCATCGCCCTGGTGGTGGCGGCGGTCAACACCGCTGCCGGAGGCCGCGACCAGGACGTGAAGGTCGCCGTGGAAGCGGCCTTCCTGGACGGAGCCAGCCAGCAGGTACTGGCCCAGGTGGTGCGCAAAGGGAGCGGCACGGAACTGGAAAACGACACCCAGAAGCTCACCCTCGAGGACGTCAAGCCCGTGCTCGACGGCTGGGCCAGCGACATGCGCCGCAGCTTCGTCGCCCTGCGCGACAAGGCGCGCTGAGGCCCCCTGCCCCTGGCATGGGGCACCCTGGGCAAGCGAAACGGCAAAACCCGGTCTTTAATGGCCGGTAGACCGTGATCCGCACTCAGGACGAGCCCCATGCCACTGCTTGACCCCACCTCCAACGAAAGCAAGTATTCCAAACTCTCCAGCGCCGCCCTGATCGGCGCCACTACACCGACCAGCACTCGCCTGTGGGTACGCCTGTATCGCCCCGGGACCTGGTACCTGGCGGTGAGCGCCCAGCCACTGCGTGGCGACCTGGTTCGCCTGGGCGACCTGCCCGTGCCCCAGTACCTCAAGGGCCAGGGCATCAAGACCGTGTACCTCAAGGCCCAGACGCTGGGCTTCGAGACGGACGTGACCGGGGTGTTCGATGTCGACGGGCTGAAACCCGGCACCACCTACTACTACGCTTTGATCAGCGACGAACGCGACCCGGCCAAGGTGGGCCGGCGCACCGAGATCGGCGGCGACCGCCCGCGCTTCTTCGTCACCCCGCCGCAGGCACCTACTACCCTCACCTTCGGTTTCTACAGCTGCCACGATCCGATCAGCGCCGACGGCAGCGCCGGAGCCTGGCCCCTGATGCACCAGCAACTGGCCGATCAGCGCGCCACCTTCGTCATCGGCGGTGGCGACCAGGTGTACGTGGACACCAACAAGAAGAACGGCTTCCTGGATATCTGGGAATGGCTAAAGGACAACAAGGAGGAACTGCTGCAGGCCTACAAGCAAGGCAAGGGCTACGACAAGCCCGGCATCGAGCGCTACCTGTGCAATCTCTACCGCTGGTTCTACCGGGTCTACTGGAATGTGCCCAGCCAGCGGGAAATCTACGAGCGCCTGCCTCAGTACATGATCTGGGACGACCACGAGATCATGGACGGCTGGGGCTCGTTGACCAATGCCGAGCGGCGCAAGCGCATCGCCCTGCTGTTCGAGAGCAGCAACAACACCGCGACCAACCAGATGCTCGTCGACCTGATGTGGCGTGCCGCCTGCCGGGTGTACTACGAATACCAGCACAGCCACAACCCACCAACGCCGATCGACCTGAACGACCCCGACGCCTGCCAGTGGGACTACGCCTTCGAGCAGGGCCGCTCGGCCTTCTACGTACTGGACATGCGCGGCCATCACGACGTCGAGGCAGACGACCCGTACAAACTGCTGGGCAGCGCGCAGATGAAGCGCTTCGCAAGCTGGCTGAAAAGCCCGGCGGTCGAGGCTGCCGATGCGGTGTTCGTGGTGTCGCCGGTACCAGTCATGCATTGGCGCAATGCCGTGACCAACTACGCCGACATCGGCTCGTTCAAGGACGACTGCATGGATGAATGGGACCACAAGACCAACCAGGCCGAGCGTAAGCACCTGCTCGACCAGGTGTTCGCGACCCTGGGCGGCAGTGGCAAACCGGTGGTGTTTCTCAGTGGCGACGTGCATTGCGCCGCGGTGTTCCGCCTGCTGCACAAGCGCTACCCGACCGCCAAGGTGTTCCAGGTCACCTCCAGCGCCATTTCCCGGATGCCAGCGCCAGGCGTGCTGAAGCTGGCGATCAGTGCAGGCGGTAGCATGCCCGGGATCAACGACATTGTCTGCGAGCGCTGGTACGCCATGGCCGGCTCGAAAAACTTCGCCATGCTCCAGGTCCGCCCGTCGCTCGACGGCACTCATACAGAGGTACTGGTGGAACTGCACTGGCCGGGTGGCGACGACGGTGAGCTGACCAAGCGGCGAGTGCTGCTCAAGTGAACCTGGGGCGACAGGGCTGCGAAGCAGCCCTGCCCCGCCTACTCAAGCCACGAAGGTATAGACGATCGCCGACAAGGTGATCAGCCCTACCAACACCACGAACAGGTTCGACAGCCTGCCCGAGTACTGGCGCAGGCTTGGCACCTTGCGCACGGCATACATCGGCATCAGGAACAGCAGGCAGGCGATCACCGGCCCGCCCAGGCTCTCGATCAGGCCGAGGATGCTCGGGTTGAGCGTCGCGACCAACCAGCAGGCCAGCACCATGAACAACGCCGTCACCCGCTCCAGGCGCTTGGCCGGCCAGGCCTTGCCGCGCCCGCGCAGGCTCTTGATGATCATGCCCTGGAAGCCTTCGCTGGCACCGATGTAATGGCCCAGGAACGACTTGGTGATAGCCACCAGGGCGATCAGCGGGGCGACGAAGGCGATCACCGGGGTCTGGAAGTGGTTGGCCAGGTACGACAGGATCGAGATGTTCTGCGCCTTGGCCGCCGCCAAGTCACCCGGGCTCAAGGCCAGCACGCAGCTGAAGCAGAAGAACATCACCGTCACCACCATCATCAAGTGGGCGGTGGCCAGGGTACGGCCGCTCTTGCGGTCGGCGTCGGCGCCGTAGCGGTGCTTCTGGTCCACGGCGAAGGCCGAGATGATCGGCGAGTGGTTGAACGAGAACACCATCACCGGTATCGCCAACCACAGGGTCAGCAGCAGCTTCGATGCGTCCAGCCCTTCATTGGCCTGGGCGAAGAAAGCGCCGTTCCAGTTGGGAATCAGGCTCAGGGCGAGCAGCAGCAAGGAGGCGACGAAGGGATAGACCAGTACGCTCATGGCCTTGACGATGATCTGCTGGCCGCAGCGCACCACGACCATCAAGCCCAGGATCAGCAACAGCGACAACAGCGCCCGCGGCGGAGCGGTCATCTGCAGCTGGTGCTCCAGGAAGCTGGTGAGGGTATTGGTCAGGGCCACGCTGTAGACCAGCAGGATGGGGAAAATGGCGAAGAAGTACAGCAACGTGATGAGCTTGCCGGCACCGGTGCCGAAATGCTCTTCCACCACTTCGGTGATGTCCTCGCTGCCGCCTTTGCGGCCGGACAGCACGAAGCGGGTCAACGCCCGGTGCGCGTAGAAGGTCATGGGGAAGGCCAGCACGGCCAGGATCAGCAAGGGCCAGAAGCCTCCCACGCCGGCATTGATCGGCAGGAACAAGGTCCCCGCCCCGATCGCCGTGCCATACAGCCCCAGGGCCCAGGTGGTGTCGTGCCGGTTCCAGTGGGTCGTGCCCTCGGTCGAAGCCGGGGCGGCCGAATCCGCACGAATGCTCGTGGTGTTTTGTACATCAGTCATGGGTATCGCCTTGTAGTTGTTTTTGTTGCTCGGTACAGCGGGTGTTGCATTGTTTCGATGACTCAGCACTCCACGAAGGCCACGGCCAGGCCGCCGCGGGAGGTCTCCTTGTAGTTCGCGTGCATGTCGGCGCCGGTGTCGCGCATGGTGCGGATCACCCGGTCCAGGGAGATGAAATGTTCACCGTCGCCGCGCAAGGCCATCTGCACGGCATTGATCGCCTTGACCGCGGCAATGGCGTTGCGCTCGATGCAGGGCACCTGAACCAGGCCACCGACCGGGTCGCAGGTCAGGCCCAGGTTGTGCTCCAGGGCGATTTCGGCGGCATTCTCCAATTGCGGCGGCGTGGCGCCGAGTACTTCGGCAAGGCCGGCCGCCGCCATCGAGCAGGCCGAGCCGACCTCGCCCTGGCAGCCGACCTCGGCGCCGGAAATGGAAGCGTTCTTCTTGCACAGGATGCCCACCGCTGCAGCGGCCAGCAGGAAGGCGACCACATCGTCGTCGCAGGCGCTGGGGTTGAACTTCATGTAGTAGTGCAGCACCGCCGGGATGATCCCCGCCGCGCCATTGGTGGGCGCGGTGACCATGCGCCCACCGGCGGCGTTCTCTTCGTTGACCGCCAGGGCGAACAAGTTGACCCACTCCATGGCGCTCAAGGTCGAACCGATCACGTTCGGCTTGCCCAGCTCCTGCAGGCTGCGGTGCAGCTTGGCCGCGCGGCGCTTGACCTGCAGCCCACCCGGCAGGATGCCCTCGTTGCGCAGGCCGTTGTCGACGCAGTCCTTCATGGCCCCCCAGATCTTCAGCAACCCCGCGCGCACCTCGGCCTCGGGCCGCCAGGCGCATTCGTTGGCCATCATCAGTTGGCTGACGCTCAGCCGGTGGGCCTTGCACAGGGCCAGCAGCTCGGCGCCGCTGCCGAACTCGTAGGGCAGGCTGACCTGGGCGGCATCGTCCTTCGGCGCATCGATATCGCCCTGTTCGACGATGAAACCGCCGCCGATGGAGTAGTAGGTCTGGCTGAACAGGCTGCCTTGCCCGTCCATCGCTTCCAGGGTCATGGCATTGGGGTGATACGGCAGGCTCTCGTCAAGCAGCAGCATGTCACGGGCATACTCGAAGGCCAGCGGGTGGCTGCCATCGAGCAGCAGGCAACGCTCCTGCATCAGCTGGGCGATACGCGGCTCGATGCTGTGCGGGTCGATGCGGTCCGGCCACTGGCCCATCAGGCCCAGCAGGCACGCGCGGTCAGTGGCGTGGCCAACGCCGGTGGCCGACAGCGAGCCATACAGGCGCACCTGGACGCGGGCTACCCGCGCCAACAGGCCACGCTCGCGCAGCGCCTGGGCGAAGGTTGCCGCAGCGCGCATCGGGCCTACGGTGTGGGAACTGGACGGGCCGATGCCGATTTTGAAGAGATCGAAAACACTGATAGCCATGCTAATGCCTGAGCTTGACAGCTTGTCTGGCTGCTGCCCGCTCCTCCGGAAAAATTGAACGCTGTTGCGAAGTTGCGCGATACTGCCGCGCATCATTGGCAATGACCAACGAAAATTCCTAAGCAAGGCTTTAGCGGTACTAAACCATGAGGCGTCAACTCAATGGCCAGATGTTCGTCTGGCTGAACGTGTTTTCCTGTGCGGCGCGGCACCTATCGTTCACCCGCTGCGCCGAGGAGCTGCACATCACCCCGGGCGCGGTCAGCCAGCAGATGCGCCAACTCGAAGAGCGCCTGGGCTATCGCCTGTTCCTGCGCCGGGCCCGCGGGGTAGAGCTGAGCGCCGAGGGCCAGCGCCTGGCGCAGACCGTGGCCGAGGCCTATGGCAGCATCGAGGCCGAACTGCTGCGCCTGGATGCAGGCGAGATCCGTGGCACCCTACGCCTGCGTTCGATCCCCTCGTTCCTGGCCAAATGGCTGACGCCGCGCCTGCCACGCTTTCAACAACGCTATCCGGACATCGAGCTACGCCTGGTGGCCGAGGACAGCAACCAGGCCCTGCACCCGGACGACTTCGACCTGGCCATCGACCTCAATGACGGCAGCTACCCCGGCATGCTCTCCACGCCGCTGCTGGACGAGCAGGTGTTTCCGGTGTGCTCGCCGGCCTTGCTGCGTGGTCGCCCGCCCCTGCACGGCCCGGCCGACCTGGTGCACTACCCGCTGTTGCACGACATCACCGCCTGGCGTGGCAGTTCGGAATACGCCGAATGGGAGTTCTACCTCGAAGGCATCGGTGCCGGCAGCCTGGACGTGCGTCGCGGCCACACCTTCAACCGCAACCACCTGACCATCGAGGCGGCCATCGCCGGCGTGGGCGTGGCCATCGCCCGGCGTACCCTGCTCAACGACGAGCTGGAGCGTGGCACGCTGATCGTGCCTTTCGGCGTGCCGATCGCCAACCACAAGCGCTACATGTTGCATTACCCGCCCGGAGGCCTGAGCCAGCCGGGGGCCCGCGCGGTGCATGATTGGCTGGTGGAAGAAGCGCAGGCGTTCCGGGCGTTGCATACGCCCCTGCCCCCTGTGTAGGCGGGCCCAAGGCACGATAGGCATCAGGGCGTCGTTGTACTGGCCATGTCGACCGCCTTGTCAGGTGTCATGACCTGCCCCAGGTCGATGTGCCGGAAATCCGGCCTGGCCCCCAGCCGCGCGTTGAAACGGGCATTGAAGGTGAAGGGATCATCGGTCGGCATGTCCAATGATCGACCGTAAACCGACGTCACCGCGTCTGCGTCATAGCCCATCAGGCGCAGCAATGTCGGAAAAATGTTGTAGTGGCTGGAAGCGTCATGGTTTTGCGCCATATGGGCTTGCCAATCGAGTGATTCGACCTGCCGGCCTTGGATAAGCACCAGTGGAACCAGCCCTTCCTCGGCGACCGGATCGCTGCCGCAATGGGTATTCAGGCCCGGATTACCGCGCTCATGCAGGTCCTGACCGTGATCGGAGGTATAGATCACCACGGCCTGGCCCAACAAGTCTGCGGACGCGAACATGCGCCGGAAGAATTCACCCACGTTCCAGGACAGCGTGTTCCGATAGCTGTTTCGGTAGAGCACCCAGGCCTGGGGGCGTCCGTCGAAACCTTCACGCTCGCCGGTGTCGGCCACCTCGGTGAAACGCCCACGCGGCAGGACAGGCCGGTATTTCATGTATGCGTCCGGGTACTTGTCATTGACCGGAAAGTGCGCGCCAACCTTGTTGATCATGATGAACTGTGGCGTCGGCTCCGCGAGCTGGGTCATCAGGGCTTGCAGCGCAGCCATGTCCCGCTGTAGCACGGCGGTATCATCGAACTGGATGAACCGGTCGATATCCTGTTTTTCCTTTGCAGTCATCAGGTTCTGCAAATAACCACCCGTACGTTGGGCATCAATGTAGACCGTGCCCATTCCAGCTGCCTTGGCGTACTGCCAGATCGAGGGTTGCGTCGAGTTGATCCTCAGGTAGTCCGCTCGGGTGCCACCGTAGCGTAACGTCACGTTGGTCTCGGCACTGCAGTTGGCGATGGATGCGGCATACCCGAAGTCGTGAATATCGACACCGGGTTGCGGTTGGGCCAGATGGCTGGTGATCCCGGCCGGCGTGTTCACATCCAGGTAATTGCCCGCGACGCTTTCATCGACGATCAGTACCACCTTCCTGGCCATTGGCGGCCCGGACCGGCCAAGGCGGACGGGTTGGCGAGGGCCGACGCCATCGACCAACGACTCATAGCCGAACAGCCCCAGGTAGGCCAGTGGCGTATACATCACCGGCAGGCCGCGAGCGCCTTCGCCGGCACGCATGAACAAAATGCCCGTCAGCACACACAGCCCCAGCACCGGCGCGATCGCCGGCAACAGCCGCGGCACGCGTGGCCACGGCCCCGGACGCAGGCCGATACCGACCAGTACCAACAGCGAACGACCCACGGCAGCCAGGATCACCTGATGAAACTGGACGAAGGCTTCCTGGACGAACCCGCCTGAATAGATCAGCGAGACGAAGGCACTGTAGGTCAGGTAGGCATGGGTGATGCCGGCATAGGCGTCGAAGAATGCGGCACTGGCCGCAAAGGCCACCGCCCATGTCCTGCGCAACCTGTCCGAGCGGACCCAAGCGCACGCCAGCAAGGCCGCGACCAGCGCCACCCATAGCCCCAGGTACAGGCCCAGGGTCAGGCCCGGGCCCAATGCCTCGATGCGTTCGCGATAGCTTTCATGAAAGCTTGCCAGATAGGCGATCAGCAAGCCTGCCTTCATCCACCCGCGCATCACATGCCTCGCCCTTGTGTGTTTCTCAAACCGTAGCAGTTGAACTGCATTTCACAAGTCCGAATCGTCAACATAATGACGCATGGACACCCTCTTGAATTTGGCACTCCGCAGGCGTCTTCATAAACGAATCTATTAGCTGGAGGCTACGTATTTCGCCACATTCAGCCGTTTATCGGATTCTTCCAGCAACGAAAAACCACTAGCTTTGCGCGCTAACTCTCGGATCGAAAACGACTTGATGGCAATTAGCCGCGCAATTACATGGACTAAGTTGAAGCACCAGTGCCATCTGTTTGACGCAAAGCCGGACAGCTGCGCTATACCCTTTCACACCTGTTTCATCTTCCTTACTGATCACACGAGGCGCCAGGCATGGACGTGAGTGTATTTGGCATTGGCTACGTCGGGCTGGTACAGGCCGCGGCCCTGGCGGATGTCGGTCATCGGGTGCTGTGCGTCGATATCGACGCGCACAAGATCGAACAGCTCCGCCAAGGGGTGCCCCCGATCAGCGAGCCCGGCCTCTCGGCATTGCTTGAAGACAATATCGAGCAAGGGCGGCTGTTGTTCAGCACCCAGGCCAGCGATGCGGTTGTCCATGCAGAGCTGATCTTCATCGCCGTCGGCACGCCGCCCGACGAGGACGGCTCTGCCGACCTGACCCATGTACTCGATGTTACCCGGCAGATCGCCATGCTGATGACCAACGACCGCACCCTGATCGTCAAGTCGACGGTTCCCGTGGGGACCGCCGACCAGGTCTTGCTCGTGGCCCGGGAAGAATTGCAGCGCCTGGGCAAAGGCCAACTGCAGGTACGGGTCGTCTCGAACCCCGAGTTCCTCAAGGAAGGCAGCGCCTTGGCCGACTGCATGCGCCCGGATCGCATCATCGTCGGCACCCATGACGAGGTGGCGAGCGCGCAGCTCACGGAGCTCTATGCCCCCTTCTGCCGCAACCACGAAAAACTCATGTTCATGGACAACCGCAGTGCCGAACTGACCAAGTATGCCGCCAATGCCATGCTGGCCACACGTATCAGCTTCATGAATGAACTGGCCAACCTCAGCGAGCAGCTTGGCGCGGATATCGAAGCGGTGCGCAAGGGTATCGGCTCCGACCCGCGCATCGGCTACCACTTCATCTACCCAGGCTGTGGCTTTGGGGGATCGTGTTTCCCCAAGGACATCAAGGCACTGCTTCATACGGCCGAGCACAGCGGTATGCCTCTGCGCCTGCTGCAGAGCGTCAACGAGGTCAATGACCGGCAGCGGCGGATCCTGTTCGCCAAGCTCAAGCAGCACCTGGGTGGTGACCTTGCAGGCAAGTCCATCGCTCTCTGGGGCCTGGCCTTCAAGCCGAACACCGATGACATGCGCGAGGCACCCAGCCGCTACCTGATGGAGTCCCTCTGGGCCGAGGGGGCCAAGGTGCGTGCCTATGATCCGGAAGCCATGGACGAATGCCGACGGCTCTACGGCTACCGGGACGACCTGCACCTGTGCGCCACACGCGACGACACGCTGCAGGACACCGATGCCCTGGTGATCTGCACCGAGTGGAAGAACTTCCGCGTGGTGGACTTCGCCCTGCTGGCCACCAAGTTGCGCACCCGGGTGATCATCGATGGCCGTAACCTGTACAACCCCGAGCAGGTCGCGGCCCATGGCCTGCACTACAGCGGCATCGGCCTGCGCACCGTCCCGGCCCAGGAAGGACGACCATGAAAGTCCTGGTGACCGGCGCCGCCGGGTTCATCGGCGCGCATACGTGCCTGCGCCTGCTGCGCGATGGCCATCAGGTGCTGGGGCTGGACAACTTCAACAGTTATTACGACCCGGCGCTCAAGCATGCGCGTGTGCAATGGGTCCGCGACCAGGCAGGCGAATTCGACCTGCGCTGCATGGACCTGTGCGACCGGGAGGGCATGGCCGGCCTGTTTGCCCAGGAGCGTCCGCAGGTCGTCGTGCACTTGGCGGCTCAGGCAGGTGTGCGCTACTCGCTGCGCAACCCCCAGGCCTATATCGACAGCAACCTGAACGGTTTTCTCAACGTGCTCGAGGGCTGTCGGCATCATCCGGTACACCATCTGCTCTATGCCTCGTCCAGCTCGGTATATGGCGCAAGCCTGCGCCTACCGTATCGGGTCGAGGATTCGGTGGACCACCCGCTGTCGCTCTATGCGGCAACCAAGAAAGCCAACGAGGCCATGGCTCATTGCTACAGCCACCTGTTCGGCATTCCTAGCAGTGGCTTGCGTTTCTTTACCGTCTATGGGCCGTGGGGGCGACCGGACATGTCGCCGATGCAGTTCGCCCAGTCGATCACCGAGGGCAAGCCAGTCCAGTTGTTCAACCATGGCCAGCATCGACGCGACTTTACCTATATCGACGACATCATCGAAGGCCTGGTGAGGCTGATCCCGCGGGCGCCGACGGCAAACGCCGACTGGCGGGCCGATGCACCCGACCCTGGCACCAGCTCAGCGCCCTGGAGGCTACTCAATATCGGCGGTCAGCAGCCGGTGGCGCTGCTCGACTACCTCGCCTTGCTCGAGCGCCATCTGCAACGCAAGGCAGTGGTCGAGCTGCATCCCTTGCAGCCAGGCGATGTGCTCGCCACCAGCGCCGACGCCAGCGCGCTGGCGCAACTCACAGGTTTCGTTCCCCAGGTCTCGCTGGATGAAGGGCTCGGACGCTTCGTCGAATGGTTCCGCGCGCACTACCCCTCATGGACCAGAAAACCGCATCCGCAGGACCAAGAGCCACAGCAGCGGAGGGTGTTATGACCGGCCAACCCAGCGAAGCGCAATTGCACAACCTGTATCAGGACAAACGCCTGGACCCCTTGCATCGCCAGCGCATCGACACCGCCATCCATGTACAAGGCAAAGGCTGGATCACCGGTCGTGCGGGTGGGCGCCCATGGAACCTTTCGCGGACCAATCGGGTGTTCTCGTGCCTGGCCGCCCTCGGGCTGCTGACCGCCCTGGCGCCTGTGCTGCTGGTGCTTGCCCTACTGGTGAAACGGTCGGGTCCTGGCCCGGTGCTTTTCGTGCAAAAGCGCACCGGATACCGGGGAAGGGGCTTCGGCATGTTCAAGTTCCGCAGCATGGTCGCCGACGCCGAGGCCCTGAAGGACTCCGTACGCCACCTGAACAAGCACGGAAGCGACTCCATCGACTTCAAGATCGACAACGACCCGCGCATCACGCCGATCGGCCGCTGGCTGCGCCGCAGCAGCCTCGACGAGTTGCCCAACCTCATCAATGTGGTCACCGGCGACATGCGCCTGGTCGGCCCCCGCCCCACCTCGTTCAATGCCTACCGCTACAAGGACAACCATCTGGCAAGGCTGTCCATTTATCCCGGCATGACGGGCTTGTGGCAGATATCGGGACGCAGCGACATCGATTTCGACCAACGCGTAGAGCTGGACCTTAGCTACATCAACGAACAGAGCCTGTTGCTGGATCTGAAGATCCTCTTCAAGACACCGTTCAAAGTGTTCACTGGCCACGGAGCAAGTTGAGATGGACGGTTCCACTTCGAGAAGCCTGAGTATCGCCCCTGCTAGCGAGACCAACCTGACCGCCACGGTACTGGACCTCGAGCAGCGAACGCTGCTGCTGACTGCGGCCAACGCCGGTACCGGCACCAGTACCAGTGCCTTGGCCTTTTCCGGACAACTGGCAGCCATGACCACCGGCAATGTGCTGCTGATCGATGCCAGCCCAGGCGCCAACAGCCTCAGCCAGCAATTGGGCATGGGCAAACTGCGCGGCTACACCGACCTGCTGTACGACCAGCAGACCCCGCCCCTGGCCCAGGACTGCGTGGTGCGCCTGTCCGAACATCCGTTCGACATCCTGCCTGCCGGGACCTGGAAGCGCGACCGCGAGCACTTCGACCCCGAAAGCCTGCGCACGCTGCTGCGCCACCTGGGCGCTCACTATCGCTTCGTGGTCATCGATGGCGAAGCGGTGTATGCCAACGCCGACAGCCTGGCGATCGCTCCATTGGTCGATGGCGTGATCCTGGTCGTCTGCGCCGAGCAAACCCGCTGGGAAGTGGCCCAGGCTGCCGCGCAACGCCTGGCCCAGGCCGGAGGCCGCCTGATCGGCAGCGTATTCAACAAGCGCAAGTACTACATGCCCAAGTGGCTGTACGACAACCTCTGAGAGGCCGCACAGGATGAATGCCATGAGATATCCATCGATAGCCTTGTGCCTGCTCGCCCTGGCTGGCTGCGCCAACCAGCAGAACCGCGAGATGCCGGTACAGATCATGACGGCCCCACCCGCCGAGAGCCAGGCCACTGAAGTCGCCCGCCGCGAGCAGGTATTGCGACCACAGGACGTGCTGGACGTCATCTTCCACGTCAGCAATCGGTCGTCCGGTATGTACCGTATCCAGTCCGGCGACACGTTGGACCTTACCTTCATGGCTGCCAGCGGCCTCAATGGCAACCAGTTGGTGCAGCCAGACGGCACCATCACGCTTCCGAGCACCAACTCGGCGGTGCGCGTCGAAGGCATGACCACCGCCGAGGCCGAGAGCGCGATCCGTCAGGCGTACAACGACAAGCGGGTGTTCAAGCCCAACCGCGACCAGGTCACCGTGCGGGTCGTCAGCCCCATGACCGATGAAGTCAACCTCAAGAATGCACTGGCCCACCCTTCGACCGGCATGAGCCGGGAGATCACCGTAGGCAACGACGGACGTGCGACGTTTCCGGAGATCGGCTCCATCCCTTTGCAAGGCATGACCGTCAACCAGCTGCGCGATTATCTCAATGAGCGCTATGCCAGCCTGCCCGGACGCATGACGGTGGACGTGCTGCTCAAGTCCACCGCCGCCAATGAAATCTACGTGCTCGGCGAAGTCGGCCAACCCGGCGCCTTCCAGATCCGCCGCCCGGTCTCGGTCCTGGAGGCTTTGACCCTCGCCCGCGGCCCTACCCTCAAGGCCAAGCTCGGCTCGGTCGTGATCATGCGTCGCGAAGGCAACACCGTACATGCCGTGAACTACGACGTGGACAAGGCGCTTTCCGGCGGCACCCAGGCCCTGGCCTACCTGCAGCCGGAAGACATGCTCTACGTGCCCAAGACCACCCTGGCCAGCGCCGCGGAGCTGTCCCGGCAGTTGGCCGACGTGGTCCTGTTCCAGGGCTTCGGTTTCAGTTTCAGCTACCGCGTCGACAACAAAGAAAGCAGCGACTGACAGGAGCCACCAGCATGACCACGCAACCGAAAGAGAACTATATCCATGAGTTCTTTCGCATCTTCTTCGCCAACCGCCGGTTGGTGAAACGGGTGTTCCTGCTCTTCGCTCTGGCCGCCGTGTTGATACCGCTGGTGCTGACTCAGCGCTACGACATCACTGCCGAAGTCATCGTCCAGTCGAAGAAGCTGTCGCAGAGCGATACCAATTCGGCATTGGCACAGGAGGCCGACCAGTTCATCCCGCCGTCACTGGCCGACATGGAGACCGAGAGCAATATCCTGCGTTCGCCTGCGTTGATTCGCGAAACCATCGACCAGCTGCGCCAGCAGGGCCATTACGCGACCGAGCCAGGCCTGCTGCAACGCATTGTGTTCGCTCCGCTGGACAAGGCACTCGTCGAACCGTTGCGTCGCTGGTTCTCCCAGCCGGAGGCGCAACCACGCGATACCGAACTCGACACCCTCACCGACCAGGCCATCAAGGACCTGGAAGTCGAAACCCTGCCCGGCTCCAACGTCATTTCGATCCTGTACAGCGCCGAAGACCCGAAGCTGGGCACCTTGTTCGTCGCAAGACTGCTCGACAACTACCTGAAGAACCGCCAGGACCTGCAGTCCAACGAGCTGCCGGAAACCTTCTACCAGCAGAAGAAACTGCATTACCAGACTCGCCTGGGTGACCTGGAAAGCCAGCGCATGGCGCTGTTGTCCGCCGCCGGCTCCTCCGACCCCAAGGAAGAGATCACCTTCCGCCTCAACGCGATCAACACCGAGGAGGAAGCGTTGAACCTGCAACGCGACCGACAACTGCAGAACCGTCGATGGCTGGACTACCTCGAGCAGAGCCTGGCTTCGGCCGGCAAAGCGCGAATGGCCGACTATGCCTTCCCATACGCCTTCACCACCACGGTCGACAATGTCGCGTTCGAGGATCGGGAGATCAAGCAGATCGGAGAACAGCTGACCATCCTGCTGGCCCGTTACAACGCCGATGCCATGGTGTTCCAGCCAGGCGCGGAGCAGATGCAACTGGCCCGTCAGCAGATCGCGCAGTTGCGCTCGCAGTTCCTCAAGATCGTCGAGAACCGGATCCGTGAGCGCCGCCAGGATCTGGCGGTGAGCGCGCAAATCATCGAACAGAAGACGCAACGCATCGCCCAATACAAGGAACGCATCGACCAGTTGCGGGAGACCCAGAGCAAGACTCGGCAGCTGGATACCGAGATCGATGCCCTGCACAAGGCGTTTTCGACCTACGCCCAGCGCTACGAGGAAAGCCGAGGCCAAGGCCTGTTCGATGGCAGCCAGTCCAACGCCAGGATCCTCAGCGCGCCCTATGAACCCTCCGCACCTGCGTTCCCCAAGCCTGGCCTGATCATTCCACTGGGTATGCTCACCGGCCTGCTGCTGGCAATCGCCATGGTCTATGTCAAAGAGTTCTTCGACCACCGGTTCAAGCACCCGGCCCAGATCGGCCATGAGCTTGACCTGCCCGTGCTGCTGGTGATCAACGACCAGACCCCGGCCTTGCCCAACCCGCACCGGACGTGGACGCTGCCACGGCTCGTCCATTGGGTGCGCAATTGAACGCCGTCATGCCTACACAAGCGCCCGTGATCCTCCACTTGCTCAGCAGTGGAGGGTTCTACGGCGCCGAGCGCATGCTTCTGGACCACTGTCTGGCGACCCCCGGCCGACATCGAGTGCTGTTCCTCGATGGCCCGGCCGAGCTGATCGAACGGTTCCAGGCGGCCGGTATCGAGTGCTTGGCGTGCCGGGGGCTTGGCGCGCTGCTGCGCTACCTGGGCAGGCAACGCAGCGAGCGGCCCTTGCTCAACACCCATAATTTCAAGGGCCAGCTCTTCGGCTGGTATGGTGCCTTGCTGTGGGGCCTGCCACTTGTATGCACCCAACACGGGTTCACGCCGCGCAGCCGCAAACAACGCCTCTATACCTGGTTGAGCCTTCAGCTGTGTCGTACCCCAACGGTCAGGCGAGTGGTGTGCGTAGCCCGAAGCATCGCCTCTATCCATCGCAAGGCGGGTGTCCCTGACGCCAAGCTGGATGTGATTCCCAATGGGCTGCCCGAGTGTCGCGCCCTGCCCGCGCGGCATACCACCGATCGCTGGCGGGTCGGTTATGTGGGACGCCTCTCGGGCGAAAAAGGCCCGGACCTGTTCCTCGAGGCACTGGTGCCCCTGTGCCTGCAGCACCGCCATGTCGATGCCGTGTTGCTGGGCGAAGGGCCAGATCGCGCGGCACTGCAGGCACGCATCGATGCGGCCGGCCTTGGTGTGCGCATCACGTTGCCCGGCTACCAGCGCGACATGGCCCACTGGATGGCGCGCCTGGACGCTCTGGTGATCAGCTCCCGCACCGAAGGCACGCCCATGATCCTGCTCGAAGCGATGCAGGCCGGCGTACCCGTGGTCGCGTTCGCCGTGGGCGGGATTCCGGATGTCATCGAACATGGCCGCAGCGGGCTGCTGGCCACCCCCCTGGCAGCCAGTGAAATCGCCCGGCACCTGGAAGCCTTGATGCTCGATGCCGGCCAGGCGCAGGCGCTGGTAGCACGAGCCCGACAGGTCCAGCGCGAGCGTTTTCACCTGCCCACCCTGGCACAACACTGGCATCGGGTATACCAAGGTGCCATCAAGGAGGTTGCCCTATGATCATCCCCTTGTCGCTGGTGGGCTTCACGGCCCTGCTGTGCCTGGGCTTGCTGGCCAGTCCCTATCCTTATCTCGCACCCGCTGGCGTGGTTGGCCTGGCGGCGGCCCTGATGCTCTACCGCAAACCAGCCTGGGGGCTGCTCGCCATTGCCGCGCTGGTGCCTCTGGAAGGCCTGCTCAAAGACGGCCAGGTCTCGCTGGCCAAACTGGTCGGTATCGGCCTGGTGCTGGTACTTGGGCTGCAACTGGCCGTGCGCAGGATGCCGATGGAATGGCTGCGCAGTAGCCACTGGCGCCTGCTTCTGCCCTTCCTCGCCCTGTGTCTGCTCAGCCTCTGGACCAGCGAAGACCAGGCGCTATCGCTGGGTTACCTGCGCGAACTGCTGGTGGGGCTGGTGGTGTTCATCATCACGCTGCTGTTGGGCCGCGACCTTCACCTGGCGACCTGGGCCCGGTTGATCACGGTCAGCGTCTGCATCACGTGTTTGTTCGCGATCTTCTCTACCCGGTACCAGGAGCAGGGACGGGCCTCAGCCATGCTCGACCCCAACGCCTTCGCTCTGTTGATCAGCATTGCAGTCCCGCTGGCCTTGTGGCTGGCGATCCAGGCGCGGCGCTTGCCGACCAGACTGTTGTGGGGCGCAGCCTGCCTGCTGCTGCTGGCTGGTATGACCAAGACCGAGTCTCGCTCCGGTCTGGTCGTCCTGTTGATCAGCCTCGCCATCCTGTTGCACAACTACCGTGAACGACTGTCGGCTATCCGGCCTCGTCACCTGGGCTTTGCCATGCTGGGCCTTGCCATTGTCCTGCCTCTGGGTGCGGTGGTCATGCCCAAGGGGTATATCGAACGCATCCAGTCGCTGGCGCAGCTCAAGGCCGGCGTCAATGCGCATCAGGACGAATCGCTTGGCCGACGTGCCTCCTACCTGGTCGTAGGCAAAACGATGATCAGCCAGAACCCCTTGCTCGGCACCGGGCCTGGCACCTTCCCGCTGCATTATGCAAGTACGGGCTTCGCCAAGGCCTTCGCTCCCGTCAAAGCCAAGACCACCGACCTCTACCGACGCGCCCACAATACCTATCTCGAACTGGTCACGGAGGTCGGCATACCCGCCGTCCTGCTCTTCATCGGCATGATCGTGCTGGCCCTGCACAACCTCTGGAGGGCACGCGCGGCCTGGCGCCGCTCGGGCAACCTCGACCGGGCCGACCTGATGACGCACCTGACCGTGAGCATGCTGGCGATCGGGATGTTCCTGATGTTCCTCAGTGCCCCGAGCCACAAGTTCCTTTGGATGATGCTGGGTCTATCGAGCGTGTTGGTGCGCCAGGCTGAGCAGGGAGACTGGGTGGAGGCCGAACGATGACCAAGGTCAGCATCATCGTGCCGATGTTCAACGAGGCCCGGCACATCGAACGGACCCTGCAGGCCGCCGCGCGAGCAGCCCGATTCAGTGGCCTGGCACATGAGTTGATCGTCGTGGACAACGGCTCCAGCGACGGTGGTGCAGCTATCGCGCAACGCCTGGGCGCCAAGGTGCTGGTCGTTCCGGGTGTGACCATCGGTGCTTTGCGCAACCGCGGGGCCCAGGCCAGCCAAGGGGACTGGCTGGCATTTCTCGATGCCGACATCGAAGTGCCGCAAAACTGGCTCACGGTACTGATGACGTTGTATCGCGACGGGGAAGGCGACGTGCTGGCCCTGAGCTGCGTCGCCCCAGGCAAGGCCCCCTGGTACGCCCGCGCCTGGCAACGTCGCACCCTGCCTGCCAATGACCACCTGCGTGACAGAAACTGGCTGCCGGCGCCCAACCTGCTGATGCTGCGAAGCTGGCACGAACGGGTCGGCGGTTTCGACGAACAGCTGCGGACCGGCGAAGACAGGGACTTCACCCTGCGCCTGCGTCAGGCAGGTGCACGCTTGCGGATGGCCAGGCAACCGAGCGTGCTGCATTGGGGTTATGAACACAGTTGGAGCGAGTGGCTGCGCAAGGAATTGTGGCGCCAAGGCAGCCATCTGCAATTGTTGCGTCAGCATGGGCCAAACCTGCGTCTGCTGCGCTTTCCGCTGTCTTCGCTGGCCTTGTGGGTGGTGGATGGATCGAGCCTGCTAGCCCTCGGAGCGGGGCACGCCTCCCAGGCCCTGCTATTGCTGGCGCTCGGCGCACTGCCGGCCCTGGCCCTGAGCCTGCGCCAGGGCTTCAGGCAAGGAGACTCGCTGTTGTTGCTGCAATTGTGGGGCCTGCACTGGATCCGCCTGCACCTGGCGGGAGGTGCCCTGGCCCTGAGTCTGTTCAACCTTCAGACAAGGAGGCCCGCCCGTGGCTGAGGTCATCTTCTGGTCTTGCCTGGCCTTGCCGGTCTACGCCTGGCTTGGCTACCCACTGCTGCTGGCCCTGGCTGCACCGCTGTTCCCACAGCGTCGCTATCCGCCTCTGCCTGCGTTGCGTGTCAGCGTGGTGATCGCCGCGCACAACGAACAACGGCATATTCAGCAGAAGCTTGCCAGCGTGTTGCGCCAGCACTATCCAGCAGCCGAACTGCAGGTAGTGGTCGCCAGCGACGGCTCCACGGACCGAACCGTCGAGCTGGCCCGGGCCGTACCCGGCCCCTGCGTGCGTGTGCTGGACCTCCCACGCCTGGGCAAGCCGGGGGCATTGAACCACGCCGTGAATGTCTGCCGTGGCGAGATCCTGGTATTCACCGATGCAGACAACCAGTGGGCGGACGATACACTCGGCCTGCTTCTGGCCCCATTCAGCGATCCGACCGTCGGTGCGACGGCAGGCCATATGATCATTCCCCGCCCCGGCAAAGGTTTGAGCGTGGGCGATAGCCTGTACCGCCATTACGAGGCCTGGGTGCGCAACCTTGAAAACCGGACCGGGTGCATGGTTTCGGCTGACGGCGCCTTGCTCGCCCTGCGACGGGAGCTGTATCAGGCGATTCCCGCCCAGGTCAACGACGACTTTTTCATCAGCACCTGCGCACCCGCAGCAGGCAAGCGAATCGTCTACGTGCCGGAAGCCGTGGTGCTGGACCAGGGTGTGGACGAGGCCAACAAACAGTTCCGCAGGCGCCAGCGGGTAACGGTTGGTGGCCTGCTGAGCCTGGCGGCCCGGCGAGATCTGCTCAATCCGTTGCGCCATGGGCTGTATGCCATCGCCTTGCTCAGCCACAAGCTGATCCGCCGGCTCGCGCCGGTCTTGCTGTTGCCCCTGCTGCTCGCCAACCTCTGGCTGGCAATCGAACCCGGGCCCTATCGAATCGCCCTCGCCCTCCAGCTCTGTGGCTATGCCATTGCCGTCGTGGGCTTGTTCGATCGTCGCCGCCGCCTGCCCAGGCCATTCCGACTGGCCGCGTTCGCCCTGGTCACCTTGGCCGGCATGACCGTCGGGCTGTGGCGATACCTGCGCGGACAACGCTACACCCAATGGAACCCCGATCAGAACCGATGAGCCAGGCCCATGTCGATCAAGACTCCTCTCAAGCAGGCCCGTGGTTGGCTGTACCTCAGATCACCGAGCCACCGCGCCCAGTTGCTCGGGAGCGGTACGATCCTGATGCTCCATCGCGTGTTGCCCGACGATGCCAGCGCGGCGTTACCGCATCGCAATGAATTGTGCGTCGGCATGCAGGCGCTGGACAGGCTGCTGCACTGGCTGAAACGGCATTTCGAGTGTGTGAGCCTGATGGCGTTGCTCAGGCGCGAGGGCGAGACGGGCCTTCGCCCCAAGCTGGCCCTGACCTTCGATGACGGTTGGCGCGACAATGCGCTCAACGCGTTCCCCCTGCTGCGCCGCCATGGCGTACCGGCGAGCATCTTTCTTTCCACCGACTACATCGGCAGCAGCCAGCGCTTTTGGTGGGAGAGCATCGGCGAAACCTTGTGGGGCAGCCACGGCGAATCTGCCCGTCGTCGCCTGGCCGGGCAATTGCACGCGCTCGGCCATCCAGTGCCTACCGGCTATTTCGTGGCCAACCACGAGCACCTGCGCAGCCAGGTCCTGGCCGGTTATCTCGAAAGCCTCAAATACCTTGGCCACGCTGCCCTGCAGCACATCACCGATGCCTGCCCGCCGGAGTCCGTGCCCCAGGCAATGGACTGGCCACAAGTCCGCGAATTGGAAGCCTCGGGCCTGGTACGCTTCGGCCCCCATGGTGCAAGCCATGCACTGTTGCCGGGGCTTGACGACCAGCGCCTGGAGGAGGAACTCAAGCGCAGTCACGCGGCGCTGGCTCATGGCTGCCGAGAGCCGTTACCGGTGTATTGCTACCCCAATGGTGACCATGACCAACGGGTACGTGCCCGTGTCGCAGCACAGGGTTATCCGTTCGCGTTGAGTACGCGTACCGGCATCTGCAGCAGGCACGATGACCCGCTTGCACTGCCGCGCATCGGCGTCAGCCATCACACAGCCAGCAGCCCCTCCCTGCTGGCCTGGCGACTGAGCCGCGGAGCCAGGCCATGACCCGAAGCCCGTATCTGCGCCAGATGTTGCTGAGCGTGGCCACCAAGTTGGCGATGATCGTGCTGCGCCTGTTGCGCAACGTGCTGCTCGCCAGGATTCTGGGCCCCAGCGAGCGCGGGCTGTTCGCCTTGCTCAGCGCCCTCCCCGAGCTGATCGGCGCCGCCACCTGCGGCGGGCTCAACAGCGCCGTCGGCTACCGGGCCGCCAAGCGCGGCGACATGGGCCTGCTGCTTACCCAGGTGCTGCTGTACGGGTGTCTGTTCGCTGGGTTGCTGACCCTTGCCTGCATCTTCCTGGTACGGACGTTCGGCGCGCAACTGGACGTGACGCTCCAGCTCGGCCTGCTGATCTGGCTGTTGCTGTTGGCAGTGCCTGTCACCGTGCTCAAGAGCGGCTTGCTCACTTTGCACAATGCCAGCGGCGGCGTTGATGCGTTCAACGCCTTGCGCCTTGCCGAATCGTTGCTTCCGTTACTGCTGTTCATCGGGCTGTTCTGGATGTGGCACGACCGAGCCCTCGAAGCCGCCTTGATCAGCTGGCTGGCAGGTCTTGGCCTGGTCGTCCTGCTGGGCCTGTACTGGCTCGCTCGCGAACAACGCCTGCGTCTGCGCTGGGAGTGGAGCGGACAACGGGCACTGCTGGCCTATGGCGGCAGGAGTCACCCCGACGTGCTGTTCCAGCAACTGATCCTGCGCGCCGACTACCTGCTCATCGGCGCCTTCCTTGGCAGCACCGCTCTGGGCCACTACGCCATGGCCAGTGCAGCGGCGGAATTGTTGCTGGTCATTCCCGAGGCGGTCACTACGCCGTTGATGAAGCGTCTGCTGCGCCAGGACAGCGACATGCAGCGCCTGACACCGCTCGCCCTACGCCTGACCGCAACCGTGATGCTGTGTGCCTGCCTGGCAATGGCCTTGTGCGGGCATTGGTTGATCAGCCTGTTGTTCGGCGATGACTACCTGCCGGCCTATCCTGCACTGCTGGCCCTGTTACCGGGTTTGCTGGGCCTATGCCAGGCGAGCATCCTGCGCCTGGACCTGTTGGGCCGGAACCGCCCCGGTACGGTGTCACTGATGATGGGCGCCGGCGCGGCGCTGAGCCTGTCGCTCAACGTCCTTCTGATACCGGCCTGGAGCATCGTCGGTGCGGCGGTCGCCTCGTCCTGCGCCTACCTCGCGGTCGCCCTGGCAATGCTGGTGCTGTACTGCCGACTGAGCGGCACCTTGTTGCGCCATACCTTGGTGATCCTGCCCAGCGACATCGCCCCGCTGCTGCAGATGTTGCAACGGAGGCCGGCATGAGGTGCCTGCTGGTGTTCTGCCTCCTGATTTGCCAATGGGCCCAGGCCACCGAATTGAAATGGGACGGCATCCGCGATGGCAGCCTGTACCTGATCCCCGGCCAGGAGGACCAACTGCGCCTGAGCTGGTCACCCGCCTGGCAAGCAGATGCCAACAATGAACGCATCTACCTGATCGACGGTCGGGGACAACTGCGGGGTGACCGCCCGATTCCGGCCGAACAGGTGCGTGGCGACCAATCCTGGCAATTGCGACCGGACGACGGCCCCTACCGGCTCGAGATCCCCGGGTACAGTTTTCGCAGCTACCAGATCAAGCACCAAGGAACGACCCGAGCTCTGTTCGCGCCGGCCAAGGTACACTTCTGCGCCGAGGTCGGGCCGGGGGTAGAACTGTATTTCCGAGTCAAGGCCGGCGAGCAGGCCGTGCTGGCAGGCAAGTACCATGCAGGTATACGCCGCCTCCAGGCCCAACGCGTCAGTGACGGGCGCAAGGTGGTGGTCGAACTGAAGCGTCACCCAGCCTATTGGCAGTTCGACCGCCAGCCGCTTCCGGCCAGCGATCGCGACGAAACCTGGCGGCTGCGCCTGCTAGGTCGAGGCAAGGCGGCGTTCTGGCTCGATGGCACGGCCAACTTGTTCGCCCAACGCAGCCAGGATCTCGTCGACCTGGTGCAAGCCGAAGGTCATGTGAAGTTGCAGGTGCGCGAGCGAAAGCTCGGTCCTTCGCCCGCACTGGGCGTTGCACTCCCTTATGCCATGCCACCGCCCTCCAGCTATCAGGTCCTGGCAGCCCTGCACCCTCAGGCAGCCGGTTTCTACAGCATGACCGACGTCATGGCCGAGCGGCCCACCCATGAGGATGCCTGGCGCCAGCTCTACCAGCAGCGCTTCTCCATCAATCTGGACATCACTTTGCTCGCGGCTACGGGGCGACGCGCCGACCTGGCCGTCGACCAGACCACGCAAAAGGGCCTGGATGCCTGGCTGGCCGCGACGACCAGGCTGGGCGGCAAAGGTCTGCATTACTTGAGCTTCGCCGACGAGCCCAACCTGAACTACCCCGACTACACCACGTATCGCAACCTGTTCCAGGGCCTGGCCGAACAGGTACGGGCGTTCCCCGGCGCACGTGAGGCCGGGGTGAGAATTGCCATGCCAGCGTCTTCGCGACTGCTCGGTGGCCCGTTCACTCACGACAGCAAGTCGCGGCGTGGCATTGACTGGGCGCGCCGGTTGCTCCGCGAGCAAGGCAGCACGATCGACGCACTTGCCTGGCACGAATGGATGGTCCGCGACCTGCTGGCCACCCGCACCTATCGCGACAGCGTGCGGCAGGCCGCAGCCCTGGTCGGTTTGGACAGCAGAGGTCGTCCAACCAAGGCGCTGCTGCTGGACCAGACCAACCTGTCCAGCGGATCAAGCCTGAGCCCCTATGAGCAGGACACCCACTATGCCGCTGTCTGGTGGAGTTCCGTGGTCTTCAATGCGTCGGCCGATGGCCTGCTGACCCTGCTCAACTGGTTTCACGTCGCCGACGAAACCGAATGGCCCAAGGGCATGGTGCGCATGGAAGCCAACGACCGATTCGTACTCAAGCCGGTAGGCCTGGCCCAGCAGTTCATCCAGCGTCATTGGCTGGCATCCGTGCTGAGCCTGGAAAATGACGCCTTCGAGGTCGATGCGCTGGCCATGGCCGACGACAGGCAGCGCAGCCTGTTGGGGGTGAACAAGGTTGAGCGGCTGCAGCAGGTCGAGGTTGCATTGGGAACTTGCGCCCGGGCTCGCCTTGAGTTGCTCGGGCCCCATGATCGACAAGACAACGCACCGTTCAGCTGCGAAAACGGCCAGCTCCGTTTCCAGCTTCCCGGTCAGACACTCTTCGCACTTACCTGGACCGCGTCATGAGACGCACCACGCTCAACGTCGGGAGGACACCATGGCTACGCTGACCAAGATCCGTAACAGCATCAAGCGCAAGGGGCTACGCAATAGCCTCGCCAGTGCATACCAGCGCTACATCTACCAACACCGCGAACTGCTCTGGATGGAGCGGGACCTGGTCAGCCCGGTACCGCCCCACAACCTCAAACCCTACCCACCCGTGCAAGTCCTGCCCATCACCGTACACAACGTCCAAGCGTTCACACGCTACTTCGGCCACTACATCGAAGCCATGCGCGAGCTGATTGCCGAAGCCTACACGGGGCTGATGTGCGTGGACGAGGAAGGCGACACCGTAGGGTTCATCTGGGGCAGCACTCGCCATTACCACGACAGGCATTACTATGGCTGCTGGTTCCCGGTGCAGCCCGGCGAGTTCTTCGAGTTTGGCGGCGAGCTGACCCGCAGGTACTGGGGTACCGAACTCTCCGTGGACATGCAATTGGCCTTGTGGAAAGCCATGGCGGCCCAAGGCTGCACCAAGGTGGTCGATGTCTGCGAAGAAGGCAATATTCCCGCCCTGAAGCTGCACATCCGCATGGACTACCACGAGCAAGGCCGTATTACCCATGTCCACTGTCTGTTCGGTCGCTGGAAGTTCTTCCGTGAAACCCGTTACACCGGATCACGGCTCGAACCGCTGCGCAAACCGGCAACCCCTTCGGCTGCGGTCACGGTGTCCTGACCGTGGGCTTGCAACTGAGGTGGTGCGATTCGCTGCTGGATGGGCATTTTCCGGCGGCCGACTATGAAGCCCTGCGGCTGCGGGTTAGCCGCAGCACGCCGTTCAACCACCTGGGCTGGCAGCAGGCCGCCGAGGCCAGCCTGGACGCAGGCCAACAATTGCAAATCTTGCTCGGCTATCGCGATGGCCGGCTCTGCCTGTGCCTGCCGCTGGTTCGACAGCAGGTGCGTTTCGGCCTGCTGCGCGTCCCTGTGGTCCGGCATCTTGGTTATCCCTTGAGCGACCGCATCGCATTACTGATCGACCTTCCGTCCAGCTTCGCCAACCACGTCCTGCGGGCCATCCGCCAGAAGCTGCCCCATGCCCTGCTGCAGCTCAATGAGGTAGCAGGTGAGCCTGATGACTGGCAGCGACGGTGGGCCTTGGCAAGCTCGTACTTCGAACGGCAGCTGTCCTGCAAGGTTCCGACGCACCGTATCCAGGAATCCGATCGTCAGGAAGTAAGCGGCCCGCCACGTTACAAGCTGCGCCGTGCGCGCAAACGTCTTGCACTCTGTGGCGCACGGGAACGGCGGGTCACCCCGACGGTAGAGACCATCAATGAAGTACTCGACGCCCTCAGCCGCGTCGAGCAGGCCAGCTGGAAAGGCGAGGATGGCGTCGGCATCTTTTCAGGAGACCGACGCCGACAATGGATGTACCAGGGATTTTCCGCCATGGCTGAGCACGGGCTGGTACGGGTGGTGCTGCACGAAGTGGACGGTCGATGTATCAGCTACCGTCTGGGCCTGCTCGAACATGGGCGGCTCTACGACTACAACCTGGCATTCCTGCCCGAGTTCCGTGAACTGGGCAGCGGCCGGGTCTTGCTCGAGGAGTGGCTTCGCTGGGGCCTGGACGAGGGCTGGCGCTGGCTGGACGCTTCGAGGGTGAGCCTGGACAATTCCAGCCATCAATTGCACGAGCGAATGACCGACCATGTCGAACAGTGGCGCCTGAACAGCTTCAGCTGGCGACTCGACGGTATCTGCCTGGGCCTGGCCATGCGTTGTTGGCATTGGCTGAAGCCGCACCTGCGTAACGGCCGTGCAAAAGGTGCGGACAAGCGAGGCAAGCAACCTGCTGCTATACCCGATGCGGCATCGTAGATGAAGGCTACCTGAGATTCAGTGCAGGTGGCCTTGCCGCTGATTGTCGCCACGTTCGGCCAGCCATCGCGAGAACGCCTCCACCGGCATCGGCCGCCCCAACAGGTAGCCCTGCCCCTGGTCGCACCCAGCGTTGCGCAGGAAGTCATATTGCGCCTGGGTCTCGATACCCTCGGCGGTGATCCGAAAGCCCAGGGCGTGGCCCAGGTCGATGATCGCGCAGGCGACCGCCTGGGCATCATCGTCGCCTGGCAGGTCCTTGATGAACGCCCGGTCGATCTTCAGGTGATCGATGGGCAAGGCACGCAGGTAGGCCAGCGACGAATAGCCGGTACCGAAGTCATCCACTGCCGTGGCCACCCCCATGGCCCGCAATTGTGCGAGCACCGCGCAGGCCTGCTGCTGGCTTTCCATCAGCAGGCTTTCGGTGATCTCCACTTCCAGCAGGCTCGCCGGCAGGTCGTAGCGGGCTAGCACCGTGGCCAGGCTGGTGACATAGTCGCTACGCTCGATCTGCAACGCCGCCACGTTGATCGCCATCGGCCCGGGCAGGCAGTCGGCGGCGCGCCAGGCGGCCAACTGGGCGCAGGCCAGCTCCAGCACACGCTCACCCAACGGGATGATCAGGCCGGTGCGTTCGGCCAGGGGGATGAACTCGGCCGGCGACACCAGCCCGCGTTCAGGGTCACGCCAGCGCAGCAATGCCTCCACCCCTTCCACGCGACCACTGAACAGGTCGAGCTTGGGCTGGTACCACAACTCGAACTCGTCATGCTGCAAGGCCCGGCGCAGGTTGCGCTCCAGCTCCAGGCGCTGCTGCAGGCGCTCGGTCATGTCCGGGTGATAAGGCCGCCAGGCATTGCGACCGCCCTCCTTGGCCGCATACATGGCGGTGTCGGCGTGGCGCAGCAGGCTGTCCACCGTCTCGCCATGCTGCGGGCAGCGGGCAAGGCCGATGCTGCCGGTGACCAGCGCGGCATTGCCGTTGAGGTCGAATGGCCGCTGCAGGCAGCGCAGCAAGGCGCATACCTGGTGGCTGACCTGGCCCTGGCTGCCCTGAAGCATGAACACGAACTCGTCGCCGCCCAGGCGGCAGAGCCGGTCGGCGCTGTCCAGCTCCTGCAGGAAGCGCGCCGTGGCCTGCTGCAGCAGCAGGTCACCCATCGGATGGCCCAGGCTATCGTTGACCTGTTTGAACCCGTCGATATCGAGGATCAGCACGGCCAGCCCATGGTCCCTGGCAATGGCCTCTGCCAGCTGTTTCTGGAACAACACGCGATTGGGCAGCCCGGTGATGGTGTCGTAGTGGGCCAGGCGTTCGAGCTGCGCCTGGGACTGGCGCAGCTCGCGGTTGCGCTGCTGCAACAGGCGCTGGTTGCCGTTGAGCTGGGCGACGAACAGGCTGAACAGCCCCGTGCAGGTCAGGGCGAAAAGAAACAGCGGCGAGGCGAACAGGCCCAGTACCGGCCAGCCATCGCGAGGCGCGGCGGCTATCTGCCAGTGCCCTCCCGGCACCGTCACCAGCTGGCTGAGCAGCGGGTCGTCGAACAGCTGCGGATCGCCCCAGATCAGCGCACCATCCGTGCCCTTGCCGTCGGCCCCGCGCAGCGCCACCTGAATATCCATGTCCGGGCGCAGGCCTGCGGCCCATAGCAGCCGGTCGATATCGGCGACGATCGACACGTTGCCCCAATAGAGCTTCACCCCTCGCTTGCCGGAGACGAACACCGGCCGCCGATAGATCAATGCCCGCCCGCCCTGGTACAGGCCGACCGGACCGGCCAGCACGGCCTCGCGGTGCTCACGGGCCGATTGCAACATGGGGAACTGATCAGGCAGCCGACGATAGTCCAGGCCCAGGATCGACTGGTTGCCTTGCTCGGGATAGACCGCGCTGATCACATCGTCCGGCGCCAGGGCGATGTGGTGCATGTAGGGCACCGACTCGAGCGCGTCCTGGGCCATCCCGTGGAAATGCCCGGGGCTGATCCGCCCATCGGTGGAGATCAGTTGGGCGATGCCTTCGGCCTCGGCGAATGCCGCCCGCAGCTGCGCCTCCAGGGCGCTGCGCACCCCGGAAAGGCGTGCGGCGATGTTCGCCAGCTGCTCGCTTTGCTCACGGCGCATGTCCAGGTGCCCGAGCGCGATGGACAGGCCGATGCCCACCAGGGCGAAGCCGACCGGCAGCAAGCGGTGCACAGTGCGCCGCAGCGTGCCTTTGCAGGACGGCGGCTGGTCAGGGGATACGTGGAGAGTCTTCATTGGGCGGAAATCGGCGGCGATTAATTGTGTATCGGCCCGGCAAAGGCAAATTTGAGCCAGACTGGTGTTTTTCTTCCAGTGGGTGCATGCTCGCATGCTGAAGCGATTCACCTACCCAAGAACAAACGAGGTGCAGTACCCATGGACCGTCTGCTCGATTCGCTGTTTCCCGCCCCCGACGCTATCCCCGAGGCCTGGCGCCTGGGCGAACCCCTGGAGCAACGCGACTACCTGGTCGGTGGCCAGCTCAGGCGTTGGGACGGCCCCTTGGCCACGGTACGCAGCCCGGTCTGGCTCAAGCACGGCGACAGCGAACAGCAAGTGATCCTCGGCAGTGCCCCGCTGCTCGACGCCGATACCGCCCTGACCGCCCTGGATGCCGCCGTACAGGCCTACGACAAGGGCCGTGGCGCCTGGCCGACGATGCGTGTGGCCGAGCGTATCCAGCATGTCGAAGCCTTCCTGGGACGCATGCGCGAACAGCGCACGGCGGTGGTCAAGCTGCTGATGTGGGAGATCGGCAAGAACCTCAAGGACTCGGAAAAAGAGTTCGACCGCACCTGCGACTATATCGTCGACACCATCAATGCCCTCAAGGACCTCGACCGACGGTCGAGCCGCTTCGAACTCGAGCAAGGCACGCTCGGCCAGATCCGCCGCGCACCGCTGGGCGTCGCGCTGTGCATGGGCCCGTACAACTACCCGCTCAACGAGACCTTCACCACCCTGATCCCGGCGCTGATCATGGGCAATACCGTGGTGTTCAAACCGGCCAAGTTCGGCGTGCTGCTGATCCGCCCGTTGCTCGAAGCCTTCCGCGACAGCTTCCCGCCAGGGGTGATCAATGTCATCTATGGCCGTGGCCGCGAAACGGTCAGCGCCCTGATGGCCAGCGGCAAGATCGACGTGTTCGCCTTCATCGGCACCCACAAGGCCGCCAGCGACCTGAAAAAACTGCACCCACGCCCGCACCGCCTGCGTGCGGCCCTGGGCCTGGATGCCAAGAACCCCGGTATCGTCCTGCCCCAGGTGGACCTGGACAATGCCGTCGAAGAAGCGGTCACCGGCGCCCTGTCGTTCAACGGCCAACGCTGCACCGCGCTGAAGATCCTGTTCGTGCACGAAGATGTGGTCGAGCCGTTCCTCGACAAGTTCCAGCGCAAGCTCGCCGCGCTCAAGCCCGGCATGCCCTGGGAGCCGGGCGTGGCCCTGACGCCGTTGCCCGAGCCTGGCAAGGTCGACTACCTCGACGGCCTGGTGGCCGACGCCACGGCCAAGGGTGCCCGCGTGCTCAACGAGGGAGGCGGCACCAGCCGCGGCTCGTTCTTCTACCCGGCCCTGCTCTACCCGGTGGCGCCCAGCATGCGCGTCTACCACGAGGAGCAGTTCGGCCCGCTGGTGCCGGTGGTGCCCTACCGCGACCTGCAGACGGTGATCGACTATGTGCTCGATTCCGACTATGGCCAGCAGTTGAGCCTGTTCGGCAACGACCCGCAGACCATCGGCATGCTGGTCGATACCTTCGCCAACCAGGTTGGCCGCATCAATATCAACGCCCAATGCCAGCGTGGCCCGGACACCTACCCGTTCAACGGCCGCAAGAACAGCGCCGAAGGCACCTTGTCGGTACACGACGCCCTGCGTGTGTTCTCTATCCGCACCCTGGTGGCCACCAAATTCCAGGAAGCCAACAAGGCGCTGATCAGCGAGATCATCCGCAACCGCCAGTCGAGTTTCCTGACCACCGACTACATCTTCTAGCCGGGCAGCCTCTAATAGGGAAAAGGCATTTGCGCATTTGCCGAAACTGTACAAACATACAGCTTCGGCAAATGCGTGAAGCCTGTCGCGGATATATCTGCGGCGGGTCGGTACTGACCTTACCTGAAGGAGGAACCTTGCAATGGCGGTCAAACCTGTTCCCGAAGGACAACACAGCATCACGCCCTACCTGGGCATCAAGGACGCAGCAAAGGCCATCGAGTTCTACAAGCAGGCCTTTGGTGCGGTGGAGATGTTCCGTCTCGAAGGCCCCGACGGCCGCATCGGCCATGCGGAGCTCAAGATCGGCGATTCCTCGCTGATGCTCGCCGACCCCTGCGACATGGAAGGCGGGCTCACCGCCAGCCAGTCGCTGGGCGGTACTGCCGTCGGCCTGCACCTGTATGTCGAGAACTGCGACAAAATCTACGACCAGGCCGTCGCCGCCGGCGCCCTGGCCCTGCGCCCGGTGCAGGACCAGTTCTACGGCGACCGCAGCGGCACGCTGAAGGACCCGTTCGGCAACCTGTGGTTCGTCTCCACCCATAAAGAAGACCTCAGCCCAGAGGAAATCCGCGCCCGCGCCGCCAAGCTGTTCGGCGGCCAGTGAACCACAAGCTGCGAGCTTCAGGCGTTCGGGTTGAAAGCGCCCTGACTTTGCCGGAAGCTTGAGGCTCGTAGCTTGGAGCTGCTGAATGCGAATCATCGAAAAGAACGCTGCGCAGGTGCGCAGCCTCACCCCGGCCGAAGAGGAACTGCTGGTCGGTTTTGCCTCCGGTACCCTCCCCGGCCCGCGCCTGTTGCAGGCCAACCAGTGGCTGATGAAGGTACGCAGCGCCAACCAGTGGCTGGCCTGCGACTGCCGCCGGGATGCCATGCCAGTGCTCAACGTCAGCCTCAACGGCAATACCGGCACCCTGTACCTACGCAACAACCCGGATACCCCCGAACATGCGCCCGGCTGCGCGTTCACCAAGGTCGAGCGCGACACCGGCGAACCCAGCGAGCAAACCACCGTGCCTGCCGCCTGGCTGCCGCCGGATACCCCGCTGCGCCTGCTGGGTGATTTCAATCGGGCGGGTGTCGGCGGCCCTGGCGCCACGACGGAGCGCCGTGAACAGCAACGCTTGCTGTCGTTGCTGCTGACCTGGATCGAAGCCAGTGGCTTGAACGTCTACGCCACCCACCTGAAGAAGGACCTCACGGCCCAGTTCGCCGACCTGCGCGGCGTGGCCGGTCGCTACCCGCTGGTGGAGCGAGTACCGGCGAGCAACTACCTGGAAACCCGCCTGGACATGAAGCACATGATGATGCTCAAGTCCCGCCTGCGTGACGCCACGGCCTTCGGCAATCACCGCCGTCATGGCCTGCTGCTCGACTGCATCGACCAGGTCAAGGGGCGCAAGCTGTTCAACGCCCGCACCGAGGACGGCTTCGACTTCCAGGGCCACCATCTGTTCTGGGACGGTGGCCGCACCAGCGGGCCATTGCTGGCCCTGGCGCTCTATTCGCCCACCACCGCCGGCAGCCATTTCTATGAGCTGATCCACGTCGCCAGCGTACCGGTGCTGTCGCGCGGGCATCTGTTCCCGGTGTACCGCGACGAAGAGCGCGAGCCGCTCAAGGCATTGGTGTCGCTGATCGACTGGATGGCGGGCAAAGGCGTCAAGGTGCTCATGCGCCGGCCGGTCATCGGTGGCCAGGTGATGGATGAACTGGTGCTCACGTCGGACCAGGACCGGGTGCTGTCGGTGTCCCTGCTGGCGCAACCCATCGGCCCTGAACCGGATGCAGAGAATTTCAAGCGTTATGCCGACTTCAAGAGCCTGGAGACGTTCCGCAAGTATGTGGCAGGGTTCTTTATGCGTGAGCGGTGAGGGCCCCGTCTGCAGGGGCTGCTGCGCAGCCCCATCGCGGTAGAGTCGGCGAACCTGTTAGCTGCTAGAACGCCGCCTTGAAGATCGCCTCGATCTCTGCCTGGTTCGCCGGCCGCGGGTTGGTCAAGCCACAGGCATCCTTCAGAGCATTGGCCGCCAGCACCGGTACGTCCTCCACCTTGACCCCGAGCTCTGCCAGGCCGGCCGGAATGCCGATCGCCGCCGCCAGGTGCTCGATGGCTGAAATCGCTGTACCTGCGCCCTGCTCTGCGTCCAACCCACACACCTTCACACCCATGGCCTTGGCCACATCGCGCAGGCGCGCGGCACTGACCTTGGCGTTGAAACGTTGCACATGGGGCAGCAGGATGGCGTTGCACACCCCGTGCGGCAGGTCGTAGAAGCCCCCCAGCTGGTGCGCCATGGCATGTACGTAGCCCAGGGATGCGTTGTTGAACGCCATGCCAGCGAGGAACTGGGCATAGGCCATGTTCTCCCGTGCCTGCAGGTCGTTGCCATCGACCACAGCCTGGCGCAGGTTGGCGCTGATCAGGGTCACGGCCTTGAGCGCGCAAGCGTCGGTGATCGGCGTGGCGGCAGTCGATACGTAGGCTTCGATGGCGTGGGTCAGGGCATCCATGCCGGTGGCGGCGGTCAGCCCCTTGGGCATGCCGACCATCAGCGCCGGGTCATTGACCGAAAGGATTGGCGTGACGTTGCGGTCGACGATGGCCATCTTCACGTGGCGCGCCTCGTCAGTGATGATGCAGAAGCGGGTCATCTCGCTGGCGGTGCCGGCGGTGGTATTGATGGCGATCAGCGGCAGTTGCGGTTTGCTGGAGCGATCGACGCCTTCGTAGTCGCTGATCCGCCCACCGTTGGTCGCGCACAGGGCGATCCCCTTGGCGCAGTCGTGGGGCGAGCCGCCGCCAAGGGACACCACGCAATCGCAACGCTCACGCTGCAACAAGGCCAGCCCGGCCTCGACGTTGGCGATGCTCGGGTTCGGCTTGGCGCCGTCGAATATCACCGAATCGATGTCGCGCCCGGCCAGCAAGCCGGCAATACGCTCGGCCACGCCGGCTTTCGCCAGGCCCTGGTCCGTGACGATCAGGGCCTTGCGCAGGCCGTAGCCGGCGATGGCCGCCATCGCCTCGTCAAGGCAGTCGATGCCCATGATATTCACGGCGGGGATGAAGAAGGTGCTGCTCATGGCCGGATCCTCTTGGAAGGTCTGTCTACCCATGAGGATCCGCCTGCTGGCGCGGGGCAGTATTGACCCAGCGCAACGCACAGTCAGCGAACACCACCGAACCTGTCGCGGGCTTGCCCTGCTGTGGGGCCGAGCCTGCCCGACACTCAGCCCAGGAACAACCGGTAAGCCGGGTTCTCGGTCTCGTCCCAATAGCGATAGCCCATCTCGTCCAGGGCCTGGGGCAACCCGGCGAGTTCCTCGCCAGGCACCTCCAGGGCCGCGAATACCCGCGCCTCGGCCGCACCATGGTTGCGGTAATGGAACAAACTGATGTTCCACCGTTTGCCCAGCCGCTCGAGAAAGCCCAACAGCGCACCCGGCCGTTCGGGGAACTCGAAGCGCAGCACCCGCTCCTGCGCCCCCGGCGCGGCATGCCCGCCTACCGTATGGCGTACATGCAGCTTGGCCAGCTCGTTGTCGGTCAGGTCGAGCACGTTGTAGCCCTGCTCGCGCAGACTGGCCAGCAACGCCTGACGCGGGTCGTGTTGTGGGTGGGTCTGCACACCGACGAACAGCCGCGCCTCCTTGCCGGGGTAATAGCGATAGTTGAACTCGGTGATCTGGCGCTTGCCCAGGGCCTGGCAGAAGGCCCGGAAGCTGCCTGGGCGCTCCGGAATGGTCACGGCGATGATCGCCTCGCGCTGCTCACCCAGCTCGGCACGCTCGGCTACGTGGCGCAGGCGGTCGAAGTTGACGTTGGCACCGGAATCGATCGCCACCAGCGTCTGCCCAGCAACCCCTTCGCGGGCCACGTACTTCTTGATGCCGGCCACCGCCAGGGCGCCGGACGGCTCGGTGATCGAGCGGGTGTCGTCGTAGATGTCCTTGATCGCGGCGCACAGTTCGTCGCTGCTGACCGTCACCACTTCGTCGACGAAATGGCGGCACAGCTCGAAGCAATGGGCACCGACCTGCGCGACCGCGACGCCATCGGCGAACGACCCCACTTGCGGCAGGATCACCCGTTCGCCGGCAGCCAGGGCCGCTTGCAGGCAGTTGGAGTCCTCCGGCTCGACCCCGATCACCTTCACCTCCGGGCGCAGGTACGTGACGTAGGCGGCGATGCCGGCGATCAGCCCGCCTCCACCGACCGGGACGAAGATCGCATCCAATGCACCCGGGTGCTGACGCAGGATCTCCATGGCCACCGTGCCCTGGCCGGCGATCACGTCCGGGTCGTCGAACGGCGGCACGAAGGTCGCGCTCTGGCTGTCCGCCAGTTGCAAGGCATGGGCCAGGGCATGGGGAAAGCTCTCGCCATGCAGCACCACATGGCCACCGCGCGAGCGCACGCCCTGGACCTTGAGCTCCGGCGTGGTGGTGGGCATGACGATGGTCGCGCGCATTCCCAGGTGCGATGCCGCCATCGCCACGCCCTGGGCATGGTTGCCCGCCGATGCGGTGATCACCCCCCGTTCCCGTTGCACCGGGGTCAGCCGCGACAGCCGGGTGTAGGCTCCCCGGATCTTGAACGAGAAGGTCGGTTGCAAGTCCTCGCGCTTGAGCAGCACCTGGTTGCCAAGGGCGGCCGACAGCGCCGGGGCCGGTTGCAGGGGCGTCTCGATGGCCAGGTCGTACACAGGGGCACTGAGAATGCGGCGAACCTGCTCCGACAGCAGTTGCTGGGGCGAGGTGCTACGAAGGCTGACGCTAAGGCTGGTCATCGATGACTCCTGGTGGTTTCAAGTACCCAGGAGCCGGAAAGAAGAAACCCGCCTCCAGGGCGGGTTCGGTGCACGTACGCGCTAGCCCGCCAAACGAATAATGGCGGTAATAATGCTGATGGCGCGACGCTGCGGGACTCTGTTCATGGGGCAGGAACTTATCCTGCCGCCAGGCAGCGAGTCAACACCCCTGTGAACCTTCTCGGGCCTCCTGGGCAGAAACCGGAACGTCGAAGACCTTGTCGAAGCCCCACTGGAACACGAAGGCATAAACGAAGAAAAACAGGAACAACGCCAGGTTGGTGAGCAAGGCCGCCCACAGGCTGATATCCATCCAGTAGGCCACCAGCGGCAGCAGGATCAGCACCAGCCCGCCCTCGAAGCCCAAGGCATGCAACAGCCGGCGCAGGAAGGTCCGGCTGCGCTTGTCCTGGCGCGCCTCCCAACGTTCGAACACCCAGTTGTAGCCCATGTTCCAGCTCATGGCGATGGCCGACATGAGGATCGACAGCACCGTCGAATGGGCCATGCCCGCATCGAACATCAGCGACAAGGCTGGCGCTACGCAAGCCACGGCGATGACTTCATAGAGGATGGCCTGGACGACCTTGCGTGCCTTGCCTTGCATGGAGCAGCTCCTTGGTAATAAGGCCTACAAAGTTACAAGCAGAAGCCTACAAGTAAAAGCTTGTAATACATCTTGCAGAGAAAGCGGAACAAAAGTACTAGAATAACCGTTTCAGCAAACACCCACCCTTCCCTGGCATTCCGGTGTCTTGGAGCCGATACGTGCCCTTCCCCGGATGCTCTCTGCCGCGCTCCGAACGTCTCGCGTCGGCGCGTGTCGATATTGGACAACCCCGCATTTGACTGCTTGTCTATGACGTGCTGCAGCGCGCGTCACTTCGTCCAGGGAATAGAACGGAGGATTCAAACCATGGCACATACCGTCATGATGGTATTCGGTACCCGCCCTGAAGCGATCAAGATGGCCCCCCTGGCCCGCGTGTTGCGTCAATGGCCCGGGATCGACCTGCACATCTGCTCCACTGGCCAGCACCGGGAAATGCTTGAGCAAGTGCTGACCGCCTTTGGCCTTGGCGTCGACCAGGACCTCAAGGTGATGACCCACAGCCAGACCCTCAACGGCCTGTCCCGCGACCTGCTGGACAAGCTCGACAAAGCCTACGAACAGGTCAAGCCGCAGATCGTCCTGGTCCATGGCGACACCACCACCAGTTCCATCGCCGCCCTCGCCGCCTTCCACCGCCAGATTCCCATCGGCCACGTCGAGGCGGGCCTGCGCACCGGCAATCTCAGGCAGCCCTGGCCGGAGGAAGCCAACCGTCGCCTGACCGGCGTACTGGCCGACCTGCACTTCACGCCTACCCGCGACTCGGATGCCAACCTGATCCGCGAAGGCGTGCACCCCGACCAGATCGAAGTCACCGGCAACACGGTGATCGATGCCCTGTTGTGGATGCGCGACCACCTGGCCGCGCAGAACTGGCAACCTGCCGCCGACTCGCCGCTGGCCGTACTGCACAACGACCAGCGCATGGTGCTCATCACCGGCCACCGCCGGGAGAACTTCGGCCAGGGCTTCGAGCGCATCTGCAAGGCGCTGGCCCAGTTGGGCGAGCGCTACCCGCACGTGCAGTTCGTCTATCCGGTACACCTGAATCCGCAGGTCCAGCAGGCGGTGTACGGCGTGTTGTCCGGGCGTGGCAACATCCACCTGGTGCCGCCCCAGGACTACCCGCATTTCGTCTGGTTGATGAACCGTGCCGACGTGATCCTCACCGACTCCGGCGGCGTGCAGGAGGAAGCCCCCGCCCTGGGCAAGCCGGTGCTGGTGCTGCGCAAGGTCACCGAGCGCCCGGCGGTGCTCAAGGGTGGCACGGTCAAGCTGGTAGGCACCGATACCGACCAGATCGTCGCTCAGACCAGCCTGCTGCTCGATGACCCCGAGGCCTACGCACGCATGGCCAGGGTGTACACCCCCTTTGGTGACGGCCACGCCAGCGAGCGCATCGCCGAGCGCTTGAGTCGCTGGTTCGAAGAGCAAGCCGCCGGGCGGAGCGACGCATGAGCCTGGCTTTCATCGACTTCCTCGTCTATGTGCTGTTCGGCCTGAAGCTGCTCGCCATCGCTCTGGCCAGCCTGATGTTCCTGCTGGGCCTGGACGACCTGTTCATCGACATCTGCTATTGGGGCCGCAAGCTGATCCGGCGTTTTCGCATCTACGACCGCTTCGAGCCGGCCGACGAGAAGCGCCTGTTCGAAGTACCGGAAAAACCCCTGGCGATCATGGTCCCGGCCTGGAACGAAGTGGGCGTGGTCGGCGAGATGGCGCGCCTGGCTGCCTCGACCATCGACTACGAGAACTACCAGATCTTCGTCGGCACCTACCCAAACGACCCGCAGACCCAGGCCGACGTCGATGCCGTGTGCCTGCACTACCCCAACGTGCACAAGGTGGTCTGCGCGCGCCCCGGCCCGACCAGCAAGGCCGACTGCTTGAACAACATCATCGACGCGATCCTGCGCTTCCAGCAGGACGCACGCATCGAGTTCGCCGGTTTCATCCTGCACGATGCCGAAGACGTGATCTCGCCCATGGAACTGCGCCTGTTCAACTACCTGCTGCCGAACAAGGACATGATCCAGATCCCGGTCTACCCCTATGCACCGGAATGGAAAGGCTTCACCGCCGGGCACTACGTCGATGAGTTCGCCGAGAACCACGGCAAGGACGTGATCGTGCGCGAGGCATTGACCGGCCAGGTGCCCAGCGCCGGGGTCGGCACCTGCTTCAGCCGCCGCGCCATCAGCGCCCTGCTCGAGGATGGCGACGGCATCGCCTTCGACGTGCAGAGCCTGACCGAAGACTACGACATCGGTTTTCGCCTCAAGCACAAGGGCATGAAGTGCATCTTCGCCCGCTACTCCATCACCGACCCGGCCTTGGCCCTCAAGCAGGAATGGCGCTGGGGCATGAGCCGGCGGTTCTCCCAGGTGATCTGCGTGCGCGAGCACTTCCCGCGCGACTGGCAACATGCCATTCGCCAGAAGTCGCGCTGGATCGTCGGCATCGTGTTCCAGGGCACCAGTAACCTGGGCTGGAGCCGCAAGGGCGCGCTCAACTACTTCCTCTGGCGCGACCGCCGTGGGCTGTTCGCCTACCTGCTGAGTTTTTTGGTCAACCTGTTGCTGCTGGTGTTGCTGGCCATCTGGCTGGTGACCACCATCGCCCCTGAGTCGTGGCGTTTCATGTCGATCCTGGGCGACAGCTGGCTGCTGTCCACCTTGCTCTGGCTCAACGGTCTGCTGCTGATCAATCGCCTGTTCCAGCGCGGCTGGTTCGTCACCCGTTACTACGGCATCGGCGAAGGGCTGTTGTCGGCACCGCGCATGATGTGGAGCAACTTCGTCAACTTTTTCGCCAACCTGCGGGCCCTGCGCCAAGTCATGGAAATGGGCGATTCGCGGCGCGTGGCCTGGGACAAGACCACCCATGAATTCCCTGCCATCGCTTCGCCCGCCCGCATCCCCCTGGGCCAGCGCCTGGTAGCCAAGGGCCTGATCACCGACGAGCAGCTGCAACAGGCGATCACCAGCCCGGTGCGCCGTCGCCTGGGACGCGAACTGCTGTTGCGCGGTTGGCTCACCAGCGAGCAGCTGGTCGAGGCCCTGGCCGAGCAGATGGACATGCCCTGGGCTCCCCTGAACCCATTCAAGGTTTCGCCGCAACTGATCGCCCAACTGCCCCGACGCCTGGCCACCCACTACGGCGTACTCCCAGTCGCCGAGGAAGGCGAAACCCTGGTACTGGCCAGTGAAAGCCCGGTCAGCCAGGTCTCGCTCGGGGTCATCAGCCGCCAGCTCAAGCGCCCGGTCAGCAATCGCTTGGCGCCCCAGGGCCGGGTCGCCCTGGGTCTGCACCATCACTACCCCAGCCCCTGGCAGAAGGAGGAAACCCGGCAGATGCTCGCAGTGCTGGAGCGCAACCAGGACGATGCCGCGCTGCTGGAGCGGGTATGCGTGCACCTGGTCATGCTCGGCGCCCTGCTGCAAGTACGCGGCATGGTGCCGGTGACCCTGTTCAACCAGGCGCTGATCGACTTCGACCCCGAGCACATGACCCTGGGCCAGCACCTGGTCGCCCGCGGCATCATCACCGAGGACGTGCTGCAGCAAGCCCTCGCCGAACAGGCCAGCGAGCAGCAGGCCGCCTATGACCTGACCCGGGAGGTGGCATGAAGCCCCGTCTTTCCCTGACCCTCACTGGCCTGTTGCTGTGCACCGCCTCCCTGCCCACGGTGGCCGCGCCGATGAGCGACTTCCAGCGTTTTCGCAGCTACCCGTTCATGGAGCGCAGCTACCGCGAAGCGCAACGCGACAACTGGCAGGAGGTCGAACGCCTGACCCGCCATGTATTGCAGCGGGTGCCCAACAACGACGAAGCCAGGGCCCTGCTGATGCAGGCCCTGGCCCACCAGCGCCGCTACAAGGAGGCCGAGGCGCTCGCCGAGCAGCTCGACGATACCCCCGAGCATGTCGATGCCTTGCTCGAGCTGCGCCTGACCTGGATCGAACAGGACCCGCCACCGGCCAGCCAGGTCGAAGGCTGGCTCGCCAGCAGCGAAGGCCACCAGCGGGTGCGCCTGTGGCAGGCCTATAGCCTGAGCCTGGCCAAGTTCGGCGGTGCTGCCCGCGCCCTGGACTGGCTCAACCACCTGCCACCGCGGGACGACGGCATGGTCCTGCGCCTGACCCGCGCCAACTTCGCCGAGCAGTTGCGCAACTGGGGCGAAACCATCGAGCAATTGCAGCCGCTGGCCGAGCAAGGCACCTTGCCGGTGCAAGACTGGCACCGCCTGGCCAATGCCTATATCCAGCAAATCGACGAACAAGGCCTGCAAAAGCTGCTGGCCAGCGCGCCGTCCGAGAAGGTCGCCAACGAGGCGCGTCTGGCCATGGCCAACCGCGCCATCGCCGTCGGCCACAACCAGCAGGCGCAACGCTGGCTGCAGGCTCTGCCCAGCGAGCAGTTGCAACAGCCCGAACAACGCCAACAATTGTGGGAGTTGGCCCGTGAAGGCGACGACGCCGCCTTGGTGCGCACGCTCAGCAACGAACTGCAGCGGCCCTGCCTGGAAACCGTCGACTGGCTTTCCCGTCACGACCCGCAACAGGCCCGAGAACAGTTCGCAGACTGCAGTGCCAGCGCCGACCCGCATGCCCATGCGGTGCTCAAGCAGCGCCTGTATGGCGACCCGCCTGCCCCGCCCCAGCCGCGTACCGCCGCGCAATGGGAGCAGCGCTATCGCCAGACCGGCGACCTGGCCGCCCTCGAACAGGCCAGCTACCTGTTGCTCGAACAAGGCCACCCGGACCGCGCCCGACAGCTGCTGGTACCCGCCTACGATCGCCGCCAGGGCCGCCTGACAGCGAGTCTGCTGCAACGCCTGGGCAACCTCTACGCCCGCAACGACGCGCCCCTGGATACCCGGCGCATGCTGGGCCTGGTGCCCCGAGTCGATGCCGGCACCCGTGCCCAGCTGCTGGGCCGACTGGCCGAGGCCGGCCAATGCGACGCCGTACGCCAGGCGGTGCCCACGCCCACCGAGGCCGGCCAGTACCGCGCCCTGGGGCGTTGCGCCATGCCCGGCCAGCCCGGGCAGGCAGTGGTCTACTACCAGGCCGCCGAACGCCTGGGCGACCCGGGCAGCCGCCTGCCGTTGGCCTATGCCCTGGAAGCTGCCGGCGATTCCGAAGCCGCCGCGCCTATCTGGCGCAACCTGCCTGCCGACGCCTGGAACGACAACGCGCGGATGACCGCCGCCCAGGGCGCGCTCAATGCCGGTGATGCCAGCGCAGCCCGTGCTCATTGGGACGCAGCCGCCCACCAGAGCGCCGACGACTGGGCCCTGGGCGCCGCCATTGCCCAGCGCCAGGGCAACCCGGCTGAGGCCCTGGAATTCCAGCGCCAGGCCCTGGCCCATACCCCCCGCGCGGATCACTACTACGCCGCGGCCAACACCGCACAGCAGGCCGGCGACAGTGCCCAGGCAACGGCCTGGCTGGCCGAGGCCGTGCGCCTGGCACCCGACCAGCCACGCTACCGAGCCGACTATGGCATGCGCCTGGCGGGTTCGGCGGACAGGCAGCAACGCCTGGCCGCCATTCCCTACCTGGAGCGAGCCACCCGCGACTTCCCCGAGGACTACCGCCTGGGCGAGACCCTGGCGCTGCGTTACGACGAAGCCGAGGACAGCGCTGCGGCACGCCGTGAGCTGCGCCGGGTCATCGACGTGGAACAGAACCTGGTGGACGGTGACGACGAATACGGTAGCCTCGAGGCCCGCAAGTACCGCCAGCGCCGAGCCCACGAAACGCTGTCGCGGCGTGACACAGTCACCCTGGCCAGCACCTGGTCGCCCGCCGGCACCTCGACCAACGACAAGTTTCTCGAGAACGGGGCACGCAGCACCGAGCGGCGGGCCCGTTCGCAGAACGTGCAGATCGCCATGTGGGACCATGCCCTGGGCGAAGAGCCCAGCCGCAACGGCAGCACCCTGTCGGTCTATGGCCGCGTGCTGTTCGGCGGCCAGAGCCGCACCGACTACGCCCAGAGCCTGGGCGCCGGCGTCGGCCTGCGCTACAAGCCGTTCGGCCAGGCCAACCTCAACCTGTATGCCGAGCTCTATCACCAGCGCCAGGTCGATAGCGACCACTACAATGGGCTGAGCCTGGGGGAGCTGCTCAGCCCGGCCAAGGTGGGCGGCAACTGGGGCGACCTGCGCCACCATGCCGAATCGAGCAATGACCTGCTGCTGCGGGCCACCGCTTCGTTCCTCGACCAGGGCGATTGGCGCAACGACTGGCGAGTGGACGAGGACCAATGGAACGAGCGTTTCCTCTACCTGGATGCCGCCTGGTGGACCCGCGCCGGCGACCATGCGTGGTTGTCGCGCTACCAGCAAGGCCACGCTTGGAAACTGCCTGGCAACTCACCACAGACGGTCATGCCCTATGGTTTCCTCGAGTTCGCCAGCCAGGACCCGAGCAACGACTGGCGCCAGGACCTGCGCACGGGCGTGGGCGTACGCTGGCAGTGGTGGTTCGACGACGACCGCTACAATGCCTACCGTGGCTCACTGAAAGTACGCGCCGAATACCAGCAGTCGCTGGGCGGCAACCTCTACGAGCGCGCCAATGGCGTGCTGCTGGGTGTGGAGTTGACCTTCTGATGCGCACGATTCTGGTGATTTGCATGCTCGCCCTGTGCCTGCCGGCCGTGGCCGACCAGCGTCTGTTCTACCAGCCACTCAACCGCGACGCCGCCGTGACGCCCAGCCAGTGGCAACAGCTGTGGCGGGACACCAAGGCCCAAGGAGGCAAGACCCTCATCGTCCAGTGGACCGCCTATGGCGACAGCGACTTCGGCGGCGCCCAGGGCTGGCTGGCCAACAGCTTGCGCGAAGCCCAGGCCCAGGGGCTGGAACTGGTGCTGGGGTTATATATGGACCCGGCCTACTACCAACGTCTGGAAGAACTCGATGGCGAGGGCCTGGCCAACTATTGGAAGGCCCAATTGGGTCGCGCCCTGACCCAGTACAACCAGGTCCGCCTGCACTGGGACCTGCCCGTCGCGGGCTGGTACCTGCCCCTGGAACTGGACGACCTGCATTTTCACGAAGCCAGCCGCCGCGACGCGCTGCATCGTCAATTGCAGGCCTTCAACCGGCAGCTGGACCAGCCGTTGCACCTGAGCGCCTTCAGCGCCGGGCACCTGGCGCCGCGGGTCAACGCGACCTGGCTGGACCAACTGGCCGAGCTGGGCTTGACTGTGTGGTGGCAGGACGGCGCGGGCACCGCTCGCCTGCCGGCGCAGGTCCGCCAAGGCTATGAGCAGGCCTTGCCCTGCCGCGTGGGTATCGTGCGCGAGGCATTCCGCCAGGTCAGCGCCCCGGGCCAGCCGTTTCGCGCCGAGCCGGCACAACCGGCGTTGACTGGAGGGTGCCATGCCGAAGCGGTGTTCGCCTTGCGGTACCGACCTTGGGCGCGTGCGCTGCCGTTGAATTGAGCGAGGGTCCATCGCGGGACAAGTCGGACCGCCGCTCCCACAGCGGTCGAGGGCGGTGCAGCCCGGTGGGAGCGGCCTTGCCCGCGATGGCGCCAGCACCGACATCCTTGAGGAAACTTCTGGCGACCATGTTCAAGACCATCGAAGCGCATGTGCGCAGGCAGACGGTACCGGCAGCCCTGCGTGCCGAATTCCGCCAGCATGAATTCGAGGCCATGCAGCGCTTCTGCCTGCTGGTGTTTTGCATCAGCATTGTCATCTGGTTGATCTTCGACCTGATCGTGAGCTATCTGGGCCAGCAAGGCTTCACCTGGCTCTCGGTGCTGTTCCTGGGTCTGCTGTGCGCCCTTACCGCGATACTCGGCGTCATCCGCAAGAGCCAGCATTTCGACCTGCTCAACCTGGCATTCGTCGCCGCGATCACCCTGGCCATGCGTCTGGTGATCGAGGGCATCCCCATCGCCTTGCGGCCAGTTTGGCTGGTGCTGGGCGTATCGACGGTGCTCTACAGCGTCTCGGTGCTGCCGGTGCGCAGTTGGTCGTTCTTCTGCGCCATGGCGGTCACCTGGCTGGTGCTCAACCCCTTCTACCACACACGCATCGCCGTGCTGGAGCTCGAGGGCGCGATGCTGCTCAGCTATGCGGTATTCCTGTGCGGGCTGGTCATCTATACCTACCTGCGCATGCGCCAGGCCAAACTGTACAACTACTACCTGTCCAAGGTGTTGTTGGACCAGGCCTACCTCGACACCCTCACCGAGATCCCCAACCGCCGGGCCTTCATGGCAAGGGCCGAGCGCCATCTGCAAGGTGGCGCACCGGGGCAGTACCTGGCGATGGTCGACATCGACAACTTCAAGCAGGTCAACGACCGTTTCGGCCACGACACGGGCGACGTGGTGCTCAAACGCGTGGCCGGGCACATCCGTGCGACGATGGGGCAGCATGAGTTCGCCCGGCTCGGCGGCGAGGAGTTCGCCATCTTCTTCCAGGGGCTGGACCAACCGGGCGCCGAGCGTGAGGCCGAGGCTCTGTGCCGGCAGGTGCGCGAGGATGCCAGCCGCTACCCGGTGACGATCAGCATTGGCCTGGCCCGGGTCGATCATGGCGACACGCTGAGCATGGCGTTGGTGCGGGCTGATCAGGCCTTGTACGAGGCCAAGCACGCCGGCAAGGACCGCTTCGTGCTATGGACGACCAGGCTGGCAAAAGGTGCCTAGCAGGCCCGGCTCAAGAGAGTTGGACGATCTCCCACTGTGTCATGGGCAGTGCGGTCCTTGTGGGAGATTTCTATGGTGCTGGACAAGCCCAAATTGCCTGCGGTTGGTTTAATACTGCTCAGCCGTGCCAATACGGCCCAGGCTCCGCTCGCTTGGTGGGAGCTAGCGGAGCCTGCGATGGGCCGCAAAGCGGCCCCTCGAGTCTGGAGGGGCTCCACCGTTTGAAGGCTTGGGGCTGCTTTGCAGCCCATCGCAGGCTGTCGCCAGCTCACCGAGATTGCTGCCGCTCTCAAGACTGGCGAAATCCCTGTTGGAGCGGGCTTGTCCCGCGATTGGGGCGTTACAGGCTATCCTGCCGGCAGGCGAATCCTGAACTGCGCTCCCCCCAGGGCCGACTGCGCCACAGTCAAGGACCCGCCCTGCCCTTCGATGGCCCTGCGGCTGATCGCCAAGCCCAGTCCGAAACCGCCAGTGTTACGGTCGCGGCTGCGATCGAGGCGGTAGAACGGCTGGAAGATCCGCTCACGCTCTTCAGGCGGAATGCCGATGCCGTCGTCTTCCACGGTCAACAAACAGGCGCCATCATCCTCACGGCGCAGACGCAGCAGCAAGCTTTCATCGCAGTAACGCATGGCGTTACGCACCAGGTTTTGCACCGCACGGGCAGTCAGCCTGGGGTCCAGGACGAACCGTGGCAGGTTGTCCTCGGCGCGCACCTCCCACTGAATACCCCGGCCGTCGAGCTCTTCGACGAACCCACCCAGCACACTGTCGACCAGTTCCAGCAACGACACCTCGACCCGTTCACGCGCCTGGTCGGCATTCTGCAGGCGGCTGTAGGACAACAGCTCCAGCACCAGTTCATCCAGCTCGCGCACGTGCCCCACCAGCTCCAGCAGGCGCTTGCGGCTGGCCGGCGGCACTTCGTCGAACAGCAGCACCAGGCCGAAGTCCAGGCGGGTCAAGGGGGTGCGCAGCTCGTGGGACACCGCATTGAGCAGCTCGCGCTGCTGGTTGACGTGGCGCTCCAGGTCGCTGGCCATGGTGTCGAATACCCCCGCCAGCTCACCGATGTTCGAGCGTGGCGAAATGTGCGTACGTTCGGACATCTGCCCCTGCCCCAGGCGCCTGGCGGTTTCCTTGAGGCGCTCCAGGTCGCGCCAATGCGGCCATACCCACAGCAGCAGGCAGCCCAGCAGGGCGGCACCGATCAACACCGTGACGCCCCAGGACAGCAGGTTGATGTCGATCGGGTCAGGCGGGGTGTGCAGGCTCACCAGCCATTGCGAGTCCAGCGGGGCCAGGGCCGTGTCGTAATAACCCCAGTCGCCGATACGTACCACGTTCAGGCCGTGTTCCAGGCGAGCCTGCTCCTGCACCGTAAGCCCCGCCTGGGCCATGGGCAGCAGCTTCACCTCCAGGGGGGCAAAGCTCTGCGCCAATTGCTGCTCGACCGCTGGCCATTGATCGGGCGGTGCCTGGCGGAACTGGCGGACGATCAACGACTGCACGCCCTTGGTCTGCTCCAGGTTGTAGGCCATGAAACGGTCATGGAACAGCGCGACGATAGAGTCGGGGATGAACAAGATCGCCCCGGCATAGGCGGCGATGATCACCAGGTACAGGCGCACCAGGATCTTAAGCATGGCGTATCAGCACTCCCACTCGACCCGGCTGAACAGGTAGCCCTTGCCCCAGACGGTCTTGATCTTGCGGGCTTCGCCGGCGTTGTCGTCGAACTTGCGCCGCAGCTTGGAGATCGCCACGTCCACCGAACGGTCGGTGCCGTTGAACTCGATGCCTCGCAGTTGCTGGAGGATGCGGTCGCGGCTGAGCACCTCGCCGGCGTTGCGCGCCAGCACCACCAGCAGGTTGTACTCGCCGCTGGACAACTCCACTTCGTCGCCCCGCCAGGTCACCACGCGTTCAGCCAGGTCGATGCGCAGCCCGCCGACCTGGATCAGGTCGCTGTCCAGCCGAGGCTCGTTGACACTGCTGCGGCGCAACAGGGTGCGCACCCGGGCGAGCAGCACCCGCGGCTCGCAGGGTTTGGTGACGTAGTCGTCGGCGCCCATCTCCAGGCCCAATACCTGGTCATGGCTGTCATCGCGGGCCGTGAGCATGAGGATGGGCAGGGTCTGCGACTCCTGGCGCAGCAACCTGCACACCTGCAAGCCGTCCAGGCCGGGGAGCATGAGGTCGAGCACCACCAGGTCCGGCCGTTGCCGGCGGAACTCCTCCAGCACATGGTCGCCCCGGGCGATCACCCGGACATGGAAGTCGTTGCGTTGCAGGTAGCTGGCGATCAGTTCGGACAGGGCGCTGTCGTCTTCGACCAGGAGAATGTTCGGCATAGAGGTGAGGAAGGAACAGGGTTGGTGATGAGGCAGGATATAGAATCCACGCACGATCAACGCCAATTCTTACACTTTTTCACATTCGCCCTACAGAGCTTCACAGCCAGGCGCGCAGCGGCTGCCTTAGCATAGGCACTGTCATTTCTGGAAGATCCGTATGTCCATTTCCCTTCCCTTTCGCCTGCGCCCACTGGCGCTCCTGGCGCTGCTGACCTTGTCGCTGGCCGGTTGCGACGACGCCACCGACCAGGATGAACAGGCGCCCGCCCCCCAGGTGCGGGTGGAAACGGTGCAGGTCCAGCCCCTGGCCATCAGCACCGAACTCAGTGGGCGTATCCTCGCCCCCCGTACTGCCGAGGTCCGTGCCCGGGTGGCCGGCGTGGTGCTCAAGCGTGTGTATCGCGAGGGCAGTGACGTCAAGCAGGGCGACGTGCTGTTCCTGATCGACCCTGCGCCGTTCAAGGCCGACCACGACAGCGCCCGCGCGACCCTGGCCAAGGCCGAGGCCAACCTGTACCAGGCCCGCCTGCAGGAGCAGCGCTACCGCGAGCTGGTCGACGACAAGGCGGTCAGTCGCCAGGAATACGACAACGCCCGGGCCACCTTCCTGCAGGCCGGCGCCGAAGTCGCGCAAGCCAAGGCCGCCCTTGAACGGGCCCGCCTGAACCTGGGCTATGCCACGGTCACCGCGCCGATCTCCGGACGTATCGGCCGTGCCTTGGTCACCGAAGGTGCACTGGTCGGCCAGAACGAGACCACGGCGCTGGCGATCATCCAGCAACTGGACCCGATCCATGCCGACGTCACCCAGTCGACCCGCGATCTCAATGCCCTGCGCCGTGCCATGCGCGCCGGCGAGCTGCAACAGGTCGGCCAGGACCAGGCCCGGGCCACGCTGATCCAGGACGACGGCAGCGCCTACCCGCTGCCGGGCAAGCTGCTGTTCTCCGACATCAGCGTCGACCCGAGCACCAACCAGATCACCCTGCGCAGCGAGTTCCCCAACCCGGACCTGGACCTGTTGCCCGGCAGCTACGTGCGCGTGCGCCTTGAGCAGGCCGTGCAACCCAAAGGTATCAGCGTGCCGCAGCGGGCCATCCTGCGCGACAGCGCCGGGGTGCCGAAGGTGCTGGTCGTCGACCCACAGCAACGCATCAGCGAACGCCAGGTGGTGCTCGGCAACGCCCAGGGCGACCGCTGGATCGTCAGCGAGGGCCTGGCACCCGGCGAGCGCGTGGTGATCGAGGGCCTGCAACACGTCAAGGCCGGCGACCAGGTCCAGGTCGCCCTGCCCCAGGATGGCCTGCCCATCGTCCAGCACAACGGCCAGTGAGGGCCTGATCCATGCCGCAGTTCTTCATCGACCGCCCGGTGTTCGCCTGGGTGGTCGCGCTGTTCATTCTCCTGGCCGGGGCCTTGGCCATTCCGCAGTTGCCGGTGGCCCAGTACCCCAACGTGGCGCCTCCCCAGGTGGAGATCTACGCCGTCTACCCGGGCGCCTCGGCGGCGACCCTGGATGAAAGCGTGGTCAGCCTGATCGAGCAGGAGCTCAACGGTGCCGACAACTTGCTGTACTTCGAGTCCCAGAGCAGCCTGGGCAGCGCGACCATTACTGCCACCTTCGAGCCAGGCACCCACCCGGACCTGGCCCAGGTGGATGTGCAGAACCGCCTGAAGGTGGTCGAGTCACGCCTGCCCCGGCCGGTGACCCAGCAAGGCCTGCAGGTGGAGAAGGTGTCCACGGGCTTCCTGCTCCTGGCCACCCTCACCTCCGAGGACGGCAGCCTCGACGAGACGGCCCTCTCGGACATCCTCGCACGCAACGTGATGAACGAGATCCGCCGCTTGAAGGGCGTGGGCAAGGCCCAGCTGTATGGCTCCGAGCGCGCCATGCGGGTGTGGATCGACCCGCAGAAGCTGATTGGCTTCAACCTCACGCCCGACGATGTGGCCGCGGCCATCGCCGCGCAGAACGCCCAGGTGGCTCCGGGTAGCATCGGCGACCTGCCGGGGCGCAGCACCCAGGAAATCACCGCCAACGTGGTGGTCAAGGGCCAGCTGAGCGCGCCCGAGGAGTTCGCCGCGATCGTCCTGCGTGCCAACCCCGACGGCTCCACGGTGACCATCGGCGACGTCGCCCGGGTGGAGATCGGCGCCCAGGAATACCAGTACGGCACGCGCCTGAACGGTAAGCCGTCCACTGCCTTCAGCGTGCAACTGTCCCCCGGCGCCAATGCCATGGAGACCGCGACCCTGGTGCGGGCGAAAATGGAGGAGCTCTCGGGCTATTTCCCCGAGGGCGTGCGCTATGACATCCCCTACGACACCTCGCCATTCGTCAAGGTCTCGATCCAGCAGGTGATCAGCACCCTGTTCGAGGCCATGCTGCTGGTATTCGCGGTGATGTTCCTGTTCCTGCAGAATCTGCGTTATACGCTGATCCCGACCCTGGTGGTGCCGGTGGCGCTGATGGGCACCTTCGCCACCATGCTGGCGCTGGGCTTCTCGGTGAACGTGCTGACCTTGTTCGGCATGGTCCTGGCCATCGGCATTCTGGTGGACGACGCCATCGTGGTGGTGGAGAACGTCGAGCGGATCATGGCCGAGGAAGGGCTGCCACCCAAGCAGGCCACGCGCAAAGCCATGGGCCAGATCAGTGGGGCCATCGTCGGCATCACCCTTGTGCTGGTGGCGGTGTTCCTGCCGATGGCCTTCATGAAAGGCTCGGTGGGCGTGATCTACCAGCAGTTCTCGGTGTCCATGGCGGTGTCGATCCTGTTCTCGGCATTCCTCGCCCTGAGCCTGACCCCTGCCCTGTGCGCCACCCTGCTCAAGCCGGGGGCCAAGGGCGAGCACCATGAGCGCAAGGGCTTCTTCGGCTGGTTCAACCGGCGCTTCGAGGGCATGAGCAACGGCTATCAGCGCTGGGTGGAACACGCCCTGGCGCGCAGCGGCCGCTACCTGCTGGTATACGGGGCGCTGCTGGCGGTGCTTGGCTACGGCTTCAGCCAATTGCCGACCGCCTTCCTGCCCACCGAGGACCAAGGCTATACCATCACCGACATCCAGCTGCCGCCCGGGGCCAGCCGCATGCGCACCGAGCAGGTGGCCGCACAGATCGAGGCGCACAATGCCGAAGAGCCAGGCGTTGGCAACACCACACTGATCCTGGGTTTCAGCTTCTCGGGCAGCGGGCAGAACGCAGCATTGGCGTTCACCACGCTCAAGGACTGGTCCGAGCGCGGCGCCGACGACAGCGCGCAATCGATCGCCGACCGGGCCACCGCAGCCTTCAGTCAGCTCAGGGACGCGGTGGCCTATTCGGTCTTGCCGCCGCCGATCGACGGCTTGGGCGAGTCCACCGGCTTCGAGTTCCGCCTGCAGGACCGTGGCGGCATGGGCCACGCGGCGTTGATGGCGGCACGTGACGAGCTGCTGGCCAACGCCCGCAAGAGCAAGGTGCTGGTCAACGTGCGCGAGGCCTCGCTGGCCGAGAGCCCGCAGGTGCAGCTGGAGATCGACCGCCGCCAGGCCAATGCCCTGGGGGTCTCGTTCGCCGACATCGGCGCGGTGCTCGATACTGCCGTGGGCTCCAACTACGTCAACGACTTCCCCAACCAGGGCCGCATGCAGCGGGTGGTAGTGCAGGCCGAGGGCGACCAGCGCAGCCAGGTGGAAGACCTGCTGAAGATCCACGTGCGCAACAGCAGCGGCAAGATGGTGCCCCTGGGCGCCTTCGTCCAGGCCCGGTGGGTCAGCGGCCCGGTGCAGCTGACCCGCTACAATGGCTACCCGGCGGTGTCGATTTCCGGCGAGCCCGCCGCCGGCTACAGCTCCGGCGAGGCCATGGCCGAGATCCAGCGCCTGGTCGACCAGCTGCCAGCCGGCGCCGGCCTGGAGTGGACCGGCCTGTCGCTGCAGGAGCGCCTGTCCGGCAGCCAGGCCCCCTTGCTGATGGCCCTGTCGCTGTTGGTCGTGTTCCTGTGCCTGGCGGCGTTGTACGAGAGCTGGTCGATCCCCACCGCCGTGCTGCTGGTGGTGCCCCTGGGCGTGCTCGGAGCGGTCCTGGCGGTCACCCTGCGTGGCATGCCCAACGACGTGTTCTTCAAGGTCGGCCTGATCACCCTGATCGGCCTGTCGGCGAAGAACGCCATCCTGATCATCGAGTTCGCCAAGAGCCTGGTCGACCAAGGCCAGGACCCGGTAGGCGCGGCCGTACAGGCCGCCCGCCTGCGCCTGCGGCCGATCGTGATGACCTCGTTGGCGTTCATCCTCGGCGTGGTGCCGCTTGCGATCGCCACCGGGGCAAGCTCGGCGAGCCAGCAGGCCATCGGCACCGGTGTGATCGGCGGCATGCTCAGCGCCACCCTGGCGGTGGTGTTCGTGCCAGTGTTCTTCGTGGTGGTGATGCGCCTTGCCCGGCGACGCCAAGCCAAGGACAGCCAGGCAGTGACCCACCAAGCCTGACTGGACAACACCGGCCTGACATGGGAGGGTTCCCGGCATCAACTGCCTGGAACCCTTTTTCATGTCCACTGCCCTGCCCCCTTGCTCCACCTTGATTCTTGCCGGCGGTCGCGGCCAGCGCATGGGCGGGCGCGACAAGGGCCTGCTGCCCTGGCGGGGCGAGCCGCTGGTGGCGCACGTACAACGGGCGGTGAGGCCGCTGTGCGACGATGTGGTGATTTCCTGCAATCGCAACCACGAGGCCTATCGGGGCTATGCCGACCAGTTGGTGTCCGATGCCGAGGCGGATTTCCCCGGGCCGTTGGCCGGTGTGATCGCTGGGCTCGCGGTGGCGCGGCATGCGTGGGTGGTGCTGCTGGCCTGCGACGCGCCCCAGGTCGACCGGGCATTGATCGAGGGCCTGCTGCGCTTGGCCGTCGAACACGACAGCCCGGCCATGGTGCGCCAAGGTGGCTATTGGCAGCCGATGTTCAGTGTGTTGCCGCGCAAGGTATTGCCGGTGCTGGAGCAGGCCTGGCGGGAGGGCGAGCGCAGTTTGCAGAAGGCGCTGTTGCGCGGGTCGGTGCAGGGGTACGCGTGTGCCGAGGACGATGCAAGATTGAGCAATTTCAACAGCCCCGAACGGCTGGAAGAATAAGCTGCCTGGGCCGGACTGATCGCGGGACAAGCCCACAGGGATTTCGCAAGTTTTGGGAGCCGCGCAATCTCGATGGGAGCTGGCGACAGCCTAGGCCGTATTTGTACGGCTGAGAAGTATTAAACCAACCTAGGGCAATTTGAGCTTGTCCAGCACCATAGAATCTCCCACAAGGACGGCTGGGTTATCTTCCACTGGCCGACGCTACAACGGGTGATGTTGCCCCCCGGCATTCCCCAATGCTGGGGACCACAGCCCACCGCCGCTCCCTGCAACCGCAACGCGAAGCCCCTCTGTAACCTCCGTCCTAGAGCCATTCAAGCGACCTATCGAAAAATTGGCACGGCTGTTGCCGATCCCTCATCAGACGCCCCAACCCATGGGCCCGTTTGCAGGAGGGTTTGACTCATGCACCGATTGACACCCCACCCGCTGGCAGTGGCGATCTTCGCCAGCATGCTCCAGCTTCCGGCCCAGGCTGCGCTCAATGCGGTCGACCAGGGCGCTCCCCTACCCGAGAACGGCGGCTTCGCCGCCTGGTACCAGGACACCCATGGCCGGACGCTCGACCTGTGCCTGTCCAAGGCGGTGAGCTCCCGGGCGCCCGGTGCCCCCGGCGCGCCGTCGTACATGTGCACGCTGCTACCAACGCCCGGCGTGTTCGACGACACCAAGCCGATCGCCTTCCCCACCAACTTCCCCGACGAAGCCTTCTGGTTCACCGGTGACGCCTCCATCGTCGATGCCGCCCGGGGCATCGACCTGGGCTACGTCTCGGCAATCGAGGCGGCGTTCAGTGCCGAGGAGCCCAAGGAAGGCGACCAGATCAGCTTCGCCCGGATACGCATCCGAGTCGACGTACCGACCGCCGGGACCTACATCATCACCCACCCCTACGGCGTCGAGGTGTTCGACGTGACCACCCCGGGTACACGGGCGATCAACATGACCCGCGACATCGGCATCGGCTCACCGGGCAACTTCACCGGCGCGCTCAAGGGCGATGTCGGGCCGTTCCTGCGCAGCGTCAACGGCCCCTACACCGAAACCAACCCGGAAACCGGCGCGAGCGAGCAGTTCGTGGGCGACCCCAACTTGGAAGAGCGCGTGACCGGCAGCCCGTTCAATACCAACTACGTGCGCATCGAAGGGCCCAATGGCCTGGATCTGCGCACCGAACTGTTCGCCGTGTCCGGCAAGCTGTCCATGGTCAACCTGCCGACCCCGCTGCTGCCTCAGCGCAGCACCTATTCACGGCACTTCGAGAATGGCGACCTGCGCGCTCAGCAGGATGTCTTCGTCATGGCCCCGCCACCGCCGGCCACGGTCACCCTGACCAGCCAGACGCCCAACCTGGCACTGACCGAAGCCAATGGCACCGGCACCTGGTATGCCCAGTCGGCGCTTGACCCGACGTTGCCCACCAGCCTTGGGATCACCGCCGACAACAGCGTGGCCATCCCCACCAGCAGCGCCACCAGCGCCAACCTGGCGCTGACCGATCTGGTGACCATCACCCGCGCCGAATACAGCCTGTCCAGGGCCGAGCTGACCCTGGTCGCTGCCACCAGCGACGAGACAGCGCCGCCGACTCTCACGGCCCACACCGGCAACGGCGCGCTGATCGGCGACCTCGGCGGCGAAGGTGCGGTGAAGACGCTCACCCGTGGGCTTTCGCCACTTCCGCCGGCCACGGTGCAAGTCACCAGCGCGCATGGCGGCAGCGACAGCGAAGACGTGGTGCTGGTGCCATGAACAGACAAAGGCCCCGCCTTCAAGGAGGCAGCATGAATACTTGGCCACGCCGCGCGCTGTACGCAGCCGGGCTTTCCCTTACCCTCTCCGGCGCGGCCTGGGCCACGCTCACCGAGGTCGACCCAGGCCCCTACACCCTTGCCACCGGTGGCTACCCGATGTGGTACAAGGACGCCAGCGGCCTGTCCCTGGAGCTGTGCCAGTCGCGTGCCACCAGCTCACGGGCACCGGGCGCGCCAGGTGCACCGGCCTATATGTGCACCCTCCTGCCAGAGCCTGGCGTGTACGACGACACCTTGCCCCTGGTGTTCCCGGACAACTGGCCACCGGAGATGTTCTGGTTCCTGGCCGAGACCGATATCCCTGCAGTCGGCAACAGCGGCTATGAACTGGAGGTCTATGTCGCCGGTATCGAAGCCGCCTTCGCCGCCGAGAACCCGGTCGATGGCGACCAGCAGAGTTTCGCCCGTATCCGTATCCGCGCCTCGGTCCCTACCGCCGGTACCTACACCATCACCCACCCGTATGGCGTCGAGACAGTCGTGGTCAACACCCCTGGCCGGCGGGCGATCAACATCACTCGCGATATCGGCATCGGTGCGCCAGGCGACTTCAGCGGTGCCTTGCGGGGCGATGTCGGGCCGTTCCTGCGTAATGCCAGCGGGGCGCTGTATACCGAGATCAACCCGGACACCGGCGCGCTCGAGTCCTTCGTCGGCGACCCAAACCTCTCCCAGGAGGTCATCGGCAGCCCGTTCGACACCAACTTCGTGCGCATCGAAGGCCCGGCCGGGACCATCCAGACCAATGTCTTCAGCCTCTCCGGCAAGGTCCTCGACCCACGGGCCCAGACGCCTGCGACTCTGGAGCGCGCCACCTACCAGCGCAACGGCAATGGCACCCGCGTCGAAGTCTTCGCCAAGGCCCCGGGCGATGCCAGCGTGTGCATGCGCTTTGGCCTGGCACTGGTCGGCTCGCCCGCGACGCCCTGCCAGTTCGACCTGCTGCCCGACAGCAACGGCCTGTTCTTCGGCCAACAGCTCAACCAGGAAGCGCCGCCCTCGGTGGTAGTGGTGACCGCGACCAGCCCTGACCCGGACACCCGGCCGACGGCCTTGTCGAGCAAGCTCACCGACGTGGTGAAAGTCAACACCGCACGCTTCGACTGGGCCACCAAACGCCTGGTGATCGAGGCCAGCTCCAGCGACGAAGTGCAGGTGCCGGACCTGGTCGCACAAGGCTATGGCCGCCTGTCCAAGGGCGGCATCGTGCAGACCCTGACGGTCAACGACCTGGCCCAGCCCCCGGCCAGCGTCACGGTGAAGTCCGCCGCCGGTGGCAGCGATGTCGAGCCGGTGGTGGTGGTCGGCACTGCGCCGGTCGCGGCCGAGAACCAGCCACCGCTGGCCCAGGCCGATGTCGCCAGCACCAGTGTCGGGGTGCCCATCACCCTCAACCTGCTGGAGAACGACAGCGACCCGGACGGCAACGTGCCGCTGGTCATCGCCGACCTCACCCAACCCGGCACCGGCCTCGGCTCGGTAGTGGCCAACGGCAGTACGGCGGTCACCTATACCCCGCCACCTGACGCCACCACCGCGTTCCCTGCCACCTTCAGCTACCGCGCCCAGGACGCCAAGGGCCTGAAGTCGGAAGTGACCACCGTCACCGTCAACGTCGCGCCCAACCAGGCACCCACCGCTGTCGCCGACAGCGCGGCAACCCTGGGCGTACCGCTGACCATCAACGTCCTGGCCAACGACACCGACCCTGAAGGCAACCTACCGCTGGTGATCGACAGTGTCACCCAACCGGCATTGCTGCGCGGCACGGTGACCCACAACGGCAGCACGGTCACCTACACCCCACCGGCCCTGGTCCTCACGCCCTTCACCACAACGTTCACCTATGTGGCGCGTGACTCGGTGGGTGCGCGCTCCAGCGCCGGGACGGTAACGGTACAGGTGTCGCCACGTCCGGCCCAGGAGACCTTCACGGTCACTGCGGCAACCGTCACGGCGCGCTCCAACAACCGCTTCAACTGGGACATCAGTGGTACGTCCTCGGTGGTCACCGGTAACACCGTCACGGTGCAGGTGACCACCCCGACCGGCCTGGTGACCCTTGGCAGCGTGCCGGTGCCGCTGACCGGGCGCTGGCGCCTGGTGGTGAGCAATAGCACCACCATCGTGCCATCGGCCAACCCAACGGCGACCGCCACCACCAGCCAGGGCACCACGCGCACCGTACCGGTGGTCGTGCAGTAGCCCAAGGAGGACGCCATGAAACGCCTGAACCCCTTGCTGCTCTGCCTGGCCCTGGCGGGCCAGGCCCTCCAGCCAAGCTGGGCCGATGACCTGATGGACAACGCTGACCTTGCGGTCGGCAGCGACCTCGGCGAACCGGTGATCGTGCGCCTGCTGCCGGCCGGCGCCGGCCAGGTGGCGGTGATCGAGCAGCAGGGTTCGGGCAACCGCGCCGCCCTCGACCAGAACGGCCAGGCCCTGCTGGGCCGGATCGTCCAGGCCGGGGACGCGCAGGAAGCTTACATCCTGCAGGAAGGCAGCGACCTGATGGCCACAATCGTCCAGCAGGGCCAGGGCAACAACGCCGCGATCCGCCAGAGCGGCAGCAACAACAGCGCGTCGATCGAACAGATCGGCAACTACAACAACGCCAGCATCGAACAACGCGGCACGGGGCTGACCAGCGCCGTGACCCAGGCCGGCAACGGCCAATACGTTCAGATCACCCAATACCGATAGACCTGGAGGCACCACCATGTTCAAGCTCGCTCCCTTAAGCGCCGCCATTGTCCTGGCGGTCGCCGGCCAGGCCATGGCCACAGACAGCGTTTCGGAACAGTCCCAGCAGGGCACCGAGAACATCGCCGAAGTGCTGCAGAACCTGGCACCGAACGCCACGATCATCCAGGACCAGACGGGCCTGGGCCACAACCACATGGCGGTGCAGGACACCAGCACCAGCCAGATCGAGCAAACCGCCACCGGCTCCTACAACGCCGGCTACGGCGACCAGATCTTCGAGAACGGCAGCACGCTGATCCAGAAGTCCGGCGGCAGCGGCAACGACAACTTCGCCAGCCAGTCCCTGGGCGCGGAGAACCAGTCATTGCAGATCCAGGACGGCGTGGGCAACCGCTCGCAGGTGTTCCAGGACTCGCAGATGGGCGCCAAGGCCACCACCGAGCAGAAAGGCAGCGGCAACGATGCGGTGGTCGAGCAGCTGTTCAGTGGCAGCGGCAACAAAAGCCTGATCAAGCAGGAAGGCACCGGCAACAGTGCCGCCGCCGAACACCTGTTCCACGAGAACGGCGAGATCAAGATCCAGCAGATCAACAGCAACGCCAGCTGGGCCTATGGCGACCAGCGCGACGGCCTGGGCGGCGTGCTGGAGATCCATCAGGTCGGTACCGCCCACAACGCCGAAGTCTGGCAGGACACCCAGATCGCCAGCAACGCCAGTGTCTATCAGCAAGGCCAGAACAACGAAGGCTACATCGACCAGAGCTTCGGCCAGGGCAACAGCGCGAGCCTGTCCCAGAGCGGCCAGCGCAACGCCAGCTGGTCGGACCAGTTCGAGACCAACCAGTCGGTCACCAGCATCACCCAGAACGGTAATGACAACCTGCACTTCACCTACCAGAACGGCGACAACCACAGCCTGGTCATCAGCACCACCGGCAACGGCAACAAGATCCAGGCCAGCAACTGGAAAGGCGACCGCGCAGGTGGCCAGTTCGGCATGGGCCAGCAGGCGCAGATCACCCAGAATGGCTACGGCAACACGGTGAACATCACCCAGAACGGCATGGAGCAATTCGCCAAGCTCGGCCAGACAGGTACCGACAACACCATGCTGACCAACCAGGCCGACAGCAACAACGAGCTGTATTTCGAACAGAACGGCACCGACAACCTGCTGATCGCCGACCAGCGCGACAACAACAACTATGCCGCAGGCTTGAGCGCCGGCAGCGACAACAAGGTCACCCTCGACCAGTCTGGCCAGTACAACCAGAGCTACACCTACCAGCTGTACGGTAGCGGTAACGAAGCCACCATCAATCAGGTCGACAGCGCCAACGTCGCCTACGTGACACAGGGAGGCACCAACAACCAGGCCTTCGTAGACCAGAGCAGCATGAACCAGAGCGCCACCATCACCCAGTACGGCACCGCCAACCTGGCCACCGTCACCCAGCAATAACCCCCTCCCCCTTGGACCGCGGTGTTCCCTCTCCCTGGCGCCGCGGTTCCTTTTTCCTGCGATCTCACAAACACCGAAGCAACTGAGGCAAACCTCTTCGCGCAACGACGTTACAATGGCCGCACATCAACCGGCGCCGTCACCATGATCCAGTCCGACCTCGACCTGTTCGGCCCCCAGCCGCAACGCCTGGCCAGCCATACCGTGCTGCTGCCCGGCTTCGCCCTGGCCGAGGTCGAGACGCTGCTCGATGCCCTGCGCCCGGTGCTGCGCGCCGCGCCCTTCCGGCACATGCGCACCCCTGGCGGCCTGCACATGGCCGTGGCTCTGACCAATTGCGGTGCCCAGGGCTGGGTCAGCGACGAGCACGGCTATCGCTACAGCCCTACCGACCCCAGCACCGGCAAGCCGTGGCCGGCGATGCCCCAGGCGCTGCTCGATCTCGCGGCACGCGCCGCCGATGCAGCCGGTTTCGAGGGGTTCGTGCCCGATGCCTGCCTGATCAACCATTACCTGCCCGGCACCCGCCTGACCCTGCACCAGGACCGTGACGAGCGCGATTTCGGCCAGCCGATCGTGTCGCTGTCCCTGGGCTTGCCGGCGGTGTTCCTGTTCGGCGGGCTGCATCGTTCGGACCGGACCCAACGGATACCCTTGAGCCATGGCGATGTGCTGGTGTGGGGTGGCGAGGATCGCCTGAGGTATCACGGGGTGATGCCGATCAAGCCTGGTGTGCACCCGAGGATGGGGGAGCGGCGGATCAACCTCACATTGCGCAAGGCCAGGTAACGCAGTCGCGGCACAAGCCGGAGCTCCGAACGCTGTAGGAGCGGGCTTGTCCCGCGATCAAGGGCGAAGCCCTTGCCAGGCGACGGTGATATCGGGCCCGGCCCAATCGCGGGGCAAGCCCGCTCCCACAAGCTCCTGCACAATCAGACAGCAGTGCCCTACTGCTGCTGATACTGGCTCAGGTACTTGTCCAGCACCGCCTTGTCGCCGCTGCCATCGCCCGCCACCTGCCACAGCCGGCGCTCGATACCCTGGGCCAGCAGGTGGCCTACCGCCGCCTCGATGGCCGAAAGCACGCACAGCTGGGCCGGCTCGTTGGTGGTGTAGCCGACCTCGGCCTCCAACAGCTTCTTGAATTCGATGAACTTGAACACACCGGCACTGCGCCCGACCGAATAGATGGTCTTGCTGGTCATCACGTTGGCCAGCACCTGGCCGCTGCGCACGTCCACCGCCCGCAGGTTGACGGTGACCTGGTCGACCCGGTATTCACGGGAGATGTCGATACCCAGGTAGCGGGCTCCTTCGCCGCCGCTGCGTACGTTGGTGTCATAGGCGATGATGCCGCCCTCGAGCATCAGGTTGGCCGCCTGCAGGGGCGGCAGTTCGCCCTGGATGTTCAGCGGCACGTCCGGCTTCTTCTGCGAGGCGCGGATGATCTTGCGTTCGGTCAGCAGGTTCTGCAGCCCCTCGCGTTCGAGCACCACGAACCAACCGCTGGCATTGAGCGCATCCATCAGCATGCTGGCCGCCCCCTGGGTGACGCTGGTGGAGAACGAGCTGGCCGGGGTCGGCTTGTACTGGCCGGTCTGGTCGCGGAAGCCGTACACCACCGCCATCAGCCTGCCCTTGGGCCGTGGCATGTTGATCAGGTCGTAGTAGGTCGAGGCGCGCGGCGTCAGGGTCGGGATCGCCCCGTCCTGTTCGGCGGGCATGGGCTCGCGCAGGCCGCAGCCTTGCAAGGTGGCGAGGATCAGCAGTGTGCTCAGCAGGCGTTTCATGGTCGTTCTCCCCTATCGGCCTTCCCTCTCAGGGGTTAAGGCCACTGACCTCGATGATCGAGACTTCCCCTGTCGCACGGTCGGTGACCTTGATGCTCAGGGCCCCGGAGTCGTCGATCACGTCGATCAGGAACGAGTCCGTGGACATGCTGCCGGTGGTGCCGTTGCTGATGTTGTCCAGCAACTGCGAGAGCAACCGTGATTCGAGCTGGTTGCTGAAGCGCTCCAAGGCCGAGGTGCCGGCGAAGGCCGAGGCGCGGTCCTTGAGGTCCGGATCATCGTGGTCGTTCTGCGCCTGGGCGTTGTTGAGCAACCAGGTCCCGTTGAGCGGGTTGCCGCCGAACGCTGGGTTGACCGGGGTATACACCAGCTCCGTGGCCTGGATGGGGCCGACGAAGGCGCCGGCCAGCAGGCAGGCGGCGATACAGCGGGGCATGCGCGTGTTCATAGCTCGTCCCTCTCCAGATCAGTGGTGTCCTGCAGCAGGCGTTGCAGCTTGCGCTGGATGATTTGCTGCTTGACCAGGTCCGCCGCCGCGACGGCCTCGTCTTTGAGTTGCGTGGTGTTGGGCGGCAGGAAACGCCGGTACAGCACCTCGCGTTCGTACTCCACCGTCACCAGGCTGCCCCAACGGGCGTCGGGGCGTTCGCGCACCACCAGGTTAAAGTCCAGGCGGCTCGTGGCGCGCAGGCGGTCGGTGAAGTCGTTGTAGAAGTCGTGGCCAATGTGCGAAATGGTGTTGTCGACGATGAAACCCATCATTTCGTCCTCGGCGCCGGCCCGGGCCGGCGTGGGCATCCAGGCGGCCAGCAGCAGGCACAGGCAACACAGGGTGGCGCGCGCGTTCATGGCGTGTCTCCTGGGCCGGCGTGGGTGCGGGCGCCACCGCCGGCCTCGGCGAAGGGCTGCTCGGCGACGAACTGCCAGTCGCTGTAGTGCTCCAGCCCTTCGAAGCCGGACCACTGGGCATCGAAGCCGCTGCGCTTGAGCGGCGCGGCATCGGAGCTGCTGTAGACGCCGGTGATGCGGCCATCCACCGAGCGCAGCAGGCCCCATTCCTGGCCGTTGGTGACCGGGTCCGGGTAGAGCCTGCGGATGTGCCGCTGTGGCGATGGGAAGCGATTGTCCTCGAGCAGGTCCTCCAGGGCCTGGGGGTACTGAGCCAGGCCTGGCGAGGCGCGGTAGTAGCTGCGCAGGGCCTGGGCATACTGGCCGCCGACCCACAACAGCTGGCGCTCACGCTCGCGCTGGGCATTGGTGGCCCACAGGGTCCCGGTGGCGGCCAGGGCCATGCTGCTGACCGCGATCAGGAACAGCACACCCAGGTAGGTGAAGCCCGCGCAGGCCTTACCATTCGGCATAGAGGCTGCCATCACGCGCCCTCCCTGTGGCACCGCTCTTGATATCGGCCACGCCGCCGCTGACCCCTTCCGGTGGCGGCACCAGCTTCCAGGCATCGCTGCGCTCGGTGAGCGGATCGACCGGGGTGTTGCGCAGGTAGCGTTGTTCGACCAATTGCTCCAGCGACTCGGGGTAGCGGCCGGTATCGCCGTAGTAGTGGTCCAGGGCCTCGCGCAGCACCGCCAGGCTCTGGCGCAGGGTCGCCTCGCGGGAGGCTTCCAGGCTGTTGAAGTAGCGCGGCATGGCGATGGTCATCAGGGTGGCGATGATTGCCATGACCACCAGCAGCTCGATCAGGGTGAAACCGCGGTTGCGTTTCATGGCCGTCACCATTGCCCGTAGGGGATGCCGTTCAGGCCATTGCCGCTGGCCTTGGAGTACACGTCGAAGACATCGCGGCCTTCGCGTGGGTTGTCGGCGCTGCTGTCGTAGGCGCGCAGGCCCCAGCCGCCTTCGTCCTCATGCTTGGCCGCCAGCAGCGGGTCGTGGGGGATGCGGCGCAGGAAGTAGAACTTGGCACCCTTGGCACTGCGCACGTCGCGTACGCCTTCGACCAGCACCTGCAGGCTCGGCGGGTAGCCGCTGCTGTCCAGGCGCTTCTCGATGTAGCCGGCGTCGAAGGCGCGCTTGTAGGCGTCGATGGCATCGCGGATCTGGTACAGCGCCTCGCGCAGTTGCTGCTCCTTGCCGCGACGCACCACGGTCTCGGTCAGGGGCGCGGCCATGGTCGCCAGCAGCCCGAGCAGCACCAGGGTCAGCACCACCTCGATCAGGCTGAAGCCCTGCTGTTGGCGTTTCATGGCAGCGGGTCCGCTTGACGGGTGATGGCGGCCGGCACAGTGGCCACGGTACCTTGCGGTTGCGAAGCGTCCGGTTGCGAGGTTTCAGGCTGAGCTACCGGTGCCATCATCTGCTGGCGCACCTGCAGGCTCGACTCGGTGCCGGTGGCGAACTCCATGTCCGACGGGCTCTGGTACGGCAGGTTGCGCACGATGCGCGGGGTGATCGCCAGCACCAGCTCGGACTTGCTCTTGTCGTCGCGGTTGCTGCCGAACAGCCGGCCCAGTCCAGGGATGTCGCCGAGGCCAGGGATCTTGTTGCCGCTGGAGGTCAGGTCGTTGCGCACCAGGCCCGCCAGTACCTGCGTTTCGCCGTCGTGCAGGCGCAGGCTGGTCTGGGCGTTGCGGGTGTCGACCTGTACCGGGATGGTGCCCTGGCGGGTCGGCTCCAGAGGGGTGGCATTGCTCACTTCCAGGGCCACCTTGATCGCCACTTCGTTGTTCAGGTGCACGGTGGGCTGCACTTCGAGCTTCAGGCCCACGTCCAGGTAGGTGACGCTCTCGGTGATCACCGGGCCTTGGGTCGACGGCACCGAGGTGGCGCTGATGATCGGCACCCGCTGGCCGATGTGGATGCGCGCCTGCTCGCGGTTGCTCACGCGGATCACTGGGCTTGCCAGGGTGTTGATGTCTTTGTCGGCCGCGTTGATCTTGGCTTGGGGCGCCGGGGCGATGCTGATGCGGCTCGAATCGATGCCGCGCAGCTGATCGAGCACACTGACCGGGTTGCCTTCGTCGTTGAGCACGCCGAAGGTGTTGGGCCATTGCAGGCCGAGGTCGAGGATGCGCGAACGGGCCACTTCCATCACCTCTACCTCCAGCACCACTTCCGGGTTGGACTGGTCCTGGGACTGCAGCAGCTTCTCGGCCATACGCACGGCGTCGGGGGTGTCGCGCATGGTCAGGGTGTTCAGGCGCTCGTCGACGAACACGTCGCGGGTCTTGAGCATGGTCTTGACCATGTTCAAGGCGGTGTTGGCATCGATACTGGTCAGGTAGAAGGTGCGCATGACCAGTTCCTGGTAGTCCTTGGTCTTCTGCGGCGAGTCGGGGTAGATCAGCAGGGTGTTGTCGTTGACGATCTTCTGGTGCAGCTGGTTCTGCTCCAGCAGCAGCGCCACGGCGTCCTCGATGCGCACATCGCGCACGAAGATGGTGGCTTTCATGTCCGGGCGCAGGTCCTTGTCGAAGATGAAGTTGATCCCGGCGACCTGGGCCAGGACCTCGAAGATGGTCTTGAGGTTGGCATCGCGAAACTCCAGGGTCACGGGCCGTTCCAGCTTGCTGCGCAGCTGCGGGTAAGGCTGGGCGGTGCGTGCCTGGACGTTCTCGATGTCGCTGCGCAGGGCGATGCCCTTCTGGTTCTGCGGGTCCAGGCGCAGCACTTCGCGCATGTAGCGCTCGGCGCCGAACAGGTCGCCCTGGCGCAGCGCAGCCTGGCCCATGGCCACGCGCTCGTCGAGGTTGCGCACCAGCTCCAGCTGGCGGATACCCTCCTGGGCCCGGCGGTTGTTCGGTTCGATGGTCAGCACCCGGCCATAGCCCATGCGCGCCCCGGCGAAATCGTGGCGAACCCGGTCGCTGTCGGCCTGGGTCAGCAAGGCTTCCACCGCCTGCTGGCGACCGTTGGCCAGGGCGATGTTCAGCTCGGTATCACGCGGGTCCTCGCGCAACGCCTCCTCCAGCATGGCGATGCCCGCCTCGTACTGCCCTTCTTTCATCAGCTCCGCGCTGTCCTGGCGCGTGGCGTTCGAGCCGCAGCCGGCCAGGGCCACGCAAAGGGCCAGCAGCATGAACGGAGCAGGCTTGCACAACTTCGACGGCTTCATGGTGCGCTCCCGACAGACAAGGTCTGTGACTGGTGCAATGGCAGGTAGACCAGGTCCAGCTCGGTGGCCGAGACCCGGTCGAGGCGGTAGGTTTGATCGATCACATCGCCCTGGCGTACGACGTAGAGCTTCTCGCCGCTCTGCAGGAACACCTGCTGGTCATCGCGGTCGCCCAGGCGGCCGATGAACTGGAACGGCAGCACCGGGGCGGTGGGCGCAGCCGGTGCCACGGGGGCAGCGGCCGCAGGTTGCTCGGTGACGGTGGCCAGGGTCTTGGCCGGGGTCCACTGCTGGGGTGGGAACAGGTCCCTCGAAGGTTGGGCTGGCTTCATCGCCGGCAAGCCGGCTCCCACCTGGGTGGCTGCGCCTTGCAGTTGGGTGGGCGCCGGCTTGCCGGCGATTGGAGCCACCTCATCCTGCTGCCCGAACCAATGCCCGGGGGCCCAGGCCAAGGCGCCTGAAAGCCCGAGGAAACCCGCCCACATCACCGCGCGCTGAATGTTCATCACGACCTCGACAGGTAAAGGGTCATGCGCAGGCGACCATTGAGCTCGCGGTCGCCGATACGCTTGCGCTGCAGCTCCAGGTCTTCGAGCACCAGGGTCGGCAGCTGCCCAAGCAGTGCCTGGAGGAAGCCGCGGATCTGCGGGTAGCTGCCTCGAACCGGCAGCACGATCTGGTAGCGCGCCAGCTGGGTCTTGGGGTCCACACCCAGGGCGTACTCGCCACGGGCCAGGCTGATGCGTTCGGCACTGGCCAGGTGATACAGGCGCTCGATCAGTTCGCTGGCCTGGGGCTGCCCGGGCAGCTGCTGGCGCAGGCTGTCGAGGGCCTGCTGCTCGGGCTTGGCGGCCACCTTCAGCTCGCCGCGCCTGACCCGCTGCACCTGCACGCTGGCATCGGCCTCGCTGGCGCGCAGTTCACGTACGCCCTGCCACTGCGGCAAAACCCAGACGAAACCGACCAGCACGGCCAGGACCGTGGTCAGCAGCGCCGCGCCACCGACACGGCCCAGGCGGGCCAGGTGTTCATGAAGGATCAGGCTAGGGACGCGCATGGCCGGTCTCCCAGGTGGCGGTCAGGTTGAAGCGCACCGGGTGCTCGGGCTGGCCGGACACCACCTCATGGTTGAGCAGCGAGACATCACGTAGCGCCTCGCTACGCTCCAGGCGCTGGTGGTACTGCAGCATGGCTTCCAGGTTGCGGGCCTCGGCAGCGATGCGCACTTGGCCCTTGCGTGCATCGGGGGTCAGTGTCAGCAGGGCCACGTCTTCCTGGGGCTGGGCCTCGAGCATGGCGAACAGTTGCTGCCAGGGGCGTTGCAGCTGTTGCGAAACGCTGCGCATCTGTGCCAACTGCTCGGCCTGCTCGCGGCTGGCCGCGCTGCCCTGCGGCGCGCTGTCCTGTGGGCGGCGGCCCAGTTGCTGCTCAAGCCGGTGGACCCGTCCTTCCAGGTCCTGCCGTTCACCTTCGAGCTGCTGCTGAATCAGCAGCAGCGCAGCCAGTACGGTGCAACCCAGGGCCAGTGATGCCCAGGCCATCGGGCTGCTGCGGGGGGGCTGGAATTCCAGGTCGAGGCGGCGCATGTCAGGCCACCGCCCGCCACATGGCGCACAACGGGTCGTTCTCGGCGGCCGGCTGGCACAGCTGCACCGCTGCCAGCTGCGGCACGTCACCCCGGCCAGGCGCATGCAGGTACACCCGTGGCAGGTGTTCGCCATACAGCTCGCAGGTGCGATCGATCAATGCCTGCAAGGCCTGGTCGCTGTCGGCGCAGCCTTGGCTCAGCACCTGTTGCCAGGCCCCGCCGGCGGCCAGCAGCAACACGCTGCGCCGGGGCTCAGCCAGGACGAAGAGGAAGTCGCCCTCCTCCAGTTGCGCCGAACAGCTGTTGTAGGCGGCCATCAGGTACGGCTGCACCGAGCGCAGGACCAGGCGGTTTTCCCGGCCCAGGGTCTTGAGTGCCTGCAGCAGTGCCTCGGGCAGCGCTGTGGCGATGCGCGCGGCACCGGCCACTTCCGGCGAAAGGACGATGCGCCAGTCGTCCAGCGGCTGGCCGTAGAGGTTCTCGAAGCAGGCCCGGGCATAGGCATCCAGCTCGCGCGGATGGCCGATGGCATCGCTCCAGGGCACCAGGCAGAAGCGGCTGTAGCGGGCCGACAGCAGCACCTGCAGCCGGGCACCACGGGGCGCATGCTCGGCCAGCAGTTCGGCCAGGGCGGCGATGGCCGGCGCCCAGGCCGGTTGCCCGGCGTCGCAGGCGAATGCGCGGCTGCCCAGCCACTGGTGTTGGTTGGCGTGCCAGCGACCCAAGCCGACACCTTCGGCGCCGAGCACGGCGCAATAGCGATCAGGCGATAAATGTGACACGGTTGATCTCCTCAAGCGTGGTACGGCCCTCGCGGACCAAGTCCAGGGCAGATGCGCGCAGCAGCCGCAAGCCGCGCTGGCAGGCCAGCGCCTTGATCTGCGACAGGGGGCGGCGCTCGACGATCATCTGCCGCAGGTCGTCATCCAGGTGCAGCAGTTCGGCAATGGCGCTGCGCCCGCGGTAGCCGCTGCCGCGGCACTGGCCGCAGCCTTGGGCGCGGACGAAGGTCCAGCCGGCGACGCCTTCGCGGGTCAGCCCGGAGGCGGCCAGGGTTTCGTCGTCCGGCTCGGCACCGACTGCGCAATGCGGGCAGGCCAGGCGGATCAGGCGCTGGGCCAGCACGGCGTTGAGCGCCGAGACGAAGCTGTAGGGGTCGACCTGCATCTGGCTGAAGCGGCCGATCACATCGAAGACGTTGTTGGCGTGGATGGTGGTGAACACCAGGTGCCCGGTGAGTGCCGACTGCACGGCGATCTGCGCGGTGTCCGGGTCGCGGATCTCGCCCACCAGGATCTTGTCCGGGTCGTGGCGCAGGATCGAACGCAGGCCACGAGCGAAGGTCAGGCCCTTCTTCTCGTTGACCGGGATCTGCAGCACGCCGGGCAGCTGGTACTCCACCGGGTCTTCGATGGTGATGATCTTGTCCATGCCATGGTTGATCTCGCTGATCATGGCGTAGAGGGTGGTGGTCTTGCCGCTGCCGGTGGGGCCGGTGACCAGGATCATGCCGTAGGGTTCGGCGGCCAGCCGGCGCAGGGCCTGCAGGGTGTGTTCGGCAAAGCCCAGGGCCTGCAGCTGCACGCCACTGACCCGGTCGGACAAGTCCTGCTTGTCGAGCACCCGCAACACCGCGTCCTCGCCGAAGATGCTCGGCATGATCGAGACGCGGAAGTCGATCTGGCGCTCGCCCAGGGCGACCTTGAAGCGGCCGTCCTGGGGCACGCGCTTCTCGCCGATGTCCAGTTCGGCCATGACCTTGATACGCGAGATCACCTGCTCGGCAAACGCGCTGCCGCTGGCCTTGCCAGCGCCGTTGAGCACGCCGTCGATGCGGTACTTGATGGTCAGGCCCTGGCCGGTCATACCCAGGTGAATGTCGCTGGCATGCTGCTTGAGGGCATCGTAGAGGGTGGCGTTGACCAGCTTGACCACCTTGCTCTGGTCTTCGCTGATGCTGGCCAGGGACAGGCGCTGCAGCGGGTCGGTCTCGCTGCCCGGCTCGGCGTCGTGCTCCAGGGCATCGACGGCATGGAAGCTTTCCTCCTGGCGGGCCAGGAAGGTGGCGATGTCGGCGGCCTGGGCCAGGTACAGCGGCGCGCCCTGCAGGCATTCGTCGATCCAGGCCAGACGGGCGTGGTCGAAGGGGTCGGCGAACACGCCGATGATCTGGCCCTGGTGCTGCACCAGGACGAATTCGCGTTTCAGGCACAGGGCCAGGCTGGCCCGCTCGAACAGCGGGGTGCTGGCCAGCAGCGCCTGGCTGTCGAGCACCGAGTAGTGCAAGGTGGCGCCCAGGCGCCGGGTGAACGTGGCCGGCTCGTCGCAGGCCAGGCGGGCCAGGCAGTCGAGCAGGCGTTCGTCACCGGCCTGGAGACGGGCCTGGGCAAGCAATTCGCGGGAATAGCCCGTGGCAGGGATCGGGTTGGCTGCAACAGAGGCTTCTGACATGGCCTGCGACTCCGCTCAGGGGCGCGTCGCAGGCTGGCTCGGGGATGCCGGGGTGGCCGCGGGCGCCGCTATTCCCCGTTGAGCAGGTCGTCGTCAGGTGCGGGCGGCCTGGTGCCGTTGCGTCGGCGGTCGGCCAGTACCCAGCTGCCATCGTACATCTGCAGGGGGAACGTCTGGTTCCTGTTCTGGCGTCGTTCGACGAAACCCTCGGCCTGTTGCTCCGCTGCCCGCGGCTGGCGCTCCGTGCCGGTCAGGTCGGATACCGCGCGGGCCAGTTCCAGCAACGGGAACGGCTTGAACAGGACATGGGTCACGCCAAGTGTGGCGGCCCGCTCACGGACCTCGGCGGTCGGGTGGGCGGTGATCAGCACGAAATGGCACTGCCTGTTCCTGCGCACGGTCTCCAGGACCTGGAACCCCTCCATGTCGGGCAAGCGGTAATCCAGCACGATCACATCCGGTGCCAGGCTTTGAGCCTGGGCGATGCCACTGGCACCGTCGTGGGCGACATGGACTTCCAGGCCTTGCGTCTGCAGGTAGGCCTGCAGGTTTTGCGCAAGGGTCTGCTCGTCATCGACTACCAATACTGTGTTCACCAAGGTCGACTCCCAAGAACTGCCCGGTTACCCGGTCTCTGGAGTTCAGCCTTGTACAGGCTTGAGCATCCTTCGTGCCAGGCGTGAATAGTCATGTCGCACCACTGTAAGTCGTTGATTCCATTAGGCCACCCAATGGGTGCCGACAGGCTCTCCCCAAATACGGGGAAACTGATGGCATTTGGCCCCCTGCGTTATTCCCCAGGAGTGGGGAAAAGGCAACGCCAGGTGTCTCAGTCATCCGCTCGTTCAACCTTCGCCCCTTCGCGCAGGCGCTGGCGCACCGATTGGCGTGCCTGGGCCTGCAACTGGCCGACGAGCGCAGCCCTGGCCCAGGCCAGGCCCTGCTCACGTTTGACCGGGATTTCACGCGTTTGGTTCTGCATTCCTTGCATACTTTCCTTGTTGGCCTGATAGAAGGCCTCGACCTGTGCCTCGGTGGGCGCGTCGATAGCCGTGAGCTGCGCATACACCTGTTGCGCGGCTATCTCGTGACGAGTGTAGTCGGCGTACCCGGCCCTATCGAAGCCGGCATCGGCCAGACGGCGTTCGAACACCGCGGGGTTGCCGAAGGCCTGTTCGACTTCGCCGACCCGCGCCGACACGGTTTCGTCATTGACCACGATGCCACGACGCTGGGCTTCCTGCCACAACAGTTCCTTGTCGATCAGCTCGTCCAGGGCCTGGTCGCGCAAGCGCTTGTACAGGCTCGGGCTGCGGATGCTGGTCAGCGCCCGCCCCTGGTCCTGGAGGTACTCGGCGAAGTAGCGCTCCAGGCGCGTGACACTGATTTCCACGCCATTGACCCGCGCCGCGGCGAGGTCCGCCTGGCTGACCGGGGCCAGGCCCAGCAGCAGGCACAGCAAGAGGATTCGCATGGCAACCTCCGTTCAAGGTGTGTCCGGCATCGCGCGATACGCCGCCGCGGTATGGAACTGTGGCCCGGGCAGCGTCACTTGCACCACATGGGCCCCGACCAGGCCTTGGCGCCGCCCCGGGCCGAAACCCAAGGCCGGGGTCAGGCCGGTCTCGACGTCATGCAGCCCTTCCAGGGCCTGTACCAGCTGTTCGCGGCTGGCGTCGCGGCCCACCTGCCTGAGGGCCTCGGTCATCAGCACCAGGGCGCACCGGGTGCTGACCTGCAGCGACGCCTGGCGGCCGTCCAGGCCTTGGCGCTCACGCAGCCCGGCCAGGGTGGCGAGCCCTTGTGGCGTCCAGTCCGCCGGGACAAAGGGATAGGCCAGGAACACGCGCTGGGACCACTGCGCCGGTAGGCTCGGCAAGGCGCCGGCGACCTGGCTTGAGGCAGCGAACAGGTAGGGTGTGCGTCCGGCCGCCTGCAGAGCCGTCGCCAACTCGGCAAATACCTGGGCGCGGCCGAGGAAGACGATGCCCTGGCCCGGCACCGCCTGGCCAGCGAATGCCTGCACCGGGTCCGTGACCCAGCCTGCAGCCTGCAGGCGTTGGCGCACTGTTTGGGCGTTCGCGGCCTGCTCCGGGCCGGCATAGACCACCTGCAACCCCTCAGGCGGCAGGCCCAGGCCGGCCCTGGCATGCCCGGCCAGGCTCAGCAGCTGCTCGGGCAGGCCGGGCAAGGGGTCGAAGATCTGGGGGCTGGCCCCCCTGCGGGGCGTGCTGCCGACCAGCGGCACGCCCCGTTGCTCAAGGGCTGCGGCCAGCTCGTCATCGAGCATGGGGGCCAGCGGGCTGACCAGAGCGAAGACCTGTGCCTGGTCCAGCAGACTGCCCAGCGCCTGCCTGGCGTCTTGCGGGTCACTGCCGGGGTCGCGCACCACCAGTTCCAGACGCCGCCCATGAATACCGCCCTGCTGGTTGAGCTGCGCCAGACCATCCTCCAATACCGCGCGCACCACCCTGCCCGCCTCGGCCAGCGGCCCGCTGGCCGGTAGCAGGGTGCCCAGGCGCAGCACGTCCGGCTCGACGCCGGGGTCGCGTTCCTCGCCCAGGCGCTTGAGGTAGGCCGTGAGGTTACGCTGGTCGGCCAGGGTCAGTTCGAAGCGCGGCATGGCCGGGTCCAGGCGGTTGCCCGCCGGGTCCAGGCCCTGCTGAATGGCCCGGGCCAGGCTGGCCTCGGCATAGGCCGGGTAGCGCCTGCCATTGGCCTGGCGCTCGCCCTGCCCCATGGCCAGGCGCTGCCAGTCCAGGTTTGGCGGGCGCACTCCACCCTCGGCGCGGCCACGCCCGTCATTGCCATGGCAGCTGGCACAAGGCAGTACACTGGCCGGCACGCTCATGTCGCTGGCACCTACCCGGGCCAGCAACTGGGCATCGCTGCTCGACAGGCCTTCGCGGTACAGGCGCTTGCCGGCCTGCTCCTGCTCGGTCAGGTCCAGGGCCACGGCTGCGCCGGACAGCAGCAACCCCAGGCACAAGGCCAACCACGCCCCTGTAGGAGCGGCCCAGTGTCGCGAACCAGGCAACCGGGTTGTGCCCGGTTGACCACAAGTGCAGGCTTTGCGGTCGCTTCGCGCCCGTTCGCGGCACAAGGCCGCTCCTACAAGGGATGTGTACAGGCTCATGGCACTCACCGGCCTGCCAGGGGTTGGGCCAGCAGTTGCATGCGCTGGGCGATGGCCGCGGGCGGTGCGTCGGGGCGGATCTTGCTCCAGCGCTTGCCGGCCACGTCGCCGGCGATCAATTGTGTGGAATGCTGCTCGGGGCTGGGCAGGAACTGCCCCAGGCGGCCCAGCACCAAATCGACATTGGCCTTGTCACCGGTCAGGAACAGCCAGTTCGGCCCGTCCACGCCCTGTTTGCGGGCGAAGGCCTTGAGCGCGGCCGGCGTGTCGTTGAGCGGGTCGCTGCTGATGGAGACGAAGGTCACCTGGCGCGCCAGCTCCGGCCCCATGGCCTCGCGCACTTCGCGCAGCTTGCGAGTGATCAACGGGCAGGCGTCGTTACAGTGGGTGAAGATGACATTGAGCATCACCACCTTGTCCTTGAGCACATCACTGTAGAAACGCAGCTCGCGGCCATCCTGGTCCTTGAGCACAGTGTCGGTGAACCAGGCCTGTGCATCCCGGGTACCGCTGCCGCTGACCATCGGCTGCGGCGCCGGTTGCGGGGCCGGCCCGGCCGGGGCATGGCCTTCGTGGGCCATGGCCACCGAGGCGAGGATCCACAGGCAGCCGACCAGGGTCAGCCAGTCAAGGCCGCGCATGCCGATACGGCGGGTGTTGGTGGTGCTCATGGCTGTACCTCCTGCTGGCGATCCGGCCCGCCGGCGATGGCGGTACTCTTGGCGTGTACGCGGCGAGCGCTGAGGCGGTTGATCTCGGCGATCAGCACGGCCGGGTCGGTGAAACCGTAGTAGCGTGTCCAGTGGCCGCTGCGCCCGTCACCCACAAGGATCAGCGGCGGGTGCTGGCTCAGGTCGGCGCTGAAGCTGCCCAAGCCCTTGAGGGTCTCAGTGATGGCGTAGGGCGAGCCGGTCAGCCAGCTCCAGCCCGGGCCATGCTGGAACGCCTTGGCGTAGCCGAGCAGGCGCTTGGAGTCGTCGCGCTGCGGGTCGACGCTGATCGACACCAGCTGGATCTCCTCGCCGACCCGCCCGCCCAGTTGCTGCTGGACCTTGGACATGATCGACGACACCACCGGGCAGACCGTGGTGCAGCTGGTGTAGATGAACCCCATGACCACCAGGCGGTCGCTCACCAGGTCCTTCTCCAGGCGCACCGGCATGCCGTCCTGGTCGAGCAGCGAGACATCGGCAAAGCGCACACTGGCCTTCTCCTGACGGGCCGCCGGCGGTTGCGGGGCATGACCGCTGTGGTCATGCCCGGCATGGGCCTGGGCCAGGTGGCTGGCCATCAGCAGGCTCAGGGCGATCAGGTTGCAAGCGAGCTTGGCGTTCATCGCACACTCCTGGGGTTCCCTTGGGAAGCGGTAGAGGCTGCGGCCGGCAGGACACGCAGGCTGGTGTAGTTCTCTTCAGCGAAGGTGCGCCCAAGGGTCGGCGACTGCACATGCAGGTACCAGGCACCGGCCTCGGCCAGTTGCAGCGAGCCCTGGTACACGCCGTCGCCCACTTCTTCGAGCGGCAGGCTGCGAGGCATTGAGGACGGCGCCAGGAAGTAGCGCAGGCTCAGGTCACGCAGGCCCAGGCGCGGCTCGCCGTTGTCGTCGAGGATGCGCACCCGCGCGACGAATTCGCTGTGCTGCAAGGCCGGCTGGCCGTTGCCGAGGAACTGGGCGTGCACGCCCTTGCGCTTGGGTGCATCTGGCGATGCCGCCACGCGGGTGCTGAAGCAATGGATGATCTGCGGCTGGTTGAGCAGAAAAGCCACGTCGAAGCTGCCCGCCGCCGGCAGCTTCACCGTCGAGCCGTACACCCCAGGGGCCAGCTCGCGCAAGCTGCGGTCGATGACGATGGCGGCACGGGCCTGGTGGCCACGGTTGTTGTAGCCGGACATCGGCGCGTTCATGCCTTCGGCATAGAAATAGGTGGTGTTGTCCACCGGGTTGACCACGAACACCGAATTGTCGTCGCGGGCAACCGACAGCCCTTGGGCCAGCGGCAGGTCGCCGGCCTGGCGAGGCGCCGCGGGGCCTGCCTCGAAGCCCTGGACGATCGGCTCGCGCCCTGCCCCGAGGCTCGACAGGTTGATCATGCTGACTTTCGGCGAGGCCAGGCCACGCACATAGGCATAGCCTTTGGTGAAGGTCAGCTGGTACGGCTCGGCTGCCACCGGGATACGGTGGATCAACTGATCGTTGCTGGCATCGATCACCAGGGCCTGGTTCTCCAGGGTGTTGAGCACGATGCCGTAGCGGCCGTCGTCGCTGAACTGCATGGGCCCAAGGCCAGGCTCGGCCTTGACCGTATGGCGCAGCTGGTGGCTGCGGGCGTCGATCACCCGGACCGTGCCCTCCTTGCCATCGGCCACGTAAACCGCCTGGGACAGTGCCGAATAGGCCACCGACAGCGGGTGCGGGCCGACCTGCAGGGTCTTGGCCAGGCGCATGTCGGCGGCGTCGATGATGCTCAGGGTGCCTGCGTCGCGGTTGCTGACGAAGGCATAGCGCGAGTCGTTGCTGAAGGCGATCTCGTGGTGCCCGGAGCCGGTGATGAACGACTTGAGCATGCCGCGACTGGGCACATCGATCACGGTGACCCCGCCCTTGGCCGGGTCGCTGCTGTTGTTGCCCACCCACAGCCGGCGCTGGTCCGGTTGCAGGGCTACACGCAGCGGCTGCTCGCCCGCCTCCAGGTTGGCCACGCGGGTGAAGGTCTCGGTGTCGATCACCGCCACCTGGCCCTGGTCAGGCATGGAGACGAACACCTGCTTGTCATCACCGGTGGCCACCCAGTCCATGGGCCGGCCCGGCAGGTCGATGCGGGCCAGCGTGCTGGTCACCCCGCCCACCGAGACCGTGGGGTCGATCACCGTCAGGCTGGGGTCCTTGTTCAGCACCAGCAGGAAGTAGCTGTTGAGGTCGAGCAAGGGGCGCGCGCCGATACTGCTCTTGAGGAACAACGCCACCCGCGCCTTGCAGCTGCTGTCGCGGTCGCCGGCCGGGGCCGACTGTGCCGGGTCCAGCCAGGCCCCTGGGGCCATGCCCGAGAGCGGCTGGCCGCTGGCCTGGTCGCTGACCTTGAAGCGGATGTTGGCGAAGCTGCCCTCGCGCAACGTGCCACCGTCCAGGGGCCGCGCCTCGAACTCCACGGTCACGCCATCGCGGCTGAGCCGGTGCAGGCCCTGCGGGTCCGCAGGCTCCTGCAGCAGCTCGCGGGGGTCGCACCAGAGCTTGTCGTAGGCAAGCCCCAGCCCGATCAGCGCCACCCCCAGCATCACCCCCAGGTACGCGGGACGATTCTTCTTGTTCATGCGCGCTCCCCCTTCTCTCATTGCGCCGGGGCGGTGGCCGGTGGCGCTTCGTTGGTGACCCGCAGGATGCCCCACAGCCCCGAGAGGTTGCCGTAGGCGCCATAGTCGCGGAACAGGTAGTCCCCCGGCACGGCGTTGGCCCCACCAGCGCTGGGCAGCATGAAGCTGAAGTGCGCCGCCGGCAGCACGCTTTCCTGGGAACCCACGTACATCGCCATCGGGTTGTAGCCAAAGCGCACCGAGCCGATGCCAGGCAGCCCCAGCGGGTAGCCATCGACGTCGCTCTTCTCGGCCTGATAGGCATGCAGCGGCCACAGGTGCCCGTCGAGCTGGTAGATCATGCCGCGGCTGCCACCGCCAGGCATGAGTACATGGCTGCGCAGCGGCTGGCCAGGCTTGGCCCAGAGCACCGGGGTCTGCGGGTCGCCGCCGACCAGGTCGTTGCTGTAGGCCATGTGGGCATTGGGCACGTCACCGAAGCCCAGGCCTGCGGCGCGGCCGAACGGCGAGTCGGGCGCCATGCCAAAGCGCAGCCACAACGGTTCGGTCTTGTAGTTGACCGCCATGTTGCCGTTGTCCTGCGGGTCGGCGGCCGCGCCGTTGCCCTCGGTATTGATGCCCTCTACCGGCCGGCCATCGGCCCAGCGCATGTTCAGTGCGCGTTGCCACACCGTGACGAAGTCGCGGTACTCCGGCTGCCCGTTGGCCTTGACCGTGGCCTGGGCACGGCTGGCGCCGTCCTCGGTCCAGGTCGCGCCCTGGGGCAGGATGCTCATGGCCCCCACCAGGCCCTTCTGCGGCTGCTTGATCAGGTCCGCCGGGGTCAGGTTCAGGCCGCCGAACTCGATGGCGGTAGTGTTGATGTTGTCCACCGTGCGCCCCAGTTGCAGCACCGGCTTGCCTTCACGCTCCAGGTGGCCGGCGTAGTACTGGTACACCTTGGTCGGGTAGGCGCCGCTGTTGCCGGCCCGGGGCGGTACGGTCTGCACCGGGTTCAGGCCCACATTGGTGCCATCGGACTTGGTGATGTCGTAGGCCAGCAGCTGGGCGTGCAGGCCGATATGGCTGGACGGGCGCATCTGGTTGTTGTTGAAGGCCGTGGAACCCTCGCTGTCGTTGCGGTCGCGCTTGACCACGCCGTGCATCACCGCGGTGCTGGCCAGGTCCGGCATGACCAGCGGCAGGCGGTTCTCCAGGGTGATGCTGATGCAGTCACCGGCGTTGGCCCGCAGCACCAGCGGCTCTACCGGCACCCCAGGCTTGAGCTTGCCGGTGGTCGGGTCGAGGTCGGCCTTGCGTACGTAGAGGATCGCGGTCGGGTCATGCAACGGCGCGCTGTGGCCACCGATGGTGAAAGTCTCGCCATCCTCTGGGTCGACCCCGCTGACCAACGGGATGCTGGTGCGGCGGCTGTTGAACACCAGGGTGCCGCCATTGGCCTTGAGCGGGCCGCCGACATGCTGGCCGACCCCGCCCGGGTCGGCGATGCTGACCCCATGGCGGTTCTCCAGGATGTCGTTGGCCAGCGCCGCGACCACTTCATAGTTGCGCTTGACCGTCGGCCGGCTGCCGATGCCGGTGGGGTTGGCAGTGGTTTTCGGGCAGATGCCGTCGAACGCCACGGTGTTGCGCATGGCCACCGGCTGCGGGTTGTTCGGCAGCGGGAACAGGTCCGGGCGCTGGGCGGTGTAGTTGCGCATGATGCCCCAGATGCCGTTCCAGTAGCCTTCCAGGGCCGCATCGAGGGAATACAGGTAGTCGCCGTTGGTGGCGGCCGAGCTGGAGATCATCGAAACCGGCGCCATGAAGCCCAGTTGCTCGGAGATGCCGACCATTTGCGAGGATTTCCATCCCGAGTTGGAGCTGTTGCCGAAGCCGGAGCCGTTCTGCAGCCACTTCACGCCGTGCAGGGTGACGTTGTGCTCCTCTTCATGGCCGCCGGCATGCATGCGCAGCCGCACGTTGTCGCCCGAATAGGTGCGCAGCATCGGCGTGAACGGGTCGCCCGGCTCGGTGCCCAGGTTGACGTGCGGCGGGAACAGCGTGGTGCCGCCGGTCGGTCCAACCGCCGAGGTGATCGCTGACGGTGCCAGGTTCATCGCCGGGATGGCGCGGTCGGTACGGGTCTGCAGGGCATAGGCCAAGTCACCGCCCAGGCCGTCGGCCTGCATGCCACGCTTGCCGTCCGGGCCGACCTTGTTCGGGTCGAACACCCGCAGGGCCAACGGCTCGTTGCGGTAGTTGACGACGAACATGCCCGGGTCATCCACCGAGATCGCCTGTGGGCACGGGCGGCTCGGGCAACCCGGGGCCAACCCGCCACGGGACTCGACGATGGCTTCCAGCAGGTTGGAGGCCTTCTGCCGTACGGGTGGGTTGATGGCGTAGCGGAAGCTGTCGGCGGTGGCCGGGTAGGCCTGGGCGTCCGGCTTGCCGTCGGGGCCGGCGCCTACGTATACGCCGGCCTCGTAGGCATGCTGGAAGTCGCTGTACTCGAGGAAGAACTCGCGGTAGCTGTCGTTCTTGCCATCGCCATCATGGTCGCCGGTCTGGATCACCGCCTGCCACGAAGTCGGCCCGCCATCCTGTCGGGTGGCCGGGTTGTACAGCTTCTCGCCGGTCTCGGCGTGGTACCAGGTGGAGCCGGCAGGCTCGGCCAGCACGGTGGCGTACAAGCCCAATTGCTGGTGGGTCGATGGGCCGAGGTGGTCGTGGGTGAAGATGGTGCCCAGACCGCGGTCGACGTTGTGCACGTTGATCAGCGGGTCGGCGAACCAGCGTTGCATGGCGGTGCGTGCACCGAGCCAGTCGGCCCGGCCGAAGCGGCCGAAGTACGGGTGTTGCTTGGCTTTCGGGCAGGCCGCGGTGCCATCGCGCGGGTCGCCTTCGGTGCAGCCGTTGAAGCTGCGGATAGCCTGGATCCGCTCGACCACGCTGCCGGGCGAGAGGATGCCGTCTTCATAGTTCCAGCCGTTGGAAGCACCGTCGGCGGCGGTCAGGTCCCACTTGGGCAGGTGGATGTGCTGACCGATCACGTCGGTGGGGGTACGGACCTGGTAGTCGTCCATCTCATAGAACGACGGGATCAGGTTGGTGTGCTGGTACATGGTGCAGTCGAAGGTGTTCATGCGCATCACCAGCGGCTCCGGTGGGCGCTGCTTGGTGATCACCGGCCAGGCGTCCTCCCACAGGGCCAGGATGCGCGCCTGCGGGAAGTGGTAGCCGACCTTGTTGTACACCGCATCGAACTGGATGTTGGCGCCTTTGTAGATGCGTGGGCGGTCGGCGGTGAAGGTCGAGCCGCCACGGAAGCTGATGCCGCTCAGGCTTTCCCCGCTGAAGAACTCGCCCACGCCCGAGGACTGGGTCAGGCGCTTGCCACGGTCGTCCATGCACGGTTCGTAGTACGGGGCACCGGCCGTCGGCAGTGCGCCATTGGTGCGGAAGTTGCGCGGCACCGGAGCGCTGCCCGGAATCAACGCGTAGCTTGGGTGCTCGGCCTGGGCGTGGAACTGCATCGCCGCCTGTTCGACATCGGTGCCTTCTTCAGGGAGGTAGATCGGCTTGGCCTTGTGCACCACCTTGGAGAAATCCAGCTTGGTGGTGGTGGTCACTGCCTCGCCTCCGGCGGAGACGCCATCGAGCACGTGGCGGCCCAGGCCACCGTCCCAACCATCGACCTGGTTGGGGTCGAGGTTGGCCCACAGGGCCTTGCCGCTGTTCTTCAGTTGCTGGGCCAGGGCCGGGTCGAGCATGTCCAGCGGCGGGGTCGGTGGGCGCTGGCCGACGCTGGTTTCCATGCCGCCGACCCAGAACGGATAGCCGGGGTTCTTCAGGCTGCCGTCTGCATTGCGGTTGCTCTCGCTGCGGTCGACCAGGGCCAGGGAGCCCACGGCACGCGGAGCGACGGCCTCGTCCAGATGATCGTCATCGCCCTCCTCGGCTTCATCGTCGTCATGCTCGGCGACCAGGGTCTCGGCCAGCTTCGGTACCACCGTGACCTTGCCGGGCATCGGTGCCATGGCCTTGCCAGGCAGGGGCACGATCGCCGGGATCGGTGTACCGGCGACGATCTCGCCATCCGGCAGGGCCCGGGCGCCGATCGCGGGCTTGCCACTGCGCAAGGCGAACGGGGTGCTGTGGAAGCCTTCCTCGGTCTGCCCGCTTACCTCCAGGCGCGTGCCCTCCTCGAACACATCGTGGACCCGCCACATGGCCCACATGCCTTGGGCGAAGTGCGGATAGAAGTGGCAGTGATAGATGGCATCGCCCGCCACCCGGTTGCGGTTGCCCGAACCGCCGTTGGCGATCTCATAGGTGTAGCCGCCACCGGCACCGATGCCCTGGGCGTCGATGTAGTCGGAGTTGTCATCGTTGGGGTTGAACAGCCACTGGTGGCCGTGCAGGTGGAAGATGTGCTGCTCATGGCCGTTGTGGGTATTGCGGAACTTGGTGAAGTCCCCGATGTAGCTGTGGTGTACGTTGGACGGCTCCGACGGGTACAGGGCCATGTTGGCCTTGACCCCCACCGCGCTGGCCGGTGGCGTCTCGCCGGGGCGGATCTGCTCCAGGCCGACGTTGGCCGGCACGTCCACCAGGGTACCGACGTCGCCCACCGTGTGGGCGCTCAAGAAGAACTCCTCGTAGGCGCAAGACAAGCAGTCATGCATCGGCCCCACCCCCAGGCGGTTGGCCACCACCTCGGCGCCCATGCCGCCGGAACCGTAGTTGATCATGAACGAATCCCGGGCCGGCTCCAGCACGTGGCCCATGACCGGGTCGGCCCAGTAGCCAGGGAACGCCTGGGTCACGGCCACTTCGTCGGCGAACTGCGAAGCGAAATCGCGGAAGGCGTCCAGGCGGTTGGGCAACGCCGGGTTGCGCTTGCCGATGGATTCGAGTGGGTAGGTCGAAGGCGGGAAGCTGCCGTCAGGGTTGGGGCCCATGACGATGGCGTCGGTCTCGCTGTTGACGATCTCGTTGCCGTCGACCATGGCGATGATCGGTTTGCCGGCCTTGCCTTCAGCGATCCACGGCTGGGCCTGTGGGTAGCGGGCCTCGTAGTCGACCACAGGCTGGCCGGTGGCGGTGCGGCCGGTGGTGGCCAGGCGCATTTCTTCTTCGGTGAGGGTGTTGCGGTAGGTACGCCCGCCCTTGGGCACCACCACCACCTGGCCGAACAGGCCGTTGGCGACATTGCCCGCGGTACCCTCGCCACCAAAGGTGGCGCCCTTGCTGGTAGCGGCGAAGGCGCCTTCGCGCTCGGCATAGAGGGTGTAGCTGCGGGTATTGCCGGGGGCCACCAGGAAGTTGCCGTTGCGCCCGGTGTTGGCAGCGATGTCGCTGATGCCGTTGACGGCCTGCATGCCATTGACCTGGAAGCCCACGTGGCGGTCGGCGACCTGCTGGTCGGCGATCACCGGCTCGCCCAGTGGGTTTTCCACTTCGAGCTCTTCGCCCTCGACATCGGTCTCGATATGGTCGATGCCGTGCTTGTTGGGGTTGGACTGGTAGGCCAGCAGGTTGGTGAGGTTCACCGTCAGGCAGTCACCGGCGGCCACCCGCAGCACGATCGGCCGCGGGCGCTTGTCCGGGCGCAGGGTGACCTTGCCAGGTACCGCCGCGCCGCCCTGGTTCAGGGGCACCAGCTTGTCGTCGACCACATCCTGGCGCAAGGCGAAGATCATGCCGTTGGCGTTCTGCGCGCCAAGGCGGTTGAACATCAGCGGCTGGTCCAGTGCTACCACATTGGCCACCAGCGTGCGCTGGCATTGCACCGCCGCCTCGCTGGTCGCCTGCCAGCCCAGCAGGGCCAGCACGAGTGAAGACAGGACAGAGCCTTTGAGCGGGGTCATCATGCTGCACCTCCGGGGGACACAGGTTCTCTGCGTAGGGCTGGAGCAAGCGGCATGCCACAAATATTCTTCCTTTTTTTCAACAGGTTACGTTCGCATTCAAAACGGATTGGGGAGGATTCCCCAGCGGATTCCCCGAAACGGGGGTACGGCTTGGAGCTCGCTTGTTCTTTCCTGCTCTTGCTCTTGCTCTTCCTACGCGATAGTCCAGGCGCCGCCAAACGCGACGTCAGGAGGCCGAGTGGAGGCATTACGGAGGTGGGTGCCGGGCATGGATGCCCGGCAAGCGGCGCAGGGCCATGGATGGCCCTTCGCCGTGCCCCACCGGGAGTAATGCCGGAGCGAGGGAACCCCGGAGCGCAGCGCAGGGGCCGGATGCAGGAGCCAGCGGTTTTTGCCTACTTTTGCCCAAGAGCAAAAGTAGGTCGCCGTAAAGGCGAAAAGGTGAATCAGCGCCTCCATGGCGAATGGAGTTTTCGCGACTCCAATGCACTCGATGTTTGTTGAACCTGGAATCGTTGGTATTGATTTAAGCGAACAGTCCGTTTGCGAGGGCGACGCTGAATCACCTTTCCGCCCTTACGGCGGGGCGCGGCGAAGGGCCATCCATGGCCCTGCGCCGCTTGCCAGGCATCCATGCCTGGCACCCACCTGCGCAAGGCTTCCACTCGGCCTCCTGACGTCGCGTTTGGCGGCGCCTGGGCTATCGCGTAGGAAAAGCAAGAGCAAAAGCGGCGGCGGCGGCGGCGGCGGCGGCGGCGGCGGCGGCGGCGGCGGCGGCGGCGAAAAATTATGCCGATTGGTTGCCTGCCCGGCCCAATCGCCGGCAAGCCGGCTCCCACAGGGATTTCGCAAGTCTTGAGAGCGGCGCAATCTCGGTGGGAGCTGGCGACAGCCTGCGATGGGCTGCAAAGCAGCCCCAAGCCCTCAAACGGTCGAGCCCTCCAAACTCAAGGGCCGCTTTGCGGCCCATCGCAGGCTCCGCTTGCACCGTGGAAACCTGCGATAGAAAAACAACGGCCCTCTCATGGATCTACAGCTTCATCCTGGGCATTTCGATACGGTGCTCATGCACCCGCCGATACAAGGTCGCGCGGGAGATGCCAAGCGCCCGCGCCGCCTCCGCCGGCTTCCAGCGATGGCGGATCAAAGCATCGAGCAGTACTTGCCGTGCGGGGCTGGAGGCAACGGCCTCGCTGGGGGCTCCTGCACCACGCACCTCTTCGGGCAGATCCAAAGGCAACACCTGCCCGCCCTCGCACACCGCACAGGCGTAACGCAGCACCTGACGCAACTGGCGCAGGTTGCCGGGCCAGCGATAGGTCAGCAGCACCTCCAGCGCCGCATCGGTCAACCTGGCGTCGACGCCACAGGCCTGGGCTTCCTCGGCCAGCAACCGATGGATCAACCCCAGGCGGTCGTCCCGCTCACGCAACGGCGGCAACTCGAAACGGGCATTGGCCAGGCGGAAGTACAGGTCCTCGCGAAAACGCCCATCGGCCACCATCGCCGCCAGGTCCCGGTGGGTGGCGCAGATCACTTGCAAGTCCACACGTTGGCGCCGTGCCGCGCCCAAGGGCGCCACTTCGCCCTCGGCCAGCACCCGCAGCAAGCGGGTCTGCAGGTTCAACGGCATGTCGCCGATCTCATCGAGGAACAAGGTACCGCCATCGGCCTGTTGCAACAGGCCTTGCATGCCCTTGTTCGAAGCCCCGGTGAAAGCCCCGGCCACATAGCCGAACAGCTCGCTCTCGATCAGGCTTTCCGGGATCGCTGCGCAGTTGAGCGTCACGAATGGGCCGTTACGCCGTAGGCTTTGCTGATGCACCTGGCGGGCGAATACCTCCTTGCCCACGCCGGTCTCGCCCTGTACCAGCACGGCCAGGTTGCAGTCCTTGACCCGTGTGGCCAGGCGCAGGTGCTGTTCGATGCGCGCGTCCTGGGCCTGCTGGGGCAACAGCGTCCGGGCCCGGCGCTGGGGCGCGCTGACTCGACCGTAGAGCCCATCCCAGCCCGGCAGGTGCTGGGCCGAGGCATCGCTGGCCCGGCGCAGCTGATCAAGGTCGAACAACTCGCCGATATGCCCCGGCAACCGGCCAAGGCGCTCCAGCAAACGCTGGCGCGCCAGGCTGTTGATAGCGTGCAGGCGGCCATCGGCGTCCCAGGCCAACAGGTAGTCCGGCTGGCTTTCCACGTAGCCTGGCGTGCCATGGGCGCGCATCACCCAATGGCCTTGGGCGCTGTGCATGAAGAAGGCGTTCTCGATCTCCCGCGCGGTCTGCTCCACCAATTGGCGGATCAAGTGTTGGCTGCGCCGATCGTCGGGCGACTGCAAGGCTGACACATCCACCACCCCCAACAGTTCGCCCTGCGGATCGAACACCGGGGCCGCGCTGCAGGTCAGGCCGATGAAGGCGGCGCGGAAGTGGTCGCGCTTGTGGACGGTGATCGGCGCCTTGCTCGTCAACACCGCGGCTACCCCACAAGTGCCCTCCTCGCCCTCCGACCAGCAGGTACCCAGGTACAGCCCGGCCTTGCGGCAGTCATTGCGGATCGTCGACTCCACCCGGTAGTCGATGGTGCGCCCCTGGGCATCGGTGAGCAGCACGCAGTAGTCGGCGCCACGTACCCGTGCGTGCAACCGGGCCACGGCATCGCTGGCGATACGCAGGAACAGTTCGGCGCGCTCACGGCACTCGTTGAGCAGGTCCTGGGACAGGATACGCGGCCCCTGCAAGGAGCCGGGGTCCAGTCGGTAGAGCTCCATGGAGCGGCGCCACGAGTCGAGGATCAGCGTCGGCACCGGTGCCTGGGGCAAGCGGTCGGCGTTCTTCAGCACACGGCTGACGCAGTCGACATGGGCTCGGGAGTTCGCGGCAAGCATCGGGCCTCCGGTTCTCGTGTTCTTGTCGTTGTGCGGCCATTAAGCGCCTCGACGAAGTGCCCGACAAGCGCCGCGTGATCATCGGCACGCCTGAGACGCTGCGTCTCAGCGTCTCGCCCTGCGCCTGGCGCAGCTGGCACCCGGCGTCTCGCCTGATACCGCTCGGGGGTCATCGAGCACCGGGCGCAGCCGCTCTGGCACGGGCACTTCGAGTCGAAATGGCAAAACTGGCACCGCCCTTGCTCCAGCCCCTGGCAAACAAGAAAACGAGGTGCGCCATGACGCAACCTGCCCCGACCATCGGCATCATCGCCAACCCGGCCTCCGGTCGCGACCTGCGCCGCCTGACCGCTACTGCCGGCCTCTATTCCAGCACCGACAAGGCCTCGACCATCCAGCGCCTGCTGGCCGCCTTCGGAGCCACGGGCATCGCCCAGGTGCTGCTGCCCAGCGATATGACCGGTATCGCCGCCGCCGTGCTCAAGGCCAGCCAAGGCCCGGTGGCCCGAGACCAGCACTGGCCGGCCCTGGAGATCCTCGACCTGCCGCTGAGCCAGACCGTTGCCGATACCCGTCTGGCCACGCGCTTGATGGTCGAACGGGGCGTAGCGATGATCGCCGTGCTCGGCGGCGACGGCACCCACAAGGCCGTGGCCGCCGAAGCCGGGGACGTGCCGCTGCTGACACTGTCCACCGGCACCAATAACGCCTTCCCGGAACTGCGCGAGGCCACCAGCACCGGTTTGGCTGGGGGGCTACAGGCCACTGGCCGGGTGCCCGCCAGCATCGGCCTGCGCCGCAACAAGCGCCTGCTGGTACAGGTACCGGAACAGGACGTGTGCGAATGGGCGCTGGTGGAAGTGGCCGTGTCACCCCAGCGCTTCATCGGCGCCCGAGCGCTCTCTCGCAGCGAAGACCTGGCCGAGGTCTTCGCCTGCTTCGCCGAGCCCCATGCCATCGGCCTTTCCGCCCTGTGCGGGTTGTGGTGCCCGGTATCGCGTCTGGACCCATACGGCGCCTGGGTGCACCTGGATGCACACGTCCAGCATGCCCTGCTCGCGCCGCTGGCCCCCGGCCTGCTGCAGGGCTGCGGCATCGGCGCCTCGGGCCGGCTCGAGCCAGGCATCGCCTACCCCTTGAGCCTACCCTGCGGCACCTTGGCCCTGGATGGTGAGCGGGAGATCGAATTCACCGAGCACGACACCCCCACCGTCACCCTCGACGCCAACGGCCCGCTGACCGTGGACGTCGAGGCCGTACTGGCCTACGCCGCCCGACATCACCTGCTGGCGGTCCCGAAGGACCACCGGTGCCTCGCTGCAACCCTGTGTTGAGACAACCCTGGAGAACAACAAGATGTCCACTCAACTGAGTTCCGAGCAGTTGCTGCATGCCTATGAAGTGATGCGCACCATCCGCGCCTTCGAGGAACGCCTGCATGTGGAGTTCGCCACCGGCGAGATCCCCGGCTTCGTCCATTTATACGCCGGCGAGGAAGCCTCCGCCGCCGGGGTCATGGCCCATCTGCGCGACAGCGATTGCATCGCCTCGACCCATCGCGGCCATGGCCACTGCATCGCCAAGGGTGTGGATGTGTACGGCATGATGGCGGAGATCTACGGCAAGAAGACCGGCGTGTGTGGCGGCAAGGGCGGCTCGATGCACATCGCCGACCTGGAGAAAGGCATGCTCGGCGCCAACGGCATCGTCGGTGCCGGTGCGCCCCTGGTGGCCGGCGCCGCACTGGCGGCGAAGATCAAGGGCCGCGACGATGTATCGGTGGCCTTCTTCGGTGACGGCGCCTCCAACGAAGGCGCAGTGTTCGAGGCGATGAACCTGGCCTCGATCATGAACCTGCCGTGCATCTTCGTCGCCGAGAACAACGGCTACGCCGAGGCCACCGCCTCGACCTGGTCGGTGGCCTGCGACCATATCGCCGACCGCGCCGCAGGCTTCGGCATGCCGGGGGTGACCATCGATGGTTTCGACTTCTTCGCTGTGCACGAAGCCGCTGGCGCCGCCATCGAGCGTGCCCGCGCGGGGCAAGGTCCGTCGTTGATCGAGGTCAAGCTCAGCCGCTACTACGGCCACTTCGAAGGCGACGCCCAGACCTACCGCGCCCCGGACGAGGTGAAGAACCTGCGTGAAAGCCGCGACTGCCTGCTGCAGTTCCGCAACAAGACCACCCGCGCCGGCCTGTTGAGCCACGAGCAGCTCGACACCCTCGACGCCCGTGTCGCGGACCTGATCGAAGACGCCGTGCGCCGCGCCAAGTCCGACCCCAAGCCACAGCCAGCCGACCTGCTCAGCGACGTCTACGTCAGCTACCCGTAAGGCCGGACAACAAGAACAACAGGAGAATCACCATGGCAAGAAAGATCAGCTACCAGCAGGCCATCAACGAAGCCCTGGCTCAGGAAATGCGCCGTGACCCCAGCGTGTTCATCATCGGCGAGGACGTTGCCGGCGGCGCCGGGGCGCCAGGCGAGGACGATGCCTGGGGCGGCGTGCTCGGGGTCACCAAGGGCCTCTATCATCAGTTCCCCGGCCGCGTGCTCGATGCGCCGCTGTCCGAAATCGGCTATGTGGGCGCCGCCGTCGGCGCCGCGACCCAAGGCCTGCGCCCGGTGTGCGAACTGATGTTCGTCGACTTCGCCGGCTGCTGCCTGGACCAGATCCTCAACCAGGCGGCCAAGTTCCGCTACATGTTCGGTGGCAAGGCCGTCACCCCGCTGGTGATGCGCACCATGTACGGCGCCGGCCTACGCGCCGCGGCCCAGCATTCGCAGATGCTCACCTCGCTATGGACGCATATCCCGGGCCTGAAGGTGGTCTGCCCCTCCTCGCCCTATGACGCCAAGGGCCTGTTGATCCAGGCGATCCGCGACAACGACCCGGTGATCTTCTGTGAGCACAAGCTGCTCTACGGCATGCAGGGCGAAGTGCCCGAGGAGCTCTACAGCGTGCCTTTCGGCGAGGCCAACTTCCTGCGCGACGGCGACGACGTGACCCTGGTGACCTATGGGCGCATGGTCCACGTGGCCATGGAAGCTGCTGCCAACCTCGCCCGCCAGGGTATCGACTGTGAAGTACTGGACCTGCGCACCACCAGCCCGATGGACGAAGACAGCATCCTCGAGAGCGTGGAGAAGACCGGCCGGCTGGTGGTGATCGACGAAGCCAACCCGCGCTGCTCGATGGCCACCGACATCAGCGCCCTGGTCGCGCAGAAGGCCTTTGGCGCCCTCAAGGGCCCGATCGAGATGGTCACCGCGCCCCATACGCCGGTGCCGTTCTCCGATGCCCTGGAGGACCTGTACATCCCCGATGCGGCGAAGATCGAGGCCGCCGTGCACAAGGTGATCGAAGCCGCAAGGAGCGCCGCATGAGCCAGATCCATACCCTGACCATGCCCAAGTGGGGCCTGTCGATGACTGAAGGCCGGGTCGACACCTGGCTCAAGCAGCAAGGCGATGTCATTAACAAAGGCGATGAAGTGCTGGATGTGGAGACCGACAAGATCAGCAGCAGCGTCGAGGCCCCCTTCAGCGGCGTGCTGCGCCGCCTGGTGGCGCGCCCCGACGAGACCCTGCCGGTGGGCGCCCTGCTCGCCGTGGTGGTGGAAGGCGAGGCCGACGAAACCGAAATCGATGCAGTGGTACAGCGCTTCCAAGCCGAGTTCGTCGCCCAGGAGGGTGCCGAGCAGGCCCAGGGCCCAGTACCGCAGAAGGCCGAAATAGCCGGCCGCCTGCTACGCTGGTTCGAACTCGGCGAGGGCGGCACGCCCGTGGTGCTGGTGCATGGTTTCGGTGGCGATCTCAACAACTGGCTGTTCAACCACCCGGCCCTGGCCGTGGAGCGTCGAGTCATCGCCCTGGACCTGCCCGGCCACGGCGAGTCGGCCAAGGCCCTGCAACGGGGCGACCTGGATGAACTGAGCGAAGCGGTGCTGGCCTTGCTCGACCATTTGCAGATCCCTCGGGCCCACCTCGTCGGCCACTCCATGGGCGGCGCGGTGAGCCTGAACTTGACGCGCCTGGCCCCCCAACGGGTGGCCAGCCTGGGCCTGGTGGCCAGCGCGGGCCTCGGCGAGGCGATCAATGGGCGCTATCTGCAAGGTTTCGTCGAGGCCGGCAACCGCAACGCGCTCAAGCCGCAGATGAGCCAGCTGTTCGCCGACCCGGGCCTGGTCACCCGGCAGATGCTCGACGACATGCTCAAGTTCAAGCGCCTGGAAGGCGTGGACAACGCCTTGCGCCAGCTGGCCACGGCCATCGCCGACGGCGACCGGCAACGGCACGATCTGCGCGGCGTACTCGGCCACGTCCCGGTGATGGTGATCTGGGGCGCTGAGGACGCAATCATTCCAGCCAGCCATGCCCAAGGGCTGGAGGCCGAGTCAAAAGTGATACCTGGCGTCGGGCACATGGTGCAGATGGAGGCGGCCGAGCAGGTGAACCAGCATCTGCTGGCGTTCCTGCGCAAACACTGACCACCAGAGCGGGTTGACCCGCGGCCGGGCTGGCCCTGCCAGCGCGGCCGCACGGCAAGGGCTTCGCCCTTGATCGCGGGACAACCCCCGCTTCCACATGCCGCACAGGGTGGTGAACATACGTATTACGTCTTTACTTGCAGGTAACCGCCTGCAGAACGGACGTGCCTATGAAAATCGTGATCACCAGCATCCTGGTCGACGACCAGGCCAAGGCCCTGGCCTTTTATCACTATGTGCTGGGCTTCGAGCCCAAGCATGATATCCCCATGGGCCAGCACCGCTGGCTGACCCTCACCTCGCCGAACGATCCCAACGGTGTGGAACTGCTGCTCGAACCTGATGCCCATCCCGCCGCCAAGACTTACAAGGCCGCCCTCAAGGCCGATGGCATCCCCGCCACCTCGTTCGGCGTGCGCGACATCCAGGCCGAATACACCCGCCTGTGCGCAGCCGGCGTACGCTTCACCCAGCCGCCGACCGCCATGGGGCCGGTGACCGTGGCGGTGTTCGACGACACCTGCGGCAACCTGATCCAGATCGCCCAGCGCCACTGAGCACAGCGCCCGGAGTGAATGTCGCCAAGCCTTCCGCTAAAGTGCCGATTCCTGCAACAAGCGCAGCCATAACAAGGAAAACCCATGCGCTACGAATTCAGCGAAGTACTCAACGACCTGGTCGACTATTTCATCCTCGGCGATATCCAGTTGCTACAACGCTACAAAGAAGAACACGACCTGCCTGATGACCTGGCCGGGGCGTTCACCAGCAGCGATGTCGGTGACCAGGCGGTGTTCGACGGCATCGTCCTGCCGCTGGCTGGGGTCGAGAACCTGCCCTACCGGATCATCTTCAGCCTCGACGAGGCTACCCCCGCCCTGCTCGCCCCCGGCAGCCGCCTGAAGCACCGCCGTCCGGGCTATGTACTGCAAGTGCAGCACCGCGCGCTGATGCTGTTCACCTGGCGCATCCTGCAGCACTTCACCCATAAGGCCCTGGGTGACCTGCTGGTGCGCTACCAACAACCGGGCCGGCCGATCATCGAATTGGACAACGGTTGGTACCGGGTCGAGGTGCTTGCCGGAGCGGTGCTGCGCGACGGGCTGTACGAGCCGGCGTTCGAGTTCGTGCTGAACAAGACCCACAGCCGGGGCGATTGCGCGGGCGTCGACATCGGCTATCGCTATGCCTTGCGGGGTTGTTTCGACTAGGCGATAGGCGCGGCGGTCCGACCTGCCCTGCGATCAACGGCCAAGCCCTTGCCAGGCGACGGCGATATCGGGCCCGCCCTGATCGCGGGACAAGCCCACACAGGCCATTGTTGTCGCGAGCCCCTGGGGTGCCGGCTTGCCTCGCGATGGCTGCACAGCAGCCCCGCTCATGCATGATGGATATCGCGGTCCTTGGTCTCGGGCAGGAAGAAGATCCCCAGTACCGCCGTCATCACCGCGATGACGATCGGGTACCACAACCCGTAGTAGATATCCCCTGTGGCTGCCACCATGGCGAACGCCACGGTCGGCAGGAAACCGCCGAACCAGCCATTGCCGATGTGGTACGGCAACGACATGGAGGTATAGCGGATACGCGCCGGGAACAGCTCGACCAGCCAGGCAGCGATCGGGCCGTAGACCATGGTCACGTAGATCACCAGAAGGGTCAGTAACAGCAACACCATCGGGTAATGGATCTTCGCCGGGTCGGCCTTCTCCGGGTAGCCTGCGTCCTTGAGTGCAGTGCCCAGGGTGGCGGTGAAGGCGTCGCCCTGCGCCTTGAAGTCCGCCGCAGCCAGCCCGGCCCCTTCGAAGCTCGGGATTACCCGGTCCCCGATGCGTACCTGCGCCACGCTGCCGGGCTCGGCATCCTCATTGGAATAGGGAATCGCACGCTTGGCCAACAGGCTCTTGGCGATGTCGCAGGAACTGGTAAAGCGCGCCTTGCCTACCGGGTCGAACTGGAACGCACATTGGTCGGGGTCGGCGACCACCACCACCGGGTTCTGCTCCTGGGCCACGAACACATCCGGGTTGCCGTACTCGGTCAGCGCCTTGAAGATCGGGAAATAGGTCAGCGCGGCGATGATACAGCCGGCCATGATGATCTTCTTGCGCCCGATGCGGTCCGAGAGGCTGCCGAACAGCACGAAGAACGGTGTACCGATCAACAGGGAACCGGCAATCAGCAGGTTGGCGGCCTGGGGGTCGATCTTGAGCATCTGCAGCAGGAAGAACAGCGCATAGAACTGCCCGGTGTACCACACCACCGCCTGCCCCGCGGTACCGCCGAGCAACGACATGATCACGACCTTGAGGTTCTCCCAACGGGCGAACGACTCGGTCAGCGGCGCCTTGGATGCCTTGCCCTCTGCCTTCATCTTCATGAACACCGGCGACTCGTTGAGCTGCAGGCGGATGTACACCGAAATCGCCAGCAGCAGGATCGACAGCACGAACGGGATGCGCCAGCCCCAGGCCTCGAAGGCCTCCGGCCCGAGCGCCGTGCGGCAGGCCATGATCACCAGCAGCGACAGGAACAGACCGAGGGTGGCGGTGGTCTGGATCCACGAGGTGAAGAAACCCCGCTTGCCCTTGGGTGCGTGCTCAGCCACATAGGTGGCTGCACCGCCGTATTCGCCGCCCAGGGCCAGGCCTTGCAGCAGGCGCAGGCTGATGAGGATGATCGGCGCCGCCACACCGATGCTCGCGTAGCTGGGCAGCACGCCGACCACGGCCGTGGACAGGCCCATGATGACGATGGTGATCAGGAAGGTGTGCTTGCGCCCGATCATGTCGCCCAGGCGGCCGAACACGATGGCGCCGAATGGGCGCACGGCAAAGCCTGCAGCGAAGGCCAGCAAGGCGAAGATGAAGGAGGTGGTTTCGTTGACCCCGGCGAAGAAGTGCTTGGCGATGATCGCGGCCAGGGAGCCGTAGAGGTAGAAGTCATACCATTCGAACACGGTGCCCAGGGATGAGGCGAAGATCACCTTGCGCTCCTCCCGGGTGATGCCGCGCTGGGGCGCACTGCTGCCTGTGGACGTGCTGTCGATAACCGCCATGGGTTGCCTCCGTCTATGGGCTATAGGCCGAAGGTGCCCCGCACTACGCATTCACCAATGCACCCAGGCCATGGGTTGTGCACGATTGCGCGAAGCACGACAGGACGAGCCGCCCAGGATCGCAGCAAGGTCTGTTGAAGCATAATCGGCTTTGCCCGGATAGCCATGCAAACCCGACCACGCGCCTTGACAAGCGACATGGTCGGGACACCATGGGACCGCTCAGCCCATCCTGCTGGCCGCCAGCAACCGCACCACTTCGTCATCGCCGGTCTGCTCGAACCGGTCATAGTGCAGCCCCACCGCACGAAACGGCTCGGGCATTTCCAGGCATACCAGCTCATCGACCAGGGGGCGCAGCATCGCCACCGCTTCCCGCGCGCCCACCGGGGCAGCGAACAGCAAACGCGACGGCCCGATGGCGGCCAGGGCCAGCAAGGCGGCACGGGCAGTGCTGCCGGTGGCGACGCCATCGTCCACCAACACCACCTCACGGCCCGACACATCAGGGGCTGGGCGATCCCCGCAGTAGGCCCGGCGGCGCCGCTGGATCTCCAGCAGTTGCCGATCACGCTCGGCGTCGAACCAATCCTGGGAGGCGCCGAATAGCGCCATCATCGCCTGGTCGGCCACGCAGTAAGGCGGGTTGCCCTCGGCCACGGCACCGATGGCGAACTCCTCGTTGCCCGGTGCACCGATCTTGCGCACCAGCACCAGGTCCAGTGGCGCAGCCAACGCCTTGGCCACTTCATAGGCGACCGGCACGCCGCCACGGGGCAAGGCGAGCACCAGCGGCTGGCCTTGTACCCGCGACTTGAGCGCCTGGGCCAGGGCGCGCCCGGCTTGGCGACGGTCTTTGAACACAGGGTGCTGGGAAAAATAGGTATTCATGGCATCAGACTCCGAACGGGAAGGTGTCTTCCTCATGGTTGGCGCTCTCGGGCACCGGCAGCGGCGTAACGGCAGCGGTCTGCTCGACCCACACCAGGGCATCGAACTGGTCGGCCAGCGACGCCTCGAGATGTTCCTCGGCATCACCTGGGCGGTCGAGCACTCCGCAATGTGCCCCACACAAGACTGGCAAGCGCCCCGCCAAGCGCCAGCGCCATATCCTTCTGCGCATCCCAGGGGTCGCGCTGGGTGGCGACGAAGGCCCGAGCCGTGTCGGTGCCCACGTATTGGCCACCGACCCATTCGATCAGTTCGTACAACGCCGAAGTGGCCAGCACCAGGTTCAACGCCAGGAAGGCGAGCCAAGCCCCACGCAGGGGCGTCAGACGCCATAGCGTTTCGCGCAGCGGCCGATAGAACAGCAGGCCGTAGCTCAGGTGGACCAAACGATCGTACTGGTTGCGTTGCCAGCCCATGGTCGCGTTCAACGACTGGTCGAACAGGCTCTGCCACCAACGGTTGTAGGGCACTTCGGCGTAGGTGTAGTGCGCCCCCAGCTCATGCACGGCCAGTAACAGTAGGATCGCCAGGTAGGCCTGCCATGACAGGCGCAACCAGCGCCAGCCGACGATCAAGGCCAGTATCAGGGCCAGCGGGACGAGGTTCTCCATCAGCCAGTCGGCGCGGTGGCGGGGCATGATGCCGGACGCCAGCACCGTGGCCATGGCCAATACCAGCAAGGTCACGGCCTGGGCGGGTGTGGCGTGTGGGGCAAGGGACTGTCGGGCCACGATGATGATCTCGTTGGGCTGTCTTTGCTTAGAGTCATCTCGTTATAGGTGTTCTGCTTGATCGGTGGATCTGTAGGAAATATTCCAGATCTTCGGCCTATTACCCGTAACTAGCGCTGCCCTGTGGGACAGCTTGCCGGCGATTGATCATGCCTAACATCAGCGTTTGACAAAAAGTGACCCGCCGTAAGGGCGGAAAGGTGATTCAGCGTCGCCATCGCAAACGGACTGTTCGCTTACATCAACACCAACGATTCCAGATTCAACAAACACCGAGCGCATGGGAACCGCGAAAACTCCATTCGCCATGGAGGCGCTGATTCACCTTTTCGCCTTTACGGCGACCTACTTTTGCTCTTGGGCAAAAGTAGGCAAAAACCGCTGGCTCCTGCATCCGGCCCCTGCGCTTCGCTCCGGGGTTCCCTCGCTCCGGCATTACTCCCGGTGGGGCGCGGCGAAGGGCCATCCATGGCCCTGCGCCGCTTGCCGGGCATCCATGCCCGGCACCCACCTCCGTAATGCCTCCACTCGGCCTCCTGACGTCGCGTTTGGCGGCGCCTGGGCTATCGCGCATCGCAAGCAAAAGCAAAGGCAAAGGCAAAGGCAAAGGCATCCTCTTACAAAACTTGATAACTAATTGATTTCGCCGGGTATTTGGAAGCCACCGCTGCGCAAGACCACAGGAGCAGCACCCGATTACCGTCGCCTGGCAAGGACTTGGCCCTTATCGCGGGCCCAGCTCACAGGACACCGGCCCCTTGAGCTCGACCTGGTTGCCGTCGGGGTCGAAGCAATACAGCGAGGGCCCTTCGCCCTCGGCGCCATAGCGCTTCTCGGCAGGCTCCACGGTGACCCCGGCCGCTTGAAGGTAGTCGACCAAGGCGTGCTCATCAAAAGGTTCGATGCGCAGGCAGAAGTGATGCAGGTTATGCCCCTGCCCGCTCGGCGCCGGCCCGCCTGGGCGCCCTAGCGGCCCATCGAGGCTCACCAGGTCGATCATCGACGTGCCTGCCGCCAGGTGCACCATGCCCAGGTCTTCCCGGGTTCGGCTCACCTGGCAACCGAGCAGGTCACGGTAGAAGGCGATGCTGCGGTCCAGGTCATGGACCCGCAGGACGATATGATCGATATGCTGGATGACGAACGGTGGCATGCCGCAGCTCCTTTGGGCGACCTGGGAAAAGGTACCTGGGCAACATAGCCCATCCCAAGGTGCACCGACAGCCCCCGTTTCGCGCGGCTACTCGTTGACCAGACGCTGCAACTGGCCATGGTCATGGGTGGCCAGCACCCGCAGGATCAGGTCGACCAGGGTGCGGTCCGGGCCTTCGAGATGGAAGTGGTGCCCTCCCGGATGCCAGGTGACCCGGGCGTGGCCAGGCAGAGCCCCCTGTCGCGGCTCGAAACCGTCCCCGGCGAAGGCGCCCTGGCGCCCGAGCATCAGGTACAGCGGGCAGGCGATCTGCCTGAGCAGGTCGCAGGCTTCACGCTCGGTCAAGGGCATGGGTTCGGGCAGCACCAGGCGCGGGTCGTGGCGCCAGCAATAGCCCTCGCCCACCTGCAACAGGTCGCGCTGGGCCAACAGCCGTGCGGCCTCGGCGGACAAATTGCCATCGAGCCGGTTGCGCCGTTGCGCGAGCGCGGTATCCAGGTCATCGAACTGGCTCCCGCCAGGCTCGGCAAAACCTTGCAGACGGCTGCGCCGGACCATGCGCTTGAGGCGATAGGCCCGGGCCAGGTGCGCCACACGATCATCCTCGGCGACCGTGAACGGCGCCCCCATACCATCGAGAAAGACCATACTGGCGATGCTGCTGGTCAGTGCCGCCAGCAGCGAGGCGATACCGGTGCCCATGCCGTGGGCCAGGACATGAAAATGCCCAAGGCCCAGGCTGTCGACCACGGCCAGCATGTCTTCGGCGTGTTCCCACAGGTAATAGCCGCTGTCGTCGCGGCGATGGTCGGAACGGCCGTGGCCGGCAAGGTCCGGGGCGACCACGAAGCACCCGTCGAGCAAGGGCGCCAACCGGTCGAATGAAGCGGCGTTGTCCAACCAGCCGTGCAACGCGAGCACCGGAATGCCATCTTCCGGGCCCCAGCAACGCACGGCAATCTCGACGCCTTCGAGGTCTAGCAGGTGATCCTTGGGACTGCACTGCGAACGCATGAACTCTCTCCCTTGGCTATGGCCTGGCGCCAGCGCACAGGCCGGTAACCTACCTTCGCCCAGCCAAGCCTGCCCCGCTGGCCCCTCACCGACGGCAACGTGTGCGACACCGACCCTTGGGCGTCATTGCCGGCATCGACCCGCGTGACCGCTCAATGGCAACGCTTTGATGCGCACGCTCACTGACCGCGCAGGTCTTCGAAAAACGCGTGCCGGCCAACCACCTGGCCGGACGCGCGAGGCGCACCCGCCGACTCGCCGTTGGCGGCCTCCACATGCCAATAGCAGTGCCTGACTGCACGGGTCACCGCGACATAGGCCAGGCGCTGCACTTCTTCCTTCTGCGCCGTGTCGAATGCCTGGGCATCACCGGCGCGCCCCAGGCCCGCCATGCGGTACGCCTGGTTCTTGTAGGGTGAACTGGTCAGGTACTGGCAATCGCCGAGCATGAACACCGCGTCGGCCTGCAGGCCCTTGGCGCTGTGGTAGGTCAGCTGGCGCAGCCGGCGCTGCTCGGGCGGCAAGCTGGAGTCTGCCTTGTATACCGCTGATAAATGCTGATCCATCAATGATTTATCGGAACTTTTTCGAAACAGCATCATGACCGTTTCGCCCCGTTGGTAGTGTTCCATCAAGGTCTTGGCCAAGGCGGCCTCGTCGCGCTCGAAGACTTTCACCGGCGACAGCGGCAGCGCGGCAGCCTGGCCGCTGGCCTTGGCCTTCTTGCCTGCGATGGCCTGTGCGCCTTTTACCAGGTGTTCGGCGGCATCGATGATGTGCTGCTGGCTGCGGTAGTTTTCCACCAGCATTACCCGGGTATTGGCCGGCGACGGGAAAGCCTTGGTGAATTCCATGAAGTATTCCGGGGAGCTGCCCCGCCAACCGTAGATCGACTGCCAGTCGTCGCCCACGCACATCAGCGAACTGTGCGCGGCGTTACGCCCGGTGTGCATGGCCGGGCCGCGCCTGCGGATCTCGGCCAGGCTTGCCCGCAACCAGCTGACGATCTGCGGCGAGACGTCCTGGAACTCGTCGATCATCAGGTGCGCCAGCGGGCGCAGCAGCGGGTCGGGCAAAAGGCGCAGGTTCTCCGGGTTGTTCTCGCCGAACAGCGCGAACATGCGGTTGTAGGTCATGACCGGTGGCGATTGCGTCAGCAGGTGTGCTTCCAAGGCTTTCCAGTAGAGCGCCAACGCTTCGAAGAACAAGGCATCGCTGTCACCCGGCGGGAAGCTCATGCCGGCCACGGCGCTGTTCACCTCCAGGCCAAGGTTCTCGATGAAGCTGGCGGCACCGACAAACGCGTCGAGCAATGGCGCCGGCGCCAGTTCGCCCTTGACCTTGTACTCGAAGCCCGGGCCCGCGACGGCATCCCCAGCCAAGGTGGCGGCCAAGCGCTTGGCTGCCGAATAGTTTTCCAGCCATATCAAAGGTTTGTCGCAGAAAGCCTGGAACAGGGTGCGCTTTACCGCCCATTCGGCACGAACCCCAAGCTTGGCGCCTGGGCGCTGGTACTGAGCGCTTTCGGACGGGTCGAAACCCAGCACCACCCAGGCATCCAGCCCTTCGAGGCGGCCATGCACGTGGAAGCGGCTGCCGCGGATCTGCACGGTATCGCGGCACGGCTCGATGCCCTTGATCGGCCAGGCGCCGGCGGCGAACCACAAGTCCTCGATCACGTCGCACAGTTCTTCATCGCGCTGGGCAGCCAGTTGGGTCACCTGCACACGCTTCTGCACGTCGGGGTGGTCCGGGTCCAGGGGTTTGAGCTGCAGGGCTTCGCGTCGCAACGCGCCGATCAGTTCGGCGAAGCGTGGGTTGCCTTGCAGCAGGTCGCGATAGCACAGGTTCAGCTGCTGGCGCTGGGCGTCATTCAAACGCAGGTCGAACGGATTGCCCTCGGCGTTGGCTTCGCCACCAGCCGGCAGGTCCTGCCCCAGGGTCTCGAATGCCCGCAGTTGACCGAAGCCCGGCAGGCTGCGCACCAGCGGCAGAATGCGCGAATGGAAGGTACGCACCAGTTCGCGGGCCTGGGCGGGATGCAGATCGAGCTGCCAGAGTGCGAATACCTGCACCAGGCGCTTGATGAAATCCTTGCGCGATTCGCGGGTGAAGGTCACCACCGTCATGGCATCGAGCTCGTAGCCCAGGTAATGGCGCAACAGCAAGATGCGCAGCACCAACGAGGTCGACTTGCCCGCGCCTGCACCGGCCACCACGCAGGTGGACGGGGTATCGCTGAAGATCAGCTTCCATTGCGCGGCGCTGGGCTGGGCCTCGGCAGGCAGGCGCTGGGCGACATCGGCCTTGAAGCGCTTTTTCAATTCAGCGGTCAGCGGTAGGCGCCAGTCATCGAACAGCTTGTCGTCCTGGCCAGGTACCCCAGCGGCGTCGGGACGGACATCGCGGATCACCAGCACCTGACGCCCGGCTTCGTAGCCTTCGACCCGGCCACGCTCGTAGCCTTCGCGCACGCCATCGGCATGGCCGCTACGCTGGCCGGTCGCATGGCCGAGGAACCAAGAATCGCGGTGCTGCGCTTGCAGGCGGGTCAGGCCGCGGCCCAGCAGGCGGGCGGCCAAGCGGCGGAACCAGGGCAGTTGCGCCGGCGGCGCCAGGTCCGCAGGGGCTTGGGGATGCTCGTGAGGCACGGTCACTCCGTTGAAAATCGAATCAACGGGCATGTTCGCCCCATCTGCGAAAAATCGCCAGCGAATGCTTGCAGATCAGTGGATTAGGCGATGAATCGCAGGCTTTACCCAAAGAACACAGATCTAATAAATAGATCAAAACAAGCCGATATTTACGCTTATTTTCGATCTTTGTTTGGCGCATCATGGCTCCATCAACCGATTCAAGGAGCACGACCATGTTGCAACTGCGACCGTTCGAAAGCCTGGGCCATGCCAACCACGGCTGGCTCGATGCCCACCACCACTTCTCGTTCGCCGAGTACTACGACCCGGCGCGCATGAGTTGGGGCAACCTGCGCGTCTGGAACGACGACCTGATCGCCGCCGGCGGAGGCTTCCCGCCACATCCGCACCGGGACATGGAAATCATCACCTACGTCCGTGAAGGCGCGATCACCCACCAGGACAGCCTGGGCAACAAAGGCCGCACCGAGGCCGGCGACGTCCAGGTAATGAGCGCAGGCACCGGCATCGTGCATAGCGAATACAACCTGGAAAAGGTCGACACGCGGATCTTCCAGATCTGGATCCTGCCTGAGCGGGTCGGCGAAGCGCCGTCCTGGGGCACCCGGCCCTTCCCCAAGGGCGAGCGCGGTGAAGGCTTCGTGACCCTGGCCAGCGGCCGGGCCGGCGATGAAGACAGCCTTCGCATCCGCACCGATGCGCGCCTGGTGGCCGCAACCCTGCGTGCTGGCGAAAGCGCCGAATACCGCTTCGACGCAGGGCGCCGGGGTTATCTGGTGCCTGCCAAGGGGCTGGTGGAGGTCAATGGCCTGCGGGCCAAAGCCCGGGATGGCGTGGCCATCGAGCAGGAGCAGGTGTTGCAGGTAACGGCCGTCGAGGACAGCGAGATCGTCCTGGTCGATGTGGCCTGATCTGGACTGGCCCGGTCGCGTTCCTACAACACATGCAAACCCGTCAATGGGCGAGCAGCCAGGTCACCACCTGCTGCGCCGCCCCCGCCGGATCCTCCTGCATGAAGCAATGTCCCCCGGGCACCTGCCGAGCGCTTACATGGGGATTGAGCGCGGCCAGCCGCTGTACCGAATGGGGAACGAACGGATAGGTATGCTCGCCATACAGGATGGATGTCGGCACCTTGATCTGCAGAAGGTGGGACCACATCCGCTCGGGGAACGAACTGAAGATCTCCGCTTCCCGACTGGGCCTGCACTTGAGCACCACCCCTTCCCCGCACTCGCCCACGGCATGCTCCACATAGGCCTGCAATGCTGCCTCGCTCCAGCCCTTGAAGATGCCCCGGCCTTGCAGCGATGCCGTGACCGCCTCGCGGTCGGGCCAATGGCTGCGCCGGGTCGCGGCCTTGCGTGCCAAGGTGTGACGGCGGTGCAGCCCGAGCAGTGCAGCCACGCCCATCACGCCGAGCATGCGCCGCCTGAACAATACCGGGTCGAGCAGCATGGCGCGGCTGAACAGGTGCGGCTCGCTGGCCAGGATCAACCCTGTCAGCACACCGCCAAAGCTGTGGCCCAGCGCAACGCGCGGCACGCCCCCATACTCGCCCCGCCCGGCCTCGAACGCCTCGACCGCCAGCTCGGCGCTGCGGTTCCAGCCCCGGAAAGCTCCGCCATGGTCGCTGTCGCCATGGCCTTGCACGTCACTGAGCCACAGGTCGAAATGCTCGCCCAGCGTCATCAGCATGGGCTGGTAGGCCAGGCTGCAGAAGCCGTTGCCATGCAGGAAATGCAGCAACGGCCGCCCGCTGGCCGGTGACCGCCAGCCGCGCAGGGTGAAACCTTCGCAGCTTTCGTGGGACCAGGGAATCAACTGCATCGCTTTGCTGTACTCATCGGTCTAGGAAAAAGACGATTCTACAAACAGCAGCGGGTACAACGAAATCACCAACAACAGGGCCATCAGGACATTGAACAGCATCAACCAGCGCGGGTTCTGCAGGAAGTTGCGCAAGGCGCTGCCGAACATCACCCAGATACCGACGCTGGGCAGGTTGACCAGGGCGAACAAGGCGGCGATGACGATGACGTTGAGCACATAGCCCTGGGCAGGCGTGTAGGTGGTGATCGCCCCCACCGCCATCACCCAGGCCTTGGGGTTGACCCACTGGAATGCCGCCGCCCCCCAGAAGCCCAGCGGCTTGCCTGCGCCCTTGGTATCGCCGGACATCGGCCCGGAGGTGGCGATCTTCCAGGCCAGGTACAACAGGTACGCCGCACCGACGTAGCGCAGGAGGGTATACAGCGGCGGCCAGGCCTTGAACAGCTCGCCCAGGCCGAAGCCCACCGCCAGCACCATCACCATGAAGCCGATGCTGATACCCAGGGCATGAGGAATGGAGCGGCGCACACCGAAGTTGACCCCCGAGGCGAGCAGCATGGTGTTGTTCGGCCCCGGCGTGATCGAGGAGACGAAGGCAAAGAGCACGAAGGCGGTGAGCAGATCGATGGATCCAAGCATGGTGGGCTTCCACAAGGGGTTGTTGTGTTGTCACACTAGCGGAGCGATTTTCCTTGCGACCCGTACAGTTACGTTAAATTGCACCGATACACATGACTGTATCGGTTCGAAGCGCCCTGCCCTGCACCTTCAAGGATGCCCGACCATGAGCCTGACCATTCGCCCCGCCGTACGCGCCGACGCCGCGCAGATCCTTGCCTTCATCACCGAGCTTGCCGATTACGAGCGCGCCCGCCACGAAGTGGTGGCGAGCCTCGCCGATATCGAACGCACCCTGTTCGATGAAGGCAGCACCGTGCACAGCCTGATCTGCGAACGCGATGGCCAGGCCATCGGCTTTGCCGTGTATTTCTACAGCTATTCCACCTGGCTGGGCCGTAATGGCATCTACCTGGAAGACCTGTACATCACCCCAGAGCAACGTGGCGACGGAGCTGGCCGTCAATTGCTGCGCCATATCGCCCGCGAGGCCGTGGCCAAAGGCTGCGGGCGCCTGGAGTGGAGCGTGCTGGACTGGAACGAGCCGGCAATCGGCTTCTACCGGTCCCTGGGGGCCGAGCCTCAGGATGAGTGGGTTCGCTACCGGCTCGATGGTGAGCGGTTGGCGCAATTTGCTGCACAGGCCTGATGGCCCTGGGGCCGCGTCGCGGCCCATCGCAGGCTTCGCCAGCTCCCACGAGCTTTCACGGTGAAATGTAGGACACATCCTGTGCCATTGAGCCAATAGCACCTTCGCGACTCGCAGCTACCTTGAGTATTCCACTTCAAGGAAAAAGGCCATGGACAGTCCAGGATCTCACCGGCTTCGCCAGGGCCGGGTGTCTATTCAAGGTCAGATATGCCTGCTGACCACAACGGTGCAGCACCGCCAACCCATATTCCGTGATTTCCATCTGGCCAGAATGTTGGTCGGAGAACTGCGCAAGGCTCAAGAAACGGGCCTGGCCCGGTCACTGGCATGGGTGGTGATGCCCGACCATCTGCATTGGCTGCTCGAACTCCAGCACACCTCGCTGGATGCACTGATGCGACGGGTCAAATGCCGAAGCGCCTACCTGGTCAACCGGTCCTGTCAGCAACAGGGCGGTCTCTGGCAAAAGGGATACCATGACCGAGCACTGCGTCAGGAGGACAACATACGGGCGACCGCTCGCTACATCGTGGCCAACCCATTGCGCGCCGGTCTGGTTTCGACGATAAGGGACTACCCCACTGGGATGCCGCATGGCTCTAGCCCTCCAGAGGATAGAGACATCAGCCGCGAGCGCTTCGCACTCGATCGCAGGCTTCGCCACCACCCCAAGGGTGAAGGCGTGGGAGCTGGCGTAGCCTGCGATGGGCCGCAACGCGGCCCCCTATCGAGGACACCTGACTTTCATGTGTCCTGATCGATGAGGCCGCCGGACTTATCATTCCGCTTGATAATAACCTTCGCCCCGTTCGATTCGTTCCTCGCGCGCAAGACTCGCAGAATCCGCCCACTATCCAATTATTGGCGGAGTTCTCCATGGAACAATCATTCAAACCCTTGCGCTTTCCGCTCGCTGCGTTGGCAGTGATGGTGATCGCCGCTTGTGGCAGAGCCCCGGAAGCCGTGCAGGCGCCCGCCGCACCCAAGGTCAGCGTGGCCAAGGTGATCGAGCAGCCGATCAACGAATGGGACGAATTCACCGGTCGCCTGGAAGCCCCGGAAACCGTCGAGGTGCGCCCACGCGTGTCGGGCCAGATCGACCGGGTGGCCTTTACCGAAGGCGCCCAGGTCAACAAGGGCGACCTGCTGTTCCAGATCGACCCACGCCCGTTCCAGGCCGAAGTCCGTCGTCTGGAGGCCCAACTGCAACAAGCCAAGGCCACCGCCATCCGCAGCGCCAACGAAGCGCGCCGCGGCGAACGCCTGCGCGACAGCAACGCCATTTCCGCCGAGCTGGCCGAATCGCGCAGCAGTGCCGCTGCCGAAGCTCGCGCCGGGGTCGATGCGATCCAGGCCCAGCTCGACCTGGCCCGCCTCAACCTGAGCTTCACCCGCGTCACCGCACCGATCAGCGGGCGGGTCAGCCGTGCCCAGTTCACCGCCGGCAACATCGTCACCGCCGATGTCACCCCGCTGACTTCGGTGGTGTCCACCGACAAGGTCTACGCCTACTTCGACGCCGACGAGCGCGTGTACCTCAAGTACACCCAGCTGGCCCGCGAAGGCCAGCGCGGCCAGAGCACCCCGGTGTACCTGGGGCTGACCAACGAAACCGGCAACCCGCACCTGGGCCAGATGAACTTCGTCGACAACCAGGTCAACCCGCGCACCGGCACCATCCGTGGCCGCGCCGTGTTCGACAACCGCGACGGCCGCTTCACCCCGGGCCTGTACGCCCGCCTGAAGCTGGTCGGCAGCGCCAAATATGACGCTGTGCTGATCAACGACGAAGCCGTGGGTACCGACCTTGGCAAGAAGTTCGTGCTGGTCATGGACAAGGACAACAAGGCCGCCTACCGCGCCGTGGAGCTGGGGCCCAAGCTCGAAGGCCTGCGCATCGTGCGCAGCGGCCTGGGCAAGGATGACCGCATCGTGGTCAAGGGCCTGCAGCGCGTACGCCCAGGCTCCCCGGTAACGCCCGAGGAAACCCCGATGGCCAGTGACGAGACCCTCGCCACCCTGGCTCGCCAGCGCCAGGCCCTGGAGGCCAGCAACCCGACCCCGACGGTGGCCGGTTCCAACGACAAAGTCGCCAGTGCCCAGGCACCTCGCGGTTAAGGATCGATGCCGATGAACTTCTCCAAATTCTTCATCACACGGCCGATCTTCGCCGCCGTGCTGTCGCTGGTGTTGCTGATCGCAGGCTCCATCGCGCTGTTCCAGCTGCCGATCAGCGAATACCCCGAAGTGGTGCCACCCACCGTGGTGGTGCGCGCCAACTTCCCCGGCGCCAACCCCAAGGTGATCGGCGAAACCGTGGCCGCGCCCCTCGAGCAGGCCATCACCGGCGTCGAGAACATGCTGTACATGTCCTCGCAGTCGACCGCTGACGGCAAGCTGACCCTGACCATCACCTTCGCCCTGGGCACCGACCTGGACAATGCTCAGGTACAGGTGCAGAACCGCGTGACCCGCACCCAGCCCAAGCTGCCAGAGGAAGTGACGCGCATCGGTATCACCGTCGACAAGGCCTCGCCCGACCTGACCATGGTCGTGCACCTGACCTCGCCGGACAACCGCTACGACATGCTCTACCTCTCCAACTACGCCATCCTCAACATCAAGGATGAGCTGGCACGCCTGGGTGGCGTGGGCGATGTGCAGCTGTTCGGCATGGGCGACTACTCCCTGCGGGTGTGGCTGGACCCGAACAAGACCGCCTCGCGCAACTTGACCGCCAGCGACGTGGTGGCGGCCATCCGCGAACAGAACCGCCAGGTCGCCGCCGGCCAGCTGGGTGCCCCGCCCGCCCCAGGCTCGACCAGCTTCCAGCTGTCGATCAACACCCAGGGCCGCCTGGTCAACGAGGAAGAGTTCGAGAACATCATCATCCGCGCCGGCGACAACGGCGAGATCACGCGCCTGAAGGACATCGCCCGGGTCGAGCTGGGTTCGAGCCAGTACGCCCTGCGTTCGCTGCTCAACAACCAGCCGGCGGTGGCGATCCCGATCTTCCAGCGCCCAGGCTCCAATGCCATCGAGATCTCCGACGAAGTGCGGGCGAAGATGGCCGAGCTGAAGAAGGATTTCCCCGAGGGCATGGACTACAGCATCGTCTACGACCCGACCGTGTTCGTGCGCGGCTCCATCGAGGCGGTGGTGCATACCCTGTTCGAAGCCCTGGTACTCGTTGTCCTGGTGGTGATCCTGTTCCTGCAGACCTGGCGTGCCTCGATCATCCCGCTGATGGCCGTGCCGGTGTCGTTGATCGGTACCTTTGCGGTGATGCACCTGTTCGGCTTCTCGCTCAATGCGCTGTCGCTGTTCGGCCTGGTGCTGGCTATCGGCATCGTGGTGGACGACGCCATCGTCGTGGTGGAGAACGTCGAGCGCAACATCGGCCTGGGCCTCCAGCCGCTGGAGGCGACGCAAAAGGCCATGAGTGAAGTGACCGGGCCGATCATCGCCACGGCCCTGGTGCTGTGCGCGGTGTTCGTACCTGCGGCGTTCATCTCCGGGTTGACCGGGCAGTTCTACAAGCAGTTCGCCCTGACCATCGCCATCTCCACCGTGATCTCGGCGTTCAACTCCCTGACCCTGTCGCCGGCCCTGGCTGCGGTATTGCTCAAGGATCACCACGCGCCCAAGGACCGTTTCTCGCTGCTGCTGGAAAAACTTTTGGGCAGCTGGCTGTTCGCCCCGTTCAACCGCTTCTTCGACCGCGCCAGCCATGGCTACGTCGGCGGCGTGCGCCGGGTCATCCGCTCCAGCGGCATCGCGCTGTTCGTCTATGCAGGGCTGATGGGCCTGACCTACCTGGGCTTCTCGTCCACCCCGACCGGTTTCGTGCCGGCCCAGGACAAGCAGTACCTGGTGGCCTTCGCCCAACTGCCGGACGCAGCCAGCCTCGACCGCACCGAGGCGGTGATCAAGAAGATGAGCGAAATCGCCCTGGAGCAACCTGGCGTGGCCGACTCGGTGGCCTTCCCGGGCCTGTCGATCAACGGCTTCACCAACAGCCCCAACAGCGGCATCGTCTTCACCCCGCTCAAGCCGTTCGACGAACGCAAGGACCCGAGCCAGTCGGCGGCAGCCATCGCGGCGGCGCTGAACGCCAAGTTCGCTGACATCCAAGACGCCTACATCGCGATCTTCCCGCCGCCGCCCGTGCAGGGCCTGGGCACCATTGGCGGCTTCCGCCTGCAGATCGAGGACCGTGGCAACCTGGGTTACGAAGCGCTGTACAAGGAAACCCAGAACATCATCGCCAAGAGCCATGACGTGCCGGAGCTGGCAGGCCTGTTCACCAGCTACCAAGTCAACGTGCCTCAGGTCGATGCCGCCATCGACCGGGAGAAGGCCAAGACCCACGGCGTGGCCATCAACGACATCTTCGAGACGCTGCAGATCTACCTGGGCTCGCTGTACACCAACGACTTCAACCGCTTTGGCCGCACCTACCAGGTCAACGTCCAGGCCGAGCAGCAGTTCCGCCTCGACGCCGAGCAGATCGGCCAGTTGAAGGTGCGCAACAACCTGGGCGAGATGATCCCGCTGGCGACCTTCCTCAAGGTCAGCGACACCTCCGGCCCCGACCGGGTGATGCACTACAACGGCTTCATCACCGCCGAAATCAACGGTGGCGCAGCACCGGGCTACAGCTCCGGCCAGGCCGAAGCCGCCATGGAGAAACTGCTCAAGCAGGAGTTGCCCAACGGCATGACCTTCGAATGGACCGACCTGACCTACCAGCAGATCCTGGCAGGCAACACGGCACTGTTCGTCTTCCCGCTGTGCGTGCTGCTGGCCTTCCTGGTGCTGGCGGCCCAGTACGAAAGCTGGAGCCTGCCGCTGGCAGTGATCCTGATCGTGCCGATGACCCTGCTGTCGGCCATCACCGGCGTGATCATCTCCGGCGGTGACAACAACATCTTCACCCAGATCGGCTTGATCGTGCTGGTGGGCCTGGCATGCAAGAACGCCATCCTCATCGTCGAGTTCGCCAAGGACAAACAGGCCGAGGGCCTCGACCCGCTCGCTGCGGTGCTGGAAGCCTGCCGCCTGCGCCTGCGGCCGATCCTGATGACCTCGATCGCCTTCATCATGGGTGTGGTACCGCTGGTGTTCTCCTCCGGTGCCGGTGCCGAGATGCGCCATGCCATGGGCGTGGCGGTGTTCAGCGGGATGATCGGCGTGACGGTGTTCGGCCTGTTCCTGACCCCGGTGTTCTTCTTCCTGATCCGCCGATTCGTCGAACGTCGCCAGGCCCGCAAGGCCGAGCGCGCGCCCTCGTTGGAGAGCCATGCATGAACCTGCTCAAACCCCTGACACCGAGCCTGCTGGCACTGGCCCTGGCGGCTTGCGCGGTGGGCCCGGACTACCAGGCACCGCAGACCGAGCCTGCTCACATCGATACCCAGGCGCCGGCCAAGGCCTTCGACCGTAGCCGCTTCGAAAGCGTGTGGTGGAAGCAATTCGACGACCCGGTGCTCAACCAGCTGGTGCAAGCCTCGCTGGATGGCAACCGCGACCTGCGCGTGGCCTACGCCCGGCTCAAGGCGGCCCGGGCGATCCGCGAGGATGCGCAGAACGACCAGTTGCCAGTGGTCACCAGCCGCGCCAGCAGCGAGATCGGCAAAGGCCAGATCCCCGGCCAGACCGAGCGCCGGGTCAACAGCGAACGCTATGACCTGGGCCTGGACATGGCCTGGGAGCTGGACCTGTTCGGCCGCATACAGCGGCAGATCGAGGCCAGCCAGGCGCAGGAGGCCGCTGCGGCGGCCGACCTGCAGCAGTTGCAGGTCAGCCTGATCGCAGAACTGGTCGATGCCTACGGCCAGCTGCGCGGTGCCCAGCTACGCGAGCAGATCGCCCTGGCCAACCTCAAGACCCAGCAAGAGTCGCGCAGCATCACCGAGACGTTGCGCGATGCCGGCGTGGGCAACGAGCTGGACGTGGTACGCGCCGACGCCCGCCTTGCCGCGGTAGAGGCAACGGTGCCGCAATTGCAGGCCGAACAGGTGCGGGCACGCAACCGGATCGCCACCCTGCTGGGCCAACGGCCGGATGCATTGAGTGTCGACCTCTCGCCCAAGGCACTGCCGGCCATCGCCAAGGCATTGCCGGTGGGCGACCCGGGCGAGCTGCTACGCCGGCGCCCGGACATCCGCAGCGCCGAGCGCCAGCTGGCAGCGGCCACGGCGAATGTGGGGGTGGCCACGGCCGACCTGTTCCCGCGGGTGAGCCTGAGTGGGTTCCTGGGCTTTACCGCCGCGCGCGGTTCGCAGATCGGCTCGTCGGCGGCCAATGCCTGGGCACTCGGCCCGAGCATCACCTGGGCGGCATTCGACCTGGGCAGCGTGCGGGCTCGCCTGCGCGGGGCCAAGGCCGATGCCGAAGGGGCTTTGGCCAACTATGAACAGCAGGTCTTGCTGGCGCTGGAAGAGTCCTCCAATGCCTTCAGCGACTACGGCAAGCGTCAGCAACGCTTGTTGGCCTTGATGCGCCAGAGCGAAGCGAGCCGCAAAGCAGCCGACCTGGCGTCGGTTCGCTACCGGGAAGGCACGGTGGACTACCTGGTGCTGCTCGATGCCGAGCGCGAGCGGCTGAGCGCCGAGGATGCGCAGGCACAGGGCGAGGTTGAGCTGTACCAGGGCATCGTGGCGATCTACAAGGCCCTGGGCGGTGGCTGGCAGCCGGAGGCGGTGGCCAGCGCTCGCTGACGTTTCAACGACTCCTTTGGTTGGATCCTCCCCCAACCGTTTGCCCCGCTTGCCGTTGGCTTGTGGGGCTTTTTTTCAACCCCATTTTCAAGATACGACCGAAGCCCCTTCGACCTCCCGCGCCGCGTACTTCTGTGCCAGCACCGCGCACACCATCAACTGGATCTGGTGGAACAACATCAACGGCAGGATCATCGCCCCGATGCCGCCACCTACGAACAATACCTGTGCCATGGGTACGCCCGTCGCCAGGCTCTTCTTCGAGCCGGCGAACAGGATGGTGATCCGGTCCTCCAGGCTGAAGCCCAGCGCACGCCCCAGCAACCGCGTGCCGAATAGAACCGCCGCCAACAACACACCGCACACCACGAACAACCCGGCCAGGTGCTGCGGCGACACCGTATGCCATAGCCCCGTGACCACGGCGTCGCTGAATGCCGTGTAGACCACCAGCAGAATCGACCCCTGGTCGACGACCTTCAGCCAGCGCGCGTTGCGCTGTACCCACCCACCAATCCAGCGCCGCGCCAACTGCCCCGCCACGAACGGCACCAGCAACTGCAAAGTGATCTTGAGCACCGCATCGAGCCCGGAGCCCGTCTCGCCTTCGGCCCCCAGCAGCAGCATCACCAGCACAGGCGTCAGGAAGATGCCCAGCAGGCTCGAGGCCGCCGCACTGCAGATTGCCGCCGGGATGTTGCCGCGGGCCAGCGACGTGAAAGCGATTGCCGACTGCACCGTGGCCGGCAGGGCGCACAGGTACAGCACGCCCAGGTACAGCTCGTTGCCCACCAGCGGCACGAACAGCGGCTTGAACGCCAGGCCCAGCAGCGGGAACATCACGAAGGTGCAGGCGAACACCAGCAGGTGCAGCCGCCAGTGCCCAGCACCGGCGATGACCGCTTCGCGCGAAAGCTTGGCCCCATGCAGGAAGAACAGCAGGCCGATGGCCAGGTTGGTCAGCCAACCGAACAACACCGCCCCATCCCCCGAGCATGGCAGCAAGGTGGCGACCAGCACCACCGCAAGCAAGGCCAGGGTGAAATTATCTAGGACTTTTCGCACGTACTTCATTGAATCTTCCGTCTTGTAATTATGCAGAGGCAAACGATAAGGTCTGGCCTTTCCAACCGCTAACGCCGGAACCCCCACCAGTGTCGCCGAACGGACACCCCGAGCCCCGGCTCAATCAGCTCGAACGCTTGCCGCGCCCGGTGTACGGGCATGCACAGAGCCTTCCCAATATCGCCCTGGGCTATCGCCACCAGCACCCTTGGGGCCAGCTGTCCCACGCACGTCGTGGCATCCTTCGCGTACAGACGCCCCAAGGTCTCTACCTGGTACCGCCCCAGCGTGCCGTATGGATCGCTGCGCGCGTGCCGCATCGGGTGGCGTGCGAGGCCGATACCTGTATTCGCAGCCTGTACATCGAGCCCAGCGCCCTGCCCTGGCCTGACGCCACCTGCCGGGTGGTGGCGGTCGACCCCCTGCTGGGCGAGTTGATCCAGGCGTTTTCGCAATTGCCGGTAACCTACGACGAACAGGGCGCCGATGGCCGGATGGTGCAAGTGTTGCTCGACCGCCTGGCCTGCGCCCGGGAAGAGCCCCTTCTGCTGCCGTTGCCCCATGATCGCCAGTTGCGCCAGGTATGCCGCCGTCTGCAGGCCACTCCCGACGATACGCGCAGCCTGGCCGAATGGGCCGTGCGCCTGGGCGTGTCGGAAAAGACCTTGAGCCGGCGCTTTCTGCGCGAAACAGGCCTGACCTTTCGCCTGTGGCGCCAGCGGGTACGCCTGCTCAGCGCCTTGCCGTCCCTTGAGCGCGGCGAGCGCGTCACCGACGTGGCACTGGCCTGCGGCTATGCCTCGCTGTCGGCGTTCATCGCTGCTTTCGGTGAACATTTCGGCCAATCGCCTGGCGAATTCCTGCGCCGCAACCACCTTTCCTGAAGCTCGAAAAGGACCTTTTACATGATTTTCACCGCCCGCCTCTGCCGACTTGCCCTCGCCCTCGGCCTGGCCTCGGTTGCAGCCCCAAGCTTGGCCGACTCGCTGCAAGCCCAGGTCGATGGCATCATCGAGCCGCTGATGCGCGAGCATGACATCGCCGGCATGGCCGTGGCGGTGATCGCCGATGGCAAGGCGCACTACTTCACCTATGGCGTGGCCAGCAAGGCCGATGGGCAGCCGGTGAGCCGCCAGACACTGTTCGAAGTCGGCTCGCTGAGCAAGACCTACACCGCCACCCTCGTCGCCCAGGCCAATGCCGAAGGCAAGCTCGACCTCGATGCACCCGCCAAGCGCTACCAGCCGGCACTGGGCGGTACACCGCTGGGCGAGGCCAGCGTGCTCGAGCTGGGCGCCTACAGTGCCGATTGTTTGCCGTTGCAGTTCCCAGACCAGGTGCGGACCACCGATCAGGTGCTGGCTTTCTACCAGCAGTGGCGCCCACGTAGCCAGCGCGGCACCCAACGCTGCTACTCCAACCCAAGCCTTGGCCTGTTCGGCGAACTGGCCGCGCGGGCCCAGGGCAAGCCCTTCGCCCAGGTGATGACGCAGCGGCTGCTGCCGGGCCTGGGCCTGGCTCATACTTACCTTGAGGTGCCCGACAGTGCTCGTGAGCACTACGCTCAAGGTTATGACGCCAGCAACCAGCCCGTTCGCGTCAACCCCGGGCCGTTGGCCGATGAAGCCTATGGCATCAAGACCAACCTGACCGATGCAGCACGCTACGTACACCTGCAACTGCACCCCACGCAGCTCTCCCCCTCACTGCAAAAGGCCATTGCCATTACCCAGGCAGGCTACTTCAAGGTCGGCGCCATGACCCAGGGCCTGGGCTGGGAACGCTATCCATATCCGGTCGCCCTGGACACCCTGCTCGAGGGCAACAGCTCGACCATGGCGCTGCACCCCCAGCCGACCGTACGCCTGAAGCCTGCCCAACCGGCCATACCGGCTGCCTGGTACAACAAGACCGGCGCGACCGGTGGCTTCGGTGCCTATTACGCATTCGTTCCAAGCGAGGGGCTGGGCATCGTCTTGCTGGCCAACCGCAACTACCCCAACGAGGCGCGCGTGCGCGCGGCCTACAAGATTCTCTCCAACCTGGCACGGTGAAATGCGCATGCCGGCAGGATTGTCGGACAAAAATGTAGTGGCAAAAAATATTCACTACAAAACGGTTGACGCCGCGGAACGGCCTTGGGCATGATGAGGCCGTCTCCCTGATCGGGAGCGGTGGCAAGGGTATTCCAGACGGCCTGCGCGGTAACGCAGGCCGTCCGTGGAGAGGGAAACTGTCCAAAAGGCAGCGTGAGAAAGCCCCTGTTGCGATGCTGCTGTAGCAGCCTTGGTAGTGCGCTACATGTCGTGGCGCCGAGTGTGAAATCACTAACTGACGGGTAATGGGGGCTTTATGATGAATTTGAACAACAATCCTACGATCGACCAATTGGCCCAGCTGTTCGCCGCACGCAAGGACAGCCTCGACGACCATCTGCTGTGGGTCAGCCAGACCGGCGAGGTACGCCTTGACCGCCTGCCGCCCAATACGGTCGAAGATGAATTCGAAACGCACATGCCCAGCATGCGCGCCCGCTTCAAGGTCTACCGCCGTGGCCAGGGCTACGTCGGCAAGAAGGCCGCCGCCGACACCGAGTTCGTCGGTCGCGTCCTGCAGACCCTGCAACAAGAATGGCCTACCGCCCGTGAGCGGCAGGCAGTCAAGGTGATCGACCCACTGAACTGAGTGGTACACCGCCTCTTGAGCCCGGCCCCCAAGGCCGGGCTTTTTCATGGTGCGCCAGGCATGGCGCGTTGCGCGCAAGCGCAACCCGCTTGGCTGTGGTGGTCGAGTGGGTGACTTGGAGGTGAAAGTCCTCTACACACCCGGCAAGGGGAAGTGTTAGCCAGAGGCAAGGGTGTCGCGGGTGACTGCGAATCTGAAGGAAGCCCGAGGCAAAATGCTGGCCTGACGTACAGGAAGCGGATTAGGCGGCGCAGCGGGGTAAGACGGCTATGATCGTCAAAGCCCAATACTTGCACGGAACGCTGCGACGTAGATCCGACAGGCATAAGCAGGAAGGTCACGCGAATTACCCTGGGAGATCTGCATGTTTGCCTTTGTGCTACCGAGCGTCGAGAGGCGACGGGATGAATGTGCAGAAGTCAGCCGAGGCCGTAGTAAGTGACGGCTAACCACGTCACCAAGGGCCGAACAGGTTATGCCGCCAGTAGGCGTCACTGTCTCGTTGGTAGCCGCAATGCAGAAATTTCCCACAGCGGAAACTGTTATTCCGAGTCCTGGCCAGAAGTCGAGGATGATGCATGACAGTGCAAAGGTATCGACGGCGTCAGTGGCGTGGACGAACGCGGAGCCGGACACGCTGATGGAGCGGGTGCTTGCACCGACGAACCTCAAGCGTGCGTATCAACGCGTGGTCAGCAACAAGGGAGCGCCGGGTGCCGATGGCATGAAGGTCGCTGACTTGGCGGGCTATGTGAGACAGTATTGGTCAATCCTCAAGGCCAGGTTGTTGGCCGGCGAATATCATCCCCAGACAGTGCGAGCGGTTGAAATTCCCAAGCCGCAGGGCGGCACCCGGCAACTGGGAATTCCCAGCGTCGTGGATCGCCTGATCCAACAAGCACTACTGCAACAGCTCACGCCTATCTTCGATCCGCTGTTTTCGGACTACAGCTACGGCTTTCGTCCAGGCAGAAGCGCCCATCAGGCTGTAGAAATGGCTCGAACCCACGTGGCGGCAGGTCATCGCTGGTGTGTGGAACTTGATCTGGAGAAGTTCTTCGATCGGGTCAACCACGACATACTCATGGCCTGTATCGAGCGCCGGATCGAAGACAAGCGCGTGCTCAGGCTCATCCGCCGCTACCTCGAAGCCGGGGTCATGTCGGGCGGCGTCGTTAGCCAACGGCGGGAAGGGACGCCGCAAGGTGGCCCGCTTTCGCCTCTGCTGTCGAACATCCTGCTCGATGAACTCGACCGAGAGTTGGAGCGACGGGGCCATCGCTTCGTACGATATGCCGATGACGCGAACATTTATGTGCGCAGTCCTCGTGCTGGCGAGCGAGTGATGGACGGTGTGGAGCGCTTCTTGAGCCAGCGCCTGAAACTGACGGTGAATCGAAAGAAGAGCCGTGTCTCAAGGGCTTGGAAGTGTGAATACCTGGGCTATGGAATGAGCCGGCACATACAGCCGAGACTGCGTGTGGCGATGATGAGCCTAGGCCGCATACGTGACCGGCTGAGAGAATTGCTACGCGGTGCGCGGGGTCGCAAGGTGGCAAACGTCATCGAGTGGATAAACCCTGTGCTGCGAGGCTGGGCGAGTTACTTCCAGCTCAGCCAGAGCAAGCGGCCGCTTGAAGAGTTGGATAGCTGGGTCAGGCACAAACTTCGCTGTGCCATCTGGCGACAATGGAAGCGGCCCTCTACGAGGGCGCGCAACCTGATGCGTCTGGGGTTAAGCGAGGAACGGGCCTGCAAATCAGCCTTCAATGGCCGAGGCCCATGGTGGAACTCCGGAGCGCCACATATGAATCAGGCGCTGCCGAAGAAGCTATGGAATCAACTCGGACTGGTCTCGATACTGGATACGATCAACAGGCTTAGCCGCATAACCTGAACCGCCGTGTACGGAACCGTACGCACGGTGGTGTGAGAGGACGGCGGGTCAGGGCCCGCCTCCTACTCGATCCTGTTATAATGCCTGCCCCTGTTCCTGCGGAGCCGCGTGATGAGTACTCCCGCCTATGGCACCGGCGATGCCTCCTACCAGGCCGCTGGCGGCATCGAGGGCCTGCGCCGCCTGGTCGACGACTTCTACCGGCTGATGGATGAACGCCCGGAAGCGGCCAGCGTGCGGCAGATGCACCCAGACGATCTGCAAGGCTCGCGAGACAAGCTGGCCTGTTTTCTCAGTGGCTGGCTTGGTGGGCCACGCCTGTATAACGAACGCTTCGGCTCGATCGCCATTCCAACCTTCCATGCCCAATGGCCGATCGATCAAGCCCATGCCGAACTCTGGCTTGCCTGCATGGCCGATGCCATTGCCCTGCAACCCTGGACCCCGACGTTTGCCGAGTACTTGTTGCGCCAGTTGCGGGTGCCAGCCGAACGCATCGTCCAGGCCAGCCGCAACCGCCGCGCTCAGGCCTGACGCCGATGCGCCACGCGGGGCGGTAGCGGCAAGGCACCGGTAGCCAGCGCCCGGGCCCGCTCCACACCCCAGACCAACGCGCGGGTCATGGTCTCGCCCGGCCGGGCCGGATAGTACTCTTCCACCAGGGCCTGCCCCTCCCGGGTATACAACCCAAGGAATAGCTGCGTGGCACCTTGCCTGGAAAGACGCACCTGGACATCCAGGGTAGTTCCATCGCTGAGCACTTCGTCATGGCAGCGGGCATGCAGGTTGGCATCGGCCCATTGCCAATAAGTTTCTTCCCTGACGCGCATGGATCTTTACTCCTTGTGCTGAAATCCGCGCAAGAAAAACACAACCTTGCTCTCCCGGCGAGGACGACTCGCCGTTGCCATGAGCAAGATCAAGGAATTCGGATAAAAAGCTACCGCTGGGCGTGACGCACTTCACCAAACGCCGTTCATGAAAAAGGGCTGCACATGCAGCCCGGGGTTCTTCATGCATCGCCTGGTCATTTCCTGGCGGGAATACGCGGGGTGAAGCGCCCCTTCTTGCTGCGCTGCAGATGCGGTGGCTGCAACTGCTCCGAGTCGTTCAAGGTCATGTTGGCGAAGCCCAGGCGTACAGCCGCTTGACCGCAACGGACCTGGCTGTTGATCGGGAATGCATCGTTCATATCTTCAAAAAAGGATTCGCTCATGCCCTGGTTCCCCGGTTGTCGGCCACGCCGGCAGGCAACATGCCTCCCTGGACAAGCGATGACCTGCTAGTGAGACTAGCCGGTCATTTACAGACCACCTAGACAGAACCCTCGACACCGACCAGCGGCAGGCGCTACTTCAAGCGAACCGCCGTACCGCTGGCAAACACCACCACCATGCCACCCTGGACAGATGGCATGCTGATTTCGAAGTCCACCCCCACCACCGCATCGGCCTGCAATTGACGTGCCCGCGCCTTGAGTTCTTCGGTGGCTTGCTCGCGAGCCTCACGCAAGGCGCTTTCCAAGGTCTGCGACCGACCGCCGAAGAAGTCGCGGAAACGGGCGAAGAAGTCCCGCACGAAATTGATACCCTGCACCGATTCGGCGCTGACCACCCCCAGATATTCGGCTACCGGGCGGCCTTCGAGCTGGCTGGTCGTGGTGATGATCATGAGTCGGCTCCCTCGCCTTGGTAAAAGGCCGATGTTAACAGACCGCGCCATAGACCTTGATAGCCGGGCAGCCCGTTGCATTTGCCGGCCACCTGTCCCAAGCTCTGCCTTCACGCTGTCACGGACCGCCCAATGCCCAACCATCACCGTTACCTGGTCGCCCTGCTGCTGCTGATCCTGGTGTCGGGCGTTATCGGCTACCTGTGGCACGGAGACCAACCCGCTACACCTGTCCAGCACCCACACAGCTACGCCCAGGCCTTGCGCCAGGCGCACAACGGCGAGCCAGGCGCGGCGCGGGTGCTCTACCAGCAACTACAGCGCGACGACCTGCCGGCCATCCGCCGCGCCGCGCTCTACGCCGAACTGCCGCACTACCCTTCGCCCCAGGCATTGAAGCTGGCTCGCCAGGACCTGGACCATGGCGACCCGCTGGTACGCCGGGCAGCCATCGCCAGTATTCGCCGCCTCCTGCCGCCCGCCCAGCGCAGCCTGGTGCTGGGCCCTTTACTGGAGGACGACGAGCAGAGCGTACGCTTCGCGGCGGTGGACGCCTTGCTGGGTCTGGACCCCGACGCGATAGGCTTGTATTTCGGCCCGCTGCAGGACGCCCTGGAGCAGTATCAGCAGGCCTTGGAAGCGCAACCACAGGATGCCGAGGCGCAGGTTCACCTGGCGCGCCTCTACCTGCATGAAGATGCTTACGAACAGGCCGGAGCGGCCCTGCAACGCAGCCTGCGAACCGCCCCGCACGGGCTGGACGCGCTGGCCATGCAGGTGCGCCTGCTGGAACGCCAGGGGCAGCATGATGCCTCTCGGCAAGTGCTGGCCAAGGCCTTGGCGCTGCGCCCGGATTCGGCTTTCCTCCAGCATGAGCTGGGGCTCTGGTTGGTCCGTCACGAGCAACAGGAGTACGCCTTGCTGGCGTTTTCCCGCGCCGTCGAACTGGAACCGGAGAATACCGACTACCGCTACGTGCTGGCCGTGACCTTGCACGACCTGGACCAAGTGGAAGCCGCCCAGAAACAGCTGGAAACCGTGCTCGCTAGAGAGCCGGCCAATCGCCGGGCCCGGTTGTTGTTGATCCAGTATTGGAAGGAAACCGGCCAATTGCAGAATGTCCAGGTGCTATTGGCCGAGCTGGAGCGGCAAAACCCCGACGATCCGCTGCTCCAGCAAGGCTTGTAGACGATCTGCACACCCGGAGTTGAACCCAGGTGTCACTCCCGCGGTCCAGTGGGTATCGGTTGCCCACTGGCACAGGAGAGATGCCTTGGCCGCTGCGTTACCCTTGGACGAACGCGTGCTGATCCTGGCACCTTCGCAGATCGCTGCTCACGCCTCGCACTTGCTGACAGGGGCAGGGTTCGCCTGCCTGTGCACGAACGATTCCGAACGCCTTGCCACCTGGCTGGCCGAAGGGGTCGGCATGGTAATCGCCGCCGCCAGTACGCTACCCGGCCCGCAATCGGTGCTGCAATCGTTTATCGACCAGCAGCCGGCCTGGTCTGACCTGCCCATCGTCCTGCTGACCGGCCCCGCCACCGGCCCACCCGAACCGACACTCGGTCACCTGCTGCCCCTGCCCTTGCCGCTGGACGCCGCGCAATTGCTTCACCTCAGCCAGGTCGCCCTGCGCAGCCGTCGCCGCCAATACCGCTCCCGTGACTACCTGCGCGAGCTGGAACGCCAGGCGCAACAACACCAAGCCGATGAACAGGCACGTCACCAACTACGGAAAATGGAAGCCATCGGGCAACTGGCAGGAGGCATCGCCCATGATTTCAACAACTTGCTGACCAGCATCGGCGGCTGTTTCGAACTGATCGACAAACGCTTGCAGCAAGGTCGGAGCGAGCAGCTCGATGGCATCCTGCGCATGGGCAAGGAAGCTGTGGCCCGGGCGGCACGCCTGACCCATCGCCTGCTGGCGTTTTCTTCCCGCCAGTCCCTGCAGAGCCAGGTCGTCGACCTGCACAACCTGCTGCACCCCGATGACCTCCGGGCCAGCCTGCATGTTTCCATCACCTTGCAGGTCACCCTGCCAACCGACCTGTGGCTGGTAGAAGCGGATGACAAGCAGCTCAAGGAAGCCGTGGGCAATTTGTTGCTCAATGCCTGCGAAGCCATGCCCTGGGGCGGCCGATTGGATATCGAGGCGAGCAACCAACGCATCGACAGCGCATCCACCGGTGATGGCGCGCTGCCCAGTGGCGACTATTTGTGCCTGAGTATCAGCGATACCGGCCAAGGCATGTCGCAAAGCACCCTCGAGCATGCCTTCGAGCCCTTCTTCAGCACCAAGCCGGTCGGCCAGGGGGTTGGCCTTGGGCTTTCGATGGTCTATGGCTTCAGCAAGCAGTCGAACGGCCATGTGCAGTTGCGCAGCCAGATCGGCCAGGGTACCCGCGTCGACCTGTACTTGCCGCGCTACATCGGCCAGGCACGCCCGCAAAGCGAACCACCGCCCCTTGCCAGCGTCAGCGTCTGCCGGGAAATCCTGGTGGTCGAAGACGACCCGCACGTGCGCCAGTTGCTTTGCCAATCGCTGCGCGAGGAAGGGTTCCCTTGCCATGCGGCCTGCAATGCCAAAGAAGCCCTCCAGCTGTTGCAATCGCCCCAGCCGCTCGCCCTGATGATCAGCGATGTGGGACTTCCCGGCATGAACGGTCGACAACTGGCGGAGGTTGCACGCACATTGCGTGACAACCTGCAGGTTCTGTTCATTACGGGCTATGCCGAGACGGCCATGGCACAGGACGACTTCCTCGCCCCAGGCATGCAGTTGATCAGCAAGCCTTTCGAACTGAGCCAACTACAGGCCCGTGTCACGCAGATGCTGGACAAGCAGACCTGCGGCTGAACCTGCTGCACACGCCTGCCGAACCACCGACGCGCCCACGCATGGCTTTCCGCCCATGGGCGGCTATGCTCATTAGGTTTTCCTCTGCCCCGGGGAATCCGGGCCTTTTCCAGGCATGTGGAGTGCGGTCATGAGCAAGAAGATCCTGGTGGTGCTGACCAACACGGCAAAATACCCGACGCTAAAGCGCGCCACCGGTTTGTGGCTGGGCGAAGCAGTCCACTTCGTCGACAAGGTGCAGAAGGCCGGCTATGCCGTCGATTACGTCAGCCCTGCCGGCGGCTATGTGCCGATCGACCCCCACAGCCTGCAGATGGCGCCCGAGCTCGACTGGCAATGGTACGACGACAAGGCCTTCATGAACCGTCTCGGCACCACCCTGGGGCCAGGCCAGGTCAAGGCCGAGGACTATTGCGCGATCTACTACACCGGCGGCCATGGCGTGATCTGGGACTTCCCGGAGAACACCAGCCTGCAGGCGCTGGCCCGTGGCATCTATGAAGCCGGCGGCGTGGTGGCAGCGGTGTGCCATGGCGCCGTCGGCCTGCTGAACATCAAGCTCAGCGATAACAGCCTGCTGGTCAGAGGGCGCCAGGTGACCGGGTTTTCCAATACCGAGGAAAAACTTGCAGAGCTCGACAATGTGGTGCCCTACCTCACGGAAAACGAGCTGGTGGCCCGCGGCGGCAAGTACAGCAAGCATGACGACCCGTGGGCCGGTTTCGTGGTCAGTGACGACCGGCTGATCACCGGGCAGAACCCGGCCTCCAGCGCCTTGGTGGCCGAGCACGTACTGGCGCGACTGAAGAAACCCGCATGATCCCACGGGCGATTGCCCGATAACCCGCAACATTCGCAGATAGCGGCTACAGTCCAACCGCCCCAGCCCCAAGTAACCTCGCCTGCAACCTGTCCACTGTCGGACAAGCTGCCAGGAGGGGCTGCGATCATGTCGAAATTCACCCATGCAGGGCGCAGCCTACTGGAGATGTTGCTTATCTTGACCATCAGCCTGGTCCCAATGGCATCGGGCCTGCTGGTCATGATCTACCAGCTGGAACGTAAGCTTGAGGAAAATGCCCAGGTATCGGTCCAGGAGGCCATCTTTGCCATCGACAGGGTCCTGGACAACCTGCAAAGCGCCGCGTCCCACGCGCTGCCCCTGGCGGGCCAACCCTGTAGCGAAGCCGCGCAGCCGCTGGAAATGCTGGCCGCTGGGGACCCACGGATCCGCTCGCTCATCCTCACCAGGAACGGCCAGGCATATTGCAGCAGCATCGAGACCACCATCACCGACAGCCCGACGTTCTACAGCCCACGCGCGCTGGTACAGCTCAATTTCGATTCGCCCATCACGCCCAACGGCGTCGTCGTCGAATTGCGTCTTGCCTATGCCAACCCAGGCGTGATCGCAACCGCCTATGGCATCGAGCTACGCAACGAGCTGCGCGGTTTCCAGGATGGCATGGTGCTGGTATTGGAGTTTGGCAAGAAATACATCTGGGAGATGGGAGACAGCCGTGATCCGCAAGAGCCTTCGCAATCGGAGTTCTTCCGCAGTGCGATCTCGAGCAAGCACGGATATACGGTAAGAGGCGGGTACCCGGAGGGCTTCACGGCAAGCGAGATACGCCAGTCGATGTTGCAGATACTCCCTTCCCTGGCGCTGGTAGGGCTGCTGACCGGAGCGATTACCTATTGGGTGATATTCAGAGCGCGCAACAAAGGCCGGCAGGCCACCTCTCCCAGACGTTGAGGCAGCCTGCCGTTGCGATTACTCGACGTTCAGCACGCCACGACGAACCTGGTCACGCTCGATGGATTCGAACAGGGCCTTGAAGTTGCCTTCGCCGAAGCCATCGTCGCCCTTGCGCTGGATGAACTCGAAGAACACAGGGCCCAGCAGGGTCTCCGAGAAGATCTGCAGCAGCAGGCGTTTGTCGCCGGCTTCGGAGGCACCGTCGAGCAGGATGCCGCGCGATTGCAGCTGGTCCACCGGCTCACCGTGGCCTGGCAGGCGCTCCTCGAGCATTTCGTAGTAGGTCTGCGGCGGCGCGGTCATGAAGCGCATGCCGTAGCCTTTCAGGGCGTCCCAGGTCTTGAGCAGGTCGTCGGTGAGGAAGGCCACGTGCTGGATACCTTCACCGTTGAACTGCATCAGGAACTCTTCGATCTGCCCCGAGCCCTTGGAGGATTCTTCATTGAGCGGGATGCGGATCATGCCGTCTGGCGCGGTCATGGCGCGGGAAGTCAGGCCGGTGTATTCGCCCTTGATATCGAAGTAGCGGATCTCGCGGAAATTGAACAGCTTCTCGTAGAAGCCTGCCCAGTAGGACATGCGGCCACGGTAGACGTTGTGGGTCAGGTGGTCGATGATCTTGAGGCCGGCGCCGACTGGGTTACGGTCCACACCTTCGATGAACTTGAAGTCGATGTCATAGATCGAACTGCCTTCCTCGTAGCGGTCGATCAGGTACAGCGGCGCGCCACCGATACCCTTGATTGCCGGCAGGCGCAGTTCCATCGGGCCGGTTTCGATTTCCACCGGCTGGGCGCCCAGCTCCAGGGCACGGGCATAGGCTTCATGGGCATTGCGTACGCGGAACGCCATGCCGCATACCGACGGGCCATGCTCGGCGGCGAAGTACGAGGCGACGCTCTTGGGCTCGTTGTTCAGGATCAGGTTGATGCCGCCCTGGCGATACAGGTGCACATCCTTGGAACGGTGGGTGGCCACCTTGGTGAAGCCGAGCATCTGGAATACAGGCTCCAGCACGCCAGGGGTCGGCGATGCGAATTCAATGAACTCGAAGCCCATCAGGCCCATCGGGTTGTCGAAGATATCAGCCATGTGTGTGTCCTCATCAGCAAGCGAAAAATGGTGTCAGGTGCTTTGGATGTCGGACAGGCGTGGTGGCGAGCACGGGATGCCGCGCACGCTGCGGGCAAGGAAGTCACCAATGATCAGCTTGAACCCATGGTATGTCATATGGACCCATTCTCGGCGGGCTTGATTCCCCGGGGCGCGGAGAACCTTATTCTTGTATTCGTAAACCGATTCTACAGGGCGTAAAATCATTTGTCGCGCTTTAGTTCACCGCTTGACCCGACAAACGGCTATCCTCTGCGAACTGGTTTCAAACAGATTGGATGAGCATGCCTTTATCGGTCAAACGCGCCCGCTGGAGCTGGCGCTCCCTTCTCCCTTGGGGCATAGGGGCCCTGCCGCTGCTCTGTGGCCTGGGGGTCATGCAATGGCAGGCCCAGCGCGAACTGCACAACAGCAGCCAGAGCACAACCCGACAAGTGGTCGAGCAAGTCGAGCATATTCTCGACAACCTCTCTGGTGCTGCCACGGAACTGTTGCCTCTGGTGGGCCGTCCTTGCAACGAGATCGACGTGGCCTTGCGCGGCCAGGTCACCCGCAACGCCTTCGTGCGCTCTACCAACCTGTTCCAGCACCATACCCTCTACTGTTCTTCGTTGTTCGGCAATTTCGACGAACCGGTGGACCCTCGGGACTACACCGAGGGCCGCCTGTGGTTGATGAAGGGCAATGCGGTCACCCCGAACCATTCCTTGATGGCCTACCGCCTCAGCAAAGGCGACGGTGGCGCCATCACTGTGGTCGACAGCGACCACCTGGTCACCGCTCTGAAGCTGATCGGCCCGGAGGAAGCGCTGCAACTTCAGGTCGGTAACAACTGGATAGGCAAGGAAGGCGTGGTCCATACCGGCACGCCGCCGCAGGCCGCCATCGCCGCGGTGGTTCAATCCTCGACCCGCTACCCTTTCAGCGTTCATGGGGGCTATGCACCGGGCAAGCACAGCCAGTACATGGCCGAGCACTACCCGGCCCTGCTCAGCCTGCTGTTGGTCCTGGGGGTGCTGGCAGGCGTGGTCTGTCGCTGGCAGGTCCGCCGCGCCCTGTCGCCGCGCGCCGAGCTGCAGCGCGCGCTGGAAACCGACGAGTTCCTGCCTTATTTCCAGCCCGTGGTGCGCAAGGACGATTACCGCTGGGCCGGTGTCGAAGTGTTGATGCGCTGGAACCACCCGCGCGAAGGCCTGGTGCGCCCGGACCTGTTCATTCCCTATGCCGAGCACAGCGGCCAGATCGTCCCCATGACCCGCGCCCTGATGTTGCATACCGCCCAGGGGCTGGCCCCCTATGCTGCGCTGCTCGAAGATGGTTTCCACATCGGTATCAATATCACCGCCGACCACTGCCGCGACCTGGGCCTGCTGGATGATTGCCGTACCTTTCTCCAGCATTTCCCGCCTGGGCGCGTGGTGCTGACCCTGGAGCTGACCGAACGCAAGCTGATCGAAGCCACGCCTGTCACTCTGGAGCTGTTCGAAAAGCTGCATGAAATGGGCGTGATGATCGCCCTGGACGACTTCGGGACCGGCCAGTCGAGCCTCAACTACCTACGCCAGTTCAAGGTCGACTACCTGAAGATCGACCAGAGCTTCGTCGCGATGATCGGTGGCGACGCACTTTCCCAGCATATTCTCGATACCATCATCGAACTGTCGGGCAAGCTGGGGCTGGGGATCGTTGCCGAAGGTGTGGAAACCGAGGTCCAGCGCGATTACCTGGCACGTCACCAAGTGGACTTCCAGCAAGGCTACCTGTTCGGCCGGCCGATGCCTGTTGGCGACTTTCTCCAAGCCCTGGCCGCCCGCCCGGGCAGCACGCGGTTGCCCCACGACGTACGCCCTGAGATCATGCCGAACTGATCACCTGTTCAACTTCGTAAACCGAGGCATTCGTGTCAAAAGGCATTCTCTCGTCGGTCGTGGCGTCCTGTCTGTTCGCCGTGATGTACTTCTACACCTCCTTGATGACGCCCTTGGATGGCGAGGAGATCTTTGGCTGGCGCACCCTGCTGACGCTGCCCTGCCTCACCTTGTTCATGCTGGCCACCAAGGACTGGAAGCTGGTCGGCGGCCTGTTGGCACGGGTGCGCCAGGCACCTGTCTTGCTGCTGGGCATGATCGGCACCTCATGGCTGATGGGCGTGCAACTGTGGCTGTTCCTCTGGGCGCCGTTGCATGGGCGCAGCCTGGAAGTGTCCATGGGCTATTTCCTGCTGCCGCTGGCCATGGTGCTCACCGGGCGCCTGGTGTATGGCGAGCGATTGTCGCGCCTGCAAAAGGTTGCGGTGGCCTGCGCCGTTCTCGGCGTGGGCCATGAGCTGTACCAGAATGGCAGCTTCGCCTGGGAAACCCTGGTGGTGACCCTTGGCTACCCGATCTATTTCGTCCTGCGTCGCCGCTGCGGCACCGACCACCTGGGCGGGCTGTGGTGCGACATGTGCCTGCTGTTGCCCTGGGCGCTGTATTTCGTGCTGCAGAACCCGCTGAGCGCCGCCGACCTTGCCGAACACCCGGCGCTGTATGGGTTGATTCCGTTGCTCGGGGCGATCAGTGCCTCGGCCCTGATCGCCTATGTGCTGGCCAGCCGGCTGCTGCCCTTCAGCCTGTTCGGCCTGCTCAGCTACGTCGAGCCGGTGCTGCTGGTCGGTGTCGCCTTGCTCCTGGGCGAGACCATCGGCCCTGACCAGTGGCTGACCTACCTGCCGATCTGGGCCGCGGTGCTGGTGCTCGTGCTGGAAGGGATCAAGCACCTGCTGCGCCAGCGTCGCCGCTCGGTGTAAGGCGCACCTGGCGAACCCGGCGCTCCTCGACCGCCACCACGGTCAGCGTCCAGCCGTCGCACACCAGGCGGTCACCGATCACCGGCAGGCGATCGAGCAGGCTCATCACCAGGCCCGCGAGAGTCTGGTAGTCCTCGGTAGGGCGCGCGCCGAAACCGGTGCGTGCCTGGACCTGGCTCAGGTTCAAGGCACCGCTGACCACAAAACCGCCTTCTTCCTCGACGATCCCAGGGCCGGCGACTTCGCTGGCATCCGGCAATTCACCGGCGATCGACTCAAGGATATCGGTCATGGTCAGCACACCGGTGAAATCGCCGAATTCATTGACCACGAAGGCAATGTGGGTCGACTGGGCACGCATCTGCTCCAGGGCATTGAGGATGCTGAAGCTTTCCAGCAGGTTCAACGGTGCCCGAGCCAGGCGCTCGAGTTCAGGTTGGCCGCCGGATAACAGCTCCTTGAGCAATTCCTTCTTGTGCACGAAGCCCAGCGGCTCTTCGATCCGGCCGTCGCGGATCAGCGGCAGGCGCGAATAGGGCGAGTTCGCCAAGGCCTGGGCAATGGCCTCGGCCGATTGCGCCAAGTCGATGGCGTCGACCTCGGCGCGCACGGTCATCACCGTGCGAATCGGCCGTTCGGCCAGGTTCAGCACACCGCTGATCATCACCCGTTCACGTCGGTCGAAGACCACCTGGTCGTCGCTGCCTTCGACCAGGTCGGCAATTTCCTCACCCACCTCATCGGCCGCCACGGCGCGCCCCCCCATCAGGCGCAGCACGGCATGGGCGGTACGCTCACGCAGCGGTCGATGCTGCTGCAGGCTGCGTTTGCGACGGGCACGGGCCAGTTGGTTGAACAGCTCGATCAGCAACGAGAAGCCGATGGCCGCGTACAGGTAGCCCTTAGGGATATGGAAGCCCAGGCCCTCGGCGGTCAGGCTGAAGCCGATCATCATCAAGAAGCCCAGGCACAGCATGATCACCGTGGGGTGGGCGTTGACGAAGCGCGTCAATGGCTTGCTGGCGACGATCATGATACCGATGGAGAAGACCACGGCGATCATCATCACCGACAACTGTTCGACCATGCCCACGGCCGTGATCACCGCATCCAGGGAGAACACCGCATCCAGCACCACGATCTGCGCGACGATGGGCCAGAACGCAGCATGGCGGGTCACACCACCGGTCTGCGCGACATGCCCTTCGAGACGCTCATGCAATTCCATGGTGGCCTTGAACAGCAGGAACACACCGCCGAACAGCATGATCAGGTCACGGCCCGAGAAGCTCTTGCCGAACACTTCGAACAACGGCGCGGTCAGGGTGACCATCCAGGAGATGCTGGCCAGCAGGCCCAGGCGCATGATCAGCGCCAGGCTCAGGCCAATGACCCGTGCGCGGTCGCGCTGATGCGGCGGCAGCTTGTCGGCAAGGATGGCGATGAAGACCAGGTTGTCGATACCCAGTACCAGTTCGAGCACGATCAGCGTGGCAAGGCCCAGCCAGGCCGTAGGGTCGGCTAGCCATTCCATTGCGAGGTACTCACGACAAAGGCGTCACCGGGACGCGGGGAAGAAGGCCAGGACGGCCGGGGACTGGGGGGCTCCGAGAAGGTGCTCATGGGGACCTTGATAGCAAATTGGGAAAAAGATCCTACAGCCAGCAACGTGGTTTCTGACAGCGGGAAACTATTACAAAAGCTGTAACCGAGGGTCGCGTAGCGGCCATCGCGGGATAAGCCGCGCCCATTGGGTGGGGGACTTTTCTTCAATACTCACCCCAGCGCCCTGCCCCAACATGGTCTCCTTCTTCTGCAAGGAACACTCACCATGAGCCTGTCATTGTCCATGGCCGCCTTCGCCCTGGCGGCTTCCATTTCACCCGGCCCGGTCAATATCGTCGCCCTGGGCAGCGGTGCCCGCCACGGCCTGCGCGCCAGCCTGGCCCACGCCGCAGGCGCCACCTTGGGCTTCTGCCTGCTGCTGTTGCTGGTCGGTCTTGGCCTGCATGAACTGCTGCTGCGCTGGCCGCGCCTGGGCCAGGTGCTGCACGGCGGCGGCGTGGCGTTCCTGTTGTACATGGCCTGGAAACTGACCAGCGACGATGGCCAGCTGGGTAGCGAACATCCTCAAGGCGCGCCATCGGCCTGGCACGGCGCCCTCATGCAATGGCTCAATCCCAAGGCCTGGCTGGCGGCTATCGCGGGGGTCGGGGCCTATACTGGCGGCGAGCAGCACTTGCTGTGGCTGTTCGCCTGGATCTACGGGCCGATCTGCTTCGTTTCGATTGCCAGTTGGGCCTGGGCAGGCAGCGTGATTCGCCACTACCTGGGCAACCCGCGACACATGCGTGCGTTCAACCGTGCGTTAGCCGCCTTGCTGGCGGCCAGTGCCCTGTACCTGCTGCTGGGGTGAACCTGCCTCGGCTAGCCCTGCCGATAGTGCCCCGGTGTTGCCGCCAGGTGCTGCTTGAATGCCCGTTGCAGATGCGCCTGGTCGGCGAACCCCGCCTCCATCGCCACCTCGGCGATCGGCCGCCCTTGGCGCAACTGCGCCCGGGCATGCTGCACGCGTTGGTCCAGCAGGTAACCGTGGGGCGTCAGGCCAAAGCGCTGGCCGAACGCGCGTATCAGGTAGGCACGCGACAGGCCCACCGCCGCGCAGATATCGTTCACGGTCAGGGGGTCGAGCCGGTGCGCACGGATGAATGCGGCAGCGTCCTCCAGGCGTGGATGGGCTCGCAACCCGCTGGCCGGGGCGCGCTGCAGATAACCCGGCAGGTCTTCGAAGAAACGGGCCAACAGCGCCTCCCGGTCGACCGTCTCGGCATCGAAGAGTGCAGCGAAAAGCGCCAGCAGCCGGCCGTAGAGCGCAGGCGATGCACTGTAGGTGGCCTCGGGCAACACGAAGCCGCGGGCCTGCAGCCATGGCAGGTCGACGAACAGCATCAGGTAGGACCAGGGTTCACCCTCGATCGGGTTGCAGGCATGCACCACGCCCGGGTTCATCAAAACCGTGGCGCCTGCGCTCACCTCCCGCTGGGTACCGCCGGTGAGGTAGGTACTGCGCCCCCCGGTGATCACGCCGATGGAAAAGCTCTCGTGAGAATGGGCCGCGTAGCACACCTGGCGCCCATCACCGACGCGCCGGGCCTCGACGAAGGGCAATGCCGGATCCCGCCAGAACCGCGACACCTCGATCATCGCCCTGCCCTCATTCGCCGCCGCCCTGCACGACCACCAGCAACTGTGCCTGGCGCGGCCCAACCGAGCGTAGGCGGTGCGGGGTCTGGGCATTGAAGTGCAAGGCATCGCCCTGCTCCAGCACTACCCGCTCGTTCATGAAGTCCACCTCCACCTGCCCTTCATGCACGAACAGGAACTCCTCGCCCTGATGCTCCTTGAAGGTCGGGTCGCTGAACTCGGTCGGCGGCTGGATGAGAAACGGCAACAGGCTGCGCTGGCCGACCTGGGAGGTCAGCACCGTATATCCCGGCCCTTGACCATCCCCCACCAATGCCTGGCGTTCGCCCTGACGCACGAGGCTGTAGCGGGCCTGGGCGTGTTGGTCTTCGGCGAACAGCTCCTCGACATTCACGTTCAACGCCCGCGCCAGTTTCAGCGCCGCGGCGATCGACGGGGTGTTCAGGCCGCGCTCCACCTTGGACAGGTAGCTCTTGGTCATGCCGGATTTCTCGGCCAGCAACTCCAGGGTGATCCCCAGCTTTTTTCTTAGCAATTTCAGTCGGATAGACATGTGACGCGGTTTTCCCGGGCGAACGTACTTGCTTATGACACTTTGTGTCATATAGGATTATTTGTGTCATTCGCTTGACCGCCCCGCCACCGGACTACCCCACGCAGCAGGTGGCGAGGCGACAAGCACCGACATCGTCCATTACGCCACAGAGGATACCCCCCATGGCCAAGACCCTGACACACAGCAAGGACCAGTTGGTCCGCCAAGCCCTGACACAGATGCAGGGCTCGCTCGCCGATAATACGTGGACCGTGCGCGAAAAGCTGGCCCTGACCTGCCGAATTCTCTTCGACCATGGCCATGATTCAGGCCTGGCCGGGCAGATCAGCGCACGCGGCCCGCAGCCGGGCACCTTCTACACCCAGCAGCTGGGCCTGGGTTTCGACGAGATCAGCGCCAGCAACCTGCTGCTGGTCAACGAAGACCTGGACGTACTCGAAGGCCAGGGCATGCCCAACCCGGCCAACCGTTTCCATAGCTGGGTGTACCGGGCACGCCCGGACGTCAACTGCATCATCCACACCCACCCGACCCATGTCGCCGCACTGTCGATGTTGGAAGTGCCGCTGCAGGTCTCGCACATGGACCTGTGCCCGCTGTATGACGACTGTGCCTTCCTCGAGGCCTGGCCAGGGGTTCCGGTGGGCAACGAAGAAGGCGAGATCATCAGCCAGGCCCTGGGTGACAAGCGCGCGATCCTGCTCTCGCACCACGGCCAGCTGTCGACCGGCGACAGCATCGAGCAGGCCTGCGTCTATGCCCAACTGATCGAACGGGCCGCACGCCTGCAGTTGCTGGCGATGTCCGCGGGCACCATCAAACCCATCGCTCCGTCGCTTGGCCGCGAGGCCCACGACTGGATCGACCGGCCCAAACGTCATGGCGCGGCCTTCGCTTATTTCGCCCGGCAGAGCCTGCGCCGGCACGCCGACTGCCTGAACTGAACCCTGAACGCCTTGCTTGCGGAGCCTTTTCACCATGACTACAGAATTCCACGGCATCATCGGCTACACCATCACCCCCTTCAGCGCCGACGGCGAACAGCTCGACCTGCCTGCCCTGGGCCAGTCCATCGACCGGCTGATCGACCACGGGGTCCAGGCCATCGCCCCGCTGGGTAGCACCGGCGAAGGTGCATACCTGAGCGACGAGGAATGGCGGCAGGTGGCCGAGTACAGCCTGGCGCGCATCGCCGGGCGCGTGCCGAGCATCGTCAGCGTCTCCGACCTGACCACCGCCAGCGCTGTACGGCGCGCCCGCTTTGCCCAGCAACACGGCGCCGATGCGGTGATGGTGCTGCCTTCGGCCTACTGGAAGCTCGGCGAGGCCGAGATCGTCCAGCATTACCGGGCCATCGGTGCGGCGATCGACATCCCGATCATGCTCTACAACAACCCGGCCACCAGTGGTACCGACATGTCGGTGGAGTTGATCCTGCGCATCGTACGTGAGGTCGACAACGTCACCATGGTCAAGGAGAGCACCGGCGATATCCAGCGCATGCACAAGCTGCACCTGCTCGGTGAAGGCCAGGTACCGTTCTACAACGGCTGCAACCCGCTGGCGCTGGAGGCGTTCGTGGCAGGTGCCAAGGGCTGGTGCACCGCCGCCGCCAACCTGATCCCCGAGCTCAACCAACGCCTGTACCAGGCGGTACGGGCGGGCGACCTGGCACAGGCCAAGGCATTGTTCTATCGCCAGTTGCCGTTGCTGGACTTCATCCTCAAGGGCGGCCTGCCGGCCACCATCAAGGCCGGGCTGGCCATGACCGGGCTGCCCGTGGGCGAGCCACGGCGGCCGGTGTTCGGGTTGGACGAGCAAGGTCGCCGGGCCTTGCAGGCGCTGTTGATGCATTGACCTGTGTGAATCAGAGGCCGTAGGCCTATCGCGGGAGCGGTGCAATTGCAGGGAGCTGGCGACAGCCTGCGATGGGCTGCACAGCAGCCCCAAGCCCTCAAACGGTGGAGCCAGACTCAAGGGGCCGCTTTGCGGCCCATCGCAGGCTCCGCCAGCTCCTACGAAGCAAGCGGAGCCTGGACTGTATTTAAACCAACCGAAGGCAATTTGAGCTTGTCCAGCACCCTGGAATCTCCCACAGAATGCCTGCGCTCCTGAAGCCGGTTGCCCTTGCCCTAGAGCCGCCAATCGACGCCCAGCATCACCGTCCGGGGTTCGCCGTAGTACACCCCGTTGTAGAACCCGATGTTGTTGTAGTAATGCTCATCGAACAGGTTCTTCACATTCAACGACACCGACAAGTGCTCGTCGAACCGGTAACGGGCCATCAGACCGACCACTGAGAAGGCACCCTGGCTGACGGTGTCGGCCACGGTGATGAACTTGCCTTGCTCGGTACGCCCGACCGGGCGCTTGGTCGATTTGTAGGTCTCGCTCTGCCAGTCCAGCGTGCCGCCAACCGTCAACGCTGGCGTCAGCGTGTAGGTGGTAGCCAGGCGCACCAGGTTCAGCGGCTGCTCGGGGCTCTTGCGGGTATGGTCGGCCGCTGCGGCATGGGTATAGCTATAGCCCAGGCTCATCTGCCAGTCGGGCATCACCTCGCCTGCGACCTCGGCCTCGAAGCCCTCCACCACCACCCCCTTGCCCCCGGACTTGTAGAACACCTCGTTGCCGCCCGGGTCCACCGAGTCGTCACGCTCGGGCACGTTGTCCTGCTTGCTGCGATACACCGCGCTGCTCAGGTTCAGGCGGTCCTCGAACAGGCTGCCTTTCAGGCCCACCTCATAGACCTTGCCGACGATCGGGTCCAGGTAGTTGCGGTTCACATCCCGCACCGTCTGTGGGTTGAAGATGTCGGTGTAGCTGGCATACACGGTGTACTGCTCGGTCAGGTCGTAGAGCACACCGGCATAGGGGGTCCATTGGTCGCTCTGGGTCTGTTTGGTGCGCGGCAGCTCCTTGCCGTTGAGGGCATCGTCGTAGGCCCACTGGCGTTGCTCGTTCTGCCAAGTGCCGTAACGGCTGCCCAGCACCAGATGCAGACGCTCGGTGGGGTTCAGGCGGGTGGCGATGTAGCCGGCCTTCTGCCGGGTGTAGCCACGCGAGGCGTCTCGCCCGGAGTCAGTGTCGAAGAACTTGGGGATCGACCCCATGTGCTTCCAGTCCGGGATCTTCGTGTAGTCGTCCGGCAATGCCTGACGCACCCGGTAAGGCTCAGTGTTGCGCCGCTGCGACTCACCGTAGCCGACCATCAAGTCATGGCTGCGACCGAACAGCGTGTAGGGCCCGGCTACGTTGAAGTCGATGGCATCCATTTTCTCCACGCCGGAAAAGTGCGCCAGCCAGGCCGTCATGCCGCTACGGTCGGCCTCGGGGAAGCCATTGCCGCCGTAGTACACCTTGCCATCGCTGTCACTCTGTCGATGGGTATAGGCCGCCTTGAGCAGCCAATCGTTGGCCAGCTGCTGATCAAGGGTGACGAACACCGTCTCGTCCTTCAAAGGCCAGGACGACCAGGACGCGGTCAGGTTGGTCGAGCGCGGCAGGTTGGCCTTGCTGCCATCGGCGTTCCAGATCGGCACCGTTCCCCAGGACGATCCCTGCACATGCTTGTTCTGGTAGTCATAGCCGATTGCCAGCACGGTACTGTCGGTCAGGTCGGCCTCGAGGACGCCGTAGGCCACCTCGCGTTGGTTGGCGTATTTGTCCATGAACGACTTGGCGTCGCGGTAGGCCAGCACGGTGCGCCCGCGCAGCCGCCCGTCCCAGCCCAGCGGGCCGCCGACATCGAGGTAGCTGTAGTAGTTGTCGAAGCTGCCGGCACTGGCACCGGTGCGGATGGCCAGTTCATGGGTGGGCCGCTTGCGCACCATGGCGATGGTGCCGGAAGGGTCGCCCGCGCCGGTGGTCAACCCGGTGGCACCGCGCACCACTTCGATGCGGTCATAGATGATGGTGTCAGAGTCGGACTTCAGCCCCGAGAAGGTATTGAGCATCCCGTCGACCTGGAAATTGTTGATCGCGTAACCCCGCGAATAGTAGGCCGGCCGCTCCGAATCGTTGCGCTGCACGGTGACCCCGGTGACGTGGGCCATGGCTTCGGACAGGGTGTTGAGCTGGAAGTCGTCCAGCTGCTGGCGGGTCAGCACCGAGACCGATTGCGGCGTTTCCTTGATCGACAGGTTCAGGCGCGTGGCCGCGCTCATGCTGCCGGTGGTGTAGGAGCCGGTATGCTCCGTGGTGCTGCCCAGGCCCTGGGCGAAGACTTCTGTGGAATCCAGTTCCAGGACTTCTGCACTGGCCTGGTGGTCGGTTTCTTCGGCCAGGGTTGCAGTGGTAGTGACGCACAACCCCAGGGTCAGGGTCATGCAACGGCTGATGGGCGCGAACATCGCTGCCTTGCTCCTTGTTCGTTTCGATGAATGTCCTTGCCTGCCGCACGGCGGCATTCACTTGGGAACGAGTCACTGATGGGAATCGTTATCGATAATTCATCGAGACGAAGAAAAGGGCGGTTTCCTACCGCCCTTTTCTGGCTTTCCTACATCTACGGCATGACCGGCGGCACGTACTGCAAGGTCGTGCCCAGCGCCCACAAGAGCACCAGCACCAACGGCACATGCACCAGCAACTGCACGAAGGAAAAGCCGATCAGGTCCCGCGCCTTGAGCCCCAGCACACCCAGCAGCGGCAGCATGTAGAACGGGTTGATCAGGTTCGGCAGCGCTTCGGCGGCGTTGTAGATCTGCACCGCCCAGCCCAGGTGGTACTGCAGGTCGTTGGCCACCAGCATCACGTAGGGCGCCTCGATGATCCACTTGCCGCCACCGGACGGGATGAAGAAGCCCAGCACCGCCGAGTAGACCCCCATGAGCACGGCATAGGTGTCGTGGGAGGCGATCTGCACGAAGAACGTGGAAATATGGTGGGCCAGGGTCTGCTCGTCCACGCCCTTGACCTGGGTGAGGACGGCCGCGATCGAGCCATACAGCGGGAACTGGATCAACACCCCGGTGGTGGTCGGCACGGCGCGGGCCACTGCGTCCAGGAAGCTGCGCGGGCGCCAGTGGAGCAAGGCGCCGAGCATGATGAACAGGAAATTGTAGGTATTCAGGCCCGAGATCGCGGTAATGGCAGGCTTGGTGGCGAATTCGTGGTACAGCCAGCCTGCGGCCAGGGCCACCAGCAGCAAGGTCAGGATCGGGCTGTATTCCAGCCACTCGCCCGGGCGCGTACGCTGGGCCGGTGGGGGCGCGCTGAAGCTTGGGTCCACGCCACACTGTTCGGCGGTGCGAGCACTGTTCGGGCCTGGGGCGGTGGCATAGGCGATCACCAGCGAAACGATCACCAGGGCCGCCAGCATCACGCCGGACTGCCACAGGAAGATGGTTTCGGTGAACGGGATTACCCCCGTGATGGCCAGGATCGAAGGCGGCAGGCTGGCCGGGTTGGCCTGCAGTTGCGCCGCCGAGGACGACAGCCCCAGCGCCCAGACCGCGCCCAGGCCCAGGTAGGCGGCTGCACCGGCGGCGCGATAGTCCATCTTCAGGTCCTGGCGACGTGCCAGGGCGCGCACCAGCAAGCCGCCGAACACCAGCGACAGCCCCCAGTTGAGCAGCGAGGCGAGCATCGAGATCAGCGCCACCCAGCACACCGCCGAACGGCCGTTGCGGGGCAAGCGGGCCAGGCGGTCGATCAGCCGCGCAGCGGGCGGCGAGCTGGCCACCACGTAGCCACCAATGACCACGAAGGCCATCTGCATGGTGAACGGGATCAGGCTCCAGAACCCATCGCCGAAGGCCTTGGCGGTGTCGGTGGGCTTGCCGCCCATGAGCATGGCACCCAGGCACACCAGCACCACGGCCAGGGCTGCGAACACCCAGGAGTCGGGGAACCAGCGTTCGGCCCAGTTGGAGCAGCGCAAGGCGAAGCGGGCGGAGCGGCTGTCTTGGATTTCAGCGGCCACGGTAGTCTTCCTTTTATTGGTTTTATGTTTTTTTCAAAAACAAGCACAAAACCCTGTGGGAGCGGGCGTGCCCCGCGATAGCGTCCGCTCAGGCGATGATGTTGCCTGGCCTGACGCTATCGCGGGGCACGCCCGCTCCCACAGGGTGGGTTACAACCTTTGATATCAGAAGGTCATTTCCTTCACATCGTCCGGCACGATCAGCTTGCCGGCGGTCTTCTCGATGATTTCCTCGACGCTGACCCCAGGTGCGGTTTCGCGCAGGATGAAGGCGCCGTTCTCGATCTCCAGGTAGGCCAGGTCGGTGAGCACCTTGCGGATGCAACCGGCACCGGTCAGCGGCAGGCTGCAGCGCGGCAGCAGCTTGGACTCGCCATCCTTGGAGGCGTGGGTCATGGTGACGATGATGTTCTCGGCGCCGGCCACCAGGTCCATGGCGCCGCCCATGCCCTTGACCAGCTTGCCAGGGATCATCCACGAGGCGATGTTGCCTTCCACGTCCACTTCGAAGGCACCGAGCACGGTGAGGTCGACGTGGCCGCCACGGATCATGGCGAACGATTGGGCCGAATCGAAGATCGAAGCACCGCGGCGGGCGGTGACGGTCTGCTTGCCGGCGTTGATCATGTCGGCGTCAATCGTGCCTTCGGTGGGGAACTCGCCCATGCCGAGCAGGCCGTTCTCGGACTGCAGCATCACGTCCATGTCGGCGGGCACGTAATTGGCCACCAGGGTGGGTATGCCGATACCGAGGTTGACGTAGTAACCGTCCTTCAGTTCACGGGCGACGCGTTGCGCCATCTGTTCGCGGGTCAGTGCCATGGTCAGGATCTCTTTGTTGTTCTGTGGACGGCGCGTTAGGCCTTGACGGTGCGCTTCTCGATGCGCTTTTCGAAGGTGCCGACGATGACCCGGTCGACATAGATGCCCGGGGTATGGATCTCGCTGGGCAGCAACACGCCCGGCTCGACGATTTCCTCGACCTCGACCACGGTGATCTTGCCGGCGGTGGCGGCCAGCGGGTTGAAGTTCTGCGCGGTGTTGCGGTACACCACGTTGCCGTAGTGGTCAGCCTTCCAGCCCTTGACGATGGCGAAATCGCCGGTGATGGATTCTTCGAGGATGTACTTGCGGCCCTTGAACTCGCGCACTTCCTTGCCTTCGGCGACCGGGGTACCGTGGCCGGTGGCAGTGTAGAAGGCCGGGATACCGGCACCGCCGGCGCGCATCTTCTCGGCCAGGGTGCCCTGGGGGGTCAGTTCCACTTCCAGCTCGCCGCTGAGCAGCTGGCGTTCGAACTCGGCGTTTTCGCCCACGTAGGAGGCGATCATCTTGCGGATCTGCCGGTCTTCCAGCAGCACGCCCAGGCCGAAGCCGTCGACGCCGCAGTTGTTGGAGACGACGGTCAGGCCCTTGACGCCGCGGCGCTTGATTTCGGCGATGAGGTTTTCGGGGATACCGCACAGGCCGAAACCACCGGCCAGCACCGTCATGTTGTCGGTCAGGCCTGCGAGGGCCTCTTCATAGGTTGCTACGCGCTTGTCCAGTCCGGCCATGCTCAGTCGCCTTTTGTAGTTGTTGGAACCGTGGACGCATCTTCACCGCTGTCGACTGATTTGTTAATTTTGTTTTCGTCATCGATTGATAATTTTTCCAAAACAAAACAGGTTCGCCATGAACGTCAAGCAGTTACGCGCCTTCGTCACCGTGGCCAAGTACCAGAGCTTCGCCCAGGCCGGCGAGCACCTGCATGTTTCCCAGCCGGCGCTGAGCCTCACGATCAAGGCGCTGGAGGACAACCTCGGCGGCGCCCTGCTCACCCGCACCACCCGCAGCGTCAGCCTGACGGCCGAGGGCGAAGTGCTGCTGCCCCTGGCCCGGCGCCTGCTGGCCGACTGGGATGACACCGAGGAAATGCTGCGCCAGCGCTTCACCCTGCAACTGGGGCGGGTTTCGGTGGCGGCCATGCCGGCGTTTGCCGGCAACCTGCTGCCGCGGTCGTTGAAGGTGTTCCGCCAGCGCTACCCGCGGGTCAATGTCACGGTGCACGATGTGATCAACGAACAAGTGCTGGAACTGGTGCGCCATCGCCGCGTCGAACTGGGCATCGGCTTCGAGCCGGAGAACCTCGACGGCCTGCGCTTCCATCCGCTCTACCTCGATCGTTTCGTGGCCGTGGTGCCTGCCGACTCGCCCCTGGCCGAGCAACCCCAGGTGAGCTGGCGGCAATTGCTCGCCGAAGATTTCATCGCCCTGCAACGGCCCTCGGCCGTGCGTCTTTTGCTCGAGCAGAACGTGGCGGCCAGCCACGGCAAGCTGGCGGTGGCGTTCGAGAGCCACCAGTTGTCCACCATCGGCCGCATGGTCGCCAACGGCCTGGGCGTCAGCGCCGTGCCGGCGCTGTGCATCAACCAGATGCAGGAGCTCGGCGCCCGCTGCGTGCCCCTGGTCGAGCCCAGTGTGGAGCGGCGCATCGGCGTCATCGCCCTGGCCGACCATAAGCTTTCCACCGCAGCGCAGGCGCTGCTCGACGTCGTGCTTTCCCACACCGATCCACAGGAGGTGACATGCGTTTCGTGAATCTGGCAGGTTCGAAGGTGCCGGCCATCGGCCAGGGCACTTGGTACATGGGCGAGGACCCGCGCCGCAAGGCGGCTGAAGTGGCCGCGCTGCAACAGGGCATCGACCTGGGGCTGACCTTGGTCGACACCGCGGAAATGTACGCCGAGGGCGGGGCTGAAACGGTGGTCGGCCAGGCCATTGCCGGGCGCCGCGACCAGGTGTTCCTGGTCAGCAAGGTGTACCCGCACAACGCCAGCCGGCGTGGCGTACCGGCGGCCTGCGAACGCAGCCTCGCGCGCCTGGGTACCGACTGCATCGACCTGTACTTGCTGCACTGGCGTGGCCAGTACCCGCTGGAAGAGACGGTCGAAGCCTTCGAACGCCTGCGCGAGCAAGGCAAGATCCGCCGCTGGGGCGTGTCCAACTTCGACGTCGATGACCTGCTGGAGCTGGGCAACGACGACTGTGCCACCAACCAGGTGCTGTACAACCCGGCCCAGCGCGGCATCGAGTTCGACCTGCTGCCGTGGAGCCGCGAGCACCGTTTGCCGACCATGGCCTACTGCCCGCTGGCCCAGGCCGGGCGTTTGTTGCAGCACCCGGTGCTGGCCGAGATCGCCGAGCGCCATGGCGTCACCCCGGCCCAGGTGAGCCTGGCCTGGGTGACGCGCAATGACGGGGTGATCGCCATTCCCAAAGCCGTGGACCCGCTGCATGTACAGCTCAATGCCGCGGCGGGTGAACTGGTGTTGTTGCCTGAGGACCTGCAGGCGATCGACAAAGCGTTTCCGGCGCCGACGCGCAAGCAGCACCTGGCGATGGTGTGACCTCATCGCCGGCAAGCCGGCTTGTATGGTGATACTTGAAGGGGTGGTGGGACGAAAAAGCCGATTCTGACTGTTAGCCGCAGTACAGACCGTGGGAGACATCGCCCCACCCCTTCACCAAAGCGCCGATAAAGAATGCATCGTTTGCAAGCGACGATAGAAGCAAGCCAGCGCCTCTTGGTGAAAACCCCTCCAAGCAGAAAAACCATACGTGGGAGTGTGGCCAATGGCAATGCAGGTAAGCCAATTCATCATTGGTGTGGATGTGGCCAAAGTCGAATTGGTTGTCCATTTCGAAGACCGTGATGAACAGTCCTCGCTGAAAAATACCAAACCCGAAATCAAGAAATGGCTGGGACAACAACCCGCCAATACCGCTATCTGCGTCGAAGCAACGAATACCTACCATCTCGACCTGGTGGAGATGGCTTATGAAAAAGGCTTTGAAGTCTACGTGGTCGATGGCTTCCAGCTCAGTAACTATCGAAAGAGCGTCGGTGGTCGGGTGAAGACGGACGCCTCTGACGCTTATCTACTCTCTCGCTATCTTTCCCGCGAAGGCAGTGGACTACGTCCTTGGAGCCCACCTCCAGCCGTCTACGGCAAGCTCCAGAGCCTTCTGCGTCGCCGCGCCTCGCTGGTCTCGGCACGCACCGCCTTGACGCAAAGCTGGTCCAATGAGAGAAGCCTTGAGACCGTGTTCAAATCCTTTGCCAAGAGCATGGAGAAACTCGATGTACTGCTTCAGAAAAAGCTCAAGGAGTTGGTACGCGAAGCAGGATTAAGCGAGCAGGTCGCCCGTTGCCAAAAGATAGAAGGCATCGGATTTTTGACCGCTGTGGGGTTGGTGACAGCGTTTATCCGGGGGGATTTCAAGAATGGTGATTCATTCATCGCTTTCTTGGGCATGGACTTGCAAATCTCTGACTCCGGGCAAAAAACTGGCCGTCGGCGGCTCACCAAACGGGGTTGTTCTGAGATACGACGCCTTTTGCACAATGCGGCCATGTCAGCTAGTCGATCAGCGGTCTGGAAAGACGTTTATGCACACCATAGGGGCAAGGGTAAGGCCACTACTGAGGCCCTGGTGATCTTGGCCAGAAAGCTCGCCAGAGTCGCATTCGCCCTACTGAAGAGCCAGGGCGAATACGTCACCAGAACAGCTAAAAATGCTTGCCCACAACCATAGAATCTCCCACAGGGTTGGGCGTTTCGTACACAAGACCAGTGGGAGCCGGCTTGCCGGCGATTGGGCTTTAGGGGCTAGTGAAAATCCCGGCTACGCACATCCAGCCCCTGCAGCAAGGGGCTAATGTCTTCCAACCGCCGGGCAATCAAATGGCGCACGCCCTTCTCCTGCTCCAGCCGCCCGTTCACCTTGAGCAGCTGCGAACCCACCAAGGCCCTGCGCTGGCGCTCGGCCAGGTCGCGCCAGACCACCACATTGACCATGCCATGTTCATCTTCGAGGGTGACGAAGGTCACCCCGCTGGCGGTCTGCGGCCGTTGCCGCCCCACCACCAACCCGGCCACCGCCACGCTGTCTCCGTGCGCGACCCCGTCCAGCTCCACAGAGCTGCGACAACCCAGCGCTCGCAAGCGCCGACGTAACAGGGCCAGGGGGTGCGGCCCGAGCGTGGTACCCAGGGTGGCGTAGTCAGCGAACAGGTCCTCGCCCACCGTCGGCATCGGCAAGGCCACGGGTAGCTCGGGCGCGCCCTGCACCTGGGCGAACAAGGGCAATTGCGCCTGCACTGCCGCAACCTGCCAGCGCGCCTGGTGACGGTCGCGGGCCAGGGACCGCAAGGCGCCAGCATCGGCCAGACGAGCCCTGGCACGGCTGTCGAGCTCGGCGCGCAGGCACAGGTCTTCGACATCCCGCCAGGGCCGGTGCGCCCTCGCCTGCTCCAAGCGCCGGGCATCGGCCTCGCTGAAGCCGCGAATCTGCCGCAACCCCAGGCGAATCGCCAACGCGCCTTGCCCGTCAGGCTCCAGGGTGCAATCCCACTCGCTCTGGCACACGTCCACCGGTCGCACCTCGATGCCCTGGCGGCGTGCCTCCTGCAACAACTGGTCAGGACTGTAGAAGCCCATGGGCCAGCTGTTGACCAGCGCACAGGTGAAGATCGCCGGCTCATGGCATTTGAGCCAGCTGCTGGCGTAGCAGAGCAAGGCGAAGCTGGCGGCGTGGGACTCGGGGAAACCATAGCTGCCAAACCCTTTGATCTGCTCGAAGATGCGCTCGGCAAAGGCCTGTTCGTAACCGTTGCGCTTCATGCCTTCGAGCAGCCGTTCGCGGTGCGGCTCCAGGCCCCCATGGCGCTTCCAGGCCGCCATGCTGCGGCGCAACTGGTCCGCCTCGCCTGGGGTGTAGTCGGCAGCGACCATGGCCAGCTCCATCACCTGCTCCTGGAAAAGCGGCACGCCCAAGGTGCGCCCGAACACCTCCTTGAGCTTGGGCGACGGGTAGGTCACCGGCTCCTGCTTCAGGCGCCTGCGCAGGTAGGGGTGGACCATGTCGCCCTGGATCGGCCCAGGCCGGACGATCGCCACTTCGATCACCAGGTCGTAGAACGTCTGCGGCTCGAGCCTGGGCAGCATGGCCATCTGCGCCCGCGATTCGATCTGGAACACGCCCATGGTCTCGGCGCGGCTGATCATGGCGTAGGTGGCCTTGTCCTCCTTGGGGATGGTCGCCAAGGTCAGGTGCCGGCCACGGTGACGGGCCAGCAGGTCGAAGCAACGCCGCAGGGCGCTGAGCATGCCCAGGGCCAGCACATCGACCTTGAGCAGGCCGACCAGGTCGAGGTCGTCCTTGTCCCACTGGATCACCGTGCGCTCGGCCATGGCGGCGTTTTCCACCGGCACCAGGTGGTCCAGCGGCTGTTCGGAGATGACGAAGCCGCCAGGGTGCTGGGACAGATGCCGAGGGAAGCCGATCAGCTCGCCGGCCAGCACCAGGATGCGCCGCAGCGACGGGCTCTGCGCCTCGAAACCGGCCTCGGCCAGACGCTGGGCATCGGGAATGCGGTCGCTCCAGCGCCCACAACACTTGGCCAAGGCATCTACCTGGTCAGCCGGCAGCCCCAGGGCACGGGCCACGTCACGCACGGCACCGGCAGCATGGTAGGTATTGACCACCGCAGTGAGTGCCGCGCGGTGCCGGCCATAGCGGCGGAACACATACTGGATCACTTCCTCGCGGCGCTCATGCTCGAAGTCCACGTCGATGTCCGGTGGCTCGTTGCGCTCGCGGGACAAAAAACGTTCGAACAACAAGCGATGACCGCTCATGGGGTCCAGCTCGGTGATGCCCAGCACGAAGCACACCACCGAATTGGCGGCCGAGCCACGGCCTTGGCAGAGAATGCCCTGCTTGCGAGCGAAGTCGACGATGTCATGGACGGTGAGAAAGTAGCTTTCGTAGCCCAGATCCTCGATCAGGCACAGCTCCCTCTCCAAGGTCGCCAGCGCCTCGGCGCTCGGCCCCTGGGGCCAGCGCTCGGGCAGGCGCAGCTGGCACAGGTGACGCAACCAGCTGCCAGGCGTATGGCCCTGGGGCACCAGTTCGCGGGGGTACTGGTACTTCAGTTCGCCCAGGTCGAAGTGGCAGCGGCCGGCGATGGCCTGGGTCTCGGCCAGCAGGTCGGCCGGGTACAGCTCGGTGAGTTCGGCCAAGGTGCGCAAGTGGCGTTCGCCATTGGCGAACAGGTAGCGCCCGGCCTGGGCCACCGTGCAGTGCTGACGGATCGCCGTCATGCAGTCCTGCAGGGCGCGGCGCCCCCGAACATGCATATGGACGTCGCCACAGGCCACCGCACGGATCCCCAAGCGGCCTGCCAGGCTGCGCAAGCGCTGCAGGCGGCGGGCATCATCGCAACCACGGTGCAGGTGCACCGCCAGCCACAGGCGCTGACCGAACAGCGACTGCAGCCACTGGCCGGTAGCAGGGTCGTCGTCGGCATCGGCGACCCACAGTGCCAACAAGCCCTGGCAGCGCCCCTGCAGGTCTTCGGCCAGTACCTGGTATTCGCCCTTCTGCGCCCGCCTCCGCGCCTGGGTGATCAGGCCGCAGAGGTTCTGGTAACCCGCCAGGTTCTCGACCAGCAGCACCAGCTTGGGCCCTTGTTCCAGTTGGACTTCACTGCCGATGATCAGCCGGAGCTCATGTTGCCGGGCGGCCTGCCAGGCCCGGACGATACCGGCCAAGGTGCACTCGTCGGTAATGGCCAGGGCCTCGTAGCCCAGGGCCTTGGCCCGCTTGAACAGTTCGTCTGCGCTGGAGGCGCCGCGCTGGAAGCTGAAGTTCGACAGGCAGTGCAGCTCGGTATAGGCCGGCGCGCTCATGCGAACCAGCCCTGCAACCACAATGGCCCTGGCTGGGCCAGGTCGCGATAGGCCCAGCCGCGCAGGCCATCGCGAGTCTCGATGCGGTAGTAATCCCGACGGACATCGCCACCATCCCACCAGCCCGACTCGATGCGCTCGGGCCTTGCCAGCAACTGCACGCCCGCCTCAGGCAGGGCCTGGGGCTGGGGCAGCAGCCAGCCGGGGCGGCTGCCCGGCGCGACCGGCAGCACACCCGGCGTGCCCTGCTCGGCCGCCTGCCAGGCGCATTCGGGGCGAGGGTCGGCTTCAGCGCACAGTCCTGTGACCGCATCATCGCCCAGCCGTGCACGCAGGCGTTCACGCAGTTGCTCCCAAGGTTGGGCCTGCTGCGCCCGGGGGTCGAACAATGCCTGGTGCTGGGGAACGAAAGGCGGCAGGTCTTCGGCCAGCAGCCGCAGGTTGCGCACCGGTGCGGGAATGCGCAGCGGCTCCAGGCGCCCCCGGGCCAGCTCGAACAGCATCGCCGCCTCGCGCTCGGCAGCCAGCAGGCCGACCTTGAGCTCGGTGTCCGGCCCTTCGGCGTGCTCCAGGTACAGGCTGAAACGCTGCACGCCGCAATCCCGGCCTGCAAGAAACGCCGCCAGGTCGTTGATCAACCGGCGCAAGGGAAACAGCAGCGCCTGGTGCGACTCGACATCGAAGTTCAGTTCCAGCCGTGCCTCGAACCGGTCTGGCGGCTGGTAGAACGCCAGCCCCAGGGTGCGCAGGCCGAGCAGTTGGTCCAGGTGCAGTTGCACGTCGGCGGCGAAGCGTCGGGCCAAGGCATCGCGCGGCAACGCCAGAACATCGCCGAGCCGGCGCAGGCCCATGCGGGCGAAGGCCTCCGCTGCCGTCGGAGGCAGCCCGACCTTGCCGACCGGCATGCTGGCCAGGGCCGCCCGGGCCTGCTCGGCCGTGGTCACGGCCAGGCCGTCATGGCCGTTGGCGAGCATGCGCGCGGCCACCGGGTTAGTCGCCAGGACAATGCGCTGGCGCAGCCCCAGCGCATCCAGCTCCTGGCGCAAGCGCGCCTCGAACACCGGCCAGGGCCCGAACAGCCCCAGGCTGGAGCCGACTTCCAACAACAAGGCCCGCGGGTAGTGCCGGCTGACCTGGGCGCTGAAGCGGTAGGCCCAGGCTGCCAGCAACTGCTGGAGCTGCTCGATGCGCGCCGGGTCGGCTTCCACGCAGATGAAGCCATCGGCCAGAGCACGGGCGGCGGTGAGGGTCTGCCCGGCACGCAGGCCGAGCGCGGCCGCAGCCGGGTTGACCGATTGCACGATACGCCGTTGTTGCGGCCCGCCGACCAGCACCAGGGGCGTGTCGGGGTCGTCACGCTCACGCAGGAGGCTGTCCAGTGCCAGCTGTGGAAAGACGATGCACGCCCAGAGCATGGATCATCAACCCCGCCCCGGGCAGGCGATGGGCGTGGCCGGTGGCAGGCCGCCACGGCACTTGAGGACCCGCCACTGGGCTGGGCGGGTATCGATGGCGATGCGCAAAGCCGCAGGCGACGGGTTGTGCGCGGCCTGCTGCGGCCGGCAGGCGAAGGCCAGGGCGTGGCCGGTCTCGGCAGCCACCTGCAGGCGCCGCAGGGCGCGGTCATCGGCGCGCTCGGGCCAGCACAGCACTGCTGCGCAACTGCCGGAGCGCAGGCACTGCTCGGCTGCCCACAAGGCGTCAGCCGGCGCCGCCTGGACCTGGACCAGCCAGCGCAGGTCGACCCCAGCCGCCTGCCAGGCCGGTGCATACGGAATGAATGGCGGCGCCACCAGCACCACCCGCCCCCCTTCGCCGGTAAGGCGCGCCAGGCTCGGCCAGAGCAGCTGCAGCTCGCCACAGCCCGGGCTGGCCAGCAACAACTCGCTGAGCGCAGCCGCCGGCCAGCCCGCGTCGGGCAGCCGCTCGTCAAGGGAGGCATGGCCGGTGGGCTGCAGGCCCTGCGGCCGCACCTGGGCCTGACGCCCACGCCAGACCCGGCGCTGGTCGAGCAGGCCGTCGAGGTCGACTACCGCGCCCATCAGTCGCGCCTCAACAGGCCACAGAACACGCCTTCGATGACGAAGTCCCGGTCCGGCGTCACGTCGATCGGTGCATAGGCGGGGTTGCGCGGCAGCAGGCGGTAGCCACCCGGTATCCGTTGCAGACGCTTGATGGTCACCTCGCCATCCAGCCGGGCGACCACGATCTGCCCGTCGCGGGCCTCACCCTGCTGACGGATGCCAACCAGGTCGCCATCGAAGATGCCGTCGTCGATCATCGAGTCGCCGCGCACCTTGAGCAGGTAGTCGGGGGTTCGGCGAAACAGGCTGGGGTCGAGCAGCAGTTGCTCGTGGATGCCCAGGTCGGGGCCGATCGGCGCACCGGCCGCCACCTGGCCCAGCACCGGGATCTCGAGGATCTCGGGGCGGCGCAGCGGTTCGGCCAGGCGGATGCCACGGGCCTGGTTGGGGGTCACGTCGATATGGCCGGCCTGGCTCAGGGCGACGATGTGCTTGCGTGCCACGCTGCGCGAGGCGAAACCGAAGCGCTGAGCGATGTCGGCCAGGCTCGGGGGCTGGCCGTGCTCGGCGATGCGCTCGCGGATGAACGCGAGGATGGCGCGGCGTTTGGGGGTCATGTTGTCCATGGAGTACATTTGTACTCTTTTCACGGAATGCTGAACAGTCCCCTTCGTCGCTGGCGGACTCTAGTCCAACCCTGAGCGAGGAGCTGGTTGATTCACTCTCAGCGTCCAACGGGCAATGGCAATGGCTATCACTGCCAGGGCGAAGGTCACCCATGACATCAAACCAATGCCCCTTTCAAATGCGTCCGCGGCGATGCTCATCAGCTCGCTTGCCTGATCGCCCGTCAGCGCGGCCGCCACGGTATGAGCGCCGGCCAGCGTTTCGCTGGCAAGGCGCTCTTGTATAGGTGTAAGGAACGCCGGCAAATGTAACGTGCCACGATAGTAGGCGGTCACCAAGCCGCCCAGCACCGCTGTCCCCAGCACTACCCCCACTTCATAGGCGGTTTCACTAATGGCTGATGCGGCTCCTGCCTTGGCGGATGGGGCCGCCGATAGGATCACGTCATTGGACACCGTGGCAATTGCGCCCACGCCAATATTCAATAAGGCAAAGGCGACAGTCACAACCGTTAGACTGCTGCCAACGCTGGCAACCACTAAAAACGCGGCGCCGGTAAACGCGAGGAGAATGGGCACCAACACAAGCACCGAAACCCGCTGAGCAACCGGTACCACCAACATCCCTACGATAATTGCCAGAACTTGCCCAGGCACCAATACCAGGCTGGCATTGAGCGCTGACATACGCAGAACGATTTGCAAGTACTGCGTGGCGAAAAAGACAAAGCCAACCAAGAAGGCCAAACTCATCAAATTGATGACGACAGAACCGCTGAAGGTTTTATTGCGAAATAGCGTCAGGTCCATCAAGGGAACCGCCAGCTTCAATTGACGCTGCACGAACAGCCAGCCGCTTGCCATGCCGATGGCAAAGGCTGCCGTGGCCAGACCGTCTACACCTTCGCTGGCTACATGCTTGATGCCATAGACCAGCGCCCCTAGCGCGATCATGGATTGCAGGATGCTCAAAGGATCGAGAGGCCCCGACGCATCAGGTTCCGACTCAGGCAGCAACCATGGCCCGAGGATCAACAGCGGCAGCAGTATGGGTACTGCCAATAGGAAGATCGCCCCCCACCTGAAAAACTCCAGCAGCACACCTCCGATCAAAGGACCGAGTGCCGAACCCACCGTCAGGGTGGTTGCCCAGATGGCGACAGCCAGGCGCCTCTCTTCCCGGTCCTCGAAAACCGAGCGGATCAGTGCCAATGTCGAAGGCATCAGCATGGCACCAAAGATCCCCATGCAGGCCCGCCCACCGATCAACTGCATGGCAGTACTGGAATAGGCCGTCATGGTGGAGATGATGGCAAAACCCAATGAGCCGACCAGCAGCAATTTACGATGACCTATCCGGTCCCCCAGGCTGCCCATGGATACCAGCAGCCCGGCCAGAACCAACGAGTAGGCATCGATCATCCACAATTGCTGGCTGGCGGTGGGATGTAATGCTTCGGCAATTTTAGGCAGCGCGAACCCCAGAACCGTGTTATCTACCGTCACCAGTAGTACCGGCAACATCAATGCCGCCAAGCCCAGCCAGCGTTTGGGGCGTAGTTTTTGTTGCTTTGTTTCAATGGCCGCTGACATTAATAGGGTTCCGTAATCAGACAGAACATCACAAGGCGCCCAGCTGTAATGATCATATAAAGCGATGCCACACTACTATTCCCGACGAAGCGTTCAGAAAAACAAGCTGAAATGCCACGCACCGGTATTGAGGCGCTCGCCCAAACCTTCGCTTCCCAAGAATAGGCACCAGCGAGCGGAGCGCAACAAGTGAAAATTCCCATTATCGCGTAGGCAACTTCTCACGCACCGGCAACTCACCAAACATTAGAGGACGCCCACCCTGACAGCCACGACCTGATCAACCATAAATACTTTAAGTTTGAATCCTACATTCAGATTCAGCTTTTACCGCCAGGCACGGGGCGTTCGCGAGGTGAAATGTAACTGGAGTTGCAATGATTATTGTGAGACGCACACATCGATTGCCGATAATCGAACCGTCCTTTCGAAAAACTCCGAAATGCGTTACGGAACAGACCGACTCATTATCGAAGGCCCAGAAGTCGTGACACTTTACATTGTGGACGACGGGGAGCATCAGCAAATGATATTGGACGATCTCGAGATAAGGAAACTGCCAGCGAAATAACGCTGACATTGGCTGAGCGATGAAACCGACGCCCGTTCGTCGCCCAACAGCCAGGCGCAGTCGATCAGCCCCCTCGCCGCTCGACCATTAGCTGAATCCCCCCATTGGAGTCAGCCACCATGAGCAATTCCCCGATCGACCACGACGTGGTCACCCGCAGCCAGTGGCTCGCCGCACGGCGCCAGTTGTGGCTGCACGAGAAGGCCTTCACCCACCAGCGTGACGAACTCGCCGCAGCCCGGCGAGCCTTGCCTTGGGTGAAGGTCGAGCAGGCCTACCGTTTCCAGGGGCCGGAAGGTGAATTGGGTTTGGCCGGCCTGTTCGCCGGGCGCAGCCAGCTGCTGGTCTATCACTTCATGTTCGCCGAGGGCTGGAGCGAAGGCTGCCCGGGATGTTCGTTCCTGGCCGATCATTTCGACGGTGCCAACCTGCACCTGGCGCACCACGATGTATCGCTGGTGGCGGTGTCGCAGGCGCCCTATGCCCAGTTCCAGGATTTTCGCCGGCGCATGGGCTGGCGCTTTCCCTGGTTCTCCTCCAACGGCAGCCGTTTCAACGAGGACTTCGGCGTGCGCATGGCCACCGACGGCTCGGCGCAGTACAACTACGAGCCCTATACGGGCAACGAGCGGGAGCTGCCGGGGCTGAGCGCGTTCTATCGGGACGACGACGGCGAGGTGTACCACACCTATTCCACCTATGCCCGGGGGCTGGACATCCTGGTGGGGGCGTACAACTTCCTCGATGTCGCGCCGTTGGGGCGTAACGAGGAAGGCACCATGGACTGGGTGCGTCACCATGACCGCTATGCGGCGAGCGCCCAAGCGGGGCATTGCTGCCATGAGTGAACGAACGAGGGGCCTGACGTGCAGGCCCCTCGTTCCAGGCGAACAACCTGCCGGGCACCGTGAAGGTGCCCTGGCGAGGCTTCAGCCCTGCTGCACGGCCGCGAAGGCCTCGGCCACGCGACGCAGGTTGGCCGGACGCAGCCCGGACATGCACACCCGGCCGCTGTCGATGAGGTACACACCGAACTCGTCACGCAGGCGGCGCACCTGGGCGACGCTGAAGCCTGTGTAGCTGAACATGCCGCGCTGACGCAGGAAGAACTGGAAGTCCTGGCCTGGCAGCAGCTCGCCGAGCAGGTCCACCAAGCCCTGGCGCATGTCGAGGATACGCTTGCGCATCACTTCGACTTCCGCCACCCATTGGGCGTTGAGGCCGGCATCACCCAGCACGCCGGCCACCAGCTGGGCGCCGTGGCAGGGTGGGCTGGAATAGTTGCGGCGCACGGTGGCCTTGAGCTGGCCGAGCACGCTCTGGGCGGTGGCGTCGTCGTCGCAGACCACCGACAAGCCCCCTACCCGCTCGCCATACAGCGAGAAGATCTTCGAGAACGAATTGCTCACCAGGCACGGCACGCCGGCACGGGCCATTTCGCGAATGGCGTAGGCATCTTCCACCAGGCCTTCGCCGAAACCCTGGTAGGCGATATCCAGGAACGGAATCAGCTGGCGCGCCTTGACCACCTCGACCACCTGTTGCCATTGGCTCTGGTCCAGGTCGACGCCGGTGGGGTTGTGGCAGCATGGGTGCAGCAGGACGATGCTGTTCGGCTCCAGCGCCTGCAGCGCGCCGAGCATGCCGGCGAAGTCCAGGCCACGGCTGGCCGCATCGAAGTACGGGTAGGTGTGGACCTTGAAGCCTGCACCTTCGAAGATGGCGCGGTGGTTGTCCCAGGTCGGGTTGCTGACCCAGACCTGCGACTGCGGGAAGTAGCGCTTGAGGAAGTCAGCGCCGACCTTCAGCGCACCGGAACCGCCGACGGTCTGCACGGTGGCCACGCGACCACCGGTCACGGCCGGGTGGTCGGCCCCGAACAGCAGTGCCTGGATCGCCTGGCGGTAGCTGGCCAGACCTTCCATGGGCAGGTACAGCGAGGCTTCGTGGGGTTGGTCGGCCAGGCGCTTCTCCACCTCGCCCACCGCCGCCAGTTGCGGCACCACGCCCGCTTCGTCGTAGTACAGGCCGATACTCAGGTTGACCTTGTCGGCACGGGGGTCGGCCTTGAAGGTCTCCATCAGCGAGAGAATCGGGTCGCCGGCATAGGCATCGACATGTTTGAACACAGCGCACAGCTCCTTGGATCAGGACAGTTCGGGGAATGCTGCCTGCGAGGATACCTGCAGTGGCGCTGGAGGAACATCACTGATGTGCAAGGGTGTCAATGCAGCCTTGCATGTTCGGCTTTGCACGTTTGACGCCTGTGGGATCGAGCGCCGCGCGGGCGGCGCTCGATCCCACAGCCACCACCCGCCTCAAGCCCTGGGCAGAGTCACTCAACCAACGACTTGAGCCCTTGCCATTCCTGCTCGGTCAATGCCACCCCTTCACGCTGCGCCAGCTCCCGTTCGCGGTAACGGCGCTCTCCAGGCATACGGCTCAGCCCCACCGCCTGCATGTGCTCCACCAGCGCCCCGCTGCGCTGAGCGAAGCGCTCGCCTTCAGCCTTGCTCGGGTCGATGACGATGATCAACTGCCCGGTCCACGGCGTCTTCGCCCCCGGGTGCCCGGACCAGTCGAACTCCCATGAGAAGTGCCCGCCGGTCAGCGCCGCGGCCAGCAGCTCGACCATCATCGACAGCGCCGAGCCCTTGTGCCCGCCGAATGGCAACAAGGCACCGCCTTCCAGAATCGCGTTGGGGTCGCAGGTGGGCTGGCCCTGGGCGTCCACGCCCATGCCCGGCGGCAACTGCTCGCCGGCCCGCGCGGCGATCTGCACGTCGCCATGGGCCATGGCGCTGGTGGCCATGTCGAAGACGATCGGATCATGCCCGGCACAAGGCGCAGCGAAGGCGATGGGGTTGGTACCGAACAGTGGCTTGCGCGCCCCATGTGGCACCACGCAGGTCATGCTGTTGACCACGCTCAGGGCCACCAGCCCTTCGTCGGCGAACGGCTCGACGTCCGGCCACAGCGCCGCGAAATGGTGCGAATTGTGGATCGCCAACACCGCGATCCCGGCGCTGCGGGCTTTCTCGACCAGCAGGGGCCGGGCCGCAGCCAGGGCCGGCTGGGCAAAACCACCTCGGGCATCGACCCGCACGTAACCCGGTGCCACATCGCTCACCTGGGGTATGGCCTGGCCATCGACCCAGCCGCTGGCCAGGGTCGAGACATAGCCAGGGATACGAAACACCCCATGGCTGTGGGCGCCATCGCGCTGCGCGCTGGCACAGTTGAAGGCCAGCACGGCAGCGACCGGCTCGGCGCAACCGTGATGCAGGAAGATCCGTTGCAGCAGCGCCTGCAGCTCGGCGAAAGGCACGCGCACGACAGGGTTGGCGGAAGGTGCGGACATCTGGAGCTCCTTTCTTGGAATTGGAATGGCTACAGCGTAGGCAAGGGCAAAACTGTCCCGCGAATGACAGCTACCTGTCAATTGTTGACTTGATGACAGAAAACATCCATTTTCTATCCACGCCTCATCTCACCCGGAGCCGACCATGAGCCAACCGATCAAGCAACGCCTCGAGAACAGCCTGCACAGCACCGCAGCCTCGGGCCGCAAGATCGCCAGCTACATGCTCGCCAACCTCCATGAACTGCCGTTCCAGACCTCTGCGAGCATCGCCGCCAAGCTGGGCGTCAGCGAGTCCAGCGTCGGCCGCTTCTGCCGCGCCCTGGGCTATGCCCACCTCAAGGCACTCAAGCAGGACCTGCAGAGCGACCTGGGCGATGGCCCCTGGCTGGTGGGTGATCGCCTGCAAGAATACCGCCAGGGGCAGGACGACAGCGAGAGCTCCGGCAGCCTGGAGCTGGAGATCGCGGCGTTGGTCCGGGTGCATGAATACAGCCGTGGCCAGGCCTGGCAACAGGTCGCCCAGCGCCTGGCGGCCAAGCCGCGGGTGTTCATCGCCGGTTTCCAGACCGAACGCGGCGTGGCCATGTGCATGAGCCACCTGCTGCAATACCTGCGCGATGGCGTGCAGCTGGTCGACGGCAGCGCCGGGCACTTCGGCGAAGTGCTGCTCGGCCGCGCCGAGGACAGCGCGCTGGTGGTGTTCGAGGCACGCCGTTATTCCCGCCATGCCCTGCAGCTGTGCCAGAAGGCGCGCCAGGCCGGCATCCCGGTCACCCTGGTGACCGACACCTTCTGCGACTGGGCCGACGCCAACGCCGACGAGGTGTTCCGCATCCCCACCGAATTCAATCTCTTCTGGGAATCCACCTCGGCGATGCTGTCGTGGGTGCACCTGATGGTCAACGAGGTCTGCAGGAAGCTGGGGCCTGATGTTGAAAGACGCTTGGAAGCAACTGCCGCTCTACATAACGAGTTCGTCGGCTACACCTCGTGGCCCGCGGGCAAACAACAATAGCAAGAGTGAACGTTCAGAGGTGCAAGATGAGAAAGACCATGGCTGTGGTGGGTGCGTGTGCCCTGTTCCTGGCGGGCGCGGCCAGCGCTGAGACCCTGCGGTTCGCCACCGAAGGTGCCTACCCGCCCTTCAACTATGTCGACGCCGACAACACGCTGCACGGCTTCGATATCGACATCACCCATGCCCTGTGCGCGCAGATGAAGGTCGAATGCACCCTGGTGGCCCAGGACTGGGAAGGCATCATCCCGGCCTTGATGGCACGCAAGTATGACGCCGTGGTCGCCTCGATGATCGACACCGAGGAGCGGCGCAAGAAGATCGCCTTCACCAACCACTACTACCGCACCCCGCTGACCGTGGCGGTGGCCAAGGACAGCCCGATCAGCGATGCCCAAAGCGACTTCAAGGGCTACACGGTCGGCGCCCAGTCCTCCTCCACCCAGGCCATCTATGCCGAAGACGTGTATGCCAAGGCCGGTGCCGACGTGAAGCTCTACCCGACCATGGACGAAGCCAACGCCGACCTCGCCGCCGGCCGCCTGGACGGGGTGATCGCCGACAAGTTCCCGTTGCACGAGTGGGTCAACAAGAACGGCCAGGACTGCTGCAAGGTCCTCGGCGATGTCAACGGCACCAAGGCCAATGCCGCCATCGCCGTGCGCAAGGACGACGAGGCCCTGCGCCAGCGCCTGAACAAGGCTCTGGACGAAATCGTCGCCAACGGCACCTACCAGAAGATCGCCAACAAGTACTTCGACTTCGACATCTACAACTGACCCTGCGGACTCACCCGCTTCAACAGGGCTGCAGTGCCCTGTGGGAGCGGGCTTGTCCCGCGATAGCGTCGGCAGGCCCACCCTCATCGTCTGGGCCAACGCCATCGCGGGGCAAGCCCGCTCCCACAAGGTCCTCGCTGCCCTCAGGTATCGCGTGAGGCTGAAGCAAAGGAGCACTTTGCATGCTCGAACATTTGTCCTTGCTGTCCTTGGCCAGCGGTGGTTGGGGCCAGGCACTGCTGGCCGGTGCCCTGGTGACCCTGTCGCTGGCCCTGGCCTGCCTGCCCATCGGCCTGCCCCTGGGCCTGCTGGTCGCCCTCGCCGCGCGCTCGCGCAACCGCGCGGCACGCGCCTGGGCGACCAGTTTCTCCACCGTGTTCCGCGGCCTGCCGGAGCTGCTGACCCTGCTGATCATCTACTACGGCTGCCAGATCGCCGCGCAAAAGTTGCTGGCGGCCATGGGCTATGAAGGGGAAGTGCTGATCAACACCTTCCTGGCAGCGATGATCGCCTTCAGCCTGGTGTTCGCGGCCTTTTCCAGCGAAATCTGGCTGGCGGCGTTCAAGACGCTGCCCAAGGGCCAGGTGGAAGCCTGCTCGGCCTTGGGCCTGAGCCAACGCACCGGCTTTTTCAAGGTGGTGCTGCCGCAACTGACCCGCATCGCCCTGCCGGGCTTGTCCAACAACTGGTTGTCGCTGCTCAAGGACACCTCGTTGGTCTCGACCATTTCCCTGGTCGACCTGATGCGCCAGACCAACCTGGCCGTCAGCGTGACCAAAGAACCGATGTTCTTCTATGGCGTCGCCTGCCTGGGCTACCTGCTGTTCTCGGCACTCTCGGGGCGGGTCTTCGCCCTCATCGAACGACGTTGCAACCGTCACCTGCAAGGAGCCCGGGCATGAGTTTCGAACAACTGCTGGCCATGGTGCTCGACCCCGACCTCCTGGAGCGCTACGGGCCGCGCTTTGTCGACGGCCTGCTGGTGACCGCCAAGCTGGTGGCGATCTCCTTTACCCTCGGCGCCGTCCTGGGCCTGCTGTTGGCCCTGGCGCGCCTGTCGCGCAGCCGGGTGCTGCAGCACCTGTCCGCCGGCTACGTGTACTTCTTCCGTGGCTCGCCCCTGCTGGCCCAGCTGTTCCTGCTGTACTACGGCCTCGGCTCGCTCAAGGGCTTCTGGCAGGACATGGGCCTGTGGTGGTTCTTCCGCGAGGCCTGGTACTGCGCCCTGCTGGCCTTCACCCTGAACACCGCCGCCTACCAGGCGGAAATCTTCCGCGGCAGCCTCATGGCCGTGGCGCCAGGCCAGTACGAAGCGGCTCGGGCCCTGAGCCTCAAGCGCTCGACCACCTTCTTCAAGGTGGTGCTGCCGCAGTCGCTGCTGGTGGCCGTGGGCCCGCTGGGCAACGAGCTGATCCTGATGATCAAGGCCAGCGCCATCGCCTCGCTGGTGACCCTGTACGACCTGATGGGAGTGACCAAGCTGGCCTTCTCACGCAGCTTCGACTTCCAGATCTACCTGTGGGCCGCCGTGCTCTACCTGGTGATCGTGGAAATCGTAAGACGCGCCCTGAAACACCTGGAAGCCCGCCTGGGCCGCCACCTGAACTGACCGAAGGATACGCTCCATGCATTGCCAAACCATCGTCCTGGGCGCCGGCATCGTCGGCGTCAGCACCGCCCTGCACCTGCAGGCCCGTGGCCGCCAGGTGATCCTGATCGACCGCGACGAACCGGGCAGCGGCACCAGCCATGGCAACGCCGGGCTGATCGAGCGCTCCAGCGTGATCCCCTACGCCTTCCCGCGCAGCCTGGGCGCGCTGCTGCGCTATGGCCTGAACCGCCAGCCCGACGTGCGCTACAGCCTCTTGCACCTGCCCAAGGCCGCGCCCTGGCTGCTGCGCTACTGGCAGCAGTCGGCGCCCGGACGCCTGGCCGGTGCAGCGGCCGACATGCTGCCGCTGGTGCAACGCTGCGTCGAGGAACATGACGCGCTGATCGACGCCGCCGGCCTCGGCGCACTGGTCCAGGCCAAGGGCTGGATCGAGGTGTACCGCGACCCTGGCCTGTTCGCCCAGGCCAAGGCAGACCTGCAGGCCCTGGCGCGCTATGGCCTGCGCTACCAGGTCCTCGAACGCGACCAACTGCAGGCTCGCGAGCAGCAGCTCGAGGGCGATGTGGTCGGGGGTATCCACTGGCTGGACCCCAAGACCGTGACCAACCCCGGCGGCCTGACCCGCGGCTATGCCGCGCTGTTCGTCCAACGTGGCGGCCTGTTCCTGCATGGCGATGCGCGCAGCCTGCGCCAGGTGGGCGAGCACTGGCAGGTGGACAGCCGCCGAGGCCCGGTGACCGCCGACGAGGTCGTGGCCTGCCTCGGCCCGCAGTCGGCCGAGCTGTTCGAGCCGCTGGGTTATCGCTTTCCACTGGCGATCAAGCGCGGCTACCACATGCACTACAGCACCCGTGACGGCGCCGAGCTGGCCCACTCGATCTGCGATACCCAGGGCGGCTACGTGCTGGCGCCCATGGCCCGGGGCGTACGCCTGACCACCGGCATCGAGTTCGCCGCCCACGACGCGCCAGGCAACGAGATCCAGCTGGGCCGCTGCGAAGCCCTGGCGCGCAAGCTGTTCCCGGCCCTGGGCGAGCGCCTGGACGACCGCCCCTGGCTGGGCCGGCGCCCCTGCCTGCCGGACATGCGCCCGGTGATCGGCCCGGCGCCGCGCCACAAGAACCTCTGGTTCAACTTCGGCCACGCCCATCACGGCCTGACCCTGGGCCCGGTGACCGGCCGCCTGTTGGCCGAACTGGTCACAGGCCAGGAGCCTTTCACCGATCCGGCGCCCTACAGCGCCGCACGCTTCGACTGAACCTACGCGGGAGAACAACAAGATGACCGCCGCCCCCCTGAGCCTTGCCAGCCTCGCCCCCGAACCCGACCCGCGCCCGGTGCTGATCCGCATCGAAGGCCTGAACAAGCACTATGGTGCCTTCCATGTACTGCACGACATCGACCTGCAGGTGCGCGAAGGCGAACGCATCGTCTTGTGCGGCCCCTCGGGCTCCGGCAAGTCGACCTTGATCCGCTGCATCAACCGCCTGGAGATCGCCGAGCAAGGCAGCATCCAGGTGGCCGGCATCGACCTTGCCGCCACCAGCCGCCAGGCGGCCCAGGTGCGCAGCGAGATCGGCATGGTGTTCCAGCATTTCAACCTGTTCCCGCACATGAGCGTGCTGGACAACTGCCTGCTGGCGCCCACCAGCGTGCGCGGGCTGTCGCGCAAGGACGCCGAAGAGCGGGCGCGCATGTACCTGAGCAAGGTGGGCATCGAGAGCCAGGCACACAAGTACCCCAGCCAACTGTCCGGCGGCCAGCAGCAGCGCGTGGCCATCGCCCGGGCGCTGTGCATGAAGCCGCGGATCATGCTGTTCGACGAGCCCACCTCGGCACTCGACCCGGAAATGGTCGCCGAGGTCCTGGACGTGCTGGTGCAACTGGCCGGCACCGGCATGACCATGCTCTGCGTGACCCATGAAATGGGCTTCGCCCGGCAGGTCGCCGAGCGCGTGCTGTTCCTCGAGGGCGGGCACATCATCGAAGACAGCCCGCCTGAAGTGTTCTTCAACCACCCCCAAACCGCGCGGGCACAGGCGTTTCTCAAGCAGATCCTGCACTGATTGATGGGTGACAACCTCGTAGGAACTGGCGACAGCCTGCGATGGGCTGCAAAGCAGCCCCAAGCCTTCAAACGGTGGAGCTATTCCGACTCAAGGGGCCGCTTTGCGGCCCATCGCAGGCTCCGCCAGCTCCTACGAAGCAAGCGGAGCCTGGGCCGTATTGGCACGGCTGCGAGTAGTCCACCGCCTTGCGCAAACGCCTCTATTGCTCGCCGGCGCTTATTGCACTCACGCAAAGACCCAACTGCATCGTTAAATATTATTGACCAAAATCCCCGCCAAACCCTTGTTACCTCAGGCCTCCAGCCCCTACAACCCCCGAAAAACGGCGCCTTTACCCACCGTCACTCGTTTGACATATCGAACGGCTCTGGCAAGCTATGAATCAAGCCCCGACCGGAATCGCCTGCCTGGCGAGCCGGCAGTGCTCGGGGCTCCAGGCCGCACACAGGCCCAGGCCGTGCGCCTGCACAACAACGACAGGTAGAACCTGTCCCAAGGTGACATATGTCCAACAGCAACATTGGCAACAAGCAACCCTCCCTGCGCAAACCCGTCGTCCTGATGACCATGGGCACCCAAGAGCGCAAAGGCCATGACTATCAGGTCATGACCCACAAATACATCACCCCGCTGGTCGAGTTCGCCGGTTGCGTCCCGGTCCTGGTGCCCACCTGCTGCGGCACCGAAGACCTCGAGACCTACCTGGACATGGCCGACGGCGTCTACCTGACCGGCGCGGGCAGCAACATCGACCCGGCCCTCTATGGCCAGGAGAACCAGACCCCAGGCAAGGCCCAGGACAAGGATCGCGACCTGTTCGACATCCCGCTGGTGAAGATGGCCATCGCCCGTGGCCTGCCGATCTTTGGCATCTGCCGTGGCATGCAGGAAATCAACGTCGCCCTGGGCGGCGACATCTACCAGAAGGTCTACGCCGAACCTGGCTTCAACGACCACCGGGAAAACCCCGAAGACCCGGTCGATGTCCAGTACCAGGCCGTGCACAGCGTGAAGATCAAGCCAGGCAGCTGGCTGCGTGAGAAGCTCGGCACCGACGAGATCCGCGTCAACTCGCTGCATGGCCAGGGCCTGCACACGCTGGGCAAAGGCATCGAGCCGATCGCCCACGCCGAAGACGGCCTGGTGGAAGCCATCCATGCCCCGAGCATTTCGCCGTTCCTGTTCGCCGTGCAGTGGCACCCTGAATGGCAAGCTGCGAAGAACCCTGACTCGATCCGGATCTTCGAAGCCTTCGGCGAAGCCTGCCGTACCCAGGTGCGCAAGTCCCAGGGCAAGCGCAACCAGGCTGCCTGATTCCTCTTCGTTAGGTTTTCGATCGTGGGGCGGTGCAATGCCGCCTCCCGCTTCCCCGGTCACCCTCTGCTGGTCCCAGAACACTTCCCGTGGAAGCGGGCGGCTGGCATGTGCCTGCCTCACGATCACTTTTTTCAAAAACTGACGGCAAACTGCTGGCCCCCGGCCGTGCAAGGCGAAGGCAAACTTCCTTCTCCTTCATAAGCTTAGGACAGCAACATGCGGGCATTTCTAGCAACGATCGCTGGCTGCGTAATGGCTACGGTCGCCCTCGGCGCCCAGGCCAGGGCCTTGAACCAGAACGATCGGCACGTCTGTAACTGGGGTTCGCAGATCGCCGCCGAAGCGCAACAGGCCAAGCTTTCCGGCGTGACGTTGTATGCCACGCGCAAGAAACTGCAGACACGGCGGTTTCCCAAGCCGTGGATGCGCATGACGGCATTCGGCATTACCGAACAAACCTACAACAGTCGCTCGCGGCTCAAGCCGAGCGCAATCAAGCAGACCTACTACGAACAATGTGTGCAGCATGCCCTTGCGCGAAGATAGCCTTTTAGTTTCAATCAGTTAGATAAACAACCTAAAGCGTATTACTAGCTTTTTGAACATCCGCCCCAGCCACTCCTATGGCGGGGCGGTGAGTCTCAGCAGCCGCTCAAGGCCGGCGCGCGGCGCTCGCCAGCGAAGAACAGCGGGCGCAGGCGTACACCGACCAGGTTGCCGCTATAGGCCGCCACCAGCCACAGCCATCCATGTACGCTGCCCGACGCGATGCCGCTGAAATAGGCGCCGATGTTGCAGCCATAGGCCAGGCGCGAGCCGTAGCCCAGCAACAGGCCGCCGATGACTGCGGCAACCAGCGATGGCAGCGGAATGTTCAGGCTCGGCGCGAAACGCCCGGCCAGGCCCGCGGCCAGCAGCGCACCGAGCACGATACCCAGGTCCATCACCGTGGTGACGTCCTGCCACAAAGGTGCGGCCAGCGCCTTGGCGTTGGCGGGCATCTGCCAGAATGCCCAACTGCCGACGTCGACACCCAGGCCACCCAAGGTCTTCGCACCCCACAGGGCGAACGCCGAGGTGATCCCCCACGGGCGACCGGCCAAGGCCAGGGTGGCGTAGTTCAGCAACGCCAGTGCAATGGCGCCCCACACCAGCGGCCAGGGCCCTCGCAGGAAGCGGCGCAGGCCCTGGTGCTCGCTCGGCGCGGGCACCTCCAGCCCGCCATGGCGATGCGTTTCCAGCACCCGCGTGACCCATGCGATCAGCCCGAACAGGGCCAGGCTGGCAATCAGCGCCGGCACCACGCCCCAGGCCTGGACGATGGAGGTGGCCGGGAACGACGGCAAGGCGAACCACCAGTCGACGTGATGGGTGGCCGTCACCGAACCGATGATGAAGAACAGCAAGGTCACCAGCATCCGCGCATTGCCACCGCCGACGGTGAACAGCGTGCCCGAGGCGCAGCCACCACCGAGCTGCATGCCGATGCCGAAGATGAATGCCCCGAACACCACCGAGACACCCGCTGGCGCCACCAGCCCCTTGACCGGTGTGCCGAACAGGCTGCCGGCCGACAAGGCCGGGAAGAACAGCAGCACGGCCAGGGCCAACATGACCATCTGCGCACGCAGGCCGGCCCCGCGACGCTCGGTGATGAATACCCGCCAGGCCGAGGTGAAGCCGAAGGCAGCATGGTAGAGCGTCAGGCCCAGGGCCGCACCGACGATCAGCAGCAGCACCTGGTTGAGGCCGGCATTGAGGTTGAGGAACCAGGCACCTGCCAGCAGCAGGCCCAGGGCGAACAATGGCGCGCCCAGGCGGCGCGGCTCGGGTGTGGCGGTTGTGGAAAGACCCATGGAAATACTCGGATACAGTGGAACGAGCCGCGAGTATAACGCCCCAACCGGGCACTACGTACCCGGGGCAGGCAATTCCTCCCCTATAGGAGCAGGCTCGTCCCGCGATTAGGGGCGAAGCCCTTGCCATACCGCAGCGGTGGGCAGGCCGGCCTCAGGGCCCTTCGCTGGCCTCGGCGCGCAGGATGCCGGTCAGGATATCCGCCAGTTCCTTGACCATCGGGTCGGCCGTGGGGCGATGGTAGATCGCCGCCTCGAAAACCTTGATCGGCTTGAAACCGTCCTCGGCACCCAATACCCGATGCCCCGGCGTGACCACCCGCGAGGGCAGCAGGCTCACGCCCAGTCCATTGGCCACGGCTTCCTGGATACCGGCAAGGCTGGAACTGGTGAAGCCGATACGCCAGCTGCGGCCCATGGCCTCGATCGCACTGATCATGTCATCGCGGTAGAGCCCCCGCGGTGGGAAGGTCACCAACGGGATCGGGTCCTGGGCGAAACAGGGGTACTGCGCACTGTCGATCCACTCGATGCGTTCGGGCTGGCAGGCGTTGGCCTCGCGGCTGTGCCGCCGCTGCTTGACCAGTACCAGATCAAGCTCGCCGCGGTCATAACTGCTCATCAGGTCGCGGCTCAGGCCGCCGGTGATCTCCAGCTTGACCTTCGGGTGCTTGCGGTTGAAGGCCGCGAGCGCCGGAACGGTCTTGCTGGCGACGAAGTCGTCCGGCAGGCCGATACGCACGGTGAGCGTGACCCCGCCCGACATCGCCTCGCTCAGCTGATTGCTGACCGCGAGCAGATGGCGCGCATAGCGCAGCAGCGTTTCGCCGGCATCGGTAGGGTGCACTTCGCGGTTGCTGCGGTCGAGCAACTGATGCCCAACCATCTCCTCGAGCCGCCGGACCTTCTGGCTGACCGTCGACTGGGTCGAATGCAACCGGGTGGCCGCGGTGGTGAAGCTGCCGCAGTCAGCGACCATCACCACGGCCCGAAGCAGGTCGAGGTCGTAGATCGACCTATTGGATTTCACGCTTTCAGTCATGTTCAGGATTTGACTTTCGAATGGACAGGCTGAGTGCATCATGCCAGAAGCCGTTGCCCAGGGTTACTCCACCTGGCCTATCCTTGGCACATGCCCCACCAGGACCACATGCGATGCCCACGCCCGACACCACGCTGCAAGGCAGCTGGCAGCACAACGCCCAGGCCTGGATCCAGGCCGTGCGCAGCGGCGCCATCGAAAGCCGCCGCCAAGTCACCGACCAAGCCATCCTTCTGGCGCTGATGGGTCGCCAGCCGCAGCGGGTCCTGGACCTGGGCTGTGGCGAGGGCTGGCTGCTGCGTGCCCTGGCCGAGCGCGGCATCCAGGCGACAGGCGTGGACGGCGATGCGACGCTGGTCGAGGCTGCGCGCGGCGCAGGCTCGGCGCCTGTGCACCTGGCCAGCTACGCACAGCTGGCCGAAGCGCAGGTAGACGTGGGCCATGGCTATGACGTGGTCTGTGCCAACTTCGCCCTGCTGCACCAGGACATCATCCCCCTGCTCTGCGCCCTGCATGGCCTGCTCGCCCCCGGCGGTGCCCTGGTCATCCAGACCTTGCACCCCTGGAGCATGGCCGCAGGCGACTACCAGGATGGCTGGCGCGAGGAAACGTTCGCCGGGTTCGCCGGGCAATGGACGCCGATGCCCTGGTATTTGCGCACCCTCTCCAGCTGGCTGAATGCCTTGGACCTGGCCGGGTTCCGCCTGGCCAGCCTGCAGGAGCCGCAGCATCCGCAAAGCCCGGTGCCGCAATCGTTGTTGATGGTCGCTCAAGCGGCCGACGCGTGAAGGCAAAGCACTGGTTGCGACGAGAAACCACACTGAACGCAGGCATTCATCGAATAAATACCGGACATTTCAACATTTAATTTGTGGATGCCAGGCAAAGGCCCATATTCTGTCCAGGCCTCCCCTGCGGCGCACCGGCCGGTGCGGCACACGGCACGGGGAAAGAACAACAAGTCGAGACTGTCCATGTCGAATCATTCCTACTTCGCCCCCCACGGTGGGCACCCGGCTCAAACCGAGCTGCTGACTGACCGTGCCATGTTCACCGAAGCCTATGCCGTCATCCCCAAGGGCGTGATGCGTGACATCGTCACCAGCCACCTGCCGTTCTGGGACAAGATGCGCATGTGGGTCATTGCCCGCCCGCTGACCGGCTTCGCCGAGACCTTCTCGCAGTACATCGTCGAAGTCGCCCCTGAAGGCGGCAGCGAGCGCCCTGAGCTGGACCCGAACGCCGAAGCGGTGCTGTTCGTGGTCGAAGGCGAGATCGACATCACCGTCGAAGGCAAGCACCACACCCTGGTGCCTGGCGGCTACGCCTTCCTGGCCCCGGGTGCCGACTGGAGCCTGCGCAACAACAGCAAGGCCAACGTCACCTTCCACTGGCTGCGCAAGCACTACCAGAAGGTCGAAGGCCTGCCGGTTCCAGAATCCTTCGTCACCCACCGCAAGGATGCCACCGTCATCGAGATGCCGGGCACCGAAGGCCGCTGGGTCACCACCCGCTTCGTCGACATGGCCGACATGCGCCACGACATGCACGTCAACATCGTGACCTTCCAGCCGGGCGGCGTGATTCCGTTCGCTGAAACCCACGTCATGGAACACGGCCTGTACGTTCTGGAAGGCAAGGCGGTATACCGCCTGAACCAGGACTGGGTCGAGGTCGAGGCCGGCGACTTCATGTGGCTGCGCGCCTTCTGCCCGCAAGCCTGCTACTCCGGCGGCCCAGGCCCGTTCAGCTACCTGCTGTACAAGGACGTCAACCGCCACGCGCACCTGACCCTCAACCCACAGCGTTGAGCCCAGGCTGATGTCCACGAGCCCGCCTTCATGGCGGGCTTCGTGTTTCTGGCCATACTTCAGGAACCCGCTCCGTTTCGCTCCGGCCACTGCCCATGCCCCTTCCCCGCCTGCTCGCTTTGTTGCTCCTGCTGCTGGCCCTGGTGACGCTGGCCGACGACTGGCACTTGGCGCAACGGCAAGACGGCGTCGATGTATACCTGAGCCGTGTCGAGGGTTCGACCTACCAGGCATTTCGCGGCGTCACCCGGATCAAGGCGAGCGTGCGCACGCTCACCGACCTGCAGGAGAACCTGCGGGTGGCCTGCAAATGGTTGTATGCCTGCGCCGAAATGCGCTTGCTGGATGTCCAAGGCGACAGCACCTGGGTGTACCTGGTCACCGACCTGCCCTGGCCGGCACAGCCGCGGGACATGGTGCTGCGGGTGCGTACCGAGCGCCTGGACGATGGTACCCTGGTGCGCCACCTGAGCGCCGAACCCGGTAAGGTGCCGGCCGTGCCGGGGCTGATCCGTGTGCGGCGGCTGCGTGGGGAATGGACGATGCATCCACTGGCCGAGAAAGAAACCGAAGTCACCTACCAACTGCAGGCCGACCCCGCCGGGGATGTGCCGGGCTGGCTGGCCAACCGGTTCGTGGTGGATGCACCGCTGGTGACGTTGAGAACCCTCAGGGCGGTGGCCGAGCGCCAGCCATGATGACGCATTCGCCGGTAAACCCGCTCTCATAGAACAACGCATGACCATTTGATTTGCGGCACCCTGTGGCTGGCGACAGCCTGCGATGGGCCGCAAAGCGGCCCCTTAATCCACCGTTTGAAGGCTTGGGGCTGCTTTGCAGCCCATCGCAGGCTGTCGCCAGCTCCCACCGAGATTGCGCCGCTCTCAAAACTTGCGAAATCCCTGTGTGAGCGGAGCCGCCCGAGATCACCGTGCCTGGCAAGGGCTTCGCCCTTGATCGCGGGACAAGTCGGACCGCCGCACCGCCGCTCCCACAGGGGCAGCATTGGCCGCTTGTTCTCTGCGCGACAGCGCAGCCCGAAGGGCTGGGTAATCTCCCACAGGGATCGCCGCACATCTTGTGGGAGCGGGTTTACCCGCGAATGCGCCCGCACAGGCCCCAAGGGGTGAAATAAATTTGAACGCTATCGTCCGATAGGCTTCGAAAGATCGATACCCCGCGATTCCTTGTTCGAGGAGCCAGCCATGATTTTCCCGCTGCGGCCATACCTGCCATGAAGCCCTATTACCGTGCCCCCTGCGCCTGCCTGGAACTGGACTTCGTCCGTGACACCCTGTTCGGCCCCGTGGCCCAACGCGTGGAGTGCCATGTCCAGCTCGCTGCCCTCAACCTGCAGGGGTCCCCGGCCCTGCGCCTGCACATCGACCCACCGCTGCCGGACAAGCTCGACCGCGCCCACAGCGTGGCCTTCGAGTGGGATGGCCGCAGCTATCATGGCGTGGTGCGCGACCATGCCAAGTGCGGGGATGGCGGCATGAACCTGGTGCTGGAGCTGCAATAAGCGATCAACGGCCCGCAGTTCGCCTGAACCCTGGGCCCTTTGTGCTTCTCCATAAAAAGAGGACACGCCTGCCCTCGAGGAGAACGCCATGAACAGTCCGTTGCTCAAGCTCTTCACCCACCCCGGTGCCGCCTGGCTGGATATCCGCCGCGCCGAGGAAGCCCATCCGCAACAGTACCTGCCACGCCTGCTGGCCCTGGCCCTGATCCCCGCGCTGTGCCTGTTCGTCGGCACCACCACCTTCGGCTGGAGCCTGGCCGCCGAGGAACGGGTACGCCTGAGCATGGGCAGCGCCGCGCAACTGGCAGGCCTGCTGTATGCCACCACTGTGGTCGGCGTGATGCTGATGGGCGTGATGATCCGCTGGATGTCCCGTGGCTTCGACACCCAGCCGACCCTGAACCAATGCATCGGCTTCGCCGCCTACTGCGCCACGCCCTGGTTCGTTGCCGGTGTGGTGGGCCTGGTACCCATGCGCTGGCTGGCGGTAGCGGCCCTGCTGGCGGCCTCGGCCTATGCCACGGTGCTGTTGTACGGAGGGTTGCAGACCTTCCTGCGCCTGCGCAAGGAACAGGCGATGCTGTTCGCGACCTGCGTCTGGGGGGTGGGGCTGTTGCTGCTGGTGACCATCCTGGTGGCGATGATCCTGTTCTGGTTCAACGGCCTGATGCCGGAATACGTGCGCCCGGCCAGCCTCGGCTGACCGGGTCGCGGTGGCCGTCAGGCGATGGCCTTGAGCGCGGCGCTGTGGCCCAGGCGTTGCGCTTGACGCAACTGGGTCACCAGCTCGTGCAGGTCCCGACAGCTGTTGAGGCTGTCGAGGGGAATACCGCTGACCGTGAGGCAATCGTCCAGGCTCTCCCCTTGGCCCAGACGGATGTTCAGGCTGACACCGTCCGGGCAGGTTACCTCGCAGCGGTCCGGCAGGCAGGCCTGTTCGATCAGCTGACGCATCTCTAGTAGCGAAACACCTATCAACGACATGGTTCGACCCTCTCTGTACTGGATGGCCTGTTGTGTGTGAGTACGCCCTATGTTGGCGAAGTGCCAATTGATATTGCGCATGTTCAAGCGGTGGTCCATTCGCCTGAACAATGCAGCCGCGCAAATTCCTCTAGCACCTTAGAGGAAGAGCGCCGCAAGGCTCCAGCCGTTCGATCGGCTGCAGGCACTGTGCGACGGACGGTCAGCGCCCACCGTTCGTCGTTGGAAACGAACTTTTTTCAAACTTTTGTGCGCCGTCACGATTCCCACGGATAGGCCATGGAATGTCTTGCACCTGGCCAGCCCTCGATGCAGCGCAAGGGATGTGGATACCCGATGATCGATGCAAAACTCTTCGTGATCGACTACGAACTGCACGGCCAGCACAAGTCCTTCGTGATCCGAGCCGAGCGGATGGACAACGCCGAGGCCTGGCACTGGGCCAGTTGCGATGCGGGGGTGGCCCGTATCGGGCGATACGGGCGCGAGAAGATCAAGAAAGTCAGCAAGCCCGTGGCAGAGCGCTACGGGATCACTGAAGTGCATTGGCGCCAGTCTGGATAGTGGGCAAAAAGCATCGCGGGGCAAGCCCGCTCCTACAGGGCCCTGTAGGAGCGGGCTTGCCCCGCGATGGGCCGCAAAGCGGCCCCTTTACTGCTCACCCACCATCTGCCCAAACCGCCCCGCCTGGAAGTCGGCGAACGACTCGGCGATTTCCGCCTGGCTGTTCATCACGAACGGGCCATAACCAACGATGGGCTCGTCGATCGGCTCGCCGCTGAGCAACAGCAGGCTCACTTCGTCCAGCGCCTCGACCTGCACATGCTCGCCATCGCGCTCCAGCAGCACCAGGCTGGCCGGACCCGCCTCGCGCTCGCCATTGACACGCACGTTACCGCGCAGCACCACCAACGCTGCGTTGCGCCCTGCGGCGATCGGCAGTTGCAGGTGGGCACCCGCTTTCAGGCGCAGGTCCCAGACGTCCATGGCGGTGAAGGTCCGCGCCGGACCTTGATGGCCCTGGTAGGCACCAGCGATCACCCGCAGGCTACCGGCCTCGCCTTCCAGCGACACCTCCGGAATGTCCGTGGACAGCAGGGTCTGGTACCCCGCAGGCGCACGCTTGTCACGGGCCGGCAGGTTGACCCACAGTTGCACCATCTCCAGTGTGCCGCCGCTGCGGGCGAAGGCCGGCGAATGGAATTCCTCGTGGAGGATGCCGTTGGCGGCCGTCATCCACTGCACATCGCCCGGGCCGATCAGGCCACCGGCGCCAGTGGAATCGCGGTGCTCCAGTTCGCCCTGGTAGACGATGGTCACCGTCTCGAAGCCCCGGTGCGGGTGCTGGCCGACTCCGCGCCGCGCGGTGGTCGGCGTGAAATCATGGGGGCCAGCATAATCGAGCAGCAAGAACGGGCTGATATGGCGCGCCAGGTTGTCATAGGTGAACAGGCTACGAACCGGGAAGCCATCCCCGACCCAATGGCCGTGGGGGCTGCGGTGGATACCCAGAATCTTTTTCATGAGAAGTCTCCTCTCTCAGATGGCTGGGTGTAACACTACCTATGGAACCAATGTTGCGGTAGACGGCAAAAATGGCATGGTTCGTCTCATTGATAGGACGATCTGCCATGTTCGGCGATTGCGAGATCGCGCGCCGCCCGCGTGATCTCGCATAAACCCTCTACTGAACGCTCACCGCCCGCAACCGCTGCCCTACCCGAGGCCCGAACACATTGATCAGCAACCCCAGCATGACCAGCACCGCGCCCCACCCCTGCACCGCACTCAAGCGTTCATCGAGCAGCCAGGCCGACGAGCTCAGGCCGACCACCGGCACCAACAGCGAAAACGGCGCCACCTTGCCTGCCGGATGCCGCGACAGCAAGGTGCTCCACAGGCTGTAGCCAAGCATGGTGGCGACGAACGCCAGGTAGGCCAGGGCCAGTACCGAGCTCCAGCCGATATTGGCCAGGGCATGGCCGATACGCTCAGGCCCCTCCAGCCACCAGGACAGCGCCAGAAACGGCAGCGGTGGTATCAAACCGCCCCAGATCACCAGGGCCACCAGATCCACCGAGCCGAACCGGCGCGTGATGATGTTGCCCATGCCCCACATGGCGCCCGCGCACAGGGTCAGCAACAGGGCCAGCAACGGTACATGGCTGCTGTCCTCGCTGCCGATCAGCACCAACCCGCCCGCGGCCACCAACAGGCCCAGCAGGCTGGCCAGGCGCAGGCGCTCGCCAAGAAACAGCGCGGCGAACCCGAGGGTGAAGAATGCCTGGGACTGCAGCACCAACGACGCCAGCCCCGGAGGCATGCCGCTGTACATGGCCTGGAACAGGAAAGCGAACTGTCCCAGGGAAATGGTCACGCCATAGGCGACCAGCCAGCGCCAGGGCAGTTTCGGGCGCCTGACCAGCAGCACCGCCGGAAACGCCACCAAGGCAAACCGCAAGGCCCCGAGCAGCATGGGCGGCAGGCCATCGAGGCCAACCTTGATCACCACGAAATTCACGCCCCAGGCGATGATCACCACCAGGGCGATCAGCAGGTCCTTGACTGGCATTGCAGTTTCCTTCTTCAGGCTTTTCTAGACATATTTCGTAACAGCATAAGGCCTTTGTTTTCCCACGGACCAGCACAGTTGGGTGCCAGCCTTGCGCAACAGTCGTGCGGACAAGGCGTCTGGGCCAACGGACAGGGGCCAAACGAACCGTGTCAAGCTTCACTTGACCTTACTTGTCTATACATGCTCATATCGCACACAGGCCACCGTTCCCGTCGAGATGGCCGCCCGCCCCCACAAGAACAAACAAGCGGAGTGCCCCATGTCCAGCAAACCCGTGATCGAACGGCGCTCGATCGACTACATCCCCGAAGCTGAACGCCATGGACGCGTGTACAGCCAATTCACCTTGTGGCTGGGAGCCAACCTGCAGATCACCGCGATCGTCACCGGTGCCCTGGCCGTGGTACTCGGCGGCGATGTGTTCTGGTCGCTGCTCGGCCTGTTGCTCGGCCAACTGATCGGCGGCGCCGTCATGGCCCTGCACGCCGCCCAAGGGCCGCGCCTGGGCCTGCCGCAGATGATCTCCAGCCGGGTGCAGTTCGGGGTCTACGGCGCGGCCATTCCCATGGCCCTGGTGTGCCTGATGTACCTGGGCTTCACCGCCACCGGCACGGTGCTGTCCGGCCAGGCCATCGGCCAGTTGTTGAGCGTGAGCGACAGCAGCGGCATCCTGATCTTCGCCGGGGTGATCGTGCTCGCCACCCTCGCCGGCTACCGGGTGATCCACTGGATCGGCCGCGTGGCCAGCGTGCTCGGCATCATCGCCTTCATGTACCTGTTCAGCCGCATCCTGATGCTGGCCGACATCGGCCAGTTGCTCGACAACCGCCACTTCACCTGGGCCTCGTTCCTGCTCGCGGTGTCGCTGGCCGCCTCCTGGCAGATCGCCTTCGGCCCCTACGTGGCCGACTACTCGCGCTACCTGCCCAGCAGCACCTCACCGGTCAAGACGTTCCTTGCCGCCGGGCTGGGGTCGGTGATCGGCGCCCAGGCCTCGATGATCCTCGGCGTGTTCGCCGCAGCCATTGCCGGTGGGCAGTTCTCCGGGCATGAGGTGGCGTACATCGTCGGCCTGGGGGGCGCTGGCACCACAGCCGCGCTGCTGTACTTCAGCATCGCCTTCGGCAAGGTAACCATCTCGACGCTGAACTCCTATGGCAGCTTCATGTGCATCGCCACCATCATCAGCGGGTTCCGTGGCCACCTGCAGATCAGCCGCCTGCAACGCCTGGTGTTCGTGCTCGGCATCGTCGGCGCCGCCACGCTCGTCGCCCTGCTCGGCCAGCATTCGTTCCTCAGTGCGTTCAAGTCGTTCATCCTGTTCCTGCTGACCTTCTTCGTGCCCTGGAGCGCGGTGAACCTGGTGGACTACTACTTCATCACCAAGGAGCGCTACGACATCCCGGCCCTGGCCGACCCCGAAGGCCGCTATGGGCGCTGGAACTGGCCAGGGATCATCGTCTACACCGTTGGCGTGCTGGTGCAGATGCCGTTCATCGATACGAAGCTGTACACCGGCCCCATGGTCGCCCACCTGGGCGGCGTCGACGTGTCCTGGTTGATCGGCCTGGTGGTGCCTAGCTTGCTGTACTACTGGGTCGCCCGCGGCCGTGCCGCACAGGCACCGGCCCATATCATCGTCCCCGATGCCCGCTGACTCCCCGACCGCGAGGTAGCGGACGCCCGTTCGCTACCCAGGCGCCTGGCTCAATCGCGATAATCCGGCGCCACCCGCTCCAGCAACCGCAACAGCGCCTGCCATGCCAAGGCATTGCCATCCAGGTCCGCCAATTCCCCGGCCTTCAACGGCCGCGCCGGCTCGTTGAACTGCCGCTCGGTGTGCGCGCATACCGCATGCGGCGGCACGATCACTTGCCCGGCCTGCAGCGCTGCCAGTTGAATCTCGCAAGCCTTCTCCAGGTAATACATGCGCAGGAACGCCTCGGCCACGGTGCTGCCGACCGTCAACAAGCCGTGGTTGCGCAGGATCATCACCGTGTGTTGACCCAGATCCGCCACCAGCCGCTGCTGCTCGTCCAGGTCCAGCGCGATACCTTCGTAGGCGTGGTAGCCGACCCGGCCATAGAACTCCATGGCGATCTGGTTGAGCGGCAGCAACCCACACTCGAGCGCAGCGACCGCGCAGCCGGCGCGGGTATGGGTGTGCAGCACGCATTGGGCGTCTTCGCGGGCGCCATGGATCGCACCATGAATGACGAAACCGGCCGGGTTGACCGGATAGGGCGAAGGCTCGACCGGGTTGCCCTGCAGGTCGATCTTCACCAGCTTCGAGGCAGTGATCTCGTCGAACAGCAAGCCGTAGGGGTTGATCAGGAAGTGATGCTCCGGCCCAGGCAGGCGTACGGAGATATGGGTGAAGATCAGGTCGGTCATCCGAAAATGCGCGATCAGGCGGTAGCAGGCCGCCAGTTCCTGGCGCAGGGTCCGTTCGGTAGGGGTCATTGGCATTGTCCTGATTTGTGAATGATGAGGCCGCTGTGCGGCCCCGGATATCAACCCATCACTTGCTGGCCCAGGCGTTGAACCGCTGCTCCAGCTCTTCGCCATGATCGACCCAGAACGCCACATCCATGGCCAGCGCACCCTTGAGGTTCTCGGGCGAGGTCGGCACCCAGCTGGCCAGCCCAGGGTCGAGCTTGGCCGCGGCCTGGGTATTGGTCGGGCCATAAGGGATCTGCTCGACGTAACGCACCTGGGTATCGGGCTGGTTGGCGTAGGCGATCAGCCGCCGCGCCTGATCGGCATGCCTGGACCCCTTGATGATCGCCCAGTAGTCCATGCCATACAGGCTGCCCGGCCAAACCACCGCCAGCGGACTGCCCTGCTGCGCGGCCACGGCGATGCGGCCACTATAGGTGGACGTCATCACCACATCGCCTGCGGCCAGCCACTGGGGCGGCTGGGCGCCGGCATCCCACCACTGGATGTACGGCTTGAGCTCGGTCAGCTTGGCGAAAGCGCGCTCGACGCCTGCCGGGGTGGCCAGGACCTTGTACACATCCTCGACCTTGACGCCGTCGGCCAGCAAGGCGAACTCCAGGTTGTATACCGCGCGCTTGCGCAGGCCGCGCTTGCCGGGGTATTTCTTCACGTCCCAGAAATCCGCCCAGGAAGTCGGGGCCTGGGCCAGCTTGCTCCGGTCGTAGGCAATCGCCACGCTCCACACCAGTGCCGCCGAACCGCAATCCTGGGCCGCATCAGGTATCAGCTCGGAAGTACCGCCCAGCTGCTGCCAGTCCAGGCGCTCGTAGATGCCCTCGTCGCACCCACGCAACAGGTCCGGGCCTTCGATCTGCACCACATCCCAATCGACATTCCCGGTATCGGCCATCACCTGGATACGGGCCATCTCGCCGTTGTATTCGCTCTGGATCAGCTTGCTGCCGTCCTGGGCACTGAAAGGCTGGAAGATTGCCACATCCTGGGCTTTCTGGCCTGCACCACCATAGCCGACCACGACCATCTGCGGCGCCGCTTGCACACTGCCCAGGCCCAAGGCCAACAGCAGTGCGCAAAAGCCGGTCCTGCGGGGAAATGCATTCATCGCTGGTTCCTCCTGCCGGTGCCTGGCCGGTACAGCCAAGGCCCGCTTTCTTGTTGTTGTGAGGCGCCCCTGCTTGAGAGGTCGAAGGGAACGCTAGTCGCGGACAAGTAAAAAAACAAGTTGATTTTTTACTGTAGCTACACTTTCATGGTGTAAAACAACAACTCACCGGAGCTGCGCGCATGTCGACCGCCTTCGCCCACCTGTTCGAGCCGTTGCAGATCCGTGGCAAACGCCTGAAGAACCGCATCATGTCCACCGGGCATGACACCTGCCTGCCCACCGACAACCTGGTCAACGACAAGCTGATCGCCTACCACCGTGCCCGCGCCGAGGGCGGTGCCGGCCTGATCGTGTTGCAGGTGGCCGGCGTACACGACAGCGCGCGCTATACCTCCCACGTGTTGATGGCCACCGACGACGCCTGCATCGAGGGCTACCGGCGCCTGGCCGAGGCCTGCCACGCGCACGGCACGGTGGTGCTGTCGCAGCTGTTCCACCCCGGCCGCGAGATCATGGAAACGGCCGACGGCCTGCTGGCGGTGGCCTATTCGGCTTCGGCAGTGCCCAACGAACGCTTCCGGGTGATGCCCCGGGCGCTGGACCAGGCGATGATCGACGAAATCGTCCAGGGCTACGCCGCGGCCGCCCGTCGCCTGTACCAGGCCGGCCTGGATGGCGTGGAGGTGGTGGCCAGCCACGGCTACTTGCCGGCCCAGTTCCTCAACCCGCGGGTCAATCGCCGCACCGACGGCTACAACGGCGGCCTGGAGCAGCGCCTGCGCTTCGTGCGCGAGGTGCTGGCGGCGGTACGCGCGGCGACCGGCGAGGACTTCATCGTCGGCCTGCGCATCAGTGCCGACGAGCGTGACCCCGAGGGCCTGACCGAGGACGAGTCGTTGCTGGCCGCCCAGGCCCTGCAAGGCGAGATCGACTACCTGCATATCGTCGCAGGCACCTCCGCGTCGCTCGGCGGCGCGGTGCATATCGTCCCGCCCATGGCCATCGAGCCGGCCTACCTGGCCCGCGAAGCCGGCACCTTCAAGGCGAGCCTGGACATCCCGCTGTTCGTCACCGGCCGCATCAACCAGCCTCAGGAGGCCGAACTGATCCTTGCCCGTGGCCAGGCCGATGTCTGCGGCATGACCCGCGCCTTGATCTGCGACCCGCAGATGCCGACCAAGACCGAGCGCGGCCAGGTTGAGGACGTGCGCGCCTGCATCGCCTGCAACCAGGCCTGTATCGGCCACTTCCACCGCGGCCTGCCGATCTCCTGCATCCAGCACCCGGAAACCGGCCGGGAGCTGCAATACGGCACGCTGCAACGCACCACCGCACCCAAGCGGGTGATGGTTGCCGGCGGTGGCCCGGCCGGCATGAAGGCCGCCGCCGTGGCGGCCGCGCGTGGCCACGACGTGACCTTGTACGAGGCCGGCCCGCAGTTGGGCGGCCAGGTACTGCTGGCCCAGCTGCTGCCCCGGCGCAGCGAATTCGGTGGCGCCAGCACCAACCTGCAACGGGAGATGGAACTGGCCGGGGTGCGCGTGGTGCGCAACACCCGGGTCGACCGCGCCCTGGTCGAACGCGAGCGCCCGGACCTAGTGATCGCCGCCACTGGCGCTACGCCCTACTGGCCCACGTTCGAGCGCGACGGCCAGATGCAGGTGGTGGACGCCTGGCAGGTGCTGCGCAACCAGGCCACCCTGGGGCGCTCGGTGCTGGTGGTGGACTGGCGCAGCGACTGGATCGGCCCCGGCATCGCCGAACGCCTGGTGCGCGACGGGCACCAGGTGCAGCTGGCGGTCAACGGCACCCACTGCGGCGAAAACCTGCCGCTGTACGTGCGCGACCAGATGGCCGGCGAGCTGCACCGCCTGGGCATTGCGATCACGCCCTATGCCCGCCTCTACGGCTGCGACGACAACACCGTCTACCTGCTGCACACCGCCAGCGGCGAGCCGATGATCTTCGAAGGCATCGACACCCTGGTGCTGTGCCTGGGCCACCAACCCCAGGACACCTTGGGCGAGGAGCTGGCCGGGCTGGTCGAGGTCAGGCGCGTCGGCGACTGCCTGGCGCCACGCACCGTCGAGGAGGCGATCCATGACGGCCTGACGGTTGCCTGGGCGCTCTGAGGCTGGTCATACTGCCGCTTTCCCGATGGACCGACGCCCAATGAGCGAGCAACCCATGACGCCGATGCCCGCCGCCGAAGCCGGTGGCGCGGCCCCGCATTTTCTCGGCACCCGCATCCGCGGCCTGCGCAAGCGCCGCGGCATGACCCTGGCGGAACTGGCCAAGCAGAGCGAACTGACCGCCGGCTACATCAGCCAGCTGGAGCGCAACCTCTCCTACCCGTCGATCCCGGCGCTGTTCAACATCGCCCGCAGCCTGGGCGTGACCATCCAGTGGTTCTTCGCCAGCGAGGCCAGCACCGCCCCGGAGGACCAAGGCTACGTGGTGCGCCGCAACAGCCGCCTGAGCGTGCATTACGAGGACGGCATCGTCGACCAACTGCTCACACCCCAGCCCAACCGTCAGCTGGAAATCCTCCACTCGCGCTTTCCACCGGGCACCTACAGCCAGGAGAGCTACAGCCATGAGGGCGAGGAAGCCGGGTATCTGCTGTCGGGCCGTTTCGAGTTGTGGGTGGGCGAGCGGTATTTCCAGTTGAACGAAGGCGACAGCTTCAGCTTCTCCAGCCAGGAACCACACCGCTATGGCAACCCCGGGGACGAAGATGCCGTGGTGATCTGGGTGATCACGCCGCCTACGTTCTGAGCCTTGGGGGCACCGCCAACCCGCTCCCCGAGGGCCGGCACAGTCGGCCTCGTTGTCATCTTCCAGTCACCGCCCTGTCGTAATCTGCGGCCCAACGCTATGCCACAGGTTCCCAGGATGCTCCGCCTCCTTGTCTTGTTGTGCTGCCTGCTGCCCCTGCCGGCCCTGGCCGAGCCGGTGCAGCTGCGCATTCAGGGCTCCAACACCATCGGCGCCGCCCTCGCCCCGGCCCTGGTCCGGGGCCTGCTCGAGGCCCAGGGCGCCACGGCCATCGAACAGGCGCCGGGCGAGCACGCCAACGAAACCCAGATCCGCGCCCTGAATGCCCAAGGCCAGCCCCTGCACATCGATATCGCCGCCCACGGCTCCAGCACCGGTTTCATCGCTTTGGGCGACGCCAAGGCCGACCTGGCCGCCGCCTCCCGCCCCATCACCGACAGCGAGGCCCAGCGCCTGCAGGCGTTGGGCGACCTGCGCGACAAGGCCTCGGAGCAGGTCATCGGCCTGGATGGCGTGGCCGTGATCGTCCACCCAGGCAACCCCCTGTCGCAGCTGACCATCACCCAGTTGGCGCAGGTGTTTTCCGGCCAAGTACAGCGCTGGGAGCAGTTGGGCGTGGCCGGCGGCACGATCCGCCTGTATGCCCGCGATGATCGCTCCGGCACCTTCGAAACCTTCAAGGCCCTGGTGCTGGAGCCAGGCCATCATGGCCTGGCGCCCCAGGCGCAGCGCTTCGAATCCAGCGAAGCGCTGGCCGAGCGGGTCAAGGCCGACCGCCAGGCCATTGGTTTCAGCACCTTGACGGCCGTGCATGGCGCCAAGGTCCTGGCTATCGCCGAGGGTGACGCCCCGGCCCTGCTACCGACCCGTGCCCGGGTGGCCAGTGAAGACTACCCGCTGTCGCGGCGCCTGTTCTTCTACCTGCCCGTCCACCCCACCCCGCTGGCACGGGCCCTGGCCGAGTTCACCCAGAGCCCGGCAGGCCAGGCGATCGTCGCCCGCCAGGGCTTCGTCTCCCAGCAGGTCAAGGCCCTGCCGGTGCCCAGCCAGGCGGACATGCCGGCGCGCTACCGCACCCTGGCCAGCCAGGCCCAGCGCCTGACCGTCAGCTTCCGCTTCCAGGCCGGCAGTGCCAACCTCGACAACAAGGCGCTGCGCGATGTCCAGCGGGTCGCCGACTACCTGCGCCAGGCCGGCAAGCTCGATCATCAGGTCGTGCTGGTCGGCTTTGGCGACCCCAAGGCAACGCCCGGGCGTGCCGCCCTGCTCTCGCGCCTGCGGGCCATGGCCGTGCGCCGCGCATTGGCCCGTCATGGCATCGAGGTGAGGGAAGTGGCCGGCCTGGGCGACGAATTGCCGGTGGCCGACAACGATCAACAAAAGGGACGTTTGCGTAACCAAAGGGTCGAAGTATGGGTGTACTGAAGGCTGGGCCAGCGGCGCAAAAAAATGTAACAGCCTGCCATTCGGCAGCGCCGGGAAACCGGTCTAGGCTCAAACCCATGTGATACCGGGCCCCTCTGACGGCTGCCGAGCCGCCATGTCGGATCACTGTTGCCATGCAACGTCGACATTCAAGGAGGGGCTCATGACGGCTCTGCTCACATTCCTCACCACCCCGTTCCTCGGTACCAGCGCCTGGTTGTGGCTGGTGTTCGTCGCCATCGTCATCGCCTTGCTGGTGCTGGACCTTGGCGTGCTGCACCGCAAGGATCGGGAAATCGAAATGCGCGAAAGCCTGCTGCTGTATGCAGGCTATTTCAGCGTGGGCGTACTGTTCGGGGCGTGGGTCTGGTATGAGCTCGGTGCCCAGTCGGCGCTGGAGTTCTACACCGGGTTCCTGGTGGAACAGTCGCTGTCGATGGACAATGTGTTCGTCATGGCGATGATCTTCGGCTTCTTCGCCATCCCCCGCCGCTACCAGCATCGGGTGTTGTTCTGGGGCATCCTCGGCGTGGTGTTCCTGCGGGCGATCATGATCGGCGTGGGCGCGGCGCTGGTGCAGCACTTCGCCTGGGTGTTGTATCTGTTCGGCGCCTTCCTGCTGTTCACCGGGGTGAAGATGGCCCTGTCGAAGGAAGACAGCCACCCCGACCTGGCCAACAACCCGGTGCTGCGCTTCGTACGCCGGCACATGCGGGTCACCGAGCAGATCCACGGCCCACATTTCTTCGTGCGCCTCACTCCGCCCGGCCATAGCACCGCCCTGCGCCATGCCACACCGCTGTTCCTGGCCCTGGTGCTGATCGAGCTGGCGGACCTGGTGTTCGCCGTGGACAGCGTGCCGGCCATCTTCGCCATCACCCAGGACCCGTTCATCGTCTACACCTCGAACATCTTCGCCATCCTCGGGCTGCGTTCGCTGTACTTCGCCCTTGCGGCGCTGATGCACCGCTTCGTCTACCTCAAGTACGCGCTGGCACTGGTGTTGATCTTCATCGGCTGCAAGATCTTCTACCACGGCATGGTCGGCAAGGTACCGGCGTTGCTGTCGCTGGGCGTGACGTTCGGGTTGCTGCTGGGCGGGGTCCTCTTGTCGCTGTTCAAGACCCGGGCCGCTTCCCCGTCCACGGCCCAGGATGGCGATGCGCGGCCGCCCAAGCAGGCCACTACCCAGGCGCCGCAGGAAGAGAAGACCGGAGCGCCCTGAACCCAACGAATGTGTGTCGCTGATCTGAGGGGGGCTGCCCCCCGATTACGATCGAAAGATCACCGTCATTCCTACTGAGTAAACGCCGCCAGCCCAGGCGCCGCCAAATGCGACTTCAGGAGGCCGAGTGGAAGCCTTGTGCAGGTGGGTGCCAGGCATGGATGCCTGGCAAGCGGCGTAGGGCCATGGATGGCCCTTCGCCGCGCCCCACCGGAGCAAGGCTGGAGCGAGGGAACCCCGGAGCGAAGCGTAGGGGCCGGATGCAGGAGCCAGCGTTTTTTGGTTACTTTTTGTCGCGTCTGACAAAAAGTGACCCGCCGTAAGGGCGGAAAGGTGATTCAGCGTCGCCCTCGCAAACAGACTGTTCGCTTAAATCAATACCAACGATTCCAGATTCAACAAACACCGAGCGCATGGGAACCGCGAAAACTCCATTCGCCATGGAGGCGCTGACTCACCTTTTCGCCTTTACGGCGACCTACTTTTGCTCTTGGGCAAAAGTAGGCAAAAACCGCTGGCTCCTGCATCCGGCCCCTGCGCCGCTTGCCGGGCATCCATGCCCGGCACCCACCTCCGTAATGCCTCCACTCGGCCTCCTGACGTCGCGTTTGGCGGCGCCTGGACTATCGCGTAGGAAAAGCAAGAGCAAAAGCGGCGGCGGCGAAAAATTATGCCGGTTGGTTGCCTGCCCGGCCCAATCGCCGGCAAGCCGGCTCCCACAGTGATTTCACAAGTCTTGAGAGCGGCGCAATCTCGGTGGGAGATTCTATGGTTTTGGGCAAGCTCAAACTGCCTTCGACTGGTATTCACTACCGCTTTTCAGCAGAGCGAATGCCAGCCGTGCCAGTTTGCGGGCAAGCATGACCAACGCTTGAGTCGTGCTAAAACCACGCGCTCGTTGAGCCTCATAAAACGCTTTCCAAGCAGAGGTGCGACGAGCCGACATCGCCGCATTGTGAAGTAACCGACGCGCCTCGGGATCGCCTCGTTTAGTGAGCTTGGAGAGCCCTTTCTTTTGTCCTGATTGGGCCACTCTTAAATCCATCCCGAGAAAGGCGATAAAGGCATCGCTATTCTTGAATTCTCCACGCTGATAAGACGTGACCAACCGGGCTGCGGTCAGAAAACCAATGCCCTCGATCTTCATGCACCGTTTGACTAGTGACATCAGCCCTGCCTCTTCGAGCAAATCCTTGATTAACTTCTCGAGCAGCAGCTCAAGCCTTTGCATTGATGCCAGGTGATTGTTAAACGCGGTCTTCAGCATGGGCTCATTGGCCCAGCTCTGGGTAAGTGCAGTACGAGCCTGCACCACGCCTGCGCGCCGTCTAAAGAGACTCAAAAGCCGACGATAGAGCGGTGGTGGGGGTGTCCATGGATGCAAGTCTTCGCATTCATTGCGCAGGTAGCGAGCCAACAGACGGGCATCGATAGCATCTGTTTTGGCTCTAACGTTAATGCCTTTGCGGTAATGGCTGAGTGCGTAACCATCGACCAAGTACACGGTGCACCCCGCCTCGTAGGCCAAATCCGCAAACAGTACGTGGTAAATATTGGTGGCCTCGATGGCTATGCGCACCCGAGCCGGCAGTGCCTTCAGCCATTTCTTGATCTCCGGCTTGGTATTAGGAATCGTGATCAGTTGATCGCGCTCCTCGTTGAAGATCACCAACTCACTCTTGGCGACATCAACACCGATAATCGCTTCGGCATTAGGTTCCGACATTGCCATTGGGCATGCTCCCCGATAAGGTTTGAGTACTTGAAGGGACCCACCCAGCGGCGCAGGCTTGTTACTTTCGTCGGTCGAGCCGGAAGTATTCTTTATCGGCGCTTGGGTGGAAGGGAGGCGGGGCGAAATCTCCCACGGTCTGTACTGCGGCAACAGTCAGAAGCTGGCGTTGTCCCTCCTCCCCCCTTCAAGTCCTACCATACAAGCTGGCGGAGCCTGGGCCGTATTTGCACGGCTGGCTTGTTTAGCACCATAGAATCTCCCACAGAGCTCAGTGGCGCCCGCTGTATCTCTGTATCTATGGGAACAACTGGTTTAATACTTCTCAGCCATGCCAATACGGCTCTTGCTTGTGATACGCGATAGCCCAGGCGCCGCCAAACGCGACGTCAGGAGGCCGAGTGGAAGCCTTGCGCAGGTGGGTGCCAGGCAGGGATGCCTGGCAAGCGGCGCAGGGCCATGGATGGCCCTTCGCCGCGCCCCGCCGGAGCAAGGCTGGAGCGAGGGAACCCCGGAGCGTAGCGTAGGGGCCGGATGCAGGAGCCAGCGTTTTTTGGTTACTTTTTGTCGCGTTTGACAAAAAGTGACCCGCCGTAAGGGCGGAAAGGTGATTCAGCGTCGCCCGCGCAAACGGACTGTTCACTTAAATCAATACCAACGATTCCAGGTTCAACAAACACCGAGCGCATGGGAATCGCGAAAACTCCATTCGCCACGGAGGCGGTGACTCACCTTTTCGCCTTTACGGCGACCTACTTTTGCTCTTGGGCAAAAGATAGGCGCTCACTGTCCGCTACGCAGCATCTCCCTGGGCACATACTTGCCGATCTCGTACTTGCCCACGGCCGCCCGGTGCACTTCGTCCGGCCCGTCGGCCAGGCGCAGGGTGCGCTGCATGGCGTACATGTACGCCAACGGGAAATCGCCGCTGACCCCCGCCCCGCCATGCAGCTGGATCGCCCGGTCGATCACCTTCAACGCCACGTTCGGCGCCACCACCTTGATCTGCGCGATCTCGCTGCGGGCCACCTTGTTGCCGACGGTGTCCATCATGTAGGCAGCCTTGAGGGTGAGCAGCCGCGCCATGTCGATCTCCATGCGCGAATCGGCGATCTTGTCGACGTTGCCGCCCAGCCGCGCCAATGGCCGGCCAAACGCAGTACGCGCCACCGAGCGCTTGCACATCAACTCAAGGGCCCGCTCGGCCATGCCGATCGAGCGCATGCAGTGGTGGATACGGCCGGGCCCGAGCCGCCCCTGGGCGATTTCGAAACCCCGGCCTTCGCCAAGGATCACGTTCTCATAAGGCACCCGCACCTGCTCGAACAGCACCTCGGCATGCCCGTGGGGCGCATCGTCGTAGCCGAACACCGGCAGCGGGCGGACGATCTTCACCCCGGGGGCGTCGGTGGGCACCAGGATCATGGAGTGCTGCTGGTGGCGTGGCCCGTCCGGGTTGGACAGGCCCATGAAGATCATCACCTTGCAACGCGGGTCGCAGGCACCGGACGTCCACCACTTGCGCCCATTGATGAGCCATTCGTCGCCATCACGTACGGCGGTGGCCGCCATGTTGGTGGCATCCGAAGAGGCCACGTCCGGCTCGGTCATGGCGAATGCCGAGCGGATCTCGCCGCGCAGCAGCGGCTCCAGCCACTGGCGCTTCTGCGCCTCGCTGCCGTAGCGCACCAGCACTTCCATGTTGCCGGTGTCCGGTGCCGAGCAATTGAACGGCTCGGGCCCCAGCAACGAGCGGCCCATGATCTCGGCCAGTGGCGCATATTCGAGGTTGGACAGCCCCGCGCCATATTCCGACTCGGGCAGGAACAGGTTCCACAGGCCCTCGGCGCGGGCCTTGGCCTTGAGCTGCTCCATGATCGCGGTGGGCTGCCAGCGGTCGCCCTCGGCGACCTGGCGCTCGAACACCGGCTCGGCGGGGTAGACATGGGCGTCCATGAACGCAGTGACACGCTCGCGCAATGCCTGGACCTTGGGCGAATAGGCGAAATCCATCGGGGCTACCTTCACAGGCTGGAGAACATGGGCCTGAGCCTAGAGCAACAGCCAGCCATCCACCTAGTCTATTTTCCGCGTGTATAAACATTCATAAGCAATATATGATCAGCCCATAACTCCAACAAAGAGCGGCGCCATGAACCTCAGCAAGGTCGACCTCAACCTGTTCATCGTTTTCGATGCCATCTACACCGAAGCCAACCTGACCCGCGCCGGGCAGATCGTCGGCATCACCCAGCCAGCGGTATCCAATGCCTTGTCGCGCCTGCGCGAGACCTTCAACGACCCGCTGTTCGTGCGCACCGCCCAAGGCATGGTGCCCACGCCCATGGCCCAGAACATCATCGGCCCGGTGCGCAATGCCCTGGCGCTGCTGCGCACCTCGGTGCAGGAAAGCCGCGTGTTCAACCCCCAGCAGGCGAACAAGACCTTCCGCATCAGCATGACCGACCTCACCGAGGCGGTGATCCTGCCTCCCTTGTTCCAGCGCCTGCGCCGCCTGGCTCCGGCCCTGATGATCGAAAGCTTCCTGTGCAAGCGCCGCGAGACCACCAAGGAACTGGCCGCTGGGCGCCTGGACTTTGCAGTGGATGCGCCGCTGAATACCGACCCGCAGGTGCGCCACGTCAAGCTCATGCAGGACCGCTTCGTCTGCGCCTTGCGCCCGGGCCATCCATTGGCCGAAGGCAAGCTGACCCTGGACAACTACCTGGCCATGACCCACATCCATATCTCCAGCCGCCGCAACGGCCTGGGCTATGTCGACCTGGCCCTGGGCAAGATGGGCGTACAACGCAAGATCGCCCTACGCTCGCAGCACTATCTGATGGCCTCCCAGGTGTTGCAGCAAACCGACATGGTGATGACCGTGCCGGAGCGCTTCGCCCGCCGTCATCAATTGCGTCATCTGCCGCTGCCGGTGGAAGTGCCGCCCTTGGAAACCCACCTGTACTGGCACGAAAGCACCGACCAGGACCCAGCCAACCGCTGGATGCGCGAGCAGATCACCGAGCTGTGCGAACGGGTGCTGGCAGAGGACGAAGCCGCGCCGGAACCCGCTTGAGCCTACCGACGACCAAGGCTATTGCCACGACATCTATCAAAACGTTCTACACACTCTGCACCGGATAGAAAATTTTTCTCCAATGGGAGACATAACGCGTTCACAAGGCAAAAAGTGTATCCGCAACGCTGGCTACGATGGCTCCATCGATCGCCACTTCCAGGCGACATGCACGGACTCGCCAACATGCCCAGCGCCCCGCTCTACTTCGATTACGCCGCCACCACCCCCGTCGATGCCCGTGTCATCGAGGCCATAGTCACCTGCCTGGGGCAGGATGCACATTTCGGCAACCCGGCCTCCAGCGGCCACGCCTACGGCCAGGCCGCCCGCGAGCTGGTCGAGCAGGCCCGTCGCCAGGTCGGCGAACGCGTGGGCGCAGACCCGGCCGAGCTGGTCTGGACCTCCGGCGCCACCGAATCCAACAACCTGGCGCTCAAGGGGATCGCCCAGGGTGCCGGGCAGCCGGGCCACCTGATCACCAGCCAGCTGGAGCACAAGGCGGTGCTCGATACCGCAGCCGAGCTGGAACGCCTGGGCTGGACAGTCACGCGCCTTGCGCCGGACTGCACCGGGCTGATCCAGCCACAGGCCGTGCAGGCGGCATTGCGCCCCGACACCCGCCTGGTGTCGCTGATGGCAGTCAACAATGAACTGGGTACGGTCACCGACTTCGCCGCCATCGGCGAACGGGTGCGAGCCCATGGCGCGCTGCTGCATGTCGACGCCGCCCAGGCCGTGGGCAAGGTGACGATCGACCTGGCCCGTCAGGCCGTGGACCTGATGTCGTTCTCGGCCCACAAGGCCTACGGTCCCAAAGGTATCGGCGCCCTGTACGTCGGCCCCCGGGCCCGCGCGTTGCTGCATGCGCAGATGCATGGCGGTGGCCATGAGCGCGGCCTGCGCTCCGGTACCTTGGCGACCCATCAGATCGTCGGCATGGGCAGCGCCTTCGCCTTGGCCGGCACGCCTGGCGACAGCGAACACCAGCGTATCCAGCGGCTCAGCGAACGCCTGCGCGAGAGGCTCCTGGCACTGCCGGGAGTCAGCCTGAACGGCTGCGCCGAGCAACGCGTACCCCATACCCTGAACCTGTGCATCGACGCCAAGGGCTTCAATAGCGCCGCGCTGGCGAACGAAGTGGCCGTTTCCTCGACGTCGGCCTGCAACTCGGCGGCCAACGCCGCGTCCCACGTGCTGCTGGCCCTGGGGCTGGACGAGGCGCAGGCACGCAAGAGCGTGCGGATCAGCCTGGGGCGCTTTACCCGCGAGGAGGATGTCGACAGGGCCATCGAGGTATTTGGCCGTGTGGTCATGGCGGCTTCGGCTGCGTTGTGGTGAGTCGGGTAGGTCTTGAGGTGGGTGGTGGCTGTGAGATCGAAGCCGGCACGCCGAACGCTTAAAAACATGAACTCTCCTCCCCGCCAGCGGCTCAACTGCCATGCGCACACTCGCCAGCAGACAGGAGCCTCTGGTGCCCCAACTCCAAACCGGTCGCGCCTACCGCACCGATATCCCCGCCCGCCTCGACCGCCTGCCCTGGACCCGCTTCCACACGCTGCTGGTCCTGGCCCTGGGCATCACCTGGCTGCTCGATGGCCTGGAGGTGACCTTGGCAGGCTCGGTGTCCGGCGCGCTCAAGGACAGCCCGGCGCTGCAGATGAGCAACACCGAGATCGGCCTGGCGGGCGCCAGCTACATCGCCGGGGCCGTGCTTGGCGCCCTGCTGTTCGGCTGGCTGACCGACCGCCTGGGCCGGCGCCGGCTGTTCTTCGTCACCTTGGTCCTGTACATCGGCGCCACAGCCGCGACCGCGTTTTCCTGGAACCTGTGGAGCTTCCTGCTGTTTCGCTTTCTCACCGGCGCCGGCATCGGCGGTGAGTACACCGCGATCAACTCGACCATCCAGGAATTTACCCCGGCCCGCTGTCGCGGCTGGGTGGACCTGACCATCAATGGCACCTTCTGGCTGGGCGCCGCCCTCGGCGCGGTGGGGTCGGTGGTACTGCTCGACCCGGCACTGGTGGGCGGTGAGCTGGGCTGGCGCCTGTGTTTCGGCATCGGTGCGGTGCTGGGCCTGGCGATCCTGCTGATGCGCCTGTGGATCCCGGAGAGCCCACGCTGGCTGTTGATCCACAACCAACCGGAACAGGCCGAACGTATCGTCGCCGGTATCGAACGCCAGTACCGCGCGCGCGGCATCGCGCTACCGGCCATCGAAAGCCCGCCCTTGTGCTTGTACGCCCGTGACCACACGCCCTTGGGCGAGGTCGTGCGCTGCCTGTTCGGTGCCCACCGGCGGCGGGCACTGGTCGGCCTGACCCTGCTCGGCGCCCAGGCGTTCTTCTACAACGCCATCTTCTTCACCTATGCCCTGGTGCTCACCGATTTCTACGGGGTGCCGTCCGAGCGCATCGGCTGGTACGTGCTGCCCTTCGCCCTGGGCAACTTCTGTGGGCCACTGCTGTTGGGCAGGCTGTTCGATGTATGGGGGCGGCGCCTGATGGTCAGCGCCACGTACCTGATATCCGGCGTACTCCTGGGCATCAGCGGGTACCTGTTCCAGCAGCAACTGCTCGACGTCACCCAGCAGACGCTGGCCTGGATGGTGATCTTCTTCTTCGCCTCCGCCGCGGCAAGCTCAGCCTACCTGACCGTGGCCGAAACCTTTCCGCTGGAGATCCGCGCCCTGGCCATCGCCGTGTTCTATGCCTTTGGCACGGGCCTGGGTGGGCTGGCCGGGCCAGCATTGTTCGGCGCCCTGATCGAGACGGGAGAACGTACGAACGTGCTGTATGGCTATTTGATCGGGGCCGGCTTGATGATCTTTGCCGCGCTGGTGCAGGCGCGATGGGGGACGGCAGCCGAGCGCAGGTCTTTGGAGCAGGTGGCACGCCCGTTGTCCCAGGCGCAGGAGGAATGACCGGCCAGGTGCACGACACCTGGCCGGTTTTCATGCGATGACCTGCCGCGCCCTCAGAGGAAGGTGAACACCTGCGACGCCGGCAAGCGCGACTTGCCGAGCCCTGCGTTGAAGTCATCCTCGCTGCGGTAACCCAGGCTCAGCACCACCACGCTGGTGAGGCCTCGTTCACGCAGGCCCAGCTCGGCGTCCAGCGCCTTGCTGTCGAAGCCTTCGATGGGTGTGGCATCCAGGCCATGGGCAGCGGCGCCGAGCAGCGCGGTGCCGAACGCCAGGTAGGTCTGCTTCTCCATCCAGTGCTGCAGGTCCTTCTGGTCGAAACGGTGCAGATTGACGTAGCCGCGACGGGTCTGGTCCTGGCCGGCCCTGGCCTGCTCGGTAGGGAAACGCCCGTCGGCGGCTTCCTGGGCCAGTACCGCCTCCAGGTGGGCTTCGGTCATGTCGGTACGGGCAGCGAAGACGATCACGTGGGATGCGTTGAGGATTTTCGGCGTGTTGTAGGCAAAGGCCTCGGTGGCCTTGGCGATACGTGCCTTGCCTTCGGCGCTGTCGGCCACCACGAAGTGCCAAGGCTGGGAGTTGACCGAGGACGGGCTGTGGCGCAGTTGCTCGAGCAGCGCGTCGATGGTCGCCTGGGGAATGCGACGGCTGGCATCGTAGGCTTTGGTAGTGTAGCGGCGCTTGGCCAGGGCAACGGTATCCATCAGGGAAACTCCTCAGGGGAACGGAATGTGCCGGGCATCTTATCTTTCCTGGGAAAAAGAAAAAGCGGCACAATGCAACAACACTTTCATCCCTGGAGTGAAAATGCTGCGCATCACCGACCTCGAACTGTTCGTGCGCAGCAGTGCACTGGGCAGTTTCACCGCTGCGGCCCTGGAGGCGGGCGTGCTGCCAGGGCAGGTGGCGGTGGCGATCAAGCGCCTGGAGCGCGAGCTGGACGTGCGCCTGTTCGCCCGTACCACCCGCAGCCTGCGCCTGACTGCCGAAGGCGAGCTGTACCTGCCCACGGCCCACAGCGTGCTCGATACCCTGCGCCAGGGCCGAGACAACCTGCACGGTGCCCATAGCACCCTGCGCGGTGTGCTGCAGGTGTCGGCGCCCTCGGACCTGGGGCGTAACATTCTGCTGCCCTGGCTCAGTGCGTTTCGCCGCGAACACCCTGATCTGAGCCTGCGCTTCTTTCTCTCCGACCAGATCGCCGACTTCGCCCGCGACCCGGTGGACGTGGCTATCCGCTATGGCCTGAACCAGGACGCCAACTACATCGCCCTGCCCCTGGCGCCCTGGAACCGCCGGGTCCTGGTGGCGTCGCCCGGCTACCTGGCGCGCCATGGCCGGCCACGCACGCTCGAGGAGCTGCAACAGCATGCGTGCCTGCTGTACCTGCAGATGGGCCGGGTGTACGACCGGTGGCGCCTGGGCAGTCGCAGCGTGCAGGTGCGCGGCCCGTTGTTCAGCGACGATGCCGATGTGGTGCGGCGCTGGGCCCTGGAAGGCGAAGGGATCGTCTACAAGTCGTGGCTGGATGTCAGCGCCAATGTGGCTGCGGGTGAGCTGGAAGTGCTGCTGCCCGAGCACCTTGGCGAACCGACGCCGGTGACGCTGGTGTGCCCGCACCGCAAGCAGCTGTCACCTGCCGTGTCGCAGCTGCACCTGTGGCTGCGTGAGCGCTTCGCCGCGCTGCAGCCACCCGGTGCGCCGTGACCGGCGCCGGCCAGACTCAGCCCTGTTTGCCCAGGGCTTCACGAAAGCGCGCGGTACTGGCTGCGGCCAGCACCAGCCCGACCACCGCGACAGCACCGCCCACCAGGCCGATATAGGCCACATCCAGCTGGCTGCTGACGATACTGCCCAACAGCGCGCCGCCGCCGATGCCGATGTTGTAGATCCCCGAGAACAGCGCCATCGCCACATCGGTGGCATCCGAGGCGAGCTTGAGGGTCTTCGATTGCAGCGACAGGCTGAAGCTCAGGATCGCCACGCCCCAGACCATGCTCAAGGCGGCGAACACATAGAAATTGCCCGACAGCGGCAACAGCAGAAGCAAGCAGGACGCCAGGGCCGCGATCGCCGCCACCAGGAAGCCATGGGGGAAGCGGTCGCTGTAGCGGCTGAACAACAGCGAGCCGAAGACACCCGCGCCGCCGAACAGCAACAGCAGCAGCGTGGTGCGCTCGCCACCGATCTGCGCCACGTGCAAGGCAAACGGCTCGATGTAGCTGTAGGCCGTGAATTGCGCGGTGATCACCAAGGTCACCAGCAGGTAGGTGATGACCAGCGCCGGGCGCTTGAACAGGATCGGCAGGCTGCGCAGGGAGCCGGAGTTCTGGCTGGGCAACAACGGCAGCGATTTCATCAGGCAGAGCATGGTGGCCAGCGCCACCCCAGCAATGCTCAGGAATGTCACGCGCCAACCCAGGGCTTCGCCCACCACCCGGCCCAGGGGGATCCCCATGACCATCGCCAGGGTCGTGCCGGTGGCCAGCAGGCCCAGGGCCTTGGCCTGTTGCCCAGGTGGCGCCACACGTACAGCCAGCGAGGCGGTGATGGCCCAGAACACCGCATGGGACAGGGCAATGCCGATGCGGCTGACCAGCAGCATGGCGAAACTCTGGGACAGCCAGGACAACAGGTGGCTGACAATGAACACCAGGAACACGAACAGCAGCAGGCGCCGGCGTTCGATGTTGCGGGTCAGCAGCATCATCGGCAGCGACGCCAGGGCCACCACCCAGGCATAGATGGTCAGCATCAGCCCGACCTGGGCGGTGGTCATCTCGAAGCTGCGGCCGATGTCACTGAGCAGCGCCACCGGGACGAACTCGGTGGTATTGAAGATGAAGGCCGCCAGGGCCAGGGCGATAACGCTCAGCCAGCTGCCGGTACCGGCGGTTGGCGGCAGAACACTAGGGGTAGGTCCGTTCATGGAAGGGTTGTTGATCTCCGAAGACAAGACGATAGGCGAATGCCTGTCAGTTAAGGCCCCATCGCCGGCAAGCCGGCTCCCACCTGTCCTGCGCTGCTGTTGTAGACACCGCGAAACCTGTGGGAGCCGGCTTGCCGGCGATGGGCTGCGAAGCAGCCCCAAATGCAGCCGATAAGGCTTAACTGACTGGCATTAGGCGATAGGCCGTCCATCACCTGCTCAGTTCAAGGCCGGTGACGCGCGGTTTTGTTATTGGAAGGAATGCCGGCATGGTACGCATCGCGTCTGGGCCCCACAACCCGTGAGGCAGCATCACTGCCGTGCGACCATGGCAATAATGGTGGCCTGCAATTCCCGTTTTGCCACCCCAGGCTCCAGTTCACCGGCTGCTGCTGCCAGGGACAAGGCGTCCGCAGCACCTACCAATACCCGCAAGCCCGCCGTGCCGACGGTGCCCGTCGGCGCGAACGGTGCCAGCGCCTGGCGACATTTTTCCAGGAAGGGCCCTTCATAGGCCCGCTTGAGCGACTCCAGCTCAGGCGAGCCGGCCAGGGCGGCGCTCACCCCAGGGATCTCCCGCCCCTGGCTCATCACGCAATCCACATAGGCCGCGGCGATCACCCCGGCGCGCCCCTGCAGGCTCGCCTCGCCGGCAGCCAGGGCGGCCTCGAGCATGGCGGTCTGGCGTGCGTCGTACTCCTCGTACAAAGCCGCGAGCAGCCCGGTGCGGGTTTCGAAATGGTCGTAGACCACCGGCTTGGTCACACCGGCCTGCTCGGCCAGGCGGCCCAGGCTCAGGGCATCGGTACCCTCCTCGCGCACCAGCTGCCAGGCCATGTCGAGCAACTGACGACGGCGGTCTTCGCGAGACAGGCGTTTGCGTGGTGAGTGTTTTTCGGTGCTTGACATCGATTACCTACCAAAAGTAACTTACCAATCGTAACTTACTGCGAGTATATAGCGCTCGCCCCCATTGCGCATCCCCAATCTGGAGCATCGCCATGCATGCCTTGATCGTCATCGGTCATCATGACCCCCACTCCCTCACCCACGCCCTTGCCCAGCAAATCGCCGAGGGCCTGGCCAGCGCCGGACACAGCAGCGAATTCGCCGATCTGGCCCGGGAGGGCTTCGACCCCCGCTTCGGCCTGGCCGACCATGCGGTACACCGCCGCCAGGCCAAGCCACCTGCCGACGTACTGGCCGAGCAGGCGCGCATCGAGCGGGCCGATACGCTGGTGCTGGTCTACCCGATCTACTGGTGGACCATGCCGGCCCTGCTCAAGGGCTGGGTGGAGCGGGTCTTCAGCAATGGCTGGGCGTTCGACTACCAGGTCAACGGCCCCATGACCAAGAAGCTGCGCGGCCTCACCGTACACCTGGTAGGCGTTGCCGGGGCCGACGCAGGCACCTTCGAGCGCCACGCCTATGGCCAGGCGATGCGTGTGCAGATCGAGCACGGCATCTTCGACTACTGCGGCGCCCAGGTTCTGAGTTCGACCCTGCTGACCGACAGCGAGGGGGTGGACCCGGCGCCGTACCTGCGTCAGGCCCGTTCCTTGGGTGCCCAGCTGTTCGTCAACGCCGAGGCGCAGCCGGCCTGACGGTCAATTTGCCAGGGGCCACTCAGCCAACGGCCAGTAGCGCCCCTTGCGTGACTCATAGAGGGTGAAATGCCGGGCGGTGAGGAAGAATTCCGGCGCTGCCGCCGCTTCCGGTACCTGGGCGCGATAGTCCCGGGACAAGGTCAGGTGCGGCCGGTATTCCCGGCCCTGCCCGGCGATGCCCAGCGGCAGCACGGCCTGCTCCAGGGCATAGACCAAACGGCGCAAGGCCGGCGGCGTATCCTGCGGCTCCAGCACCAGCACATTGGCCCGTGGCCATACCTGCAGGCGGTCCAGGATCAGGCGCAGCGGCGTGTCCGGGCCTTTGAGGCTGTCGACGGCTGCGCACAGCGCAGGCACCAAGGCCGCGTCCACGTCCCCCAGGAACAACAAGGTCAGGTGAAAGTTTTCCGCCGGCACCGGCTTGCCGCTGCGCAGGCTCAGCCCTCGGCGCCACTGCGCCATGGCCCGGCGTTGGGCATCGGTCACTGGCAGGGCGAAGAACAACCGCTTGAACGGTTGCCCCTTTTCCCGTTCATCCACTGGCATTGGCAAGGGTCCTGTTGCGTAGGCATGGCTGCATCATCGCACAGGCACGCCTGAGCCTCACCCCTCATGGCGGGTACCGCCTCGTACCAATGTCTGCCTGGCAATCTGAGATTAATCCTACAAAGCGCTCCCATGATTGTTTATGCTGGCGGGCTCAAGCCATGACGCGTGGCCATTTCGACAAGCATCCGTCCATGAAAATCGCACTCGTACTGATCTTCGCCCTCTCGATCGCCTATGTTCACCTGCGCGGTCGGGTTCGCCATAAACTGACCCGCCAGCTGGGCGACCACTCCAGCTTCCTCGCCCCGGTCAATGCCTTCCTGTACCTGTTCTCCCGGCACCCAGCCAAGCCCTACCTGCCGGTGGAGGCGTTCCCGGAGTTGCAGCCGCTGAAGGATCACTGGCAGGAAATCCGCGAAGAAGCCCAGCAGTTGTTGCACGTGGGTGAAATCAAGAAATCCGACAACTACGACGACGTCGGCTTCAACTCGTTCTTCAAAACCGGCTGGAAGCGCTTCTACCTGAAGTGGTACGGCGAGAGCCACCCTTCGGCCATGAAGCTGTGCCCCCGCACCACCGAACTGCTGCAGGGCATCGGTACGGTCAAGGCGGCCATGTTCGCCACCCTGCCGCCGGGCGCCAAACTGGTACGTCACCGTGACCCCTATGCCGGCTCCTACCGCTACCACCTGGGCCTGGACACACCGAACGACGACGGCTGCTACATCGACGTCGATGGCCAGAAGTATTCCTGGCGCGACGGCGAGGCGGTGGTGTTCGACGAGACCTACATCCACTACGCCGCCAACACCACCGAGCACAATCGCATCATTCTGTTCTGCGATGTCGAGCGCCCGCTCAAGTACCGCTGGGCAACTGCCTTCAACCGCTGGTTCAGCCGCAACGTCATGGCCGCCGCCGCCGCGCCCAACGATGCCAATGACAAGACCGGCGGCATCAACCGCCTGTTCACTCGCATCTACAAGATTCGCGAACGCGGCAAGGCGATGAAGAAACGCAACCGTACCCGCTACTACCTGGAAAAGTGGGCCGTGGTCGCGGCGCTGGTGCTGTTCTTCATCTACATCTGACGCGGCCCCTGAGAGGCGGGCAAGGGTAGAATCTTCGACTAGCCTGAAAGCTCCTGTTGCCAACCCTACAAGGTGAAGACGATGAGCATGATGGACTGGGACGCCTACCGTAAGCAGTTGATGGCCGGCATCGGCGATCTCAAGCAGCTGTCCCCCGACACCGTGGCCGGCTACATGACCGCCAGCGGTGCCGGGGCCAAGACCAACCACCTCGATGCCAAGACCCGCGAGTTGATCTCCCTGGCGGTGGCCGTCACCACCCGCTGCGATGGGTGCATCGCCGTCCATTCCCAGCAGGCCGTCAAGCACGGCGCCACCCGCGAGGAAATCGCCGAAGCCCTTGGCGTGGCCGTGGCGATGAATGCGGGCGCCGCCCTGGTGTATTCGGCCCGGGTCATGGACGCTGTGGGCAAGGCCAACGATTGACCGTACCGGCGCCGCCCTGCGCGGCGGCGCCGGGCCAACCCGACTCTACGGAGCTGCAATGATTCACATCCGCCCCATGACGCCAGAAGACTTCGAGCACTTCTGGCCGACCTTCCAGGCCATCGTCCAGGCCCGCCAGACCTACGCCTTCGACCCCGACCTCAGCTTCGAGCAAGCCCGCCACCTGTGGCTTTCGCTACCGCTGCGCACCCTGGTGGCCGAAGCCGACGGCCAACTGCTGGGCTCGTACTACCTCAAGGCCAACGCAGCAGGCCCCGGCAGCCATGTCGGCAACTGTGGCTACATGGTCGCCGAGGCCGCCCGCGGTCGTGGCGTGGCGCGGCTGATGTGCGAACACTCGCAGAAGCTGGCACGCCAGGAAGGCTTCCTGGCCCTGCAGTTCAACTCGGTGGTGGCCAGCAACGAAGTGGCCGTGGCGCTGTGGCACAAGCTTGGCTTCGAGACTGTCGGCCGGCTGCCCAAGGCCTACCGCCATGCCCAGCTGGGGCTGGTGGACTGCCTGGTGATGTACAAATGGCTGGCCGATGAGCCGGTGGTGGAAAAGCCGCCGCTGCTGATCGGGCGCAAGAACATCGAGGCCCGCGTCTCGCGCCGGCGCGGTCGCTGACCCCTCCCCTGCGCATTTGACTCCCTCGCCGATCGATGGTCAGATGCGCGCCAGCTTCAGGTGTCCTGCGCCGCCGCGCGCAGGGTGAAACGGGAAGCCGGTGCGTCCTTTACAGGGCAAGTCCGGCGCTGCCCCCGCAACGGTAAGCGAGCGAACCCTTCGACACACCACTGTGCCTGTGCATGGGAAGGTGAAGGCGTTCGTGACCCTCGCAAGCCCGGAGACCGGCCTGGAGCTTCGTTGGCAACCCCGCGGTGGGCGGGCGCAGGCCGGTTTCGCGTGCGCCCCTGCGTGCGTGTCAGGTCTCCATGCGTTGTTTCCACCGGGATCCATTCCTTCCTGCAACCGTGGAACGACATGTCCCGTACCTACAAGCTTCACACCCTGGCGGCCTGCCTGGCCGTCGCCCTGCCGGCCTGGCCCGATGAGCCCGACGGCCAGGTCCTGACACTCCCCTCTACAGCGATCACCGAGGCCCTCGACCCGCAGGCCATCGACCTGGGCACCCCTACCCAGGCCGGCTCGCGCCTGGGCCTGAGCGCGCTGGAAACGCCGGCCAGCACCAGCACCATCAGCGCCGAGCAGATCCAGAGGCGTAACAACGCCACGCTCCAGGACGCCGTCACCCGCTCGCCCGGCATCACCTTCACCGGCAGCCCGGGCGACGGCAACACCGGCCTTTCGGCCCGGGGTTTCGAAGGCCAAAGCTCGGTGATGACGCTGTTCGATGGCTCACGCCTGTACAGTGGCGCAGGCACCCTGACCTTCCCGGTCGACCCATGGATGATCGAGCGGATCGAGGTCATCCGTGGGCCGGCCTCGGTGCTCTACGGCGAAGGTGCCACCGGCGCAGTGGTCAATGCGATCCCGAAGAAGCCGTTCGCCGGGCCGGTGCACAACCACCTGCGTCTGGGCTACGGCGCCTGGGACCGGCAACAGCTGGCCTTGGACAGCGGCGGCAGCCTTGGCCAACGGTTGAGCTACCGGGTGACCCTGAACCGGCAGGCCGGCAACGGCTGGGTCGAGCGCACCGACTCGCGCAGCCTGGCCCTGAGCGCCGCCCTGCGCCTGGACGCCAGCGACAACCTGAGTTTCACCCTCGCCCACGAACGCGGCGACACCGAACCGGCCAACGACTACGGCACCCCACTGATCGATGGGCACTACCGCAGCAGCCTGCGCAAGAAGAACTACAACATCGACAACGACGTGCAGCGCTATCGGGACCAGTGGACGCGCCTGAACACCGACTGGCACATTCACGACAGCCTGTCGGCCAGCAACCAGCTCTACTACATCAAGAGCCGACGGCATTGGCGCAACGCCGAGTCGTACACCTGGAACCCGGCCGAAGGCGTGCTCGAGCGTGGCAGCTTCCTGCAGATCAAGCACAACCAGGAGCAGTTCGGCGACCGCCAGAGCTTCACGTTCGACCATACCCTGTTCGGGCGCGCCAGCAAGACCGTGATCGGCGCCGAGTACAACAAGATCCGCTTCAACGTCGACAGCAATGCCCCCTTCGATGACGGCAATGTGGACACGCTCGATCCGTGGAACCCGGCCCCGGGCCGATTCCACAGCCTGTCGCCGACACGCCCGCAGACCTTGTCCGTCACCCACACCTTCTCCACCTTCCTGGAAAACCGCACCGCGCTGACCGAGCGCCTGTCGCTGGTGACTGGTGTGCGCCGCGACCAAAACCATGTGGAGCGCAACGACCTGGTGAATGAAACCCGTAGCGATCGTAGCCTGCGCGGAGGCAACTGGCGTGCCGGCCTGGTGTTCGCGGTCACGCCGGACCTGTCCCTGTATGGCCAACACTCCACCAGCGAAGACGGCATCGGCGACCTGCTGACCTTGCGTCCGGAACAGCGCTACGACCTGACCAAAGCCAGGCAGACCGAACTGGGCCTCAAGCAGCGCTTCTGGGATGGCCGGGGCGAATGGACATTGGCCGCCTACCACATCGTCAAGCACAAACTGCTGGTCGCCGACCCGGTGAACCACGGCCTGCAGCAGGCCGGCCAGCAGACCTCCGACGGCCTCGAAGCGTCCGTGGAGCTGGCATTGGCCAACCAATGGCAGGTCTCGGCCAACGCCTCGGTGGTACGTGCAAGGTTCGACGACTATCTCGAGCACACCGCAACCGGCATCATGGACCGCGCCGGCAACCGCCCGGCCAACGTGCCACGGCGCACGGCCAACCTATGGGTGAGCAAGGGGCTGGGCCAGGATGTCGAAGCCGGCCTTGGGTTGCGTTACGTGGACCAGCGCTACGACAGCGCGGCCAACCAGGGTAGTGTTCCGGGATATACGGTGGTCGATGGCACTATCGGCTGGCAGGTCTTGCCGGCTGTGCGCCTGGGGCTTCAAGTGAATAACCTGCTCGACCGCGAGTATGCGGCCTCCTACCTCTACACCAGCGACCAATGGCTGCTGGGCGCGCCCCGGTCGTATTTCGCCACGGTGGACTACACGTTCTGAGCCCGAAGCCAGCGCCGCCCCTGTAGGAGCGGGCTTGTCCCGCGATTAGGCCGGACCTGCCATCGCGGGTGGTGGCAAGGGCTTCGCCCTTGATCGCGGGACAAGCCCGCTCCTACAGGGACCGCGCCCGCTGCTCTCCCAGGTGCCAACGATGGAGCATGAAGGTGAAACAGCGGATCACTGCCCACGCCGCAACAGGTAGGTATCCATGATCCACCCCTTGCGCTGGCGCATCTGCTCCCGCACCTGGAGTATCTTCGCCTTGACCTGCAGCAGCGGCCCGGCGACCAGGACCTCATCCTCGGTGCCCAGGTACGCCCCCCAGTAGATCGTCAATGCCGGGTCGTCCAGGTCCGCAAAGGCACATTGCCCGTCCAGCATCACCACCACATTGTCGATCCGACCCTGCTCGGCCAGGCGCCTGCCCGGCAGCACGGTCAGCGGCTCGCCGATGCGGTTCAGCGGTACCTGATGTCGGGCGGCCAGGGCCTGCACGCTGCTGATACCCGGGATCACCTCCAGCGCAAGGGCCAAGCCGCGTTCCCGGACCAGGTCCAGCACGCGCAGGGTGCTATCGTACAGCCCAGGCTCCCCCCAGAGCAGGAACGCGCCGACGTCGCCAGGCCCCAGTTCGTCCTCGAGCAGGCGGCCATACAAGGCCGCTCGCTGTCGGTGCCAATGCTGCACCGCACCGACATAGTCCGCCGCCTGCCCATCACGCCTGGGATCGGCCACCTGCACCAGACGGTAGCCACCGGCCGGAACGTAGCGCTCCAGGATCATCGTGCGCAGGCGCGCCAGCTCGTCCTTGTCGGGCCCCTTGTCCAGGATGAAGAACACCGTGGCGCGCCGCAGCGCCTCCACGGCCTCGAAGGTGACCTGGCGGGGGTCGCCAGGCCCGATGCCAATCAGCAGAAGGTGTTTCATCGCCCTGCCCGCGCGGATACCTGCACCCATTGTCGGCCGGCCGCCGGTGTTTGGCAAAACGCCCTACAGGATCGAGAAGTTGTAGCTGACGATGACCCGCGTCTCGTCCATGTCCCGCGCCCACCGCTCATAGTTGCTGCGGTAGGTGGAGTTGCGCAGGCGCACGCTCAGGTCCTTGAAGGTACCGCCCTGCACCTGGTACTTGAGCTCGGTATCGCGCTCCCATTCCTTGCCTTCGGCGGTGCTGCCGGGGACCTTGATATGGTCACCGTTGATGTAGCGGGTGAAGAAGGTCAGGCCGGGCACGCCGAGGGCCTTGAAGTCGTAGTCATAGCGTACCTGCCAGGAGCGCTCCTGGGCGGCGGCGAAGTCGTTGACCTGGGCGTAGTTGACCAGATACGGGTTGCTACCGTCGAGGTACGGCATGGCGCTCTCGCCATACATGCGCTGCCAGCCGGCACTGATCTTGTGCCCACCCAGGCTGTAGCCGAGCATGCCGCTGAAGGCGCGGTGGTCGATCTCGCCGGCGCGGGCATTGCCGATGTCATCGCTCTTGATCAGGCGCAGGTCCGCCGACACGCTGCCCAGCGCCAGCGGCTGGGTAGCCACCAAGCCCAGGAACTGCTGACGGTAGATGTTTTCCAGGCGCGACACCTGGTACTGGCCGCTGAGGCGTTCGCTGAAGCGGTAGTCGACGCCAGCCAGGTCGAAGTGATCGGCCTCGGTGTCGCAGGCGTAGCGCTTGTTCTTGCAGTGCACGCGAATGTCCTGGCGGTCGGTGGAGTCTCGCGCCGTGTACTGGTTCAGGCGCGCCAGGGTGAATTTCAGGTCGCTCACCTCCTCGGAGGTGAGCATGGCGCCATGGAACATCGTCGGCAGCAGGCGGCCGTCGTTGTACTTGAGCAAGGGCATGTCCGGCATCATCGAGCCATAGCGCAACACCGTGCGGGACACCTTGACCTTGCCGGCCACGCCCAGCTTGGCGTATTGGTCGACCGAGCGGCGCGGGTCATGGCCGGACGCCGGCAACAGGCCGCTGTTGCTGTCCGCCGGGCTCGAGTCGAGCTTGAAGCCGACCATGCCCAGGGCGTCCACGCCAAAGCCCACCGGGCCCTGGGTATAACCGGACTGCACATTCAGGATGAACCCCTGCGCCCACTCTTCGCGCTTGGACGCCCCTTGGCTGGAACTGCTGTGGCCGTCACGGAAATCCCGGTTGAAATAGACATTGCGCGCCTCGAGCTTGGCGGTAGTGTCTTCAAGAAAACCGGCGGCCTGGGCCTGGGCACCGACACACAGGAAGAACAGGCCGGCAACTCGACGCCCAGGGGCAAGGGGGAACGGGGCAAACATGCGAAAGGAACATCCAGAACAAAGCGAAAACGACCCGGGGCAGCACGCTGCCCCGGCACTACAAGACCGGCGGCAAATACCCCGGCCAGTTTCATGGATGATGACTCAACCGCTCTAGCACGAGCCATAGGACCATGGTCTAGGTCAGCCTCAAGAGCACGATGAAGACCGCCGTGAATACTGCACGAAAAACTAGCAAAGTTCCGTGATTACTTATAAAAAGTTTGCGGTTTACCCTCATGAGTTCGAAGACTACACTCGATATCAGCGAACAGCTTTACCCATCCTCGTGGCCGGCGTTTATGGCTTTTTTTTGTATGTTCGTCACGCCCCGCCACGGTACTTACAGGAGTGATGACAGTGTCCAGACTTGCAGAGTTTCGTGCTGCCGAAAAAGCTCTCCAGGAACAAATGGCGCAACTGGAGGCGATGAAAAAGGATGCCGGCCTAAAACGCGAAATCGAATTCGAGCAGAAACTAGTCGGCCTGATGAAAAGCTATGACAAGAGCCTGCGCGACATCATCGCCATCCTCGACCCCAAAGCGGCCACCCGGGCCCCGACTGCAGCGCCCAAGCAGCAGCGCCGTCCCCGCGTGGTGAAGGTGTACGAAAACCCGCACACCGGCGAGCTGATCGAGACCAAAGGCGGCAACCATCGCGGGCTGAAGGCCTGGAAAGAGCAATACGGCGCCAAGACGGTGGAAAGCTGGGTACGCACATGAAACATCCACGCGTACTTCACACTTTTTTCACATCGACACGCGCAGTATCGAACCAGCTAAAGGACTAGCGACCCCATCACGCGCCCGCACACGCGGGCCTCTAATTCCAGCGCCCTGCACTCGTGCAGGGCGCTTTCATTTGCGCTCACGCCTCACTGCCGTATCATGGCCCCCTGTCTTTACCGCCAGGGCCCGTCCCTGGCCTCGTTCCTGGAGCACCCATGAGCCTGCACGATCTGCAAACCCTGCCAGGCGTTACCGCCAAGCCGGACGCCGCCACCGCCCGTTTCGTCTTCAACCACACCATGCTGCGGGTCAAGGACATCGAAAAGTCCCTGGACTTCTACACCCGCGTGCTGGGCTTCAGCCTGGTGGACAAGCGCGACTTTCCGGAAGCAGCCTTCAGCCTGTACTTCCTGGCCCTGGTGGACCCTGCGCAGATTCCGGCCGATGACGCCGAACGCCACCAGTGGATGAAGTCGATCCCAGGCATCCTCGAGCTGACCCATAACCATGGCACCGAGAACGACCCGGCATTCGCCTACCACGACGGCAACACCGACCCGCGCGGTTTCGGCCACATCTGCATTTCGGTACCGGACGTACGCGCCGCCTGCGAGCGCTTCGAAGCCCTGCAGGTGCCCTTCCAGAAGCGCCTGAGCGACGGCCGCATGAAGCACCTGGCCTTCATCAAGGACCCCGACGGCTACTGGGTGGAGATCATCCAGCCAACCGAGCTCTGAGCCCGCCGGCAAGGCACGCTCGTCGGGCCGGGAACCCTCGGCCCCTCGCTGTGGTATATGGAATAGACCTGTTCCAAGCCACAGCGAGGTAAGGACGATGCAAACCCTTCACTGTGAATACCGCGACCACACCATCACCGCCAGCGTGATGACCCACCCAGGGTCGCCCCTGCCGTTTGCCGCCGGTTGCCTGATCACCGACCCGGAAGGTCACACCAGCAGGCGCCTGTCATTGCCGATGAAGATGGCGTTCCTGTCCGACCTTGAGAACGCCCAGCACGCCGCCCTCGCCCATGGCCGATGGTTGGTGGACCAGCAGCTCGACGGCGATCACCCGGTGTTCTGATCCAGCTATTGAGGCAGCAACACGGTCTCTTGTGGGAGCGGCGGTACAAGCCCGCCCCCACAGGTGTTCCCAAAAGCTCAGGGCTGCCGCGCATAGGCAACCGCCTGCGCCACCTGCTCGTCGGTCGGCCGTACACCGGTGTAGAGCACGAACTGCTCCAGCGCCTGCAAGGCGATCACCTCCAGTCCGGTGATCACCGGCTTGCCCAGCGCCTCGGCACGTTGGATCAACGGCGTGCGCGCCGGCATCGCCACCACGTCGAACACCCGCTCGGCCGCCGCGATGGCGTGCTCGGCAAAGGCCAGCTCATCCGCCTCGGGCCCGCCGGCCATGCCGATCGGCGTCACGTTCACCAGCATCGGCGGGCACAGGTCACCCAGCTCTGCCTGCCAGCGGTACCCGCACATATCGGCCAGTTGCCGGCCGGCCTGCTCGTTACGCGCCACGATGATCCCTTCACGCAGGCCCGCATCGCGCAAGGCACTGGCCACCGCCTTGGCCATGCCGCCGCTGCCGCGCAGGGCGAACGCTGTCTTCGGATCCACCTGGTGCCGCTCCAGCAACTGGCGTACCGCCAGGTAGTCGGTGTTGTAGGCCTTCAGATGGCCGTGGGTATTGACCAGCGTATTGACCGAGTCGATGGCCGCAGCGGACGGGTCGACCTCATCGACCAAGGCCATGCAGGCCTCCTTGTAGGGCATGGAGACGCCGCAACCACGGATGCCCAACGCACGGATACCCGCCACTGCCGCCGGCAGGTCCTGGGTGGTCATGGCCTTGTAGTAGTAGTCCAGGCCCAACTGCCCATACAGGTGGTTGTGAAAACGCACCCCGAACGTACCGGGGCGCCCGGCCAGGGAAATGCACAGCACGGTGTCTCTGCTCGGTGGAATCGCCATTGCCTGCTCCTTTGCTGGGGCTGAATCGATTGCGCAGCGTAGCAGACGCAACCGCCTGGGAGCACCCGGGCCCGGATATGAAAGTTGATAAAGCTAATGACCACTATCGAGGGCGTTGATTTCACCTGGCCGTGGCCTGCCGATAAGGTAGCGCCATGTCACACAGGAGGTCCCCATGGCCACTATCCAGATCATGTCCGTCATCGGCAGTGCCGTACCCGCCACGTTGCGCGAACAAGGCTTGCTGGCGTGCTGGTACCTGACCCGCAATGGCGAGACCGTCAGCGGACCGCTGACCTCCCGGGCCACGGCACAAGCGTTGGCCGACCGCCTACAGGCCACGAGCCTGCTTGCCTGACCGAATTTTCGTTGTGCGTTTGCTCCCTTGACGCTCTCCTTGCCCGCCTTTTCAGGCGGGCTTTTTTATGTCGCCAGCTCGCCCTTCTCCAACCGACAAACGGCCGTCGCGGAACCGTTCCAGCATGAAGCTTTTTTCATTTCCCGGCCCGCCATCAACGAGCAATCGACAGCACTTCGGCCATACTCCACAATGCAACGGTTTTTTGGGGGAAACCCTTGCACAGCCAACGACATACCAACTTTTAGTGAGCCTCAACGTGAAAACTTCCCTGTCCATCCTCAGCCTGCTGCTGTTGCTCACAGGAACCGCGACCCTTCCGTCGACTGCTGCTGCACAACCCCCGGCCCAGGTCCAGCGCGACCCCGCCAAGCTGCACTTGGCTTCCGGCAGCGCCTTGCTGGTCGACCTGAACACCAACCGAGAGCTGTATGCCAGCCACGCCGACCGTGTGGTGCCGATCGCCTCGGTGACCAAGCTGATGACCGCGATGGTGGTGCTCGACGCCAAGCTGCCCATGGACGAAATGCTCACCATGACCATTGCCAATAACCCGGAAATGAAAGGCGTCTATTCCCGGGTACGGCTCGGCAGCCAGCTGAACCGGCGCGAAACCCTGCTGATCACCTTGATGTCCTCGGAAAACCGCGCGGCCAACTCCCTGGCCAACCACTACCCAGGCGGCTACAGCGCCTTCATCAAGGCCATGAACGCCAAGGCCCGCAGCTTGGGCATGGCGCATACCCGCTATGTCGAACCCACAGGTCTTTCGACCCAGAACGTGTCCACCGCCCGCGACCTGGCCAAGTTGCTGCTGGCATCGCGCAAGTACCCGATGCTCGGCGACCTCTCCACCACCCGCGAAAAGACCGTGGCGTTCCGCAAGCCCAACTACACCTTGGGCTTCCGTAACACCGACCACCTGGTGAACAAGAGCAACTGGGACATCAAGCTGACCAAGACCGGCTTCACCAATGAGGCCGGCCACTGCCTGGTGCTGCTGACGAAGATGGACAACCGCCCGGTGGCCATGGTGATCCTGGATGCCTTCGGCAAGTACACCCACTTCGCCGACGCCAGCCGCATGCGCCAGTGGCTGGAAACCGGCACGGCCAAGCCGGCACCGGCCGTGGCCATGCAGTACAAGGCCGAACGCCAGAACCGCGCTCGCCTGGCGTCGGACTGAGTCCACCATCCCCTGTAGGAGCGGCGGTGCGGCGGTCCTACAGAACAGCCAAGCCGCCTTTTGCGGTATTGCACGCCGTACAGGGGCCTGTCGAGGCAAATAGCTGTGTCAGGCCTGAGCGCTGACCATGCTGCCTGCGCTGCTGCCGCCGCTCTTGCGCAGGGCCTCGAGCAACAAGGCGGTGGCCGCCTGGATCTCACCGGTAAGGGTCGCGATGCTGGCCTGCTTGCCCGTGACGGCGGCCAGTTTCAGGTTTTCGTCCATATCGCGCTGCATCAGCGCGGCCAACTGTTTCTGCTCTTCGACCAGTTGCTTCTGCAACTGACGAATCATCTCGCGCAATTGCTTGATATGCGCCGGCTCGTTGCTCTCCTGGCTGTCCTGGGCCGATTTCGCCGGCGCGTTGGCTTTCAATCCGGAGAGATCGACCTGTACGGTGGAGTCGCCCTTTTCCGTGTCCTCGGGCATCTGCGCAGCCGCGCCAGTGGTGACGGGGATACTGAGGGTGGCGGCGGTGATTGCGACCATGTCATACCTTCCTTGCAGTAAATCTTCGCGTTGTCCTCCCTATCGGCGGCCAGGCGTACTTCTTGAACCGTGCGCAGTCGATAAATTTGCCGCACCGCCACTCGTCCACCTGATACCCACACCTGGCCCCGGCGCGCCATTTGCGCCACCAGGCCGCCCGATCAGCCCTGCAACGAGATGGCAATGACCAAGACCCGTTCCCGCAAAGCCTTGTACATCGGCCTGCCCCTGGCCCTGGCACTCGCCGTGGGAGGCGCGGCCGCCGGCTATTTCTACTGGAAGGCCAATGCCGGCTACCCGCGCAAGATCGTCCAGCAGGCCGAGGACATGCACGAACACATGCTCTCCTTCGACGGCCACATCACCGTGCCACTGACCTTCGGCACCCACGGCCAGGAGGTGGACAAGGACGGCCCGCACCCCTTCGACCTGGTCAAGGCCGGCAAAGGGCGGCTGTCGGGCGCTGCGCTGACCATCCTGGCCTGGCCGGAGATGTGGAACGGCCCCAATGCCCCGCACAAACCCACGCCAGGCTTCGTCGACGAAGCGCGCCACCAGCAACAGGTGCGCTACCAGGTGATCCGCAACATGGTGCGCGACCATCCCGACCAGGTCGGCATCGCCTATACCCCGGACGACTTGCGCAGGCTCAACGGCGAAGGCAAGTTCGCCGTGTTCATCAGCATGCTCAATGCCTACCCGTTCGGCGACGACCTTTCGCAACTGGACCTCTGGGCCAAGCGCGGCGTGCGCATGTTCGGTTTCAGCTACATCGGCAACAACAGCTGGGCCGACTCTTCCCGGCCGATGCCGTTCTTCAACGACACGGCCGATGCCTTGGAAGGCTTGTCACCGATAGGCGAACAGGCCGTCGGGCGCCTGAACGACCTGGGCGTGATCATCGACGTGTCGCAGATGTCCAGCCAGGCCCTGGCAGACGTCGCCCGCATGACCCGCGCGCCACTGGTGGCCTCGCACTCGGCGCCCCGCGCCCTGGTGGACATTCGCCGCAACCTCAGCGACAAGGAACTGCAACTGATCAAAGGCACCGGCGGCCTGGTCCAGGTGGTGGGGTTCTCAGGCTATCTGCAGCCCCTGAGCCAACCGACCCTGGACAAGCTCGACGCCTTGCGCGCGCGCTTCGACCTCGGTCCGCTCAAGGACCTGAACTACGCCCTGATGCCGGGCGACCCGGCGATCGCCATCTGGCCGGAAAAACGCTTCGGCGAATACGCCAGCGGGCTCTACGGCATCCTCGAGCAGGAACCCAAGGCCAGCCTCAAGGCTTATGTGGACGCCATCGACTACACGGTGAAGAAAGTCGGTATCGACCACGTCGGTATCAGTTCGGACTTCAACGAAGGCGGCGGCCTGGACGGCTGGAAGGATGTCAGCGAGATCCGCAACGTCACCGCCGAGCTGCTTACCCGCGGCTACAGCGAAGCCGACATCGCCAAGCTCTGGGCCGGTAATTTCCTGCGGGTCTGGCAGCAAGTGCAGGACGCCGGCCGCCCCGTCGCCGCCCGCCACTGAGCCCCACCCACCCAACAAGGCACGCCGCCCCATGAACACCCGTCGCACCTTTCTCAAGCAGGCCGGCCTGGCTGCTGCCACCCTGCCCTTGCTGCCCGGCGCCCTGGCGGCCGAGCCCATGCCGCCGCGGTTGACCGGCCCGGACAAGTGGCGCCAGCTGCGCGCGCTGTTCCCACTGGACCCACAGGTGGCGCACTTCGCCAACTTCCTGGTCACCGCCCACCCGCGCCCGGTGCAAGCCGCCATCGACCGCCACCGCGCCGACCTGGACCGCAACCCAGCCGCCCTCATGGACTGGGAAAGCCAATACGAATGGCAGCGCGAAGACGAAGTACGCGACTGGGCCGCTCGCTACCTGGAGGTCGGCCCACGGCAGATCGCCCTGACCGGCAGCACCACCGAAGGCCTGGCCATGATCTATGGTGGCCTGAAGCTCGCCCCCGGCCAGGAAATCCTCACCACCGAGCACGAACACTACTCGACCCACAAAGCCCTGGCCTTCCGCACTCAGCGCCAGGGCACACCGGTGCGCAAGATCCGCCTGTTCGACAGGCCCTGGGAGGTATCCAGCGACCAGGTGCTGAGCACGATCGAGCAAAACCTGCGCCCCGAAACCCGGGTGCTGGGCATGACCTGGGTGCACTCGGGCAGCGGCGTCAAGCTGCCGGTGGGCGAGATCGGCGAGCTGGTGCGCCGGCACAATCGCGAACGCAGCGAAGCGCAGCGCATTCTCTACGTGGTCGATGGCGTGCATGGCTTCGGCGTGGAAAACCAGCGCTTCGCCGACTTCAACTGCGACTACTTCATCGCCGGCACCCACAAGTGGATGTTCGGCCCACGGGGTACCGGCATCATCTGCGCCGCCTCCACCAAGATGGACAACCTCACCCCCAGCGTCGCCACCTTCTCCCGGGACGAGGACTTCGCCACCATCATGACCCCCGGCGGTTACCACGCCTTCGAATACCGCTGGGCCCTGGGCGAAGCCTTCAAGCTGCACCTGCAACTGGGCAAGGCCGACGTCCAGGCACGCATCCACCAGCTCAACAGCCTGCTCAAGGCGCGCCTGGCCGAACACCCTCAGGTCGAACTGGTGACCCCACGTAGCGAGGCCTTCTCCGCCGGCTTCACCTTCTTCCGGATCAAGGGCCAAGACGCGGACACCATCGCCGCCCACCTGGTGGCGAACAAGGTGATGAGCGATGCGGTGTACCGCGACGCAGGCCCGGTGATCCGCCTCGCCCCCAGCCTGCTCAACGATGAACAGCAGATCGACCGGGTCATGGCCCTGGTCACCCAGAAACTCTGAACAAGGCATTCGCGATGACCCCTACCCTGTACCGCCTGACCCTGGCCGCCCTGCTGGCCGGCTGCAGCCTTCCGGCCCTGGCTGCCGACCCCGGCGACAAACCCGGCACGGTGTTCCGCGATTGCGCCGGCACCTGCCCGGAGATGGTCGTGCTGCCCGCCGGCCGCTTCATGATGGGCACCCCCGCCGACGAACAGGGCCGCCAGGACGATGAAGGCCCGCTGCACCTGGTCACCTTCGCCAAGCCATTCGCCATCAGCCGCTTCCAGGTCACCGCGGGCGAGTGGGATGCCTACCTCAAGGAAAGCGGCACGCGGATCAAGGATGGCGACGACCGCCCCGGGCGGCGCTGCACCGCCAGCAAACCCAGCTACAAGCAGGGCCCGCGCCAGCCGGCGGTGTGCATGAGCTATCACGACGTAAAGGACTACGTGGGCTGGCTGTCGAAAAAGACCGGCAAGACCTACCGCATGGTCAGCGAGGCCGAGCGCGAATACGCCGCCCGAGCCGGCAGCACCGGCATGTTCCCCTTCCCCGTCGACCCAGGTGCCGGGCTCCAGATCAGCCGCCACGCCAACGTCTATGGCCCCAAGGACGGCTACAGCTACAGCTCGCCGGTAGGCAGCTACCCAGCCAACGCCTTTGGCGTGCATGACATGCACGGCAACGTCTACGAATGGGTGGAAGACTGCTACCACGACAGCTACCAGGGCGCGCCAGGCGATGGCAGCGCCTGGACCGAGGCCGGCTGCAAGACCGTCTCGATTCGCGGCAACGACTGGGGCGAGGCGCCGATCTTCTCGCGCTCGGGCAACCGCAACAACAACTACCCCGAACGCCTGGGCGACTGGCTGGGCTTTCGCGTGATCCGCGAGCTGTAGCGCCTGGCGGCGGTAAATTCCCCGCCGCCCGGCTCGTCCTAAACGGTGTACTTGCGCAGGACCCGGGGCGCCACCCACAGCGCCCCTACCCGACCACCCAAGGAACCGTACCCATGAGCCAGACCGCTAGCCCCGAAAAAATCCACGACCTCATCGGCGTAGGCTTCGGCCCTTCCAACCTGGCCCTGGCCATTGCACTGGAAGAGCTCGCCGAAACCAACGGCCATGCACTCGACGCCCTGTTCATCGACAAGCAGAGCGACTACCGCTGGCATGGCAACACCCTGGCCACCCAGAGCGAGCTGCAGATCTCCTTCCTCAAGGACCTGGTTTCGCTGCGCAACCCCACCAGCCCCTACAGTTTCGTCAACTACCTGCACCAGAAGCAGCGCCTGGCCGACTTCATCAACCTGGGCACCTTCTACCCCTGCCGCCTGGAGTACAACGACTACCTGCGCTGGGCCGCCGAGCACTTCGCCACCCAGGCGGTGTATGGCGAGGAAGTGCTGCGCATCGAGCCTGAGCTGCACGAGGGCCGGGTCGACCACCTGCGCCTGGTCTCGCGCGACCAGCATGGCCGCGAGCATCAGCGCCGGGCCCGGTCGGTGGTGGTCGGCAGCGGCGGCACGCCGAAGATCCCACCGGCGTTCCACGCCTTCAAGGACGATGCGCGAGTGTTCCACCATTCCCAGTACCTGAGCGCGCTCGGTCGCCTGCCGTGCAACGAGGGCAAACCGATGCGCATCGCCGTGGTCGGCTCGGGCCAGAGCGCCGCGGAAGCCTTCATCGACCTCAACGACAGCTACCCATCGGTCAAGGTCGACATGATCCTGCGGGCCTCGGCGCTCAAGCCTGCCGACGACAGCCCCTTCGTCAACGAGATCTTCGCCCCCGAATACACCGACCTTGTGTTCAACCAGCCGCGCCCGGTGCGCGACAAGCTCATCGCCGAATACCACAACACCAACTATTCGGTAGTCGATGTCGACTTGATCGAGCGTATCTACGGCATCCTCTACCGCCAGAAGGTCGCCCATACCCCGCGCCATGCCGTGCTGTGCCGGCGCACCATCGAGGACGTGGTGGGTACACCCGAGGGCATCGAACTGACCCTGCGCGACCTGGCCACCGACGTGCGCCAGACCCATCGCTACGACGCGGTGATCCTCGCCACCGGCTACGAGCGCCGCTCCCATCGCGAGCTGCTGGCGCCCCTGCAACAGCACCTGAAGGATTTCGAGGTCGACCGCAACTACCGCGCCCTGGCAACGCCCGACCTGCGCGCCTCGGTGTACCTGCAGGGCTTTTGCGAAGCGTCCCATGGCTTGAGCGATACGCTGTTGTCGGTGCTGCCGGTACGCGCCGCGGAAATCGGTCAGGCGCTCTACCAGGACCTGAGCCGTCACGCCCTCGGCGCACAGCCGCTCGCAGCCCTGAGCCGCGCCTGAGCGGAGCCTGCCAATGACCAAGCAATCACGCGGGGCCTTGCGCGAGCTGCTGGCCCTGCTCAGACCGTTTCGCACGGTGGTGAGCCTGTCGATCCTGCTGGGCATGGTCGGCGGGCTGAGCGTCACCGTGCTGCTGGCGACCATCAATGGCGCCCTGCACGCCGAGGGCGGGCTCAGCCAACATGTGGTTGGGCTGTTCGCCGGCCTGTGCCTGTTGGCGCTGACCAGTTCGATCCTGTCGGACATCGGCACCAACTATGTTGGCCAGCACATCATCGCCCGCCTGCGCCTGACCCTGGGCGAAAAGGTGCTGTCGGCGCCGATCGCGCAGATCGAGGGCTACCGCAGCCACCGTCTGATCCCGGTGCTGACCCACGACGTGGACACCATCAGCGACTTCGCCTTCGCCTTCGCGCCGCTGGCGATCTCGCTGACGGTGACCCTGGGCTGCCTGGGCTACCTGGCCCTGTTGTCCTGGCCGATGTTCCTGATGATCCTGGTGGCCATCGGCATCGGCATCGGCGTCCAGTACCTGGCCCGGCGTAAAGGCATCAAGGGCTTCCTGGCCGCCCGGGATGCCGAGGACGAGCTGCAGAAGCACTACGCTGCGCTCGCCGAAGGCGCCAAGGAGCTGCGTATCCATCGGCCACGCCGCCAGCGCATGTACACCCAGCGCATCCGCCGCACCGCCAATGGCATCCGCGACATCCAGGTGCGCGCGATCAATGTGTTCGTGGTGGCCAAGACCTTCGGCTCGATGCTGTTCTTCGTGGTGATCGGCCTGGCGCTTGCCCTGCAGTCGCTGTGGCCGTCGAGCGACAAGACGGTGATGAGCGGCTTCGTGCTGGTCCTGCTGTACATGAAAGGCCCGCTTGAGCACTTGGTGGTGACCCTGCCGATCATCAGCCGGGCGCAGATCGCCTTTCGCCGCATCGCCGAGCTCTCGGAGCAGTTCTCCTCCCCCGAGCCACACCTGTTGCTCGATGACCAACGCCCAGGCGCCACCGCCTTGCACAGCCTGGAGCTCAAGGATGTGCGCTACAGCTTCCCGGCAGCCGAAGGCAGCACGCCCTTCTGCCTGGGGCCGGTCAACCTGCGCATCGAGCAGGGCGAGATCGTCTTCATCGTCGGCCAGAACGGCGGCGGCAAGACCACGCTGATCAAGCTGCTGCTGGGCCTGTACGCGCCGCAGTCCGGCGAAGTGCGCCTCAATGGGGTGGTGGTCGGCAGCGGCGACAGGGATGACTATCGCCAGCTGTTCACCACCATCTTCGCCGACTACTACCTGTTCGATGAGGTGGTCGAGGGCGAACGGCACGTGCCCGAGGATGCCAACCGCTACCTCGAACGCCTGGAGATCAGCCACAAGGTGAGGGTCAAGGACGATGCCTTCACCACCACCGACCTGTCCACCGGGCAGCGCAAGCGCCTGGCGTTGGTCAGCGCCTGGCTGGAGGAACGGCCGGTGCTGGTGTTCGACGAATGGGCCGCCGACCAGGACCCGGCCTTCCGCCGTATCTTCTATACCGAGCTGTTGCCAGAGCTCAAGCGCCTGGGCAAGACCCTCATCGTGATCAGCCATGATGACCGCTATTTCGACATCGCCGACCAACTGGTGGTGATGGACAGCGGCCAGGTCGTCAGCGAAAAAGCCCTGGCCTGACCTTCCCCCGACAAGCCCCTGGTCTAGCAGCCAGGGGCTTTTTCTTGCCCGCCACGAATTTGAAAAAAAGTTTCCGGCTTTTCGGCGGGCATGCGTCTCACTACCAATAACAATTCTCAATTACATACGCCAGCACTTGACGGATAGCATCCATGCGCATCAACCCACCCCGTAGAACCACCACCCTAGCCCCACGTCGCCCCTTGCTGACCCTGGCCGCCGCTGTCGTGCTCGGCTACGCCTGCCAGGCCAACGCGCACCCGGTGGCGATCGACATCCCGGCCCAGAGCCTGTCGAAGTCGTTGCAGGACCTGGGCCGCCAGGCCAACCTGCAGATCCTCTACAGCCCCGAGGCGATCAAGGACGCGCGCGTGGCTGCCGTGCAGGGCGAGATGGAACCGAGCCAGGTACTCGACCGCCTGCTGCAGCACACCGACATCCGTTACCAGATCACTGGCGACACGGTCATCCTCAACACGTCCCGGGCCGAAGCGGACGTGGTCAACCTGGACAATGTATTGATCAGCAGCCGGCAGATGACCGTCACCACCGAGGGCTCCCACTCCTACGCCTCGCCCATGACCACCATCGGCAAGGGCGTCAAGAGCATCAAGGAGATCCCACAGTCGGTGAGCGTGGTCACCCAGCAGCGCATGCAGGACCAGGACATCACCAATGTCACCGAGGCCCTGCTCGCCTCCCCCGGCATCACCGCCGTGCCGTCGTTCACCGGCCACCAGTTCTATTCCCGCGGCTTCTTCATCAACAGTTTCCAATACGATGGCGTACCCCTGGAGCGCCAGCTGTATGCCCGAGGTTCTAGCTTCGGCGGCCAGACCGCCATCCTCGACCGCGTCGAAGTGCTGCGTGGCCCGCAGGGCCTGCTCGAGGGCGGTGGCGATCCTTCAGGTGCGGTCAACCTGGTGCGCAAGCGCCCTACCGCCGAGCCGCTGCTCAACATCACCGCCAAGGCCGGCAGCTGGGATCGCTACGGCGCCCAGGTGGATGCGGCCGGGGCGCTGGATGCGCAACGCAAGCTGCGCGGTCGCATCGTCCTGGACTACGACACGGCCAATTCCTTCGTCGATTATGTCGGCTCCGACAACCAGACGATCTACGCAGCGCTCGACTACGACCTGACGCCCGACACCACCGTCGGCATCGGCTACAGCCACGAGCGGGTGGATGCCACCCCCAACTTCATGGGCATTCCCAACTACAGCGATGGCTCGATGCCCAAGCTGGGCCGCTCGACCTACCTGGGCACCACCTGGGACAACTGGGACAAGACCCAGGACACCTACTACCTGGACATCGCCCACCAGCTCAACGACAGCTGGAAGCTCAAGGGCACCTTCATCAATGTCCGAGAGTTCAACGACTTCAAGTACCTGCAGCGCCGTGGCCGCCTCGGCCCACCCAATACCCTGGTGGGCGATGCCTATGTCTTCGACTACTTCTCCGAGCACTGGGGCGGCGACATCAATGCCAGCGGCGATACCGAACTGTTCGGCCGCAAGCTCGGCCTGACCTTCGGTGCCAACGCCTCCAAGCTCAAGAGCCATGATGTGTGGGGCGCACGCTACAACTGGGTCAGGCCGATCGATATCTTCAACTACGTGCCCAACCGCGAGGAGCCGAGCGATGAGTCGATCTACGCGGCCAACAAATGGGACGATGCCTACGACTCCACCCAGAAAGGCGTCTACGGCGTCGCCAACTACGCGCTGACCGACGACCTGTCGCTGATCGTCGGCAGCCGGGTGTCGGACTTCCGCACCGTGTTCACCTCCGACGGCCCCTGGGGTGCCAGCCGTAGCGTGGCGCAGAAGCACGGCAAGGTCACCCCCTATGCCGGCCTTGTGTACAAGCTCGACCCGACCTGGAACGCGTACGCCAGCTACACCGAGATCTTCAAGCCGCAGACCCAGCGCACCGCCGAGGGCAGCCTGCTCGACCCGCGCACCGGCAAGAGCTACGAGATCGGCCTGAAGGGCGAACACAACGAAGGCCGCCTGATCACCACCTTCGCGCTGTACCAGATGGAGCAGGACAACATCCCGATGCCGGATGCCAGCATCCCGAGCGATGTGGCCAACGCCTCTTGCGGCGGTACCTGCTATCGCCCCTCCGGTACCATCCTGAGCCGCGGTTTCGAGGCCGAGGTCAGCGGCGAGGTGGCCGAAGGCCTGCAGCTGTATGCCGCCTACACCCTCAACCTGCTCAAGTACAAGGACGAGGAGCCGGCGACCGCCGGCAACATCTCGGCCAACACCCAGACGCCCAAGCACATCCTGCGCACCTGGGCGAACTACCAGTTGCCGGGTGACTGGAGCAAGTTCTCGGTGGGTGCCGGTGTCAACAGCCAGAGCTCTTCCGCAGGGTTTGGCTACTACGGACGCGAACAAGGTGGCTATTCGATCTGGAACGGCCGCATCGCCTACCAGATCGACAAGAACCTGTCGGCGGCGCTGAACGTCAACAACATTTTCGACAAGAAGTACTACTCGGCCATCGACTACGACCACAACTTCTATGGCGACCCGCGTAATGTGCTGATGACCTTGAAGTACAGCTACTGATCGAAAACCTGGGGCTGCTGCGCAGCCCTTTCGCGGCACAAGGCCGCTCCTACAGGCGTACGCAGAGCTCTGTAGGAGCGGCCTTGTGCCGCGAAAGGGCCGCAACGCGACCCCCTGCGTCATTGAATCCAACCGGACAAACCTGATCAAATAGCGCCTTGATGGCCACGAGCCACTACCGGCCACGGAAGCGCTCTTCCACACGATCAGGACCCCACCATGTACCATGACGACCGCGAAATCGCGGCAGAGAAGTTGATCGAAGCGCTCGAACAGGACGTGAAAGCGATTACCGATCTTTCGCAGGATGCTCGACTCCTACTGATGCTGGTTGCGGTCGCCCGTACCGGGGTGCCTACCTTCGACCAATACCAATTCGCGACATGGCTGATGGACGATCCGTTGCTCGAGCAGGTCGCTATCGATATCCATAATCAGTTGAAGAACAAGGCCGAACGGCTTCTCAAATCACGCAAAGATACTGCGTTCCTGATTACTCACCTGGCCGCCAGATCCATTTCGCAGGAAGTCGGTATCGATTACCGCCACCCGAAACTGGTCGCCGCATTGGTCGGCACCCTGCAAGCGACGTTGTCGACCCCGTTGTTCGAAGCGCTTCCCAACACCGCCGAACTCTCACTCGGGTTGCTGGGCAAGTCGCCCAAACCATCGTTTCCCATGTCCAAGAACCTATCCGACCGCCATCGAAATCTCATCAGCCTGCGCCTGGCGGCCAATGGCATCGATGCCAGGTTCACCCATGCCCTGGACTACCGCTTCGGCCAGCCGACCTACCTGCTGGACTGGCCGCTCGCCGATCACACAACGCTGCTGTCAACGCTCGAGAACGTGTTGGAGATCGGCAATGCCCGGCTGGTGCTGATCGTGAACTGGACCCGTGCAGAGACGACCGACACATGGAAGCGCTTGCTCGCGCTGACCGAGAGCCGGGCGCACATCGAGGCACTGATCGATTTCAGCAGCCTGCCCACGCCCTCGGACCACTGCACCGCGATCATCATCAATACCCAGCCGCCCCAGCGCGATACGCTGTACATCGATGTCTCCCTTTCGAACAGCGCACTGCCCCCTCTGGACGGTATCGAGCGCATGCTGCTGGCCGGCTGTATCTACAACCTCTGGCAAGGCCGTGCAGCGCATAGCCATCTGGACTTTCTTTCTCGCGATGTATTGAAGTTCGTCAACAGCTACTTCCATGATGGCTTCCGCCCGATCGTCGGGCTGTGCAATGCCGTGGACAAAAGACCGAAGCTCATCGGCAAGACACGCCTGGCCAGCCGCCCCTACCTCAAGGCCCCACCTGGCGAGCCCTCACGGCCGGCATTGTCGGATAACAGTCGATTGATCGCCCAGGCACTGGAGCGCAGCGACAGCCACCGCTGCATCTACGTCATCGGCAACAACGGCGAAGGCAAAAGCTTCCTGCTCAGGGATATCGTCCATCAGTTGCAGGCGGCCAGGAAACGCACCATTGGCCTGCCCATGTCCCATGCCGATCGTTTTCCTGATGAAGGCCATCTCTTTACCTACAAAGGTGCGCGCAAAAACACGATTGCCAAGGAAATAGTGGCCATCTCGCAGGACGGCACTCACGTCCAGCTACTCAGCGAATGCCTGGAGTTGATCGGCTTCAACCCCAAGATCTACCTGATCCTGAAGTCCGAACTCAGCTATGACCCGGAAGGAAACCGGCGCCCCAATACCCTGGATTTGTCAGACAACGATGACCGGGCGTACCTCAATACAGAAAAGGGCCTGGTCAAGCATTACGCTGTGAACTTCATCCGCGAAGGCCACCGGACCATCCCCTTCGACAATCTCAGCTCCGGCGAGCAAGGCATCCTCAACCTGCTGACCCGGATCATCGCATCGGCCACCAGGGATGCCACCTTCCTGATCGACGAACCCGAAATCAGCCTGCACGTCAGTTGGCAGCAGCGGCTCCCTCGGGTCTTGAGCGTGCTGAGCGAACGCCTGCAGATCGCCTTCGTGGTCGCCACCCACTCGCCTATCCTGATCGCCAACGCCGCCGCACAGGACATCTGCTACGTATCCAGGGTCGGAGAGCTGGAGGAGATCCCCGTCGAGGAACGCCATTCGGTCGAAACCTTGCTGATGGATGGTTTCGAAACCTACACCCCGCACAACCGCGAGGTGCATGAACGCTGCGCCAAGCTGGTGGCCTCGCTGATCGAGGCGGCGAATGAACAGGCCGGCGTCGTTGACCAGGCCAACGAAGCCATCGAGAAGCTCGAGGCGTTCAAGGCGACCATTCGCAAGAGCGGCCAGACCGGTAGCGACACACGCCCGGCCAACGACATCGACCTGATTGAAAAGACCTTGGGCGCGATTCTTATGCTGCGTGCGCAAAGCGAGCCCCACCATGGCTGATTTGACCCAGAAACAGATGGATGCCGTAGAGGCCCGCTACAAGGATGACTGTCATGAGCGGGCGATACACCGGCCACAGGCATGGAAGCACCTGCTCGAGCAAAAACAACGGGCCATCGCCGAGTTCGAACGCCGTAGAAAAGGGCTGGCTCCGTCTACGACCGACCTGTGGACCGAACTGAGCAAATTCAAACAGCACCAGACCTCGGGCGTGACCGGCCCCTCGATCCGCAAGGCCTTGCGCAGTTTCCTGGAAAAAGAACAAAACCACCTGTGCTGCTATTGCCAGCGCCCGTTGGTCAACATCGCCCACGCCAAGCCCATCGAACACATCCTGCCACGGGTCGATTTCGTCCAGTACACCTTCCATTTCTGGAACCTGGCGGTGGCGTGCTTCGACTGCAATCAGATCAAGTCCGACGCGGTCTGGGCCGATGAAAAGAAAAAGGGCCAGGAAGCCTATCCGCAACCTGGCGCCTTCACCGAGATGTACCACCCGCGGTTCCATACGTTCGCCGAGCACGTGCGTTTCATCAGGGTACAGACCAACGAGCACCTCATCTCGCTGTATGTGGGCATTTCCGAGCAAGGGCGCCACCTGTGCCTGAACCTGCTCAAGGAACTTTCGGCCCGGGAAATCGTGCTCAACAGCAACCCCCGGCTCAAGCAGGCCCAGGATGTGATCAACAGCCATGTGGCCGCCCAAGAAGGCGACCTGCCGCCTGCGCTCAAGGCCTTCAGCGACGCGCTGTCCACGTCGACCAAAGCACTGATCGACAGCCATTGCCGCTAAATCAGCGGGCCCGCGATTCCTGTGTGTGGGGCTTCAGACGGGTGCAGCCCATAAGATCGAGCGCCGCGCGGGCGGCGCTCGATCTGACAGGCTCATGCGCTTTGCAAGCTGCGCTCCAGCAACCGCCGCAGCGATGCCAGCCACTGCGCGCTGTTGACGATCTGGTCATGGTCGCTGTCGAGCACCTGTGAGTGGGCCAACGCCACCGGCGCCAGGGCCTGCTCCAGATGCGCCTCGATGACCTCGACCAACGCCTGCGGCTTGTCGCGGCCGGCCCACCAGCAGGCCGGGGCGACCTCGGTTGGCTCATAGCGGAACGCCTGCAACAAGGCATCGAGCTGTGGCTTGATGCGCAGGGCGTTGTCCAGGTCACGGTTCTGCAGGATCAGCCCCTCGATCAGCTCGAACTGCTCCGGCAATTCCCGACGCGTCCAGGCCAGCACCTGCGCCTGCACCGTCTCCAGCGGCAGGCCGACCAGGCTGGCGGCCAGGTCGCGGAACTGGGCTTCACGCTCGGGGAACAGCAGCGACAGCAATGCCACACGCCCCTGACCGTGATCGTCCTGTTCATGGTCCGGCGCCTGGGCCTTGGCCTCGGCGAGCAGGTCCCAGAACGGTTTCACCGCGGCCGGTGGCGGTGCGTCGAGCATGCCCAGGAAGGCCACTTCTCGTCCGGCCAGCTCCAGTTGCCGTGCCACGCTCATCGCCAGGTTGCCGCCCAGCGACCAACCCAGCAGGTGGAACGGCCCCTCGGGCTGGGCCTGGAGCAACTGGCGGGTGTAGCGCTGCACCATGGCGTCCCAGGTGGTGGGTTGCCAGTGCCCCTGGACGAACGCCTCGCACACCACCCCTTGCACGCAGAACAGGTCGCGCACGGCCTGGGCCAACGGCTGGTAGCAATAGACCGAGCCGTAGCTGGGATGGAAGCAGAACAACGACGGTTGGCACCCCGGGTCGCCCCCCAGGTGCACCAGCAACGAAGGTTCCTGCGCAGCCGGTGAGGCCAGGCTCGCGGCCAGGCGGGCAACGCTCGGGTTGGCCATGAAGCGGCTCAGCGACACCTCGATGCCCAACTGCCGACGCAGGGCGTCGAGCAGCTTGAGCGACAGCAGCGAATGGCCACCCAACTCGAAGAAGTTGTCGTCGCGCCCGACCTGCGGCACCTGCAGCACCTGCGCCCAGACCTCGGCCAGGGCCTGTTCCCGCTCGCCTTGTGGCGCCACGTAGGCCGCTTGGGCCCCCGCCTCGATCTTCGGCAAGGCGCGCCGCTCCAGCTTGCCGTTCGGGCTCAGCGGCATGCGCGCCAGGGCCTGCCATTGGCTCGGCACCATGTACTCGGGCAAGTGCCCGGCCAGATGATCAGCCAACACTTGCTGCCAACCCGCGTGCGCGTCGGCCAGCACCACATAGCCGAGCAGGCGCTTGCCGTCCTCGGCGACCACCACCGCCTCGCGCACCCACGCATGCTCCAGCAGTCGGGCCTCGATCTCGCCCAGCTCGATACGCAGGCCGCGCAGCTTGACCTGGTGATCCAGGCGACCGGCGTATTCGATCACCCCATCAGGCCGGTAGCGCGCCAGGTCGCCGGTGCGGTACATCCGCTCCCCCGCCACGAACGGGCTGGCAACGAAGCGTTCGGCGCTCAGCCCCGGGCGGCGGTGGTAACCCCGCGCCAGGCCCACGCCGGCCAGGTACAGCTCGCCCAGCACACCCGCCGGGACCGGCTCCAGGCTCGCATCCAGGATATGGCAGGCCAGGTTGGCGATCGGGCGGCCGATCGGCACACTGTCGCGGCCTTCGTCCAGGCACGTCCAGTGGGTCACGTCGATGGCCGCCTCGGTCGGGCCGTACAGGTTGTACAGCCCGGCCCACGGCAGCCGCGCCAGCACCTGCTGCTGCGCATCCACCGGCAGCGCCTCGCCGCTGCAGACGATGCGCCGCAGGCTGCGGCAACGTTCGACACCCGGGTCTTGCAGGAACGCTTGCAGCATCGACGGCACGAAGTGCAGCGTGCTCACCGCCTCGGCCTCGATCAGCTCGACCAGGCGCGCCGGGTCGCGGTGCGCGCCCGGCGCCGCCAGCACCAGCCGTGCGCCTTCCATCAAGGGCCAGAAGAACTCCCACACCGACACGTCGAAGCTGAACGGGGTCTTCTGCAGCACCGTGTCTGCCGTGGTCAGCCCGTACGCTTCCTGCATCCAGCACAGGCGGTTGACCAGCGCGGCATGGCGGTTGCCGGCCCCCTTGGGCTTGCCGGTGGAGCCTGAGGTGTAGATCACGTAGGCCAGGTTTTCGCCGTCCACCGCCACGTCCGGGTTGTGGGTCGGCTGCGCATCCCGCTCAAGCGCATCGAGCAGCAGGCAGTCGACGCCCTCCACCGGCAGCTCGGCCAACAGCCGGCGCTGGGTCAGCAGCAGCTTCACGCCACTGTCCTCGAGCATGTAGGCCAGGCGCTCGCGCGGGTATTCCGGGTCCAGCGGCACGTAGGCGCCACCGGCCTTGAGGATGGCCAGCAGGCCCACCACCATCTCCAGCGAACGTTCGGCGGCGATGCCGACCCGCACATCCGGCCCCACGCCACGGGCGATCAACAGGTGCGCCAGTTGGTTGGCCCGGGCGTTGAGTTCGGCGTAGCTCAGTTGCTGGCCAGCGAAGGTCAGGGCCGGGGCATGGGGCTGGGCCGCGGCCTGCCGCTCGAAGCGTTGATGCACGGTGCACGCCAGGTCATACGCCACGGACGTCGAGTTCCAGGCAAGCTGCTGGTCCTCGGCCGCAGCGCACGACAACAGGGTCAGTTCGCCAAGGCGCGTCTGTGCATCGCCCTGGGCCAATTGCGCCAGCAGCGTCTCCAGGCTGCCTGCGATCTGCGCCACGGTGGCACCGTCGAAACACGCCTGGTCATAGCTGAAATGCAACGACAGCTGCGCGCCCAGGTTGACCGCCAGGCACAGCGGATAGCTGGTCTGCTCCTGATTGTGTACCTCGCCGAACACCAGGCCGATGTCCGGCCCCTGGGCCAGCGCTTCGGACACTGGGTAGTTCTCGAAGGCCAGCAGCGTGTCGAACAGTGCTACGCCGCTCTGGCCTGCCCAGCGTTGGATCTCGAACAGCGGCGTGTGCGCGTGCTCACGGGCCGCGAGGTTGTCTTGCTGCAACTGCTGCAGCCAAGGCAACAACGGTTGGTCGAGGTCCGGCGTTGCGATCACCGGTAGGGTGTTGATGAACAACCCCACCTGCCGCTCGATACCGCGCAGCTCCGGTGGGCGACCCGCCACGGTGGCGCCGAAGGCCACCGTCTGCTGACCGGTGTAGCGCTGCAACAGCACCAGCCAGGCGGCCTGGAGCAAAGTGTTGAGGGTGACTTTCTGCTGCCGCGCGAACCGTTCCAGGCACTCGCAGTGCACTGCATCCAGGGTGCGGTAGTAGTCGCCATGGCCCGAGCCGGCAGGCTTGGGCAGCGCCTGGGCCAGTGCGGTCGGTGCCCCCAGCCGGGCCACCCGGCCTTTCCAGAAGGCTTCACTGGCGGCCAGGTCCTGGCGCTGCAGCCAGGCGATGTAGTCGCGGTAACGCCCCGTCGGCGCGGCAACCGCCTCGCCGCTGTAGCGCTGCAACACTTCGCCCAGCAGCTGGGCATTGCTCCAGCCGTCCATGAGGATGTGGTGGCTGGTGTAGATCAGGTGATGACGCCCCTGGCCCAGGCGCACGAGGCACAGGCGCAGCAAGGGTGCCTGGTCCAGCCTGAAGCCGCGCTCGCGCTCCTGGCGCGCCAGTTGCGCAAGATCGGCGTCCGATACGTCACGGTGCGTCCAGTCGAGCACCTGCAAGCTGCCGGCCACGTGCCGGCAAACCAATTGCCGGGGCTGCTCCAGCTGCCAGAGGAACAGGCTGCGCAGGCTTTCGTGCTGCATCAGCACCGCGTCCCAGGCCGCCGTCATGCGCGGCTCGTCCAGGCCGCTGACCGCCACATGCATCTGGTTGACGTAGTCGCCGCTGTGGGCATCGGCCAATGCATGGAACAACATACCCTGTTGCATGGGCGACAGCGGGTAGAGGTCCTCGACCTGCCGTGCCGGCACCGGCAAGGCGTCCAGTTGCGCCTGGACCAGCCCAGCCAGCGGCACATCCGAAGGGGTCAGGCCGCCCTGGGTTTCGTCGCAGCAGTGCGCTACCAGGCTCGCCAGTTCCTCACGGAAGGCCTCGGCCAGGCGCTCGACCGTGGCCAGGTCGAACAGGTCGCGGCTGAAGGTCCAGTGGACGCCCAGTTCGCCCGCGAACACCCGGCAACCGATCGACAGCCAGTTGCCCAGCGGGGCATCGGCATGTTCCTGGCGGCCGGCGCTTTCTTCGGCCGGTACGAACAGGCCCTGCGCCTGATCGAAACTGGCATCGAACTGGCCCAGGTAGTTGAAGGTGATGCGCGGCTGCGGCAGGCCCGCCAGTTGCGCGCGGGTGGTGTCGTCGGCGAACCGCTGGAGCACGCCCAGGCCCAGGCCTTTGCCCGGGATCGCCCGCAGCTGCTCCTTGATCGCCTTGAGCGACCCCGGCAGGTCCGCGCAGGGGCGCAAGCAGACCGGAAAGACGCTGGTGAACCAGCCGACGGTGCGTGTCAGGTCGATGTCGTCGAACAGGTCCTCGCGGCCATGGCCTTCGAGCTGCACCAGCACACGGTCCTGCCCGCTCCAGCGCGCGATGACCCGCGCCAGGGCGGTCAGCAGCAGGTCGTTGACCTGGGTGCGGTAGGCCGCCGGCGCTTGTTGCAGCAGGCGTCGGGTCAGGTCGGTATCGAGCTGGTTGTGCACGCTGGCGGCAAAGCGCCCGTGCAGGCTGCCACCGGGGTGATCGCAAGGCAGTTGATCATCGCTGCCCTCCAGGTGCGCCTGCCAGAACGCCACCTCGTCGGCGCCCGCCCCCAGGGCCCAGGCTTGCAAGCGCTCGGCCCAGACCTTGAGCGAACTGGTGCGTGGGGGCAAGGCAGCTTCCGGCGCCTGATAGAGCGCTTGCAGGTCGTCGAAGAGGATGCGCCAGGACACGCCGTCGACCACCAGGTGGTGGACCGCCAGCAACAGACGCTGGGAGCCATCGCCCAGGGTCGCCAGCACGGCGCGCAGCAACGGCCCCGCCTGCAGGTCGAGGCTGCGCTGGGCCTGTTCGCAGGCGTGCTCCAGTGCCTGGGCGTCTTCCACCTGAACGCACCACAGCAGGTCCTGTGGAAGGTGCGCGGCGCTGCGGTATTCGGCTTGCCAGCCACCGGCCTGCTCGCTGAAGCACAGGCGCAGGGCATCGTGATGCATGACCAGGGCGCGCAGGGCCTGCGCCAGCCGCTCGGCGTCCAGCGCCTGCAGCGGGCGCAACAGGACCGACTGGTTCCAGTGATGACGGTCAGGGATCGACTGTTCGAAGAACCACTGTTGGACCGGCAGCAACGGCTGCTCGCCACGGGCCGGAGCCTGCTCGATCATCACGGGCGCCGCCCCATGTTGGGCGACCTGGGCCAGCGCTTGTACGGTCTGCTGGTTGAACAGGTCCTTGGGGGTGAAATGGAGGCCTTGGGCACGCGCTCGGCTGACCAGCTGGATGGAGACGATCGAGTCGCCACCGAGCTCGAAGAAGTTGTCGGTGCGCCCGACCCGTTCGAGCTTGAGCACCTGGGCCCAGAGTTCGGCCAGGCGGGTTTCCAGCTCGCCCTGGGGCGCCTCGTAGGCGTCCTGGGCCTGGGCCTGGGCCAGGTCCGGTGCGGGCAAGGCTTTGCGGTCCAGCTTGCCGGCCGGGGTCAGCGGCAGGCGCTCGAGCAGCAGCCAGGCGGTCGGTACCATGTAGTCCGGCAGCCGCGCACGCAGGGCCTGGCGCAGGCGCTCGCGCAGGCTCGGGTCGCCCGCCTCGTCGGGCACCACGTAGGCCACCAGCTGCTGGCCGCTCAGGCCCGGGCGGGCCAGCACCACCGCCTCGCGCACCCCGGCCTGCTCCAGCAGGCGCGCCTCGATCTCGCCCAGTTCGATACGGAAACCACGGATCTTCACCTGGTTGTCCACCCGCCCGAGGTAGTCGATCACCCCGTCGGCGCGCTGGCGCACCAGGTCACCGGTGCGGTACAGCCGCCCGCCCGTGCTGAACGGGTCGGCCACGAAGCGCTCGGCGCTCAGGCCGGCACGCCCCAGGTAGCCCCGCGCCAGGCCCTCACCGCCCAGGTACAGCTCCCCCACGATGCCTTGCGGCACCAGGTTCAGTTCGCCATCCAGCACGTAGGCGCTGCGCAGGCCGACGCGCTCGCCGATGGGCGCATAGGCCGCGCCGCACTCGGTGCCCTGCCCGGCCTTCCAGAGCAAGGGCGTCACCACCGTCTCGGTGGGGCCGTAGCCGTTGATGATCCAGCTCGGGCGCAGGGCCCGGCGTGCCAGCTCGTAGCTGGCCTGGGGCACGGCGTCGCCACCGAAGCAGTACACCCGCACCGCCGGGGGCTGACCCTCGCGTTCGGCATGTTCGGCCAGTTGCTGCAGGTACGCTGGCGGGAAGGCCGCCACGGTCACCCCGTGGGCCTTCATCTGTGCGTAGGTCTGCTCCGGCGTCCACAGCGTGTTGTCGCGCACCAGCAGGCTGGCGCCCTGGGTCAGGCAGGTCAGCCAGCGCTCATGGGCACCGTCGAAGGCGAACGACATGAAGTGCAGCTCGCAGTCGTCCGGGCGCATGTCGTAGCGCTCGGCGATGGCCTGCACGTGCATGGCCAGCGGCCCGTGGGCCACCGCCACGCCCTTGGGTTGGCCGGTGGAGCCGGAAGTGTAGATGATGTAGGCCAGGTGGTTCGGGTCTACTGCTACCTGAGGGTTTTCAGCCTCACCGACGCCTTCGACCTGATCCACCAACAGCACCTCCAACCCTTGCGTCGGCAGGCGTTCGAGGGTTATTGCCTCGCTCAGCAGCAAGCCGGCACCGCTGTCCTTGAGCATGTAGGCCAGGCGTTCGGCCGGGTACTCCGGGTCCAGCGGCAGGTAGGCGCCGCCGGCCTTGAGCACCGCCAGCAAAGCCACCAGCATGCGCGGCGAGCGTTCCAGGGCGATGGCCACCCGCACTTCGGGGCCCACGCCCCGGGCGATGAGTGCCGCGGCCAGGCGATTGGCGCGCTGGTTGAGGGTGGTGTAATCCAGGCACTGATCACCGAACACCACGGCCGGAGCATGGGGCGTGCGCGCCGCCCAGTCCTCGAATAGCGCATGCACCGGCCGCTGCATCGGGTAATCGCGGCCCGGGCCGTTCCAGGCCTCCAAGACCTGCTTGCACTGGGCAGGCGTACATGCGTGCAAGGCGCCGACCGGCGTGTGCGGCAAGGCCTGGAGCACCTGCAGCAGCAGGCTGTCGAAGCTGTCTGCCAGCTGCTCGATGGCCAGCTCGCCATACAGGCTCTGGTCGAAGCAATAATGCAGGGTCAGCTGCTCGCCCAGGCTGATGGCCAGCGACAGCGGGTAGTTGGATTGCTCATGGTTGACCACTTCGCCGAAGCGCAGCGTACTGTCCTCGCCCTGCGCCAACGCCTCGGAGATCGGGTAGTTCTCGAACACCAGCAGGCTGTCGAACAGCGGCGTGGCGCCCAGCCCGGCCCAGCGCTGGATATCCACCAGGGCCGTATGCTCGTGGTCGCGGATCGCCAGGTTCTCCTGCTGGATACCTTGCAACCATTGGCCCATGGCCTGGCCCCCCTGGACCTCGGCGATCACCGGCAAGGTGTTGATGAACAGCCCGACCTGCTGCTCGATGCCGGGCAGCGCCGCCGGGCGGCCCGCCACGGTGGCGCCGAAGGCGACGCAATCCTGCCCGGTATAGCGCTGCAACAACAGCAGCCAGGCAGCCTGCATCAGCGTATTGAGGGTGATTTTGTGGCGCCGGGCGAATTCGCCGAGCGCACGCGTGCGCGCCTGGTCATAGGTGCGGTAGGTGTGGCCATTGGCGTGCCCAGGCGTACCCTGGCCAGCCTGGGCGAAGGCCAGGGCCAGGTGCGTGGGCCCCGGGATGCGCGCCAGGCGCGCCTTCCAGAAGGCCTCGGTGTGGCTGCGGTCCTGGCCTTGCAACCATTGGATGTAGTCCCGGTAGCGGCCCTGCTGGGGCGCCAGCGACTGCCCGTGGTAGCACTGCAGCACTTCGCCCAGCAGTTGGGCATTGCTCCAGCCGTCGAGCAGGATGTGGTGGTTGGTGTAGATCAACCGATGACGGCCAGGCCCGGTGCGCACCAGCAGCAGGCGCAGCAGCGGTGCCTGGGCCAGGTCGAAGCCGTGTTCGCGTTCTTCGCGGGCCAGGGCCAGCAGGTCGGCCTGCGTCGCGCTTTCGATGATTCGCACGCTGTCGGGCAACGTGCGGCAGACCAGTTGCTGCGCCGGTTCGTCGCGCCAATCGAAACAGCTGCGCAGGCTGTCGTGACGGGTCACGACCTGCTGCCAGGCGGCAACGAAGCGCGCCTCGTCGAGCCCCTGCACATCCACCCACATCTGGTTGACGTATTCATGGCGCGCCTCGTCGTACAGGGCATGGAACAGCATGCCCTGCTGCATGGGCGAAAGCGGATAGACATCGTCGATCACCCGCCCGCCGGCTTCCAGGCGCTCCAGTTGCGCCTGGCCGAGCCCCGACAGGGGCACGTCCGAAGGCGTCAGGCCACGGTTGCCTGGGTTCATGCAGTGTTCGACCAACAGCGCCAGCTCCTGGCCATAGGCCTGGGCCAGCGCTTCGATGACCTCGCTGTCGAAGCATTCGCGGCTGAAGGTCCAACCAAGGCTCAACTCACCGTCGTAGACCTGCCCGTTGAGGCTCAGCCAGTTGCCCAGCAAGGCCCCTTCGCCCTGCTCCGCGCCACGCCCCTCGCGGGCGGGTAGGAACAGGTCGTCGCGGGCGTCGAGGCTGGCGTCGAACTGCCCCAGGTAGTTGAAGGTGATGCGTGGGCGCGGCAAGGCCGCAAGCTCCGCGCGCACCTGCGGCTCGCCCAGGTAGCGCAGGATGCCGAAGCCGACTCCTTTGTCGGGTACGGCGCGCAGCTGCTCCTTGACCGCCTTGATCGACTCGCCCAGATCGCCTGTCGGAGCCAGGCTCACCGGGAACAGGCTGGTGAACCAGCCCACGGTGCGCGACAGGTCGATGTCGTCGAACAACGCTTCGCGGCCATGGCCTTCCAGCTGCACCAGCACCTGCGGTTGGCCGGTCCAACGCACCAGCACGCGGGCCAGGGCGGTGAGCAGCAGGTCGTTGACCTGCGTGCGATAAGCCGCCGGCGCCTGGCGCAGCAGCTGCTGGGTGAGCGTGCGGTCCAGCCGGGTGTAGACGCTGTGGGCATGGCGCGCCAGCTGGCTGCCCTGCGGGTCGCGGCAGGGCAGCTCGTTCGCCTTGCCCGCCAGGGTGCGCCAGTGCGCCAGGGTATCGAGGGCGGTACCGCGGGCATGCTCGCCCAGGCGCTGGCCCCACTGCTGGTAGCTGCAGGTCCTGGCCGGCAAGGCCAGCGGCTGTCCGGCGGCCCCTTGGCGGTAGGCCTGTTGCAGGTCGTCGAACAGGATGCGCCAGGACACGCCATCGACCACCAGGTGGTGGATCGCCAGCAGCAGGCGCTGGGTGCCGTCACCAAGGTCCGCCAGCAGGCCGCGCAGCAGCTCGCCACGGGCCAACTGCAGGCTGGCCTGGGCCTCGCTGCAGGCGGCCTCCAGCGCCTGTGGCGAATCCACCTGGGTGGTCCACAGCAAAGGGCGCTGGGCCCACTGCGTGCGCAACTGCTCCAGCGTCAAGTGCGTGGCGCGCCCCTCGGTGAATGCCAGGCGCAGGGCATCATGGTGCCCAACCAGGGCTCGCAGGGCCTGCTCCAGCAGTGCAGGGTCCAGGGGGCTGCGCACTTCCAGCAGCACCGACTGGTTCCAGTGGTCAGGTTGGGCGACGGCCTGTTCGAAGAACCAATGCTGGATCGGCAGCAACGCCAGCTCGCCGGTCACCGGGGGTTGTTCGCGGGCCTGCGTCGGTTCGCCCTCCTGGGCCACCCTGGCCAAGGCGGAGACCGTCTGGTGGGTGAACACATCACGGGCGGTGAAGTGCAGCCCTTGCAGGCGGGCACGGCTGACCAGCTGGATGGAGATGATCGAGTCACCGCCGATCTCGAAGAAGTTGTCCTGGCGCCCTACCCGCTCACGCTTGAGCACCGCAGCCCAAACCTCGGCCAGGCGCTGCTCGCGTGCGTCCTGCGGCGCCTCGAACGCTTCGCCGGTGCGTGCGCGGGGCGGCGGCAGCGCGCGGCGGTCCAGCTTGCCATTGGCGGTGAATGGCAGGCCAGCCAGCACCACGGCATGGGCCGGCACCTGGTAGTCGGGCACCTGCAGACGCAAGCCCTCGAGCACGGCATCGGCCCACCGCTGGCGTGCGCCCTCACCGGCTTCGACCAAGGTTGCGTCCATGGGCACCAGGTAGGCAACCAGACGCTGGCTGCCATCGACCTCGCGCGCCAGCACCGCCGCCGCCGCGACACCTTCCAACGCACGCAGACGCTGGGCGACATCGTCAGGTTCGACGCGGAAACCACGGATCTTGACCTGGTCGTCGCCGCGCCCCAGGTATTCGATGCCAGCGTCGCCGATGCGCGCCAGGTCGCCGGTGCGGTACGCACGGCCCCCTGGATACCCCTCAGGGTCGGGCACGAAGCGCTCGGCGGTCAGGCCCGCGCGCCCGAGGTAACCGCGGGCCAGGGCCGGCCCGGCCACCTGCAGCTGGCCGCTGGCGCCCAGCACCACCGGGCCCAGGCCGTCGTCGAGCAGCTGCACCCGGGCCTGGGGCATGGCCCGGCCCATGGCGATGCGTGTGCCAGCACCACCAGGCTCGACGGCACCGGCGATCACGCCTACGGTGGTTTCTGAGGGGCCATAGTGGTTGATCACCCGGCACTGCGGGGCCGCCGCCCGGATGCGCGCCAGCAGCTGCACCGAGCACGCCTCGCCGCCCAGCACCAGGCACTGGCGTGGCAGGACCTGGGCCGGCTGGGCTGTCTCGAGCAGCGCTTCCAGGTGCGACGGCACGATCTTCAAGGCATCCACCGCATGGGCCTGCATGAAGCCGGCAAAGCGCTCGGCATCACGCACCTGGTCGTCATCGGCCAGGCACAGGGTGCGGCCCGAGCACAGGGCGCCGAACAGCATGGTGTGCCCAAGGTCCGCCGCTGGGGTCGAGACCAATGCCAGGTTACGCGCCTGCGCCCAGGGCATGCGTGCCAGGAGCCCGTGAACGTAGGCGAGCAAGGCGCCATGGCTGACCATCACGCCCTTGGACTGGCCACTGGAGCCGGAGGTATGGATCACATACGCCAGGTTGTCGGCCAGCACCGAAGGGCGTGGGCGCTCGATGGGTTCACACGGCTGGGTGAGCACGTCATCCAGTGCCAGGCTGGGCACGGGCAACCCGCCCATCTGTTCGGCGATCCAGGGCGCATCGGTGAGCAGCACCGGCGCGGCGCTTTCGGCCAGCAACTGGCCGACCCGCGCCCGTGGCGTGCTGGTGTCGATGGGCAGGTAGGCGCCGCCGGCCTTGAGGATCGCCAGCATGCCCACCACCAGTTCCAGCGAGCGCGATGCGCGCAACGCAACACAGCTTTCCAGGCCCACACCCAGGGCCACCAGACGCGCGGCCAAGTGTTCGGCGTGCAGGTCCAGCTCGCGATAGGTCAGGCGTCGCCCGCCCTGCACCAGCGCCACGGCATCCGGCTGCTGGCGGGCGAAGGCCTCGATCAGCCCGTGCACGGTCCCCTGGGGGGCATCGGCCACCGCCTCGCCGGTGCAGATGGCCTGAACCGTTCGCTGCGCCTCGGCATCCAGAAGCGGTACGGATTCGAGCGTGCTGTCGGGGGCCTCGGCGAACACCTGCACCAAGTGTGCGAAATGCCCGGCCATGCGCACCAGGGTCTGCTCGCGGAACAGATCGCGGGCGTAGATGAACGATGCACTCACCGCCTCGCCGTGCTCGAAGGTTTCCAGGGTCAGGTCGAACTTGCTCTGGCATCCGGCCAGGGGCAGGCCTTCGACGGCCAGTTGTTCATGCACCTGCCAGCGTTCCCCACGCGCCTCGCTCTGGTGGTTGTGCAGCACCTGGAACAGCGGGCTCTGGCTCAGGCTGCGCTCCGGCTGCAGGGCCTCGACCAGGTGCTCGAAAGGCAGGTCCTGATGGGTCTGGGCCTGCTGCACTTGGTGTTTGAGCTGGCGCAACAGGGTGCGGAACGTCATGCGTCCCTCCAATTGCGAACGCAGCACCAGGGTGTTGACGAAGAAACCGATCAGGCGCTCGGTCTCCGGCCGGTTGCGGTTGCTCACCGGCAGGCCGACGCGAATATCGGTCTGCCCGGTGTAACGGTGCAGCAATGCATGCAGGCAGGCCTGGAGGACGACGAACAAGGTCACCCCCTCGTCTTTGGCCAGGCGCTGCAGGTCGCGCACTGCCGCCGACGGCAGCGCGATGGCGCAGCGCCCGCCTTCAAGGCTGCGCTGGGCCGGGCGCGGGTAGTCGGTCGGCAGCCCCAGCTGTACAGGGTCTGTACCCAGTTGCTCGGTCCAATAGGCGAGCTGGCGCTCCGCTTCGCCGGCCTCCATCCAGCAACGTTGCCAATGGGCATAGTCGGCGTACTGGATCGGCAGGGCCGGCAGCGCCTGGCCGCCACCATAGAGGTGGATCAGTTCCTCGACCATCACCTGCATCGACCAGCCATCGGCCGCGATGTGGTGCAGGGTCAGCACCAGCACATGGTCGTCCGCGGCCAGGCGCAGCAGGCTCACCCGCAACGGGCGGCCAGCGCCCAGGTCGAACGGCCGGGCGATCTCGGCCTCGACAAGCGCTTGCAAGGCATCGGCATCCGGCTGGGCCTGGCCCAGGTCATGCAGGTCGATGGCCAGCGGCGTGGCCGGCAGGATGGCTTGGGTCGCGACGCCTGCGTCCTCGATGAACGCGGTGCGCAGCACCTCGTGGCGCTCGACCAGGCGGTCGAAGGCGTACTGCAGGGCCTGCAGGTCCAGGGCGCCGCGCAGGCGCAGCACGCTGGGGATGTGGTAGGCCGAGCTCTGGCGGTCCAGCTGCCAGAGGAACCACTGCCGCTGCTGGGCATAGGACAGCCGTGGCCGCTCGGCGTCACGCGCGCCTGTGGGGATCGGCAACTGGGCCAGGCCCAGGCCTTTTTCCTGGAGTTTGTCGAGGAACAGGCGGCCTTGGCTCGCCGGCAGTTTGAGGAATCGCTGAACCAGGGCGACCTTGCTGTTCTGATCCATTTCAGTTCGCCTCCAGCGCGTCGAGGAAGTCAGTGAGTTCATCCAGGGTGTCGTCCATGTCCACCGACACCAGCGGCTGTACCGCCTGGACGAAGCCCTCCAGGGTGCTTTCCTGGAACAGCAGACTCAGCGGAATGTTGGCACCCAGCTCCACCTGCACCCTGGCCATCACCTGGGTGGCCAGCAGCGAGTGCCCGCCAAGGTCGAAGAAGTTGTCGTTAACGCCTACCCGAGGCACGCCGAGCAAGGCCTGCCAGATGTCGGCGACCTGTTGCTCCAGCGCGGTACGCGGTGCCAGGTAGTGGCTGGCCAGCCACTGCGGGTCCGGCGCGGGCAGTGCACGACGGTCGAGCTTGCCGTTGGGCGACAGCGGCATGGCGGCCAGTACCATCACCTGGGTGGGCACCATGTAGTCGGGCAAGCGCGCCTTGAGCCAGGCCTGCAGCTCGCGCACCCACGGCCCGGGGTCGTCGCCCAGCGCTGGTGTGGCGACCAGGTAGGCGACCAGTTGGGGGCCGCCGGCCCCCTGCACCGGCATCACCAGCGCCTCGCGCACCTGATCGTGCTCCAGCAGGCGCGCCTCGATCTCGCTCAGCTCGATGCGAAAACCGCGCAGCTTGATCTGGTGGTCGGTACGCCCGACATACTCGATATCGCCATTGGCCAGGCGTCGCACCCGGTCACCGGTGCGGTACAGACGCCCGCCGTCGTCGGCGAAGGGGTTGGGCACGAAACGCGCGGCGGTGAGGCCAGGGCGCTGGAAGTAACCGCGGGCCAGCAGCCCGCCGCCGATCAACAGCTCGCCGACCACGCCCACCGGCGCCAGGGCGCCGTTGCCGTCGACCACGTACAGCGCACGGCCCGCGAGCACCTGGCCGATTGGCGGGTTGCCGGTGACCGGGCCCTGGCTGCAATCATGGGCGCTGACGGTCACCGTGGCTTCGGTCGGGCCATAGGTATTGAGCAGGCGCACGCCCTCCAGCCCTGCTGCGCGCCAGGCCACCAGGGCATCGGCGGCCATTGCCTCGCCTCCGGCATGGACCTGGCGCAGGCGGCCGTAGCCGGCCCGTGGGCGTGCGGCGAAATCCTTGGCCAGCATGGCCCAATAGGCGGTGGTCAGGTCGGCGACGGTGACGCCCTGCTCCACCAGCACCTGGTGGAACTGCTCGCTGGTCCAGATCTCGTTGCCCCGCAACAGCACCGCAGCGCCGCAGATCAAGGCCGGGAACAGCTGCTCGACAAAGCCATCGAAGTTGAAGGTGGCGAACTGCAGCACGCGGTCGCAGCTCGACAGCCCGAAGAAATCGATGCACACCTGCACATGGGCCGCCAGCGCCGCCTGGCTGATCGCCACGCCCTTGGGCCGGCCCGTGGAACCGGAGGTGAACATCACATAGGCCAGGTTGCCCGGCGCGCTGCGCTGCGGCGGGTTGCCCGGGTCGCTCGCATCGGCTGCCGGCGTGTCCAGGTCCAGCACGGGCATGGCACCGCACTCGGGCAACTGCCCATGCAGGTCAGGTTCGGTGAGCAGGCAGGCCAGGCCTGCGTCCTCGATCATGCCTTGCAGGCGTTCGCGGGGGTATTGGGGGTCCATCGGCACGTAGGCCGCGCCACTCTTGAGCACCGCCAGCACGGCAATCGCCATGCCCAACCCGCGCGCCACCGCGATACCGACCCGCTGCTCGGGACCGACGCCCAGCGCCAGCAGGCGTGCGGCCAGGCGGTTGGCCTGGGCGTTCATCTGCCGATAGGTCAGTTGCTGGCCCTCATGGATCAACGCCAGCGCCTCGGGGGTGCGTTCGACCTGGGCTTCGATCAACGCCTTGAGGCTGTGCTGCTCGCCGACCGCCAGCCCGTCGATGCCACTCCAGGCGTGTTCCAGCCGCCGGCGTTGCGCAGCGTCGAGCAGTTCCAACTCGCCGATGGCCGCATCGGGCTCGGCCACCAGCGCCTGCAGCAGGTTATGCCAGTGCCCGGCCAGGCGTGCGATGGTCTGGGGCTCGAACAGCTCGCGCATGTAGGTGAACGAGGCGATCAGCCCCTCGTCGGTTTCGGCCGTGTCCAGGCTCAAGTCGAATTGCGCGGCCTGGCTGTCGAACGCCAGACTGTCGATGCGCAGCTGGTGCAGCTGGCACGTCGGCAGGGCCTCGCGGCTTGCGTTCTGATGGCTGTACATGGCCTGGAACAGCGGGCTGTGACTGAGGCTGCGCTCCGGCTGCAAGGCCTCTACCAGCTGTTCGAACGGCAGGTCCTGGTGGGCCTGGGCCTGCAGCATGGCCTGGGCGGCCTGGGCCAGTACCTGGCAAAAGCTCATGCGCCCATCGAGTTGCGCCTTGAGCACCTGGGTGTTGACGAAGAAACCGATCAGCCCCTGGGTTTCCGGGCGGTTGCGGTTGGCGTTGGGGATACCGATGCGCAGCTCGCCCTGGCCACTGTAGCGGTACAACAACACCTGGAAGCTGGCCAGCAACAGGGTGAATAAGGTCACCCCCTGCGCGTTGGCCAGGTTTTGGAGGGCCTGGCACAGCGGCGTGGCGACCGTCAGGTCGTGGCGTGCGCCGCGGTAGCTCTGGGTGGCCGGGCGCGGGTGGTCCAGGGGCAGTTCCAGGACCGGCTGTTCGCCGCCGAGCTGAGCCGTCCAGTAGTCCAGCTGGCGCTGGCGCTCGCCGGCCTCCATCCAGGCGCGCTGCCACAGTGCATAGTCGGCATACTGGATCGCCAGCGGCGCGTGGCTGGGCTGGCGGCCGTCGCACAGGGCCTGGTAGGCCTCCACCAGCTCACGGACCATGATCTGCATCGACCAGCCATCGGCGACGATATGGTGCAGGACCATCACCAGTACATGGTCGTCGTCGGCCTGGCGCAGCAGGTGCACCCGCAGCAATGGCCCGGCGGCCAGGTCGAACGGCTGCTGTACCAAAGCCTCGACCCGGGCCCTGAGCGCGTGCGGCGCCAACGGGCCTACCGCCTCGACCTGCAAGGCCACGGCCTGCCGGGCCGCGATGCGCTGCAGCGGCTGCCCGGCACCTGTATCGATACAGGTGCGCAGGCTTTCGTGGCGTGCCAGCAGGTAGTCGAAGCTGCATTGCAGCGCCTGCAGGTCCAGCGGGCCGCTCAGGTGCAGGGCGGCGGGGATATGGTAGGCCGCGCTGCCGGGGTCCAGCTGCCAGAGGAACCACTGGCGCTCCTGGGCATAGGACAGGCGCAACGGCTCGTTCGGGTCACGCCGGAATACCGGGGCAACGTCGTAGAGATTGACCCCCTCCTTTTTCAGCAGAACCGCCAGGGCCTTGCGCTCCTGCGCAGACAGCACACCTATGGATTCAATCAACTCTTGCACGCCATGACCCTCATTCGGAAAGCAGCTTTTCAAGCTCAGTGGCTGATAAACGTTTGAGGGCCGCCAAGGATTTAGCCAAGGCGTCCTGCACCGGCGCTTGCTCCTGCTGCAAGGCCGCCAGCGCCTGAGCCTGCTCGGCCAGCACCGGGTGGCTGAACAGGGTCTTGAGCGGCAGGTCGAGCTGCCACAGCGCCCGTGCGCTGGCCACCACGTGCATGGCCAGCAGCGAATGCCCGCCCAGCTCGAAGAAGTTATCCGTGCGCCCGACCCGTTCGAGCTTGAGCACCTGGGCCCAGAGTTCGGCCAGGCGGGTTTCCAGCTCGCCCTGGGGTGCCTCGTAGGCGTCCTGGGCCTGGGCCAGGTCCGGTGCGGGCAAGGCTTTGCGGTCCAGCTTGCCGGCCGGGGTCAGCGGCAGGCGCTCGAGCAGCAGCCAGGCGCTCGGTACCATGTAGTCCGGCAGCCGCGCACGCAGGGCCTGGCGCAGGCGCTCGCGCAGGCTCGGGTCGCCCGCCTCGTCGGGCACCACGTAGGCCACCAACTGCTGGCCGCTCAGGCCCGGGCGGGCCAGCACCACCGCCTCGCGCACCCCTGCCTGCTCCAGCAGGCGCGCCTCGATCTCGCCCAGTTCGATACGGAAACCACGGATCTTCACCTGGTTGTCCACCCGCCCGAGGTAGTCGATCACCCCGTCGGCGCGCTGGCGCACCAGGTCACCGGTGCGGTACAGCCGCCCGCCCGTGCTGAACGGGTCGGCCACGAAGCGCTCGGCGCTCAGGGCGGCACGCCCCAGGTAGCCCCGCGCCAGGCCCTCACCGCCCAGGTACAGCTCCCCCGCGATGCCTTGCGGCACCAAGTTCAGTTCGCCATCCAGCACGTAGGCGCTGCGCAGGCCGACGCGCTCGCCGATGGGCGCATAGGCCGCGCCACACTCGGTGCCCTGCCCGGCTTTCCAGAGCAAGGGCGTTACCACCGTCTCGGTGGGGCCGTAGCCGTTGATGATCCAGGTCGGGCGCAGGGCCCGGCGTGCCAGCTCGTAGCTGGCCTGGGGCACGGCGTCGCCACCGAAGCAGTACACCCGCACCGCCGGGGGCTGCCCCTCGCGTTCGGCATGTTCGGCCAGTTGCTGCAGGTACGCTGGCGGGAAAGCCGCCACGGTCACCCCGTGGGCCTTCATCTGTGCGTAGGTCTGCTCCGGCGTCCACAGCGTGTTGTCGCGTACCAGCAGGCTGGCGCCCTGGGTCAGGCAGGTCAGCCAGCGCTCATGGGCACCGTCGAAGGCGAACGACATGAAGTGCAGCTCGCAGTCGTCCGGGCGCATGTCGTAGCGCTCGGCGATGGCCTGCACGTGCATGGCCAGCGGCCCGTGGGCCACCGCCACGCCCTTGGGTTGGCCGGTGGAGCCGGAAGTGTAGATGACGTAGGCCAGGTGGTTCGGGTCTGTTTCTACCTGCGGATTATCGATTTCGCCCTGCGCGCTGGTCTCTTCGATCAACAGCACTTGCGCGCCTTCGACCGGCAACTGCCCGACCACACTCGCCTCGCTCAGCAGCAAGCCGGCACCGCTGTCCTTGAGCATGTAGGCCAGGCGTTCGGCCGGGTACTCCGGGTCCAGCGGCAGGTAGGCGCCGCCAGCCTTGAGCACCGCCAGCAAAGCCACCAGCATGCGCGGCGAGCGTTCCAGGGCGATGGCCACCAGCGCTTCGGGCCCCACGCCCCGGTCGATGAGTGTCGCGGCCAGGCGGTTGGCGCGCTGGTTGAGGGTCGCATAGTCCAGGCGTTCCTCGCCGCAGAGCACCGCTGGCGCCTGCGGTGTACGCGCCGCCCAGTCCTCCACCAACCGATGGACCGGGCGCTGCATCGATCCGCCCTGGGCCGGGCCATTGAGCGCAACGCTTTGGCGCTCGCAGGCATCGAGCATCGACAGGTTGCCCAACGCCTCGTCCGGGGCGGCGACGATGCCCTGCAGCAGGTTCAGCCAGTGCCTGGCCAGGCGCTCGATGGTCGCCGCCTCGAAGCGTTCGGCCATGTAGCTGAAGGTGGCGGACCAGCCTTGGGCAGACTCGCAGGTGTCCAGCGAGAGGTCGAACAACGCGGTGCGAGGCGGCAGGTCCAGGCGGCCGATCGAAAGCTCCGGCAGCGCCTCGGCGAGGTCGTCGCCGCGCCCGGCACTCTGGTGGTTGAACAGCGCCTGGAACAACGGGGTCTGGCCCAGGTTGCGCGCAGGCTGCAAGGCCTCGACCAGCTGCTCGAACGGCAGGTCCTGGTGGGCCTGGGCCTGCAGGGCGGTTTCGCGTACCTGTTCGAGCAGGGCTGCGAACGACTGGCTGGCATCCAGCCGCGCCCTGAACACCTGGGTGTTGACGAAGAAGCCCAGCAGCGCCTGGGTCTGGGCATGGTTGCGGTTGGCCGTGGGCACGCCGACGCGGATGTCGTCCTGGCCGCTGTAGCGCTGCAACAGCACCTGGTAGCTGGCCAGCAGGAGCATGAACGGGGTTACACCGCGCTTGCGCGCAAGGTCTGCAAGCGCCTCGCCGAGCGGCCTTGGCAGTTGCAGTTGCAGGCGGCCGTTGCGCAGGGTCGGCTGGGCCGGCAGTGGGTGGTCGTAGGGCAACTGCAGCACAGGCTGCTCGTCACCCAGTTGCTCGCGCCAGTAGGCCAGCTGGCGCTCGCGTTCGCCGGCCTCCATCCAGGCCCGCTGCCAGGCGGCGTAGTCGGCATACTGCACCGGCAGGTCTGGCTGCGCCGACACCTGCTGGCCGCAGGCGGCGCGATAGCCATCGACCAACTCGCGGACCATCAACTGCATGGACCAGGCATCAGTGACCACATGGTGCTGCACCAGCAACAGCACATGTTCCTGCTCGGCCACCGCGTACAGGCGCACCCGCAGCAAAGGCCCGTTCTCCAGGTCGAACGGCCGGGCAATCTCCTCGGCCAGTACCGCCGCCAGGCCCGCCCCGGCCTCGACGTGCTCGACCGGCAAAGCCAGCCCCGCAGGTGCCGCGATCACCTGGCGCGGTTGCCCATCGACCAGGCGGATACAGGTGCGCAACGATTCATGGCGGGCCACCAGGCGTGCGAAGGCCTCCCCCAGTGCCGCCACGTCCAGGTGGCCACGCAAGGTCAAGGCCAGCGGCAGGTTGTAGGCACTGCTGCGCGGCTCCAGCTGCCAGAGGAACCATTGCCGCTCCTGGGCATAGGACAACGCCAGCGGCTGCTCGCGCGACACCCGGGCGATCTGCGACTGCCCGCCACGCGCCAAAGGCGCCAGGGCCGCGGCGAACGCCTGCAACTGCTCATGCTCGAACAACAGCCGCAACGGCGCGTCGATGCCCAGTTGCTGGCGCACCTGGGACATGACCCGGGTGGCCAGCAGCGAGTGGCCGCCCAAGGCGAAGAAACGGTCCTGCAGGCCGACCTGCGGGCATTCCAGCACCTGCGCCCAGATCGACGCAAGTGCTCGCTCCAGCGCCGTGCGTGGGGCGACATGGAGCCCTTGATCGTACCCGAGGCTCGGCAACGGCAAGGCCTTGCGATCGACCTTGCCATTGGGCGTCAACGGCAGCGCCGGCAGGCACAGGACATGCGCCGGCACCATGTAGTCCGGTAACGTCTGGCGCAGCGACGCCTGCACCGCCTCGGCGCCGGCCACCTCGCCTTCCAGGTACGCCACCAGTTGCACACCACCCTGCAGAGGCTGGGCGACCACCACGGCGGCACGCACGCCCGGCACCTGCACCAGGCGAGCCTCTAGCTCGCCCAGCTCGATGCGATAGCCACGCACCTTCACCTGGTGGTCCAGGCGCCCGGCGTAGTACAGCTCACCCTGCCCACCCTGGCGCACCAGGTCGCCGGTGCGGTACATGCGCTGGCCACCGCCGGCGAACGGGTCGGGCAGGTAGCGCTCGGCGGTGAGCCCAGGGCGGTTCAGGTAGCCGCGGCTCAAGCCCGCTCCGGCCAGGTACAGCTCGCCGGTCAGCCCCACCGGCAGCAGCTGGGCCTGGGTGTCGAGCACATAGGCGGCGGTATTGTCCAAAGGCCGACCGATACACGCCTGGCCCCCAGGCCGGCGCAGGGCGTGGGTGGAATAGGTGGTGTCCTCGGAGGGGCCGTACAGGTCATGCACCCGCTCAAGCCCCGGGCGCCGGTACAAGCGCTCGACCAACGACTGCTTCAGCGGCTCGCCGGCCAGGTTGACGATGCGCACGCAGGCGGGGATCTGCCCCGCCTGCTCCAGGGCGACGACGGCCGACGGCACGCTGTTGACCAGGCGCACCCGGTCGCGTGCCGGCAAGTCTGCCAGGGCCAGGGCATTACGTGCCAACACGCAGTAACCGCCGCAGGCCAAGGTGACGAACAACTCCCACACCGACAGGTCGAAGCAGATCGAGGTGCTGGCCAGCACACCCTGCAGGTCATTCCGGCTATAGACGCCACGGGACCAGCGCACCAGCGCCTGGACATTGCCATGGCTGATGGCAACACCCTTCGGCTTGCCCGTCGACCCCGAGGTGTAGATCACATAGGCCAGGCGCTGGGCCGGCACGACCAGAGCCGGGCGGCAGTCAGGCAGGTCGGCCGAGGCCAGCAAGGCAGCTACGTCCAGCAGCCGCGCGCCCGCCAGCGGGGCCAGCACGGCCTCGCCCGCCCCATCGCCCAGCACCCAGACCGCCTCGCTATCAGCGAGCATGTGGGCCAGGCGTTCGGCCGGGTAGTCCAGGTCCAGCGGCACATAGGCGGCCCCGGCCTTGAGCACCGCCAGCATCGCCACCAGCATCTGCGGCGTACGTGCCATGCCGATGGCCACCCGTTGTTCGGCCGCCACACCGCGCCGCAGCAGCGCGTGCGCCAGGCGGTTGGCCTGGGCCTCGAGCTGGGCGTAGGACCACTCATCGCAGTCATGGATCAACGCCAAGGCGTCGGGGGTACGGGCCGCCTGCCGTTCGAACAGGCCATGCACCGTTGCCGGTTCTTCGGCGAAGGCCACGGGCGCATTCCACTGGCGGACCTGCAACGCCAAGGCATCAGGCGACAACAGGCCGAGATCGCCCAACCGCCCCTCGCTGCCCAGGCTCGGCAACTGGCGCAACAGGTGTTCCAGGTGCCCGGCCAGGGCCGCCAGGGCGTCGGCGCTGAACGCGCTGCTGGCATAGCGGTAATGCACATCGAGGGTCTGCCCAGCGACAACGGACACGGTCAGCGGGTAGCTGGTCTGCTCCTGGTTGGTGAGCGGCGTCAGGCGCAAGCCCACCGGCGTGGCCTCGCCCAGGGCCTGGTCGATCGGGTAGTTCTCGAACACCAGCAGGTTGTCGAACAGCGCGTCGCCGAAACCGGCCCAGCGCTGGATATCCAGCAGCGGCGTGTGCTCGTGTTCGCGCAGGCGCAGGTTGCCGGCCTGCAGTGCTTGCAGCCACTGGCCAAGGCGCAGGTGGCCGGCGGGTTCGACCACCACCGGCAAGGTGTTGATGAACAGCCCGACCTGCGCCTCGATGCCGGGCAACCCCGCCGGGCGGCCGGCCACGGTGGCGCCGAAGGCCACACAGGCCTGGCCGGTATAGCGCTGCAGCAACAAGGCCCAGGCCGCCTGAACCAGGGTGTTGAGCGTGACACGCTGCTCACGGGCGAAGGCCTGCAAGGCGGCCAGGGTGGTGCTGTCCAACTGCTGGCGGTGTTCGCCCTGCCCCGGCGCGTCGCTTGCAGGCAGCGGGTGCACGCTGCGCGCCAAACGGGTCGGCTCGTCCAGCGGCGTCAGTTGCGCACGCCAGAACGCTTCGCTTGCGGCGGGGTCCTGCTGCTGCAACCAGGCGATGTAGTCCCGGTACTGGCCGACCGGGCGGGGCACCACGGCGCCCTGGTAGCGCTCCAGCACTTCCACCAGCACCCGCGCGTTGCTCCAGCCGTCCATCAGCAGGTGATGATGGGTATAGATCAGTTGGTGGCGGCCAGGCGCCAGCTGGACCAGCTGCAGCTTCAGCAGTGGCGCCTGGTCCAGGGCGAAACCTTGCCTGCGTGCGTCATCCGCCAAGGCGTCGAGGCGTTGCGCGGCATCGGCGCACCCTTGCAGGTCGTGCTCGTGCCAATCCACCGCCACTTGCCGCCAAACGCGTTGCAGCGGCCGCTCCAGGTGCCAGAGGCAGGTGCTGCGCAGGGTATCGTGGGCATCCACGGTGTGCTGCCAGGCCGCTCGCAGGCACTGCGGGTCGACGCCTTCCAGGTCCAGGCGCAACTGGTTGATGTAGGCACCGCTGCTTGGCTGGTAGAGGCTATGGAACAGCATGCCCTGCTGCATCGGCGACAGAGGATAGAGGTCCTGCAAGCCACGTGGATCGCCCGGCAAGGCGTCCAGCTGTGCCTGGGTCAGGCCGGCCAGGGGAAAATCGGCAGGGGTCACGCCGCCGTGGCGCAGGTCACAGCAGTGCTCGACCAGCGCCAGCAGTTCCTCCTCGTACAGTCGGGCCAGGCGCTGCACCGTAGGCGCCTCGAACATCCGGGTGCTGTAGGTCCATTGCAGGTTCAGGCGGCCATCGTGGACCTGCCCTTCGACGGATAACCCATTGCCCAGCGGCGCGGCGTCATCCTGGGCCTGCCCAGCCGACTCGGCGGCCGGTACGAAGGTGGCCTGCGCGTCGAACTGGCTGTCGAAACGCCCCAGGTAGTTGAAGGTGATGCACGGTCGCGGCAGCGCCTCCAGGGCCTCGCGTACCTCGGGCTCGCCGAGGTAGCGCAGGATGCCGAAGCCCACGCCCTTGTCGGGCACGGCGCGCAGCTGCTCCTTGATCGACTTGAGCGAGGTGGCCAGGCCTTCCTCCACCTGCAAGGCAACCGGGAACAGGCTGGTGAACCAGCCAACGGTGCGCCCGGTATCCACATCGTCGAACAGCTGTTCGCGGCCATGCCCTTCCAGCTCCAGCAAGACCCGCTGCTGGCCGCTCCAACGTGCTACGGCACGGGCCAGGGCGGTCAGCAGCAGGTCGTTGACCTGGGTGCGGTACGCCGCCGGCGCCTCGTGCAGAAGGCGCCGTGTGAGCTCGGTATCGAAGTTCAGGGCCAGCTTGCAGCTGTCGCGATTGAGCGCCAGCGCGCAGGGATGGTCCACCGGCAGCTGCTCGCAGGCACCTGCCAACTGCGCCTGCCACCAGCCCACCTGGGCCTGCTGTTCGGCGGCATAACGGTGCAGGCGCTGCGCCCAGGCCTGGTAGCTGGTGGTCTTGGCCTGCAGCGCCAGCGGCTGCCCGGCCGCCAGGCGCGCATAGGCCTGTTGCAGGTCTTCGAGCAGGATCCGCCAAGACACCCCGTCTACCGCCAGGTGATGGACGACCAGCAGCAAGCGTTGGCTGCCGTCCGGCAGGCGTGCCAGCAGCGCGCGCAGCAGCTGGCCCCGGGCCAACGACAGGCTGCGCTGCGTGGCCTCGCACATAACCTCCAGGGCCTGCAGCGAATCGACTTCCCGCACCCACAGCAGCTCATCGTTTGCCGGCGCGCGGTAGGCCTGGCGCCATGTGTCGCCTTGCCGGTCGAAGCCCAGGCGCAAGGCATCGTGCTGCTGGCACAGCCAACCCAGCGCCTGCGCCAGCCAATCGGCGCGCAAGGCCTGGCGAGGCGCGAGCAACAGCGACTGGTTCCAGTGGTCACGGTTGAAGTCAGGCAAGGCAAAGAACAGCTGCTGCACGGGCGTCAGCGGCACTTCACCTTCGGCCAGTTGCGTGTCGACCGCCTGCTCGCCCAGCACGCCGGCCGCCAGGGCCAGGCTGCGCACGCTCTGGTGCTGGAACAGGTCGCGAGGGCTGACGTCGATGCCCACCTGGCGGGCGCGGTTGGCCAGCTGGATGGCCATGATCGAGTCGCCGCCCAGTTCGAAGAAGTTGTCGTCGCGCCCGACCTGCGGCACCTGCAGCACCTGCGCCCAGACCTCGGCCAGGGCCTGTTCCCGCTCGCCTTGTGGCGCCACGTAGGCCGCTTGGGCCCCCGCCTCGATCTTCGGCAAGGCGCGCCGCTCCAGCTTGCCGTTCGGGCTCAGCGGCATGCGCGCCAGGGCCTGCCATTGGCTCGGCACCATGTACTCGGGCAAGTGCCCGGCCAGATGATCAGCCAGCACCTGCTGCCAACCCGCGTGCGCTTCGGCCAGCACCACATAGCCGAGCAGGCGCTTGCCGTCCTCGGCGACCACCACCGCCTCGCGCACCCACGCATGCTCCAGCAGTCGGGCCTCGATCTCGCCCAGCTCGATGCGCAGGCCGCGCAGCTTGACCTGGTGATCCAGGCGACCGGCGTATTCGATCACCCCATCAGGCCGGTAGCGCGCCAGGTCGCCGGTGCGGTACATCCGCTCCCCCGCCACGAACGGGCTGGCAACGAAGCGTTCGGCGCTCAGCCCCGGGCGACGGTGATAACCCCGGGCCAGGCCCACGCCGGCCAGGTACAGCTCGCCCAGCACACCCGCCGGGACCGGCTCCAGGCTCGCATCCAGGATATGGCAGGCCAGGTTGGCGATCGGGCGGCCGATCGGCACACTGTCGCGGCCTTCGTCCAGGCACGTCCAGTGGGTCACGTCGATGGCCGCCTCGGTCGGGCCGTACAGGTTGTACAACCCAGCCCACGGCAGCCGCGCCAGCACCTGCTGCTGCGCATCCACCGGCAGCGCCTCGCCGCTGCAGACGATGCGCCGCAGGCTGCGGCAACGTTCGACACCCGGGTCTTGCAGGAACGCTTGCAGCATCGACGGCACGAAGTGCAGCGTGCTCACCGCCTCGGCCTCGATCAGCTCGACCAGGCGCGCCGGGTCGCGGTGCGCCCCCGGCGCCGCCAGCACCAGCCGTGCGCCTTCCATCAAGGGCCAGAAGAACTCCCACACCGACACGTCGAAGCTGAACGGGGTCTTCTGCAGCACCGTGTCTGCCGTGGTCAGCCCGTACGCTTCCTGCATCCAGCACAGGCGGTTGACCAGCGCGGCATGGCGGTTGCCGGCCCCCTTGGGCTTGCCGGTGGAGCCTGAGGTGTAGATCACATAGGCCAGGTTTTCGCCGTCCACCGCCACGTCCGGGTTGTGGGTCGGCTGCGCATCCCGCTCAAGCGCATCGAGCAGCAGGCAGTCGACGCCCTCCACCGGCAGCTCGGCCAACAGCCGGCGCTGGGTCAGCAGCAGCTTCACGCCACTGTCCTCGAGCATGTAGGCCAGGCGCTCGCACGGGTATTCCGGGTCCAGCGGCACGTAGGCGCCACCGGCCTTGAGGATGGCCAGCAGGCCCACCACCATCTCCAGCGAACGTTCGGCGGCGATGCCGACCCGCACATCCGGCCCCACGCCACGGGCGATCAACAGGTGCGCCAGTTGGTTGGCCCGGGCGTTGAGTTCGGCGTAGCTCAGTTGCTGGCCAGCGAAGGTCAGGGCCGGGGCATGGGGCTGGGCCGCGGCCTGCTGCTCGAAACGCTGGTGCACGGCCTGGGCCAGGTCATATGCAGTGAAGGTGTCGTTCCATGCGCGCCCTTGCCGCTGCTCATCCGCCTCGAGCATCGACAGGTTGCCGACCGCTTGCCCAGGGTCGTCCAGTATCGCCCGCAGCAGGTTGAGCCAATGCCGACCCATGCGCGCGATGCTGCCCGCCTCGAACAGGTCGGTGGCATAGGTCAGCGCCGCGTGCAGCCGGCCACCTTTTTCATAGGTGTCCAACGTCAGGTCGAACTGCGTGGTACGGTGGGCCGGCTCGATGGCCTGCAAGGTCAGCGCGTTGCCCACACGTATGGCATCGACATCGGCGACCTGCGGCTGATGGTTGTACATGACCTGGAACAACGGGTTGTGACCATCGCCACGCGGCAGGTCGAGGGCTTCGACCAACTGCTCGAACGGCAGCTCCTGATGGGCCTGGGCGCCCAGCGCGCAGGCCTTGGTCGCGGCCAGCAGCTCGGCGACCGTCTGCCCGGGGTCGACCTGCACGCGCAGCACCTGGGTGTTGACGAAGCAGCCGATCAGCCCTTCCACCTCGCTGCGATTACGGTTGGCGATCGGTGTGCCGATGCGCACATCGCCCTGGCCGCTGTAACGCGCCAGCAGCACCGCGAACGCCCCCAACAGCACCATGAACGGCGACAACCGGTGTGCCTGGGCCACCTGCTTCAGGCGCTCGGCCAGGGCCTGGTCCAGTGCCAGCTCGTGGCGTTGGCCTCGGTAGCTGGGCACCTGCGGACGGGGGTGGTCCAGGGGCAGCGCCAAGGGCGGGCAGGCCTCCCCCAGGTATTCCCGCCACCAGGCCAACTGGCGCGCCTGCTCACCGGCCTCCAGCCAACTGCGTTGCCAGAGGGCATAGTCGGCATACTGGATCGGCAAGGTGGGCAATTGCGGCGCACTGCCTTCAACCCGTGCGGCATAGCAGCGGCTGAACTCGTCGATCAGCACATTCATCGACCAGCCATCGGAGACGATGTGGTGCAGTGTGACCAGCAACACATGCTCTTGGTCCGCCAGGCGCAACAGGCTGACCCGCAGCGACGGCCCACGGCCCAGGTCGAAGGGCGCGAACACCTGCTCCTGCGCCAGCGCCTGCACCTGCGCTTCGCGCAGCTCGGGCGCAAGGTCGCCAAGGTCGGCGTAGCCAATGGTCAGCGGGGCGCAGGCCTCGGCCAGGCCCACCTGCCCTTCGCCCGCATCGACGAACAGCGTACGCAGGGTCGCGTGTCGCTCGACCAGGTCGGCGAACGCCTGCTCCAGCGCGCCACGGTCCAAGGCACCGCACAACCGTACCGCGCTCGGCAGGTTATAGGCGGCGCCCTGCGGGTCAAGCCGCCACAGCACCCACATACGCTTTTGCGCATAGGACAACGGCTGGCGCTCGACCGGCAGCCCGGCCGCAGCGATGGGCAACTGGGCAAAGTCGACGCCCTCGCGCTGCAATGCCTGCAAGAACAGCCGCCGCTTCTCCAGGGGCAGGTCGATGTAGCGGCGGGCCAGTTTCAACGCGTCTTGGGCATTCATCAGCAGTCATCCATTCGATTGGGCACGAGCCTTGGAGGGTCGATATCCCAGGGAAACGGATGGCCAACGGGGAAAATTAAACGGCCGCCGGCACCTGACTGAAACATTTTTTTGCATTTATCCGGTCGGGTTTTCGATTCTCATTCGTCTTATCTGTTGCAGCCCCATGGTTGAGCTTCGGCTCGCCCCTCCCTTGACAACAGAACAGACCGATGGCCCGACAAACGAAAAAATCCAAGTCCAGACTGTGGTTCCTCGTCCACAGCTGGCTCGCCTTGCCGATCTGGTTCTTCGTGCTGATCGTCTGCTTCACCGGCATGCTCGCGGTGGTCAGCCAGGAGATCGTCTGGCTGGCCAACCCCGACGTGCGCGCCAACGCCCCCCACGACGATGCACGGCGCCTGAGCTACCAGCAGGTGCTCGATGCGCTGCACAAGGCCGAACCGGACATGGCCGTGCGCTTTCTCAGCCAGCCCGATGGCTCGCACTTCGCCCTGAAGGCCGCCGTGACCTACCCCGATGGCACCGCGCCGACGCTCTACGTCAACCCTTACACCGGTGCCATCCAGGGCAGGATGCCTGACTTCAACTTCGAAGCCTTCACCCGTGCCCTGCACGGCTGGTGGCTGGTGCCCTTCACCAACGGCTACAGCTGGGGCTGGTACCTGGTCTCCTTGCTCGGCCTGCCGATGCTTGCCTCGCTGGTCACGGGCCTTGTGGTGTACAAGAAATTCTGGAAGGGGTTCTTCAAGCTGCCGCGCCGCAGCCATGGCTCGCGCATCTTCTGGGGCGACCTGCACCGCCTGGCTGGGCTGTGGTCGATCTGGTTCATCGCGGTCATTTCCATCACCGGCACCTGGTTCCTGATCCAGGCGATCCTGGGCGACAACCACGTCAGCCTCTCCAGCGAGCCGGTGGTGCCGGTGATCGCCCGCGAACAGGTGCCGCGCACCACCGACGGCAGCCCGGCACCACGCATCGACCTGGACGAGGCCGCACGCATCGCCCAGCAGGCCATCCCGGGCCTGGAGATCAGCTTCATCACCCTGCCGGGCACCGCCTACAGCCACATCAGCCTGGGTGGGCGTGGCTGGTACCCGCTGATGTTCCAGACCGCCGAGGTCAACCCCTACACCCGCAATGTCGATAGCCAGTTCCTGCTCGGCGACCGCTCGGCCCTGGAGTTCGTCACCGAGTCCATGCGCCCGTTGCACACCGGCGACTTCGGTGGGCTGGCGATCAAACTGGTCTGGGCTTTCTTCGGCCTGATCCTGACTCTGATGGTGTTCAGCGGCCTGCTGATCTGGACCAAGCGCACCGCTCAGGCCACCGCCGCAGCCCTCAAGCGGAGCGAGCGCGGGGCCCATCCGCGCACCCACAGCACCGTGGAGGCCCGCCCATGAGCCAGGCACATACGCTGCCCGCCAGCCCGCTGAAGCAGTTCTGGCTGAAGTGGCGTTTTCACCTGAACATCCTGCTGATCCTCATCCCCCTGGGCTTCATGCCCAAGTACTTTGCCGACGCCAAGCTGTTTCGCGGCGATGCCGGTCTGGGGGCGAACCTGATCCGCGATATCCAGGTGGGGCCCTACCGTCTGGACCTGGCCGAACTGCGCGACGAAGCGCCGCGCCCCAATGGCCCGGCGGGCTATTTCAAGCCATTCAACGCCGCACTGTGCACGCAGTGCGTCGAGGGCGCCAAGGCTGTCTACCTGCGCGTCGGCAAACCCCGCAGCCTGCGCGCCGCCGGCACGCTGTTCTTCGGCCCGGCGTACCGCATGGGCACCTCGCTGCCGGTGCCGCCGCGTACCCGCCCTGACGCGGCCCTGTGGATCACCATCGAAGGCTGGGACGGCCAGCTGCACCAGGCCTCGGTCCCACTGGCCAAGGCATCGCCAGCTACCGTCGCCTGGCTCGAGCAACAAGGAGGCAAGAAATGAAACCACTGCTGCGCAGGCTCGCCCTGCCGCTCTTGGCCCTGGCCGCGACGTCGGCAATGGCCCATAACCCGATGTGCGAATGCACCGAATCCGGCGAGCAGATCACCTGCAAGGGTGGTTTTTCCGATGGCAGCGGCGCCCCCGGGGTGACGCTGGATGTGATCGGCTACGACGAGCAGGTACTGGTCGGCGGCAAGCTGGGCGATGATTCGACTCTGACCTTCACGCGCCCTGACGGTGAGTTCTACGTGCTGTTCGACGCCGGCCCCGGGCATGTGGTGGAAGTCGACCATGCCGACATCGCTGCGCCATGAGCCGCGCCCAGGTGGTGCGCCCCGCCGGCGCCGGGCACGAAACCCTCTACGTGCTGCTCAGTGCCTTGTTGATCGTCGCCCTTGCCGGCACGGTGGTGGCGCTGCGCGGCGAACGCCAGGACGAGGTGGCCATCGCCAGCCACCAGATCGACGCCCGCCGCGACCTCAGCGCGGCGGAGCAAGGTATCTACACCGACCTCTGGGTGGCGGTTGAAGAAATCCAGCTGTTGCGCGAAGACAGCGGCCAACTGCCGGGCGTCGAGGCCCTGGCCGAAGAAGGCTTGCCACCCTTCACCCACGACGCCAGCAGCCAGCGCCGCGGGCAGCATCACTGGCAAGGGTTGCCAGGCGGCGCGTACCTGGGCCGCAGCCAGGATGCAGCGGTCGCTGGCAGCTTCCTGCTGGTCCTGCCCAGCGGCCCGGCGCAACCGGCCGATGTCTGGCTCCGTCGCGATCGTAGCGCCCTGGTACCCGACGACCTCGCCAGCGCCTCGCTGATCGCCGCAGGCTGGCAGCAGGTGGTCAGCCATTACGACGCCGGGGTCACCCGCCAACACCGCCACTGAACCCAAGGACTCCCCATGCTCCGCTCCGCCCTCGCTCTGCTCCTGGCCTGCGCCCTGCCCGCCCTGGCCCTGGCCGACAACGGCAAGCCCCTGCGCATCGGCATCACCCTGCACCCCTACTACAGCTACGTGAGCAACATCGTGGGCGACAAGGCCGAGGTGGTGCCGCTGATTCCGGCCGGCTTCAACCCCCACGCCTATGAGCCCCGCGCCGAGGACATCAAGCGCATCGGCACCTTGGACGTGATCGTGCTCAACGGCATAGGCCATGACGACTTCGCCGACCGCATGATCGCCGCCAGCGAAAAGCCCGACATCGCCACCATCGAGGCCAACGCCAACGTGCCGTTACTGGCGGCCACCGGCATCGCCGCCCGAGGCGCCGGCAAGGTGGTCAACCCGCACACCTTCCTGTCGATCAGCGCCACCATCGCCCAGGTCAACAACATCGCCCGCGAACTGGGCACGCTCGACCCGGACAACGCGGCGTTCTACCGCAGCAACGCACGGGCCTACGCCAAGCGCCTGCGCACGCTGCGCGCCGAGGCGCTGGCCAAGGTCACCCAGGCGCCGCAGGCGTCCTTGCGCGTGGCCACCATCCACGCCGCCTATGACTACCTGGTGCGCGATTTCGGCCTGGAGGTGACCGCCGTGGTCGAGCCGGCCCACGGCATCGAGCCGAGCCCGGCCCAGTTGAAGAAGACCATCGACCAGCTCAAGGCCCTGGACGTGCAGGTGATCTTCTCGGAGATGGACTTCCCGTCCGCCTACGTCCAGACCATCGAGCGCGAGTCGGGTGTGCGCATCTACCCGCTGACCCATATCTCCTACGGCGAGTACACCCAGGGCAAGTACGAAGTGGAGATGAAGCGCAACCTCGACACCGTGGTGCGCGCCATCCAGGAGACCCGCACGTGACCGCCGCCAACCTCAATGCCGCCTGCGGGCCGCGTATCGACTTCGAGGCCATCGACCTGACCTTGGGACGCACGCGCATCCTCGAACAGGTCTGTTTCAGCGTGGCCCCCGGCAGCGTGCACGCCATCGTCGGCCCCAACGGCGGCGGCAAGAGTTCGCTGGTCAAGACCCTGCTCGGGCAGACGCCCCACCAGGGCCGGCTCACCTTGCACTGGCCAGGGCCACGCGAGGTGATCGGCTACGTGCCCCAGGCCCTGGAGTTCGACCGGGGCCTGCCGATGACCGTGGACGACTTCATGGCTGCCCTGTGCCAGCAGCGCCCGGCCTTCCTCGGCCTGGCTCGCCACGCCCGGCCCGCCATCGACGCGGCCCTGGCGCGGGTCGGCATGCTCGACAAACGCAAGCGGCGCATGGGCGCGTTGTCCGGTGGCGAACGCCAGCGTGTGCTGCTGGCCCAGGGCCTGATTCCCGACCCACAACTGTTGGTGCTCGACGAGCCCATGGCGGCCCTCGACGAAGCAGGTATCCAGGTGTTCGAGCAGCTGCTGCAGGCCTGGCGCCAGGCCGGTACCACGGTGCTGTGGGTCGAGCACGACCTGGACGCGGTGCTGCGCCTGGCCGACCGGGTCACCGGCCTGAGCCGCCAGGTACTGTTCGACGCCCCGCCTGCCCAGGCCCTGACCCCGGAACGCCTGCTGGGCCTGTTTTCCGTCCACCCTCGCAGCGAGTGCCTGGCCTGATGAGCGATGAAACCTTCCGTCAACTGATCCAGGGCTGGGCCACGGCGGGCTATCTGCCAGAGGCGCTGGCCTACGGCTTCGTGATCAACGCCCTGCTCGCAGGCCTGATGATCGGCCCCGTGCTGGGCGGCCTGGGTACCCTGGTGGTGGTCAAGCGCTTTGCCTTCTTCTCCGAGGCGGTCGGCCATGCCGCGCTGACCGGCGTGGCCATCGGCATCCTGCTCGGCGAGCCCTATACCGGGCCCTATGGCAGCCTGTTCGGTTATTGCCTGCTGTTCGGTCTGCTGCTCAATTTCCTGCGCAACCGCACCGGGTTGTCGCCGGACACCTTGATCGGCGTGTTCCTCTCGGTGTCCCTGGCCCTGGGCGCGAGCCTGCTGCTGATGTTGGCCGGCAAGATCAACGTGCATATCCTGGAGAACGTGCTGTTCGGCTCGGTACTGACAGTCAGCGCCCAGGACCTGGTAGTGCTGGGCATCGTCGCGATGCTGGTCCTGGCGCTGGCCTTGCCGCTGTACAACCGCATCATGCTGGCCAGCTTCAACCCGCAGCTGGCGGCGGTGCGCGGGGTGGCGGTGAAGACCCTGGACTACCTGTTCGTGGTGCTGGTGACCTTGGTCACCGTGGCCTCGGTGAAGGTGATCGGGGCAATCCTGGTGGGCGCCCTGCTGGTCATCCCGGCGGCGGCTGCACGCCTGGTCAGCCAGTCGCTCAAGGGCTTTTTCTTCATGTCGCTGGCCATCGCCACCCTCAGCGCCGTGCTGGGCATCCTGCTACCCATCGTCTTCGACCTGCCCGTGCCTTCGGGCGCGGCGATCATCCTGGTCGCGGGCGCCTGCTTCGCCCTCGCGGCCCTGGCCCGCACCCTCGTCCCCCGCCTGCAAGGAAACCCGGCATGACCTTGAACCTCAAGCACCTGACCCTGGCCCTCGCCCTCGCTGGCCTGCCCAGCTTCGCCCACGCCGCCGGCAGCGAAGTGCTGACCACCTTGCCGGTGACCCACAGCCTGGCTGGCGCCTTGCTCGAGGGCACCTCGGTGCAGCTCAAGCGCGCCGCCCCGGCCAACCTGCCGGCCACGCGGCAACCGTCGTACTTCGGCGGGCGCGGCGGGGCCAGCCTGCACAAGGCCGCGCAGCAGGCCGACGCGGTGATCGGCCTGCGCTCGATCTGGCGCGACGACCCGCTCTACCCCATGGCCCGGCGTAGCAATATCCGCATTGTCGAGATCGATGCCGCGCGCCCGGTGGACGGTGCCCTGCCGGGCATCGCGGTCAAGGGTGACGAGGCCTTTGCCAGCTACCCCTGGCTCAACCCGACCAACCTGGGGCGCATGGCCGATGTGCTGGCCAATGACCTGGAGCGCCTGTCGCCCGGCGACAAGGACAAGATCCAGGCCAACCTCGCCGGCCTCAAGCGCCAACTGCTGGCCCTGGCCGCCGAGTCGCAGGCACGCCTGGCCGCGGTCGACAACCTCAGCGTGGTCTGCCTCTCCGAACGGCTGGGGTACCTCGCCAGTGGGCTCAATCTGGACGTGGTGGAACAGCCGCTGCCCGCCGGGGACCAATGGGACGCAGCCACACTGCAAGCGCTGACCGACAACCTCAAGGCCCAAGACGTCGCGCTGGTGTTGCATCATCGCCAGCCAGAGCCGGCCGTGGCCGCGGCGGTCGCGGCCGGTGGCGCCCGGCTGTTGGTGATCGACAGCGATCCGGAGGATGCCATTGGTGGTTTGAAGGCCAGTGTCGGGCGGGTGGTGGGGGCGCTGCGTCAGGGGTAAGCCTGCAGGTGCCCTGGCACCAGCGCCAAGACCAACGGCCTGGTACTGATCACACCGTGATCAAGATTGTGTTAAAAGCCGCCATTACATCCGGGCCAGCCCCAAACGGCCTGGCATCACATGCCCGCTGACGGATGGCTTGCCGCGCACAGCTCTCGGCCTGTAACGTGCGCCCCATCGCCGCCCCCGGAGCCACCCGCGTGTCCCTCAAAGCCCTGCGCACCCTGGTGACCATTGCCCGCCACGGCACCTTCGCCCGTGCCGCTGACGTGCTCAGCCTCACGCCCTCGGCGGTGAGCCTGCACATCAAGACCCTGGAAGACGAGCTGCAGGTCGCCCTGTTCGACCGTAGCCGTCGCCAGGTGGTGTTGACCGAGGCGGGGCAACTGGCCGTGGCGCGTGCCGAGAGTATCCTCGCCGCCTATGACGAGCTGGCCGACACCTTGGCCTGCGGCCCCAGCTTGCGCGGGCGGCTGCGCATCGGTGCGATCCATACTGTGTTGGCCCGGCGCCTGCCCAAAGCGCTGGTGTGGATCAAGGCCAATCATCCCGAGCTGCACATCAGCGTGTTTTCCGGCATGTCGGCGGAACTGGCGCGCCGGGTCGAGGATGGCGAGCTCGACGCAGCGATCACCACCGAACCGGTGCCGCCCTACCCACAAAGCCTGCACTACACGCCGTTGTTCGAGGACCGTTTCTGGGCCATCGCCAGCCCCGAGCTTGCGGGCCAGAGCCTGACGCAACTGCTGGCCAGCCAGCCGTTCCTGCGCTTCGACAAGCGTGCCTGGGCAGGGCGACAGATCGAACAGGAGCTGCGCCGGCAGCGTTTGCAGGTCAGCGAGCAGATGGAGCTCGACAGCCAGGAAGCCCTGGCGCGCATGGCCGCCTTGGGGTTGGGAGTGGCGATCATTCCCATGGCCGATGATGATCTGCAGCGATTGCCGCCGGCCATACGCTTGCCGTTCGGCGAGCCACAGCTGGTGCGCAGAGTGGTGCTGCTGGAGCATGAGAAGAGCCAGCGGCGGCATTTGAGTGCGGTGTTGAGAATGGCGTTGGAGGCGTGAGGGCGCGTATGTCGCAGTCGCTGCGGCGGCTGTAAGATCGAGCGCCGCGCGGGCGGCGCTCGATCTCATACCCACCTCCGAACTAAAGCCGGGCCCCATGGCTAACGCCAGTCAGTTAAGCCTTATCGGCTGCATTTGGGGCTGCTTCGCAGCCCATCGCCGGCAAGCCGGCTCCCACAGGTTTCGCGGTGTCTACAACAGCAGCGCAGGACAGGTGGGAGCCGGCTTGCCGGCGATGGGGCCTTAACTGACAGGCATTTGGCCCCATGGCAGCCCCGCAAATGTATCTAGACATGCACAAGCCTTGAAACGCTTCCCCTGGGCCGGTACCCTTTGCGCGCTGCTGTAAATCCAGCAGCCGGGTTTGGTAGCCCGAGATCAATCAAGGCGCACAAGCGCCCGCCCCACGTTTCAGCTGGCGCTTTTTTGTGCCTGGCTGTCTCGTGTCATGGCGGCTGTGCGTAGGGCGCACTCGTGCGCGCCGGTTTCCTTGATTCCCGGTCTACCAACCTGCGTACAGCCGTCACCATTCGTTTGGTAGCGTTGAGTGGCGGCTCCATTGAATCAAGGAGCGACACAATGACGAAAGCCATCCCCGATCCACCACGCCGCAGCACCACGGCACCCGCCCCGTTCGGTAGCTGCGAACACAGCCATCCGCCCTTGTTCACTGTCTCTGGCGGTGTGGAACTCGAAGACGCCCTCGTTCATCTCTCCACCCTGCTCAAGGGGGCGGCCGCCAGCAATCTGAAAGCCTTGCAGCTGGCCAACGGGACATGCCATGACCTGTTGCTGGGTAACGACCATGCGTTGGATGCCAGCAAAGCGCTGGTAGAGGCGCTGCTCGATGGGTTGGAGTTGCAGCGGGTGAAAGGGCCTGGGGTGCCGATAGCCTGATCGAAAGCGTTACCGCCATCGTGGGACAGCGATCCGACTTGTCCCGCGATGGGAGCTACACCGAACATGCATTTTTCCTCAACAGTCACTGCAGAAAACAACGTTTTTTTCTGCTGACTGCCGCAGCTAGGCTATGCCGGTACCCGACGACGGACCGCCCACGATGCTCCACCTGCTGCTCACCACCTTGCTCCCGATCATCCTGCTGATCACGCTGGGCACCGTGCTACGAATGCGTGGCTTCCTTGCCGAAACCTTCTGGCCAGGCGCCGAACGCCTGAGCTACTACATCCTGCTGCCCTCGCTGTTCCTCCACGGCCTGGCCACCGCTAACCTCAATGGCGTGCCGATCTGGGGCATGGTCGGGGTGTTGATGCTCTCGACCTTGCTAGGCGGCGTGTTGCTGGTGCTCTACCAGAGCGCGGCGAACCATGACGGCGCCGACTTCACCTCGGTGTTCCAGGGTGGCGTGCGTTTCAACAACTACATCGGGGCCACGCTGGCTGCCGGTATCTACGGCAGCGCGGGCATCGCCCTGGCGGCGGTGGCCAATGCCGCGATCGTGCCGTTGGTCAATTTGCTCTGCGTGCTGGTGTTCGCCCGCTTCAGTGCCCGTCACAGTTCGCCACTGACGGTATTGCGAGCGATCTTTGCCAACCCCTTGATCATCGGCTGCGCCGGCGGGCTGTTGCTGCGCGTGACCGGCCTGGGCCTACCAGCGGGCATAGAGCCCACCGTGAAGGCCCTGGGCCAGGCCGCCCTGCCCTTGGGGCTTCTGTGCGTAGGCGCCGCCCTGGGCGGGGCGCGGCTGGGCCATCAGGTACGGCCGGTGATGGCCGCTTCGGCCTTCAAGTTCCTGGTGATGCCGCTGGCCACCTGGGGCCTGTGCCGCCTGCTCGGGCTGAGCGGCCAGGCCGCGGTGGTAGCGGTCATGTTCCAGGCCCTGCCGACCGCCTCGTCATCCTATGTGATGGCCCGTCAGATGGGCGGCAACGCCCCGCTGATGGCCACCATCATCGCCTTGCAGACCGTCGGCGCGGCCGTCACCCTGCCGATGGTGTTGAGCCTCGTACTGGCGAGGTGAGGCCAACCTGCACTTAGAATGTTATCGAACATGAGCTACTTTTATTATTTTCTTCGAGCGGTCAATGCTCAGGATTTTAAACCTGGCCTCGCGGCTGAAAAGCACTTCTTGTTCGTCATTATTCCCGAACCAGTTGGGAATATCTGCCCCATAGCCCTGTTCGATATGGATCATCCCTCCGCCATTTACAAACCGTTTCGCTTGCTCCTCAGCTTTGGAACTCGCCATAAATCGCCCGGGCTTATACATGCCATCCACGCCTGCCCCTATCCAGCGAGCATATTCCGCTGCATCTACTCCCCGATAAAGCAGCCCCTCATTCGTACTAGAATTATCTTTGACCCAATTATTCAATTCTTCGGACAGTTGCGTATAGGTTTTTCCAGCCAGAGAATCAACTTTCGCCAATGCTCGCTTGCCCGCCTCAGTATTTTTCCACTTATCCCTGTCTCGAGTGACATTAGGATCCGTGTTCATCTCTTTGAGTCTGTCCTTCACGTCGCCGGTATAAAGCGTTTCCGACCCACCCTTCTGTATATTTTCGTAATCGTGAGCCCACGCGAGTGTGATCGCATTCGAACCACCCGTTGAGCGGCTTGGCTCTGGGGGGCGTGAAGTACTTCGCGAAGCCTTTGAGAGCAGTGCCTTCGAGGCGGCCCTGTCTTGTGCCTCCCTCCGACCAAGTGCAAACCCTCGACGCTGTAGAAGCTCCGCCTGCTCAAGCGTTTCTCCAGAGCCTACCAATTGTTGGATAACGCCCGCCTTGAAAGAAGCCTCACTGTGTCCTGGCTTCCATTGGTGCGACCACCCTTCGCCTACTGTTGATGGCATGGCTGTCATCCGTTCCGTCATTTCGCTAGCGATTGTTTTGGTCACTTCATCGTAGTATTGCTCTATCTCTTCCTGCTCCGCGGCACGGTCCCGTTGCTCCTGAATACGCTGTGCCTTGCTGGAAGTGCATCCCCGTCCATCTGTATCAATGAGATTGACAGGGTTATTGCGGCTAAATCCATATAGGTTGATTCCGTCAATCAGCCCACCCGGATCCGCACTCAACCAGCGCCCCAACTCCGCCTGGTAATAGCGCCAGCCGTAGTAATACAACCCCGTCGCATCCCGCTCCTTGTTGGAATAGCGCATCGTCCGTTGCGTCAGGTTACTGGCTTCCTCGGCAGCCTCGTCACATCCCACGGTACCGCCATAGGGGGCGTACTCTTCACGCGCAAGGACCAGCCCTTGAACATCCGTCTCACCGCCGATACTGCCCAGATGATCAGCGAAGCGATAGCGCAGCCGAACGGTGCCCGCGAGCCGGTCCTCCACCACGCGTACATCGCCCCCTTCGCTGATGACGATGTGCTTCTGCGGATCGTTTTTGCCTGCCAGCCACCGCTGGCGAACCTCGCAACCGCCGGCGTAGGTCGTGATCGTGGTCTGCGTGGCCGTACTGACCTGCGCCTTGTGGACCTTGCGAGTGCGGGTGCCGCCGTCGGCGTAGTGATAGCGCTCGCTGTCGTCATCGCCATCACCACGGCTGACAGCGGTGACCTTACCGAGCTGGTTGTCGGCCAGCCACTGCAACGCCCTGCCGTCGGCCAGTTGCTTTTGCAGGCCTCCCGCGAGGAAGCCCGTCTCCGGTGTCAGGCTGTGGCCCTTCACCATCGCCCGGTTGCTGCCCTCGGACACCTGCAGCTCTCGGGTCCGGTTGCCGGCACCGCCGACATGGCGGATCGTCGTCAGGTTGTTGCCATCGTCGTAGGTGTAGTGCTCGCTGTAAGGCGCCCAGACGCTGCCCGACGAGGCCTCGGCAACGTGGTAACGGGCCACTGGCGTGCGCTCCCGGCCCGTGGCGCTGGCGAGGCGGTACAGGGTGTCGTAGGTGTATTCGCGCAGCCCGGTGGCCTGCTGGTTGGCGTGCCAGGTGGGGTCGGCCCCCTGGTCTTCCAGGCTGAGGATGTTGCCCACCGGGTCATAGCGGTAGTGCAGGTCGCTGATGACCAATGGCCCTTTGCGGTGCCCCTCGGGGCGCTCGGTCAGGTGCCGGCTCAGGCGCTGGGTTTTGGGGTCGTATTCATAGCGGTCGATGACGTCGTTGCCCGCCGTTTGCGACAACACCACGCCATCGGCCCGGTACTGGATGGCCGTCAGGGTGACAGTTTCCTTGGTGCTGCCCTGCTCCCTGTACACCAGGCGCGTCTGGGCTACCGCGCCGTTGATGGCATAGTCGGTAAGCGAGGTGACGCCGGCCGCATTGGTCGTCGCCAGCGGCGCGCCGGTCGCGTCGTGGGTGCCAGTGATGGACAACGGTGCTTCGGTGTCGTCCGCTGTGGTCGTCGCCCAGTCCGGCGTCTCGATCTCAACCTTGAGCAAGCGCTGCTCGGCAGCCAGGGGCTGGCCTGTCAGCGAAACGCTCAAGGGCCGGCTGATGCCGGCATTGTTGCGCAGTTCCACCTGGCTCCCGGCCAGGTTCAGCGCTTGCCATTTCGCCTCGGCCAACGGCGCATACGCGTACTGCTCACGCACACGCCCAGCCGGCGCGCCAAGCGCTGTTTCGCTCAGCGACAATGGCCGGCCGCCGGCATTGGCCGACTCGTAGGCAGCCGTGGACACGGTGCCCTGGGCATTGCGCGACCACAAGGGGCGGCCTGCCACGTCGGGCAACGTGAAGGCGGCATCGCCATCGGCGGTATGCAGGCACAAGGGTTGGCCGGCCAACCCTGAAACGGTGAGCGCATCGGCATTGCCGGTGGCGGCATTGTTCAAGGCACGAGCACCGAACAACCGCGTGGTGCGGCTGAACGGGCAGGCTACTGTGCGGCTGACCAACAGACGCGCCGGTGCCTCGGGGGCCGAGGGGGTGCGTAAAAAGGCCAAGGCCCGAAAGGGCGCAGCCACCGCCGGAGTGGCTGCATGCATGGCGGCGGTTCCATTCGCCTGGTTCATGGCGCCTCTCCTGTGGCCTGACGCGCCAACACCTCTGCCGCGGTATCGTTTTCATCTTCCGCTACCGTGAACCACGGGAAGGCCTGCGCCCGACGCTCGTACCCAGCCGCCGTCATGACCTTGAACTCGCGCCCCAACGCATCGTAGAAGTGCGTATCGGCATAGATACCGTCCCCGCTGACCAGACGCCAGTCATCGAGATAATAGGCCTGCCACGCCCGTACCGTGTTGCCCTTGTTGTCGTACTCGGCCCGGCCGCTCACGGCCCAGCGGGTCGCTGCGTGCCTGACGATGGGCTTGCCATCGGTACCGGTTTCCAAGGTCCCCTTGGCAGTGCGCACGAACGCTTCGCCCGGCGCGTTCAGCATGGCTGTCTGCAGAACCTGCCCACCACCATGCACGATCACTTGCACACGTACTTGTTGCTGGGGATCGTCGTCATAACGATCGGTCTGGACACGAATGACATGCGGGGGCGTACATGCGGCCATGACATCCGGTACGGTGATCGCACCCCGTCGTAGGCGTGCATCCTGCCGGGCCCGGGCCAAGCTGCCGCACCGTTGCCCTGTGAGCTGGCCGTCGGCCGTGACCGCCAGCGGCATCCAGCTGTCGATGACGGTGGTGAAGGCCTCATGAACCGGTACCCCCTTGGCAGTATTCAACGCCAGGGCCTGCTCCACGGTGGCAGGCGGCGTGAACGGTTTGTCACGAGACGTCGAATAGCCAACCCTGACCGCTTCGCTCGCACCGGCCGGGGTTTCGGAACCATAAAAGCGCGTGTGCTGTACACGCCCCAGTGCGTCCAGAGTCGCTTCGCGGGTAGTGCCGTTGGCGTCCGTGACCTGCACAGGGCTCAGGAAGCGCCAATCAAGGGCAGTCACTTGGGATGCGAAGCTCGAGCCATCGGTGGCCCCAACGACCGTCAGATGATGCGGTGAATACGTCAGGACAATCTGGGGAACCTGTTCACTTTCACGTACGTCCTTGGCAACCCAGAACATGGACTGGCCGTGATACGTAGTGATGTTGCGCAAACCGCCCCAAACGTCCTCGACCTGCGGTTCGAAGGGTACTGTCAAAGGCTTGTAGCCACCGCGTTGAAGCAAGTCTGCCAGGCTTTCGGACTGCACAGGCTGGCCAAGGGTGCCTCTTATGGTGGCCAAGGCTTGGTGACGCCCACAGCCCATGGCCAGTGCAGTGGACACTACGTGCCAATACAGCAGATCAGGCGTGATGGCTGGATCCACGAGTGCCTGTTTCAGCGCCACCAGTGCCTCATCATCGCCTGGGTGTTGGTCAGCATAGGCCTGCACCGCCGAACACAGTTGGGTTCGCGGGACACCGCCGCTAGCGCCGTGGTTACCCAAGGCTGCCCACAGGGCGTCGGTCTCGATGGCCCGCCGCCCACTGCGTTGGTCTTTCAACGCCCCTTGCATGGTTTGCAGGGTCGCCTGGTACAGGCTGCTGTCCCCGACCTGTTCCTGATGCGCGGCAAATGCCATGAAGAGCTCAAAGAACACGTCAGGTGTCATGTGCGCCTGAATACGCTCACGCAAGCGCCGCAATACTGCCGGGTCGATCACGCCGCCGGCATCGTTCAGGCAGGCCTCGACCAGGTCTGCCAAGGTCTGCTCGAAATTCGGCCGTATTACCTCCAGGGATGTCTCGTCCAGCAAGGCGGTTTCGGTCCAGGCGACCAGGCCCTGGCGCGTGGGTATGTCCAGTTGTTCGCTGCCAGCGATCCCGCGCCATTTGGTTTTCGTATAGCCGGAAAACACCAGCGAACCAGGTTCTGCCAACAGATCAGCCATCGCCAGATTGTCGGCAGTGAAACCTCCCGCAGGGAGTGAGCGGTTCTTGCGCGCCTCGGGATTACCGTCCGGGTGGGTGGTGCCCCACCAGACCAGATCGGTGCGAGCGTACTGCGCGAGCCCCACGACAAAGTCGTGGCCTGCCGTCAGGTGGTGTACCCGGTTGCGGGTCAGTGTGATCCAGCAATCGTATTGCTGGGTGTCGGCGGTCTCCTTGATCACGCCGCTAGGCAGGGTCTTGGGATAGATATTACGTGCGCTTTCTTCGCCCTCGACCTGGGCGGGCGTCAATTGCCGTGGGTAGCTGATGCTCACGCTATCGAGTGGCACCCCATAGGCGTCCAGCTGCAATACGATGGTCTGGGTCACCAGAGGATCGGCCGCGATGCGCTCGCAGGCCAGCGACAAGGTTTCCAGCACAGTCACCTGGGTAATCGGATTGTTGCGGTCGGGCTCGCCATCCAGGCCGAGGCTGTCGCAGGCGCGGACCTGCAGGCGCTGCCGGGAGATGCTGTAGGGGGTCGCCGCTGCCGGGTGGTCGTCCTCACCGTACACCTCAGTGCGCATCACCTGGCCACGCACGGCTCGATACAGTTTCCGTCGCCGCTCGACATTCGCCCCGGGCTCCTCGATCTCATCCGAACCCTCTTGCCAGGCGGTGAAGCGGATCTGGCGATTGCAGAAGGCCTTGTCGATGTCTTCCCGAGCGTGCTCCAAAGGCTTGCTGTCGACCACCTCGTTGCCGGTATAGAACCAGGTGCAGGTGCGCACGGGAGGGGACAGCTCAGCGGAGCGGGCCATGGCATTGGCCTCGCTGCGGCCGTTGCGATCGGTCTGCACGACACAGCGAAAGCCCGCGAATTCACGCTCGCTGCCATCCCATACGCCTCCCAGGTAACGGGTTTCGCTGCCCAGCGTCAGCCCGGTGATTTCATTGATCTGGGTGACCGTGCGAACCGTGTGCACCGGAAACGGAAGATAGCTGACGGCAGCTTGCCCGCTCGCCTGCAAAGCGGCCTTTTCATCCAGCCAGCCCTGGGCCGAGCTACGGTAGGCCAGTTCGGTACGGCCGCCGATATTGTCGACTATCTTGGTCAGCAACCAAGGGCGCACGGTGCTGAAATTCAGCACCCAACTGCGCGGCTTCATGTGTGGGACCGTCAACACCAGGCTGCCCATCCCCAGGCCTTGCACGTCTGCCACCTGCAAGCGCCAGGTGGCATCTGGCGTAACACCGGCAGGCGGTGGGATCACGCCTTTGTAGCGCAGCGCATTACCGCTCTGGTTGGCGAACACATGGATACCTTTTTGGCCGATCACCAGCAGGTCCGCAATGCCTGTGCCATCCGTGTCGGCGAGGTAGATCCGTTCAGGGTCGAAGGCCAGGGCACTGCCATCCTTGGCCCTGAGCAACTGCAATGAAAAACCTGGCAACGACAGCGGGTTGCCGAAACGGCCATGCCCAAGCGATGGCCAGGCGGTGACGCCGTCGGCGGTGATTTCCACCAGGTCCGCAAGCCCTCCCCCGGTGATGTCGCTGATCGCGACCATACGGGTACCATCGCCACTCGGGTGAGGCAATGAACGGCCTGGGTGAGCTACGGTCCTGTCAGGTTCCCACCCCTTCGGCCCGGCGGAGGGCCACAGGCGCACACTGGCAGGGCCGATCATCACCAGGTCGGTCAAGCCCCTGCCGGTCAGGTCGGCCTGCAGCGCTGCCGGGTGATCGAACTCTGCCGGAAAACGTCCGAAAGGCTTGAAACCACCCCAGCGCCCATCCGGTTGCAAGGTGAAACTGCCCCGCATCCCATGCACTGTCATTATCAGCTCGGGTTGACCATTGCCCTCTAGGTCGGCCAATTGTGCCCTGCCGCCAAAGGGCAGCCGATGCAAGGGGGTTGCCGCAGCCCAGGTCACCCGGTCGTCGAGGGGAGCATCGAAAAGCCCGGCATAGCCAGGCGCCATCTTGGACGCAGCGCCTTCGCCATCCCGAACCGGCGCCCGGTACCACCAGGCACCATCATCCTGGTAAAGCAACCCTGGGATACCTTCACCGTAGAGGTCCGCCATCTGCCAGGACGGGTGGTTGAAGCCGTCCAGCGCAGGCACGTGTTGCCAGTGCGTCGCGTCGGGCAATACCTCAGGCGGCTCGGACAAGACGAACTCCATCGGCGGCATGGACACCACCGTGCCATCGGCCTCGTATGCCAGTGTCTGGGCGGTGTGCAGTTGGGTGAGCAACGGGGACGATTCATAGTCAAGGTGAAGGCGCGAAACCAGTTGCGCCGTCGCATCCTGGGAGGCGTCATCGGCCATCATCGCCGTGCGGTGCCAAAGCAGGATGTCGTGACACAGTCGCCGGGTGCGGACCTCGAACCCGTAGCGGCGCAGCGACAGCGCATCTTCTCGGGCGGGCCAGGTCGTCGTGGCAATCAGTGGCGGCGCCTGGTCTGTCGATGTACCACGCTCGCCATAGTCGAACACCAGCAACGCCAGCCACTCATTTTCCCAGGCATCGTCCGGCCCCATGCCAGGCCGCAGGAAATGCTGCGCCGGTGTACGGTTCATCCAGTACAGGGTATCGGGGTACAGGCCGACCACGTGCGGATGATTGACAAGCTCCTGTGCAGAGCATTGCTCGTTGTCCTCCTGACGCCAACGCCAAAGAATGTGCTCGCCTCGTGCCGTTACTGTCTCCTCGATATGCCACTCGGCCACACGCGAGGGATCCTGTGGGTCGGCCAGCCTGGCATCGGCCGACCAACCGTACAGGGCCAGACCGCCGTCGGGTGTGAAGTCGATCCAGAACGTGCGGCCCGCCGCGCCGTCCGTGCCAACCTCCTGCCAACGTTCGATACGCGAATTCAAGCCCGAGAAGCGGTCCAGGTAACGGGTAACGGTGTAGGTACCACTGTCGGTATCGGCAAAGGGAAGGCGCGTTTCGGTACGCTCGGCCTCCTGGGAACGCAGCAGTTCATCGCCACGGGGCCCGTTCAGGCGGTCGGTGCCATCGTAACGGGGAACACCGTGTTGCGTACGCAGCCGGATGGCCGGTAGCGAAAGCTGCCAGCCCATCCCGTACACACCATTGCCGCCACCGTTGCTGTAGGCCAGCGCCAGTTCGGGCGCCAGACCACGGGCCGGCGCTGCCGACACGGGCAGTGGAATGTGCCAACCGGCACCACCGTCCGGCCCGCCCACCGACAGCGCCCCAGAGCTGCCGCCGAGGGTGCCACCGCCCTTGGGCAGGGATGGTGGTGTGAAAAAGGGGGTTTCTTGGTTCTCATTCATCATGCTTCTCGCTCTTGCAGTACATCATGGGCGGTGTCGTTTTCATCCTCGGCCACCGTGAACCATGGGTAGAACTGCGTGCGCCGCTCCCAGCTCGCCGCGGTGATCACCCTGTACACACGCCCCAGGGCGTCATACAGGTGGGTGTCGGCATAAACGCCCTCGCGGGCGCTGTCGTCGTAGACCGGGCGCCAGTCGTCGAGGTAGAACGGCAGCCAGGTGCGAACGGGTTGCCCTTTGTTGTCGTATTCGGTCTTGCCAGTCACGGCCCAGCGCACCAAAGCGTGCCTGGTCACAGCCTTGCCGTCGGTGCCCGCCTCGAGCCCACCCTCGGGCGTGCGCACCAGGGCATCACCTGGCGGATGCAGGACGGCGGTCTGCAACAGGTTGCCGCTGCCATCGCTGTAGGTGACATTCAGGCGTACCTGCTGCTGTGGGTCACCGTCGTAGCGATCGGTTTGCAGGTTGCAGATGTGCGGGGGTTCACGGCCCTCGGCCAGGTCGTCCAAGTCGAAATCGTGTACTCTCGCGAAGCGGCGCAGCGCCAACTCACCGGTGCGGGTGGTCAAGAGCTTGCCCTGGGCGTCCCGTGCCAAAGGCATCCAGCTATCGGCTACCACGTGATGGGCAGTCGCCACGGGCACATCGCCGCCCTTGAGTGCAAGCATGCCTTCGACCGTTTCCGGCACCGCAAAAGCGCGCCCACTGCAATAGCCGGTCATGATGCCTTGCTCGGTGCCATGGAAACGCGTCTGCGAGACCCGACCCAGGGCATCGAAGGCTACTTCCCGTACGTTGTCGTTCGGGTCGGTCAGCGATGTCGGTGTCAAGAAACGCCAGTCGTAGCGCAAAGCGGTCTGCAGGCCGGCTGCGTCGGTCACCTTCGCCACCTGCAAGGCGTGGGGGGTCCACTCGATCAGCGTTTCGCCCACCAGCTCGCTTTCCCGTACGCCAGCCAGCCGATAGAAACCGGCGGCGCCGAGATAACGGGCCAGGCCATGGCGGCCGGTGTGCACACGCAGGCCATCCTCAGGCAGCTCGACGGCGTGATAGCCGGCCTGTTCCAACATCTGCGCCAACGCCTCGTCCGACATCAGGCCCTTGAACACGTCCACACAGGCTTCGTCCAGCATGGCGGTTTCGGTATAGGCCGCCAGGGCCTGGCGTACCGGCACAACCCTGGGGTTGCCCGCCTCGTCACACCACTGGGTGCGGGCATGGCTCACCAGCGTGGCGTTGCCTAGGTCATCGAGGGGGCCATCTTCAGACAACAGGCGTTCGATGCTGAAACCGCACCGCAGTACCTCGGTTGGCGCCAGTTGCAGGACATCCGTGCGGGTCGACTCCACCAGACCGATCACATGGTTATGGCCGGCGTCGAGGTTGTGCACCTCGTTGCGCGTCAAGGTCAGCCAGGCGTGCTGCTGCTGAGGGTCGCGCGCGGCCAGTTCCAGCCCTTCGGGGAAGGTATCCGGGTAAGGCGAAGGCATGGGCGCAGGCCTGCGCGGGTAACGCACCTCCACGGCACGCACCACATTGCCGTAACGGTCCTGTTCGAGCACGACCGACTGGGAGACCACCGGGTCCTGCACGATGCGCTCGGTAGCGAAGGTCAGGGTTTCCACCGGCGTGACCAGTGCCGCGGGCCTGTCGTCATCCGCGGTGTCATACATACGCACCTGCCAGCGTTGGCGGGTGATGCTATAGGGCTGCGAGGCCAATGCACTGCCATCGAGGCCATAAGTTTCGGTGCGCACCGGCCTGCCCTTCAGGGCGCGCAGCAACCAGCGACACACCTCCTCTTCAGGCTTGACAAGCTCATCCCGGTCATCGTCATCCAGACGGGTGATACGCAGTGGCTTGGGGGGAAAGTCGCCTTCCACCGAACCTTCCCCTGCAAAAGCGCCCTCCTGGACACGGTCATACGCTTCGATGCCGCTCAAGAACCAGCTGTGCACCTGTGCGGCCGGTGAGCGCTGCACGCCGGTACCTTGGGCATCGCTCAGGGTGTCGGTCTGGATCAACCGGGCAAAACCACGGAACTCGCGCTCGACACCATCCCAGATACCCTGCAGGTATCGCATGCCGCTGACGGTACGCAAACCGCTGATGTCATCGATCGCCGTGACCCGGCTGAGGACGTGCACAGGGAACGGCAGGCGGCTGACCGCAGGTTTGCCCTGGGCCTTGAGCGCCGCCTTTTCATCCAGCCAGCCCTGGGCCGAACTGCGGTAGTGGAACAGGGTGCGGCTCCCGGTATTGGTGCACACTTCGGCAAGCAGCCACGGCCGGGTATCGTTGAACCGATACGTCCAGGTGCGCGGCACCACATGTGGCACGGTCAGCACCAGCTCGGCGGTACCTTGACCGCGCAGGTCGGTCACCTGCAGCAGGCAGGTGTCGTCGAGGATGACGCCTGCCGGTGCCGGCACGGATGGTCCTTCCACGAAACGGTTGCCGGACTCGCTGATGAATACACGGATACGGTCCGCCGCCACGTAGAGGATGTCTGTGGTGCCACTACCGTCGGTGTCCCCCAGGAATACCCGCGACGCGACGAAATCGCTCACTGCGAAGCCTGGCACGCGCACCGGCTCACCGAAACGGCCATGGCCGAGGGAGGGCCAATAGGTCACGCCCTGGCCGGTGATCTCCAGCAGATGCTGCTGGCCACTGCCTGCCGGGTCGGCGAATGCCACCAGGCGCTGCTCGCCGCCTTGCATGGGCAACGGCGTATCCCCGTCATAGCCTGTTTCGCTCCCTGCGCGCCAGCCCGCACTCGCGGCGCTGGCCCACAGGCGCACACTCCGCGGCCCGATCATGACCACATCCTGCAAGCCGCCCCCGGTCAGGTCGGCCAATTGCGCAGAGGGGTGCAGCAGCTCCGTGGGCATGGCCTGCAGCGCGATGAAGCTGCCCCAGTGGCCGTCGGGCGACAGGGTGAAGCTGCCTTGCAGACCAGGCTGGGTGACCAGCCATTCGGGGCGGCCATCACCGTTCAGGTCGGTCAGCGATCCGCCGGCCAACGAAGGGGTCAAGGGCAATACCTGCGGCTCCCCCCAGGTCACCGTATCGGTAGTGGGTTCCCCCTTGCGCTCCGGTGCCCGGTATCGCCAGGCGCCGCCGTCCTGATACAACAGCCCGGGCACCCCTTCCCCGTACAAATCGGCCATCTGCCAATGGGGCGGGCTGAAGCCATCGAGCTCCGGCAGTGCCTCCCATTGCGGCGCCTCGCGCCCTGGGCGGCTCAGCTCGAACTCCACCGGTGGCAGCGCCAGCGGTGTGCCGTCGGGCTCGTAGGCGACCTGCCGGGCCGCCACCAGCAGGGTCGCTATGGCGGACGGTTCATAGCTCAGGTGCAGTCGGGAAACCAACGTGGGGGTCGGGTCGCTTTCCCCGGCCATCATCCGTGTGCGATGCCACAGCAGTACGTCGTGGCACAGGCGGCGGATCCGGTTATTGAACCCCCAACGCCAGAACGAAAGGCAATCCTCACGCACCGGCCATTGCGCGGTGCTGGCAAATGGCGGCGGCGTGTCCAGGTCGGTGCCGCGCTCGCCATAGTCCAGGAGCATCACACTCATGAAATCGTCGGCACGAAAGGCCTGCTCCGGCACCAGCAGCGCGGATGCAGGCGTAGCGTTCATGGCATAGACGCCCGTGAGGTACTGGCTCGCGACGTTCGGGTGGGCAATTCGCTCGTCTTCGTCACAGCCGACGGCATCTTCACCGCGGTAGGTGTACACCACATGCTCGCCTTTGGCGCTCACGGTTTCCTCGGCGTACCAGCCGGCCACCCGCGCCGGATCGTGCGGGTCGCTCAAGCGGGCGCTGGTCGACCAGCCGAACAGCGTGATGCTGCCATCGGCGTGATAGTTGAGCCAGAAGCCGGGGGACTCGGGAGCCTCCTGCGCGCGCCAATGCTCCAGGCGCTCATCCCGCCCACCACTGCGCGATACCCAGGTGGTCACGATGTGTGGCATCGCTTTAGCAGAAAACGGCAGGGTCGCCTCAACTCGCGGCGCGCCCTTGGCGCGCAGGATTTCTTCGCCGTCCGGCCCTGCCAGGCGGTCGTCTTCGTTGTAACGAGGGATACCGAAACGGCTCATGCGGAACACGGCGGGTGGCGAGCAACTCCAGCCGGCACCAAAGGCATCGTTGCCCCCGCTGGAGCTGTAGCCCAGCGTCAGCTGCGGTGACAGTTCACGCCCGATAGGCAGTGGCAACGGCAGGGACCAACCCGCCGCACCATCGGCGTTGCCGACGGACAACATCCCGCCACCTGCGGAAACGGTACCGCCCCCCTTGGGCAGCGCGGGTGGGGTGAACAGGGGTTCACGGCTCGTCCCTGAGGGAGCGGCAGGTGTATCGGACATGATCTGACTCCGTGTCGGCCCTCCCGGTTGCCCTGGGAAGGTGAGGAAATGGAAGAGGCATCGGGCGTTGGCACCCAGGGTGATCAGCGCCACCTATGTGCAGGGTGATGCCGCATTGGTGAGGGTTATCGATACGAAAAATCTTATGCAGGTACGCCCGGGCGATGAACTCGCAGGGCTGCGAGCTAGACAAGCCGCGCAGGCCTGGACAACCCCTTCCATGATCCGTCCCGGCCGTTGTATTGGCGCGGCCACCGGCGGTGCGCCAATGATGAAAACAACAGGTTCACCCATGAGGCGGCGGGGGCGGCTGCAGTCGGCCCACGGAACTCCCAGACACCTTCGCCGCTCTTAACAACATGCGGTAAATCCCTTGGGCTTCACTTGGAGGTCTCGCCATGCGCCACTTACTGCTCGTCCCTTCGCTGTTGCTCCTGCTGCCTGCAGGCGCAGCCCTGGCCCGTGTGGATGCGGGCGATGTCGCCACGTCGGCGGGGATCTCCGCCTCGCTGTACTCAACCTTCAAGGACGACAAACGGATCATTCCCGCACGGGATGAACTGTCTGCCTTCATCGCCAGCGGTGGCGCCATCCGAGGTGCCTATGTAGAGTCGGCACTGGAACAGGCCCGCAAGGCCAACCCAGGCCTGCAGGTCAGCGACGAGGAACTTGCCAAGGCCCTGCTTTCCCAGGACCAGCCGCTGACCGATAACTGACCCTGGTGGGGCTGCTTCGCAGCCCATCGCGACGCAGGGCCGCTCCGCCCTCTGTGGGAGCGGTCTTGCGTCGCGATGGGCCGGCCCTGCCACCGCGGTCGTATGGCAAGGGCTTCGCCCTTGATCGCGGGACAAGCCCGTTCCTACAAAGCCCCGCAAAATCAAAGCGTTGTGCGTTTTTCCACAAGAGCTGCCTTCGCCGCTTCATGCTGTGTAACATGGGCACATTCGTCCCCCTTGCGATGTGCACCATGACCCATCCCGCCACTGTGCCCGACGCCTTGCCGCCCTCGGTGGACCGCCCTCACCGGGTGGTATTTCTCGCCTACCCGCAAATGGGCCTGCTTGACCTCACGGGTGCGCAAACCGTGTTCTGGGCCGCAGGCAAGGCACGTGCCGAGCGAGGCCTGCCCGGTTATGACATGCATACCGCCAGCCTCGATGGCAGCCTGGTCGCCACCGCCGAAGGCCTGGCGGTGGGCACCGAGCTGCTGGAGCCTTTGTTGCACAGCACGATCGACACCCTGGTGGTGCCCGGAGCGCCAGAAATCGTCCGTACCCTGCCCGAACATGCCGAGCTGGTCGGCTGGCTGCGCCTGGCTGCCGCGCGCGCCCAACGCACCGCTTCGGTGTGCAGCGGCACCTTTCTGCTGGCCGCCGCGGGGCTGCTCGACGGTCGCCGCGCAGCCACCCACTGGGCCATGTGCGAGGCCCTGCGCCGACGCTTCCCCGAGGTCGAGGTGGACGCTGAGTCGATCTTCGTGCAACAGGGCCAGGTCTGGACCTCGGCAGGCGTCAGCGCCGGCATCGACCTGGCCCTGGCCCTGGTGGAACTCGACTGCGGCCGCGAGGTGGCCATGCAGGTGGCGCGGGAACTGGTGGTTTTTCTCAAGCGCCCCGGCGGCCAGGCCCAGTTCAGCGAACTGCTCAAGGCCCAAGGCGAAGACAGTGGCGCCTTCGAAGCCTTGCACCTGTGGCTCAACGACCATCTGGGCGACCCGCAGCTGACCGTCGAACGCCTGGCCGAACAGGCACGCATGAGCCTGCGCAACTTCACCCGGGTGTACAAGCACAAGACCGGCCGCACTCCGGCCAAGGCCATCGAAGTGTTTCGCCTGGAGGCGGCGCGCCGCCTGCTGGAGAACACCGCCCAGCAGGTAGAGCAGATCGCCCGCCAGTGCGGCTTCGGCTCGGAGGAGCGCATGCGCCTGGCCTTCCAGCGCCACCTGGCGGTGACGCCGCGCGACTACCGTGCACGCTTCGCCCGTAGCGTGCCCTTGGCCGAAATCCAGGGATCTTTGGCCTAGGGCCGGCCACCCGCTGCGCTTAGCATCGTTGTTTCCAAGGCGCCAAGACGATGGGCGCCAGGCCTTCCCTTGCAATCGCCAGGAGCACAACGATGAAACAGATCCTGATCATAGGCGCAGGCTTCGCCGGCCTGTGGAGCGCCCTGGGCGCGGCGCGCCAGCTCGACCTCCACGACCGCGACGACGTCCAGATCACCGTACTCGCGCCCCAGGCCGAGCTGCATATCCGCCCGCGCTTCTACGAGCCCGATGTCCATAACATGGCCGCGCCACTGCAAGCCTTGTTCGATGCGGTCGATGTGCGCTTCGTCAAGGGGACCGCCTACCGGATCGACGAGGCCTCGCGCAGCGTGGCCTACCGCGAACCGTCCGGGCGCGAGGCGAACCTCAGCTACGACCGCCTGGTCATGGCCTGTGGCAGCCAGCTCAACCGCCCTGACCTCGCAGGCTTCGAGCATGCCTTCGACGTGGACAAGATCGAGTCGGCTGTGCGCCTGGAGGAACACCTCAAGTCACTGGCCACCCTGCCCGAGAGCCCCGCACGCAACACCGTGGTGGTGGCCGGTGGCGGCTTCACCGGCATCGAGACGGCCACCGAACTGCCCGGGCGCCTGCGGGCTATCCTTGGGCCGCAGGCAGGCCTGCGTATCGTGGTGGTCGACCGCGGCGCGAGGGTCGGCGCAGCATTGGGCGAAGGCATCCGACCTGCGATCGAACAGGCCTCCCAGGCATTGGGCGTGGAGTGGATCTGTGGCGCTACCGTCGCGTCGGTGGATGGCGAGGGTGTGGTGCTGGACGACGGCCAGCGCATCGCCGCTAAGACCGTGATCTGGACCGTGGGTTTCAAGGCCAACCCGCTCACCGCGCAGATCCACGGCGAGCGCGACCATCAGGGCCGCCTGCATGTGGACGGCAACCTCAAGGTCAAAGGCAACGATGCGGTATACGCAGCCGGCGACGTGGCCTTCGCCGCCTGCGACGAAGTCGGCAACCATGCGGTGATGTCCTGCCAGCACGCCATTCCCTTGGGGCGCTACGCAGGCAACAACGCCGCCGCCGAGCTGATCGGCGTGGCGCCGATGACCTATAGCCAGCCCAAGTACGTCACCTGCCTGGACCTCGGCGCCTGGGGGGCGGTGTATACCGAGGGGTGGGAGCGCAGCGTCTCGCCCCCGACAGACAAGGCCGAGGCGAAGCAACTCAAGGCGCAGATCAACTCCGTGTGGATCTACCCGCCGGCCGCGAATCGAGCCAGTGCGTTGGCTGCGGCGGACCCGCTGATCCCGGTTGCCTGAGCGCCTTGACGAGCTGATCTGTAAAGCCCTCCCACAGAGTATTCGCAAGCCTCGAGAGCGGCGCAATCTCGGTAGGAGCTGGCGACAGCCTGCGATGGGCTGCAAAGCAGCCCCAAGCCCTCAAACGGTGGAGCCCTCCAGACTCAAGGGGCCGCTTTGCGGCCCATCGCAGGCTCCGCCAGCTCTCATAGAACAACGCATGACCATTTGATTTGCGGCCCCCTGTGGGAGCGGGCTTGTCCCGCGATTAGGCCGGGCCCGATATCACCGTCGCCTGGCAAGGGCTTCGCCCTTGATCGCGGGACAAGTCGGACCGCCGCACCGCCGCTCCCACCGGGGCAGCATTGGCCGCTTGTTCTCTGCGCGACAGCGCAGCCCGAAGGGCTGGGTGATCTCCCACCAAGCAAGCGGAGCCTGGGCCGTATTTGCACGACAGGGAAAACCAACCGAAGGCAATTTGAGCTTGTCCAGCACCATAGAATCTGCCACAGCATTTGCCCTTCGCGCCGAACCCATGGCATAGATGCAGGTCCACGTTCTACGTGACCGCTTCGAGCCTTCAGGAGATCCCGCGCATGAGCAAGCCCTACGTTCCACCCAAGGTCTGGACCCACGAAGCGCCATCCGGCGGCCAGTTCGCCAGCATCAACCGCCCGGTCGCCGGCCCGACCCACGACCAGGCACTGCCGGTGGGCAAGCAGCCGTTGCAGCTTTACTCCCTGGCCACGCCCAACGGCGTCAAGGTGACCATCCTGCTCGAAGAGCTGCTGGCCCTCGGGCACGCCGGGGCCGAGTATGACGCCTGGCTGATTCGCATCGGCGAGGGCGACCAGTTTTCCAGCGGCTTCGTCCAGGTCAACCCCAACTCCAAGATCCCCGCCCTGCTCGACCGCAGCGTCGAGCCGCCGGTCAGGGTGTTCGAATCCGGCTCGATCCTGCTGTACCTGGCCGAGAAGTTCGGTGCCTTCCTACCCAGTGCCGGCGCTGCGCGTACCGAGTGCCTGAACTGGCTGTTCTGGCAGATGGGGTCGGCGCCCTACCTGGGTGGCGGCTTTGGCCATTTCTATGTGTACGCGCCGGAAAAGTTCGAATACGCCATCAACCGCTTCACCATGGAAGCCAAGCGCCAGCTCGATGTGCTCGACCGCCGCCTGGCCGAAAGCACCTACCTGGGAGGGGCTGAGTACAGCATCGCCGATATCGCCGTGTGGCCTTGGTACGGCCAGCTGGTGCTCGGCAACCTGTATGGCGCGGCAGAGTTCCTGGCGGTGCATGAGTACCGGCATGTGCAGCGCTGGGCCGAGGCAATCGGCCAACGACCGGCGGTGCAACGTGGCACCCGGGTCAACCGGACCTGGGGTGACGAGACCAGCCAAGTGCCGGAGCGGCATTCGGCAGCGGACCTGGGCTGAATGAACAGGGGCTGCGTTGCAGCCCCGCCCTACCCGCCCCGCGTGCACCAACGCATACTTTTCCTGCGCCGACACTGCCGCCATGCAAATAACCATTGCCACGGTGCATGCCTGCGCCGGGCCTGGGCTTCTTGCTACACTCGCGCCACGAGTTTCCACCTGCATAACTGGTGACAGCATGATCGAGGTAACCGAGGTTTCCATTGCCGAGCTGCGCGATGCGCTCGAGACTGGCCGCACGACGGCGGTCGAGCTGGTCAAGGCCTACCTGGCCCGCATCGACGCCTATGACGGAGCCGACACCGCCACTGCCCTGAACGCCGTGGTGGTGCGCAACCCTGACGCACTCAAGGAGGCCGAAGCCTCCGACGCCCGCCGGGCACAGGGCAAGACCCTCGGCCCGCTGGACGGCATCCCCTACACCGCCAAGGACAGCTACCTGGTCAAAGGCCTGACTGCCGCATCCGGCAGCCCGGCATTCAAGGACCTGGTCGCCCAGCGTGACGCCTTCACCATCGAGCGCCTGCGCGCCGCCGGGGCCATCTGCCTGGGCAAGACCAACATGCCGCCAATGGCCAACGGCGGCATGCAGCGTGGCGTCTACGGCCGTGCCGAAAGCCCGTACAACGCCGCCTACCTGACCGCACCGTTCGCCTCCGGCTCGTCCAACGGTGCCGGCACTGCTACCGCGGCCAGCTACGCGGCCTTCGGCCTGGCCGAGGAAACCTGGTCCAGCGGGCGCGGCCCGGCATCGAACAACGGCCTGTGCGCTTATACCCCTTCGCGCGGCGTGATCTCGGTGCGCGGCAACTGGCCGTTGACTCCGACCATGGACGTCGTGGTGCCCTATGCCCGTACCATGGCCGACCTGCTGGAAATCCTCGACGTGGTCGTGGCCGACGATGCCGACAAGCGTGGCGACCTGTGGCGCCTGCAACCCTGGGTACCGATCCCGGCTGCCTCGAACGTACGCCCTGCTTCCTACCTGGACCTGGCAGTCGATGCCAACGCACTCAAAGGCAAGCGTTTCGGCGTACCCAAGATGTACATCAACGCCGACCCCGAGGCCGGCACCTCGGAAAAACCCGGTATCGGCGGCCCCACCGGCCAGCGCATCCACACCCGGGCCAGCGTCATCGACCTGTGGCAGCAGGCCCGCCGGGCCCTCGAGGCGGCGGGCGCCGAAGTGGTCGAGGTGGACTTCCCGCTGGTGTCCAACTGCGAGGGCGACCGCCCTGGCGCCCCGACCGTGTACAACCGCGGTATCGTTTCCAAGGAATTCCTGCATGATGAGCTGTGGGAGTTGTCTGGCTGGGCTTTCGATGACTTCCTGCGCGCCAACGGTGACCCGAAGCTCAACCGCCTGGCCGATGTCGATGGCCCGCAGATCTTCCCCCATGACCCGGGCACCCTGCCCAACCGCGAAGACGACTTGGCGGCGGGCATGGACGAGTACGTCAACATGGCCAAGCGCGGCCTGAAGACCTGGGACCAGATCGAAACCCTGCCCGATGGGCTGCGCGGCCTGGAGAAGACCCGCAAGCTCGACCTCGAAGACTGGATGGACAACCTTGGCCTCGATGCCGTGCTGTTCCCCACCGTCGCCGACGTGGGCCCGGCCGATGCCGACGTCAACCCCGCCTCGGCGGACATTGCCTGGAGCAACGGTGTCTGGGTCGCCAACGGCAACCTGGCCATTCGTCACCTGGGCGTGCCGACCGTGACCGTGCCCATGGGCATCATGGCGGATATCGGCATGCCGGTCGGCCTGACCTTCGCCGGTCGCGCCTACAGCGACAACGACCTGCTGCGCTTCGGCGCTGCGTTCGAGTCCACCGGTTCGCGGCGCAGGGTACCGCCGCGTACGCCGCCGCTGGGTTGATCGAAACACAGGGCCGCGCTGCACGCTTCATCGCCGGCAAGCCGGCTCCCACCTGTCCTGCGTTATTTTCCAGCCTGTGGGAGCCTGCGATGGGCCGCAAAGCGGCCCCTTGGGTCTGGCTCTACCGTTTGAGGGCTTGGGGCTGCTTTGCAGCCCATCGCAGGCTGTCGCCAGCTCTCACTGAGATTGCGCTGCTTTCAAGACTTGCGAAATCCCTGTGAGCCGGCTTGCCGGCGATAGCCGGAGCAAGCAACTCAAGAACATTGCATCCCGACCAGGCCCGCGCTGCCCTCACAAGCCGTGCGATACAGGGGCGGTGTTCCGGTCTGTCAGCCCTCGCCGCGCCGCGGGGTACCCCCGTGGCTGTGCTGGCCTCCGACCCGGGCCTTCTCGGCCCGATCGGTCTTCACATCCTGCTTGGTGCTGCCCTTGCGGCCAGCCTCGCTGACTTTCTGTGGATCGTCGGCGAAGCCATGGCCAGCGTCGTGGTGCTTGCTCATGGAAGCTCTCCTGATCGATTGGATTGCTTCATGTTCGAGCTCGCGCGATGCCGTGGGGTCCATTGCCTCGACCGACGGTCGTGGGCACAGAGGCAGTTCTCAGCACACCGCCCAGGCACCGTCCAGGCGCGCCCCCCTGAACCGTCAGAAGCACAGTACCCATTAGACCCAGGAACCTGCCGGCACGGATGCCCTGGCCAGGTTGGCGAATCTCGCAATGGTCACATTGCGCTGTTCAAATGGGCTTGGCGCCGGAGGAGAAGCGCTGCTCGAAGGGTGCCTACGCCCAACGGCTGGCACAGGGCGGATAAATGCGTTGGCAAGTCGGACGAAATGCGCCTTCCACCCTTTCGATATAGGCCAAGTGAAGGCACAATGCGTGTCCTTTTTTTGGCCGGCCTGGCCGGGGGCCTTTAAATGATCAAGACGCCGTACTACCTCATCGACAAACAGAAGCTGCTGGGCAACATGCAGAAGATTGCCTACGTGCGCGAACAGTCCGGGGCCAAGGCCCTGCTGGCACTCAAGTGCTTCGCCACCTGGTCGGTGTTCGACCTGATGCAGCAATACATGGATGGCACCACGTCGTCCTCGCTCTACGAGCTCAAGCTCGGTCGCCAGAAGTTCGCCGGCGAGACCCACGCCTACAGCGTGGCCTGGGCCGACGATGAAATCGAGGAGATGCTCGAGAACTGCGACAAGATCATCTTCAACTCCATCGGCCAGCTGCAGCGCTTCGCCGAGCAGTCCGAAGGCAAGGTCCGCGGCCTGCGTGTCAACCCGCAGGTGAGCAGCTCCGACTACCTGCTGGCCGACCCTGCGCGCCCGTTCAGCCGTCTGGGCGAATGGGACCCTGAGAAGATCGAGAAGGTGATCGAACAGATCTCCGGCTTCATGTTCCACAACAACTGCGAGAACGGCGATTTCGGCCTGTTCGACAAGATGCTCTCGCACATCGAGGAGCGCTTCGGCCACCTGCTGCACAAGGTCGAGTGGGTCAGCCTGGGTGGCGGCATCCACTTCACCGGCGAAGACTATGCCCTGGATGCGTTCTGCGCACGCCTGAAGGCCTTCTCCGAAAAGTACGGCGTGCAGGTGTACCTGGAGCCGGGCGAAGCGGCGATCACCCAGAGCGCCTCGCTGGAAGTCACCGTACTCGACACCCTGTACAACGGTAAGCACCTGGCCGTGGTGGACAGTTCCATCGAAGCGCACATGCTCGACCTGCTGATCTACCGCCTGAACGCCAAGATGGCGCCCAACGATGGCGAGCACACCTACATGGTCTGCGGCAAGTCGTGCCTGGCCGGCGATATCTTCGGCGAGTACCAATTCGACAAGCCGCTGGCTATCGGTGACCGGCTGTCGTTCGTCGATGCGGCGGGCTATACCATGGTCAAGAAAAACTGGTTCAACGGTCTGAAGATGCCGGCCATCGTGGTCAAGCAGCTCGACGGCAGCGTCGAGGTGGTGCGCGAATTCGGTTTCGAAGACTACGTTTCCAGCCTGTCTTGAGGCAGGCCCTTTAAGTAAGGAGCAACAGGTAAATTGAAGAAGAACGTTCTTATCATTGGTGCAGGAGGTGTCGCCAAGGTGGTGGCCCACAAGTGTGCGCAGCATAACGACGAGCTCGGTCGTATTGCCATTGCGTCACGGAACATCTCCAAATGCCAGGCCATCATCGACAGCGTCAAGGCCAAGGGTAGCCTGAAGGTACCCGCCGACATCCAGGCCTTTGCGCTCAATGCCCTCGATGTCGAGGCGACCAAGGCACTGATCCGCGAGACCGAATCGCAGATCGTGATCAACGTTGGCTCCGCCTTCCTCAACATGTCGGTGCTGCGTGCCTGCATCGACACCGGTGCCGCCTACCTGGACACCGCGATCCACGAAGAACCAGGCAAGATCTGCGAAACGCCGCCCTGGTACGGCAACTACGAGTGGAAACACCTCGAAGAGTGCCAACAGAAGAACATTACCGCCATTCTCGGCGTCGGTTTCGACCCGGGTGTGGTGAACAGCTACGCCAAGCTTGCGCAGCAACAGTATTTCGACCGCATTGACTCGATCGACATCCTCGACGTCAATGCCGGCTCCCATGGCAAGTATTTCGCCACCAACTTCGACCCGGAAATCAACTTCCGCGAATTCACCGGGCAAGTCTGGAGCTGGCAGAACAGCCAATGGACCAGCAACAAAATGTTCGAGGTCAAGCGCACCGACGACCTGCCGGTCGTGGGTTCGCAGAACCTCTACCTGACCGGCCACGACGAAGTGCATTCGCTGTCGAAGAACCTCGACGTGCCGAACATCCGCTTCTGGATGAGCTTCGGCGAGCACTACATCAATGTGTTCACCGTGCTGAAGAACCTGGGCCTGCTCTCCGAGCAGCCGGTCAAGACCGCCGAAGGCCTGGAAGTGGTACCACTGAAGGTCGTCAAGGCCGTCCTGCCCGACCCGTCGTCGCTGGCTCCGGGCTACACCGGCAAGACCTGCATTGGTGACCTGGTCAAAGGCACCAAGGATGGCCAGCCGCGCGAAGTGTTCATCTACAACGTGGCCGACCACGAAGAAGCCTTCGCCGAGACCGACAGCCAGGGCATTTCCTACACTGCCGGCGTACCGCCGGTGGCCGCGGCCCTGCTGGTCGCCCGTGGCGAGTGGGATGCCAAGCGCATGGTCAACGTCGAGGAACTGCCGGCCGAGCCGTTCCTCAAGGCGCTGGACGTGATGGGCCTGCCGACCCGCGTGAAAGACGAAAAAGGCGACCGTCCCTGGGACGCGCAAGCCTAAGCAGCAAACGGAAGGGGCGCCAGATGGCGCCCCTTCTGCTTTCAGGTCCGGTTTATTCGCAGATCCTGTTATCCCCGCTGTACCGGTGGGAACGGGCTTGTCCCGCGATCAAGGGCGAAGCCCTTGCCAAGCGCCGATGATATCAGGCCCGCCCCAATCGCGGGACAAGCCCGCTCCCACAGAGGGCGGCGCTCGCCAATCGTGAGCACCACGGATCCTGCTACTTGCGCGCCTCCAGGATCAGGTTGAACGGGGTTTGCGTCGCGCGCCGGAACCGGCTGAACCCCGCCTCCTCGAACACCGCCCGCAAGCGCGCCTCCCCGGCCTGCGCCCCCAGGCCCAGCCCTACCTCCTGGGACAACGAGTTCGGCGTGCAGATGAACGTCGAGGCCGCATAGAACAACCGCCCCACCGGGTTGAGGTTGCCCTCCAGCGAGTCCTCGGCATAGGGCTCGACCAACATCACCGTGCCGTCGTCCTTGAGCGCCTGATAGGCGTGTCGCGCCGCGCCCACCGGATCGCCCATGTCGTGCAGGCAGTCGAAGAAACACACCAGGTCGTGGTCATGCCCCGGATAGTCCTTGGCCGACGCCTGCTCGAAACGCACCTGGCTGGCCACACCGGCCTGTTCGGCGCGTTGACCGGCAATGACGATCGAAGGCCCATGATAGTCGTAGCCGACGAAGCGCGAGGCAGGAAACGCCTGGGCCATGACGATGGTCGAGGCACCATGGCCGCAACCGACATCCGCCACCTTGGCCCCCGCCTGCAACTTGGCGGTGACGCCCTCGAGCGCCGGTAGCCAGTCGGCCACCAGAAACGTCCGGTAACCTGGGCGGAAGAACCGCTCGGTGCCGCTGAACATGCATGGATGATGGTCGCCCCAGGCCAGGCCGCCATCGCCGCGCATGGCCGCCACCAGCTTGTCCTTGTCGTGGAACAGGGCCGCTACCACCGCTGCGCCGCCCGCCATGTAGGCCGGGGACTCCTCGATGGCCAAGGCCATGGCCTGCTCCTCGGGCAGGCTGAACGCACCGTCCTGGTGGACCATGTAGCCCGCCGCGACCTGGGCGCTCAGCCACTCGCGCAACAACCGCGGATGGCAGCCGGTGCGCTGCGCCAATACGTCGGGTGTGACCGGCTGGCTGTCGGCCATGGCCCGGTACAGGCCCAGTTCGTCCCCCAGGATGACATTGGCCAGGCTCGCCGCGGCGCCCATGTCGCCCACCAGCTTGCCCATGAATTCATGAAGCCGTGCCTCGTCCATGACCTGCCCTCCTCTGCAAGAAGGCCACCGTCGGCGACGTCCGGTCCGGGGGGCGGTGGTCGGATGGATAGGATGATACGGGCCTTGGCGAGAGGCCCGGGCTTTAAGTGTAGACGAGCATTGCCGGCCTTTCTCAGGCCAGGTTTGTGCTGGTAATGCCCAAGAGCAATGCGCCGAGTGTCGATAAACGCTCGAGCACCCCGACGTGTGAACAGCGGCCTCCCCTGGGCCCTCGACGCTTCGAAAGCCCCCGGGCCCAAAGGGGCACACTGAATCGATGGCCAGCCCCTAAGGCGCAGCCACCTGGTTTTCACTCTGCTGCGGTGGAGCCAACTCCAGCATCCGGTTGGTATAGGCCCACTCCTCGTGGAGCTTATCGGGGTGGTCGTTCAGACGAAGGCCATAGGACGGGATGATCTGCCGGAACTTCTCTTGCCATGCCGCGGAGGCGGCCTTGTCCTTGAACACCTTGTGCAGCAGGTCGAGCATGATCGGCGGCGCAGTCGAGGCGCCCGGCGAGGCCCCCAACAGGCCGGCGATACTGCCGTCCTGGGCCATGACCACCTCGGTACCGAGCTTCAGTACGCCACCCAGTTCGTCGTCCTGCTTGATGATCTGCACGCGCTGGCCAGCCTGCCAAAGACGCCAGTCTTCCTTCTTGGCGTGCGGGAAGTAGGTCTGCAACGCTTCGAAGCGATCATCGTCGGACTGCATCAGCTGGCCGACCAGGTACTGCACCAGGTCGAATTCACGCACGCCCACCCGTACCATCGGCCAGGTGTTGTGCAACGACATGCTGGCGAACAGGTCGAGCAGCGAGCCCTCCTTGAGAAAGCGCGTGGAGAAGGTGGCGAACGGGCCGAACAGGATCATGCGCTTGCCATCGAGCACTCGGGTATCCAGGTGCGGCACCGACATCGGCGGTGCCCCGGTGGCGGCAATACCATAGGCCTTGGCCATGTGGCGCTGGGCAAGTTCCGGGTTCTCGGTGACCAGGAACGAGCCACCGACCGGGAAGCCGGCGTAGTCCTTGGCCTCGGGGATGCCGGACTTCTGCAGCAGCGGCAGCGCGGCACCACCGGCGCCGATGAACAGGAACTTGGCGTCGGTCGCGGCCTTGGTGCCGTCCTTGAGGTTCTTGTACTCGACGTGCCAGGAGCCGTCGTCGTTGCGGGTGATGTCCTCGACCTCGGTGGACAGCTTCAGGTCGAAGTTCGGCCTGCCCTGCAGGTAGCCGACGTATTGGCGGGTGATCTCACCGAAATTGACGTCGGTGCCGATGGGCGTCCAGGTCACCGCAAGCTTCTGGTTGGGGTCGCGCCCTTCCATCATCAGCGGCACCCATTTGCGGATCTGCTCGGGGTCTTCGGAATACTGCATGGGCTTGAACAGCGGGCTTGCCTGCAGCGCTTCGTAGCGTTTGCGCAGGAACTGGATGTTGTCGTCGCCCCAGACGAAGCTCATGTGCGGTGTGGTGTTGATGAACGAGCGCGGGTTGTTCAACACCCCTTGCTTGACCTGCCAGGCGAGGAACTGCCGGGTGATCTGGAACGACTCGTTGATGTCGATGGCCTTGCTGATGTCGATCTTGCCGTTCTTCTCCGGCGTGTAGTTCAGCTCGGCCAGGGCCGAGTGCCCGGTACCGGCGTTGTTCCAGCCGTTGGAGCTCTCTTCGGCGACCTTGTCCAGGCGCTCGACCATTTCCATGGACCAGCCGGGCTCCAATTCATTGAGCCACACCGCCAGGGTCGAGCTCATGATGCCGCCACCGACCAGCAGCACATCGACCTTCCTGGCCTCGGCGGCCTGGACATTGAGCACGCCGCACGTCAGGCCCAGCAAGGCCCATTTCAAGGTTCCCGTGATCTTCATGTGTTCTCCTGCGAGGCCTCTCGCCTCGATCTGTACTCCATGTGTTCCCCTGGGGCATGCGCCCTGGAATCGGCCTCGCAAGCGAAGTCAGCCCTTTAGATAGTTAGCGCAACTTTCCCGGCCTCTCCAGTTGGATTGCGCCCTGTCGTTCGAAACAAGGGCGTGGCGACCATTCGTCGCCAGGTTGCGAAACAGACCGGAGGATCCGCACGGTTTGCCACTCAGAAGCCATGTAGGGTCGGTTCGACTCTCCACATCAGGTCTTGGCCCGTCTTCGGACGGGCTTTTTTACCAGAAAGGCTATTACACCCCGTCGGTGGTCCGTGCGCTGATGCGCGCCGCCCGGCGCGCCGGCTACCAGGCCCAGGCGGCGCTGCTGGTGGACTTCGCCTCCGATGCCAGCGCGGTGATGAGCTCGGGCGTGGCGGCACGGGCAGGTTGCCTGGCGATCCCGACGGAAAACACCCATGGCGTCGAGATCGTGCTCGACGAAGGTATCGAAGCTTGCGCGGCGACCCTGGTCGAATACCTGCTGGAGCCGAACGGGTGATCTTCGACGTCTGTGCCATGGTTGAAAACGTGATTGCATGGCAAGGGCTTCGCCCTTGATCGCGGGCAAGCCCGCTCCCACAAGATTACCGTTGCCTTCGGGCAGCGAGGTCCCCACAAGATTACCGTTGCCCATGGGTGAGCGAGGTCCCTGTGGGAGCGGGCTTGTCCCGCGATGGGCTGCAAAGCGGCCCCGGCAAGGGTTCAGGGTTGCTGGTAATGCGCAGGCGAGGTGTCCGGTTCATGGTCGTGCTCCAGGCGCTGGACCTGGACGTCGGTGAACGACGACGCCTCCGCCCGATGCAATCCTTGCAGGAAGCTACGCGCCTGCTCGTCGCTGACGGTTTCGTCATCGCTGCGCATTTCGCAGGTGCCCGGCTGGTTGTCGAGGATGTAGCTGATCAGAAACAGGTGCTGGGCCATGGTCGGTTACCTCGGCAGGTTCACGGCAGGGAGTCCACGGCCGGGCGATGCCGACCGTGGATACAGGGTCAGGCGGCGCGGCGCTCGCCCTTGAGCAGTTTTTTCTGTGCCTGCATGGCCTGGCCAAGCTCATCGAGGGCGGCCTCGTCGAACAGTTCCTGCGCCCGCGGGAACATCTCGCTCTCTTCTTCCTCGATGTGGTGCTCGAGCAGTTCCTTGAGGACCTTGACCCGGCCGGCGAACTCCACCGTGTCGGGCTGGGTCTGCAGCAGGTCGGGCAGCACCAGCGAATCGACGGTGCGGTGCTCTTCCTTGGCCTCGTAGTACATTTTCTCGTCTTCCTTGCCGCCGACTTTCCTGAGGGCGGGATAGAAGATCTCTTCTTCGATGGTGGTATGGATCTGCAGCTCCTGCTCCAGCCGCGCCAGCAGCTCACTGCGCTTCTTCACCGCGCGCTCGGTGGTCGTCGACAGGTCGGCGAGCAGCTTCTTCACGGTTTCATGGTCATGGATCAACAGTTCGATTGCGTTCATTCAGCACCTCGTCAGTTGCTCGAAAACACGGTTTGCCTTAGGTGGAGTCATGCCCATGAAGCGGGGTTCAATCCGCTTGACCATTGACCGTGCGAGCGGCCGATCCGGATGCCGAGGCCAAGCGTTGAATTGATCGAGCGCTCAGCATCCGGGGCCGCGTTGCGGCCCCGGATGTGTCGAGTCGATGATGGTTCAGCACAGATCAGCGGTTGTCATCGTCGCTCTTGCGACCACCGCCATGGCTGTGCTGACCACCGACACGACCGGCCTCGGAGGCCCGTTCGGGGTCGTTCTTGAAATTGCCACCGGATACCTGGCCACCCTTGTGGCCGGCTTCGGCTGCGCGTTCCGGATCGTTGGCGAAGTTGCCACTGGAAGCCTGGCCGCCCTTGCGGCCAGCTTCGGACGCCTTCTCCCGATCATTAGCGAAATTGCCTGGGTTGTTCTGTGCGCTACCACCTTGGTTCTTACGGTCGTCTTGATTGCTAGCCATGATTTTCACCTCATGTCAGTTTCACACAGCTGAGTCTGTGTTCATGTACGACGCGAGGTACCCCTAGCTGCGCTCAGTCGATTTACCGACTGGCTGACGAAATGCCTTAAACACTGGAGCCGATGATTTCTTGCGTGCCAATACTCCATTCGCTGTCGGTTATGCCCTGCCCTTGAGTGCTGCCTCGATCCGGGCCACGTCGATCTTGCCCATCTGCATCATGGCCTCGAAGGCCCGCTTGGCTGCCGCCCGGTCGGGGTTGTCCATGGCTTCGAGCAGCACGCGTGGGGAGATCTGCCAGGAGATGCCCCACTTGTCCTTGCACCAGCCACAGACACTTGCCTGGCCACCGTTGTCGACGATTGCGTTCCACAGGCGGTCGGTCTCGGCCTGATCCTCGGTGCAGATCTGGAAGGAAAAGGCTTCACTGTGGGTGAAAGCCTTGCCGCCGTTCAGGCCAACGCAGGGGATACCGGCGACCGTGAACTCCACGGTGATCACATCGCCTGCCTTGCCTGACGGGTAGTCCCCCGGCGCATGGTGCACAGCACCGACCGCGCTGCCGGGAAAGGTGCTTGCATAAAAAGTCGCTGCCTCCAGCGCATCGTCATCGAACCAGAGGCAGATCGTGTTCTTGGCGATCATGGACGTTCTCCACCATCATGTTGGACAGATGCAGTCTAGCCCCTCGACCTGGGCTGGCGAGCGAACCTCGGGCCGGTGGTCCGGGTCGTACAACCTTTCCCCTACCACGAAACGTTCGAGGGACCATGCATTTCGATCTGATTCAAAGCCTGAGCCTGGCCGGCAAAGCCGACGTGCCCAACGATGATCGTATCGGCTGCGCCGACCGCCACGCCTGGGTCATCGACGGAGCGACCGACCTTGGTCCTCCAGGCCTGCTGGGCGAGCGCGGTGGCGCGGCCTGGCTCGCCGCATCGGCCCAGCGCGCCTTCGCCATGGCGACGGGCCCCTTGCAGTCGGTGTGCGAGCAGGTGTTCGACGACCTGGCCCGGGCCTATGCGCGTGACCGTCAGCGCGAGCCGATCGCCGGCTGGGAGCTGCCCCGCGCCGCCTTCGCGGCCGTGGCGCTGGAAGGCGACGAGCTGGTGTGTGCCCACCTGGCCGACTGCGTGGTGCTCCACCGCAGTGCCAGCGGCATCGCCTTCCTGACCCCCGAGCCGGATCGTGAAGCCGAGCGTGCCGAGGCTCGGGCCCTTGGGCCCGGTACCGGCGCCCATGGCGTGCGCACACCGGCCGTGATCGCGGACCGGCGCATCGCCCGTGAACGGCCCAAGGCCGTGCTCGGCGTCGATGCGCTGCTGGTCAAGGCAGGCACGCGCTATACCCGTGCCCCGGTGGCCCGGGGCGACGACCTGGTCTTGATGAGCGACGGTTTCGCAGCCTTGTTCGACACCTATGATGCCTGTACCCCCGACACGTTCATGGCCCGGTTGCTCGACCAAGGCCTGGACGCCCTCGCCCAGGTACTCAGGCGCATCGAGCACGACGACGCTGCCTGCCTACGCTACCCGCGCTTCAAGATGAGTGACGATGCCTCGGCGCTATGGCTGCGAGTGGGCTGAGCCTGTACGGCCACGTCGTGTCCCATCGCCGGCAAGCCCGCGCCCACCTGCGGGCCTTGTGGGAGCGGGCTCGGCCATCATGCGCACCAGCACCTCGTTTTCCACCGGTTTGCTGAGCCAAAAGCCCTGCACCTCGTGGCATTGGTCATCGCTGAGCAGGGCCAACTGTTCGGCGGTCTCGACACCTTCTGCGGTCACGGTCATGCCCATGGCATTGCCCAGGTTGATGATCGCCTGGACCACACTCCGGTCACTGCCACTCTTGCCCAGCGACTGTACGAAACGCTTGTCGATCTTGATGCTGTCGAATGGGTAGGTGCGCAGGTAGCCGAGGGACGAATAGCCGGTACCGAAATCATCCATGTTCAGCCGCACGCCCAGTTCCTTGAGCGCGTTCATGGTGTGCAGGGCACCTTCGACGTCATTGAGCATGACGTTCTCGGTGATCTCCAGCTCCAGCCGGTGAGCCGGCAGACCAGTGGCCCGCAGCGCATCGCCGACATCACGAACCACGTCGCTGCGGCTGAACTGCGCCGGCGACATGTTCACCGAGACCATGACCGGCTGCGGCCAATCCCGGGCCCTGGCACAGGCTTCGCGCAATACCCAGTTGCCCAGCAGCACGATCAGGTCCGATTCCTCGGCCAAGGCAATGAAACGGTCCGGGCGCAACAGCCCGAGCCGGGGGTGCTGCCAGCGCACCAAGGCCTCGACCGAGGCCACCGTGGCGCCATCGACCTTGAAGCGCGGCTGGAAATGCAGCACCAGCTCCCCACGCGGGATGCCCTCGCGCAACTCGCCCTCGAGCATGCGCTTGTCCATCAGCGCGGCGTTCATCTGCGCCGAGAAGTAGCGCCAGGTATTCTTGCCGGCCTGCTTGGCGCTGTACAAGGCCACGTCGGCGTAGCGGATCAGGTCGCTCGGCATGCCGGGGTATTCTGCCGACAGCACCACGCCGAGGCTGACCCCAATCTGCACGGCCTGCCCTTCCACCTGCATGGGCCGTTTGAGCGCCTCGATCACGCGCAGGCAGAAGCGGTCCATGTCGTCACGGTCACCCGGGCGGGCCAGCACGACGACGAACTCATCGCCGCCCAGCCGCGCCACCAGGTCGCTGTCGCGGGTGACCTGGCCGAGGCGTGCGGCCACCTCGATCAGCACGGCATCGCCCGCTGGGTGGCCAAGGCTGTCGTTGATCGGCTTGAAATTGTCCAGGTCGAGCATCAACAGCGCCACCTGGGGCGTTTCCAGGGCCTGCCCGGCCTGTTCGAGGAAACGGAACAGCTTGTTGCGATTGGGCAGGCCGGTGAGCGCGTCGTGTAACGACAGGTGCTGGATCTGCGCATGGGCGGCCACTTCGTCGGTGATGTCACTGCAGGTACCCCTGAAACCCGAGCACACGCCATGGTCGACGATGGCGCGTGCGGCGATCCGGCAGATCCGCTGCTCGCCCAGGTGATCCTTGTACTGGCAGCGCAAGGTGCCAGACGCACGGGTGGCGGCCAGGCCATGCAGCCACGTCTCGACATGGCTGGTATCGCAGGACAACAGCTCGGTGATCGGGCGCTGCAACCAGGCCTGCACGGCATGCCCGGTGAGTTCGGCGAAGCGGGCCGAAAGGTAGGTCAGGCGTAGTTGTGCATCAGTTTCCCAGATCCAGTCCGAGGCCGCTTCGGCCACCGCCTTGAAGCGCTCCTCGCTGGTTTCAAGAGCCGCCTTGGACGCGGCCAGCTGACGGTAACTGTGATCGATACCGGCACTGGCACGGATCGCATGACGGGCGAACAGCGCCATGGCCAGGGCGATCAACAGCAAGGCAATGGCCAAGGGTGGGATCACTGTATGGATCAGCTCGGTACCCGGTTGTGGAATTGCCCAGGTCAGTGCATGCCCACTTCCCTCCAGTGGCAGAAACCCGCTCCCGGGCTGTTCGACAGCCACTTCGCTGATGGAAAAGCCGGACAACCCCACCGACCGGCCAAGCGACTCGAGCACAGCCGGCGAAAGCACGCGGATGAACACCAGCACCGCAGTGGGGCGCGGCAGGTAATGGGCCAGGGATGGCGGGCGGATCACCGCGGCTGCGAACACCGCCGGCTGGCCACGGTACACCAGGTAGCCCGAAGCGGCCTGCTCGGTCTGCTCGGCCGCGCGGGCCATCTGCAGAACGCGCCCGGCACTGTCGCTGTGACGCGCCAGGTCTTCGTCGCTCAATTGCCCATCGACAAGGGCATAGTGGGTGCCGTCGTCATCCAGCACATAGACACCGGCGTAACCATCGGAGGTATAGAGCGTGGCCCCGACGTTGTCCTCGTCATAGGCCCAATGGCTGTCGACCGGCCCGGCCAGATGGTCGTAGGCTGCCTGCCAGTGGGCATGGGTCAGCAGGAAGCTCCTCTCATTCTTTTGCAACTGGGTCAGGGCCGATACTGCATAGAACCGGCTTCGTTCCACCTCCCGCCGGTCCAAGGTCTCGGCGAGACGGTAAAGGGAGACCAGGCCAAGCACCAGCGCCAGCAGCAAGACACCGGAAAACACCAGGATCAGTTGCCGTACCACATGGCTGCGGGTTGACATTTCCTTGCCAGGGTTCACATCCATTCATTCACCATCGCAACCTGAGGGGGTTACCACGATTGACCGGAGCGCCAAGGCAACAAATCGATGCAACTGACGACCGGCTATCGCGGGGCATGTCCAATCGACCGTAGAAGCGACTGCTTGTTTTGTACAGAATAGCCCTGCCGCCACGCTGTCCAGGAATGTTCCATGGCTCGCTTGCACACCCATTTCCAGCCGGTGCTCATGCCGCTGTGCAAGTGCCCACGATCACGCCTTGCTTTCGTAGCCGCTCCAGCAATGCCAGCCCTTGACGTTGGAGCTCTGCGTCCCCCAGCGCTTGCAGGCGCTCGCGGCCGGTTCCGGCAAGCCCCATCAGTAGCTGGTAGGCCATGGGCGTCAAGCGCGCGAACCGGACCTTGAACGCAGCATCCCGATACACCAGCAACAAGGTAGGTACCTGTGGCGGCTCATCGGGTTGGTAATCAGGGCCAATCTGTTCCACGGGCCAGCGGTAGGCCAACACGCGGGCCACGCATGACAGCAACGGGACCTCGTCGAGCAGATCGCCCTCGGGGTTGTGCAGCGCATCCTGGGCGTCACTCAGGTACAGCTGCGCTTCGATCCACTCATAGTGCGCCAGCTCCAGCTGCCAGGGCGTATCGGCTTCGATGCCCTGCAGGTAGTCGATGAAGGTTTCAGCGACCTCGGTGAACAGCGGCGTGTGGCTGCGGTAGTTGGCATAGAAGCCACGCACCCTGGCATGCCAACGCGCCTCGCCCAACGTTTCACGCATGACCGGGAAACTGCCGGCCAATAATCCCTCCACGGTGTTGTAGAACAGCTCCCGGTAGACCTGCAGGCGCCGCTGCTCGATGCCCGGCGGCGGCGGGTTGGCGTGAGGGTCGCGCAGATGGCGGGCGAAGGTCAGTTGCTGGACGCGCAAGGTCTCATCCATGGTGAACGCTCCTGACGGCGTCTTGCAGGGCGCGGATGCGCGCCGTTTCGGCGAGCAGCTCAGCCAGCGGCGGGTAGTTGAAATCGCGCTCGAGCACCGTCGGCTGCACACCGAAGCGCTGGACGGCCAGGGCGAACAACAACCACACAGCGTCCTTCACCGGTGCGCCATGGGTATCGACCTTCAGGTCCGGCGCTTCATCGTAGTGGCCGGCCACGTGCATACCCACCACCCGCTCGGGCGGCAGGCCATCGAGGAACTGCGCGGCATCGTAACCATGGTTGCAGGCGTTCACATAGACATTGTTGACATCCAGCAGCAGGTCGCAATCGGCCTCTTCGAGCACCGCACGGATGAACTCCAGCTCGCTCATGGCCTGATAGGGAGCGGCGTAATAGCTGATGTTCTCCACGGCGATACGCCGCTGCAGAACGTCCTGGGCCTGGCGAATGCGCGCCGAGACATGGTGCACAGCCTCATCGGTGAACGGAATCGGCATCAGGTCGTAAAGATGCCCATCGTCGCTGCAGTAGCTCAGGTGCTCGCTGTACAGGCGCACCTGGTAACGCTCGAGAAACTGCTTCGTACGCGCCAGAAAATCCTGGTCCAGCGGCAGGCTGCCGCCCAGGGACAACGACAGGCCATGGCAGGCGATGGCAAAGCGTTCGGCCAGGCGGTCCAGGCCCTGACCATAGGCGCCGCCGACGCCGATCCAGTTTTCCGGCGCGCATTCGAGAAAGTCGACCGCCCCCTGCTCCATCGCCAGTAATTGGGGTAGCAGACCACGGCGCAGGCCCAGCCCGGCCTGTAAAGAAGTGTCGCTCATAAATTCGAGGCTCCTGGTCGTGTGCGGCCCGAACGAACAGGTCTCGACCTGTCCGTGGGCCAGCAGCAAGGCTTCTCGCCAATTCGCACAAGCCTTGCTGCAACTCAATCAAGCGTTGGTCGGTCAACCATGGGCCTTGCCATCGCCGCCACACTTGCCTTCGCCGCACTTGCCTTCGGCCTTGGTGGCTTTTGCGCCACCGCCGCATTTGCCCTCACCGCACTTGCCTTCGCCCTTGCCGGCTTTTTCGCTGGCGCCGCATTTGCCTTCGCCACACTTGCCCTCGCCCGCTGCCTTGGCCGCGGCCAGTTGGTAGCCCTGTGTCAGGGGTTCGGCTGCGAATGCGGTGTTGCCCAGGACCATGCCACCGATCAGGGCAGCGCCAAGCAGGCCAAGGGTGTTTTTCGACTGTTTCATGGTGTTGCTCCACTGTGGTTGGGAAGTGGAGCCATTTCATCGCGGTGGTGTATCGAGGGTGTATCGGTGACAGCGGGGTTTTGTATGGGAATCGGTCGAGCAGAGAGATTGATACAGTGCGATACATAAACCTGGCCTGGGCGTGCGGACCCAGGCCAGGCGGCCGTCAATCCTCCAGCGGCTTCGGTGGGGCCGCCGGCTTGGCGGGCTTGGCAGGCTTGTTGTCCTTGGGCTTGGCCTCGCTGGAGGTCGCCACAGGCTCCGGCGCTGTCACCGCTTTTTCACTGGCCGGCAGCTCGTCCACGGCCTTGAAGATCACTTGCGGGTCCAGTTTCTCACCGCTGTCGTCGTCCTTGAGCACATGCCGTTCACCGTCCTTGCCCACCAGGATCACCTTGGTGCCTTTGCTGGCGCCGAGCTTGAGCTCGCGGATCAAGGCCATGGTGGTTTGTTGCTCGAGGTGCTTGTCCTCGCGTTTGCCCATCATGTTGGCGACGCTGTACAGGACCAGGCTGCGTTCCTTGAACCCGGCTTGGGTGGCCGGGTCCTTGAGGGCCTCGGTCAACCCTCGCAGGGTCGGGTCGGCGCTACTGGGCGCGATGATGACCAACGGCCTGGCCTTGCCCAGCTCCTTGGCCAGCGGCGCATCGCTGTCGGCAGCGAACAGCGGGCCAGCGATGGCGAGCAAGATGGCGAGGGTGAGTGACCGGACGAGCATGCGCATCTCCTTATTTTCTCGATAAAGACTACTGATCATGGAGAAAGATCCGACCTGCGAGCCTAAACCAGCTGACGGAATACAGGCTCAGGCGAAAGGTAACTGGTCGTTTCCATGCTTCCTCCAGAACGGGCCAATGGCACCTGAGGAACTGGCCCTTCCCACCTGAGCATAGCCCAAAGCCACCCCGATGAAGCGTGCTACAACGCCCGGCACCAGCGGGCGGTTTGTTGGACTCATTGCACAGCGCAAAGGGAAAAGCGGACACCGCAACGGCCTCAAGGCCGCTATCGCACAGGGACGGAGGCCTCGTCGAACACCGTTTCCAGGGCTTGGCGTGTCAGCACCTTGAGCTTGTCGTTCTCGGCCAGGCGTTGCGCCTCGCCGAGGTCAGCGATCCTGGCCAATCGCTCGGCCTCCGGCACTTGATGATCGGCCATCAAATGTTCGATTCGCGGGCTGTAGGTGGCATCGAGCTCGGCGAATGCCTCGGCGTGAGCGCTGCGCAGGTACGTACGCCAGAAATCGCGGGCAACCAGCGAATCCCGAAGCCTGTCTTGCTCACGTTCCCCATCCAGCACCCAGGCGCGCGCCCGGGCGATCTGCGACTGCCCTACCCGGGCCAGTTCGCCGAACTGCATGCTACTCGTCTGAATGGGTAGGTCCAGGTCAATGCGCAACGCCAGACGATAGGCCAGCACGACCTCGATCTCGTCCGGTTCCTGCCCTGCGGCCAGGCGTTCCACTACGTCCTGCCTGGCAAAACTGTCGAGCGCATCCAGCCGCGATAGCTGCCTGCCGAGACGGAGCAAGGCGATACCCCGCTGACGGCCGGTCGCGTTGCGTTCGGCCTGCCAGACGAGCCGGCGCACTTCAAGATCGCTGAAACACAAGGCAACGCTGTCCACGCAGGTGAAGTCCGAAGCCGCACTGAACAGAAGATCACGCAAGGCCGGATGCTCATACATGCCGGCCAACATGTCGAGCAACCGCCTCGCCAGGCTCGATGCGCCTATCGGGCTGCGGAACTCGGCAGTCCCGAGCATCGCCTGGAGCAACTGGAAAAACGGCTCGGCCCGCGGCTCGGCTTCCAGCAAGGCCCACAAGCTGGCCAGCTCATCGCGGTCCTGACTGTCCACGGCATCGAGCCAGCGCGTGCGTGCGGGGATCGGATCATCCGGTGTCAGCCGCGGCGCCCTGGGGGCTTGCAGCGCGGCCCGGAAACGCTGCGTCTGCGCCTCGGTGAAAGGGTTGCCATTAACGCGAACCTCACCTTCTCGCCACACGCGAGCGTCGAAGAAGGTGGTCGGCAATGTAGTGATCTGGTTGTTGGAGAGGTCGAGCGTGCGTAGTTGCTGGCACTCCAAAACGCCGTACGGAAGCTCCCGCAGGCCGGTATTGCGCAGGTGCAGCTCGACCAGGTCGGGCATCGCATGAACCGAAAATGTACGCCCCAGCGGGTTATGCGAAAGGTTCAGGTAAACCAGCGACTCACAATTGGCCAGGATCGTGGATTGCCCTGGGTCCAAGGCGATCTGGTTGCCGTAGAGATCCAGGAATCGCAGATTCGGCAGTTGGGTCAGGTGCAGGGGTATCCGGGTCAGGTTGTTGCTCGAAAGCTCAAGCAACCTCACGTTGGGAAAAGCTTGCAGGAACTCATCCAGCACAGCTTCGAGGGACATACCTCGCAAGGACAGCGCGGTGACATGGCTCAAACGCACCTGCTCCGGCAATGCCGGCAATATGCGAGGCTCGGCACCAGCCTGGCTCCACCAATAATGCTCGATCAATGCCGGCTCGTCCGGTTGGTCAGGCAACCTGCGCTGCCAGCAATCGAGCAACCCTTTGCCGAAGAAATGGCGTTGTTCCGCCTCGGTGTCATCACGGGCATTACTAATCCAGGCGTTCAAATCGCGAATCAGTAAACGATACTCTGCCTCCAGCCGCGTCAGGACGGTATCGATGCCACCTGGCTGTTCGGCCTGCTGGCTCAGCCAGAGCGTGACCTGGGCATCGTTGTAGCTGGGGTACAGGTTACGCAGCCTGGCCCGCAACGATTGCGCCCTTGGCCCGCGCCCGCTGAGCGGGTAGCCGATGCGACCGTCGGCCAGGCGCTGCGGAGGCTGGAACCAGCCTCGAGGGCCATTGTCGCCCAGCAGTTGCGCCAGCTCTTCGCGTCGGGATACAGCCAGGCGGCCTATCATCACCCGCAGGTTATGGGCCATCGGTTCATTGATCGCCATGGCGGCACGCTGTGCCGGTGTATAGGCCGCGGCGAGCACATCGAACAACTCGCCAGGCTCGCCCTCGGCCATGCCATCGGCGTCGAACCGGCAAAACCGGCCATCGACATGAACCAGGTCCAATGCTGTGGCGCCCTCTTCCATTTGCGCCAGCAAGGGCCCATTCACACGCTGTTCGAACAAGCGCCAGCGTATGCCCTCGGTACCACCGGGAAGATGTTTGAGCATGCCCAGAACCACGCGCGCCAGGTCCGAATCCTGCGGAACATCCAGGTACAAAGCCTCACAGGCCCGTGCCACACGGATGCGCAGGACGCGGCGCCTGGCAGCCTCGGCCAGGTGCAACGGCACCCGTGAGCTCTCCTCCAGACGCTGACGGTCAGCGGCGCTCGCCGTATCCAGTAACGCCTGTGCGCTGCGCGGATGCAGCCTGGGGAACATTCGGCGCAAGGCCGCGACCTGCACGCTGTCGGGCGCGTGAAGCGTATCCTGGAACTGCTGCAGCAGCGCCCGGCGCTGGTCGGTGACCCGTCGCGCCAATGCCAGGTCGTCGATATCGCCAGCCCCCGGCAGTCGCCTGGCCTGCTGCAGCAACGGCACATCCGTCACAGGTTGGCCAGCACGCAATTGGCCGATCAAGGTACGGATGCGCTGGTCCAGCTGGATACGCTCCACGCTGTCCACGACCTCCGCTTCCGGTGCCTGGCCGTAAACATGCCAAGCACGCAGCTCGTCCTCCCCCAGGCCATGGAAGCTCAGGACCTGGTCGATCTGCTCACCGTCCAGTTCAGCGAAGCGGCCGCCCAGGCGCCGGAACAGGTAATGGCTACCCGCCCATTGAACCGGCTGCTCCGTCCAGAGCCGCCAGGCGCCCGCACCGTTATGGCGCAACAAGGGGCCGTGGCCTTCCTGTGGCAGGAGCTGCCACTGGCCGTCGTCGATACGCTGCACGACTGGAAAGTACTGGCCTTGCATCTGGACCCAGGATTGCCCCTCCAGGCGCTGGATGCCGGCAGCGTCACCCAGCGCTGTCGGCGGTGGCGAGGCACTGCTAAACGACGAAACATCTTCTTTCCACAGTTTCACCGAGCCATCCTCGAGCAGCGCCGGCAGCATGCTGTCTACCAAGGTCGAGCGCGACCAGGCCCGCTGTGCCAGGCCCACACCTGCCGCGGAGGCACCGAGCACAGCCAGGTCGGTGGCGACATTCAGCAAATGGTCGAGGGCATCGCTGCTTTCGCCTTGGCGCCAGGCATCGATGCCATGATAGGCCTCCCCCAGCAGTGCCCAGGTACTGGCGGCCAACAATCCAATGCCGATGCCCGGTACGAACAAGCCTGCGAGGGTCAACAGCGCCCAGCCTTCGGCCTTCAGCCGCAGCTCATGCTTGCGCTGGATCTCGCGATCGAGCTGCGCGGTCGGCACTGCGATCAGGCTGGCATCATCCTTGAGCTGCTCAACCCGGCCCTGCCCGAGGCTGGCGAACAGCTCTGCAGGGTAGTCCCGCAGACGTTCGCCCAGATCGATGTTGGCCAGGTCCGACACGCCGCGGTAGCCCGTGATGACGGCGTGGAAGAATTCATGGCTGTCGCGGCGGCGCACGAAGCGTGCAAAGGCGCGCTGGTAGGTCGGCGTGCGCAGGCGTTTGCCCAGGGCATTGGCGAAATGGCGCAGGTCTTTGTACGAGCCCCAGGCACCCTGCGGGTCTGCGGGGATATACACCAATACCCGGTTGACGGTGTTGTAGACAGCCCCTTGATCGAACACTTCGATCACCACGATCTGCTCCAGGTCAACGCCCAACAGCTGCAGGCGGCGGGCCTTGAACGGTTTGCCATCGAACTGCCTGGGCCTGCGCAACAGGCACAGAGCGACCAGAAACTGGTATTCGGTATCGGACAACGCGCCTTGCATATGGGCCACGCAGGCATCGACCAGCATGGCGTAGCGCTGCGCACGAGCCAGCAGCGTGGCGGCAGCCACGGGTTCCTCCTTGCTTGGCTGCAATACCTCATCGAGGTGCCGCTGATACTGGCCGCCCAGGTCCAGGTCACGGCACAGGGCTGCGAATGCCTGGGGCGTCGGCGTGGCCTGGGCCGTGCCTGCCGGGTCGACCAGGCCGTTGCCCGGCGCCTGCAAATCGGTCTTGCCATCGCTGCTGAACAGATTCGCCAAGGCCTGTTGGAGCCTGGCCAATACACCGCCTTGCGCAGGGGCCTCCACGGGTTTGGCCTCGGCCTCGGTGAAGTTGCGTAGCGCTGCCTCGACCAGGGACACCCGCTCATAACGCGCCTCGCTCAGGTGGCTGCCTACGGGCTGGCTGCCGATCACCGGCTCCCAATAGCCCAAGCGAAACTGCCACTGGCGGGCTGGGTAATCAGCGTTGAACTTGACCTTCAAGGCCGTCTCCAGCTTGCTCACGGCGAAGGCGTCGATGTGTTGAAGCTGCCCGAGCCGTGCCTGCGCACGCTCCTGGTGGTACAGGTTCAGTGTCATCGCATCCTTGAGCACCTCGAGTTGATCGGCTGGGGCCAAGCACAACCAGGCGGGCAATCGCTTGGCGATGATCCCGTCCTGATGCGCCTGGTCATGGTTCCTGTCAGTCGAGGGGCGATCTGGCTCACGCGCGTCCATGGTGCATTCGTCTCTGTGAAATGGAGACGCCAGCGTAGGCAGCGCACGCGCGCCCTGGGCACTAGATAACTATGCCTCACACCACATCACCGGACGTCGATTGCTGTGTCCGCGCAAGCCGCCTCCAGCGCTTCGCTGGTCAAGCGCCGCATCAGGTAGCGCTCATCGGCCTTCTGGAGCTGGTGCGCACGACGGATCTTCGCCTCGACCTGCTCCACCAGGGCCTGCCGGTCAGTGGGTGACGCGTCCTCGCGGGCCTGGGCCGCCTCCAGACGGGCGATCAAGCGCTCCAGGCGTTCATGATGAGGCGCGTTGAGCGTGCTGAACGCCTCCTGGTGCGCTTGCGCCAGGTGTTCCTGCCAGAACGTCTGGTCCACCATCCAATCGGTCAGGACCTGGTGCTCTTCGCCTGCCAGTACCGCGCTGCGGATTCGCTCGACCTGCGAAGGATCGATACGTGAGCTCCACGGGTATTCCATTTCGCTGTCGTGCACCGGCAAGTCCAAAGGCCCCCGCAGGGCAAGGTAATAGCCCAGTTCCACCTCGATGGGATCGGCTGGCGTACGCGCCGCGTCGAGAGCATGTATGTAATGACTGACCCGTTTCGTGACCTGGTCCATCCGCCACAGCTGGCGCCCCAGGCGCAGCAGGGCGTCCTGTTGACGGGCCGGTGGCGTCTGTGCACGTGTGCGCGCGGCCATCACCCGCACCTCCAGGTTGATAAAGCGCCAGAGCACGCTGTCCTGGCACGTCAGGGCATCGTCGGCGTGGGCGAACAGCTCTTCACGCAATGCGGCGTCGTCCCGCAGGCCGCGCAAGAGGTTGGACACCCGTATGGCCAACTGCTGTGGCTGGGTTCGAAACGCCTGCGTGTCCAACAGCCGTCGCAGCAGTTCCATGATGCCTTGCGAACCCTCCATTGCATCGATCACGCGCCATGTCTGGAGCAGTTCGTCCCGATGCCGCGGCGGGGCCGCATCGCGCCAGCGCCGTGCATGGATGTTTTGCTGTTCGAGGTCTTGAGCCTGTTCCCTCAGGGCCACGGCATCGGCCTGGGCCAGGGGGTTGCCGGCCAGCCGCAGCCGATGGCGTAGCCAGAGCGGCGCCTGGTAGAGCGCCTGGGGCAACTGGACGATGCGGTTATCGCTCAGGTCGGCATGCTCCAGGGCCTGGCATTCGAGCAACCCGGGCGGCAACTGGGTGATCTGGGTATGGCGCATCAACAGCCTGTGCAGCCGCGCGAAGCCCACCAACGAGAACGTATGGCCCAGCGGGTTATAGGACAGGTTGATGCATTCAAGGTAGGTACACCGTGACAACTCCGCGGCCTGCCCGGCATCGAGCACGATCTGGTTGCCGTACAGGTCCAGCTCTCGCAGTTGCGGCATCTGCGCCAGCCGCGGCGGCAGGCGGTTGAGCTGGTTGTTGGCGATCTGCAGGATGCCCAGGCGTGGGAAAGCCTGCAGGAAACCCGCCGGTACACGCTCCAGGCCCATGCCGATGATCGACAGCTCGATCACGTGGGAGAAACTGCGCTCGGGCAGCTCCGGCAGGTGGCCGGGTTGGTGGTTGTTCAGTACCAGCCTGGCCTCGGTGGCCTGCACGGCCATTGGCAGGCCATCGCCGATCCGCTGCCAGCACGCCAGCAGCTGCGCCATGATGGCTCGCCGGTCCGACCGGGTGCGGCGGTCCCTGGCGATGTCCACCCACTCCGCCAGGGATCGCTGCAAGGTTCGCAACTGCTCGCGCAGCGCCCCAAGTTCGACCACCAGATCCCTTCCCGCCCGTTGCAGGTCCAGCGCCCAGGTGGTGATCTGCTCTTCGGTGTAACCGGGGTAGACCCGCCGCAGTTCCATCTGCAAGGTCCAGGGCACCAGCCCTTGGCCAACATGGCGAGGCCGCCTTCCCCCCAACGGGTAGCCAAGGCGCCCATCAACCTGACGCAAGGGGGCACGCATCTCGATGCTCGAGCGCGACACGCCCAGCAGGCGCAGGGTTTGTTCGCGCCGTTGGAGGGCCTGGCGCGCCAACAGTACCCGCAGGTTGTGATCGAACGGATCATGGATGCCCATGGCATCGCGTTGGTCGACCCGATACGCCTGGGCCATCACCTCGAACAGCTCGCCGGTTTCACCTTGCACCTGCCCTTGGGCATCGAGCAGGATGAACCTGCCATGCACATGAACCAGGTCGAAGGCAGTCGACCCCTGCGGCACCCTGAACAGCAAAGGCCCGTTCGAATAGCTTTCGAACAGCCGCCAGCGTATCCCCTTGGCGGCGCCGGGCAGATGTTCGAGCATGCCCAACACCACTCGGGCCAGGTCGGCATTCTGGGGCGTATCGAGGTGGAAGGCTTCGAACACCCGCACCGCCCGCACCCGTAGCATGCGAGCCCGAGCGGCTTCAGACAGGCGCAAGGAGACGCGTCCACTGTCCAGCAGCCGCTCACGATCCACGGCACAAGCTTGCTCGATCACAGCCTGTGCGGCGCGCCGGTGCAAGCTGGGGAATACCTTGCGCAACGCACGGGTCTCGGCGGTATCGCTGTCCTGGGCACTGTCGTACAGGCGCTCGAGCAATAGCCTGCGATCGTCCCACGCCCGCTCGGCGAGTGCCTGGTCCGACAAGCCGTTCGCACCAGGAAGCTGCCTGGCATGCTGCAACACGCCCTGGTCCGACACCGGCTCACCGGAGCGCAGTTGGCCGATCACCACGCGAATACGCAGGTCCAGGCGCACACGCAGGACACTGTCCACCAACTCGGCGTCCGGGGCCAACCCCCTGACATGCAAGCCGCGCAGGTAGTCGCCATCGATCGCGTGGATGAGCATCAGCTGGTCGATCTGCTCGTCGTCCAGCTCACGGAACCGACCGCCGAAACGGCGGAACAGGCCATACGCATCCGACCATAGGGCAGGCTGCTCCGAACTCAGGCGCCAGGCCCCGGCGCCGTTGTGCGCCAACAAGGGCGCATGGCCCTGACGAGGGCGCAGGCACCATTGACCCTCGACGGTACGCTGCACCGAATAGTAGTACCCATCCATCTCGACCCAGGCCCACTCCCCGCGGCGGTACACCCCCTGTGGGTCACGGGCAGCGTCTGGCGGCGGTGGTGGGCTGCGAAACGGTGCCAGGTCATGGTCCCAGAACTTGACGGTACCGTTCTCCAGGTACGCCGGAACCAGGCTGTCGACCCTGCTCGAGCGCGCCCAGGCCCGACTGGCCGCGCCCAATGCTGCAGTGGTGGCGCCGATCAACGCCACGTCCTTGGCCACGTTCATGATGTGGTCCAGCGCCAGGGCGTCATCACCTTCGCGCCAGGCTTCGACCCCCAGGACAACGTCCTCCAGCAACTCCCAGGCCGTGCTGGCCAGCAACAGCGCCCCCAGCGCGGGCACGAACAGCCCAGCCAGCCCGACCAGGAACCACCCACCGGCGATCAAACGTTCGTCGTGCGCTTGCTGCAGAGCCAGGTCCAGCTGCGCCACCGGCGTGGCGATCACGGCTGCGTCGTCCTTGATCTTCTCGATGCCCAAGCGTGCCAGGCTGTCGAACAACGGCAACGGGTAGGCGCTCATGTGCTCCTGCAGGTCCAGGTTGGCCCAGACCGGCAGGTCTCGGTAGCCGGGAGTCACGGTTGCGTAGAAGGCCTGGCTGTGGCGCTGGCGCACGAAACGGGCGAAGAACGCCTGGTACTCCGTCGTGCGCAGGCGCCGGCCCAGTTCGTTGGCGGCATGACGCAGGCTTGGAAAGGCGCTCCAGGCGCCGTTCGGGTCTTCCGGGACATTCAGCAGGACGCGCCGGGTGGTGTTGCGAATCACGCCCTGCTCGATCACATCCAGTACCAGGATCCGCTCCAGCGGGCACCCCAGCAGGCTCAGTTGCTTGGCGACCACTCGATGCCCCTGCAAAAGCCCAGGCTTGCCATGCCGGCAGAGCCCGACGATCAACTCCAGCTCCTGCTCCGTCACATGCCCCTGGAGCCTGGCCTGGTAGGCTTCGACCAGCATGTCCTGGCGCGACGATTGCGCCAGCAGCCAGGCGCCGTCGCCCTCGGCATCGGCTGCCTGCGCTGTCAGCACCTGCGCGAGATGCCGTTGGTACTCAGCTCCGAGGTCCAGTTCACGGCACAAACCGGCAAACTCGATCGCCGAAGGCGGCTTCAGCTTGCCAGCGCGGGGGTGGGCCAAGCGGTTGCCTGGCGCCTGGGTACCTGGCAGGGACTCGTCCCGGGTGAAGTTGCGAAGCGCCGCCTCCAACAACGGCATGTCCTTGTAGTCCCATGTCGTCAAGTGAGCACCCACAGGCTGCGTATTGATCACCGGTTGGGCGATACCCCGGATGAACCTCCACTGCCTGACGTCGAACTTCGCCCGGTAGCGCTGGTGCAATGCGGTTTCCAGGCGCGACAGGACGAACCGGTCCAGCGGCTCGATCCGTTTGAGCATCCTATCGACCTGATGGCGCAGCCGCAGGCTTTCGCCCAACGCCTGGCCGAGGGCGGTCAATTGTCCGGCCGTGGCCTGGCGAATCCAGCCTGGCAAGCATTGCCCGATGAGGCTGTCCTGAACGGCCTGTTCGAGGCAGGTCAGCTTCGCATCGGTGTCGGCAACGTTGTCGCTGCTGTCCATAGTCATGTCTCCCGGGAGCAAAGCCATGAGGCTATGAGCTCAAGGAGACAGGTAGCCCCTAGATAGCTACCACCAGGTTCAGAAGAGCAACAACTGGCGATCGGTCAGGGCGTTGAATTCATCGCCCACGAACGGCAGGATGGCATCGGCCACAGGCTGCAACTGACGTGACAGGTAGTGCTCATGGTCGATCGGCGACTGCCGGTTTTCCAACGGCTCCGGGCCGGAGGTGGTCATCACGTAGCTGATCCAGCCACCATTCTGGTATTGCAACGGCCGGCCCAGGCGCAGGTTGTATTCATCGGCCAGCCGCGCAGCACGTACGTGGGGCGGCACATTGCGCTGGTAGTCGCGCAAAGGCCTGCGTAGGCGCTTGCGGTACACCAGCAGCGCATCCTGCTCCCCGGCCAGGGTACGCCGCACATAGTCGCGCACGTAGTCGCGGTAGGGCTGGCCACGGAAGATCCGCCCATACAGCTGCTGCTGGAATTCCCGGGCCAGGGGCGACCAGTCGGTGCGCACCGACTCCAGGCCCTTGTAGACCACGTCTTCGCGCCCATCGGCGCGCTGCACCAGGCCGGCATAGCGTTTCTTGCTGCCTTCTTCCGTACCGCGGATGGTGGGCATCAAGAAGCGTCGGTAATGGGTTTCGAACTGTAATTCCAGCGCACTGTGCAGGCCCAGGCTGGCCTCCAGGTGCTCGCGCCACCACTGGTTGACCTGCGCGACCAGCGCGTGGCCGATGCGTGCCGCCGATGCCTCGTCATGGGCCCCCTTGAGCCAGACGAAGGTGGAGTCGGTATCGCCATAGATCACGTCGTAGCCCTGGGCTTCGATCAACTGCCGGGTCTGGCGCATGATCTGATGCCCGCGCATCGTGATCGACGAGGCCAGCCGCGGGTCGAAGAAACGGCAGCCACTGGAGCCAAGCACGCCGTAGAAGGCGTTCATGATGATCTTCAGGGCCTGGGCCAAGGGCACGTTGCCCGCGCGCTTGGCCGCCTCCCTCCCCTGCCAGACCCGCTCGACGATCGCCGGCAGGCCGTGCCGGGTACGGGAGAACCGGGCGCCGCGAAAACCTTCGACCGAATGGGCATCGTCCGGTTGGCCCAGCCCTTCCACCAGCCCCACCGGGTCGATCAGGAAGGTGCGGATGATCGAGGGATACAGGCTCTTATAGTCGAGCACCAGTACCGAGTCGTACAGGCCTGGGCGCGAGTCCATGACGAAGCCACCGGGGCTGGCTTCGTCGGGCCTGCTGCCCAGGTTGGGCGCGACGTACCCCAAGCGGTGCATCGGCGGGATGTACAGGTGGCAGAACGCGGCTACCGAGCCCCCGCTGCGGTCCACTGCAAGGCCCGTGACAGTCGAACGCTCGAGGAGGAATTCCAGCAGCTTCGTATGGGCGAAGATCCGCGTCACCAGTTCGCAGTCCTTGAGGTTGTAGCGGGCCAGGGCCGGCTTGTCCTCGGCGAACATGCGGTTGATTTCGTCCATGCGCTGGTAGGGCGTGTCGATGGCCTTGCCCTCGCCCAGCAACGTCTGGGCGACGCTTTCCAGGCTGAACGAGGGGAAGCTCCAGGTGGCCGAGCGCAGCGCCTCGATGCCGTCGATCAGCAAGCGGCCCGGGGCATCGGCGAATACATGGCTGCGGCTGCCGTGGGCGCGCAGGGCCAGTGGCGCGCCGTTACGCCCCAATGCCAGCGGCACCTTCAGTTGCGTGGCGAGCTCGTGCAGCAGGCGCAGGTCGAACTGCACCAGGCTCCAGCCGATGATCGCATCGGGGTCATAGCGGGCCAGCCAGCGGTTGAGGCATTCGAACAACTGGGCGCGGTCGTCGCAGTACTGCAGGTCGAAATCCACTGCGCCGGCATCGCCATTGGCCGGCCCGAGCATGTAGACCTGGCGCTGGCCGCAGCCTTCAAGGGCGATGCTGTAGAGCTCGCCGCGCTCGCTGGTTTCGATGTCCAGCGACACCAGTCGCAACGTGGGGCGGTAGTCCGGCAGGGGTTTGAGCTGGGCATTGCAGAGCACGCCCTGGGCATCGGACTGGCCGCTGAACTGCACCGGGGCGGTGATGAACCGCTCCATCAGGTAGCGCTCCGGGGGCCGGATGTCCGCTTCGAAGACGTCGATGCCCGCAGCCCGCAAGCGCTGTTCGAGCTGGATCAGCTGACGGTGCTGGCGGCAATACAGGCCCAGCACGGGGCGCTGCTCGAAATCGCGCAGGCCCAGCGGGCGCAACTCGACACCCGGCTCAGCGCCCACCAGTGCCTGTGCACGCGCAGCCTGCTCTGCCGGGATGAAGGCCACCGAGACCTGCGGCGCCAAGCGCAGCTGGCGCGGCCCTTGGTCGGTGGCGAGCCAGAACTCCACGCAGGTGCCTTCGGGCGTATCGTGCCAGTGTCGGGTGAGGACAAAGCCCTGCTGCAACTCCACCGCGTCGACCTCGAATCGTTTTTTCGTTGAGTGAAGGTGCATTCTACCGCTGTATGGGGATGGCCTGTTCGACCCCATGGGCCTCGTTGCGGGGGCAGGCATCACCCATAGAGGTAGTCGATGTCCTTGTAGGCCAACGGCGGTACCTGGCCGAGCAGGAAATCACGCAGACGCTGCATCTGGCGTGCCTTGGGGCTGGCCTTGAGCCAGGTCATGTAGTAACCGTCGCCTGTGGCCACGGCATGCTTGAAGGGCGTCACCAGCCGGCCGGCGGCCAGGTCGGCACTGGCCAGCACCAGGTCGACCACCGAGATGCCCAGGCCTTGCTGGGCCGCGGAAATGCCCTGGTCGAGCGTATCGAACACCTGGCCCTGGTCGATGCTGATTTCCAGCGCGTCCATCCGTGCCAGCCAGCGGCGCCAGTCGCGACGGTCCGGCGAGGGATGCAGCAGTTCGCAGCGCTCGAGCACAGCGAGATCCGACACTTGATCCTGCAGGTAATCGGGGTGGCACACCGGAATCAACCACTCATCGAACAGCTTGAGCCCCTCGACATCGGCCGGGAAACGGCCATTGCCCAGCAGGATGGCACAGTCGTAGGGCTCGGAATAGAAATCCACCGTGTCGATGTCCATCCACACGCTCGACAGCTGCACGCTACAGCTGTTGTCGACCTTCTTGAAACCGTCCAGCGCCCGGAGCAGCCAGCGAACCGTCAATGTAGAAGGTGCCTTCAGGCGCAGGCCGTAGCGGTCCTGGCGCAGCAATGAACAGGCATTCTCGATGATCTTGAAGCCGACCTTAAGCTCCTGGGCCAGCAATCGACCGTGCTCGGTGAGGCGCAGCTTGGGGCCGCGACGTTCGAACAGGTCACAGCCGAACAGGGCTTCAAGGGTCTTGACGTGATGACTGACAGCGCCCTGGGTCAAGGACAGCTCCTCGGCCGCCCGGGTGAAGGAGCCGTAGCGTGAGGCGACCTCGAAAGCGCGCAGGGCATGAAGTGCGGGGATCCGTTCCGACATCGAGCCATCCAAAGTATGAGTGAGACTAATAGTAGGTCACAGCACCACCCGTTTTACAACCTTGGTGGGTTCTTCGAAAATGCTCTTAAACAATAAATATTCATAGGAAACCGCGTAGAACTCGCGGTCAATTTCATTGAAATACCTGGGGAACACATGTTTACGGGTTATGGAAACTGCTATCGCCTGGATGCGCTAGAGCTGGCCGCCGAACATATCCAGAATCATCCACATTGGACGCATACCGCCATCGAACAATTTCGTACCTTCCTCGCCGCTCCCGATTTTCCTTGCCTGTTTGGACGCAAGGCGGTGGCAACCGCGACTTGCCATGTGGTCTTCGCCCGGGCCGGCGAATGGGCCACCGACATCGCCCGGGGGCTGGCCGGCTATGTCCGCATGCTCGAGCCGATCCCGCTCAAACAGCGCATCGGCATGCCACTGCTGGCATTCCTCGAAACCGACGCCAGCAGCACCTTGGCCGAGCAACAGGCCCTGGCGTGGCAGGTGCTGCAGGATGTGCACCGTCTCGACCCGCTGCCCTGGCCCGCCGGGGTACCCCAGGATCCCCATGACCCCAACTGGTCGTTCTGCTTCGCCGACATGCCGTTGTTCATCAACATGAACTTCCCTGCGCACCGGCAGATGAAAAGCCGCAACCTGGGCGACCACATCGCCTTCGTCATCAACCCCCGGGAGAGCTTCGACGAGGTGGCCAGCGCCGCCACCGAAAGCGGGCGACGCATTCGCTCGCGGATCCGCGACCGGGTACGCCACTACAACGACGGCATCGTCCCGGATACCCTGGGCTTCTTCGGCCAGGGCGACAACTTCGAATGGCGTCAATACCAGCTTCAGGAACCCGGCTCGCTGAACCCTGCGCGCTGCCCGTTCCATGCCCATGCAACAGCCGATACCCTGATCGAGAACTGAACGTGAATACCGCACTCGCCGCCACCTATGCCCTCACCGTCCTGCTGCTGATCGCCACGCCCGGCCCGGTCGTGGCGCTGGTCGTCAACACCGCAGCCGCCTCCGGCCCGCGCAAGGCCCTGTTCACCGCGCTGGGCACCAACTGGGCCTCCCTGGTACTCATCGGTGCCGCCGCCTGGATCATCATGACCAGCGCCGCGGTCGACAAGGCCTGGCTCAGCGGCCTGAGCCTGCTGGGGTGCCTGTTCATCGGCTACATCGCCGTCGCCACCTTGCGCGAAGCGCTGCAGGCGCCCGCTGCGCAAACAGCGGCGGATACGCCCGAACAACCGGGGCGAGGTGGCTTGCTGCAGGGCTTCATGGTGGGTATTTCCAACCCCAAGGACATCATCTTCTTCATTTCCTTCTTCCCGCAGTTCATCCAGATCACCGAGTCCTTCGGCAAGAGCATGGTGGTGTTGTCGCTGCTGTGGATCCTCATCGATTTCGCCGTGCTCAGCCTGTACATCTTCGCCATCGGCAAGATCGCCTCGCAGCGCAGCAACCGCCTGATCACCCTGGCCTCCGGCGTTGCCCTGCTGCTGATCGCCATCGCCGGCCTTGCCTACAACATCAAGGAACTGGCCTCCATCTGAGCCGCGCCGTTGCCGAGCCTGGAGTGCCAAAGGAGCGCCCATGAGACCGATCGACCACGCCACGAACGTCCAGGGCAGCCCTCTTCCCCTGCAACAGGACTACCAGCGCTTCCTGTTGCTGGGCAGCCGCCGCGCGCCCCACACGCTGTACATGCATGAACGCGGCTATCGCTCCGGCACCATCAATACCGACAGCCTGGGCATGCGCTACAGCCACTGCGGCGAAAAGCGCTTTTCGGTGGCCGAGCACCATGGCACGAAGCGGGTCAACCTGTTGGTGGGCGGTTCCACCACACTGGGCATCGGCGCCAGTTCCGACGAACACACGGTGGCCTCCTACCTGTCGGCACTCACCGGCGAGGTCTGGCTGAGCCTGGCCGGCTGCGGGCTGAATGCTACCCAGGAGCTGTTGATGTTCCTTACCCACCAGCATCGGTTTGGCGAAATCGGCCATGTGGTGGTGCTCAGCGGCCTGAATACCCTGGCCCATGAGGCTTTGGACGAAGTCTTCGCCTGCGAACAGGGCCAGGAACAGGCATTGTCCTACCTGGGCCTGCTCAACAGTTTCAACGAAGGCGTGCAGCACACCGAAGCGCCTCGCAGCTCATCGCTCTGGCAGCGCCTGGGCCAGGCCCTGGCCCCTCGCCGCCACCCCTCCCCACCCAATTGGACGCTGTCTGCCCCCGACAAGCGCCTGGCCCGTGCGGCCGAGACCATCGGCCGCACCCTACGGCAATGGGATCGTCTGCTGGCCGACGGCCATGCAACCCTCACCTTCATTCTCCAGCCCTTGTTGCCCTGGTGCCGCGACAGTTTGCCCGCCGCCGAGCAAGGCATGCTCGATACCCTGCAACGACAGCCGACCAATTTCGACCGGCTGTTGGCCGACGTGTTCGACAGCGAACTGCACATGGCCTTCTTCCGTCGGATCAAGGCCCAGGCCGAATCCGTGCCCTGCTACGACATGAACTGCATGCTGAGTAGTTCCCCGGTGTTCAGCGAAGCGCTGTTCGTCGATCGCCTGCATTTCAACGATCTGGGCAACAATGCCCTGGCCAAGGTAATCACCGCGAAACTCGGGCTGGCCCAGGAAAAACAGGCCAATCGCAAGGCGACGACCATCAAGCTCGTCTGACAAAGCAGGAATGCTCTTTCAGACTGCCCTTCGGGGTGGCTAGAATACGACGTTGTCGCTCCTGATTCGCTTGAGGCACGTGTGTAACGCCATGACCATCGAAGCTGCCCCGCTGTACCTGGTCGCCAGCCTTGGCCGACCTGCCTGCGAGACCCGCCCGTGAATCGTGCTGTCTTCTTGTCGCCATTGCTCCTGGCCGCGCTTGCGCAAAGTGCCCAGGCACTGGACGTGCAGATCGACCCACACGCCGACCTGCTCTATCGCCAGGCCCTGCCCCTGCTCGAACAGGCCGACAGCCAGGACGACGCCCCCAGCCCGCTGCGCACTGCCATAGGCAGCGACCCGGAGCTCAGCCGCCAAGGCCAGGCTCTGGCTCGTACCCTGCCCACGGCTGTCGCCTTGCTGAAAAAATCAGTGGCACTTGGCCACCCGGTAGCCCAATACCGCCTGGCCTTGTACTACATGACCTACCTGCCCGCCACGCAGATCCCGGACGCCGCCTGCCCTCTGCTGGAGGCCAGCCTGCAACAGGGCTTCGCCCCGCCAGCCCCGGCAATCGCCACCTGGTGCCCACCGTACAATGCCAGCCCCGCGTACCGCCAGGCACTGGAGGCGATCCCCGGTATGGCCACCCTGTATGCGCCCTACTACCCACAGCCTGCCGTTCGCTTGGCTTGCAACCGCAGCCAGCCGCAAGGCCTGGAGATGCAATGGGGGCGACAGCGTGACTACCAGGCCGAGGTGTACCGCCTGCTCGGCGAGCTTGACCCGCAGCGTCGGCAGCTGTTGTTGCAAAAGGCCGTCGAGATCAACGGTTGTGCGGCTGCCCAACAGCGCCTGACCAGCCATCGCTGATCGAATGGCCCAGGGGTAGCAAGAACGTTCAAGCCTCCCCTCTCGTCCTCTGGCATGCTGGTTATCCCTGTCGATTCATAGTCACCATCATGCCCTGCAACCCACCCGTAGCCCGTCAAGCCTTTCTCCACGGCGCCCTTGCCATCCTGCCGCTGTCTCTGGCCGTCGCCCCCTGGGGCCTGCTGGCCGGCTCCATGGCCATCGAAGCCAACCTCAGCGCGTGGGAGGGCCAAGGGCTGTCTGCCATCGTCTTCGCCGGCGCCGCGCAATTGGTGGCGATCGGCATGCTCAAGGGCGGTGCGAACCTGTTCTCGATCCTGCTCACCACCTTGCTGCTGACCTCCCAACACCTGCTCTATGGCCTGTCCATGCGCCCGGTGCTTTCCAACCAGCCGCTGCGCTGGCGCCTGGGGCTGGGCTTTTTGTTGACCGATGAGTTCTTCGCCCTGACCAGCCGCTATGACCAGCAACAGTTCAACCGTTGGTATGCCTTGGGGGTCGGGCTGACGTTCTATGTGGCCTGGAACCTGTTCACGCTCGCCGGCATCCTGCTTGGGCAGAACATTCCGCATCTGGATCAACTGGGCCTGGATTTTTCCATCGTCGCCACCTTCGTCGCACTGATCGCGCCCCTGGTACGCAACCTGCCCACCGTGGTGTGCGTGGCCGTATCGCTGTTCTGTTCGGTGCTGTTCAGCTACTGGCACTGGGAAACTGCCCTGGTGGTCGCGGGCCTGCTGGGCATGAGCGCCGGCTTCGCCTGCCAGAAGCTCGGAGCAGGCCGCCCATGACCTGGTTGCTGATCTTCGCCATGGGCCTGGTGGTATTTCTCAACCGCTACGCCTTCCTCGAACCGCGCCTGCCCTTGCGTCTGAGCTCCAATGCCCGGCAGTTCCTGGGCTTCGCCGTGCCAGGCATGCTGACGGCCATCTGTGGGCCGATCATCTTCCTGCCCGGCCACCAGCTCGATCTGAGCCTGGCCAACCCATACCTGCTGGGGTCGCTGGTGGCGATCGCCCTGGTGTTGTTGACCCGCAGCGTATTGCTGAGCATGCTGGCCAGCATGGCGATCTTCTTCCTCCTACGTAGTTGGCTGGCATGAACACGCCCCTGCGCGAACAGACCCACCTCTGGCAGGCCCCGGCGCTGGGCGATGTGGAAATGCTGCACGCGCGGTATTTCCAGCAGCGCTTCGCCCCGCATGTACACGAAGGCTACGTGTTCACCGTGATCGAGTCCGGCGCCCAGCGCTTCTGGCATCGCGGCAGCGAGCACCTGGCGCCGGTGGGCAGCATGGTGCTGATCAACCCGGACGAGCTGCACACCGGAGCCACCGCCCACGAAGCGGGCTGGCGCTACCGCGGCTTCTACCCCGAGCATGAACGGGTCACCGGTGTGCTGGAGGAACTGGAGCTGGGTCGGCATGGCATGCCGCACTTCAAGGCCAGCGTCATCCAGGACCCAACGCTGGCCACCCTGTTCAGCCAGTTGCACCAACGCTCCGAAAACGGTGCCAGTGCCCTGGAGCAACAGACCGCCTGGCGCCAGGCCGTACTGGCCCTGGTGCAGCGCCACGGCCACTGCGCCCAGCCTCCCACGCCGGGCAACGAACCCCTGGCGGTGGCACGGGCCCGTGAGCTGCTGGAAAGCCAGCTGGCCGATCCACCCTCGCTGGAAGCCCTGGCAGCAGCCGTGAACCTTTCGCCCTTCCACTTCGCCCGGGTATTCCGCCAGGCCACCGGCCTGCCTCCCCACGCCTGGCTCAAGCAACGTCGCCTGGCCCGCGCCCGCGAATACCTCAAGAGCGGCCTGCCCGCCTCGGAAGTGGCCTTTGCCTTGGGCTTTGCCGACCAGAGCCACCTGAGCCGTCAGTTCAAGCAGGCCTATGGCGTGACGCCGGGGGCTTATCGGCAGGCGTGTCGCTTTGTGTAGGCGGGAATAACATGCTCACCATGGCATTTCCAGTTGTATACCGTCCGCAGCTTTGCGGCGGATTTTGACGGCGATACCCACCAGGCGTACAGCGCGTCCTTGGCGCTTGGTGTCCCAAAGCCTCCGACACAAGCCGTGAAGAACTTTCGGCTCCAAATCGAATGCAGGTGCTTCGGCTCCTGCACTTGAGAAGTCAGAAAACTTCAACTTGACGTGATTTCTTATGACATAGGCCTCGTTATCGATTTCCGCCAAACGTGCCCGCAAAGCGCTTGTTAACCCATCAAGCTGCTCAATGCAGCTGGCAAAGTCCTTGCAGTCTCTTGCCAGCGTATGTTCTACGCCCAGAGAGCGCACCTCACAAGGCCTCTCTTCATTGGTTTCCTTGCCTTGGCAACGTTCCCACACGTAGAAGCCATGCACCCCAAGATAGTGCAACAATGCCGGAATTTTTTCTGCAGTTACATCTGCACAACGATAGCATCCTAGGTTTTCAAGCACCGCCCAGGTTTTCGGGCCAACCCCCGGGATCTTGCGGATATCAAGGCTAGAAAGAAATGTCTGGACCCGGTCCGGCGCAATCACGAATTGACCGTTGGGTTTATTGATCTCGGATGCGATTTTGGCCAGATATTTCAACGGGGCGACCCCTGCTGAAGCAGTCAACCCCAGTTCACATTGAATGCTTGTTCTAATCTGTTCGGCCATCAAAGTCGCCGACCCTGCGCAATGAGACTGGCCAGTAACATCGAGCGTGGCTTCATCAAGGGATAAGAACTCAACACGCGAGGTATACCGCCGAAAAATACCACTGAGCTTACGCGTTACGGCCTCGTAGCGTTCGAAACGCACAGGTAGTAATACAAGATTTGAGCAGAGCCGCTGTGCCGTGGCCGTCGCCATACCGCTCTTGATCCCGAATCGACGGGCGATGTAGTTCGCCGTGCTGATTACGCCGCGCTCATCTGCCCGCCCCCCCACCGCGACCGGACAGTGACGCAACCAAGGAGCATCCAGTAACTCCACCGAGACAAAAAAAGAATCCATATCGACATGAATGAATTTGCGCTCAGCACAACGGCGTGAGGTGCTATCACCCAAGAACGAACACCCCAAACGAAGCAGTTCCATCATCGTTGGCGATCAGGTGCACGCCTTGGATATGTGGTGCGAAACGAGGATGCTGGGCTGAAATGGCCTCGATTGCCAACAAGTAACTTACTAACGCCGGGGTCCAACACTCACCTGGTGCAATACACAAGATGCCTGGCGGGTAAGGTATAACGCCCTCTGCAGCCACCTTACCAAGCACATTCACTAGCCTCGTTAAAACTGCCGCGCCTCGTACAAATTGTTGATTAGCTTCCTGCGGCGTGAGTTCGGCAACGGTCAGATCGATAGCACTGAAAACCTCTGCTTGTCGACGTTCAATTTCAAACCTTCTATATAAAACGTTGATTTGCTGGCACACGTCGATCAAAGAGGTATTCCTATAGGGTGAACCCTCATAACATAATGATGGAAGGACCTGTAACGCTGGCGTACCTGCGAGCAGATGAGCTTCGAATGTCGCCAGACAATCGACCAACCGGTCGATACTCTGCTGCGTGCTGGAGGGTGTCATCAATAAGGTGAAGTTATAGAAGTCTGCCTTTTCCGGTGTGAAGTCGTTATCTCGGAGGTATTGGGTCAAGATGCAGGCAGGAACATCAATTCGTAACGCCCCAAGCCTCCCTTTGGTTCGAGTTAGGAAAATCACTTTGCATGGATCCAAATAGTGAAGCCCTTTCTCCAGAGCGAACGCGGTATCGCGCCCAACCACCTCATGAGCTTGGGCGTCTTTGTTTTGGGATGGCCAAAGCAAAGGCTTGATCAACTGGCATTGATGCAAAACTTTAAGGCGAAAAGCATCTGCTTTTCGAACAACCTCTTGCCATTGCCGCGCGCCTTCGCCATTGGCAAGCATGGCAGCGTTAACTTCCAATGACATGAACAACGGGTATGATGGGCTGGTCGACGAATGCTGCATGAAGGCACTGTTAAATACATGCCATGGACAGTAGTGCGGCTGACCGCATAAATGCTGGTCCTTTTTATGGATCTGCGATGTCTGGGAAAGCCCTGACATCTGTTTGTGTACAGACTGCGTCACCAGAATGCCCGGCGACTGCTTGTGAAGAGGCACGTTCAAAGGTGAGAGCCCAGCCAATTGCGGGATAAAAGACTCATACCCCGACCACGCGGCATCAAACAATATATAGTCACATAGATGGCCGATGCGTTTGAGTAACGCGGCAGCATCGACAATTACGCCATCGCAAGTGGAATGTTGCACGATGGCCAATCGAAACGGTCGCTCCCGCCCAGCTCGATCCTGATCAAGATCAGCGGCTTTGCGTCGGAGCCGTGCTTCATCTAGAGCTCCGCTCCGATAACCGCCGAGAATGCCGCGTTCGTCCCGAACATTTTCGAGATATATGGGTAGTGCCCCACATTGCACTAAAGCTCCAAGAAATACCGATTTGTGGTTGTTCCTATCCATCAGGACGAGATCGCCAGCGGTTAACAAAGCACTGGTAACGACTTTATTTGCGGTCGATGTACCATTAAGTACAAACCAAGTCTCGTCAGCGCCAAATACTTTCGCTGCCAGCTGCTCAGCCTCATGGACAGGTCCTTGATGAGACAATACGTCGCCAAGCTCGGGTGCCGCATGGGGGACATCCACTCGGAAGATGCCATCACCCAACAGACGACGCAGTCGCGCGCCAGCCGGGTGTAACTCAAGGCATCCGCCTCCCTGATGGCCGGGACAGGCATAAGTGGGCCGACGCCGAGCACTGAACGCTGCCACGGCTTGTGTGAACGGCGGCAACGCCGATTGTTCGTAGGCACTGGCTGCAGCAATTACCCGCTCTTGTTCACCGACTGATAGAGGCGATTGCAACCACGTTGCTTCCAAGTCCATAAGTTGGGCAAACCGTGGCGGATACGCTTGGCCAACGATAAAAAGTGGCAAATTCCAGCGCCTTACAGCTTGCACCACCTGATCAGCAACGGCATCCCACGCGGTGAGCAATAGCGCTGAGGCATAAGCGAGATTTTCGCATTGTTGAAAGAAAACACTCTCGCCATTACCTAACCAGCTTGTATCAATAGTCTCGCTATGTACGATCCTAATGTTCATCGAGGCCTCTTTTAATGTTCCAGCGCAGGGGGGCGACCACCAACATGAATGTCATCCAAATCAACGTAGCCGGACCGACCAATAGATAGACAAGGCTGGCGACCAGCCCGGAAAAGGCATCACCAATAACAGCAGTGAAGTAATATAACGAAAAGTTTCGCCCCACCTGCTGCTCGTTCGATAGACATTGAATGTTTGTCACGATGGCAATATCCACGAAAGCGCCAACGAACCCAACACAAAACAAAATCAAAAGAAACAATATACCATTGAACTCCAAGGCTACCGCAGCCGCAAAGAAAAGTGCGCCATATAGCATCCAATAGCGCCATACCAGGCGCGCCGTGGTGTACGGATTGAACTTCGTATAGAGCATACCACCGAATACGGTGCCCATCGCCAGAAGTGAAAACACGTAGCCTACCGCTGCTTCTGAAACAAAATGATCTAGCACTGACGCAGGTAGGATGAAGCGAATTACTGAGGTGGCGAACATTGCGCACAGGGTGGTGCAACAGACCACAGCGAACAGCGGAACATTGTCCATACGCATTTGCTTGACGCTCCCCACCGCCTCATGCACAAGCGCCAGACCGTCGAATGTCTGAGTGTGCCGCGTTTTGCTTGGGGCAAGGATGATCAGACTCGCCGTAGAAAGCAGCAGACAAAGCGCGAAGAATAGAAAAGTCGCTTCGCTTGCATACAACAATGCAATAAAAGAAAACACCAGCGGCCCGACGATCGATGAAATGTCTTCGATTACCTGCACACCGCTGTTGACCGAGGACAAGTCCTCACGATCAATGATATCGGGAAAATAAGCACGGAACGTAGGCACATACAAGCAATCCAGCGCCGTCATGAACATCGCCAGTACCGTCACCACAACCAATGCCGGCTCGTGAAAGCTAAACAACACAAAGAACAATAATGCCACGAGACTTTTGGCCAATTCCACCCGTATCAAAGTTCGCTTCCGATTACCGTTATCCGCCAACCATCCGCCAACCGGAGAGAATATTACGCTGGGCAAATAGCGAAAAAAATAGGCTACACCAATCAATAGCAAATCCATACTCGCCATCGACACTACCGTTACAGCAAAGGCTGCCTCGAAGGCAAACTCACCACATTTGGATAAACCATAACTAGTAGCCAGCGATCGAGTGGCCGAACTTAAATTCAATGCATGCATTTCCTCTATACCCTAACTCGCCTGGTAAATCAGTTCATCTTCGCTAATGTCTCGCCCAGGCGTGCTCAGACGCTGGTAGACCAAACGCCTAAGGATATTCTGCTCACTTTCGGGAATTAAATAGAACATGAGGTTGCTATACCACAGCCACCCAAGGCGGGTAAGTTCGTAAATCTCGCCTTTTTCCAAGATAAGCCCGGCTTCGATCAAGGCATTCAACCGTGCCATCAACGACGAAGGTATTCGATCAATCTCAATCAAGCGCTTTTCAACCTTTCCATGATACGGGAGGCGCAGCACTAAAGGCTTGACCACATCGAACAGAGGGTCGTGCTGACTTACTTGGCACAGACACTCCCCTTTCGACATCTTACGAATATATTGATTCCGCAGCGGGGTATTGGTGATGACATTTCCAGCCACGCTGGAAATGGCATTTACTCCGAATCCTAGCAGGTCGTGATCAGCATAACCGTAAACATGTTCGTGATAGACAAACGAGTAATCAGAGGTTATCAGTTGCTCCACCGCATGAGGCATGCGTACGTAGCCATGGCCATTGTAAGGCACATAACCTTTCTGCCGTAAATGTTCATCGAACATGAGTTTCATATTCAGCTTGCGCAGGGCCGGCATCACCTCTGGGAAACGAGCCCTGATCTGCTTGTGCAACCTGACTGAGGTGGCTGCATTGTTGATCGGGTAGATATCGATATTGCTCACGCCCAACGCGATTGCTTTGTCTATATCCGCTAGGGTTTGTTGCTCATTACTGCCGTTCATGCCATAGAGAATGTCACATAAGACATGATCGAAACGGGTTACCAACTGCTCAACCGCTCGTTCAACCTGACCGATGTCCTCTTCCAAGTTGAATAAACGACGCCACTGTGGATCAATCGTCTGCAGACCGAAACGGGCGTGGCTTACACCAATATCGGCAAGCGCTGCGACCCGGTCAGCCGTTACGCTGCCAACGTGGCATTCGAAAGAAAACTCCTCGACTTCGGACATATCGAAATATTGATGCAAAGATTCCCCGATGGCATGGATATTCCTAGGCGAAAGCAAGGACGGTGTACCACCACCAAAGAAAATCGCACGGATCGGCACTGCGCGCAGGTCCATGAGTTTGGATTTATATTCGATTTCGCTCAGGAGGGCCTGGGTATAACGGTCTATCGCCTCACTATCTTTATATAGACCACGTGTGAATGGACAAAACGTACAAATGGATTCACAAAACGGAACATGGAAATACAAGGCCCTGGACCGTGCTTGTATGTTAGCAGTGTGAAATATTGCCGCCATCTGCTTCTCGGAAGGCGGATAGACATGCAGGGACTGGGAAGGAAAGAAAAAATTATATAAAGGAAACTGGTAATCAAACTTGATCAAACCATTATTGACAAGCTTCACAATTATACCCCCTTACCTTAGGCGGACAGCTTCCGCGCAACAATGTCCTGCTAGTTATAGTTGCACGCCTTCCAAAAAACCGCCTGATAGCACGCCCAATGGATTGATTATCTTTTCCGCAGGCATAGACATCAATACTTATATAACTATTTTCCGGATACGTATGATAAGACAAGTGCGATTCGGAAAGCAGAAACAATCCGGTGACCCCTTCGCCCCCACCCGAAAATTCGTGAACCAAATCGTCGATAACAGTAAAACCGGACGACCTTAACGAAGAATAAAAAAATCGGTGCAACACCCGCGCGTTACGCAGCAGGTTGGCATTAGCTCCAGTAATATCCCAAACCGTATGATACCCGACGTCCTCCATGGGGCACCTCTCCCTTCGCTCCAAGAGAAAGAATGGAGGGGCGATCAGTAATCGCCCCTTTGAATGTGGCGCTCACCACATACATATACCTTTTTCCGTTACCCCCACAACATCGACCTTGAACATCTCAATAGCTGATTTCATACGAAGCAACCTCTTAAGTTTCTGCGATCATTGTATTTCCCCCAGTGCAAGCGGGCAATTTCACGATAGACGGTAAGCACAATTAAATACAACCCACCACTTGTAACAAAACTTATTTCAGAGAAGCCACAAAAACAGAAGTTGTGAGAAACTTCCCACACACCACAAAAAACTTAAACACCACAAACCAGGAGCACACGACTCCTTGGGCCGTTTTATTAAACAACCTACCGATAAGCGATCGATCACCCCACTGAACAATATTGTTGTGTCGAAACCTATGACCAATTCGGCTTCCGAGCGGACTTGCCCCCGATCAAGGGCAACGCCCTTGCCTCCAAGCGCGCAGGCAGGGCAGGCCCAATCGCGGGACAAGCGTTCCTAGAGAATAATTGTGCAGTTCTGCAGCGCCGAGCCTGCCAAACCAGCCGAGGCGCCACTTGGCGCAGCTCGCAGGCAGCCCCCCTACCCTGACGCCAGTCAGCTAAGCCTTATCGGCTGCATTTGGGGCGGCTTCGCAGCCCATCGCCGGCAAGCCGGCTCCCACAGGTTCCGCGGTGTCTACAACAGGTGGGAGCCGGCTTGCCGGCGATGGGGCCTTAACGGACAGGCATTCCCCCCTACCCCTGCTAAACTGAGTGGGCTGAACGGAGGATCCTGCCATGTCCGATAGAGAGCTCACCACCCTCCTGACGCTGATGAACCAGCGCCAAGCCTGTTTGAGCAGTGCTTGCAAGGAGATTGCCGACTGGATCGACCGGCAGGGCGATGTGCCCGCTGCTGGCAAGATCCGCGCAAGCCTCAAGGCCCTGGAAGCCGAAGATGCCCAGGTGCGCAAGACCTTGACGTCGTTGACCATCGAACGGCCGTTACCCAGGTTTCGTAGCTGAGCGCCAGTCGAGGTGACGTGGGGCCATTATGCGCCCCAGTAACGATACAAGGCCGCCCCCGCAGCATCCATCGGGTGCTTGCAGGGGCGGCCTTGCGTCATGCCGGGAAACCCAGCGGTATTTGAACGATCAGTGTTGCATGTGCCCGTGGTCATGCCCCGCTTCGGCGGCCAGCGGGCGTACAGGGGCCTGCACCTCGAGGGTCTGCCTGGCGCCCTTGGCATCTTCGACGACCAGGGTCAGCGGTACCTGCTCGCCTTCCTTGACCTGCTTGGCCAGGCCCATGAGCATCACGTGATAGCCATTCGGGTCCAGGCTCACGGCTTTGCCGGCCGGCAGCTCGACGGCCTTCACTTCACGCATGCCCATCACATCGCCGTTCATGGTCATTTCGTGCACCTGCACGGTCTTGGCCACGGGCGAGGCCACGCTCACCAGCTTGCTGTCGGTATCGGCGGTCAGGGTCATGAAGGCCCCGGTCGATTGCTGGTGCGGCACGCTGGCGCGTACCCAGGCGTCGCTCACGGTGGTCTGGGCCAGGGCCGGCAGGGCCAGGCCCATCAGCGCCAAGGCGGCCAGGCCGTGCTTGAGTTGCATCGAAATTGCCATTAGCAGATCTCCATCAGGGTGAGCAGGTCTTCGGCGCATTCCTTGGCATTGAGGGAATGGCCCAGGCTCAGGCGCAGGGTGCCGCGCGAATCGTAGACATAGCTGGTGGACGAATGGGAGATGGTGTAGGTATCGCCGGCCGGGACCTTTTCATAGAACACCTTGAACTCCCTGGCCACCTCGGCGATCTCCTCAGGGGTGCCGGTGAGCGCCGTGAACGAAGGGTCGAAGGCCTTGACGTAGGCGTCGAGCACCTCGGGGGTGTCGCGCTCGGGGTCGAGGGTGATGAACACCACTTGCAGGAAACCGGCGTCACGGCCCATCAGCTTCTTGATCTGCACCGCACGTGCCAGGGTGGTCGGGCAAACGGCCGGGCACTGGGTGAACCCGAAGAAGATCATTGGCATCGAGCCATAGAAGCTCGACAGGGTACGTTCGTTGCCTTGGGTATCCTTGAGCCGGAACTTACGGCCGAGGATTTCGTTGCTCATGTTCTTGCCGTACTTGAATTCGAGCCCCCGGGCCGGGTTGCAACCGGCCAGCAGGCCAAGCCCCAGCACGCCCATCCCGGCGACGACAGCACGCCGGGTCAGTAAATCAGTCATGGAACCATCCTTTACAGGGAAGGTGCCGGCCCCTGGGATGGGCCAGCTGAAAACCGAGGCATTCTGGCATGACACCCCCTGGGCATCCAGCCGACAGAGGTCCAACCCCACGCAAGCCATTGAATTCCGGGCTGCGTCTTGTTGTCGCAGGGGTTGATCTCGTAACACTTTGTTGCTCTACCGCATGGCACGGCACATATCCTGCTTGCGTGATTGGAGCAGCCACTGTGGGCACGGGCTTGCCCCGCGATCGAGGGCGAAGGCCTTGTCATCCCACTGCGATGGCAGGCCCGGCCCAATCGCGGGACAAGCCCGCTCCCACAGCTACGCCAGCTCCCCCAACTACCCGGCAGTACCCTTGTTACCGCGGGACAAGGTCAGGGCCAGGTCTTCGATCATGTCCTCCTGCCCGCCGACCGTGCCGCGACGACCCAACTCCACCAGCAGGTCGCGGGCCGGGATTCCGTACTTGGCCTCGGCACGCTTGGCGAACAGCAGGAACGAGCTGTACACCCCGGCGTAGCCCAGGGTCAGGGCATCACGGTCCAGGCGGATCGGCTGGTCCATCATCGGCACCACCAGGTCCTCGGCCACGTCCATGATGCGATACAGGTCCACCCCGCTCTCAACGCCCATGCGCTTGAGCACGGCGACGAACACCTCCAACGGCGTGTTGCCGGCACCGGCACCGAGCCCGGCCACCGAGCCGTCGATACGCACCGCGCCGGCTTCGATGGCGGCCAGGGAGTTGGCGATCGCCATGCCCAGGTTGTGATGGCCGTGGAAGCCAACCTCGGTAGCCGCCTCCAGGCCATCGCGCAGCACGGCGATCTTCTCGCTCACCTCGTCGGGCAACATGTAGCCGGCCGAGTCGGTGCAGTAGATGCAGTTGGCGCCATAGCTCTGCATCAGACGCGCCTGCTCCAGCAGCTTCTCGGCGCTGACCATGTGCGCCATCATCAGGAAGCCCACGGTATCCAGGCCCATCTTGGCAGCCATGCCGATATGCTGGCCGGATACGTCAGCCTCGGTGCAGTGGGTCGCGACGCGAATGGTCGAGACGCCGTGCTCATGGGCCATCTTCAGATGGTCGAGGGTGCCGATGCCCGGCAGCAGCAGCGCCGAAACCCTGGCGTGCTTGAGCTTGGGAATCACGGCACTGAAGTACTGTTCATCGCTGTGGGCAGGGAAGCCGTAGTTCAACGAGGCACCACCCAGGCCGTCGCCATGGGTGATCTCGATCAGCGGCACGCCCGCGGCATCCAGCCCGGTGGCCACGTCCACCATCTGCTGCAGGCTGATCTGGTGACGCTTGGCGTGCATGCCGTCGCGCAGGCTCATGTCGTGCAGCAGCACATTCTTACCTTGAAGGTTCATCGCACTCTCCTCAGCGGGCCGGCAATTGCAGGGTGCCCTTGTGGGCTTCTTCGGCGAACATCTCGGCGGTGCGCAGGCCGGCGGCGGTCATGATGTCCAGGTTGCCGGCCGACTTGGGCAGGAAGTCGCCCAGGCCTTGCACCTCGACGAAGATCGACACCTTGTTGCCATCGAACACCGGGCCGTTGACCAGCGTGTAGCCAGGCACGTAGCGCTGCACTTCCTCGACCATGGCCAGCACCGAGGCGCGGATGGCGTCCTGGTCGGGGGTGTCGTCGGTCAGGCAGTGGATGGTGTCGCGCATCATCAACGGCGGCTCGGCCGGGTTGATGACGATGATCGCCTTGCCGCGGCGGGCACCACCGATGCTTTCCACGGCACCTGCGGTGGTACGGGTGAACTCGTCGATGTTCTGCCGGGTACCGGGGCCCACGGAGCTCGACGACACGGTGGCGACGATCTCGCCATAGGCCACAGGCTGGACGCGCGACACCGCCGCGACCATGGGGATGGTGGCCTGTCCGCCGCAGGTGACCATGTTGACGTTCATCGCAAGCTTGGCGGCATGCTCCTTGAGGTTGACCGGCGGCACGCAGAACGGGCCGATGGCCGCCGGCGTCAGGTCGACCATGATCACCCCAAGCTCGTTGAGCTTACGGCTGTTGTGCGCATGCACATAGGCGGAGGTGGCATCGAAGGCGATGCGGATATCGTCGTCCAGCACATGGGGCAACAGGCCGTCGAGGCCTTCGGCAGTGGTCTTCACGCCCATCGCCCGGGCCCGCTTCAGGCCCTCGGACTCCGGGTCCACGCCTACCATCCAGACCGGCTCGATCCATGCCGAGCGGCACATTTTCATCAGCAAGTCGGTGCCGATGTTCCCCGGGCCGATAATGGCCGCTTTCAGTTTCTGGCTCATGGGCCTTGCTCCTCGATCAGGCTCGGAAGGACACCTGGGCACTGCCCAGGCCATCGATGGTCAGGGAAAAGCGGTCGCCTGCCCGCACGGGCTCCAGCGGCACCAGCGAACCGGAGAGGATCACCTCGCCGGCCTTGAAGGGGATGCCGAAGGCGCCGAGGGTGTTGGCCAGCCAGGCGACCGCGGTCAACGGGTTGCCCTGCACCGCCGCGCCCAACCCTTCGCTCAGCGGTTCATCGTTCTTGAACACACGCATGTGCAGCGCCGGCAGGTCCAGCTGGCGTGGGTCGACCCGTTCCTGGCCAAGCACGAACACGCCACAGGAGGCGTTGTCGGCCACGGTGTCCTGGATACGGATACGCCAGTCATCGATGCGCGAATCGACGATCTCGAAGCACGGCGTGATGAAGTCGGTAGCCGCCAGCACGTCGGCCTCGGTGACGCCCGGGCCGACCAGGTCATGCTTGAGCACGAAGGCGATCTCGCCCTCGGCGCGCGGCTGGATCAGGCGGTTCTCGGCCAACGAGATCTCGGCACCGTTATCGAAGGCCATGGCGCGGGTGATGAAGCCGAAGTCCGGCTGGTGCACGTCAAGCATGCGCTGCACGGCCGCCGAGGTGACGCCGATCTTCTTGCCGACGATACGGTCACCGGCGGCGACCCGTCGCTCGATGCAATGCAACGAGATGTGGTAGGCATCCTCGATGGTGATCTGTGGCCAACGCTCGGTCAGCGGTGCCAGCGTCTGCCCTTCGCACAGGGCCTGGTACAGTTCGTCGCCGTGCTGGCGGCGCAGTTGCAGGCTCATGGGCGGCCCTCCTCGAGAAATGCCAGGCAGTCACGGTTGAACAGGTCACGGTGCTCGACCATCACCCAGTGGCCGCATTCGCTGAGCAGCACGAAGCGGACGTGCCGGCAGGCCTGCATCAAGGTGTTGGCACCGGAGACGGGGCAGAACTTGTCGTCCATGCCCCAGAACCCCAGGATCGGGCAGGCCAGCTCCGGCAGACGCTCGGCCATGTTCGGCACCTCCATGGTGGAGAGCACGCAAGGGGGCTGCTGCGCCACCACTGCGACCCGCTCGGCCACCGTCTCGTCGTCGATCAACGACGGGTCGAACAATTGCAGGCCCAGCAGGCGCTTCATGCCAGCGGCATCGCGTAGCTCACCGCTGGCGAAGGCCGTGGCCATGCGCTGGATGCCTTCCATCTGCAGGTAGTACTGCGCCTTGTCCATCAGGCCACCGGGGGCCATCAGCACCAGGCGCGCCACCCGTTGCGGCTGACGCAGGGCGATGGCGATGGCGATGGCCCCACCCAGGGAGTTGCCAACCAGCGTGCAGCGCTGGATATCCAGGGCATCGAGCAGGCCCAGCAAAGCCTCGACGAAGAAATCCAGGGTATAGGCGGTTTCGGGTTTGTCCGAGGCACCATAGCCTGGCAGGTCAGGCACGATGGCGCGATAGCCGGCCTCGGCGAATACCGGGTAGTTGTGCTTGAAGTTGCTATGCCCGCTGGCACCCGGGCCGCTGCCATGGATGAACACCACCGCCTCGCCCGAGCCGACATCCTGATAGTGCAATTGCAGGCCACCCGGCAACCTGACCTTGTGCCCTTGCGCTGCTGCGCCCATGGGGAACCTCCCAGCTTGTTGTTGTACCGGGATTTTCAGAGTCGCCACGCCTGGCGGCATCGTCCGACAGGACTACAGGGTCTTTTTCTAGTCCCTTTGGACGTATGCCCGAGGGCAGCTGCCGCCTAGCATCGAGGGACACTTCTGACAAACGAAAGGCATCCCCATGCAAGACCCATTGGATTTTCGCGGCAAGGTCGTCCTGGTCACCGGCGGTGCCAAGGGCGTGGGCCGTGGGATTACCCGACGCTTTCTCGAATGCGGCGCCCAGGTGGTCATCTGTGGCCGCCAGGCACCGGAGCGTCTGCCCAGCGGCGGAGGCCGCCAGGCCGTGTTCATGCAATGCGACGTGCGTGACCTGGAGCAGCTGGAGCACCTGGTAGGTGGCATCCTGAAGTACTTCGGCCGTCTCGATGTGCTGGTCAACAATGCCGGTGGCGCGCCATTCGCCGAAGCCGCCAGCGCCTCGCCGCGCTTCAGCGAGTCGATCGTGCGGCTGAACCTGCTGGCCCCGCTGAACCTGAGCCAGCTGGCCAACCGGGTGATGCAGGAGCAGGCCGAGGGTGGCTGCATCATCAACATCTGCAGCGTCAGCGCCACCCGCCCCTCTCCTGGCACCGCCGCCTATGGCGCAGCCAAGGCAGGCCTGCTCAACCTGACCCGCTCGCTGGCGGTGGAGTGGGCGCCCAAGGTGCGGGTCAATGCGGTCACTGCCGGCCTGATTCTTACCGAGCAGGCCGAACTGCATTATGGTGATGCCCAGCAGCAGGCCCAGGTGGCCGCCACGGTGCCCCTGGGGCGCCTGGCCGAGCCGGACGACATCGGCGACACCTGCCTGTATCTGGCCTCGCCCCTGGCCCGCTATGTCAGTGGCGCGGATGTAGCGGTGCATGGCGGCGGGGAGCGCCCAGCGTTCCTCGATGCGGCAAAAGAGCAATAACCGACGAAAAACCTGGGCATGCCTTCGTCTGCACCCGGTCGCCGCATACCCCGCGGCTGGCCGGGCGCCAAGACTCAGCGGGGTACCACGTTCACCTCGCTCCAATAGGCCTTCATGCTGCTGATAAGCCCTTGTTCGTCGAACGTCATCACATCGATCACATGCAACGAGCAATCTTGCCCTTGCCACTGCATGTCGACCCGAAACGGCATGGCACCACAGCCGTTATGGCTGGCACGTACCGGCCCGGTGAGGGTCGCGCTGACCTTCATCTGACCCAACCCTTGGCGGTAGAACTCGGCGATCTGGTCGATGCCCTGCAACGGCGCCTGGCCCACCGGGTCCTCGACGGTGGCATTTTCGGCATAGAGCTGGAGGATGCCTTCGACATCACCGGCATCCACCCGCTCGATATAACGCTGCATGATGGCCTGGACCTGCTGTGCTGTCGGCAAACCCATCTCAGGCCACCTCGAACAATGCAGCGGCGCCCATGCCACCGCCGATGCACATGCTCACCACCACATAACGCACGCCCCGGCGCCTGCCCTCGATCAGCGCATGGCCGACCATCCGCGCCCCGGACATGCCGAACGGGTGGCCGATGGCGATCGCGCCACCATTGACGTTGAGGCGGTCGTTGTCGATGCCCAGGGTGTCACGGCAGTACAGCACCTGGCAGGCGAACGCTTCGTTGAGCTCCCACAAGCCAATGTCATCGACCTTCAGGCCATGGCGCTTGAGCAGCTTGGGAATCGCATACACCGGCCCGATGCCCATTTCGTCGGCGTTGCAGCCCGCCACCGCCAGGCCGCGATAGATACCTAGCGGTTGCAGGCCGCGTTGTTCGGCCAGGCGGGCGCTCATGAGCACCGAGGCCGAGGCGCCATCGGACAGTTGCGAGGCGTTGCCGGCGGTGATGAACCGCCCTGGCCCGGTCCATTGCCCGCCCGCCCACACCGGTTCCAGGGCCGCCAGGCTGGCGGCGCTGGTATCGGCGCGGTTGCATTCGTCCTGGCGCAGGGTCACGGCTTCATGACGACTTTCGCCGGTGGCCTTGTCCACCAGCAGCTTCTGGGTGGTCAGTGACGCCAGCTCCAGGTCGAACAGCCCGGCCTGCTGGGCGCGCGCCGTGCGCAGCTGGCTCTGCAGGCTGTAGGCGTCCTGCTCCTGACGGCTGATGCCGTAGCGCTGGGCGACGATCTCGGCGGTCTCGATCATCGGGATGTAGGCCGTCGGGTCACGCTCGAGCACCAGGGCGGATTGGTTGCGGTAGGTGTTCTTGTGCTTGTTCTGCACCAGCGAGATCGACTCCAGGCCGCCGGCCACGGCGATGTCGAGCTCGTTGCAGACGATGCCTTTGGCGGCAATGGCGATACTCATCAGGCCCGAAGCGCACTGGCGCTCCACGGCCATGCCGGACACCTGTGCCGGCAGGCCGGCCGCCGTGGCGCACAGGCGCCCGAGGTTGTAGGCCTGGGTGCCCTGCTGGGCGGCGGCGCCGATGATCACATCGTCCACTTCCTCCGGCGCGATGCCGGCGCGGCGCACCGCCTCGGCCACCACATGGCCGCCCAGGGTCGGTGCCTCGGTGTCGTTGAAGGCGCCACGGAAGGCCTTGCCGATCGGCGTACGCGCCGTGGACACGATCACTGCTTCGTTCATGCTCAACTCCTTGGATGGCCTAGGCCGGGTAGTAACGGCTGATGGTGTCGACCACGCAGCCAGGACGCTCCTGGCCTTCGATCTCGACGCTGACGCGAATCACTGCCTGCACGCCGTCGCCGACCGCCTCGGTCGACAGCAGCACGGCGCTGCCACGTACCCGCGAGCCCACCCGCACCACCGAGGGGAAGCGCACGCGCTCGCAGCCATAATTGACTCCCATGGCGATGCCTCGCACCTCGATGATCTGCGGCAGGAACAGGTTGACCAGGGCCAGGCTCAGGTAACCATGGGCGATACAGGCGCCGAACGGCCCCTGGGCAGCGCGCTGCGGGTCGACGTGGATCCACTGGTGATCACCACTGGCTTCGGCGAACAGGTCGATGCGCGCCTGGTCCACCAACAGCCAGTCACTCTCGCCCAGCGCCTGCCCCACCGCCTCGTGCAGCGCCTGGGGCGCCTCGAATACTCGGGTCATGCTCAGGCCCTCTGGCTGGAAACCGACAGCACTTCGCCGGTCATGTACGAGCTGTAGTCACTGGCCAGGAACATCATCACATTGGCCACCTCCCAGACTTCGGCTGCACGGCCGAAGGCCTCGTTGGCCGCCAGCTGATCGAGCACCGCCTGGGGCGCGGAGCGGGCCAGGAAATCGTGCATGGCGATGCTCGGGCTCACCGCGTTGATGCGGATGCCATGCTCGGCTGCCTCCACCGCCGCACAACGGGTCAGGGCCATGACCCCAGCCTTGGCCGCGGCGTAGTGGGCCTGCTGCTTCTGCGCGCGCCAGCCGAGCACCGAGGCGTTGTTGACGATGACCCCGGCACGGCGCTCGATCATGTGCGGGAGCATGGCGCGGGTCATGCGCATGGTGCCGGTGAGGGTCACGTCGATGACCCGTTGCCATTCTTCATCGGGCATTTCCACCAGGGCGCGCGAGCCGCCCAGGCCGGCATTGTTGATCAGCACGTCGACGCCGCCCAACTCGCGCTCGGCGGCGTCGACCAGCTCACGCACCTGGGTTTCGTCGGTGACGTTGCACAACTGTCCGTACACGGCCAGCAGCCCGGTGGCTTCGCGGATGCGTGCCACCGCCTCGCCCAGCCGGCCTTCATGGATGTCGCTGATCATCAGGGCCCGGCAGCCCTCCTCGGCCGCACGCAGCGCCGCGGAGAAGCCGATACCGGAGCCAGCGGCGGCGGTGATCAGCACCGATTTGCCACGCAGCAGGCCGTGGCCGGGAACATAGTGTGGAACGGACATGCAAAAACTCCTCGATCAGGGACGTGGCCGCGGCTCCCGGGGCATACCCAGGGCGCGCTCGGCAATGATGTTGCGCTGGATCTCGTTGCTGCCGCCGTACAGGGTGTCGGCGCGGCTGAACAGGTACAGCGACTGCAGGCGGCTCAGCTGGTAGGGCCCGGCCTCGAGCAGCTCGGCCTGGGGGCCGAGCACGTCCATGGCCAGCTTGCCGAGGTTGGCGTGCCAGCTCGACCAGCCCAGCTTGTAGATGGTCGCTTCGCGGCGCAGCGAGCCGTCCTGGGGCCCGGAGAGCATGCGCAGCGAGTTGTAGCGCAGGATGCGCAAGCCGCACCACGCCTCGGCCAGGCGCTGGCGCAGGTGCGGGTCGCGGTCGGCACCGTTGCGCCGGGCAATGGCGATGATTTCGTCGAGTTCGTTCTGGAACTGCATCTGCTGGCCGAGGGTGGACACCCCGCGCTCGAAGCCCAGCAGGGCCATGGCGATCTTCCAGCCCTCGCCCGGTTGGCCGACGATATTGACAGCCTCGGTGCGCGCGTCGTCGAAGAACACCTCGTTGAACTCCGAGGTACCGGTCATCTGTTCGATCGGCCGCACGCTGATACCCGGCTGGTCCATCGGCACCAGCAGGAACGACAGGCCATGGTGGCCGACACTGCCCGGCTCGGTGCGGGCCAGCACGAAGCACCAGTCCGACTCGTGGGCCAGGGAGGTCCAGACCTTCTGCCCGTTGATCCGCCAGTCGCCATTGGCGTCCTGGGCCGCACGGGTCTTCACCGCGGCCAGGTCGGAGCCTGCGCCGGGCTCGGAATAGCCCTGGCACCAGAACGTGGTGCCCTGGACGATGCCCGGCAGGAAGCGGCGCTTCTGCTCGTCGCTGCCGAAGGCGGCGATGGTCGGGCCGGCCAGGCCTTCGCCGATATGGCCCATGCGCCCCGGGCCGCCGGCGCGGGCGTACTCTTCATGGAAGATCACCTGCTGGCTGATCGACAGGCCACGCCCACCATGCTCCGGCGCCCAGCCCACGCACGTCCAGCCACCTTCGGCGAGCTTGCGCTCCCAGGCCTTGCGCTCTTCGGGGAACATGTGTTCGTCGCCCGGGCCACCACGAAAACGCAGGGCCTCGAACTCGCCCTGCAGGTTGGCGGCCATCCAGTCGGCGATCTCCTGGCGGAAACGCTCGTCCTGCTCACTGAAACGGATCTTCATGGCTGCTCCCCGATAATCACATTGGCGATCTGCTGCAGATGCCAGGCCGGTGCACCGAGGTAGCTCTCGCTGGCCCGGGCACGCTTGAAGTACAGATGCGGGTCGTACTCCCAGGTGAAGCCCACGCCGCCGTGCAGCTGGATCGACTCCGCCGCGCAGTGGAAGTACGCCTGGGAGCACTGCGACTTGGCCAGGGCCGCGGCCACTGGCAACTCGGCCGCCACCTGCGCATCACCTGCAGGGTCCAGCGCTTCCTGGGCGACGCAGGCGGCGTAGTAGCAGGCCGAGCGCGCGCACTCGACCTGCAGCATCATGTCGGCGGCGCGGTGCTTGAGGGCCTGGAAACTGGCCAGGGGGCGGCCGAACTGCTGGCGCTCCTGCAGGTAGGCCACGCTCAGGTCCAGCGCCTGCTGGGCCCCGCCCACCTGCTCGGCGGCCAGGCCCACGCAGGCCAGGCGCAACACGTTCTGCAATAGCGGCCAGGCGTTGCCAGCCTCGCCTAGTACCGCGTCCGGAGCCACGTACAGGCGCGTGAAGCGTATACGGCCCAGGCGGCGGGTCTGGTCCATGGTCGGCTGCCACTGGCGTGCCAGGCCCGCCTGCCCGGCTTCGACCAGGAACAGGCCGATGCCCTGCTCGCCCGAGCTGCCGGCCAGGCGCGCCGCGACCACCAGCAGGTCAGCACTGTGGCCATCGATCACTTGCGCATATTCGCCATCCAGGACATAGCCGTCGCCTTCGGGCGTGGCCGTGACGCTGATGCCGTGGGCGGTCCAGGCACCGCCGTCACCAAAGCCCAGGGTGCCACGCACCCTGCCCTCGGCGATGGCGGGCAGCCAGCGCTGTTTCTGCGCTTCGCTGCCGGCCAGCAGCAGCGCCGGCGTGGCCAGGCAGGCGGTGGCGAAGAAGGGTGAGCACAGCAGGCGTCGGCCCATCTGCTCGAGCAGGATGGCCAGCTCGACGAATCCCAGGCCCAAGCCGCCATAGGCCTCGGGAATATGGATGGCAGGCCAGTACATCTCGCTGCACAGGCGCTGCCAGAGGTCGGTGTCGTAACCGCGTTCGCTGACCATCGCCGCGCGCACGGCGGCACAGTCGGAAACATCGGCGAGAAAGCCCTCGGCCGATGCGCGGATCATTTCCTGCTCGTCGCTGAATGCAAAGTCCATCGCGGCGTCTTCTACTCGTCTGGCGGGGGTACCTGCGAGTGTGGCCAGATGCGCGGCGGCGGGAATCGGCCAATTGGACTACTAAATTTGTGAAAGCAATACGACGGCGCCGCCCGCGCGGCGCATCGCGAGCTGCGCTCGCTCCTACGTTTGTTTACGGCCAGTAACGCCTGTGACAGGCGCGCGCGACCGCCTGGTCGGTACGACACGATCTTGCGTCAGCCGCCAAAGCGTCCGCGCGAAAATCCCCCAGGAATAATTGGTCCGAAACAAACGTAGGAGCGAGCACAGCTCGCGATGCGCCGCGCGGGCGGCGCTCGATTTTAGCCCTCTCACAAGGCTCAAACCGTACCCTCATCAAATCCCGCGCAAAAAAAACCGCACCACCCTGGCATGTGGTGCGGTTCGCCCTACTGGCGAGAAAACGTCGAATCAGGTGCCGTAGACTTTCTGCGCCGGCACGGCGCGCGCCAACAGCTCGCCGACGGCCGCGCCCACCTCGGTGACGGCCCAGCGGCCTTGGTTGTCGACCTGCGGCCCACGGCGCCAACCGTCGGCGATGGACAGCTTGCCGCCTTCGACTTCGAACATCTGCCCGGTGACGCCTGCCGAGTCGCGGGAACCCAGCCATACCACCACCGGCGCGACGTTCTCCGGGGCGAAGTAGTCGAAGCCCTCCTCCGGCTTCTTCATCACCTCGCCGAACACGCCCTCGGTCATGCCGGTGCGCGCGGCCGGAGCCAGCGCATTGACGGTGATGCCATAGCGGGCGAGCTCGGCGGCCTGGACCAAGGTCAGCGACGCGATGCCGCCCTTGGCCGCGGCATAGTTGGACTGCCCGATCGAGCCCTGCAGGCCTGCGCCGGAGCTGGTGTTGATGATCCGCGCATCGACCTTCACGCCGTTCTTGGCCTGCTCGCGCCAATGGCGCACGGCGTGGCTGGAGAGGCAGAAGTGGCCTTTGAGGTGTACTGCCACCACCGCGTCCCAGTCCGCTTCGGTGAGGCTGGCGAACATGCGGTCACGGCAGATCCCGGCGTTGTTCACCACCACGTCGAGGCCGCCGAACGCCTCCAGCGCCGCCGCGACGATGCGCCCGGCGTCCTCGTAGTGGGTGATGTCGTTGCTGTTGGCGATGGCCTGGCCACCCTGCTCGCGGATCTGCGCGACCACGGCTTCGGCGGCGTCACGGTTGATGTCGTTGACCACCACCTTGGCGCCCTCGGCGGCGAAAGCCAGGGCGTAGGCTCGGCCCAGGCCGCCACCGGCGCCAGTGATGACCACGACTCGGTTGTTGCAACTGCTCATGGGTATTTCTCCTGCGCTTACAGGCGCTCGATGATAGTCACGTTGGCCTGGCCGCCGCCTTCGCACATGGTCTGCAGGCCATAGCGGCCGCCACTGCGCTCCAGCTCATGGAGCAGGCTGCACATCAGCCGGGTACCGGTGGCTCCCAACGGGTGGCCCAGGGCGATGGCCCCGCCGTTGACGTTGGTCTGAGCGTGGGGGTAGCCGGTCTCGTGGAGCCAGGCCATGGCCACCGAGGCGAAGGCCTCGTTGATCTCCACCCGGTCGATGTCGTCCAGGCGCATGCCGGCACGCTTGAGGGCGTAGGCGGTAGCCGGGATGGGCGCGGTGAGCATCCAGACCGGGTCGTCGGCACGCACGCTCATGTGGTGGATGCGTGCCCGGGGCGTGAGGTTGTAGCGCTTGAGCGCGGCCTCGGAGACGATCAGCACGGCACTGGCGGCGTCGCAGGTCTGGCTCGATACGCCGGCGGTGACCCGGTCGCAGCCGAACAGGCTTTCCAGTTCGGCCATCTTCTCCAGGCTGGTGTGGCGTGGGGTTTCGTCATGCTCGACGCCGGCCAGGGGCACGATCTCGCGCTTGAAATACCCTTGTTCGATGGCACGCAGGGCCCGGCGATGGGACTCCAGCGAGTAGGCCTCCAGCGCCTGGCGGCTGAGCTGCCAATGCTCGGCGATCATCTGCGCGGCGCGAAACTGGGTCGGCGGGGTCGCGCCGTAGCGACGCACCCAGCCCTCGGAGCCGGTGAACGGGTCACTGAAGCCCAGCGGTTCGGCGGCGGTCATGGCCGATGAGATGGGAATCTGGGTCATGGTCTGCACGCCACCGGCGACCACCACATCCTGAGTGCCGCTCATCACCGCCTGGGCGGCGAAATGCACCGCTTGCTGGGAGGAGCCGCACTGGCGGTCGATGGTGGTGCCCGGCACCGCCTGGCTGAGCCCGGCCGCCAGCCAGGCGGTACGGGCGATGTCACCGGCCAACGGGCCGATGGTGTCGACGCAGCCGAAGATCACGTCATCGTAGTCTTGGTCAGGAATCGAGTTGCGCTCGACCAGGGCGCGCAGCACATGGCCGCCCAGGTCCGCTGCATGAATGTGCGCCAGGCCCCCCTTGCGCCGCCCGGTAGGCGTGCGCAGGGCATCGACGATATAAGCTTCAGGCATCTTCTACCTCACAAAACACATCGTGTTGAATCGACGCAGACCCTGTGGGAGCGGGCTTGTCCCGCGACAGGGCCAAGCCTGCCCTGCGCGAGGGCTTCGCCCTCGATCGCGGGAAAAGCCCGCTCCCACACAAGCCATGCGTCAGAAGGTGGTGCCGGCACCGATGGCCAGTTCGCGGTCGAACAGCGCCTCGCGGATCCGCGCCTTGTGCAGGGCGTGGTCGCCCCAGGTCTTGTCCAGCGCCCAGGCGCGCTTCATGAACAGCTGCAGGTCGACCTCCCAGGTGTAGCCCATCGCACCGTGGGTCTGGATGGCGTTGCGCGCAGCGAGCAGCGCAGCCTCCGACGTCGCCAGGCGTGCATGGGAAACGGCCAGCGCCTGCCCCGGCTCGTCGTTGGCCACGGCGTGGGCTGCGCGGTAAAGCGGGCCCTTGGCGAACTCGATGCGCACCGCGACATTGGCCATCAAGTGCTTGACCGCCTGGAACGAACCGATCGGCTTGCCGAACTGCTTGCGCTCGAAGCTGTAGTCCACCGCCAGGTCCACCATGCGCTTGGCCAGGCCCAGCAGCTGCGCCGCACAGCTCAGCGCACCGCGCTCGAAAGCCCGCGCCAGCAGCCGCGCCGCCGCCTCGCCACGGGCCACGCAGGTGGCCGCACCCGGCGTCCAGACCACCTGGAACAGCTGGCGGCTGGGGTCGACCGACGGGTTGCGTACCAGGTCGACGTCCTCGCGGGGTACTACATGCAGTTCATCGCCGTGGCTGAGCAGCAGCAGGTCGGCGACGTGGGCGTCGCTGACCAGCGGGTTGCCCGGCTCACACACCGCCAGGCGTGCCTGCCCTTCGGCCACACGCCCCAGCCAGTCGTGCTTGAGTCCCTCGTGGGCCTCGCCCAGCTCGGCCAGCAGCGGCACCGCCACCAGCATGGTCTCCACCAGCGGCTCGGGCAGCCCAGCGTAGCCGCATTCCTGGGCCAGCAAGACGAAGTCCAGGGCCCCCAGGCCCATGCCGCCATACTGTTCCGGTACGGTCAGGCCGGTCAGGCCCAGCTCCACCAACTGCGCCCAGAGCTGGTCGCAGCGGCCGCTGTCGGTCAGCCACAGTTCGCGGATACGTTCAGGGGTCACTTCGTTGATCAAGAAACTGCGCACATTGTCCTGGAAGAGCAACTGGTCGCTGTTGAAACTGAAGTCCATGGTCTCTCCCTCAGGCACGCGGCATGCCGAGCATGCGTTCGGCGATGATGTTGCGCTGGATCTCGTTGGTGCCGGCATAGATCGGCCCGGCCTGGGCGAACAGGAAGCCGTCCAGCCAATGGCCGACGTCGCCTGCGGCCGGGGCCTCGGGCAATAGCTCGCCGCGTAGGCCAAGGATGCTCATGGCGGTTTCGTGCATGCGCAGGTCAAGCTCGGACCAGAAGATCTTGTTGGTCGAGGACTCAGGCCCGATACGCCCACCCTTGACCAGCTGCGAGGCGGTCATGTAGGTCTGCTGGGTGTAGGCTTCGGCATCCAGCCAGGCACGCATCACCGCTTCGCCGATGGCCGGGTCGCGGTCGGCGCTCTCGCGGTTGGCCTGGTACAGCTGCACCAGGCGCCGGGCAGTTTCCTGGAAGCGCGCCGGCGAGCGCAGCATCAGGCCACGTTCGAAGCCGGCCGTGGACATCGCCACGTGCCAGCCCATGCCCTCGCCGCCCAGCACGTTCTCCACCGGCACACGTACATCGTCGAAGAAGATTTCGGCGAAGCCCGGCAAGCCATTGAGCTGGGGGATCGGCCGCACGGTGATGCCAGGGCTGTCCAGCGGCACCAGGATGAAGGTCAGGCCGTGGTGACGGTGGGAGCCAGGGTCGGTGCGGAAGATGCCGAACACCCAGTCGGCCCAGACCGCGCGGGTGGACCAGGTCTTCTGGCCATTGATCACGTAATGGTCACCGTCACGCTCGGCCCGCGAACGGATCGCCGCCATGTCGGAGCCGGCGCCGGGCTCGGACCAGCCCTGGGCCCAGATATCCTGGCCGGTGGCCATGCGGGGCAGGAAGCGCGCTTTCTGCTCCTCGGTACCGTATTCCATCAGGGTGGGCCCGAGCAGGAAGATGCCATTCTGGTTGACCCGCGCCGGGGCGTTGGCGCGGTAGTACTCTTCTTCGAAGATCAGCCATTCGATCAGGTCGCAACCACGCCCGCCCAGGCGGGTCGGCCAGGTGACCATGCCCCAGCGCCCTTCGTTCAGGCGTGCTTCCCAGGCGCGGTGGGCGGCGAACCCCTCCTCGGTGTCGAACGAGGGCAATGGTTGGGCCGGCACGTTGGCCTGCAGCCAGGCCCGCACCTCGGCGCGCAAGGCCTGCTGGGCCGGTGTGTAGGTAAGGTCCATGTTCGCTCCCTCAACCGTTGAAATTGGCGTTGCGCTTCTCGACGAACGAGTCGCGGGCTTCCTGGGAGTCCTGGGTACGGTAGGCTTCCAGGGTGAAGCCTTGCTCCCAGCGGTACTTGTCTTCCAGGTTGCCGTCCTCGATGCCGTTGAGCGCTTCCTTGGCCAGGCGGATCATCGCCGGGCTCTTGGCGGCGATGGATGCGGCGATGCCCAGCGCGGTTTCGCGCAATTGCTCGCGTGGCACCACGCGTTCGACCGCGCCCAGGCGGTAGGCCTCGGCGGCATCGATCATCTCGCCGGTGAAGTACATATGGCGCACCTTCTGCACCGGGAACAGGCGCTGCAGGTGGGCACCGCCGCCCATGGCGCCGCGGTCCACCTCGGGCACGCCGAAACGGGCACAGTCGGCGGCGACGACGATGTCGGCGGCGCCGCAGATACCGATGCCGCCCCCCAGGACGAAGCCATGCACGGCGACGATCACCGGCACCTTGTTGCGGTGCACGGCCTTGAAGGTGTCGTAGTTGCCCTTGTTGACCGCGACGATCAGATTACCGTCGGCAGCCAGTTCCTTGATGTCGACCCCAGCGCAGAAGCCACGGCCTTCGGCGCGAATGACGATGACCCGCACCTGCTCGTCTTCGCCCAGCGCCTGGAGGGTGCTGGCGATGTCGGCCCAGCCCCGGCTGTTGAAGGCATTGACCGGGGGATGGTCGAAGACCATCTCGGCGATGCCGTTGTCAATGCTGACACTGAATGGTTGCATTCGGTTTCCCCCTTACGAAATTCGGCAGCACAGCGCGCCCAGGCGCTGCTCGGCGTCCTGGACGATCTGCGCGATCAGTTCGGCGCACCCCGGCAGGCTGTCGATGCCCGCGGCCACTTGGCCGGCCGGCAGCACGCCCTCGGCCGGGCGGCCTTCGACCATGGCCTTCTGGATGACCATCGGCGCGTTGGCGGCCATCAGGCTCTGGGCGGCGCTGAGCCCACCGTCGCGGCGCATCTTCAGGGCGCTGCCGAGCAACTGGCCCAGGCCAAGGCCGGTGTGGCGGCGGTAGGCCAGCCCGCTGCGCACGGCCAGCAGCCAGCGGCGCAGGCCGCTGCCGGACTCGAGCTCATCGAGCAGCTCGTTGCGGATCATGCGTTGCGGCAGGCCATCGATGGCCCGGCTGACGATCACCGCCGCCGGGTCCTCGACCGCCAGGTAGCGCGCCAGGGTGGCCTGGGGCACCGGACTGTCGGCGGTCATCAGAAAGCGCGTGCCCATGGCGATGCCGTCGGCACCCTGGGCCAGGGCCGATACCAGCCCGCGGCCATCCTTGAAACCACCGGCGGCCACCACCGGCACCTCGACGGCATCGAGCACCTGGCCCAGCAGCATGGCGGTGGGCACGGCGCCGGTATGGCCGCCGCCCTCGCCGCCCTGCACGGTCACCACGTCGGCGCCCATCTCCACGGCCTTCTGCGCGTGCTTGAGGGCGCCCACGGTGGGCATGCAGACCACGCCGGCGTCCTTGAGCCGAGCGATCATCTGCTTGCCCGGCGAACGGCTGTAGCTGACCGCGCGCACCTGATGGCGTACCACCAGTTCGACGATCTGTTGGGCGTTGGCCTGGTACATGTGGAAGTTGACCCCGAACGGGCGGTCGGTCAGGCACTTGGTTTCGAGGATCGCGGCCTCCATCTGCTGCGGTTCGATGGTCGCCCCGGCGAGGAAGCCAAAGCCGCCGGCATTGCAGGTGGCCGCCACCAGGCGCGGGTCGGCGACCCAGCCCATGGCGGTCTGGACGATCGGATAGCGGCACCCGAGCAAGGCGGTCAGGCGGGTATCGAGCGACACGGCCATGCTCATGCCCTCCCCTGGTCGCGCTGGGAGCTGGCCATGGCCTTGGCGTCGTAACCACCCAGGCGGTCGCCCGACACCAGTTCGTTGTGGGCATGGGCGAAGTGGTGCAGGCCGAACACCATGTCCATGGTGGCGCGCTTGCCCATCAGGTCCTCGGCGTTGTTGACCGCCTGCTTGCTCAACTGCAGGCCCAGGCGCGGCATCTGGGCGACCTGCGCGGCCAGCTCCAGGGTTTGCACCTCCAGCTGCTCGCGCGGCACCACGCGGTTGAGCATGCCCATCTGGTAGGCACGCGCCGCCGGCATCGGTGCGCCGAGGAACAGGAATTCCTTGGCGATACGTGGGTTGAGTTCATGCACGTGGGCGAAATATTCCACGCCCGGAATCCCCATGCGCACCACCGGGTCGCGGAAGTAGGCATCGTCGCTGGCCACGATCAGGTCGCACACCCACGCCAGCATCAGGCCACCGGCGATGCAGGCGCCCTGGACCATGGCGATGGTCGGCTTGGGGATGTCCCGCCAGCGCCGACACATGCCCAGGTACACCTCCTGCTCGCGGGCGTAGAGGAACTCGCCGCCCGGCTTGCCGACATGGTCGTACCACAGGCTCACGCGCTCGAAGCTCTGGTCCACGTCGCGCCCGGGCGTACCGATGTCATGGCCGGCGGAAAAGTGCTTGCCAGCGCCGCACAGGACGATGACCTTGACCTGGTCATCGGCGCAGGCGCGGGCGAAGGCGGCGTCCAGGGCGTAGGTCATCCGCGAGTTCTGGGCGTTGTGGTACTCGGGGCGGTTCATGGTGACCAGGGCCACCGCGCCACGCACTTCGTACAGCACCACCTCATCGGCCTCTTTGTTGTTTTGCTCGCTCATTACTGCACTCCGGCAAGGCGGTTGGCGGGTACGGGCTGTCAGCGCGCCTGGCGCTGGCCCGGTGGGTTGTCCTTGAGCTGGCTGGCACGCAGGTTGTGCGGGTCCAGCTGCTGGATCAGCTGCAGCTGCGCCTCGGTGGGCGCCGTGGTCACCGGGCAATGCTCGGGCACGTGCAGGGCAAAGCCTGTGTTGTCGCGCACCTCGTCCAGGCTCACGCCCGGGTGCAAGGAGCGCACCCGCACCTGGTGTTGCGGCCCGAGGAAGTCGAGCACGCACAGGTCGGTGACGATCAGGCGGATGTCGATGTCGTCCAGCGACCAGCCACGGGCCAGGCGCGCGGGGTTGTAGCCCACCGAGGCGACCACGTCGCACTCGCCCTCGACGAATACCCGGCGGTTGTGGCTGGGCACGTAGAACGAGTTGGCATGGCTGATGGAGTTACCCGGCAGGCCGCGCACGCCGAGCATCTGCGCCTTGGGCTTGTGGTAGTCGCCGCCGATGCAGGAAATGTTGGCCTGGCCGAAGCGGTCGACCTGGATCGGGCCGATCATGGCGTGGCGCTTGCCGCTCCAGACGTTGTCGAAGATGCGCGAGAAGCCCATCCAGCTGTCGCGCTTGGGCTCATAGCCGTTGCGCGGGCCGACCGGCACCGGCTCGGCGACCATGTAGGCTTCCGAGTCGGTCATCATCAGCTGCGGGTTGTTGTCGAGCATGCTCAGGGAGGCGGCCAGGCGTGGGATCACGCCGATACCAGTGGCCAGGACTTCGCCGTCGTCGCGCCAGGCCTGGGCGGCGGCGCAGATCATCAATTCGGCGAGGCTGTAGGAGGTTGCAGGGGTCATGGCGTTCCTCGCTTAGAAAACCGGCAGGGGCAGTCGACGGATGGCCTCGAGGCCCCCGCAACGCTCCAGGTACTGGGTGTGGGAACAGGCCACGTACTGCTCGACATAGGCCTGCCAGCCCTCTTCGCTCTGCGCCGAGGCCACGTAGGCCTTGAAGTGCGGCACATCGAAGCCGTACAGCGGTGCGCAGGAAGAGGGGTGCGCGCCGCCGGGCACATTGGCCACGGCGGTGGTCAGGTTGCGCTCCCAGAACACCTGGTGGGCACGGGCCGGGTCGGCGTGGAACCACGCGCTGTCGACCAGCTCGTCGCAGGTGACGAAGGTGTGTGCCGCGGCCCGCACGAACAGGTCGTCCATGTAGTGGTCAGGGCCGGCGATCTGGCAGATGCCACGTGCATCGGCGCGGTCGACGTGCACCAGGGCAGCGTCGAGCTTGAGCGCAGGCATCGCGACCCAGTCGCGACCATCGGCGTAGGGCGAGGCGATCAGCTTGATCTCCGGGTTATGGCGCAGCACGTCGGTGCCCAGGCCCACCGCGGTGGGGATGAACGGTACGTTCATGGCGGCGGCGCGCAGGCCCAGCAGCAGCATGCCTTCATCGATTTCCATGACCTCGATGGCCCCGTCCTGGCGTGCCTTGCGGAAGTACGGCTCGAGGGGGATGAAGTCGAGGGAGACGAAGGCGAAGATCAGTTTCTTCACCTTGCCGGCAGCGCACAGCAGGCCGACATCGGCACCACCGTAGGCGACGACGGTGAGGTCCTTGAGGTCCGAGCGCAGGATCTCGCGCACCAGCGCCATGGGCTTGCGGCGCGGGCCCCAGCCGCCGATACCGATGGTCATGCCGTCGCGCAGCTGGGCGACCATCTGGGCCGTGGTCATCTGTTTATCCATGGGTACTGTCCTCACTGGCGGCCGACACTGAAGTCGTGGCCCCATTGGCTGACCACCGTGCTCTCGAACGGTGTATGGCGGCTCCAGTCCACCACCAGGCCGTCGCAGCCGTACTCCAGGTCGAACCCGGAGGGGGTCTTCATGTAGAAGGAAATCATCTGGTCATTGGTGTGCTGGCCCAGGGTGGCCGAGAGCTTCACGCCATTGGCGTGCATGCGGTCCAGGGCGCGACCCACGTCCTCCAGGCCATCGACCTCGACCATCATGTGCACGCAGCCACTGGGCACCGGGCATTCGAAGATCGCCAGCGAATGGTGGCGGCCGTTATTGCAGTGCATGAAGTGGATGCGCTTTTCCGGCTCGGCAGGATCCGGGGTGAAACGCACTTTCATCAGGTCCGACAGGCCGAAGCCCATCACCTGTTCGTAGAAGTCGCGGCAACGGTCGAAGGTCGGTGCCGGCAGCACCACATGGCCCATGCCCAGGGCATCGCTGACGAAGCCGCGCACGCCCACCGGGGACACGAAGCGGGCGAAGTCCTGGCGCGGACCCCAGTACAGCTCGTGGCGATTGCCATCGGGGTCGGCGAACAGGGCCAGCGCCTGCACCTGGCGCAGCGCAGCCTGTTCGGCACTGCCCGGCTCCACGGCCACACCAGCAGCGTGCAGTTCGGCCACGGCCTGGTCGAAAGCGGCCTGACCGGCCACTTCCCAGCCGCAAGCGCCGAAACCGTCCTGGGCGCTGTGCTGCACCAGGATGCGGTACGGGCGCTCGTCCATCTTCAGGAACAGGCGTTCGCCGCTTTCGTCCTCGACCACCATCATGCCCAGCACCTGGCTGGCGTAGTGGCGCCACTGCGCGAGGTCGGTGGAACGTACGGTTACGTAACCCAGGCCACGGATATCCATGCACGATCTCCTCATGTTGTTCTTGTCACGAGCCGCTGGGGCTCTTGGATGGTCGTATTCAAGCCAGTTGGCGGTGGAGCGTCATCGTCCAATAGGACTACCGGCCGAGGGGTTGCCATGCAGCCCAATCGCGGGACAAGCCCGCTCCCGCAGGGGTGACGCAGGTCCCTGTAGGAGCGGGCTTGTCCCGCGATTGGGGCGCAAAGCGCCCCTGGGGCTTATTGCTTGTTGCGGAAATGCGGAATGACCTTCTCGCCGATGTTGCGCAGGGTCTCCAGCTGGGCCCACTGCGGCACGGTGCCCATCTGGCAGATGAACAGGATCTCGTCGGCGCCGGCATCGATCAGGCGCTGCACGTAACCGATGCAATCCTCGACGGTGCCGTAGGCGTGGTTGGGGTTCATCATCGCCATGGTCGGGTCGGAGAAATCGACGCGCACTTCCTCGGAGGCGAAGCGCGACTTGATCACCGCCTGTCCGTTGCCGTCGACGTAGGTGTCGTCCTTCCACTTCTCCGGGTCCGGGCGCTCACCGCCGCCGTACCAGTAGCCCAGCGACTCCATGAAATAGCGCTGGCCACGGATGCCGATGCGGCGCGCGGTTTCGTTGTCGTCCAGCACGATGGCCGGGCACAGCGCGGCGATGTGGCGGTTGGGGCGGAAGCCCACCTGGTTGCGGGTATCGCGGTTGTCGAAGGCCTGGTGATACACCTCGACCTTTTTGGCAATCTCCTCAGGGCCACCGAAGCCCAGCACCAGCGCGCCCATGCCACGCCCGCCAGCGTTCTTCAACGAATCGGTGTTGGTGCAGGCCAGGTACATCGGTGGGTGCGGGTCCTGGTACGGCTTGGGGTGGATCGGCCGCTTGGGGATCTTGACGAAGTCGCCGTGGTGCTCGATCTCGTCCTGCACGAACATCTTCGGAATCAGGTACATGGCTTCGTCGATCTGCGGCTGCAGGGTCGCCAGGTCGTAGCCGAAGGTGCCGGCCTCCTGCTGGGTGCCGCCCTTGCCCACGCCGAAATGCACGCGGCCCTTGGACAGCAGGTCGAGAGTGGCGATGCGCTCGGCCACCTTGACCGGGTGGTTCATCGCCGGTGGCAGGCACACCACACCATGGCCGATGCCGATGCGCTCGGTCTTGCCGGCGACGAAGGCCAGCATGGTTTCCGGGGCAGACATGTGCGAGTAGTTGGTCAACGCGGTGTGCTCCACGCACCAGAAGGTGTCGAAGCCCAGCTTGTCGGCCAACACCGCCTGCTCGACGGTGTCATCGAAAATCTTGCGGTCACCCTCGCGGCTGGCATCGATCGTCTGGGCTTCGTAAATCAGCGAGAATTTCATGTGCGTTCCTTGTTGTTCTGTGGACGTTGGCCGGCAAGCGCCGGCCTTGGTCACATCCTCAGGCATCGCAGGTGGGCTCGAATCCCTAAAACGGACTAGCCGGTTTCGGTGAGCAGGCTGCGGCCTAGAGGAAGAAGTCCGTGGTGTCCTGGCCCATGCTCACGCCACCGAGGTTCCAGGCATACTTGGCCGGGCTGTTGGCCACGTGGGCACGACCGGTATGGATGTCGCGGAACGCCCGGTTGATCGGGTGGCCACGGAAGATGGTCGAGGCGCCACTGTTGAACATCAGCTCAGCCACTGCCTTGGCGCAGCGGTCGGCCACCAGCGCCGAGTCGTAGCGCATCTTCACCCGCAGTTGCATGTCCAGCGGCGTGCCGCTGCGGGCGTTGTCGAGCATCAGCTCGAAGTTGCGCAACAGCACGGTGCGGCATTCGTCGACACAGACCATGGCGTTGGCCAGGGCGCTTTGCGCGGCCGGGTCCTGGAGCACCTTGCGACCATCATTGACCGCCACCCGCGCCTTGTTGTGGGCGATGAAGTGGTCCACCGCCCCCTGCAAGGCGCCGATGGCCGACGACGACACCGCGCGCACGAAGATCTGCCCGAACGGCAGGCGATAAAGCGGCGAGGTGTTGACCGCATTGCCCGGACTGTTCTGCATGAAGCCATCGACGGCGCGGTGGGTGCGGTACTCGGGCACGAAGGCATCCTCGACCAGCACGTCATGGGAGCCGGTGGCCTCCAGGCCCATCACGTTCCAGTTGTCGATGATCTGGTAGTCGGCACGCGGCACCAGGAAGGTGCGGTAGTCTGGCGCACCGCCCGGTTCGGCCGGCGGCACCATGGCGCCGAGGAAGGCCCATTGGCAATGCTTGCTGCCCGAGGAAAAGCCCCAGCGCCCGCTCAGGCGGAAACCGCCCTCCACCCGCTCGACCTTGCCCACTGGCATATAGGAAGAGGAGATCAGTACGCTGGTGTCCTGCCCCCAGACATCCTGCGCGGCGCGGTCGTCGAACAGCGCCAGCTGCCAGTTGTGGATGGCCACCACGCCCAGTACCCAGGCCGACGACATGCAGCCTTCGGCGAGGATCATCTGCACCTCGAAGAAGTCCTTCGGCTCGAGCTCCAGCCCCTGCCAACGGGCCGGTTGGAGGATGCGGAAGAAGCCCGCCTCGTGGAAGTCGGCGATGGTCTCCTCCGGCAAGCGGCCCATCTGCGCGGCCTGTTCGGCGCGCTCGCGCAGCACGGGCACCAGCTCACGGGCGCGCTGGCGCAACTGTTGACGCATGAGGTCTTGATTCATCTTCTTGTTCTCCTCTGGTCGCCCCGTTCCCCGGGGCGTGCGAGAGAGGCGCTGTGCCTCCACCGTGGGCATTGCAACAAGGTGAATCGGGCGCGGCATCCCTCAAACGGACCATGCGCGGCCTGCATCGACTAGTCCCGTTGGACGATGTTGGGGCTTGCCCCCCTTGCAAGAATCCATCGCACTGAAACAGCCAAACCGAGGGCGTGCGATGAACGACAACAATAATTTGAAAGCCGACATGCTCCAGGCCATGCGCCGCCTGGCCAAGTCGGTGACCATCATCAGCACCAGCGACGGCAGCCAGCGTTTCGCCATGGCCGCCACCGCGGTGGACTCGCTGAGCACCGAGCCGCCGTCACTGCTGATCTGCGTCAACCAGAGCGCATCGCCCCACGCGGCGCTGGCCGCCGGCGCGAGCTTCTGCGTGAACATCCTGGGCCTGGAGCAGCAGCACCTGGCGCACCTGTGCAGCGGCAGCATCAAGGGTGAAGCCCGCTTCGGCCAAGGCCAATGGCTGACCAGCGACGAAGGCATCCCTTACCTGGCCGACGCCCAGTCGTCGATCCTCTGCCGCCAGGACGGCCAGTTCGCCTATGGCACCCACACCGTCTTCATCGGCCGCATCCTGCGCATCCACACCACGCCGACCATCACCCCGCTGGTGTACCTGGACGGGCATTACACCACCACCGCCAAGCCTGTGCCCCTCGCGGCCAGTGCCAGCTGAGGCGCAAGCATGAGCGAGCAGGCGGTGCAGGCACCGCTTCGCGTCGACAGCGCCGAGCAGTTGCAATGGCAGCAACGCGCCGACCTGGTGGTGGTGGGCTTCGGCGGGGCCGGGGCCAGCGCCGCCATCGAGGCCGCCAGCCGTGGCCTTTCGGTGCTAGCCCTGGAGCGCTTCGCCGGCGGTGGCGCCACTGCCTTGAGCGGCGGCGTGGTGTATGCCGGCGGTGGCACACCGCAACAGCTGCAGGCCGGTTACCCGGACAGCAGCGAGGCGATGTTCGACTACCTGCTCAAGGAAGTCGGCGATGCGGTGAGCGAACAGACCCTGCGTACGTTCTGCGATGGCAGCCTGGAGCAGTTGGCCTGGCTGGAGCGCCAGGGCGCGGTGTTCGAAGGCAGCATGGCGCCGCACAAGACCTCCTACCCCAGCGACAGCTACTACTTGTACTACTCAGGCAACGAGGCAGTACCGGCCTACGCCGTAGAGGCCGCCCCGGCTCCCCGCGGCCATCGAACCAAGGGCACCGGCATGTCCGGCTCGGCCCTGTTCCGTGCCTTGGCCGACAGCGCGCGGCGCCGCGGCGTACGCGTACGTACCCAGTGCCAGGTGCGGCGCCTGGTGGTCGACCGGAAAGGCCAGGTGCTGGGCGTCGAAGCCTGGCAACTGCCAGCAGGCAGCCACGCCGCACGCCTGCATGCCCGCCTGACGCGCTGGGCCGCGGCGGTACATATGTACGCCCCGGCGGTGTCCGCGCGGTTGCGGGCACGCATGCACCGCATCGAACAGCGACACGCCCTGCCCCTGCTGGTGCGTGCCGACCACGGCGTGCTGCTGGCCAGCGGCGGCTTCGTGTTCAACCGCCAACTGCTCGGCGAGCATGCGCCGCGCTACCTCGACGGCCTGCCCCTGGGCAGCAGTGGCTGCGACGGCAGCGGCATCGAGCTGGGCCGCAGCGCCGGCGGCAGCCTGGGACGCATGGACAAGGTCAGTGCCTGGCGCTTCATCAACCCGCCGCTGGCCTGGGCTCGCGGGCTGATCGTCAATGCTCGGGGCGAGCGCTACTGCAACGAAGAGCTGTACGGCGCCACCCTGGGCCACGCCATGGTCGAGGAGCAGGACGGCCGCGCCTTGCTGATCCTCGATCGCAGCTTGCGCAACCAGGCGCTGCAGCAGGTCGGGCCAGGCAAGGTGTGGTCGTTCCAGCGCCTGCCGGTACTGCTCAACCTGCTGTTCAACTGCCGCCGTGGCAATACCCTCGAGCAGCTGGCCCAGCGCTGCCGGCTGCCGGTCGAGGCCCTGCGCCGCAGCGTCGACGCCTACAACCGCGCCGCGCGCGGCGAAATCGCCGACCCGCACGGCAAGTCACCGGCCATGCTCCATGATCTGGACCAAGGACCCTGGTATTGCCTGGACCTGTCCTACGACAGCCGCCTGTACCCCTGCCCGACCCTGACCCTGGGCGGGTTGCGGGTGTGCGAGCAGAGCGGCCAGGTACTCGACGCGCAAGACCAAGCCATCGAGGGCCTGTACGCGGCCGGCCGCTGCGCCGTGAGCGTGGCTTCCAACCTCTACGTTTCCGGCCTGTCCCTGGCCGATTGCGTCTTTTCCGGCCGGCGCGCCGCGGCCCACGTGGCCGGCCTGGCCGCCGGCCACCGAGCCTCACAAGGAGAACAACCATGCAACGTGTAGAAGGCAAGGTCTGCCTGGTCACCGGCGCCGCCAGCGGCATTGGTCGCGAAGATGCCCTGCTGCTGGCCAGCGAGGGCGCCCGGGTGGTGCTCACCGACCTGAACGAGCAAGCCGGCCGCCAGGCCGCTGCCGAGATCGGCGAGAACGCGCTGTTCATTCGCCACGACATCGCCAGCGAAAGCGATTGGCAGCAGGTGATCGCCACCACCCTGGCGCATTTCGGTCGCCTCGATGTGTTGGTCAACAACGCCGCCATCCTGGCCACCGGCACCATCGAGGACACCAGCCTGGAGCTGTGGCAGAAGGTGCAGAAGGTCAACGGCGAGGGCTATTTCCTGGGGTGCAAGTACGCCATCGAGGCCATGAAGAAGACCGGTGGCGGCTCGATCATCAACATGTCGTCGGTCGCAGCCCTGGGCGCCATGCCGATGTTCTGCGCCTACTCTGCCTCCAAGGGCGCGGTAGCGGCCATGACCCGCTCCATCGCCTTGCACTGCAAGCAGCAGGGCTACCGCATCCGCTGCAACAGCGTGCACCCCGATGGCGTCAACACGCCGATGACCCAGGCCCTGGCCGGCGGCCAGCCGATTCCCCAGGCGTTGCTCGACCAAGACCCGATGAACCGTATGTGCGCCCCGCGCGACATCGCCAACGTGGTGCTGTTCCTGGCCAGCGACGAGTCCCGTTTCGTCAACGGCGCGGAGCTGCGGGTGGACAACGCGCAACTGATCAGTGGCATCTGACATGAACATCCAGGCTGCTGCAGACCAGGCCCAGGCCAGCGCATCCCCTGCCAGCGACTTGCGCCTGCAGGTGTGCGCGGTGATCGACGAGACCGCCGACGCACGCTCGCTGGTGTTCGACGTACCTGAGGCGCTGCGTGGGCGCTTCGCCTACAAACCGGGGCAGTTCCTGAGCTTTCGGGTGACGGTGGACGGCAAGCGCTTGACCCGCTGCTACTCGATGTCCAGCTCGCCCTGGACCGACACCCGGCCCAAGGTGACCATCAAGCGGGTCGAGGGTGGCCGGGTGTCCAACTGGATGAACCAGCACGTGCAAGTCGGCGACTGGCTCGAAGTGCTGCCGCCGGCCGGGCACTTCTGCATCGACCCGCGTCAGGCCACCGACGCCAGCCGGCCCCTGGTGCTGTTCGGCGGGGGCTCCGGCATCACGCCGGTGTTCTCCTTGCTCAAGGCCGTGCTGCACAGCGGGCAGCGCCCGGTGCTGCTGGTGTATGCCAACCGCGACGAAGCCTCGGTGATCTTCCGCGACGAGCTGCGCGCGCTTGCCAAGGCGCACCCGGAACAGTTGCAGGTGGTGCATGTGCTGGACTCGGTGCAGGGCTTCGTCGATGCCGCCCAGGTGCGCCAGCTGGTACGCCACTGGCGCGGCGCGGACTACTTCATCTGCGGGCCGGGGCCATTCATGGATACCGTGGAAGGTACCCTGCTGGCCTTGGGCGAAGCGCGTGACGCCATCCATGTGGAGCGCTTCGTCTCACCGCCCGACCCGGACAGCCAGGAAGCCGTGCCGGTACAGGTCGAGGGTGCAGAGTGCGAGCTGCTGGTGGTGGAAATCGATGGCGCGACCCACGAGATCGTGCCACGCCCAGGGGATACGCTGCTGCAAAGCTGCAAGGCGGCCGGGCTGGATGTGCCATTCTCGTGCGAGGAAGGGTTCTGCGGAGCCTGCATGTGCACGGTGGAGGAAGGCCAGACGCAGCTTTCGCGTAACGATGTGCTCAGCAAGGCGGAGTTGGAGGCCGGGTGGACCTTGGCGTGCCAGGGGCATCCGCAAGGGGCGCGGGTACGCTTGAAGTTTCCGGCTTGAGGTCGAGCGGGGCTGCTTTGCAGCCCAATCGCGGGGCAAGCCCGCTCCTACAGAGGGCGCGTTGAAACTGTGGGGCTTGTCCCACGATTGGACCAGTGCGGCCGGGCCTAGTCCCTACAGACGATCCTGCCTGTTCTGCATTACAGGTAGACTCGCCACAGCAACAGCTCCACAACAATAAAAGACAGAGGCTCGAATATGGCTCGTTTGCAAAACAAGGTCGCGGTGGTCACCGGCGGTGCGTCGGGCATCGGCCTGGCCTGCGTGCGTCGTTTCAGCGCCGAAGGCGCCCAGGTGGTCGGGCTGGATGTCGGCCAGCCGCCAGCGGACTTCCCCGGCCTGTTCATGACCCTGGATGTCCGCAACGAAGAGCAGGTACAGCAGGTGATGAGCGAAGTCATCCAGCGCTTCGGCCGCCTCGACGTGTTGGTCAATGCCGCCGGCGTCGCCAGCCAGGGCAGCGTCACCAGCGCCAGCACCGCCGACTGGCAGCGGGTGCTGGACATCAACCTGACCGGCAGCATGCTCACCAGCAAGCATGCGCTGGGGCAGATGCAGGCCCAACGCAGCGGCTCGATCATCAATATCGGCTCGATCTTCGGCCTGCAGGGCTGCGACGGCAACGTCGCCTACAACGTCTCCAAGGGCGGTATCAATCAGCTGACCCGCAGCATGGCCATCGACTATGGCCACGCCAACATCCGCGTCAACGGCCTGTGCCCCGGCCTGATCGAAACGCCGATGACCAGCATGGTGCGCGAACAGCAGGCATTCCATGACTTCTTCGCCTCGCAGCACATGCTCAGCCGCTCCGGCCAGCCTGAAGAGGTGGCCAATGTCGCGCTGTTCCTGGCCTCGGACGAAGCATCGTTCGTCAGCGGGCAGATGATCGCCGTGGATGGCGGCTTCTCCGCCGGCCGCCGCTTCGCCCCGCCCAGCGCCTGATCCACTCGGCCGGGCCCGGTGCCCGGCCCTCCCCTTCGCTCATCGATCCTCTGCCTGAGGAGGCCACATGCCGTCCGTGGAAAACGCCCAGACCTTCCCGCAACTGTTCGCCCTGGCCGCCCAGGCCTATGGCGAGCGCCCGGCCATCGAAGACGCCGGCCCGCCCATCAGCTACCAGCGCCTGGACCAGCTGCGCCGCCAGGCGGCGCGCGCCCTGCTGGCCCTGGACGTGCCGGTGGCGGCGCGGGTGGCGGTGTGGGCGCCCAACCTTTGGGAATGGATCGTTGCCGCCGGTGCCCTGCACAGTGTCGGCGCCACCCTGGTGCCGCTCAATACCCGCATGAAAGGCGCCGAGGCGGCCCAGGTGCTGCGTGACAGCGGCACGTGCGTACTGTTCTGCATCAGCCGCTTCCTCGACACCGACTATCCGGCCTCGCTCGCCGACCAGGCGCTGCCCGCGCTGCGCCAGGTGATCCACCTGCGTCCCCAGGGCGAGGTGGCCGATGGCCTGGCCTGGGACGACTTCCTCGCCCTGGCGGACCAGGTGAGCGAGGCCCAGCTGACCGAGCGTGAACAGCAGGTGAACGGCGATACCCTGTCGGACCTGCTGTTCACCTCCGGCACCTCGGGCAAGCCCAAGGGCGTGATGAGCAGCCATGGCCAGAACTTGCAGGTGGTGCGCGACTGGAGCGCGATCGTCGGGCTGCAGGCCGGGGACCGCTACCTGATCGTCAACCCGTTCTTCCATTCCTTTGGCTACAAGGCCGGCTGGGTGGCAGCGCTGATGCGCGGGTGCACCCTCCTGCCGCAGCAGGTGTTCGACACCCAGGCCCTGCTCGACTGCATCCAGCGCGAACGCATCAACGTGCTGCCCGGCCCGCCTACCTTGTACCAGTCGCTGCTGGCCCACCCCCGGCGCGGCGACTATGACCTGGGGTCCCTGCGTATCGCCGTGACCGGCGCGGCATCGATCCCGGTGGAGATGATCCGGCGCATGGGCAGCGAGCTGGGCTTCGCCACCATCGTCACCGCCTATGGCCTGACCGAGGCCTGTGGCTTCGTCACCATCTGCCGTGCCGGCGACAGCGCCGAGCGGGTGGCCACTACCTGCGGGCGGGCCATGCCGGACGTGGAAGTGCGCTGCGTCGACTCGCAGGGGCAACCGGTGCCGGCCAACCAGCCGGGCGAGGTGCTGGTACGCGGCTACAACCTGATGCGCGGCTACCTGGACGACCCGAAGGCCACCGCCGAGGCGATCGACGCCCAGGGGTGGTTGCATACCGGGGATGTGGGTGTGCTCGATGAAGGCGGCTACCTGCGCATCACCGATCGCTTGAAGGACATGTTCATCACCGGTGGGTTCAACGTGTACCCCGCGGAGATCGAGCAGACGCTGGTGCGCTACCCGGGCGTGGCCCAGGCGGCGGTGATCGGGATTGCCGACGAGCGCCTGGGCGAGGTGGCCATGGCGTTTCTGTTGCCGGTGCCGGGGCAGCGTATCGACGAGGCGGTATTCCTGGCTTGGTGCCGCGAGCAAATGGCCAACTACAAGGTACCGCGGCGGGTTCGGGTACTCGACAGCATGCCGCTCAATGCCACCGGGAAGGTGGCCAAGCAGGTGTTGCGCGAACTGGCGTGAATGGCTGGGGGCGCTTCGCGCCCCGATCTAACGGTGTTTGTACTGACGCTATCGCCGGCAAGCCGGCTCCCACAGGTTCAACGGTATCTACAACAGCAGCGCAGGACAGGTGGGAGCAACTGTCTTGATTTTTTTGCCCTGGCTCAATCGCCGGCAAGCCGGCTCCCACAGGCTCTGAAAACAGCGCAGGCCAGGTGGGAGCCGGCTTGCCGGCGATAAGGCCACAAAGCCCGGTCAGATGACTCGAGCAGGATGCTGCTGGCGTGGCTCACCCAGCATGGCCCGGTGCGATGGCGGCTGACGTCCGCCCGCCTCGGTGATGCCATAGCGCGGGGCGATCTCGGCGGTGATCAGCGTCTGCCCGCTGTAGTCGGCCAATTGCGGATCGTTGAGCAAGGCATGAATCACGCGCCCGTTGAACTGCGGCGTCTCGGCATTTTCCAGGAACGCCCGGTACTGCTCGCCATGCTGCTCGCCGGCGATGCGCGTGCGTTCGGTCAGTTGCGGGCCCAGCCACAGCGACACCGCGGCGACCCCTCTCCCCTCGAAGTCGATGGCCATGTCCGCCGCCAGCTTGTCGCTGCCGGCCTTCTGCGCACCATAGGCCGGGCCATGCATGTAGCAGCCAGCACCGAACGACGAAGTGAAGCACACCAGCGCGCGCCCGCTGCGCAGCAGCAGGGGCGCCGCGTGGTAGCTGGCGACATAGGCCGAGCGCAGGCCGACATCGAGGATGCGCACCAGCGACAGGGGCTTTTCCCAGAACGGGCCCGGCTCGATCAACTGGTCGTGGATATGGGCGACGTTGTTCACCAGCAGGTCCAGCTTCCCGCATTCGCGGTCGATGCGCGCGAACAGCGCGCGGACTTGCTCATCGTCACCGTGATCGCAGGCCACGGCGATACCACGCCCGCCGGCCGCGTCGATGGCGGCGGCGGTGCCCTGCAAGTCGCCTTCCAGCGCCTGGCCATACAGGGTCGAACCGCCCTGCCCTTGCAGCCTTCCGGTGACATACACGGTCATGCCGGCCTCGCCCAGGGCCAGGGCGATACCGCGCCCGACCCCTCGGCTGGCGCCGGTTACCAGGGCAATCTGTGGCGTATCTGTCTGCATGCTTACCTCCCGGTGAGGGCCAGGGTCGATGGCCCCTGGCGTTGTTGGCTGTCGGCGCGGATATGCTCGGCCGCCAGGTAACCAAAGGTCATGGCAGGGCCCAAGGTGGCACCGGCCCCAGGGTAGGTGCGACCCATCATCGACGCGGCGCTGTTGCCGATGGCATACAGGCCCAGGATCGGCTTGCCATCCTCGTGCAGCACCTGGGCATGGGCGTTGGTGAGCAGGCCGCCCTTGGTGCCGATGTCACCGGCATCCACCCGCACCGCGTAGAACGGCGCCTTGTGCAGCGGCGCCAGGCACGGGTTGGGTTGCACGCCGGGGTCGCCGTAGTAGCGGTCGAACAGCGACTCGCCCTTGCCGAAGTCATCGTCGCGGCCACAGGCAGCCATGGCGTTGAAGCGCGCCACGGTGCGGCCAAGGCCCGCACCGTCGACCCCGATCAGCGCCGCCAGGGCACCGAGGTCGTCGGCCTTGTACAACACCTTGCGCAGGTGCTCGGGCAGGCGCCAGTCGGGTTGGGCATAACCTGGCAGCAACGGGCCGCAGGGGTACTTGCGCCGGTAGTCGGCATCGAACACCAGCCAGCACGGCACGCTGGTGGCGCCTTCGCGATTGTGCCGGTACATGGCGTAGACGATGTCGCTGTAGGGCGCCCCTTCGTTGACGAAACGCTCGCCGGCCGAATCGACCAGAATGCAGCCAGGCAGGTTGCGCTCGATGAACAGCGCGCGCTGTTTTTCCTCGCCCGGCACCTGCACCGTAGGCGCCCACCAGCTATGCCCCATCAGTGCCGTACCCGCCCCTACGGCCTGGGCGGCGCGGATGCCATCGCCGGTGTTGCACGGTGGCGTTGCGCTCCACTGGGCCTGGGAGGGTTGCGGGTGATACTGCGAGCGCATCGCCTGGTTACGCTCGAACCCACCGGCGGCGATGATCACACCTTGGCGGGCCTTGATGTTGAGCCATTGCCCGTCACGCAGCACGCGGGCACCGCCGATACGTTCACCGACGATCAGCAATTGCTCGAGCGGGCAGTTCAGCCACAGCGGCACACCACGGTCGAGCAGGGAGCAGCGCAGGGCACCGACCAAGGCGTTGCCCAGGGTCAGGAAGCGGTCACGCCGCGACAGCTTGCGCCCTTCCCGGTCACGCCAGTAGCGCCACAGCACCTTGGCAGTCAGGCCCAGCCAGCCCTTGCCGCGGCACAGCAGCACCCGAGCTTCCTTCATGGTCATGGCCATGCGGCCCATCATCAGGGTGCCGGGCGATGGCGCGCGCATGCGCAGGAACTCCTCGCCCAGGGCGGCGGCGTCGAACGGCAGCGGGTCCATGGAGCGGTAGCCGGGCTTGCCGCCCGGCAGGTCGGGGTAGTAGTCGGTGTACTGGGCCTGGGCTTCGAAGCGCACGCGGGTGTCGCGTTCGAGGTACTCGACCATGTGCCTGGCATGCTCGACATAGGCCTCGATCCGCCCATCGTCGATCTCGCCGTGAGTGGCCGCCTTGAGGTAGGCCACCGCCTCGGCCGGGCAGTCTTCACCGCCCAGGACGCGGATGCGGTGGTTGTCGGGAATCCAGATACCGCCGCCGGACACAGCCGACGTACCACCGTACTGCTCGCTCTTCTCGATCACCAGCGTATCGAGGCCCAGGTCATGGGCACGCAGGGCGGCGGTCATGCCGCCGGCCCCCGACCCGATCACCAGCACATCGCAACATTCGTCCCACCTGATCATGCGGACCTCCCTCGGGGCAGACAACCACGGCCCACGCCGAAAAGGCGGCCGGGGCATGGGCCTGGGGATTGTCCGGCGCCCCCTGTGGCCCGGCATCGTCCAATGGGACTACCGGGTCATGGGCTGCTGCGCGTAGTCCACTTGGACGATGTTGCTGCCTGGGCGGCGTCCCATAGTCGGCCCTGCTCCACCTCCCAAAACCGGAACGTCGGTCGGGCAGGTAATGCCCGCGCATGAGGACGACAATGATAAAAACAACAATCGCCCCCCAACCCCTTAACACGTACGTGCGCCTTTCCCTGTTGCTGTTGGCCGGCGGCCTCAGCCAGCAGGCCAGTGCCTTGTCCTTCCAGCCCAGCGACGACCTGAGCGTGGACTGGGACACCACCCTGACCTACAGCCTTGCCTGGCGTACCGAGAAGCGCGACCACAAACTGGTGGCCAACGCCGATGGCAACGACGGCGACAACGCATTCGACCGGGGCAGCCTGATCACCGACCGGGTGGGCTTCCTTACCGAGGCCAACCTGCACTGGCGCGAGAACTATGGCCTGTTCATGCGCGCCTCGGGCTTCTATGACCGCGTCTATGACCGTGGCAACGACAACGACACCGGTACCTCCAACTGCTTCGCCAGCGGCGTGTGCAGCCGCCCCGACCGCTTCTCCAAGGACACCATCGACCAGCACCGCGACGACCTGCGCCTGCTCGATGCCTATGCCTACGGCACCTGGGACATGGCCGGGCACAACCTGAACCTGCGCGTGGGCGATCAGGTGGTGAGCTGGGGTGAAAGCCTGTTCTACCCAGGCGTCTCCGGCGCACAGAGCCCGGTGGATGCGACCAAGGCGACCACCCCGGGTGTGGAGGTCAAGGAAGTGCTGCTGCCGGTGGGCCAGGTCTTCGGCCAGCTGAGCCTCACCGACGAGCTGGATGTGGAGGCCTACTACCAGTACAAGTGGGAGAAGACCGACCTGTTCGGCGTGGGCAGCTATTTCTCCACCACCGACTTCATCGACCGCGGCGGCTACAGCGACGCCAGCGGCTTCGTCAAGCGCCTGAAGGACGACGAGCCCAGCGACAGCGGCCAGTACGGCCTGGCGCTGCGCTACAGCGCGGCTTCGCTGAACAACACCGAGTTCGGCCTGTACTACGTGCGCTACCACGACAAGACCCCGACCCTGGACTTCCAGAGCGACCTGGGCTTCTACCGCGCCCGCTACTTCGACAACATCGACCTGTACGGCGTGAGCTTCGCCACCGTGCTGGGCGACACCAGCCTGGCCGGGGAAGTGAGCTACCGCGATGGCCAGCCGGTGATGGTCGACAACGGCTTCTCCAGCGCCGTCAGGGCCGAGACCTTGCAGGCGCAAGTGTCGGCGATCCATGTGTTCGGCCCCAGCGCCTTCGCCGACAACACCACCCTGACCGGCGAACTGATCTACAACACCGTGCTCGACAACGACACCTCCGACCCGCTGACCCTGGCGCCCGGCTTCTCCCTGCCCGGCACCGATTCGCTGGTGGGCGACCGTGACGCCTGGGGCTACACGGTGCAGGTCAACCTTGACTACAACGACGTGTTCAGTGGCTGGGACATGTCGGTGCCGATCAACTTCAGCACCGCCGCCCAGCACGACAGCGCCCTGACCGGCTCGATCAACTACGGCCAGGGCGACGACCGCGCCAGCATCGGCACCACCTGGCGCTACCTCGGCAACTTCACGGTCGAGGCGCTGTACAGCGCGTACCTGGGCAATGCCAACAACTCGCCCTGGGCCGACCGCGACAATATCGCGCTCAACTTCAAGTACCGCTTCTAAAAGCCCTGACGGAGGATCACCGAAATGTCTGATCTCAAGCATCCCTGGTTGCGTACCACGCTCGCGATCGCCCTGCTCGGCAGCAGCCTGGCCCTGCAGGCCAATGTCAGTGGCACTGACGCCACGACCCTGGGTCCGGACCTGACCCCGATGGGCGCCGAGCGTGCCGGCAACGCCGACGGCAGCATCCCGGCCTGGACCGGCAAATGGCGCGGCACACCGCCCCAGGTGAAGTTCGCCGGCCCCGGCACGCCCTACCCGGACCCGTATGCCGACGAAAAGCCGCTGTTCGTCATCACCGCCCAGAACATGGAGCAGTACGCCGCCAACCTCACCGATGGCCAGAAGGCGCTGTTCAAACGCTACCCGAACTCGTTCAAGATGCCGGTCTACCCCAGCCACCGGGATTTCCGCGTCGACCCACAGACCGAGGCGGCCATCGCCCGCAACGCCCAGACCGCCAAGCTCAGCAGCGATGGCAACGATGCCCTAGATGCCTTCGGCGCTTCGCCGTTCCCGGTGCCCAAGAACGGCAACGAGTTGATCCTCAACCACACCATGCAGGCGCGCGCGGTCACCGAGGAGGCCAACTACAACCAGGTGGTGGTATACGCCGACAACAACCGTGTGCTGGAGAAGGTCAACTACAAGATATACTCACTGTGGTCGGACCCCAAGCAAAACGCGCAGAGCACCAACGGCGTGTTCACCGATTTCCTGCTCACCACGCTGGAGCCGGTGCGCAAGAAAGGCGAGATCGTGGTCGGCCATGAGTTCATCAACGCAGCCGCCCAGCCGCGCCAGGCCTGGCAGTACACCCCCGGCCAGCGCCGTGTGCGCCGTGCGCCGACGGTGGGTTATGACTCCCCGACCGGGGCCGGTGGTTTCCGCGTCTATGACGAAGACCGCCTGTTCAACGGTGCGACCGACCGTTACGACTGGAAGATCGTCGGCAAGAAAGAGGTCTACATCCCCTACAACAACTACAAGATCGACAGCCCGAACGTGACCCAGGCCGAGATCATCAATGCTGCCGGCCACATCAACCCGGACCTGATGCGCTACGAGAAGCACCGTGTCTGGGTGCTGCAGGCAACCCTCAAGCCCAGCGCCCGGCATATCTATGCCAAGCGCATGTTCTACATCGACGAGGACAGCTGGGCTGCGACCCTGGCGGACAACTACGACTCCCGTGGCCAGCTGTGGCGCACCAACATGCAGACGTCGGTGTATGCCTATGACATCCAGCGCTTCCATGCACGCCTGGGGCTCTACCATGACTTGATCGCAGGCTCCTACATGGTTGACCGCCTGCTCGACGACCAGAAGCCGGCCAAGCTCAACGCCAGCAACTTCGGGCCCGACGAGTTCACCCCGGGCAACCTGCGTAAGCTGGGTACGCGCTAAGCCTCCCCACGCCAAGCCCCCGGCCCGAAAAGCCGGGGGCTTTCTTTTATCTTGAGCGCCTCGGGCTGCGTTGCAGCCCTCCGGCAATTTCCAAGCGATCGCCCAACCGAAAAAAACGCCCCAGGCTTGCTGGCCCGGGGCGTTCTTGTTTCAAGGGCTTTACGCCCAAAGCCTGGCTCAACCGGGGTAACACGCCACCAACCGATCCGCCAGCTCAGGCAGTTGCTCCACGCCCAGCCGATTGATACCAGCGGCACGCACCCGCCCACCACCGCCAGGGAACTGCCGGCAGAATGCATCGGCCGACCACACCGCACCTTCCGGCACCCGCAGGCTGAACATCCAATCGCCATCGGGCTTGGCACTCAACACCCCCAGTGCACGCCCAGGCGCGGCAGCGGCAAGGTCGTTGGCCAGTACGCCGCTGACCCGACGGGCCCACGCCTGTGCCGGCAGGCGGTACAGGCGCATGCCGGCTCCCTCGCGCCAAGGCGACAACCCCTCGGCTGCGGCCATGTCGACCACATACCCTGCGCGCAACACCGCGAAACACTCGCTACTGCGCACAAAGTCCAACGGGTCGGCATAGGGACGCAATTGCTCGGCCAGGACCAGCGGTTCGACATGCAAATCGGCAAGGCTGTCGCCATAGGCGTTGTAATTGAGTAGCTGGCCCAGCTCCGCCAGGGCCGCCACATCCGCCTCGACCAAGCCGTGGCGCTCGGCCAGGGCCCTGGCCGGCCCCGGCATGCCATCGCCAAACGCCGCGGCCACCGCCCAACGGTGCGCGCTGCCCTGCAACCAGGCATCGACCAGCAGGCTGGTGCACACGTGCGCGGCAGTATCGATATGCGCCTCGAAGGCTGGATGCTGGGGCAGTTCGCCCGGGTAGTGGTGGTCGAAGTAGCGCACCTGGGCACCGTCGGCGAGTAGGCGCTGGACCTCTTCGCGGTTCTGTTCGTGGGCAATGTCCAGTACGGTCACCCGGTCGCCAGGCCCGGCCTGGACCCGTCGCAGCAGAGCGATGTCGCGCTTGACCCCGCTGACCAGACGCACCGCCGGGTCGAGCTCACCGGTCAGGCGCAGTTGCTGCAGGGCGCACAGGCCGTCGGCGTCGCCATTGAAAGCACAATGATCGATCATAGCGTTGCCCTCAGTTCATCAGTTCGCCGCCATTGGCATCGAGCTGCGCACCGTTGATCGCGCTGGCGTAATCCGATGCCAGGAACAGCGCCGCACGGGCGCATTCATCGTCGGTACGCATGCGCCCACCGGGGATGCCCGCGCTGAACTCGGTCTTGGCCTGCGCCTCGCTGATGCCCCGGGCTTCGGCGCTCTGGCGCACCACGGCCTGCACCGGCTCGCCCCACATCCAGCCACAGGCCAGGGCGTTGACGCGGATGCCATGCACCGCCTGTTCGCTGGCCAGGTAGCGCACGCTGGCAGCCAGCGCAGCCTTGGATGCCGAATAGGCGGCGCCCCCCTGGTAGGGCTTGCGCACGCCCAGGGTGTTGATCATCACGATGGCGCCCTCGCCCTGTTCGCGCATGGACGGCAATACCGCCCGCGACATGTTCAGCGAACCCAGCAGGTTGACCTCCAGGGCCTCGCGCAGCGGCCCATTGTCGGCCTCGTCCACAGCCTGGAAGCCGCCATGGGAAAAGGCGCTGTTGACCAGTGCATCGATGCGCCCGAACGCCTCCACGGCAGCCTTGGCGAACTGCGCACAGGCCTCGCTGTCGGTGATGTCGGTCGGCACACACAACACCTGGCACTCATGGCCCAAGGCGAGAATACGGGCGCGGGCCTGCTCCAGCCGCTCGGCGCTGCGGGCGCCGATGGCCAGGGCGCGAGCGCCTTGGCGCGCCGCCTCCAGGGCCAGCTTGATACCCAGGCCCGGGCCTATCCCAGAGATCATCACGACCTTGTCTTGCAATAGCATGGTGGGTTCCTTCTTGTTGTTGTGTCAGGCATTGGCCCGCAGGTGACGGGAACGGTATTCGGCGTAGTCGCGCTGCAGGATGGCCTCGCTCAGGCCAAAGCGCTCGGGGCTGTACTGGTGGCTGGCGCGCTTTTCGCGGCCATTGTCGGCCAGCCAACGAACGATCGCGTCACGTACCGTGGTGCTCAGCTGCAGGCCGGCGAACCGGTAGATGCGTTCGACCACCGCCAACGGCTGGCCCACGGTGTCCTCGAAATGGATATCCAGCACCCGTGCTTCGGGCAGGGTTTCGCGCACGGCCATGGCATGGCGCATGGCACGCGCCATGCGGCGGTTCCACTGCTCGCCCACAGCCTCGGCGTCGGCATGGTCGCTGTACAGCTGCCACAGGGTATGGATGAAGCTGGCCAACGACGGGATGGTGCTGGCCGGCTCGCGGTGGGTGAGGATCACCTGGGCGCCGGGGAACACCTTGAACAAAAGCTCCAGGGCATGCAGGTGCTGCGGGCTCTTGAGCAACCAGCGCCGGCCTGGGGCGACGCCCCGCAGCCGCTGCTGCCATTGCAGGAACTGCAGGCAGCGTTTGAGGTACTGGTAGACCTGGGTCTGGTCCTGGCGATCGAGCCAGGCGGTGTAGCTGGGCACGTTGACGTAGGAGTCCATGGCGCACAGGAAGCTGTGCTCCATCAGCATGAACTCTTCGTCGGCCTGCTCGGCGTCCAGCGGGTGGATGGCCAGCAACTGCGGCAGGAACTCGACCATCGACGCCACTTCGGCACGCGCCTTCAGAATGCGCGCCTCGGGGCGGGCGGGGTCTTCGCCGGGCAGTGGCGCCGGGTAGCGGGTCTCCCACCACAGGGCCTTGTTGAACTGCGGGTCGACCGCCAGGGTACGTTGCAACAAGGTGGTGCCGGTGCGCGGCAGGCCGACGATCACCAAGGGGTCGTCGATGGGCTGCTCGAGGATCTGCGGGTAACGCGTGCAATGGTCTTCCACGACCAGGCGGTTGACCAGTTGCGCCAGCAACTTTTCACGCAGCATGCCGCGCCCGGCCACGGACAACCGGGCCTCTTGCTCCAGCGCCTCGGCCAACACCGCCAGGCCTTCACGGAAGTTGCCCGGGCCAAAGTCCTGCAGGCCACCGGCACGGGCACTGGCCTCGGCCATCAGGCGTTCTGGGGCGAATTCACTGATCATCAGGCAAGCTCCTCGAATGCATGTAGCTTCACGACACGGGTGGTGGGATGTACTGGGGTTTTCGCGCCGACCCAGCGCAGGCACAGGGTGCCGTGGGGGTGGCCGGCGGTTTCCAGCCAGTTCGCAAGGCCCGGGTCGCGGGCGCTGAGCACCATGCGCAAGCCGCCGTCGGCGTCCAGTTGCGCTGAATGTTTGTTCAGGCAGATACGGTGGTAGCGGTAGTCCAACGACTCCATCCAGTAGTTGTTGATCTGCAGGTTCCAGAAATCGCACTCGGGTACCTGCTCCACCTCGATCAGCAAGGCCTCGTCGTCGGCCAGGGCCCAGTAGGAGTGGTAGTAGAAGATGTTCGGGTCGCCGCCCACCGATTGGCACAGCGGCTGATCAGCCGGCGGCAGTTGGTTGGCATGGGCCTGGTAGCCCTGGGCCCAGTCAGCGAACAGGCGCGCGGTATTCTCGACGAACGAGGCGGCGCGTTGCAGGCCTTGCTGCAAGAAGGCCGGGTCCAGGGGCGGTGGAGCCTGGTCGGCATCCAGACGTTCGATACGCAGCTGTGCCGGTTGCTCGGAGGTGCGATCGAGGAAGGTCTGGCGCACGATCAGGGCGTTGCTTTCCGGCTCCAGGCGCAACCAATTGCCGGCGCCCTGCGGGTGCTGGCTGAGGATGATCTCGAAGTTGCCATCGGCGTCCAGCTGCAACTGGCTGGCATCGATGAAGCCGGTCTGGATCATCTTGCCGTTGGTTTCGTAGCCACCCTTCTGGGTCCCGAAGCTCAAATAGGCGACGCTGCCGCGCTGGCCGCTGACCCGATAGCGCTGGGCACCGTTCAGGCGAGCATAGCGGTACAGGTTATCCGGGTTGTCGGCGCCGATCTTGGCGGTTTCGTGGGAGGGGGTGATGAAGCCTGGGAAGTCCGGGTCGGCGAACTCCAGGTGCATTTCCAGGGCGATACGCAGCAGGCGCGTGAGGTAGCGAAAGCCCTCGGCGCGGGTCTGCGCATCGGCAGGCGCCTCGGCGCGCAGGATCTGCTCGCCGCTGCGCCTTAACTGCTCGCAGAAATGGTTCCAGGTTGCGCCGCTGCATACCTGCTCGGTGGGGTCGATGGCCATGATGGTCTCCGTGGGGGCGGGATGCCGCCGGTGGGGAGACCATAGAAATCGCGACCATCGAGTACTACGTCCGAGTGGACTAAAATGTGCGCCTCGGAAAACTCACTGTGATTTTCTTTTTTGCTGGGCATTTTTGATTAAATTGGCCAGCCGCTGTGGGCCGTTTCTATCCTTTTCTACCACTTCATAATAGTGACGCGTGGAGGGGCCGACATCGTCCCGCAGCCCTGCCTCTATGTATTTTTCATCATTCGGGTTGGCGCCAATGATGCTCCCGTCCTTGGTGGTAGTGACGGCAATATAATGTGTCCGAGTCTTGAAGCCGACTTTATAGATCTGGCGGGCGGATTCGCGCCCATTTGCCTGGCCTTGTTCGCCGACGATTTCTCCTAGGGTAACGGCTTTAATAACGAGTTCTTTCATATCCCTGTCTGTGTTGACGCCCACCGCCTTAAAATCGCTAGCGTGGCGTTCTCTAATATGCTTCCACCCTTCTCCTTTCGATTTGTCTTTATCATCGGTCCAACCAGTGGACAGAAAAACGGGTTGCAACTGTAGTTTACCTTCAGGATTCTTTATCAGCCTTTTACCATACGCCTCGGTATCCGCTTCTTCGGCACGGGCGTTTCTGGACTTGACCCATTGTTTCAGGTTAGCTGAGGCATTGTCTTTCAATGCATAACTTGGCCCCTCTATCGAGCGCCCTGCAACGGACGGCTTGTTTTTCTGTCCTTTTCTCGTGACCGTTTCAAATCCGTCATCCTCTACGTTTCCATTGGCGTTGCGCAGCATCAACCCTTGTTCGTCGAGGCACGTTATTGGATTGTTCCTTACCATGCTGTACAGATTCAGCCCGTCCACCGTACCCGCCGGATCGGCACTCAACCAGCGCCCCGCCCAAGGCTGATAATAGCGGTAGCCGTAGTAGTACAGGCCCGTGGCATCTCGCTCCTTGCCTGAATAGCGCACGGTCTTGTAGCTGGCCTCGACTTCATTACGCGCAGCCCATACCGCCGTGCCGCCAAAGGGGTAGTACTCTTCCTGGCTGATCAGGTTGCCGATGCCATCGACCTCCAGCGCGCTGCTGCCCAGCAGGTTGTCGTAGCTGTAGCGCAGTTGGTCGTTCGGTAGGTCGTCGGGTTTTCCTGCCGTCCAGTGCAGTACCCGCACTTGCGCACGACCGGCCTCCCCGACCGTCATCACCTGCAGGTCTTGGGTGAGCGTGTCGCCGTTGGTGTGGGTACGCAGCTCCAGCCCTGGCAGGTAGATCACCCGCTGGGCCTGGGTGCTGTGGGCTGTTCGCTGGCTGCTGGCTTTCAGCACCCGTTGGCTACGGCTGTCATAGCGGTAGTTTTCACCGTCGTCCGTAGCACCTTCGCGCTTCACCGACACGACCTGCTCGAGCTCGGCTCGCGAGGTCCAGGCCAGTGGTTGCCCCGGCAGCAGCACGGCCTGCTGCCCGCCCGGGGTGAACAGCGCCTCGACCGCCGACGGGTCCTGGGCCAGCGTGCTCAGCACGGCCCGGTTGCTGCGGTCGCTGACGGTGATGTCGGTGGTGTAGTTGTGGTTCGTGGCGGGGGCGCTGTGACGGACCTGCAGCAGGTTGCCTGCGGTGTCGTAACGGTACGTGCGGGTGTATAGGGTGTAGGTGGTGTTGTCGAAGGGGGTGTCGTGCGGGAGGTGGCGGCCTGGTTGGCCGGCGTTGGCCATTTCGCGGCCCGTGGCACTGGCCAGTTGGTAAAGGCTGTCGTAGCTGTAGGTGTTTTCCGGCTCCACTTTCTGGTTGCGCCAGAACCGGGTGGCCTCGGCGTCGTTGCAGATCTTCAGCACGTTGCCCACCGGGTCGTAGGCATAGCGCAGGTCCTGCAGCACCTTCGCGCCAGTGCCCTGGCGCTCGGTCTTGATGGATGACAGGCGCTGAGTGTCAGGCTCGTAGGTGTAGGTGGTCACCACACCGTTGCCATGCACCTCGCGCAGCTTCTGCCCGGCGGCGGAATAACTTACGGACTGGACGATGACCTGCTCGGCCTTGCCCGCGATCGTCAGCCAGCTGCCACTGAGCTGGCCGGCCACGTCGTAGGCCACCCGTTGCAGGTTGCTTGCGGCATCCAGGGTCGTCAGCATCGCGCCCGTGGCGTTTGCCGTGGTCTGGGTCGTATAGGTCTCGGGGGCCAGTCGAGTGTCCCATTCCACCGCCTCTTCGCCCTGCCAGTCGGCGACAATATCAGGATGGTCGGCCTCCTTGAGCAGCTGCCGGGTCGTTGAGATCGGCACACCCGTCAGGGCAACGCTGTTCGCCTGCACCAGACCTGCCGGGTCGTAATGGTGGGTCACCTGCCCGAGCAGATTATGGTCCCGTGCCTGTTGCGTAACCGGTGCCCAGACGAACCGCTCGGCAATCCGCACCTCGCTGTCGGCCACCTGCTCCGTCACGCTCAGCGGTCGGCCGGCCTGGGACGGGGCCTCGTACTGCCAGGTATGGGTGACTGCGAGGGTCAGGTCGTCGTTACCCTCTTCGTCGGTAGCAACCTGGGCCACCTCCATGAAAGGGCGCCCGGCGGCATCCCTGAGGGTTATCGAAGTGCCCGCATCGACACTGCGGGTGCGCAAGGCCGTCCCGGCGAGATCCGCCAGGTAGGTGAAGTTTGCCCGGCCAGCAGCGGCCAGCCGGGGGTCGGCACTGCGCGCCAGGACGCCTCGGGCGTCGTGTTGGTGATGGGTGATGCGTTCGTCCGTCACCTCAGGTTTATCTGGCTGACGGCAATAAGCGATAGTGCGTACAACCAGGCCACGATTATCGACAACCGTGACGGACGGGGTATTACGAAAAGACAACATGGAAAGCAACTCCTGTTAATGACTATTTCCTGCGCCGCTAGTAATTCACAAAAAACAAACCGGCGCAGTACGCCAAAACAGCGAGTTTGCGTAGGAAACATCTAAATCGAACAGCGATAATTACCGCCCCAAAAAACTTCTCACACCTCAAGTAAAAAGTTCTGCCGCCTACTTACAAGCATGAAGTAAAAAGTACTAACACCCAGACGACCACCCCAATACTGCCCCTTATCCAAACGGACGAAGAGCCCAAAGCGCCAACCGACCACGATGCCTCGTTGGGCCACACGGCTCCCCTGCGCCATGCCTCGGCGTGGGGCCACCCTACGAGGAATCATCGATGACAACCGACAAGAACCTGGTTCGCTCCGTCACCGTGGACATCGCCGCCCCCGCCGAGCTGGTCTGGTCGATCCTGGTCGATCTGCCCAGCTACCCGCAGTGGAACCCCTACACGGTCAAGGTCGAATCCACCCTGCGCCTGGGCGAGCCGGTCAACCTGTTCCTGCCCAACCCGGCCGCGCCCGGTGAGCTGCTGCATGTGGTCGAGTACCTGGTGGACTTCGAGCCACACCGCCTGCTCGCCTGGGAAATGCGCTCGAGCGCCAGCAACCCGGACGCGGCCCGCCGCGAACAACTGATCGAACGCACCGGCCCGAACAGCTGCCGCTACCACACCACCGACCAGTTCCTCGGCCCCACTGCCGACTCGGTCATGGCCAACCATGGGGCGTGGGTCAAGCAGGGCTTCGATGCCGTGGCCCTGGCCGTGAAGGCCCGTGCCGAGTCGCTGCACGCCACCGCGGCCTGATGTGGGCACCACCGCCGCACTTCGTCCGAGCAGACGAAGAGGCGCCGGTGGTGCATTGCCTACCTTGGCGTCAACCGGGCACGTACCCGGAAGATCACGAGGAGGTATCCGATGTTGACTCATCTGCAATGGCTGGAGGCCGAGAGCATCCAGATCATCCGCGAAGTGGTGGCCGAGTGTGAGCACCCGGTGATGCTCTATTCCATCGGCAAGGACAGCGCGGTGATGCTGCACCTGGCGATGAAGGCCTTCGCCCCGGGCAAGCCGCCCTTCCCCCTGCTGCACGTGGACACCACCTGGAAATTCCGCGAGATGATCGCCTTCCGCGACCAGACCGCCGAGCGCCTGGGCCTGGAGCTGCTGGTGCACATCAACCCCGAAGGCGTGGAAAAAGCCATCGACCCCTTCACCCACGGTTCGGCCCTGCACACCGACGTGTGGAAGACCCAGGGCCTGAAGCAGGCGCTGGACAAATACGGCTTCGATGCCGCCTTCGGCGGTGCCCGCCGCGACGAGGAAAAATCCCGTGCCAAGGAGCGCGTGTTCTCCCTGCGCTCCGAACAGCACCGCTGGGACCCCAGGCAACAGCGCCCGGAGCTGTGGCGCCTGTACAACACGCGCAAGCGCAAGGGCGAAAGCCTGCGGGTGTTTCCGCTGTCGAACTGGACCGAGCTGGACATCTGGCAATACATCTACCTGGAGCAGATCCCCATCGTGCCCCTGTACTTCGCCAAGGAGCGCCCGGTGGTGGAGCGCGACGGCACCCTGATCATGGTCGACGACCAGCGCCTGCCGCTGCGTGACGGCGAAACCCCCGAGATGCGCAAGGTGCGCTTCCGCACCCTGGGCTGCTACCCGCTCACCGGCGCCATCGACAGCGACGCCGACGACCTGCCGGCGATCATCGGCGAGATGCTGGTCAGCCGCACCTCGGAACGCCAGGGCCGGCTGATCGACAGCGACTCGGCCGGCTCCATGGAGAAGAAGAAACAAGAGGGGTACTTCTGATGAACGCGATCACCCACGCCCGGCACGACGACCTGACCGCGTACCTGCAGGCACAACAGCACAAACAACTGCTGCGCTTCATCACCTGCGGCAGCGTCGACGACGGCAAGAGCACCTTGATCGGGCGCCTGCTGTACGAGTCCAAGGTGCTGTTCGAAGACCAGCTCGGCCAGCTCGAAGCCGACTCGAAAAAACTCGGCACCCAAGGCGAGGACCTGGACTTCGCCCTGTTGGTGGACGGCCTGGCCGCCGAGCGCGAGCAAGGCATTACCATCGACGTGGCGTACCGTTTCTTCGCCACGGAGAAACGCAAGTTCATCGTTGCCGATACGCCCGGCCATGAACAGTACACCCGCAACATGGTCACCGGCGCCTCCACCGCCGACTTGGCGGTGATCCTGGTAGACGCCCGCCAAGGCCTGCTGACCCAGACCCGCCGGCACAGTTACCTGGTGTCGCTGCTGGGGATCCGCAAGGTGGTGCTGGCGGTCAACAAGCTCGACCTGATGGGTTACTCGCAGGAGGTGTTCCAGCGCATCGAGGCCGACTACCGTGCCTTCGCCGCGCAGATCGGCCTGGACGACATCCAGTGCATTCCACTCTCTGCGCTACGCGGCGACAACATGCTCAGCGCCAGCCCCAACACCCCTTGGTACACAGGCCCGAGCCTGCTCGCCCACCTGGAAGACGTGCCGCTGGAGCAGGCCCACGCCGGCCAGGCGGCGTTCCGCCTGCCGGTGCAGTGGGTCAACCGCCCCAATCTGGACTTCCGTGGCTACTCGGGCAACATCGCCGCCGGCAGCATCAGCGTCGGCGAACGCATCCGTGTGCTGCCCTCGGGCCAGCAGAGCGAAGTCACCGACATTCTCGGCGCCAGCGGCCCGCAGCAGCGCGCCGAGTGCGGCCAGGCCGTGACCTTGGTGCTCAAGGACGAAATCGACATCAGCCGCGGCGACCTGATCGCCCTGGCCGACGCCCCGCCCGCGGTGGCCGACCAGTTCGAAGCCACTTTGGTGTGGATGGACGAAGAGCCGTTGCTGCCCGGACGCCCGTACCTGATGAAGATCGGCTGCCGCACCGTGGGCATGAGCTGCGCCAACCTCAAGCACCGCGTGGACGTGAACAGCCTCGACCAGCTCGCCGCCAAGACCCTCGAGCTCAACGGCATCGGCGTATGCAACCTGAACCTGGACCGCCCGATCGCCTTCGATGCCTATGCCGACAACCGCGACACCGGCGGTTTCATCGTCATCGACCGCCTGAGCAACCGCACCGTCGGCGCCGGCATGCTGCACTTCGCCCTGCGCCGGGCGCAGAACGTGCATTGGCAGGCCATCGACGTCAACCGCGAGGCCCACGCCGCGCTCAAGGGCCAGACTCCGCGGGTGCTGTGGTTCACCGGCCTCTCGGGCGCCGGCAAGTCGACCATCGCCAACTTGGTGGAGCGCAAGCTGCATGCGCTGGGCAAGCACACCTACCTGCTCGATGGCGACAACGTGCGCCACGGCCTGAACCGCGACCTGGGCTTCACCGAGGCCGACCGGGTGGAGAACATCCGCCGCGTGGCCGAAGTGGCCAGGCTGATGCTCGATGCCGGTTTGATCACCCTGGTCTCGTTCATCTCGCCGTTCCGCGCCGAACGCGACATGGCCCGGAGCCTGGCCGGGGAAGGCAACTTCCTGGAGATCTTCATCGACGCGCCGTTGGCCCTGGCCGAGCAGCGCGACCCCAAGGGGCTGTACCAGAAGGCCCGCCGGGGTGAGCTGAAGAACTTCACCGGGATCGACTCGCCGTACGAGCCGCCGGTGAATCCAGAGCTGCATATCGATACCCAGAGGGAGACGGCGGAGGCGGCGGCCGAGCGGATCGTCGAGGCGTTGCTGCGCCTTTGAGCAAAGCCAGAACAGGCCCTATCGCCGGCAAGCCGGCTCCCACAAGGTGCTGCATGCACGAACGGGGTGGGAGCCGGCTTGCCGGCGATTGGGCCAACGCAGGTTCCATGCTGCATGACAAAGCCAGCACCTTGGCTCTTGCTAGTCCGAACAGACGATTTACCCACCCCTTCTCACATCAATACTGCCCCCACCCTCTCATCCACGAGGCGCAGCATGACCGCCCACCACCCGGCCCCCATCGCCACCGAAGCCCTCAGCGCCCTGCTCGCCCTGGCCTACCAGGGCCCGCTGGAAACCACACCTTGGGCCAGCTTCCTGGAGCAGCTGCGCCAACGCCTGGACGCGAGCTTCATCACCCTGGTACTGCGCAACCCGGAACACGAACGCCCCGGCCTGATCGTCAACGCCTCGGTACACGGCGCGCTGCTGCCCGGCGAGCCGTCCTACAGCGAGTACTACTATTCGATCTGCCCGTTCCTCGAATGGCCCGCCGACAAGGTGGCCACCGCCGACCAGATGCTCGGCACCGAGCCCTGGCTGGCCCACGACTTCTACCGCAACTACCTGCAACCGCTGGACCTGCGCCATGTGCTGGTGGCCAACATGGTCACCACCGCCGGCATGCACTGCGCCCTGTTCGCCAGCCGCGGCCATACCAGCCACGACTTCGAGGCCGACGAAATCGCCCTGGTCCGCCTGCTGCTGCCGCACCTGCAACAAGCTGTGGACCTGCATTCGGCGGTCGACCAGCTCGACTCCGAACGCCAGCTGTACGCCGCGACCATCGACCGGCTGATGGTCGGTACGGTGATCCTCGACGAGAACGGCCGAACCCTGCGCTGCAACAGCGCGGCACAGCGCCTGTTCGCCAGTGGCGATGGGCTGGTGTGCAAGCAGGAGAAGCTGTGCGCCTTCGTCAACCATGAGAACCGCGCGTTGCAGCAGGCCATCCAGACCATCCTGAGGCACCGCCAACGCGGGCTGGACGAGCTGGAAGTGCTCACCTTGTCCCGCCCGAGCGGGGAAATGCCGCTGAACCTGCTGCTACGCCCCATCCCCCTGAACTACCAAGCCCGCAAAGGCGCACGACGGCCAGCGGTGGCGCTGTTCATCCGCGACCCCGCGGACTCGCCCCAAGCCTCGCGCCACCTGCTGCGCAGCCTGTTCCAGCTGACGCCCACCGAGACGGAGGTGGCGATGCTGGTGATGGATGGGCAGACCCTGGACGAGACGGCCGAAGCGCTGAACGTGTCGCGCAATACCGTACGGGCGCACTTGCGCGGGGTGTTCGCCAAGACCGGCGCCACGCGGCAGGCGCAGTTGGTGAAGACATTGCTCAATAGCGTGGCCTCGCTGGGCTGAGCCTTCTGCGACCAGCTCCTGGGCGCTGTCATGCAGAGCACAGATGGATAGCACAGACCTTGTGAGAGCGGGCTTGCCCCGCGATTGGCCTAACCTGCCATCGCGGCTGCATGGCAAGGGCTACGCCCTTGATCGCGGGGCAAGCCCGTTCCCACAGGTTTCACTGCCGGCTAAAAAGTCTTGTCGGACGCATCCGAAATCCACCAACCCGGGGTGAATCCTTTCCACCCGCCGGGCACAATCAGCCTCAACGGCAAATGAATGCCACTGCTGTCACGGGTTTCAAAAAGGAACAGCTATGTCCGAGTTCTTTCTACTGCTTCTCGTCTTCGTATTCGCGCCCGCGTTGAAAGGCTACGTGGCCAACGTCCGCCAATCACCTCGCAAGCGGGTCTGGTATTACCGCAACTACCTGATTGTCCTGGGCTGGACGCGCCTGCATTATTCGATGCTGCTGTTCTTCGTCTGCACGCTGCTGCTGTACGCCGTCGCCGGGTTGAAAATGAGTGGCCTGGCCATTGACCAGCCGATAGGGCTTACCCTTCTGCTGCTTACCGGCGTGTCCGGGCTGTGGTACCTGCGCTGTTATTTCGAACCTCGGATCAAGTGGCTACAGGAGAAACTACCGTGGAAGCCTGTGCTGGCAGTTGCGGCGGTGGCGGTGGCGACGCTTTCGAAAGTCTATACCGACCAACTGATCGCCGAGCTGACCCACCTGCCCGCCCGCGATCTGCCCAACGCCCAGGTATTGTTGAGTGCCGCCATGAACCCTGCCCTGTGGTTCGCGGGCCTGACGCTGCTGTTGAGCTTCTCGGTGATGTTCCTCTCTGGCTTCCTGATGCTGCGCAGCATGGTCCGTGACTACTTCAGCATGAAGGAGAAACGCAAATACGACGTCAAGCCGGACATGACCGCCATCGTCGCCATGTTCATGTGCGTGTTCATCTTCGGCCCGATGATGGAAGAGCTGTTCACCCGCAAGAACTACGAAACCTGGGCACGCCAGGCGATCGCGTTTGCCACGTTCAACCTGCCGGCATCGTACTGTGGCCTTTCGGACCTTGAGGGCGTTACGGTGGCGCCGCTATCCAACGACACGGCGGCCATTGCCATTCCCGACGAGGCATTGGGGTACCGTTTCGAGACCATCGCCTGTACGCCGCAGAAGAAAAGCCAGGCAGCGGTGATCGCGTTGTTGCGGGAATGAGGCCACCGCCCGATCACTGACACGCCCAGCCAGAGATAATGGCATTAAGGCATCACCCCTGATACGCTCTTTCCATTGACACAGGCATTTGATTGGCAGGGAAACCACATGCGTACGCTGCTCAGGGGATTGAGGTCCTACCTCAGCACCTCCTCCGACGATGCCTACTGGAATGAAAAGGCAACCGAAGTCACCTACCTCAGCGCCCTGCAAACAGGCACGGTCGATCCCTCGCCTGCCCTTGAGCCACTGACGTTGTCCGAAAGAGCCGCCGCGGTGGTCGGCCCAATCACGTTCGAGGGCCTGCTCGAGCAGCTCGAAATCGATACCTCCTACCCTGCACTGACGAAAACGCAGATGGGTACCGCTGTCGGGATGGGCATCATCGGCGTACTCCTTGCTCATTTCACCAACAGCAATGGCGAGGCCCTCGAGGCGTTCTTCAAGCGGCTGCATGAGCCCTACAAAGCGGGAAGCGGGCCCAGCCCCATCGACTACAGGACCGGTGCCAAGCATCGTTATATCTTCGGGCACGACTTCAACCTATGGCAGAAGCTACCCGAGGACTACACGATCGGCGGCGCCTCGGTCGGCGGCAGAACGCTCTACAGCCTGATCCTGGAGCAGATGCAGCTTGGCTTTCCCGATGCAGGTTTCATTGGCGGGCATGTCAAGGCCATCCTGCACATCCTGACCCATTACCTGAGCGATCTTCCCACCACCGATGGGCTTCCTCTGCCCTTCAGCTCGCTGTTCACCCAATGGGTGATGGATGAAACCAAGGTCTCTGGCTACAGCGCTGAAAACCCGTTGATGGATGCGCTGGGTAAAGAGTACGGAACCATCAACGCCGCAGACATCGCCTCGTACGCCATCATCAAGATGCTGTTGAAAGGACACCATGGCATCGCCTTCTACCAGGTTTGCGCCAGTGATGATGAGAAGGCGCTGCACCTTGCGCAGATGAGCACCATTGCCTATGGCACCGCCGTGGTCATCCAGATGATGCTGCTGGCCTCCGGCACGGCCGGGCGTACGGGAAAACTCAACTACCTGATTGCCGGCCCGTTCCTGTGGAACGCCGGCAAGGTCGTGTTGATCTGCAACCGCCAGCACCGCGAGATCGTCCAGGGCTACGACCGGTCGCTCGCGTTGCTTGAAAACGAATCCATTACTTTCGATGACTGGGTGAAATGCCAATGCGCTTGACCGACCATGCACGTGCCCCCGGCAATGAATATCACTTCGAGTCCTCCGACGAGTACTGCGCTCCCGCGCTGGTCGAGCGCGCAGCAAAGGCTGTCGCCACGACCATCCGCCTGGATGCCGCGGGCCAGGCCCAACTGCAGGCGATCGTCGAGCTGGAAAAACTGCGGTACGCATTCGCCACAGGCGATGCCGACCTCAAGGCCCATGGCCAACAGATCCAGGCGATCAGGAATACTTTGATCCAGGCACATGGACGGGAGCCCTTCGATAACGGCGCGGTCGAAAAGGCCTTTTACAAAGCATTGAACCAGGCGTACGGCTATGTCGGCTGACAAGATCATCAAGGCCTTCGCGGTGGTGACCGGCGTTATCGCCGTGTCACTGGGTGGCACATTGGCAGGCAAGTTCGCTTCCGACCGACAGGAAAGGAAGCGGCAGAAAAAGTTGGACGAGGAACATGCAATGCTCGAGAAAAAACTGAAAGGGCGAAATCGATAATGGCGATTCTGATTGGGCTAGTGGTGCTGGCAATTCTCTTCTTCGTGCTGTCGTTCAGCGTTTTTGAAAGCCGGCGTGCCGCCAGGCATCGGAAGATGAAACAGGCCAAGTCGAAGGTGTTTAAAAAAGGTACCTAGGGCACCGCTCAGTGCCTGTCCAATGGTCTATCGTCAGTCAGTGAGGGGGGTTCCCGACAAACACGAGAAGGCCCATGAACCGCCAAGCTGCGCTGAACACGCTGTGGAAACGATTGTTCGTCATTCTGGGGCTCCTGCTGGCGGTGTCGGTGGTTATCGCCACCTACAACAACGGCTACACCGTGCCCTTGATTGTGTTCATCACCGGCAACATTGATGGCTACGTAGGCTTCCACAGACGCCTCGGCAGCCTTAGCGACGTGGAGATCCAAAACCTTTCCCACTCCTGGTTCGCGGTCACGCTCCCCTCCCTCATTGGCGGCGTTCTGGCCGGCCTGCTGTATATCTTGTTCATCTCTGGCATTGTCGATGGAGACCTGTTCCCGCAAATCAACCCGGACGACAACTGCAACCCAGAAAACCTGCAAACCTTCATGGCGATCTTCTGCCAGCATGCCGAAGACCATGCGGCCTATGCGAAGTTGCTGTTCTGGTCATTCGTGGCAGGCTTCAACCAGGACTACGTCGTCGACCTTATCGAAACCATGAAAGACAAATCCGATAGCAGCCCAGCTCAATAGAGGCCATCGGTAACCAAGGACGGCCCCCAACCGTAATGACCCTCTTCTACCTCAAACTCATCGTCACACCGCTGCTGATGTGGGCCGTCTCGCTCGCCTCCCGGCGCTGGGGCGGGCTGCTGGGCGGCCTGCTTTCAGGCCTGCCGATCACCTCGGCGCTGGTGATGACTTTCCTGAGCCTGGAACAAGGCACCGCGTTCACCCTGAACGCAGTCCCCGGCGCCCTGGGTGGCCTGGCCGCGGTACAGGCCACCTACACCTGCTACCTGTACGCCACCCGACGCGCCGAAATCGGCCTGGCCGTACTGCTGGCACTGGTGTTCTACGCCCTGGCCGCCTACGCCTTCACCCATTGGGGCAGCCTGTACCTGTCGATTGCCGCCTCCCTGGCGCTGATCGCCTGGTTGATCCGCGCCACCGCCCACGAGCCCAAACCCGACATCCTCGCCAAACCTCGCCACCGCTACTGGGAAATCCCCCTGCGCATGGTGGCCGCCACTACCCTGCTGATGGTCACCACCGGCTTCGCCAGTTGGCTGGGGCCAGCGGCCAGCGGCATGCTGGCGCCGATTCCGGTGATTGCCTGGCCATTGGTGGTGTTCGCCCATGTGCAGGGCGGGCGTGCAGGGATGGCAGCGATGGTGCGCGGGAATGCCATCGGGGCGGTGGGGGTTATTGCGTTCTACCTGGCGGTGGCGGGTTTGCTTGAAACGCTGGGGATCGCGGCGACGTTTGCCCTCGCGGTTGTGTTGGCGGTGGTGCTGACCGTAGGCCTGGCGGCGGCATTGCGTTCACGTGGATGATCAGAACACCGACCACCCAATCCGTGAGCTGAGCAACTCGAGCGCGGCCATCCCGGCAAGGGAGTTGCCAGCAGCATTCAACTCCGGCGACCACACGCAAACGGTAAACTGGCCCGGTACGATCGCCACGATCCCCCCACCTACACCACTCTTGCCAGGCAACCCTACCCGATAAGCGAAGTTGCCGGCTTCGTCATAGAGCCCGCTGGTGGCCATGATCGAATTCACCTGCTGAGTTTGGCGTTGGGTCAGGATCTGGTTACCGCTGTGCTTGCAGTACCCATCGTTGGCCAGGAAACAGAATGCCCGGGCCAGATCCAGGCAATTCATCTGCAGCGCGCAATAGCTGAAATAACTGCGCAGCACCGCCTCGACTTCGTTATGGAAGTTACCGAACGACTGCATCAGATATGCCATGGCCGCGTTGCGTGCGCGGAACTGATACTCCGATTCAGCCACACGGGTATCGATCGAGATGTGTGGGTTGCCCGACAACCGCCGTACGAAATCGCGCATCGACAACGTAGGTGCCGCGAAGCGCGATTGGTTGATATCGCAAATCACCAGTGCCCCCGCGTTGATGAAGGGATTGCGCGGACGCCCGCGCTCGAACTCCAGCTGCACCAGTGAGTTGAACGGCTGGCCCGAGGGCTCATGACCCAACCGCTCCCAGATCGCCTCCCCCGAGTGGCCAATCGCCTGAACCAAGCTGAACACCTTGGAAATACTCTGCACCGAAAACGGCACCCGCGCGTCGCCTGCGCAGTAATAGCTGCCATCGTTGCCATAGACCGCGATGCCCAGCTGGTTCGCCGGCACATCGGCCAGTGCGGGGATGTAGTCAGCCACTTTGCCCTTGCCGATCAAGGGACGCACTTCGTCGAGAATTTCGTTCAACAGCGTTTGCATGGAAGGCCTTATGTATCAGTCCCCCAGACGACAGCAAGGGGTGGCATTCTTGACGCAGACTGTTGGGGAGAAATCACATGTTTGCGAAGAAATGGCTGAGGTGAGCATTCACACATCTTCGCAACACCGCTGATGGACGTACCTAGCCCAGGCTACCGCCCGCCGCTTTCCTTTCCTCCAGCCGCAAACCACTTGAGTTTCCTGATAGGCTTGCCCAAAGGACCCAGCCCCACAAGTTTTCAAGGACGTAGATGAACCCGCCAAGCATCGTGCGTTACTGGCACGCGGTCGAGCTGCTGCAACCGCAAGCCGTTCCCAAGCTGAAGAAGCGCGACTCCGATTACCAGCCCTATTTCCAGGACATCCCCAGCGCTGCCCGCATGCTGCCGTGGATGCCGATGAACGCCCTGGCTCGGCAGACGCTGCCCAAGAACCGGGTTTGGAGCCACACGCTCTATGCACACCTGTACCGCAATGTGGATGTGGCGCGCCAGTTGGAGGCGCTCTACGGTGCCGACGAAGGCTACAAGGAGCCTCAAGAACGCGTCTCCGGCCTCTATGCGCTCAAGTTCAGCGCCGAAGGGACGATGATCGCCGACAGCCTGGTGCTGTCCAGCGAAGCCTGGTTTCTGGGCTGCGCGCTCAACGGCCAGGACTGGAGCCGCGGGTTCGATGAAGCCCAAGACGAAGCACGGGGCCAGGCCAAGATGTTGCTGGGCGGCGTGGTCACGCCCGACGATCTCGAGCGGATGACGAATTGGATACGTATATTCCTGGGCCTGGATACCTTCTTCGGCGATGCCCCGCGCAAGCACCGCTTCCGCTCCGCCCCCATCAACCCCAAGAAACCGGAACAGGAAGACGACCCGCTCAACAGCTTCCTGCTGGCCGACCTCGCGGACGTTGCCGATGCCCTGCAGCGTGGCGAGACCAGCGAGCCGCTGGCACGCTACCTCGATCAGCACGACGCCAGCCAGCGTCTGCACCTTGACCATCCCGAGGCATCGGCCGCCTTGATCGACCGTCTCGCACCCTCGCGCTACGCGCCGGGCTGCTGGCCCACCGAGCGGCACCTGGGCCTGGTGCATTCGCAGCAACTGGCGGTCAACAGCATTCTCGAGACCCTTACCGAGCAACCCGGCGTACTTGGGGTGAACGGGCCACCTGGAACGGGCAAGACCACCCTCCTGCGCGACCTGATCGCCGCCGTGGTGACCCAGCGCGCCGACGTGCTGGCCACGTTCGGCAAAGCCTCCGACGCCTTCGTCAAGGACGGTCGCGAGCTCGCCAACGACGGCGGCCGCGAGCGTGCTGCCTACGCATTGGTTCCACAGCTGTTCGGCTTCGAGATGGTGGTCGCCTCCGCCAACAATGGTGCGGTCGAGAACGTCACGCTCGAACTCCCCCAGCGCGACAAGGTCGACCCTTCATGGCTGCCGGGAGCCGAGTATTTCAGCGAACTGGGCGAACTCACCAGCGACAAGCCCGCCTGGGGCATGGTCTCCGCTGCCTTGGGCAGCAAGGCCAAACGCACCCAGTTCGTCGAGCGGTTCTTCTATGGCAAGCGACCGCCCAAACCCGAAAGCAAACCCAAGGAAGCCGCCGCTGTCGATACCGAGGCCCAGGCGCTCGACGACGACCTGTACATCAGCGCCCCCGATGTCGAGGACAACGAAGCTAACGTTCCGACAGCCCCCACGGAACCTGAGGGCTTGCGCGGCTGGCTGATGCAGCAGGCGGCCGTCAACAAGACATTGAGCAGCGCCGAAAAGGCCAGTCGTTGGCGCGAGGCTGTTGCCAGGTACAACGAAGCCAAGCGTGAGGAACAGGCGCTACGGGCCCCACTCATGCCTCTTCTCGGACTCATCGAAGCCGTGCAACGTGCCAAGGCCGCCGTTGTGCAAAAGGAACAGGCGAGGCAGCAACACCTGGCCAAGCAGCAGGCGCTTGAAGCCGAACAGGTCGAGCTGGATACGAAGACCGTCATTCCCGCTCGCGAAGCGTTGCAGCTACAGCTCCAGGCCCTGCAGGCCCACCTGGCGAAGAAGCCCGGCTGGCTGGCCAACCTCCTGAGCTTCTGGGGCGCGCATCGCAGCTGGGCCGGCCAACATCGCCTGCTTGCCAGTAGCCATACCCTGGCCAACGACGCCTATGAAGCAGCCCAGCGCTCGCTACAACGCCTCGTTGCGCAGCTCAACGAACTGCAACGGCAGTTGGTCATGGATGAACAGGACATCAATGAAGCGGTTCGCCACGCGCAGCTGCAGATCGACAAGACCAGAGCCCTGGCCCTGGCCGGGAAGGCCAAGCACCTGGAAGCCTGGCTGGACCAAGGTACGATCGACCGCAGCGACACGATCGAACTGCGCGAACCCTGGATCCTGCAAGGCTGGCGGCAAGCCCGGGCCAAGGTCTTCATCGAAGCCCTCGCCCTGCACCGCACGTTCTTCCAGCTGGAAGCCACACGCCTCGGCTCCAACCTTAGCTTCATTACCAGCGTACTCACCGGTGGCCGTTACAAGGGCGTTTCCCGCAACCTGATACGCTCGGTCTGGGCGTCGCTGTTCTTGGTAGTGCCGGTGCTGAGCAGCACCTTCGCCTCGTTCGCCCGCTCGTTCGGCAGCCTCGGCTGCAGCGACATCGGCTGGCTGCTGGTGGACGAAGCCGGCCAGGCCACCCCCCAAGCCGTCGTCGGCGCCTTGTGGCGTGCACGCCGCGCGGTGCTGGTGGGCGACCCGCTACAACTCAAGCCGATCGTCACCGTCTCAGACGCCGTGCTCGAACACATGCGTACCCGCTACCAGGTGGATACCCATTGGCTCCCCAACCGCCAGTCCGCCCAGACCCTCGCCGACCAGGCCACCCCCTGGGGACGCCTGGCCGGCCCCCACGGGCAGAAATGCTGGGTAGGCCTGCCGCTGGTCGTTCACCGTCGCTGCGACAAGCCCATGTTCGACCTAGCCAACCGTATCGCCTACGATGGCGCCATGGTCTACGGCACCATTGCCCCCTCGCCAGACAAAGAGCCCCCTGCCCGCCTCGCAACCGGTTGGCTGCATGTCACAGGCGGCGCCTCGGGCAACTGGGTGCCGGCAGAAGGCAAAGCTCTGGAGCAGTTGCTCGCGCTGCTGGAGCGCGATGGAGTAACGGATGACAACATTGCCGTCATCACGCCGTTCCAGGACGTACGCAACCAGCTCAAGGAGCGACTGCCACGCAAGATGGTGAGTGGCACCATCCATACCATGCAGGGCAAGGAAGCTGCGGTGATCATCCTGGTGCTAGGCGGCAACAACGAGAACGGCGGTGCACGCAATTGGGCAGTGTCGGAGCCCAACCTGCTGAACGTCGCGGCCACGCGGGCCAAGCGGCGGTTGTATGTGATCGGGGATCGGGCGGACTGGCAGAATCGGCAGTTGTTTTGCGATGTGATGGATTTGCTGCCAGCACATCCGCCTGCGGTTGTAGCTGCTGGCGGCGGTACGCCGGCGTGATTGGGTTAAAGGGGACGGACAGCAAGCAACTCAACGTCAAGAAATCCGCGCCTTTCCCTCGACAGTCGCACTCAACCGCAGAACGACTGCTCGGAAAACGAGCGGCCTTGTGCCGCGAAAGGGCCGCAAAGCGGCCCCGCGATACAATCCGATCACCGCTCTCTCCAGCCTGCCCCCACCTAAACACCTTCACCCCCACAAGAACAAACGCCCCCAGCATCAGCCGGAGGCGCTTGAAAACCCAGGTGTTCGCCGCTCAACACCAACCAGGGCAACCAAACCGACCTACGCAACCCTACGCAGATCTCTGCCCGTAGCCTGGCCAGCCCTCGTCAGTGAAAAACGGCGAACCAGATGAAGCCTAGGAGGCCGCTCAGCCCACCTCAATACCAACCCGAGGGGGGATATAGCATTTCGGAAACATCCTACGCATGTAGAAGAAAAGCCGTACGCGACCTTCCCGATATCCGCCCCAAGGCGCTCGACCCCGGAAGATTGAGTAGCGCTACAGCATGATGAATGTGCAGCCCTCACCATTCCAGGTGGTTGAAATCGAAGAACTCCATCAATGTGTGAGACAAAATAGGGACCGCGACCATGATCAAAGGTAGCACTAAAAGATATAAAAATTTGCTTTCATCCTTCTTGCCATTGTGCAAATTTACTAGCCGCACGCAGAGTTTTGCTAGCAGCGCTAGCGATAATGCAACCAAGAGAGAGAACGCAATGCACATGCTGTCACCTCATTAGCGTGCTGACCGATAACTATAGATAACTCATGATGAAGGTCACCTCGGTATTGGCGGAGCCAGCTTTAAGCGACTCGGTGCCGAGACGATAATAATTAGCAATCAAGGGAATCAGGAAGTTCCCGCCACTGGTGTTGTAGCCACTGAAATTGCGCGGCGTGTTCAAAGGTACAGGCACGCCGTTTGCGTCCTTGATCTGCAAGCCGATACCTCGGGCAGTCGATGTCGTATTAAGCCCGACGACACCTTGAGCAGAGTCGATGACCGGGGTAAGCGCCTGGAGTTGGTAATTGACCTTGGTGAGTCCTTGGGGGCAGTTGTTCAGCTTGAGGTTGAAGGGCACTTCACGAGTGGTAGAACCTGGGCCGCCGAAGTCGAACAATTTGTAGTCGTCGCCCATGGCCACCGCTACATCCGGTGTCTCGCAGGAGCCGACTACGATATTGATATCACGACCGAGCACGAGATCCACGATTCTTCTCGGGCCGTATCTCACAAGACCTAAATCGCCTGCACCGATGACTTTATTAGCCGTCAACGGGCCAGTCTTGTAGATCTCCAGGATTATGTCGCCTTCAAGTTTGTAACTGCCCGCCTTGAGTGGAGCCAGTGAGCCGATATAGGAACCGCCACTCAGCAAGCCCGTCTTTATTCGAAACGAAAGACCGGATTTGCCGAGGGGAAACTCTTCTACTGGCGTCGTCGGGGCTGGGCCAAGCCTGGGGGCTAATTCGAGCCCCCACAGTTCTTGGCTTGTGCATTCGAATTCACTGAGAGGAATGGTCTGGGTTTCGCTGTAAACCAGCGTCCCATCCGGTGCATTAGGCGGAATCGTGAGATTGGCAGGTACGGCATAGGTTACGTAGCGCGTAGAGTGCCCGAAACATATGGCTTGTGCTGTATCAACGCCCCCTAGCACTACCGCCAGGACACTGAAGATGCGAATGGCTAGTTTGCCCCCGGGTAATTTGCCCTGGCTCATGCTACTTGTACCCTCCTACAGGCCTGTCGCTTCTCCTCGTTGCGCAACAGATTGAAAGCGCTCTGAAAAAGGGTTTAAAGCCTATTGAAAAGTGGTCACCCTCCCAATCAGACAAGTCTCAATACGTGTGCCTTTCATCGCTTATCAGCGCCGAACGCGACAGCGCATCGCATGCGCGGGCTCGTTGGCTCCGTGTCCCCTATTGGATGCGAGCAGTCATTCAGCAGCATGCGATCCACTGCCTCCTGAAGCATGACGATGCTCCGGGGGAAACAGCGTCGCGCTCGTTGGCACACGCCTCGCCCGTTCGCATAGAGCTTTTGGAGCTACAGGTAACTCATGATGAAAGTGACTTCGGTATTGGCAGAGCCGGGTCTAAGTGACTCAGTGGCCAAGCGGTAGTAACTGGCCGTGAACGGGATAAGGAAATTGCCACCAGCGGTGTCGTAGCCGGTGAAGGTGCGCGGTGTATTTAGAGGCACAGGCTGGCCATTCGCATCCTTGATTTGCAGCCCAATGCCCACGGCAGACGATGTTGCGTTCAGCCCAACGACCCCTTGGGCAGCGTCAATCACGGGTGTGAGCGCCTGCAGTTGGTAATTGACCTTGGTAATTCCACTAGGACAGTTACTGAGCTTGATGTTGAAAGGTATCGCACGGGTGGTGGAGCCTGGGTCACCGAAGTCGACTAGCTCGTAGTCGTCGCCCATAGCCACATTCACATCCGGCGACTCGCAGGAGAGGGCCACTACATTGATGTTCAGGCCAAGCGCGATATTAGCGATGTTCTGGTAGCCGAATTTCACAACACCCAGGTCGCCGGCACGAACGACTCCGCTAGGCGCAAGAGCACCACGCTTGTAGATTTCTAGGATCATCTCGTCTCGAAGATAGTAATCGCCCCATTTGAGCGGGGCCAGAGACGCGAGATAGCCCATACCACCTCCCAGCCCTACCTTTATTCGGAAGGACAGTCCGGAAACACCGATGGGGAAATCTATGGTCTTCGACGTGGGAGATGGACCTCGCCCAGAGGCCAAATCCAACCCCCAGAGTTCTTGGGTAGTGCATTCAAAATTGCTCTTAGGGAGGGTTTTCGTCTCGCTGTAGAGCAAGGTCCCATCCGGCACATCGCGCGGTATTGTGAGGTTTTCGGGTCCGGAATAGGAGATGAAGCGCGTGGGGTCTCCGAAACATATCGCTTGGGCAAGTTCCACCTTACCGAGCAGGATCGCTGCAACACCCAAGGCTAGTTTGCCGAGAGACGAAGTACCATGACTCATGCTGCTTTTGCTCCCCAACGGGCCCACGCTCTGTCATCGCTCAGCGCTTTAAGAACACTCTAAAATGCGCCACAACCCTAGAGGCAGCTGCCGCCCTCCCACATCAGACGAACCTTATTCCACCTCGGCGGACGCCGGGACAGACGCGCTCGCCGCTAAACGCTCTCAACCGATCCGTTTAGAGGGCACATCGATTCGCAGCGCTTCATGACTACTTTTAGCTGGGGCAGGCTGTACGCACAGATCGCCTAGCTATGCAGCCAATCGCCTTTGCACCTGCAAACTTATCGCCCCCGCAATAAGATAATTCTTAAGAACCCGAAAATTCGGTCGATACTCAAGACGAGGCAATTTCTCGAGGAGATTGGTCATGAACGGCAAGTTTCCGGTAGTGCTCACAATAGCAATGCTGAGCGCGTTTCCGCTGACCCAGGCAGAAACACGCGTGGGGGCTGGTGTCATCCGCTTTACCGGTCACGTAGTTGAGTCGCCCTGTAGAACCTCGTCCGACTCCACCGGTTGGCGCATGGAGGCTTGTCCCATTCCCTCCCGTCACATTGATGTCAGTGTGCAGCAAGTCCGATCCCAATTGTCGCTCAGCTCAACGGACTTCACACCGGTGCAGGCTAAGTTAGTCGTCAGCCGAACGACCGAAAGCCGCTACTTCGATCAGCAATACACCTTGGTGGACCGCGCTGGCAAACCAATAACCACCGGCAATTATCTCGTTACGGTGTCCATGCCCTGAGTGACCGAGGGCGTCCCTTGTATCGCGACGCCCTTTGCCTGCAACACCCTAGAAAATAGGATTCATCCTATTCTTCAGTCCACAACACCCATGACCTAATACCTCAGGCGAGTGCAAACTTTTGCCTCTAGCAGGAAAAGTTGCACGCCATCCGCGCTCAATCTAGCAACGCAGCTTTTCTACTCTTAGAAACTGCCAAGGATTCACATGAGCGATGGGAAAGTACTTAAGCGCCGCCATTTTTTGCCTAACATTGCTGCATCATGCAGTCGCTGCCTCTAACGAGGACGCACACTTCACTCCTGCCCAGCAGAAGGAGTACGCTCGCATCGTCGACCTGCGCAAGCAGCTTGACGATGCACTTGAGCAGCGAAATGGCCTGATGGACACACTGGCCGATTTGGAACAGCGGGCTACCCAGTTGGTAACGGCGAATCTGCAGCTTGCGGACCGCCAAGCAGCACTATTGGCTGCTCAAGGGCAGCACACGTCCGCTGACGCGGCAAGACAGTTTGTCTTGAGTGATGAGACATCGAACGATGCTCGTGCCAGCTATGTAATGGGCGCGCGCTATGCGGAAAGAGCGTCTCTCGAAACCGAACAACTCGCCTCCGTTGGGAAGAAATTGGACCTTCTCGCGCTCACCCAAGGATTCAACGACCACTTACACGCCCAGATGCAGTTGCCCAAGGATCAGGTTTCCGCAGAGCTCTCCAGCATCGACCTGCAGTTAGAAGAGGTGAATCGCGCCAGAGCTCAAAAGCACCGTCAGGCATTGCTATCAGCTGCCGCTAAGGAAAAAGGCGCGCTCGCATTGCCGGGAGGCGTGATCTATCGAATTCTCGATAAAGGCAAGGCGCCTACGGTGACTGATCAGAGCGACATCTTGTTCGAGTTCGATGAACAGCTCGGAACAGGCGAGATTTTAGCTAGCCGGGAGTCGAGGAACAGCAAGGTGAAACGCTTACCGCCACCGTTTCGAACAATACTCAAACAGCTTGGGCTCGGTGGCTCGGCTAAAATTCATATCCCTATAGACACAGCTGATGATGAACGAGCCGCTCCCAGAGGTATTCCCCCCGGCAACCTCTCAATCGTCACCATCAAGGTAATCGGCATCAAGTAGCTCACCCTCACACTATTGGCCTGCTACCAACATGACTGTCAGGCACAGGCGGAATCGGCACCTGCCTGCCTTGCAGCCAACTTAGAAACTCAGCCGTAGCATCCCGGCCAGTTGCCGATCATCGGCATTGCGTGATCGGCTGCATGCCTTCAGGGCTTGTCGCAGACAACGCACCAAGCAGAGCGCAGCCGGGTCCAGGGCTTGGTCGCGCAGATGGATCACGCTGATCTCTCCCTCGCCCAGCGGCTCGTCCAATGCCAACGCCTGCGCCTTGCCGCGAAGCGGCTCGCACAACAGCATCGGCCCGGGCGAATAGCCGAGCATGCCGGCGTCCACGATCAGGCTGCTGAGCATGGCGCTGGACTGGGCGCAGACGATACGCCCCGGCTCGATAGTCAGGCCATGGCGGCCGAACAGCTGATGCATCAGCGCATGCTGCCCGGCCTGGGTGAAGTTCATGACCCACTCCTGCTCCAGCAACTGGCCGAGCGACCGCGCGCCCTGCATCGGGTGTCCGATACGCGCCAGCACATGCATCGGGTAATGGGCCAGCACCTGGTGGCTGAACTCCTGCCCTGGCAAGCCCCCCATCGGCCCCAAGGCGAACTGCATCTGCCCATTGCGCAGCAGTGCCAGGCTGACCGCCTGCAGGCCTTCGTACAGCTCCAGCTGAACCGTTGGCATCTCCTGGCGGAAGGCTTGTAGCGCCGCACCCAACAAGGTCTGCCCGAACCACGGCGTGATGCCTACGCACAAGCGGGTCGGTGCCTCGCCACGCAGGCTCGCCAGGTCGCGCTGGGCCTTTTCCAGCTGGCTGGCGATCTGCCGCGCGTGAGGGAGCAAGGTCAGGCCCGCGCTGGCCAGGCGCGCACCGCCTGCATGGCGGGCCAGCAACGGCAGCCCCTGCTCCTCTTCCAGCTCACGCAAGGCGCGGGTGACCGCGGCCTGGGACAAGCCCAGGGCGCGTGCAGCCGACCGGATGCCGCCGTGGTCGGCGACCGCGATCAAAGCCTGTAGCTGATGCAGCTTCACGAAAAGCCTCCCACCTGAACACCAAGGGTCGTCATGACAACATTTTTGCGGCTTATGTCCTACCGCCGCTGGCGCTAGGTTAGAGCACGAGGCCAAGGCCGCCAACGGGCCAGCAGTGTCGCCTCGCAGACCAGGAAAGCACAACATGAACAACACCTGTATCGCCCCCGGCATCGCTGCCATCATCCCCGCCATGGTCGAGCTGCGCCGCGCGATCCATCGCGAGCCTGAATTGGGCTTCGAAGAGTTCGCCACCTGCGCTCGCGTCATCAGCCATCTGCGTCAATGGGGCTACGAGGTACACCAAGGCATGGCGGGTACCGCGGTAGTCGCCACTCTGCGCAACGGTACGGGCCCGACACTGGGCTTGCGCGCCGAGCTCGATGCCTTGCCCATCGAAGAGCAAAGCGGCCGCCCCTGGGCCAGCACCGTGCCTGGCAAGATGCACGCCTGCGGCCATGATGGGCATACCGCGATGCTACTGGCCGCCGCCTGCGAGTTGGCCCGCGAACGTCACTGGCGTGGCACCCTGCACCTGTTCTTCCAGCCCGCCGAAGAAGGCCATGGCGGCTCAGGCGCCAAGCGTATGCTCGATGAAGGGGTCTTCGAGCGCTTTCCCTGCGATGCGGTTTACGCCCTGCACAACTCCCCCGGCATGCCGTTAGGCATGTTCGGCGTACTCGCCGGGCCGCGCATGGCGTCCACCGACAGCGTGACCATCGTCATCCAAGGCATCGGAGGCCACGGTGCCATGCCGGACAAGGCGATCGACCCTGTGGTGATCGGCGCATCGCTGGTGCTGGCGCTACAGACCATCGTCTCGCGCAACGTCCCCCCCAGCGAGACGGCAATTATCACCGTGGGCGCTTTCCTGGCTGGCGACGCCGCCAATGTGATTCCCGGCCAAGCCGAGCTGCGCCTGAGCGTACGCACGCTCGACCCGGCCGTGCGCGACCTCCTGCGCAAGCGCATCCAGGCTCTCGCCGAACACCACGCACTTAGTTATGGGGGCACCGCCACGGTGCGCTTCGGCGAAGGTTACCCGGTGCTGCTCAACGACCACGAGGCCACTCGGCTGGCCGAAACAGTCATACGCGAGTGGCTTGGCGACGAGGGGTTGGCGTCGGGCCAAAAACCAATCTGCGCAAGCGATGACTTCGCTTTCTGGTTGGAGCGCGTGCCGGGTTGCTATTTGCTGATCGGCAATGGTGACGGCTACGGCAGCTGCGAAGTGCACAACCCCGGCTATGACTTCAACGACCTGGCACTCCCCCTTGGCGCAACCTTCTGGGTGCGCCTGGCACAGCGCTTCCTGGCCTGACGGCCACCGAAAGAGAGCAACGACGATGACAACAAGAACAACACACTTCGCCACCGACACCAGCACCACACAACCCAGCAGACGCCGGGCAATCGCCGCCATCTGCGTGGGTAATGCCCTGGAGTTCTACGACTTTCTGGTCTACAGCCTGCTGGCCACGCTCATGGCCAGGCTGTTCTTCCCTTTCAGCGACCACCCACTGATCCCATTGATGCTATCACTGGCCGTGTTCGGCACCGGCTTCGTCATGCGCCCGCTGGGCGGCCTGGTGATCGGCCTGTACGCCGACCGCGTCGGGCGCAAGGCGGCCATGCGCCTGACCTTGTGGCTGATGGCAATCGGCTCGCTGATGTTCACCGTGGCGCCCACCTATGCCCAGGCCGGACTGCTCGGTCCTGCCATAGTGATCGCCGCCAGGCTCTTGCAGGGCTTCGCCGTTGGTGGACAGATCGGTACGTCGACCACCATGCTCATGGAATATGCCGACAAGCACTCGCGCGGCTACTACTGCAGTTGGCAGACCTTCAGCCAGAGCCTCGGCATCTGCCTGGGTGCACTGATGGTCACGCTGCTGAGCAATCTGCTCAGCCCGCAGGCCATGGACAGTTGGGGCTGGCGCGTGATCTTCGCCATCGGCATCCTGGCGATCCCCGTCAGCGAGTACATTCGCCACCGCCTGGAGGAAACCCATGCCCACCGCCAGGCCTCGCGCAGCCGCGCATCGGCGTCCCAAGGCAAACAGCTGACCCAACTGCTGCAACATCCGCGGCAGATGCTGGCGGGCGTGCTGCTGGTGATCGGTGCCACGGTGCCGATCTACACCATCCAGTTCTACTTGGCCAACCATGCCATCGGCGTGCTCGGCATGCCCCTGGCCAGCGGCACCTGGGCGGCGATCGTCGCCTGCCTGCCCCCCTTGCTGCTATCGGCCCATGCCGGGCGCTTGAGTGACCGCATCGGCAGGCGCAAGGCGATCTTCTGGCCCCTGCCCATCCTGCTGCTGGCAATCTACCCAGCCTTCCTGGTACTCAACCAGCACCCCAGCCTGCCCATGCTGCTGACCGTGGTGTTCGTGCTGAGCATCCCGCTGACCTACACCATCGTGCCCAACCTGGCGATCCTGCCGGAGCTGTTCCCCACGCGCATCCGCGCCAGCGGCATGTCCCTTGCCTACTGCATCGGCGTGGCCCTGTTCGGCGGCTTCGCCCAGTTCTTCGCCGCTGGCCTGGTCGGCCTCACCGGCAACACCAATGCTCCAGCGTTCTACATCATCGCGGCAATCCTGCTGTCGCTGGTCGGCCTGAAGCTGGCACCGGAAACCGCCGGCAAAGACCTCGACTGATAACACCGGCTCACGGACGAGCCCTCTCCTTTCTACGACCACAGGCCTATGGCCTGCGGCACCCGGCTGCGCCCAGAACAAGAACAACAGGTAAACCTCGATGCTCCATCGCCATGCCACACTGCTGTGCAGCGCCCTGCTGGCCACCGACGCCCTGGCTGAACCCCATGGCCTCGTCGAAGACAGCCAGCTGGAGCTGCGCAACCGCAACTTCTATTTCAACCGCGACTTTCGCAACGGTGCCAGCAACGGCCAGGGCGACAATGCCGCCCGGCCTGCCAACCAACGCAACGGGTACCGCGAGGAATGGGCCCATGGTGTCATGCTTGGCCTGACCTCGGGCTTTACCCAGGGCACCCTGGGCCTGGGCCTCGATGCCCATGCCCAGCTCGGCCTCAAGCTCGACAGCGGCCCCGGACGTACCGGGACCCTGCTGCTGCCGATCAGCCATGACCGCCAACGCAACGCAGAGGTGGCAGACGACTACAGCAACGCCGGTGCCGCGCTGAAGGCACGCGGGCTCGGCGGCGAGTTGAAGTGGGGCCAGATGCGTACCTCGACGCCGGTGTTCACCACCGCCGACAGCCGCCTTCTGCCCGAGATGGCCACCGGTTTGTACCTGCGCCACGATGCGGTACCTGGACTGCTGCTCGAAATGGGGCACTTCACCGCCTATCGCGATTTTACGTCGAACAACGCAGACGACAGCCTGCGCACCCGCTATTCCGATGTAGAAGTACGCAGCCTGGACTTTCTCGGTGCCACTTACCAAGTCAACGACACCTTACGCCTCAAGCTCTTTCATGCCCGGGCCGAGGACAACTGGTTGCAGCACTACGTCAACCTCAACCAGGACGTGCCTTTTTCCTCCGCCAGCGGCCTGAACGTCGACTTGCATTTGTACCGCAGCGACGACACCGGCCGCGCCCTGTCAGGTCGGGTGAACAACACCAGCTGGAGCCTAGCGACCGCCTGGCGATATGGTGCCCACCGCGTGACCCTGGCGTACCAACAGATCGATGGCGATACCCCTTTCGATTATGTCGGCGGGTTGTCCATCGACTTGGCCAACTCGGTGCAGATATCCGACTTCAACGCCCCCGGCATGAAGTCCCGCCAGGTGAGGTATGACCTGAATCTGGCGGGGTATGGCGCCCCCGGGTTGAGTTTCATGACCCGCTACGTCACCGGTAGCAGCGCCAGCGACGCACATTGGCGGCCGGAACCGCACTACGCCGGCGGCCCACTGTCGAGCTATGGGGAGTACGACGGCGCTCGCTGGCACGAACTGGACCTGGAGCTGCGTTACGTGGTGCAACAAGGCCTGGCCCGGGACCTTTCCATGCGCACCCGCGTCGCCAACTACCGCGGCAATCGCGAGGCACAGGTCGACTTGCAAGACATCAACGAGGTGCGGTTGATCATCGAATACCCGCTGACACTCTGATCCGAACCTAGGCTGCGGCAGGGTGTACTGCCGCTCTTCAGACCTGCGCCTGTCGATCTGCTATAGCCGTTCGGTACGATGATCATGCCGAGCGAGATACACTAGCGGCCGCCCTGAGATGCCGCTGGAAACCATGACGACATGGAATTGATCGACACGCTACGCCCATTGCTCACCGAGCACGCACAAGCCTTCTTGTTCCTGAACGTGCTGTTGGAACAGGCAGGCCTGCCTATTCCCGCCTATCCGGCACTGGTGGTCGCCGGAACGGTTTCACAAACGGCAGAGGCCAACAGCATCGCCAGCACCTTCGCCCTTGCAGTTCTTGCCTGCATGCTTGCCGATACTGCATGGTTCCTGGTGGGGCGCCGGCGGGGCGCCTGGTTGATGCGCACGGTTTGCCGCATCTCCCTTTCCCCCGACAACTGCATCCGCAAGAGCACCGACCTTTACCAGCACCTGGGGCCACGCCTATTGCTGGTCGCCAAGTTCCTGCCTGGCGCGGGGGCACTCACCACCGTGATGGCGGGAACGGCCGGCACCACGCTGGGAACGTTCTTGCTTTACGACCTCACCGGCTCGGCCATTTGGGTCGCCAGTGCCTTGATGATGGGCATTGTGTTCGAGGACGCCGTTACCCTCTTGCTGGATGCACTCAGCCTTTACGTGATGCCAGGCATCCTGCTCCTGCTCTGCTGCTTTATCGCGTTTCTCGCTTGGAAGTGGATACGCCGTGCAAGCCTTATCCGACGCAGCCAGCGGGTCCCGCGCCTACAGGTCGAAGAACTCAAGGCCATGCAATCCCAAGGTTTGCCATTTGTGCTGGTGGATGTGCGCCCTGAGACCGAACGAGCCTCTCTCATACCCGGCTCGGTCAAGTTGTCGCTCGATGCCAAGCCCCGAGAGTTGGCCAAGTTACCTGCCGACGCTTCAGTCATTGTCTATTGCGACTGCCCGAGCGAGATCTCGGCGGCTTACCTGGCCGAACGGCTACGCGCGCTCGGCCACCCGAGTGTATATGCATTGCAAGGGGGCTATACCGCCTGGTCCGAGCGAGACGACGACACCCGGTCCCGTTGAACAGCACGCTCGCCTTCAGGCGATATAGTTTCTCTTGAACAATGGGGTCTCAGCGTTTATTTGCCATTAACGGGTCATCGGACGACCCGTTGCATCCTCTGACAGGCGAAGGTAGCCCGCGCAGATTGGCCCCCTGCGATCCAGGTGTCGATGATTAACACCGTGTGAACTAGGAAGCTTACATTCAGCGGGGGTAAAAGGTGGGGTAAAAATAGACATCGACATCTATCGATCGACCATAAAAAAATCCAGACACTCGTAAGTATCTGGATTTCTTAGGGATTTTTGGTCGGGACGGAGTGATTCGAACACTCGACCCCTTGCACCCCATGCAAGTGCGCTACCGGGCTGCGCTACGCCCCGACATCATTCTCGATGTTGCTGAGAACGGTGAAGAATTTACCCTAACCTTTTGAATAATGGAAGCTTTTTTTCAAAAAAATCAGGTCACTTCTTCAACACCACCAGCACATCCTCCAACTCCGCAATCATCTGCCGAATCAGTTGCTTGTACTGGGTAGTGTCATCCTTGGCTTCATCACTGGAGAGGCGCAATCGCGCACCGCCGATGGTGAAGCCCTGGTCATACAGCAGCGCGCGGATCTGGCGGATCATCAGCACGTCTTGGCGCTGGTAATACCGCCGGTTGCCGCGGCGCTTGACCGGGTTGAGTTGCGGGAACTCCTGTTCCCAATAACGCAGCACGTGCGGTTTTACCGCACAGAGCTCACTGACCTCACCGATGGTGAAGTAGCGCTTGCCCGGAATGGGGGGCAGCTCGTCGTTATGGCTTGGTTCCAGCATAGGCCTCAACCCGGGCTTTCAGTTTCTGCCCTGGACGAAAGGTGACGACACGGCGAGCGGTGATCGGGATCTCTTCCCCCGTTTTGGGGTTGCGGCCCGGCCGCTGGCGTTTGTCGCGAAGGTCGAAGTTGCCGAAACCGGACAGCTTGACCTGCTCGTTCTCTTCAAGTGCGTGCCGAATTTCTTCGAAAAACAGCTCGACCAGCTCCTTGGCCTCTCTCTTGTTGAGCCCCAGCTCCTCGTACAGCCTTTCGGCCATCTCAGCTTTCGTCAGAGCACCCATACGCTATTTCCTTAACGTGGTGTTCAACCTTTGTTCAAGCGAGGTGAGGATGTTTTGCAGGGTAGTGTTCACCTCATCGTCGTTAAGAGTGCGCGATGGATGCTGCCAGGTCAAGCCGACGGCCAGGCTTTTTCTATCAGGATCAATGCCTTTACCCTGGTAGACGTCAAACAGCCTGAGGTCTGTGAGCCATTCGCCCGCATTGTCACGAATTACTTCAAGCACCGAGCTAGAAGCTACATCACGTCCTGCGATCAACGCCAGGTCACGCCTCACTTCCGGGAACTTGGACAGTTCGCTGAATTTCGGCAGGCGGCCTTCGACCACGTCGCCCAGTACCAGCTCGAAGACGAACACCGGGCGCTCCAGGCCCAGGGTCTTGGCCAGCTCTGGGTGGATGGCGCCGAGGTAGCCGACTTCCTTGCCGTCGCGCTCGATGCGGGCGGTCTGGCCAGGATGCAGAGCTGGGTGGTTGCCAGCGACGAAGGTGAAGTCGCCCAGGGCACCCGAGTAGCCCAGCAGGGCTTCGACATCGGCCTTCACATCGAAGAAATCGATGTTGTCGCGGCCGTTGGCCCAGCCTTCCGGCAGGCGGCTGCCGGTGGCGACGCCGGCGATCATCGGCTGCTGCTTGAGGTCGCCCAGCTGGCCGACGAAGCGCAGGCCGCTTTCGAACAGGCGTACGCGGTCCTGCTGGCGGTTGAGGTTGTGCTGCAGCGCCTTGACCAGGCCCGGCCACAGGGACGCGCGCATCGCGGCCATGTCGCTGGAGATGGGGTTGGCCAGCAGCAGCGGCTCGACGCCTGGGGTGAACAGCTCGAACAGTTTCGGGTCGATGAAGCTGTAGGTGATGGCTTCCTGGTAGCCACGGGCGACCAGCAGGCGGCGCAGGGTCGGCAGCTCGCCACGGGACTCCGGACGGGCCTGGGGAGCCAGGCGGGCCTGCGGGTAGCGTACCGGCAGGTTGTTGTAGCCGTACAGGCGGGCCAGTTCTTCGATCAGGTCGACTTCCAGGCTGATATCGAAGCGGTGGCTGGGGACTTCGACGGTCCACTGCCCTGCTCCGCTGGCGCTGGTTTTCAGTTCCAGGGCATTGAGCAGCTGCTCGACCTGGGCAGCGTCCATGTCCATGCCGAGCATCTGGTTGATGCGTTCGGCGCGCAGGGTGACCGGCGCGACCTTGGGCAGGTGCAGCTCGCTCACGGCCTCGACGATGGGGCCGGCTTCGCCGCCGACGATTTCCAGTACCAGTGCGGTGGCGCGCTCCATGGCTTCACGGGCCAGCTGCGAGTCGACGCCGCGCTCGTAGCGGTGCGAGGCATCGGTGTGCAGGCCGTAGGAACGGGCCTTGCCAGCCACGGAAATCGGCTCGAAGAAGGCGCTTTCCAGGAACAGGTCGCGGGTCTTCTCGGTGTTCACACCGCTGTGCTCGCCCCCCATGACGCCGGCGATGGCCAGGGCGCGGGTGTGGTCGGCGATGACCAAGGTGTCGGCACGCAGGGCGACTTCCTGACCGTCCAGCAGAACGAGCTTCTCGCCCTCCTCGGCCATGCGTACGCGGATGCCGCCATTGATTTCGGCGAGGTCGAAGGCATGCATCGGCTGGCCAAGTTCGAGCATCACGTAGTTGGTGATGTCGACGGCCGCGTCGATGCTGCGCACGTCGCTGCGGCGCAGACGCTCGACCATCCACAGCGGGGTCGGCTTGCTCAGGTCGACGTTGCGGATCACGCGGCCCAGATAGCGCGGGCAAGCAGCCGGGGCCGAAACTTCGACCGGGCGCACTTCGTCGTGAGCGGCCGGCACGGCCGGCACCACCGGGCGGGTGACCGGGGTGTCGTACAGGGCGCTGACGTCACGAGCCAGGCCCGCGATGGACAGGCAGTCGCCGCGGTTCGGGGTCAGGCCGATCTCGATGCTGGCGTCGTCCAGGTTCAGGTAGGCGCGAATGTCTTCGCCGACGGGGGCGTCAGCTGCCAGCTCCAGCAGACCGTCGTTCTCTTCGCTGATCTGCAGCTCTGCAGCCGAGCACAGCATGCCGAAGGACTCGACGCCACGCAGCTTGGCCTTCTTGATCTTGAAGTCGCCTGGCAGTTCGGCGCCGATCATGGCGAACGGGATCTTGATGCCAGGGCGTGCGTTCGGGGCGCCGCAGACGACCTGGAAGGTTTCCTGGCCGTTGCTCACCTGACACACACGCAGCTTGTCGGCGTCCGGGTGTTGTTCGGTGGTGAGGATCTCGCCCACCACGATGCCGCTGAACTGGCCGGCAGCAGGGGTTACGCTGTCGACTTCGAGGCCGGCCATGGACAGGCGGGCGACCAGTTCGTCACGGGAGACTTGCGGGTTGACCCAACCGCGCAGCCACTGTTCACTGAATTTCATGCTGTTCTCCTAGAAAGTGCGTCGATCGGGCCTAGCGGAATTGGGCGAGGAACCGCAGGTCGTTGTCGAAGAACAGACGCAAATCGTTGACGCCATAGCGCAGCATGGCCAGGCGCTCGGCGCCCATGCCGAAGGCGAAGCCCTGGAATTCTTCAGGGTCGATGCCAGACATGCGCAGCACGTTCGGGTGCACCATGCCGCAGCCCATGACCTCGAGCCAGCCGGTCTGCTTGCACACGCGGCAGCCTTTGCCGGAGCACATCACGCACTCCATGTCGACTTCGGCAGACGGCTCGGTGAAGGGGAAGAACGACGGACGGAAGCGCACCGCCAGCTCTTTTTCGAAGAACACCCGCAGGAATTCCTCGATGGTGCCCTTGAGGTCGGCGAAGTTGATGCCGCGGTCGACCAGCAGGCCTTCGACCTGGTGGAACATCGGCGAATGGGTGATATCCGAGTCGCAGCGGTACACGCGGCCCGGGCAGACAATGCGGATCGGCGGCTGGCTGGACTCCATGGTCCGCACCTGCACCGGCGAGGTGTGGGTGCGCAGCAGCATGTTGGCATTGAAGTAGAAGGTGTCGTGCATCGCCCGGGCCGGGTGGTGGCCGGGGATGTTGAGCGCTTCGAAGTTGTGGTAGTCGTCTTCGACCTCAGGGCCTTCGGCGATGCCGTAGCCGATGTGGGTGAAGAACTGCTCGATGCGCTCGAGAGTACGGGTGATCGGGTGCAGCCCACCGGTGGTCTGGCCACGGCCTGGCAGGGTCACGTCGATGCATTCGGCGGCCAGGCGAGCGTTGAGCTCGGCTTCTTCGAAGGCGGCCTTGCGTGCGTTGAGCACGTCGGTGACGCGTTCCTTGGCGTCGTTGATCAGCGCGCCGACCTTGGGGCGCTCCTCGGCTGGCAGGTTGCCCAGGGTCTTCATCACCTGGGTCAGCTCGCCCTTCTTGCCGAGGAATTGGACCCGGATCTGTTCCAGGGCAGTGATGTCTTCAGCGCGTTCCACGGCCTCGAGGGCTTGGGCAACCAGCGCGTCCAGGTTTTCCATGTACAGACTCCAGATACGAAAATAGGGGAAGAGCTTTTGAAGGCTCTTCCCCTATCAATGACGTTTTACACCCGACGGCGCACAGCGCCGCCGGATGATTGTCGTGGGTACTTAAGCCAGGACGGCTTTAGCTTTCTCGACAATCGCAGCAAACGCCGCTTTTTCGTTCACTGCCAGGTCGGCCAGAACCTTGCGGTCGATTTCGATCGACGCCTTTTTCAGGCCAGCAATCAGACGGCTGTAGGACAGACCGTTGGTGCGGGCACCGGCGTTGATACGAGCGATCCACAGAGCGCGGAACTGACGCTTCTTCTGGCGACGGTCACGGTAGGCGTATTGGCCAGCCTTGATGACCGCTTGCTTGGCAACGCGGAATACGCGCGAACGCGCACCGTAGTAGCCTTTAGCCAGTTTCAGAATTTTCTTGTGACGCTTACGAGCGATGACGCCACGCTTTACACGAGCCATGAGTAACTTCCTCTATCGTTGACCAGAATTAACGTACGCGCAGCATGCGCTCGACTTTTGCCACGTCAGACGGGTGCAGCAGGCTGGCACCGCGCAGTTGACGCTTACGCTTGGTCGACATTTTGGTCAGGATGTGGCTTTTGAAAGCGTGCTTGTGCTTGAAGCCGGAAGCGGTTTTCAGGAAACGCTTCGCAGCACCGCTCTTGGTTTTCATCTTTGGCATGTTGGAACTCCGCATTCGATAAAATTACACATAATCATCAGGCCTGCCGTGCCCGGGAGATTACTTCTTCTTTTTGGGGGCGATGACCATCATAAGCTGGCGTCCTTCCATCTTCGGATGCTGCTCAACGGTGCCGTATTCAGCGAGGTCGGCTTCGACCCGCTTCAACAGCTCCATGCCCAGCTCCTGGTGGGCCATCTCACGGCCGCGGAATCTCAGAGAGATCTTGGCCTTGTCCCCATCGCTAAGGAAACGTACCAGGTTGCGTAGTTTTACCTGGTAATCCCCTTCTTCCGTCCCTGGACGAAACTTGATTTCTTTGATCTGGATCTGCTTCTGGTTCTTCTTGGCCTCGGAAGCCTGCTTCTTCTTCTCGAAGAGGTGCTTGCCGTAGTCCATCACCTTGCAGACAGGCGGTTGCGCGTCTGCAGAGATCTCCACCAGATCCAGCTTCGCTTCATCAGCGATACGCAGCGCTTCATCAATCGAGACGATGCCAATCTGCTCGCCGTCAGCGCCAATTAACCGAACCTCGCGTGCCGAGATATTCTCGTTGATCGGGGCTTTCGGTGCAGTTCGTTTATCGTTTCTCATTTCACGCTTAATAGTCATTACTCCGATTCTAGGCGACCGCGCTGAGCCACGGCTTCAGCGAGCAGTTGGGTGAATTGGGAGACGGGCATGGAGCCCAGGTCTTTGCCATCACGGGTACGCACTGCAACGGTCTGCGTTTCGACTTCGCGGTCCCCTATAACCAGAAGGTATGGGACCTTGAGCAAAGTATGCTCGCGGATTTTAAAGCCGATCTTCTCATTTCTCAAGTCGGACTTGGCACGGAAACCGCTTCCGTTCAGCGTTTTTTCCACCTCGAGTGCGAAATCGGCTTGTTTGTCGGTGATGTTCATGATCACCGCCTGGGTGGGCGCCAGCCACGCCGGGAACACGCCCGCGTAGTGCTCGATCAGCATGCCGATGAAGCGCTCGAAGGACCCGAGGATAGCACGGTGCAGCATGACCGGGCGCTTGCGGTTGTTGTCTTCGGCAATGTAGCTGGCATCCAGACGCTCAGGCAGGTTCGGGTCGTACTGCAGGGTACCGCACTGCCAGTTACGGCCGAGGCAGTCGCGCAGGGTGAACTCGATCTTCGGGCCGTAGAAGGCGCCCTCGCCCGGCTGGTATTCCCACTCCAGGCCCGACTCGTTCAGCGCATCGGCCAGGGCGCCTTCGGCGCGGTCCCACAGCTCTTCGGAGCCCACGCGCTTGGCGGGACGGGTGGAGAGCTTCATGGCGATGTCGGTAAAGCCGAAGTCCTTGTAGACGTCCAGGGTCAGCTTGATGAAGTCGGCGGCCTCCTTCTTCACCTGGTCTTCGGTGCAGAAGATGTGCGCGTCGTCCTGCACGAAGCCACGCACGCGCATGATGCCGTGCAGGGCGCCGGACGGCTCGTTGCGGTGGCAGGCACCGAACTCGGCCAGGCGCAGCGGCAGGTCGCGGTACGATTTGAGGCCCTGGTTGAACACTTGCACGTGGCACGGGCAGTTCATCGGCTTGACCGCGAAATCGCGGCTTTCCGACGAGGTGGTGAACATGTTCTCGGCGTAGTTGGACCAGTGGCCGGAGCGCTCCCAGAGGATGCGGTCGACGACCTGCGGGGTCTTGATTTCCTGGTAGCCGTTCTCACGCTGGACCTTACGCATGTACTGCTCGAGCACCTGGTACACGGTCCAGCCGTTGGCATGCCAGAACACCATGCCCGGAGCTTCTTCCTGCAGATGGAAGAGGTCGAGCTGCTTGCCGATCTTGCGGTGGTCGCGCTTCTCGGCTTCCTCGATGCGCTGGATGTAGGCGGCCAGCTGTTTCTTGTCGGCCCAGGCGGTGCCGTACACACGCTGCAGCTGCTCGTTCTTGGCATCGCCGCGCCAGTAGGCGCCGGACAGCTTGGTCAGCTTGAAGGCCTTGAGGAAGCGGGTGTTCGGCACGTGCGGGCCACGGCACATGTCGACGTATTCTTCGTGGTAGTACAGGCCCATGGCCTGCTCGTCGGGCATGTCCTCGACCAGGCGCAGCTTGTAGTCTTCGCCACGACGCTTGAACACATCGATGACTTCGGCGCGCGGGGTCATCTTCTTGACGACGTCGTAGTCCTTGTCGATCAGCTGCTGCATGCGCTGTTCGATGGCGGCCATGTCTTCAGGGGTGAAGGGGCGCTCGTAGGCGATGTCGTAGTAGAAGCCTTCGTCGATCACCGGGCCGATCACCATCTTGGCGGTCGGGTACAACTGCTTCACCGCGTGGCCGACCAGGTGGGCGCACGAGTGGCGAATGATCTCCAGTCCCTCTTCATCTTTAGGGGTGATGATCTGCAGGGTGGCGTCGTTCTCGATCAGGTCGCAGGCGTCGACCAGCTTGCCGTCGACCTTGCCGGCCAGGGTGGCCTTGGCCAGGCCTGCGCCAATGGAGGCGGCGACTTCGGCAACGGTGACGGCCTTGTCGAACGTACGTTGACTGCCATCGGGAAGAGTAATTACGGGCATGGCGCCTCCTCTCCTAGTGGTGACCCCTACCAAAGGTCACATGGGTTGGGATGAGCCAGTACAAGATTCGCCCTGCCTTTCCCGTGGGAAAGCCTGCCTCACAGTGGCAGAGACCTTTCGGCCTGCCAGGGACGAACCAGAGTGACTGGAAAATGATAAATGGGATGCAGGCCGCGTATGGATGCGCTGCAAGCCGAGCATCCTAGCACGCGGCTTGGGCGCCAGGCAGAAATATTTGGAAATTACACCGCTTCGGTGAACTTGTTCGGAAAATTCCACCTCAGAGTCTCTGAAGCATCCTACTCTTGATGAGACTCAACCCAAGGAGTGTGTGGTTATGCGACTTCAGTCTCTTCTGGCGCTGACGGCTGCCAGCGCCCTGCTGCTGCCGCTGGCGGCCCAGGCAGAATGGCCTGCGGGCAAGAAAGGCGCCTACATGGACCAATGTGTCCAGGTGGCCACCGCGCAAGGCGTCGATGCCAAGACGGCCGACCAGCATTGCAAGTGTGGCGCCGACGCCATCGAGAAAAACTTCACCAAGGCGGAAATCGAAGACCTCGACAGCAAGGACGGCGTGGACGCCAAGCTGATGCAGCGGGCCCAGAGCGCCGTGAAACAGGCCTGCGCGCCAAAAGGCTGAGGCCTTTTGGCGGGCGATCTATACATTGTTTGTCGCAGATCAGTATCCTGCGAAGGTAACAGGCGCTAGATGCGCAGAATTAGACTATGATGTGGCCGGTGCTGCGTAGCCTCGGCGACATTGCACCCTCGATAAAAATCATGTTTCTGGAGATTCACCCCATGTCCAATCGCCAAAACGGCACCGTCAAATGGTTCAATGATGAAAAAGGCTACGGCTTCATCACCCCAGCAGGCGGCGGCGACGACCTGTTCGTACACTTCAAGGCCATCGAAACCGACGGCTTCAAGAGCCTGAAAGAAGGCCAGACCGTTTCCTTCGTTGCCGAGCGCGGTCAGAAGGGCATGCAGGCTGCGCAGGTTCGTCCGGAGTAATTCGGATAGAAACGCAAAAAACCCGCCTTCGTGGCGGGTTTTTTGTGGGTGTCATGCTGGTATTGCTGTGGCGGCGAAACTGCCCTATCGCCGGCAAGCCGGCTCCCACAGGTGACGCTGCACCTGAGAAGCAGGCTTCACGGGTTCGCTAGCCGCAGTTGACCCGGGTGACGACACCTTTGTCGTCGACGTTCAGGTTCAGCCGCTCGGAGCGGTACTCCAGGGTGATGACGTCGTGGGGCTTGAGGATGCGCGCCAGCTGCGAGCCGCTGGCCTTGCGGGCCTGCTCGAGCAATTCGGGGGTGGCCTGCTTGCCGAGGGTGAAGTCGGCCGCGCTGGCTTCGCAGCGCCCGCCATTGTCGGCCGGGGTGGTCGGGGCCTTGCCGCCACCGCCCGAGGAACCGCCTGTGCTGCAACCTGCCAGGACTGCAGCCGCCAGCAAGGTCGCCAGGTAAGCACGGGTACGGAACATGAATCCTCCTAATCGATCACGGGAACTGCCTAATGCGACAGTTCCATTCCACGTTTGTTGCAAAACCGGACAAGTCTGCCTGAAGCGAGGCACCCAGGCCAAAAGCCAATCGTGACCGGATTTTGCGACGGATGCCCGGCATGCCACTGTGCGCCCAAGGCCAAGGCATGATTTACTGCTGCAAGCGGAGCGCACCACGCCTCCCTTCGAATGCCAAGGTCAGGTGTTCGACCCACAGCCCGGGCCCGCCACGAGAGCCTTCCATGAGCAGCCACAGCATCGATGCCGACATCAAGGTCAAATGGGCCGAGGGCCAGAGCGCCTACAGCCCCGGTACCCCCGAGGAATTGCTACTGATCGCCATCGACCTGTTGGTGCGCGACCGCGGCAGCGAGGCGGCGCGCAGCTTCATCGAGCAGGTGTTCGAGCGCTACGCACCGCACGCGGCTATCGCAATCGAGCCAGGCGCGCGCTGAGCAGGTCGAAGAAACCCTGGGCGTCGCCTTCGTTCAACCACAAAACGTTGGCAGGTTGCTTGAGCACGCCGTACCAGTCCACCACGGTCTGGCCGAAGGTCGGCCCTTCGCGGCTGTCGACCACCATGTGCGCGCGGCGGCCGCTGAACAGCTCGGGCTCGAGCAGGTAGGCGATGACGCTGGCGTCGTGCACCGGGCCGCCGGGCATGCCGTACAGGTCCATGTCGTGCTTGACGTAGACATTGAGGATATCCACCACGCGCCGGCTGGCCTGGTTGTTGACGGCGGCCAGCTGCTTGAAGCGGGCCTCGCTGGTGATCACCTTGTGAGTGAGGTCCAGGGGCACATACGTGAGCTTCACGCCGCTGGCCAGCACCACTTCGGCGGCATGGGGGTCGGCGTAGAGATTGAACTCGGCCACCGGGGTGATGTTGCCGCCGTTGAAGTGCGCACCGCCCATCACCACCACTTCCTTGATGCCCTTGGCGATCTCGGGCTTCTGGATCAAGGCCAGGGCCAGGTTGGTCTGTGGGCCGAGCATGGCGAGGGTGATGCTGTGGGGCTCGGCGCTGGACAGGGTGTCGACCAGGTACTGCACGGCGTTGCCCTGGGCCAGGCCTTGCCGGGGCTCATGGACCGTGACGCCTTCCAGGCCTTCTTCGCCGTGCACATCGGCAGCGTAGATCGGCTTGCGCACCAGCGGGCGCCCTGCCCCGGCGTAGACTGGGATGTCCTCGCGGCCCGCCCATTCACGGGCCAGGCGGGCGTTGCGCGAGGTCTTGGCCAGGCGCACGTTGCCGGCGACGGTGGTGATGGCGCGGATGTTGAGTTCATCCGGGGAGGCCATGGCCAGGAATAGGGCCACCACGTCGTCGGCGCCGGGGTCGGTGTCGATGATCAGGTCGCGCGGGGCGGCCTGCAGGGGAGCAGTGGCGAGGATGGACATGAGGATGGCTCCTTGTAGCAGGTGCTTTAGCATGAGGCACTCCTTGTTGCCTTTGAGATGTTTTTGGGGCCGCGCTGCGGCCCAATCGCCGGCAAGCCGGCTCCTACCTGTCCTGCGCTGCTTCAAAGACACCGCCCTATCTGTGGGAGCGGGCTTGCCCTGCGCTGCGCCCTAGAAGGTAACGCCAGCTATCAGGGCAATATTGCTGTAGGGCTTGCACTCCCCGGTACGCACCACGGCCTTGGCCTGTCGGCAGAGCTCTTTGAACGCCTGGTGCGACAGCAGCGCCTGCGAGCCGAGCTGCCCCGAGCATTGCTGCACCACCACCAGCGCTGGTGGTGCGATGTCGAGCATCTCTTCGGCCAGCACATGCCGCTCCACCTGCATCTCGGCCAACACCGCCCGCAACACACTGGCGAAATCCGGCACGCCCGGTACCACGGCCAGGTCGATCAACTCGACCCCAGGCGGTACCGGCAACCCGGCATCGCCGATTACCAGCACATCGCCATGGCCGAGCCCGGCGATCACCCGCGAAAGCGCGATGTTCAGCACCCCGGCCTTTTTCATGGCACCAGCTCCGCCAGGTAGGGAATCGAGGGCTGGGCACCGGCACGGGTCACCGACAAGGCCGCGGCACGCTGGCCGAAGGCAATGGCGTCGCCCTCCTCCAGGCCGCGCACCAGGGCCGCGGCAAAGCCGCCGATGAAGGTATCGCCTGCCGCCGTGGTGTCCAGCGGCTGCACCACCGGCGCGGGAAAGTGTCTGCTGCCTGCCGGCGTGACGAACAAAGCCCCCTGCGCGCCCAGGGTGACGATCACCTTTCCCGCACCGAGGGCCAGCAACCGCTCGCCGGCGCTACGGGCGCTGTCGAGATCGGTGACGGCTAGCCCGGTCAGGGCATGGGCTTCGCTTTCGTTGGGGGTCAGGTAGTCGATATGCGTGAACCAGTCCGCCGGCAACGGGCCGGTGGCCGGTGCCGGGTTGAGGATCACTGTCTTGCCCAGTTCGCGCCCGCGGGCCAGGGTCCAGGCCACCGTGGCCATGGGCACTTCCAGCTGGCAGATGATCATCTCGGCGTTCTGCAGCAGCGAATCGAAACGCTGCACGGCCTCCGGCGTCAGCAGCCCGTTGCCGCCGGCAATGATGACGATGGCGTTCTGGCTCGCGGCATCCACGGTGATCAGCGCCACGCCACTGGAAACGCCCTCGCACACGCCGACCGCCCGGCAGTCGATGCCTTCGTGCTCCAGGGCCTGGCGCAATTGCTGGCCGTAGGCGTCGTCGCCGACGTTGCCGACCATCGCCACGCTCGCCCCCAGGCGTGCCACGGCCACCGCCTGGTTGGCTCCTTTGCCGCCAGGCACGGTGAAGAAGCTGTCGCCGGCCAGGGTCTCGCCGGCCCGGGGCAGGCGCTGGGCGCGGGCCACCAGGTCCATGTTGAGGCTGCCGACCACCACGACCTTGGCGCTCATGGCACCTCCTTAGCGGTAATCATTGAACAGGTCCGGGCGCGGCCCGGTGGACTCGCGCAGCACGATGCGTGGGGCGACGATGCGTTGCTCGGCGTCACCGCTACGAGGCGTGGCGATGCGCGACAGCAGCAACTGCGCAGCGCTCTCGCCCAGCTCGCGAATCGACTGCCCGACCGTAGTCAACGGCGGATAGACGTAGCGGCTGAGTTCGATGTCGTCGAAGCCGATCACCGACAGTTCGCCAGGCACGCTGATGTTGCGCTCGGCGGCGGCGCGCAATACACCGAAGCCGATCATGTCGTTGCCGGCGAAGATCGCCGTCGGGCGCGCGCCGTCGAGCAGGCGCCCGGCGGCGACATGGCCGCCGGGGCTGCTGAAGTCGCAATGCAGCACGCGGTCTTGCGGCACCTCCAACCCCTGCTCGGCCATAGCCCGACGAAAACCCGCCAGGCGCAGCTGGCTGGCACCGGTGTCCGCCGGACCGCCGATGCAGGCGATGTCGCGATGGCCCAGGTCCAGCAGGTGGCGGGTGGCGAGGTAACCGCCCTGCTCGTGGTCGATGCGCACGAGGTCGGCATCCACACCTTCCAGGGCGCGGTCGACGATAACCATGGGCGTTCGTACGCCCGCCAGGCTTTCCAGCAGGTCGCGGTCCTCGCCCACCGAGGCGACGACCAGTCCGTCGATGCGTTTTTCCAGCAGCACGCGCAGGTAGCTGCGCTGTTTCTGCGGGTTGTCGTCGGAGTTGCAGAGGATCACGCAGTAGCCGTTGCGCTCGCAGCCGTCCTCGATGCCCCGGGCCAGTTCGGCGAAGTACGGGTTGACGCTGTTGGGTACCAGCAGGCCGATGGTGGCCGTGCTGCGCGCTTTGAGCGAACGGGCTACGGCGCTGGGCACGTAGTCGAGCTCGGCGATGGCCGCCTCGACCTTCAGACGCACCTGCTCGCTGACCGGGCGGGTCTTGTTCAGTACATGGGACACGGTGGTATAGGAGATACCTGCCAGTGCCGCGACGTCTTTGATGGTTGCCATGGGTTCAGTTCCGCCGGCCTGCACGCCGGCTACGGTAAGTGTCGAGCACCACGGCGATGACGATGACCGCCCCGGTGATGATGCGTTTGGTCGGCTCCGACGCGCCGATCTGCGCCAGCCCCGCGGCCAGCACAGAGATGATCAGCACACCGAAGAAAGTGCTGATGACCGAGCCGCGCCCGCCCATCAGGCTGGTGCCACCGATCACCACGGCGGCGATCACCTGCAGCTCGAGGCCCGCGCCGGCATTGGGGTCGGCGGCCTCCAGGCGGGAGACCTGGAACAGCGCGGCCAGGCCCGCGAGCAGGCCCATCAGGGCGAACACCAGCACCTTGTACGGGCGCGGGTCGATGCCGGCCAGGCGCACGGCCTCCTCGTTGGTGCCGATGCCGATCAGGTAGCGGCCGAACACGGTGCGCGTCAGCACCAGCTGGGCGAGGACGATCACCAGCAAGGCGATGATGAAGGCCGGCGAGATGCCGAGGGCGATGGGGTTGGAGAACCAGGCGAAGGCATCGCCGATGTAGGCGGTGCGCGAATCGGTGAATTGGTAGGCCAGGCCCCTGGCCATTTCCAGCACGCCCAGGGAGACGATGAATGAAGGAATGCGCCAGGCCACGGTGATGCCACCGGTAATGCTGCCGGCCAGCGCAGCCACGGCCATGCCCAGCAGCGCGGCGGGCAGCGGGCTCCAGCCCCAGCCGAGGATCGCCACGCTGACCGCCGAGGCCGCCAGCGCCAACACCGAGCCGACCGACAGGTCGATGCCGCCGATGATCAGCACGAAGGTCATGCCCACGGCCAGCACCATCAGGTCGGGGATCTGGTTGGCCAGGGTGCTGAAGGTGGCGTAGGACAGGAAGTGGCTGCTCAGGAACGAGAACAGCACGATCATCGCCAGCAAGGCGCCGGCCAGGCCCAGGTAGGTGCCCAGGCCGAAGTAGCTGGCGCTGCGGCGCACGGGCGTGTTGCCCGGGGTGTCGAGGGGTGTGATTTTCATGGGGCCATCCTGGGCGCTGCCTCATGCAGCAGCGCGTCACGTTTCTGGTAGCCGGCGAAGGCCGCGGCGAGCAGTTGGTCCTGGCTCCAGCGGTCGCGGTCGAAGGTGTCGACCTGACGGCCGGCGGACAACACCGCGATGCGGTCGCAGATCAGCATCAGCTCGCGCAGGTCGCTGGACACCACTACCAAGGCCTTGCCCTGGCGGGCCAGCTCCGCCAGCAGACCGTAGATGTCGAACTTGGCACCCACGTCGATGCCGCGGGTAGGTTCATCGAACAGCAGCACCTGGCAGTCGCGTTCCAGCCAGCGGCCGATCACGACCTTCTGCTGGTTGCCGCCGGAGAGCTCACCCACTGCCTGCGCGGGGCTGGCACTGCGGATGCGCATGGCGTTGATCTGCCGCTCGGCCAGGGCCCGTTCGGCATCAGCGTCGAGGATGCCGGCGCGGGACACGGCGCCCAGGTTGCCCAGGGCGATGTTGGCGCTGATCGACTGGCTCAGCAGCAGGCCTTCGCCCTTGCGGTCCTCGGTGATCAGGGCGATGCCGGCGCGCACGGCCGCCTTGGGAGAGTCCAGGTTCACGTTCTGCAACGGCTGGCCAAGCTCGACATGGCCGCTGTCGGCACGGTCGGCGCCGTAGATCAGGCGCAGCAGCTCGGTGCGCCCGGCGCCGATCAGCCCGGAGATGCCGAAGATCTCCCCTGCCCTGACCTCGAACGACACGTCGCGCACCTTGTCACCCCGGCTCAGGCCTTGGACCTTGAGCAGCGTCTGGCCGATTTCGCGGCGCCCCAGGTCGATGTGCTCGCCCAGCTCGCGCCCGACCATCAAGTTGACCAACTCGGCGCTGCTGTAGCGCTGGATCGGCTCGACGCACACCAGCGCGCCGTCGCGCAGCACGGCGATGCGCTGGGCCACGCGCTGCAGCTCTTCCAGGCGATGGGAGATGTACACGATGGCCACGCCGCGCTGGCGCAGGCGCTCGATCTGGGTGAACAGCAGTTCCACCTCGCGGGCGGTGAGCATCGCCGTGGGTTCGTCGAAAATCAGCACATGGCAGTCGCCGATCAGGTTGCGGGCGATCTCGACCATCTGCTGGTGGCCGATGCCGAGTTCGCCGACCGGGGTGTCCGGGTCGATGGCATCCAGGCCAACCTGAGCCATCGCCGCACGGGCCAGCTGGCGCAGGCGATTGTGGCTGATCCAACCGAAGCGGCTGGGCAGGTTGTCGAGGAACAGGTTCTCGGCCACGGTCAGGGTCGGCAGCAGGTTGAGCTCTTGCATGACCATGCGCACACCCAGGCGCTCGGCCTCGCTGCGACTGCCAGGCGCATAAGGATCGCCGCGATAGCGCATCTGCCCTGTGGTGGGCGTTTCCAGGCCACTGATGAGCTTGGACAGTGTGCTCTTGCCTGCCCCGTTCTCGCCGGTGAGCGCCAGTACTTCGCCGGCACGCAGCTCAAGCGTCACATCGCCGAGCACCGGTTGGGTGTAGGTCTTACCCAGGCCGCTGACGGCGAGGGTGGCGTGGTTGCCCGTGGCTGACATGGCCGACTCCTGCCTGGCTCAGGGGTGGGTAACCAGCTCGACCGGCGTCTGGATGACGTTGTCGGCATCCACCGCCGGCTTCTCGCCCTTGAGCATCTGCAACGCCGCCTGGATGCCGAACACCGCCTGGTCGGCGCCATGCTGTTCGAGGGTGGCGAGTACGCGGCCATCCTTGAGCATGGGCTTGATGGCGCGGATGTTGTCGTAGCCCACCACCTGCACCTGGCCGGTCTTGCCGGCAGCGCGAACGGCCGAGACGGCGCCCAGGGCCATGCTGTCGTTGCCGGCCAACAGCGCCTTGAGGTCAGGGTGTTCATTGAGCATGGCCGCGGCCACGGCATTGCCTTTGTCGATCTCCCAGTTGCCCGACTGCACCGAGACCACCTTCATCTGTGCGGCGTCCATGGCGTCCTTGAAGCCTGCGGTGCGCTGTTGGGCGTTGGTGGTGGTGGGCACGCCTTCGATGATGCCGACCTGGTCGCCCGCCTTGAGCTTTTGCTGCGCCAGGTAGTCGCCGACCAGGCGTGCGCCCTTGCGGTTGTCGGGGCCGACGAAGGGCACGCTGATGCCCTTGCTTTCGAGCACGGCCGGGTCCAGGCGGTTGTCGATGTTGACCACGGTGATGCCGGCATCCATGGCCTTCTTCACCACCGGCACCAGGGCCTTGGAGTCGGCCGGAGCAATGACCAGGGCGTTGACGCCGGAGACGATCATCTGCTCGACGATACGGATCTGGTTACTGGTGTCGGACTCGTCCTTGATGCCGTTGGCCACCAGGTCGAAGTCGTCGGGGTGTTGCTGCTGATAGGCCTTGGCGCCGTCTTCCATGGTCCGGAAGAACTCATTGGCCAGGGACTTCATCACCAAGGCGACCTTGGGTTTGTCTTCAGCATGGGCGCCAGACAAGGGCACTGCGAGGGAAAGCGTGGAGAACACAGCCAGGGCCAAAACGCGGCCAGGGAATGGCAGTTTCATGGAATTGACTCCGAATCTTGTGGTTTTTATCGGATCGCAAACGTTTGCGCTGCCTAACTATGGAAACAAGACCTGCTTTTGTCAAATTCCGCACGCGGTTTGGCTTGGGCCACGTACGTCGGGATTATCCGGAATATTTCCGAAAAACCGAACACCTTTTCCTACGCTTGTTCGGTACTCCGAATGGAATGCGCCCTGTAGGAGCGGCCTTGTGCCGCGATGGGCTGTACAGCAGCCCCGGAAGTTCGTGCTAGGGCACAAGGTCGTTCCTACAGGAGCAAGCTGGTATGAAACCTGCCTGACAGCCGATGCGTTACAGCAACAACCTCAACAGGAAGAGAGAGAACAATAACGATGAATGCTGCACTCAAAACCTTCGCCCCCAGCGCACTGGCCTTGCTGCTGGTCCTGCCCTCTACCGCGTCTGCCAAGGAAGCCGAAACCCAGCAGAAGCTGGCCAACGTGGTCATCCTCGCCACCGGCGGCACCATTGCCGGTGCTGGCGCCAGCGCTGCCAACAGCGCCACCTACCAGGCCGCCAAGCTGGGCGTCGACAAGCTGATCGCCGGCGTGCCGGAGTTGGCCGACCTGGCCAATGTACGCGGTGAGCAGGTGATGCAGATCGCCTCCGAGAGCATCTCCAACGACGACCTGCTCAAGCTGGGCAAGCGCGTTGCGGAACTGGCCGACAGCAAGGACGTCGATGGCATCGTCATCACCCACGGTACCGACACCCTGGAAGAGACCGCCTATTTCCTCAACCTGGTGGAGAAGACCGACAAGCCGATCGTGGTGGTCGGCTCTATGCGCCCGGGTACCGCCATGTCCGCCGACGGCATGCTCAACCTGTACAACGCCGTGGCCGTGGCCAGTGACAAGCAGTCCCGTGGCAAGGGCGTGCTGGTGACCATGAATGACGAGATCCAGTCCGGCCGTGACGTGAGCAAGTCGGTCAACATCAAGACCGAAGCCTTCAAGAGCGCCTGGGGCCCGATGGGCATGGTGGTGGAAGGCAAGTCGTACTGGTTCCGCCTGCCGGCCAAGCGCCATACCGTCAACTCCGAGTTCGACATCAAGCAGATCAGCAGCCTGCCGCAGGTGGACATCGCCTACGGCTACGGCAACGTGACCGACACGGCGTACAAGGCGCTGGCCCAGAACGGTGCCAAGGCGCTGATCCATGCCGGTACTGGCAATGGCTCGGTGTCTTCGCGCGTGGTGCCGGCCTTGCAGGAGTTGCGCAAGAACGGCGTGCAGATCATTCGTTCCTCCCACGTCAACCAGGGCGGTTTCGTGCTGCGCAATGCCGAGCAGCCCGACGACAAGAACGACTGGGTCGTGGCCCATGACCTGAATCCGCAGAAAGCGCGCATCCTGGCCATGGTGGCGATGACCAAGACCCAGGACAGCAAGGAGCTGCAGCGGATCTTCTGGGAATACTGATACTCGCAAGGCCTGGCCGGTGTGCACGGCATGCCGGCCAATCGCGGGTTTCTGTGGGAGCGGGTTTGCGTACCCGCAACTACGGAACCAACCGCTCTACCACGGTCATATAGGCTTTTCACCTTACACGCTGTTGCGAAAATACCTACAGTGAAATACTGTATGCGCATACAGCAAAACAAGGAAAAGCCCCGTGGCCAGTACCTCCGCAGCAACCCCCAGCAGCTATGAACAACTGGGTATCCGCATCCAGAAGATCATCAACAGCCCTATCGCCCAGCGCAGCCGCGCCGCCTTGATCTTCCGCCTGGAGCACGAGTCCCCCGACGATTGGGAAACCCTGCTCGAGGAGATCGCCGAGAACGACAACGTCACCCTCGCCCATCGCGACGACGGCGGCGTGCAGATCTTCTGGACCGTGCCCAAGGAAGACTGACCTCGCATGAGAGTTTCGCTTTTCGCTGTCGCTTGCCTGCTGTTCACCGCCACCACCGCCCACGCCGACGCCCCGCGCACCTTCCAGGAAGCCAAGAAGGTCGCGTGGCGGCTGTACGCGCCGCAGTCCACAGAGTTCTATTGCGGCTGCAAGTACAAGGGCAACAAAGTCGACCTGGCCTCCTGCGGCTACACCCCACGCAAGAATGCCCAACGCGCCTCGCGCATCGAGTGGGAACACATCGTGCCGGCCTGGCACATCGGCCACCAGCGCCAGTGCTGGCAGAACGGCGGGCGCAAGAACTGCTCGCGCCATGACGAGGTGTACAAGCGCGCCGAGGCCGACCTGCACAACTTGGTGCCAAGCATCGGTGAGGTCAATGGCGACCGCAGCAACTACAGCTTCGGCTGGCTGCCCCAGCAGCAAGGCCAGTACGGCAGCTGCCTGACCCAGGTGGACTTCAAGGCCAGGAAGGTGATGCCGCGCCCATCGATCCGCGGGATGATCGCGCGCACCTACTTCTACATGAGCAAGACGTACAACCTGCGCCTGTCCAAGCAGGACCGCCAGCTGTTCAACGCCTGGAACAAGACCTACCCGCCACAGCCGTGGGAACTGCAGCGTAACCAGCGGGTGGCCTGCGTGATGGGCCACGGCAACGACTTCGTCGGGCCGGTGAACCTCAACGCCTGCGGTTGAGCCTCAGGCCAGCGTCTGCAGGTAGGCGCTGGCCTGCTGGTAGCGGCTGAGCCGGGCCAGGTCGGCCGGGCCTGGGCACGGGATGCGCGACAGGTCGCTGTTGTCGGCAAGGTCGGCCAACTTGACCTGCCGCGCCAGCGGGTCGACGCCCAGGCGCATGACGAAGGCCTCGTAGCTTTCCCCATCGCGCCGGCTCAGGGCCAGCACGGCGGCGAGGATCTTCAGGGGGAACCCTTCACGGGCGAGGTCCGAGAGGGTCAGAGGGGTGTCTTCGAGTACGTCGTGGAGCACCGCGACGATCCGCTGCTCCGGCGTGGTGACCCGCGCCATCACCCGCAACGGGTGGAGGATATAGGCCGCACCACCCTTGTCGAACTGCCCTTCGTGGGCCTTGGTCGCCATGGCAATGGCCCGTTCCAGCGTAGACATGAGCCCCTTCCCCTCAGCAGCCTGCTTGACCACAAGCATAGCTGCACAATCCTGCCTATCCCTGTGCGCCCCCTTGTAGCTACTTGCATCCACTTATGGGAGCGGGCTTGTCCTACCCCTGCCTAGGGCTCTTTCAGCGCTTGGCGCCGTGCTGGATGACGATCGAGTCAGTACCCAGGCGTGCCATGACGTCGGCCTTACGCGCCTCGGCCTCGGCCTTGGTGGGGAACGGCCCCATCAGCACCACCGGCTTGCCGTCACGGTATTCGACCGACGACGGGATGCCCTTCTCGATCAGGCGTGCGGTCATGTCGCTCAGTGCGCCCATGTTGGCCCCCTGGATCACTTCCACATCCCAGCCTTCCGGAGCCGGCTGGTCGGCCAGGGCGTCGGCACGACGCTGCAGGTCGGCACCGCCGCACACTTCGCGGATGCGCAGGTTGTTGCCGGTTTCATCGACGATGATCTCGTATTGGCCGTCGTGCTTGATCGCCACGTAGCTGCGGTATGCCTCGTACTGCCCGGCGTCGTCCTTGCCGCGGACCTGGCCGCAGATGGAGCCCTGGGTGTCGATCCGCACGTTGGCGAACTTGGCCGTCTTGGGGTTGTGCAGGTATTCGGCAACCTGCTTGTGTACACCCTCGACCTCGTTCTCACAGCCGGCCAGGGCCAGCACTGCCATTACCACCGCCAGTTTGCGCACGCGTCTACCTCCTGATTCGAAGGGGCGGATTCTAGCATGGCCGCAGCCCCCGATCAGGGTGTCGGTGTCGCAGGTGCGGGCGGGATTCGAATTCCCACTGCGGGAGATGCCGATATTTAATTTCTGCCCTCGGCGATCTTTTCCTACCATGGGCCCGCGCTTCATTGCCCTGACCTGCCCATGAGTTTCGCCTTGTTCGCCTTCAAGCAGACCGCCCTGTCGCCCCCTGGTGAAGGGGTACCCCGACCGCAACGGCTGATCGCCGTGATCGCGATCATGCTCAACATCGCCATGGCCAACCTGGAAACGGCGATCGCCAATACCGCCCTGCCGACCATCGCCGCCGACCTGGGCACCACCGACGCCCAGGCGATCTGGGTGGTGAGCATCTATCACCTGGCCATGATCGCGGCCCTGCTGCCGCTGGCCTCGCTGGGCGACATCATCGGCTACCGGCGCATCTCCATGGCCGGGCTGATACTGTTCATCCTGGCTTCGCTGCTCTGTGGCCTGGCGCCTTCGTTCGAGTGGCTGCTGGTCGGCCGCCTGGTGCAAGGCCTGAGCGCCGCCGGGATCCTCGGCGTCGGCGTAGCGATGACGCGCTTCGTCTTCCCCAACCACATGCTCGGCCGTGGCATGGGCGTCAACGCCCTGGTGGTGGGGGCGTCGTTGGCGGCCGGGCCGAGCGTGGCGTCCCTGATCCTGAGCCTGGGCAGCTGGCACTGGCTGTTCCTGATCAATGTGCCCCTGGGGTTGGTCGGGGTAGCCCTCGGCCTGCGCTCGCTACCACCCACGCCCACCAGTGGGCGGCCGCTCGACTGGCTGGCCGCCGCGCTGTGCGCGGTATTCCTTGCGGCGCTGGTCTATGCCATCAATGGCCTGGCCCAGGGCGCACCGTGGCGTCTGACACTGGGCAGCATGGGGCTGGCCGGGTTGGGGCTGTACCTGCTGCTCAGACGCCAGGCCGGCAACCCTGCGCCCCTGCTGGCGCTGGACCTGCTGCGCCAGCCACGCTACGCGCTGTCGGCGGCCAGTGCCGGGGCCTCCCTTACGGCCCAGAGCCTGGCGTTCGTCGCCCTGCCCTTCATGTTGCAATACCAGTTGGGTTTCTCCCAGGTACAGACCGGCTATCTGATCACCCCGTGGCCGGCGATGGCCGCGATCATGGCGCCCATTGCCGGGCGCCTGTCCGACCGCTATGCCACCGGCACCCTTACGGCGCTGGGCATGGCCATCCTCGGCCTGGGCCTGGTGCTGCTATGCACCTTGCCCCCCTCACCCGGGCCATGGGAGATCGCCCTGCGCATGGCGGTGTGCGGCGCCGGCTTCGGCTTTTTCCAGTCGCCCAACATGCGCGACATGATCGCCTCGATCCCGGCCGAGCGCAGCGGCGGCGCCGGGGGCCTGTCGAGCACGCTGCGCATGCTCGGGCAGGTATTGGGCGCGGCACTGGTGGCAGGGCTCTTCCAAGTGTATTCGGCACGCGGCGCTTCCCTGGCGCTGTGGGTCGGCGTGGGGTTCGCGGTGCTGGCGTGCGCCGCGAGCCTGTGGAAGCTGCTGGGCTGCGAGCGCGATGCTTTGTACGAGCGTATGAAGTGCTAATACGAATTCTTATGTGCGTCTAATTGTCGCCCCGGTGGGGAGTGGAAACACTAGAGCCTTCCAACCACCACCAGGGGCCAACAATGAAACTGACACCCACCCCGCCTTTGAAACCCAGCCACTGGATGACGGCGACCTCCTTGCTGCAACAGGCCACGCAGCCGCTGCAAGGCAACCATGACGCCGATGTGGTGATCATCGGCGGCGGCTTCGTCGGCCTGTGGACGGCCCTGACCCTCAAGGAGCAGGAGCCTGGCGCGCGGGTGATGGTGCTCGAGCAGCACGTCTGTGGCGGCGGCGCCTCCGGTCGCAACGGCGGCTTCGTGATGTCCTGGTGGCCGAAGATCGGCACCCTGCGCAGCTTCTGCGACCCCGACCAAGCGCGCCTGCTGGGCGAAGCCGCTGAACACGCCATCACCGAGCTGGGCACGTTCTGCGAGCGCCACGGCATCGATGCGCATTTTCGCCAGAGCGGCTGGTTGTGGACTGCCACCACGCCCCAGCATGTCGACACCTGGAACGCCACCCTGGCCGCCTGCGAGCGCCTGGGCGTGCAGCCGTTCGAACGCCTCGACGCACGTGAGGTAGCCCGGCGCACGGGCTCATCGGTGCACCTGGCGGGCGTGTTCGAGCGCAGCAATGCCACCGTGCAACCGGCCCTGCTGGTCGAAGGCATGCGCCGCGTGGCGCTGGCCAGCGGCGTCGAGATCCACGAGGGCACCGCCGTGCACCACATCGAGCCCGGCCAGCCCGCCAGCGTGAAGACGGCCCTGGGCTGCGTACGCGCAGGTTCCGTGGTACTGGCCGTCAACGCCTGGGCCGCTGCCCTGCCCTCACTGTCCAAGCTGATCGTACCGGTCAACAGTTCGATCGTGGCGACCCAGGCCATACCTGGTCGCCTGCGAGATATCGGCTGGACGGGCGGCGAATCGATCACCGACTCGCAACTGATGGTCGACTATTACCGCACCACCCATGACGGGCGCATCGCTTTCGGCAAGGGCACTGGCGCCATCAGCTACGGCTCGCGTATTGGCCAGGTGTTCAGCGAGGACCAGGCCAGCCTGGCACTGACCGAAGCCGACCTGCACCGGACCTACCCGATGCTCCGGGGCGTACCGGTGGAGGCGCGCTGGTCCGGGCCGATCGACCGTACCTACGACAGCCTGCCGGTGTTCGGCCGCCTCGACGGCCACCACAACATCCACTATGGCATCGGCTGGAGCGGCAACGGCGTGGGCCCCAGCCGCCTGGGCGGGCGCATCCTCGCCAGCCTGGCGCTTGGCCGCAACGACCCATGGAGCCAGTGCCCGCTGGTAGAGCGCAGCTGCCGCACCTTCCCACCAGAGCCGGTCCGCTACCTGGGCGGTTCGCTGGTACGCAACGCCGTCTTGCGCAAGGAGCGCTCGGAACTGGCCGGGCAACGCCCGGCCGCCATGGACCGCTACCTGGCCCGGTTCGCCCCGGCCGGCCTCGAAGACAAAGCCTGAGGAACCTTTCATGTCCCTGATCCGTATCCGCCTGGACGACCAGCCAGGTTTCAGCGAACCCACCGCCCTGGGCGACGATGGCGCCCAGGCGCGCACTGCCGCGCACCGCACCCTGCCAGACGGCAAGGGCACCACCGGCGTATGGGAATGCACCCCCGGCACCTTCCGCCGCCAGGTGGCCCAGGCCGAATACAGCTATATCGTGGCCGGCGAAGGCAGCTTCACCCCCGAGCATGGCCAGCCCATCGCGTTCAAGGCGGGCGACGCCCTGTACTTCGAAGCCAATACCCAAGGCACCTGGGACATCCGCACCACCGTGCGCAAGACCTACCTGATTCTCGACTGACCACACACCAGCCGCTTTCCCACAGACAAATACGAGGTACAAGAAGTGGGTGTACAACAACAGACGCTCCAGGAGTCCGGCCTCAAGGCCCACGCGCTGGGGCGCTTCGAAACGCTCGGCATCATCATCGGCACCAACATCGGCGCGGGCGTGCTCAGCATGGCCTTCGCCGCCCGCAAGGTCGGCTACATCCCGTTGCTGGTGTGCCTGCTGGTAACGTGCCTGTTCTGCGTGGTGACCATGCTCTACGTGGCCGAAAGTTGCCTGCGCACGCGCCAGAACCTGCAGTTGAGTGGCTTGTCGCGCAAATACCTGGGTACGTTCGGCGGCTGGTTGATCTTCTTCGCCGTCGCCGCCAACAGCTATGGCGCGCTCATTGCCTACATCAGCGGCAGCGGCAATATCCTCGCCGACTTCTTCGGCCAGTACGGCCTGACCCGGCAACAAGGCAGCTTGCTGTTCTTCATCCCCGCAGCGCTGGTGCTGTACCTGGGCCTCAAGGCCCTGGGCGTGGCGGAGAAGCTGATCAGCTCGGGCATGGTGCTGATCGTCTGCCTGCTGATCGGTGCCACCGTGCTGCATGAAGACTCATCCCTCGTGCACCTGTGGCAGAGCCAGTGGCAGTACGTGGTGCCGATCTTCAACCTAGCCGTGTTCGTGTTCGGTGCACAGTTCCTGGTGCCGGAGATCGTGCGCGGCAACCTGGAGACGCCTAGGCGTATCCCGGGGCTGATCATCGGCGGCATGCTGCTGACCCTGGTGCTGGTGGCAGCCATCCCGGCGTCGGTGATCGCACTGGTGGGCACCGAGCACTTGAGCGAAGTGGCCACCCTGAGCTGGGGCAAGTCGCTCGGGCAGTGGGCTTACTATGTGGCCAATGCCTTCGCCTTGCTGGCCATGCTGACCTCCTACTGGGGCCTGGGCGGCTGCCTGTTCACCAATATCTTCGACCAGATGCGCCTGGGCGATGAGGGTAACAAGCGCAAGCGCCTGATGGTGCTGGCCGTGGTGACCCTGCCGCCGATCGTGGTGGCGTACTCGGGCTTCAGCGGCTTCGTCAATGCGCTGTACTTCGCCGGCACCTTTGGCGGCGTGCTGATGGGCATCATCCCGATCCTGTTGCTCAATGCCGCGCGCAAGGCAGGCGATCAGCAGCCGGCATTCACCTGTGGCTGGTATGCGCACCCGGTGATGCAGGGGCTGATCGTGCTGATCTTCGTTTCCAGCGGCGTGTACGCGGTGCTGTCGGCCCTGGGCATGTTGCCCGCCAGTTGGTGACACCGCACGCTTGAGGCAGTATGGGAGGCCTACCCTTGACCACCGCGTGGAGCGGCCTGCGCATGTTGCAACGCGTTCGTGACCTGATTGCGATACCGGAACTCCGTTCGCGGCTGCTCAGTGGTGCCAAGGGACTGGACCACAACGTGCGCTGGGCCCATGTCTGCGAATTGCCTGACCCCACCGAATGGCTGGGTGAAGGCGACGTGCTGATGACCACCGGGCTGGGCATCCCCAAGGCGCCGGCCGAGCAACAGGCCTATGTCGCGCGGCTGGCCCAGGCAGGCATCGCCGGCATGATGATCGGCGAGCACATGCAGGCCCCTGCGGACATCAGCGCCCTGGCCGAACAGGCCGAGGCGCTGGGCTTCCCGGTGATCCTCACCGAATACGGGGTGCCCTTCGCCGCGGTGACCCGAGCCATCATCGATGCCAACCAGCAGGATGAATTCGCCCGACGCGGGGCCCTGGCCAAGGTCTACGAAAGCGCCCGCCTGAGCATCCAGGGCCTGGGCCTGCCGGCCCTGCTCACGCGCCTGCAGGCGGATATCCAATGCCACCTGTACCTGGTATCGATGGGGAGGTTCACCCCCTGGGCTCCCGGTCTGCCCGAACTGCCAGCTGCATTGGCGGCCAGCCTCGGTGCAGCACGCCAACGCCAAGGCGGCCATCAACCGATGGTGCGTCGTCATGCCCTGCCAACCGGCGAAGCCCTGAGCATCGAGCTGCCCAGCGAGCCGGGCTGCCTGCTGGTGGTCAGCGGCACACGGCTGCCCGACTACGGCATGCTCCACCACCTGACAGCGGTGCTGGGCCTGGAAGTGCAACGCCTGCAGGCTGAGCGGGAGCGGCGCCTGCGCCTGGGCTCGGAGCTGCTCGACGACCTTTTGCAGCAGCGCCTGCAAACGGATGCGTTGCTCGAGCGTCTGGGTGCCCATCTGCCAGGCGTGACGCTGGCCGACACGGTGATCTCGGCAGCGCGCCTGCCAGCCAATGGCAACACCTGGGAAGACCAGCTGCGCCCGCTGGACGAGTCCGCGTTGGTCCGCGCCCAGGGGCAGGAGCTGATCCTGCTGCACCGCGATGGCCTGCAGGAGGGCTACAGCGCCCAGCTCGACCTGCAACTGGGCTCCAGCGCCGCGCTCGGCCAGGCCCAGCGTGGCCCGGACGCCCTGCGCGAAGCCCGCCTGGCCCTGGCACATACCCATGGCCAGCGCCGGGTGTGCCGCTACGCCCAGCTGGAAACCGACACCCCCTGGCTGCCGCGCACGCCCGACGAGGCAGACCACGCATTCCGCGCCGTGCTCGGCGCGCTGCATGACTACGACCAGGCCAACGGCACCTACCTGTTGCACACCTTGCAGGTGTTTCTCGAAGAGAACCGCTCCTGGGTCAATGCTGCCCACCGCCTGCATGTGCACAAGCAGACGCTGGTGTACCGGGCGCGCCGCATCGAAGCGATCAGCGGCCGTTCGCTGGACAGCACCGCCGACGTCGCCACGTTCTGGTTCGCCCTGCAAAGTGCGCGGGTGCTTGGGGTGTCGTTGCAGCCGAGGTAGATGCACCGCAGGTCACCTGGCAATCACTGGCCTCCCAAGGCCTGGGTGATGGTCTGCACGTTCAGCCGATACATCCCCAAGTAACTGCTAGCCGGCCCTTGGGCTGCGAGCGCATCGGAGTGCAGCGTGCCGCCGATACCCGCCCCCGTCTCATCGGCGATCTGCTGCAGCAGCCGCGGGTCCTTGATGTTCTCGATGAACACCGCCTTGATACCCTCTTTGCGGATCAGCGTGATCAAGTCCGCCACCTCTCGTGCCGAAGCCTCCCGTTCGGTGGACAGCCCCTGGGGCGCGACGAAGGTGATGCCGTAGGCTTGCCCGAGGTAGCCGAACGCATCGTGGGACGTGACGATCTTGCGGTTGCCGGGTGGCAGTGCCGCGAAGCGCTTGCGCACCTCAAGCAGCAGCGCATCGATCTGCTGCGTGTAGGCCGCCAGGTTCGCGCGGTAGGCCTGCGCATGGCCAGGGTCCACCTGCTCCAGCGCCTTGGCGATGTTGCTGGCGTAGAGCTTGGCATTGGCCAGGCTGTTCCAGGCATGGGGGTCGGCCACCGCGTGGCCGTCTTCCTCCAGGGTACGTGGGATGACCCCGTGGCTGGCGCGGATCACCTTGGCCTGGGTGTCGCTGCTACGCACCAGCCGCTCCAGCCATGGCTCGAAATGCAGGCCGTTCTCGACGATCAGGTCGGCAGCTGCGACATGCCTGGCATCGTCGGGGGTCGTTTCATACACATGCGCATCGCTGTCGGGGCCCACGAGGTTGATGATCTCGACATGCCTGCCTCCCACCTGCTGTGTGATGTCGGCAAGGATGCTGAAACTGGTGACGACCTTGACCCGCTCGCCGGCAGACAGCACCGGCGACAGCAACAGGATGATCAGAAAGAGCGATAGGCGCATACAGGTTCCTCAATGAACGACCGGCGAATAATGGCGACGCAACAGGCCATGCACCGGCCCGCCCATCACCGACAACAGGTACGCGGCCCCGGCCATGACGACGATTGCCGGGCCACTGGGCAGCGAAACGTAGAAGGAAAGCAGCAGCCCCAGCCACACCGAGGCCATGCCGATCACCGCCGCGATGACAATCAACCGAGGCAGGCTCTGGCTCCAGAAGCGCGCGGCGATGGCCGGCAGCATCATCAGGCCCACCACCATCAACGCCCCAATGGCCTGGAAGCCAACCACCAGGTTGAGCACCACCAAGCCGAGGAACAGCCCATGGGCCAGGGCACCTTGGCGGCTGACGGTGCGCAGGAACACCGGGTCGAGGCTGTCGAGCAGCAAGGGGCGGTAGATCACGGCGAACAGTACGAGGCTGCCAGCCGCCACGCTGTACATGACGTGCAAGGTCGCTTCGTTGACGGCCAGTGCCGAGCCGAACAGCAACCCCAGCAAGTCCAGGCGCTTGCCGGCCAGGCCCAGCAGCAGCACGCCCGAAGCCAGGGAGATCGGGTAGACCGCAGCCAGGCTGGCGTCCTCGCGCAAGCCCGTGTGCCGACTGACCAGGGCCGAAAAGCCCGCCACCGCCAGGCCGGCCACGAGTCCGCCGAGGGTCATCGTCATCACCGACAAACCGGCCAGCCAGAAGCCCAGTGCCGCCCCCGGCAGGATGCCATGGGAAATCGCATCACCGATCAGGCTCATACGCCGCACCACCAGGAACACCCCGAGCGGCGCGACGCTCAGCGCCAGTGTCAGGCCGCCGAGCAATGCGCGGCGCATGAAGGCGAATTCGGCGAAGGGCTGCCACAGTAGATCGACCATTCAACCCACCTGGGCCAAGCCGGGCTGGGCGATCAACGCGCGGCTCGGCCCATGTCGGCAGCCTTGCCGGTCGATCACCAGGCACTGCTCTATCGATGCTCGCACTCGGGCCAGGTCGTGGCTGACGACGACGAGGGTGCAACCGGCCTTGTGCCAAGCCTCGATGTGCCGCCAGAGCAGGGCCTGGCCATTGTCGTCGAGCGCCGCATCGGGCTCGTCGAGCAGCATCAGGGAAGGCTTGGTCAGGCTCAGCCTGGCCAGCAGGGCACGTTGCAGCTCGCCACCGGAAAGCGCCTGCAAGGGCTGGGACTGGAGCTGGCCGAGGTCCCACGCCTCCAGCACCTGTTCGAGTTGGTGCCTGCGCTGCGAGCGCGTGAGGCGCTGCCCCCAGAAGCCGCCGCTGACCAGCCCGGCCAGGTCGATGGGAAACTGGCGGTCGATGGCCGATTGCTGAACCAGATAGCCGATTCCACCAGCGTCTGGAAGCGCCACGCGCACGCGTCCCGACAAGGGCATCTGCAACCCCGCGATCACCTTCAACAGGCTGCTCTTGCCACTCCCGTTGGCGCCCACCACCGCGGTGACGCTGCCGGTGGGCAGCCTGAGGTTGAGGCATGGCGTCAGTGGGCGATTGACGGCGCCCCATTGCAGGTCTTGGCACAGGATCACGGGCAAATTCCCAAGGTGGAAACACGGAATAGCCATGTCGGCATGGCCGCCCACAACAATATGTTATGTTATAACACTATACAACGATGTTTTTCCTTTCGCCACGCTTGATCTTGAGGCTGGCAAACGGACAATCGGAGGTCTTCGACGGCACTTGCCAAGACCGTCAGATCACCCGAACGAGACCGCCATGAGTACACCTTCCTTCCGCACCGCCAGCCCGTCGGATGTCGACCGTTGCTTCCAGATCGAGACCGAGGCCTACGAAGGCGACGAGGCGGCCACCCGCGAAAAGATCGCGACGCGCATCGCCCAATACCCGCAAGGCTTCCTGATCATGGAACTCGATGGCCAGACCATCGGCTTCATCAACTGCGGCTGCGCCCACGACGTGGTCATGTCCGACGAGGCATTCAAGGAGCTGGTGGGCCACGATAGCCAGGCGCCCAATGCCGTCATCATGTCGGTGGTGATCGACCCCGCGCACCAGGGCAAGGGCTATGCCACGACGATGATGGACACTTTCATCGAGCGCATGCGGGCCATGGGCAAACGCACCATTCACCTCATGTGCAAGGAGCGCCATGTGCCGCTGTACACGCGCATGGGCTACCGCTATGTGAAGCCTTCGGCCTCTGACCATGGCGGCATGGCGTGGCATGAGATGGTGATGGGGCTGTGAAAGCGCTGGATTGAAGCAGAGGCGTTCGTGCACGCCTTGCAAAGAGACAGGGCCGCGTTGCGGTCCTTTCGCGGCACAAGGTCGCTCCTGCAAGGGGCATGGAGCGAAAGCAAAAAGGGCGACCCTTTCGGATCGCCCTTTTCGTGCCCGGAACACCTGGGCTTGTATTTGGTAGGCACAATTGGACTCGAACCAACGACCCCCACCATGTCAAGGTGGTGCTCTAACCAACTGAGCTATGTGCCTGTCGTGTGGCGCGCATATTAAGGGGGTTGCGAAAGCCTGTAAAGCGTTTTTTTCAAAAAAATCAAAAACTTTGCGCCAGCCCCCTTCGCCGTGTTTTGGCTCGTTTATTACGCCAGGCCATCCAGGAACGTGGCGGAAGGCACGAAGAACAATCCACCCGTGACAGCGCGGCTGTAATCGAGCAAGCGGTCATAGTTCCCGGGCGGCTTGCCGATGAACATGTTCTCGAGCATCTCCTCGATAGGCGCGGGCGAGCGTGCGTAACCAATGAAATAGGTGCCGAACTCCCCTGCCCCCGGACGCCCGAACGGCATGTTGTCCCGAAGGATCTTCACTTCCTGGCCGTCCTTGTCCAGGGTGGTCAGGGCGCTGTGGGAGCAACTGGGCTTGACCGAGGCATCCAGCTCGATATCCGACAGCTTGGTGCGGCCAATGATATTTTCCTGGTCGGCGGTGGACAGTGCGTTCCACCCCGTCATGTCATGCAGGTACTTCTGCACGAGCACATAGCTGCCCCCCACGAACGACGGGTCTTCGTTGCCAACCAGGGTGAACTTGGCGACTTCGCGGCCGCTGGGGTTCTCCGTGCCGTCGACGAAGCCGATGATGCTGCGCATGTCGAAGTAGCGAAAACCCTGGACTTCATCGACGACCGTCACAGCCGCCCCCAGGCGCTTCATGACCTGCGCCGCCAACTCGAAGCACAAGTCCATCTGTTCGGCACGGATATGCAAGAGGATATCCCCGGGTGTGGCGACTGCCACGCGCTCCCCGGTACCGATTTCGCGAAACGGGTGCAGCGATGCCGGGTATGGCGCGCCGAACAGTACACCCCAGGCCGTGGCGCCGAAACCCAGTACACAGGAAAGGTTGCCCGACGGTACGCGCTTGCCGACCGAACGGACCAGCCCGGCCAGGTCGCCACACAAGGCGCGCACGGTGTCACGGTGTTCGCTACCTGGCGTCAAGGTCGCCACGAGGAAGATTGCACTGCGGGTGATCGCGGTGTCGACCGCTTGGGGTTCGATCTCGGAAACGTTCATTGCATGCCCACCGCCTTGAGTGATCGTCAGGCGTTAGACGCTACACGCCATGGCGGGAGCATGCAATCAGGCGCTACTTGCCCGTACTGCGAAACGCCAGGATGGCACCAGGGTTCTCGAACTTCGCTGCCGCGCTGCCCTTGTCGTTGGTGCCCAGGCTGCTTTCGATATCCGTGGCCACGTAGATCACCTCACCGCTGGGGTCGACGGCAATATCCCGGTAGCGGTTCAACGAGCGGAACACCGGCGTTGCATCGCCCATCGGCACGGTCTTGGAGCCATCGAGCTGGATCCGATACACCACGCCACGCTTGAGGCTGGTGATCAGCAACGAGTTGCCCCAGCCTTTGGCAGCGTTACCGGACGCGGGGTAATAGGTGACCGAGGACGGTGCGATGGTGGGCCAGCAGATGTAGAACAGGTTGTTCTCCTTGCAGGCCGGCTGGTTGTAGACGTAGTCATTGCCGACGCTGAACAGCGTCTTGAGCGGCTCGACGAATGCCGTGGAAGACCATTGGGTTTCCTGCTGCACCGGAATGCCTTCCGGGACTTTCAGGCCGTTCTGGTACTGGTCTTCGTTGCCCTTGCAGCCACCTTTGGCAGCGCTGTAATTGGCGTAGGCGTAACCCTGGCCATCCTTGAAGCCGGCCACGTAGGGCCAGCCGTAGTTGCCGCCCTTGACGATGAGGTTGAGCTCGTCGTCGCTGTTGGGGCCCTGCTCGGTGGCGAAGAGTTTGTCACCGACGAACACCATCCCCTGGACGTTGCGGATCCCGTAGGCATAGACGTGACTCTTCACACCGTTGATCACCGGGTTGTCGTCAGGCACCGACCCGTCCAGGTTCAGGCGCAGGATCTTGCCTGCGTAGTGAACCCAGTCGCTTTTGCTGACGTCTGCAGCGGTCGGCGTCATCTGCGCCTTGTTCTGTTCGCAGAGGTAGGAAAGCTGGTTCGCGCCCTGGTCGCCGATGGAGTAGTACAGCTTGTCGTCCGGGCCGAAGAGCAGGCGTGCGCTCTGGTGGTCGCGGGCCGAGGGCAGGCCTTTGAGCAGGTCCGTAGCTTCGCCCAAGGTGTTGGTCTTGGCGTCGTAGGTGTAGCGGCGGATCAGCGTGCGGTTGGGGAAGGCCTCGGAGTCGCCGCCGGCGTAGGTCAGGGATACGTAGACATAGTCCTGCCCGGTGCCCTTGAGCAACCGCGGGTGCAGGGCGATCCCGAGCAGGCCGTCCTGCTCATGGTGCCCGTTGGCCGCCTGGGAGTGCACGGCATCGGCAACGGCAAGGGCGACTTTCACCTCACCGGTCTTGGGGTTCACGCGGGTGATCTTCCGGCTGACCTGCTCGGTCAGCCACAGGTAGCCGTCGGGGCCCAGGACCATATTGTGTGGGTTCGCCAAGCCAGTGGCGACAACGCGCTTCTCGAAGCCTTCGGTAGCCGGAATCGGCGCCCCCGGCGCCGGCGGGGTATCGGCCATGGCCGTCAGCGACATGCCCGCCAGGTTGGCAACCAACAACAATGACCCCAGCCTCGCGCAGATACGGGCTTCGCCGAGGCGGTTTTCAGACGTGCAATGGTTGAGCTTCATGCGATTTCCTCAGGGCTTTAAGCAAGCACCACGACACCTAGGCTCCGGCAAGCCGGGGCTCGGCCTGTCAGCGATTGGCGAAGTACATCGTCACTTCGAAGCCAATGCGCAAGTCGGTATAGCTGGGTTTGCTCCACATCTCTCGATCTCCTCTGCTTGGATAAAGACGCGCTGGCGTCGTTGGGAAATTAGTAAACCCATTCCCGCTTCGCCAGGGGGGTGAATGGCACACAGCGTTCCATTTCCTGAACGAAAAACCCGAACGCCCCTTCGCGCTAGAACGGCAAGAGGTAACGCAAGGTGAGCTGGTTGCCTTCGGAGCGGTTCCTCGCGCCCTGCTCGACATAGTAATTGGCGTAGAACATATGCCGCGCATGGCGGTACATCACCCCCGGACCAAAGGCCAGCACGCGCTCGCGGGAGTCGCTCTGCCGGTGGCCATCGACCCGGTCGGCCGATAGCTGTTCCAGCTGGTAGCCAGCAAGGCCTACGCGCCAGGCGTCGGACACCGCGTAGGAGACCGAGAAATTGCTGTGTATCGCTTCGCCCGGCTGGACGCTGTCGGCCTGCAGCCGGCTGGCCGGATCGTCGTTGCGGCTGGACCAGGCATAGTGAAGGCGCCCGCTGACTTCGAGGCGGTCGGTCAGCTCCCAGGTAAAGGCGTAGTGCGGGCTGACCACCCACAGGTTGCTGCCGGTGTTGAGGCTGGCGTCCCGGTCATAATCACCGGTCGGTGCAGTGATCACCAGGTTCAGGCGCTGCCAGTAGGGTCGCCCGAACAGTTGCACGGGGTCCCACTGCAGCAACAGAGGGCTGAAGATCAAGTCACCCTGGCGCGTGCGTGACGCGTCCGGGCCGTTGTCGATATCGACGTCCAGGTGCACCAGCGGCAACAGCACTTCCATCCCGTAGTTGGCGCCCAGGATCTTGTGCTCGGTGATATAGGCCAGGTGTGGCAGGACCGTGGTGCTGTGCACTTTCTGCCGCCCCGGCACCGCGCTGCCATGGGCGTCGGTGGCGTCTTGCGCACGGTAATGCTGGATCGGCAACTCGAACAGCATCCCGGGTCGCACGATCCCGTCCAGGAAACTGGTATTGCCCAGCGGCAAGGGTGGAAGGCTGACGGCATCGGCGACGACCTCGGCACTGCCCAGGGCCGTGGCCAGTGACAACAGCGCGGCGGATTTTCTGCAAGGCCTCATCCAGGTCTCCTGAAGGCGTTCATGTAACGGTGCCAAACAGAAAACGTTAGTGATCTCTCGCAACGGCCGCTAGAGCCCCTGGATGGGCCACAGCGTTCCGCCTGCAGAACGCGCTGCGAACGAAGCCCCGGACCTTAGCTCGACGGCAGGCCGGTCGCGGGTTTCAGCCCATCCAGGAACACCACGATGGCATCGTCGATGCGGCGCTGTCGTTCGACCTGGGTGGGCGTTTCCATGAAGCCCAGCAGGCAACGCAGCTGGAAGTCCCCCGTCAGCGCGTCGAGAAAGAGCACGGCGCGGGTCTGTGCATCCCCTGGGCACACGAGGCCTTCTTGGGCTGCCCATTCGAAATAATCCTGCAAGCAACCGTAGGCCGCACCCGGCGCAGCCTCGAAGAATGCCTTGGCCGCCTCCGGCGCCCGCAGCGCCTCGGCCACGATCAAGCGGTGGATGGCGATCGTGCGCGGGGCGAGCACCACCCCGAGGAAGGTTTCGGCAATGATGCGCAAAGCCTCGGGCAAGGGCTTGCGGGCCAGGTTCATGTGTTTGAGCGGGTTGACGATCTCATCACACAAGCGGGCGATAATCGCGGCGAACAGGCCATCCTTGTCACCGAAATAGGCATACAGCGTGCGCTTGGAGCCACCGATGCGGGCAATGATCCCATCGACGCTGACGCCCGCGTAGCCCTCTTCCAGGAACATCTCCGTCGCCGCGGCGAGAATGCCTTCACGCTTTTCGACCTGCCGCTGACTCTCCACGCGCTCGCTCAAGCAACACCTCTTCATCGAATAACACATCACTATTTGATTTTGCGCCCCTTCCCACAGGCATCAGCGCTAGCGGCCTGTACTGCGCGCGCGGGCTCGCTTCATAGCCTACCTGCACCACGACTGGAGCTCCAGGCATGTAATGAAATCGAAGCGTCCACCACCCGCTCTATTCGAAAAACGTCTTAGCGCATTGATTGACACCCGCCACGACTAATGGGAATCTCGACGAAACGGTACGGTACCGTACCCTTTTACTGGAAACCTTGAACAACAATAACAGCGAGGTACAGATCATGCGTTTCGTACATTTTGTCCAAGGCACCACCAAGGGCCTGGCCGTGGAAACCGACAGTGGCTTGCGTGGCCTTACCGAGAACCTGCCAGGTTACCCCGGCTCGCTACTGACGCTGCTCGGCCGTGGCCAGGAGGCGCTGCGTGAGGCCCATCAGCAACTGAGCCAGGCGCCCCAGCTCGATACCTCACGCATCCGTTACCTGCCCCCCATCGAGCGGCCTGGCAAGATCGTCTGCGTCGGCCTGAACTATGCCGACCACACCAAGGAAAGCCCCTACGAGCAGCCCAGCTACCCCACCTTCTTCCCGCGCTTTGCCACCTCCTTGGTTGGCCATGGCGAGGCCATCGTCCGCCCGCACGTTTCCGAACAGCTCGACTACGAAGGCGAGCTGGCCGTGATCATTGGCCGCCACGGCCGCCATATTCCGCAGGACCAGGCGCTGGAGCATGTCGCAGGCTATGCGATCTTCAACGAAGCGTCGGTGCGCGACTACCAGTTCAAGTCCCCGCAATGGACCATCGGCAAGAACTTCGATGCCACCGGTGCCTTCGGCCCGACCTTCGTCAGTGCCGATGAGCTGCCGCCCGGCGCCCGCGGCCTGACCCTGACCACACGCCTGAACGGCAAGATCGAACAACAGGCCAATACAGCCGACATGGTCTTCGATGTGCCGCAGCTGATCAGCGTGCTCAGCGAGGCGGTGACCCTGGAGCCTGGCGATGTGATCGTCACCGGCACCCCGGCGGGCATCGGTTGGGCCCGCCGGCCGATGCTGTTCATGCAGCCTGGCGATGTCTGCACCGTCGAGATCGAAGGCCTCGGCACCCTGAGCAACCCGATCGTCGCCGAGACGCCGCCGGCCTGAGGCCGCGCCACAGTCGTTCGCCCAACCCCGTTCGCTTCCCGCAGGAACTTCCCCGACCGGCCCAGTGCCGTGTCGGTGATCCCGGCTGCCTGCGCCCGGACCGATTCGCGGTCCGCGCCTGCGGCCGCCTGGAAAAAGGCCCTGCCCGCGAATGCCCGAACCTGTCGACGGCCCTCTGCCAAGGAGCGCAGCCATGTTGCACATCAAAGACATCAACCATGTGGTCTACCGGCACGCCGATCTTGACCGCCTCGAACGATTTTTGGGCGACTTCGGCCTGATCGTCAGCCACCGAACGGAACAGCGCCTGTACCTGCGGGGCACCGGCCCCCTGCCCTACGTCTATATCGCCGAACGCGCCGATACCCCCGCGATGGGCGCCATCTCCTTCGCGGTCGAGTCCTTCGCCGACCTGCAGGCTGCCGAACGCCTGCCCGGGGCCTCGTCGATCCAGGCGCTGGCGCACCCGGGCGGTGGCCGGTGTGTGGTACTGCACGACCCCTCCGGCCGGCGCATCGAGCTGGTGCATGGCATCCAGCCCGTAGAGGCCCTCCCCCAACGCAGCGCGCTGGTGCTCAACTCGGCGGTGGAGAAACGCCGCTTCGGCGAAGTCCAGCGCCCCGGCAAGGGGCCGGCGCAGGTCATGCGCCTGGGCCATGTCGCCATCGGCGTTGCCGACATGCCCCGGATGATGGCCTGGTACCGCGATGTGCTCGGCATGCTGCCCTCGGACCTGATCGTCGAAGGCGACCAACAGTGCCCATCCGCCGCCTTCCTGCGCCTGGACCGTGGCGAGAACTGGACCGACCATCACACCATCGCACTGTTCCAGGCCGGGCGGGACGTGGTCCATCACGCCTCGTTCGAGGTGCAGGACTTCGATGCCCAGTGCCTGGGGCACGCCTGGATGAACGAACAAGGCTGGACGCCGTTCTGGGGCGTCGGGCGCCATGTGCTCGGCAGTCAGATCTTCGATTACTGGCGCGACCCCTCGGGCAACCTCATCGAGCATTTCACCGACGGCGACCTGTTCAACCATGCCTCGCCCATGAACTGCACCCAGGCCTGCGACTCCAGCCTCTACCAGTGGGGCCCGCCGATGTCGGTGGAGTTCTTCCTGGGCGGTAGCAACGAAGGCGAAACCGTCACCCCCCGTTCGCTGGCCGAGCGCCAGCGCCATACCCGCTGACCACCAAGGAGTTCGGCACCATGAGACAGACACTGTCGGAACAGAGCCTGGACCTGCTGTTTCGCGAAGCCCGCAGCCAGAACGGCTGGCTCGACAAGCCCGTCGAGGACCACACCCTGCGCGCCATCTACGACCTGGTGCGCTGGGGCCCAACCAGCACCAATGGCTGCCCGGCGCGCATCGTCTTCCTGCGCAGCGCCCACGCCAAGGCCCGGCTGCTGCCGGCGCTCGCCGCGGGCAACGTGGACAAGACCCTGAACGCGCCGGTCACCGCCATCATTGGCTACGACGCGGACTTTCACGAGCAACTGCCGAAGCTGTTCCCGCACAACCCAGGCATGCGCGACTGGTACGCCGCGCAGCCACACATGATCGAGGCTGCGGCGCTGCGCAACGGCTCGCTGCAGGGCGGCTACTTCATTCTCGCCGCCCGCGCCCTGGGCCTGGACTGCGGGCCGATGTCGGGCTTCGACCATGCCCAGGTCGAGGCCGAATTCTTCGGCGATGGCGGCAGCTTTCCCGGGCAACGCATCCGGGTCAACTTCCTCTGCAACCTCGGGTACGGCGACCCCGCCAAACTGTTCCCGCGAAGCCCGCGCCTGAGCTTCGAGGAAAGCTGCACCCTGCTGTAGACACCTCCTGGCCGGCGCCTTGTGCGCCCGATGCCGTACACAACAAGAACAAGGAGAACACCATGCGGCACACCGACCCGACCCTTTCCTCCCACCACCGGCCGAACCGCTGAAGGAGCCCGACCATGCGCAGCATCTCGAAATGGCATGTGCTGGTGGGCGGCTTCCTCGCCTACCTGTTCGACGCAATGGAAATCATCCTGCTGACCATCGCCCTGCCGGTGATCCAGCAGGACCTGGGGCTGACCATCGGCCAAGCCGGCATGCTCGCCTCGGCCACGCTGTTGGGCATCGGCATGAGCAGCATCACGACCGGGTGGTATTCGGACAACCACGGCCGGCGCAAGGCCTTGCTGCTGTCGCTGGTGAGCTTCGGCGCACTGACCATGGCGGTGGCCTGCACCCACAACTGGTACCTGCTGCTGGTATTGCGCTTCCTCTCGGGCCTTGGCCTGGGTGGCGTCTGGGGCATCGTCTCGGCCTACATCGCCGAAACCTGGCCTGTACACCAGCGGGCCCGCGCCACCGGTTTCGTGCTCAGCTCGTTCCCGGTGGGCGCTGCCATCGCGGCAATGGCCGGCAAGGCGTTCCTGCCGAACTGGCAGATGCTGTTCCTGGCGGCGGGGGTTTCGACCCTGATTCCGGTGCTGTACCTGTGGCTGTTCGTGCCCGAGTCTCCCGAATGGAAAGCGCAGAAGGACGCGGCCCGCGCGGATGCGCCGGTGAATGCTTCGGTGCGTGAGATCTTCGGCCCAGGCCTGCTGCGCGTGACCTTGCTGGGCACTGCCGCGGCGAGCTGCTCGGTGATCGGTTTCTGGGGTGCCAGCACCTGGTTGCCGACCTACCTGGTGCACGAACGAGGGCTTGCGATCGGCATGATGGCGCATTTCATGACCATCCTGAACATCGGCGCCTTCATCGGGATCAATGCCTTTGGCCTGATCGCCGACCGTATCGGCAAGCGCAACGCCACCTTGCTGTCGCTGCTGGGCAGCGCGGTGATGCTGGCACTCTATGCGCTGACCACCGACAACCAAGTCCTGTTCTGGCTGGGCCCGGTGTACGCCTTCTTCTATGCCTTCGCCAGCCTGTTCGCCTCGTACTTCAGCGCCTTGTATCCCGTGCGTGTGCGCACCATCGGTGCCGGCTTCTGCTTCAACTTCGGCCGCGGCCTCGCCGCCTTCGCGCCCCTGTTGCTCAGCGGTATCGCCACCCAGCACAGCCTGGGGCTGGGGCTGCTGGTATGCGCAGGCTTCTTCGCCATGGGCATGCTGATCATGTGCTTCATGCCCCAAGCCGACGTACCACTCGGCAGCCGGGCAACCCCGCTGAAACCGGCCGACACCGCTTCATCCTGACCACCCACCCGTAATCGCAGCCCGCAAGCCCGGCACCTGTGACGTGCCAGGAAGGAGCTGCTCGCCTGGAGAAAACCCCATGATCACCTTGCAGCACTTCATCGATGGACACCTCAGCGAAGGCCGCAGCGGCCGCTTCGCCGACATCTGCAACCCCGCCACCGGCCAGCGCAGCGCCCGGGTTCCATTGGCCAGCGCCGAGGAACTGGACCAGGCGGTTGCCGCAGCCAAGGCCGCCTTCCCGGCCTGGTCGGCCACCACGCCCCTGCGCCGCGCACGCATTCTCAGCCGCTTCAAAGAACTGCTGGAACACAATGCCGAACGGCTCGCCGCGCTGATCACCGCCGAGCACGGCAAGGTGCACTCCGATGCCATGGGCGAGGTCGTGCGCGGTATCGAAGTGGTCGAGTTCGCCTGCGGCGCCCCGCACCTGCTCAAGGGCGAGGTCAGCGAAAACATCGGCAGCCACATCGACTCCCACGCCATGCGCCAGGCGCTGGGCGTGGTCGCGGGCATCACGCCGTTCAACTTCCCCGCCATGGTCGCCTTGTGGATGTTCCCTGTGGCCCTGGCCTGCGGCAATACCTTCGTGCTCAAGCCCTCCGAGCGCGACCCCTCGGCGGCCCTGCTGCTGGCACAGCTGCTGGCCGAGGCTGGCTTGCCGGCTGGCGTGTTCAACGTGGTCAACGGCGACAAGGCGGCGGTCGATGCGATCCTTGCCCACCCCGATGTGCAGGCCGTGAGCTTCGTCGGCTCCACGCCTATTGCACGGCACATCTATGCCACTGGCGCGGCCAACGGCAAACGCGTGCAAGCACTGGGCGGCGCGAAGAACCACATGGTGGTGATGCCCGACGCCGACCTGGACAAAGCCGCCGATGCGCTGATGGGCGCCGCCTATGGCGCCGCCGGCGAGCGCTGCATGGCGATCTCGATTGCGGTGGCAGTGGGCGATGCCACCGCCGACGCGCTGATCGAGCGCCTGGCGCCACGGGTCCGCGCGCTGAAGGTCGGCCCCGGCACCGACCCAAGCGCAGAAATGGGCCCGCTGATCACCCGCGAACACCTCGAGCGCGTACGCGGCTACGTCGATATCGGCGTCGCCGAAGGCGCCACGCTGGTGGTCGATGGCCGCCAGTTCCGCATGCAGCAACCTGGTTTCGAGGGTGGTTTCTACCTCGGTGGCAGCCTGTTCGACGACGTCACCTCGCACATGCGCATCTATCAGGAAGAGATCTTCGGCCCGGTCCTTGGCGTGGTGCGGGTGCAGAGCTACCAGGAGGCGGTGGCGCTGATCAACGCGCACCAGTACGCCAACGGCACCGCCATCTTCACCCGCGACGGCGACTCGGCGCGCATGTTCGGCCATGAGATCCAGGTCGGCATGGTCGGTATCAACGTGCCGATCCCGGTGCCTATGGCCTTCCACAGCTTCGGTGGCTGGAAGAACTCGCTGTTCGGCGACCACCACATGCATGGCCCTGAAGGCGTGCGCTTCTACACCCGCCTCAAGACCATCACCTCGCGCTGGATGAGCGGCATCCGCACCGGTGCCGACTTCGTCATGCCGACCATGAAGTGACCCTTGGGCAGTCCTGGACTGCCCTTCCCCGCCGCCTCACACGCAGGCGGAAACCAACCCGGAAACGCACCTAGATGAACGCAGAACAATTACAAGAACGCATTTGCAAGGTACTGACCGCACTCTCCCTGGGCACGCTCGCCACCACCTGCCATGCCGCCGAATGGAGCGATACGTTCATCGGCTTTCGTTACGGCCAGCACTTCAGCGAACCGCCCGTAGGCAAGAAGATCCAGAAGGAGATCTACCAGCTCGGCCATACCCGCGGCAACGACTGGGGCATGGATTTCTTCAACCTCGATGTGCTCAAGTCCGACGCCAACGACCCGAAGAAAGACAGCGACTCCGGCGCCGTGGAAGCCTACCTGGCCTACCGTCACCAGTTGTACCTGAGCAAGGTCTTCGACCGTTCGCTGCGCTACGGCCCGATCAAGGACATCGCCCTGAGCGGCGGCGTCGAGCTGAACTACAAGAACACCGACTTCTCCACCCGCAAGCGCCAACTGCTGGTGGGGCCCACGCTCAAGTTCGACGTACCCGGCTACCTGGACCTGAGCCTGTTCTACTCCATGGAGTGGAACCATTGCGGGCTGTCAGCCTGCAAGACCGAGAACATCGAGTTCGATCCGTACTATGTGGTGCACCTGGCATGGGGCTACCCGTTCCAGGTGGGCGAAGTGCCGTTCAAGTTCCACGGCTTCGCCAGCTACAAGACCGAGAAAGGCAAGGACTACTTCCACGACGATACCGGTGAAGAGAGCCTGGTGCGCGGTGCGTTGATGGTCGACGTCGGCAAGCTGGCCGCCGGCGTCAGGAACACCTTCTGGGTCGGGCCCGGATACGAGTGGTGGCACCACAAGTACGGTGCGGTGAACAAACCTGGCGTCAACACCCGGGCACCGACGCTGCATATGGAGTGGCATTTCTAGCCCGATGCCCCCTCTGGACTGCCCCAAGGGTTGGATGGGTGTCCGACTTCCTGGGGCAGTCCTCTACAGGAGCGTGCGAGTTCAATAGCCGTCAGAACAGGCTGATCGGGTAGTCGACAATCAGCCGGTACTCATCGGCGCTGGAGTTGCCCCGGGTATTGCCCGGTGCGGTATAGCCACCCCCTTCGCGATGGGACGCCCAACGCAGGGTCAACGACAGGTCCTTGGCCGGGCCCGACGGCACCTGGTACTTGAAGGCAAGGTCACGCTCCCAGTGTTTGGCGTGCTTGCCATCGGGGTTGTAGATATAGCCATAGCCGATGCTGCCAGGGTCGACCCGGGTCAGGTCCGCCTCGCCTCGGGTGTAGGTCGCGATGAACTGCAGCGAGGGCGCCCCGAGCAGCGCCAGGTTCGTTTCGTACTGCAGCCGCCAGGACTTTTCGCCCGGGCCATTGAAGTCGGCGAACTGCTGGGAATTGCTCAGGTAGAGGAAGATCCGGTCGTTCTGGGTGATGTAGTCGAACGGCGTACGGCCATCGACCTTCTGCAGGCCCAAGCTCAAAGTCTGGCCATAGGCCGTCGCACTGATACCGCCGCTGTAGGTGTCATTGTCGATGGCGCCCAATTGGCTACGCCCTTCGTCCCGGGTCTTGTAGTAATGCAGGTAGGGCTTGAGCACGAGCACATCATTGACCCGAAACACGTGCGAGATTCCCAGGTAGTACTGGTTCCACATGTCCTCGAGCTGGCCACCGTAGGCCGTCAGCTGCAGCCCTCGAGGATGGTCGTAGACACCCCCGACCCAGCCGATATGCGGGCTTTCGCGGTCTGCGGCCACGCCTGCACGGTTGCGCGCGCCATAGGCCGTGACCAGGTGGGAATGGCCGCTCTGGTTGCGCAAGCGTGTGGACTCGACGAACCCCGCATCCAACCACAGGCCCTGGACGCTATGGTTCTTCAGAGTGACGCCACGGTACGACTGAGGAAACAGCCGGCTCGTCCCGCTCGCCACGATCGGCGTCTCGACCAACTGGTCGCCCGCCTTCACCAAGGTGTCGTGGTACCTGAGCTTGAGCGCCGCACCGGCACTGGAAAACTCATCCCCAGGCCTGAGCGAGGCGTCCAGCGGGAGCAGGCCAGCGCCGCCACTGCCGCCGCCGCCATCGAGCTTGACCCCGAGGAAGGCATGGGCGTCTACGCCCACCCCGACCGGCGTATCGGTGAAGCCGGATCTGAACGAAAACAGAAAACCCTGGGCCCACTCCGTCGGGTCGCGGCTGACCAGGTCGGAGTGGTTATCGCGCTGGAAATAGTAATTCCTGACCAGTGCATCCAGGCGTGCGCCTTCGACCAACCCAGGCGCGATGCCGAGCTCCACCGCCTGCCGTTCGTTGATACCGGTGAAGATGGTGTCCTTCTGGCCCAGGGCGTTATCGGCCTGGGCCGGTGAAGCCAACACCAGGCCCAGGCTCAACGGGGCGAACAGCCAGCACTTGCCAAGCGCACGAGCCGCCATCGCCGAGCGCCTCATGCTTGCCAGGGAATGGCCGGCGCGGTCAGGCGCGGCCCATCGAAACCGCTGACCTCGCCAAACCTGGCACCACCCCGCTCCCATTCTTCCTGGGCCTGGGCGATCTCGGCCTTGCTGTGGCCGACGAAGTTCCACCACAAGAAGATTTCCTCCTCGAACGGCAAGCCGCCCAGCACAATGGCACGTGCGCCGGCAGAAGCCTCAAGGTCGAGGGTGTCCAGGCCGCGTCCAAGGTAGGCGAGCTCGTTTTCGCCGAATACTTCGTCATTGACCCGCCACTGCCCGCTCAAGGGCAGCACGCCATATTCATACCGGGCATCCAGGGCAAGCCCGGTATCCACTGCGCTCTGAGCCACCAGGTCCAGGCCTACCAGAGGCGAGAAAATGCACGTAGGCGCCTTGTACTGGTCGAATGCCCCGGCCAATAGGGTCAGCTCCAAGCCATCGACCCGCCATTTCGGCAGGTCCGCATAATGGTTGAAGGCCGGCGGGCGCTCCCGTGCCGCGTTCGGTAACGCGATCCACAACTGTACGGCATGCAACCGATCCTGCCCCTCGAGCGATTCCTCGGTATGCGTGATCCCGTATCCGGCAGTCATCAGGTTCACCTGGCCGGGACGGATCACCTGGGTGTTGCCCAGGCTGTCGCGATGCAACACCTGACCTTCGATCATCCAGGTAAAGGTCTGCAGGCCGATGTGTGGGTGCGGCCCTACGCGCAAACCATGATCCGACGCGAAGACCGCCGGCCCGGCATGGTCCAGGAAACACCAGGCGCCAATCATTCGCCGGTGCCGAGAAGGCAACAGGCGGCTGACGGGAATGCCGCCGCCGACTTCGGCACTGCGCGAAGTAATCCGCTGGATCGCCCGGACCCCATCGTTGATCGGACAATCGCGCGAGGGCGACAACTCACTGTGGGTTTCGTGGGTGCTCATGTACTGCTCCTGTGGCGTGCAAGCCGCATGTGCCTGCGAAAGGTGCGGCCATTCGCCTTGCAACGGCTCCGACCCTATACAGTAGATGCCCAACGGGCCCCGCGGTAGATCGACACATCACCCTTCAGCGTTCCATTTGGTGAACACCCACGCCCACGAAAGGGCGCTCCTCGTCTCGCCATTGACGGCCTGGGGTAGGCGCGCCAGAGGGTTATTGGCTAACGTAGACCTTTTTGCCGCATACCGAGCCCCTCCATGACCCAGAAGCTGTCTTCACCCACCGGTGCCCCCTGCGTCCCGACCGAAGACGGCTACGTCGTGGTGCGGGGCGCCCGTGAACACAACCTGAAGGACGTGGATGTAGCCATCCCGCGCAATGCGCTGGTGGTGTTTTCCGGGGTGTCCGGCTCAGGCAAGTCTTCGCTGGCCTTCGGCACGCTGTACGCCGAGGCCCAGCGCCGCTATTTCGAGTCGGTGGCGCCCTACGCCAGGCGCCTGATCGACCAGGTGGGTATTCCGGACGTCGATGCCCTCGAGGGCCTGCCGCCGGCGGTCGCGTTGCAGCAACAGCGTGGGGCGAGCAATGCGCGCTCTTCGGTCGGCAGCGTGACAGGCCTGTCCAGCCTGGTGCGGATGATGTACTCACGCGCTGGCAGCTACCCGCCCGAGCAGCCCATGCTGTATGCCGAGGATTTCTCGCCGAACACCCCACAGGGAGCCTGCCCGGCCTGCCATGGCCTGGGCCACGTGTATGAAGTCACCGAAGCGACCATGGTACCTGACCCGACCCTGAGCATCCGCGACCGGGCCATCGCCGCCTGGCCACCGGCCTGGCACGGACAGAACCTGCGCGACATCCTGGTCACTCTCGGCTACGACGTGGACCGCCCCTGGAAGGACCTGCCGAAGAAAGACCGCGAGTGGATCCTGTTCACCGAGGAAACACCCACGGTGCCGGTGTATGCCGGGCTGTCCCCCGCCGAAACCCGCGAAGCGCTCAAGCGCAAGCTCGAGCCCAGCTACATGGGCACCTTCACCAGCGCCCGGCGCTATGTGCTGCATACCTTCGCCAATACCCAGAGCGCCCTGATGCGCAAGCGCGTGTCACGCTTCATGGAGGGCCAACCCTGTGCCACCTGCGGCGGCAAGCGCCTGAAGCCCGAGGCGCTGTCGGTGACTTTCGCCGGGGTGGATATCGGTACCCTGGCGCACATGCCGCTGGACCAGGTGGCAGGCCTGCTCGAACCGGCCAGTCGCGGCGAGGCCAACAGCCACGACGCGCTGTCGGCAGAAAAACAGCTGGCCGCCCGGCGCCTGGCCGAAGGCGTACTGGGTCGACTGCGCACCCTGCAACACCTGGGGCTGGGCTACCTTACCCTGGACCGTGCCACGCCGACCCTGTCGACAGGCGAGCTGCAGCGGCTGCGCCTGGCCACCCAGTTGAGTGCGCTGCTGTTCGGTGTGGTCTATGTGCTCGACGAACCCTCGGCAGGCCTGCACCCGTCCGACAGCCAGGCGCTCTACGACGCCCTCGACCGCCTGCGCGACGCCGGCAACTCGGTGTTCGTGGTTGAGCACGATCTGGAACTGATGCGTCGCGCCCAATGGCTGGTGGACGTGGGCCCGGATGCCGGTGAACGCGGCGGACGGGTGCTCTACAGCGGCGCCCCGGCAGGCCTGCGCGAAGTGGCCGGCTCACACACCGCCCGCTACCTGTTCGACCAATCGCCCGCACCTGCCAGCCGAGCCCGTGTGCCCACGGGTTGGTTGATCCTGAACAACATTCATCGCCACAACCTGACGGGAGTCGATGCCCGTATACCGCTGGGCGTACTCACCGCGGTCACCGGTATCTCCGGCTCCGGCAAGTCGAGCCTCGCAGCCCAGGCGTTGCCAGAGCTGATGCTGCTGCATCTTGGGCACGAGCCGGAAACCGACAATAGCGACGCTGCGCCCGAAGGGCCCACGGTGATCGAGCGCACCCGCGGCCACCTGGGCGGCGACGTGGATGCCGTACAGCGCGTCGTACAGGTGGACCAGAAGCCGATCGGCCGCACCCCACGCTCGAACCTGGCCACCTACACCGGCCTGTTCGATCCGGTCCGCAAGCTGTTCGCCGCCACCACCGAAGCCCGCCGCCGCGGTTACGACGCGGGCCGCTTCTCGTTCAATGTGGCCAAGGGCCGTTGCGATACCTGCGAAGGTGAAGGCTTCGTCAGCGTCGAGCTGTTGTTCATGCCCAGCGTCTACGCACCCTGCCCCACCTGCCATGGCGACCGCTACAACGAAGACACCCTCGCGATACGCTGGCACGACCGCAGCATCGCCGACGTGCTGCGCATGACCGTCGAGCAGGCCTGCGACTTCTTTGCCGGTGAAGACGCCGTGCTGCGCTCGCTGCAGGTGCTGCGCGAAATCGGCCTGGGCTACCTGCGCCTGGGCCAGCCGGCCACCGAGCTGTCCGGCGGCGAGGCGCAGCGCATCAAGCTGGCCACCGAGCTGCAACGCAGCCAGCGCGGCCGCACCCTGTATGTACTCGACGAACCCACCACCGGCCTGCACGTGGCCGATGCCGACCGTTTGATGGCGCAATTGCAACGCCTGGTCGAGGCCGGCAACAGCGTGGTGATGATCGAACACGACATGCGCATGGTGGCGCAGGCCGACTGGGTCATCGACATCGGGCCAGGCGCCGGCCACGCCGGCGGGCGCATCGTGGCAGCCGGCCCCGCACATGAGGTGGCCCGGGCTCAGGGCAGCCGCACGGCACCTTACCTGGCCCAGGAACTTGCACGCGGCGCGACTAAGCGCTGACGGAGCCCGCCACGTCCATCAACCAGGCATGCACCAGCGCCGCCGCTTCCGACAGGGGGCGGCGGTCGGTATTCAGCAGGTGATAGGACATACCCTCCAGCACCGGCTCGTCTGCCACCTGCAACACGCCCATGCGCAGTTCTTCCTCGACCAGCAGCACGCTCAACAGCGCCACGCCCTGCCCGGCCACGGCAGCCTGGATGGCATGGCTTTCCTCGGAATAGCGTATGCCCGTCGACATGTCTCCGGCCGCGCGCCCCTTCGCCCGCGCCCAGGCGCGCCATGTGAGGTCCAGCGCTTGCGGCCGATGCCAATCGAAATGAATCAAAGGCCATTGCGCCACATCCTTGCCAACCCGAGCGAGCAGGGCCGGGTTGGCGACCGGCGCAAAGCGGTCTTCGAGCAGCAACCTGGCCGTGACACCCGGGTAGCGGCCGTGCCCATAGCGGATCGCCAGGTCGACGGTTCCACTATCCAGATCGACCGGCGCGTTGGACGCCAGCACATGCAGGTCGATCTGCGGATGCGCGTGCTGGAACGCCGCCAGCTTGGGCACCAGCCACTTGGTGGCGAACGCGGGCGTCGCCGACAAGGTGACCGACGCCCGGCGAGGCCTGCGTATCTGCTCCACTGCACCGGCCATTGCCTGGAACCCGCTGCTCACCGCCGCGGCCAATACCAGCCCGTCTGCCGTCAGCTCGACCGCACGCACCTTGCGCACGAACAGCGGGCGCTCGAGGTCATCTTCCAGCACTCTGATGCGGTGGCTGATCGCCGTCGCGGTCACGGCCAGTTCATCGGCAGCCTTCTTGAAACTGCGCAGCCGCGCTGCCGCTTCAAAGGCTCGCAATGCACTCAGGGACGGAAGACGAATGGCCATTATGGATGACTCCAGATCATCTGTTGACTGAACAATCATCGTTTGTAGCCCGAGAGCTTTCAACACAGACTCCTCATCAATGAACAAATGTCATCCATAAGGAGCCTTGCCCATGACCACGCTTCTACACATCGATGCCAGTGCCCGTCCGGGCGCATCCGACACGACGCCCCACGGCTCGCATACCCGGCGACTGAGCGCACGCTTCGTCGAGCAGTGGATTGCGCGCCACCCAGATACGAACGTGATCTACCGTGACGTGGGCCAGCAGCCCCCTCCCCCTGTCTCCGGTCGCTGGATACATGCGGCGTTCACCCCCGAAGCCGCACGCCAGGACTGGATGCACGAGGTATTGCGCACCAGCGACATGCTGATCGACGAACTGCTTGAGGCCGACCTGATCGTGGTCGGCGTGCCGATGTACAACTTCGGTCCGCCGGCACAGTTCAAGGCCTATATCGACAACATCGTGCGCGTGGGGCGCACCTTCGGCTTCGACCGCAGCCGCCATGGCGAGCCCTACTGGCCCCTACTGGCCGAGGCCGGCAAGCGTCTGGTAATCCTGTCGTCACGGGGAGACTACGGCTACCAGGCGGGTGGGCGCCTGAGCGAGCGCAACCATGTCGAGGCCTCGATCCGCACGGCGTTCGCCTACATTGGCGTGACCGATACCCATGGTGCGTTCATCGAATACGACGAGTTCGGTGACGAGCGCCTGGCGGAATCGATCAGGCAGGCGCAGGCGAATGTGGACCGGTTGGTGGAGAAGCTGGGTAGCGGTTCACCGTCTCCCGCCCCCACCTTGGCCTCTCTTGAGACGGGTGTACCGGCGTAAAAACGACAGCTGAAAAAGCAAAAAAGGGCGACCCTTTCGGATCGCCCTTCTCACGCCCGGAAAACCGGGGCTTTTGTTTGGTAGGCACAATTGGACTCGAACCAACGACCCCCACCATGTCAAGGTGGTGCTCTAACCAACTGAGCTATGTGCCTGTCGATGTGGGCGCATTCTACGCGTTCCAAAACGGCTGTCAACTGTTTTTTTCACGCTAACCCACTGAATCCTAAAACTATTTAGCGAAAGGAGCCTGCCCAGGGGCCGAGTAAAGGATTTTCAACGGACGACTAGCGGGTGTTTATTATTATTGATAGCATCGGTACATTCGTTAAAAATATAAAACACGAGGTTTCCTTAGCATGGCCAACACCCCCTACCCCCAGTCCTACTACGCCGCCTCGGCCAACCCGGTGCCGCCACGTCCGGCGCTGCAGGGTGAGGTGGAGACCGATGTCTGCATCATCGGCGCCGGCTACACCGGCCTGTCCAGCGCCTTGTTCCTGCTGGAGAACGGCTTCAAGGTGAGCATCGTCGAAGCGGCCAAGGTCGGCTTCGGTGCGTCGGGCCGCAACGGCGGCCAGATCGTCAACAGCTACAGCCGCGACATCGATGTCATCGAACGCACCGTCGGTCCCAAGCAGGCACAACTGCTGGGCCAGATGGCCTTCGAAGGCGGCCGCATCATCCGTGAGCGCGTGGCCAAGTACAACATCCAGTGCGACCTGAAGGACGGCGGTGTCTTCGCCGCCCTCACCGCCAAACAGATGGGCCACCTGGAGTCGCAAAAGCGCCTGTGGGAGCGTTTCGGTCACACCCAGCTGGAGCTGATGGACCAGAAGCGTATCCGTGAAGTGGTGGCCTGCGACAACTATGTCGGCGGCATGCTGGACATGAGCGGTGGCCACATCCACCCATTGAACCTGGCCCTGGGCGAAGCCGCCGCAGTCGAGTCGCTGGGCGGCATCATCTATGAACAGACCCCGGCCGTACGCATCGAGCGTGGCGCCAACCCGGTCGTGCACACCCCGCAAGGCAAGGTGCGCGCCAAGTTCATCATCGTCGCTGGCAACGCCTACCTGGGCAACCTGGTGCCGGAACTGGCCGCCAAGTCCATGCCATGCGGCACCCAAGTGATCACCACCGAGCCGCTGGGCGAAGAACTGGCTCGCACCCTGCTGCCCCAGGACTACTGCGTCGAGGACTGCAACTACCTGCTCGACTACTACCGCCTGACCAGCGACAAGCGCCTGATCTTCGGCGGTGGCGTGGTGTACGGTGCCCGTGATCCGGCGAACATCGAGGCGATCATCCGTCCGAAGATGCTCAAGGCCTTCCCGCAGCTCAAGAACGTGAAGATCGACTACGCCTGGACCGGTAACTTCCTGCTGACCCTGTCGCGCCTGCCGCAGGTCGGCCGTATCGGCGACAACATCTACTACTCCCAGGGCTGCTCCGGCCATGGCGTGACCTACACCCATCTGGCGGGCAAGGTGCTGGCCGAAGCCCTGCGCGGCCAGGCCGAGCGCTTCGATGCCTTCGCCGGCCTGCCGCACTACCCCTTCCCGGGTGGCCAGCTGTTGCGCGTGCCGTTCAGCGCGCTGGGTGCCTGGTACTACAGCCTGCGTGACCGCCTGGGTATCTGATTGTCGCCTGCCTAGGCCCGACCTCGGCGCTTCGGCGTCCCGGACAAGCCCGCCCCTACAGGCCGATCCAAGATCCTGTGGGGGCGGGCTTGCCCGCGATGAGGCCAGCGCGATTACTGCCCGACGCTGCGAACGGCCTGCTTCGCCGCGATCTCCTGGCCCGCCCTGGCCAGCTCATCGGCCGCCTGCAGCCAACGCTGCCGGTCCACCTGGGCCGGCAGTTCCCGCGGTGGCTGCACCAGCACCGCCCAATTCCCCTCCTTCGCCCACGCAGCTTCGAAGTCATCGAACGCCATCAACTGGCGACGCTGCATCCCCGAGCGCAACAGCACGCGCTGCTTGTAGCTGTCATAGCCGATCAGCACCGCATAACGCGGTTCGCTCCACCAGGCCGCCCCCTCCTCGTAGCGCAGCAGCACCGGATTGCCTGCCGCCACCTGGGTCAGCAAGGCATCCAGGCGTTTGTCCAGGGGATAGACCACCATGCCATATTCACGGGCCACCTTGGGAATGCGCTGCCCCAGCGCATCGGCGCCCTGCGGCAGGTTCAAGGGCTTGTCCAGCAGACCAGGGGTCACCACTACGCCCTGTTGCGACAGCAGTGCCGCCAAGGCCATGGCGCCGCTGTGGTTGGCCTTGCCACGGTAGAACGGCATGCTGCTGATCTCGACCCGCTGCGGCAGCCCCTTGGCGATCGGCGACGGGCCGCCGGCGCAACCGGCGAGGCTGGTGGCGACCAGGCAAGCGGCCAGCAGGCGGCGTGTGGAAGTGAAAGTTCGTTGCAACATGGACACTCGCTTGTTCCTCGCCAGGCAGGCAGCGCCCGGCCCCGGGCTCCGATCATAGGCCTGGCGCGTGCCTGGGTATAGCCCGGGGCCTGCTTGGAACGAAACGGCCCAAGGGAATAGACCTTCGGTCAATGGAACGTCACGGGCTGCGAGCTAGACTAAAGCAGTGTCTGGAAGGCGAGCCCCGCGCCCGCCCGAGAGAAGGAGGCACATATGAGCCTGACTATGGCAATCCTGATGCTGGTGGGAATGTGGCTGAGCGTCGCCGCCGCCATGCTGTGGGGTGTATTGCGCATCGTGCGCCGCCACGCCCATCACCACCTGCCGCCACAGACCCCGCCCAAGCCACAACCTGCGCGTCATGCGCGGCGCCATGCAGGGGCGCACTGACCGGGTGATCTCGGGCTGCCATGCAGCCCTATCACGACACAAGGCCGCTGCCACAGGTACAACACACCCCTTCGTGCTGTACCTGTGACAGCGGCCTCGTGTCGCGAAAAGGGGCGCCATGCGCCTAACGCCAGTCAGTTAAGCCTTATCGGCTGCATTTGGGGCTGCTTCGCAGCCCATCGCCGGCAAGCCGGCTCCCACAGGTTCCACTGTGTCTACAACAGCAGCGCAGGACAGGTGGGAGCCGGCTTGCCGGCGATGGGGCCTTAACTGACAGGCATTCCGCCATGCGCCCCTTCTTGCATCAGCCTTCGGCAGCCTCACGCTTGAGCCGCGCCCGACGCGCCATGATGTTGAGCACTTCGATCGCCGTCGAGAATGCCATCGCCGCGTACACATACCCCTTCGGTACATGGGCACCGAAGCCTTCGGCGATCAGGGTCATGCCGATCATGATCAGGAAGCCCAGGGCCAGCATCACCACGGTCGGGTTGTCGTTGATGAACTTGGCCAGCGGGTCGGCCGCCACCAGCATCACCACCACGGCACTGATCACGGCGATGATCATGATCGGCAGGTGCTCGGTCATGCCCACGGCGGTGATGATGCTGTCGATCGAGAAGACGATGTCGAGCATCAGGATCTGGCCGATCGCGGCGGCGAAGCCCAGGGTCACGGTCGAGCCGGCCTTGGCTTCTTCCTTGGCGCCGTGAGGGTCGACGTTTTCATGGATTTCTTTGGTCGCCTTCCACAGCAGGAACAGGCCACCGGCAATGAGGATCATGTCCTTCCACGAGAAGCTGTGGCCGAACACGTCGATCACCGGCTCCGTCAGCTGGACGATCCAGGCCACGGTCGAAAGCAGCGCCAGGCGCATGACCAGCGCCATGCTGATACCGATGCGTCGCGCCTTGGAACGGTAGGCCTGCGGCAGCTTGTTGGTCAGGATGGAGATGAAGATCAGGTTGTCGATGCCCAGCACGATCTCCATGGCCACCAGGGTGGCCAGGGCAACCCAGGCGGCGGGGCTTGCAGCCAGTTCCAGCAAATATTCCATTATCAAATCCTTTCAGCGGGCCGGGCTCAGATGCCCTGGGTCTTGTCTTGGTTGGCGTCGGCCTTGGGCTGGGTACCCTCAGGGTGAAGGGTATCGCTCAGGGCTTGCTGGGCAGCCTCGTTGGTCTTGTCGATGGCCTGTTTGGCCGACTCGGCAGCCTGGTTGAGCATCTGCTGGGCGGATTTCTCGGCCTGGTCGCAGCCTGCCAGGCTGAACAGGGCCAAGGCCAGCACCAGCGGCGTACCAATGGATTTGAGTTGCAACATGGGGTCCTCGCTTGTCGATATCCCGGCGGCGCACGAAACGCCTGATGGGGTCGCATTCTAAAGACCGCGATACATCAGGAAAATTCGTATTTTCAGCGGTTATACTTCGGTTTTTACGAACAGAGACCCCAGCGGATGCTCAACTACCGCCAACTCCACTACTTCTGGGTGGTGGCCAAGACCGGCAGCATTGCCCGCGCCAGCGAGCAACTGAACCTTACGCCACAGACCATCAGCGGGCAGATCAGCCTGTTCGAGCAGACCTACGGCCTGGAGCTGTTCCAGCGCGTCGGCCGGCAACTGGAGTTGACCGAAACCGGCCGCCAGACCCTGGGCTACGCCGAGCAGATGTTCCAGATCGGCAGCGAACTCGAAGCCCTGCTGCGGGCCGGCCCCCAGGAGCAGATCCTGTTTCGCGTAGGCGTGGCCGACGTGGTACCCAAGTCCATCGTCTACCGCTTGCTGGCCCCGACCATGGAGCTGGACAACGTGCTGCGCATCAACTGCCGTGAAGACAAGCTCGAGCGTCTGCTCGCCGACCTTGCGATCCAGCGCCTGGACCTGGTGATCTCCGACAGCCCTATGCCCAGCCATCTGGATATCAAAGGCTATAGCCAGAAGCTCGGCGAATGCGGCCTGAGCTTCTTCGCCACCCCGGCACTGGCCGACCAGCACGACCAGCCCTTCCCCGCCTGCCTGGATGATGCGCCCTTGCTGATTCCCGGCCAGGAAACCGTGCTGCGCAGCCGCCTGCTGCGCTGGCTGGCGGAACAGCACGTACAGCCACGCATCATCGGTGAGTTCGACGACAGCGCATTGATGCAGGCCTTCGGGCAGTCCGGTAGCGGTATATTCGTCGCGCCCAGCGTGATTGCCGAGGAAGTCTGCCGACAATATGGGGTGCGCCTGATCGGCCAGACCGAAGCGGTGAACGAGTCGTTCTATGCCATTTCGGTGGAACGCAAGGTGACCCACCCCGGGATCGTGGCCATCACCGAGGGGGCGCGGCGGGAGCTGTTCCATTGGTGATCCATGATATCCCCACTCGCCGGCAAGCCGGCGATGGGTTCGGAACAGGCCTACACCGTCTGTGCTAAAGTGGCCGGTTTTACAAGAACGAGATTCTGCTGCATGACCCCCGTCCTTCGCTTCATCAACCGCACCAGCCTGGTGACGCAGATTTGCATCGGCCTGGTGGCCGGTATCGCAATCGCTTTGCTGTCACCCGCCACGGCGATCACGCTGGGCTTCCTGGGCAAGCTCTTCGTTTCAGCGCTCAAGGCCGTGGCGCCGATTCTGGTGTTCATTTTGGTAATGGCCTCGATCGCCAACCACAAGCACGGCCAGGAAACCCACATCCGCCCTATCCTGGTGCTGTACCTGCTCGGCACCTTCGCTGCAGCCGTGGTGGCCGTGGTCGCCAGCATGGCCTTCCCGTCCCAGTTGGCCCTGCGCGCCAGCGAAGCCGCGCTCACGGCACCGGGCGGCATCAGCGAGGTGCTGCAGAACCTGGTGCTCAGCGCCGTGGACAACCCGGTCAATGCCCTGTTGAACGGCAACTTCATCGGCATCCTGACCTGGGCCGTCGGCCTGGGCGTAGCACTGCGCCACGCCGGCCAGACCACCCGCACCGTAGTGGAAGACCTGTCCAACGGCGTCACCCTGATCGTGCGCATGGTCATCCGCTTCGCGCCACTGGGGATTTTCGGCCTGGTGGCCGCGACTTTGGCCGAATCGGGCCTGGACGCCCTGCTCGGCTACGCGCACCTGTTGGCCGTGCTGATTGGTTGCATGCTGTTCGTGGCCCTGGTGGTCAACCCACTCATCGTCTTCTGGAAGATCCGCCGCAACCCCTACCCCTTGGTGCTGATGTGCCTGCGCGAAAGCGGCATCACCGCCTTCTTCACCCGCAGCTCGGCGGCCAACATCCCGGTCAACCTGGCCCTGTCGGAAAAGCTCGGGCTGCATGAGGACACCTACTCGGTATCGATCCCCCTGGGTGCGACCATCAACATGGCCGGTGCAGCCACCACCATCACCGTCCTCACCCTGGCTGCCGTGCACACTCTGGGCATCCCGGTGGACCTTCCCACCGCAGTGCTGCTCAGCGTAGTGGCGGCCGTGTGCGCCTGCGGCGCCTCGGGCGTGGCCGGCGGCTCGCTGTTGCTGATCCCCCTGGCGTGCAGCCTGTTCGGCATTCCCAGCGAAGTCGCCATGCAGGTGGTGGCAGTCGGCTTCATCATCGGCGTGCTGCAGGATTCGGCAGAGACTGCGCTCAACTCGTCCACCGACGTGCTGTTCACTGCCGCGGCCTGTATGGGCGAGGAGCGTCAGCGGGCCTGACGTGCCCACAGGCACGCGCCTTCCGGCACTGCATCAAGGACGGATGCAGTGCCACACCCTCCTACCTTGAAGCCAAGCGGCCGCACCCTGCGGGACCAATCGGCCATTTCAGATGGATGGACTGCCATCCTCCCCAAATTCGGCTGCGTAATTGGAGCCCGAGCGTTATCGTTGAGGCCTCACCTCAACTGCCAGGGAGGCAGCCATGACCACTCTTTTCCGCCTGAGCTTGACGCTGCTGATCGTCGGCATGATCCTGGGCGATATCGTGCTTGCCACTGTAGGGCTGTGCGGCGTGTGTGGCCTGGCTGTCTACAACACCATTCAGCAGGACGCGCAGGCAGAACCGCCGGCCGAGTCGGACTTTATTGCGTAACGGAACAGAAGAGAACCAGGGCAAGCCCATGAGGACGCCCGGCATCGCGACAGCGCCTTGTGCGGCTGTGCAATGGAGCCTGACGGCAAGCCCTGCTGAAAAATCGCAGGCATAAAAAAAGAGGCCATCAGGCCTCTTTTCCGGTGACCCTACAAGAACTTGAAGGATCGAATTTGGAGCGGGAAACGAGACTCGAACTCGCGACCCCGACCTTGGCAAGGTCGTGCTCTACCAACTGAGCTATTCCCGCGTCGTGATGGCTGCCATTTTAGCGATCTGCCAAACGACGTCAACCCCTTGATTCAAAAAAACTTTTACTTCTGCTCGCTGCCTTCGCGCAGGTGCGGCCAGGCAGCGACCAGGTAGTGGACCATCGACCACAGGGTCAGACCCGCCGCCACCAGCAGGAGCGCATAACCAAGCACCACCCAGGCGTTGAGCACCGGCGGATTGGCCAGCAGGATCACCAGCGCCAGCATCTGCGCGGCGGTTTTCCATTTGCCAAGGTTGGACACCGCCACATGCGCCCTCGCGCCGAGCTCGGCCATCCACTCGCGCAGGGCGGAGACAACGATCTCACGGCCGATGATCACTGCGGCCGGCAGGGTCAGCCAGAAGTTGGCATGCACCTGCACCAGCAACACCAGGGCCACTGCAACCATGAGTTTGTCTGCCACCGGGTCGAGGAAAGCGCCGAAGGGCGTGCTCTGCTGCAGGCGACGGGCCAGGTAGCCGTCGAGCCAGTCGGTGGCGGCAGCGATGGCGAACACCGTGCTGGCGGCGATATAGCTCCAGTGATAGGGCATATAGAACAACAGGATGAAGATCGGGATGAGCAGGACGCGAAGAACGGTGAGCAGGTTTGGAATATTCATCGGCACGACTGGCTGCAGGTTGAGGGTGGCATTCTACTCGCTATGCAGGCTGGCATAAATCGACTCGGCAAGCTTTTTACTGATGCCTGGCGCCTTGGCAATTTCGTCGATGCTGGCGCGGTTGAGTTCCTGCAGGCCGCCGAAATGTTTCAGCAGGTCGCGGCGGCGCTTGGGCCCTACCCCGGCTACATCCTCCAGGCTCGAGGTGCGACGGGCCTTGCCGCGGCGGGCACGGTGGCCGGTGATGGCGAAGCGGTGGGCTTCATCACGGATCTGCTGGATCAGGTGCAGCGCTGGGGAGTCGCCCTTGAGGGTGAACTCATGAGCCACGTCGTTGAGGTACAGGGTTTCGAAACCAGCCTTGCGGGTCACGCCCTTGGCCACGCCAAGCAAGGTCAGGTCGGTCAGGGCCAGTTCCTGCATGACCTCGCGCGCCATGTTCAGCTGCCCCTTGCCGCCGTCCACCAGGAGCACATCCGGCAGCTTGCCCTCGCCGTCCTTGATGCGTCCGAAGCGCCGGGTCAGCGCCTGGTGCATGGCAGCGTAGTCGTCGCCGGCAGTCACGCCCTCGATGTTGAAACGGCGGTAGTCGGACTTGAGCGGGCCCTCGGGGCCGAACACCACGCAGCTGGCCACGGTGGCCTCGCCGCTGGAATGGCTGATGTCATAGCACTCCAGGCGTTGGGGCACTTCGTCCAGGCCCAGCACCTGGGCCAGGGCCTCGAAGCGGGCAGCCATATGCTGGCGGTTGGCCAGGCGAGCGTTGAGGGCTTGCTCGGCATTGGTGACCGCCAATTGCTGCCAGCGAGCCCGCGTGCCACGTACCCGATGGCTGATGGCCAGCTCACGGCCCCGCAGGGTCTGCACGGCCTCGGCGAGGGCGTTAAAGTCCTCGTGGGTCACGTTGACGATCAGCTCGCCCGGCAGTTCACGTTCGGCATTACCCAGGTAGTACTGCGACAGGAAGGCGGCCATCACCTCGGCCACGTCTTCCTCGATACCCACTTGGGGGAAGAAGTTCTTGCTGCCCAGTACCCGCCCGCCCCGCACGCTGATCAGGTGCACGCAGGCACCGCCCGGGTTGACGAAGGCGGCCACCACGTCAACGTCGCCCGAGCCACCTTCCATGTACTGCTGATCCTGGACACGGCGCAGCAAGGCGATCTGGTCGCGCAGTTCGGCCGCCCGCTCGAAGTTCAGGGCCATGGCGGCCTTTTCCATTTCCGCATTGAGCTCGTTGCCCAGCTGCTGGCTGCGGCCTTCGAGGAACATCACCGAATGGCGCACGTCCTCGGCGTACTCCTCTGGCGCCACCAGCCCCACGCATGGGCCCTTGCACCGCTTGATCTGGTACTGCAAGCACGGCCGGGTGCGGTTGGCGTAGTAGCTGTCCTCGCATTGGCGCACCGAGAAGGCCTTTTGCAGCAGGCTCAGGCTTTCGCGGATAGCGCCGGCGCTGGGGTATGGGCCGAAGTAGCGCCCCTTGGTTTTCTTGGCGCCACGGTGAATGCCCAGGCGTGGGAATTGGCCGTCAGACAAGAACACGTAGGGGTAGGATTTATCGTCGCGCAGCAGAATGTTGTAGGGCGGCCGCCACTCCTTGATCAGTGTCTGCTCCAGCAGCAACGCCTCGGTCTCGTTGGCGGTGATGGTGGTCTCGACCTGGGCGATGCGCCCCACCAGTGCAGCGGTCTTGGGCGCCAGGCCGGTCTTGCGGAAGTAGCTGGCCAGGCGCTTCTTGAGGTTCTTGGCCTTGCCCACGTAGAGCAGCCGCGCCTCGGCGTCGAACATCCGGTAGACACCGGGGCGACCGCTGCAGGTCGCCAGGAAGGCGCTGGCATCGAAAAGTTGTGACATGAAGATTTACAGGTTCGCGTCAACCATACCGTGGCGAACGGCCAGCAAGGTCAGTTCGACGTCGCTGGTGACCGAGAGTTTTTCGAAGATCCGATAACGGTAAGTATTGACGGTCTTGGGCGACAGGCACAACTTGTCCGAGATGATCTGCACCTTCTGGCAGCCGACGATCATCAAGGCGATCTGGATCTCCCGCTCCGACAGCGCATCGAACGGCGAGCCCTGGGGCTGGAACGACTTGAGCGCCAATTGCTGGGCGATCTGCGGGCTGATATAGCGCTGCCCGGCAAAAGTCAGGCGGATGGCCTGGACCATTTCATCCAGGCCCGCGCCCTTGGTCAGGTAGCCGGCAGCGCCGGCCTGCATCAGGCGCGTGGGGAACGGGTCGTCCTCGCACACGGTCACCGCGACTACCTTGATGTCCGGATGGCTGCGCAACAGCTTGCGGGTCGCCTCCAGGCCGCCGATCCCTGGCATTTTCACGTCCATGAGGACTACGTCCGGCTTCAGCTCGCGAGCCAGCTTGAGCGCCGACTCGCCGGAATCCGCTTCACCGACTACCTGCAAGCCGTCGATATCGGCCAACATGCGGGTGATGCCAGTACGCACCAGATCGTGATCATCGACCACCAAGACCCTAATCAAGCAGACACCTCGTCAATGGGGCGATTGGATCCCGCCACCTTAACAAACTTTCCCGCCGCTAACCTAGTTCGAAAAGTGCCTGCCGGTCCATCTTGCGCATTCTCGGCGCTTCTCGCTCACCCACCCCGACGGACAGGCGGCTCAACAGATGTCGTACCGCGGCCTGGTCTGCCTCGGGCAGGCGCCGGAAGATCCCCAGCAGGCGGTCTTCCTCGAGGGTGAGGCTGGCCAGGGGAGCAGGCGTATGCACACCGCTGAGCACGTAGAGGGCATCCACGCCTCGGTTCGCCAAGGCAGCCAGATAGTCGACCCGAGGCGTACGCTCGCCGCTTTCATACTTGCCTTGGGCATTGGGCTCGACGCCGCCGATCTCGCCGAACACCCGTTGGGTCAGCCCCAGACGCTCACGCTCCTCCCGCAGGCGCGGGCCAAATCCATTCATGCGACTCCCTTCCTCTTGTCCTTCGACTACGATGCAGCGCGACCTTCGAGTGAATGGTCGACAACCCAGATGGCACTATGCCTTTTAGGATCCAATCTGTGCAAGCCATCGTTGGGCTATCAGTCAGAAATTGCCCGACCAGTCAGCCACCAATCGTGCGCTGCATCCGGACGAAGCATTCGTCCTCGCCCATTTCGACGAAGCCGTGTCGGCTGTACAACCTACGGGCCGGATTGCTGCGGAACACCATCAGCCGCAGCAATGGCAGGTGCCGCTGGGCCGTCCAGCCGGCCAAGGTCTCCAGCACCCAGCCACCTACGCCTTGGCCACGGTATTCAGGCAGCAAGTGCAGCTCGCGGATGAACAAGGCCTGGCGATCCTGGCTGAGGCTGCAGTAGCCCAGCAGGCGCTTCCCCTCCACCACCAGCCATTGCTCGCGCCAGTGCCAGGCTTCGTCGAAGGCTTCCTCGATCCACAGCAAGTCGAACTCGCGGTAGTAAGGCAGCATGGCCCGACGGGTCAGGTCCCGGGCGAAGGTGCATTGGGCATCGCTGGCCGGGGTCAGTTCAAGGGGCATCGGCAGCCTTCTCCCATGACGGCTAGTGGGCGTAGCACACCGGCGAGCTACCTGGCCCACGACGCTCCAGTTCATCCTCCAGCCAGGCGGCCAGCACCTGGGCATTGTTGTGCTCGGTGTCCTTGCCGGCATACAGCAGGGTCAGAGGCCCTTTTGCAGCAAGGTCCAGCAACGGGTACCAATGCTCGGGATGGGCGGCCAGCTCCTGCTGGTAGCGTTCGGTAAAACCGGCGAAATCGACCTCGCCATGATGGAACGCCTTGCGCAAGGCATCGGAGGGCGCCACCTCTTTGGCCCATTGGCCGTGCAGGTCCTCCTTGCGCTTGTTGCGCGGCCACAGGCGATCGACCAGCACCCGCTGGCCGTCGCCATCCTCGATCGGGTCATAGACACGCTTGCAGCGGATCATCGTCTTCTCCTGGGCCATTCTTTCCTGACAAGCCTAGGGCGAACATTGACCGAGGTCACGCGCAGGCATGGGCTGCGAGGGAAATTGTGCAGTATCTGTGTGCGGCCTTGCGCCGCGATCAAGGGCGACGGTGATTAGCCGGCCTGGCCTGATCGCGGGACAAGCCCACTCCCGCTGGGCTGTGTACCCAGAGGCTGGGCTCAGCCTGGGATGGTCAGGCCTCGCTGCACAGCGGGGCGCGCGAGGAAATTGGCCAGCACGCGTTGGACGTCCTTGAACTCGTCGAAATGCACCAGCTCCCGGGCGTTATAGCGCTCAACCAGGTTGCGCACCCACGGGAAGATCGCGATATCGGCGATGCTGTATTCGTCCACCATCCATTCTCGGCCGTTCAGATGCCGGTCGAGCACGCCCAGCAGGCGCCTCGACTCGTTGACGTAGCGGTCCCGAGGGCGCTTGTCTTCGTACGCCTTGCCAGCGAAGAAATGGAAGAAGCCCACCTGGCCGAACATCGGCCCGATGCCGCCCATCTGGAACATCAGCCACTGAATCGTCTGGTATCGGGTCGCCGGGTCCTGGCTGAGCAACTGGCCGGTCTTCTCGGCCAGGTACTGCAGAATCGCCCCAGACTCGAACAACGGCAAAGGTTGGCCACCCGGGCCGTTAGGATCGAGGATGGCAGGGATCTTGTTGTTCGCGCTCAAGGAGATGAACTCGGGGCTCATCTGCTCGTCGTTGTCGAAACTGACCTTGTGCACCTCGTAGGCCAGGCCGATCTCCTCCAGCATGATCGATACCTTGACACCGTTGGGCGTGGGCAGTGAGTACAGCTGCAGGCGCTCGGGATGCTGCGCCGGCCATTTGCGGGTAATGGGGAATGCGCCGAGATCGGTCATGGGTCAACCCTTGGAAGAAATGGACCTATCACTCTAGAACCAACCCGCCGCGCCGGCCACTTCCCCGCACAGTCACGCCTGGCCGTGGGCCTTGAGCTTGAGTTTCTCGGTATCCACCCGGACGAACAGCGAGTCGGCGGTGACGGTCAGCACGTCACCTGCCCAAACCTCGCAGACAACCCGGCTCTTGCGCCCTACCTCACCTTCCACCCGGGCCTTGAGCAGCAGCTCGACGCCCATCGGGGTGGGCTTGAGGTAGGTCAGGTTGAGCGTGCCGGTGACGCAGTCGATACGCGGCAGGCTGCCCGGCTCGCGCCCTTCGGCACGGTAGTGGTAGGCCATGGCGGTCCAGTTGGAATGGCAGTCCACCAGCATGGCCAGCAGGCCACCATAGACCAGGCCCGGCCAACCGATGAAACCGCTGTCGGGGGAATGCCGGCACAGCAGGTGAATACCGTCGGCGTCCCAATGGCTTTTCAAGTGCAGGCCGCTGGGATGGGAGCAACCGCAGCCGAAGCAGGTGCCTTCCGGGGCCGCCAGCTCCTGCAAGGAGAGAGTTTCTTCGTTCATACGCTTCCTGTGCTTGTTGAAATGGGAAGGACGTCGCCGCCGATGGTAGCGCCCTGCCCCGGCGCCCGCCAATGCCCTTTCCGGCCGAGCCGCCCCTGACGCTCCAGCCCCTTCCCGGCCGGCACTCGATCGCTATATAGTTAACGACATAACGATACCCACCCAGCAAGGACCACCCCATGCGCATCCGCCTACCGCTCCTGGCTACCAGTGCCTTGGCCAGCCTGATCACCTGCAACAGCGCCTGGGCCGACGACGTCCAGGTGGCTGTAGCGGCCAACTTTACAGCGCCCATCCAGGCCATCGCCAAGGCCTTCGAGCAGGACACCGGCCACAAGCTGGTGGCCGCCTATGGCGCCACGGGCCAGTTCTATGCGCAGATCCGCAACGGTGCTCCGTTCGACGTGTTCCTCGCCGCCGATGACAGCACCCCGGCCAAGCTCGAGCAGGAAAAGCGCATCGTTCCCGGCTCCCGCTTCACCTATGCCATCGGCACCCTGGCGCTGTGGTCGGCCAAGCCCGGCCATGTGGACGCGCAAGGCGCAGTCCTGAAGACCGGCTACTACCGGCACCTGTCCATCGCCAACCCCAAGACCGCACCTTACGGCCTGGCCGCCACCCAGGTGCTCGACAAGCTCGGCCTCGCCGAAGCCACCCGACCCAAGCTGGTGGAGGGCCAGAACATCACCCAGGCGTTCCAGTTCGTCTCCACCGGCAATGCCGAACTGGGCTTCGTGGCCCTGTCGCAGGTCTACAAGGATGGCAAGGTGCAGAGCGGCTCGGCGTGGATCGTCCCGGCGCAGATGCATGACCCGATCCGCCAGGACGCGGTGATCCTCGATAAAGGCAAGCACAACCCAGCCGCCAAGGCCTTGGTCGACTACCTCAAGAGCCCGAAGGCAGTCGCGGTGATCAAATCCTATGGGTATGACATCTGATGCCATTGGACGCCGCTGACCTGGGCGCGATCTGGCTGACGCTTCAGCTGGCCAGCCTGACCACCGTGATCCTGCTGGTGCTGGGTACGCCGATCGCCTGGTGGCTGGCGCGTACCCGTTCGTGGCTGCGCGGGCCGATCGGGGCCGTGGTGGCCCTGCCCCTGGTGCTGCCACCGACCGTGATCGGCTTCTACCTGCTGATCGTCCTCGGCCCCCACGGCTGGATCGGCCAGGCGACCGAGGCCCTGGGCCTGGGCAGCGTGGTGTTCAGCTTTGCAGGGCTGGTGATCGGCTCGGTGGTGTATTCCATGCCGTTCGTGGTGCAGCCTTTGCAAAACGCCTTCAGCGCCATCGGCCAGCGGCCGCTGGAGGTGGCCGCGACCCTGCGCGCCAGCCCCTGGGACACCTTCATCCATGTAGTACTGCCGCTGGCCAGGCCCGGCTTCGTCACCGCCAGTGTCCTGGGCTTCGCCCATACCGTAGGCGAGTTCGGCGTGGTGCTGATGATCGGCGGCAACATCCCCGACAAGACCCGCGTGGTCTCGGTACAGATCTTCGATCACGTCGAGGCCATGGCCTACCCGCAGGCCCACTGGCTGGCCGGTGTCATGCTGGTGTTCTCGTTCCTGGTGCTGCTGACGCTCTACGCCGGGCGCCGTGGCAAGGCAGGCTGGAGCTGACATGCACCCATCGATCCTGGCGCGCCTGAAGCTGGCGCGCGGCGACTTCACCCTGGATGTCGACCTGCACCTGCCCGGGCGCGGCGTCAGCGCGCTGTTCGGCCACTCCGGCTCGGGCAAGACCTCCTGCCTGCGCTGCCTGGCCGGGCTGGAGCGAGCCGACGGCTATATCGAGGTCAATGGCGACGTCTGGCAGGACAGCGCCAGCGGCTTTTTCCTGGCACCGCACAAACGGCCGCTGGGCTATGTATTCCAGGAAGCCAGCCTGTTCCCCCACCTGTCGGTGCGTGGCAACCTGGAATTCGGCTGGCGACGTATCGGCCGAGGCGAACGCAAGGTCAGCCTGGCCCATGCCTGCGACCTGCTGGGTATCGGCGAGCTGCTCGAGCGCCGGCCGGCGACGCTGTCGGGGGGGGAGGCGCAACGGGTCGGCATTGCCCGCGCCTTGCTCGCCAGCCCCCGCCTGCTGCTGATGGATGAGCCGCTCGCGGCACTGGATGCGCCGCGCAAACGCGAGATCCTGCCCTATCTGGAACGCTTGCACGATGAACTGGAGATCCCGCTGGTCTATGTCAGCCATGCCCAGGATGAAGTGGCGCGCCTGGCCGACCACTTGGTGTTGCTGGAGCAGGGCCGCGCCCTGGCCTGCGGCCCGGTCGGCGAAACCCTGGCGCGCCTGGACCTGCCCCTCGCCCAGGGCGAAGACGCCGGCGTGGTGCTCGAAGGCGTCGTGGTCGGCCATGATGCGCATTACCAATTGTTCGATGTGCGTCTGCACGGCAGCGACGGGCCGCTGCTACGCATCGCACACCCTGCGCTCACCCTTGGCAAGCCGCTGCGCCTGAAAGTGCAGGCCCGCGACGTGAGCCTGGCGCTGGGTGCCGACCCTGCATCCAGCATCCTCAACCGCCTGCCGGTGCGTATCCGCGAATGCCGCCCGGCGGACAATCCGGCGCACGTCCTGGTGAGCCTCGATGCCTCCGGCAGCCCGTTGTTGGCACGTATCACCCGCTATTCGGCCGACCACCTCGACCTGCACCCAGGCCAGATGCTGTGGGCGCAGATCAAGTCGGTGGCGCTGCTGGGCTGAGCAATGGCCTGGGGGCCGTTGTCCATTGATCTGTGACCGTTCGATGGACAACCGCCCATGCTCGATTGCCCGCTGCCTGCAGCGCTTCATTACGTAGACGACAGCCAACCTGGCCTGAGCCGGCGCCGCTGGCGCGACCGCTTCCATTATTTCGACACCGAAGGCCAGCGCATACGTGACGCCCAGACCCTCGCCCGCATCGCCGCCCTGGCGATACCACCGGCCTACACCCAGGTATGGATCTGCCCCGACCCTCAGGGCCATCTGCAAGCCACCGGCCGCGATGCCCGCGGGCGCAAGCAGTATCGCTACCACCCGCAATGGCGGGCACTGCGCGACCAGCACAAATATGACCGCATGCTGGCCTTCGCCCAGGTACTGCCCGACCTGCGTCGGCAGCTGGAACAGCATCTGGCGCGGCCTGGCCTGGATCGGGAGAGGGTCATGGCCCTGGTGGTCAGCCTGCTCGACAGTACCTTGATTCGTATCGGCAACCGGCAATACCTGAAAGAGAACAAGTCGTATGGGTTGACCACCCTGCGCAACCGCCACGTCAGTGTCGAGGGCAGTACCATACGCTTTCAGTTCCGAGGCAAACGGGGCGTCGAGCACAATGTCAGCTTGCGTGACCGGCGCCTGGCGCGGCTGATCAAGCGCTGCCTGGATCTGCCTGGGCAAACGCTCTTCCAATACCTGGACGAAAACGGCCAGCGCCATGCGGTGGGGTCGAGCGAGGTCAACCAGTTCCTGCAGCAGCTGACCGGTGCCGACTTCACCGCCAAGGATTACCGCACCTGGGCAGGCAGCGTCCTGGCCCTGGACCTGTTGCGCCCCCTGGCCTGGGAGTCGGAAAGCGAAGCCCGGCGCCAGGTCGCGGCGATTGTCCGACAGGTAGCTGCACGCCTGGGCAATACACCCGCGGTCTGTCGGCGCTGCTACATTCACCCCGCCGTGCTCGACCATTACCAGCAGGGGCGGCTGGCCGCCTTGCCACGGGTCAAGCCTCGCCGGGGGCTGGAGCCTGAGGAGGCGTCATTGCTACTTTTCCTACAGGCGTTAACGAAATAAACGCTTATTGTATTGCTCTATTTACTCTATCTAGCAGAGAAATTTCCCATCTGGCCGCCAGCCCCCTATCCTTGCCATCGAGCGCCTTCGCCGCATCACCTTACGGTTGGTTTCGGCACCTGCGACTGAAGACAAGTAACAGAATTTATCTGCGGGGGAATTACTCTTCGCCGAAAGCGTCTTTAATGAGAAGGAAGAGGGACCAGCTCCCACCGCTGCGGTAAAAGGCCGCGCGGACTACATCATCACCAAGGAGAACTACATGCTGATACTCACCCGCAAGGTTGGCGAAAGCATCGTCATTGACGATGACATCAAAGTCACCATTCTGGGAGTCAAAGGGATGCAAGTGAGGATCGGTATCGATGCACCAAAGGATGTCCAGGTCCATCGCGAAGAGATCTTCAAACGCATCCAGGCAGGCAACCCGGCCCCGGAGAAAAACGACGACCAGCACTGACCGCCCTTGCCTCGAGCCGCACGGATGCGCTTGACCGATCGACCCGCCCACGCGGGGTAGCGCCTCAGGTGCCCAGTAATTCGCGTACCTTGGCGATCATCCTGTCCATGTCGAACGGCTTGTCGAATACCGCGTCGAACAACTCGGGGCAAATACGCCCCTGGTTGGCCTGCGCGCCGCTCATGAGAATCACCGGCAGGTCTGCCAGTTGCAGTTCATCGCGAATCGCCCTGACCAGCTCCTCGCCATTGAGCAAGGGCATCATGTAGTCGGTGATCACCAACTCCACGCGTTTTTCCTTCAGCGCATCCAGGGCCTTGCAACCATTGCTCGCCTTTTCCACCAGAAAACCCTCGTCCTCCAAGGCAAACCCGAGGATGTCGGCTATCAGGTATTCGTCATCGACGATCAGGATCGTGTTCATCGCGCTATACCATCAGTCACTCCCCGAGGGTACGGGCGTGCCCGACAGCACCCCGCTGGCACCTTCGAAGGCCTTGTGCAGGAAAATGCCCTGCGGGCCCATGCGCAGCTCATGCAACGCCGGGTCGTGATGGCTGTCGCGCACCTTGAGGACCGAAACCATGCGCCGCAGCCGGGAGTCCAGCTCGACGAAACGCATCAGCAACAGATTGTCGACGATGCTCGAAAGGTCCGGGGCTGGCGCGGTGATCTCGGAACCGAAGATATCGCGCATTTCCCAAGTCGCCAGGACACTCACGTCCCGCGCTCGCAACTCGCCCATCAAGGCACGGAAGAAGGCATTGAGCCGGGCCGGATCGATAGCCAGGCGGCTGAAGGCACCCAGGCTGTCGATCACCACCCGCTGCGCCCCCAGCAGCTCGACACGCCGAAGCAAGTGCGCCCCGAGTTGATCGAGCAACCCCTCGGTGGTGGTCTGCCAGCAAAGCTCCAGGGCTTTCTCGCGCTCGAGCCGCACGAAGTCGTACCCCAGCGCCGTGGCTTTCAAGCCCAGCCGGGCAGGTGTTTCGTAGAAACCGAAATGCAGGCCCGGCGCTTGCGCGGTCGAGGCAGACAAAAACGCCAGGCCCAAGGAGGTCTTGCCGATACCCGATGGCCCCATCACCAGGCTTACCGAACCCTGGCCTACGCCGCCGCCGAGCATTTCGTCGAGCGTGGTGCTGCCGGTGGACACCCGGGTGAAGGTGGCCGAGCCCGGATGGCTGGGATGGCTGTACAGCGCCTCCAGACGTGGGAAGACCTGCAACCCACCCTGGTCGATCAGGCATTCATGCAAGCCCGACAACGCGCCGCTTCCCCGCGTCTTGCGCAGCTGGATCTGGCGCACCGCACGGCTGCCCACCAACTGCTCGCTCAATTCGAGCACGCCATCGACCATGGTGTGCTCGGGGCTGCCCTCCTGGAGGCGAGCACTGGTCAGCAGTAGCACGGTGCACCCGGCGAATGCCGCGTGCCCTTGCAGTTCCGAGACGAACTTCTTGGTATCGAGGCTGGTTTCCGCGCGCACGCGGGCATTGAGCAGACCATCGACGATCAACAGGCTGGCTTGCTGGCGGGCGATTTCCTGGCGCAACAGCCGCACCACCGCATCCAGACCCTCTTGCTCGAGGGTATCGAATGCGCTGACGAACTGGATCTGGTCACCGACCAGGGCCGGGTCGAAGAACGCCAGGGTAGACAGGTATTGGAACAAGCGCTCGTGGGATTCGCTGAGCAACGTCGCCACCAGCACTCGGCCACCGCTTCGCACATGGCTACACGCCAGCTGGTTGGCCAGGATGGTCTTGCCTGCCCCTGGCGGCCCCTGGACGATATAGGACGCTCCCGCCAACAGGCCGCCCTTGAGCAGTATGTCCAGCCCTTCGATGCCCGTCGCCAGGCGCTTGAGTGGTTCTGCCATGGGTCGTTACCCGTTGTGGTCGAGGTCGATGGCGCTTGGGCAGGCGGGCAGGTAGAGGGTCATGCAGGTCCCCTCGCCCACTTGGCTGGCCACGCAGATGGCGCCGTTGCTCTGCCTGGCGAATCCATAGGCCTGGCTCAAGCCAAGGCCGGTGCCCTTGCCAAAGGGCTTGGTGGTGAAAAACGGCTCGAAGATCCGTGGCAATACCTTCGGGTCGATGCCTTCGCCGGTGTCTCGCACGTCGAAGCGAACGAAACGACCGTGCAGGCCTTCCACCTCGCCGGCCAGTTCGACGCAGCTCACCTCCAGCACGATGCGCCCTTCGTTGCCGGTCGCATCCCGGGCATTGAACAGCAGGTTGAGCAACACCATCTGCAACTGCGCGACATCCACCTCGATCAGCGGCAGGTCGGGCTGCAGGCACTCTTGCAATTCGATGCCCGGCGGCAGCCCATGCTGCAGAAGACCTCGGGTGGAGGCGATCAGTTCAGCCGGGGCGACGCGTGTGGCACTCAATTGCCGGTGGCGGGCGAAGGTCAGCAGTTGCCGGGTGAGCTGGGTGCCCCGCTCACCGGCGCTGACGATATGCTCGAGCAGCCGCCGGACCCGTTGCAGGTCCTGGCTGCCCTGGGCCAACCGGGCAGCACCAAGGATGATGGTGAGCAGGTTGTTGAAGTCGTGGGCCAGGCCACCGGTGAGCTGGCCGAGGGCATCGAGTTTCTGGGCCTGGAACAGCTGGGCGCGGATGGCATCGAGCTGCAGGGACGACTCGCGGCGGTCGGTGATATCGCGGGTTACCTTGGCCAGGCCGACGATCTGCCCATTCTCGTCGCGAATTACATCCAGGGCCGCCAGCGCCCAGAACTGACTGCCGTCCTTGCGTACCCGCCAGCCTTCGTCTTGGGCCACGCCTTGCTCCAAGGCCTGGCGCAGCAGTTGCTGCGGGCGGCCATCGGCACGGTCCTGGGGTGTGAAGAACACTGAGTAATGCTGCCCGATGACCTCGTCGGCACGGTAGCCCTTGATCCGCTCGGCACCTGTGTTCCAGGACACCACCACGCCCGACGGGTCGAGCATGTAGATGGCATAGTCCACGACCGACTGAACCAGCTGCTCGTAGCGGTTAGGTGGCATTTCCGGGCGGGAGGGACTGTCGGGTAAAACCATGCAAGCTCCGCGGGCACTACCAAGGCCACCCACTGAGCGTAGTCAAAAGTCCCGGTCTCTCATAGCACCGGCTGCAGATTCGTCAGATTTCCCGCTCGATCACCTTGGGGCCGAGACGCCGAGGCATCGCGACCTTGAGCAGCCACAGGCAGACCAACACGATCACTGCACCGCCCGCCAACGCCAAGGTGCGCTGCGGCTGTGGGTGCAGACCATCGAAGCCCAGCATCAGCAGGTACCCACCCAGCGCCGCCAGGCTCAGGTAGAGAAAAATGGCCAGCAAGTAGACCTGGACGAACACTAATCGCCAGAACAGTTTTGGCCGCACGACGCGGGTGTTCGCGGGAGAGGGCGTCACGGAGGTCATGTCGAAGGCTCATTGGATCCCATGACTGGAACAGTGGCGTAATGACAGCAGCGTGTCAATTGCCCTATAGTCCACCCGCCGCCGGCCAGCCAAGGAAGACCATGCCCGCCAACCATCGAATGCAATGCTTGCAGGAGGACCTGCAGCGTACGGCTACGCAGCTCGAAGAGGTCTGCCGCGGGCTTGCCGGCCATGTCCGCTATCTGCACCACACGATGCATGGCAACGATGCCAAGGTGATGGACGGCCATACCCGAGGCCTACTCACCTCGGCCTGGAACCTACGCGAGATCGCCAAATCGATTACCCCCTGAAATAAGGGGTATGGTTGACTCGTCTATAACGATGGGTTATAAAGCGCGCTTGATTGCCAGGCCCTTCCACCTTGGAAGCGCGCCGGTCGCAAGACCCTTTCAAGCGTGCGAGTGTGGTGGAATTGGTATACACAGCAGACTTAAAATCTGTCGGCGTGAGCCTTGCGGGTTCGAGTCCCGCCACTCGCACCATCTCATTCTGTAAAGGCGCCCTGGTGGCGCCTTTTTTATCGCCGCTGTATCGGCCGGAACGCGGCTGCATGCAGGCGTGCGAAATCTTGCAGGGCCATCTCACAGCGAACAGCGAAGCGGCTGCTACAGTGAAATTGTCCCTTTCCACTGGAACGCCACCATGCGCTACTCCCTGTTCGAAGGCCAACGCGACATCATCATCCTGCTTGCCCGTATCCTGCTGGTGATCCTCTTCATCCTCTCCGGCTGGAGCAAACTCACCGGCTTCGAAGGCACGGTGGGCTACATGACCTCACTCGGCGCCCCTGCCCCGACGTTGGCAGCCGCCGTCGCGGTGATCATGGAATTCGCGGTGGGTATCCTGCTGCTGCTCGGCTTCTACACCCGCCCACTGGCATTCCTGCTCGCGCTGTTCGTAGTGGGCACCGCCTTGATCGGCCACCCGTTCTGGAACATGGTCGACCCTGAACGTAGCGCCAACATGACCCAGTTCCTCAAGAACATGAGCATTACCGGCGGCCTGTTGTTGCTGGCCGTGAGCGGCGCCGGGCGGTTCTCCCTCGACCGCCGCTGAACTGCGCGCGCCGGCACGGCGACGATGGGCTCAATCGTCCACGTCGTCGTGCCAGGCCGGGTGTTCGTCGTCATCGAAATCATCCAGCAGCTCTTCGTCTTCCTCGGCCTCGTCCAACGCCCCATGGGCATCGGCCTCCGGGTCTGAGTCGTCATCGAAAAACTCATGGTCGAGCAGATGATCGTGCTCGGGCTCGTGCAGGTCGTCTTCGTCGTGCATGGCAGGGCTCACGAAATAAAGGCACGCCTGTATAGGCTGATCGCAGGCGTCGGTCAATGGCGCAGCACTTAACGCTCGCTTAACTGCCGCCCGGTTAATGTCGAGGCTCTCCCTTCAAAACGTCCTTGCCCGCCGCCCTGGCGGGCTTTTTTATGGGCGCCTTTTCATCTGGCCCTGGCGCATTTTTCGGAACCCTGCCTGCTGCCCCGATTCGCACAAGTGTGGACCTATCTTTTTGCAAGGAGAACCCGCATGGCCGTGAACATCGATAACCTGATCATCACCACCCCCGTTGCCAAATCCGCCACCGACCCCACCGCACTGGAAGTCACCGGCGCCGTAGCCCTGGCCACCCTGCCCGACTACGTTGCACGCCTGCCCGACGGTTCAGTACGCATGAGCGCACCGACCAAGGGGGCTTCCAGCAAAAGCACCCATCGCACTCGCTGCGAATGGAAAGAAGCCGTCTACTGGGCCCTGGACAGCGCCGCCAACCATCGCAACTACCAGTTGTTCAAACTGGAGAAGGTCAACTCGATACAAAAGGTGGTGATCTCCCAACTGCACGTAAAGGACGATGACAGCCCACCCATCAAGGTATTCTGGAACAAAGGCAAGCTCACCTACGGCTTTCGTGCGGAGTTCAATCAAGCCACGGCACCCACCAGCACCCTGCTGGCGGAGGTCCCGCTCAATGCAACGTTCGAGATCAGCATCGAGGTAGCTGCCTCCGGCGCCGTGGTTCTGGGCGCGAGCTGCAATGGCCGCACGGGGCGTATTGCCTTGCAACTGGCCGAGTCATGGCGAGCGCGCATTTTCAATTTCCATGGCGGGGTCTACAACCAGGTGGACTACAGCGACACCACCTCGCCAGAGGATGGCTCGGTTTGCGTGATCAGCCAGTTGGACCTGATCCACCTATAGGCCTCCAACAGGTTGTGAACATGCTCTTCACGTTTTTCTGACAAACGTATAGGCACACTGAAACTGCTTCGTACGTTCTTTAACCCGCCTCCCCCATCGGCGGGTTTTTCTTTTCTGCCTCTTGGCGAGCCGCCCCCTGCCGAAAAGTGTGAAATCTGTCACAATTTTCCGCTTAAAATTGAACTTATCCGAAACGTCTTACTCAACCGGCAGAATGCTATTACGTCTGGCATAGCCTATTGACAGCATTGAATGCGCTGCGCGGGTGAGTATTCTGCAGCCCTATATCCACTTTTCCTTCCAAGGACGGACTCCATGAGGCCTCTCTCCCTTTTGGCTGTTTCGGCGAGCCTGCTCGTCGCCCTCCCTGCCTGGGCAGGCCCAGGCCAGGCCAACCGCGTCTGGAGCCAGGAACCGAGTTCGTTCCTGGGCATCGACCTGCAAGGCGACTTCCTCAAGCAGGTTGCCGAATGCCCTACCGATGAGACCAGGCCAACCGAACCCTGCCGCGTCGCCACCTCCGACCCGGATCGTTTCGAAATCCGCGGCCTGCCCTACCTGCCCATTTCCCCTGGCTACAGCCTGGTGGCGACCCTGGCGGGCGGACAGGTGAGCGAGCTGGTCTTCAGCGGCAATGCCAACAGCCTCTACCTGGTCACCGACATGCTCACCGAGCAGTTCGGCGAACCGGCCGAGCAAAACAGCCGTTGGATCAAGATGAGCTCTGGCGCGTCCTACCTGACCGAAGTCATGTCCTGGAAAGGCGAAAAGGTGGCGATCAACTTCCAGCGCCAGGAGCAGGACCTAGGCAAGTACGCGGTGACCGTGTCCAACCTGCCCACGCAGATGGCCACCACCGAAGAGACGCCCGTCGAAGCTGTACAGCCGGACGTATCCAAGCTCTGAGCCGAACAGGAACCACTGCTGGGAGCGGGCTTGTCCCGCGATCAAGGGCGTAGCCCTGCCACCTATCGGTGATGCCAGGGCCGACCTAATCGCGGGACAAGCCCGCTCCCACAAGGGCGGCGCAAACGGGTGGGAGCCGGCTTGCCGGCGATTGGGCCGATGCAGCAATACGAGACACTCGCTCCCGAATCGGTGATGATGAGGCTCCTGTTCCACACGCCACGGATGCCCGACGATGCCCCTTCACCCGGCCCCTTCGATACATCTTGCCGCAGCCCTGCTGGCGATCGCGCTGCTACCCGGCTGCACCACCCAGCTGACCGAGCAAGGCCAGCGGGTAAACCTGGTGACAGCCTCGTCGGTCAATGCCTGCGACCTGGTCGACCGCTTCACCCTGCAGGGCAGCTCCGCTGACGACGCCATCAACATGGCCTTCAACAAGGCAGGGGAACTTGGCGCAGACAGCCTGGGCGTGAAATCTGTCGATGAGCATGGCGAGATCGACGCGCTGGCGTTCAACTGCCAACGCTAGGTTCTGTAGGCGAAAACAGCCGAGGAACGGTCGGGATCGCATACGACTTTACGGGTTGTAGATGAGCACTCCGAGACTGTTTTCAACGCAGCATCACCGAGTATCAAGGCTTTTCGTACAGCACCTAAGACGCGCCCATGCCAGACCGGCATTGGCGCATGCCACCGCCACCCACTTTAATTTCATGATGCCCTTGGAGTTTTTATCGATACTCTGCCGGGAGCATCAGCATGAAAGCACCCTTCTTCGCGCTGGCCATCGCACTGGCGGCAGGCGCTAGCTGCACCAACCCTTCATCCATTTATAACGACCTGCCATTGGTCTCGGAAGTCGAAATGGGCATGAGCAAGGAGCAAGTCCTGCAGATTGCCGGGCCGCCCTTGTCGGAGTCCGAACGCCCCGACACGGCAGGCAGCTGCGCCGACTACATCCTCACCAAGCCGGGGCAACAGCAGACCTACAGCATCGGCTTCGATGAGGCCGGGAAAGTGGAACGAAAAAGCTTCACGAGTTGCGCAACAGAACAAAAACCCAGGCAGCCGCTGGACAACATGGGCGGCAGAGGTGGCGCGGGCTACTGAAGAAAGGGCCCTTCGAACCTGATGGTTACCTTTTTAGCGTCTGCAGTTTTTCCAAGCATGGCCTTGTTCTCGGCGACGGTGTCCGACCACTCCCCAATACCGCCGTAACCGTTATCTCGCTCGAAGTCTAGGCTGCCAAGCTGAAATGTCTGGTCAGAGTCGATCCGGCTGCCCTTGCTTGCGCAATCGGTAGGGCGCGTCTACTTTTTTTGATGCTCTCACCTCCCGAGAGCGGTGAAACACAACCCTAGGCTTGCGAGGTGTCAGCATGGCTTCCACCAACGGAATGCTAGACCCGGATGACTCTGTCATCCTGCTTATCGACCATCAGAGCGGGCTGTTCAACACGGTTCGCGATGTCCCCATTCCCGACCTGCGCAACTACGTGATCGCCATTGCCAAGACGGCCACCTTGCTGAACATTCCGGTCATCACCACGGCTTCCGTGCCGGATGGGCCCAACGGGCCATTGATTCCGGAAGTCCACCAGTACGCGCCGCATGCGGTCTATGTACCGCGCACCGGCCAGATCAACGCCTGGGACAACCCACCTTTCGTAGAAGCGATCGAGAAGACGGGGCGCAAGACCCTCATCATCGCCGGCACGCTCACCAGCGTGTGCATGGCGTTTCCTGCCATCAGCGCAGTGCAGGCTGGCTACAAGGCGTATTGCGTGGTCGATGCCTCCGGCAACTGGAGCAAGCTCGCGACCGATACGACCATTGCCCGCGTCACCCAAGCGGGGGCGATTCCTACCGATACCTTTGCGATCGTCGCGGAATTGATGCGCACATGGAACAGAGCCGAAGGGTCGCGCTTCGCAGAAATCCTGGCGGAGCATGTGTGCCCTGAGTACAAGTGCTTGATCGAAAGCTATGGCAAGGCGCAGGAGATTGCCAAGAATGGGCCGGAGACCAAGCTCGATAAATACAAGTGAGGGCGATAGCGGCCCTGATGGTCGGGTGTTAATGAGCCTGCTGAACGCCTAGGCCAATGCGAAGCACAGCAACCCGTAGGTCACATACACATAGACCCCATTCTATACGTATAGAATGGGGTCTATGTGTATACACGGGCGGCCCTACAACCGCCATCGGAGGCCATCGTATCCGAACCCACCCTCATCTTTGATTCACGCCTCGGAAGCCGAATCAAGCCACGAATTCGTCGCCGAATCCCTCATACATCCCCCCCAGTTGAATAGAGCACCATTTTTGGTACACTGGCCGCATGGATAAAACGCCGCCTACATTGACCGTCAGTTTTTATCGCACGGAAGCGGGCAACGAACCGGTACGCGAATGGCTGACCGATCTGCCCCGTGACCATAAGCGGATGATCGGAACCGAAATCAAAACGGTTCAGGTCGGCTGGCCAATCGGAATGCCGGTTGTCAGGAAGCTTGAGAAGGGCCTTTGGGAGGTCAGGGTAAACCTCGTAGATACCATCGCCCGGCTGCTCTTCACCGTAGACGGGAGCGTCATGGTTCTGCTTCACGGCTTCATCAAGAAGAGTCAGAAAACACCAGCGTCTGACCTGGAAACCGCCAGACAACGCAAAGCAACACTAGAGAGGAGCAAGCAATGAACCAGCACATCGGTTCCGATTTCGACGATTTCCTTGCAGAGCAAGGTCTCGTAGAGGAAGTGTCTGCTGCCGCCCTCAAACGAGTCATCTCTTGGCAAATCGCTGAAGCCATGAAAAGCCAGAAGGTAACAAAGAAAGCCCTGGCTGCACGCATGCATACCAGTCGTACTGCAGTGGACCGCGCGCTCGACCAAGACGACCCAGGCATGACATTGGCAACCCTAGCCAGCGCCGCGCGCGCACTTGGTCAGCGCGTCGAGGTGCGACTGGTGCCAGAGCGAGAGGCTGCTCATACATAACCTCACCACACTCCACCGAGCCCAGCCCAGCGCCGGCCATACAGGACTACGTAATGACTGAAAGATTGACCAGTGAAGAACTGCAACTCGTTATAGATAACATCCGCATCGAGATCGGGATCTCGGGCTCGAACGTTGCGACAGTCAAACTCAAGCCTGAGGAGGCCGCTGCGCTGGAACACATCAAGCGGAACCTAGACATTGAAGGGCGTACATTCCAATTCGATGAACGCACCTCCAAGCTCACAATCGATTCAAGCGCATGCTCGCAGCACTATGAGTGATCCCCGCAATATGCACAAAGCCCCATTCTATACGCTATAGAATGGGGCTTTTTCAGTGTCCCAGATTTGTCCCAACTGAACGGCCAGAGACACTCAAACGAAAAAGGCCCACCGAAATGGCGAGCCTTGGAACGGGTGCAGATGGCCGGTGCGTACCCGGCGGACTCCCTATCGTTCTGTTTTAGCGGACCGAGTAGGAGCGAGCGCCGCAATATGTCATTCAGCCATAGCATTCGTCTGCATATAAAAGCCATCACCCCTAGGTCGTGGCTCCCTATCAGTAGACCGTCACTCCTGAAAGCTGAGCTTTATCGAAGTCACGGTTGGACGGCGCCGAAAACTTCCAGGTTTCACCGGGGCCGATGTCCTGCCCATGGGCAATGGTGTTGTCAATCACTTGCCCAGCTGAGTTGTAAAGTTTGAATTTGACGAAGATGTTTTTCAATGTGGTGTCGGTATTGTTACGCGCCAAGCCTTCAACCGCGAGATAGCCACCTGTGTTGTTCACCTGGATGTTCGAAACTGACACCTTGTCAGCGGCCATTGCCGACATCGCAAAAAATGAAACGGCAAAAGCAAGAATCTTCAGCATGATGTGATCCAATCAGAGGAGAAGGCTATAGGATTGCTTCTACATCCAATGATGTCAATATGATGGCGCCAACAATCCGCTTCGCACTTGCTGCCCAGGGTTCACCGGTAATATGGTCTGCCTAGCCGGGTCACGTGCTCATAACGAAAAAGCCCAGCGAGAAAGCTGGGCTTTTTGGAATAGTTTCGCTTTAGGCTCGGCGCTCACATCCTGGCCTAGAGGTATCAATGATCAGGTCACCTTCGACACGGAAACCGATCATACCGAACAGGAAGGAGTGGTTCAGTTGACTCATTACGACATCGGTAAGGCCTACGGCACATTCGTCCTTCTGAATTGCATGATCCATAGCGGTTTTCATGTTTGGGATGCCGGTAGGGAAAATGATGACAGGATAGTTATCCTCACCAATCACTCGCGCCCCCTTCACAAATTTCGACGAATTGATGTTGTAGTTCTTGGTGCTGGCCACCGTCATGTCCGCCACACGGACTGTACAGCCGGAAATAACGGCGGCTGCGGCGATGACTGCGAGTACGGCTTTTTTCATGATCCCCTCCGATTTGCGGGCGAAATATATCAAAAAGCCATCACAACAAAAACCCCGACGCAATGCGCAGGTTCCTCTGAGTGCTGATGCGGAAACGATTAAGATTTCCAGCCCATAACGAAAAACCCCGTAGACCTAGATCTACGGGGTTTTGAATAGTGGAGGCCGAGGTCGGAATCGAACCGGCGTAGACGGATTTGCAATCCGGAGCATAACCACTTTGCTACTCGGCCTCAAAGTTCGGATCTAGCAGCTTACGCTTCGCTATCTCCTTGAAACTTCAGCACTTTTTCAAGCTTGCTGCGTTTCGATGGACGCCATTATGTCTACATTCTTTGGACCTTGCAACCCCCTGATCATAAAAAATCTTCAAGGGGCTCAAGGTGTTAGCGCAGGCGGCCGAGTTTGCTCCACAGCCCCACCAAGGTGTTCTCGACGGTGCCGCTGGCGGCCATGCCGATGCGCTCCTGCAGGCTCTTGCGTTCGGCGTAGTGCAGGTGGAACAGGTTGGCTTCGCGGGCGCGGTCGCTGAGGTATTCGTCGCTGGTGCGCAACTCGTCGACCAGCTTGCGGTTCAGCGCGGCGACGCCGAGCCAGACTTCGCCGGTGGCCACTTCATCGATGTGCAGCTGCGGGCGATAGCGGGAGACGAAGTCCTTGAACAGCTGGTGGGTGATGTCCAGGTCTTCCTGGAACTTCTCCCGGCCCTTCTCGGTGTTCTCGCCGAACACGGTCAGGGTGCGCTTGTATTCGCCGGCGGTGAGTACTTCGAAGTCGATGTCGTGCTTTTTCAGCAGGCGATTGACGTTGGGCAGCTGGGCGACCACGCCGATCGAGCCGAGCACGGCGAATGGGGCGCTGACAATCTTTTCGCCGATGCAGGCCATCATGTAGCCGCCGCTGGCGGCTACCTTGTCGATGCATACGGTCAACGGAATGCCGGCCTGGCGGATACGCGCCAGTTGTGAGGCCGCCAGGCCGTAGCTGTGCACCAGGCCGCCGCCGCTTTCCAGGCGCAACACCACTTCGTCACGCGGGGTGGCCAGGGTCAGCAGTGCGGTGATCTCGTTGCGCAGGCTCTCGGTGGCCGAGGCCTTGATGTCGCCGTCGAAATCGAGGACGAACACTCGGCCTTTCTCCTCGGCCTTGGCCTTGCCCTTCTTCTGCTGTTTTTCCGCCTTGGCCTGCTGCTTGCGCAGGGCCTTGAGCTGGGCTTTGTCGAACAGGCCCGATTCCAGGCGTTCGCGCAAATCCTTGTAGAACTCGTTCAGGCGGGTGACCTGCAACTGCCCGCCCGACTTGCGCCGCCCCTTGCCCCGCAGGCCGGCGATAGCCGACAGGACCACCAGGATGGCGATCACCAGGGTGGCGGTTTTGGCGAGAAAGCTTGCGTACTCGGCAAGAAACTCCACATTGACTCCTTGATAGACCAGCGCCTCAGGGCGCGAAACTGTTGCAAGCATACCGGTGCGCTTGGGGCGCTGCCAGCCGGCGAAAACGCTGGCAACACAGTTCAAACGACCTTTTCAAACGCTTGTATGTTTTTTCGTTGACAGCCTGTCTGTCGCATCCTAACCTCGCAGCAACTCCAATCGGCCGGACCTCTACGTGGGCAACATCTACCTGATCCGACATGGCCAAGCCTCCTTCGGCGCTGACGACTACGATGTCCTCTCGCCCCTGGGCGCACGCCAGAGCCACGCACTGGGCGAGCACCTGGCCCAGCTCGGGCTGCGCCTGGATCGTTGCCTGGCCGGCGACCTGCGCCGCCAGCAGGACACCGCGCGCCTGGCCCTCCAGGCCATGCAGGCCCAGGGCTGCCACACGCCTGCCCTTGAGACCGACGCCGCGTTCAACGAGTTCGACGCCGACGGCATGATCCGCACCCTGCTCCCCGGTCTGCTGCCGCAGGAACCCGAAGCGCTGCATATCCTGCGCAACGCCGCCAGCAACCGCAGCGAGTTCCAGCGCCTGTTCGCCCTGATGGTGCAACGCTGGCACGACGGCGAGCATGAAAACGACGGCCTGGAGACTTGGCAGGCGTTCACCGCCCGGGTCGGGGCTGGCCTCGATCGGGTGCTCGAAGGTGCCAACAGCGGCGACAACATCGCCATCTTCACCTCCGGCGGCACCATCGCCGCCCTGCTCCACCTGGTTACCCGTATCACCCCCAGCCAAGCCTTCGCGCTGAACTGGCAGATCATCAACACGTCGCTCAGCCACTTGAAGTTCCGTGGCCGCGACGTGGTACTGGCTTCCTTCAACAGCCAAGCCCATGTGCAGCTGTTGAGGGCGCCGGAGCTCGTCACCTACCGATGAGCCCGGCCTGTTGTCCCCGTGGGGACGTGAATATCACTCTATAAGGAATGCGCCATGACCTCCGTAGCTGATGCCGTCAAGAAGATGCAAGAGAAGTTCAACCCATCCGCTGCCGCCGGCCTGGACCTGGTGTTCGGTTTCAACATCACCGACGAAGACAAGCACTACGCCCTGATCGTCAAGGATGGCACCTGCGACCTGCAGGAAGGCGAAAACCCGGACGCCAATTGCACCCTGGTCATGGACAGCGAAACCCTCAAAGGCATCGTCAGCGGTGATACCGACGGCATGCAGGCTTTCATGAGCGGCAAGCTGCGCGTCGAAGGCGACATGATGCTGTCGATGAAGCTCAGCGAGCTGTTCCCGGCCTGAGTGGCATGGGCACGCGCCAATGAAAAGAACCGGAGCCGATGGGCTTCGGTTTTTTTTTGCCCGCTGCCTGAAGCCAAGCGTTCATCAGGCCCACTGATCGGGTGCCAACATCGGCATCTATCGAGCCGCTGGCACGCTTGTACCAAGGGCCTACGGAAATTAGATTAGCCAATAGTTCTCGCGCTCTATAATAAGGTAAACGCATGACGCTCACCGACCAGTCCACCCAGGTACGTCCCGGCGAAGAACTCGACGCGGCCGTCATCGACCCTTACCTCAAGGCCCATGTGCCCGGGCTGAGCGGCACCCCGATCATCAGCCAGTTCCCAGGCGGTGCGTCGAACCTCACCTACCTGGTCGCCTACCCGGAACAGGAGTTCGTGCTACGCCGGCCGCCGTTCGGCCACAAGGCCAAGACCGCCCATGACATGGGCCGCGAGTTCCGTATCCTCAACCAGCTCAACAGCGGCTTCCCCTACTGCCCCAAGGCCTACGTGCATTGCACCGACGAATCGCTGATCGGCAGCGAGTTCTACGTCATGGAACGGGTCAAGGGCATCATCCTGCGCTCGGACATTCCACCGTCCCTGGGCCTGGACGCCAGTCGCACCGAGGCCCTGTGCAAGAGCTTCATCGACCGTCTGGTGGAGCTGCATCAGGTCGACTACAAGGCCTGCGGCCTGGCCGACCTGGGCAAGCCCGAAGGCTACGTGCAGCGCCAGGTGGAGGGCTGGACCAGCCGCTACGAAAAAGCCCTGACACCAGACGCACCGCACTGGGAACAGGTGATCGCCTGGCTGCGCGACAAGATGCCTGCCGACCACCCGCGCCCGGGCATCGTGCACAACGACTACCGCTTCGACAACGTGATCCTCGATGCCGACAACCCGATGCGCATCATCGGCGTGCTGGACTGGGAAATGACCACCCTCGGCGACCCGCTGATGGACCTGGGCAACAGCCTGGCCTACTGGATCGAGGCCAATGACCCACCGCCGGTACAGCTGATGCGCCGCCAGCCGAGCAATGCCCCGGGCATGCTGACCCGCCGCCAGTTCGTCGATTACTACGCCGAGCGCGCCGGCATCCGCCTGGACAACTTCGATTACTACTATTGCTATGGCCTGTTCCGCCTGGCCGGCATCGTCCAGCAGATCTACTACCGCTTCCACCACGGCCAGACCCAGGACAAGCGCTTCGCCCAGTTCATCCACATGAACCGGCTGCTGGAGCAGATGGCCCTGCAGGTGATCGGCAAGTCCTCACTCTGACAACAAGGAAAACGGCATGTCCAAGACCACCCTGTTCGACCTCGACGGCAAGATCGCCTTCGTCTCCGGCGCCAGCCGCGGTATCGGCGAGGCCATTGCCCACCTGCTGGCCCAGCAAGGCGCCCACGTGATCGTCTCCAGCCGCAGGCTCGAAGGCTGCCAGCACGTAGCCGATGCCATCGTCGCCGCAGGCGGCAAGGCCAGCGCCGTGGCATGCCACATCGGCGAGATGGAGCAGATCCAGCAGGTGTTCGCCGGCATCCGCGAGCAGTTCGGTCGCCTGGACATCCTGGTCAACAACGCCGCCACCAATCCGCAGTTCTGCAATGTGCTGGACACCGACCTGGGCGCTTTCCAGAAGACCGTGGACGTGAACATCCGCGGCTATTTCTTCATGTCGGTGGAAGCCGGCAAGCTGATGCGCGAGCACGGTGGCGGCAGCATCATCAACGTGGCCTCGATCAATGGGGTCTCACCGGGGCTGTTCCAGGGCATCTACTCGATGACCAAGGCCGCAGTGATCAACATGACCAAGGTGTTCGCCAAGGAATGCGCGCAGTTCGGTATCCGCTGCAACGCCCTGCTGCCGGGGCTGACCGACACCAAGTTCGCCTCGGCCCTGGTCAAGAACGACGCCATTCTCAACGCCGCGCTGCAGCACATCCCGCTCAAGCGCGTGGCCAACCCCAACGAGATGGCCGGCGCGGTGCTGTACCTGGCCAGCGAGGCGTCCAGCTATACCACCGGCACCGCGCTCAATGTCGACGGCGGCTACCTGTCCTGACCGTACTGCTTGCCCGTTCTCATGGAACTGCACAAAAAGGTTGACGCAACCCGTCAACCTGAAGTTTACAGCTCAGGTATACTGCCGGCTTCGGCCCAAGCCCAGGATCCTGACCATGACGGAAAACAGCTTTGCCTTTCGCCTCAAGGAACTGCTCGAGCACCATAAGCTGACCCTGCAGGCGGTAGGCACGGCACTGGGCATCTCGCGCACAGCCGTGCATAAGTGGACCCGCGGCGGCGAGATCGACTACGACAACCTGCGCAAGCTGGCGGACTTTCTCAAGGTCAACTGGATCTGGTTGCGCTATGGCGAAGAGGCCCTGCAAAGCGTGCAACATGCCGAAGTGGTCGAGCTGCCGATGACCGACCTGCGTCGGCGCTACACCGCTGAGATCATGGAAAGCGAAATGCGCATGAAGCTGGCCCAGGAAGGTGCGCGCATCGTCACCTGGGAATGGAACCTGGTCAGCGACGAGGTGACCTATTCACCCAACGTCGAAGACGTGTACGGCTGGCCAGTACGGCACAACGAGGACTTCTGGGTGCACGTGGCCCCCGAAGACGCCATGCAGATGCACGCCATGTACACCCGCGCCGTGGCCAGCGGCAGCCGCTGCGAATGTGATTTCCGCATCACCCGCCCCGACGGCAGCCAGCGCTGGATCGCCTCGCGCGCCACGGTGCTGCAGGACAGCGCCGGGCGTTCGGTGAAGATGGTCGGTATCAGCATGGACGTCACCGAACGCAAGGTGGCCGAGGCGGAGCTGCGCCAGAGCGAGGAGCGTTTTCGCACCATCTTCGAACTGGCCTGGGGCGCTCTGGCCTATATCGAACCGGATGGCACCTGGAGCCGCGTCAACGGCAGCTTCTGCGAACTGTTGGGCTATACCGAACAAGAGCTGTATGGCATGACCTTCCAGCAGCTCACCCACCCCGACGACCTGCCCGGCAACCTGGTGCTGCTGGAACGCATGCTGGCGGGAGAAATCGACCGTTACGAACTGGAAAAACGCGTGCGCCACAAGGATGGCCGCTACATCTGGGTGCGTGCCCGAACCTCGTTGCAACGTCACGCCGACGGCCAGCCCGAGCACCTGATCAGCGTGTTCGAGGACATCACCGCCGAGCGCGACGAACATGAACGCCTGCAGGCCCATATCGCCGGCCTGCAAGCTCGCCTGAACTAGACGGAGAAGCATGACGATGCTGCCCGGGAGCCTGTCGACCAATGGCCAATGCCGTAACCATGTGCAGCGCCGCGGCACCGTGGGGCTGTATTTCGTCGCCGGGCTCTCGGTGCTGGCGGGCATGACCGACGCCATCGGCTTCATGGCCACCGGCGATTTCGTCTCGTTCATGAGTGGTAACACCACCCGCCTGGCCGTCTCGCTGGGCAGCGCCGAGATGGGCCTGGTGCTACGCCTGGTGCTGGTGATCGGCGCCTTTATCCTGGGCAACGCCCTGGGCGTGATCATCGCGGCGAAAAGCGGCCGGCGCCCCTGGCCGCTGCTCAGCCTGATCGGCGCCCTGCTGGTGTTGGCTGCCTTGCTGCCGGCGTTGCTGCAACTGCCCGCGCTGCTGGCGGCGGTCACGGCCATGGGCATGATCAACGCCGTGGTGGAGGAAGTGAATGGCCTGCCGATTGGCCTGACCTACGTCACCGGCGCCCTGTCACGCTTCGGCCGAGGCCTGGGGCGTACCTTGCTGGGCCAACGCCGGCTGGGCTGGCGGGTACAGTTGATCCCTTGGTGCGGCATGTTTCTGGGTGCCATCGCCGGGGTCCTGCTGGAGCAGCGCTTCGACCGCACCGCCCTGCTCGCCAGCGCCCTGCTGGCCCTGCTGCTGGGCCTGGTTTCGCTGAAGATCCCGCGGCGCTGGCAGCTGCGCTACATGCCGCGCTGAATCACAGGCAGGTCGCTGCGGCAGCGCGACGGCGCAAGGCGTTGGTGTCGTTGCTTTGCGCGTAGTAGTCGACGCGGGTCCCACCAGCCTGCGGGTAGATGTCGGCGAACGACTCCGCTTCACGGGTATAGACGGTGAAGCCGCCCTGCTTGCGCGGTGCCAGGTAGCCGCTGGCATCGACACCGAATGCCGCCTCTTCCTGCCAGCTGAACTGGATGCACTGGGCGACAAGGTCGGGCGTCTTGGCCGAGTCGAGCTGGGCGGTCGGCGAACCGTTACGCGCGGCGTCCATGGTCGCTGAAGCACAACCGGCCAGTACCAGTGCTGCGGCGATCGGCAGAATTGCTCGCATGTTCCATCCTCGGGGGCAAAAAAGAAGGCGACTCTAGCACTGGCGCCAGCACGAGTGAATTGTCCTGCGCGAACCGTTGTCGCAAATAGGCCATGCCCTGCTTACAAGGAGCCCTCCATGAAGCCACGCCAAACCCTGTATGCCCTGCTGCTCGGTGCCACCTTGCCTTGCCTGCCCCTGGCAGCGACCGCGGCGGGTGCGCCAGAGGAAAGCGTCACCGCACCGCACACCGAACGCGAACTGAAGATCGGCGACAAGGCGCCGGACCAATACAAACGCGACGAACTGGCCGTGCGCGACTGGCGCGCCAAAGGCCTGCCTGCACCGGAAACGGACAGCCACTGGGTACGCCTGGCCGATCATTACGTGCTGGTGCAGACCACTAATGGCGTGATCCTCGCCATCCAGCCCGCCACCTGACCCCACGCCCGGGCAAGTCCGCCAACCCTGGTGACCTGCGCACCGGCACTGGCCCGGGCCCTTTCGCGATCGAACCCATGCCGCTTATCGCTGGCGCGGGAAAAACTTGCGCGCGCAAGAAACCAAATCGAGCGATGCCTGTCTCACGAAGTACCCCGTAAACCTTTGCGGATCAAGGACCTATATCGTGATCAAGCGTATTGCGAGCTTTTCGTTGATTGCCACCGTGCTGCTGCTGAGTGGCTGCTACCACCATTACGACGATGATGACTATGGCTGGCGGGACCGTGATCGCGACCATCGCTACTACCGCTATGACCGCGATGACGATGACCATCGCTACCGCGACCGGGACCGTCGCGACCGTTACTACCGTCACCGCGACCGTGATCGCGACGACGATGATGATTGATACCACTACCAACCTGACCCGCCGCCGTGGCGCGGCACTTTTACCCTGATGATTCCTTTGAGGTTCATATCATGCGTCTGACTCTGCCTTCCCTTGCCCTCGGCTTGCTGCTCTGCCAGGGCGCATTTGCCGGCGACGGCACCGCGGCCATCGGCGGCGGCCTCGGTGGCGCCCTGGGCAACATCGTTGGCCAACAGATCGGCGGCAGCACCGGTGCTGCCATTGGCGCAGGCCTGGGCGGTGCGGCCGGCGGCGCGGTCGGTGCCCGCAAAGGCAACCGAACCGAAGCAGCCATCGGTGGCGGCCTGGGCTCGGCCGGTGGTTCGGTACTGGGCCGGGCGGTAGGCGGCTCCACCGGTTCGACCATCGGCGCAGGCCTTGGTGGTGCTGCAGGCGGTGCCCTGGGTAACCACATCGGTGACAACGACCGCGACCACGGCCACCGCCACCACCGTCGTCACCGCCACTGATCCATCGTACGCAGGGGGCTGCTGCGCAGCCCTCTCGCGGCACGAGGCCGCGCCTACCGAAAGCCCGTCATCCAGACTGCAGCCTTGCAGTGCATCAATACCTCCTTCACCACACGTCGGCACACTAGCGCTACTCTCTACCGTGCCCCTCGCGTGAAGGATCACCCCTCTCCATGAACCATGAGCTGCTCTGGGTCCTCGGCCTTTTGGCCATCGTCGTCATTCTCTTCGTCGTCAACCGCCCGCGCATGGACGTGGTCGCCCTGCTGGTGATTCTCGCCCTGCCGCTTTCGGGCATCCTCACCATCGAGCAGGCCCTGGCCGGTTTCAGCGACCCCAACGTGGTGCTGATCGCCGCGCTGTTCGTGATCGGCGAAGGCCTGGTGCGCACCGGCATCGCCTACCGGATCGGCGAATGGATGAGCGAACGCGCCGGCAACAGCGAAGCGCGCCTGCTGGTGCTGCTGATGATCGCCGTGGCCGGCCTGGGCTCGGTGATGAGCTCGACAGGCGTGGTGGCGATCTTCATCCCAGTGGTATTGAGCATTGCCGCGCGCCTGCAACTCTCGCCCAGCCGGCTGATGATGCCGCTGAGCTTCGCCGGGCTGATCAGCGGAATGCTCAGCCTGGTCGCCACACCGCCCAACGTGGTGGTGCACAGTGAACTGGTGCGCCATGGCGAGCAGGGCTTCAACTTCTTCAGCTTCACCCCGTTCGGCCTGGTGGTGCTGGTGCTCGGCATTGGCTACATGCTGTTCGCCCGCCGCTGGCTCAGCGGCGAAGTGCGCAAGGACGGCCGTGTGGAAACCCGCCGCACCCTGCTCGACCTGGTGCTGGACTACAAGCTCAACGGTCGCGAGCGGCGCCTGCGCATCCGCCCTCATTCGCCGCTGGTCGGCCATACCCTGGGCGAACTGGAACTGCGCACCCGCCATGGCGCCAACGTGATCGGCATCGAGCGCCAGCACAAGTTCACCACCCGGGTCATCGCGGCCGACTCCAGCACCGTGCTGCAACAGGGCGATGTCCTGCTGCTCGACCTCTTCGCAAACCTCGACGACCTGCGCAGCCTGTGCCAGACCATGCAGCTCGAACCCCTGCACTTCAAGGCGGCCTACTTCATCGACCAATCCCAGGAGCTGGGCATGGCCGAGGTTTCCCTGCCGCCCGGCTCGCAATTGATCGGCAAGAGCATCCTGGAACTGGCCTTTCGTAGCCGCTTCGGCCTGAACGTGGTCGGCCTGCGCCGGGAGCAAACCGCTATCGAGGCGCAGCTGGTGGAGGAAAAACTGCGCCTGGGCGACACACTGCTGGTGGTGGGGCCCTGGAAGGCCGTACGCCAGTTGCAAGGCCAACCCCAGGACTTCCTGGTGTTGAGCCTGCCTGCGGAAATCGACCAGGTGGCGCCGGCGCGCACCCAGGCGCCGTTCGCGCTGCTGAGCCTGGCGGTCATGGTGGGCCTGATGGTCAGCGGCGCCGTGCCCAATGTGGTGGCCGCCCTGATCGGTTGCGTGCTGATGGGCGCCGGGCGCTGCATCGACATGGACAGCGCGTATCGCGCCATTCATTGGCAAAGCCTGGTGCTGATCGTCGGCATGCTGCCGTTCGCCCTGGCCCTGCAGCGAACCGGCGGCATCGACCTGGCGGTGAGCGGCCTGGTCGGCGTGCTGGGCGGCGCCGGCCCGAGCGCGATCCTGGCGTGCCTGTTCGTGGTTACCGCCGTGATCGGCCTGTTCATTTCCAACACCGCCACGGCGGTATTGATGGCACCGGTGGCGATCAGCACCGCGCAACAACTGGGCATGTCGCCCTACCCGTTCGCCATGACCGTGGCCCTGGCAGCCTCGGCAGCGTTCATGACGCCGGTGTCCTCCCCGGTCAATACCCTGGTGCTGGGGCCAGGCCAGTACCGCTTCGCCGACTTCGTCAAGGTCGGGGTGCCGTTCACCTTCTTGGTGATGCTGGTCACGGTGTTCATGGTGCCATGGTTCTTCGGACTCTAGCTGACGTCAAGAAACCGACGAAAAATCAATGTGTTCACATTTCGACCAACAGGACACCAGCTAATTGACATTGTCCCCGCTCTCGAAACACACTGACACGATATTGCCCCAGGTGCCTTCGGTCGTTTTCCTGGATTCAGTTCCCGCTTGCCGGTCGAGCCCATGGTGTTTCCAGCCCAGTCGCGCCTGCTTCCCCTCCTGGTCCTGTTCGGCCTGACGTTCGCTTTGACCGTGGGCGGCATCCTGGCCCGGCCGATCGAGTCCCTGTCGCTGTTCTGGCCGGTGAACGCCGTGCTCGCCGGCCTGCTGCTGCGTTATCCGCGCCAGGCCAATACAAGGGGCTTCGTGCTCATCTGGGTAGCCATGGTCGCCGCCGACCTGGCCAGTGGCAGCGCGTGGAAGCCTGCCTTGTGGTTCAATCTGTGCAACCTGAGCGTGATCGCCACCCTCTGGCAGGTATTGTCGCGCTTGCCCCGTGTGCACCGGCGCATGCGCACGCCACTGGGCGTGCTATGGGTATTCGGCGCCTGTGCCGCAAGCGCCATGGTGGCGGCGAGCCTGGCCTGCGTGGTGGCAGCGCCGTGGTTCCAGGAGTCGCTGCGAGCCACCTGGCTGGCCTGGTTCAGCGAGCAGTTTTCCACCAACGTGCTAGTGCTGCCGATGCTGCTCACCGCACCGAACCTGCGAACCCTGGTACGCGGTGGCACCCAGGCGATCCGTGTGACGCCCATCCTGGTGCTGTTGGCCTCCCTGGCCCTGGGTATCGCGTTCGGCGGGCCAGGCGCCATCGCCTTTCCCATCGCGGCGCTGCTCTGGTGTGCCTGGATCTACTCACCGTTCCTGGTGTGCGTGCTGGCCTTCACCGCCGGCACCACGCTGATCGTCGCCGTGGCCCAGAGTCTCATGCATTTCAGCCTGCCGCAGAGTGTGCCGGGGGTCACCACGTTGATGTCGGCGCGCCTGGGCATCGCCATGCTGGTGCTCGGCCCGCTGGTGGTGGCCTGTGTCAGCCAGGCCAACCGCTGCCTGCTGGCACGCCTGGCACACCAGGCCACGGTGGATCACCTGACCGGTGCCCTCACCCGCAGCGCCTTCACCAAACGCGCCATGGCCCTGCTCGACAGCCGTCAACAACATGACCAGGCCCTGCCGCTGACCCTGATGATGCTCGACATCGACCATTTCAAGGGCATCAATGACCAGCATGGCCATGCGGTGGGCGACCAGGTATTGCGCCAGTTCGCCCGCACCCTGCAGGACCAGCTGCACGAAGGCGAGCTGTTCGCCCGCCTGGGCGGCGAAGAATTCGTGATCATCGTCCCTGGCCTTGCACCGGAGCAGGCCAAGTTCACCGCCGAACGCCTGCGCCGTGCCGTACAGGACCTGCGCGTAGTCCAGGCCGAGCAGCACCTGCAGGTGACCGTCAGCATCGGCGTGGCCGGTTGCGCCCCCGAGCAGCATGCAGTGAACCTGGACACCTTGCTGGCCCGCGCCGACCAGGCGCTCTACCGGGCCAAGGCCGATGGCCGCAACCGCGTCGAACAGGCCGAGGCCCAGCGCCAAGCGATATGACCTACCCCGCCAGCAAGTCCCAGGACAACTTGGCGATCAGCACGCACAGCAGTACCAGGAACAGCCCGCGCACGAAGCCTGCGCCCTTGCGTACCGCCAGCCAGGTACCGGTCAGGGCGCCGAGGATGTTGAACGCTGCCATGGGCAAGGCGATGGCCCACAGCACATTGCCCGACGGAATGAAGAACACCAGCGCGGCCAGGTTGGTGGCGATGTTCACCAGCTTCGCCGAGGCCGAAGCGTGGAGGAAATCCAGGGCGAAAAAGCGGATGAACAGGAAGATCAGAAAGCTCCCGGTGCCCGGCCCGAACAACCCGTCATAGAAGCCGATGGCGCCTCCGATCAGCACTGCCAGGCACTGCTCCTTGCGGCCGATCTGGGCGGGCTTGTGCAAGGTGCCGAAGTCTTTCTTGCAGAAGGTGTAGATCGCCATCAGCACGATCAGCACCAGCACCGCCGGGCGCATCAGGCTTGGCGGCACCACGGACACCGTCGCCGCGCCAACGAACGACATGACGAAGGCGCTGAACATCGCCGGGATGATCAACGCCCAGTCCAGTTTCACCTTGCGGACGAATGAGCGCGCCGCGAACGATGTGCCACAGACCGAGGCCAGCTTGTTGCTGCCCAGCAGTGCTGCCGGTTGCGCATTCGGCAACACGTTGAACAGCGCAGGGATCTGGATCAACCCGCCACCGCCCACCGCGGCATCGATCAAACCCGCGGCGAAGGCGAACAGCGAAAGCAGGGCTATATCCATCATAAGGCGGGCTCCAGGCATCAAGGCGAGCGCCAAGGCTAATCAAAGCTGCGCGCTTATGGTGAAATGCCGTATTGCGAAAACTGCAATCAAGGAGCCTTTCATGGCATTGGATATGCTGCGCGAGATCCAGGCGTTCGTAAGCGTCGCGCACAAGCGCAGCTTCGTTGCCGCGGCCCGCGCCCTGGGGCGCTCGCCCAGCTCCGTGACCCGCGCGGTGCAAGCGCTGGAAGACAACGCCGGAACCAAGCTGCTCAATCGCAGCGCCAGTGCCGTGAGCCTCACCGAGGCGGGCGAACGCCTGCTGCCTCACGCTGAGCGCTTGCTGGATGTGCAACGGGACGCGACGGACGAACTGGCCGCGCTCAGCGGCACCGCCCAAGGCTGGATCCGCTTCGCCGCGCCGGAACTGCTCAGCCAGCAATGCTTGCCCCAGGTCTTGGCAGGGTTTGCCCGGCAACACCCCCAGGTCACCCTGGATGTGCAGTTCAGCGACCAGGCGTTGGACCCGCTGCAAGGCAAGTTCGATTTCGTCATTCGCGGCGCCTTCCCGCAGTCCAGTGAGCTGATCGGCTACCCGCTGTGGCGCTATCGACGCTACCTGTACGCCAGCTCGGACTATCTGGCCCGGGAAGGCACGCCTGGGCACCCCGAAGCCCTGGAAGAGCACGCGATCATCCTGCATACCGCGCCCCGCATCCTCAAGGCCTGGCACTTCTATCGCGATGGCCAGATCACCAGCCTGCGCCCGCACCCTCGCCTGCGCCTGAGCTCAGGTGGCGCGGTGCTGCAAAGCGCTCTGGCCGGCGCCGGTATCGCGCGCCTGGCAGATTGGGTGGGTGACCCGTACGTACGCGCCGGGCGCCTGGTAAAGGTCTGCCCCGACTACCGATTGACCTCCAGCACGGGCCAGGACCCACAGATGCATGCCCTGTATCCGGCCGGCGAGCTACCGGCGCGGGTACGGGAACTGTTGCAGATGCTGCGTCGAGCCTACCCATGAGCGAAGGTTCGGGCTGGGTTCGACAGCGCTGCTCAAATTCTGTTCAATTTAACAGAGCCCGCCGCCAGCTTGGGTTGCAGAACTTTATCCACAGACCTACCCACGTTTTTTGTGGACAGATTTCCCAGCGCAAAGAACGACTTATCGTACAGGCTGGACCCTCGAACAACGGGCTCAACTGGGCGGAATGGTACCCAGCAGGCCGATCAGGATTGTCAGGAACAGGAAACCACCCAGGAACAGTGCGAGCTTGCCCATCGGAACCTCTACAGAGATGTACGGGAACGGTGAGGCTGGCTGGCGCGGATGCGGCGCAGCTCAGCGTGCCCAGCGCTCTCCGGTTGGAAAGGCTGGGCCTGATGGGTATTGTCGGCGCGAGACTGATACGGTTACAGATTCAGGTTCATGGAAAAAAAGCGTATCAGATCAACGCTGGCGACCAGCAGCTGCCCGCTTTGGGTGACCTTGCGCAGAGAACCGTGGATCGGTGGGAGCGGGCTTGTCCCGCGATCAAGGGCGAAGCCCTTGCCAGGCGATAGTGATATCGGGCCTGCCCCAATCGCGGGGCAAGCCCATAGGCTCACGCTAAATCAACGAGTTTATGCATGACTCAACTGACCCGTTGGTAACCGCCGAGCACACCTCGGCGTGACATCACCCATTGCCACAGCTGAATGTCACGGGCACGGAACGCCCCCGCGCAGGACAACAGGTAGTAACGCCACATGCGTCGGAAGCGTTCGCCCAGCTCGTTGGCGAAGTACTGCCAATGGGCCTCGAAGTTTTCGTGCCACGCCATCAGCGTGCGATCGTAGTCGGCGCCGAAATTATGCAGGTCCTCGACCACCAACAGGCCATCGGCGGCATCGCCGATCTGGCCGATCGAAGGCAGGTCGCCATTGGGGAAGATGTACTTGTCGATCCAGCGGTCCGGCACGTCGCGCCGTCGGTTCTTGCCAATGGTGTGCAACAGCAACAGGCCATCGTCCTCCAGGCAACGCGCGGCCACTTCCATGAACGTGCGATGGTTCTTGCGCCCCACGTGCTCGAACATGCCAATGCTGACCACGCGGTCGAAGCGCTCGTCGAGTTCACGATAATCCTGCAGGCGAAACTCCAGCGGCAGGCCTTTGTAGCGTTTCTCTGCCCATTGGCACTGCTCGCGGGAGATGGTCACCCCGACGCACTCGACACCATAGCGCTCAGCGGCAAAACCCATGAAGCTGCCCCAGCCGCAGCCGATGTCCAGCACGCGCATACCAGGGCGCAGGCCCAGCTTGCGGCAGATCAGGTCCAGCTTGGCTTCCTGGGCCTGGGCAAGGTCGCCGGCCTCTTTCCAATAGCCGCAGGTGTAGGTCATGCGCGGGTCGAGCATGGCGGCGTAGAAATCGTTGCCCAGGTCGTAGTGGCGCTCGCCCACGGCCCAGGCGCGCCGGGAGGTCTGGCGATTGAGCAGGCGAGCCTGCAACGCATGGTAGATCAGCGCCATCGGGCTGACTTGGTCGGCCACGCCAGCGCGCAGCAGGCGGCTGAAGAATTCGTCGAGTTGCTCACAGTCCCAGTCACCGTCCATGTAGGCCTCGCCCAGGCCAAGGTTGCCCTGGGCCAGGGCGCGCTGGGGTACATCGGCGGTGTGCAGTTGCATGTCCCAGGGCTGCTCGCCTTCCAGGCCAAGGCCGGCCTGGGCCAGCAGGTCACGGGCGAAGCGGGTGGTACGGTTGGCCGGCGCGGCGCCGGGCAGGTTGGAGGAAAACTCGGAAGGCATGGTGTGTCCTTGTGGGTATTGGAAATCGGACGCGCTTCAAACGTCGGGGGTGTCCTGGTGCAGCCCCAGCACCACTTGCAGCTCCTGGCGTAGCCAGGGCTGCTCGATCGAAGGCAGGCGGGCCTGCAATTGGCGGGCGACCCAGCGCTGGCCGCGGGCGATGAAATGCAGACGCTCGTGCAGGTCGGCGATGGCCATGGCCTTGCCATAGAACTCGCCCATGCCCCCGCCAGGCTTGGCGTCGAGACGTTCCAGGCAGTTGCGCAGGCGGCGGCAGCTCTCCGCCTCGCCGTGGTGCAGCTGCTCCAGGCGCTGGAGCAGCAAGGGGTCGTTGGTCTGCCTGGCACTGTCGAGCATCAGCCGGGCACCGGCACGCTCGGCGCGCATGAGCATGCGCAACCAGTCGATCAGGTCATCGGAAGGCGGTACGGCAGGGCGCTGTGATTCACAAGCATGCGACATGGAAAACTCCTGAAGCCGCTGGACTGCGCGGCGACAGGACGAGCTTAGAATGCTGGCACGCTGAAATTAATTGAAATTAAATGGGGGTTGAGTGCAACAAAACGAATACTTGCACAACACGCGAAACCCTTTTCATAGGGAGCTGGCCAGCCGTATTCGGGGCCTGGCCCGGATCAACCAGCACGCCTTCACTGCCACTTTGCTGCAACTTTTTTGATGCAATCGGCATGAGGCGTCCCGCCTATACCTTGGCAGGGTTCGAGCCGTGCATGAGCTGAAGGGTTCAATTCCCCTGTTTTTTCCGCCTGCAAGTACGTGCTCTGGGCCAGGCAATTGAAACATTTCTTTTCCCATAAACCCGGCATGACCTGCCATAGCCCCGGCAGGCCGTTCGAACGCGTAACGAGCACCTGCCCCCTGCCTACGGGGTAAACACCCTGTTTCAGCTCATCAATGGAAACGGATCTCGCACTCGATTTGTAGGACCCATCCGAAGTACACGTAGCCCGTGTATTACATAAAGCCCAGTTCCTGTATGAAACATCAGTTTCACCTGTTTGAACGAGCTGATACGGTCGCCGCTTTCCTACAGCGGCACGGATGCCAGCAGCACGAGACCGACATGGACCCGTATCAGACCTCTGCCCTCGCCCTACAAAAAAACCTGCTCAAGCTGCGCCAGAAACGCGACCTGTTGAGGTCCCAGGCACGTCATGAAGAAGCCGACAGGCTTGCCAAGCGAATCGCCGATATCGAGGCGACGCTTCGTGGCCTACCAGCCGTACCGACCTTACAGTGACTGGCCAGGCCAGCCTCAGAATGCACGGTTGAGAAGTAATCCACCGCCAGTGTCGGGGCTCGCATCGGAAAAGCCCTTCAATGCGTAGAACTGGACCTTCCAATGCGCATCGAGCTTTTGCGTCAGGAACAAGGTGAGCTCCTGGATTTCATCACCGTCGGCGGTCACTTTCTGCCGCCAGTCGTAGGCCGCCCCGGCGGACGTGCCAGGCGCCAGGCGGGCGACCAGGCCCACGGACGTGAAGATCGGATCGCGAAAATCGCTGCCCGCCGGGTCACCGAACTTCTTCCAGCCCAACGTGGCGAAGCCGCTCATGGCGCCGAAGGCCCGCACCAGGTCGACCTGGGCGGAGTAGTCGGTTTTGCCTGTCCCCAGGCAACGGTCTTCGTCAGCCGTGGGCAATTTCACCTTGCCCACCAGGTCCACCAACAGGTTGTCGCCGTCGCGGCCATCGAACACTGCGTAGTCGACGCTGGCCACCGTGTCTCCGAGGCCGCTCTCGACGCGCCCGCAATCATCACCCGCCAACGGCTCGCCGCCGGGGCCCACTGCAGGGTTGGTGATGCGCAGGTAGGGGATGGTGAGCTTGTAGACCATCGGGCCGGCTTCGTACTTGCCGATCACCGGCATGTACCAGGTCTCGCTGGTGGCGCCCGTGCCATAGTCGCCCCGGGAATAGTCCAGTCCCGTCGAAAGGCTGAGGTCATCGGCCAGGGCAGGCAATGCCAGGGTCATCAGGCAGGGAAACAGCGCGCGCATCGGTATCATGCTCACCTCGTGGCGATTGCATATCGACGTTTACATCGCTCACCCAGCGATCAGGCCAGGCCCAGTGCTAATGCGGCCCCGAGTGGTCCGGACGCTCGACCTTCTCCGGCCGCTCCACTTTTTCGGGGCGCTCGATTTTCTCAGGGCGGTCGGGCTTTTCGGGGCGTTCGACCTTCTCTGGCCGTTCGACTTTGTCCGGCCGCTCCACACGTTCCACCCGCTCGATCTTTTCGATGCGCTCGGGCTTGTCCGACCGGTCGGAGCGCTCGATTTTCTCGATCCGCTCGATGCGCTCCACACGCACACCGTTTTCGAACACCTCGATCCGCTCGCGGGTCTCCACACGATCTCCATCGTCACGCGTCTCGATCCGCTCCCGGCGCTCGAGCTCCCCTGAGCCTGACACGTCCTGGCGCTCGATCTTCTCACCGGAGCCATCGCGTTCGATGCGCACCCGGGCTCCGACCTGCCCGTGCCCGGCCTTTGCGCCTTCATGGTTGTGCGACTCGACCTTCCGCCCGCTCGCGTGGCCGGCCTCGCCGGAATGCCCATGCAGCACCTCAACCCGATCGGCCCGAATGCGGCGCCCCTGCTCGAATACACCGCTCACCCGAACTCGCTGGCCGATGGCCAGGCTCGCCGCCTGGCTGGCGCCGACATGGGCCGTGAAACCGCCGACGTCGATACCATCACCTTGTCGCCCGCGCACCAGCCCTTCTATCAACGCGTTGCGCACTCGCCCAGCGAAGGGGAAAGCGGGATCCCGGCTCGCCTTGGCCACCTCCAGTTGCTGGCCATTCCATGCACCGCGCACCAACATTTCACCAGTGGCCGGCAGCGGCTTGCTCAGCGCCAGGCCCTGCAGGTTGCCTGCTTGTCGGATATCGCCAATAGCGCTGGCCTGCCTCAGGCCTGGCGCACGATCGATCCGGCTGGCCATGACCTCACCCTGGGCATTGCGCAGGCCGCTGACGCGCACCGTTTCACCGATGCGCAGGCCGGGCGCCAAGCGGGCACCCGTGGCCACGCGCACCGGCTGGCCCATCACACGCAGGGCCGTATCGCCAGAGGCAAGCCCTGTTACCGGGCCTTCATAAGCATTGAGGATGGCGATGCTGCGCGCCTCCAGCCCCCGGCGTGACGAGTACGCCTCCACCGCGACGACCTGGCCGATCGCCAGGCGCCGGCTGCTCGCTGGCAGGCCGTTCTCGCTGAAGGCCGCCTGGTCATCGAAATGCACTTCCGCCCCATTGACGCAAATCGAGCCAAAGCCGGTGATGGTGCCGACAATGCCGGTGCCACCCACCCCACCCTCCTCGACCGGAGCCCCGGTGCCACCGATTCCTCCGCCACCTGGCCGCGCACCGGTGCCGCCAATGCCCCCATTGTCCGCTGGCGCGCCGGTGCCGCCCATACCGCCAGGCTCGATGCAAGCCGGTGCTGCCGATGCCAAAGGTGGCAGCACAAGCAGGCCGAACAGCACGACGAGGCTGGCGACCAGACGCGCAATCCTGTTCATGGCGGGCTGGCCTTGGCTTCAGAGGGCGCCTCGGCCGGGCTGAGTTCGGTGTAGAAATAGAGCCCGACGGTGATGCGCTGGCGGGCATCGGCAGGCGGTGGGTCGCGCGCTTCCAGCTCGGCCGCCAGCTGGTTCAGAGCGACGAGCACTTGCATGCCGTCGGTCTGCACCAGCGTCTTGAGGTGCTCGACACCCGCCGAGGACAGGCTGTCGTAGTGCACCGCGCGCTCGAAGAACGGCTCGCCCGTCTCCGTCAGGTTGTGCACCGCGGCGCAGGCATGGTCATGCAGGTTGTGGCGCAGGTACGCCACCTTTTCCTCGAAGCCCCGCTGCGGGATGAACGCCCGGGTCTGCAGATGCACCTGGTCTTGCTCGTCCACCCGCACCACGCCCAGCCGCAGCCATTCATCCAGCACGACGCGCGCGCGAATATCGGTGCTCAGCGCCGCGACCAGGCTATCGAACGAACCGTCGCCACCCACGCTGGCCAAACGCGGCAAGGCCCGCGGCTGGCCGGGCTGGTCGCAGAACGGGGCCTGGTTCAGCCAGATGCTCACCAGGTGCGCACCGAAGGAAACCGCCTCCGGCATGCCGGCGTCGCCTACCGCTGGCTGGGCGCGCAAGCGCCGCACATCCTTGCGATGCACGCCGGTGATCAGGCTGATCCGGCTGTCGCTCGCCGGCTTGCCATCAATACGGAATTCTTGCTCGGCGATCTCCACGAAGATCTCCTTGAGCACGTGGGTGAAGCTGTTGAAGGTGACCCCTTTGCGCAGCATCAGCCTCACCAGCGGTCGCATGACATGCTTCAACGCTGGCAAGAGGGAAGGAGGCAAGGTAGGCAAATGCATTGCAGGTCTTCCTTATCGACGGGCGAGCGGTGTGATCCCAGGCCATTCCAGCAGCTTGCCCAAGGCATCACAACCATCCTGGCCTACGCCCTGCCCCACCACGGAGCCCGACCATCGCGCCGGGCCCCGTCGTCCTGGGTTCAGCGGTCAAGCACCGCCGCGATCATCACCTACGTCATGGGCCGGGCCGTCGTCGGCACCGCGACCAACGCCGTGGGCTTCGCCGACATCGTGGCTGGGACCATCATCGGCGCCATGGCCAACACCATGGGCTTCACCGACATCATGGTTGGGGCCATCGTCGGCGCCGTGACCTACGCCATGCGCCTCGCCGACATCGTGGTTGGGGCCATCGTCAGCGCTATGGCCAACGCCATGCAGGCCGCCTTCATCGTGATCACGACCATCATCGCGGCCACGCCCGCTGTTCGCGCTTCCCGGGCCACTGTTGCCGGCATGCCCACCCTCGCCGCTGTGGCCCGAGCCGCTGTGGCCACCGTGGCCGCCACCGTCGCCGCCGTGGCCTCCGCCATGGCCGCCACCACCGCTACCGCCATGGCCACCACCACTTCCGCCGCCACCGTGCCCACCGCCGCCGTGACCGCCTCCACCTCCACCATGCCCACCGCCGCCGCCATGACCGCCTCCTCCACCGCCATGGCCACCACCACCGCCGTGGCCGCCGCCTCCGCCGCCATGGCCACCACCGCCGCCATGACCTCCTCCACCACCGCCACCGCCATCTTTCGCATAAGCGCTGGAGAAATCACTGATCTGGTCAGGTACCAAAGCCAGCGATGCCGAAAGAGCGCCGCCAATGGCGAGCGCCAGCAAGCATTTCTTGAGCAGCATGATGAATCTCCGCTTCAGGGTTGCAGTTTCACGTTCGAAACAAACGCAACAACCAACGAATCCCGATTGCCTTATGGGCAACCAGCCAACCAGCGGGTGCTCCATCCCGGTGTCTGTGCCGATGTGCGTATGCACGTTCCTTCCGAGGCCAGTCAGCCTGTTATACGTGGGATTTTTTCCCACGTTTCGAGCATAGACCTGTGATCCAGAGAGTCAATGACCAGCCATCCGTTAGCGATCTGGCCCAAGCCCCAGCCTGTAGATGGGCCCTTTCGCGGCGCAAGGCCGCTCCTGCACAGGCTGCGCAGGGTCGGCGAACGAGGGTTTGCTCCACTAGAGATGCCAAACCCGTGACATCAGCGGGTTGCCGTCGCTCGAGCCGCTGCAGACCATGACTTATCTCACTAAAAGGACACCACCCATGCCCCCCACCCCCCCACCACGCGGCGAGCCAGCCCCATTGAACGGTAACGCTGGCGTTTGCCGCGCTGATACCGGGATCATGGCTGGCTGCCCATCCAGGTGGATGCAAAGCCAGTAACGGGACGTGTTCGCAGCGTAGTAGCGTTGAGCCTTGCCAGTATCACGGAGGGGTATATGAGCATTCGCAGCCTGGCCAAGAACCTTCCAGCAGACCCTGATCATGAAGGCAGGGTCCTGGGCTGGGGCGTACTGAGAGACCGGCACCCCTGGCATTTCGTGGATGTCTATGCCGACCAGCAGACGGCCCGGGCAGAAGCGCAGCGGCGCGGCGAGGGCTATGTCGTAGAATATGGCTCGCACCGGTTGGGGTCAGATGACTTTATCTGTGGGGTGACACCACCTGAGGGGTAAGGCTGCGAGACGAACCGGTTTCACTCGGAGACTTGAGCAAACCCAGAGGCGTGGTACGGCAGATTGCACTCACCACTGCCATTCCCGAACTAGCTGATTCCGCTGGTGGCAAATTCGCCGCCAAGAAAATCCAGAAGAGCCCGCACTGAGGGAAGCAAACCGCGACGGGAGGCATAGACTGCATGGACCACCCCAGTCCGGGGCGCCCAATCCGGTAGCAGGTTCACAAGCGTGCCGTCATTCAAGTCTTCGCGCACCACGACGGCGGGCATATGCACCGCACCGGCGCCCACCAGCGCGGCCTGGTGCAGGGCGACGAGGTCATCGGTAACCAGTCGTGGCTGGTAGCGAACCTGGGCGCTGGCCCCCTCAGGGCCTTCCAGTTGCCAATGGTAATCCCGCTGTACAGCCCCCCAGTGAAGCGTGGGCAGGGCCGCTACATCGCCAGGTGCCGGCGTTGCCGGCAGGCGCTCGCGCAATGCTGGGGCACCTACCACGCACTGCCGACTTTCACCCAGTATCTTCATGACCAGATCACTGCTTTCCAGCGGGGGGAAGCGCACCCGCAGAGCGATGTCGATGCTGTCCTGGATCGGGTCCATCTGGCGGTTGGTGCTCTGTACGTGCAACTCCACCAGCGGGTACTGCACCATGAAACGTGCGAGCATCGGGCCGACCCAGAAGTTCAACAGCGCCGTGGGGCAGCTCAGGTTCACCACCCCGCGTGGTTCGGAACGGTGCCGCTCGACAGCCTCGGAGGCTGCAGCCGCCTCCACCAGCATCGCTACGCAGTGACGGTAGAACACCTGGCCGATTTCCGTCACCGAAAAATGCCTCGTGGAACGCTGGATCAATCGCACGCCCAGGCGCGCCTCCAGCGCGGCCATGCGCCGGCTCAGCTTCGACTTGGGTTCGCCCAAGACGCGTCCGGCCGGAGTGAAACCGCCGTGCTCCACCACCTGGGCAAAATAATAAAGGTCGTTGAGATCGTCCATTTCAGTGTTCCTTTCGTGGAACACTGATACTAAGTTTTAAGGCCTACCGAGGCAATTGTTCCACCTATATCGTTTTCTCCGTGATCTGCCCCCAGGCTCAGGCATCGCCAAGCCTGGATGAACGCTCGCGCAGGAGGCGCGGGTTTACCGGCCTGGATGCCCTCTCAGGAGAAACCGACATGACCAACTTCGCTCAAATTGCCAACTTCAACGGCCAGCGCCCGGTGATCGACCCAGACGACACCGCCATACTGCTCATCGACCATCAAAGCGGCCTTTTCCAGACGGTCAAGGACATGCCCATGACCGAACTGCGCAGTAACGCCATCACCTTGGCCAAGATCGCCACGTTGGCAAAAATCCCGGTAATCACCACCGCCTCGGTACCACAGGGCCCCAACGGCCCGCTGATCCCCGAAATCCATGAGGCCGCCCCCCATGCGCAGTACGTGGCGCGCAAGGGTGAGATCAACGCCTGGGACAACCCTGAATTCGTCGCCGCCGTGGAGGCTACGGGTAAAAAGACCCTGGTCATCGCCGGCACCATCACCAGCGTATGCATGGCCTTCCCCGCGATTGCCGCGGTCAATGCCGGCTACAGGGTATTCGCCGTGATCGACGCCTCCGGCACCTATTCCAAGGCTGCCCAGGAAATCACGCTGGCCCGGGTCGTCCAGGCAGGCGTGGTGCCCATGGATACCGCCGCAGTCGCCTCGGAAATCCAGCGTACGTGGAATCGCCCGGATGCCGCGCAGTGGGCCGAGGCCTACAGTTTGATCTTCCCGCACTACCGTCTGCTGATCGAAAGCTACGCCAAGGCCCAGCAGGTGGTGACCGAGCACGAAGCGCTCGATTCGCAACGTTGATGCCTTTCGGCTCGGCAGCGTGCTGCCGGGCCGACTTGATCTGCAGATAAATAGCGATCGTGACAAGCCGCTATGTCCCCAAGCCGCCGCTGATAGAGGGCCCGCGGTGAACCTTAATGGCATTCGGAACTCAGTAACCCAGACGGCGCCTACAACTTCTACAAAGGATTGCCATGGGACATGCTCCACCCACAGTTCTTCCCACGATTCGCGTAGAACGTGAACTGAGCCTGCGGGCGGTGCTCACCGGCATGGTGCTGGGCATCTTGCTCACGCCATCGAATGTCTATGCGGGGCTCAAGATCGGCTGGTCGTTCAACATGTCGATCATCGCCTTGCTGGTCGGTTTTGCCCTTTGGCAGGGCCTGGCGGGGAGCAGAAAGGGCCGCCCGGCATGGTCACTGCACGAAAGCAACATCAACCAAACCGTGGCCTCGGCCTCCGCCTCCATCGTTTCCGGCGGGCTTGTCGCACCCATCCCCGCGTATACGCTGCTCACCGGCCACCAACTGGACCCGGTGCCAATGATGGCCTGGGTCTTCTCCGTGAGTTTTTTGGGCATCTGGATCGCCTGGTATCTGCGCCCCACTCTGCTCGCCGACCCTAACCTGAAGTTTCCCGAAGGCATGGCTACCCTGGAAACGCTGCAACAGATCTATAACCACGGGCGGGAAGCCATGACGCGAATCAGGGTTCTTTTCAGCGCCGCGCTGCTGTCAGGGTCGGTGAAATGGGTTGACGTGTTCGCCTGGGCGATACCGCGTTGGTCGCCCACCTCTACGCTAGAACGCCTGACCTTCACGGCCGACCCTTCGCTGATGCTCATCGGCTTTGGCAGCATCATCGGCATTCGCGTGGGTCTTACGCTGCTGTTCGGCGCCGTGCTGGCATGGGGCGGGCTAGCGCCGGGGCTGATCGACCATGGCTTGGTGGTGTTCACCCCAGACGCCAGCGGCCCACAGTTTGCCGCACTGGTGGAATGGTTGTTGTGGCCCGGCGTGAGCCTGATGGTTTGTGCGACCCTGACGTCGTTGGCGGTTCGGCTGTTGCAAGAGCATCGACGATCGCCCGCCGACCTTAGGGCAACTCGCGCACCGTGCACCAAGATACGATTCTCCCCCTGGCCTGCTTCCGGGCTGCTGCTCTCCATCGCGCTGGTGGTGCCCCTGCAAGCGCTACTGTTCGGGATCGACTGGTGGATGGCCCTGTTGAGCATTCCATTGGCGGTTTGCCTGGCCGTGGTCGCCGCGCGCGTGGTCGGCGCCACCGGCATCGCGCCGATTGGTGCTATCGGCAAGCTGTCACAATTGAGCTTCGGCTTGATCGCCCCAGGCCAGGTGACCATCAACCTGATGAGCGCCAACACGGCGGGTGGCGCGGCCGGGCAATCCACCGACCTGATGAACGACTTCAAGGTCGGCCAGGCGATCGGCGCCACGCCGCACAAGCAGCTGATCGCGCAATGCATCGGAATCCTTATCGGCAGCGTGTTTGGCGTACTGGTCTACCTGACGCTGATTCCCGATCCGCAGGCCCTGCTGCTCACCCAGCAGTGGCCCGCACCGGCGGTAGCGACCTGGAAGGCCGTGGCCCAAACGCTGACGCAGGGGCTGCAGGCACTTTCCCCGGAAATCCGCTTCGCGATCGTGGCCGGTAGCTTTGTTGGCGTGCTGCTGGGCGCATTGGACAGCCTGCTGCCGCAACGGGCGGCTCGCTGGCTGCCGAGTACCGCCGCGTTGGGGTTGGCCTTCATATTACCGGCGTCGATCAGCATGATGATGGGTTTGGGGGCAGTACTTACCTGGCTGGTCAGCTGTCGTTGGCCGAACGTCACTGAACGGTTTGCGATTACAGCGGCAGCGGGGTTGATTGCTGGTGAGAGCATTCTTGGGGTGGGGGCATCGTTTTGGGAGATGCTACGGACGTTGTAAGCGCGACAATGCACCACCCACAAAAAAGCCCCATTTTCAGGGGCTTTGATGAGAAATATGGCGGAAGCGTAGAGATTCGAACTCTAGGATAGTTGCCCATCGACGGTTTTCAAGACCGTTGCCTTAAACCACTCGGCCACGCTTCCAGCTTGCTTTGCGGCGGCAATCATACCGTAATGAAACAAGCTGTCAAACTCTCTGTGTCGCGGGTTGCGGCAGCTCTGATATCCTCATTGCAACCATACGTTTCAACCCCACAGGTTTCATCAAGGAGTGTCGCCATGCGCGAACAGGATTATGCCGTACAACACGGCCAGCAGGCCGAGCAGCAGGAGGTCAGCCGTGTCCTGCGCAATACCTACAGCCTGCTGGCGCTTACCCTCGCCTTCAGCGGCGTCATGGCCTTCGTGGCCCAGCAGATGCGCGTCGGCTACCCGAACGTATTCGTGGTGCTGATCGGTTTCTACGGGCTGTTCTTCCTCACCGCCAAGCTGCGTGATTCGGTCTGGGGCCTGGTGTCCACCTTCGCCCTCACCGGCTTCATGGGCTTCATCCTCGGCCCTATCCTCAACCGCTACCTGGGCATGAGCGGTGGCGCCGAAGTAGTCAGCTCGGCCTTCGCCATGACCGCCCTGGTGTTCGGTGGCCTGTCGGCGTACGTGCTGATCACCCGCAAGGACATGAGCTTCCTCAGCGGCTTCATCACCGCAGGCTTCTTCGTCCTGCTGGGCGCCGTGGTGGCCAGCTTCTTCTTCCAGATCAGCGGTCTGCAACTGGCGATCAGCGCGGGCTTCGTGCTGTTCTCGTCGGTGTGCATCCTGTTCCAGACCAGCGCGATCATCCACGGCGGCGAGCGTAACTACATCATGGCGACCATCAGCCTGTATGTATCGATCTACAACCTGTTCGTCAGCCTGCTGCAGCTGTTCGGCCTCATGGGCCGCGACGACTGATCGGCCTCGACGCAACAAGAGCCCGCTTCGGCGGGCTTTCTTGTGGGTGATGCGCACCCTATCGTGGGGCAAGCCAGCTCTCCCCCTACCCCAAACCCGCCTCGCCCCGTAGAATGCGCTCCTTTTTTCTACCGGGGCAGCTTTCCCATGAGTTCCATCGAACACGGGCCGGGCGCGACGGCGCCTGTCAATGAACTGGTCCTCGGCCTCGAGGACAAGCCACGGCCGTTGATCGGCCTGCTGGCTGCGCTGCAGCACCTGCTAGCGATCATCGTCCCGATCGTCACCCCGGGCCTGCTGATCTGCCAGGCGCTGGGCGTGTCGCCGCGCGATACCAACCTGATCGTGTCCATGTCGCTGGTGATTTCCGGTATCGCCACCTTCGTCCAGTGCAAGCGCTTCGGGCCGTTCGGTGCCGAGTTGCTGATCGTGCAGGGCACCAGCTTCAATTTCGTCGGGCCCCTGATCGCAGGTGGCGCGCTGATGGTCAAGCAAGGCACGCCGGTGGAAGGCGTGATGGCCGCGATCTTCGGTGTGGTGATCGCCGGCTCCTTCGTGGAGATGGGCGTGTCACGCATCCTGCCCTTCGTCAAACGCCTGATCACGCCGCTGGTGACCGGTATCGTGGTGCTGATGATTGGTCTGACCCTGATCAAGGTCGGCTTGATCAGCATGGGCGGTGGCTTCACCGCCATGGGCAATGGCACTTTCGCCAACGGTGAGAACCTGCTGCTGTCGGGCGTGGTGCTGGCGATCATCGTGGTGCTCAACCGCATTCCGGTGGTGTGGATGCGCAGCTGCGCCATCGTCATCGCCCTGGCCGTGGGCTATGCCCTGGCAGGCTACCTGGGTCGCCTGGACTTCACCGGCATGCACGAGGCGGCGCTGTTCCAGGTACCGATGCCCCTGCATTTCGGCCTGAGCTTCTCCTGGGCGCTGTTCATCCCGATGCTGGTGATCTACCTGGTGACCGCCCTGGAAGCCATCGGTGACGTCACCGCCACCAGCAAGGTCTCGCGCCAGCCGGTCGAAGGCCCGTTGTGGATGCAACGCATCAAGGGTGGCGTACTGGTCAACGGCGCCAACTCGCTGCTGGCTGGGGTGTTCAACACCTTCCCCAGCTCGATCTTTGCCCAGAACAATGGCGTCATCCAGCTCACCGGCATTGCCAGCCGCCATATCGGCGTATGGATCGCCATCATGCTGGTGCTGCTGGGCCTGTTCCCGAGCGTCGCCGGGGTGATCCAGGCAGTGCCGGAGCCGGTGCTCGGTGGCGCGGCCATGGTGATGTTCGGGGCGGTGGCGGCCTCGGGGATCAACATCCTGGCCAGCACCCGCCTGGACCGCCGGGCGCTGCTGATCATCTCCGTATCCCTGGCCCTGGGCCTGGGTGTGGCCCAGGTGCCGGAGTTCCTGGCGCACATGCCGTCAGCCCTGCGCAATGTGCTGGAGTCGGGGGTGGCCACCGGTGGCATCTGTGCCCTGGTGCTGAACTGGTTCCTGCCGGAGAGCAAGGAAAACGCCTGACAGGCACCTAGCCAGTCGACAAAGCCCGCGCCTGCCTGCGCGGGCTTTTTGCTTTATCATGGCCGCATTACTTTGCACGAGTTGTCCATGAAATTCGCTATCGCGGTGTTTTCACCAGCCCATGCGCCCTCTTCGCGCCGTGCTCTGCGCTTTGCCGAGGCCGCGCTGGCAGGCGGGCATGAGATTGCCCGGCTGTTTTTCTATCAGGATGGGGTACACAGCGCCTCGGCCAACGTGGTCGCGCCCCAGGACGAACAGGACATCGCCGCCCAGTGGCGTACCTTCATCGAGGCTCACCAGCTCGATGCCGTGGTGTGCATCGCCGCAGCCCTGCGCCGGGGCGTGCTCGACGAAGCCGAAGCCAACCGCTACCAGCGCCCGGCGGTGAACCTGCCCAAGCCTTGGGAGCTGTCGGGCCTTGGGCAGTTGCATGAAGCCGCGCAAACCGCCGACCGTCTGGTCTGCTTCGGAGGCGACTGAGATGGCCAAATCCTTGTTGATCATCAGCCGCCAGGCGCCCTGGAACGGCCCGTCCGCCCGCGAGGCACTGGACATTGCCCTGGCCGGCGGTGCCTTCGATCTGCCGCTGGGCATGCTGTTCCTCGATGACGGTGTGTTCCAGCTCGCCCCAGGGCAGCAGCCTGCAGCGCTGCAGCAGAAGAACCTGGCTGCCAACCTCCAGGCACTGCCGATGTTCGGCGTCGATGAGCTGTTCGCCTGTGGCCACAGCCTGGCCGAACGCGGCCTGGCCGGTGACGCCCTGGAGCTGCCGGTACAGGTGCTGGACGATGCGGCCCTGGCCGCCCTGATTGCCCGTTTCGACCAGGTGGTGACGCTCTGATGACGACCCTGCATGTAATCAGCCACTCGCCCTTCGGCGACAACCGCCTGGACAGCTGCCTACGCCTGCTGGGTACCGATGACGCCCTGCTGCTGTGCGGCGATGCGGTCTATGCCCTGCGCCCAGGCAGCGAGCCGCTGCGCAAACTACAGGCCGCCGGCCTGCAGGGCCGCCTGTTCGCCCTTGCCGAAGACCTGCAGGCCCGCGCCATCGACAGCCCGCTGGCCCAGACGGTGGACTATCCCGCGTTCGTCGAGCTTTCCCTGCATCACGACAAGGTCAACAGCTGGCTATGAGCATTCTGACTGTCGGTGATCGGCAGATCGCCCTGGACAAAGACGGCTTCCTGGTCGACCTGCAAGACTGGTCCCACCCCGTCGCCGAAGCCCTGGCCGAGCGCGAAGGCATTCCGTTGACCGGCGACCATTGGGAAGTCCTTGAACTGCTGCGCCAGTTCTACGCCGAATACCAGCTCTCGCCGGCAACGCGCCCGCTGATCAAGTACACCGCACTCAAGCTGGGCCCGGAAAAGGGCAACAGCCCGCACCTGAACCGCCTGTTCAACGGCACTCCCGCCAAACTTGCCGCGAAGCTCGCGGGCCTGCCCAAGCCGACCAATTGCATATGACCGAACGCCCCTCCGAGCTGCGCCCGCTCACCCTGCAAACCCCAGCCGAACACCCCTTCGCCGAATTCGTGCGTATTCTCGGCAAAGGCAAGCGCGGCGCCCGCGGCCTGACCCGCGAAGAGGCCCGTGCGGCCATGACCTTGTTGCTCGAAGGCAAGGTCGAGGACACCCAGCTGGGCGCCTTCCTGATGCTGCTGCGGCACAAGGAAGAAAGCGCCGAGGAGCTGGCCGGCTTCACCGAAGCCCTGCGTGCGCACCTGCAGGCACCCAGCATCGCCGTGGACCTGGACTGGCCCACCTACGCCGGCAAGAAGCGCCACCTGCCGTGGTACCTGCTGGCGGCCAAATGCCTGGCCGCCAACGGCACGCGTATCCTCATGCATGGCGGCGGCGCGCATACCGCCGGGCGCCTGTACAGCGAGCAGCTGCTGGGCCTGCTGGATATCCCCCTGTGCCGAGACTGGCCGTCGGTGGACAAGGCCCTGGGCACACACGGCCTGGCCTTCGCGCCCCTGCAGGATTGGGCACCCCAGCTGCAACGGATGATCGACCTGCGCAACACTCTCGGCCTGCGCTCCCCCATCCATTCTCTGGCCCGCGTGCTCAACCCCCTGGGGGCCCGCTGCGGCCTGCAGAGCATCTTCCATCCCGGCTATCAGGCCGTACACCGCGAAGCCAGCCGCCTGCTGGGCGACCCTGCCGTGGTGATCAAGGGTGACGGCGGCGAGATCGAGGTCAATCCCGATGCCATCAGCCACCTCTACGGCACCACTGCCGGCGAAGCCTGGGACGAAGAATGGCCGGCATTGAGCGCCCAACGCCACGTCAAGCCAGCCAGCCTGCAACCGGAGCACCTGCTCGCGGTGTGGCGTGGCGAAGCCGAGGACAGCTATGGCGAACTGGCCGTGGTCGCCACCCTGGCCCTGGCCCTGCGTGGCCTTGGTCAACCCCGGGAACAGGCGTTCGAAACGGCGCGCCGCTATTGGGCGAATCGCAAACACATCGAGTAAATCGATCTGAATGGCGCGGTCTTTGCGCTATTTATTCGAACGCTTTTGCCTAGACTGAGCTCCAACGACAAACGACTTTGTTCCGAGGAGCTCACCATGGGCCTTTTGATCGACGGCCGCTGGCATGACCAGTGGTACCAGAACAGCAAGGACGGCGCGTTCCAGCGCGAGAACGCCCAACGCCGCAATCAACTGCCCGCCGCCGAAGCCGGGCGCTATCACCTGTACGTCTCGCTGGCCTGCCCCTGGGCCCACCGTACCCTGATCTTCCGTGCCCTCAAAGGCCTCGAGCCGCTGATCGACGTCTCGGTGGTGAGCTGGTTGATGGGCGAACATGGCTGGACCTTCGACCAGCAGACGGGCTCGACCGGCGACCACCTGGACGCCCTGCAGTACCTGCACCAGCGCTACACCCAGGACGACCCGCACTACACCGGGCGCGTGACCGTGCCGGTGCTGTGGGACAAGCAGGAAAAGCGCATCGTCAACAACGAGTCGGCCGAGATCATCCGCATCTTCAACAGCGCCTTCGACGAACTGACCGGCAACCGCCTGGACCTCTACCCCGAGCCGCTGCGGGCGACCATCGATGCGCTGAACGAGCGCATCTACCCGGCAGTGAACAACGGCGTATACCGCGCAGGCTTCGCCACCACCCAGGATGCCTACGAGGCCGCCTTCGACGAAGTGTTCGCCGAGCTGGACCATCTGGAGGCGTTGCTAGGCCGCCAGCGCTACCTGGCCGGCGAGTACCTGACCGAAGCCGATGTGCGCCTGTTCACCACCCTGGTACGCTTCGATGCGGTGTACCACGGGCATTTCAAGTGCAACCTGCGGCGCCTGGCCGACTACCCGAACCTGTCCAACTGGCTGCGTGAGCTGTACCAGTGGCCGGGCGTGGCAGGCACAGTGAACATGGAGCATATCCAGAAGCACTACTACTTGAGCCACAAGACCATCAACCCGAACGGGATCGTGCCCAAGGGGCCGCTGCAGGATTTCAACCAGCCCCATGATCGGGAGCGGTTGGTGGAAAAAGGGATCTGGCAGGGTTGATCAAAACGGGGCTGCTTTGCAGCCCTTTCGCGGCACAAGGCCGCTCCTACAGGGGGTCGTAGGAGCGGCCTTGTGCCGCGAAAGGGCCGCACAGCGGCCCCATCGATTCAACTGCCCTGCTGCGCCCCTTCGAACCAGGCCAGCTTGTCGCGCAACCGCACCACTTCACCGACGATGATCAGCGTCGGCGCGTGCACCTCGTGCCGCGCTACCAGCTCGGGCAGGTCCGCCAGGGTACCGGTGAACACGCGCTGATGCCGGGTGGTTCCCTGTTGCACCAGCGCCGCCGGCGTACTGGCCGCGCGCCCATGGCGGATCAGCTCGGCACAGATGGTCGGCAACCCCACTAGCCCCATGTAGAACACCAGCGTCTGGGCCGGCGCCACCAGGTCCTGCCAGGGCAGGTTGCTGGTGCCGTCCTTGAGGTGGCCGGTGATGAAACGCACCGATTGGGCATAGTCGCGATGAGTCAGCGGAATGCCACCATAGGCGGAGCAACCACTGGCTGCGGTGATACCCGGCACCACCTGGAACGGGATACCCTCCTCGGCCAGCTCTTCGATCTCCTCGCCACCACGGCCGAAGATGAACGGGTCGCCACCCTTGAGCCGCAGCACGCGCTTGCCCTGGCGCGCCAGGTCCACCAACAGGCGGTTGATCTGCTCCTGGGGCACTGCATGGTCGGCACGACGCTTGCCCACGTAGATCCGCTCGGCATCGCGCCGGCACATCTCGATGATGGCGGGCGCCACCAGGCGGTCGTACAGCACCACGTCGGCCTGCTGCATCAGGCGCAGGGCACGGAAGGTCAGCAGGTCCGGGTCACCCGGGCCGGCACCGACCAGGTACACCTCGCCCCCTTGCTGCACCGCCGCGCCATCGACCTTGGCCTGCAGCAGGCGCTCGGCCTCGCTGCCCTGCCCGGCCAGTTGGCGTTCGGCGATCGGCCCCTGGAACACATCCTCCCAGAAACCCCGACGCTGGTTGACGTCCGGGTACAACGCCTTGACCTTGTCGCGAAACCGTGCCGCCAGCCCGGCCAGCTCGCCGTAGGCGGCTGGAATCCAGGCCTCCAGGCGCGCACGGATCAGCCGTGCCAGCACCGGCGCGTCGCCGCCACTGGACACTGCCACCACCAGGGGCGAGCGGTCGACGATGGCCGGGAAGATCACCGTGCACAAGGCCGGCGCATCCACCACATTCACCGGCAGGCTGCGCGCCTGGGCATCAGCCGAGACCTGGGCGTTGAGCCCGGAATCATCAGTGGCTGCGATCACCAGGCGGCAACCGTCCAGGTCGCCGGCCTGGTAACCACGCACCAGGACTTCACCGCCGCCCTCTCGGGCCAACGCGGCCAGCTGGCCGTCGACGTCCGGCGCGACCACCCGCAGCGCGGCGCCGGCATCGGCCAGCAGGCGCGCCTTGCGCAAGGCGATCTCGCCGCCGCCGACGACCAGTACCCGGCCGCCCTGCAGCTTGTGGAACAGCGGCAGGTAGTCCATTTAGCGGATGACCTCGACACCGCCCATGTAGGGCTTGAGTACATCCGGCACACGGATCGAACCGTCGGCCTGCTGGTAGTTCTCCAGCACCGCCACCAGGGTACGGCCCACGGCCAGGCCGGAACCGTTCAGGGTGTGCACCAGCTCCGGCTTGCCGGTTTCCGGGTTGCGCCAGCGGGCCTGCATGCGGCGGGCCTGGAAGTCGCCGCAGTTGGAGCAGGAGCTGATCTCGCGGTATTTGTCCTGGCTCGGCACCCAGACTTCCAGGTCGTAGGTCTTCACCGCGCCGAAGCCCATGTCGCCGGTGCACAGCGCCAGCACGCGGTATGGCAGCTCCAGCAGCTGGAGCACGCGCTCGGCGTTGGCGGTCAGGCCTTCCAGGGCTTCCATGGACTTGGACGGCTCGACCACCTGGACCATCTCGACCTTGTCGAACTGGTGCTGGCGGATCATGCCGCGGGTATCGCGGCCCGAGGCACCGGCCTCGCTGCGGAAGCAAGGGGTGTGGGCAACGTACTTGATCGGCAGCTGCTTGGCGTCGAGGATCTGGTCGGCGACCAGGTTGGTCAGCGACACCTCGGCGGTCGGGATCAGGTAGAAGTCGGCCTCGCCTTCGCGGCTGATCTTGAACAGGTCTTCCTCGAACTTCGGCAGCTGGCCGGTGCCCTGCAGGGCCGGCGCCTGCACCATGTACGGGGTGTAGGCCTCTTCGTAGCCGTGCTCGCCGGTGTGCAGGTTGATCATGAACTGCGCCAGGGCGCGGTGCAGACGGGCGATCGGGCCGCGCAGCACGGCGAAGCGGGCGCCGGACAGCTTGGCCGCGGCTTCGAAGTCCAGGCCACCGCTGATCTCGCCCAGGGCGACGTGGTCCTTGATCTCGAAATCGAAGGTTTTCGGGGTACCCCAGCGACGCACTTCGACGTTGTCGTCTTCGCTGGCACCGACCGGCACGCTGGCGTCCGGCAGGTTGGGGATGGTCAGCAGAATCGCGTCCAGCTCGGCCTGGATGCCGTCCAGCTCGGTCTTGCCGGCGGCCAGCTCGTTGGCCATGCGCTCGACATCGGCCATCAGCGGGGCAATGTCCTCGCCCTTGGCCTTGGCCTGGCCGATGGACTTGGAACGGGCATTACGCTCGGCCTGCAGTTGCTCGGTGCGGGTCTGCACCGCCTTGCGGCGTTCTTCCAGTGATTCGATGCGCGCGACATCCAGGCTGAAGCCACGGGAGGCCAGGCGATCCGCCACTTCCTGAAGTTGGCCGCGTAACAGTTTGGAATCGAGCATATCGTTCTCTCGTTGTGTGTGTTGGTTCAGAATTTGGTCAAGGACAGGCCGGCCCAGGTGGCCAACAACCCGCCCACTACGCTGATCGCGCTGTAGCCCAAGGCCAGCGGTACTTGCCCGCTCTCCATCAGGCGCACGGTATCCAGCGAAAAAGAGGAAAATGTCGTCAGGCCGCCCAGAAAGCCCACGATCAGGCCCGCGCGCAGCTCGACCGGTGCCAGCGGCTTGTGCAGGAACAGGCCGTACAGCAGGCCGATCAGCAGGCAGCCGACCAGGTTGACCGCCAGCGTACCGAGATAGAAGTGGCGTGGCCAGTGGGCAGCGACCCAATTGGAGGTAGCAAAGCGCAGCAGCGTGCCGGCGATACCGCCGGCACTGACCGCAGCGACCAGGGCAATCATGGTTTTCTCCGTTGGCGGGGGCTGGTGCGGTCGAGTTCGGCCAGGTGGCGCAGCTTCTCGCCGATCTTCAACTCCAGGCCTCGCGGCACCGGCTGGTAGTACTGGCGCGGCTCGAGCTGCTCGGGGAAGTAGTCCTCGCCCGCAGCGTAGGCGTCCGGCTCGTCATGGGCATAGCGATACTCCTCGCCATAGCCCAGTTGCTTCATCAGTTTGGTCGGCGCGTTGCGCAGATGCAGCGGCACCTCCAGCGAGCCGTGCTCGGCCGCCTCGCGCAGGGCCGCCTTGAAGCCCATGTACACCGCATTGCTCTTGGGTGCGCAGGCAATGTAGGTGATGGCCTGGGCCACCGCCAGCTCGCCCTCGGGGCTGCCCAGGCGCTCCTGCACATCCCAGGCCGACAGGCACAGGCTCAGGGCCCGCGGGTCGGCATTGCCGATGTCCTCGCTGGCCATGCGCACCACGCGGCGGGCGATGTACAGAGGATCGCAGCCACCGTCGAGCATGCGTGCGTACCAGTACAGGGCTGCGTCGGGGTTGGAGCCACGCACCGACTTGTGCAGTGCCGAGATCTGGTCGTAGAAGGCCTCGCCGCCCTTGTCAAAGCGCCGGCGGCTGTCGCCCAGCAGGCTTTGCAACAACTCGACACCGATCTCGTCGCCATCGTCGGCCAGGTCCGAGGCGTTCTCCAGCAGGTTGAGCATGCGCCGGCCATCGCCGTCGGCGGCGGCCATGAGCATCTGGAAGGCCTCGTCGCCCACCCGCAGTTGGCGCGCGCCCAGGCCACGCTCCTCGGTCAGGGCGCGGTTGACCAGCTTGCGCAGGGCCGCTTCGTCCAGGCTCTTGAGCACATACACCCGTGCCCGCGAGAGCAAGGCGTTGTTCAGCTCGAAGGACGGGTTCTCGGTGGTGGCGCCGATGAAGATCAACGTGCCGTCTTCGACATAGGGCAGAAAGGCATCCTGCTGGGACTTGTTGAAGCGGTGCACCTCGTCGACGAACAGGATGGTCCGGCGACCATACTGGCCAGCCTGCTGCTTGGCCACCTCGACGGCCTGGCGGATCTCCTTGACCCCCGCCAACACCGCCGACACCGTTTCGAAATGTGCATCGCAGAACTGCGCCAGAAGCCGCGCCAAGGTGGTCTTGCCCACCCCCGGCGGCCCCCAGAAGATCATCGAATGCAGCGCACCCTGCTCCAACGCCTCACGCAGCGGCTTGCCGCGCGCCAGCAGGTGCTCCTGGCCGACGTACTCGTCCAGGTTGGACGGACGCAGCCGGGCGGCCAGGGGCTGGGCGACGGGTTCGCTTCGAAACAGGTCCATGATGGCTCTCGTTATTCCTGGATGACGTCAGCGCCTTCCGGAATCTTGAACTGGAACGTGCTCGCCGGGATCGGCTCGTTGGCCTTGACCCCGTTGAACAGGATATTGGTGCGCTGGCCCACGCTGTCGACCAGTTGCATGTCGTTGATCAGCCCACGGCGGAACGACACGCGCAACGAGTCGAACAAGGTGTCCTTGGTCTTGGGCTTCAAGGTGAAGTCCATGACTTCGCCCTGCTCCTTGGAGGTAATGTCGAAGCTCTGGCTGATCTTCGACACATCGCCGGACAGCAGCAGCGCCGGGGTCTGGTTCAGGCGCACATCGAGCTTCTTGACCGTGGCCTGTTCCAGGTCCGGGTCCCACAGGGTGACCTTCTGGCCATCGGACACCACCACCTGCTCCTGGGGCGCATCGGTGTGCCAGTAGAACAGGCCTGGGCGCTTGACCGACATCTGCCCGCTGGTCTCCTGCAGGCTGGTGCCGCTGGCGTCGAGGGTCAGCTGGGAGAAACGGGCGGAAATGGTCTGGGACTTTTCCAGCAACTGGGTCAGGCGCGCAACATCCTTCTCATCGGCATGGGCCGACACAGCGCCCAGGGCCAGGGCAGAAACCAACAGCATGCGAATCGCGCGCATGGGAATCCTCGTCGAACAGTGGGTAGGCCAGGCACCGCCATTGGCGCCCGGCAAGGTGATCATCAATCGCGTGGGCCACCCGGGGCAATCACTTCCCGCGAGCCGTTGCTGTTCATGGGGGTGACCACGCCGGCCATCTCCATCGCCTCGATCATGCGCGCAGCGCGGTTGTAGCCGATCTTGAGCTTGCGCTGCACGGCGGAAATCGATGCCCGGCGGCTTTCCAGCACGAACTGCACGGCTTCGTCGTACAGGGCGTCGGCCTCTGGGTCATCGCCGTCGCCACCACCGCCACCGCCGCCCTCGAAGCCGCTGCCGGCCTCCTCGACGCCATTGAGGATGTCGTCGTTGTAGTCCGGCGCGCCGCGCATCTTCCAGGCCTCTACCACGCGGTGGACCTCGTCGTCCGAGACGAACGCGCCATGCACGCGGATCGGCAGGCTGGTGCCCGGCGGCATGTAGAGCATGTCGCCATGGCCAAGCAGCTGCTCGGCACCGCCCTGGTCGATGATGGTCCGCGAGTCGATCTTGCTCGACACCTGGAACGCCATACGCGTCGGGATGTTGGCCTTGATCAGGCCGGTGATCACATCCACCGAGGGGCGCTGGGTGGCAAGGATCAGGTGGATACCGGCGGCACGGGCCTTCTGGGCGATACGGGCGATCAGCTCCTCGACCTTCTTGCCGACGATCATCATCATGTCGGCGAATTCATCGACGATCACCACAATGGTCGGCAGCGTCTTCAGCGCCGGCGGCTCGTCGTCCATGCTCTCGCGACGATACAGCGGGTCGTGGATGACCTCTCCGGCCTCCTGGGCGTCCTTGATCTTGCGGTTGAACCCGGCCAGGTTACGCACGCCCATCGCCGCCATCAGCTTGTAGCGCCGCTCCATCTCGGCCACGCTCCAGCGCAGGGCGTTGGCGGCGTCCTTCATGTCGGTGACCACCGGGCACAGCAGGTGCGGGATGCCTTCGTAGATCGACAGCTCGAGCATCTTCGGGTCGATCATGATCAGCCGCGCGTCTTCCGGGCTGGACTTGAACAGGATCGACAGGATCATCGCGTTCACGCCCACCGACTTACCGGAACCGGTGGTACCGGCCACCAACAGGTGCGGCATCTTGGCCAGGTCGGTGATCACCGGCTTGCCACCGATGTCGTGGCCCAGGGCCAGGGTGACCGGCGACTTCTGCTCGTCGTACTGCGGCGTGGAGAGCACCTCGGAGAAGCGCACCATCTGCCGGTTCTCGTTGGGGATCTCGATACCCACGGTGGTCTTGCCAGGGATGACCTCGACCACGCGTACGCTGGTCACCGCCAGGGAGCGCGCCAGGTCCTTGGCCAGGTTGGCGATGCGGCTGACCTTGACCCCGGCGGCCGGCTGGATCTCGTAGCGGGTGATCACCGGGCCCGGGTGGATCGAGTCCACCGAAACTTCGACACCAAACTCCTTGAGCTTGATTTCCAGCAGATTGCCCACGCCGGCCAGGGACTCCGGCGAGTACTCGATCTTCTTCTGCTCGGCAGGGTCGAGGATGGAGATAGACGGCAAGGTGCCTTCCACGGCGCTGTCGACGAACAGCGGCGCTTGTTTTTCCTTCATGACCCGTTTGCTCGGCTCCGGCGCCTTGACCGGGGCTGGCGGCATGATCACCGGCGCCGTCGGTTGCTCGCGCGGCACCACCGGCTCGCGCTGCACCACCGGGCGGGCGGACACTTCCTCACGCTCGTTGATACGCTCGCGCGGCTGCGGCTTGATTGGCTCGCGCTTCCCGGCGGTCATCGGCGCCACGTCGAAGGCGGGCTCATCCACCTCGCGCAGCTGCGCCACCAGGCGCTTGCGCTCGTTGCGGGCCTCCCACCAACGGTTGGCCGCCCCCTGCACCAGCTCGAACAAATCGAGGGTGATCTTGCCGGTGATGTCCATCACCTTGAACCACGACAGGTCGGTGAACACCGTCAGGCCGAACAGGAACAGGGCGATGAACATCAAGGTGCTGCCCTGCACGTTCAGCAGGTTGCGCGCCAGGTCGCCCAGGCTCTCGCCCAGGGCGCCGCCCGCGGAGAACGGCATGCTCGCTGGCGGATGGAAATGGATATGTGCCAGGGCCGCGCCCGACAGCACCAGGAACACCAGGCCGATGAGCCGCCAGGAGAACAGCCAGCCGCTCCATTCCCAGGGCTGGTGGCGCTCACGGAAGATCTGCCAGGTCTTGATCGCCAGCAGCAACGGGAAGATATAGGCGAAGTAACCCAGCACCATGAACAGGATATCGGCGAAATAGGCACCGGCCCGGCCGGCGGCGTTCTGCACCTGGTCGACATTGCTGGTGTGGCTGAAGCCCGGATCCGCCGTGTCGTAGGTCAGCAGTGCCATCCACAGGTACAGGCACAGGGCGCCGACAGCGATCAGCGCGCCTTCCTTGAGGCGGTAATGCAGCTGCTGGCGCCACAGGGGCACGGGCAAGGGGGTCGGGGTTGCGGTGGATTTCTTCAAAACGCGTCTATTCCTGCGCTTGCTGCGCGTCCAGTAGGGTGTCCGGTCAACGAACCACTACTTTTAACATTACTGCCCGCCAGTCGCCATGGCAGCACGCCACGGGCATGAACGGGGCGGATTCCCTATGGGTGCAATTTGAGCACGCATTTACTTTCGTGACAAAGGCTTATGCTGTGTTTTTGCACAGGTATGACAGCAAATGCGCCGGATGGTGCCGGCGGTCGCATGAAATGTCCCATGCGGCTTGCGCTGCTCCACAGGGATTTCGCAAGTCTTGAGAGCGGCCCAATCTTGGCGGGAGCTGGCGACAGCCCGCGATGGGCTGCAAAGCAGCCCCAAGCGGTCCATCGCAGGCTCCACCAGCCCCCACGAAACAAGCGGAGCCCGACTCGCCCAACGGCACAAGGCCAGAGATTGACCTCTTCGACCCTGCGCGCCATGCTGCCCTCTCCCCTCCCCCACCACCGAAAGACCATGCTTACCTGGCTGACCCGCGACTCCCTGACCTTCCCGCCCTTGGACAAGGCCCTGCACGACCCCAACGGCCTGCTCGCCGCGGGCGGCGACCTGAGCCCGGAGCGCCTGGTGCAGGCCTATCGCCATGGCTGTTTCCCCTGGTACCAGGACGGCCAACCGATCCTCTGGTGGTCACCCGACCCTCGCACCGTCCTGTTCCCGGACGAGCTGCACGTATCTCGCTCGCTGGCCAAGTTCATCCGCCAGGGCCACTACCAGGTCAGCTTCGACACTGACTTCGCCGCGGTCATCGCCGCCTGTGCCGCGCCGCGCGACTACGCCGACGGCACCTGGATCACCGACACCATGCAAACGGCCTACTGCGAGCTGCACCGGCGTGGCATCGCCCATTCGGTGGAGGTGCGCCAGGACGGCAAGCTGGTCGGCGGCCTGTATGGCCTGGCGATGGGCCGGCTGTTCTTCGGCGAATCGATGTTCAGCCGCGCCGACAACGCCTCCAAGGTAGGTTTCGTCGCCCTGGTCGACCACCTGAAGGCCGCCGGCTTCGTGCTGATCGACTGCCAGATGCCGACCAACCACCTGCACAGCCTCGGCGCCCGCACCATCAGCCGGGCCGCCTTCGCCGAGTACCTGGCGCGCTACCTCGACCAGCCCAACACGGCCACCTGGGCTCGCTAGGCGAGTTCTGCCAGCTGGCTTACACTTAAATCAAAGTCTTGCCGAGGGGTTGATCATGACAGAGCTGGCGCGGTTGAAGTTCTATGCCACTCAGCCCCACGCCTGCAGCTACCTGCCAGACGAGCAGGCGACTACGCTGTTCCTGGACCCCAGCCAACCGATGGATGTGCATGTCTATGCCGACCTGTCGGAGATGGGTTTCCGCCGCAGTGGCGACCACCTGTACCGCCCTCACTGCCAGCACTGCAATGCCTGCGTGCCTGCACGTATCCCGGCCGCGCGCTTCATTCCCAACCGCCAGCAACGGCGCATCCTCAAGCGCAACGCCGACCTGACCGTCACCGCTGCCCGCCCGGCCTTTCGCGAAGAATATTTCGACCTCTACCGGCGCTACATCGAGCAGCGCCACGCCGACGGCGACATGTATCCGCCGAGCCGTGACCAGTTCTCCACCTTCCTGGTGCGCGACCTGCCGTTCTGCTGGTTCTACGAATTCCGCCTCGAAGGCCGGCTGATGGCCGTGGCCGTGTGCGACCTGCTGCCCAACGGCCTGTCAGCGGTCTACACCTTCTACGAGCCAGAAGAAGAACGCCGCAGCTTGGGGCGCTACGCCATCCTCTGGCAGATCACCGAAGCCCTGCGCCAGGACCTGGAGGCGGTCTACCTGGGTTACTGGATCAAGAACTGCAAGAAAATGAACTACAAGACCCAGTACCGGCCTATCGAACTGCTGATCAACCAACGGTGGGTTACCCTCAATTGAAAGCATTGGCTTGAAACACAGTTTTCGGGCATAATCCACGCCACTTTTTTGCCCGGTGCGGTTGTGCGTCGGGCCATCACTGGATACCGAGGGCTTTACTGCATGTCGAAAGAAGACAGCTTCGAAATGGAAGGTACTGTCGTCGACACCCTGCCCAACACCATGTTCCGCGTGGAGTTGGAAAACGGGCACGTCGTAACCGCGCACATCTCTGGGAAGATGCGCAAGAACTACATTCGTATTCTCACTGGCGACAAGGTCCGCGTCGAACTGACGCCGTACGACCTGAGCAAGGGCCGCATCACCTACCGTGCGCGCTAAGCTCCAGCCATGAAAAAGCCCGGCCATGTGCCGGGCTTTTTTGTGCGTGTTTTTTTAGCAGCAGGGGCCGCGTTGCGCCGCGAAAGGGCTGCAAGGCAGCCCCGCTGGTCACGCAACCTCAGCCGTGGTCTCGAAGTCGAACACCAGCTCGCCATCGCGCAAGTCGACGTGCACCACCCCGCCATGCTCGGACAGCTCGCCGAACAGGATCTCCTCGGCCAACGGCCGCTTGATCTTGTCCTGGATGAGCCGCGCCATGGGCCGCGCCCCCATCTGCACATCGTAGCCGGAGGCAGCCAGCCAGCCGCGTGCGTCATCACTGACTTCCAGCAGCACACGCTTGTCCTCGAGCTGCGCCTGCAGCTCGATGAGGAACTTGTCGACGATGCTCTTGATGGTCTCGTGGCTCAGGCGGCCGAACTGGATGATGGTGTCCAGGCGGTTGCGGAACTCCGGCGTGAAGCTCTTGCGGATCACTTCCATGGCATCGGAAGTGTGGTCCTGCTGGGTGAAGCCGATCGAAGCCCGCGCGGCGGTTTCGGCGCCGGCGTTGGTGGTCATGATCAGGATCACGTTGCGGAAGTCCGCCTTGCGCCCGTTGTTGTCGGTCAGGGTCCCGTGATCCATCACCTGCAGCAGCAGGTTGAAGACTTCCGGGTGGGCCTTCTCGATCTCATCGAGCAGCAGCACGCAATGCGGCTGCTTGGTGATCGCCTCGGTCAACAGGCCGCCCTGGTCGAACCCGACATAGCCTGGAGGCGCACCGATCAGGCGCGACACGGTGTGCCGCTCCATGTACTCAGACATGTCGAAGCGCACCAGTTCGACACCCAGGGCCTTGGCCAGCTGGCGTGCCGCCTCGGTCTTGCCCACACCGGTGGGGCCGGCGAACAGGAACGAGCCGACCGGCTTGTCCGGCGCCTTGAGCCCGGCACGGGAGAGCTTGATCGCGGTCGCCAGCGAGTCGATGGCGGCGTCCTGGCCGAACACGGTGAGCTTGAGATCACGCTCCAGATTGCGCAGCAGCTCCTTGTCGGAGCTGGTGACATGCTTGGGCGGGATCCGCGCGATCTTGGCGACGATGTCTTCGACCTGCGACACGTCGATCCGCTTGACCCGGCTACCTTCCGGCTGCAGGCGCTGATAGGCGCCGGCCTCGTCGATCACGTCGATGGCCTTGTCCGGCATGTGCCGGTCATTGATGTAGCGCGCAGCCAGTTCGGCGGCGGCGCGCAGGGCCTCGTCGCTGTACTCGATGTTGTGGTGGGTCTCGAAGCGGCCCTTCAGGCCACGCAGGATGCCCACGGTGTCTTCCACCGACGGCTCGGTGACGTCGACCTTCTGGAAGCGTCGCGCCAGGGCCCGGTCCTTCTCGAAGATGCCGCGAAACTCCTGGAACGTGGTCGAGCCGATGCAACGGATGTCCCCGGAGGACAGCAGCGGCTTGAGCAGGTTGGAGGCATCCATCACCCCGCCCGATGCCGCACCGGCACCGATGATGGTGTGGATCTCGTCGATGAACAGGATCGCCTGCGGGCGCTTGCGCAGCTCGCCGAGCAGCGCCTTGAAGCGCTTCTCGAAGTCGCCGCGGTACTTGGTACCGGCCAGCAAGGCGCCGAGGTCGAGGGAGTAGACGACGCTCTGGGCCAGCAGGTCAGGCACCTGGCCGTCGACGATGCGCTTGGCCAGGCCTTCGGCGATGGCAGTCTTGCCCACGCCGGCCTCGCCGACCAGCAGCGGGTTGTTCTTGCGCCGGCGGGCAAGGATCTGGGCGACCCGCTCGACTTCCTGCTCGCGCCCCACCAGCGGGTCGATGCGGCCCAGACGGGCCAGTTCGTTCAGGTTGCTGGCATAGGCGTCCAGGGGGTTGCTCGAGGATGCGGCCTCGCCACCCTCCTCGTCCTGCATGTCTTGGTCGCTCTCGCTGTGCGAACCGTGGCCCGGCACCTTGGAGATGCCATGGGCGATGTAGTTGACCACGTCGATGCGCGCCACGCTCTGCTGCTTGAGCAGGAACACGGCCTGGCTTTCCTGTTCGCTGAAGATCGCTACCAGCACGTTGGCGCCGGTGACCTCGCGCTTGCCGGAGCTCTGCACATGGAACACGGCACGCTGCAGGACACGCTGGAAGCCCAGGGTCGGCTGGGTTTCGCGGTCCTCGTCATGAACGGGAATCAGCGGTGTGGTGGAATCGATGAACTCTTGCAGGTCGTGCTTGAGCTTGTCGAGATTGGCACCACAGGCGCGAAGAACGGTCGCGGCGGCCTCGTTGTCAAGGAGTGCAAGCAGCAGGTGCTCGACGGTCATGAACTCATGACGCTTCGAACGAGCCTCCTTGAAGGCCAGATTGAGGGTGACTTCGAGCTCGCGGTTTAACATAGCTTCACCTCATACCCAAGTGGTCGGCGATTAACCGTCCTTCTCGATTTCACAGAGTAGCGGATGCTGGCTTTCCCTGGCGTATTGGTTGACCTGCATGGCCTTTGTCTCGGCGATGTCACGGGTAAACAATCCGCACACTGCCCGCCCTTCGGTGTGGACGGTCAGCATGATCTTGGTCGCCAGCTCGCGGTTCAGATTGAAGAACGTCTCGAGCACTTCGACGACGAAATCCATTGGCGTGTAGTCATCGTTGAACAAAACCACCTTGTACATCGGTGGCGCCTGCAGGATCGGCTTGGCTTCCTGTACCGCCAGACCGGAGCCGTCGTCCTCGTTCGATTGCGGGCGATCCTGATTGAATGTTAGTCGAATCTGGCTGAGTGGTTGCATGGAAAGAATTTCATCATATCGACAGGTTAAGGTAGTGGGTTGACCGCGCAGGCCGCTTCCGGCGCGGGCGCCGTCTGACCTTGACTATCGGCAAAACGGTGTTACAACCAATAAGAACCCACCGTGGTCGATAAAGATCCGCGCAGTCAACCAGATTTTTTCGCATGGTTCGTATGCGGATGACCGGATGATACTCCAGTGATGGAGTCCTTTGCAGAGGGACATGAGGATGGCGAGCGGTAAAGTCAAGTGGTTCAACAATGCCAAGGGCTATGGTTTCGTCAACGAGGAGGGTAAAAGCGAAGACCTGTTCGCCCACTATTCGCATATCCAGATGGACGGCTACAAGACGCTCAAGGCTGGCCAGGCCGTGACCTTCGACATCGTCCAGGGCCCGAAGGGGCTACACGCCGTGAACATCTCCAACGCCGGCGCCACCCAGGCCAAGGTCGAGGCCCAGCCGGCAGGCATCACCGTACAGGCCTGACCGGCCCCACCTTCTGCAGGCACATCGGCAGCCGGCCAGCCCCGCAAGGGCTGGCCGGTTTTCATTGGCCTCACATGTGCTTGATCATCTCGTCGCCGAAGCCCGAGCTGCTGACCAGCGTGGCCCCTTCCATCAGGCGCTCGAAGTCATAGGTGACGGTCTTGGCGGCGATCGCGCCGTTGGTCCCCTTGATGATCAGGTCGGCCGCCTCGGTCCAGCCCATGTGGCGCAGCATCATCTCGGCCGAGAGGATCACCGAGCCCGGGTTGACCTTGTCCTGCCCGGCATACTTGGGCGCAGTACCATGGGTGGCCTCGAACATGGCCACGGTGTCGGAGAGGTTGGCCCCCGGCGCTATGCCGATGCCGCCGACCTCGGCCGCCAGGGCATCGGAGAGGTAGTCACCGTTGAGGTTGAGGGTGGCGATCACGTCGTATTCAGCCGGGCGCAGCAGGATCTGCTGGAGCATGGCATCGGCGATGGCATCCTTGACGATCACTTCACGACCGCTCTTGGGGTTCTTGAACTTCATCCACGGGCCACCGTCGAGCAGCTCGGCGCCGAACTCATCCCGTGCCACCTCGTAGCCCCAGTCCTTGAAGGCCCCCTCGGTGAACTTCATGATGTTGCCCTTGTGCACCAAAGTCAGCGATTCGCGGTCGTTATCCACCACATATTGCAGGGCCTTGCGCACCAGGCGCTTGGTACCCTCGCGGGAAACCGGCTTGACGCCGATGCCGCAATCCTGGTCGAAACGGATCTTGGTGACGCCCATTTCCTCCTTGAGGAACTTGATCACCTTGTTCGCCTCCGCAGAGCCGGCCTTCCATTCGATGCCGGCATAGATGTCCTCGGAGTTCTCGCGGAAGATCACCATGTCGACGTCCCCCGGCTTCTTGACCGGGCTCGGCACGCCCTGGAACCACAGCACCGGGCGCAGGCAGACGTACAGGTCCAACTGCTGGCGCAGGGCCACGTTCAGCGAACGGATGCCCCCACCGACCGGCGTGGTCAGCGGGCCCTTGATCGACACCACATAGTCGCGCACCGCGTCGAGGGTTTCCTGGGGCAGCCAGGTGTCCTGGTCATACACCTGGGTAGCCTTCTCGCCGGCATACACCTCCATCCAGGCGATCTTGCGCTTGCCACCGTAGGCCTTCTGCACGGCGGCATCCACCACCTTGATCATCACCGGCGAAACATCGACACCGATACCGTCGCCCTCGATGTACGGGATGATGGGGTTGTCGGGAACGTTGAGCGAATGGTCTGCATTGACGGTGATCTTGGCACCGTCCGCCGGAACCTTGATTTTCTGGTATCCCATGCTGCACTACTCCGCGTTTTCCAGGTGTGATTGGACATCCTGCGATCCAATGAGCCTAAACCACATCCGCCGACCTGCAAGGCATGCGACAACCGACCACATTGCGGATACGTCTTTGGTCTTATAAATGGGCCGATATCACTTGGCCTTGCTGATTAGCCCGAATGGTTTGGTATACTGCGCCGCGACCGAAGGGTCATCGGGGCGATCCCTAGGCAAAATGCGGACCGCCCTTGGCCATGAATGGATACCAAGCCTGGCCACTAAGCCTGTGTTGTTACCGCAGCCCAGCACTTGACGCTCGACTGATGCATCCACCATCACCGCTCGCAGCCTCTCGACTTTCCGCTCATGGCGCTGCCAGGGCGATGCGCCTACCCTGCGCACCACGAGACTCGAGCACGCTCAGCACACAGAGAGTTAACCCGCATGCCCACCCGTTCCAAGATCATCTATACCTTCACCGACGAAGCCCCCGCCCTCGCCACCTACTCGCTGCTGCCGATCATCGAAGCCTTCACCGCTTCGGCTGACATCGCCGTCGAAACCCGCGACATCTCCCTGGCTGGCCGCATCCTCGCCGCCTTCCCGGAGCAACTGGGCGCAGAGAAGCAAGTAGGCGATCACCTGGCGGAACTGGGCCAGCTGGCTACCACCCCTGAAGCCAACATCATCAAGCTGCCGAACATCAGCGCCTCGGTACCGCAGCTCAAGGCCGCGATCAAGGAGCTGCAAGCCAAGGGCTTCAACATCCCGGACTACGCCGACGAGCCGGCCACCGCGCAAGAGAAGGAATCCCGCGCCCGCTACGACCGCATCAAAGGCAGCGCCGTGAACCCGGTACTGCGCGAAGGCAACTCCGACCGCCGCGCGCCGCTGTCGGTCAAGAACTATGCCCGCAAGCACCCGCACAAGATGGGCGCCTGGGCCGCCGACTCCAAGTCGCACGTTGCCCACATGACCCAGGGCGACTTCTACGGCAGCGAGAAAGCTGCATTGATCGAAGGCGATGACAGCCTGCGTATCGAGCTGGTCGCCAAGGACGGTTCCACCACCGTCCTCAAGGAAAAGACCGCCGTCAAGGCCGCTGAAGTCATCGACTGCGCCGTCATGAGCCGCAAGGCCCTGAAAGCCTTCATCGCCGAGCAGATCGCCGATGCCAAGGCCTCGGGCGTGCTGCTGTCGGTGCACCTCAAAGCCACCATGATGAAGGTCTCCGACCCGATCATGTTCGGCGTCATTGTCGAAGAATTCTACAACGACGTGCTGGCCAAGCACGCCGCCGAGCTCGCCCAGGTCGGCTTCAACGCCAACAACGGCATCGGCGACCTGTACGCCCGCATCAAGGACCTGCCAGCCGACAAGCAGGCCGAGATCGAAGCCGACATCCAGGCCCTGTACGCCGTTCGCCCGGCGCTGGCCATGGTCAACTCCGACAAGGGCATCACCAACCTGCACGTACCGAGCGACGTCATCGTCGACGCCTCGATGCCTGCGATGATCCGCGACTCGGGCAAGATGTGGAACACTGCCGGTGAACTGCAAGATGCCAAGGCTGTCATCCCTGACCGCTGCTACGCCGGCATCTACCAGGCCGTCATCGAAGACTGCAAGGCCAACGGTGCCTTCGACCCGACCACCATGGGCAGCGTGCCGAACGTCGGCCTGATGGCGCAGAAGGCCGAGGAATACGGCTCCCACGACAAGACCTTCCAGATCAAGGCCGACGGCGTCGTGCGCGTGGTCGACAGCAAGGGCCAGGTGCTGCTGGAGCAGAACGTCGAGGCCGGCGACATCTTCCGCATGTGCCAGACCAAGGACGCGCCGATCCAGGACTGGGTCAAGCTGGCCGTCAACCGTGCCCGCCTGAGCAACACCCCGGCGGTGTTCTGGCTGGACCCTGCCCGCGCCCACGACGGCGTCATGATCGAGAAGGTACAAAAGTACCTGAAGGACCACGACACCAGCGGCCTGGACATCCGTATCCTGGCGCCGGTCGATGCCATCAAGTTCTCCCTGGCCCGCATCCGCGAAGGCAAGGACACCATCTCGGTGACCGGCAACGTACTGCGTGACTACCTGACCGACCTGTTCCCGATCATGGAACTGGGCACCAGCGCCAAGATGCTGTCGATCGTCCCGCTGATGAACGGTGGTGGCCTGTTCGAGACCGGCGCCGGCGGTTCGGCACCCAAGCACGTGCAACAGCTGGTCGAAGAGAACTTCCTGCGTTGGGACTCGCTGGGTGAGTTCCTGGCCCTGGCCGCTTCCCTGGAGCACCTGGGCAACACCTACGACAACCCGCGCGCCAAGGTCCTGGCCAACACCCTGGACCAGGCCACCGGCAAGTTCCTCGACACCAACAAGTCGCCTTCGCGCAAGGTCGGCGGTATCGACAACCGCGGCAGCCACTTCTACCTGACCCTGTACTGGGCCGAGGCCCTGGCCGCCCAGAACGACGATGCAGCCCTGCAGGCACGCTTCGCGCCGCTGGCCAAGACCCTGGCCGAGAACGAAGCGACCATCGTCGCCGAGCTGGCCGCTGTCCAGGGCAAGCCAGCCGACATCGGTGGCTACTACGCCCCGGATGCCGAGCTGACCGCCAAGGTGATGCGCCCAAGCCAGACCCTCAACAGCGCCATCGCCGCCCTGTAAGGTTCACTTGAAGTAACACCACAAACCCCGGCCACGCACCGGGGTTTGTGCTTTCTGGGATTGAGGGCTGCACTGCAGTCCATCGCCGGCAAGCCGGCTCCCACAGGTAATGTGCAGCGCAGCTCCTGTGGGAGCCGGCTTGCCGGCGATGGGCCGCAAAGCGGCCCCAACGATCGAAGGATACCCCCCATGACCTGGCAACCCCACATCACCGTCGCCACCGTCGTCGAGCACGACGGCAAGTTCCTCTTCGTCGAGGAGTTCAAGGCCAACCAACACGTGTTCAACCAGCCCGCCGGCCACCTGGAGCCCAACGAGACCCTCCCCCAGGCTGCCCTGCGCGAAACCCTCGAGGAAACCGCCTGGGAGGTCGAACTCACCGGCGTGGTCGGCATCTACCTCTACACAGCCCCCAGCAACGGCGTGACCTACCAGCGCGTCTGCTTCGCCGCCCGCCCCGTGCGTCACCACCCCGACCGCGCGCTGGACAGCGACATCGTGCGCGCCGTCTGGCTGACCCGTGAAGAGCTGCTGGCCGACCCTGCGCGCTGGCGCAGCGAGTTGGTGTCACGCTGCCTGGACGACTACCTTGCCGGCCCGCTGCACAGCCTGGCGCTGCTACGCGACTGACGCGAAGCCCCCGGCCTGATAGAATCGGAATTTTTCCCCCAGATACACACCGGTAGCCATGACCAACCCAGCACTCAAAGACCCCGCCAAGACCCGCGTCATCGTCGGCATGTCCGGCGGCGTGGACTCTTCCGTCTCCGCCCTTCTGCTCATGGAGCAGGGCTACCAGGTGGAAGGTCTGTTCATGAAGAACTGGGAAGAAGACGACGGCACCGAATACTGCACCGCCCGCGAAGACCTGGCCGACGCCCAGGCCGTGTGCGACCGCATCGGCATCAAGCTGCACACCGCCAACTTCGCCGCCGAATACTGGGACAACGTGTTCGAGCACTTCCTCGAGGAGTACAAGGCAGGCCGCACGCCGAACCCGGACATCCTCTGCAACCGCGAGATCAAGTTCAAGGCGTTCCTCGACTACGCCCTGTCCCTGGGCGCCGACCTGATCGCCACCGGCCACTACGTGCGCCGGCGCGACACCGGCGAGCTCACCGAGCTGCTCAAGGGCCTGGACCCGAACAAGGACCAAAGCTACTTCCTGCACGCTGTCGGCGGCAAGGAGATCGCCCGCACCCTGTTCCCGGTGGGTGAGCTGGAAAAGCCCGAGGTGCGCGCCATCGCCGAGAAGCACGGCCTGGCCACGGCCAAGAAGAAGGATTCCACCGGCATCTGCTTCATCGGTGAGCGCCGCTTCAGCGACTTCCTCAAGCAGTACCTGCCTGCCCAGCCCGGCGACATCGAAACCACCGATGGAGAAGTGATCGGCCGCCACCACGGCCTGATGTACCACACCATCGGCCAGCGCCAGGGCCTGGGCATCGGCGGCCTGAAGGATGCCGGCGACGAGCCGTGGTACGTGCTGCACAAGGACCTCGCCCGCAACGTGCTGGTGGTCGGCCAGGGCAACGAACACCCTTGGTTGTTCTCCCGCGCCCTGCTGGCCTCGGAGATCTTCTGGGTCAACCCGGTCGACCTGGGCAGCCCGCGCCGGCTCACCGCCAAGGTGCGCTATCGCCAGGGCGACCAGGCGTGCACCCTGGAGCGCACCGAAGGCGGCTACCGCGCGGTGTTCGACGAACCGCAGCGCGCCGTCACGCCAGGCCAGTCGGTGGTGTTCTACGATGGCGAGGTGTGCCTGGGCGGCGGCGTGATCGAGGCTGCCGAGCCCTGGAGCCCACGCCAATGACCAATCTCCAGGAGCAACTGGTCGCCCTGGGCGGCGTGTTCCAGGCTGCGGTGCTGGTCGACCGCATCGCCCGAACCGGCCAGGCCAGCGAGGCCAATATCGGCTGCATGCTCGGCAGCCTGCTGGTCCGCGACCCCAAGGACACCCTGGAGGTGTTCGGCGGTGACGACCTGAACCTGCGTGACGGCTACCGTGCGCTGGTCGGCGCCCTGGAACGCGACCCCAGCAGCCTGCAGCGCGAGCCCCTGCGCTATGCACTGTCGATGCTGGGTCTGGAGCGTCAGCTGGCCAAGCGCGACGACATGCTCGACACCATCGGCAAGCGCCTGCCGCAGATCCAGGCCCAGGCCGACCACTTCGGCCTGGTTCACGATAATGTCATCGCTTCCAGTGGAGCCTTGTACCAGGACACCCTGAGCACCTTGCGCCAGCGGATCCAGGTGCACGGCGACATGCGCTTCCTGCAGCAGGCCGGCAACGCCTCGAAGATCCGCGCCCTGCTGCTGGCCGGCATCCGCGCCGCGCGCCTGTGGCGCCAGCTGGGTGGGCACCGCTGGCAGCTGGTGTTCAGCCGGCGCAAGTTGCTCAACCAGCTGTACGACATGATGCGCGCGCCCTCCTGAAGGACCGACGCAAGCCCTGTAGGAGCGGCCTTGCGCCGCGAAAGGGCCGCCAAGCGGCCCCGGCGATCCAAGACCCTGGGTCTGCTATGCGCCCCTTTCGCGGCGCAAGGCCGCTCCCACAGGGGCACTGCAACATGATTCACAGGCCCGACCTTTGGTCAGCCACCCAACTGAGGCGCAATTTTCATGTATGATATGCGCCCTTCCAAAAGCCTGACTGTCCGAGAACACCCCATGCAGCTCTCCTCGCTCACTGCGGTTTCCCCTGTAGACGGCCGCTACGCCGGCAAAACCCAGGCCCTGCGCCCCATCTTCAGCGAATTCGGCCTGATCCGTTTCCGCGCCCTGGTCGAGGTGCGCTGGCTCCAGCGCCTGGCCGCCCACCCGCAGATCGGCGAAGTGCCGGCGTTCTCCGCCGAAGCCAACGCCCTGCTGGACAGCCTGGCCACCGATTTCAAGCTCGAGCACGCCGAACGCGTCAAGGAAATCGAGCGCACCACCAACCACGACGTCAAGGCCATCGAATACCTGCTCAAGGAGCAGGCCGCGACCCTGCCGGAACTGGCCAAGGTCAGCGAGTTCATCCACTTCGCCTGCACCAGCGAGGACATCAACAACCTGTCCCACGCGCTGATGCTGCGCGCCGGCCGTGACGACGTGCTGCTGCCGCTGATGCGCCAGATCGCCGATGCCATCCGCGCCCTGGCCCACCAGTACGCCGACGTGCCGATGCTGTCGCGTACACACGGCCAGCCGGCTTCGCCGACCACCCTGGGCAAGGAGCTGGCCAACGTGGTCTACCGCCTGGAGCGCCAGATCGCCCAGGTCGCCGCCGTGCCGCTGCTGGGCAAGATCAACGGTGCCGTGGGCAACTACAACGCCCACCTGTCGGCCTACTCGCAGGTCGACTGGGAAGCCAACGCCCGCGCCTTCATCGAGGACGAGCTGGGCCTGGTGTTCAACCCCTACACCACCCAGATCGAGCCGCACGACTACATCGCCGAGCTGTTCGACGCCATCGCCCGCTTCAACACCATCCTGATCGACTTCGACCGCGACGTGTGGGGCTACATCTCCCTGGGCTACTTCAAGCAGAAGACGGTCGCCGGCGAAATCGGCTCCTCGACCATGCCGCACAAGGTCAACCCGATCGACTTCGAGAACTCCGAAGGCAACCTGGGTATCGCCAACGCACTGTTCCAGCACCTGGCCAGCAAGCTGCCGATCTCCCGCTGGCAGCGCGACCTGACCGACTCCACCGTGCTGCGCAACCTGGGCGTGGGCTTCGCCCACAGCGTCATCGCCTACGAAGCCAGCCTCAAGGGCATCGGCAAGCTGGAAATCAACACCCAGCGCATCGCCGCTGACCTGGACGCCTGCTGGGAAGTGCTCGCCGAGCCGATCCAGACCGTCATGCGCCGCTTCAACATCGAGAACCCCTACGAGAAGCTCAAGGAGCTGACCCGTGGCAAGGGCATCACCCCTGACGCGCTGCTGACCTTCATCGACGGCCTGGACATGCCGACCGAAGCCAAGGCCGAGCTCAAGCTGCTCACCCCGGCGACCTACATCGGTAACGCCGCAGCGCAGGCCAAGCGCATCTAAGCTGATCCTCGCGTTCAACGCCCGGCTTGGCCGGGCGTTTTTATTCCCGGATAAAAACTACGTTTTTTCAATAGGTTGAACATGAATCCTGATACTCCACTGCAGCTGCTCGGCGGCCTGACAGCCCGTGAATTCCTGCGTGACTACTGGCAGAAGAAACCCCTGCTGGTGCGCCAGGCCTTCCCGGACTTCGAAAGCCCCCTCGACCCCGACGAGCTGGCCGGCCTGGCCCTGGAAGAGGAAGTCGAGTCGCGCCTGGTGCTCGAGCACGGCGAGCGCCCCTGGGAGCTGCGCCGCGGCCCGTTCGCCGAGGACAGCTTCGCCGACCTGCCGGCGCGTGACTGGACCCTGCTGGTCCAGGCAGTGGACCAGTTCGTGCCGGAAGTGGCCGAACTGCTGGAACACTTCCGCTTCCTGCCCAGCTGGCGCATCGACGACGTGATGGTCAGCTTCGCCGCGCCCGGCGGCAGCGTCGGCCCGCACTTCGACAACTACGACGTGTTCCTGCTCCAGGGCCACGGCAAGCGCAACTGGAAGATCGGCCAGATGTGCGACAGCGACAGCCCACTGATCGAGCACGCCGACCTGCGCATCCTCGCCGACTTCGAGCAGAGCAACGAGTGGACCCTGGAGCCCGGCGACATGCTCTACCTGCCGCCTCGCCTGGCCCACTACGGCGTGGCCGAGGACGACTGCCTGACCTACTCGGTCGGCTTCCGTGCCCCAAGCGCCGCCGAGGTGCTGACCCACTTCACCGACTTCCTCAGCCAGTTCCTGCCCGAGGAAGAGCGCTACAGCGACGCCGACGCCCAGCCGGCCAGCGACCCGCACCAGATCCAGCACGATGCCCTGGACCGCCTCAAGGCCCTGCTGGCCGAGCACATGGGTGACGAGCGTCTGCTGCTGACCTGGTTCGGCCAGTTCATGACCGAGCCGCGCTACCCGGAGCTGGTGTCCGGCGAGGAGCTGAGCGAAGACGACCTAGTCGACAGCCTGGAACAGGGCGCCATCCTGATCCGCAACCCCAGCGCGCGCCTGGCCTGGTCGGAGGTCGACGACAACCTGCTGCTGTTCGCCAGCGGCCAGAGCCGCCTGCTCTCGGGCCACTTGCGCGAGCTGCTGAAGCTGGTGTGCGCCGCCGACGCCCTGCACATCGAAAACCTTGCACAGTGGCTGGAAGACGAAGAAGGCCTGACACTGCTCTGCCAACTGGTCAAACAAGGAAGCCTGGGGTTTGCCAATGAATAAGATCAGCGTTCGCCTCGCCGACTGGCACAAAGACAACGCCGATATCCGCCGCATCCGCGAAGCGGTGTTCGTTGCCGAGCAGCACATTCCGCCAGAGCTGGAGTTCGACGCGGAGGACCAGGACGCCCTGCACTTCCTGGCCTTGGAGGGCGACTACCCGATCGGCACCGCCCGCTTGCTGCCCGACGGTACCATCGGTCGCATCTCGGTGCTCAAGGACTGGCGCGGCCTGAAGGTCGGCGACACGCTGGTGCGCGCGGTGATCGTCGAGGCGCAGAACCGCGACCTCAAGCAACAGATGCTCAGCGCCCAGGTCCATGCCACGCCGTTCTACGAGCGCCTGGGCTTCCGGGTGGTCAGCGAGGAATTCCTCGAAGCTGGCATTCCCCATGTGGACATGGTGCGCGACTCCCGCGAGCTGGCCTGAGATTGCGCACCCAGCACCTGTTGTAGGAGCGGCCTTGCGCCGCGAAAGGGCTGCATCGCAGCCCGTCGCCTTGTGCGGCGACGCTGGAACCTGGGGCCGCCTTGCGGCCCTTTCGCGGCACAAGGCGGCTCCTACAGGTCTGCGCCCACCCGAAAACTGTATATCCATCCAGATAAAGCTTGCCTACACGCCCTGGCTTGCGCATTCTAGTGCTCGTCATTTTCCGATGAAGCACTCCCGGCCATGCGCCTGTTCCTCTGCGAAAAACCCTCCCAGGCAAAAGACATCGCCAAGGTCCTCGGCGCCAACCGCAAGGCCGACGGCTGCTGGCAAGGCGCCGACGTCTGCGTAACCTGGTGCATCGGCCACCTGCTCGAAACCGCCCCGCCCGACAGCTACGACGAACGCTACAAGCGCTGGAACCTGGCCGACCTGCCGATCATCCCGGAAAAATGGAAGATGCTGGTCAAGCCCAAGACCGCCAGCCAGTTCAAGGCAGTCAAGCGGCTGCTGGGCGAAGCCCGGGAACTGGTGATCGCCACCGATGCCGACCGCGAAGGCGAAATGATCGCCCGCGAGCTGGTGGAACATTGCCGCTACCGCGGGCCGATCCAGCGCCTGTGGCTTTCGGCCCTGGACGACGCCTCGATCCGCAAGGCCCTGGCGCGCCTGCTGCCAGGGCAGGAGACCTTCAGCCTGTACCACTCGGCCCTGGGTCGCTCCCGCGCCGACTGGCTGATCGGCATGAACATGAGCCGCCTGTTCACCCTGCTCGGCCGCCAGTCCGGCTACCAGGGCGTATTGCCGGTGGGCCGGGTGCAAACTCCGACCCTGCGGCTGGTGGTGGACCGCGACCGCAGCATCACCGACTTCGTGCCCGTGCCCTACTGGGCCATCGAGGTGCAGCTGGAAAGCGCCGGGAGCGTCTTCAATGCCCAGTGGCGCGCGCCTGAAGACGCCTGCGACGACCAGGGCCGCTGCCTGAACCAGGCTCTGGCCCAGCAGGCCGCAGCCGCCATCGGCGCTGCCGGCAGCGCTCAGGTGACCAAGGTCGCCACCGAGCGCGTACGCGAAGCCGCGCCCCTGCCCTTCGACCTGGGCACCCTGCAGGAGGTGTGCTCGAAAAAGCTCGGCCTCGGTGCCCAGGAAACCCTGGACATCGCCCAGGCCCTGTACGAAACCCACAAGCTGATCACCTACCCGCGCAGTGATTGCGGCTACCTGCCGTTCAGTCAGCATGCCGAGGCCCCCGCGATCCTGGCGGCACTGCAACGCGTCGACGCCAGCCTCGCGCCACTGCAGCCGCACTTGGAACCGCAACGCCGCTCCCGGGCCTGGAACGACGCCAAGGTCAGCGCCCACCACGGTATCATCCCCACCGCCGCCGCCAGCGACCCCTCGCGTCTGCCGCCCAAGTACAAGGCGGTGTACACCCTCATCCGCGCCCGCTACCTGGCGCAGTTCCTGCCCAACCATGAATACGACCGCACCCAGGCCGAGTTCGACTGCGTCGGCCACGCCTTGCGCGCGGTGGGCAAGCAGATCGTCGAGCCTGGCTGGCGCCGCGCCCTGCCCGAGGCGCTGACACCCGCGAAGGGCCGCGAAGCACCGCCCGCGCAAGTGCTGCCGCCGTTGCATCACGGCCAGGCCTGCGCCGTGCAGGGCCTGCAGCTCAAGGACCTGTGGACTCAACCACCCAAGCCCTTCACCGAAGGCGATCTGATCAAGGCAATGAAGAACGTCGCCAAGCTGGTGGACGACCCACTGCTCAAGCAGAAGCTCAAGGAAACCACCGGCATCGGCACCGAGGCCACCCGCGCCAGCATCATCCAGGGCCTGCTCGACCGCGGCTACCTGGTCAAGAACGGCAAGGCCCTGTCCGCCACGCCGGCGGCGTTCAGCCTGATCGACGCCGTGCCCCGGGCCATCGCCGACCCGGGCACCACGGCCATCTGGGAACAGGCGCTGGACATGGTGCAGAGCGGTGAGATGAGCCTGGAGGAATTCGTCGCCCGGCAGTCGGCATGGATGGGCAAGCTGGTACAGCGCTGCAGCGGCATGCGCCTGACCATCAGCGGGCCGCCGGTGCCGGCTGGGGGGAAAGGGGCCCCCTGGAAGAAGAAGCGGCGCGGTTCCGGGAAAGGTACCGAGAGCAAAATCACCAGCCGCAAGCCAAGGCAGCCACGGCGCAAGGCCTCCAGTTAATGTATCGCCTTCCGGCCCCATCGCGGGACAAGCCCGCGCCCACAAGGATCGCACTGTCTCCAGCGTCTGTGGGAGCGGGCTTGCCCCGCGATTGCGCCGGGGTAGGCGAAACCCAGCCTCAGGTCCCGCTCTTGAGCCGACTGAACGCCCGTGTCAGCTCGCGGTTGAACTGCTTGCCATTGTCATTCTTGCTGTACAACCGAGCCCTCACCTCGGCAGGTGGGTAGGTCCCCGGCGACTGGCGGATCTGCGGGTCCACCAAGCTGTCCGCAGCCGTGATCGCATTGGCATAGTGGATGGTATCGGTGATCGGCGCGATCACCTCCGGCCGCATCAGGTAGTCCATCAGCTTCCAGGCGGCGTCAGGATGCGGCGCATCCTTGGGCACCACCAGGGCGTCGAGCCAGATCAGCGTGCCTTCCTTGGGAATGCTGTAGTCCAGGCTGAACCCCTTGCCCGTCGCCTGGGCCTGGGCCTGGGCGATGGCCACGTTGCCATTCCATGACATCGCCACGCAGGTCTCGCCGTTGGCCAGGTCGTTGATGTTGCGGTCGTTGTCGAAATAGCGGATGTACGGGCGGACCTTGCGCAGGTGCGCCTCGGCTGCCTTCAGGTCTTCCATGCGCTGCTGGTTGATGTCCAGCCCCAGGTAGCGCATCGCCGCGGCGAACACCTCGTTGGGGTCGTTGAGCAGGCTCACCCCACAATCGGCGAATTTCGCCACCACCTGCGGGTCGAACAGCATCGCCCAGCTGTCGCGTGGCGCATCCTCGAGCCGCGCCGCCACTGCCTGCGCCTGATAGCCAACCCCAGTGGTGCCCCACGCATAGGTACCGGCATAACGGTTGCCCGGGTCGAACACCGCCATGTGCTGGCGGAACTCCTCGCCGATGCCCGCCAGGTGTGGCAGCTTGCTTTTGTCCAGCGGTTGCAGGGCACTGCTGGCGATCGCCCGGCTCAAATGCTGGCCAGCGCTGAGCACCACGTCGTAACCGCTGCCGCCGGTGAGCAACTTGGTCTCGGCCGTCTCCAGCGAGTCGAAGTGGTCGGCCACCACATGGATACCGGTCTGCTTCTCGAAGTTGCTCAAGGTATCGGGCGCGAGGTACTCGCCCCAGATGTACAGGTTGACGGTCGGCTGTTGTGCATCGGCGGCCTGGGCCGCCGACGCACAACAGCCCAGGGCGACCGCCAGGGCCAGCGGGCGCGCGTTCATCAGCGGCCTCCGGCAGCGTATTGCGGCATGGTGATGCAGGCGACGTTGCCGCCGCCGAGCAGGATTTCCCGGGAATTCTCGATGCCGATGATGCGATGGTCGGGGAACAGCTCGGCCAGGGTGGCCTGGGCCACCCTGTCGTTGCGGTCACCGAACAGCGGCACGACGATGGCCGAGTTGCCGGCGTAATAGTTGATGTAGGAGGCGCAGATGCGGGTACCGGCTTGGCGCAGGTGGGTGCCGTCAACCTGGTCCAGGCCTGCGGCCTCCTCGGCGGTCCACTCCAGCACCTGGGGTTGCGGCAGCTTGTGCACCTTCAGCTCACGGCCACGGCCGTCACGGGTACTGCGCAGGATATCGTAGGCCTCCTGGTAGATTTCCCACTGCGGGTCGTTGCGGTCATCGGTCCATTGCAGCACCACCTCGCCCGGACGCACGAAGCACGCCAGGTCGTCCACGTGGCCGTCGGTCTCGTCGAACTTGCAGCCACGCGGCAGCCAGATCACCTGCTCGGCGCCCAGGTAGTCCTCGAGCCTGCGGGTGACTTCCTCCTTGCCCAGATGGGCATTGCGGTTGCGGTTGAGCAGGCACTGCTCGGTGGTCAGCAGGCTGCCCTGGCCATCGCTCTGGATGCCGCCGAGTTCCGCGATCAGCGGCGCGCGGTAGCGGTCCAGGCCTTCGATTTCGAGCATCTTCTGGGCAATCTGGTCGTCCTTGTCCCATGGATAGTACAGGCCACCGTCCAGGCCACCATAGGCATTGAACTCGAAGTCCACGCCACGCACTTCGCCAGTGCCGTCGTTGACCACGAAGCACGCACCACTGTCACGGAACCAGGTGTCGTTGCAGGTCATCTCCACCACCCGCACCTGTGCCGGCAGCAAGCGCCGGGCATTGGCATACTGGGCAGCGGAAGCACACACGGTCACCGGCTCGCTGGAGGCAATGGCGGAGACGATATCGACCCAGACCTTCTGGGCAGGCTTGCCGCCGTTGCGCCATACATCCGGGCGCTCCGGCCAACCGAGCCAACAACGTGCCTTGCGCTCGAATTCGCCAGGCAGGCGGAAACCGTCGGCCTTGGGAGTGGTGGTCAGCGTACGCGCCATGGGTCGAACCTCGTCATCGGTGAGTGATGACTGCACGCTACGCCGGCCCGCCGCGCCCTTCCAACGATGAAAATTTCACGATAGGTGAATTGAATTCAGGATTCGGCAATCTGTTCGATGAACCATTCGATGAATTGGGCCACAGCGCCCCGCTCCAGGCGCAGGCGCTCGCACACCAGCGCGTATTGGCCCTGGGCTGTCACGCTGGCGCTGAACGGGCGCACCAGACGACCACTTTGCAGGTCGGCCTGGCAGGTCAGGTTGTCGCCCATCGCCACCCCCTGCCCCAGCACAGCGGCTTCCAGGGCAAGCGCCGCATGGGGGAAATACAGCTGGCGGGTGGGCAAGGCGTCCTCGGCATGGGTCGCCAGCCACGTGGTCCAGGTGCGCCCGTCCTGGTCATCATGCAGCAGGCAATGGCGCACCAGGTCGCGCGGTCGCTTCAGCCCACCCTGGTTGAACAGCCCGGGGCTGCACACCGGGAAGAATTGCAACAACGGCAAGGGGCGGACGAAATGGGTGCTGGCATCCAGTGCACTGGTGCCATAGGTGATGGCGATGTCCACATCCACCGCCGGAGCGCCGGCATCGATGGGCTGTTCGAGCAAATGAAGGGTGATGTGCGGGTAGCGGCTGCTGAAGTCGGCGAGCCTGGCCACCAGCCATTTCTGCGCAAGCTCCGCCGTCACTGCGACCCTTAGCACCGCCTGGGATGCGGGGTCGCGCAGTTCGTCACAGGCCTTGCCGATGAGTTCGAAGGCCTGCTGCAGGTGATGCAACAGACGCTCGGCCTCGGCACTGGGCCGCACCTGCCGGCCTGTCCGCTCGAACAGCGCGACGCCGAGCTGGTCTTCCAACTGGCGGATCTGGTGGCTCACGGCGCTGTCGGTCACGCACAGCTCGGCGGCGGCACGGCCGAAATGGCCGTGGCGGGCAGCGCACTCGAAGGTGCGCAGGGCAGTCAGGGAAGGCAGGCGGCGCATGGGCAGGTTTGCGCAACGGCAATCGGAGCGGGACATATAGCACAGTATCCTCGACCCGTCACCGTACGACCTTGCTCATGCGCGACCAGGCCGCTCAGGGCTCCAGGTCGAACGTGATGGGCACTTTCCAGTGACGTGCGTGTTTTCTCAGGGCCCTGCGCGTCAGGTCCATACGCACCTCCAGCTCACGCCGGTTGATCTCTTCCTGCATCCGATCGATCACCTCACGTGGCGCCTGCGCCTCGAACAACCGCTCCAACGCAGCATGCTGGGCATCCGGCACTTCGAACATCGCGGGGTAGCGCTCATCGAGATAGCGCTTCCAGAAAGGCTGCTCGACGATCCAGACCACCAGGGCGCTTTCCAGCTGGTTGATTTGCACGTGCGACGTTGCATTCGCGACATCATCGTCGGTGATATCGGCCAGGCGACGGTAATCCATGGTCACCTGGTTCAGGTTCAGGTCCAGTGGGTCATTGAGTTCCAGGCGAAATGCCAAGGCCACCTCGATGGACTCCTCGCCCCGGTTGGGCAGATTTTGTGCAAATTCGTAAGCGAACCGGTCCAGTTGCTCCAGGCGCCAGAGCTGCCCGGCCAGAGCCAGCAACGCCTGGGCACTCTCAACGTCACTGGACAGTGCCTCCCAGACACGTACCCGTACTTCCAGATTGAGGAAACACACCATGGCGTTGTCCTGGCAGTTCTCCACCACGGCATTGGAGAACAATTCCCGACGGATGTCGGGGTTGTCCCGCATCACCGCGAGCATCCGGCTCACCCGGTTGGCCAGGTCTCGGGCCGAGGCATCCCAGGCAAAACCCTCGGACGTCGACAATTGCGCGATCAGCCGAAAGAAATCCCGGCTCTCGGTCAGTGTTTCCACTTGGGACCAATCCATGGCCATATCGTCGCGTTCAGCCGGGGCAACGAAATCCTGCCAACGCAGGCGCTGCAGTACACGGCTATGGTTTGGCTCATGCCAGCGGCGCTGCTGCTCTGCAGTGTCGATCCCTTCGTGCTCGATACGCACCCGCCCGTTGCGCCACACCGGCGATTGGGTGAAATCAGCCGGAACATCGCTCAAGTCGTTGCCCCTGATGTCCAGGTTGCTCAGGCGCGGGTGCTGCACCACGCCCCGCGGCACACTCAGCAACCGGGTGTCCCGCAACAGCAGTGTATTGAGGTCGGGCATGCCGGCAATGGATGGCGCCGTATACAAGGGGTTATTCGAAAGATTCAGGTACACCAATGCACGGCACCTGGCTATTCGCTCAGCCTGGAGCGTATTGAGCACGATGCGATTGCCCGAAAGGTCCAGCACCTGCAACTGGTTGACGAACAGGGGATGCAACGGCAGCTCGCGCAGCCGGCAATTGGTGATCTCCAGGCCTCTGAGGTTTGGGAAGGCCTGCAGGAACCCATCAGGCACCTGCTCCAGGCGCACACTGCGCAACGCCAGCACTTGCACATGCGGGAACCGGATTCGTTCCGGCAAGCTGGGCAGGCTTTTCAAGGCACTCATGCCTTCGCCGCCATAGGAGAGCATATAGACGGAGTCAATCACCTGCCTGGCCTCCTCCGGGACCAGATGCCGCCAACAATTGATCAACCCCTCTCGCACCATCCGCCGGCACCTGCGCTCCGCTGGGCGGATAGTTGACCAGTGCCACCGCCTGAGCGTTCGACGCAATTCGCGATATTGCTCATCCAAATCATCCAGAACGGCTTCTACGTCCCGCCCCTGCTCTCGTACCTGCCCGATCCACTGCGTGATCTCCTGGTCATCGAAATCCGGGTACAGGTATCGCACGCGTGCTTCGGTCACGCCGGGAGTGCGAGCCTCTGTCCGGCCCCTGCGGCCACTGAGCGGGTAGCCGATACGCCCGTCACTCAGTTGTAGGGGCGCCAGAAACGCACCGGCAGGCTGGCGCCCGCCCAGCACACTGACCACCTCCTCACGGTTGAGGACCACCCTGTTCACCAGCCAAGCCCGCAATGTCTGGGCAAAGGGCTGTTCACGGCCAAAGGCAGCCTGTTCGGTCTCTTCGAAGGCACCGGCCAGGGCTTCGAACAGTTCGCCGGCCTCGCCAAAGGCCTGGCCCTGTGCATCGGTCAGCAGGAACTGACCCTCCAAGTGAACCAGGCGGTAGAGCGGGCCCTCACCTGACGTCATCAACAACGGCCCCAGCCCATCGCCGTCGAACAGCGCCCAACGTGCTCCGTTCGTCATGTGCGGCAGGTTCGCCAGCAGCCTGAGTACGACCTTGGCCAGGTCCAGGGTTTGCGGGGTGTCGAAGCACAGTGCCTCCAAGGCCCGCGCGCCCCGGATACGCAAACTGCGCGCACGGGCCAGTTCGGCCAGGCGCTGCGGCACCTGTCCGGTATCGATCAAGCGTTGGCGCTCTTCTTCGCTTGCCGTCTCCAGCACCTGCTCCGCCGCCCGGCGATGGAGGCTGGCAAAGTCCCGGCGCAAGACCTGCATCTCGGCGTCCAGCGGATTGAGCGCGTCGTACAGGTGCTGCACAAAGCCCCGCCGCTGCGCCCATAGCGCATCGGCCAGGCCTTCGTCATCCACCACGTCGACGGCCACATAGTCGCGTGCCTGGGCCAGCAGGGCCTGGTCGAGGTCAGGCCGCCCTTGCCGCAAGCCGTTCATCAGGTCGCGGACACGGTTGGCCAGCACCACACGCTGTACCGTATCGACCAGCTCGCCGTCCGGCGCCCGGCCATAGACATGCAGCCCACGCAGATCGTCCGCACCGAGCCCATGCAGGGCCATGACCTGATCGATCTGCTCGGTCGAGAGCAGCCGGAACAGGCCGCCCAGGCGACGGAACATCCTGTGGGTGTCGTCCCACTCGCCCGGCTGTTCACTCCACAGTCGCCAGGCCCCGGCCCCGTTGTGCACCACTTGCGGCGCATGACGGTCACGGGCACGCAAGCGCCAGGTTCCGGCCGTGTCCTGCCACACCTGGTAGAAACGCCCTTGCATGTTTATCCAGCGCAGCTCGCCCTGGCCATGGATGCCTTGCGCGTCGGGCACTGCCTCGCTGGGCGGGGGCGCACTGCGGTAGGCAACCAGGTTCGCCTGCTCGTCTGGCAAGTACCACTGGCCTGCACCGTTACGCATCACCACCGGTGAATCGCGGTCCTGGGCACGCAAATGCCAGGTGTCCTCGTCGTGCAGAGCAACTTCGTAGTGATGACCGTCCAGCTCGATCCACTGCTGTTCGCCCAGCGTCTGGATGCCACGCTCGTCCGCGAGCGCCTGCTCAGGCGGCGGCTCGCTGCGAAACGGCGCCAGGTCCTGGTTCCACAGCTTCTCGCTGCCGTCTTCCAGCAAAGTCGGCACCAGCCGGTCCACCGCCTCTGCACGGTTCCAGGCCGAGCGCAGAGCGATCTCGCCTGCACTCAATACGCCAAGCAACGCGACCTCTTCTATCACGTTGGTCATGTGCTCGAGAGCTGCCTTGGTGTCCCCTTCGTACCAGTCCTTGGCGGACTGGAACACCTGCTCCAGAAGCTCCCAGGCCATCACGGCGAGCAGCGCGGTGCCAATGGCGGGCACGAACAGCCCTGCCATGCCCAACAACGTCCACCCTGCGGTTTCGAGCCAGGCGTGGTAGGCCTCCTGCTTGGCACGGTCGATCCTGGCGACAGGCGCTGCCAGGCTCGCCGCGTCTTCCTTGATCTGGGCGATGCGCGCTTTTGCCAGGTGTTCGAACAACGGCTTCGGGTAGGCGCTCATGTGCTGGTCCAGATCACGGGTGGCCCAGTCCGCGACGTCTACCAGACGCTTGCTGACTTTACTGAAGAAAGAAGACCGGTCGCGATGGAGCACGAAACGGCTGAAGAAATGCCGATACTCGGCGTTTCGCAGACGCTTGCCCAGGATCTTGCGGGCGAATGCATCGAGGTTGTCTGCCGCGCACCACGGGCCGACCGGATCATCGGGGATGTAGACCAACACCCGTTTGCTGGAATATCCCCCCACGCCGCCCTTGACGGCATCGAGCACGACGATCTGTTGCAGGTCGCATCCGAATGCACGCAATTGCTTGGCAGTCACCGGCAACCCGTCCAACGATCCGGGCTCTGCACTTTCATGCAGGCGGATCACCACCTGCAGCTCAGGCCAGGACAGTATCTTTTCGCTGTAGGCCTTGAATGCATCGACCGTCATCGATGAGCGCTGCAGCTCGGCCAAGGCAGTCTTGAAGTCCCGTTCACCTGCACCAGCAGGCGCATCGAGTATGGCACTCAGATGGTTCTGGTACTGCTGGCCGTGGTCGAGCTCGCGGCACAACTTGGCGAACTCCAATGCACTGGGTCGGTCCACCTCCTTGCCCTGTGCGTCGACCAGCTTGTTGCGCTTGGGCTGCCCGTCAGGCCGCGTCTCCTTCTCCTGGAAATTGTGCAGCGCAGCGGTGATCAGGGGGATGTCGAGCTCGTCACGGTCCTGCAGCGGGTAGCGCCCCGCCCAGACACCGGTGCTAGGGGAAATGAAGTGATATTGCTGGCGGAAATACAACTGGTCGATGTCGACAGTATCGCCATAGCGCTCACGCATACGCTCCTGCAGCTTGCGCTTGGCGAACACGTCGATTTTTTCCACCCTCGACCATAGCGTCTGCAGGCGCAGGCGACATTCCAGGCCAGTCACCAGTGCATCGACGAAGACCGGGTAGAACATGGTATGGATGTCGGTGACCCAGGGCGGCAATCGCTTGGCGATCTGCTGGTCTTGCAAGCGCTGAGCAATGGCCAGCGTATCGACCGTGGGCTTCCTGCGTCCGGTGGTAGCCATGGGTGTATCTCCCGCTAAGAATGGAGAGCGCAGGCTAACCACTGGCAACACCTGGCAATGGATAGATAGCTAATACCCAGGACATTCGGTCGCGCACTGCTGGCGCCATGAAATTTATCTGCTATTTTTTCATGAAATAGATAAGAACAAATTTCACGAGGCCTGCATGTTCAAGCAATCCGCGCAGCACGTTGCCAGCTACTACGCCCAGACCTACCCCGGCACCCTTCCTTTGCGCCCTACCCTACATGGGGTCCTGGACGTCGACATCCTGATCGTCGGCGCAGGCTTCAGTGGTTTGCATACCGCCCTGCGCCTGGCCCTGGCCGGCAAGCGTGTGGCCGTACTGGAGGCCAGCCGGGTGGCCTGGGCAGCCTCCGGGCGCAACGGCGGCCAGGCCCTGCTGGGCTGGTCGTGCGACATGTCGCCCCTGGAAAAGGCCCTGGGCGTGGAGCGGGCACGTCGGCTCTGGGACAGCATGTGCTGGGCCGCCGAAGAGCTGCGCGACCTACCCGGGCGCCACGGTTTCGACATCGATTACCGGGTCGGCAGCCTGTGGACCGCCGTGATGCCTCGCCGGGTGAGGCTGCTCGAAGAAGCCCTGCGCGAGGCGGAACAGAAATGGGGCTACGACTGCCTGCGCCTGATCCGCCGCGACGAGCTGCCCGACTGGATCGACAGCCCGCGCTACCAGGCCGCCCTGTACGACCCCAACGGCGCCCATCTCAATCCATTGAAGTTGGCCCAGGGTCTGGCCGCGGCCATCGAGGCCGCCGACGGCAGGATCTTCGAGCAGAGCCAGGTGCTCGACTACCACGAAAGCGCCGCAGGGTTCGTCGCCCGCACCGGCCACGGCGAGGTGCGCAGCCAGGTGTTGGTGCTGGCCTGCAATGCCTATATCGACCGCCTCGACCGCAACCTCTCGCGCCGCCTGCTGCCGGTGGGCTCCTACCAGGTGGCCACGGCGCCCTTGGAGCCGGACTTCGCCCGGTCGCTGCTGCCGCGCAACAGCTGCGTGATCGACAACCAGTTCGTGCCCGACTATTTCCGCCTGACCCCCGACCACCGGCTGTTGTTCGGCGGCGGCTGCACCTACCTGGGTGGTATCCCCAAGGATGTCGCCAGCGCCACCCGCCCGTACCTGGAACGCGTATTCCCCCAGCTCACCGGTGTGGCCCTGGACTACGCCTGGGGCGGGCATATCGATTGCAGCATCCAGCGCACCCCAGACATCGGCCGCCAGGGCCAGCGCTACTGGCTGCAAGGCTTCTCCGGCCACGGCGTGCTGCCGACCCTGGCCGGGGCCCGAGCGGTCAGCGATGCGATCCTCGGCGATGACGACCTGCTGGGTCTGTACCAGGGCATCGACAACGGCCGCTTCCCCGGCGGGGAGCTGATGGCCGCGCCCTTGGAGGCCGCCGCCAAGGCCTGGTACAGGTTGCGTGACCATGTCTGAAGCCAACGCCGCACGGCGCACCGACGAAGACGCCCAGGGCCTGGCCCTGCTGATCCGCGACCTGCGCAAGCACCGGGGCCTGACCCTGGGCGAGCTGGCCAGCCGGGTCAACCGCTCGCTGGGCTTTTTGTCCCAGGTCGAACGCGGCCTGTCGCGGCCGACCGTGGCGGACCTCACCGCCATCAGCGAAGCCCTGCACGTCCCGACCACCTATTTCTACCAGGCCAACCAGCCCCGGGCGCTGGGCTGGGTCACCCGTCCCGGCGAGCGGCGCACCATCTACTACGCCGAGGGCGTCACCGACGTGCTGGTCTCGCCCACCCTCACCGGCAGCTTCTCCATGCTCGAAAGCCACCTGGCGCCCGGCGCCAGCAGTGGCGAGGGGCACCTGGACGACAGCTCCGAACAGGGCGGGTTCGTGCTCGAAGGGCAACTGACTGTCTGGCTGGAAGGCCGTGACGAGCCGGTGACCCTTGGCCCCAACGACAGTTTCCAGCTGCCGCCGCACAGCCAGTTCCGTTACGCCAACCTGACCGACCAGACGACCCGCGTCCTCTGGGTATTCCGTTGAGAGCACAGCATGACAATGACAACAAAAAGCGTTCCCGACCTGCTCAATGAAGTCCGCGCATTCCGCGCCCAACACCCCGATGTACGCCATGTGGACCTGATCAGCCTGGATATCCCCGGGCATTTTTATGGCAAACGCTACCCGGTGGACATGCTCGAGAAGGTCGCCGCCGGCAGCCCCCTGAAGCTGCCCCAGAACTGCGTGCTGCTGGGCGTGCAGGGCGGGCTGTTCCCGATCGGCGACTACTGCTTCGCCGACGGCGACCCGGACGCGCCGCGTCGCCTGGTGCCCGGCACCCTCAAGCCCGTGAGTTGGGAGCGCGAGCCCCTGGGGCAGATGCTCATCACCTCCGACGGCACCGCCACGCCCATCGAGTTCGAACCCCGCGAAGTGCTCGCCCGCGTGCTACAGCGCCTGCAGCGTCGGGGCATCCGCCCGGTGGTGGCCTTCGAGCTGGAGTTCTACCTGTTCGACCGTGCGCTCAAAGAAGGCCTGCCACAGTTCCCCCACGACCCGTTCAGCGACGATGCCGACGACCAGCCCAATATGCACATCGAGCGCCTATCGCGGTTCTCCGACGTGCTACGGGACATGGTCGATACGGCCAATGCCCAAGGTGTGGACGCTAACGTCATCACCGCCGAGCTCGGCCCTGGCCAGTTCGAGATCAACTTCGGCCATTGCGACGATGGCCTGCGCGCAGCCGACTGGGCGGCCATGTTCTGCCGCAGCACCCGAGGCGTTGCCCTCAAGCACGGCCTGCGCGCCTCATTCATGAGCAAGCCCTACCTGCATGCGCCGGGCAGCGGCATGCATGTGCATGTGAGCCTCTACGACGAGGCCGGCAACAACCTGCTGGCCGCCGACAGCCAGCGCCCGCTGCGCCACGCCGTGGCCGGTTGCCTGGCGCTGCTGCCGCACTGCATGCCGATCTTCGCCGCCAACCACAATGCGTTTCGCCGCTATGGCGCTATGGTCAATGCTGCCAGCCGCGCCAGCTGGGGCTTCGAGGACCGCGATGCATGCATTCGCATCCCCGAGTCCGATGCCCGTAACCTGCGCATCGAGCATCGCCTGGCGGGGGCCGACGCCAACCCGTACCTGGTGCTGGCGGCGATCCTGTGCGGCATGGAGCATGGGCTCGATGCCGCGCAAGAGCCGATCGCACCGCTCAACGAAGACCGCGACAGCGGCATCGACTTCCCCAAGGACATGCTCGGCGCCGTGGCGGCGATGCGCAGCGACCGGGCCGTGAACGAGGGGTTGGGCGAAGAGTTCGTGATGGTCTATTGCGAAAACAAGCGCCAGGACCATCTGGCGTTCATGCATGAGGTCAGTGCGCGGGAGTACCGCTGGTTCCTTTGATCGACCTACCGACGCCATCGCGGGCAAGCCCGCTCCCACAAATACGGCACAGACCCTGTGGGAATTCACCCAGCCCTTTGCCGCCCCCTTGTAGGAGCGGGCTTGTCCCGCGATGGCGTCGGTACTGGTACCGCTTTGCTCCGAGGATTACCATGTACCCCCTCTAGCGCGGCCCTCGCCGTCTCCCCAGCCTGCCAAAGCCCCCCATGCCCTTCGAACTCACCGTAGAACCGCTCACCCTGCTGATCCTTGCCCTGGTCGCCTTCGTCGCCGGGTTCATCGACGCCATCGCCGGTGGCGGCGGGCTGCTCACCACGCCGGCGCTGCTCACCGCCGGCATGCCGCCGCACCTGGTGCTGGGCACCAACAAGCTCAGTTCCACCTTCGGCTCGGCCACCGCCGGCTTCACCTACTACCGCCGCAAGCTGTTCCACCCGGCGCAATGGCGTCCGGCGTTGCTGGGCACCCTGGTCGGCGCATTGCTCGGGGCCGTGGTCGCGCACTTCATGCCCGCCGATTGGCTGAACAAGATGCTGCCGGTGATCGTCTTCGCCTGCGGCGTCTACCTGCTGTTCGGCGGTACGCCCAAGGCACCGCTGGATGCCGACGTGCCGATCAAGAAGACATGGCAGTTCCCGCAGGGCTTCGGCCTGGGCTTCTATGACGGCGTGGCAGGCCCGGGCACCGGGGCGTTCTGGACGGTAAGCACCTTGCTGCTCTACCCCATCGACCTGGTCCGTGCCAGCGGTGTGGCGCGCAGCATGAACTTCGTCAGCAACATCGCTGCGTTGACGGTGTTCATCGTTTCCGGGCAGGTGGACTACATCGTCGGCCTGGCCATGGGCCTGTCGGTGATGGTCGGCGCCTTCTTCGGCGCCCGCACGGCGATCAGTGGCGGCAGCAAGTTCATCCGCCCGGTGTTCATCGCCGTGGTGCTGGCCCTGACCGTGCGCCTAGTGTGGCAGCACTGGTTCGGGCAGGCCTAGGCGACGGGCCACATACAGGTCGATCAGGTAGCGGGCGATGGAGCGCCCGGCCGGTAGCGGCGGCAGGTCGTGCACGTTGAACCACTGGGCGTCCTCGATCTCGTCCGGCTGCATGACGATCTCGCCGCCGGCGTACTCGGCGTGAAAGCCCAGCATCATCGAATGGGGGAACGGCCAGCACTGGCTGCCGATGTACTGGATGTTCCTGACCTCCACCGCCACTTCCTCACGCACCTCGCGCACCAGGCAGTCCTCGGCCGACTCCCCAGGCTCGGCGAAGCCGGCCAGGGTGCTGTACACGCCGGTGACGAAGCGCGGCGAGCGCGCCAGCAATACCTCGTCGCCGCGGGTGATCAACACGATCATGCTCGGCGAGATGCGCGGGTAGCTGCGCAAGTCGCACGGCTGGCAGTACATCGCCCGCTCCCAGCGAATCTGGGCCATGGGCTGGCCACAGCTGCCGCAGAAACGGTGCTCGCGGGCCCAGGTGCCGATCTGCGCGGCATAGCCCAGCACCGTATAGGTCTGCATGTCGCCTTCGAGCATGAACTGGCGCAGGCCGCGCCAGGTGCAGCCCGGCACCTGGGCAGTGGCACGCAGCTCGAGCAGGAACACCGGTTGGCCGTCCAGGTAGCCGATGCCGTGCTCACACAGCACGTCCAGGTCCTGGCCCTTGAGCCATTGGCGGGGGAACAGCGCACCGTTGTCATCCACCAGGAACCCTTCCGGGCCGCGGGCGACGGCCAGGCCGCCGGTGATCTGCGGGTCGAGTACTGCGGTAGTCCAGCGTGCTGACATGTTCGGGGGTTCCTTGAAGCGCGTCCCCCGGCCCGGTCAGTCGGCGAACGTCGGTTTCTGTTTGCTCATGTGGGCCGCGATGGCGACCCGCAGGTCTTCGGACTGCAACATGGCGGCGTTCCAGGTGGCGATGTACTCCAGGCCATCGTCGATGCGATGGTCGCGCATGTAGTTGAGCATCTGCTTGGTGCCGCCCACGGCAATCGGCGATTTTTGCGCAATTTGCGCCGCCAAGGCAAAGACTCCGTCGAACAGCGCCGCCTGGTCGTCGAACACCTGGTTGACCAGCCCGATCCGCTGGGCCTCGGCCGCCGCCACGTTGCGCCCGGTATAGGCCATCTCGCGCATCACGCCATCGCCGATGATACGCGGCAAACGTTGCAAGGTGCCGACATCGGCCGCCATGCCCATGTCGATCTCCTTGATCGAAAACTGCGCATCTGCGCTGCAATAGCGCATGTCGCAGGCAGAGACCAGGTCGATCGCCCCGCCCAGGCAATAACCCTGGACCGCCGCCAGCACCGGCTTGCGGCAGTTGTCCACGGCATTGAACGACGCCTGCAGGCCGAGGATGGTACGCCGCAGCAGGCGTGCGTTGCGGCCTACATCCTTGCCCATCTGCCCGGCCAGCTGGGCCAGCAAGGCCAGGTCGATACCGGCGGAGAAATGCTTGCCGGCGGCGCTGAGCACCACCACGCGCACCGCGTCGGTGTCGTCGACCCACTGGAAGATGTCGAGGATCTCCTGCCAGAAGTCGGCATTCATCGCATTGAGCTTTTCCGGGCGGTTGATCTGCACATGGGCGATGTTCTCGGTCAGCTCAACCTTGAATGCGCGATACTCGGTCACAGGTGGCACTCCTTACGTAAAAATATTCACGCAGCGGACTATAACGCACCCACAAGGCCGCGCTTGTGCCAAAAGCGGGACTGAACGCCTTGCACCCGACGCGCGCATCGGGCACCTTGCGCCACTGCTGAATCATAAGGATACAAATTCATGTCCCGTTCCCTGACCGGCGCCTTCGCCCGCGGTTTCCTGGGCCACTCGCCGCTCTGGTACAAGGCGGTCATCTGCCTGTTCCTGGTGCTCAACCCTCTGTTGCTGACCACCCTCGGCCCGGTGGTCACCGGCTGGGTGCTGGTGATCGAATTCATCTTCACCCTGGCGATGGCGCTCAAGTGCTACCCGTTGATGCCGGGCGGCCTCCTGCTGGTCGAAGCGCTGTTGCTGAAGATGACCACGCCTGAAGCGCTCTATGAGGAATTGCTGCACAACTTCCCGGTGATCCTGCTGCTGATGTTCATGGTGGCCGGCATCCACTTCATGAAGGAGCTGTTGCTGTTCCTGTTTTCCAAGATCCTCCTGGGCGTGCGCTCCAAGGCGATCCTGTCGTTGCTGTTCTGCGTGCTGTCGGCCTTTCTCTCGGCATTCCTCGATGCGCTGACGGTGACGGCGGTGATCATCAGCGCCGCGGTTGGTTTCTATGCGGTCTACCACCGCGTCGCCTCAGGGGCCAACCCGCGTGAGGATTCGCAGCTGGACAGCGACCATGAGGTCGCCCAGCTGCACCGCGAAGACCTGGACCAGTTCCGCGCCTTCCTGCGCAGCCTGTTGATGCATGGCGCCGTGGGCACGGCCTTGGGGGGCGTCTGCACCTTGGTGGGCGAGCCGCAGAACCTGCTGATCGGCCATGAAATGAGCTGGCACTTCGGCGATTTCTTCTTCAAGGTCGCGCCGGTGTCGATGCCGGTGCTGGCCGCAGGCCTGGTGACCTGCGTGCTTTTGGAAAAGCTGCGCCTGTTCGGCTACGGTACGCTGATGCCCGAACGTGTGCGCCAGGTGCTGGCCAGCTACGCCGCCGAGGACGACGCCGCGCGTACCCAAGCCCAGCGCGTGGCCCTGCTGGTGCAGGGCATTGCCGCACTGATCCTGATCGTCTGCCTGGGCCTGCACATCGCCGAAGTGGGCCTGATCGGCCTGCTGGTGATCGTGCTGATCACCGCCTTCACCGGCATCACCGATGAACACCGCCTGGGCCGCGCCTTCCAGGACGCCATGCCGTTCACCGCACTGCTGGTGGTGTTCTTCGCCGTGGTGGCGGTGATCCATCAACAGCAGTTGTTCAGCCCGCTGATCGCCTGGGTCCTGGCGCTGCCGGCCGAACAGCAGCCAGGCATGCTGTACCTGGCCAACGGCCTGCTGTCGGCGATCAGCGACAATGTGTTCGTCGCCACCATCTATATCACCGAGGTCAAGCAGGCCTTCCTCGAGGGCGCCATGAGCCGCGAGCATTTCGAGACGCTGGCGGTGGCGATCAACACCGGCACCAACCTGCCCAGCGTGGCCACGCCCAACGGGCAGGCGGCGTTCCTGTTCCTGCTGACCTCGGCGATCGCGCCGCTGGTGCGGTTGTCCTATGGGCGCATGGTGTGGATGGCGTTGCCCTATACCGTGGTCATGGGCGGACTGGGGTGGTGGGCGGTGACCTACTGGCTCTGAAGAACGCACCTTCACCCTTATAGGAGCGGCCTTGTGCCGCGATCGGGCGCGCAGCGGCCGTAGAGGGGCCATCTCGGTATGACTGATTCAACGAGGTGGCTGGTTTTACGGCCGCTGCGCGCCCGATCGCGGCACAAGGCCGCTCCTACATTGCCCCGTGCATGCCTTGGCATATGCGCACGACTCGATCAGCTTTCGGTGCGCCCCGTCCCTTCCCGGTCGCCCGCGTAATGCCGGGCGACCGGGAACGCCGGCAACCAACTTTCACGCCGAACGGTCCAGCTTTCATAGGTCGGCGTGAACTGGTCCGGCGCATCCAGCGCGCCCAGGTGGAGCTCCACCTCATCCCCGCTTCGCGAAAACACCGACGACCCGCAGCGCGGGCAGAAAAACCGCCCGGCATAGTCGCCCGTCCGCCCTTCGACCTTCACCGCCTCTTCAGGAAAAATCGCCGACGCGTGAAACAGTGCCCCGTGGTGCTTGCGGCAATCGAGGCAATGACAAATCCCTACCCTGTAAGGCTCCCCCGAAGCCTCGAAACGAACCTGGCCGCAAAGGCAACCGCCTGTGAACAGGTGCATATCCGCCCTCCTTTCGCCGTGATCTTGACGTCAATGAAAGGATAGCCCTACGCCTACCGCCAGCCAGTTAAGCCTTATCGGCTGCATTTGGGGCTGCTTCGCAGCCCATCGCCGGCAAGCCGGCTCCCACAGGTTCCGCAGTGTCTACAACAGCAGCGCAGGACAGTGGGAGCCGGCTTGCCGGCGATGGGGCCTTAACTGACAGGCATTCCCCTACGCCTGTACCTTCCCTGCCGGCGTCACGCGAAACCGCCTGGAACCCCCGTACCACAAGGCTTTTAGCCATCATTCATTTCAGAAAAATAACAAAAATGTAATTTACATTTATTTGCGAGTCGTTATCATTCGCTAAAAATTCGTCAGGGAGTTCGTTCAGGATGATTCGACCCTCACCCGTACTGGCAAGGCTAAGGAATGGCGAAAACGCCTATGGCCTGCTCAATTCCGTCCCCTCTCCCTGGCTGTGCGAAATGATCGCCCTCGCCGGCTATCACTTCCTCATCCTCGACATGGAACACCTGCTGCGCGCCGGCGACGAACTGATGCACTGCGTGCGGGCCTGCGAGTCTGCCGGGGTATCGCCCTGGCTGCGCGTTCCCGAGGTCGACGCCAAGCTGATCGGTCGCGCCCTCGATGCCGGTGTCGAGGCGGTGGTGCTGCCCCGGGTGGAAAGCGCGGCCGAGGTCGCCCGCGCCGTCGAGGCTGCATTCTTTCCGCCCCTGGGGCGTCGCGGCATCACCGGTGGCCGGGTGACCGGCTTCGGCCGCCTGCCCCTGCCCCACTACATCGAGCAGGCCAACCAGGCCTGCCCCATCGTGCCGATGATCGAAAGCGCCGCTGGTCTGCGCGCATTGCCCGACATCCTCCAGCTGCCCGGCATCGGCATGGTCCTGGAAGGCGCACTGGACCTCGCCCTGGACCTGCAGCTGGGCCCCGACCCCCTGCATCCGCAGGTCTGGCAGGCCTTGCAGGAGATGGCCAGTGCCTGCCAGCAAGCTGGCGTCCCGTTTTGCGCCAACCCTCGCACCCCGGAGCAGCATCGCCATTGGCAAGCCCTGGGCATCCGCAGCTACCTGGCCGGCGAAGACCGCGGCCTGCTGCACGGCGCCTTGAAAAAGCGCCTGGCCGAGCTGCAACCCACCACCTGATCCTTTCCAGCCATAAGCAGTTGCCAGTACGAATGAAAACAACAAGCCATCTACTCGCTCTCCCCCTCAGCCTGCTCGCAGTCGGTATCGCGCATGCCGCGGAGCAAGACGACCCGATCGTCGTCGAACCGATGGTCATCAAGGGCGATGTCCTGGGCAAGGCCAGCGCACCGGAAGTGCTTACCTACAGCGGCAGCCGCAGCGTCGTCGACGAGCAGGACCTGAAGAAAGGCAGCGTGCGCGGCCTGGACGATGCCCTGCAGCGGGTGCCGGGGGTGAAGATCTTCGACGAGACCGGTACCGGCGCGCTGCCGCAGATTTCCGTGCGAGGCCTGTACGAGAGCCGCAGCGGCCGTATCCAGGCGCTGTCCGACGGTATCCCGCTGGCGCTGGCCCCCTATGGCCAGACCGGCATGTCGCTGTTCCCGGCGACGCTGGCCACGGTGGACCGAATCGACATCGTGCGCGGTGGAGCGGCCGTGCAGTACGGCCCCAACAACGTCGGCGGGGTGATCAACTTCATCAGCAAGCCCATCCCGCGCAAGTGGGAAACCACCCTGCAGGAGCGCACCACCTTCGCCCCGGGCGGGCGCCAGCTGTGGGACAGCTACCTGGGCACCGGCGGCTACCTGACCGACAACTTCGGGCTGCAGCTGGACCTGAACACCATCAACGGTGAATACGGCCGCGAACACTCCGACACCGACGTGCAGAACTATCGCCTGCGCGGGCAGTGGAACATCGATGACGACCGCGAGTTCAGCTTCGGCATCCAGCGCTATGTCGCCGACATGGACCTGGCTGGCGCGCTCAGCGTCAAGGACTACAAGGACGACCCACGCCAGTCCACCCGCCCCCTGGACCGCTTCGAAGGCGACACCGACCGCGTCTGGGGTACCTATACCCAATACCTGGGCGCCATGGGGCCGTTCGATTCGGTGGAGTTCAGCTGGACCAACTTCGCCCACAACAGCTATCGCAACTTTGTCGTCGGCCTGCCGTTCACCCCCGATGGCGAAGCAGTCACCAAGCAGGACGGCCCACGTGATTTCAAGGTGTGGGGCAGCGAACCACGCCTGAGCATGAGCATCGACGGCGACACCGTGGGCCAGACTTGGCTGCTGGGTGCGCGCTACGTCAGCGAGGACGTCGACTACCGCGTCGACCGCCAGAGCCTGGCCACCGGCAATACCAGCGTGTTCCGCGACTGGCAGTTCGACAACGACGCCAAGGCCTTCTACCTGAGCAACGCCATCAGCCTGCTCGACCGCCGCCTGACCATCACCCCCGGCGTGCGTTACGAGAATGCCACCATGGACTACTCCGATGCGGTCACCGGCTTCAAGCGCACCAACAAGGCCAAGGAATGGCTGCCAGGCCTGACCATCGGCTACCAGGCCACCGATGAATGGTTCGTCTACGCCAACGCCCAGCGTTCCCTGCGCCCGCCACAGGTCACGCAGATCGTCAAGGAAGGCGCGGTGGACTCGGAAATCGCCTGGAACTACGAAACCGGCGTGCGCTATACCCCACGGGAAAACCTGCGGGTGGACTTCGGCCTGTACCGAATCGACTTCGATGACCAGATCGAATACAACGCCAGCACCGACCGCTTCGTGAACCTGGGCAGCACCCGCCACCAGGGCTTCGAGACCGAAGTCTTCTGGTCGCCGGAGGCCATCCGTGGCCTGGAGCTGCATGCCGGCTACGCTTTCCTCGACGCCGAACAGCGTAGCGGCCAGTACAGCGGCAATGACGTGCCCTACGCGTCCAAGCACCAGGTCATCCTCGACGGCCGCTATCGCTTCGCCGAGGCCTGGACCTACAGCCTCGATGGCCTCTACGTCAGCAAGGCCTTCACCGACGCAGCCAACAGCCATGACGAGAATGCCAACGCCTCGGTCGGCCGACTGCCCGCCTACTGGGTATGGAACACCGCCATCGAACGTGAATTCAAGCTGCCCAACCAAAGCGTGCTGACCGCCTCGGCTGGCATCAGCAACCTGTTCGACCGCCAGTACTACTTCCGTGGGATCGACACCAGCCCATGGGGACGCCAGCCGGCGCCCGGGCGCACGGTCACGCTCGGCGTGAACTACCGCTTCTAACCCACACCCTTTCCCGTACCACCCCACAGCCGTCCGCTCCCCGCGGAGGGACGGCTGCCGCCCATTCGGAGGCCAACATGCAACGACCGCTCGTGATCCTCACCCACATCGCCCACCCCGCCATCACCGAAGGTTTCCTGCCCGCGGCCCTGGCCCGGGACCTGCCGGTGGTACTGGTCTCCGACCATGCCCAGCAGCACCGCCGCCTGCTGGCCAACGTCGGCTACCCGGCCGAGCGCCTGCAGATCCATGAGTGCGACGTGTTCAACCCGCTCGCGGTGATCGAGCTGGTCAATGCCCACGGCTGGGCGCCCCGGGCGGTGTTTTCCAACAGCGACCACCTGCAGACCGCCACCGCCCTGGTGGCCGAGGCCTTCGGCTGCCCCGGCAAGGACTGGCACCTGTGCCACGCGGCCAAGAACAAGGCCGCGATGCGCCAGCGCCTGCAGCAGCTCGGCCTGCCCAGCCCCTGGTTCCATGTCCTCACCCCAGGCGCGGCGCTGCCCGACGATGCCTGCTACCCGCTGGTGGCCAAACCACGGGAAGGCGTTGCCAGCCTCGATGTACAGCTGTGCCGCAGTGCCGATGAGCTCAGCGCCTACTGCACGCGTTTCTGGCAACTCAACCCGGGCCGCGCGCTGCTGCTGGAAGCCTACCTGGAGGGTCCCCTGTTCACCCTCGAGACCCTCGGTGACGGCCAGCGCCTGAGGGCGATCGGCGGCTTCGATGTGAGCCTGTCCGAGCCCCCGTACTTCGTCGAGCTGGCCGCCCGCTGGAACGGCCCTCTGGGCCAGGCCCACCGTGCCGCAGCACTGGCCCAGGTGGCCGCGTTCGGCATCAATTTCGGGGTCTGCCACAGCGAGTTCATACTCACCGCCCACGGCCCGGTGCTGGTGGAGATCAACTACCGCAGCATCGGCGACGGCCGCGAGTTCCTGCTAGAGCGCCTGCTGCCGCAAGGCTGGTTCGACCGCATCCTGGCCCTGCATCTGGACGAGGCCCTCGCCGAACCCCAACCTGGCGACAACCATGCCCTGGTGCACTACTTGGTAGCTGAACGCTCCGGACACCTGCGCGAGGCGCCCAGCAGCTTCCAGGACGAAGGTGACGGCCACTGGCACGACTATCGCGCCCTGCACCAGGCCGGTGATGACATTCGCCTGAGCAATTCCAACAAGGACTACATCGGCGTGCTGCGCCTGATCGAGCGCGACGATGCCCGCCTCCAGGCCCGCTTGCAGGCCACCCTGGCCGACCTGCGCTGGGTGATCGCATGAATGCCGCCCAAGCCTGCACCGACCAGGCAGCCATCGGCCAACGCATCATCGACTGCTTCCTGCGCGAGGACATCCGCGGCCTGGTCAGCCAGGGCCGCCTTGGCCCGCTGCCCACGGCGCTGGCCGCACATGCATGGGCGCAACCCGGCGACACCTGGCTGCAGGTCAGCCACTTGGACATCGGCGAGCTCTGGCTGCCCGTGCGCCGGGGAGCAGCGCTGCAGGCCTGGAGCGCGGTCGGCGACGCCTGGCTGCGCGAGCAGGCTGGCCAGGTTCTGCACGAGCGTGGCCACGCAGCCTGGCTGGCACTGATGAGCCAGGGGCTGGACGACGAGAGCCTGGCGCTGTTCCGCGCCTACGGCGAGGAGGCCGACTGCGCCGTGTCGCACCGCACCCTGTGCCGACAGGCTCGCGCTGAGCAAGGCACGCACCCGGCCGCGTTGCTCGATGCGCCGACCTGGGACGCACGCCTGCTGCAAATCGACCGCCTGGCCAGCTACCTCGACCACCCGTTCTACCCCACCGCCCGCGCCAAGAGCGGCTTCGACCAGGACGCCCTGCAACGCTACGCGCCCGAGTTCGCCCCACGCCTGCAATTGAACTGGCTGGCCGTGCCTCAGGGCGACCTGGCGCTGACCTGCGCCCCACCCGCGCATTGGCCAAGCTTCGCCGAGGTGGGCCTGGACCCGGCCCTGGCCCATACCCACGCGCTGCTGCCAGTGCACCCGATGACCTGGCCGGAGCTCGAGCGCCATGGCCTGCCGGCCGGCGCCGTGCGCGCCCCGGCTCCTGCGCTGTGGGTGCAGCCGACCCTCTCGGTGCGTACCGTCGCCTGTGTCGACCAGCCGCGCTGGCACATCAAGTTGCCGCTGCTGGTCCGCACCCTGGGGGCCCGCAACCTGCGCTTGATCAAGCCCAGCACCCTGTATGACGGCCATGCCTTCCAATGCATCCTGCAGGCCCTGGCCGAGCGCGACCCGGCCCTGGCCGGCCGCTACCGGCATGTCGACGAACTGCACGGCGGCCACGTCGGCGAGCACAAGCACCTGGCCTATATCGTGCGCCACTACCCAGCAGGGCTGGAGCAGACCACCCTGGTACCGGTGGCGGCCCTGGCCAGCCCGCTGGAGGATGGCCGACTGTTCGTCCAGGCCCTGGCCGAGCGCTTCCATGGCGGCGACCTGCTGGCCTGGCTGGACCAGTACCTGGACCTGCTGCTGCAGGTGCACCTGCGCCTGTGGCTGCGCTACGGCATCGCCCTGGAAGCCAACCAGCAGAACGCCGTGCTGATGTTCCAGGCGGGCCAGCCCCTGCGCCTGCTGATGAAGGACAACGACGCCGCACGCCTGTGGCCGCATCGTTTCCTGGCCACCTGCCCGGACCTGGCCGAACGCTGCCAGGGCCTGCGCGACGAACGCATCCGTGTGGAGCGTTTCGAGCCGCTGGCGGAGATGTTCACCACCATCACCCTGCAACTGAACATCGTCGCCCCCCTTGAGGCCATCGCCGAAGCCGGGCTGGCCCCGCGCCAGGCGTTGTACCAGCGCCTGCGCGAGCGCCTGCACGCCTGCCTGGAACAGCTCGAAGGCGAAGGCCTGGACTGCGGCGAGGCACGCCGCTTCCTGCTCGACAGCCCCTACCTGCCGGTCAAGTACCTGCTCAGTGCCGGCAGCCTGTTCAGCAAAACCTGGTCCGGAGCTCAGGACATCAACAAGTTCTATGGCTACAGCGCCCGGAACTTCCTGCTGGAGGGCCCGGCATGTCCCGACGCCTGATGTTCAGCGTGCTGCTGGGGCATTACCTGTCGGCGTTCACCGCCCTGGGCGTGCCCCTGTACCTGCCACGCATCCTCGCCGACCTGGCGCCGGACGCACCGGGCTGGAGCATCGGCGTGCTGTTCGTCCTGCCCACGCTGTGCACCGCCCTGGCGGCGCCGATCTGGGGCCGCTTGGCGGATCGCCACGGTTGCCGGCTGTCGCTGCTGCGCGCCCATGCCGGGCTGGCCGCAGGCTTTCTGCTCGCGGGCCTGAGCCCAAACCTTGCGGTGTTCGCCCTGGCCCTGGTGATCCAGGGCACCTTCGGCGGCGCCATGGCGGCCTCCAATGCCTACCTGGCCACCCAGCTCAACGACGGCAACCTGTCGCGCGCCCTGAACTGGACCCAGTACTCGGCGCGCCTGGCGATGATCAGCGGGCCGATCCTGCTCGGCCTGCTCACCGCCAGCGGCATGGGCCAGGAGCTGTACCGTGTGCTGGCCTGGCTGCCGCTGCTGGCGTTCGTGCTGATCCTGCCGCTGCCCGACGACCGCGGCCAGGCCAAGGCGCGCAAGAAAGTCGGCGACACTGGCAGCGAGCTGCCCCAGGACTTGCCGCGCCTGCTGGTGGTGCAGTTCCTGTTCTGCTTCGCCATGGTCGTCACCTTCCCCTACTTCGTGCCCTACGGCGAAGCCCTGGGGGTGCGCAACGATGCCCTGATCGGCCTGCTCTACGCCCTGCCGCACCTGGTCTACCTGATCGCCCTGCCGTGGTTCCAGCGCCATGAAAGCAACTTGCTGCTGCCGGGGCTCGCGCTGTTCGCTCTGGGCAACGTGCTGCAGTTCGGCGCCAGCGACCCGTGGCTGCTGTTCGCCTGGCGCCTGCTCGGCGGGCTGGGCATGTTGCTCGCCTTCATCGGCCTGCACCGCTGCCTCAGCCAGCGGCGCAACCAGGGCAGTGCCGGGCGCCTGTTCGCCTGGTTCGACTCCAGTGGCAAATGGGCCGGCGCCGCCGCCGGCGTGGTGGCGGGGCTGGTCAGCCAACGCCTTGGCATCGCTTCACCGTTCCTGGTCGCCAGCCTCGCCGCATTCGCCGCGCTGCTGCTGGCCCGCCCTCTACTTGTCGCTCAACGGGAGATCACCGCATGACCCTGGCCACCGATTACCCATCCCTGCACGAACACGCCCTGGCCGGTGACGCCCAGCGTCACGCCATCGAGTGCCTGCTCAACTGCTACCTACGCGAATACGCCCTGCCCCGTGGCGAGGCCTGCCTCGACGCCCAGGGCCAGGATCTGCCCATGAGCCTGCGCCAGCTCGCCGGCCAGCGCATCTGCATCACCCTGCCAGGCGGGCGCCTGGCCCTGGCCGCCGACCGCACCAGCGTGCTGGGGCGCTGCCGCTTCACCAGCGCCCCCTACTTCAAGGGCAACGGCCACGGCTGGCGCCCCCTGGGCGCCCTGGAGCTGGCCCAGTTGCTGCTGGCGCCTTTGACCTGCGCCGAGCGTCACGGCGAGCTGATGCAGCAGATCAACAACAGCCTGAGCATCACCCAGACCTTCCTGCGTCATGCCGTGCCGGCCCACCGTCAGCCCGCCGACAGCCTGCTGCGCTCCGAGCAGCACCAGGTATGGGGCCATGCCCTGCACCCCACCCCCAAGAGCCGTGAAGGTGTAGGCCTGGACGACCTGCTGGCCTGCTCGCCGGAAGTGGGCGCACAGTTCTCGCTGCACTGGTTCGAAGTGGCCCCCTCCCTGGTGCGCCACCTGGGCGAAGACCCACGCCCGACCCTGCGCCAGCTCTGCGGCGAGGACAACCTCTACCCCTGCCACCCGTGGGAGGTGGAGCGCATCCTGGCCAACCCGCTGGTGCAACGGGCCATGGCCCAGGGCCTGATGACCTACAAGGGCGCACGCGGCGTACCGCTGTACCCGACCTCCTCGGTGCGCACCCTCTACCACCCGGAGCTGGCCTACTTCCTCAAGTTCTCGGTGCACGTGCGATTGACCAACTGCATCCGCAAGAACGCCTGGTACGAGCTCGACAGCGCCGTCGCCCTGACTCACCTGCTGCAACCGGCCATGGCCGACCTGGCCGTCCATCAGCCCGGCTTCGCCCTGATGCCGGAACCGGCGGCCAGCACCCTTGATCTGAGCGCCTTGGGCAGCGCCGAAGAGGCCCGCGAGGTGACCGAATGCTTCGGCATCCTCTATCGCAGTAACTTCGATGCCGCCAGCCGCGAGGCCTTCCAACCGCAAGTGGCCATGGCCCTGTTCACCTGGGGCCTGGATGGCCACGGGATGTGCACCTCGCGCCTGCGCCAGTGCGCCGCCCGCCTGGGCCTGAGCCGCGAGGATGCCGCCGCCCTGTGGCTGGAGCGTTATGCCGGGCTGTTGCTCGGCGGCGTATTGCATTGCCTGTACCGCCAAGGCGTGGTGCTTGAGCCGCACCTGCAGAACACCTTGCTGGGCTTCGACGAGGACGGCCTGCCGTGCCGGGTGTGGGTACGCGACCTGGAAGGCACCAAGCTGGTGGCCGGGCTCTGGCCCGAGCAGCGCCTGGCCGACCTCGACGAGCGCACACGCGCCTCGCTGTACTACAGCCCGGACAAAGCCTGGAAACGCGTTGCCTACTGCGCGCTGGTCAATAACCTGGGCGAGGCCCTGTTCCACCTCGCCGACGGCGACGCGGCGCTGGAGAAACGCCTGTGGACCCAGCTCGGCCAGCAACTGCAAGCGCAGTGCGAACACCTGGGCAACCCGGCCGAACTCAGCGAGCTGTGTGCCGGCGCCACCCTGCCCAGCAAGGAGAACTTCATGACCCGCCTGCTGCAGCGCGCCGACCGCGAAGCCGGCTACACCGCCCTGCCCAACCCCCTGTTCCACGGAGCCCGCGCATGACCCTGCCACCGCGTATCAGCCATGCCCTCGCCGACCTGCGCCGCGAGCAGCAGGAACCCATCTGCGCCTACCTCTATGACCTGCCCGCCCTGCGCGAGCGGGTGCGCGACATGCGCGCCGCGCTGCCGGGCAACTGCGAGCTGTTCTATGCTGCCAAGGCCAACCCGGAGGCCGCGGTGCTGCGCACCCTGGCGCCCTTGGTCGATGGCTTCGAGGCAGCATCCGGCGGCGAGCTGGCCTGGCTGCGCCAGCACTGCCCCGAGCACCCGCTGATCTTCGGTGGCCCCGGCAAACTGGAAAGCGAGCTGGAAGCCGCCCTGGCCGGCAACCTCGACGCCTTCCATGTGGAAAGCCTGCACGAGTTGCGCCGCCTGGCGGCCCTGGCCCGAAGAACCGGGCAAGCCATTCCGTTGTTGCTGCGCCTGAACCTGAAACTCGACGAAGCCCCTGACAGTCGCCTGGTGATGGGCGGCAAACCGACCCCCTTCGGCCTGGATGAAGAGGCGCTCGACCAGGCCCTGGTCGTGCTGTGCGAGGAACCGTTGCTCACTCTCAAGGGGCTGCACTTCCACCTGCTCTCCCACCAGCTCGACGTGGCGGCCCACCTGCAGTTGATCCGCGCCTACTGCCGCACCTTCCGCCGCATCGCCCAGGACGCTCAGTTGCCGCTCACGCTGCTGAACGTCGGGGGCGGCATGGGCATCGACTACCGGGACCCGCACGGCTCCTTCGACTGGCCAGGCTTCTGCGATGCCCTGCATCAGTTGGTGGCCGAGGAAGGCATGGCGGATGTGCGCCTGCGGTTCGAAATCGGCCGCTACATTGCTGCGCCCTGTGGCTACTACGCGATGGAAGTGCTGGACATCAAGCGCAACCACGGCGAGTACTTCGCCATCGCCCGCGGCGGTACCCACCATTTCCGCACCCCGGCAGCCCAGGGGCACGACCACCCGTTCGTGGTGGTGCGGGGCGACCAGTGCGCGGAAATAGAGGAGCAGACCGTCACCCTGGTCGGCCAGTTGTGCACGCCCAAGGACGTGCTGGCCCGTCGCCAGCCGATACCGGCACTGGCGGTCGGCGACCTGCTGGTGTTCACCCTGGCCGGCGCCTATGCCTGGAATATCTCCCACCGCGATTTCCTCATGCACGCACCGCCGCGCATGGTCTTCCTGGAGGATTGACCAGGCCGGTTATTTCGTCGGGCGGCTTTGAACAAAAGTCGCCGCGACCTGTCCATAGGACACATCACAACACTCGCCCCTGGAGGCGTTTAAATCATGAAGAAAACCCTGGCTGCCGTGGCTGCTTTTGCACTGGTATTGGGCACCACAGCCTTCCTGCCTGCTGAGATGTCACCGATCGCGTCGGCTTATGCCAAAGGTGGCGGCGGTGGTGGTGGCGGTGGTGGTGGCCACGGCGGCGGCGGTGGTCATGGCGGCGGCCACGGTGGTGGACACGGCGGCGGCCTCGGCGCTGGGCATGGTGACGGTGGCCTGGGCCTGGGCAAATCCGACGGGCATGCCGGCAAGGCGTCCCGTGACCACGGCCTGAGCGGCAACCACTATGGTCAGGACCGTAACGACAGCAAAGGCCACGGCACTGCCACCTCGGGCATCGCCCAGTCGAAAGACACCCGCGGCCTGACCAAAGCCACTGCGATCTCCGGCACCACGCCGGGTACGCACAACAGCAAAGGGCTGTCGAACGCGGTGGACTCATCCACCAAGAACGACCGCTAAGGCCAGAGGCCTGCTCGACAAAGCCGCACCTGACAAGGTGCGGCTTTTTTTTTTGCACTGGGCCACCGGGCCCAATCGCCGGCAAGCCGGCTTGTATGGTGATACTTGAAGGGGTGGTGGGACGAAAAAGCCGATTCTGACTGTTAGCCGCAGTACAGACCGTGGGAGACATCGCCCCACCCCTTCACCAAAGCGCCGATAAAGAATGCATCGTTTGCAAGCGACGATAGAAGCAAGCCAGCGCCTCTTGGTGAAAACCCCTCCAAGCAGAAAAACCATACGTGGGAGTGTGGCCAATGGCAATGCAGGTAAGCCAATTCATCATTGGTGTGGATGTGGCCAAAGTCGAATTGGTTGTCCATTTCGAAGACCGTGATGAACAGTCCTCGCTGAAAAATACCAAACCCGAAATCAAGAAATGGCTGGGACAACAACCCGCCAATACCGCTATCTGCGTCGAAGCAACGAATACCTACCATCTCGACCTGGTGGAGATGGCTTATGAAAAAGGCTTTGAAGTCTACGTGGTCGATGGCTTCCAGCTCAGTAACTATCGAAAGAGCGTCGGTGGTCGGGTGAAGACGGACGCCTCTGACGCTTATCTACTCTCTCGCTATCTTTCCCGCGAAGGCAGTGGACTACGTCCTTGGAGCCCACCTCCAGCCGTCTACGGCAAGCTCCAGAGCCTTCTGCGTCGCCGCGCCTCGCTGGTCTCGGCACGCACCGCCTTGACGCAAAGCTGGTCCAATGAGAGAAGCCTTGAGACCGTGTTCAAATCCTTTGCCAAGAGCATGGAGAAACTCGATGTACTGCTTCAGAAAAAGCTCAAGGAGTTGGTACGCGAAGCAGGATTAAGCGAGCAGGTCGCCCGTTGCCAAAAGATAGAAGGCATCGGATTTTTGACCGCTGTGGGGTTGGTGACAGCGTTTATCCGGGGGGATTTCAAGAATGGTGATTCATTCATCGCTTTCTTGGGCATGGACTTGCAAATCTCTGACTCCGGGCAAAAAACTGGCCGTCGGCGGCTCACCAAACGGGGTTGTTCTGAGATACGACGCCTTTTGCACAATGCGGCCATGTCAGCTAGTCGATCAGCGGTCTGGAAAGACGTTTATGCACACCATAGGGGCAAGGGTAAGGCCACTACTGAGGCCCTGGTGATCTTGGCCAGAAAGCTCGCCAGAGTCGCATTCGCCCTACTGAAGAGCCAGGGCGAATACGTCACCAGAACAGCTAAAAATGCTTGCCCACAACCATAGAATCTCCCACAGGTATGGCGGTGCCTCTCAACACAGCGCAGGACAGGTGGGAGCAACGACTGTATGGCTTGCCTGCCCCGGCCCTATCGCTGGCAAGCCCTACAGGTATGGCGGTGCCTCTGAACACAGCGCAGGACAGGTGGGAGCCGGCTTGCCGGCGATTGGGCTGTCCTGCAGCCGCCCTGCTTCCTCACCGGCGCTAGTCGAACGACCCGGTCCGCACCTCGCCGCTGCGCACATACCGGCTGATGAGCACGCCGCTCGGCGTCGCGGTCGAGTCTGCCAGGGTAAAGGCTGCCGGCTGGGCATCGTCGCCAAACAGGCGCTTGCCCGCGCCCAGCAGGATCGGGTGGACCATCAGCAGCAACTCATCCACCAGCCCCGCCGCCAGCAGCTGCTGCACCAGTTCACTACTGCCCTGGGTCAGCAAACGGTCGCCCGCTTGCCGCTTGAGCGCACCCACGGCCTCCCGGATATCGCCCTGCAACCCATGGCTGTTGTGCCATTCCAGGGTTGCGGGATGGTGGGTGGCCACATGCTTGGGGATACGGTTGAACACCTCGGCGATCATGTGATCGCTCGATTCGGCGCCGATACGCGGCCAGTAACCGGCGAAGATGTCGTAGGTGCGCCGCCCCAGCAGCAGCTCGAACGGCTCGGCGAACAACGCATCGATGGCCTGGCCGAAGGCCTGGTCGGCATAGGGCACGAGCCAGCCGCCGAAACGGAACCCGCCGCTCAGGTCTTCGCTCGGACCGCCAGGGGCCTGCATGACGCCGTCGAGCGAAACGAATGCGGCAACGATGAGCTTGCGCATGGTGTGATCTCCAGTTCTGGGCCGCCGATATGCCGCCCCTGTTCATGGTCGAACGGCGCACAGCCAAATCGACAGCTGGCCACGGCGTCGTTACAAGGACGTGTCAGGACGGTCTTGGGACAGGAAGCCCCCTTTTTTCAGCAGGATAATCCCGCCTCGACAGCACGGCCTGGTTCCGGGGCGGCTGTCGATGCACAGCGGCACGCTTAAAAAAACTACAACCTGCAGCGGCAAGGCACCCACCAAAGGGGCGTTATTACACTATGGCAACGGAAGAGAACGTTGAAACCCTCGCGCTTGGCGTGACGGACCCTTCGCAGACCGAAGAGGCCAAACGGGATCGTCACCTGGAGGGCAAGATCGACTGGATCGTCTTCGGCATCACCAGCATCCTCGCAATCGCATTCGTCATATGGGGCTTCGTCAGCCAGGCAAGCCTCGCGGCCAGCGCCTCCACGGCCCAGTCCTGGGTCATCGTCAACTTCGGTTGGTTCTTCGTCCTCACTTCCACGCTGTTCGTGGTGTTCGTGCTATGGCTGGCGGCGAGCCGCTACGGCAAGGTGCCGCTGGGACGTGATGGCGAACGCCCCGAGTTTCGTACCGTGTCGTGGGTGGCGATGATGTTCAGCGCCGGCATGGGCATTGGCCTGATGTTCTTCGGCGTGGCCGAACCGCTGTCGCACTATGTGTCCCCGCCGCCCGGCACCGCCGCGGCGCAAAGCAGCGAGGCGATGCAGGTGGCCATGGCCACCACGCTGTTCCACTGGACCCTGCACCCCTGGGCCATGTATGCGATCGTCGGCCTGGTGATCGCCTACGGCACCTTCCGCCGCGGGCGTTCGCAACTGATCTCCACGGCATTCCGTCCGTTGATCGGCCGCCACGCCAACGGCCCCATCGGTCGCCTGATCGACATGATGGCGATCTTCGCCACTCTGTTCGGCTCGGCCGCCTCGCTGGGCCTGGGCGCCCTGCAGATCGCCGGCGGCCTGGAGTACAACGGCTGGATCGAACACCCGGGCAAGATCTTCTACATCTCGATCATCACCCTGCTCACCGTGGCCTTCGTCGCCTCGGCGGTCTCGGGCATCGGCAAGGGCATCCAGTGGCTGTCCAACACCAACATGGTGCTGGCCCTGGCGCTGGCGCTGTTCACCTTCATCGTCGGCCCGACCCTGTTGATGCTGAACCTGCTGCCGACCTCCATCGGCGTCTACATCGAAATGCTGCCGCAGATGATGGCCCGCACCAGTGCCAGCGGCGGCGAACAGATGGACAGCTGGCTGGCCGGCTGGACCGTGTTCTACTGGGCCTGGTGGATCTCCTGGACACCGTTCGTGGGCATGTTCATCGCCCGCATCAGCCGCGGCCGCACCATCCGCCAGTTCGTCACTGGCGTGCTGCTGGTGCCGAGCCTGGTGAGCCTGATCTGGTTCACCGTCTTCGGCGGCGCCGGCATCGACGCCCTGCAGGAAGGCACCTACCAGTTGGTCAATGGCGCGGTGAACAGCAACCATGCGCTGTACCAGTTGCTGGAAAGCTACCCGTGGGCCTCGGTAACCTCGGTACTGGTGATGGTCCTGGTGGGCATTTTCTTCGTCTCCGGCGCAGACGCCGCTTCCCTGGTGATGGGCACGCTGTCCGAGCGCGGCACCACCGACCCGTCTCGTGCCACGGTGATCTTCTGGGGCGCCCTGACCGGCACGGTGGCGGCGATCATGCTGGCCATCGGCGACCCGAACAACCCGGGCGAGGCCCTGACGGGCCTGCAGAACCTGACCATCGTCGTGTCACTGCCCTTCGTCATCGTGATGGTGCTGCTGTGCCTGGCGCTGTACCGCGACCTGCGCAAGGACCCGATGATGCTGCGCCACCTGCGCGGCACCGAGCTGATCGAGAAAGCCGTGCTCTACGGTGCGGTCAAGCATGGCGAGGAGTTCTACATCGTCGTGCAGGAGAAGAAATCCTCCACCAAGCGCGCCCACACCGAGGCGCAGGCCACGGAGCTCTGAAGTCGTACGGCGCGGTAGCGGCTGCCCTGCCGCTATCGCGTCGCCTGCTTCGCGGGTAAACCCGCTCCCACAAGGTGGCGCTGAGCCTCTAGGAGCGAACCCGCGAATGGCTTTACCCCGTCAGTTGGCCTCCCTGACCGCGCTCAGGAACGCCCGGGTCCGCTCCTGCTGGGGGTTCTCGTAAAGCTGGGCCGGCGTGCCCTGTTCATGGATCTGGCCTTTGTAGAAGAAGCACACCCGGTCGGCGAACTCGCGGGCGAAACCCATCTGGTGGGTGACCATGAGCATGGTCAGGTTGTGCTCGCTGCCCAGCCGGCGGATCACATTCAGGACCTCCCCGCATAGCTCGGGGTCCAGCGCCGATGTCACCTCGTCGAACAGCATCACCTTCGGCCGCATGGCCAGGGCCCGGGCGATCGCCACGCGCTGCTGCTGGCCACCGGAAAGCTGCGAGGGGTAGTGATCGAACTTGGTGCCCAGCCCCACCATCTCCAATAGCTCGGCGGCACGTTCACGGGCCTCGGCAGGCTTGACGCCCAGCACCTGAACCGGTGCCTCGATGACGTTCTGCAGGGCACTCATGTGCGGGAACAGGTTGAAGCTCTGGAACACCATGCCGATCTTCGCACGCACGCGGCGAACGTGGCGTTCGTTGGCACTGACCAGGCCACCGTTGCGCCCGGGCATGTGGGTCAGCGACTCGCCATCCACCTCGATCATGCCCTGGTCGATCCCTTCAAGGGTCATGAGCACACGCAGCAGAGTGGACTTGCCGGAGCCGCTGGGGCCGATGATCGCCACTTTTTCGCCCGGGGCGACTTCCAGGTTCAGGCCATCGAGCACGGTGAAGTTGCCGTAGCGCTTGGTCACGTCGCGGAAGGCGACGATCGGCTGGGCGATGGTCGGTTCCGGCATGGCGTGGTCCCGCTGCTGGGGGCTGGTGGCAAGGGTGGCGAGGTTCGAGACAGGCGCGATCATTAGCGTAACTCCAGGCGCACTTCGAGGCGCCGAACCAGGTAGGCCAGAGCGACGCTCAAGGCCAGGAAGAAAAGACCGACCAGGGTGATCGGCTCCAGGTAGCGGAAGCTCTCGGAGCCAACGTTCTTGGCCTGCTGCATGATTTCCACCACGGTGATGGCGGACAACACCGGGGTGTCCTTGAGCATGGCGATCAGGTAGTTGCCCAGCGGCGGCAGGATCGGCCGCACGGCCTGGGGCAGGATGATCGTGCGGTAGGCGGTCCAGGGGGCGAAGTTCAGCGCCACCACGGCCTCCCACTGGCTGCGCGGCACGGCGTCCAGCCCGCCGCGGTACACCTCGGCGATGTAGCAGGCGTAGTGCAGGCCGATACCGAGGATGCCCGCCTGCATGGCGGTCATGTTCACGCCATAGTTGGGCAACACGTAGTACAGGAAGTACACCTGGATCAGCAGCGGCGTGCTGCGGATGAACTCGATCAGCAGGGTCACCGGCCAGGCGATGACCACTTGCCGGCTACGTCGCCCAATGGCCAGGAACAAGCCCAGGACGATGGCGATCATGAAGCCCACCAGGGTGATGCCCAGGGTCTTGAGCGAGGCCTGCAGCAGGTCGGGCAAGATCTGCGCGACGTAGTTCCAGTCCCAGACGTTCATGACAGGCTCCCCCGCAGGCGACCACGGCCCAGGCGTCGTTCGACGCCGCGCATGGCGAAATTGATGACCTGCGCCAGGACGAAGTACAGCAGCAGGGTCAGGCTGAAGATCTCCAGGGTCTGGAAGGTCGCCTGGTCCAGCTGGCGGGCACGGAAGCTCAGGTCCGACAAGGTGATCAACGACACCAGGGAGGTGTTCTTGAGCAGCTCGATCAGCAAGTTGGTGCCCGGTGCGATCGCCGCCAGCAGCGCCTGGGGCAGGATGACGCGGCGAAAGCGCGTGGCCGGCGGCATGTTCAGCGCCACGCAGGCCTCGTATTGGCCCTTGGCCACCGAGCCTATGGCCCCGCGCATCACCTCGGCACCGTAGGCTCCGATGTGCAGCCCAAGGCCGACAATGGCCACGGTGTAGGCGCTCAGCTCCAGGTTGAACGGCGGCAACGGCAACACGAAGAACAGCCAGAACAGTTGCACCAGCAGCGACGTGCCGCGAAACAGCTCGATGTAGGCCACGCAGAACCAGCTCAAGGGGCGCCACGAAGAGCGCCGGCCCAGGGCGGCGAGGATCGCGGCGACGATCGCCAGCAACGAGCCGAAGAATGTGACCTGGATGGTGATCCAGGCCCCTTGCAGTAACAGCGGTATCAATTCACCCATGGTTCGACCTGAATAATCGGATTACGCAGGGAACGGCATGGCAGATGCCATGCCACCTCGATTCATTGCTGGGCACAGAGCTCGGCGGCGGTCTTGTCGGTCACGTTGGAGCGGTCGAAGCCGAACGGGGCCACGGCCTTGAGGTGCTCCTCGCTGCCCAGCCAACGCTTGAGCTCGGCATTGACCGCATCGCGCAGGTCCTTGTCCTCGGGGCGGAACGCCAGGGCGCCATAGCCGGTGTGGGCCGGGTCGTCCTTGAAGTCGCCGATCGCCTCGACCTTCTCGCCGCCTTTCTTCGCCAGGCCCTTCATGGTCAGCTGGGTGCCCACTGCGGCATCGGCGCGCCCGGCGCGCACGGCCTGCAACTGGGCGGTGGTGTCCGGCACCTGGAGGATCTGCTCGTCCTTGACGCCAGAATCGCGGGCATAGGCCAGGTTGACCGTGCCGGCCATGATCGCCAGCTTCACCTCGGGGTTGTTGGCGATGTCGGCGTAGCTGTGCAGGTTCTTCGGGTTGCCGGCGGCCACCAGCAGGGTGTCGGGCAAGGCGTACTGCGGGTCGGTGAAGATCACCTGCTTGCAGCGCGCCGGGGTGATATACATGCCGGCGGCGATCACATCGAAGCGGCCTGCGCGCAACCCGGGGATCAACGCGCCCCATTCGGTGAGCACGCCATCGACCTGCTTGATGCCCATCTTCTGGAAGATGATCTTGGCGATCTCCGGCGACTCGCCCGTGACCCGACCGTCGGTCTCGGTGAAGGCGAACGGCGTTTCGTTGGCGTAGCCGATGCGGATACGGCTGTTCTCCTTGATCGTCTCCAGGGTGGTGGCCTGGGCACTGGCGACCAGGCCCAGGGCCGCACAGGCCACCAGCAGACGCTTGAAGGGGGATACCGCGTTGGCGGAAGGAGGCTGGCTCATCAATGAATCTCCTGTCTTGTTATCAAACCGTCGGTGACGGCTGTGTGTATAGGAGGCAGTGGAGCAAAACAGCGAAGGCCGGATGTGTCGTTCGATCGGTGCACAGCCCGAGCGTTCCGGCGGGCCGACAGACTCTTGTTCGTATAACGGGTGTCGACCTTGGGCCGGAGCATACAAAAGCCTCAACAGCGATGGCATTGCACTAGGACAATTGCCCGAAGATCCTGCACAGGCGATGCTGTGCGCAGTCCCGGCCAGCGAAGCGATACCCATGGAAAACTGGAAGAAAGTCCTCGATTCGGCACGCATCGGCGAGTCCAAGTACAAACTGCTGGTGCAGGCCATCACCGGGGAGATCGAACGCGGCGAACTGGTGCACGACCAGCGCCTGCCACCCCAGCGGCATGTCGCCGATGCCCTGGAGATCAGCGTGCAGACGGTGACCAATGCCTACAAGGAACTGGAGCGCCAGGGCTTGGTACGCTGCGAGATCGGCCGCGGCAGTTTCGTCAGTCGGCGCATGAGCGACCGGGTGGCCGACGACATCATCGACCTGCCCGAGCGCACCCTGGTGGATTTCTCCATTACGCGCATCCTGCACACTCAGGTGCACGAGCGGATCTGGCGCGAGACCTGCGCCGAGCTCAGCGTGGAGGAAGAGCAGCCGTGGATCCACGCCTACCGCCCCATCGCCGGCTTCGAAAGCCATCGCGAGGCAGCGGTGCGCTGGCTGGCGGGCCTGGGCATGACCGTGGAGCGCGACGACGTGCTGGTCACCAACGGCGCGGCCCACGCCATCTTCCTGGCCCTGGCCTCGCTGGCCGGGCCCGATGACGTGGTGCTCTGCGAAGGCCTGACCGACCACGGCGTGATCGGCAACTCCCAAGTGCTGGGTTTCACGCTCAAGGGCCTGGAGATGGACCGCGACGGCATCGACCCGGAGCATTTCGAGGATATCTGCAGCAACGAGCGGGTCACCGCACTGGTGTGCACGCCGAACCTCAACAACCCTACCACCAGCCTGATGCCCGACGCCCGCCGCCGGGAGATCGCCGCCATCGCCCGACGCTTTGGCGTGCACATCATCGAGGACGATGTGTACGGGCCACTGCTGGGCGAACGCCGCGCCCGGCCGATCAGCCACTATGCGCCGGAGCTGTCGTTCTATTGCACCAGCATGACCAAATCGGTGCTCACCGGGCTGCGGGTCGGCTACCTGGCCATGCCCAAGCGCCTGGCGCTGCGCACCGAGAGCATCCTGCGGGTCAACAGCTGGATGGCCACGCCGCTGGTGGCGGAGATCGCCACACGCTGGATCAACGATGGGCGCGCGGCGCAGCTGGCCGAATTGCAGCGCAAGCTGATCAGTGGGCGGCAGGCGATGCTGCGCGAGCACCTGGGTGACTACCTGCTGGGCAACCCAGCCCAGGCGCTGGGGGCCTGGCTGGGGATCCCCGCCCATTGGGAGGTGGACAGCCTGGTGCGGGCATTGCGCCGTCGGCACATCGCGGTGACCCCGCCGGAGCCGTTCCTGGTGCGCGGCACGCCGCGGCCACGGGCGGTGCGACTGTGCGTAGGCGCCGAGTGCTCGGATGCCAAGATGCGCCAGGCGCTGGCCGACATGCATGAACTGTTCGGGCAATACCCGCAGATCCATGAACTGTGACCAGGGCCGCTGCGGCCTATGTAACCCATTGATTTAGCAGAGGCCTGTGGGAGATTACCCAGCCCTTCGGGCTGCGCTGTCGCGCAGAGAACAAGCGGCCAATGCAGCCCCTGCGGGAGCGGCGGTGCGGCGGTCCGACTTGTCCCGCGATCAAGGGCGAAGCCCTTGCCAGGCGACGGTGATATCGGGCCCGGCCTAATCGCGGGACAAGCCCGCTCCCACAGGGTACTGGGATCGCTGCCTCGACGGCGGTCCGAAAAAATGTCCGGCAAATTGACCTAGTACATTCATCACGACAATTTGCCGCTCTTAGACTCCGCCCAACACCCGGTCACTCGTTGGGATGCGGTCATGTCAGAGCTTTCGCTTCACGATATCCACCTTGCCCACCAGCGCATCCAGGGGCTCGTGCGTCGCACGCCGCTGGAACATTCGCCGAGCCTGAGCCGCCTGGTCGGCGTGCCGGTGTACCTGAAACTCGAATCCCAGCAGCTCACCGGCAGCTTCAAACTGCGCGGCGCGAGCAACGCCGTGGCCTGCCTGGGTGAACAGCAACGGGCACGCGGCGTGGTCACCGCCTCTACCGGCAACCATGGCCGGGCGCTGGCCTTCGCGGCCTCGCAACTGGGCGTGCAGGCGACCATCTATCTGTCGCAGCTGGTGCCGGCCAACAAGGTCCAGGCGATTCGCGACCTGGGCGCCGAAGTGTGCATCGTCGGCCTCTCCCAGGACGACGCCCAGCACGCCGCCCAGCGTCATGCCGAGGAACAGGGCGCCGCGCTGGTGCCGCCCTTCGACCACCCTGCCGTCATTGCCGGCCAGGGCACCCTGGGCCTGGAGATCATCGAACAGTTGCCCGACGTCAGCCAGGTACTGGTGCCCCTCTCCGGCGGCGGCCTGTTCGCCGGCGTGGCCCTGGCCCTCAAGGGCCTCAACCCGGCCATCACCACCCATGGCATCAGCATGCGCCGGGGTGCCGCCATGCACGCCAGCCTGCAGGCCGGGCATCCGCTCGAGGTGCAGGAGCTGCCGACGTTGGCCGACTCCCTGGGCGGCGGCATAGGCCTGGACAACCGCCATACCTTCGCCCTCACCCAGCGCCTGCTCGACCATCTGCACCTGCTCGAGGAAGCGTCCATCGCAGCGGGCCTGCGCCATGCCTACCACCAGGAGCGCCAAGTGCTAGAAGGGGCCGGCGCGGTGGGTATCGCCGCCCTGCTCGACGGCCTGGTGCCGGCGCGCGGGCCGATCGTGGTGGTGGTCAGCGGGCGCAACGTCGACACCGCCCAGCACCTACGGGTGATGAACGGCGACAACGCCTGAGGTTTTCCCTTTTCGCTCACTGGAGGTTCACCGATGCCGGCCATCACCTTGCTCAACGAAGCCGACCTGCGAGACTGCATCACCCTCGACCGCGCCGCGGTCGATACCGTCGAGCAGGCCTTCGCCCTGCTGGCCACGGCCAACGTGGCCATGCCGCCGATCCTGCGTCTGGACGTGCCCGAGCACAACGGTGAGGTGGACGTGAAGACCGCCTACCTGCCGGGCATCGAGCGTTTCGCGATCAAGGTCAGCCCGGGCTTCTTCGACAACCCCAGCCTTGGCCTGCCCAGCCTCAACGGCATGATGATGCTGCTCTCGGCACGCACCGGCCTGCTCGACGCCCTGCTGCTGGACAACGGCTACCTCACCGCCGTGCGCACCGCCGCGGCGGGCGCGGTGGCGGCGCGCTGGCTGGCCCGCGAGGACAGCCGCTGCGTGGCCCTGATCGGCAGTGGCGAGCAGGCCCGCCTGCAACTGCAGGCGCTGCGCCTGGTGCGGCCGATCGAGCGGGTGCAGCTGTGGGCCCGCGACCCGGCCAAGGCCGCGGCGCTGGCCGATGAACTGGGCCGCGACGGCACGTTGCAACTGGCGCTGTGCGACAGCATCGACCAGGCCATGCAGGGCGTGGACATCGCGCTCACCTGCACGCCCAGCCGCGAACCGCTGATCCAGCCCCGTCACCTGCAACCGGGCCTGCACATCACCGCCATGGGGTCGGACGCCGAGCACAAGAACGAGATCGCCCCGCAAGTGCTGGCCCAGGTCGACCGCTATGTCGCCGACCGCCTCGGCCAGACCCGCGTACTGGGCGAGCTACACCACGCCTTGCGCGCCGGCACGGTCACCGACGAGGCCGCCCTGTGCGAACTCGGCCAGGTGGTCGCCGGCCAGCAACCCGGCCGCACCGATGCCAGCCAGGTCACCCTGTGCGACCTGACCGGCACCGGCGCCCAGGACACCGCCATCGCCAACTTCGCCTTCCAGCGCGCCCGCGCCGCAGGCAAGGGCCTGGCATTCAACAGTTGAACCTCACCACCCCACTCATCAGAGGGCATTGCAATGTCTCAGTCAGTGGTCAACCTGCCGTTCAGTCGGCAAGAGTACGCCCAGCGCCTGGCCAAGACCCGCGCCGCCATGCAGGCGCAGGGCCTGGAGCTGTTGCTGGTCACCGATCCGTCGAACATGGCCTGGCTCACCGGCTATGACGGCTGGTCGTTCTACGTGCACCAGTGCGTGCTGCTGGCGCTGGACGGGGAGCCGATCTGGTTCGGCCGCGGCCAGGACGCCAACGGCGCCAAGCGCACGGTGTTCATGAGCCACGACAATATCGTCGGCTATCCGGACATCTACGTGCAGTCGCGCGAACGTCACCCCATGGACTACCTGTGCCGGGAAGTGATCCTGGCCAAGGGCTGGGGCGCGCTCAACATCGGCGTGGAGATGGACAACTACTACTTCAGTGCCGCGGCCTACCAGGCCCTGTGCCGGCAGCTGCCCCAGGCGACCTTCAGCGATGCCGCCGGGCTGGTCAACTGGCAGCGGGCGGTGAAGTCGCCCCAGGAAATCGACTACATGCGCATTGCCGCGCGTATCGTCGAGAAGATGCACGGGCGCATCCTCGAGCGTATCGAACCGGGCATGCGCAAGAACGAACTGGTGGCCGAGATCTACAGCAGCGGCATCCTCGGCGTGGACGGCCACGGCGGCGACTACCCTGCCATCGTGCCCCTGCTGCCGACCGGCGCCGACGCCAGCGCCCCGCACCTGACCTGGGACGATTCGCCCTTCACCCGCGGCGCCGGCACCTTCTTCGAAATCGCCGGCTGCTACAAACGCTACCACTGCCCGCTGTCGCGCACGGTGTACCTGGGCAAGCCACCGCAGCACTTCCTCGACGGCGAGAAGGCCGTGGTCGAGGGCATCGCCGCCGGCCTGGAAGCAGCCCGCCCCGGCAATACCACCGGCAACATCGCCCGGGCCTTCTTCAAGGTGCTGGAGAAGTTCGGCATCCATAAGGACAGCCGCTGCGGCTACCCGATCGGCATCAGTTACCCGCCGGATTGGGGCGAGCGCACCATGAGCCTGCGCCCCAGCGACACCAGCGTGCTGCAACCGGGCATGACCTTCCACTTCATGCCGGGGCTGTGGATGGACGACTGGGGCCTGGAGATCACCGAAAGCATTTTGATCACCGAGACCGGGGTAGAAACCCTGTGCAACGTGCCGCGCCAGCTGTTCGTCAAGGACTAACGCCATGAACGCATTCACGGACACCGCCACCGAGGTGGCCAACCCGATCAGCAGCACCGTGGACTTCACTCGCGACGGCGTACAGCACGGCTTCCTCAAGCTGCCCTACTCGCGCGACGACTCGGCCTGGGGCGCGGTGATGATCCCCATCACCGTGGTCAAGCACGGCGCAGGGCCTACCGCCCTGCTCACCGGCGGCAACCATGGCGATGAGTACGAAGGCCCGGTGGCGTTGTGCAAGCTGGCCCAGCAGCTGCGCGCCGAAGCGATTTCGGGCCGGGTGATCATCGTGCCGTTCATGAACACCCCGGCGTTCCATGCCGGCACCCGTACATCGCCGATCGACCAGGGCAACCTCAACCGCAGCTTCCCGGGCAAGCCCGACGGCACGGTCACGCAGAAGATCGCCGATTACTTCCGGCGCACCCTGCTGCCCCTGGCCGACGTGGTGCTGGACATCCACTCCGGCGGCCGCACCCTGGACTTCCTGCCGTTCGCTGCCTGCCACGTGCTGCCCGACAAGGCCCAGCAGGCACGCTGCGAAGCGGGCATGCGGGCATTCGCCGCGCCCTATGCCATGCGCATGCTCGAACTCGACGCCCAGGCCATGTACGACACTGCCGCCGAGGCCCAGGGCAAGGTGTTCGTCACCACCGAACTGGGCGGCGGCGGCACCTCGACCGCACGCAGCATCGCCTTGGCCGAGCGCGGCGTGCGCAACCTGCTGGTGCACGCCGGCATCCTCCAGGGCGAAGTGACGCCCGCCGAGTCGATCATGCTCGACATGCCCGACGGCGACTGCTTCATCGCCTGCGAGCACGACGGCCTGCTGGAAATGTGCCGCGATCTGGGCGAGCAGGTGCACCAAGGCGAAGTGATTGCCCGCATCCATGACATTCGCCGCACCGGCAGCGCACCAGTGGAATACCGCGCACGCCGCGACGGCCTGCTGGCCGCCCGGCATTTCCCCGGGCTGGTGCAGTGCGGCGACACCTTGGCGGTGATTGCCGACGTGTTGGCCTAGCCCCAGCGGACGCAACGACAACAAGAGGTATGGGAGAACAGCTCATGTCAGACGAATACCCGTTCAAGCAACTGTGCCACGTGGACGGCCAATGGCTGCACAGCACCAGCGGTAGCAGCATCGCCGTCCTCGACCCGGCCAACCGCCAGACCATCGGCCATGTGCCGCTGCTCGACCACGAGCAGATCGTCGCTGCGGTGGACGCCGCCCAGCGCGCCTTCACACCCTGGCGCAACCTGCGCCTGGAGGAACGTGTGACGCTGCTGCGCCGCTGGGGAGAACTGATCCTCGCACACCAGGAGGCCCTGGCGCGCATCCTCAGCCAGGAGCAAGGCAAGCCCCTGGCCGAGGCACGCGGTGAAATCGCCTATGCCGCCAGCTTCATTCCCTGGTTCGCCGAACAGGCGCGTCGCCTGTACGGCCAGACCATCCCCAGCCATATCCCCGGCGCCGACCTTGGCACGGTGAAGGAACCGGTAGGTGTGTGCGCGCTGCTCACGCCCTGGAACTTCCCCAGCGCCATGATCACCCGCAAAGCCGCCGCGGCCATGGCCGCCGGCTGCACCGTGGTGGTCAAGCCGGCCCACGAGACGCCCTACTCGGCCCTGGCATTGGCCCAGCTGGCCGAGGACGCAGGCCTGCCGCCGGGCGTGTTCAACGTAGTTATCGGCGAGCCGCAGATGGCCATGGAAACCCTGGTGCGCGACCCGCGGGTGCGCTCGGTCAGCTTCACCGGCTCCACCCGGGTCGGCAAGCTGGTGCTGCAGGCAGCGGCCGATGATGTGAAGAAGGTCGCCCTGGAGCTGGGCGGCAATGCCCCCTTCATCGTCTGCGCCGACGCCGACCTGGACCTGGCGGTGAAGGTCGCTGTGGCCGCCAAGTTCCAGACCTCCGGCCAGGACTGCTGCGCGGCCAACCGCATCATGGTCCAGCGCCCACTGTACGAGGCCTTCCTCGTGCGCTTCGCCGAGGCGGTGCGGGCCCTGCGCGTGGGGCCGGCGATGGTCGACGGCCAGGAGACCCCGGCCGACGTCGGCCCGCTGATGCACCAGGGCGCCTTCGACGCCACGGTGGCGCGGGTCGAGGATGCCATCGCTAAGGGCGCCCGCCGCCTGGTGGGCGGCGAGGCCCATGCCTTGGGCGGCTGGTTCTACCAGCCCACCGTGCTGGCGGACGTGACGCCGGCCATGCGCATCTACCAGGAAGAAAACTTCGCGCCCATCGCCGGGGTGATGCCCTTCGAAACCCTGGAACAGGCCATCGAGATGGCTAACGACACCGAGTACGGCCTGGCCGCCTACATCTGCTCCAACCGCCTGGACGTGGTGCACCCGCTGATCCGCCGCCTGGACCACGCCATGGTCGCGGTCAACGGCGTGAAGTTCACCGGCCATCCCATCCCGTTCGGCGGCATGAAGGCTTCGGGCCTGGGCCGCGAAGGCGGCATCGAGGGCTTCGAGCCCTTCGTCGAGACCAAATATTTCTGCGTGCACCACCAAGGTCAATTCTAAGGAGTGTTTGCCATGAACCCCGAATACAACCAGCTGTTCGAGCAAGACCGTGCCCACTTCATGCACCCGTCCACCCACGCCCATGACCATGCCAGCGGCGCGCTCAAGGGGCGGATCATCACCGGCGCCGAGGGCATCCGCCTGCGTGACCACGAAGGCCGCGAACTGATCGACGCCTTCGCCGGCCTGTACTGCGTGAACATCGGCTACGGCCGCATCGAAGTGGCCGACGCGATCCATCGCCAAGCCAAGGAGCTGGCGTACTACCACACCTACGTGGGCCACTCCACCGAGGCGATCATCGAGCTCTCCAGCCGCATCATCGACTGGGCGCCTGCGGGCATGAAGAAGGTCTACTACGGCCTCTCCGGCTCCGACGCCAACGAGACCCAGGTCAAGCTGGTGCGCTACTACAACAACATCCTCGGACGCCCGAACAAGAAGAAGATCATCTCCCGCGACCGTGGCTACCATGGCTCGGGCATCATGACCGGCAGCCTCACCGGCCTGCCCAGCTTCCACCAGCACTTCGACCTGCCGGTGGCGGGCGTCACCCACACCGTCTGCCCGCATTGGTACCGCAAGGCCCCCGCCGGCATGGACGAGCAGGCCTTCGTGCGCTACTGCGCCGACGAGCTGGAAAAGCTCATCCTCGCCGAAGGCCCCGACACGGTCGCCGCCTTCATCGGCGAACCGTTGATGGGCACCGGTGGCATCATCGTGCCGCCCAAGGGCTACTGGGCGGCGATCCAGGCCGTGCTGGACCGCTACGACGTGCTGCTGATCGCCGACGAAGTGGTGTGCGCCTTCGGCCGCCTGGGCTCGAAGATGGGCAGCCAGCGCTACGGTATCCGCCCGGACCTGATCACCACCGCCAAGGGCCTGACCAGCGCCTATGCACCGCTGTCGGCAGTGATCGTCGGCGAGAAGGTATGGAGCGTGATCGAGGAAGGCTCGCAGAAGGCGGGCCCCATGGGCCACGGCTGGACCTACTCGGGCCACCCGATCTGCGCCGCGGCGGCCCTGGCCAACCTGGACATTCTCGAGCGCGAGGACCTGACCGGCAACGCCGAGGTGGTCGGCGCCTACCTCAATCAGCGCATGCGCGAAACCTTCGAGGGCCACCCGCTGGTGGGCGAGGTGCGCGGCGACGGCATGCTCTGCGCGGTGGAATTCATGGCCGACCGCGAGGCCCGCACTGCGTTCGACCCGGCGCTGAAGGTGGGCCCGCAGGTGTCGGCAGCGTGCCTGGAACGCGGCATGATCGCCCGCGCCATGCCCCACGGCGACATCCTCGGCTTTGCCCCACCGCTGGTGCTGGACAAGCAAGATGCCGAGCGCATCGTGGTCATCACCAAGGCAGCGGTGGATGAAGTGGCGGGGAAAGTGTTGGGTTGAAGTGTCCCGGCCCTATCGCCGGCAAGCCGGCTCCCACCTGTATTGCGCTATTTCAAAGACACCGCCATACCTGTGGGAGCCGGCTTGCCGGCGATAGGGCCAACACCGACAACGACTGACTTCCTGCCCATGCGCATGGTCGTACAATAACCCGACCTGCGACCCGCAAAGGAGCCAGCCCATGGACCTGCAGTTTCTGGGCACTTCCGCCGGCGTGCCCACCAAGGCCCGCAATGTCACCGGCACCGCCGTCATCGAAGCCACGGGCAGCCACTGGTACCTGGTGGACTGCGGCGAGGCCACCCAGCACCAGCTGCTGCATACCTCCCTGTCGATCCGCGACCTGCGCGGCGTGTTCATCACCCACGTGCATGGCGACCATTGCTTCGGCTTGCCGGGGCTGCTGGCCAGTGCCGGCATGTCCGGGCGCACCCAGCCACTGGACCTGATCCTGCCTGCCGCACTGCACGACTGGCTGCGCCTGGGCCTGGCCGTCAGCCACACCTACCTGCCATTCGAACTGCGCCTGCTGGCCCTCGAAGACCTCGGCACCTGGCGCAACGACAATATCCAGGTCAGCACCGTGCCGCTGTCGCACCGGGTACCCAGCCATGGTTTCGTGTTCACCGAGATCAACCCCGAACCACGCCTGGACATCGCGCGCCTGGAGGCCGACGGCATCCCCCGCGGCCCATTGTGGGGCGAGCTGGCCCACGGCAACCCGGTGCAGCATGAAGGCCGCGTACTGAACGCCCTGGACTACCTGCGCCCGTCGCGCCCGCCACGGCGGATCATCGTCTGTGGCGACAACGACACCCCGCAATTGCTCGCAGACGTCGCCCAGGACGTGGATGTGCTGGTGCACGAAGCGACCTTCACCCAGCCGATCGTCGAGCGCACCCAGGTGACCTTCGGCCACAGCACCGCTGCGGCCGTGGCGCAGTTCGCAGAGGCGGCCGGCATCGGCAACCTGGTGCTCACGCACTTCAGTGCGCGCTACCAGCCCAACCCGCGGCGCAGCCCGTCCATCGAAGATGTGCGCGCCGAGGCGATGGCGCACTACAGCGGCAACCTGATCCTGGCCAAGGACCTGCAGCGTTACCACATGGGGCGCGATGGGCGGCTCGTACCGCTGGGCGATTAACCGAACCCTCCACCAGCCGCCCCCACAGGGACCTCGCAAGTCTTGAGAGCGGCACAATCTCGGTGGGAGATTACCCAGCCCTTCGGGCTGCGCTGGCGCGCAGAGAACAAGCGGCCACCTGTGGGAGCGGGCTTGTCCCGCGATCAAGGGCGAAGCCCTTGCCAGGCGACGGTGATATCGGGCCCGGCCTAATCGCGGGACAAGCCCGCTCCCACAGGGTGATCCACACCTGCAGCAGCCCGTGCAAAGCGCTGGCAGACCCAGACCTCAACGAGCATAATTTGCAAAAGTTAAGCCCCTGGAGGTCTTATGCAGGATCTACGTCAACTGCGCTACTTCGTCGCCGTCGCCGAATGTGAAAACGTCGGCCGCGCCGCCGAGCAGCTGCATATCTCGCAGTCTCCCCTGAGCCGGCAGATCGCCCAGCTGGAAGAGCACCTGGGCCTGGCCCTGTTCGAGCGTCGCAACCAGCGGCTGTTCCTGACCAACGACGGGCGTACCTTTCTTTCCGAAGCCCGCGGCCTGCTCAAGCATGCCGAGCGCCTGGAGTCGCTGGGCAAGCGTCTGGGCCGTGGCGAGGAAGGCGGCCTGTGCATCGGCTATGTCAACCATGCCATCCACGCCGGCGTGCTGCCGGGGGCGGTGCGGGCGATCCGCAGCGAGCGCCCGCAGATCCACATCGTCCTGTACAACATGACCCCGCGCGAGCAGTTCGAAGGCCTGCGCCAGCGCAGCATAGACATTGCCTTGGTCTGCGAACCGCCCCCCGAACACGACCCTGATCTGCGCGCCCAGTCGGTGCTGGACGACCCGATGCTGCTGGCCATCCCCGCCGCGCACCCGCTGGCGGCCAAGGCCACACTCACGCCCGCCGACCTGCATGAACAGGAGTGGATCATCACTGGCGGCCAACCGGACCAGATCAACAAACGTGACGACTTCATCGCCCGCTGCGGCGATGCCGGCTTCACCCCGCGCCTGGCGCTGGAAGCCTCCGACCCGCTGAGCGTACTCGGCCTGGTCTCCGCAGGCCTTGGCCTGGCCATGGTGCAAAGCAGCCTCTCTACCAGCGCCGGCCCGACCGTGGTGCTGCGCGAGCTGGACTGGTTCCGGCCTTGCGTGAAGCTGTGGGCGGCCTGGCACCAAGTGGACCTGCGACCTATTGTGGGGATTTTCCGTGAGCAGGTGCTGGCATTGGCAGAAAAGACCGCAGAGGTCTGAACTCAGTCGAATTATGTCTTTTACAGTCTTGGCGCGCGTCACTAGCATGGCTCCCATCGATGCAACTCATCCACAGGAGCCATTCCATGAACATCGACCTCGGCGGACGTACCGCCATCATCAGCGGCTCGACCGGCGGTATTGGTCTGGCCATCGCCCGCGGCCTGGCCCGCGCCCATGCCGACGTGGTCATCGCCGGCCGTAGCCAGAAATCGGTAGATGCCGCCCTTGCCGAACTGCGCGCCCAAGGTGGGCGTGGCCAGGTTCACGGCGTGGTCGCCGACCTGGGCACCGCCGCCGGTGCCGACACCTTGTTCGCCGCCCACCCCAAGGCCGACATTCTGGTCAACAACCTGGGCATCTATGACGATGTCGACTTCTTCGAAGTCCCCGACAGCGAGTGGGCCCGCTTCTACGACACCAACGTACTCTCCGGCGTACGCCTGGCCCGTCACTATGCCCCGGGCATGGTCGAGAAAGGTTGGGGTCGGATCCTGTTCATCTCCTCCGAATCGGGCATCGCCATCCCGGCGGATATGATCAACTACGGCGTCACCAAAGCTGCCAACCTGGCGGTATCGCATGGTCTGGCCAAGCGCCTGGCCGGCACTGGCGTCACCGTCAACGCGGTGCTACCTGGCCCGACCATGACCGACGGCGTCGCCGCCCTGGTCGCCGATGCCGCCAAGGCCTCCGGCCGTAGCATCCGTGACGAGGCGGACAACTTCGTGCGCACCGCGCGCCCGAGCTCGATCATCCAGCGTGCCGCCGACGTCGACGAAGTCGCCCACCTGGTGGTCTACCTCGCCTCCCCTTACTCCTCCGCTACCACCGGCGCCGCCCTGCGGGTCGACGGCGGTGTGGTCGACAGCCTCGCTATCTGAATTCAACTGGAGATTTCCATCATGGCAAACGCCTACGCTTCCCTGAAAACCAACCACAGCCCTGAACACGTCTGGGCCCTGATCGGCGGCTTCGACAGCCTGCCCGACTGGCTGCCGTTCATCCCTGAAAGCCTGTCCAGCGAAGGCGGCCGCGTGCGCTCGCTGAAAGACCCGGACGGCAACAGCATCGTCGAGCGCCTGATGGCCTTCGATGAAACGCAGCGCAGCTACAGCTACTCGATCCTGACCAGCCCGTTCCCGGTGACCGGCTACCTGTCGACCCTGCGTGTCAAGGCTGACGGCCAGGGCAGCCTGGTGGAATGGCTGGGGGAGTTCACCCCGGTCGGCGTGAGCGACGACGAAGCCGTGGCGCTGTTCAAGGGCATCTATGAAGGTGGCCTCCAGGCCCTGGCCAAGAGCCTGGGTTGAGGGACACCCAGGGGCCGCGCCGCGGCCCCTGGCCATTGATGACCTGTGTTCAATACACCTTTGCCCGACCCCCGCTGTTTCCCCTCGCTGCACCTCGTTACCCTTCCCCTCTTGCTGCCAAGAGGATTACCCATGCCCACCACTCATCGTACCTGGGGCTGGACCCCGGGCGCCGGCCTGGACGGCCTGGCACTCATCGACAAACCCGTGCCCCAACCCGGCCCTGGCCAAGTGCTGGTGTCCAACCGTGCCATCGCCCTCAACCCGGTGGACTGGAAAATCTGCGAATGGGGCCATGCCGACTGGCACCAGGGCACCGTGCCGGGTGTGGACGGCGCCGGAGTCGTCGCTGCCGTCGGTGACGGGGTCGACCTGCCAATGGGCGCCCGCGTCGCCTACCACCAGTCGCTGTCTCGCGATGGCAGCTTTGCCGAATACTGCCTGCTCGATGCCAGCCTGGTGATGCACATCCCGGCCAACCTGGACATCGCCGCTGCGGCTGCCGTGCCCTGCCCCGCGCTCACTGCCTGGCAGGCCCTGGCCAAGGTCGCCGACGGCGCCTCCCGCGATGTGCTGGTGATCGGTGCCGGCGGCGCGGTGGCGTTCTATCTCGTCCAGCTCGCCGTGCAGCAGGGCCTGCGGGTCTGGGCCACGGCGGGCGAGAAGCACCACGCCCGCCTCAAGGCCCTGGGTGTGGTCGGGGTATTCGACTACCGCAACGGCGACTGGCAGGCACACCTGCAGGCCGCCCTGGGCGAGCGCCCGCTGCATGCGCTGTTCGACACCGTCAGTGGCGCCCATGCCGCGAGCCTGGCCCACCTACTGGGTTACAACGGCCACCTGGTATGCATTCAGGATCGCCAGGAAAACGCGCCGTTGCCTGCCTTCAGCACGGCGATCTCATTGCATGAAGTGGCCCTCAACAGCATCCACGCCCATGGCCGCCTGGTCGATCGCCAGGCCTTGAAGGTGGCCGGTGAGCGTTTGCTGCAGAAGGTTGCCGAGGGTCAACTGCTGCCCCCGCAGCGCCTGGACTTTGCCTTCGAAACGCTGCCGGCGGCGCTGCGCCAGCTCAAGGAAGGCAGCTCCTCCGGGAAGTGGGTGGCCACGCTCGAGTGACCGCCTCGGCCTGCTGTCGGGCCCTTGTAGGAGCGGGCTTGCCCCGCGAATGGGGGCGCCAAAAGCGCCCCCCACTCCATGATCAAGCGCTCATCTTTGTTCCCAGAACAAATGTCATTGTCCCCCGACCCGCTTTTTCCCCCACCCGTCCCCGCCCAGAATCGGCTCCTGACATCACACCGCTTTCAGGAGAAACCCGATGAACTATTTCAAACCCCTGCTGCTCGCCACTGCCCTGGCCGCCACCACCCAGGTCGCCCTGGCCGCCGACTGGCAGCAATCCCCCTATGGCCACAACGATGAGATCGGCGCGGCCAACCTGCTCACCCCCGAAGTGGTCAAACAAGCCGTCGGCCTGGTCAAGACCGGCAAGACCTACCCTCTCGCCGTGCCTGTGAGCAAGGACCTGCCTGCCTTCCGCCACCGCAGCTTCCACCTCTACAACATCCAGCCCGGCGAACAGGCCGGCCAGACCCTGGGCAAGAACAAGTTCAGCTTCAACGACGAGCTGGTCAACGGCTGGACTGGCGTCGGCACCCAGCTCAACGGCATTGGCCACATCGGTATCGACAACGTCTACTACAACGGCAACAAGGCCGCCGATTTCGTCACCGTCGAAGGCGTGACCAAGCTTGGGGTCGAGAAGGTTCCGCCGATGGTCACCCGCGGCGTAGTGCTGGACATGACCGCCTACTACGGCAAGGCCATCGTACCGGGCGGCACTTCGTTCACCGTCGATGACGTCAAGGCTGTGCTGAAGAAGCAAGGCATCACCCTGCGCAAAGGCGACGTGGTGCTGTTCAACACCGGCTGGCTGGAACTGATCGGCAAGGACAACCAGCAGTTCCTCGCCACCGAGCCCGGCATCGACCTGCCGGCCGCCCAGTGGCTGGCCGACCAGGGCATCGTAGCCTTCGGCGGCGACACCTGGGCCTCGGAGGTCTACCCCAACCCCACCGGCGAAGAGTTCCCGGTCAACCAGTTCATGCTGGCCAAGCGCGGCATCTACAACCTGGAGCTGATCGACACCCGTGCCCTGGTGCGTGACAAGGCCTACGAGTTCCTGTTCGTGCTGGGCCAGCCGCTGTACAAGGGCTCGACCCAGGTCAACATCAACCCGGTGGCTATCCACTGAGTTTCAAATAGCCGTTGCCCTGTGATGGGCCACACAGTGGCCCTGAACCAGGCTCCCCGACAAGCTTCCATTGACCGCCCCCCTCGCACCCAGCAGACTTCGCACCTTCGTTCCATCCAGAGATTGATAGAAAATGCGTAAGTCCTTTCCTGTAATTGCACTGTTCACCTTGATGTCGGCCCCCTACGCCCTCGCCGGTGAAACCACCAATACCGCTGTCGGCGGCGGTGTCGGCGGTGCCCTGGGTAGCGTGGTCGGCCAGGCGATCGGCGGCAGCACAGGTGCCGCGATCGGTGCCGGTGTGGGCGGTGCGGCAGGCGGTGCAGTGTCGGCCAAGCATGGCAAGAAGACCGAGGCAGCGATTGGTGGCGGCCTCGGCGCGGCCGGCGGCCAGGTGATCGGCAACAAGGTCGGTGGTTCCACCGGCGGCGCCATCGGTGCCGGTCTCGGCGGTGCGGCAGGCAGCGCCATCGGCAATAGCATGGCCGATGACGACGACCACCACGGCAGCCACAACTCCGGCAAGAAACACAAGCACAAGCATAAGCACAAGCACCACGACTGAACGCTCCAACCGCTCCCGCAGGCTGAAAACGCCCTCCTGTAGGAGCGGGCTTGTCCCGCGATGGGCTGCAGCGCAGCCCCGATCTACACAAGCTCCAGTTCCCCCTCCGCCCCTCCCCTCTATTAATGACTCCAGATCAAAGGTCATTAGCGCAATCGTGACTTAATCCCACCCCCTGCCCCCGCCATACTGCGCACCTACCTAATTCGCAACGCTCGAAGGAGCCTATGCAATGAAACCCGGACACGTCCTGCTAGCCTTGGCCATCGGCGCCTTCGGCATCGGCACCACTGAATTCACCCCCATGGGCCTGCTGCCCGTCATCGCCGAAGGGGTGGATGTCAGCATCCCTAGCGCCGGCATGCTGGTCACCGCCTACGCCGTCGGCGTAATGGTCGGCGCACCGATCATGACCTTGCTGTTCAGCCGCTTCGGCAAGCGCGGCGCGCTGATCGCGCTGATGGCCATCTTCACCCTGGGCAACCTGCTCTCGGCCCTCTCGCCAGGCTACGGCACCCTGCTGGCCTCGCGCCTGATCACCAGCCTCAACCACGGCGCCTTCTTCGGCCTGGGTGCGGTGGTGGCCGCAAGCGTGGTCCCTCGCGAGAAGCAGGCCAGCGCCATCGCCACCATGTTCATGGGCCTGACCATCGCCAATATCGGCGGCGTGCCCGCCGCCACCTGGATCGGCCAGCAGGTCGGCTGGCGCCTGGCCTTCGCCGGTACCGCAGTGCTCGGCATCCTGGCCATGGCCGCGCTGTGGTATGCCCTGCCCAAGGGTGAACGCGGCAGCGTGCCCCATGTACGCCGTGAACTGGCCGTGATCGCCCGGCCGAACGTCCTGCTGGCCATGGCCACCACCGTGCTCGGTGCCGGCGCCATGTTCACCCTGTATACCTACGTGGCCCCGGTGCTCGCCGAACTGACCGGTGCTTCGGACAGCTTCGTCACCCTGGGCCTGGTGCTGATCGGCGTCGGCTTCACCCTGGGCAACAGCCTGGGCGGGCGCCTGGCCGATTGGTCGCTGGACGGCTCGGCGCGTATCTTCCTCGGCGTGCTGGCCCTGATCATGGTGCTGATGCCGCTGGTGCTCGGCACCCACGTCGGCGCCGCCCTGGCCCTGCTGGTATGGGGTGTGTTCACCTTCGCCGTGGTACCGCCCCTGCAGATGCGCGTGATGATCGCTGCCGCCGAAGCCCCGGGCCTGGCCTCCTCGATCAACGTGGGTGCCTTCAACCTCGGCAACGCCGTGGGCGCGGCACTGGGTGGTGGGGTCATCAGCCTGAACCTCGGCTACGCCGCAGTACCGGTCGCCGGTGGCTTGCTGGCAGCGGGTGGCCTGCTGCTGGTCTGGCTCGGAGGGCGCAACAAAGTCACCGCCAAGACGGTCGGCGAGACGCTTTGAAGACAAGGCACGATGGCGAGGCTTCGCGCGCCATCGTGCCTTTCAGTGTCTGTCGGTTAATGACGCGGGGCGCTGCACGCTCATCGCCGGCAAGCCGGCTCCCACAAGTAACACGCCAGCCTCGAGAACGGCACTGTCACAGTGGGAGCCGGCTTGCCGGCGATGGGCTGCGAAGCAGCCCCACGTGCAGCCGACAAGGCTGACTGGCATTAGGGCATACCCCTTTTTCGATCACCCACCCAGCACTTCACACCGACCTCGAGCCACTCTGTGCCGGGTCGCGCACGTAGCGGGCAATGACATAGCAACTGGCAATCAGCACCGGCACGATCGCCAACATGCCCATGTAGGTCTGCCCCGTGAGGTCGTTGATGAAACCCACCATGGCCGGCGCGATCATCCCGCTCAGTTGCCCCACGGAATTGACCGCCGCCACGGCACTGGCGATAGCGATTCCGGAGAACGTCGATTGCGGCAGGCACCAGAAGATCGGTATCGCGATGAACGACCCGGCAGTGGCAAGCACCAACGCAGTCATCAGCATCACGGGGTTGTCGAAGAACCAGCAGGCCAGGATATAGCCAACCGTCGAGGCGAGCATGCACAGCAGCAGGTAGGTCTTGCGGTCTCCCGTGCGATCGGAACGGCGTGTCATCCAGACCATTCCCACACATGCGACAGCGTAGGGCAAGGCCGTCAGCACGCCCACATAGAGCATGTCCTTGACGCCGGACTGGGCGATCAGGTGTGGCATCCAGAAGTTAAGGCCATAGCTGGCCATCTTGATGCCGAAATAGACGAACGCGAACACAGCCACCTCGCGCGTCACCAGCACCCGCCAAAACGAAGCGTGGCTTGCAGGCACGTTCTCGCGCCCGACGCCCACGTTCTTCTCCAGCAGATCCTTTTCGTCCTGGGAAAGCCATTTGGCGGACTGGATGTCGCGGTCCAGTTTCCAGAGGACGACAAGCCCCATCAAGCAGCACGGCAGGCCCGAGAGCACGAACAGCCAATGCCAACCCGCCAAGCCGAGGAAACCGTCCATGCCATTGAGCACAAGCCCAGCGAGCGGTGCACCAATGGCGCCCGACAGGGGAATGGCGAGAAACCAGATACCGTTGATGCTGGCCAACTGCTTCTTCGGGAACCAGCATGCCATGTAGAAAAGAATGGCCGGTCCAAACCCCGCCTCCATGACCCCGATGAGAAAGCGTAGGAAATACAAGGTGTATTGCGAGTAGGCGAACACCAGTGCAGCCGTCGCCAGCCCCCAGGAGATCATGATGCGACAGATCCACGCGGGCGCACCGTACTTTCTCAAGCCAAGGCCACTGGGCACCTCGAACAATACGTAACCGACGAAGAACATGCTTGCGGCCAGGCCATAGGCCGTATCGCTCAGGCCCAGTTCAGCTTGCATCTGCGCCTTGGCGAAGCTGATGTTGATCCTGTCGAAATAGGAAAACAGGAAACAGATGATCGCTAGCGGGACGATACGCCAAGCCACACGACGGTAGAGCAGCAACTCTTTGAGCTGATCCTCGTTCGAGGCATGGTTGGCCGAAGCATTGGTAACCGTGACCATTGGTTTCTCCGGTTCTTCTAGTTGTTGGAGATGAGAAGGCAATACGCCCTCCTTTCCTTGCATGATGTAAGGGAACGTACTGAACGTTGGCTGTACCATCAGCTCATTGGGGCACGCTCAGGTTTGTGGCGCATCGCGTTCGTCCACCATCCTGCAGAGCCCCGCCGCCCGCAGCCGCTCGATCCGGGCAGCGTCATAGCCGAGGCCTTGCAGAACTTCTACGGTATGCTCGCCCACGCGCGCCAAGGGTAGACGTGGCCCGAAACGCCCCCCATCGAAGCTCAATGGCAACAACGGCACCACGGTCTGGGCGCCGTCATCCAGCTGCAAGGGCGCCAATCCACCGCTTGCCTTCAGGTGAGGATCATCGAACAGCTCTTCAGGCCGGCGAATCGCTGCGAATGGAATGCCATTACGCTCCAGTTCGACAGCCAGTGCCTTCGCATCCAAGGTGGCGAAGACCTCGGCAAGATGGGCCAGCAAGCGGGGGCGCTGCTCAACACGCGCCGTATTGCTCGCCAGGCTGGGGTCGCCCAGCAGCGCCTCCTGCCCCAGGACCTTGCACAGGGCTGACCATTGTCCGTCACCGGTCGCCGCAACGAACATCTGTTCACCGCCTGCGAAGCTGAAAACGTCGTAGATCGACCATGCACTGATCCTGCTGGGCATCGGCGCCGGGGCGTGTCCGGTCACGGCGTACTGTTGCATGTGCTGGGCACTGAGCAGTACGCAGTTCTCGAACAGGGCGCTGTGGATCTCCTTGCCTCTTCCCGTTCGGCTGCGCTCGTGCAAGGCCGCCAATACGCCGATCGCACCGAACATACCGCCCATGATGTCGTTCACCGAGCTTCCCGCTCGCAATGGCTGCCCCACGGGGCCTGTCATGTAGGCGAGACCGCCCATCATCTGCACGACTTCATCCAAGGCCAGGCGATTCTCGTAAGGCCCTTTCAGGAAACCCTTGTGGGAGACGTATATCAGCTCGGCATTGCGTGCGCGGAGTGTGTCATGGTCCAGCCCGAGCTGGCCCATGCGCCCAGGCTTGAAGTTCTCGATGAATACGTCGGCGGTGTCGACCAGGGCAAGGACCGCCTCTCGGCCGGCCTCGCTGTCCAGGTCGACGGCAAGGCTTTTCTTGTTGCGGTTGAATATCCTGAAAAAACCCGCGCCGGCCCCGGGAAGGTGCCGCGTACCGTCCCCTTTGACCGGCTCTACCTTGATCACCTCAGCGCCCAGGTCGGCCAATACCATGCCACAGGCAGGCCCCATCACCATGTGGGACAGCTCGATGACGCGGATACCCTCAAGCGGTAGCGTTGACATGCGATGGACTCCGTTACAAACATTCATGCCCTAGTGGAATCAAGCAAGGCTTTGAACCTGTCTGGGCAGGCCAGCGCGAGCGATATGGCCATACCACTGTTCGCCAGGCAGCGCTGACTGCACGAGCGCCCGACACACCAGCAACCGTTCGATATCGATACCGGTGCGCACACCCATGCCTTGGAGCATGAACACCAGGTCCTCGGTGACTGCATTGCCCGAAACGCCAGGGGCGAATGGGCATCCGCCAATACCGCCCAGCGACGCATCCAGCTCTGCGATACCGTGCTGCACGGCGACCAAGGCGTTGGCCAGGGCCAGCCCGCGGGTATCGTGAAAATGGGCCGACTGCAGCTTGTCGCCCGCGATGGCTCGCACCGCCTGCAGGGTCTGTGCGACTTGGCCGGGCGTGGCATAGCCGGTGGTATCGGCCAGGGAGACGGCGTCACAACCGGCGAGCAGGACCTTTGAGGTCAATGCCAGCAGGTCGTCGAGGGGGACATGGCCTTGCAGGGTGCAGCCGAACGCCGTCGACATGCCGGCGATCATCGTCACCGGGTGCCCGGCCTGGTCGCGCAACTCGCACATGCGGGCGAACGTCTCCACCATGTGCTCAGGGGTGCAACGCACGTTCGCCTGACTGTGGGCCGCACTGACGGACACCGGCACCATGATGCGATGAGCGCCCGAGGCAAGCGCGTCCTGAGCGCCGCGCAGGTTCGGCGCCAGCACAGTGACCGTAAGGTCCGGGAACGTCAGAGCATGGGCCACCACTTCAGCGGCATCGGCCATTTGCGGCAACAGCTTCGCCGGAACGAACGACGCGACCTCCATGTACCGCACACCCGCCTCATAGGCCGTGTCGATCCATTTTCGCTTCGCTGCGGTGGGCATGATGCTGCGAAGGCTCTGCAGCCCGTCGCGCATACCGACTTCATTCAGCACCAGGGTGTTCATGCAGTTACCCGGAAAGAGGAATTGCCGCCAGCCTAAGTAGCCCGGGAGATGCCGAAAAGACGTTTTTGACGGGGCCAACCATCTGCGTTGGAGATGGATAAACCCTATGCGCAGGCCGGTGCGGCCAGCAGATGGTCAAGCAGGCGTTTGGCCGCGAGCGAAAGGCTGGCGCTATCCCGGACACAGATCACGAATTGGCCACGCACCCAATCATCGGTCAGAGGAATGACCCGCAGCCCGAACAATTCGACATAACGCGCCACCGCCTCCTGCGGAAAGATGGCCAGCACCATGCCTGCTTCCACCAGGCGAAGGGCCGCATCGAAGGACGAGACGCACGTCCGGTATTGCAGATCCTTGCCCGCGGCACGGGCCAGTTTCTGCATCTGGGTGCCGAGGGTGGAAAAAGCGGAAATGTTGAGGTGATGAAAATCCAGTGTTTCCACGAAGCTGATGCTTTCGCGCCCGGCCAGGGGATGGCGGGTGTTGACCACCACCGAAAGATGGTCGGTACGGTACGGATGAAACTCAAGGTCCCCTTCAGCCGTGGATTGGCGACAAATACCGATGTCGGCATGCCCTTCCTCGATACCGCGTACCACATCCGAGCTGAAGCGTTCCTCGACATCGACCTGGATATGCTCGTTCTCGGCCAGAAAGCGGGCAAGCTCCTCGGGAAGGAACTCCATGAGCGATGACACGTTGGCCAGCACCCGCACATGTCCGCGAGCGCCCTCGGCATATTCGCTCAACTCGCCCTGCAGGCGCTCGATGTCGCGCATGAACTTGCGCGCATGGCGGAGCAAGGCCTGCCCTGCCGGCGTTGGCGCCACGCCTTTCTTGCTGCGTACCAACAGTGCGGTGGCAAAGGCCGACTCGATGTCCGAGATGCGCTTGCTCACCGCTGAAGGCGCAATGAACTCACGCGTTGCCGCCGCAGCGATACTGCCTTCCTCGCACGCAGCGATGAAGAGCCTCAACGATACCGGATCAAACTGCCACATGGTCTTCCCGCTCCAGGTTCATGCCATCAGGATATCGATGAGCAGCCGGGCGGGGCTGCTCAATTCGACACCTCGTCGGGTAACCACTTCGTAAGGCTCACTGCGTGATATCAGCTGCAACGGCAGACGCACCAGCATGCCATGGTCCACGGCCACCTTGGCCACATCCCACGGCATGACGGCGAGCAGACCGGCATCCTGCCTCAGCATCGACAAGGTCGTGAAGGTCGAAGAGGTTTCGATGGGGTACTGCGGGAAGCTCAACCCGGCCTCGCGAAACTCGCGCTCGAGTGTCAGGCGCAAGGGCATGTTCACAGGAAATACCACCCAGCGCGAGTCGGTCAGTTGCGACAAGTTCAGCGATTGGCTGCCGGCCAGAGGATGCGCCGGGTTGGCTACCAGCACGAGTTGTTCCTGGTGCTTGACCCGGCTTTCATACGCCGCCGGGCGGCGGCTGACGCTGGTCCGGCAGATCACCACGTCCAGCCGGCCCTGGTCGAGCAGGCTGAGCAAACGGTCGCTGGTGTCCTCGACGACGGTGACCGACAGGTCCGGCTGAGCCTCGCGCAAGCTCGCCAGCCCCTCCACCAGCATCGGCACCGCGCCCATGATGGTGCCTACCGAGAGGCGCCCGCCGTGCCCCTGGAGGATCCCCAGCATCTCTTCGCGCAGGTGGGCAAGGTCGGTGTTGATCAAGCGTGCGTAGCGCACCACGCAACGCCCCAAATCATTAGCCTCCAGCCCCTTGCTGGTGCGGTCGAACAGCACCGCGCCGAGCGTCGACTCGATCTCGTTGAGCGCCTTGGTCGCTCCAGGCTGGGTAATGGACATCGCCTCGGCCGCTTTGTGGATCGAGCCGAGTTCATCGAGGCTGATCAGCAAACGTAACTGACGGAGCCGAAGGCGCGAAGCCATGGAAGTCAAGGATGGGAGCATAGGGGATCACTAAAAGTTATCGCGGTGTCAGCAGCTCTCATTAGGCAGCATCGACAGGGAGAAATAAAGTGGCCAGCACTTGATCCTCACAAGAACAACCAGGAGCCAGCATGCGTCTGATCCAATTCGAAACCGTCCATGCCCAGCGCCATGTCGGCGTGGTGGAAGGCGACGTGATCCAGGTCGTGAGCAATACCACCCACATGCGCGAATTGGCCCTGGCGGCCATTGGCAACCAGCGCAGCCTGAGCGCGGAAGTCATCGCACGAGGCCTGCACAGCTATGATGAGCGCTACGCCCAGCTTCTGGAGGCGTGCCGGGTACTGCCACCGCTGGACCACGAAGACCCCGCCCATTGCCTGGTCAGCGGCACCGGCCTGACCCATCTGGGCAGCGCCTCGACACGCGACAAGATGCATCAGCAGAAAATCGACGATGCCGCCGCCCTGACCGACACAGCGCGCATCTTCCAATGGGGTATCGAAGGGGGGCGCCCTACCCCTGGCACCGTCGGCGTGCAGCCTGAATGGTTCTACAAGGGTGACGGTTCGATCGTCGTGCGCCCAGGCCAGGCCTTCCAGAGCCCGCCCTTTGCCGAAGATGCAGGCGAGGAGCCTGAGCTGGCCGGGCTCTATGTCATCGGCGCTGATGGCCGGCCCTACCGGTTGGGCTTCGCCATCGGCAACGAGTTTTCCGACCACGTGATGGAGCGGCGCAACTACCTGTACCTGGCGCATTCCAAACTGCGTAACTGCTCGTTCGGCCCGGAGCTGCGCATCGGCGAGCTGCCCCGCCACCTGAATGGCGTCAGCCGGATCCGCCGGGGCGATGATGTCATCTGGGAAAAGGCGTTCCTCAGTGGCGAGGACAACATGTGCCACTCCCTGGAAAACCTGGAGTATCACCACTTCAAGTACGCGCAGTTCCTGCGCCCTGGCGATGTCCACATTCACTTCTTCGGCACCGCGACCCTGTCGTTCGCCGATCAGGTCAGGACGGCCGCCGGCGATGTCTTCGAAATCAGCCTGCCGGAATTCGGCGCCCCGCTGCGCAACGGCATTGCCCTGGCGCCAGCGACCTTCGCACCCGGAGAGGTGACGTCGCTCTGACCCGACGGCGGTGCATGGCCGCGCCGCCCCGGCATTTCATAACAACCATAAAAGAGAGATGAGCATGAAGAACAGCCCTTGCACGGCGGCCTCCACATCGACCGTGGCCAGTGCCGACAGCACCCGCCCGACCAGCGTACGCTGGCGGATCTTCCTGATCCTGCTGTTGCTGGCCGCCATCAACTACATCGACCGGGCTTCGCTGTCGGTAGCCTTGCCGTTGATTTCAGCCGAGTTCGAACTGACCCCGGCGCTGGAAGGCCTGATACTCAGCGCCTTCTTCTGGTCGTACGCCTTGATGCAGATCCCCAGCGGCATGCTGTTGGACCGTTTCCAGGTGCGCAACATCATCGGCGTGGCCACGGTCGGCTGGGGAGCCTTCCAGGCGCTGGGCGGCTTTGCCCATCACTGGATCACCCTGCTGATCACCCGAGTCGGCCTGGGCGTAGCCGAGTCGCCGATCATGCCGGCAGGTGCCAAGCTCAACGGCGCCTGGCTGACGCCGAACGAACGCGGTCGCGGGGCGACCTTGGTCGATGGTGGTGCCCCGCTGGGCACGGCGCTCGGCGCGATCATCATCGCGGGCCTGATCACCTGGTTCGACTCCTGGCGCATCGCGTTCATCATCGCCGGCGTCGGCACCATCGTGGTGGGTATCTGGGCCTGGTGGTATATCCGCAACCACCCAAGCGAACACCCGCAGGTCAACGCGGCCGAGCTGTCCTACATCACCCAGGCCAACGAAGCCGCCAGCAAGCACAACGGCAACCGCAAGGCCGTGCTCAAGGAGCTGCTCAAGAGCCGCTCGGTACTGTGCATGTTCGCAGGATATGCCTGCTACAACAGCGTGTTCTATGGCTTGCTGACCTGGATGCCAAGCTACCTGCACAAGGCTCATGACCTGGACATCAAGGCCATGGGCGGTGCGACCTTCCTGATCTTCATGTGCGGTTTCGTCGGCGAGCTGGTCGGCGGCTGGATCGCCGACAAGTGGAAGACCAACGGCGGGCAGCCCAACACCGTGATGCGCAGCATGTTCGCAGGCTCGGCAGCCGTGGCCGCCCTGTGCATCCTGCTGGTGGCCTATACCCCGGATGCCGCGAAGGTGATCGCCCTGCTCTGCGTCGCACTGTTCTTCATTCGCTGGTGCGGAATGTACTGGTGCCTGCCGGCCATCCTCGGCGGCAAGTCCAAGGCCGGCGTGCTGGGCGGCAGCATGAACTTCTGCGGCAACATGGTGGGTGTGCTGGTCCCGATCCTGATCGGCCTGATCGTGCAGTTCACCGGCTCGTACTTCCTGGCCCTGATCTTCTTCGTGGTCATGGCGTTCGGCCTGATGCTGTTCTCCGGCCTGATCGATTATCGCGAACGCGGCCTGGCCTGATGGCCGCGTCCCTTTGAGGTGAATGTCATGCAACTGATTACAAAGACAGGCAGTGAAAACGCTGCCAATGCGGTGATCCGACTCAACCCGCTGGACGACGTGCTGATCGCTCGCCAGCCGTTGCCCAAGGGCCTGCACCTGGATGAAGGCGTACGGGTGCTCGAACCGATCCCCGCCGGCCACAAGGTGGCCGCCCGCGACCTCGAGGCCGGCCAGCCGCTGCGCCGTTACGGGCAGATCATCGGCTTCGCCAGCCAGGCCATCGAGGCCGGACAACATGTGCACGTGCATAACCTGGCGATGGGCGACTTCGCCCGCGACTATGCCTTCGGCGTCGATGCCCGGGGCGTACAGGCCCCCACCGAAGACACCTTCATGGGCATCGTACGCCCGGACGGCCGGGTCGCCACGCGCAACTACATCGGCATCCTGACCTCGGTGAACTGCTCAGCGACCGTGGCTCGCGCCATCGCCGATCATTTCCGCCGCGACATCCACCCCGAAGCCCTGGCGCCCTACCCCAACGTCGATGGCGTGGTCGCCCTGACCCATGGCGTCGGTTGCGCTGTCGACCCCACTGGCGAGGCGTTGGCCATGCTGCGCCGGACCCTGGGCGGATACGCCGTGCATGCCAACTTCGCCGCAGTGCTGCTGATCGGCCTGGGCTGCGAAACCAACCAGATCCCTGACCTGCTTGCCGCCCAGGGCCTGGAAAGTTGCAACACCCTGCGCACCTTCACCATCCAGGGCACCGGCGGCACGTCCAAGACCATTGCCAGCGGGATCGCCCAGGTCGAATCGCTGCTCGAAGAGGCCAACCGCGTCGAACGCCAGCCCGTCAGCGTGCGACACCTCACCGTAGGCCTGCAATGCGGTGGCTCGGATGGCTATTCGGGCATCACTGCCAATCCGGCCCTGGGCAATGCCGTGGACCGCCTGGTGGCCGCTGGCGGTACTGCAATCCTGTCGGAAACCCCGGAAATCTATGGCGCCGAGCACCTGCTGACGCGCCGTGCGGTGAGCCAGCACGTCGGCGAGAAACTGATCGCCCGCATCCAGTGGTGGGAGGCCTATTGCCAACGCATGGGGGCCGAGCTGAACAACAACCCTTCTGCCGGCAACAAGGCCGGCGGCCTGACCACTATCCTGGAAAAGTCCCTCGGCGCCGTGGCCAAGGCCGGCTCCAGCGACCTGATGGACGTCTACGAGTATGCCGAGCCGGTGCGCGCCCACGGCCTGGTGTTCATGGACACCCCCGGCTACGACCCGATCTCGGCCACCGGCCAGGTTGCAGGTGGTGCCAACCTGATCGCCTTCACCACCGGACGTGGCTCGGCCTACGGCTGTGCGCCCTCCCCCTCGATCAAGCTGGCCACCAACACGCGCCTTTGGGAGACCCAGGAAGAAGACATGGATGTGAACTGCGGCGGTATTGCCGACGGCAGCATGACCATCGAGGAGCGTGGCGAGCACATCTATCGGCTGATGCTGCGCATTGCCTCGGGCGAACGCAGCAAAAGCGAGCAGCACGGCTATGGCCAGAACGAGTTCGTGCCGTGGCAGATCGGCGCCATCACCTGACCTTCTTGTTTACCCTTACAGGAGCCCCTCCATGACCCGGATCCTCGGTCACAACTACATCGGCGGCCAACGCTCGGCCCAAGGCAGCATCCAGCTCCAGAGCCTGGACGCCACCACCGGCGAACCCTTGCCCGGCCGGTTCAGCCAAGCCACCGAAGCGGAGGCGGATGCCGCGGCCAAGGCAGCCGCCACGGCCTTCCCGAGCTATCGCAACCTGCCCGCAAGCAGACGTGCGGAGTTTTTGGACGCCATTGCCGACGAACTGGATGCCCTGGGTGACGACTTCATCGCCACCGTGTGCCGCGAAACGGCGCTGCCCAGTGCCCGTATCCTGGGTGAGCGCGGCCGGACCAGTGCGCAGATGCGCCTGTTCGCCAAGGTACTGCGCCGTGGCGACTTCCTTGGTGCACGTATCGACCGCGCCCAGCCCGAGCGCCAGCCCGCACCACGCCCGGACCTACGCCAGTACCGTATTGGCGTCGGACCGGTCGCCGTGTTCGGCGCCAGCAACTTCCCCTTGGCCTTCTCCACCGCCGGCGGCGACACCGCATCGGCCCTGGCCGCTGGCTGCCCGGTGGTGTTCAAGGCACACAGCGGCCACATGGCCACCGCCGAGTGGGTGGCCGATGCCATCCTGCGCGCAGCCGAACGCACCACCATGCCGGCTGGTGTGTTCAACATGGTCTATGGCAGCGGTGTCGGTGAGTGGTTGGTCAAGCATCCAGCGATCCAGGCGGTTGGCTTCACCGGCTCGCTCAAAGGTGGCAGCGCCTTGTGCCGCATGGCCGCCGAGCGCCCACAGCCGATTCCCGTGTTCGCCGAGATGTCCAGCATCAACCCGGTGATCGTCCTGCCAGCTGCGCTGAAGGTTCGCGGCGAGGCGATCGCCCAGGAACTGAGCGCTTCGGTCACCCTCGGCTGTGGGCAGTTCTGCACCAATCCAGGCTTGGTCCTGGGCCTGCGCTCGCCTGCGTTCAGCGCCTTCATCGAGCAGCTCAAGGCCCAGATAGCCGACAAACCGGCCCAGACCATGCTCAATGTCGGCACCCTGGCCAGCTACCGCCAAGCGCTGGAGCACCTGCACGCCCACCCAGGCATCCGCCACCTGGCAGGCGCGGCGCAGGGTGCGCAACACGCCGAGCCACAACTGTTCCAAGCCGACGTCAGCCTGCTGCTCGAAGGCGATGGCCTGTTGCAGGAAGAGGTTTTCGGCCCCGCGACCCTGGTGGTCGAGGTGCAAGACCAGGCCCAACTGGTCGATGCGGTCAAGGCCCTGCGCGGCCAGCTGACCGCCACCCTCATCGGCGAGCCCGCCGAACTGCTGGCTCACGGCTGGTTGAGTGAGCTGTTGCAGGAAAAGGTCGGCCGCCTGTTGCTCAACGGCTACCCGACCGGTGTGGAAGTCTGCGATGCCATGGTGCACGGCGGCCCCTATCCCGCCACTTCCGATGCCCGCGGCACCTCCGTGGGGACCTTGGCCATCGACCGGTTCCTGCGGCCGGTGTGCTTCCAGAACTACCCCGACGAACTGCTCCCCCCCGCGCTGCAGAATGCCAACCCACTGGGCCTGCTGCGATTGGTCGATGGGGAATACAGCCGAGAAGCCTTGGCCCGCTAGCCGGCGGTTACGAATGGGTTGGCGCATCACCAACTGCCTGGCGCCGGTGGTCAAGGACTGAACCCATGGCACCAGGCACTGGCATGCCCAACAGGATCAGGCAAGCAATCCAGCGGATCACGCTACTGGTCAGCGCCTTGCCACCTGGACAATGCCCCTCACGAACTTCACGAGGGTCATACCATGCAAGTCAATGCCTACGGTGCCCACGCCGGCAACCAACCCCTGGAGCCGCTGCGCATCACCCGCCGCACACCCGGCGCCCATGATGTCCAGATCCAGATCGCCTTCTGCGGCATCTGCCACTCGGACCTGCACCAGGTGCGCTCCGAGTGGGAAGGCACGCACTACCCCTGCGTCCCGGGCCACGAAATCGTCGGCCGTGTGACGGCAGTGGGTGCCCACGTCGCCTCGTTCAAACCAGGCGACCTGGTCGGTGTGGGCTGCATCGTCGACAGCTGCAAGCACTGCGATGACTGCGAGGCAGGCCTGGAGAACTACTGCGACGGCATGATCGGCACCTACAACTTCCCGACCCCGGACGCGCCGGGCTGGACGTTGGGCGGGTACGCCGAGGCCATTGTCGTGCATGAACGCTATGTGCTGCGTATCGGCCACCCCGAGGCGCAACTGGCCGCGGTGGCGCCGCTGCTGTGCGCGGGGATCACCACGTACTCGCCGCTGCGCCATTGGCACGCCGGGCCCGGCAAGAAGGTCGGCGTGGTCGGCATCGGCGGCCTGGGACACATGGGGATCAAGCTGGCTCACGCCATGGGTGCTCATGTGGTGGCGTTCACCACATCCGAGCACAAGCGCGAAGCGGCCCTGGCGCTGGGCGCCGACGAGGTGGTGGTGTCGCGTGATGCGCAGCAGATGGCCGCCCATGCCAAGAGTTTCGACGTCATCCTCAACACGGTCGCCGCGCCCCATGACCTGGATGCGTTCCTGGTCCTGCTCAAGCGCGATGGGGCGATGACCCTGGTGGGCGCGCCGGCCTCGCCGCATTCCTCGCCCAACGTCTTCAACCTGATCATGAAGCGCCGCACCCTGGCCGGTTCGATGATCGGCGGTATTCCCGAGACCCAGGAAATGCTCGATTTCTGCGCCGAGCATGGCATCGTCGCGGATATCGAACTGGTGCGTGCCGAGCAGATCAACGAGGCCTACGAACGGATGCTGCGGGGCGAGGTGAAGTATCGGTTCGTGATCGACACCGCCAGCCTGGCTGGCTGAGGCTGGGCCCATCGCCGGCAAGCCGGCTCTCATAGAACAACGCATGACCATTTGATTTGCGGCACCCTGTGGGCTTGTCCCGCGATTAGGCCGGGCCCGATATCACCGTCGCCTGGCAAGGGCTTCGCCCTTGATCGCGGGACAAGTCGGACCGCCGCACCGCCGCTCCCACTGGGGCAGCATTGGCCGCTTGTTCTCTGCGCGACAGCGCAGCCCGAAGGGCTGGGTAATCTCCCACGAGGATTTCGCAAGCCTTGAAAGCGGCGCAATCTCGGTGGGGGCGACAACCTGCGATGGGCTGCAAAGCAGCCCCAAGCCCTCAAACGGTGGAGCCCCCTCCAGACTCAAGAGGCCGCTTTGCGGTCCATCGCAGGCTCCGCCAGCTCCCACGAAGCCACGCCGTCATAACCCCAACGGCGTTCGCCCGGGAACTGCCCCACAGGCATCAGCTCGATGGAAGGTCGGTCAGCCACGGCCCGGCAGACTGCCTGCGCAAACACCTCGGCATAGGTGCTGGGTACGCTCCAACCGGCACAGCCGATGAGCACGTTCATGAGCGGGGCTACTCCTGGCCTCGAATGCCTGTCTGTTCAGACGACACGCGAAACCGGGTCGTTCCGTCGAGCTGCCCCAGCCTTGTGTGTGAGTGGCGGTGCGGCAGGTTCAGCTGCAATTCGCCCGATCGCGCACTGGACACTGCGCCCGGTGCAGGTTCAGCGCGGTATTGATGATGCCGATATGGCTGAACGCCTGCGGGAAATTGCCGAGCATGCGCTTGCCCACCGGGTCGTACTGCTCCGCCAGCAAGCCGACGTCGTTGCACAGCCCCGCCAACCGCTCATACAGCGCCCGCGCCTCTTCCTGCCGGCCGAGCAGCACGTACACATCCGCCAGCCAGAACGAGCACACCAGGAACGTTCCCTCCCCCGGTGTCAGCCCGTCACTGCAGCGGTCGCTGTCGTAGCGCAGCAGCAAGCCGTTGCGCAGCAGGCGTTTTTCGATTTCCGCCAGCGTGCACAGGAACCGGGGATCCTCCGCCGGCAGGAAGCCGGTCAAGGCGATCTGCAGCAAGCTGGCGTCCACCTCCTTCGAGCCGTAGGCCTGCACGAAGCATTGGCGTTTGGCGTCGAGCCCTTGCTGGCAGACTTCGCGGTGAATCTCATCGGCTACCTGCCGGTAGTGCCGCCCGCGCTCGCGGTCCTCCTCGGTGGTTTCGGCAAGGCTCGCGGCGCGGTCGAAGGCCACCCAGGCCATGACCTTGGAATGCACGAAGTGCTGCCGCCCGCCACGCACTTCCCAGAGACCCTCGTCAGGCTCGCGCCAGATGCGCTCCAGGTACGGCAGGATCAGGCGGGCGATGGCGGAGCTGCGCGGGTGCCGGGGCAGGCCGCCGCGAATGGCCTGGGTCATGGCGTCGGCAAGTTCGCCGTAGATATCCAATTGCAGCTGTTGGGCTGCGGCGTTGCCGATGCGAACGGGCCGGGACTGTTCGTAGCCACTGAGCCACGGCAGGGTGAATTCCGGCAGGTCGCGCTCACCGGCCAGGCCGTACATGATCTGCATCTGTTCCGGGTTGCCGGCCACCGAGCGCAGCAGCCATTCGCGCCAGGCCTGGGCTTCGTCGAAATAGCCGAGGTTCATCAGCGCCAGCAGGGTCATGGTGGCGTCGCGTAGCCAGCAGTAGCGGTAGTCCCAGTTGCGCTCACCGCCGACGCGCTCGGGCAAGGAGGTGGTCGCGGCGGCGACCATGCCGCCGGTAGGGGCGTAGGTCAGGGCCTTGAGGGTCAGCAGGGAGCGGCGGACCAGGGGCGTCCAGGGGCCGACGTCGGGGCAGCGGGCGGCGAAGGCCTGCCATTGGGTATGGCTGTTTTCCAAGGCCTGGTCGACATCGAAGTCGGGCTGCGGGGGCAGGTGCGAAAGCTGATGGCGCAGGCTGAACACCTGGCGTTGGCCGGCGTGGACGCGGAAGCGGCAAACGCTGTGGTGGTCGTGGGAATGGACGGGCTCGGTGCTGCGCAGGATGAGGCGGTCTGGGCCGGCGACGGCACTCAGGGTCAGCGGGTCGATTCTTTCCACCCAGGGCACGCTGCGGCCGTAGTCGAAACGCAGCACCAGGTCCATCTCGAAGCCGGTTTCGCCGGCCAGGCCTTCGACGATGCGGACCACGGCGCTGTGCTCGCCCAGCGGCATGAAATCCAGGACACGGGCACGACCGCTGGCGGTGGTGTAGGTGGTTTCCAGGATCAGGGTATCGTCGAGGTAGCGCCGGTGAGTGGTTTCCACCAGGTCGCAGGGAGCCAGGCGCCAACGGCCGTTTTCCTCGTTGCCCAGCAGCGCGGCGAAGACTGCCGGGGCATCGAAACGTGGCAGGCACAGCCAGTCCAGTGAGCCATCGCGGCTGACCAGGGCGGCGCTGCGGCAGTTGCCCAGCAGGGCGTAGTCTTCGATCGGGGCTGGCATGGGGGCTCCTTTGTTGGACTGCGCATTCGGGGGCGCCATGCGCCCCGATCGCGGGACAAGCCCGCTCCTACAGGCCTGGCGCCCTGTGGGCTTGTCCCGCGATCGGGCGGTACGAGCGACGCCTCAACCCAAGGTATGCCACTCCCGCTTGTCACGCGTAAGCAGCTCGTTGCCCGCTTCAGGGCCGTCTTCGCCGGCGGCGTATTCATGGACCTCGCCGCCGCTGGCCCAGGCATCCAGGAACGGCTGCACCGCGCGCCAACCGTTCTCGATGTTGTCGGCTCGCTGGAACAGGGTCTGGTCGCCCGTGAGGCAGTCGTAGATCAGCGTCTCGTACCCGGTCGCCGGGGTCATCTGGAAGAAGTCCTTGTAGGCGAAGCCCAGCTCGACATTCTCCATCACCAGCTCAGGGCCGGGGCGCTTGGCCTGCAGGTCGAACCACATGCCCTCGTTGGGCTGGATCTGGATCTTCAGGTAGTTGGGCTTGGGCCGCTCCAGCTCCGACTCGCGGAACTGGGCATAGGGCGCGGGCTTGAAGCAGATGGCGATTTCGGTGTCGCGCACGCTCATGCGCTTGCCGGTGCGCAGGTAGAACGGCACGCCGGCCCAGCGCCAGTTGTCGATCATCACCTTCAAGGCCACATAGGTTTCGGTGCGGCTCTCGGGGGCCACGTTTGGCTCCTGCCGGTAACCCGCCAGGCGCTTGCGGCCCTGCTTGCCGGCCACGTACTGGCCGCGCACGGAGTTCTTCAGGGCCATCTTCTGCGACCAGGGGCGGATGGCACCGATCACCTTGGCCTTCTCGCTGCGCACGGCATCGGCGGCGAATGCGGCCGGGGGCTCCATGGCGACCATCGCCAGCAACTGGAACAAGTGATTGGGCACCATGTCGCGCAGGGCGCCGGTGTTGTCGTAGAAGGCACCGCGGGTCTCGACGCCGACGGTTTCGGCGGCGGTGATCTGAATATGGTCGATGTAGTGGTTGTTCCAGAACGACTCGAACAGGCCGTTGGAGAAGCGGCTGACCAGGATGTTCTGCACCGTCTCCTTGCCCAGGTAATGGTCGATCCGGTAGATCTGCCGCTCGGTCATCACACCCAGCAGGCAGGCGTTCAGGGCTTCGGCGCTGGTCAGGTCGGTGCCGAAGGGCTTTTCCACCACGACCCGGCGAAAGCCGCCGCCGGACTCGTCCAGCAGGCCGGCATCGCCCAGGCGCTGCGCCACTTCGGGGAAGAAGCGCGGCGAGGTGGCCAGGTAGAAGATGGCATTACCGTGGGCGGTCTTGTCGATGCGTCGGGCAATGGCCGCATAAGTGGCGGGGTCGAGGAAATCGCCGGTCTGGTAGTCCAGGCGCTTGGCAAGGCGTGCCCAGCGCTTGTCATCCAGGCATTTGTTGGCGCCTTCGCCCTTGTCACGCTCGGCCATGAAATCATGCAGGCGGTCGGCGAACGCCTGCGCGGTGGCCGGGTTGTGGTCAACGCCGACGATGCGCAGGTTGCGGTCCAGCAGGCCATCGCGGCTGAGGTTGTACAGCGCCGGCATCAGCAGGCGCTTGACCAGGTCGCCGTTGGCGCCGAACAGGAACAAGGTGCACGGCGGCGCAGCGGGAATCTTCTGTGGCTTCATTTGCCTTTCTCGACGTGGCCGCCAAAGCCCAGGCGCATGGCCGAGAGGATCTTGTCGCCGTAGGTCCCTTGCTGCTGGCGGGAACGGAAGCGGGCGAACAGCGCGCTGGACAGCACCGGCACCGGCACGGCCTGTTCGACGGCGGCGTCGATGGTCCAGCGGCCTTCCCCGCTGTCGGACACCGAGCCACTGAAGCGTGCCAGCTGCGGGTCGGCCACCAGAGCATCGGCGGTGAGGTCGAGCAGCCAGGAGGTGACCACGCTGCCACGGCGCCACACTTCGGCGATCTCGGCCACGTCGAGGTCGAAGCGCTGGTCTTCGGGCAGTTCCGGGCCGCCTTTGCTGCGCAGCAGGTCGAAGCCTTCGGCGTAGGCCTGCATCAGGCCGTATTCGATGCCGTTGTGCACCATCTTCACGTAGTGCCCGGCGCCAGCGGGGCCTGCGTGAATATAGCCATGCTCGGCGCGGCCATGCTCGCCTTCGCGGCCCTGGGTCCGAGGGATGTCGCCCACGCCAGGAGCCAGGGCCTTGAACAGCGGCTCCAGGCGCTCGAATACGGCTTTCTCGCCGCCGATCATCATGCAGTAGCCACGCTCCAGGCCCCACACGCCACCGGAGGTGCCGACGTCGAGGTAGTGCAGGCCGCGCTTGGCCAGTTCGCTGGCGCGGCGCATGTCGTCCTTGTAGAAGGTGTTGCCACCATCGATGATCGCGTCGCCCGGTTCCAGCAATTCGGCCAGCTGGGCGATGGTCTGCTCGGTGGGCTCGCCGGCCGGCAGCATCACCCACACGGCGCGCGGAGCCTTGAGCTTCTGTACCAGGGCACCCAGGTCGTGGGCCCCTTGGGCGCCCTCGCCCTCCAATGCCACGACCGCATCGCGGTTACGGTCATGCACCACGGTCCGGTGCCCTGCGAGCATCAGCCTTCTCGCGATATTGCCGCCCATGCGGCCCAGCCCGACGATTCCCAGTTGCATGTGCCGAAGCTCCCCTTGGTAAATGGATGACAACGCGGTTCAGGTGTTCAGATTAGTCCAGCACTCCGCTCGAGGGTTCACCGACGAACGGGGCGACAACGATAAACAAAAAAGTTCCCAAGGCCAGGAAAAGAATTCAGAATGCCCGCCGCACGAGCGTCTACCCTTGTAAGGAACACTCGTCGATAGGGAGTCGTGTTCAACCTAGAACGGTGTGTTGCCAGTACCGGCACATTGGCGGGCTCGCCCGCTCCCCAAAAAAACGTCCAGAATTGCGAGGTGTTTACATGGGTACATTGATGCCTGCTACTCCAACCCAGACCCTCTATGTCACCGTGCGCCGTGACGAACTGCGCCGCCTGAAAGATGAACGCGACCAACTGCGCCAGCAGGTCGCCCAGTTGAACCTGCTGCTTGAGCAGGCGCGCTGCGAAGACAAAGCCATCAGCCTCTGAGTCATCCCCTCCCTTGGCGTGGGGGCTTTTCGGGCTCCCACTTCTAGTACGACTCTTCCACCGTAACAGCTTCGGCGTTGGTGAGATCCAGCGCCGCCCGCGCGGCGCATCGCGAGCTGCGCTCGCTCCTACGTTTGTTTCGGGCCAGTTCATCCTGTGGGATTTTCGCGCGGGCGCTTTGGTGTATGGCTCGATGTCGTGTCGTACGAACCAGGCGGTCGCGCGCGCCTGTCACAGGCGTTACTGGCCGTAAACAAACGTAGGAGCGAGCGCAGCTCGCGATGCGCCGCGCGGGCGGCGCTCGATCCCCAGGCAACACCTCAATCAATTCATATCCGGTAACAACCCGCCAACGTTTGCGCAGACCTACGGTCGTCACCGAAGTGACCAGCGGGTCACATTTGTAACGCAACCTCTCCTACACTCGGGATTCCGCCTGCCAAACCGTCTGGGTAACCGGACGGAAAAAAATCGAAACTTTCCAATAAAGCGGCAGGTCAGGAATTAAGTAGGCCAGAGCAACGGGACGACCCCGGCCTCGGCCCACCCACCCCAAACAGTCCAACTGCCTTCGGCTGGAATGCCGATTGCACGGTGTGCTTGCGCGCACGACTCCGGGGCAAGGAACGCACTACGAAGACGTACGAACCAGAGAGAACCAACACGACATAACGCAAAGGGTGCCCAGCCACCCGACACAAGGGACGGAGAGAAGTATGATCAGTGCCGCTGTCGAGCCTCACGTAGACACATTCAACCCGGACAACCGCGAACCGCTTCTGCCGGACTTCGCCACGACAGCCAAGGCACCTGGTACCCAGCGGCGTCATAACCTGCACAAACGCAAGATCCTGTTCGTGACCTCGGAAATCGCCGACCTGGTCAAGACCGGTGGGCTTGGCGATGTGTCTTCGGCCCTGCCACGGGCCCTCTCCCATCTGCATGACGTGCGCGTACTGATCCCTGGCTACCGCCAGGTGGTGGAAAGCGACAACCCCATCCATATCGTCGGCGAACTCGGCGGCCATGCGGCCCTGCCGCCGTGCAAGATCGGGCGCATGGACCTGCCCGATGGCCTGGTCATCTATGTATTGCTCTGCCCCGAGCTGTACCAGCGCGACGGCACGCCCTATGGCGCCAACAATGGCCGTGACTGGCCCGACAACCACATCCGCTTCGCCCGCCTGGGCCTGGCCGCCGCGGAAATCGCCGCCGGCGAAGGCATGATCCACTGGCGCCCCGACCTGGTGCACGCCCACGATTGGCCAGCAGGCCTGGCGCCGGCGTACATGCACTGGCGCGGCCTGAACACCCCGACCCTGTTCACCATTCACAACCTGGCCTACCAGGGCGTGTTCAGCCGCGGCTGCTGCCCGGAACTGGCCATTCCCGACCATGCCTTGCAGCAGGAGGGCATGGAGTTCTACGGCAAGCTGTCGTTCCTCAAGGCGGGCCTGGCCTACTCCAGCCACATCACCACGGTGAGTGCCACCTACGCCCGTGAGATCACCACCCCGGCGTTCGGCTGCGGGCTGGACGGTTTCCTGTCCAGCAAGGCCCAGCAAGGCCTGCTCGGCGGCATCCCCAACGGTATCGACGAGAGCTGGGACTCGGCCACCGACAAGCATCTGGAGCACAACTTCAGCCTCAACGACTGGGACGGCAAGGCGCGCAATGCACAACAAGTGCGCGAGCTGTTCCAACTTGAGGCATCCGAAGGACCGTTGTTCGCCGTGGTCTCGCGCCTGGTCTACCAGAAAGGCCTGGACCTGACCTTGGGCGTGGCCGACTACATCGTCAGCCAAGGAGGCCAGATCGCGATCATCGGCCGTGGCGAACCGGAAGAAGAACAGGCCATGCGCGAGCTGGCCCTGCGCTACCCGGGCCGTGTGGGCGTGCGCATCGGCTTCAACGAAACCGACGCCCGGCGCATGTTCGCTGGCAGCGACTTCCTGCTCATGCCGTCGCGCTACGAGCCGTGCGGCCTGAGCCAGATGTATGCGCAGCGCTTCGGCTCGCTGCCGGTGGCGCGCAACACCGGCGGCCTGGCGGACACCATCGAAAATGGCGTCACGGGCTTCTTGTTCGACGAGTCCACGGTGGACAGCTACCGCGAGGCGCTGGCCCGGGCCTTCTATGTATATGCCAAGAAGGACCTGCTCAACGCCATGCGCTGCCTGGCCATGACCCAGCCGTTCAACTGGTGCCAGGCGGTGGAACCCTACGCCCGGCTGTACGAGGAGCTGGTCTGCCAGGCCCACGTCGGCCACTACTGAACGGGGGCACCGAAGATGCACAGGCATGGCGCACACTTGCTGGACGCCACGTCGGCGCGCTTCGCCCTCTGGGCGCCGGATGCGCGCAGCGTGAGCTTGCAGCTGGAACGACAACCGGCGATCGAGCTGCTGCCGGAGGGGGATGGCTGGTTCACCGGCCTGGCCCCCTGCCAGGCGGGCAGCCGCTATCGCTATCGAATCGACGACCGACTGGAAGTAGCCGACCCGGCGTCGCGCTACCAACCCGAAGGGGTCCATGGGCCCAGCCAGGTGGTGGACGTGGCCAGCTACCCCTGGCATCACCCTTGGCAGGGGCGTCCCTGGCACGAGGCGGTGATCCAGGAGCTGCATGTCGGCCTGCTCGGCGGCTACGCCGGCGTCGCCCGGCAACTGCCGCGCCTGGCTGAACTGGGCATCACGGCCATCGAGCTGATGCCTGTGGGGCAGTTCCCGGGCGAACGCAACTGGGGTTATGACGGCGTGCTGCCGTTCGCCCCGCAGCACACCTATGGCAGCCCGGCCGACCTGTGCGCGTTGATCGACCAGGCCCACGGCCTTGGCCTGATGGTGATCCTCGATGTGGTCTACAACCACTTCGGGCCCGACGGCAACTACCTGCATGGATATGCCAGCGGATTCTTCCGCGAGGACCGCCATACGCCCTGGGGCGCGGCCATCGATTTCCGCAGGCCCCAAGTGCGCGAATACTTTATCCAGAATGCATTGATGTGGCTGTGCGACTACCGCTTCGACGGCCTGCGGCTGGATGCGGTGCATGCCATCGACCAGCCCGATTTCCTGGTGGAGCTGGCGGCGCGTGTCCGGGCAGCGACAGGGGCCGACACCCGCCATACCTGGCTGGTGCTCGAGAATGAGCACAACCAGGCCTCGCTCCTGACGCACGGCTTCGACGCCCAGTGGAACGATGACGGCCACAACGCCCTGCACGTCCTGCTGACCGGCGAAACCGAAGGCTACTACGCCGACTACAAAGACCGCCCCATCGAACAGCTCGCCCGTGCCTTGAGCGAAGGCTTCGTGTTCCAGGGCCAGCCCAACCGTCATGGTACGCCCCGGGGCGAGCCCAGCACCCACCTGGCGCCCAGCGCTTTCGTGCTGTTCCTGCAGAACCACGACCAGGTCGGCAACCGCGCCCTGGGCGAACGCCTCACCCGCCTTTGCCCACCCCAGGCCCTGCGCGCGGCCACTGGCCTGTTGCTGCTGGCGCCGATGATTCCGCTACTGTTCATGGGCGACGAAGAAGGCAGTCGGCAACCGTTCCTGTTCTTCACCGACCACCACGACGAACTGGCCGACGCCGTACGCGAAGGCCGCCGTGCCGAGTTCGCCCACTTCGCCGCCTTCGCCGACCCGCAAGCACGCGCACACATTCCCGACCCCAACGCCAAGGCCACCTTCGACGCCTCGCGGCCCACCGCACAGGACGTGTTGGCCGGCTGGCACGGGCTATACCAGCGCCTGCTGGCCCTGCGCCATCGGCATATCGTCCCGCACCTGCCCGGCAGCCGTGCCCTGGGTGCCGAGGTGCTGGGCGAGTACGCCCTGACCGCGCGCTGGCGGCTGGGCGATGGCAGCGAGCTGCGCATCGACCTCAACCTCGCCGCCCAGGCGCAACCGGTGGCCCTGCCGCCCGTCCAGCATTGGCTGTTCGACAGCAGCGACACCGCGCACCACGACACCACCCTGCCCGCGCACAGTTGCGTGGCCAGCCTGCTGCCCCCCGGCCAGGAGACGCCATGAGCGACCTACCCCTGCATCGACTGGCCGCCCGGGTGGGCCTGGCCCGCGACTGGATCGACGCCAACACCCGCCCGCAACAGGTCAGCGACGACGTGCTGCGCAAGGTGCTCGCCGGCCTTGGCCACCCGGCCGACGATGAGGCCGACATCGCCGCCAGCCTGCTGGCCCTGGATCAGGCCGAAGACCGCGACCACTTGCCACCGCTGCTCACCGCTGACCTCGGCCAGCCGCTGGACCTGGCACGCTATTTCAACCCAGGCAGCACATTGAACTGCACCCTGGAAGACGGGACCACGCGATCCCTCTCCCTGGACAGCCATGCCCGCCTGCCGGGCGAGCTCCCCATCGGTTATCACCAGCTCAGCCTCGGCGAGCACCGCTTCACCCTCGCCGTGGCACCACCGCGCTGCCATGCCCTGGAAAATGCCGTCGACCAGCCGCCACCGCGCTGTTGGGGCCTGTCGGTGCAGCTGTACAGCCTGCGCCGCCCGGGTGACGGCGGCTATGGCGACTGCATGGCCCTGGAGCAGCTGGCGCGCGCGGCCGCCGAACGGGGCGCCGACGCCCTGGCCATCAGCCCGATACACGCCCTCTCGGCAGTGGACCAACGTCACTACAGCCCCTACTCCCCTTCCAGCCGCCTGCTGCTCAACGAACTCTATGCCAGCCCGGCAGCCCTGCTCAGAGAGCGCGAGGTGCGCATGGCCATCGAGGCCTGCGACCTGCAACAGACCCTGGACGAGCTGCAAAGCCAGCCCTTGGTGGATTGGCCCCGCGCGGCCGATGCCCGACACCGCCTGCTGCAAGCCCTGTACCGGGACTTCAGCCAGGGCAACCACCCGCTGCACAGCGATTTCGACAGCTTCCGCGAAGCCGGCGGCCAGGCCCTGGCGCACCATTGCCGTTTCCAGGTGCTGCAGGCCGAGGCGGCCGCACGCGGCCTGGGCGCCGACTGGCGCAACTGGCCAACTGCCTGGCATGACCCCTACCACCCCGAAGTGGAGGCGTTCGCCGACAGCCACCGCGAGCAGGTGAATTTCCATGCCTTCTGCCAGTGGCTCACCGAGCGCGGCCTGCAGCGTGCCCAGGAAGCCGCCCGTGGCAACGGCATGGCCGTGGGCCTGATCGCCGACCTGGCCGTAGGAGCCGACGGCGCCGGCAGCCAGGCCTGGAGCCGTCAGGATGAATTGCTGGCCGACCTCAAGGTCGGCGCCCCCCCGGATATCCTCAACCGCCTGGGCCAGGACTGGGGCATCTGCGCATTCTCCCCGGAGGGCCTCAAGCGCAACGGCTATCGCGCCTTCATCGAGATGTTACGGGCCAACCTGGCCCACGCCGGCGGCCTGCGCATCGACCATGTCATGGGGCTGCGCCGGTTGTGGCTGATCCCTCGCGGCTCCCGGCCCAGCGAAGGGGCCTACCTGAACTACCCGCTGGACGACCTGCTGCGCCTGCTGGCCCTGGAATCGGTACGCCACCAGGCGGTGATCCTCGGCGAAGACCTGGGCACGGTACCGGAAGGCCTGCGCGAGACCCTGGCTGCCAAGGCGGTGCTGGGTATGCGCGTGCTGCCGTTCGAGCAGGAACCGCCCGGGCACTTCAAGCCCATCCTCGATTGGCCGGACAATGCCCTGGCCACCACCGGCACCCATGATTTGGCGCCGCTGGCCGGCTGGCTGCAGGCCCGCGACATCGACTGGAGCCACCGCTTGCAGCTGGTCGATGCTGCCGCCGAACTACGCTGGCGGCACACCCGCCAGCTGGAGCGCGATGGCCTGCGCCGTACACTGGAACAGAACTATGGTGCACTGGCTGACGACGATGCCCTGATCGACGCCGCCATCCGCTACGTCGGCCATACCCGTGCCCCGCTGGTGCTGGTGCCGCTGGAGGACCTGCTCGGCTGCGACGAGCAACCCAACCTGCCCGGCACCACCGACGGCCACCCCAACTGGCGCCGCCGCTTCGCCCGCCCGGTGCGCGAGCTGCTGGACGACGAAGACGCCGCACGTCGCCTGGAGCTGCTGGCCCAGGCCCGCGAACAAGCCTGGGAGCGTGACCGATGAAGCCGTTGACCGCCACGGTACGTCTGCAACTGCACAGTGACTTCACCCTCGATGATGCCGTGCCGCTGGTGCCCTACTTTGCCCAACTGGGCATCAGCCATGTGTATGCCTCGCCGATTCTCAAGGCACGGGCCGGCTCACGCCATGGCTACGATGTGGTCGACCCGACCCAGGTCAACCCCGAGCTTGGCGGCGAGGCAGCGCTTGAGCGCCTGGTCGCCGCCCTGCGCCAGCACGGCATGGGCTTGATTCTGGACACGGTATCCAACCATATGGCCGTGGGCGGCGCCGACAACCCCTGGTGGCAGAGCCTGCTGGCCTGGGGCCGACGCAGCCCCTATGCCGAATTCTTCGATATCCAGTGGCACTCCAGCGACCCGTTGCTGGCCGGCCAACTGCTGCTGCCATTTTTGGGCAGCGACTATGGCGTGGCCCTGCAGAACGGCGAACTGCCCCTGACATTCGAGCCTGAGCAGGGTCTGTTGCAGGTGGCGCACTACGAGCACCGTTTCCCCATCTGCCCGCTGGACTACGGGCGCATCCTGGCCCACAGCGAGCACCCGCAGGTGCAAGCCCTGGCGCAGCATTTCACGGCCCTGCACGAAGCCGCCGACCCGTTGGCCGATGCCCTGCCCCTGCAGGCGGAACTGGCGCGGCGGGTGCGCCAGGGCGATAGCCTGGACGGTGCCCTGGCTGCCTTCGACAGCCGCACCGAGGCAGGCTTCAAGCGCCTGCATCTGCTGCTGGAGCGCCAGACCTACCGCCTGGCCAGCTGGCGCACTGCAGCCGACGACATCAACTGGCGGCGCTTCTTCGACATCAACGAGCTCGGTGGCCTGCGGGTGGAACGGGCGGTGGTGTTCGAAGCCACCCACGCCAAGCTGTTCGAGCTGATCGAGCGCGGCTTGGTGGACGGCCTGCGCATCGACCATATCGACGGCCTGGCCGACCCGCGCCAGTATTGCCGCAAGCTGCGCCGCCGGGTCGACAGCCTGCTGGCACGCCGGCCCTTGCAAGCGGACGTCGAGCACTTCCCGATCTACGTGGAGAAGATCCTCGGCGCCGGCGAACACCTGCACCGCGACTGGCGCACCGACGGCACCACCGGCTACGAATTCATGAACCAGGTCTCGCTGCTGCAGCACGACCCGGCCGGTGAAGCGCCGCTGACCGAGCTGTGGAGCACGGTCAGCGAGCGCCCGGACTTTGCCGAGGAAGTCCGCCAGGCCCGGCACCTGGTGCTCAACGCCAGCCTGGCCGGCGACTGCGAGTCGGTGGCCCAGGCCCTGCTGCAGGTGGCGCGCGACGACCTGATGACCCGCGACCTGACCCTGGGCGCCATCCGCCGGGCCTTGCAGGCCTTGGTCGAGCACTACCCGGTGTACCGGACCTACATCAATGCCTGCGGCCGCCCCAGCGAAGACGAGGCCTTCTTCCAGCAGGCCCTGGCCGCTGCCCGGCAAAGCCTGGCCGAGGCGGACTGGCCGCTGCTCGAGCACCTCGAGCGCTGGCTCGGCGGCCAACCCTGGCGCCAGCTGCCGCCGGGTCGTCCACGCAAGCACCTGCGCCATGCCTGCGTACGCTTCCAGCAACTGACCGCGCCCAGCGCCGCCAAGGCCGTGGAAGACACCGCCTTCTACCGCTCCGGCCGGCTGTTGTCGCGCAACGACGTGGGCTTCGAGGCCGAGCGTTTCAGCGCACCACCGCAGGCCTTCCACAACGAGGCACAACGGCGCCTGCGGGACTTCCCGGACAACCTGCTGGCCACCGCCACCCATGACCACAAGCGCGGCGAGGACTGTCGCGCGCGGCTGGCGGTGCTCAGCGAACTCGGGCCCTGGCTGGCCAGCCGGGTCGAGCATTGGCGCGAGCTGGCCACACCGCTGCGCCAGGCCCTGGGCGATGGCCCGGCGCCAAGCCCGGCGGACGAGCTGCTGCTGTTCCAGACCCTGCTCGGCAGCTGGCCCCTGGGCCTGGACCTGCATGACACCACAGCCCTGCAGCAATACGCCGAGCGCCTGCGCCAGTGGCAGCAGAAGGCCCTGCGCGAAGCCAAGCTGCGCAGCAGCTGGAGCGCGCCGAACGACGCCTACGAACAGGCCTGTGCAGCCTATGTCGACGGCTTGCTGCTGGCGCCTGAAAACCAACAACTGCGCCACGCCCTGCACGAGGCCGCACAACGCATCGCCTGCCCAGGTGCGCTCAATGGCCTGGCCCAGTGCCTGCTGCGCATGACCACCCCGGGCGTGCCGGACCTGTACCAGGGCAACGAGTTCTGGGACCTGAGCCTGGTCGACCCGGACAACCGCCGCCCAGTGGACTACGCCGCGCGACGGGCCAGCCTGGGCGACAGCCTGCCCTTGGCCAAGTTGCTGATGCACTGGCGCGACGGGCGCATCAAGCAGGCACTGATCGCGCGGGTGCTGGACTGCCGCCAGGCCCACTCCGACCTGTTCCAGCGTGGCGCCTACCTACCGCTGGCCGTGCAGGGACGGCATGCCGACAAGGTACTGGCCTTCGCCCGCCTGGGCGAAGACGCCCAGGCCGTCGTGGTGGTGCCACGCCTGCCCTGCACGCTACTGGGCAACGCCTCCCTCCCGCTGATCCCGGCGCAGAACTGGGACGACACCCGGGTGATCCTGCCGTTCGCCTTTTCACCTGCCACTTACTCGGGACTTTTTTCCAGCACCGCTGTCAGCCCTTCAAAGGAGCTGAGTTTGAGCACCGTGCTGGCAGAGTTTCCGGTCAACCTGTTGATACAACATTCTTGAGCACCAGGAGCGTCATGATGAGCGTCGATGAAAAACGTATCCGCGAATTCGCCTACCAGATCTGGGAGTCGGAGGGTAAGCCTGCAGGCCAGGAGGAACGCCATTGGGACATGGCGCGTAAGCTCGCCGAGGCCGAAGCCCTGGCACCCAAGGCCGCACCGCGCAAGAAGGCGGCGGCCAAGCCCAAGGACGAGTTGGCCAAGAGCACGGCGCCGGTGCAGAAGCCGGCGGCGGCCAAGAAACCTCGGGCAGTGAAGAAGCCGGCGGCGGGTTGACCTGCGACCCGAAGTACCTGCCCCGGCCAATCGCCGGCAAGCCGGCTCCCACCTGCCACCGTAGCCGTGGGAGCCGGCGTGTCGGCGACCGGGCCAGACCAGGAAGGATGCCCGTCCACCCGGCTTGAAGAGGACCGCCATGAGCCCCCGCACTCCAAAGAAAACCCGCTCCGTCGCCCCATCGCGCATTCGCGAAGGCCTGCCCTTCCCCCTGGGCGCCACCTGGGACGGCCTCGGCGTCAATTTTGCCCTGTTCTCGGCCAACGCTACCAAGGTCGAGCTGTGCCTGTTCGACTCCAGCGGCGAACAGGAACTCGAACGCATCGAGCTGCCCGAATACACCGACGAGATCTATCACGGCTACCTGCCCGACGCGCACCCCGGGCTGGTCTACGGCTACCGGGTGCATGGCCCCTACGAGCCGGAAAACGGCCACCGCTTCAACCCCAACAAACTGTTGATCGACCCCTACGCCAAGCAACTGGTGGGCAGTCTGAAATGGTCCGAGGCGCTGTTCGGCTACACCATCGGCCACCCCGATGGCGACCTCTCGTTCGATGAGCGCGACAGCGCGCCCTTCGTGCCCAAATGCAAAGTCATCGACCCGGCCTTCACCTGGGGCCGCGACCAGCGCGTGCAGATCCCCTGGGAGCGCACCATCCTCTACGAGGCCCACACCCGTGGCATCAGCATGCGCCACCCGGCCGTGCCCGAAGCACACCGAGGGACCTTCGCAGGCCTGGCCAACGATGAATTGCTCAAGCACATCAAGGACCTCGGTGTCTCGTCCATCGAGCTGTTGCCGATACACGCCTTCGTCAACGACCAGCACCTGTTGCAAAAAGGCCTGAACAACTACTGGGGCTACAACAGCATCGCCTTCTTTGCACCGCACCCCAAATACCTGGCCAGCGGCAAGATCGCCGAGTTCAAGGAGATGGTCGCGCACCTGCACGACGCGGGCCTGGAGCTGATCCTGGACGTGGTCTACAACCACACCGCCGAAGGCAACGAACTGGGCCCGACCCTGTCGATGCGCGGCGTCGATAACGCCTCCTACTACCGGCTGATGCCCGATGACAAACGCTACTACATCAACGATTCCGGCACCGGCAACACCCTGGACCTGAGCCACCCCTGCGTGCTGCAGCTGGTCACCGACTCGCTGCGCTACTGGGCCGGGGAGATGCATGTCGACGGTTTCCGCTTCGACCTGGCCACCATTCTCGGCCGTTACCATGAAGGCTACAGCGAGCGCCACAGCTTCCTCGTGGCCTGCCGCCAGGACCCACTGCTGCGCCAGGTCAAGCTGATCGCCGAGCCCTGGGACTGCGGCCCCGGCGGCTACCAGGTGGGCAACTTCGCACCGGGCTGGGCCGAGTGGAACGACCGCTTCCGCGACACCGTACGGGCCTTCTGGAAAGGCGACGAGGGCCAACTGGCCGACTTCGCCGCACGCATGACCGCCTCGGGCGACCTGTTCAACAACCGCGGCAGGCGGCCCTACGCCTCGGTCAACTTCGTCACCGCCCATGACGGCTTCACCCTGCGCGACCTGGTCTCGTACAACGACAAGCACAACGAAGACAACGACGAGAACAACCAGGACGGTACCGATAACAACCTGTCGTGGAACTGCGGCGTCGAAGGGCCCACCGACGACCCCGGCATCAATGCCCTGCGCATGCGCCAGATGCGCAACTTCTTCGCTACCCTGCTGCTGGCCCAGGGCACGCCGATGATCGTTGCCGGCGACGAATTCAGCCGCACCCAGCATGGCAACAACAACGCCTACTGCCAGGACAGCGAGATCGGCTGGATCAACTGGGACCTGGACCAGGACGGCGCCGAGCTGCTGGCCTTCGTCAAGCGCCTGACCCGCCTGCGCCTGGCCTACCCGGTGCTGCGCCGCTCACGCTTCCTGGTCGGCGACTACAACGAAGCGATCGGGGTCAAGGATGTCACCTGGCTGGCTCCGGACGGCAGCGAAATGAGCGTGGCGCAATGGGAAGATCCCCACGGCCGCTGCCTGGGCATGCTCATGGATGGCCGCGCCCAGGTCAGCGGCATCGCCAGGCCAGGGGCCGAGGCGACCTTGCTGCTGATCGTCAACGCCTACCATGACACCGTGCCGTTCCACCTGCCGTCGGTGCCCGAAGGCGACTACTGGAGCTGCCTGGTCGACACCGACCGGCCGCAGATGCGCAAGCCGCAGCACCTGGCATTCGACACGGTGTTCGAGGTCAAGGGGCGCTCGGTGTTGCTGATGGCGTTGCAACGCGACGAAGAGTGAACCCCAAGCGCGCCGTTCGGTCCTAGACTCTAGAACAGCCATTACACAAGCCCGCTCCCAAAAGCGATTTCGCAAGTCTTGAAAGCGGCGCAATCTCGGTGGGAGCTGGCGACAGCCTGCGATGGGCTGCAAAGCAGCCCCAAGCCCTCAAAGCTGAAGCCCCACCAGACTCAAGGGGCCGCTTTGCGGCCCATCGCAGGCTCCGCCAGCTCCCACGAAGCGGGCCGTATTGCGAAGGCAATTGAGCTTGTCCAGCACCATAGAATCTCCCACAGGGTTCAATGGTGATCCGAAGGTAGGCATTTTTCAGGAGACGCCGTGAACCCCGAAGCCGGCGGTCCAGGTTTCGTCAGTGTCAGCCAGGCCCCCACCGTGAATCGGGTGCGGGTGCTGACCGTGAACACCCACAAAGGCTTCACCGCCTTCAACCGGCGCTTCATCCTGCCGGAGTTGCGCGAGGCGGTGCGCAGCACCCAGGCCGATATCGTCTTCCTCCAGGAAGTGCTCGGCAGCCACGACCGCCACGCCGCCCGCTACCCCGGCTGGCCGCAGACCTCCCAATACGAATTCCTCGCCGACAGCATGTGGAGCGACTTCGCCTACGGTCGCAACGCGGTGTACCCCGACGGCCACCATGGCAACGCCCTGCTGTCGAAATACCCGATCCTCGAACACCGCAACCTCGACGTGTCGATCACTGGCCCCGAGCGCCGTGGCCTGTTGCACTGCATCCTCGATGTGCCGGGCCAGCGCCCGGTGCATGCCATCTGCGTGCACCTGTCGCTGCTCGAAAGCCACCGGCAGAAGCAGCTGCACTTGCTGCGCCGGCTGCTCGACAGCCTGCCGGCCGACGAACCGGTGATCATCGCTGGCGACTTCAACGACTGGCAGTTGCGTGGCAACCATACCCTGGGCCGCCACCGCGACCTGCACGAGGCCTTCGAGCGCCACCATGGCCTGCTCGCCCGCACCTACCCGGCGCGCCTGCCCTTGCTACGCCTGGACCGCATCTACCTGCGCAACGCCGAAAGCCATGCGCCCAGGATCCTTGGGCACAAACCGTGGACGCACCTGTCGGACCACCTGCCACTGGCCGTGGAGGTGCGGCTCTAGCAATGATTCGGCATAGCCGGTCGCCGGGAAAGAAGAATGCCTGATATACCCCCAAGTATTTCCCTGCGAATCAATGCATTAGATCGTGCGATATCGTCTTCACGGATCTTTCACCGTTTCTTGACGCAAGCTGCGACCTCTCCTTAGCTGAACTCTATAACAAGACGTAAAAACTCGTGCCGGCCCTCTAGCACGCGCCTTTGTGCGCACGCGTGATGGCAGGTGCGATGGTCTCTGTCGCCCTCTGTTTTGTGTCGTAAAGGGCAACGGGACCCGATCGCTAGGGCAGCCCAACACACCCACACAACAACAAAAGGAGATCCGCCATGAAAAGAACCTCGAACCCTTTGCGCTTCGACGCGATTTTCTGCGCGGTTTCCACGTCGCTGCTCCTGGCAACCCCGGTGGAAACCTTCGCGCTCGAACTGCAGGAGAGCATGCCTTTCGACAGTTTTCTGCAACCGCCGGCGGTACCTCAGCTGTCCCTGGACCCAGTGACCGTCGGCGGCCTGGGCCTGGGCACACTGAACGCGTTTTCCGAGCGCATGGGCGAACGCCACCGGCAACCGGCGCCCGACCTCACCGCCAGCCAATGGGCGCAGTTCTTCCCAGGCCCCGCCCGGCCCGGCGCCCAGGTGCCAGCGCAGCTGGAGGCGCCCAGCCAGCAGCTGATGATCGGCCCGGACCTGTTCGTGCGCGAAACCAGCGACGGCCATGTGCACCGCGCCGGGTTCTTCGTCGGCCACAACAACCTGCAGACCAGCTTCAACGGCATGCGCCGGTTGCTCGGCGACAAGCAGAAGAATGCCGTCAACCTCAGCGGCGAGAGCCTGGGGGTGTACTGGAGCATGACCCATGAACAGGGCTGGCATGTCGATGCCGTGGCCATGGGTACGCGTATCGACGTCAATGGCCGCGGCGAGAACGGCCAGCGTTTGGACGACAGCGGCCATGCGGTGACCTTCTCGGTCGAAGGCGGCTACCCCATCGGCCTGGGAGGCGGTTGGGTGATCGAGCCCCAGGCGCAGTTGATCAACCAGCAATTTTTCCCCAGCAACCGGGCGCAGGAAGAGACTTTGCAGGCCTTCGACAGCCAGCCGAGCTGGAGCGGCCGGGTCGGCGCCAAGCTGTCGGGTCGCTACGAAGTGCGCGGGATGCCGATCGAACCCTATGTGCGGACCAACGTCTGGTACGACTTCAGCAATGCCGACACGGTGAAGCTGGACCAGGTAGACAAGATCTCCAGCTCCCGCTACTCCACCACCGTGGACCTGGGTTTGGGGCTGGTGGCACGGGTGACGCCGAAGGTCGCGCTATTCGTCAGCGCCGACTACAGCAGCGATGTGGATGGCAATGACCTGAACGGCCTGATCGGCAGCCTAGGAGTCAGGATGCGCTGGTAGGTCATTATGGCCCTATCGCCGGCAAGCCGGCTCCCACCGGCCAGGCGCCGCCCTTGGCCTTGGCGCTATCCCTGTGGGGCTGGCGGAGCCGGCTCCCACCGAGGTTGCGCCGCGCTCGAGACGTGCGAAATCACGGTGGGAGCCGGCTTGCCGGCGATTGGCCAGTGCCGCCACCGGGTCACGCCGGCTTCATCACCAGCACACCCAGCGGCGGCAGGTTCAGCGCCAGCGACAGCGGCTGCCCATGGCTGGGCATCTGCTCGCTGGCCACCGCCCCCAGGTTGCCGACATTGGTGCCGGCGTACAGTTCGGCATCACTGTTGAGCAGCTCCTGCCAACGCTCGCCGAACGGCACACCGATCCGATAGCCCTCGCGCGGCACCGGGGTGAAGTTGGCCACCACCAGCAGCGGCTCGCCGGCGCTGCTCCAGCGCAGCCAGGCATACACACTGTTGTGCGCATCGTCGCCGATCAGCCACTGGAAGCCCTGGGGCTGGCAGTCCTGCTCGTGCAGGGCGGGCAGCTCACGGTACAGGCGGTTGAGGTCCGCGACCAGGCGCTGCACCCCTTGGTGCTCGGGGTATTGCAGCAAGTACCAGTCCAACTGGTGGTCGTGGTTCCACTCGCGCCATTGGCCGAACTCGCAGCCCATGAACAGCAGCTTCTTGCCCGGGTGCGCCCACATGAACGCCAGGTAGGCGCGCAGGTTGGCGAACTTCTGCCAGCGGTCGCCCGGCATCTTGTCGATCAGCGAATGCTTACCGTGCACCACCTCGTCATGGGAGATGGGCAGGATGAAATGTTCGGAGTAGGCATAGATCAGGCCGAAGCTCATCTCGTTGTGATGATAGGCGCGGTGCACCGGATCGTTCTGGATGTAGTGCAGGGTGTCGTGCATCCAGCCCATGTTCCACTTGTAGGCAAAGCCCAGCCCGCCCTGCTGCACCGGCTGGCTCACCCCCGGCCAGGCGGTGGACTCCTCGGCGATGATCAGCGCCCCCGGCGCCTCGTGGGCCGCCACGGTATTGAGGTGGCGGATGAAGTCGATGGCTTCCAGGTTCTCGCGCCCGCCATGGCGGTTGGGCACCCATTCGCCGGCCTTGCGCGAATAGTCGCGATAGAGCATCGAGGCCACGGCATCGACCCGCAGGCCGTCGATGTGGAAGTGCTTGAGCCAGTGCAAGGCCGAGGCCAGCATGAAGCCGCGCACTTCGTTGCGGCCAAGGTTGTAGATCAGTGTATTCCAGTCCTGGTGGAAACCTTCGAGGGGGTTGTCGTACTCGTACAACGCCGTGCCGTCGAAGCGGGCAAGGCCATGTTCGTCGGTGGGGAAATGCGCCGGCACCCAGTCGAGGATCACCCCGATGCCGCCCTGGTGGCAGGCATCGACGAAGGCCGCGAAGTCCTCGGCAGTCCCATAGCGGGACGTGGGGGCGAACAGCGACAGCGGCTGGTAGCCCCAGGAACCGCCGAAGGGGTGTTCCATGATCGGCAGCAGCTCGATATGGGTGAACCCCAGATCCTGCACATAGGGCACCAGGCGCTCGGCCAGTTCCCGCCAGTTGTAGAAGCGCGCGATTTCACCGGCATCGTCCAGCTCGCAACGCCAGGACCCGGCGTGCAGTTCGTAGATCGACAGCGGTGCCCGGTAAGCGTGGCGCTCGGCGCGCTGCTGCATCCACTCGTGATCCTGCCAAGGGTGGCTGAGCGCCGCGGCCACCTTGGAGGCGGTGCTGGGCGGCAGCTCGGTGGCACGGGCCAGGGGGTCGGCCTTGAGCGGCAACACGCCATCGCGACCGAGCACCTCGAACTTGTAGGCCTCGCCCACGCCCAGGCGCGGTACGAACAGCTCCCAGACACCGGCATCGTGGCGCAGGCGCATGGGGTGGCGACGGCCGTCCCAGTTGTTGAAGTCGCCCACCACCGACACCCGCCGGGCATTTGGCGCCCACACCGAGAAGCACACCCCGTCGATGCCGTCGGCATGCATCGGCTGGGCGCCGAAGCGCCCGGAAAGGTCGCGGTGGTTGCCTTCGGCGAACAGGTAAAGGTCCATCTCGCCCAGTTGCGGGCCGAAGCTGTAGGGGTCCTCGGTGACCTGCTCGCCACCGGCCCAGCCGATCTGCAACAGGTACGGGTGGGCTTCATCCAGGTGTGCGATGAACAGCCCCGGCAGGCTGCCCTGCTCCATCTCGGCCAGTACGCGCCCATCGTGGCGGGCCAGCACCCGGGCATTGAGGGCGTTGGGTAGGAAGGCGCGGACGAACAGCCCACCTGCACCATCGCCGTGCGGGCCCAGTACCGCGAACGGGTCGGCGTGCTCGGCGCGGGCCAGGGCATCCAGGTCCCGTTGCCGAAGGCCGCCGTTTTCACGCGTGATTGCATTCATCTTTTTACCCTTCCAGATGTTTTGGGTCGTTAGTTGAGGGCCGCTTCGCGCCCCAATCGCGGGGCAAGCCCGCTCCCACAAGAGGTGGGATGCACGATCCCCTGTGGGAGCGGGCTTGCCCCGCGATTGGGGCGCGCAGCGACGCCCTGGATATCGCACTCATGCTTCGCCCCAGGTGCTGATCAACCCATGCAGCCCATGCAAAGGCACGGCCAGCCAGCCCGGGCGGTTCTCGGCTTCGTAGGTGATTTCGTAGGCGGCTTTTTCCAGGCAGAACAGCTCCAGCGCGGCGCGCTCGCCTTCGGCCTGCTCCCAGGCATGGGGCATGGCGGCGGTGGCCAGGCCATAGGCCTCGACGAAGGCATGCCGTGACTGGTGCAGGTACTGCCGGGCGACGCGCTGCCGTGCCTGGCGCGCCGCATCGGAAAGGTCCACTGCCGAGGCGCTGCGCAGGATCATTGCTGCAGCATAGTCGAACGAACGCAGCACGCCGCTGACATCCTTGTACGGGCTGTGCTTGGCGCGTCGTTCCTCCAGCGGCCGCGCCGGTTCGCCTTCGAAGTCGATCAGGTAGGCATCGCCCTGCACCACCAGCACCTGGCCCAGGTGCAGGTCGCCGTGCACGCGCATCAGCAGGCCGCCCTGGGCCTGACGGGCCAGGGTGTCGACGTGCTGGGCCAGGCCGTCGCGCTGTTGCAGCAGGTCGTCGACCAGGGCCTGGCTGTCGCTGTCGAGGTCACCGCGATGCTGGGCCAGCAGGTCCAATGCATGAGCCAGCTCGGCGCTGATCTGCGTGCTCCAGCGGGCGCAGTCCTGTTCGCTGCTGGGACGTGGCTGGAACGCCGCATCGTCGCTGGGAGCGGCCAGCAACAGGTGCATTTCGCCCAGGCGCTGGCCAAGCAAGGCGGCAAAACCTGTGAGTTCGGCCAAGGCATCGGTGTGCGCCTCGGGCTCGACGGTGGAAGGCTCCATCTCGTCGCGCACGGCACGCTCGAGGGTATTCTGCGTCCACTCCCAGGCATCGCCCTGGTTGTTCAGGTAGCCCTGGGCAATCATCAGCAGGTGCGGCTGGCCCTGCTCGTCCACGCGGCTGACCCACGCCAGCAGCGGCGAGATATTGCCGAAGCCGGTAGCGGTCAGGTAGGCGCTCATTTCCAGTTCCGGGTGGATGCCCGGGTTGACCCGGCGGATCAGCTTGAGCACGAGGCTGCCGCCCACCACCACCGAGCTGTTGGACTGCTCGGCACTGAGGTAACGTACTTCGCTGTCCTGATCCAGTTCCAGGGTGGCCAGCTGTGCGGTGCAGTCGAAGCGCAGCTCGCCGGCGCCACCGGCCAGGCGGGTGCCGGCCTGGCAGTTGCTCAGCACGGCGCGGATGAACGGTTCGAGCACGAAGGCGTCGGTGATCAGGCCTACCTGACGGCCGCGGCGTACCCGCGACAGCGCCAGCTGCTGTGGCAAGGCACTGTTGATCTGCTCTTCGGGCAGCAGGCCGAACGGCAGCTGGTAGTGCTGCACGGCACCGTCACTGTGAACTTCCAGCTCGCTGAGTAGCACCGGCGTGGTGGCCGTGGCCAGGCGAACCCCATAGCTCAGGCGCACCTGGTCGATCGGCCCCTGCTTGCCGGCGAACCAGCGGCGCTTAGGCAGGTACTGGGGCAGGATGGTGGTTTGCAGGGTGTCGCTGGAAGGCGCTTCGAGCAGCTCCTCCATGCGCTTGCGCAATACCAGGGTGGTCAGCTCCGGCAGGCCTTCGGCGGGCTCCAGGTGCCAGCTGGGCATGCGGTCGCGCGAAGCCAGCAGGAACCAGTAGAAGCCGTAGGGCGGCAAGGTCAGCAGGAACGGCAGCTGACCGATGGGCGGGAAGGCGCTGCCGCCGAGCATCTCCACCGGGACCTTGTCGGCATACGGGGCCAGGTCCAGCTCGGCGGCCTGGGCGGCGCGGGAGACGTTGGCCACGCACAGCACGATCTCGGTGTTGCCCTCGGCATCGGTGTACTCGCGGATATAGGCGAGGATGCGCCGGTTGCTGGGGGTAAGCATCTTCAGGGTGCCCCGACCGAAGGCCTTCTGCTGCTTGCGCACGGCCAGCAGGCGCCGGTTCCAGTTGAGCAACGAATGCGGGTCGTGGGCCTGGGCCTCGACGTTGACGGTCTGGTAGCCATAGAGCGGGTCCATGATCGGCGGCAGCACCAGGCGCTGGGGGTCGGCCCGGGAGAAGCCGCCATTGCGGTCCGGCGACCACTGCATGGGGGTGCGCACGCCGTCGCGGTCGCCCAGGTAGATGTTGTCGCCCATCCCCAGCTCGTCACCGTAGTACAAGGTCGGGGTGCCCGGCATGGACAGCAGCAGGCTGGTGAGCAGCTCGATGCGCCGACGGTCACGCTGCAGCAGCGGCGCCAGGCGCCGACGGATACCCAGGTTGATGCGCGCGCGGCGGTCCTCGGCGTAGTAGTTCCACAAGTAGTCGCGCTCACGGTCGGTGACCATTTCGAGGGTGAGCTCATCGTGGTTGCGCAGGAAGATCGCCCATTGGCAATTGGCCGGGATCTCCGGGGTCTGGCGCAGGATGTCGGTGATGGGGAAGCGGTCTTCCATGGCCAGGGCCATGTACATGCGCGGCATCAGCGGAAAATGGAAGGCCATGTGGCATTCGTCGCCATCGCCCTCGCCGAAATACGGCCGGGTATCCTCAGGCCACTGGTTGGCTTCGGCCAGGAGCATGCGGTCGGGGTAGTTGGCGTCGATCTCGGCGCGGATGGCCTTGAGCACCGCGTGGGTCTCGGGCAGGTTCTCGTTGTTGGTGCCGTCGCGCTCGATCAGGTAGGGAATGGCGTCCAGGCGCAGGCCGTCGACGCCCAGGTCGAGCCAGAAGCGCATCACCCCGATCACCGCCTTCATCACCTGCGGGTTGTCGAAGTTCAGGTCCGGCTGGTGGGAGTAGAAGCGGTGCCAGAAGTATTGGCCGGCGACCGGGTCCCAGGTCCAGTTGGACTTCTCGGTGTCGAGGAAGATGATCCGCGTGCCGTCGTATTTCTGGTCGTCGTCCGACCACACATAGAAGTCCCGGGCCTTGCTGCCGCGCTTGGCGTGGCGGGCGCGCTGGAACCAGGGGTGCTGGTCGGAGGTGTGGTTGATGACCAGCTCGGTGATCACCCGCAGGCCGCGCTTGTGGGCCTCGGCGATGAAGCGCCGGGCGTCGGCCATGCTGCCGTAGTCGGGGTGCACGGCTTTGTATTCGGCGATGTCGTAGCCGTCGTCGCGCCGTGGCGAGGGGTAGAACGGCAGCAGCCAGAGGGTGTTGACGCCCAGGTCGGCGATGTAGTCGAGCTTGCTCATCAACCCGGCGAAATCACCGATGCCATCGTTGTTGGCGTCGAAGAACGATTTCACGTGCAACTGGTAGATCACCGCGTCCTTGTACCACAGCGGGTCGTCGATGAAGGCTTGTGGGCGGGAACGCTTGGCCATGGGCGACTCCTTCCGATTCCAGGTTCGGCGCGCCCCGGTAGGAGCGGCCTTGTGCCGCGAAAGGGGCGCGAAGCGGCCCCAGGATCTCGGCAACATGACAAATGGCTGGGGCTGCCGCGCAGCCCTTTCGCGGCACAAGGCCGCTCCTACAACAGTCAATGGGGTTTTTCGATTCGCCAGATACCGAACGGCAGGTGCCAGGGTTCGATGCGCATCCATTGGGTCTTGCCGTGCCAGGTCCAACGGTGGCCGTTCATCAGGTCCTCGCCATGGGTGTCGGCGTTGTCATCCAGCCCCAGCTCCCACAGCGGTAACTCGAAGTGCGCCTCCTGGGCGTTGTGCGGGTCCAGGCTCACGGCCACCAGGATGTAGTTGTCGCGCTCCGGGGTGCGCTTGCCGAAGTACAGGATGTTGTCGTTCCAGCAGTTGAAGAACTCGATGCCCAGGTGGGTCTGCAGGGCACGGTTCTGTCGCCGGATGCGGTTGAGCTGGGCGATCTCGGCGACGATGTTGCCCGGCTGGGTGAAGTCCCGCGGGCGGATCTCGTACTTCTCCGAATCCAGGTACTCCTCCTTGCCCGGCAACGGTGTGCCCTCGCACAGCTCGAAGCCCGAATACATGCCCCACAGCCCGGAACCCATGGTTGCCAGGGCGGCGCGGATGAGAAAGCCCGCGCGTCCGCTGGTCTGCAGGAAATAGGGGTTGATGTCCGGCGTGTTGACGAAGAAGTTCGGCCGGTAGCAATGGCGCCATGGCGGCTGGTTGAGCTCCTGGAGGTACTCGCGCAGCTCCTGCTTGGTGTTGCGCCAGGTGAAGTAGGTGTAGCTCTGGGCGTAGCCGACCTTGCCCAGGCGCGCCATCATCGCCGGGCGGGTGAAAGCCTCGGCGAGGAAGATCACGTCCGGGTAGCGGCTGCGTACATTGGCGATCAGCCATTGCCAGAACGGCAGCGGCTTGGTGTGCGGGTTGTCGACACGGAAGGTGCGCACGCCCTCCTCCACCCAGCCGACCACCACGTCACGCAGGGCCAGCCACAGCGATGGCACGGCCTCGGCGGCATAGAAATCGACGTTGACGATGTCCTGGTATTTCTTCGGCGGGTTCTCGGCGTAGCGGATGGTGCCGTCTGGGCGCCAGCTGAACCAGCCGGGGTGCTCGGTGAGCCAGGGGTGGTCCTGGGAGCACTGGATGGCGAAGTCCAGGGCGATCTCCAGACCATGCTCGGCGGCAGCGGCCACCAGGCGCCGGAAGTCCTCGCGGCTGCCCAGCTGCGGGTGGATGGCATCGTGGCCACCGTCGGGGCTGCCAATGGCATAGGGACTGCCCGGGTCACCCGGCTCGGCCTGCAGGGCATTGTTGCGGCCCTTGCGGTGCTTGTTGCCGATGGGGTGGATCGGCGGGAAATACAGCACGTCGAAGCCCATGTCGCGGATCATCGGCAGGCGTTGGTGCACGTCGTTGAACGTGCCGTGGCGCTCGGGGCTGTCGGTGACGGAACGGGGGAACAGTTCGTACCAGCTGGCGAACAAGGCCTGTTCACGGTCCACGTCCACGGGGAACTCAGCACTGCGGGTCAGGTAGCTGCGGTGCTCGGCCTCGCTCATCAGCAGGGCGGTATCGGCCCGCAGCAGCAAGGCCACCTGGTCATCCGAAGCCAAGGTCGGCAGGCGCTGCTGCACCTGCTCGAGCTGTTCGCGCAGCAGGCCATCGCTGCGCTCGATGCCCTTGCCCAGCAGCAGCCGGCCCTCCTCCAGCTCGAGCGTGACGTCGACGCCGGCGTGGTACTTCTTCTCCAAGTCATGGCAGTAGGTGGCGAAGGGGTCGATCCAGGCTTCGATGCTGAACAGGTGCAGGCCCAGTTCCAGGGGCGTGAATTCGACCAGCCACAGGTCGTTGCCCGGCGAGTGCATCGGTGTGCAGTGCCAGCGCCGGCTGTGGGCCTGGCGCCAGTGCAAGGTCACCGCCAGGCGGTCATGGCCATCGGTATAGACCTTGCTGCTCACCGCCACCGGCTGGCCGCGCACCGCCTTGGTGGCGAAGGTGCCGGCATCGAGCACGGGCTGGGTGTCCTCGATCACGATACGTGGCGCCAGCAACGCCTGGGACAGGCTGATCGCCTGGTCCGGGTGGTCGTTGGCCATGGGCACGCTTTCGAAGGGCTCATTACCTGACATCGAACCTTGCTCCCTTTTGCAGTGGCGGTAAGGGTTCAGAGCCGTGGGAGCTGCCCGGGGTTCAAAAAAATTGAGCGAACGGCGCGGGGCCGGGTCAAAGCCTGCAACGACGCCGTATTTCCCCTGGGAGGCCTGGCCATGAGTATTCCCATTCCACCGGAGACGCCGGACCCGAATATCGACGACCCGACCCTGCCGCCGCCGGAGCCCGAGGAAGACCCCGAGGAGCCGACCAAGCCGGGCCCACCGCCGCCGGTGGGCGACCCGCCGAGCGAGGAGCCGCCGGTGAAAGGCAAAGGATAGACAAGTACAGCGCGGTACACCTTGTGGGAGCGGGCTTGTCCCGCGATTAGGCCGAGCCCGATATCACCGTCGCCTGGCAAGGGCTTCGCCCTTGATCGCGGGACAAGTCGGACCGCCGCACCGCCGCTCCCACAGGGGCAAGCATCGGCCGCTTGTTCTCTGCGCGACAGCGCAGCCCGAAGGGCTGGGTAATCTCCCACAGAACCGGTGATAACAGGATCAGGTTACAGCTTGATCTCGGCCATGCTGATCTCGCGCATGCGGAACTTCTGCACCTTGCCGGTCACCGTCATCGGGAACTCGTCGACGAAGCGGTAATGCCGCGGCACCTTGAAATGGGCGATGCGCGCTTTGCACCACTGCTGCAGCTGCTCGGACGTCACGCTGTGCCCAGGGTGCAGCTTGATCCAGGCGACCAGCTCTTCCCCATACCGGCTGCAGGGGATGCCGATCACCTGGGCGTCGGCTACCGCCGGGTGGGTGTAGAAGAACTCCTCGAGCTCGCGCGGGTAGATGTTCTCCCCACCCCGAATGATCATGTCCTTGTTGCGCCCGACGATGCGCACATAGCCCTGCTCGTCCATCACCGCCAGGTCGCCGCTGTGCATCCAGCCGGCCGGGTCGATGGCGTCCTGGGTGGCCTGGGGGTTGCCCCAGTAGCCGAGCATGACGCTGTAGCCGCGGGTGCATAGCTCGCCGATCTCGCCCCGCGGGACGATAGTGCCATGCTCGTCCACCAGCTTGCTTTCCAGCTGCGGCTGGGTGCGACCGACCGTGGTCACGCGCAGCTCCAGTTCGTCGTCCGGGCCGGTCTGCAGCGACACCGGGCTGGTCTCGGTCATGCCGTAGGCGATCTGCACCTTGGCCATGTGCATCTGCTCGATCACCCGGCGCATCACCTCGATCGGGCAGGTGGCGCCGGCCATGATGCCGCTGCGCAGGCTGGACAGGTCCAACCCGGCGCGGTCGGGGTGGTCGAGCATGGCGATGAACATGGTCGGTACCCCATAGAGGATGCTGGCACGCTCCTCGGCCACGGCCTGCAAGGTCAGGCCCGGGTCGAAGGCATCGTTGGGGTAGATCATGGTGCTGCCATGGGTGATGCAGCCCAGATTGGCCATGACCATGCCGAAGCAGTGATACAACGGCACCGGGATCACCATGCGGTCGCGCTCGGTCAGGCCCAGGCTCTCGCCGACCATGTGGCCGTTGTTGAGGATGTTGTAGTGACTGAGCGTGGCCCCCTTGGGCGCGCCGGTGGTGCCGGAGGTGTACTGGATGTTCACCGGCTGGTCGAACTGCAAGCTGCGCTGGCGGGCCTCGAAGGCCTCGGGGGCGCACTGCCCTGCCCGCTCGGCCAAATGGCCCCAGGACAGGAAGCCGGCCGGCGGGTTCGCTGCCAGGCTGATCACCCCACGCAACGCCGGGAGCCGCTCGCAGGCCAGCTGGCCATGGGCGCAGGTGGCAAGCTCGGGGACCAGGTCCAGGACCATGGCATGGTAGTCGGAGGTCTTGAAGGCATCGGCGCAGACCAGCCAACTGCAACCGGACTGGCGCAGCACGTATTCCAGTTCGCCGACCCGGTAGGCCGGGTTGATATTGACCAAGATCGCGCCGACCTTGGCGCTGGCCAGCTGTAGGATGCACCACTGGGCGCAGTTGGGCGCCCAGATCCCGACCCGGTCGCCGACCTGCACGCCCAGCGCCATGAGCGCGCGCGCATGGCCATCGACCTGCCCGGCCAGCGCCCGCCAGCTGTAGCGTAGGCCCTGGTGCCGCACCACCAGGGCTTCGCCGTCGGGGTTGCGGGCCACGGTGGCGTCGAAGGCCTGGCCGATGGTCTGGGTCAACAACGGGCGGTCCTGGCGACCGCGGGTGTAGCTTGGTTGACTCATGGGTATCCCTTCTTGTGGTTGTTCTGGGCATGACTGAAGCAAGCGCGGCTACTCTGGCGCAGATTAACGTTAACGTAAAGGTCACGAGCCGATTGACAGCTTCCGAAGCCAGGTTTACGTTAACGTAAAGGTGAAAATACAAGTACCGGTTTTGCACCTACCCCGTGGGAGCGGGCTTGCCCCGCGATTGCGCCAGCCAGGGCTGACATCGTCGTTGGATCTGACGCAATCGCGGAACAAGCCCGCTCCCACAGTGACAGTGCGACGTCTACCAACCTCAAGAACAAGAAGGTGCCCCCGCATGCATTACCCCACCCTGAACTTCGCCCTGGGCGAAACCATCGACATGCTTCGCGACCAGGTGCGCACCTTCGTTGCCGCCGAGCTGGCCCCACGCGCCGCGCAGATCGACCAGGACAACCTGTTCCCCGCCGACATGTGGCGCAAGTTCGGCGACATGGGCCTGCTGGGTATCACCGTGCCGGAGGAATACGGCGGCGCGGGCCTGGGCTACCTGGCCCACGTGGTATCGATGGAAGAGATCAGCCGTGGCTCGGCCTCGGTAGCCCTGTCCTATGGCGCCCACTCCAACCTGTGCGTCAACCAGATCAACCGCAACGGCACCCATGAGCAAAAGCAGAAATACCTGCCCAAGCTGATCAGCGGCGAGCACATCGGCGCCCTGGCCATGAGCGAACCCAACGCCGGCTCCGACGTGGTATCGATGAAGCTGCGCGCCGAGAAGCGCGGCGACCGCTACGTGCTCAACGGCAGCAAGACCTGGATCACCAACGGCCCCGACGCCAACACCTACGTGATCTACGCCAAGACCGACCTGGACAAGGGCCCCCACGGCATCACCGCATTCATCGTCGAGCGTGACTGGAAGGGCTTCTCGCGCAGCAACAAGTTCGACAAGCTGGGCATGCGCGGCTCCAACACCTGCGAGCTGTTCTTCGATGGCGTGGAAGTGCCTGAAGAGAACATCCTCGGCCAGCTCAACGGTGGCGTACGGGTATTGATGAGCGGCCTGGACTACGAGCGCGTGGTGCTCTCCGGCGGCCCGACCGGGATCATGCAGGCCTGCATGGACCTGGTGGTGCCCTACATCCATGACCGCAAGCAGTTCGGCCAGAGCATCGGCGAGTTCCAGCTGATCCAGGGCAAGATCGCCGACATGTACACCCAGCTCAACGCCAGCCGCGCCTACCTGTATGCGGTGGCCCAGGCCTGCGACCGCGGCGAGACCACCCGCAAGGACGCCGCCGGGGTGATCCTCTACACGGCCGAGCGCGCCACCCAGATGGCCCTGGAAGCGATCCAGATTCTGGGCGGCAACGGCTACATCAACGAATTCCCGGCCGGCCGCCTGCTGCGCGACGCCAAGCTGTACGAGATCGGCGCCGGCACCAGCGAGATCCGCCGGATGCTGATCGGTCGCGAACTGTTCAACGAAACCCGCTGAGCACGAGGAACCGGCGCCAATGGCTACCTTGCACACCCAGATCAACCCGCGCTCGGCGGAATTCGCCACCAACAGCGCGGCCATGCGCGAACAGGTGCAGGCCCTGCGTACCCTGCTCGCCCATGTCGCCCAGGGCGGCGGCCCGAAGGCCCAGGAGCGGCACACCTCGCGGGGCAAGCTGCTGCCGCGTGAGCGCATCGACCGGCTGCTCGACCCGGGCTCGCCATTCCTCGAGATCGGCCAGTTGGCCGCCCATGAGGTCTACGGCGAAGACGTGCCCGCCGCCGGCGTGATCGCCGGCATCGGCCGTATCGAAGGGGTGGAGTGCATGGTCGTGGCCAACGATGCCACGGTCAAAGGCGGCTCCTACTACCCGCTGACGGTGAAGAAGCACCTGCGCGCCCAGGCCATCGCCCTGCAGAATCGCCTGCCATGTATCTACCTGGTGGATTCCGGCGGCGCCAACCTGCCCCGCCAGGACGAGGTCTTCCCCGACCGTGAGCACTTCGGGCGGATTTTCTTCAACCAGGCCAACATGAGCGCCCTGGGGATCCCACAGATCGCCGTGGTGATGGGCTCGTGCACCGCAGGCGGCGCCTATGTGCCGGCCATGGCCGACGAAGCGATCATGGTGCGCCAGCAGGCGACCATCTTCCTCGCCGGCCCCCCCTTGGTGAAGGCCGCCACCGGCGAGGTGGTGAGCGCCGAGGACCTGGGCGGCGCCGACGTGCACTGCCGCACCAGCGGTGTGGCCGACCACTATGCCGACAACGACGAGCACGCCCTGGCCCTGGCCCGGCGCAGCGTGGCCAACCTCAACTGGCACAAGCTCGGCAAATTGCAGCGCCAGGCGCCGGTCGCCCCGCTGTACGACGCCGAGGAACTGTATGGCGTGGTACCTGCCGATGCCAAGCAGCCGTTCGATGTCCGCGAGGTGATCGCGCGCCTGGTCGATGGCTCGGTGTTCGATGAGTTCAAGGCACTGTTCGGCACCACCCTGGTATGCGGCTTCGCCCACCTGCACGGCTATCCGGTGGCGATCCTGGCCAACAACGGCATCCTCTTTGCCGAGGCGGCGCAAAAAGGTGCGCATTTCATCGAGCTGGCCTGCCAGCGCGGTATCCCGCTGCTGTTCCTGCAGAACATTACAGGCTTCATGGTCGGCAAGAAATACGAAGAAGGTGGCATCGCCAAGCATGGCGCCAAGCTGGTGACCGCGGTGGCCTGCGCCCAGGTGCCGAAGTTCACGGTGATCATCGGCGGCAGCTTCGGTGCCGGCAACTACGGCATGTGCGGCCGCGCCTACGACCCGCGCTTCCTGTGGATGTGGCCCAACGCGCGCATCGGCGTGATGGGTGCCGAGCAGGCTGCTGGCGTGCTGGCCCAGGTCAAGCGCGAGCAGAGCGAACGGGCCGGTACCGCCTTCAGCGCCGAGGAAGAGGCCAGGCTCAAGCAGCCGATCCTCGACCAGTACGAGCGTCAGGGCCACCCCTACTATTCCAGCGCAAGGCTGTGGGACGACGGCGTCATCGACCCCGCCCAGACCCGCGACGTGCTTGGCCTGGCGTTGTCCGCCGCGCTGAACGCCCCGATCGAACAGAGCCGCTTCGGCATTTTCCGGATGTGACCCATGAGCGATTTCAGCACCCTGGAAGTGATCAAGGACCCTCGCGGCTTCGCCACCCTGTGGCTGAGCCGCGAAGACAAGAACAACGCCTTCAACGCGCAGATGATCCGCGAACTGATCGTCGCCCTCGACCAGCTCGCCGAGGATGCCAGCCTGCGTTTCGTGCTGCTGCGCGGTCGTGGCCGACACTTCAGCGCCGGTGCCGACCTCGCCTGGATGCAGCAGTCGGCGCAGCTGGACTTCAACACCAACCTGGACGACGCCCATGAGCTGGGCGAACTGATGTACGCCCTGCACCGCCTCAAGGCACCGACCCTGGCGGTGGTGCAAGGCGCGGCCTTCGGCGGTGCCCTGGGCCTGATCAGCTGCTGCGACATGGCCATCGGTGCCGAGGATGCCCAGCTGTGCCTGTCCGAGGTGCGCATCGGCCTGGCCCCGGCGGTGATCAGCCCGTTCGTGGTCAAGGCCATCGGCGAGCGCGCCGCGCGTCGCTATGCCCTGACCGCCGAACGCTTCAGCGGCGTGCGTGCTCGCGAGCTGGGCCTGTTGGCCGAGGTCTACCCGGCTGCCGAACTCGATGCCCAGGTCCAAGCTTGGGTCGACAATCTGCTGCAGAACAGCCCCCAGGCCCTGCGCGCCACCAAGGACCTGCTGCGCGAGGTGGACGACGGCGAGCTGAGCCCGGCGCTGCGCCGCTACTGCGAGAACACCATCGCCCGCATCCGCGTCAGCCCCGAAGGCCAGGAGGGCCTGCGCGCCTTCCTGGAAAAACGCCGCCCCGCCTGGCAAGACAACAAGGAGCCGCGCCCATGAGCCGCCCTACCCTGACCACCCTGCTGGTCGCCAACCGCGGCGAGATCGCCTGCCGGGTCATGCGCACCGCCAAGGCCATGGGCCTGACCACCGTCGCCGTGCACAGCGCCACCGACCGTGACGCCCGCCACAGCCGCGAAGCTGACATCCGCATCGACCTGGGCGGCACCAAGGCCGCCGAGAGCTACCTGGTGATCGACAAGCTGCTGGCGGCAGCCAAGGCCAGCGGCGCCCAGGCCATCCACCCAGGCTATGGCTTCCTCTCCGAGAATGCAGGCTTCGCCCGCGCCATCGAACAGGCCGGGCTGATCTTCCTCGGCCCGCCTGCCAGCGCCATCGATGCCATGGGCAGCAAGTCGGCGGCCAAGGCGCTGATGGAAGCGGCAGGCGTACCGCTGGTACCGGGCTACCACGGTGAAGCCCAGGACCTGGACACCTTCCGCGCCGCCGCCGAGCGCATCGGCTACCCGGTGCTGCTCAAGGCCAGCGCCGGCGGTGGCGGCAAGGGCATGAAGGTGGTCGAGGACGAAAGCCAGTTGGCCGACGCCCTGGCCTCGGCGCAGCGTGAGGCGCAGTCGTCGTTCGGCGATGCGCGCATGCTGGTGGAAAAGTACGTGCTCAAACCGCGCCATGTGGAGATCCAGGTGTTCGCCGACCAACACGGCAACTGCCTGTACCTCAACGAGCGCGACTGCTCGATCCAGCGCCGCCATCAGAAAGTGGTCGAGGAAGCCCCGGCCCCTGGGCTGTCCCCCGAGCTGCGCAAGGCCATGGGCGAGGCTGCCGTGCGCGCCGCCCAGGCCATCGGCTACGTCGGCGCGGGCACCGTCGAGTTCCTGCTCGATGCCCGCGGCGAGTTCTTCTTCATGGAAATGAACACGCGCCTGCAGGTGGAGCACCCGGTCACCGAGGCCATCACCGGCCTGGACCTGGTGGCCTGGCAGATCCGCGTGGCCTGCGGCGAGCCGCTGCCGATCACCCAGGACCAGGTGCCGCTGATCGGCCATGCCATCGAGGTGCGCCTGTACGCGGAAGACCCAGCCAATGAGTTCCTGCCTGCCACCGGCACCCTGGCGCTGTACCGCGAGTCGGCACCCGGCGAGGGCCGCCGGGTGGACAGCGGCGTCAGCGAGGGCGATGTGGTCTCGCCCTTCTATGACCCGATGCTGGGCAAGCTGATCGCCTGGGGCCAGGACCGCGAGCAAGCCCGCCTGCGCCTGCTGGCCATGCTCGACGAATTCGCCATTGGCGGATTGAAGACCAACATCGCCTTCCTGCGCCGTATCCTGGCCCACCCGGCCTTTGCCGCCGCGGAACTGGACACCGGCTTCATCCCGCGCCACCAGGCCGAGTTGCTGCCTGCGCCGAACGCACTGCCGGCGACGTTCTGGCAGGCGGCCGCCGAAGCCTGGCTGCAAGGGAGCCCTGCGCACCAGCGTCACGACGACCCCGCCTCGCCTTGGGCCCGGCGCGACGGCCTGCGCCTGGGCCTGGCAGCACGCAGCAGCCTGCACCTGGTCAGCGGCGGGCAGGACCAGGCCGTCGCGCTGGAACACAATGCGCCCTCGACCTGGCACCTGGACGGCGAACAGCTGTGCCACGATGTGGATGGCGTGCGCCGTCGTCACCTGGCGATCCGCCGTGATGACACCCTGCACCTGCAATGGGACGGGGAAATGCATGCAGTGAGCGCCTTCGACCCCATCGCCGAAGCCGAAGCCAGTCACAGCCACCAGGCCGGCCTGGGCGCGCCCATGAACGGCAGCATCGTACGGGTGTTGGTGGAGCCGGGCCAGGTGGTCGAGGCCGGTACCGCGCTGGTGGTGCTGGAGGCGATGAAAATGGAGCACAGCATCCGCGCCCCTCACGGCGGCACGGTCAAGGCCCTGTTCTGCCAGGAGGGAGATATGGTCGGCGAGGGCACGGTGCTGGTGGAACTGGCCGACTGATGCAAAGGGCCGCTGCGCGGCCCAATCGCCGGCAAGCCGGCTCCCACAGAGATCGCTGAGCTGTATCTGTGGGAGCCGGCTTGCCGGCGATTGGGCTGCGCAGCAGCCCCCGCGATCTAGAACTTGCCGTGCACCCGCACGACGACCCCAAGAAACTCGCACCCGTCTTCACACAGAACGGTCGGATACCGCGTATTCAGCGGCCTGAGCATGCGCTCTCCGCCCTCCTCGATCAGTTGCCTGAGGACCGCCGCCTTGCCCGGCTGCCGGGCGATCACCAGTTTGCCGGGCTCCGGATCGAGGCCCGTGTCCACCAGAATGAGCATGCCCTGGGGCACACTCATTCCGCTTGCCGCGTTCATCGAGTCGTTTTCAACAGGCAGCCAGAATGCATTGCCAGCCGGCATATAGTCGGTCTGCTCGGTCACTTCAACAGCGTCGGGCAAAGGGCCTTGCAGGTCGGCCCAGGCCAGGACCGGAAAGCGGAAACTGGCATAACGCAGCGCCTCGGGTGAAAGGGAGTGCTCTGGCGCATAGACGCCCAGGGGCTCACGCAACAGGCCACGCTCTACCACCATGACCTGGGCTTTGAGATAGACCAACCCGAGCTTTTCCAATTTTTCATTGATGGTCGCCAAGGTAGGCCTGCGGGTGCCACGTAACCAGTGGCCCACGCCGCCTTGGGTCATCCCAAGGCGTTCGGCCAGTTCCAGTTGGTTAAGGCCATGTTCACGCTTGTAGCGCGCGAGAAATTCGTTCCAGTTTTCCATGGCCGAGAACAATACGGGCTGGATCCAGCGCATCAATACACATCCTGAATTATCTTGCTTTAGATAAATAATACAGATTGACCTATGCTCCGTATCTACCACTCCGCAGTGACAGTGAGCAGGTATCAGGATGAAACCATCGAAAAACGAAGAAACAGATCTCGACAGCGAAGCCGCCCGTCGTGCGCTCGATTACTACCTCAACCCAGCTCCGCCGCGCCCTAGTCTGGACAACAAGATCTGGACCCTGCACAACGGCGTGACGGCTAGGCAGGCCCATAATCATGCACTGGCGCTGTTGCGCTGCGCCTCGGCCACCGCGCACGAAACCGCCACCCACCAACCCGAGGGCATGACCCGCGAGGTGGTGTTTGCCTTGATGCATATGGTGAACATGGCCCGGGCACTGCTGGAACACGAGCAGGCGGCATTGAAGGAAGAGAAATAAGGAGAGTCGTGATCGCCGCCCGGCAGCGATACCCCCGGTTGCCGGGAACAGGAAGCGCACCGGCAAAACTTTTTTACCGGATAGGTGAAAATTCATTTGACTGGCAAATGATAACGATTATTATTGCACTCAGCAGGTCGCGAGACCCGCTGGATAACCTGGAAGCCCTTAGGTCGGACTCTCAGATTATCTCCTCATCAGGCTAATCACGGTTTTTGACCCGGCTTTTTGCCGGGTCTTTTTTTTGGCTCTTCAGGCTAATGAAGATCGATTACCGCGTAATGGCCGCGATGATAGCAAAGGTGTGTCAATTCGTGAACGGCTGTAACAACGTTTTGCGCAATCAGCACTTGAGAATCACTATCGTTAAGATTAAGCTGCTTGCGCATCATGGATGATGCCCCCTCCCCCATCGAGCAAGGAGCTGTCTATGTCCCGTCTGCTATTGCCCGTTGCACAGGGCACTTCCGGCCTCCACTCTGCCGCCGAAGACGCTCTGCTCCATCAGCTCAAGCGCCTGCCGCGTCGCGTGCAGCAAGTCTTCCTGCTCAGCCGCCTCGACCAGCTCGGCTTCGCCGATATCGCCGAACACCTTGATTTGCCCCTGCTGGCGATAGAACGTCACATGAACCAGGCGCTGCAGGCTACGTGCGCTCCAGGCGATGCCCTGGCCAGCATCGGTGGCCAATGGTACGTACGCTTGCAAAGCCCGCAAGCCACCGCCAGCGAACGCATCGACTTCCGCCGCTGGCTGGACGCCGCCCCCGAGCACCTGCGCGCTTTCCACGACACCGAACTGCGCTGGCGCAGCCTGCTCGCCCCGGCTCGCCAGCTGGGCCATGACGGCTGGTACCGGCATGGCCGGGCGGCGCTGTCGTTGGGCGGGTGTTCGATTGCTGTCGGCCTCGGTGCCGCTGCGCTCCTCGTACTGGGCCTCTACCCCTTGTAGATACCGTCTTGACCCTCACCCCGCAAGGGCGATTTGAGGGTCAAACGGTTTACCGGACTTCACCACGCCATACACCAGGTGCAAAAGCTTGCGCATAGCAGCGCAAACTATCTGCTTATAGGCTTTACGCCGGCTGTTCAAACGCTCTGCCAGTGCCTTCACGACCGGGTTGTGTCTGATCGAGACCGTGCCTGACATCCACAAGCCGGCGCGCAGCCTCGGCGCTCCTGTGCGAGAAATGGTCGATTGGCCAATCTTCTCCCCCGATTGATGGATCATCGGGTTCAGACCTGCAAACGCAACAATGGCTGACGGGCTTTCGTATTTCAGCGGATCACCCAGTTCTGCGAGGATCAGTGCGGCTGTGGTATCACCCAGACCATCAATCGATGTAATCAGTTTTCGCCGTTGGCGCAGATCCGGATCGTCATCGATCGTCTGCTCAATCGCCTTGCGGGTTTTCTCTATTTCTTCGGTGATATGCCCAATTACAGCTCTGATTGACTCCTGCACAGCTGTCTGCGCCACATCCAGACGGTTCTGCTCCATCTGCTGCATTTCTTTCAGGTCGTCCAGACGCCGTACTAAGGCCCGCAAACGCCGCTGAGCTGGCGGCTCAGGCTCCCACTGACGGAGCTCATCCTGTTTTTGCTGGCCATAAGCAGCAATAACTTTGGCATCAGCCTTATCGGTTTTGACGCGTCGAAGGTCGGCCTCGGCAAACTTGGCAATTACGGCGGGATTCAGAATGCACACCCGGTAACCCTTGGCATGAAGGCAATCGGCAAGCGCCTCGTGATAAGTGCCAGTGGCCTCCATGACAACCCAGGCACGCGGTTCGGCATGTTTCTCAAGCCAGGTTGCGAACTGCTCAAAACCACTCGGATCATTGGACAGCTTGGCCTTGGTGCGAACCTTCCCATTGGGAAGTGGAGTCGCAATATCGAAGGATCGCTTGGCTACATCGACGCCAACAACAACAGACATGATCTTCTCCTTCAGACAACGAAAGTTCGATCACCCAGCACTCGGTTCAACCTTGTGAATGCGTGCTCACGCCGGGGGCGGGCACTAGATACCGTTCGAACTGTTCGAGTGGGGTTGGAGGGTCTGAGCGTTATCTACAATACGGGCTCGATGCCCTTGGAGCGGCTCCGCTTCATGACCCTCCCTCGATGATCAGTCGAGAACTTTCGCCTCTTGGAAGGCGAAAGTCGAGATACAAGGAGCGGCGCAAGGCTGCTCCTACAGGTGTTTCGGTAAATTCACTGCCCAGGCATTACACCGGCAGGTGTACAGTAGCGACACAACAAAGCCACAGGAGCCTGGCAATGACCGTGACGCTGTCCCCGCTGCACATCGACTGCGATTTCGATTCCGGCAACATTCAGGTACTGGACACCAGCGACCCGACCCGGGTGCACCTGGCCATCCGCCCCGACACCCATAGCGGCCACTTTCAGTGGTTCCACTTCAAGGCCAGCGGCCTGACACCAGGCCAGACCCACCGCTTCAGCCTGGACAACGCCCATCAGTCCTCCTACAAGAACGCCTGGGCCGGCTACCACGCCGTGGCCTCCTACGACCAGCAGACCTGGTTCCGCGTACCCAGCCAGTTCGACGGCAAGGCGCTGAGCTTCGAATTCGCAGCACAGCAGGAACAGGCCTGGTTCGCCTATTTCGAACCCTACCCGCGCGCACGCCACAATCAATTGATCGAACGCGCAAGGCAATTGCCCGGCGTCGAGTTGCTGGCCTGTGGGCGCAGTGTGCAAGGTCGCGATATTCCACTGCTGCGTGCAGGCAACGGCGCAGCCGGCAAGCGCAAGATCTGGCTGATCGCCCAGCAGCACCCGGGTGAACACATGGCCGAATGGTTCATGGAAGGTGTGATCGACCGTCTGCAAGCCAATGACGATACCGTCCAGGCTCTGCTGGCCGAAGCCGACCTGTACCTGATCCCCAACATGAACCCCGACGGCGCCTTCCTGGGCCATCTGCGCACCAACTTCAAGGGCAAGGACCTGAACCGCGCCTGGCAAGACGCCAGTGTCGAGTTCAGCCCCGAGGTATTCTTCGCCCAATCGCAGATGAAGCAGTACGGGGTGGATGCCTTCATCGACGCCCATGGCGATGAGGAAATCCCCCATGTGTTCACCGCCGCCTGCGAGGGCAACCCCGGCTACACCCCGCGCCTGGCGAAGCTCGAGGAGCAGTTCCGCAGCACGCTGTGCAGCGTGACGCCAGACTTCCAGACCGTGCATGGCTATACCCGCGACGAGCCGGGCCAGGCCAACATGACCTTGGCGTGCAACGCCGTGGGCCAGGCTTATGACTGCCTGTCACTGACCTTGGAAATGCCGTTCAAGGACCATGACGATGCGCCCAACCCCATCACCGGCTGGTCGGGTGAACGCTCGAAGGCATTGGCGGGCGCGGTGTTGGAAACCTTGGCGAAAATGGTCAAGGACTTGCGCTGAGCGAACCGACGTCATCGCGGGACAAGCCCGCTCCCACAGGTATAGCGCCGCGCGCTTGTCCCGCGCGGTCTCTGTGTGGAGCTTGTTCCGCGATGGGACTGCCAGGCGCCACAATACTGAAAGCCGTATGCAGAATGACTGGATTAGCTATCGGAAATGATTCGAGACTGTGCGCTGACACACACGGAAACAGCAGGAGAGATATGAAGATAATGGCAGGGGCGGCTGGATTCGAACCAACGCATGGCAGGATCAAAACCTGCTGCCTTACCGCTTGGCGACGCCCCTGTATCGGATACGACGAATGCCTGTGCACTGTCGCTCTGAAGACTCACTGACAACAACGCTGGGTCGCTGTGCTGGAATGGCCGGCACTATACCAACAGTCTTTTCACCTGGGAACCCCTAAGGTGAAAAAAAATGCCTTAAAACAGCAAGTTAGTCCTCTGCTCCGGGTTTCGGTCAGCCGTGGCATTGCCATCCGTCGCATTTTCCCGGCCTCGCTTCAACAACCGCGGCTTCCTTCATTCCAATCAGGTAAGCAAAGCCTGCGCATCACAAGGAGGGCGCCATGCCAGTTTCCCATGACCTCTACCAGGACCTTCACTACCCTCGCGAAATCGTCCAGCAGCGGCGCCAACAGGACAAGGAGCTGGACCGGTTGCTGGATGAATACATGGACATCGACAATCAGGTGCTGGCCGCCGAAGCGATCTCGGCTGGCAATGTCAGTGACGATGACTTGCACCGGCTCAAGGAGCGCCGGCTGGCGGTGAAGTACATGATCGAGCGGCAATTGGAGCGCCACCCCAAATAGCGAGGGGCCGCTGTGCGGCCCATCGCGGCACAAGGCCGTTCCTACCGGGAACGTGCTGCCACCTGTAGGAACGGGCTTGCCCCGCGATGCCCGTTTAGAAGAAGCCCAACGGGTTGATGTCGTAGCTCACCAGCAGGTTCTTGGTCTGCTGGTAGTGGTCGAGCATCATCTTGTGCGTCTCGCGCCCCACGCCGGATTTCTTGTAGCCCCCGAACGCGGCATGGGCCGGGTACAGGTGGTAGCAATTGGTCCATACGCGGCCGGCCTTGATGCCGCGGCCCATGCGGTAGGCGCGGTTGATGTCACGGGTCCAGACGCCTGCGCCGAGGCCGAACTCGGTGTCGTTGGCGATGGCCAGGGCCTCGGCCTCGTCCTTGAAGGTGGTGACGCTGACCACCGGGCCGAAGATCTCCTCCTGGAACACGCGCATGCGGTTGTTGCCCTTGAGCAGGGTCGGCTGGATGTAATAGCCGGTGGCCAGGCTGCCTTCGAGTTTCTCCACCTTGCCGCCGGTCAGCAGCTCGGCGCCTTCCTTCTGGGCGATCTCCAGGTAGGAGAGGATCTTCTCGAACTGTTGCTGCGAGGCCTGGGCGCCGACCATGGTGTCGGTGTCCAGCGGGTCGCCGCGCTTGATCTGCAGGACCTTCTTCATCACCACCTGCATGAATTCGTCGTAGATCGACTCCTGCACCAGCGCACGCGATGGGCAGGTGCACACCTCGCCCTGGTTGAAGAACGCCAGCACCATGCCTTCGGCGGCCTTGTCGATGAAGGCCGGCTCGGCCTGCATGATGTCCTCGAAGTACACGTTCGGCGACTTGCCGCCCAGCTCCACGGTGGACGGGATGATGTTCTCGGCGGCGCATTTCATGATGTGCGAGCCCACCGGCGTGGAGCCGGTGAAGGCGATCTTGGCGATGCGCTTGCTGGTGGCCAGGGCCTCGCCGGCCTCACGGCCGAAGCCTTGCACCACGTTGAGCACGCCCTTGGGCAGCAGGTCGCCGATCAGCTCGAGCAGCACGGTGATGCCCAGCGGGGTCTGCTCGGCAGGCTTGAGCACCACGCAGTTGCCGGCAGCCAGGGCCGGGGCCAGCTTCCAGGCGGCCATCAGCAGCGGGAAGTTCCACGGGATGATCTGCCCGACCACGCCCAGCGGTTCGTGGATGTGGTAGGCCACGGTGCTGTCGTTGATCTCGGCGGCGCCGCCTTCCTGGGCGCGGATGCAGCCGGCGAAGTAGCGGAAGTGGTCCACGGCCAGGGGGATGTCGGCGTTGAGGGTTTCGCGGATCGGCTTGCCGTTGTCCCAGGTCTCGGTGATGGCCAGGATTTCCAGGTTCTGTTCGATGCGGTCGGCGATACGTAGCAGCACATTCGAGCGGTCCTGCACCGAGGTGCGGCCCCAGGCATCGGCGGCGGCGTGGGCGGCGTCGAGGGCCTTGTCGATGTCCTCGGCGGTGGAGCGGGGGAATTCGGCGATCGGCTGGCCGTTCACCGGCGAGGTGTTGGTGAAGTATTCACCCTTGACCGGAGGAACGAACTCACCGCCGATGTAGTTGCCATAGCGGCTCTTGAAGGTGATTTTCGCGCCTTCGGTACCCGGATGTGCGTAACGCATGGTGTGGCTCCTGGTTTTTATCCGTTGTTTTAGGAGTGATCCTTGGCATGCATGGAAGCAAGTTGGAAGAAATAAGGAAAATCAATTTATCGTATTTCAAAAACAAGCTCAGCTTATAAAGGCAATCACGGGGGCAAGCCCGCGCCCATAGGAAGTGGTATTGCCCTTCATCACCCTGCCCGCGGCAGGTCCGCCAACACGCCTTCGATCTCCTCCAGCACCGCCGGGTCGTCCAGGGTCGACGGCGGCACGTAGTCCTGCCCGTCGGCAATCTTGCGCAATACGGCGCGCAGGATCTTGCCCGAGCGGGTCTTGGGCAGGCGTTTAACGAGGCGCACCCGGTTGAAGCAGGCCAGCGCGCCGATCTGCTCACGCACGTTGGCCACCAGCTCGGCCTGCAACTGCTGCTCGGTGACACCCTCGCCATCCTTGAGCACCACCAGCGCCAACGGCACCTGGCCCTTGATCTCGTCATGCACGCCGATCACCGCGCACTCGGCCACCGCCGGGTGACGCGCCACCAGGTCCTCCATCTCGCCGGTGGACAGACGATGGCCGGAGACGTTGATCACATCGTCGGTGCGTCCCATGATGTAGACGAAGCCATCCTCGTCCAGGTAGCCGCCATCCCCGGTGTGGTAGTAACCCGGATAGCTCTGCAGATAGGCCTGCAGATAGCGAGCGTGGTCGCCCCACAAGGTCTGGCTGCAACCTGGCGGCAAGGGCAGCGCAATGACGATGGCGCCCTGCTGGTTCGGCTCCAGTGGCCGGCCTTCGTCATCGAGCACCTGCACGTGGTAACCCGGCACCGCGCGGTTGCTCGACCCCGGCCGCGCTGCGCTGCCTTCCAGGCCTGCGCAAGGTGCGGTGACCGGCCACCCGGTTTCGGTCTGCCACCAATGGTCGTGCACCGCCTTGCCGCTGACACGCTCCAGCCATTGATGGGTACTGGAGTCGAGCTTCTCACCGGCCAGGAACAGCTGGCGCAGCGAGCTCAGGTCGTGGCGGCGGATGAGCTCACCTTCTGGGTCTTCCTTGCGGATCGCGCGCATGGCGGTGGGCGCACAGAACAGGCCGTTGACCTTGTACTGCTCCACCACGCGCCAGTAGGCCGATGCGTCCGGCGTGCGGATCGGCTTGCCTTCGTAGAAGACCGTGGTGCAACCGCTCATCAGCGGCCCGTAGACGATCAGCGAATGGCCGACCACCCAGCCCACGTCGGAAATCCCCCACCACACGTCACCGGCCTGCATCCCGTACACATGGCGCATGGCATAGCACAGCGCGACGGCATTGCCGCCGTTCTCGCGCACGATGCCCTTGGGTTTGCCGGTGGTGCCGGAGGTGTACATGATGTACAGCGGGTCGCCGGCATCCAGCTGCACCGGCGGTATTGGCTCGACACCGGCCAATGCCGCCTGCCAGTCGAGGTCGCGCCCTGGCTGCAGGTCGGCGTGGGCCTGGGGCCGCTGCAGCACCAGCACATGGCGCGGCTGGTGCCTGGCCAGTTGCAGGGCACGGTCGACCAGCGGCTTGTATTCGATCACCCGGTCGAACTCCAGCCCGCACGACGCGGTGAGCAGCAGCGCGGGCCGGGCATCGTCGATACGCAAGGCCAGCTCGTTGGCAGCAAAGCCGCCGAACACCACCGAATGCACCGCACCGATCCGCGCACAGGCCAGCATGGCCATGGCCGCCTGAGGCACCATAGGCATGTAGATGATCACGCCATCACCCTTGCCCACGCCCAGCTGTCGCAGCAGCCCTGCCAGGCGTGCCACTTCGTCGCGCAACTGGTTGTAGGTGAACGTCTGTTGCACGCCAGTCACGGGCGAGTCGTAGATCAGCGCCAACTGCTCGCCCCTGCCTTGCTCGATCTGGTGGTCCAGGGCCAGGTAGCAACTGTTCAGGCAGCCATCGGCGAACCAGCGGTGGGTACCGTCGGGGTTGTCCTGCAGGGTCAGCGAGGGCTTGCGGTACCAGGCCAGGTGGTCGGCCTGTTCGGCCCAGAAGGCTGCGGGGTCGGCGATGGAATGGGCGTAGCTGTGCTGGTAGGTCATGGTGGTCTGCAACCCGATACTTGTTGTTATTGAAGGGCGAACTTGGAGTATGGACCCCTACCCCACCCTCGCCATCGGACTTAAGTCGCAACCGATATGCAAGATTGCACGGGGCAGTCGCCCCATTGCGGTGCAAACGCCTAGAATAGGCCTCCCGTCAGCCACTGAGCCGTTTCAATGGATATCGATCAGGCCCGTACCTTCCTGGAAATCGTGCGCTGCGGCAGCCTGGTTGCCGCCGCCGAACGCCTGTTCGTGTCGCAGACGGCGATCACCGCGAGGGTGCAGCGCCTGGAGCAGCAACTGGGCTGCCAGCTGTTCGTGCGCAGCCGCAACGGCGCCAGCTTGACCAGTGATGGCGAGGCGTTCGTGGTCTACGCCAACCAGATGGTGCAGACCTGGGAAGCGGCGCGCCGCGACCTGCCGCTGCCCCAGGGCTGCCAGCAAGTGCTGCACGTAGGCGGCGAAGTGAGCCTGGCCAACCCGATGATGCTCGACTGGGTCAGCGCGCTGCACCATGAACTGCCCAGCCATGCCATCCGCAGCGAAGTGAGCGACGGCGAGTCGTTGCTGCGCAAGGTGGAGATGGGCCTGCTCGATGCCGCGTTGGTGTACCAGCCGACCTACGGGCCTGGTTTGCAGGTGGAGCAATTGATGGAGGAAAAGCTGATCCGCGTGCGCCGGGTCGGCCACCCCGACCCTTACATCTACATCGACTGGGGCGAGGCCTTCCGCCGCCAGCACGACGCGGCCCTGCCCGACTGTGCGCGCCCGGCGCTGAGTTTCAACCTCGGCCCGCTGGCGCTGCAGTTCATCCTCGACCAGGGCGGCAGCGGCTACTTCCGCACCCGGGTGGTGCAGGCCTACCTGGAGCGCGGGGTGGTCGAGCGGGTGCCGCAGGCGCCAGAGTTCACCTACCCGACCTTCCTGGTCTATGCCCGCAAGCGTGACAGCGAAGCCCTGCAACAGGCCTTCAGCGTGCTGCGCCGGCTGGTGGCAGCCGGCGACAGCGATTGGTCACAGCGCTGGGACCCGGTTATCTGAACGCTGCACGGCGGCATTGAGCAGATGCCGCTTGAGGCCTGCGATCAGGTCGGTCTGGGTGATCACCCCCACCAGGTGATCATCCTCCAGTACCGGCAGGCAGTGCAGGCCGTGATCGCTGAGCAGCGGCAACAAGCGATCCAGCGGGTGCTGGCTGCTGACGCTGATCACCCGTCGGCTCATCACCTGCTCCATGCGCACCGTATGGCGGCGGAACATCCCTCGCCAGCTGAAGCGCGCACGGGCCATGGCCGGGCCCACCAGGTCGCTCAAGCTGACGATGCCCACCAGGCGGCCGCCTTCGAGCACCGGCAGGGTCTTGAGGTGATGGCTCGAAAGCATCTTCCAGGCCTGTTCCAGGGTGGTGGCCGGCGAGGCGAACTGCACATCGCGGGACATCACCGAGGCCGCGGTGATGCCGCCCAGGCTGCGTTGCAAGGCATGCTGCTCGGTGGCCAGGATGATACGTTCGAGTTCATCGCGGGTGACGTCGACGAACTCGCCCAGCTCTTCCAGAGCCACATCCAGGTCTTCGCTGTTCACCCCTACCCGCTCGCTGGGCAGCGGGTCGTGGGTATGGTGCAGGTCCTTGCGTGGCAACGGCCCCTTGGGGTAGCGCACGCCGGTCAGGCGGTTGTAGCACGCCCCCACCGTGACCAGGATCAGCGCGTGCAACAGGATCGGCTCAAGCAGATGGTTGCCCAGCGCCACCAGACCTGGGTCGGCCAGCACCGCGCCAGCCGCCACCGCGCCACCGGGCGGGTGCAGGCAGCGCAGCAGGCACATCAACAGGATCGACACGCCCAGGGCGGCCGCGGCCACCCACAGCTCGGCGCCGAAGCCATGACGCATCGCCAGGCCCACTGCACCGGCCACGGCATAGCTGCCCAATACCGGCCAGGGCTGGGCCAGCGGGCCGGAATGCACGGCGAACACCAGCACCGCCGAGGCGGCCAGCGGGCCGAGCAGATGCAAGGCGACCGAGGGGCCAAAGACCATGCTGCACAGGGTGCCGGCCAGGAATAGGCCGAGTAGCGCACCGATACCGGCACGCAGCCATTCTTTGGGGGGGATGTTCAAGGGAGCAGGCAGCAGGCGCTGCAAACGGCTTTCAGGACGCGAGGCAGACATCAAGGCGATCGATCGTGTTCTTCTGGTTAAAAAGAAAGCCCAGCCAAATCGGCCTGGGCCCGGTATTGCGCATGCAATAGCTCAATGATTCCGTCCATGGAGATGGAAACTGGGAAGTTTCATGGCGGCGATTGTGCCGGGTGGGCTGGCAAGGGGCCAATTCAAAAAAATGCGCTTGTGCTGCAATTTTTTTGTAGTGCCGTATTGATCCCACGTCAGGATTCTGGAGGCCGCTGCACGGCCCGCTCACGGGACAAGCCAGCGCCTACCCGATGGGACCGATAAACGGCCCCATCGGGTCGTTTACTCAGGGTGCACAAGACCTGAGCATTTGCCTATGCCTATTTGAAACAAAATTTAGGCAACTTAGGCATACTTGACGGTAAGTGTGTAGTTTAAAACCTCAACAGGTGCCCGATCTGACGCTTCAATCATAAGACTGATGACGTTCTCCCCTTCTGGAAGCTCGGTCAGTTCGTACTCCCACGCACGAACCTGACTGTCAGGCGTAGGAACGCGAGCAATTAATTGCCCTGCTCGATTGTGTATCAAGACGGCTGCGCCCGCATAGGTCTCGCCCTTTAACGTATAAGGCAAGGTAATCTCCGCGCCCTCCTGAGGGTCCAGGATATCCGGGCGACGATATGGATAAAACCGTACATCCCAGTATGCGGCTTCGTTCGCCGGGCGATACTTCTGCCTAAATCCGATTTTGCCTACACTCTGAAAATATCTTTCATTATACGTCCATCGGCCGTCAGCATTAACCGTCGCCACCTCATACCAACTATAAGTGCCACTAGGTCCAGGGCGATACATCTCAATCGTCCCCCCAATATCACCGGCACCTTCAGCATATGTCCCGGCCATGTACCTATCTCGCTCCACATCGTAGTACATACTTTTAGCACAGCGATCCAGCGAAAAATTCGAGTCCACTACAAGCACCGAACGTTGTACTTCTTCTCCAGTGACCTCATTCGTCGCTACAAGCTCGTACGTACCTGCCGCACTCACCGAAATGGGAGCCCTCCACTCGCCCGCCGCCGTCATCGGCGCTTCTATTTTTTCACCACCGTCTACTGAAAGAAAAATCGGACCCGTTGAGGGCATGGCTCTGCCGCGTGCAAAGAAAACACGTCCAACATGATCATTCTCGCCAGGGTAGTCAATGACCAGCGGGTTGGTGATCGTATGATTGACCTCCACCTCTATGGCGGCCTCGGATGATGCCTCAAACATTAACTTCGCGGGGTCGTTGACCTTTACCCTTGCCGTATGCTTGCCTTCGGAAATGCCAGGAATGGTGAGTGTCCAAGGGGCTGTATAAGGGATGCCAGGCCCACCCACCGGTGACGATGGAAGGCGAACCTCGACAGTCTTTCCGTCCACCGTTCCCGACACTACCGAGCCTACGATAGCCTCGCCTTTGAGAATGACCGTACTCAGAAAAGAGGACGCGCTGGTGATCGTTGGTTCAAGCAGCGGGTTCGGGACGTAGCTGACAACGACTTCATTGCTTCGCTGGTTATTATCTATGCGCTGCGCAGCCACCGTGAGCTTACCGTTTCGCACGTACTTGGATACATCGTGCAGCTGGTTCAAAACAGCAACGAAGTCCATTGCCGTAGGTATAATCTGATCATGCAACGGTGTGACAATACCGTCCCACAAGGCAACGATTTTTACACCTGGACCAATATCCCCTTCAACTTTCCCTCTCAGATCCCCCTTAGGTCCTGGTGCAAGGTCGCCACCAAAATACCTAAGATCAAGATCGACGAGTGAAAGTCGGATAGCGTGCATTTCAGATGACATAACGTAAACCTTTTGAATATTTCGAAAATTGCGCGCCCAGAGTAACTGCGCCCCTCGAACCGATCAACTCGGCGTTCTGCTAGGGACTCTTCTTTCAAATAAATACGGGGCTCGACCTGCGCCCCAGAATACGACTCAACTGACCAGGTTATTTGCGCTGTCGAAACTGCGGCTGGTACGCCGATGGTTATTAAGTGCTATGGGAGAGGTGCGTCAATAGTGCGCAAAACCAGGGCGAATTCCTGATACTGAAGCGTTAGATAGCTGAGAGATCAACCTTGTGCCGTCGAGACGTTAGTTATTTGCACGCGCAGCACACCCGGCAGTTCTTTTTGGGGGGGGTAAATCATCCAGTTAATAGGAGGGTTAACACGCCACCGTGGAGACTACGCGGGTCAACGCCCCTTGCGCGGCAGGTCGATGCTGACCCGCAGGCCGCCCATGGGGCTTTCCAGCAGCGCCAGGGTGCCGCCCCAGGCCTCGACGATATCGCGCACGATGCCCAGCCCCAGGCCATGTCCGTCGACCTGTTCGTCCAGCCGAGAGCCGCGCTCGAGCACTTGCAGGCGTGCCTGTTCGGGAATGCCGGGGCCATCGTCGTCCACCCACAGCTGGTAACCATCGGCGCTCGGCGCTATGCCCAAGTGAACCTCGCTGTCGGCCCACTTGCAGGCGTTGTCCAGCAGGTTGCCGAGCAGCTCCAGCAGGTCTTCGCGATCCCATGGCAGCAACAGCCCGGGCGGCACGTCGCGTGCAAGCTGCAGGCCTTCGCCGTGGATCATTCCGAGCGTGGCCAGCAGCCCGGGCAATTCGGCGTCGCAGTCGAACTGGGCGCCTGGCAGTGCATCGCCGGCCAGGCGTGCGCGGTTGAGTTCACGGGACAGGCGCTGCTGGATCTGCTGCAGTTGTTCACGCAATTGCTCGCGAACGTCCGGCAGGTCTTTCAACCGTTCGCTGGCGGCCAGGCTGAGCAGCACCGCCAAAGGGGTCTTCAGGGCATGGCCGAGATTGCCCAGAGCATTGCGCGAACGGCGCAGGCTGTCCTCGGTATGGGCCAATAAGTGGTTGATCTGGTCCACCAAGGGTTGCAGCTCGCTGGGCACCTGGGCGTCGAGCTGCGAACGCTGGCCTTGCTGCAACTGGGCGATCTGCTGGCGGGCGCGCTCCAGCGGGCGCAACGACCGGGTCACCGTGATGCGCTGCAATACCAGCACCAGCACCAGGGCTACCAAGCCCATGCCCAGGCCGATCTGCTGCATGCGCCGAAAGCCGTCGCGTATCGGCGAATAGTCCTGGGCCACACTGATCGAAATATCCTGGCCCAGCCGCCGGTAGTCGGCGCGCAGGGCCAGCAGTTGCTGGCCTTCCGGCCCCAGCTCATGGCTGTCCTCCAGGCCCGGCGCCGCCGGCTTGGGCATGTCCAGGTCCCACAGCGAACGAGAACGCCAGGTGCCCTGATCGAAGTCGATGCGAAAGTAATAACCGGAAAACGGGCGCTGGTAGGCCGCGGAAATCCTCCGCTCGTCCAGTTGCAAGCCCGCAGGCCCGCGTACCAGCGCCACCAGCAGGTTCTCGCTTTCCTTGCGCAGGCCAGCCTCCAGGTAGCGCTGCAGGCCGACCTCGAACAGCCACAGGGTCAGCTGGGCCAGGACCAGCCCGACCACCACCAGCACCGCCACCAGGCCAAGGCTCAGGCGCGCCTGGATCGACTTCACGCAGCGCTCCCGGCATACACGTAGCCCTGGCCGCGTCGCGTTTCGATCACGCTGCGGCCCAGCTTGCGTCGCAGGTGGTTGACGTGCACCTCCAGGACGTTGGAATCGCGCTCGGTCTCGCCGTCATAGAGGTGCTCGGCGAGGTGGCTCTTGGACAGCACCTGTTGCGGATGCAGCATGAAATAGCGCAGCAGGCGGAACTCGGCGGCAGTCAGCTGGATATCGACGCCATCGCGGCTGACGCACTGGCGGCCTTCGTCCAACTGCAGGCCGGCCGCTTCGAGGGTGGGCTGGTTCGCCAGCCCACGGGCGCGGCGCAACAACGCCTGGATGCGCAGCTGCAGCTCCTCGGGGTGGAAGGGTTTGGTCAGGTAGTCGTCGGCCCCGGCCTTGAGCCCTTCGATCCGCTCGGCCCAGGAGCCGCGCGCAGTGAGGATCAGCACCGGCGTGCCCAGGTTGGCGGCACGCCATTGGGCCAGCACGTCGAGCCCAGGCAACCCCGGCAGGCCGAGGTCAAGGATGATCAGGTCGTAGGGTTCGCTCTGGCCCTGGTAGACCGCATCGCGGCCATCCGCCAGCCAGTCCACGGCATAGCCCTGGCGCTGCAGGCTGGCGGTCAGTTCGTCGGCCAGGGGGACATTGTCCTCGACAAGCAGCAGGCGCATTCAGTCGTCTTCCTCGTCTTTGAGCAGCATTCCGTTGCGGGCGTCCAGCTTGATCTCGCGGACCACGCCATCGGGGGTCAGCAATTCCACCTCGTACTCGTAGCGCTCGTGCTTTTCTTCGAGCTCCGCTTCCAGAAGGCGCGCCCCGGGGTAGCGCCCCAGAGCGGATTCGAGCAGTTGTTCCAGCGGCAGGATGACGCCCTTTTGCCGCAGCTCCAGAGCTTCATCCTGATCGAGGTCACGTGCAGCGGCCAGCGAACAGGCGGCCAACAGCGCAAACGCCAGGTAGCGCGCCGTTCGCGGTAGATCGGTCATCAGCTGTCTCGTTCGTCCTTGAGGACTTCACCGGTCTTGGCGTCCAGGTCCACGTCCCATTCGACGTTCTGGCTGTCACGCAGCTCGACCTTGTAGATGTAGCGGCCGTACTCGTCCTCGAGCTCCGAATCGGTCACGGTGGCGCCTGGGTGCTTGGCCACGGCGGCGGCCTTGAGTTCGTCCAAGGACTTGATGGTCTTGGCATTCACCAGCTTGATCACTTCGTCAGGCTGGACATCCTTGGCCAGGGCAACGTTGGCACCCAGGGCGAGCGCGGCGGCAGTGAACAGGGCAGTCAAGGTTTTCATCGGGTTCTCTCCATCGAGATGTACAAGTTGTCTACGGGCAAAGACTAACCAGTGGTCCTTAATTGAACCTGAAAACAGGCCGGGGTGATGATAGCGCAGTCTGCAGTTGCTTCGCCTTTGCCTTGAAGCGCTTCGGTGCCTGTAGGATCGAGCGCCGCCCGCGCGATCCTACAGGCAGCACCCATCCCAAGCCCTACCCAGACGACTTTGTGAACAGCATGCCCCGGACGCCACCGGGCGGTTGCACGAACGGCTGCAAGCCTTGTAACGAGCATGCTGGTAAACTGCCGGCCAGCATTGTTTTCAAGAGTCCTACAGCGTGGAAATCTTCAAGGAATTTACGTTCGAATCGGCCCACCGCCTGCCCAACGTCCCGGCCGGGCACAAATGCGGTCGCTTGCATGGCCACTCGTTCAAGGTCGGCCTGCACCTGACTGGCCCGCTCGACCCGCATACCGGCTGGATCCGCGACTTCGCCGAGATCAAGGCGATCTTCAAGCCGATCTACGAGCAGCTGGATCACAACTACCTGAACGACATCCCGGGCCTGGAAAACCCCACCAGCGAAGTGATCGCCAAATGGATCTGGGACCAGGTCAAGCCGCTGCTGCCTGAGCTGTCCAAGGTCCGCATCCACGAGACCTGCACCAGCGGTTGCGAATACAGCGGCGAGTGAGCCGCGCCCCGCGCCGTCACCTCCGCCAGGCCCCTCACCGGCCTCGCGCAAGCCGCCCCTAGCCCAGGGCGCTGTGGAGGAACGACGGCGCGATGTAGCGCTGGTAATGGGCCTCGGAGAGCAGGAAGAACTCCCGGTCGATGGCATCGCGCAACTGCGGCAGCTCCCAATCGCGAAACTCCGGCAACAAGGCCATGCCGTAGGCTTCCAGGTCGCGGATCATACGGGCGCCGCGTGCGATCAGCTGGTAGGCCCAGCAATACTCGGACTGGTGCGCCAGAAAGCGGATGGAGCGCTGCTCCAGTTGCTGGCGCAGGCGCGCTTTGTCGAACACCTCCAGCTTGGCCATCATCACCTGCACCAGCAGTTGCTCCAGGCGCAGCCAGACGGCGCGTTTCTCGTCCTCGTCGTAGCTGTTCCAGTGGATCACTTCATGGTGGAAGCGCTTGCAGCCGCGGCATACCAGGTCGCCATAGACCGTGGAGCAGAGGCCGACGCAAGGCGTCTTGATGGATTGGTTGGACATGTAGGAGCGATGGCTTTACGGCGGAACACCGGCCCATGTTAGCCCTTTGTCTAACCAGGGTCACTCGTTAAAGTCACATATGCCGCCTTACTTTCGTCCCGTTTTTACCGTAGAATCACACCGCCTTTTCAAGGCACCAATGTCCGTTGGAAGCTGTTTTCAAAGCGTCACGAGCACAGTTCATCCGGTAGAACGGCGTTGGCCGGGGCATGCCACCGTGCATGGCCCGCGCCAGCCCTCATCAGCTCACCGTTCTACAGGCGTAAAACTTTGAAAGCAGCTTCTGTAAGGATTCTCCGCGACCCTGGCTGGGCGGCCCAAAAAGCCGTGATTGCGCATGGGTGCGGAGAATGCTGGATGAGCGTCCCGGACTCCCTTTAGGGACCACTGATGAGGGTAATAACTGTGCTTGAAGCCTACCGCAAACACATCGAAGAGCGTGCCGCCCTGGGCATCGTGCCCCAGCCGCTGAACGCCGAACAAACTGCAGGCCTGGTCGAGCTGCTGAAGAACCCGCCGGCCGGCGAAGAAGCCTTCCTCGTAGACCTGATCACCCACCGCGTTCCCCCAGGGGTCGACGAAGCTGCCTACGTCAAGGCAGCTTTCCTCTCCGCTGTCGCCAAGGGCGAAGCCAAGTCGCCGCTGATCGACCGCAAGCACGCCACCGAACTGCTGGGTACCATGCAGGGCGGCTACAACATCGAAACGCTGGTTGCGCTGCTGGATGACGCCGAACTGGGCGCCGTCGCGGCCGAACAGCTCAAGCACACCCTGCTGATGTTCGATGCCTTCCACGACGTGGCCGAGAAAGCCAAGGCCGGCAACGCCAACGCCAAGGCTGTCCTGGAATCCTGGGCTGCCGGCGAGTGGTTCACCGCCCGCCCAGCCATCGCCGACAAGTACACCCTGACCGTGTTCAAGGTGCCTGGCGAAACCAACACCGACGACCTGTCCCCTGCCCCGGACGCCTGGTCGCGCCCTGACATCCCGCTGCACGCCCTGGCCATGCTGAAGATGGCCCGCGACGGCATCGAACCCCAGCAGCCAGGCTCGGTCGGCCCGCTGGCCCAGATCGAAGCGGTCAAGGCCAAGGGCTTCCCGGTCGCCTACGTCGGCGACGTGGTCGGCACCGGCTCCTCGCGTAAATCGGCCACCAACTCGGTGCTGTGGTTCTTCGGCGACGACATCCCGTACGTGCCGAACAAGCGCGCCGGTGGCTTCTGCTTCGGCACCAAGATCGCCCCGATCTTCTACAACACCATGGAAGACGCCGGCGCTCTGCCGATCGAGTTCGACTGCACCAACCTGGCCATGGGCGACGTCATCGACGTCTATCCGTTCAAGGGCGAAGTCCGTCGTCATGGTAGCGACGAGCTGGTCACCACCTTCGAGCTGAAGACCGAAGTCCTGCTCGACGAAGTCCGCGCTGGCGGCCGTATCCCGCTGATCGTCGGCCGTGGCCTGACCGAGAAGGCCCGTGCCGAACTGGGCCTGGGTGCCTCCGACCTGTTCAAGAAGCCAGAGCAGCCTGCCGACACCGGCAAGGGCTTCACCCTGGCCCAGAAGATGGTCGGCCGCGCTTGCGGTCTGCCGGAAGGCCAGGGCGTGCGCCCGGGTGCCTACTGCGAGCCGAAGATGACCACCGTCGGTTCCCAGGACACCACCGGCCCGATGACCCGCGACGAACTGAAGGACCTGGCGTGCCTGGGCTTCTCCGCCGACCTGGTCATGCAGTCGTTCTGCCACACCGCGGCCTATCCGAAGCCGATCGACGTCACCACCCACCACACCCTGCCGGATTTCATCCGCACCCGTGGCGGCGTGTCCCTGCGTCCAGGCGACGGCATCATCCACAGCTGGCTGAACCGCATGCTGCTGCCTGACACTGTCGGCACCGGCGGCGACTCGCACACCCGCTTCCCGATCGGCATTTCCTTCCCGGCCGGTTCCGGCCTGGTCGCCTTCGCCGCCGCCACCGGCGTCATGCCGCTGGACATGCCGGAGTCGGTCCTGGTTCGCTTCAAGGGCAAGCTGCAGCCTGGCATCACCCTGCGTGACCTGGTCCATGCCATTCCTTACTACGCCATCCAGCAGGGCCTGCTGACTGTCGAGAAGAAGGGCAAGAAGAACATCTTCTCCGGCCGCATCCTGGAGATCGAAGGCCTCAACGAGCTGACCGTCGAACAAGCCTTCGAGCTGTCCGACGCCTCGGCCGAGCGTTCCGCTGCCGGTTGCACCATCAAGCTGCCGGAAGAGTCGATCGCCGAGTACCTGAAGTCCAACATCACCCTGCTGCGCTGGATGATCAGCGAAGGCTACGGTGACGCCCGTACTCTGGAGCGCCGCGCCCAGGCGATGGAAGCCTGGCTGGCCAAGCCGCAGCTGCTGTCCGCCGACGCCGATGCCGAGTACGCCGCGGTCATCGAGATCGACCTGGCCGACGTCAAGGAGCCTGTGCTCTGCGCGCCGAACGACCCGGACGACGCCCGCCTGCTGTCCACCGTTGCCGGCGACAAGATCGACGAAGTGTTCATCGGTTCGTGCATGACCAACATCGGTCACTTCCGCGCTGCCGGCAAGCTGCTGGACAAGGTCAAGGGCGGTATCCCGACCCGTCTGTGGCTGGCCCCGCCAACCAAGATGGACGCCCACCAGCTGACCGAGGAAGGCTACTACGGCATCTACGGCAAAGCCGGTGCGCGCATGGAAATGCCAGGTTGCTCGCTGTGCATGGGTAACCAGGCACGTGTGCAGACCGGTTCGACCGTGGTCTCCACCTCGACCCGTAACTTCCCGAACCGCCTGGGCGACGCCACCAATGTCTACCTGGCTTCGGCCGAGCTGGCCGCGGTTGCCTCGATCCTCGGCAAACTGCCGACCGTCGAAGAGTACCTGCAGTACGCCAAGGACATCGACAGCATGGCTGCCGACGTCTACCGCTACCTGAGCTTCGACCAGATCGCCGAGTTCCGCGAAGCGGCAGCCAACGCCCAGATCCCAGTGGTCCAGGCGTAAGCTGAGCAGTACGTTGTGAATGAAAGCCCCGGCAGCGATGCCGGGGCTTTTTTATGCTGGCCAGACCGGCCCAATCGCCGGCAAGCCGGCTCCCACAGGTGCTATACCTGCGTGCGGACTTGTCCCGCGATTGGCCAGCATGGCAGGCTCAAATCACGAATAGATCGACGAACCGCTGCACCGCCGTACCTTCCAGCCGCACCTGATCCTTGCACAAGGCAAAGATTTCATCGCAACGCTGACGGGCAAACCGCGTCGCCAGGTTTTCCCGGAACTTGGCCTCCAGCAACGGTATCCCCTCCCCGCGTCGACGCCGATGCCCGATCGGGTACTCCACCACCACCTGCTCGGTATGGCTGCCGTCCTTGAAGAACACCTGCAGGCCATTGGCGATGGAACGCTTGTCCGCCTCCAGGTACTCGCGGCTGAACCGCGGCTCCTCGACGACTTCCATCTTCTCGCGCAACCGGTCGATGCTCGGGTGCACGGCGTGGAAGGCATCTTCGTAGTACTCGGCCACCAGGTCGCCAAAGATCAGCGGCACGGCAACCATGTACTGCAGGCAATGATCGCGGTCGGCCGCGTTGGCCAACGGGCCGACCTTGGAAATGATGCGTATCGCCGATTCGTTGGTACTGATGACGATGCGGTCGACTTCATGCAGGCGATTACGCACCTGGGGGTGCAAGGCCACTGCGGCCTCGCAGGCAGTCTGGGCGTGGAATTCGGCCGGGAAGCTGATCTTGAACAGCACATTCTCCATCACGTAGCTGCCCAAGGGCTGCGGCAGGCGCAACATCCGTTTCTCGACGGGCTTTAGCGCCAGGTCCTTGTTGGTGTGGCTGAACGACACATCGTAGAAGCCCCACTGCGATGCGGTCAGCACACCCGGTACGCCCATCTCGCCACGCAAGGCGATATCGGCCAGGCGCACACCGCGGCTGGAAGCATCACCGGCCGCCCAAGACTTGCGCGAGCCGGCATTGGGCGCATGACGGTAGGTGCGCAGCGCCTGGCCATCGACGAAGGCATGGGACAAGGCCGAGAGCATCTGTTCGCGATTGGCCCCCATGAGCCGTGCACACACGGCGGTGGAAGCGACCTTGACCAGCACCACATGGTCGAGGCCGACGCGGTTGAAGGCGTTCTCCAGCGCCAGCACACCCTGGATCTCGTGGGCCATGACCATAGCCTCGAGCACGGTACGCATGGTCAGGGGCGGCTCGCCGTCGGCCACGCGCTTCTGGGAAAGGTGATCGGCAACCGCGAGGATGCCGCCGAGGTTATCCGAAGGGTGCGCCCATTCGGCTGCGAGCCACGTGTCGTTGTAGTCCAGCCAACGCACGGTACAGCCGATGTCCCAGGCCGCCTTGACCGGATCCAGGCGGAAGGAGGTGCCGGGTACCCGCGCACCGTGTGGGACGACGGTACCTTCGACCAGCGGGCCGAGGTGCTTGGTGCATTCAGGGAAGCGCAGCGCCAGCAAGCCGCAACCCAATGTGTCCATCAGGCAGTTGCGCGCGGTGTCCAGGGCCTCGACCGACTCGACGCGGTAGTCGAGCACATAGTCGGCGATGGTCTGTAGCACCCGGTCGTAATCCGGACGGTCATTGAGGTCTACGTTGGCGCTCATTGTCTGGCTCCCTGGGAGTGGGGGCCGCAAAGCGGCCCCTCTCAATAAAAGCCGAGCACCAGATGCGTGTTAGAAACTATCGCCAGGCACGCGCACCCAGCCCTCCATCAACACGCGAGCACTACGGCTCATGATTGCCTTGGTCACTGTCCATTCACCGTCCACCTTGCGCGCCTCGGCGCCGACGCGCAAGGTGCCGGACGGGTGACCGAAGCGCACGGCGCTGCGCTCGCCCCCGCCGGCAGCGAGGTTGACCAGCGTGCCGGGGATCGCTGCCGCCGTGCCGATGGCCACCGCCGCGGTGCCCATCATCGCGTGGTGCAGCTTGCCCATCGACAGCGCCCGCACCAGCAGGTCGATGTCGGTGGCTTCGACCACCTTGCCGCTGGAAGCAGTGTAGGCGGTCGGCGGCGCGACAAAGGCCACCTTGGGCGTATGCTGACGCCCGGCAGCCTGGTCGATGTGTTCGATCAAGCCCATGCGCACGGCGCCATGGGCGCGAATGGTCTCGAAACGGGCAAGTGCGGCAGGGTCGCCATTGATCGCCTCCTGCAACTCGGTACCGGTATAGCCGATGTCAGCCGCGCTGACGAAAATGGTCGGGATACCGGCGTTGATCAGCGTTGCCTTGAACGTCCCGACGCCCGGCACCTGAAGGTCGTCCACCAGGTTGCCGGTGGGGAACATGGCGCCACCATCGCCGTCTTCGTCGGCGGCCGGGTCGAGGAATTCCAATTGCACTTCGGCGGCCGGGAAGGTCACACCGTCCAGCTCGAAGTCACCGGTCTCCTGCACTTCGCCTTCGGTGATCGGCACATGGGCGATGATGGTCTTGCCGATGTTGGTCTGCCAGATACGCACCGTGGCGATGCCGTTGCGCGGGATGCGCGCCGCATCCACCAGGCCGGCGCTGATGGCGAAGGAACCAACGGCGGCTGACAGATTGCCGCAGTTTCCGCTCCAGTCGACGAAGGCCTTGTCGATGGCGACCTGGCCGAACAGGTAGTCGACGTCATGCTCCGGACGGGTGCTGCGCGAGAGGATCACAGTCTTGCTGGTGCTGGAGGTGGCGCCGCCCATGCCGTCGATCTGCTTGGCGTAGGGATCGGGGCTGCCGATTACCCGCAGCAACAGGGCGTCACGGGCCGGGCCGGGCTGCTGGGCGCGTTCGGGCAGGTCCTGCAGGCGGAAGAATACGCCCTTGCTGGTGCCGCCACGGATGTAGGTGGCGGGAATCTTTACTTGCGGTACATGTGCCATGGTTATGTCCTAGGGTGCGCCCTCCCCTTGTGGGAGCGGGCTTGTCCCGCGATTGCGCCAGGCGGGGCGACGACGTTGCCCAGGCTGACGCAATCGCGGGACAAGCCCGCTCCCACAGGGTGAGGGGCTCATCTCGTTCAGGCAGTCGCTTCGAGGAAGTCCTGGGCAAAGCGCTGCAGCACCCCGCCCGCCTCGTAGATCGACACTTCTTCGGCGGTATCCAGGCGGCAGGTCACCGGCACCTCGACCCGCTCGCCATTGCGCCGGGTGATGACCAATGTCAGGGTCGCCCGTGGCGTGCGTGCACCCAGCACGTCGTAGGTCTCGCTGCCGTCAAGGTCCAGGGTCTTGCGGTTGGTACCTGGCTGGAACTCCAGCGGCAACACCCCCATGCCCACCAGGTTGGTGCGGTGGATGCGCTCGAAGCCTTCGGCGACGATCGCTTCGACACCCGCCAGACGCACGCCCTTGGCCGCCCAGTCACGGGACGAACCCTGGCCGTAGTCGGCACCGGCAACGATGATCAGCGGCTGCTTGCGCTGCATGTAGGTCTCGATCGCTTCCCACATGCGCGTCACCTTGCCTTCCGGCTCGATGCGCGCCAGCGAACCCTGCTTCACGCTGCCGTCTTCGTTGCGCACCATCTCGTTGAACAGCTTGGGGTTGGCGAAGGTCGCGCGCAGGGCGGTCAGGTGGTCGCCACGGTGGGTCGCATAGGAGTTGAAGTCCTCCTCCGGCAGGCCCATCTTCGCCAAGTATTCCCCTGCGGCACTGTTGGCCATGATCGCGTTCGACGGTGACAGGTGGTCGGTGGTGATATTGTCCGGCAGTACCGCCAGCGGGCGCATGCCGCGCAGGGTACGCTCGCCGGCCAGGGCCCCTTCCCAGTAGGGCGGGCGGCGGATGTAGGTGCTCATCGGGCGCCATTCGTACAGCGGCGCCACCTTCGGCCCCTTGTCCTCCTCGATGGCGAACATTGGGATGTAGACCTTGCGGAACTGCTCGGGCTTGACCGCCGCACGCACCACCGCGTCGATCTCTTCATCGCTCGGCCAGATGTCCTTGAGGCGGATTTCCTTGCCATCCACCACGCCCAGCACATCCTTCTCGATGTCGAAGCGGATGGTGCCGGCAATGGCATAGGCCACCACCAGTGGTGGCGACGCGAGGAAGGCCTGCTTGGCGTACGGGTGGATGCGCCCGTCGAAGTTGCGGTTGCCCGACAGCACGGCGGTGGCATACAGGTCGCGGTCGATGATTTCCTGCTGGATCTTCGGGTCGAGCGCGCCGGACATACCATTGCAGGTGGTGCAGGCGAAGGCGACGATGCCAAAGCCCAGTCGCTCCAGTTCTTTTTCCAGCCCCGCTTCTTCCAGGTACAGCTGCACAGCCTTGGAGCCAGGGGCCAGGGAGGATTTCACCCAAGGCTTGCGCGCCAGGCCCAGCTTGTTGGCGTTGCGCGCCAGCAGCCCTGCCGCGATCACGTTGCGCGGGTTGCTGGTGTTGGTGCAACTGGTGATGGCGGCGATGATCACCGCGCCGTCCGGCATCTGGCCGGGCACTTCTTCCCAGGCACCGGCAATGCCCTTGGCAGCCAGGTCGCTGGTGGCGACACGGGCGTGCGGGTTGGACGGGCCGGCCATGTTGCGCACCACACTGGCGAGGTCGAAGCGCAACACGCGCTCGTACTCGGCCTGGCCCAGGCTGTCGGCCCACAGGCCCGTGGCTTTGGCATAGGTTTCCACCAGCTTGACCTGCTGCTCTTCGCGGCCGGTCAGCTTGAGGTAGTCGATGGTCTGCTGGTCGATGGCGAACATCGCCGCAGTGGCGCCGTATTCGGGGGCCATGTTGGAGATGGTGGCGCGGTCGCCCAGGGTCAAGGCGCGAGCACCTTCACCGTAGAACTCGAGGTACGCGCCGACCACCTTCTGCTTGCGCAGGAATTCGGTCAGGGCCAAAACCAGGTCGGTGGCCGTGATGTTCGGCTGCAGCTTGCCGGTCAGCTCGACGCCGACGATTTCCGGCAGACGCATCCACGAGGCGCGGCCGAGCATGACGTTCTCGGCCTCCAGCCCGCCGACGCCGATGGCGATCACGCCCAGCGCATCGACGTGCGGGGTGTGGCTGTCGGTGCCGACGCAGGTGTCCGGGTAGGCCACGCCACGGTCGCTGTGGACCACCGGCGACATCTTCTCCAGGTTGATCTGGTGCATGATGCCGTTGCCCGGCTGGATCACATCGACGTTCTTGAACGCCTTCTTGGTCCAGTTGATGAAGTGGAAGCGGTCTTCGTTGCGACGGTCCTCGATGGCGCGGTTCTTCTCGAAGGCCTGTGGGTCGAAGCCGCCGCATTCCACGGCCAGGGAGTGGTCGACGATCAACTGGACCGGCACCACCGGGTTGACCTGGGCCGGGTCGCCGCCCTTGTCGGCGATGGCATCGCGCAGACCGGCCAGGTCCACCAGGGCGGTCTGGCCGAGGATGTCATGGCACACCACGCGCGCCGGGAACCAGGGGAAGTCGAGGTCGCGCTTGCGCTCGATCAGTTGCCCGAGGGACGCATCGAGGGTGGCCGGGTCGCAACGGCGCACCAGGTTCTCGGCCAGCACGCGGGACGTATAGGGCAACCCGTCGTACGCGCCGGGCTTGATCGCCTCGACCGCCGCGCGGGCATCGAAGTAGTCCAGGTCGGTGCCTGGCAGGGGCTTGCGGAATGCGGTGTTCATATCGTTATCCGGCTCGGTCACGGTGTTCGGTATGCAGGTCTGGCCACGGGGGCGCTACGCGCCCCTTTCGCGGCACAAGGCCGCTCCTACAGGTATTGCGCCGTCCTTGTAGGAGCGGCCTTGTGCCGCGAAAGGGCTGCAAGGCAGCCCCTGCGGTTTCAGCTCAGCGCTGCTCGATCGGCACGAACTTGCGCTGCTCGACGCCGACATATTCGGCGCTCGGGCGGATGATGCGGTTGTTGGCACGCTGCTCGAAGACATGCGCGGCCCAGCCGGTCAGGCGCGAGCAGACGAAGATCGGGGTGAACAGCTTGGTCGGGATGCCCATGAAGTGGTACGCCGAGGCATGGTAGAAGTCGGCGTTGGGGAACAGGCGCTTCTGCTCCCACATGGTCTTGTCGATGGCCTCGGAGACCGGGTACAGGACCTTGTCGCCCACTTGGTCGGCCAACTGCTTGGACCAGCCCTTGATCACCTCGTTGCGCGGGTCGGACTCCTTGTAGATCGCGTGGCCGAAGCCCATGATCTTGTCCTTGCGCTCGAGCATGCGCAGCAGCTCGGCCACGGCCTCCTGCGGGCTCTGGAAGCGCTCGATCAACTCCATGGCCGCCTCGTTGGCGCCGCCGTGCAGCGGGCCGCGCAGCGAGCCGATGGCGGCGGTGATGCACGAGTACAGGTCCGACAGGGTCGAGGCGCAGACTCGGGCGGTGAAGGTCGAGGCGTTGAATTCGTGCTCGGCGTAGAGGATCAGCGAGACGTTCATCACCTTGACGTGCAGCTCGCTCGGCTTCTTGCCGTGCAGCAGGTGCAGGAAATGGCCACCGAGGGTGTCTTCATCGCTGGTGCAGTCGATGCGCACACCGTGGTGGGTGAAGCGGTACCAGTAGCACATGATCGCCGGGAACACGGCCAACAGGCGGTCGGTCTTCTCGCGCTGCTGCTCGAAGGTCAGCTCCGGCTCCAGGGTGCCGAGCACCGAACAACCGGTGCGCATCACATCCATCGGGTGGGCGTCGCGCGGGATGCGCTCGAGCACTTCCTTGAGCGCCTGGGGCAGGTCGCGCAGGCCCTTGAGCTTGCGCTTGTAGTCGTCCAGCTCGGCCTGGCTCGGCAGCTCGCCGTACAACAGCAGGTAGGCCACTTCCTCGAATTCGGCACCGGCCGCCAGGTCGCGGACGTCGTAGCCACGGTAGGTCAGGCCGGCACCGGCCTGGCCCACGGTCGACAGCGCGGTCTGCCCGGCTACCTGGCCACGCAGGCCCGCGCCACTGAGTACTTTTGCTTCGGCCATGGTGTGTTCTCCTTTCTTGAATTTGTTATCGAATCTTGCTGGCTAAACCCGGGTGGCTGGTCCGGCCCTATCGCTGGCTTGCCGGCGACAGGGCCATCACAGGCTCAACCTTTCTTCTGGGCGAACAACGCATCGAGGCTCTGCTCGAAGGCGTGGTAGCCGATGGCATCGTAGAGCTCCATGCGGGTCTGCATGGTATCGATCACGTTCTTCTGGGTGCCGTCGCGGCGCAGCGCGGTGTAGACATTCTCGGCAGCCTTGTTCATGGCGCGGAAGGCCGACAGCGGGTACAGCACCAGCGAGACGTCGACCGAGGCCAACTCTTCGGTGGTGTACAGCGGGGTCGCGCCGAACTCGGTGATGTTGGCCAGGATCGGTGCCTTCACCCGATCGGCGAAGGTCTTGTACATCGAAAGCTCGGTGATCGCTTCCGGGAAGATCATGTCGGCACCCGCTTCGATACATGCGGCGGCGCGGTCCAGGGCGGCGTTCAGGCCTTCGACGGCCAGGGCGTCGGTGCGCGCCATGATCACGAAGCTGTCGTCGGTACGGGCATCCACCGCAGCCTTGATGCGGTCGACCATCTCCTGCTGGGAGACGATCTCCTTGTTCGGGCGGTGGCCACAGCGCTTGGCGCCAACCTGGTCTTCGATGTGGATGGCGGCAGCGCCGAACTTGCACATCGAGCGCACGGTACGCGCCACATTGAAAGCCGAAGCACCGAAGCCGGTGTCCACGTCCACCAGCAGCGGCAAATCGCATACGTCGGTAATGCGGCGCACGTCGGTCAGCACGTCATCCAGGCCGCTGATGCCCAGGTCTGGCAGGCCCAGGGAGCCGGCCGCGACACCGCCACCGGAGAGGTAGATGGCCTTGAAACCGGCGCGTTTGGCCAGCAGGGCGTGGTTGGCATTGATGGTGCCGACCACCTGCAACGGATGTTCGGCGGCAACCGCGTCACGGAAACGCTGGCCGGGCGTGCTCTTCAAAGTCATGACTCACCTCGTGGGCTATTGTTGTCGACGCCTTGGTAGTGGCGCTCGATGTTGCGTTTGGACGCGCCGATGTGGCGACGCATCAGGAGTTCGGCCAGCTCGCCGTCACGGTCGGCGATGGCGTCGAGAATGCGGTGATGCTCGGCGAAGGCCTGGTGCGGGCGGTTGGGCGTGGCGGAGAACTGGATGCGGTACATGCGCACCAGCTGGTACAGCTCGCCGCAGAGCATCTTGACCAGGGTCTGGTTGCCGCTGCCCTGGATGATCCGGTAGTGGAAGTCGAAATCGCCTTCCTGCTGGTAGTAGCCAACACCGGCCTGGAAGGCAGCATCGCGCTCGTGGGTCTCGAGCACCCGGCGCAGCTCGTCGATGTCGGCCAGGCTCATGCGCTCGGCGGCCAGGCGGCAGGCCATGCCTTCGAGGGATTCGCGGATTTCGTACAGCTCGATCAGCTCGGCATGGTTGAGCGACACCACCCGGGCACCGACATGGGGCACCCGCACCAGCAGGCGCTGGCCTTCCAGGCGATGAATGGCCTCGCGCAACGGGCCACGGCTGATACCGTAGGTACGGGCCAGCTCCGGTTCGGAGATCTTGCTGCCCGGGGCGATCTCACCCTTGACGATCGCCGCCTGGATACGCCGGAAGACGTTCTCCGATAGCGTTTCGGAATCATCCGACGTGGGCAGTACGGCCTGAGTGGCATCCCGCATGATTGTCGACACCTTGCGTTTCGATAGCGCAAAAGCTAGCTAAATGCAGGGGCTTAGTCAAAGACAAAATCAATATTGTCGACAATTGTCTAAGAACGAACTTAAACAGCCCGCTCGCTGTCAGATCGCGGCGCGCTGGCGTCGAAACGTTGGCGTGATAGAATGCCGCGCTTCCCAAGGGAGTATGGATAGTGTGTCTGCCACCCCCTGGGGTGTTGACAGATGAACGAGGATGCTTGCGCAGTACTTGCCAGTCGCCTTGCCCCGAACCCGCACAGCACCGCGCCAGGATTTATGAGACTTACACCCGCTTCATTGCTGTTCTGCCTCGCCCTGCTGCCGGCCCTTGGCCAGGCGGCGGAAAAGACCGTCTACGGTCTGAACGAATACGCCCGCCTTTCCGACCTCGACCTGGAAGTGGCGGCCAAGCTCGACACCGGTGCCAAGACCGCGTCGCTGAGCGCACGCGACATCAAGCGCTTCAAGCGCAATGGCGAAAGCTGGGTACGCTTTTACCTGGCCATCGACGCCGCCCATTCGCACCCGATCGAACGGCCACTGGCCCGCGTCAGCAAGATCAAGCGGCGCGCCGGTGACTACAATCCTGACGAGGGCAAGGCCTACACGGCCCGCCCGGTCATCGAACTGGACATCTGCATGGGCCAGGCACTGCGCACCATCGAGGTCAACCTCACCGACCGCAGCGCCTTCCAGTTCCCGCTGTTGATCGGCTCCGAGGCGCTCAAGCATTTTGACGCCCTGGTCGATCCAAGCCTTAAATACGCGGCCGGCAAACCCGCCTGCGCCACCAAAGCTCCCACCGCAGAGTAAACCCGATGCGCTCTCTTACCCTTCACCTGAAAGTCCTGATCACCGTACTGGTGCTCCTGGGCGTGCTGGTCACGGCCTACCAGATCTTCATCCTCGGCATCCCGGTGACCGAAGACGCGACCGACGACCTGTGGAACATCGACGCCAAGGTCGAATTCGTCGCTAACCCGAAGGACCCGGTCAAGGTGCAGATGTTCGTGCCACCGCTGAACCGTGACTACGTGAGCCTCAACGAGAGCTTCATCTCCAACAACTACGGAGTGAGCGTCAACCGGGCCGACGGCAACCGCAAGGTGACCTGGTCGGCACGCCGCGCCAGCGGCAACCAGACGCTCTACTACCGCCTGGTGCTGACCAAGCGCTACAGCAGCGAGAAGGCCACGGTCAAAGGGCCGACCTTCCGCGACAGCCTGGCCCTGGAAGGCCCCGAGAAGATCGCCGCCGAAGCCCTGATGGCCCCGATCCGCCAGCACTCGGCAGACGTCGAAACCTTCGTCAGCGAGACCATCAAGCGGGTCAACAACCTCAACGACGACAACGTCAAGCTGCTGCTGGCCGGCGACACCTCGTCCATGAAGAAGGCCCAGGTCATCGACCTGCTGCTGTCGATCGCCCACGTGCCGATGGAAAAGGTCCACACCATCCGCCTGATCGCCGACACCCCGCAAACGCCTGAACTGTGGCTGCGCAGCTTCAACGGCAACGACTGGCTGTACTTCAACCCGGACACCGGCGAACAGGGCCTGCCCAGCGACCGCCTGCTGTGGTGGACCGGCGATGACAATCTGATCACCGTCGATGGCGGCAAGAAGGCCAATGTCACCTTCAGCATGAACAACAGCGAGATGAATGCCATCCGCCTGGCCAAGCTGACCGACGAGAACACCGACGCCGACTTCCTCGAATATTCGCTGTACGGCCTGCCCCTGCAGACCCAGCAGACCTTCATGATCATGGTGATGATCCCGATCGGCGTATTGGTCATCCTGGTGCTGCGCAACCTGATCGGCCTGCAGACCCTCGGCACCTTCACCCCGGTACTGGTCGCCCTGGCCTTCCGTGAAACCCAGCTGGGCTTCGGTATCGTGCTGTTCACGGTGATCACGGCCCTGGGCCTGTCGCTGCGCTCCTACCTTGAACACCTGAAGCTGCAGATGCTGCCGCGCCTGTCGGTGGTGCTGACCTTCGTGGTGGTACTGATCGCTGCCATCAGCCTGTTCAGCCACAAGCTGGGCCTGGAGCGCGGCCTGTCGGTGGCCCTGTTCCCGATGGTGATCCTGACCATGACCATCGAGCGTCTGTCGATCACCTGGGAAGAGCGTGGCGGCGGCCATGCCATGAAGGTGGCCATCGGCACGCTGTTCGCCGCGTCCATCGCACACCTGCTGATGAGCGTGCCGGAACTGGTGTACTTCGTCTTCACCTTCCCTGCCGTACTGCTGATCCTGGTGGGCTTCATGCTGGCGATGGGTCGCTACCGCGGCTACCGCCTGACCGAGCTCGTTCGCTTCAAGGCTTTCGTGAAGGCTGACGCTTGATGTTCGGACTGATCAAGACCTGGAAAGCCCTGGAGGCCCGGGGCATCATGGGTATCAATCGGCGCAACGCGGACTACGTCCTGAAGTACAACAAGCGCCACCTGTACCCGATCGTCGACGACAAGATCATCACCAAGGAGCGTGCGCTCAAGGCCGGGATCCATGTGCCGGAGATGTACGGCATCATCGAGACCGAGAAGGAAATCGACAAGCTCGAGCAGATCATCGGCGGGCGTAACGATTTCGTCATCAAGCCGGCCCAGGGGGCTGGCGGTGACGGCATCATGGTCATCGCCGACCGCTTCGAGGACCGTTACCGCACCGTCTCGGGCAAGATCATCAGCCACGAGGAGATCGAGCACCAGATCTCCAGCATCCTGACCGGCCTGTACTCATTGGGCGGGCACCGCGACCGCGCGCTCATCGAGTACCGGGTGACCCCGGACCAGATCTTCAAGAGCATCAGCTACGAAGGTGTGCCGGACATCCGCATCATCGTGCTGATGGGCTACCCGGTGATGGCCATGCTGCGCCTGCCGACGCGCCAGTCCGGCGGCAAGGCCAACCTGCACCAGGGCGCCATCGGCGTGGGTGTGGACCTGGCCACCGGCGTGACCCTGCGCGGCACCTGGCTGAACAAGATCATCAGCAAGCACCCGGACACCACCAATGCGGTGGATGGCGTGCAGTTGCCGAACTGGGACGGCTTCATGAAGCTGGCTGCCAGCTGCTATGAACTGTGCGGCCTGGGCTACATCGGCGTGGACATGGTCCTGGACCAGGACAAGGGCCCGCTGATCCTCGAGCTCAACGCCCGCCCCGGCCTGAACATCCAGATCGCCAACGACTGCGGCCTGACCCAGCGCACCCATGCCATCGAGGCACACCTGGAAGCGCTGGCCAAGGATGGCGTGAAGGAAGACGCCGAGCAGCGCGTACGCGTGTCCCAAGGGCTGTTCGGACACGTTCATCCGCAGTGACCCCCGGGGCCGCCTCGCGGCCCTGTCCCCGGCAAGCCGGCTCCCACATTCAGAAACACCGCCGTATCTGTGGGAGCCGGCTTGCTGGCGATGGGATATCTCGCTACTTGAATGTAATGCCCAGCGCTAGGCGCATCCACCGCACAGGTCTACAATCCCCTCCTCGCTTTGTCATCGCCGCCCACTCTGATGCCAACCTGTACGCTCCACCCCCTGCCCTACCAGCCCGACCCCGCCCATTACTTCGCCCGCCTGCGCCAGGCGCCCGGCGCGATCCTCCTCGACAGCGCCCGCCCCGGCGCCGAGCGCGGCCGCTTCGACCTGCTCAGCGCCTGGCCATTGCAACATCTGCAAGCCCAGCCCAGGGAAGACGGCCGGGCCTACCTGCAACGCCTGCGAGAAGCCCTGGCCCAGCTGGGCCAGGCGCAGCTGCCAGGCGGCATCGAGCTGCCCTTCGCGGGCGGCCTGATCGGCTACCTGAGCTACGATTTCGGTCGGCGCCTGGAGCAACTGCCGAGCCTGGCCAGCGACGACCTCGGCCTGCCCGACGCCCAGCTGGGCCTGTACGCCTGGGCCTTGATCAGCGATCACGCGCTCGGCACCACGCAACTGGTGTTCCACCCAAGCCTTGCCAGCACCGAGCGCCAACGCCTGCTCCAGCTGTTCGAGGCCCCCGAGGTCGTGGAAGGCAGCGACTTCCGTTTGCTGGCGCCCATGCGCGGCGATCTGCAGCCAGCGCAGTACCGCAGCGCGTTCGACAAGGTCCAGCAGTACATCCAGGCCGGTGACTGCTACCAGATCAACCTGACCCAGCGCTTTCGCGCCCCCTGCCAGGGCGACCCGTGGCGGGCCTACCAGGCCTTGCGCAAGGCCTGCCCCACGCCGTTCTCCGGCTACCAGCAACTGGCCGACGGCAGCGCGCTGCTGAGTTTTTCGCCGGAGCGCTTCATCCAGGTCAGCCAGGGCCAGGTCGAAACCCGTCCGATCAAGGGCACCCGCCCACGGGCCAGCGACCCGCTGGAGGACGCGCGCAACGCCGCCGAGCTGCAGGCAAGCCCCAAGGATCGCTCAGAAAACCTGATGATCGTCGACCTGTTGCGCAACGACCTGGGGCGCACCTGCGAAATCGGTTCGGTGAAGGTACCTGAGCTATTCAGCCTGGAGAGCTACCCCAATGTCCATCATCTGGTCAGCAGCATCACCGGCCGCCTGGCCGCCGGCAAGGACGCTTTGGACTTGATCGGCGACAGCTTCCCCGGCGGCTCGATCACCGGGGCACCGAAGATCCGCGCCATGCAGATCATCGATGAGTTGGAGCCCACGCGCCGCGCGCTGTATTGCGGTTCGCTGCTGTATGTGGACGTGCGCGGCGAAATGGATAGCTCCATCGCTATCCGCAGCCTGCTGGTCAAGGATGGGCAGGTCAGCTGCTGGGGTGGCGGCGCGGTAGTGGCCGATTCCGAATGGGAAGCCGAGTACGAGGAATCCATCGCCAAGGTGCGGGTGCTGATGGAAACCTTGCAGCGCCTGTGATTCGACGCCCCCGGTCCAATCGCCGGCAAGCCGGCTCCCACGGGTACGACGGTGCCCCTGAAAACATCGCAAGACCGGTGGGAACCGGCTTGCCGGCGATAGCGCCCGGACAGACACTGCCAAAGCCATTTTTTGTTACCATCAGCCCATTACGAGCGCACAGCGCCACTCACCCGATGGAAACCGCCTGATGAGCCAACCCTTCGACGTCGCCGCCCTGGCCGCGACCTATGCCAGCAAGTCCCCCCAGGACATCCTCAAGCTCGCCTTCGAACACTTCGGCGATGACCTGTGGATCTCGTTCAGCGGTGCCGAGGACGTGGTGCTGGTCGACATGGCCTGGAAGCTGAACAAGCAGGTCAAGGTATTCAGCCTCGATACCGGCCGGCTGCACCCGGAGACCTACCGCTTCATCGACCAGGTGCGCGAGCAGTACAACTTGCCGATCGAGATCCTCAGCCCCGACCGCGACAAGCTCGACCCCTTCGTCAAGGAAAAGGGCCTGTTCAGCTTCTACAAGGACGGCCACGGCGAGTGCTGCGGTATCCGCAAGATCGAGCCGTTGCGTCGCAAGCTGGCCACCGTGAACGCCTGGGCCACCGGCCAGCGCCGCGACCAGAGCCCAGGCACCCGCAGCCAGGTGGCCGTGCTGGAAGTGGACTCGGCGTTCTCCACGCCCGAGCGCACCCTGTACAAATTCAACCCGCTGGCGCAGATGACCAGCGAGGAAGTCTGGGGTTATATCCGCATGCTCGAGCTGCCCTACAACAGCCTGCATGAGCGCGGGTTCATCAGCATCGGCTGCGAGCCCTGCACCCGACCTGTGCTGCCGAACCAGCACGAGCGCGAAGGGCGTTGGTGGTGGGAAGAGTCCACCCAGAAGGAATGCGGGTTGCACGCGGGCAACCTGATCAGCAAGGCATGAAATGAACACCGGGGCCGCTACGCGCCCCATCGCGGGACAAGCCCGCTCCCACCGGTGTTGCGCCAAGTCCAGGAACTGCGCAATACCTGTGGGAGCGGGCTTGTCCCGCGATGGGCGCGGCGTAGCGGCCCCGAAAATTCCAGATCAGTGCACCGGCAGCTCGACACCTTCGAACAGGTCTTCAAGCTCCTGCTTGTTATGACACTGGATCGCCTTGGCCATCACCTCACGGGTCAGGTGCGGAGCGAACTTCTCGATGAAGTCGCACATGAAGCCGCGCAGGAAGGTGCCACGACGGAAACCGATCTTGGTGATGCTGGCCTCGAACAGCTCGCTGGCATCCAAAGCCACCAGGTCGCTGTCGAGCTTGGTGTCCACGGCCATCTTGGCCACGATACCCACACCCAGACCCAGGCGCACATAGGTCTTGATGACGTCGGCATCGGCTGCGGTGAACACCACCTTGGGCGTCAGGCCGCGATGGTTGAAGGCTTCGTCAAGCTTCGAGCGGCCGGTGAAACCGAACACGTAAGTGACGATCGGGTATTCGGCGACCGCCTCAAGGGTCAGCTTCGGCAGCTTGGTCAGGGGGTGGCCCTGGGGCACGACCACGCAACGGTTCCATTTATAGCAAGGCATCATGATCAGGTCGCCGAACAATTCCAACGCCTCGGTGGCGATGGCGAAGTCGACGGTACCGTCGGCGGCCATCTCGGCGATCTGCATCGGCGAGCCCTGGTGCATGTGCAGGGCCACTTCCGGGTATTGCTTGATGAAGTTGCTGATCACCGGCGGCAACGCATAGCGCGCCTGGGTGTGGGTGGTGGCGATGGACAGGGTGCCCTTCTTCTCGTTGGAGAATTCCTGGGCAATCTGCTTGATGCTCTCGACCTTGCGCAGGATCTCGCCTGCGGTGTTGATGATGCGTTCCCCCGCCGGCGTGACGCGGGTCAGGTGCTTGCCGCTGCGGGCGAAGACTTCGACGCCAAGCTCGTCCTCGAGCAGGCGGATCTGTTTGCTGATCCCGGGCTGGGAGGTATAGAGGCTCTGCGCTGTAGCGGAGACGTTGAGGTCATGGTGCGCCACTTCCCAGATGTAGCGCAGTTGTTGAAGCTTCATAGGTTTCCCTCGGATCAGCGGTAGGTCACCGGCAGCTGGCAGCGACGAGATATAACTATATTAGTGGTTCTCGAAATAAATCTAGAACTATTTTGTTACATGCCACGGATTCGACCCACCCCCGCCCTCACCCTTTCCTACGCCCTAAATGCTGGGCCAGCGGCACCATGTAGACGGGCACAGGCGACAGTTGCAGCAACCGCGCCGCCGTTCGACCAATCGGTACATCTACTCCCGCCCCCTGGCTGTGGCTGCCGAAGATCAGCAGATCGACATTCAGCCGCCGGGTCTGCTCGATGATCACCTGGGCCGGGTCGCCCTGGCGCACCCTGACCGCACGGATCAAGGCCAGGTCCGCCTCCTCGCCCAATTCGTCGCGAAAATTCTCCAGCACCCGCTGTTCGATGTTGGCCAGAACCGTACTCACGCCTTCGCTGTGCAGTGCGTCCAACGTCTGCTCGTCGAGGTAGCTCTGCAGCAGGGACTCAGCGAACTGCCCCATGGGTTCGACCGCATGGATCACATACAGCTCTGCGTTGAAGGTCCGCGCCAGGGCCAAGGCGTGCTGCATGACAAAAGGCGCGTATACCCCGAGGTCGGTGGCATACAGCATGGAATGGATCATTCGACCTCCTCGACTGCCGCAACGGCAGAGCAAGGTTCAGCTTAGCAGCGCCATGCAACGCCGCCCGCGCCATCCGGCGCGCTGGCGCCACGGGCTGGCGGGCCCAGGCCGGAGATGCGAAGGGGGCGGCGCAGGCCCGTCGGGCACCACTTGGCGATGAAAAGTCGATTTGACGGTAAAAACCCCGTGACGACAGGGGTCAGCCCATTGTCGAGCCACCTTGTAACGCGCTAAGGTTCGGCTCCCCGTTGCGAACAATCTTGCTGCTGGGCCGCACGGGGCTGGCGGCCGGCACCCGTGACCTGACGAGTAACACGATGGCTGATTTACCGATCGACGACCTTAACGTTGCCTCCAACGAGACTTTGATCACCCCTGATCAGCTCAAGAAGGAGCTCCCCCTCAGCGCCCAGGCCCTGCAGACCGTGACTGCCGGCCGCGAAGTGGTGCGCAATATCCTCGACGGCAAGGACCATCGACTGTTCGTCGTGGTTGGCCCCTGCTCCATCCATGACATCAAGGCCGCCCATGAATATGCCGAGCGCCTGAAGGTGCTGGCCGAAGAAGTGTCCGACACCTTGTACCTGGTGATGCGCGTGTACTTCGAGAAGCCGCGCACCACCGTCGGCTGGAAGGGCCTGATCAACGACCCGTACCTGGATGACTCCTTCAAGATCCAGGACGGCCTGCACATCGGTCGCAAGCTGCTGCTTGACCTGGCCGAAATGGGCCTGCCGACCGCCACCGAAGCCCTCGACCCGATCTCCCCGCAGTACCTGCAGGACTTGATCAGCTGGTCGGCCATCGGCGCCCGCACCACCGAATCCCAGACCCACCGGGAAATGGCCTCGGGCCTGTCCTCGGCGGTCGGCTTCAAGAACGGCACCGATGGCGGCCTGACCGTGGCCATCAACGCCCTGCAATCGGTTTCCAAGCCGCACCGCTTCCTGGGCATCAACCAGGAAGGTGGCGTGTCCATTGTCACCACCAAGGGCAACGCCTACGGCCACGTGGTGCTGCGCGGTGGCAACGGCAAGCCGAACTATGATTCGGTCAGCGTCGCCCTGTGCGAACAGGACCTGGCCAAGGCCAAGATCAAGCCCAACATCATGGTCGACTGCAGCCACGCCAACTCCAACAAGGACCCTGCCTTGCAGCCGTTGGTGATGGAGAACGTCGCCAACCAGATCCTCGAAGGTAACCAGTCGATCATCGGCCTGATGGTCGAAAGCCACCTGAACTGGGGTTGCCAGGCGATTCCGAAGGACCTGGGCGAACTGCAGTACGGCGTCTCCATCACCGATGCCTGCATCGACTGGAGCGCCACCGAGAAGGCCCTGCGCAGCATGCGCGCCAAGCTCAAGGACGTCCTGCCCCAGCGTCAGCGCGGCTGACAGCTAGTTGCAACGAAAACGCCGGGCAATGCCCGGCGTTTTCATGTTCGTGGAACCAACCTGGTTCAGGCCTTGCTCGAATGGCGCTGCTGGCGCTCCATGTAGCGCTCCACGTACGAGCAGGACGGGATCACCGTGTAGCCCATCTGTTCGGCGTATTCCAGGGCCTTTTCGGTTAAGGCAGCGGCGATACCCCGCCCACGCAGGGCATTGGGCACGAAGGTGCGATAGATATCCAGCGTCTGCTTGCCCAGGTCCATGTACGTCAGGTAAGCCCGGTGACCGTCCACATTGGTCTCGAACTGATGACCGGCCTGGTCATGGTGGATGGTCAACGCTTCACTCATCACTACTCCTCGCAGGTCTTGTCGGCAGACCCTTACCTTTACCGATGGTTTTTCCGGCGGAGGAACCTCTACGCCACCCCTGCCCCCTTGGACCGCCAGGCGATCCGAATCGTTCTGCAGCATGGGCACCTACAAATAGTAGGCGCCACAAGCCGGATTGCTCAAGGTGGCAGCGGGTAAAAATGCCCAAGGCGTGCCTCGAGCCGTTTTGCAACGGCCCCGGTTTGTTGTAGGCCTAAGACGCCGGTCGACCGTTAAAGTCACCTTTAGTTCAACAAAAAGTTTCCGCGACACAATCATTTGCGAAGGCTGCGCAAAATTTTCACACTGCCCATACAAAGGTTGTCACCTTCTCCCCTCCGGCAACATTTTTTTTGCAGTTCTTGCGCTCAGTCAGTTTACTTACTACAAGTAATGGGTACTATGTACGCCGGCCAGTTTCTCTTTTCCGAGAGATGGCTATTTAATAGAAAGTCCTTGAAGGGGAACACGATGAACAACGTTCTGAAATTCTCTGCTCTGGCCCTGGCCGCAGTTCTGGCTACCGGTTGCAGCAGCGTCTCCAAAGAAACCGAAGCTCGCCTGACTGCTACCGAAGACGCAGCAGCTCGCGCTCAAGCCCGTGCCGATGAAGCCTACCGTAAGGCTGATGACGCTCTGGCTGCCGCTCAGAAGGCTCAGCAGACCGCTGACGAAGCCAACGAGCGCGCTCTGCGCATGCTGGACAAAGCCAGCCGTAAGTAATAATCCTCACGGATTGTTATGGAGCCGACCCACTAGTGGGTCGGCTTTTTTATTGCTGGGTGAAAAGCACAGCGCAAAAACGAACAAGGCCTGCACTAAGGCAGGCCTCGCTGGAGAGGGTTTAACCGGGCACCGGCCCTGTTAAACACAACGTCGTTACTGCAGCTCCGGCGGAATGCTCGATACCATCGGCGCCGCTTGCCCGCTGACCGGTACAGCGATTTCCACGGGCATGCCATCTTCGGCCGCCACCACATCCCGCACCATGTCCCAGTTCATGCGCAGGTTGTTGGCCAAGTCTTCGCGCTTGAGCAAGGCATTGATGACAGCGGTATGTTTATCCACCACCGACGGATCGCCATGATCGTCCAATGGCGTGTGCGCCTCGAGATAGACCTTGCCACCACTGATGCCGAACTTGTAGGGCTCGTTGATGATACGCACCGGCGTACCCACCGGCACCATCTTGGACAGTTCCAGCACATTGTTGTTGAGCATACGGAAGCAACCGTGGCTGGTACGCATGCCGATACCGAACTTCTTGTTCGAGCCATGGATCAGGTAGCCCGGCACACCCAGGGTGAACTTGAACGGCCCCAGCGGGTTGTCTGGCCCAGCAGGCACCACGGCCGGCAGGATGTCACCATCGGCAGCATGCTCGGCACGGATCGAGGCCGGCGGTGTCCAGGTCGGGTTCGGGGTCTTGGCGGTGATCTTGGTGTTGGCGATCGGCGAACCCCAACCTTCGCGCCCGATACCCAGCGGGAAGGTGTGCACCACGTTCTGCCCTTTCGGGTAGTAGTACAGACGGTACTCGGCCAGGTTGATGACGATGCCTTCACGAGGCCCCGGCGGCAGGATATAGCGGGTCGGCAGGATGATTTCGGTGCCGGCGCCCGGCAGCCACGGGTCGACGCCTGGGTTGGCCGCGATCATCTCGGTGTAGCCAAGGTCATTGGCAGTGCCGATATCGGCAAAGGTGTCCTCGTACTTGGCCTTGATCACCTGGACCTGGCCGACGATGTCTTCACCGGGAGGTGGCAATGGCAACTCCAGCGCAACGGTGGGCCCCGCTACCAGCAGGGCGGCCAGGGAGAGGCTACGGGTGACGGCGGGAAGGCGCGGCAACATCCGGTAAATCCTTCGAAAGAGAGGTCAAGAGAATCGATTGTACACCTGCGCCGGTACAAGCGGGAGGCGTCTGCGCTTCAGATGATGGAAGGCGCTCAGAGTTCCGGCCACACCGGGCGCATGCCGCGCCGCTGGGCATCGAGGATTGCCCGGCACAACGGGCACAGGCGGCCATCGCGATAGACCGAGCGCTCCACCCCGGACCAACGCGGTTGCGCAGGCAGAAGGCCGCCGCACAAGGTGCGGTCGGCCGGCACGCCCAGCTCGAGCTGGCGAGCCACCAGGTGAACGCGAACCTCCTGGCAGGCGAACAGGTCGAGCTGCTCATCGGGCTCGATCAGTTGATAGGCATACAAGGACCAGGCGGGGCGTGGCATCGGGGGCTCTCGAAACGGGGGGCGCAACATTAGCCGAAAGCCGCTCCCGATAAAAGCGTCACAACAGCGGTTTTATCGCCGGCCAGGCATTTTCCAGCAAACGCTGCTGCGCAGCCTGGGCCGGATGGATGCCATCGGCCTGCATCATCTGCGGCACGCCGCCAACACCTTCGAGGAAGAACGGCACCAGCGGCACCTGTTTCTGGGTCGACAGCTGCTCGTAGACCTGGGCGAACGCCTGGGTGTAGCGCACGCCATAATTGGGCGGCAAGCGCATGCCCAGCAACACCACCTTGGCACCGGCCTCGCGGGCCTGGTCGATCATCGACGCAAGATTTTGTTGCAATTGCTGCGGCGGCTGGCCACGCAGCCCATCGTTGCCGCCCAGCTCCAGCACCACCAAGCTCGGCTGGTGGGCTGCAAGCAGCGCCGGCAGCCGCGCCTGGCCGCCTGCGCTGGTGTCGCCACTGATCGAGGCATTGACCACCCGATCGTCAAACCCTTCCTCCTTGAGCTTCTGCTGCAACAGGGCCACCCACCCCAGGCGGGTATCCAGGCCAAAACCGGCGCTGATACTATCCCCGACGACCAGCAGTGTACCCGCCGCCGCAGTCTGGGCCAGGCAATACAGGGCCAGACCGGCACTCAACCACCACACTCGCATCGGATTCTCCATGGGCCCCAGCATTCTCGTTGCGCAGCACCTTAGCAAAGTGGTCCCCAGCGCGGAAGGCGACCTGACCATCCTGCACGCGCTTTCCCTCTCCCTCGAGCAAGGCGACAGCCTGGCCATCGTCGGCGCCTCGGGCTCCGGCAAGTCGACCCTGCTCGGCCTGCTCGCCGGCCTCGACCGGCCCAGCGCCGGCAAGGTCATCCTCGCCGGCCACGACCTGGGCGCGCTGGACGAGGACCAGCGCGCAAGGGTACGGGCCGAGCATGTAGGCTTCGTGTTCCAGTCGTTCCAGTTGCTCGACAGCCTCAATGCGCTCGAGAACGTCATGCTGCCGCTGGAGCTGGACGGCCGCCGCGATGCCCGCGAGCACGCCCGCAGCCTGCTGGAGCGGGTTGGCCTGGGCAAGCGCCTGAGCCATACGCCGCGGCAGTTGTCCGGCGGCGAGCAGCAGCGCGTGGCGATCGCCCGGGCCTTCGCTGCCCAGCCGGCCGTGCTGTTCGCCGACGAGCCCACCGGCAACCTCGACAGCCACACCGGGGAACGCATCAGCGACCTGTTGTTCGAACTGAACAAGGAGCGCGGCACCACCCTGGTGCTGGTCACCCACGATGAGCGCCTGGCCCAGCGCTGCCGTCGCCTGATCCGCCTGGATGCCGGCCGCCTGGTGGCGCCCCTGGAGCCCTGATGACCCGCCTGTCCTTTTCCCGCCTGGTCGGCCTGGCCCTGCGCCAGTTGCTGCGCGATGCCCGCGCCAACGAAGTGCGGGTGCTGTTCTTCGCCCTGCTGGTCGCCGTGGCGGCCAGTACGGCCATCGGCTATTTCGGGGCGCGCCTGAACGGCGCCATGCAACTGCGTGCCAGCGAGTTCCTCGGTGCCGACCTGGTCGTGCAAGGCAGCTCCCCGGCGCGCGAAGACCAGATTGCCGCCGGCAAGGCCGCTGGGTTGCAACACGCACAGGTGGTGGAGTTCACCAGCGTGGTCGGCGCGGACGCCGGCATCGAGCTGTCAAGCGTCAAGGCCGCCGACGCGGCCTACCCCTTGCGCGGCCAACTGCGCAGTGCCGCCACGCCCTACGGCGCGCAAACCCCGGGGGGCGGCCCCGCACCCGGCGAGGCCTGGGTAGAGGCGCGCCTGCTGGTGGCGCTGGGGCTGTCGATTGGCGACAGCATCGATGTCGGCAGCAAGACCTTGCGCATGACCCGGGTGCTGACCTACGAGCCGGACCGCGCCGGCAACTTCTACAGCCTGACGCCTCGGGTGCTGATGAACATCGCCGACCTGCAAGCGACGGGCGTGATACAGCCCGGCAGCCGGGTCAGCTACCGCGAGCTGTGGCGCGGTACACCGCAAGCGTTGATGCAGTACCGGCAAGGGCTGGAAAAAGGCCTGGCAGCCAACCAGCGCCTGCTCGACACCCGCGACGGCAACCGGCAGATCGGCGGTGCCCTGGGCAAGGCCGAGCGCTACCTGAACATGGCCAGCCTGGTGGCGGTGCTGCTGGCGGGCGTTGCCGTGGCCCTGTCGGCCAGCCGCTACGCCGCCCGCCGCCTGGACGCCAGCGCACTGTTGCGCTGCCTGGGGCTGTCACGCCACCAGGCCCTGGGCCTGTATTGCCTGCAACTGGCCATGCTGGGCCTGGTGGCGGCCCTGGTCGGCGCCCTGCTCGGCTGGCTGGCGCAACTGGGCCTGTTCGCACTGCTGCATGGCCTGGTTCCGGGGGACGTACCGCCCGGCGGCGTCGCCCCCGCCTTGGCCGGGGTCGGCACCGGCCTGGTGGCCCTGGCCGGTTTCGCCCTGCCCCCCTTGGCCGCCCTGGGGCGTGTGCCACCGCTGCGGGTGCTGCGCCGCGACCTGTTGCCGATGCCGCCGAGCAGTTGGCTGGTGTACGGCGCCGCCCTGCTCGCCCTGGGCCTGATCATGTGGCGTTTGAGCCTCGACCTGCTGCTGACCTTCGCGTTGCTCGGCGGCGGTCTGCTTGCCGCCTTGCTGCTCGGCGGCCTGCTGTTGCTCGGCCTGCGCAGCCTGCGTCGCCTGCTGGCCGGCGCCCCACTGCCCTGGCGCCTGGGCCTGGGCCAGTTGTTGCGCCATCCCTTGGCTGCGGCAGGCCAGGCCCTGGCCTTCGGCCTGATCCTGCTGGCCATGGCCGTGGTCGCCCTGCTGCGCGGCGAGTTGCTCGACACCTGGCAGGCACAGCTGCCCAAAGATGCGCCCAACCATTTCGCCCTGAATATCCTGCCTGGCGAACGCGAACCCTTCGCCCAGCGCCTGCAAGCGATCAATGCCAGCTCGGCGCCCTTGTACCCGGTGATCCCAGGTCGCCTGACCCAGATCAACGGGCAGCCAGTGCGCCAGCTGGTGAGCAAGGAGTCCGCCGGCGAGCGCGCCGTGCAGCGCGACCTCAGCCTGACCTGGGCTGCCGAACTGCCCCAGGGCAACGCCCTGAGCGCCGGGGCCTGGTGGAACGCACCACCGGACAACGACGGGCTGCCTGGGGTTTCGGTGGAGGCGCAGCTGGCCGAAAGCCTCAAGCTCAAGCTCGGTGATGTCCTCGATTTCGATATCGGCGGCCAGCAGCGCCAGGCACGGGTCAGCAGCCTGCGCACGGTGCATTGGGACAGCTTCCAGCCCAACTTCTACATGATCTTCCAGCCCGGCACCCTGCAGGGCCTACCCACCACGTACCTGACCAGCTTCTATCTGGCACCGGGGCATGACGCCGAAGTGGTCGCCCTGTCGCGGGCGTTTCCAGCCGTGACGATTCTTCAGGTCGATGCCTTGCTGGCGCAGCTGCGCAGCATCCTGGCCCAGGTCACCCTGGCGGTGGAGTATGTACTGTTGTTCGTGCTCGCGGCCGGGTTGGCGGTGTTGTTCGCGGGGCTCCAGGCGACGCTCGACGAACGCATTCGCCAAGGCGCGTTGCTGCGGGCACTGGGGGCCGCACGGCCGTTGCTGGTCAAGGCGAGGCGGATCGAATTCGGCTTGCTCGGGGCGGTGAGCGGATTGCTGGCAGCGCTGGGCTGCGAGGTGATTACCGGGGTGCTGTACCGGTACGCCTTCGACCTGGCCTGGACACCACACCCCTGGCTGCTGCTGTTGCCGCTGGCGGGTGCGTTGCTGGTAGGTGGCGCCGGCGTGGTCGGGACCCGCCGGGCACTCAATGCCAGCCCACTGACAGTATTGCGCGAGGGCTAGCCAGCTCCCACCTGCCCTGCGCTGTTTTCAGAACACCGCCATACTTGCGGGAGTCGGCTTGCCGGCCATTGGCCAGAACAGGCGATGGGAGGCTGTCAACGCGCCGTCAAGGCTTCTCGGCCAAGGTACGCAAGCCCTTGAGCGTATTGAACGGCGCATCGACCACGAACTTGTTGGCCAGCCACGAGGGCACGCTGCCGCCAGGCTCGGTATGCACCTGGTACGTCACTTCGGTGCTGTCGCCCTTGGGCACGAGCTTCCAGAAGCCCTGGACCTGGGCCACCCGCACGAAACCCTTTTCTTCAGGCAGGTATTTCGGCTGCCCCTCAAGCGTGCGGGTCAGGCCGCCATCGGCTTGCTGGGTGGTGGTCACGTGCAGGATCGAGTCGCGCGGCGTGACCGGCCAAGGTGTATTGAACTGGGTATAGGTCCAGCTCTGGTCGCCTTCCTGCTTGAGCAGCTTCTGCGTCTTGCATTCGTGAATCCACTTGCAGGCGCCGGCCACGTCCTCCTGCAATGCCTTGACCTTGGCCAGCGGCGCCTTGACCACGGTAACGCCCTGGTAGGCCTTGTACTTCGAGCCCGGCACTTCACTGAGAGAAACCTTGATGCCGTCCTCGTCCTTGGCCACCTGCCAGTTCTCGGCCCAGGCCGCCGGCGACAGCAGGACGCCCATGCCACACAGCAATGCAATACGCTTGATCGATCTCATCGTCTTGTTCCTTGTTGTCGAAGATCCAACCTGTCACGCCGCCGTCATCTGCTCCAACCAGCCAAGAATCCTGATCGCCTCGTCGCGATCGCTGCCGCACACCTCCACATCGGCCTTGAAACCACCGCAGACCGCTGGGCGTTCAGGCTTGCCGAACAGTTCGCAGAGGTTGGCCGCGGTCAGGTGCAGGCAACGCTCGCCTGCCGGCTTGCCCTTGGGCATACGCGGCATCGGCGAGCTGATCGAAGGTGCAATGCAGCAGGCGCCACAACCCTCTCGGCATTTCATGAAAACAGGACTCCCAGGAGCAAAACGGGACGAACGTCCCTGGATAGTAACCGCTCAAACACACGTTTGAAATTGCGAAACGGATGAAATGTGCCGTGACCCGGCAGTCAGTTGCATGCGCTACTGACGAAACTCGAAATCGATGGCCGCGCCTTCCACGTCATGACGGCTGTCGTTGCGAAGCTGCAGTTGCATCTCATTGTTGATCAGCCGCCCATTGAGCTGGAACGGGCTGTCATCGCTGACAGGCTTGCTCGGGAACATCGAAGGCAGCAACGGTTTGCGCCGCGCAACCGGATCACCCACCTCCGGCTCGAGGTTCTCCACCATTGAAGCCGGCAGGCTCAGGTCCAGTTTCGGCTTGGGCAGGGGCTGGGTCACCGACTTGGCAAGAGGTTTCTTGCGCGCCGCCCTGACCGAGGACTTCGACTTGGCGCGGGCAGGCGCCTTGGTCGCCGCCTTGGACGTGTGCGCCGCCTGCTTGCGCACCGGCTTGGGCGAAGCGGCCTGCGTATGGGCCGAGGGCTGGGCGGTCGACTGGGCGGCATGGGACAGGCCACTGGCCAGCCACAGGGGCGCCAGGCACAGCGAAAGGACAAGAGAGCGCAGCGCTTTCATGGACATCGGGAGCATGGTGGAAAGATGCTTATGCTCCCTGTTCCGGTGACAGCTGGCAAGCCTACAGCAGTGACCCGGTCGACGCCTTGCACAATTGGTGGGCCAACAGCCCCAAGGTCATCACTGCCCGCTCGGATTCCTTGTTCCAGGGGATACCACAGTTGAGACGCACGCAGTGGTTGAACTGCTCGGTATTGCTGAAGATCAACCCTGGCGCGATGCTGATGCCTTGCTCCAGCGCACGCACGTGCAATTCCTGGGTATTGACCCGCCCAGGCAGGCTGACCCAGAGGATGAAGCCGCCGGTCGGTCGGGTCATCTGTGTGCCTTCCGGGAAGTGCTGCTGCACCGCCAGCTGATAGGCACTGAGGTTCTTGCGGTACTCCTGGCGGATGTAACGCAAGTGGCGGTCGTAGCCGCCGTTCTCCAGATAGGCGGCGACGCCCATTTGCGTCACGCTGCAGGCCGAGTGGGTGGTGAAGGTCTGCAGGCGCTGGATCTCATCCTGGTAGCGACCGGCGATCATCCAACCCACACGCACCCCAGGCGACAGAGTCTTGGAGAAGCTCGAGCAATAAATCACCCGGTCCAGCCGATCGAAGGCCTTGAGCGCCTTGGTCCGCCCCTGTTCGAACATCAGCTCGCCATAGATGTCATCCTCGACGATCTGGATATCGAAGTCCGATGCTAGGCGCAGCAGTTGTTTCTGCCGGTCTTCCGGGATGGTGCCGCCCAAGGGGTTGCTCAGGCGCGGGGTCAGCACCAGCGCCTTGATCGACCATTGGTTGGCCGCCAACTGCAGGGCTTCCAGGCTGATGCCGGTGGAAGGGTCGCTGGGAATTTCGATCACCTTCAGCCCCAGCAGGTCGGCCAGTTGCAGCAGGCCATAGTAGGTGGGCGACTCGGCGGCGATCAGATCACCGGGGCGGGTCAGTACCCGCAACGACATCTGCAGGGCATCGACGCAGCCATGGGTCACCACCACTTCGCGCGGGTCGACCAACACGCCGGCATCCCGCATGCGGATGGCGATCTGCCGACGCAACGGCTCGAAGCCGGGGCTGAACATGTAGCTGAAGGCCCGCGGGCTGTGGAAGCGCGTGACCTTGGCCAATTGCTGATGCAGCGCACGCACCGGCAGGTAGTCCACATGCGGCACCGCCGCGCCGAACGGAAATACGCCGTCCCGCCGCGCCTCGGTCAGTACCTGCTGGATGATGCTCGCCCGGGTGACCAGCCCGGGCCGCTCGACCCTGGCGATCTCCGGGGTCTGCGCGGTCAGTGCGGGGGTCTGGTGCACGTAGTAGCCTGACTGCGGCCGCGCGCGGATCAGGCCCTGGTCCTCGAGGTTGGCATAGGCCTGCAGTACCGTGGCATGGCTGACGTTGAGCTGGGCGCTCATCTTGCGTACCGAGGGGACACGCTCGCCGGGCTGGTAGACGCCCCGGCGGATATCATCGGCCAGTTGCTGGGCAATGCGCTGGTACAGCAGCAGGTTGGTCATGGTAGCTCTCGAAACGCTGACGGGTTCGTTGTTCTTGTGCGACTCAAAGCGGAGTCAGAATACCGTAACAGTTGCCAAGTGTACTGGGACAGATTGCAGAATAGTCAACCGTACAGCCGAGTAATAGCTACAGAATCAACGAACCAAGCAGCCGCCGACGAATGCATCGGGGATCGAAATGCTGCGGACCTGCGCCACCCATAGAACCATCGGATAGCGCTGACCCTGTGGGAGCGGGCTTGTCCCGCGATTGGGGCGCCCCTGCCATCGCAGTTGCACGGCAAGGGCTGCGCCCTTGTTCGCGGGACAAGCCCGCTCCTACAGGGAGTGAGCCGGCATCAACGCGCAGGCGCGAGCTTGCCCTTGTCGTCGGAGAAGACGATTTCCACCCGGCGGTTCTGCGCCCGTCCACGTTCGGAGGCATTGGCGTCGATCGGGTACTGGTCCCCGTAGCCTTCGACCTGGATGCGCTTGTCGTCGACACCCAGGTCCACCAGCATGTCGGCCACCGCCTGGGCGCGGTCACGGGACAGCTTGAGGTTGTCCTGGGGCGCACCGGTGCTGTCGGTATAGCCTTCGACCCGCACCACCCGGCGCGGGTTGAGCTGGAGGAACTGGACCAACTTGAGCACGGTACGGCTGGCGGATGTCTTGAGCTCTGCACGACCGGTGTCGAACAGTACGTCCCCCAGGGTCATGACCAGGCCACGGTCGCTCTGCTCGGAGGTCAACGCCGCGATCTGCGCCTCGACCCATTTGCCTTGCTGCTGCACGCTGGCCAGCTTGGCCTCGCGCAGGGCCAACTGCAGGCGTTGGCGCTCCAGATCCAGCTTGGCCAGGCGCTCCTGGTTCAACGCCAGCTTGGCATGCTCGCTGGCGATCTCGCTGTAGCGCTTGCTCAGGTAGGCGTAGTGACGCACATCGGAGCCGGTGCCGATGTAGCTCGAAAGGCGCTCGGCGCGAGCCAGCGACTCACCCGCGCGAATCACGTCCCGCGGCGCGCTGCGCAGTACATCGGAATCGTCCTTGACCTTCTGGAAGGCGGCATTGGCCTCGTTCAGCGCAGATTCGCTGCGCTGGCTGGCACAGCCCTGCAACCCGACCAGCGCCAGCAGTGCCAGTGCGGCCATCGAAGACGTACGCATCATGGCTGCACCTCCAGTTGCTTGCGCAGGCGCTTGACCCGCGACTGCAGCACATCGAGTTGCTCTTCGCTTTTCTGGGTCAGCACCCGTGCCTCGGCCAGGCGCGCATCCAGCTCGGCCTGTTCGGCGCGCAGGCGGGCGTCGCGGTAGTCCTCGGTGAGCATGTCGCTTTTGGCCCGGGCCAGTTTGTCTTCGGCCAGCTTCAGTTCCGCCACCTGCTCGGTGGCGCCGACGGCCCGGGCCTGCTCGAGGGCCTGCTCGGACAGACGCATCTGTTCGTTGGGCGCCGGGTCATTGGCACAGCCAGCCAGGCCGAGCACGGCCAGGGCAAGGATCAGGGGTTGGGTTCTCACGCAGTCTTCCTACTGTTTGGGGGCGTCCAGCGGCGCCTGCATCTGCGCCTTCCAGCGTTCGACATTACGCTGCAGCACAGTCTGGGACGCCCCGGAAATCGGCAATTCTGTCAGTTTTTTCGCCAGTTGTCCGCGCAGCCAGGCGTCATTGCAGGCCGAGTTGTGCGACACGGCCAGGTACAGGCCTGGGCGATCCACAGGCAGGCCGCGAGCGATCAGCTCATTGCCCATGCCCAGGCCCTGGACCATCCCCATGCCGGCGTAACGCCCGGCCAGCACGTAGTCGACCTGGCCCAGCACCAGCTTCTGGAAGGCCTGGGTCAGGTTCTGCGCAGGCTCCAGCTTGAGCTGGGCTTTGGCGAACGCCTCGAACGCCGGGGTCAGGCGAGCCCGCTCGGAGAGGCTGCCGCGGTATTGCGCGAGGTCCGCTGGGCCATCGAACACCACGTTGCCGTCGTGCCGGGTCCAGACCAGGTACTCGTTGAGCTGCAACGGCGGGTGGATATAGTCCAGCGCACTGAGCTGGTCGATCTGCATCGGGGTGTCGATCAATAGGTCCATGCGCCCGCTGCGCACTTCCTCCAGGGCCTGGTCGCGCTTGCCAGCGTGCAGCACCTCCACCGACACGCCAAGCTCGCCGGCAACCTGGCGCAGCAGGTCGACGTTGGCACCGATTAGGTGCCTGGGATCCTTCGGGTCTTGCCAGGAATAAGGCGGCGCATCCGGGCTGCCGGTCGCCACCAGGCGTTCGCACTTGCCTGCCGCCATCGCCATGGGCGACAACAACGCCGCCATGCAGGCCAGCGCCCTGCCCGCTTTGCGAAACTCCATGCGTTACTCCTTGCAACCAGAAAAAAAGCCCGGCCCCCTTGCAAGGGCCGGGCTTCTTTATAAGTGAAGCAGGCGGATCAGACCAGCTTTTCCAGCTCCGGAACCGCTTCGAACAGGTCGGCGACCAGGCCATAGTCGGCAACCTGGAAGATCGGCGCCTCTTCGTCCTTGTTGATCGCAACGATCACCTTGGAGTCCTTCATGCCTGCCAGGTGCTGGATCGCACCGGAGATACCGACGGCGATGTACAACTGCGGCGCCACGATCTTGCCGGTCTGGCCGACCTGCATATCGTTGGGCACGAAGCCTGCGTCGACTGCGGCGCGCGAGGCACCGACGGCAGCGCCGAGCTTGTCGGCCAGGGCGTACAGGTGCTTGAAGTTGTCACCGTTGCCCATGCCGCGGCCGCCGGACACGACGATCTTGGCAGCGGTCAGTTCCGGACGGTCGGACTTGGCCAGCTCTTCGCCGACGAAGGCGGACTTGCCCGCGTCATGAACGGAACCGACAGCCTCGACGGCAGCCGAGCCACCTTCGGCGGCCACGGCGTCGAAGCCGGTGGCGCGAACGGTGATGACCTTGACCGCAGCGCTGGATTGCACGGTCGCGATGGCGTTACCGGCATAGATCGGACGCTTGAAGGTGTCGGCCGATTCGACCGAGATGATCTCGGAGATCTGGTCGACGTCCAGCAGCGCGGCAACGCGCGGCAGGATGTTCTTGCCATTGGTGGTGGCCGGGGCCAGCACATGGCTGTAGCCCTTGCCCAGTTCGGCAACCAGCGGTGCCACGTTTTCCGGCAGAGCGTGGGCGTAGGCGGCATTGTCCGCGACCAGCACCTTGGCAACGCCGGCGATCTTGGCGGCGGCTTCGGCGACGCCGCCGACGTTCTGGCCTGCGACCAGCACGTGGATATCACCACCGATCTTGGCGGCAGCGGCAACAGTGTTCAGGGTGGCCGGGGCAACGGCTCCGTTTTCGTGTTCAGCGACAACCAGGATAGTCATTTAGATTACCTTCGCCTCGTTCTTCAGTTTCTCGACCAGTTCGGCCACCGACTTGACCTTGATGCCTGCGCTGCGAGCAGCCGGGGCTTCGACTTTCAGGGTCTTGGTGGTAGAAGCGGTGGAGACGCCCAGCGCGTCTGGAGTGACAGTCTCCAGCGGCTTCTTCTTGGCCTTCATGATGTTCGGCAGCGACGCGTAGCGCGGTTCGTTCAGGCGCAGGTCGGTGGTGACGATCGCCGGCAGGTTCAGCGCGACGGTCTGCAGGCCGCCATCGATCTCACGGGTCACGTTCAGCTTGTCGCCGGCGACTTCCACCTTGGAGGCGAAGGTGCCTTGCGCGTAGCCGGTCAGCGCGGCCAGCATCTGGCCGGTCTGGTTGTTGTCGCTGTCGATGGCCTGCTTGCCGAGGATGACCAGCTGCGGCTGCTCTTTATCGACAAGGGCCTTGAGGGCCTTGGCCACGGCCAGGGAATTCAGCTCTTCGGCGGTTTCGACCAGGATGGCGCGGTCGGCACCCAGGGCCAGGGCGGTACGCAGCTGCTCTTGGGCTGCGGTCGGGCCGACGGCAACGGCGACGATCTCGGTGGCCACGCCCTTCTCTTTCAGGCGTACGGCTTCTTCGACGGCGATCTCGCAGAAGGGGTTCATGGACATCTTGACGTTTGCAAGGTCGACGCCGGAGTTGTCCGCCTTGACGCGAACCTTGACGTTGTAGTCGACCACTCGTTTGACAGCTACAAGAACCTTCATGGATTCCTCGTTACTCTCCGGTGAAAAGAATGTCGCCTGGGGCGGGCCCGGCGATTGCGCGTGGGTACAAGGGCACCTCTAAAAACGTTCCTGGCTGCACGATATTTCCTATGACCGAACAGTCTTGTATCGACTCCACAGGCAAAACCCACGGGTCATTTCCTGTCGTGGCGTGTAGACTCCACTACAAAACCGGATTCGGCCCGAAAACCCTGCTCCACGCCTGGTCTTTAGGGGTGCGCCTGCGCCCGGCGGTCAGCCTACGGCGAGCGTAAAACCGCTCGTATCTTGACCGTAACACCCAATCCGGTCAATACGGCAAATCGGCCAGCCTCCAGCTGCGTCCCAGTGATTTTACTGGGCTCCGGCAAATTCAAACAAACGTTTGTATTGGACCCGCCAAGTGGTGTAGATATAATGCGCGGCCAAGACAAAGCGGTGTAGTCCGTCATCCACGAAGCTACAGCTTACACAGCCGTGCATGACCCTCCATCACCCAAAAAGACAAGACAAGCAACAGCGATGAGCCTTGAGTAGGAGAGAACCAGTGGAACGCGAATACATGGAATTCGACGTGGTCATCGTCGGCGCAGGTCCGGCAGGCCTGTCCGCCGCCTGCCGCCTGAAGCAGAAGGCCGCCGAAGCCGGTAACGAGATCAGCGTCTGCGTGGTCGAGAAAGGCTCCGAAGTGGGCGCCCACATCCTCTCCGGCGCGGTCTTCGAGCCCCGCGCCCTGAACGAGCTGTTCCCCGACTGGAAGGAACTCGGCGCGCCGCTGAACACCGAGGTCAAGCGCGACGACATCTATGTGCTCAAGGATGCCGCCAGCTCGACCAAGGTCCCAGACCTGTTCGTGCCCAAGACCATGCACAACCAGGGCAACTACATCATTTCCCTGGGCAACCTGTGCCGCTGGCTGGCTCAGCAGGCCGAGAACCTGGGCGTGGAGATCTACCCGGGCTTCGCTGCCCAGGAGGCGCTGTTCGACGAGAATGGCGTGGTCCGTGGCATCATCACCGGCGACCTGGGTGTCGACCGCGAAGGCAACCCCAAGGACGGCCTGTACACGCCGGGCATGGAACTGCGCGCCAAGTACACCCTGTTCGCCGAAGGCTGCCGTGGCCATATCGGCAAACAGTTGATCAAGCGCTTCAACCTCGACAGCGAAGCCGACGTGCAGCACTACGGCATCGGCCTGAAGGAAATCTGGGAAATCGACCCGGCCAAGCACGAGCAAGGCTTGGTGGTGCATACCGCCGGCTGGCCACTGGATGTGATGAGCGCCGAGAACACGGGCGGCTCCTTCCTCTATCACCTGGAAAACAACCAGGTGGTGGTCGGCCTGATCGTCGACCTTTCCTACGCCAACCCATACCTGTCGCCGTTCGACGAGTTCCAGCGCCTGAAGCATCACCCGGTGATCAGCCAGTACCTCGAAGGCGGCAAGCGCATCAGCTACGGTGCTCGCGCCATCTGCAAGGGCGGCCTGAACTCGCTGCCGAAGATGGTCTTCAATGGCGGCGCGCTGATCGGCTGCGACCTGGGCACCCTGAACTTCGCCAAGATCAAGGGCAGCCACACCGCGATGAAGTCCGGCATGCTCGCGGCCGACGCGGTGGCCGACGCCCTGCTCGCCGGTGGCGAAGGTGGCGATACGCTCAACGGCTATGTCAGCGCCTTCAAGGCCAGCTGGCTGTACGAAGAGCTGTATGCCAGCCGCAACTTCGGCCCGGCCATGCACAAGTTCGGCCCGATCTTCGGCGCGGCCTTCAACTATGTCGACCAGAACTGGTTCGGCGGCAAGCTGCCATTCACCCTGCACGACACCAAGCCGGACTACGCCTGCCTCAAGCTCGCGGCGGATTCGAAAAAGATCGACTACCCGAAACCGGACGGCAAGCTCAGCTTCGACAAGCTCAGCTCGGTATTCCTCTCCAGCACCAACCATGAAGAGGAACAACCCTGCCACCTGAGGCTGGCCGACCCGAACGTGCCGATCGCCAGCAACCTGCCGCTGTACGACGAGCCAGCCCAGCGCTACTGCCCGGCGGGTGTGTACGAGGTGGTCACCCAGGAAGACGGCAGCAAGCGCTTCCAGATCAACGCGCAGAACTGCGTGCACTGCAAGACCTGCGACATCAAGGACCCGGCCCAGAACATCACCTGGGTCACCCCTGAAGGTGCAGGCGGGCCGAACTACCCGAACATGTAAGCGCCCTGCCCTCGCATGTCTAGTCCTGAAATAGGTTTACACCTGTTCAGGTAGGCCGATAGGCCTCAAAACGCCCGATGCACCGCATCGGGCGTTTTGTTTTTCAGGGCCATGTGAGGCCGCTCCGTGTTGTAGATTTGCACCGCCTCATCAACCATCTTTCTCGCCTGCTCCAGATTTTCTGGATTGCTCAGCAGCAGCTCTGTTTTGAGGATTCCGTTGATCCGTTCGGCCAGCGCGTTCTGATAGCAGTCATATCCGTCAGTCATCGAGCATTGGACCCCGTTCCGTGCATGCAGTGACTGATACAGCGCTGAGCAGTACTGAATGCCTCGGTCTGAGTGATGGACTAACGGCTGGCGACGCCGCCGTTTGCGCAGGGCCTGTCTAAAGGCTTGTGCAACCGACTCGGCATGCAGGCTCTCATGAACATGATGGCCAACAATCTTTCTAGAGTAAGCATCTGTTACCAGGCTTAGGTACAGTGGGCCGCTTCTGGCCGGCAGGTAGGTGATGTCCGCCACCCACACGTGCTCTGGCCCTGATGGGACAATCTGATTGGGGCCTGGCTTGAGTAGGTTGGGATGACGATAGAAGCGATGAAAGCTCTGTGTCGTCTTGTGATACGCCCGCTTGGGTAGCACCAACAAACGGCGCTCCCCCAAGACCTCAAACAGCCGGTCTCGGCCAACTTGAATCCGCCTATCAGGCTGGCAACGCAGCAGATAGTGCAGTTTCCGTGTGCCTAGCCGTGGCTGACGCATCCGGACTTGTTGCACAAACTCGACAACCCGATCTGCCTGGCGCGCTTTGCTATCAGCAACTCGATTACGTTTGTAGTAAGCCTGTCGGCTGATGCCTAGAAACTGACAAGCCCTAGCAATGCTCAGTCCTGCGACTTGACCTTGCGAGAGGACTTGCCGGATCGCTTTTTTACGACCGACACACCGTAGTCATTCTTTAGGACATCAACGACGGTCTCGAAGAACTGAGCCTTCTGGCTCATTAACTCAAGCTGCTGTTCAAGCTCTTTGATCCGCTGCTCTGGAGTGAGCGTTTTAGGGTCGGACATCGCGCAGCTCCTCTCGGCCCGGATCGACGCCCCTTGGCTCCAATCCTGCCGACCATGCTTACGCAACCATACCAGAACAGTCGACCGACCCTGGATGCCATATCGCGCCTGGGCCTGTTTGTAGGTCAGCTCGCCTTTTTCGATCTGATCAACGACAGCCAATTTAAAAGACAGCGAGTAATCTCGCTGCGTGCGCTTTACACCTTGCTCCATCTAGCTCTCCGGAAAATCGGGATAGGAGGTGTAAACCTTATTCAGGACGGGACAGCAGCAATGAAAAAGCCCCCGGTTTCGGGGGCTTTTTCATTCGACCTGACTGACGGCCTCAGGGGGGTCGATAACCCTGCCTGATCGCCAAGGCTTGGCGTCCCTTTCGCGGCACAAGGCCACTCCTACGCCGTCCTGATTTCCTCGAACAGTTCAGGATGCCGGTCCAGCAACTTGAACAGTTTTACCAGGGCGACCGGCGGCCTGGTCTTGCCGTTTTCATATCGGGAAAAAGCATTGACGCCACCGCCGAAGATTTCACCCGCTTCGCGCTGGTCCAGGTCGAATTTCTTGCGCACTGCGGTGATGAAACCCGGATCGACACGTGCGGCATTGACTTGGCGATTGAAGGCCGACATCACGTCGCTGATGCGCTGCGCTTCGCCATGGCTGAGCACCGCCTCCCCACAGGCTGGGCAGTAATCACCCCTGACCTTCTCGATCAGGGTCGACGCGCCTTGGTAACGGTACGGCATGTCCTGAGTGCCCGGGACGAGTTCTGCTCCACCGCAAATCGGACATTTCATGTTTTAAAGCTCCTTGAAGGATACGATGAGCACGTCGTCGATCACTGACAATTTCAGGTAAACGTAGCCGACGCCTGTCCGTGGACGATATACGTCTTGCCAGATCCGGTGATCGGCAACGCTCGTCATGCTCTTGAAGAAGTCCCTACGCTCTAACGACTGGATCACTTCGAGCATCGCTTGATAATCCACCCCAAGGGCCAGAGCGCCCCTCAATGCACTCGCCGTAGGCATTACCCTGCCGGCAGCAACCAGTGTTCTCACCCGCTCCAGCGGGCAATGAGGCGTTCTCTTTTCCATGAGAAATTAACCTTCCAGGTTATTTTTAGCTAATAGGTTATTCCAATAGCCTGCACCCGGAAGTCTGCCTCACCACTGGCACCCCCTTAGCGCCTCATTTGTCACCACACATGATCGGCACTGGCTCGGCGGCAAAGCCCAGCAGTTCACGGCGCCCGAAATACCAGGCGGTGAGCGCACCGACCAGGCCCATCAGCAGACAGAAGCCGACACACACCCAGGGGCTCCACGGCATCAACGCAATCAATGCCAACGGGGTGGTGCTGGCCCACAGGGCATAGGCCACGTTGTAGGTGAACGAGATGCCCGACACCCGGATCTGCGCGGGGAACAACCCGACCATCACCGACGGCACCACCCCTACCACGCCACAAGACAAACCGGCCAGCGCATAGGCCAGCCAGATCCAGCCAGCCTGCCCGACCAGGCTGGTGTACAGCACTCCGATGCCCAGGGGCAGCAACAAGCTGTAGAGCATCAGTGCACGCCAGGCGCCGATGCGATCGACCAGCATCCCCGCCAGCACGCAGCCGATATTGAGAAAGACGATACCCACGCTGCTCAAGGCGAAGGTATGCCCGGCAGCGATGCCGAAGCGTTGCTGCATCACGGTCGGTGTGATGACCACCAGCACCACCACCGCAGAGGTCAGCACACAGGTCAGCAGCGCCGCCGGGACCAATGCCCGGCGATGCTCGCCCAGCACGCTGCGCAGCGGGAAGGCCACCGGCTGTTCCTGACGCTTGCGCAGGGCCAGGAATACCGGGGTTTCGCTCAGCCAGCGGCGCAGCCACACGCCGATGACGCCGAACACACCGCCCAGCAGGAACGGGTAGCGCCAGGCGTAATCGAGTATTTCCTGCGGGCTGTACACACGGGCCAGCAAGGTCGCGGTGAGGGCACCGAGCAGGTAGCCGAAGGTCAACCCGGCCTGCAGGAAGCCCAGGGCATAGCCGCGCCGGCCGTGGGGCGCGTGCTCGGCGACGAAGGTCCAGGCACTGGGCACCTCGCCACCCACCGCCGCCCCCTGGAGGATACGCAAGGCCAGCAGGATCAACGGCGCGGCATAGCCGATATCGGCATAGGTAGGCATCACCCCGATCAGCAGGCAAGGCAAGGCCATCATCAGGATGCTCAGGCTGAACACTCGCTTGCGGCCCAGGTGGTCGGCGAAGTGGGCCATGAGGATACCGCCCAGGGGGCGGGCCAGGTAGCCGGTGACGAAGATCCCGAAGCTCTGCAGCAGCCGCAGCCACTCGGGCATTTCCGGAGGGAAGAACAGCTGGCTCAAGGTCAGGGCAAAGAACACGAAGATGATGAAATCGTAGATTTCCAGCGCGCCGCCCAGCGCCGCCAGGCCCAGGGTCCTGTGGTCGCCACGGCTGAACCGGGGCTGGCGGGCGGTATCGATGGCAGTCATGGCAAGGTTTCCGCAGATCGGCAAAGGGCAAGAGGATAACAAATGCCTGCCATCTGCCCCACGCGACTCAGGTCGAGCGGCTGAATACCGTGTGGCCGAAGTTCATCCGCCGGCCGGAACCGAGCGCCCCATGGGACAACCTTGGCGACAGGGGCACCTGCCCCACCAGGGCCGGCTCATCGATAATCGCCATGAACGATTGCAAGGCTTCGTCGTCCGGCACCTGGGGCAGGCTGATGCTGACTGCCTGGCGCTGCGCCTGGGGCACCGCGGGCAGCTTCGGGTGCTGGGAGTGGTACAGCAGGGCATGCTGGATCTGCGCGCTGCAACGACAGAAGCGCACCAGGTCGACGCCAGCGTGACTGGCCAGCTCGATGCTGCCGATCAACAGGTGGAACGGCTGCAGCGCACTCTGCACCAGGCGCTGCAGGTCCTCGAAGGTGTCCACCGGGGCAATGCGGTAATAGCCCAAGCCATTGAGCATCTTTTCCAGCTGCAAGCGCTGGCACGGGTGCTCATCGGCGATGAGGATGCGCAGGGTCTTGTTTGGCATCGTCTGGACCTGGGCAACAAGGTGTTGGGGGACATTCCCTGACCATTACTGCGCCAGTGCAGGCAACCGCCAGGGCGGTGCCTTGGTGGGGGTCTTTCTTGATAGTTGTCGTGAAACGCAGAGAAATCAAGTCGCCCGCCGGGGGAATTTTCAGGCCCTTCCCAGGGTGTAACAGGGCTGATACGCATGCTGGCGCGCCCTCAGGATTCCCATTGGCGCATGCGCACGCGGCAGTGTTTCATGGCATTTACGATGTGCTTTTCCACCAGGCTGCGGGAAATGCCCAGGCGCTCGGCGATCTGCTGGTGCGACAGGCCTTCGAGCTTGCGCAGCAGGAAGCTGTCCCGGCACGGCCCGCTGAGCTCGTCCAGGGCGCGCTGCATCAATTCCAGGCGCTGGTCCACCTGCATACGCTGGGACAACCCCGGGCCGTGCCAGCGCTCATCGGTGTCGAGCACTTCCAGCGGCTCGGCCTGGCGCACCTGATGGCGCCGGTGGCGATCGACCACCAGGTTCAAGGCGGTGCGATAGAGAAAGGCGCGCGGGTGTTCGATGCGCTGGGCGTCGGCCCGCTCCAGCACCCTCAGGTAGGCATCATGGGCGACATCCTCTGCCGCCTGGCGATTGCCCAGGCGCGCGCAAAGGAAACTCACCAGCTCACGATAGTAATGTTCCACGACGGTACCTGGCATTTCCCTGCTCGACACTAGTAGACCGGCCCACGGGACAGCGTGATATCAGCGCGGCATCTTACAAATTATAATGATTCTCAGCAACAGCAAGCCGGTCGGTTAAATCCCGCCATCTGGCCTTCGTCTATCGGTGACCTCCTTGCGCTCCCTGATTGACGGCGCATGGCTATTATTTCTGGCTGGAAGCTCCGATGAGACGTTTGACCACCACCCGCCGTCGTATCCTGTTCGGTGGCCTGGGCCTGCTTGGCCTGGGCGGCCTGCTGGCCTGGAAGTCCCTGCCCTTCGGCGCACAGCCGGTCAGCACCGTGGCGGTCACCCGCGCCGACATCGAAAGCAGCGTGACCGCCCTGGGCACCCTGCAGCCTCGGCGCTATGTCGATGTGGGTGCCCAGGCCTCCGGGCAGATCCGCAAATTGCACGTGGAAGTGGGCGACGCGGTGCGCCAGGGCCAGTTGCTGGTGGAGATCGACCCTTCCACCCAGCAGGCCAGGCTCGACGCCGGGCGCTATTCGATCGACAACCTCAAGGCCCAGCTGGCCGAGCAACGCGCCCAGTACCAGCTGGCCGGCCAGCAGTACAAGCGCCAACACGACCTGGCCGCGGCCGGTGCTACCCGGGCCGAGGACCTGCAAACGGCGCAGGCCCAGCTCAAAGTGACCCAGGCCCGCATCGACAGGTACCAGGCGCAGATCCGCCAGGCCCAGGCCAGCCTGCGCAGCGACGAGGCCGAGCTGGGCTACACGCGCATCTATGCGCCCATGGCCGGTACCGTGGTGGCGGTGGACGCCCGGGAAGGCCAGACACTCAATGCCCAGCAGCAGACGCCGTTGATCCTGCGCATCGCCAAACTCTCGCCGATGACTGTCTGGGCCCAGGTATCGGAAGCCGACATCGGCAAGGTCCAGCCCGGCATGACCGCCTATTTCACCACCCTGGCCGGCGGCAAGCGGCGCTGGACCAGCACCGTCCGGCAGATCCTGCCGATCCCACCCAAGCCGTTGGACCAGGCCAGCCAAGGCGGCGGCAGCCCGGCCAGCGCCGGCGCCGGCACCACCGGCAGCAAAGTGGTCCAGTACACCGTGCTGCTGGACGTCGACAACCCCGATGGCGCACTGATGGCAGAGATGACCACCCAGGTGTTCTTCGTCGCAGGCCAGGCCCGGCAGGTCCTCACCGCGCCGCTGGCCGCCCTGGACGACAGCGACGGAGATGGCCTGCGCCTGGCGCAGGTATTGGGCAGCGATGGCAAGGTCGAACAGCGCCAGGTGCGCACGGGGCTGAGTGACCGCCTGCGGGTGCAGATCCTCGACGGCCTGCGCGAGGGCGAACACCTGGTCATCGGCGCGCCAGCGGCCAGCGGAGGTTGAATGCCAACGCCACTGATCGAACTGACCGACATCCGCAAGACCTATGGCGGCATCGATACCCCTGAGGTCGAGGTACTGCGCGGCATCAGCCTGAGCATCTACCCGGGCGATTTCGTCGCCATCGTCGGCGCCTCCGGTTCAGGCAAGTCGACCTTGATGAACATCCTCGGCTGCCTCGACCGCCCGTCCAGCGGCTGCTACCGTTTCGCCGGCAAGGACGTCGCCGAGCTCGACGGCGACGAGCTGGCCTGGCTGCGCCGCGAGGCCTTCGGCTTCGTATTCCAGGGGTACCACCTGATCCCGTCCGGCTCGGCCCAGGAGAACGTCGAGATGCCGGCGATCTATGCCGGTACGCCTGCCGCCCAGCGTCATGCGCGCGCCACGGCATTGCTGCAACGCCTGGGCCTGGCCAGCCGTACCGGCAACCGCCCGCACCAGCTGTCCGGCGGCCAGCAGCAGCGGGTGTCGATTGCCCGGGCCCTGATGAACGGCGGCCACATCATCCTTGCCGACGAGCCCACCGGTGCCTTGGACAGCCACAGCGGTGCCGAAGTCATGACGCTGCTCGACGAGCTGGCCAGCCAGGGCCATGTGATCATCCTCATCACCCACGACCGCGAGGTGGCGGCACGGGCGCACCGGGTCATCGAGATCCGCGATGGCCTCAAGACCAGTGACTGCGCCTCAGGACAAAACCTGGGCGATACACGCCCTGGGCTGCAGGCCGAGGCGCTGCGCCAGCGCCTGGACTGCAGCGCCACCCAGCGTGGCGCCTGGAAGGGCGAACTGTTCGAAGCATTGCAGGCGGCATGGCGGATGATGTGGATCAGTCGCTTGCGCACGGCCCTGACCCTGCTCGGCATCGTCATCGGCGTCGCCTCGGTGGTGGTGATGCTGGCCGTCGGCGAAGGCAGCAAGCGCCAGGTCATGGCGCAGATGGCAGCGTTCGGCTCGAACATCCTCTACCTCAACGGCAAGCCGGCGAGCCTGGGCGAACCGGCGGGTGTCGTCACCCTCGATGACGTTGCCGCGATCGGCGAACTGCCGCAGGTCAAGCGCATCATGCCGGTGATCGGCGAGAAGCTGATGGTGCGCCATGGCAACAACAGCCAGCAGTTCTACGTCGGCGGCAACAACACCTGGTTCCCCGAGATCTTCAACTGGCCGGTGGTCGAGGGCAGCTTCTTCAGCGAAGCCGACGAAGCCAGCGGCGCGGCGGTGGCCGTGATCGGCCAGAAGGTGCGCGAGAAGATGCTCGACAGCCAGCGCGACCCGCTCGGCCAGTATTTGCTGATCGGCAACGTGCCGTTCCAGGTGGTCGGCATCCTCGCCGGCAAGGGCGCAAGCTCGGGCGACCAGGACAGCGACGGGCGCATCGTGGTGCCCTACTCGGCCGCGGCCATCCGCCTGTTCGGCCGCTACGAGCCTGAGTACGTCACCATCGCCGCCCTGGACTCCTCGCAGGTCAAAGACACCGAGGCCGCCATCGACCGGCTGTTGCGCCAGCGCCACCAGGGCAAGCAGGATTTCGAACTGACCAACGATGCCGCACTGATCCAGGCCGAGGCACGCACGCAGAACAGCCTGTCGCTGATGCTCGGCGCCATCGCCGCCATCTCGCTGCTGGTGGGCGGCATCGGCGTGATGAACATCATGCTCATGACCGTGCGCGAGCGCACCCGCGAGATCGGCATCCGCATGGCCACCGGCGCACGCCAGCGCGACATCCTGCGCCAGTTCCTCAGCGAGGCGGTGATGCTGTCGATGGTCGGTGGAGTGACCGGCATCCTGCTCGCGTTGTGCATCGGCGGCGGGTTGATGCTCGCCGGGATCGCCGTGGCCTTCGCCCTGCCTGCCATCCTCGGCGCCTTCGCCTGCGCCGTCATCACCGGCGTGGTGTTCGGCTTCATGCCGGCCCGCAAGGCTGCCCGCCTCGACCCGGTCAAAGCCCTTACCAGCGTGTGACCCATGACATTGCCAACCCGCATCAGCCTGTTGACCCTGAGCCTGGCCCTGGCGGCCTGCAGCGCCCAACCGCCGCCCAGTGCCGGCATCGCCCCACCGGTGAGCTGGCAGGCCGCGGCCTTCGACACCGCCCTGCCCCTGCCGGATGCAGCCTGGTGGCAAGCCTTCGCCAGCCCGGAACTGAACCGCCTGATCGAGCGAGCCCGTCACAACAGCCACGACCTCGCCGCCGCCAGCGCACGCGTACGCCAGGCCCAGGCCCGGGCCGTAGCGGCGGGCGCGCCGCTGCTGCCGGAACTGCAGATGCGCCTGGACGGTAACCGTCAGCACCTGCTGCGCGGCGATGGCAACGACACGCTCGACGTCAGCAGCCGCGAGCGTACCAGCACCGTCTTTGGCACGCGCCTTAGCGCCAGCTACGAGATCGACTTCTGGGGTGGGCTGCGCGCGGCACGCGACAGCGCCTTGCATGAGCTCGATGCCAGCCGCTTCGACCGCCAGACCGTCGAGCTGACGCTCACCAGCGCGGTGGCCGACACCTACCTGCGCGGCGCGGCCTTGCAGGAGCGGCTGCGCATCGCCCGCCTGAGCCTGGAGAACGCCCGTGATGTGCTGCGGCTGGTCGAAGCGCGCGAACGTTCAGGTTCGGCCACCCGCCTCGAACTGGCCCAGCAACGCAGCCTGGTGGCGGCCCAGGCGCGGCAGTTGCCACGGCTCGAGCAGCAGTGGCAGGACAGCCGCGTAACCCTCGCCACCCTGCTTGGCGACCCGGTGCAGCGCCTGCCGACCAGTGCCGAGTCGATCCTCGCCCTGCAATGGCCACGGATCGGCAGCGGCGTGCCCAGCGACCTGCTCGGCCGGCGCCCGGACATCGCCGCCGCCGAGGCACGCCTGGCGGCCGCCAATGCCAACGTGCAGGTTGCCCGGGCCGCCATGCTACCCAGGTTCACGCTCGGTGCCGACCTGGGCAGTGGTGCGCGGACCTTCGCCGATATCCTCGACAGCCCCTTCTACACCTTGACCGCCGGGTTGCTGGCACCGGTTTTCGACAATGGCCGCCTGCGCGCCTCCCGGGACCTGGCCCGTGCCGAACGGCAGGAACTGCTGGAAAACTACCGCAGCAGCATCCTGGCCGGCTTTTCGGACGTCGAGCGGGCGCTCAATGCCATCGCCGGCGTGGACCGCCAGCGCCAATGGCAGGACGAGGAAGTGCACCAGGCGCGCATCGCCTTCGAGCTGGCCCGGCAACGCTACGGCGCAGGTGCCCAGACCCTGCTCAGCGTGCTCCAGACCCAGCGCACCTTGTATGACGCCCAGGACCAGCAGGCGGAGCTGCACCTGGCCCGGCTGCAGGGCAGCATGGCGCTGTACAAAGCCCTGGGGGGTGGTTGGCAGGTTCGGTAAGGGGCTGCCTTGCAGCCCCATCGCGGGACAAGTCGGATCGCCGCACCGCCGCTCATAACAAGGTCGGCGCGGGCTCGCCCCGCTCATCCATCAGGCAACGATATTCTTCAACGACAGGTGCCGCGCATACCAGGGCCGACGCGGCACCCGGCGCACCAGCTCACCCAGCTTGTCGTCCTCGCCAAAGGTGATGCGCAGCGCCAGCTTCATGGTCTCCACATCCATCTCCACCGACTTGCCAGGGCGCGTGCCCGGCAGGGTGCTGCAACCATGGGTATCCGGCCCCAGCCAGGGGTCGTCGACCTCGACCCAGCGCCCTGGCGCGAACCATTTCACGCCATTGACCTCCAGGCGCCGTACCTGGCCGGGGTGGTACCGTTCATGGGCGCGGTACCAGTCTTCGATACGGTCGTCGATCCAGCCATGGAAGCCCCAGAACACCGGGTTGACGTGGGACGAAAACGGGTCGCCGAGAAAATCGTTCTCGGCGCCGAACCAGCGCGTGGCGAAATCGGCGGGGTCACGGGCGAACGGCACCGGGGTACCATTGATTGGGTCGCGCGGTACCGAGGCCCAGCACATGTGCAGCCAGTCGTGCAGGGTCATCTCCATCTCGGAACCGAGCGCACCCAGGCTCAGCTTCGACAGGTACTGCGGGTCCTGGTACTGCGACTCCCAGACTTGGAAATTGCTGCAGAAGGTTTCGCTGGCCTTGATCGCCGAGACCCATTGCCCATAGGCGTCATCGCCCGGTGCCTGCCAACTGGGTGGCACGCAGCAGCCGTCGTGGTTCTCGTGGTAGCGGGCAAAACCCACGCGGTCGAATTCCACGCTCGGCTGCGGCAGCGGGAAGTGCGACCAGGATGGCAACTCCTGCAAGCGACGCGCCGCATCGAGCATGTGCCGGTGCATGAACAGGAAATCGACCCCCGAGCCGTTGCGGTGCTTGTGCGGCCCCCTGGCATCGCGCTCATGGTCACGCGGGCCGGGCTGCCAGCCCAGGCCACGCAAGGCACCGCGCTGCTTGTCGGACAGCCGGTGCCATTTGTCCCGGGTCGCATGCCAGAGCTGGTGGAACAGGCGGTGCTCGGCGCTGACCACCCATGCCTGCATCTGTGGCGTATAGGCGATGCGCTCCCGCGCTTCGGGAAACAGGCGCTTGACCGCCACGAAGCGGCTGTCGGCGATCGGCAGCGTCAATGGCCGGTCCAAGCGCTGCAGGCGACCACTCAAGGTGCCGTTGCCGGCGTTGGCGAAACTGCCCCAGACCTCGTCGAGGCTGGCCACGCATTCATAGCCCGGGCCACCGTGCTGGTTCAGCAAGCGCCAGCGCACCTGGGCAGCGGACGCCCCCACCAGGTCGCCCAGGATTCGGTAATGGGCCAGCCCTTCACCGCGCAGGCGCTCGCCGGTGTCGACGAAGCCACGCAGGCCACGGCCCTTGGTGGCAACATCGAGGAACAGTTCGACACCGGCCACCGGCAGACCGTCGAGCCCCGCCTCGGCGCCTTCGAAACGAAGATCCCAGATGCCCCGCAGACGGTCGGCCAACACCTGTCCGGCATAGTCGGCCAGCTCCACGCTGGCCTCGCCTGGCGTGACGATGTCGTCATCGGGGTCATGGGTCAGTTCCTTGTGCGCATAGTAGGCCGCCGTACCGGTCGCCCCCGCGACTGCCAGGCCTGCGATGAATCCTCGTCGGGAAATGGTCATTGCGCCTCTATCCGTTCCTGCCACGCTGCGGTTTCTATCCAAGCTAGGACGTAACCTGGGGCGGGAAATTTACTGCCTTAATTCAGGGCAGGACGGCTCGTTCCTTCCAGGACTCCGTCTACCAGAGGCACCGACCATGACATCCCTCCTCTCCCGCCTGCTGCGACCGAAGGCCACGGCCTATCGACTGTTCGATATCGAACTCAAGGGCATCGAGCCGTTGAGCCCGTCCCTGTGCCGGTTCGTCTTCACCGGTGACGATGTGGCGCAGATGACGACCCTGGCCCCCGACCAACGCGTCAAGCTGTTCTTCCCCACGCCCGCCGGGCAGCCGCCCCGGTTGCCCAAGGATGGTCATTGGCAACAGGCGCGCCAGGGGCTGGCGCCCGAGCACACCCCGCCGATGCGCACCTACACCATTCGCGCCTTGCGCCGCGACGCGCTGGAGGTCGATGTGGATTTCGTCCTGCATGGCATCAATGGCCCGGCCTCGACCTGGGCAACCCAGGCGCGCATTGGCGATCGGCTGCAGATGGTGGCGCCGAACCTGGCCTATGAAGGCGACCCCGGCGGTTATGAATGGAAACCACCACACAGCGCCCGGCACGTGCTCCTGATGGGCGACGAAACCGCCTTGCCGGCCCTTGCCGGCATCCTTGAGCAACTGGCCGACACCCGCCCGGCGCTGGCGGTGCAGGCCTTCATCGAGGTACCGCTGGAGGCCGACTGCCTGCCGTTGCGCCACAGCCCCACAGCACAGGTGCATTGGTTGCCTCGCGACCTGCTGCGTTGCGAGCACGGCCACGCCATGCGCCACGCGATACGCGAATTGGCCAGCCTACCGTGCGGCACGGCAGGTGCGGTGAAACTGGAGGAGGTGAATATCGAACGCAGCCTTCTCTGGGAGCACGGCCGCAGCGAGGGAAGCGAATTCCACGCCTGGATCGCCGGCGAGTCAGCGGCGGTCATGGACATTCGCCGCTACCTGGTCAAGGAGCGAGGGCTTGGGCGCGACTGCCTGGCCTTGATGGGGTATTGGCGCGCCGGCAGGACGTTCGATTGAACGAGCGCTGCGCAATCCCCTTGTAGGAGCGGGCTTGCCCCGCGAAAGGGCCGCAAGGCGGCCCCCTTCGCTCACCCCGCAGCCACCGCCGCCCTCACCGCCTCGGCAAACCGCCCGGCCACTTCGTCGACCTGTTCGGCACTGATGATCAACGGCGGCAGGAAGCGCACCACCGCGCCATGACGCCCGCCCAGCTCGAGGATCAGCCCACGCCTCAGGCATTCGCGCTGCACCTTCGGCGCCAGGGCCCGGCTGGCAGGTGGATGCCCCAGCGCGTCCCGCTCGCCAGCCGGGTCCACCAGTTCCACCCCCAGCATCAGGCCACGCCCACGGACATCCCCCAGTTGCGGATAGTCCTGCTGCAGGCCCAGCAAGTGATTGCGCAAGCGCTGGCCCATGGCCTCGGCATGTTCGGCCAGGCGATGCTCGACCAGGTAGCCCATCACCGCAGAGCCAGCCGCCATGGCCATCTGGTTGCCACGGAAGGTTCCGGCATGGGCGCCTGGCTGCCAGGTGTCCAGCCAGGCACGGTAGACCACCACGGCCAGGGGCAGGCTGCCACCGATGGCCTTGGACAGCGTCACCACGTCCGGCACGATACCGGCATGCTCGAAGGCGAACATCCGCCCGGTACGGGCGAAGCCGCTCTGGATCTCATCGACGATCAGCGCCACGCCCGCCCGCTCGGTGATGGCTCGCAGGCCCCGCAGCCATTGGATGTCCGCCGGGATCACGCCGCCCTCGCCTTGCACCACCTCGACGATCACCGCCGCCGGTAGCGCCACACCAGCTTCCGGGTCGCACAACAGGTTCTCCAGGTATTGCAGGTTCGCCCGCACGCCCGCCTCGCCGCCCAGGCCGAAGGGGCAGCGGTAGTCGTAGGGGTACGGCATGAACTGCACGCCATTGCCCAGCAGGGCCGCCAAGGGTTGCTTCGGCCCCAGGCTGCCCATCAGGCTCAACGCGCCCTGGGACATGCCGTGGTAGGCCCCCTGGAACGCCAGCACCGTGCTGCGCCCGGTGGCCGTGCGCACCAGTTTCAGCGCAGCCTCCACCGCATCGGTGCCGGTCGGCCCGCAAAACTGGATTTTCGCGTCGCGGCGCAAGGCCTCGGGCAGCAGGCCGAACAGGTCCTGGACGAAGCGGTCCTTGACTGGGGTGGTCAAGTCCAGGGTATGCAGGGGCAGCTCATCGGCCAGTACTTGCTGGATTGCCTCGATCACCACCGGGTGGTTGTGGCCCAGGGCCAGGGTGCCCGCGCCCGCCAGGCAATCGATGAACTGGCGGCCCTCGACGTCTTCCACATGAATCCCACGGGCACGCTTGAGCGCCAAGGGGATGCGCCGCGGGTAGCTGCGGGCGTTGGACTCTTGTCGCTGCTGGCGCAGCAACAGGGGCGAATCCTCGAATTCGTACAACGCCTGCGGGGCGCTGGGCGGCAGGGTCTGGGCAAGGCTGGAAGCGGTCGACATCGGAAAATCCTCGCAAGCAAGCGAATATGCCCCGCCACGCTCCCTGTAACCGGATGTGTGTCGGGTGGTTGTCGCTTGGAGAACGCGTCAGCGGGGCGAGGATTTACCAGTTGATTTGAGATTGCAGGGTGGGCCTTCGCGGGTGAACCCGCTCCCACAGAGGTTGGTGTGATCCTCCACAGACTGCGGGCAGGGTTCAGTTGCCCTGGCGCGCCGGCACCTGCAGCCAGACACGCAAACCATCGCCAGGGTTTTCGAAACGCAGGCTGCCGGCACAACGCTGGACGATGGCCTGGACGATCGCCAACCCCAGGCCGCAGCCGCCGCTCTGGTCGTGGCGCCAGAAGCGCTCGGTCAGGTGCTGCATGTCTTCCTCGGCGATCCCGGGCCCATGGTCGCGGACCATGAAGCCCACCTGCCCGTCAGCCATCTGCACTTCCAGCTCCACGGCTGCGTCGCCGCCATGGCGCAAGGCGTTGTCCAGCAGGTTGCGCAACGCCGCCACCGCCAGCGGCGCTGGCATGCCCAGGTAGACGCGCGTAGCCTCCTCCGGCAGGCGCACCACGATGCGCCGGTTGTCGCCACCGCCGGCATCCTGCACCGCCTGGCGTGCCACCTGCTCGGCGCTGCACTGCACGCCATCGTCGAACGACAGGCTGCCTTCCACCCGCGCCAGCATCAGCAATTGCTCCAGGGTGCGGTGCATGCGGTCGGTACCCTGCTCGGCATGTTCCAGCGCCTGCTCGCGCACCGCGCCGTCGGTCATGCGGGCCACCTGCAGGTGGGTCTTGATCGCAGTCAGCGGGCTGCGCAGTTCGTGGGCGGCATCGTCGGTGAGGCGGCGTTCGCGCTCAATGGTCTGGGCGATGCGCAGGAACAACTGGTTCTGGGTTTCGAGCAGCGGCTGCAACTCGCTGGGCATGCCAGCCACCTGCAACGGCTCGACGCTGTCGGCACGGCGCCGGCGCAAGGCATCGCGCATCCGGTTGAGCGGCTCCAGGCCCTTGCCCACGCCGACCCACAACAACCCCAGGCTGCCGAGCAAGGCCATCAACACCGGCGCCGAGGCAGCCAGCAGGATCGAGCGGTTGAGCGCCTCGCGTTCCTGATGGCGGTCGGCGGTGGTGATCCGCACATCCCCGTGGTTGTAGGTGAAGGTGCGCCAGAGCGCGCCGTCGATGGTCTGGTCACGGAAGCCGCTGCGCTGGTCGTCCATGGCACCGTCATGCTTGTGATTGCTGGCCAGGATCTCGCCGCGCAGGGAACTGACCTGGCAGGCCATGCCGTCCGGCACGCTGAGTTGGTCGGCGGAAAAATGCGCCTCCTGGCCCTTGCTCGCCAGCGGCTGCGGCAACTGCTCGATCAACCCGGCAACCATACGTGCCGAGGCCACCAGGCGCTGGTCGAGGGAAAACATCATCTGCTGGCGCAGGTCGCGCAGCATCCATGCAGCGGCCAGCGCCCAGATGATGACGAAGGCGATGCCGAGGATCAGCGTCAGGCGCGCACGCAGGCTCATGGTGCGGTGCCCTGCGGGGCCTGGGCCGGGCCAAGGCGATAGCCCAGGCCGCGGACGGTCTCGACGATGCTGTTGCCCAGCTTGCGCCGCAAATGGTGGATGTGAACGTTCAGGGCGTTGCTCTCGACTTCGTCGCTGAAGCCGTACACGCAGTCCTTGAGCTGCTCGCTGGACAGCACCCGCCCGGGGTTCTGCAGCAATGCCTGGAGCAGCGCCTGCTCGCGGCGCGACAGGTCCACGGCCTGGCCAGCCAGGGTGGCCTCGCAACTGCTTGGGTCGTAGCGCAGCGGGCCATGTTCGATGACGTTCACCGCCCGCCCGGCCACGCGGCGCAGCAGCGTGTGCAGGCGTGCGGCGAGCTCGCGCAGGTCGAAGGGCTTGAGCAGGTAGTCGTCGGCCCCGGCCTGCAGCCCATCGACCCGGTCGGTGACCGCATCGCGAGCGGTGAGCACCAGCACCGGCAGCGTCACGCCCTGCTGGCGCAGGCGGCGCAACAGCTTCAGGCCGTCTTCATCGGGCAGGCCGAGGTCGAGGATCATCACGTCGAACTGCGCGGCCTGCAGCAAGGCCTGGGCAGCCGAGGCGCTGGCCACCCGGTCCACGGTCAGGCCCTGGGCAGTGAGGCCGGCGCAGATGCCGCTGGCGATCAGGTCGTCGTCCTCGCAGAGCAATACGTGCATTGGGGAGGCTCCCGGTAGGTGAGGCGGACATTGCACCCTGGGTGGATTAAGAGACGATTATGCAACGGGCGACAGGATAGGCCCATGCCCATTCAGGCCTGCGACCAGCGCAGCCTGTAAAGAATCATTTCCCCGCCAATTCAAAGCGGAAACATCCTACATACAGCTCGGAAATAGTCACCCTGGATGCGTGATGTGATGTCGCCCTGAACAGCTGGTTGTCAGGGAGACAGCGAATGGGGTTGTGGCATTGGGTGCCCTCATGGCAGCAGATCGAACGTCGCATAATCAATGAAATGGGTTATCAAGGAGGCGCCCATTTCCGCACCTACCTCAACGAGCACGTGCCATCACTGGCGCTCAACCTGCGTCGGGTAGACAGCGTGCGCTCAGCTTTCCATCAGGCCGAATGGAAGGCCGCCGGTCTGCTGCGTCGGCGCTTCGCCGACCTGGACATCAACAGCATCCTCGACGACCTGATAGCGGTCGCCACGCAGATGGCGATGATCGTCGCCGGCAGCGTGCTGACTGGCGCAGCCATCGGTGCCGGCGTGGGCGCTTTCGCCGGTGGGGCCGGTGCCATTCCCGGCAGCATCGCGGGCACCGCCATCGGCTTCCAGGTCAGCAGCTGGATCCTGGGCATCCTGGGCATCGCCTCGCTCGCTGAGTTCTTCGTCGACGGTTTGCCGCGTATCGCCGATTACTACCTGCGCGGCATCGGCATCGCGTGGGAGGGTACACGCGGCGAGGAAGGGCTGAGCGCGTTCAGCCAGGACGACCCTTTCGCCATTTCCCAGGCCGCGCACTTCATTGCCCTGGGCCATGTGGAAATCATCGTGCTGTTGTTGGGCGCCATCGTTTCCTACCTCACTCGTGGGCGCGGCGATGCCCAGGTGCTGGCTCAGGAAATGGCGGCCAGCCGCAAAGGTACGAAGCTGGGGCAATGGATGCTCAAGCATGAGGAGGGGTTGAAGAAGCGACCAGACCTGCAGGTGCCGGAGCGACGCAAGGGGGCGATAGCTGAGCCACACACCGTTCAGCCGAATCGGCCAGCGGGAAAAGACAAGGAGCCCTCGTCAGGGAAGCCCGGTAGCATGCCGTTGCATACGGTGGCGTGCTTCAAGGCGGACAAACTGCCAGCATCCAAGCATGGCGAGTTTGAACGGCAGTTGAAGGGACAGCAGGATGGGTTGAATCGGCTGACGGTTGAGGAGTTTTTGGCGAATGTGGCCAATCCCGTAAAACGAAACCCGGCGCAAGCCAAACAGGCCCGTAAGCGATTGCTCCGTGATCTTGAGCTAAGAAACCGCGAGGAATTGCTGGAAATAATGAGTCCCCGTGAAGCCAAAATAATTGCAGCCCAAAGAGCGAAAGAAACGATGAGCACGCTGGCAGCACTCCACAACCCGGACTTGATAGCTGGAGGAAAGGATGTAATTTCCGACTTTGGTGATAAACAAGTCAACTCTACGATCGGCCCGCAGTGGAGATCAAAAGTAGAAAAGCTGAAACGTGCCGTTGAAAACGCACCAAAAACCGTTGGAAAACCAACGTTCCTGAATGTAAAGCTGCATAAGTGTTGACGGAGAACCACTATGGACGAGGTATATTCAATATTACTTGAAGCTATTGGCGAACCGATGCTTCGACAGGAGGTTCCGCCTTCTAGCATAAGCCGGTATGACGGTATATTACCCGACCAACTACTTCAGTTCTGGGCAGAGCATGGGTGGTGTGGCTACGGAGAAGGGATCCTCTGGATGGTCAACCCTCAAGAGTACGAAAACGTACTCGCCAGCTGGATGCAAAGCTCAGCGCTCGAAATGACAGATACCTATCATGTCATCGCTCGTAGCGCATTTGGCGACTTGTACTTATGGGGCGAAAAATCGGGGCCATCACTTTGTATTTTCTGCAATGTCTCTCGATACACTTATGATCCCGCCGAGAGATCGCCACACGCTATGAATAGAGCCTTTCGGTCGTTCCTCCTGTCATTTGACCAAGCGTATCTTGACTTCAATGAGCTATTCGACTCGGCCAAGGAAAAGCTGGGCGTTCTCAGGCCTGACGAAATGTATGGCTTCGTTCCAGCACTCCAACTCGGAGGCCCCGCCAGCACTGAAATCATAGAAAAGGTTAAGACCATTGAGCACCTCATGTTCCTTTCTCAGCTTGATGTGCTGCGGCAATACACACTTTCAGACTTTTAGCTTAATGCTAGACTGCATAAACGCCAACTTGTCGAGAGGTTCAAGATGGACGAAATATTCTCGATTTTCATTAAAACACTGGGCGAGCCAATCTTTAAGCGAGAGGCGCCAACTTCCACCATTGATTATTATGAGAACAAACTACCAAGACAGCTTTTGGCGTATTGGGCCGAACATGGCTGGTGCGGATATGGTCATGGCATTTTCTGGACCGTCGACCCTCATGAGTATGAGGGTGCCGTTGCATCCTGGATTGACGGTACGCCCTTGGCTAAACATGACACTTACCATGTAATTGCGCGTGGAGCTTTTGGCGATCTTTATTTATATGGAGAGAAGACTGGCTTCTCACTCAGTATTGCCAGCCACCTCTCACATTACTGCGGCAACAATCGCCGATTTTCCAATATTGACAGACATGTTCAGTCATTCTTTTTACAGGCAAAAAAGGAGAGCAACGACTTCGAAGGCCTATTTGAGGCAGCCAAAAAGAAACTTGGCATACTCAACCACAATGAAATGTATGGATTCGTCCCCGCGCTCGCCTTTGGTGGGGATGCAAAACTAGAGCGAATAGAGAAAGTAAAGACCATCGAGCACTTAATTATGCTTTCACAGCTCTCTGTACTCGAGCCCTACAGCTTCTCCGATTTCTAAATACACCACAAAGGACTTAAACGAATGGATGTAATCTTCACCCTCTTCCTCGAAACCTTCGGCGATCCTGTCGGCCACCAACCTGTACCGCCCTCCGCGCTCGATCATTACCAGGGCAAACTCCCCGATCGTCTTCTTGGGTACTGGCGAGACCACGGCTGGTGCGGCTACGGGCGGCGGCCTGTTCTGGCTGGTAAACCCCCAGGAATACCAGGATGTCGTGGCCTATTGGCTGGCAGGCACGCACTTCGAAGCTCGCGATACCTATCACCTCATCGCCCGTAGCGCATTTGGCGACTTGTACCTATGGGGTGAGAAAACCGGCTCGGTGTTGACCATCGCAGCCTACCATTCCCGTTACCTCGATGGCGCTCACAGCTCAGGCGATGAGGAGCGAGACAACAGGATCCACGGCTTGCTCGTTTGGCTAATGTCCGAATGCATCTATTTCGACGACCTGTTCGAGCCTGCCAGGGAACGGCTCGGCACCTTGAAGGCAGACGAAATGTATGGGTTCGTTCCTGCCTTGATGCTGGGAGGGCCAGGCCGCCTCGAGCACCTTGAAAAGCTGAAGGCCGTAGAACACCTGGTGCTGCTTTCCCAACTAAGCAAGCTCGAGCCCTATGAACTCGGCGACGAGCAAGCGCACTAGCTTGGGGCTAACCCGCGCCTGCAGGATTGCAGGCTATCTTCTGTTTGTGCTCGGCCAATCTGCCCCGCCACCTCAGGGTTAACCTTGGGTTAATCGTCCCAGGCCAGCATGTCGCCATTCCATGCATTGCCAAGGCGAAGACATGCGCGTCCTCCTGCTCTTCCTGACATTCCTACTTGCGGGGCCTCTGCAGGCCAACCCCTTCGAGACCAAGCCCGACTTCCTGCCGGTCAACGAGGCCTTCGTCCTCTCCCATGACCGCCTGCCCGATGGCCAGATGCGCCTGCATTTCCAGATCAAGGACGGCTACTACCTCTACCAGAAGCGCCTGAAGTTCGATGGCCTTGCACCTGGCCAGCATCCCGCCTTGCCTGCCGCCGAGAACCACCACGACGAGTTCTTCGGCGACAGTGCGGTCTACCGCCACCAGCTCGAGTTGCTGATACCCGCAGGCGCCCAAGGCCAGTTGCGCCTGGGCTGGCAGGGCTGCGCCGACGCTGGCCTGTGCTACCCGCCGCAGACCACTGCCATCGACCTCGGCGGCCAGGCCGCCCCGGTAGCCGACCAGGCCAGCGACCAGGCCCTGGCCAGCGGCCTGCAGCAGGCCAGCCTGGCCTGGAGCCTGGCAGCCTTCTTCGGGCTGGGCCTGCTGCTGGCCTTCACGCCCTGCTCCTTGCCGATGCTGCCGATTCTTGCCGGGCTGGTGCTGGGCAATGGTGCCAGCGCCCGCCGCGGCTGGCTGCTGGCCGGGGTCTATGTGCTGAGCATGGCCCTGGTGTACGCCGCCCTCGGCGTGGTCGCCGCCCTGCTCGGCGCCAGCTTGCAAGCCTGGCTGCAGCAACCCTGGTTGCTGGGCAGCCTGGCGGGCTTGTTCGTCATCCTTGCCCTGCCGATGTTCGGTGCCTTCGAGTTGCAGCTGCCCGCCGCCCTGCGCGACCGCCTCGACCGGGCCGGCCAGGGCACCCGTGGTGGCAATGTGTATGGCGCGGCCTTGCTCGGGGCGCTGTCCGGCCTGCTCATGGGGCCCTGCATGACGGCACCGTTGGCCGGGGCGCTGCTGTACATCGCCCAGAGCGGCGACGTGTTGCAAGGTGCGCTGGTGCTGTTCAGCCTGGGCCTGGGCATGGGCGCGCCGTTGCTGTTGCTGGTCACCGTCGGCAACCGCTACCTGCCGCGCCCGGGCGCCTGGATGAATCGGGTCAAGGGGCTGTTCGGCTTCGTCTTCCTGGCCATGGCCCTGTACACCTTGCGCAGCCTGTTGCCAGCCCCGTTGCTGCTGGCCCTGAGCGGCGCCTGGCTGATCGCCCTGGCTTGGGCGGCCTGGCCGGCCCTTCAGCCCCTGCCGGCCTTGCGTGCGGTGCCGCTGCTCGGCGCGCTCTGGGGTGGCCTGCTGCTGGTCGGTGCGGCGGCCGGTGGCGATGACCTCTGGCAACCCTTGCAACCCTTCGCCGGGGGCAGCCTGCCAAGCGCAGCGACCAAGGCCGAGGATGCCTTCGTCACCGTCAGCCAGCCCCAGGCGCTGCAACGTGAGCTGGACGCCGCCAAGGCACGTGGCCAATGGGTGATGCTGGACTACTATGCCGACTGGTGCGTGGCGTGCAAGGTGATGGAAAAACAGGTGTTCGCCCGCCCTGATGTCCTGGCCGGCCTTGCCGGAGTACACCTGGTACGCCTGGACGTCACCGCCGATACACCCGCCAGCCGCGAACTGCTGCAACGCTACCAGGTGCCAGGCCCGCCCAGCCTGATCTGGATCGGCCCGGAAGGCGACGAGCGCCGTGCCCGGCGCATCACCGGCGAGGTGGACGCCGACGCGTTCCAACGACACTGGGCCCAGACCAGGAGCCAAGGCTAATGCTGAGCGTGACCCTGGGGCCGCTGACCATGGCCCTCAACCACCTGCTGTTACTCGCGGCCCTATGCGTGGCCAGCGTGGTCGGTTGGTGGGTGGCCCGACGCGGTGGCGAAAACCCCGAGTCGGCGTTGTTCAACCTGTTCCTGTTGGGGCTGGTGTGCGCCCGCCTCGGTTTCGTGATGGCCTACTGGCCGATGTTCCGCGAGGAGCCGCTGCAGATCATCGATATCCGCGACGGCGGCTTCCTGCCCTGGGCCGGCCTGGCCGGCATCGTCGCCGGTGCCTTGTGGCAGTACCGGCGCCACCCTGGGTTGCGCCGCCCGCTGGGCTGGGCATTGTTCAGCGGTGCCCTGTTCTGGGGGCTGGCCAGCCTCGGCAGCCACCTGTACAGCAAGGGCACCGAGCTGCCGACGTTGAGCCTGCGTAATGCCGCCGGACAATCCGTGGACCTGCACGCCTACCGTGGTGCGCCACTGGTGATCAATATCTGGGCCACCTGGTGTCCGCCCTGCCGGCGCGAGATGCCGGTGCTGCAACAAGCGCAGGATGACTACCCGCACGTGACCTTCCTGTTCGTGAACCAGGGCGAAACGCCGGAAAACGTCAGCACCTTCCTCGCCACCACTGGTCTTAGCCTGACCCACGTCCTGTTCGACGGCACCGGTCAGCTGGCCGAACGGGTCGGCTCCATGGCCTTGCCCACCACCCTGTTCTACACCGCCGACGGGCGCCTGATCGGCAGCCACCTGGGCGAGCTGTCTCGCGCCAGCCTGCACCGCGCCCTGGAACCTTTCGAGCAGGCCACTGCGCCTGCCCCCGCCGCACAAGGAAACTGACATGCGATTGAATGCCCTCCTGCCCCTGGCCCTTGGCCTGCTCACTGCCCCCGCGTTGCACGCCGAGGCACTGCCCAAGGCGATCCAGCAACTGCAAGCCAAGGGCGCCGAGATCAAGGGCAGCTTCGATGCGCCCAATGGCCTCAAGGGCTATGCCGCCGCCTACCAGAACAACGGCATCGCCCTGTACCTGACCCCCGACGGCAAGCATGTGCTGGTCGGCAGCCTGTTCGACGAACAGGGCAAGGACCTGAGCGCCGAACCGCTGGAAAAACTGGTATACGCCCCAATGAGCAAGGCCATCTGGGCAAAGATGGAAAAGACCGCCTGGATCGCCGATGGCAAGGCCGACGCGCCCCGCACGGTGTACCTGTTCAGCGACCCCAACTGCCCGTACTGCAACATGTTCTGGCAGCAGGCGCGGCCTTGGGTCGAGTCGGGCAAGGTGCAGCTGCGCCACATCATGGTCGGCATCATCCGCGAAGACAGCCCTGGCAAGTCGGCGGCGCTGCTGGCCGCCAAGGACCCGGCCAAGGCGCTGCAGCAACATGAGAAGGCCGGCAAGGCCAGCACCCTCAAGCCGCTGGAGAACATCCCCGAGGCAGTGCGCAAGCAGTTGGAGGGCAACCTGGCGCTGATGGAAGAGATGGGCCTGGCGGCAACGCCGGCGATCTTCTACCAGGATGAGCAAGGCCGCCTGCAGAGCCAGCAAGGGGCGCCACGGCCGGAGATGCTGGGGCAGATCCTGGGCAAGCGCTGACCATCCGCTTCAACGCTGCCCCCTTGTGGGCTTGTCCCGCGATCAAGGGCAAAGCCCTTGCCATGCAGCCGCAATGGCAGGGCCGCCCAATCGCGGGACAAGCCCGCTCCTACAAGGGTGGACAAGGCACTTACAACCCCTCCAGCTCCGCCATCAGGTCACTGAGCCGGTCAACCTTGTCATCGTCCAGCACGCGTGCTTCCAGCCCACGCACGTAGTCGGCCAATGCTTCCACCGTACTGCACTCGAACATCGCCCGCAGCGGCACGTTCAACTGCAACTGCTTCTGCACCCGCGACGCAATCTGGGTGGCCAGCAATGAATGCCCGCCCAACTCGAAGAAGTTGTCGCGCACCCCAACCCGTTCGGCCTTGAGCACGTCGGCCCAGATCCCGGCCAGGGTTTGCTCCAGCGCGTCGCGCGGCGCCAGGTAGGCCTGGCTGTGCTGGCTGCCGATGTCGATGGCTGGCAGGGCCTTGCGGTCGAGCTTGCCGTTGGCGTTGTGCGGCAGGCTGTCGAGCCAGGCCCAATGCAGCGGCACCATGTATTCTGGAAGCTCCACGCGCAGGCGTCGCTTGAGCTGTTCCAGCAGCGCAGCGTCGGCCGAGACATGCGGGTGCGCCACCAAATAACCCACCAGGTGTTTGCCGTTGATGCCCTCCTGCACGCCTACCGCCGCATCGCGGACCTCAACCTGCTCATGCAGGCGCGCCTCGATCTCGCCCAGCTCGATCCGATAACCGCGGATCTTCACCTGGTGGTCGATACGGCCCACGTATTCGAGCACACCGTCGGCGCGGCGCCTGGCCAGGTCACCGGTGCGATACAGCCGCTCGCCCGGCTCGCCGTAGGGATGGGGCACGAACGCCAGCGCGGTGCGCACCGGGTCGCCCACATACCCGCGACCGACACCCGTCCCGGCGACGCACAGCTCACCCACTGCCCCCACCGGCACCAGACTCTGCGCCTCGTCGAGCAGGTACAGGCGGTTGTTGTCGGTCGGCATGCCGATCGGCAGGTAGCTGCCCTGGGTGGACGCCGCATCGACCTGGAAGAACGCCACATCGTCCGAGCATTCCGCCGGGCCGTAGGCATTGACCAGGCCGATGCCCGGATAGCGCTGCAGCCACTGCGCCGCCAGCTCGGGTGGCATGGCTTCGCCGGTCGGCAGCATCCAGCGCAGGTCGCCCAGGTCTCGCTGTTCGTCGGCCAACATGCCCTGGATCAGCGACGGCACGCTCTCCAGCACCGTGATGCCGGTGGCCTGCACGTGTGCCAGCAGCCCTTGCGGGTCCTGGGCGATGCTGTTGGGCACGATCTCCACCCGGGCACCGAACAGCGGCGCGGCGAGGAACTGCCAGACCGAGATGTCGAAGCTCTGGGAGGCGGTCTGGGCGATCACGTCCCGCGCGTCGAGCGTGAGGTACGGCACCTTGCTCAGCTGGTTGTTGAGCATGCCGCGCTGTTCGACCATCACGCCTTTGGGCAGGCCGGTAGAGCCGGAGGTATAGATCACGTAGGCCAGGTTGTCCGGCGCGCTGTGGATGCCCGGGTTGTGGCTGGCGACCTGGCTGGCTTGCACCTGCTCCCAGACCAGCAGCTTCGGGCGTACCGCACCGCCGACCTCGTCCAGCAGTTGCCGGGCCTGCTCGGCACAGGCCGCCGAGCACACCAGTACCGGCGTGCGGCTGAGCTCGACGATGCGTTGTAGGCGCGCCGAGGGCAGGCCTGGGTCCAGCGGCAGGTAGCCGGCGCCTGCCTTGAAGCTGCCGACGATCATGCCCAACAGCGCCAGGCCCCGCTCGGCCAGCAGCGCCACCGGCTGGTCGATGCCCACGCCGGCGGCCACCAGGGCATGGCCCAGGCGGTTGGCGGCGAGGTTCAGCCCGGCATAGTCGTAGCTGGCATCCAGGCAGCGGGCGACCGTGCGCTGCGGGTGCGCCGCGACCTGTGCCTCGAACAGCGCCACGTAGCTCTGCGCCAGCGGATAGGCCTGCTCGGTACGGTTGCAGTCCTCCAGCAGGAAGCGCTGTTGCTGCTGGCCTAGCAGCGCCAGCTCGGCCATCTCGCCGTCGAACCCGTCCACCAGTGCCAGCAGCAGGCGCTTGAAATCGGCCAGCAGACGCTCGACGGTCGGGAAATCGAAATAGCGTTGGTCGAACGACAGGTGCAGGCCCAGGTCGTCGCCGGGGTAGCACACCGCGGTCAACGGGAAATTGGTGTGGGTGCGGCCCGAATCGGAGCTGGCATTGAGGTGCTGGGCATGGTCCAGCACCGCCGTTTCCACCGGTGCGTTCTCGAACACGAACAGGCTGTCGAACAGTGGCTGGCCCTTGGGCAGCTCGCTGCAGTCCTGGATCGCCACCAGCGGCAGGTATTCATGCTCACGCAGCTCCATGTTGCACGCCAGCAGGCCTTGCAACCACTGGCGCACGCTTTGCCGTTGGCCTGGTTCGGGCAGTTGCACACGCAAGGCGACGCTGTTGATGAACAGCCCGACCGTGCGCTGCATCTGTGGCAGGCTCACCGGGCGTCCGGCCACGGTGACGCCGAAGACCACGTCGCGCTCGCCGCTGTAGCTGGCCAGCACCAGGGCCCAGGCCGCCTGGGCGAAGGTATTGACGGTCAGTTGATGGGCCTGGGCCAGCTCGCGCAGCCGCACCCCATCGCGGACGTCCAGGCGGGTATGGCAGTCACCGACGACCATGCCGTCGCCGGCGTGGTCATGGCGCAGCGGCCGGTCGCTGGGGAGGGCCGTGGCACGCTCGAAGCCGGCCAGGTTGCGCTGCCACCACTGGCGCGCCTCGTCCAGGTCCTGGCGCTGCAGCCAGCCGATGTAGTCGCGGTAGCGCGGCGGCACCGGCAACTGGGCCTGGCGGCCTTCACCCAGGGCCTGGTAGATCTCGAAGAAATCGTTCATCAGCAACGAGCGGCACCAGGCATCGATGAGGATGTGGTGGTTGCTCATCATGAACCAGTAGCGCGCATCGGCGACCCGCACCAGGCGCAGGTGGAAAGGCGCCTCACGCAGCAGGTCGAAGCCGGCCTCGCGCTCCTGCTTGTGCAAGGCCTGCAGGCGCGCCTCCTGTGCCGGCGCATCCAGGCCGCGCCAGTCCTGGTAGTCGACCGGCGTATGGCCCGGCTTGTGGATGATCTGCAGCATCGATTCGCCCGCATTCCAGCTGAACGACGCGCGCAGGGCCTCGTGGCGCGCCACCACGGCCTGCCAGGCCTGGGCGAAGCGCTCGGGGTCCAGGGCGCTGTCGATGCGGTAGCGGTCCTGCATGTAGTAGATGCCGGTGCCCGGTTCCAGCAGCGTATGCAGTAGCAGGCCTTCCTGCATCGGCGTCAGCGGGTAGACGTCTTCGATCCGGGCCGCCGGTACCGGCAAGGCATCGATCTGGGCCTGGGTCAGTTGCGCCAGCGGGAAGTCCGACGGCGTGAAGCTGCCGTTGCCATCGGCCAGGCAGTGGCTGACCAGGGCCAGCAATTCCTGACGATAGGCGTCGGCCAGCGCGGCGATGGTCGCCTCTTCGTAGCGTTCAGCGCTGAAGGTCCAGCGCAATTGCAGCGCACCGCCATACACCTGGCCATCGATGCCGAGCCAGTTGGGCAACGACGCATCCAAGTCGTGGGCCTGGCCGGCCGGTGCATCCAGCGGCTGGAACAGCGCCGCGTCGTCGAATTGCTGGTCGAACTGGCCCAGGTAGTTGAACGTGACCCGCGCCTGGGGCAACGCGGCCATGGCCTCTCGCCCGGCATCGTCGGCCAGGTAGCGCAGCACGCCATGCCCCAGCCCCTTGTGCGGCACCTGGCGCAGCTGCTCCTTGATGGCCTTGATGGAGCCGGCAAGGGCCGGGTCGTCGTCGCCGGCCTGGGGTTTCAGGCACAGTGGGTAGGCATTGGTGAACCAGCCGACGCTGCGGGTCAGGTCCATATCCTCGAACAGCCCGTCACGGCCATGGCCCTCCAGTTGCACCAACACCTCGCTGTCACCGCTCCAGCGGCACAAGGTACGCGCCAGGGCGGTAAGCAACAGGTCGTTGACCTGGGTGTGGTACGCCGCAGGTGCCTGCTGCAGCAGTTGGCGGGTCTGCGCCACGTCCAGGTTGATGGTCAGGGTACGTGCATGGCGATACAGATTGCCGCCCTGCGGGTGGTCGCACGGCAACTCACGGCGGGCGGTGCCCAGCTGGCCTTGCCACCAGCCGAGCTCATCGCGCAGCGAGTCGCTGCTGGCATAGCCGGCCAGGCGTGCGGCCCAGTCGCCCAGGGTGTGGGTCTTGGCGGCCAGGGCTTGGCCTCGGTAGAGCGCCTGCAAGTCTTCGAGCAGCACGCGCCAGGACACGCCATCCACCACCAGGTGATGGATCACCAGCAGCAGGCGCTGGGCGCCCTGCCCGTCGCTGACCAGCAAGGCACGCAGCAGCGGCCCCTCGACCAGGTCGAGGCTGCGTTGCACATCGGTGTACAGGGCCTGGCAGTCGTCCAGATCAGCCACGGTGGCGAGCCACAGCAACTGATGCGTGGCCGGCTGGGCATACTCGGCCTGCCACCGGCCATCGGCCTGGGTGAAGCGCAGGCGCAGGCTGTCGTGGTGTACCAGCAAGGCCCCCAGGGCGCGTTCCAGTGCCTCGGCCTGCAACCGCTGGCGGATGTCCAGCAACACCGCCTGGTTCCAATGTTGGGGCCGGGTGACGTCACTGTCGAAGAACCAGTGCTGGATCGGCGTCAAGGCACTGCGCCCCTGGCGCGGGCCCTGCTCGACCTGGTTGGCGCGCTCGCTGCGGCTGACCACCGCGGCCAGGGTCTGGATGGTCTGGTGCTGGAACAGGTCCCGAGGGGTGAAATGCAGGCCCAGCTGTCGGGCACGGCTGACCACCTGGATCGACAGGATCGAATCGCCGCCCAGCTCGAAGAAGTTGTCGTGCACGCCGACGCGGGCAAGGTTGAGCACCTCGCCCCAGACCTGCGCCAATTGCTGCTCCAACGCGTTGGCCGGGGCCTGGTACTGCTGACGCGCCAGGGCAAGGTCCGGCATGGGCAAGGCTCGGCGGTCGAGCTTGCCGTTGCCCATCAGCGGCAGGCTGCCCAGCAGCACCAGGTGCGTGGGCACCATGTAGTCCGGCAGGTGCTGCCGGGCATGGGCCTTGACCGCCTCGCGCAGGCTGGCCTGGGCATCCTGGTCGGCGTCGGCCTGTGGGCAGACGAGGTAGCCCACCAGTTGCTTGCCACCCGGCAGGTCCAGCGCCAGCACCACCGCCTCGGCCACATCGGCATGTTCCTGCAGGCGGCTCTCGATCTCGCCCAGCTCGATGCGGAAGCCGCGGATCTTCACCTGTTGGTCGGCCCGCCCGATATATTCCACCAGGCCATCGGTGCGCAGGCGCACCAGGTCGCCCGTGCGGTACAAACGCCCGCCCTCGCGGCTGAACGGGTCGGCAATGAAGCGCTCGGCCGACAGCCCCGGCCGGTCATGATAGCCCTGGGCCAAGCCGACGCCACCGACATACAGCTCACCGATGCCACCCTGGGGCAGCACGGCCAGGTTCTCATCGAGGATGAACGCCGTGCGCGCACCGACCACTCGGCCGATGGGTACGCTGCCGGCGTCCGCGGGCAACTGCTCGGGCGCCAGGCAAGCCAGTGGCATGACCACGGTCTCGGTCGGCCCGTAGGCGTTGAAGAACTGCTGGGGCGCGAATGCCTGGCGGATGCGCTGCAGATGCTCGCCGGTCAACGCCTCCCCGCCGGTGATCACCAGGCGCACCGGCAGGCGCTCGCCCTGCCCGGCCAGGTGCTGGGCCAGCTGGCTGCCATAGCTGGGCGTGAAGCCCAGGATGCTCACCTGCTGCTCGCGCACCAACTGGCAGATGTCCTCGGCGGCCCACTGGCCCTGGCCACGCAGCACCACCCGGGCACCGCAGAGCAATGGCGCCAGCAGGCGCTCGGTGGCGGCATCGAAATTGATCGAATAGAAATGCAGCTCGCAGTCGTCGCTGCGCATGCCGAACGTCGCGATCACCGCCTGGCAGTGCATGGCGATCTCGCCATGGCTGACCACCACGCCCTTGGGTTTGCCGGTGGAGCCGGAGGTGTAGATCAGGTACGCCTGGTGTTGCGGCAGGTTGAGGTTGTCCAGCGGCGCATCGCTGTAGCCGGCCAACGATGCGCTATCGTCCTCCAGGCACCATTGCGTCACACCGGGCGGCAACGCGCCCAGGGCGTCGAGCAGCGCACGCTGGCCGAGCAGCAGGCCGATGCGGCTGTCCTCGATCATGTAGCGCAGGCGGTCGAGCGGGTACTCGGGGTCCAGCGGCACATAGGCCCCACCAGCCTTGAGGATCGCCAGCAGGCCCACGACCATTTCCAGCGAGCGCTCCAGTGCAAGGCCTACGCGCACCTGCGGGCCGACACCGCGCTCGCGCAGGGCACGGGCCAGGCGATTGGCCTGCTGGTCCAGCTCGGCATAGCTCAGGTGCTCGCCGGCGAAAGTCAGCGCCCAGGCCTGCGGGGTGCGCACGGCCTGGGCGGCGAACAACCCGTGGAGGGTCTGGCCGGGCTCGAATGCCTGCTCGCCCTGGAGCTGGCTGACCAGCACCTGCTGCTCGGCGCGACCCAGCATCGGCAGCTCGCACAGGCGCAGGCTCGGGTCGTCCAGCAGGCCGACCAATAGCTGTTGCCAGTGCTCGGCCATGCGAGCGATGCGCGGTTCGTCGAACAGGTCGCAGCTGTAGGTCAGGCAGCAGCCGAGACGCCCATCCAGGTCGGTGACCTCCAGGTAGAGGTCGAACTTGGTGGCGCTGGCATCATTGACCAGGTAATCCACGGTCATGCCCGACAACGTTCGACGTTGCTGGAATGCCCAGCGCTGCACGTTGCACATGACCTGGAACAGCGGGTTGTAGGCGCTGCTGCGTGGCGGCTGCAACGCGTCGACCAGTTGCTCGAAAGGCAGGTCCTGATGCGACTGGCCTTCGATCACTGTGCGTCGCACCTGCTCGAGCAATTCGGCGGCGGTCATCTGCCCGTCCAGCTCACAGCGCAGCACCTGGGTGTTGAGGAAGGCACCGATCAGGCCTTCGCTTTCCGGGCGGATACGGTTGGCCACCGGCGCGCCGATGCGCAGGTCGTGCTGGCCGCTGTAGCGGTGCAGCACAGCGGCCAGGGTCGCCGTCATGGTCATGAACAGGGTCAGGCCACGCGCACTGTTGAAGGCGTGCACGCGTGCGACCAAAGCAGGGTCCAGGTCGAAGCGGTAGAGCGCGCCGCGGTGGCTCTGCACGGCGGGGCGCGGTCGGTCCGAGGGCAGCGCCAGCACCGGGTGGTCGTCACCCAGGCGGCCTTTCCAATAGGCCAGCTGGCGTTCCCCTTCCCCGCTTTCCAGCCATTGGCGCTGCCACACGCTGTAGTCCAGGTACTGCACCGGCAACGGCGCCAGCGGCGATTCGCGCTCGTCGACGAACGCTTCGTACAACTCGCCCAGCTCGCGGGCGAAGATGTCCATGGCCCAGCCTTCGGTGACGATGTGGTGCAGGGTCAGCACGAAGTAGTGCTCGCGCTCGTCGGCCTTGACCAGGCAGGCGCGCAACAGCGGGCCGCGCTCCAGGTCGAACGGCTGGTGTGCCTGCTCGTCGGCCAGCTGTCGCAGGCGCTGCTGGCGAACCTCGGCGGCCAGCATCGAGAAATCATGCCAGTGCACTGACAACGGGCGGTCCTCGGCCACGCACTGGCAAGGCACGCCATCGATACTGGGGAAGGTGGTACGCAGGGTTTCATGGCGCACGATCAACGCCTGCAAGGCGCGCTCGAACGCATCCACATGCAGCACGCCGCGCAGCCGCACCATGCCGCCGACGTTATACGCCGGGCTGTCCGGCGCCATCTGCCAGAGGAACCACATGCGCTGCTGCGAGTACGACAGCGGCACCGCCTGGCGACGGTCGACCCGGGCGATGGCCCCTTGCCGGTTGTGCCCGCCGGCCGCCTGGATGCGTGCGATCTCGGCGCAGAACGCGCCCAGCTCGCGGGCCTCGAACAAGGCCTTGAGCGGCAGTTCGATATCCAACGCCTGACGCGTGCGCGAAACGATCTGGGTGGCCAGCAGCGAGTGACCGCCCAAGGCGAAGAAGTCATCCTGCATACCTACCCGCGGCAACTTCAGCACCTCACGCCAGATCGCCGCCACCTGTTGTTGCAAGGCGCCCTGCGGCTCGACATGGGCACGCTGCTGCCAGACCGGTGCCGGCAACGCCTTGCGATCGACCTTGCCGCTCGGCCCCAGGGGCATCCGGGCCAGGTGCACCAGTTGCGCCGGCACCATGTAGGCCGGCAGGCGCGCCGTCAGCGCGGCGAGCAGCGCCTCGGACTGTTCGACACCGCTGTAGTAGCCCACCAGTTGTGCGCCGGCATCATCCTGGTGGATCAGCACCACTGCCTGGTCGACCCCTGGGTGGGCCAGCAGGCAGGCCTGGACTTCCTCGGGCTCGACCCGGAAACCACGGACCTTCACTTGCTGATCGAGGCGCCCGAGATACTCCAGGGCGCCGAGCTGCACCTGCCAGCGGGCACGGTCGCCACTGCGGTAGAGGCGCTCGCCGTTACCGTCCGGTCGGGGCACGAAGCGCTCGGCGGTAAGCCCTGGGCGGCCCAGGTAACCGCGGGCCAGGCCCGCTCCGCCCAGGCACAGCTCACCTGGCACGCCGGGGGCGGTCAATTCCAGCTCAGCGTCCAACACCTGGCACAGCACATTGGCCAATGGGCGGCCGATGGGTGAACGCAAACCATCCTGCGCTCGGCAATGCCAGTGGGTGACGTTGATCGCGGTCTCGGTCGGGCCGTAGCGGTTATGCAACTGCACCTGCGGCAGCACTTGCAGTACGCGGTCGCGCAGGTTGGCCGAGAGTGCCTCGCCGCCGGAGAACACCCGGCGCAGGCTGGTGCAGCCACGCACCAGCGGCTCCTGGATGAACACTTGCAACAGCGGCGGTACGAAATGCAGTGTGGTCACGCCATGGGCCTGCACCAGCTCGGCGATACGCCGGGGGTCGCGATGCTCTCCGGGGCCCGCCAGCACCAGCGTGCACCCCTGGGCCAGCGGCCAGAAGCACTCCCACACCGACACGTCGAAACTGATCGGCGCCTTTTGCAGCAGGACGTCGCTGTCATCCAGGGCGTAGGTGCCCTGCATCCATTGCAGGCGCTCGGCCAGGGCCGCATGGGTAGTGCCCACGCCCTTGGGTTGGCCGGTGGAGCCGGAGGTGTAGATCACATAGGCCAGGTTGTCGCCGTCCAGGTGCAGGCCTGGGGTGTGGCTCGGCCAGCTGTCCAGGTGCAGCTGGTCCAGGGCGAGGGTGCCGACCCCAGCCACCCGAGGCAGGCGCGGGAGCAGGTCGCTGTGGCTGAGCAGCAGGCCGGCCTTGCTGTCGGCCAGCATGTAGGCCAGGCGCTCGGCCGGGTAATCGGTGTCCAGCGGTACGTAGGCACCGCCGGCCTTGAGGATGGCCAGCAGGCCGACCATCAGCTGTGGCGAACGCTCCAGGGCGATGGCCACGCAGGTATCAGGGCCAACGCCCTTGTCGCGCAGGTAATGGGCCAGGCGATTGGCCTGCTGGTGCAGCGTGGCATAGTCGAGGCTGCCGCCGTCCCACGCCAGGGCGGTGCGGTTCGGTGTCAGGCGTGCCTGGTCGTTGAGCTGCTCCACCAGCAGGCGGTGCGCCTTCGGTGCCGGCGCCTGTCCCCAGGCCAGCAACTGAGCACGATCGGCCTCGTCGAGCAATGAAATCTGGCCCAAGGCCAGCTGCGGGTTGGCGCAGACCTGCTCCAACAAGGCCAGCAACTGCCCGGCCAGGCGCTCGATGGTGGTTGCTTCGAACAGGTCGGCGGCGTAGTCGAAGGCCAGGCGCAGCCGCCCTTGGTGGTCCTGCTCGCTGTGCAATTGCAGGTCGAACTTCGCTTCGCGGCTATGCCAGGGCAGCTCTTCGGCGAGCAGGCCCGGCAAGCGGCGCAGGGCCGAGAGGTCCCGCTGCTGGTGGTTGAACATGACCTGGAACAAGCCCTGCTCGCGGGCGTCGGGCAATGCCTCGAGCAGTTGCTCGAACGGCAGGTCCTGGTTGGCCTGGGCTTGCAACGTGGCATCGCGCACCTGGGCCAGCAACTGGTCGAATGGCAGGCGGCCATGGACCTGGGCGCGCAGCACCTGGGTGTTGATGAAGAAGCCGACCATGCCTTGGGTTTCCAGGCGCAGGCGGTTGGCGTTGGGCACGCCCACACGGATATCGCCTTGGCCTGTGTAGCGGTGCAGCAAGCCTTGCCAGGCCGCCAGCAACACCATGAACAGGCTGGCGTGCTGTTCCTGTGCCAGGTTGCCCAGGGCTGCCGTCAGGCTGGCCGGCACCTTGACATTCAAACGAGCCGCCCGGGGCTCGCGCTGCGCGGAGCGTGGGTGGTCGGGGCACAGGTCCAGCACCTTCGATTCGTCGCCCAGTTGCGCGGTCCAATAGGTCAACTGCCGGGCAGCCTCACCGCCCGCCAGCCATTGGCGTTGCCACTGGCCATAGTCGGCATGGCCCAGGGACAACGGTGGCAGCTCCGCATGCGCACCTTGGCAATGGGCGGCATACAGCCTGGCGAATTCGTCGAGCAGGATATTCAGCGACCAGCCATCGGCCACGATGTGGTGCAGCGTTACCCACAATTGATGATCGTCATCGCCCAGCCGCGCCAGGGTGACCCGCAGCAGCGGCCCCTGGGTGAGATCGAAGGGTTGGCGGGCCTCGACCTCGCGACGGGTCGCCACCTGTTCGGCATCGAGCCCCTGCAGATCGATGCGCTGCAGGTCGAAGACGGCCTCAGGCATGACCTGCTGCAGGCCCTGGCCATCCACTTCGCAAAAACGCGTGCGCAACGATTCGTGTCGCGCCACCAATGCCTGGAAGCTGGCCTGCAATGCCGCCTCGTCCAGCTCGCCGCACAGGTGCAAACCGGCGGGGATGTTGTAGGCGGCGGACTGCGGCTCCAGCTGCCAGAGCAGCCACAGGCGGTTCTGCGCCAGGGTTTGCGGATGGGCCTGGGCAGGGTCCAGGGCGGTGATCGCTTGCCTGCCAGGGCCGCCCTTGGCCAGCACGGCAGCCACCGCATCGCTGTAGGCGGCCAGCGTCGGCGCCTCGAACAGGGTGCGCACGCCCAGGTCGATATCCAGCTCATCGGCCAGACGCGCCGTCACTTGGGTGGCGGCGATGGAGTTACCGCCCAGCAGCAGGAAGTGGTCGTCCGGTGCCACCGATTCGACATCGAGCCGCTCGCGCCAGATCGCGGCGATGCGCCGCTGCAGGTCGTCACCGCTTGCTGCCGGTGCGGTCTGCGCCTCGGTGCCGGGGAAACGCGCGTAGCAGTCCAGGCTGCCGTCGGCCATGCGCAGGCGGCACGCCGAGCGTTGCAGCTTGCCGCTGGAGGTCTTGGGCAAGGCACCGGGGTTGAGCAGCAACACCACCGTCGGGGCCTGGCGGCAGGCATCGGCAACCACCTGGCGCAGGGTGCGGATCAGGTCCTGGGGCTTGATCGCCTTCTGCACATTGCGGCTGACCTCCACCGCCACGCCGATGCCCTCCTCGCCCTGGTCGTCGACCGCGAACACCGCCACGCGCCCTTTGCGCAAACCTTCGACTTCACGCTCCAGGGTCTTTTCCAGGTCTTGCGGGTAGAGGTTCTGCCCGCGCACGATCAACATATCCTTCAGGCGCCCGGTGACGAACACCTCGCCTGCACGCAGGAAGCCCAGGTCACCGGTGCGCAGCCAGCGCTGGCCATCCTGCTCGACGAACGTCCGGGCACTGGCCTCGGGGTTGCGCCAGTAGCCCAGGGCAATGCTCGGGCCGGCGGCCCAGATCTCTCCGACCTGGTTGTCGCCCAGCGCCTGCAGGCGGAGCGGGTCGACGATACGCACGGCATGCCCGGGCTGTGGGTAGCCGCAGCTCATCAGCACACTACCCTGCCCCGGCTCGGCGCGGTTGGCGGCGAGCGCCTCGGCATCCAGCGCCAGGGCGGCGATCCCCTGGCCACGCCGGCTGCCACTGACGAACAGGGTCGCCTCGGCCAGACCGTAGCTGGCGAAGAAGCTGGCCGGGTCGAAACCGCAGGGGCGGAACCTGTCGGCGAAGGTGTCCAGGCTGTCCTGGCGGATCGGCTCGGAGCCCGAATACGCCACGCGCCAGCGGCTCAGGTCCAGGCCGGCCAGGGCCGCCTCGCTGACCCGCTCGCTGCACAAGCGGTAGGCGAAGTCCGGGCCACCGCTGATGGTGCCGCCGTATTCGCTGATCGCCTGCAACCACCGCAACGGCCGGGCGAGGAAATAGCCCGGCGACATCAGCACGCAGGGCACGCCGCTGAAGATGGGTTGCAAAAGCCCACCGATCAGGCCCATGTCGTGGTACAGCGGTAACCAGCTGACGATGACATCGTCTGGGTTCAAGTCGATCCCGAAGCCGTGGCGAATCAGTTGTTCGTTGGCCACCAGGTTGCCGTGGCTGACTTCCACGCCCTTGGGCTGCGCGGTGGAACCTGAGGTGTACTGCAGGAACGCGATGTCTTCGCCGGTCAATGCCGGCTCGCGCCATTGGCTAGCCAGGGCCAGGTCCAACTCATCCACCGCCAGCAGGCCTGGCGCAGCCCCGCCGGCCAGGCCCTGCAGGCTGCTGCGCAGCGCCCGCACCGTCAGCAGCAGGCGTGGCTCGGCATCGTCGATGATCGACAGCAAGCGTTCCTGGTGATGCTGGCGCGAAGACTCTGGCGGGTAGGCAGGCACGGCGATGACGCCGGCATACAGGCAGCCGAAGAACGCCGCGACGTAGTCCGGGCCACTGGGGAACAGCAGCACCGCCCGGTCGCCAAGGCCGGCCCGTGCCTGCAAGGCCGCGGCGATGACGCGGGCGCGCAGGTCCAGGTCCCGATAGGTGAGCACGGCCTGCTCGTCGGGATTGTCGGCCAGAAAGCGCAAGGCGATCCGGTCCGGGGTCTGCGCGGCGCGTTGCGCCAGGGCCTGGACCAGCGAGAGCGGGAGTTCGAAGGCGTCCGTCATGGGGGGTTCCTGCCAGTGTCTGGGTGGTTCGCGCCGGGGCGGTGCCACGCCGGTCGGCGGGCAGCGTTCGGCAGCTGGGTGTACACAGGGGACGGATGGGCAGGGGAAATAATTAGACAGCCGCGCGGCGCCGAAGCCGCGGTGGACGCGATGTGCAAACGCGGAAAGTGAACCGGTTCACGATCCGGGGCTTAGGCGATTTCCTTGCAGATATTAATTCTATTTCGCATTTGACAATCATTATCACTGAGAATAGCTTGTCGCACGTCGTAGGAAGCGTCCCACTCCGGTGTGCTCCCTCCTCCCTTCGAGACAAGGTGATTTCCATGGCGGAACAACTATCCACAAGTAAGTGCGATTCACCCTTACTCCAGGCGTTCGTCGACAACCGCAGCATCCTGGTCAAGATCGCCGCACGTATCACCGGCTGCCGCTCGCGGGCCGAAGACGTGGTGCAGGACGCCTTCTTCCGGCTCAGCGCCGCACCGCAGATCACATCCTCGTTCAAGGCCCAGCTCAGCTACCTGTTCCAGATCGTGCGCAACCTGGCGATCGACCACTATCGCAAGCAAGCCATGGAACTCAAGTATTCGGGCAGCGAAGAGGAAGGCCTCAATGTCGTCCTGCAGAACGCCTCACCCGAAGCCACCCACATCAACCTTGCCACCCTCGAGCACATCGCCGAGGCCCTGGGCGAGCTGCCCCAGCGCACCCGCTATGCCTTCGAGATGTATCGCCTGCACGGGGTGCCGCAAAAGGACATTGCCAAGGAGCTGGGTGTATCGCCGACGCTGGTGAACTTCATGATCCGCGATGCGCTGATCCATTGCCGCAAGCACAGCCGCCAGGGCTGAGCCCCCTGGGGGCGCGGCGCGCCCCTATCGCGGGACAAGCCCGCCCTCATAGAACAACGCATGACCATTTGATTTGCGGCACCCTGTGGGAGCGGGCTTGTCCCGCGATTAGGCCGGGCCCGATATCACCGTCGCCTGGCAAGGGCTTCGCCCTTGATCGCGGGACAAGCCCGCTCCCACAGGGGCAGCATTGGCCGCTTGTTCTCTGCGCGACAACGCAGCCCGAAGGGCTGGGTGATCTCCCACAGCGACTGACGTATCAGGCCAACGAACAGCGATCGAAGAACCGCTCCCGCCCCAGGATCATCAACGCCGCCCGCTTGTGCGGGAAATCGAACTCCTTCTCGCAATGGAAGCACTGCCCGTGCAGGTAGCCGATCATCCTGCCGTTGTCGGCACGTGGCTCGGCGACCACCCGCTGGGTACGCGGGTCATCCAGGAACAGATAGTGCACCAGCGCCGACAACCAGCTGGCCACCTTGTGCGGGCCGCGATGCGCCTGCTCACCGACCAGCATGTGGACACCACGGTCGTAGTCGCCTGCCGGGTAGAACGGTGCGATCCGGTCTTCCTTGGCCCAGTAGGCTTCGAAGTAGGCGAACGGCTCATCATCGAAGCAACCGACCAGGGTCAGGGTGTGCGGGTCGGCCTCGAGTTTCGCCAGGTATTCGCGATGCTGCTCAAGGGTACCGGCCTCCTGCCAGAACTGCGCGACACGTGGATCGTTCTGCCAACGGTTGAAACGGGCCAGGTCGTGGTCGATCTCCAGGGTGCGCAATGACACCCAGGCGCCCAGGCGCGCATCGAAACGCCGGTACACCTCACCACGCGGCTTGGGCGGGCGCCTGGGGTGGCGCTTGCCGTCGCTGATCATCATCTGCTGGGGGTAGTGATCGGCCGCAGCATCGCCAAGCCAGGGCTGGGGCAATTGCCAGAACATCCCGCGCTCGCACAGGTACAGGCCCGGGCGCTCGCCGGGCACCAGCAGCCCGTTGGCCAGCGCCTGGGGCAACGCCCGGGGCATGTGCCAGGCCAGGCGCTGGCAGGCCGGGTCGCGCGACAGCAGCCAATAGCATGCTGCCCACAAGGCCTGTTCGGGGCGCTCCGGGCACAGTCGCTCCAAGTGCACGTCCAGGGTAACGCCAGGGGCCAGGCGCACCTGGATCAGCGGGCGGCCTTCGAGTGTAAGGCTCAAGCGGGTATCCCCTTCATCGGCACTGAGGCTGCGCCAGCGGGGCAAGGAAAGTGGCAGCGAAGCGGCATCGAACGGCATGGTCACGGCTCACGAAAAGGACGGTAGGGTTCAATCCGGTAGACGTGACCTGCACAAGGGAATTTAGTCGTTGGGCGGGCGCACCAGCTTGACGCGATACGGCTGGAAGATACGCAGCATCTGGCCGTTGTCGTGCAGACGTCGTATCAGCGCGGCAAATGCCTTGGCGTCGATGGGCGACTCGGGACGCAGGATGGCGTAGTGGCGATAACGCTGGTCGATTCGTTCGGAGGCCAGGAACTGGTCGGCGATGTCGGGGTGGCGGGCGCAAAAATCAATGAAGTAGGAGCGCGTGACCAAGGCGATATCGACCCGCCCGCGCTCGACCATCAACAGGTTGCTGTCGTGGGAGTAGGTCAGGATCGCATCGTAGGTTTCGCCCAGGTAGTACGGGTCGGAATTGAAGTTGGCGAATGCATAGTGGTAGCCGTTGAACAGGGCCAGGCGCTTGCCCTGCAGGTTCTCGAAGTACTGCTGGTCGCGCCCGGTCTGGCGGCGGGCGACGAAGATCTCGGCATCTTCCAGGCCCAGGTCCACGCTTTGATGGGGAAAGCGCTCCCAGCCCCACTTGGGGTTCTCGAACATGGCGATGTCGGTACGCCCCTGCTGGAAATCGCCGAAGCGGCGCGGCACGGACGTAGGCACGAGCACGAAATGGTACTGCTGTTGCAGCTGGTTGAGCGCCTTGAGCATCTGCGGCAGCAAGCCGGTTTCGGTGCCTTGTTCGGGGCGCACGGTATAAGGGGGGAAATGCGCGCCGCCAACCCTCACCTCCACCACCGGGCCCGTCTGCGCGAGCGAGGCCTGCGACAACGCAGCAGAGATCAACAAACAGGACAGGGCCTTGAGGCCGGGTACGCGAATCAAGGGAGGGACACTCGTCACGGTTCGAACGGGATCCAACTAACCTAGGCGTTTTCCCGCCAAGGCACAACAGCAGCTTATGCCAAAATGCCAGGGGATGCCCTCGGCGCGGACATTAGCTACGCTCTAGCGACCACGCAGATGCTGCGTCTTGAAGGGAGCCCTGGTATGGGCCATTGGCTGGTGATTGACCTGGAGGCCACCACAGACGACGGGGGCTGGCCAGTCACGGAGATGGAAATCATTGAAATCGGTGCGAGCCTGGTGACCCGGGAAGGTCGCGAGGTCGATCACTTCCAGCGTTTCGTGCGCCCCCGGCGACGGCCGCAACTGACGCCCTTCTGCCGCGCCCTGACCCACATCAGCCAGGCCAGCGTCGATGGCGCGGCGGCCTTTCCTGACGTATGGGCGCAATTCGAACGCTGGCTGGGCCACCATCGTGAACGCCTGCAGGCCTGGGTCAGCTGGGGCGACTATGACCGCCAGCAACTGAGCCAGGAATGGCAACAGCACCAGGTCACGAGCCTGCTGCAGACCCTGCCCCATATCAACCTCAAGCAACGCTTCGCCAAGGCCCGCCACCTGCAACGCCCGCTGGGGCTCAACAGCGCCCTGCAACTGGCCGGGCTGCAGTTCACCGGCCAGCAGCACCGCGCCCTGGAAGATGCCCGCAACACCGCCCGGCTGCTGCCCTTGAGCCTGCCGGCCACGGGCACATGAATTCAGATGACGGCGTGTGGGGGCTTGGGCATACTGGCCGACCCTTTTTCATCCCTCTTTCAGGAGTCGCTCCATGTTCCAGGTCAATGAATACTTCGATGGCACCGTCAAGTCGATCGGCTTCGCAGGCGAGGAAGGCCCGGCGACCGTGGGCGTCATGGCGCCGGGCGAGTACGAGTTCGGCACCGCCAAACGCGAGATCATGCACGTGGTTTCCGGTGCGCTGACCGTCAAGCTGCCAGGCAGCGACAACTGGGAAGTGTTCAAGGCGGGCAGCCAGTTCAACGTGCCGGCCGACAGCAAGTTCCAACTGAAAGTGGCAGTCGATACCGCCTACTTGTGCGAGTACCGAGACTGATCGATTCGGCGGCGAGCGCGGGTCCGAGCGCTTGCTGCCAACCCCAGCGGCAGCGGCCTTGCGCCGTGATCGAGGGGCAAGCCCTTGCCTGGTCACCAGGCGCCGCTACTGGCCATAATGGATACGATTGACATACCAGGTGGCTTCACCGGTAGGTGTGTTCACCACCACCTCATCCCCTTCCTCCTTCTTCAACAGCGCCCGTGCCATGGGCGAGTCGATCGAGATGTAGTCGTTGCGGCCATGGATCTCGTCGTAGCCGACGATACGAAACTTCAACACCTCGCCATCGTCGTTCTCGATCTCAACCCACGCGCCGAAGAACACCTTGCCTTCCTGTTGCGGTGAATAGGCAACGACCTTGACGTCTTCCAGACGCTTGCGCAGGTAGCGTACCCGGCGGTCGATCTCGCGCAGCAGCTTCTTGTTGTACTGGTAATCGGCATTCTCGCTGCGATCACCCAAGGAGGCTGCCCAGGTGACCTTTTGCGTGATCTCGGGGCGATAGACCCGCCACAGGTGGTCGAGCTCCTTCTTCAGGGCCTCGTGACCTTCGGTGGTGATGATGTTGGTGCTCAAGCCGTATTCTCCTCAGTGCATCCACGGCAGGCGCAAGCCTGCCGAGGCCCCGAGCTTAACGAAAAATCCGCGACGCTACACGCGCCTCAACGGCGGGTGATCAAGCCCTGGCGGGCGATGCGGGTGAGCTGGCCGATCACTTCGGCGGCCTCGTCGGCCAGCGGCGCCTGGATGACCGCCAAGTCGAAACGGTCATTGGCGAACTCGGCCAGGCCATCGCAGGTTTCGGCGAACTGGACGAGGAACGCGCGTGCCTGACCCTTGCGCCGTGAAAGGCCATCGAGGTTGCGTAGAAGCGTGGGTTGATGCTGGCCACCGAGCAGGATGCGCGGTGTACGGGACGCCTGGTCGGCAGGCAATGGGCTCAAACAGACACTGGTACGTGGACAACTCATGGTGATATCTCTGCGCCTCGCGAATCCCGCTGGGCAGCGGTGGGAGGCGTCACCGAACCAGCGCTTTAGCGGTATTTCGGATGACCCGGAGGGGGCTTCTCCCGCGCCCCGCAAGTAGCTGTTTAAATCGGCGCAGACGGTATGCTAGAGGCTCGAGCGGCAACTTACAAGCCACCGGTAAAGGTTTCAGCGCTTGGCCGCACGCTCCAACGATTGCCGCTGACGGTTGAACGCCAGGAAGTACTTGTTGACACTGTTGACGAAATTGACCGGCCCCATGCCGACCTGTTCCATGGCGATGCGCTCGGTCTGGAAGAACCACTGGTTGCCGTTGAGCCCACGGCGCCGCGCTTCGGCCCGCATGGCCTGGACCCGCTCCGGCCCGAGGTTGTAGGCCGCCAGCACGAACGCCATGCGCTCGCGCTCGTTGAGCTGGGGGCTGGCGAAGAACTTGCGGCGGATCAGCGCCAGGTAGCGTGCACCCGCCTGGACATTGCCATCGACCGTCGCCGTGTTGCTCACCCCCACGCGGCGGGCCGCCGCCGGGGTGATCTGCATCAGCCCATGGGCGCCACCGCTGCCCCGCGCCGCCGGGTTGAGCGTCGATTCCTTGAAGGCCAGCGCCGCCAGGTTGAGCCAGTCGATCTGCTGCGCAGCGCCATGCTTTTGCAACACCGCACGCACCGACTCCAGGCGCTTGCGACTCTTGCGTGCCAACGGGTCGTGTACCCGGTACTGGCGCCGGTAGATGCGCTCGAAGGCCGCGTCCTGGTTCGCCGGGGCACGATAGCCCTGGAGGAAGCGGTCCACGGTGGCCAGCAGCATGCTGGCATCACGCCGGACATACCAGCGCATCGCCTGGGGTTGGCCCAGGTGGACCCGGCTGTCCAGGCGCAGGCGCGGCATCACCCGCGCCCAACGCTGGGCGATCGGGCGCTCCACCACGGTCAGGTGGTAGATGCCGGCCTGGACCATTTCCAGTACATCCTCGACGGCCAGGCTCGGGTCCACCCACTCCACCTTGATCGCAGGGCGCTTGCGCAAGGCCAGCTGCTGGTTGAGCTGTTCGATCACCGCTCCGGCGGCACTGGCGCTGGTCAGGGCAACGGTACGCCCGGACAACTGCTCGACGCGGCTGAAACTGCGCTCACCCTTGCGCCCTACCAGCATCAGCTGCACCTGGTCGCGCACCGGGGCGCTGCCGCTGACGCCGCGCACCAGCGAAGGGTCCAGCAGTTCGCCCGGCGCCGCCAGGTCGCCCTCGCCCCGCTGCAGGGCAGCGAGCAGCTGCTCCTTGGCCCGTGGAATCAACTTGAGGCGGATTTCCTGGCCATCTCGGGCACGGGCATTGAGGTAGTGCTCCAGGCTCCGCAGGCGATGATGCTCGACGCCCACCGGCTCGCCCTTGACCTCGCCCGAGCTGTTGCGGCTCTGGTTCACCAAGACCCTGAGCACCTTGCTGCTACGGATCTGCGCCAGGTCCCGCACCTGGCTGGCCGGGACGTGTTGCTGCGGGCCAGGCAAACGGGCATTGGCTGGCCCGGCCAGGGTCAGGCCGAGGGTCAGCAGGAAAATCAGCAGCGATCGCAGCATGCGAGAACCTGTCCATGGGCGGTGGGCCGGCGTCATGGCGCATCCAACCCATGACAAATGACGCCAAAAGACCACGACAACCGCTTGAAGTTCTGGGATTCATTGGCAATTCCCGATTTTTGCTATGCTGGCCGACCCGCGGCACGAGGTAGCACCATGCAACTGATCGATATCGGCGTCAACCTGACCAACAGCAGCTTCCATGACCAACAGGCCGCCGTCGTCGAACGCGCCGTGCAAGCGGGCGTGGTGCAAATGGTCGTCACCGGCACCAGCCTGGGTGTCAGCGAACAGGCCCTGGAACTGGCCTTGCAGTTGGACCCGGACGGCCACCACCTGTTCACCACCGCAGGCGTCCACCCCCACGATGCCAGCACCTGGGACAGCGCCAGCGAGGGTCGATTGCGCCAGCTCCTGGCGCAGCCGCGCGTGTGCGCCGTTGGCGAATGCGGCCTGGATTTCAACCGCGATTTCTCCCCTCGCCCGCTCCAGGAAAAAGCCCTGCATGCGCAATTGGCCCTGGCCGCCGACCTGCAGTTGCCGGTATTCCTTCACGAGCGCGATGCCAGCGAGCGGCTGTTGGCGATCCTCCAGGACTACCGCGACCACCTGCCCGCCGCCGTGGTGCATTGTTTCACCGGCGAGCGCGAGGCCTTGTTCGCCTATCTGGACCTGGACCTGCACATCGGCATCACCGGCTGGATCTGCGATGAGCGCCGCGGCACCCACCTGCACCCGCTGGTCGGCAACATCCCCAGGGGCCGCCTGATGCTCGAAAGCGATGCGCCCTACTTGCTACCGCGCAGCCTGCGGCCAAAGCCCAAGAGTGGGCGCAACGAGCCGGCCTTTCTGCCCGAGGTGTTGCGCGAGGTGGCGCTGCACCGGAGCGAACCCGTTGATGAGACAGCAGCCCATACCACCGCCACGGCGCAGGCGTTCTTCCGGCTGGCGTAAGGCCCGGCCTTTGTTGACGCATATCAAGTCATGCCCTGGGGGGAGCCGGCACAATGATGGCACCTTGCCAATGTTGTTTCCGCTCAACTCAGAGAAGACCTGTCCATGGGTGCCTGGCTTAGCAATATTTCCCTTAGATACAAGTTTTGGGCCGTCAACGCGGTGGCCTTCATCACCACCTTGCTGCTGGTGCTCTACGCGGTGCACCTGGAACAGCAGGCGCGCGCCGAGGGCGCCCGCGATACGGCAGCCGCCCAGGCCGAGCTGATCGGCGCCTGGCCTGCGGCGCAGGCCCTGCCCCGGCAGCCCAACCTGGTAACGTGGCAAGTCGGCCAGGTCCCGGTCATCGCCGAACAACCACGCGAGGCCCTGGCCAACGCCCAGGGTTGGGTTCCACTGCCCCATGCCTGGCTCCTGGGCGACACCCCACTGCTGGGCGCCCAGGTCGTGCGCCATGGCGACCAGCAAGTCGCCGTATTGGCCCAGGCGCCGAGCCTGCGCCAGGTATTCTTCGAGCGCTTCAGTCGCTATGCCCTATGCGTGCTGATCCTGATGCTGGCGATGCTCTGTGCCTCGCAGTTGCTCATCCGCTTCTTGCTCAGCCAGCTGAACACCCTCAAGGACGTGATGCTCCATGTGGAGAAGACCGGCGACCTGGCCGCTCGCGTGCCGCTGTCCTGCGGCGATGAAGTCGGCCAGATGGCAGGCGCCTTCAATGCCATGCAAACCACCTACCACCGCATCGTCAGCACCGTGGCGCACACGGCGGCGCAGCTGGACGCCGGCGCCGCGCGCCTGGCCGCGAGCATGGATGAGGTGCGCCACGGCATGATCGGCCAGCAGAGCGAAACCGACCAGGCAGCCACGGCCATCAATCAAATGTCTGCCACGGTGCACCATATCGCCCAGCACGCCGGCGCCACCCGCGACCTCTCCCAGAGCGCCGACACCCTGGCCGGCAGCGGCCAGGCCGTGGTCAGCCGGGTACAGGGCTCGATCGCCGGATTGTCCGGCGGGGTCCAGCAGACCGCCGAGATGATCCGCCAACTGGCCGAGGACAGCCAGCGCATCAACGGCGTGGTCGGGGTGATCCACAGCATCGCCGAGCAGACCAACCTGCTGGCCTTGAACGCAGCCATCGAGGCCGCCCGGGCCGGCGACTTGGGCCGTGGCTTCGCCGTGGTGGCGGATGAGGTGCGCAACCTGGCCAGACGTGTGCAAAGCTCCACGGATGAAATCACCGGCATGGTCGCGGCCTTGCAGGCCGGCACCCGGGATGCGGTGGACTTCATGCAGGAGAGTTCGTACAAGGCCGATGACTGCGTCAAGCAGGCGCAGGAGGCCGGCGAAGCGCTGGCAGAGATCACCTGTGCCGTGGCACAGATGCGCGAGAGCAACACCCAGATCGCGGTGGCCGCGCAACAGCAGAGCCAGGTCGCCGAGGAAATGAACCGGGCGGTGGTCAGCATCCGCGATGTCACCGAACAGACCGTTCAGCAGACGGTCGACTCGGCCAGCACCAGCAGCGAACTGGCGAGCCTGGCCGCACAGCTGAACAAGGCCATCGGCCAGCTCAAGCTATAGGGCCGATAACCCGCTTCGATTGGCTCCCGCCAGGGGGCCGCACTAAGCTTTGGGCATGACTGACGAGGAAATGCCCATGAACAAACGCCTGCCCAACCTGCCCGCCTGGCAATGGCGTGGCTACCACCACAACCACCGGCACCCGACCAACCTGGTGCTGCACCTGATCGCCGTGCCGCTGTTCATCCTCGGGGCGCTGCTGGTGCTCTCGGGCCTGTTCGGCCTGGACCTGAGCCAGGTCGCCGTCGGCGTGATCGCCCTGGCTGCGGGCCTGGGCCTGCAGCGCCAGGGGCATCGTCTGGAAGCCGAACAACCGGAGCCGTTCGCCAACCGCAAGGATGCCCTGCAGCGTCTTCTGACCGAGCAATTCATCACCTTTCCGCGTTTCGTTATCAGTGGCGCCTGGTGGCGTGCCTGGCGCGAACGCCATAAACATCACCGGTGATACGCGCTAACGACGCGCCAGGGCCGCCTGCAGGGCCTGCAGCGTGATATCGGCCTTGCCCTCGGCCTCGTGCAGTTCGCGCGTCCAAGTCGCCTTGAAGGGCGCAAGGTCGACGTGCTCGCGCGCCAGCAACAACCACTGGACGCGGTCGTGCCAGTTGCCCAGGTCGCCCTGGGCCTGCTTGAGCAGCCGCTGCAGCTTCTTGCCGGCATGCCTCAGCTGCGGATAGGCGTCGTCGCCGTAGCGCGCCCGCTTGATCAGCAGGCGCAGGCGATGTCGGTCGTGGGCAGGGTCGGCCAGGGCCTTTTCCAGCTTGCGCCACTGCTTGCGCAGGCGCTTGTCGATGCGTTTGCCCAGCTCATCGACCAGGCCTTCGCGGTCACTGACCCGCAGGAACAACGGGAAGTTGTCGACGATGGCCAGCACTCGGGTGAGCTGGCGGCTGGCGGCCACGCTGGCGAAGGTCTCGGCCCTGCCTTGCAGGCGTCGCTGCCCGGCCTGTTCATGGCCCCGGCCGATCAGGTGCGCCGCCAGCACCTCACGATCGCGCAGGGGGGTCGTCAAGGTGCCCAAGGCCTTCGCCGCATCCTCGAGCTGCTCCACGCCCGGCAGGCCGCGCAAGGGCCGCAGCAGGCTGCGCAGACGCCTCAGGCTGATACGCAGATCGTGCAGCGCTTCGCTGTCGACATTCGCAGCCAACCGCTCACGGCACGCCAGCAAGCGCACCTGGACGGCCAGCACCTGGGCAACCACATGGTCGAGCATGGCAGCCATACGTCACTCCAGAATCAACGCCCCGCGCGGGACTCACGAATGTAGAAGCGCGCCTTCTCGGCCTTGCGCGAGCAGCCTTCGAAAGCTTCGAACTGTTGCTGGGTCTTGGCGCCGGTCAGCAACGACAAGGCCTTGGAATAGCTGACGGTGCCGGCGAAGCCTTCGGCCTTGGCAAGGTCCAGTTCCTTCCAGGCGGCATCGAGCTGGTTCGCACAGCTGTCACGATAAGCCGTCTTGCCTGCGCAGCCAGCCAGGGCCAGGGCCAGGAGGGGAAGGCAGATCCATGCTTTCATCGGTAATACCTCGAAATTGAACAAACGAATGGAGTGGCCGTTCGACGCTCAGGCAAGCGAAAAGTGCCCTGCTCAGCGTAGCCCAGCGCGGTCTACATTGAAGCATATGCAGCAATGGGTGCATTGTTGGACCATGGTTGCACAGCAGTGAGGGGACGATCATGAGCAAACGCGTGGCATTGGTACTGGGATCGGGCGGTGCCCGGGGGTACGCGCACATCGGCGTGATCGAGGAGATCGAACGACGAGGCTACGACATCGCCTGCATCGCCGGTTGCTCGATGGGCGCGGTGATCGGTGGCATCTATGCAGCCGGCAAGCTGGACGAATACCGCGGCTGGATCGAAAGCCTGGACTACCTGGACGTGCTGCGCCTGGTGGATGTGAGCTTTCGTCTCGGCGCGATCCGCGGCGACAAGGTGTTCGGCCAGATTCGCAAAATCGTCGGCGAGGTGAACATCGAGCAATTATCCATTCCCTACACGGCCGTGGCAGCGGACCTTACCAACCAGCAGGAGATCTGGTTCCAGGAAGGCTGCCTGCACCAGGCCATGCGCGCCTCGGCGGCGATTCCCAGCCTGTTCACGCCGGTGATGCAGGGCAACCGGATGCTGGTCGATGGCGGCATTCTCAACCCATTGCCGATCGTCCCGGTGGTCTCCAGCCACTGCGACCTGATCATCGCAGTGAACCTCAATGCCACCAACCAGAAGCAGTACCAGTTGCCGGTCATCGAGCGCCCGGCAGCGTTCAAGATGCGCTTCGATGCCCTGATCAGTTCGCTGGGTTCGCGCATGCCCTTCCGCCGCAAGCCGGCCGAACAACTGATACGCATCGAACAGGAGATCGCCTCCGAAGGCCTGGCATCCCACGACCCTTGGCTGGGTGAATCGGCCGACCCGGAAAGCCAGCAACCTGCCGCTGCGCCGGAGCGCGGGGGCGCGCCCAAGTCGGCCACGGGCTCGTTCATCATCGACAACGTCGGGCCTGCCTCGTTGCTCGACCTGATCAACCAGAGCTTCGAAGTGATGCAGACCTCCCTGGCCCAATACAAGATCGCGGGCTATCCGCCGGATGTGCTGATCAACGTGCCCAAGCGGGTATGTCGGTTCTTCGAGTTCTACAAGGCGCCGGAGCTGATTGCGCTGGGCCGGGAGATTGCGCGGGATACGCTGGATAACTATGAAGGCGAGCGGCGCTAGGCGCCTGGGTGTCCTGCCTAGGCTGCAACGCACGAATCGCCCCCGCCTACCGGTTCGAGCGAAGCTCAAAAACGAAACAGGCCGCATGAGCGGCCTGTTTCGTTGCGGGGTGGGCACTCAGTAGCGAGTGACGTCCGCGTTGGCTTCCAGCTGCTTGCGGTAGGCGGCGAAGTCTTGCTCGCCGGCACGGGAGGCGAGGTAGCGACGGATGTACGCCTTCTCCTCGTCAGTGGCCGCAGCGCCTTCGTTGACACCCTTGAGCTGCAGCACCACCAGGCTGCCATCGCCCAGGACCACGCTGCCGTACACCGGCTTGTCCTTGGACTCAGGCTTGCCCAGGCGGAACACCGCCTGCAGTTCGGCCGGGTCGATACCGTCCTGGCCGCGAGTAACCGCTTCCTGAACTTTCCACGCCTGGCCCTCATGGGCCGCATCAGCGGCGATCGAGCCATCACGCAGGCCAGCGATCAGCTTGTCGGCCTTGGCCTTGAGCTCGGCGATCGCCTTCTCCTTGGCCAGGTGGTCGTGGATGTTGCTGGCCACGGCCTCCAGCGGCAACTGCGATGGCTTGCGGTGCTCCTTGACCCGCAGCACGACCACGGTTTCCGGATCCAGCTCGATGGCGTTGCTGTTGGCGCCCTCTTCCAGCACTTCTTCGCTGAATGCGGCCTGGACCACCGAACGGTTGGCGGTGATACCTTCGCCGCCCTCGCGACCGAACGCTGCCGAGGTCTGTACCTTCAGGCCCAGGTCCTGGGCCGGCTGGGCCAGGTCGGAGGCTTCGAAGGCGGCATCCTCGAGCTGCTTGGTCACTTCCACGAAACGCTGTTCGACCTGCTGGGTCTTCAGCTCGCGGGTCAGCTTGTCCTTCAGGCTGGCGAAAGTCGGCACTTCCGGCGCCTGGACGCCCAGCAGCTTGATCAGGTGGTAGCCGAACTCGGTGCGCACCGGTGCCGATACCTGGTCCTGGTTCAGCTTGTACAGGGCCTCCTCGAAAGCCGGGTCATAGACACCGGGGCCTGCGAAACCAAGGTCACCGCCGTTGTTGGCCGACCCCGGGTCCTGGGAGAATTCCTTGGCCAGGGCGGCGAAGTCTTCGCCCTTGGCCAGGCGCTGCTGGATCTCTTCGATGCGGGCCTTGGCCTGGTCGTCGGAGACCTTGTCGTTGACCTCGATCAGGATGTGCGCGGCATGGCGCTGCTCGGCCAGGTTAGCGACTTCCTTCTCGTAGAGGTCCTTGAGTTCATCTTCGTTGACCTCGACCTGGTCGAAGAACGCTGACTTCTTCAGCTCGATATAGTCGATGACCACCTGATCCGGCGTCATGAACTCCTTGGCGTGCTGGTCGTAGTGCGCCTTGACCTCCTCGTCGCTCACCTTGACCGCGGCCGGGTCGGCCTTGAAGGTCAGCGAGGCGAAGTCACGGGTCTGCTTCTCCAGACGGGCGAAAGCCTCGACCTGCTTGTCGGTGACGAAGCTGCTACCGACCAGGCCCGCGCGCAGCTGGCTGATGAGCATTTCCTCGGTCAGCATTTCGCGGAACTGCATCCGGCCATAGCCCAGCTGGCGAATGACCGAGTCGAAGCGTTCGGCGTTGAACTTGCCGTCAACCTGGAACTCCGGCATCTGCAGGATCATTTGATCCAATGCGGCCTCGGAGAAGGAGAATTTGGCATCCTTGGCGCCCTGCAACAGCAGCTTGCGCTCGATCAACCCCTTGAGCGCGGCTTCGCGCAGCACTTTATCGTCCAGCAGCGCTGGGTCGACATCCTTGCCCAGCTGTTGCATCAGCTGACGGCGCTGCAAGTCGACGGCCTGGCTCAGCTCGTTCTGGCTGATGGTCTCGTCGTTCACCTTGGCAGCATCCTGGCTATGGCTGGTGGCCTGGAAAATGGCCTCGAAGCCGGTCAGCGCCATCAGCACAACGATAAGGCCGATGATGGTCTTGGCAATCCAACCTTGTGAATTGTCCCTGATATTCTGCAGCATGCGTCCCCCAGAAACGGTTGTACCACTGCGTCGACAACCGTGGAGCGTGGGTAGAGTCCTGATAGAAGAAAGGCGCATCCTGTGGGATGCGCCTTTTCAAAGCGAGCGTGCCAACGGGAACGTTTGCGGCCCCGCCGTCACGCGGTCGGGCCTGGCATGGCCAAGCCCGGCTGAAAGAGACGACTTAGTTGACGGCGTCTTTCAGGCCCTTGCCAGCCTTGAAACCTGGGACCTTGGCGGCAGCGATCTTGATCGCCTTGCCGGTTTGTGGGTTGCGGCCGGTGCGCTCGGCGCGCTCCTTGACCGAGAAGGTACCGAAGCCAACCAGTACAACATCGTCACCTTGCTTCAGGGCGCCGGTGACGGATTCGATGACTGCGTCCAGCGCACGGCCGGCTACAGCTTTCGGAATGTCAGCGGATGCGGCGATAGCGTCAATCAGTTCCGACTTGTTCACTCTAAGTCCCCTTATATCTCTATTGAGTTTGTTTCTAAGTATGTAATGAAAAGCTTATGAAACGAGCACTGGGCGGCCTATTGACACTGGCGTGCCGTTTTATAGCAAGGCCCCGAAAAAACTGTCAAGGAAAGCCCCCCAGCGAAATACGTACTAGTGCGTGCTGATTCTTTCCTTAGCATCGCCGTCGCGCTTTTCATCTTTCGCGACAATCTCCGGAGCCACATCTGGCAAGGGCTCCGGGGCGTATTGCAGCGCAATTTGCAGGACTTCGTCAATCCATTTGACCGGTTTGATCTGAAGATCCTGTTTGATATTTTCCGGAATCTCCTTCAGGTCGCGGACATTCTCCTCGGGAATGATCACCGTCTTGATCCCACCCCGATGCGCCGCCAGGAGTTTTTCCTTGAGGCCGCCGATGGCCAGCACCTGGCCACGCAGGGTGATCTCGCCGGTCATGGCCACATCGGCGCGCACCGGGATCTGGGTCAGGGCCGAGACCAGCGCGGTGCACATGCCGATGCCCGCGCTCGGGCCGTCCTTGGGCGTGGCGCCCTCGGGCATGTGGATGTGCACGTCATGCTTCTCGTGGAAGTCGGCAGCGATACCCAGGCTGCGGGCACGGCTGCGAACCACGGTCTGCGCGGCTGTGATCGATTCGACCATGACGTCGCCCAGGGAGCCGGTCTTGATCAGTTGGCCCTTGCCGGGGATGACCACCGCCTCGATGGTCAGCAGCTCGCCGCCCACCTGGGTCCAGGCGAGGCCGGTGACCTGCCCGATCTGGTCCTGCTGCTCGGCCAGGCCGTAGCGGAACTTGCGCACGCCGAGCAGGTGCTCGAGCTGCTCGCCGGTCACCTTGACCTTGAGCTGCTTCTCGCCGGTGTGCTCCTTGACCACCTTGCGGCAGACCTTGGCGATCTGGCGCTCCAGGCCACGCACCCCCGCCTCGCGGGTGTAGTAGCGGATGATGTCGCGGATCGCGGTGACGTCGATCTCCAGCTCGCCCTTCTTCAGACCGTTGGCCTTCACTTGCTTGGGCGTGAGGTACTTGACCGCGATGTTGATCTTCTCGTCCTCGGTGTAGCCCGGCAGGCGGATGACCTCCATACGGTCAAGCAGCGCCGGTGGGATGTTCATCGAGTTCGAGGTGCACAGGAACATCACGTCCGAAAGGTCGTAGTCGACCTCCAGGTAGTGGTCGTTGAAATTGTGGTTCTGCTCGGGGTCGAGTACCTCGAGCAATGCCGAGGCCGGGTCGCCACGCATGTCGCTGCCCATCTTGTCGATCTCGTCGAGCAGGAACAGCGGGTTGCGTACGCCCACCTTGGTCATCTTCTGGATCAGCCGGCCCGGCATCGAGCCGATGTAGGTGCGGCGGTGACCACGGATCTCGGCCTCGTCACGCACACCGCCAAGGGCCATGCGCACGAACTTGCGGTTGGTCGCGGCAGCGATGGATTCGGCCAGGGATGTCTTGCCCACGCCGGGTGGGCCGACCAGGCAGAGCACCGGGCCGCGGATCTTCTTCACGCGCTTCTGTACGGCGAGGTATTCCAGGATACGTTCCTTGACCTCTTCCAGGCCGTAGTGGTCGGCATCGAGGATTTCCTCGGCCTTGGCCAGGTCCAGGCGTACCTTGCTCTGGGCCTTCCACGGCACCTGCACGAGCCAGTCCAGGTAGGAACGCACCACCGTTGCCTCGGCAGACATCGGCGACATCTGCTTGAGCTTGTTCAGCTCGGCCTGGGCCTTGGCCAGGGCATCCTTGGGCAGGCCTGCGGCTTCGATGCGTTTTTTCAGCTCTTCGACTTCGTTATGGCCTTCGTCGCCGTCGCCGAGCTCCTTCTGAATGGCCTTCATCTGCTCATTCAGGTAGTACTCGCGCTGGCTGCGCTCCATCTGCTTCTTGACCCGGCCACGGATACGCTTCTCGACCTGCAGCAGGTCGATCTCGGCATCCAGCAGCGCCAGGACATGCTCGACCCGGGCCGGCAGGTCGACGATCTCGAGGATCTCCTGCTTCTGCTCGATCTTGAGCGCCATGTGGGCCGCCATGGTATCGACCAGGCGCCCTGGCTCCTCGATGCTGTTGAGCGAGGACAAGACTTCGGCCGGAACCTTCTTGCCCAGCTGGACGTACTGTTCGAACTGCGACAGCAGCGTGCGCACGAAGACTTCCGATTCGCGCTCGGCCGCTTCAGCTTCATCGATCAGGGACACTTCGGCACGGACGTGCCCTTGGGTCTCGGTAAAACGCTCTACCGCACCGCGCTGCTCGCCCTCGACCAGCACCTTGACGGTGCCATCGGGCAGCTTGAGCAATTGCAGGACGGTGGCAACGGTACCGACGCGATACAGGGCATCTTCGCCCGGATCGTCATCGGCAGGATTCTTCTGGGCCAGCAGCAGGATCTGCTTTTCGCCCGTCATCGCGGCCTCGAGGGCTTCGATGGACTTCTCGCGCCCCACGAACAGTGGGATGACCATGTGCGGATAGACAACGACATCGCGCAATGGCAAGAGAGGCAAGTCGAGGGTGGTCTTCATGATTTCGCCTCTACAGCGGCCCTTAATGGCCGGAAACCGGTGGAAATGATGCTTGGACCTAATGTGGGGGCAGGTCTGTAAAAATACAAGCGTTCAGATCGGAAAAGCAGAAAGGGGCCCGTAGGCCCCTTTCTTGCGCGCTTGGCTTGCCCGACTCAGGCGTCAGGTGCAGCCTTGGCTTGCGGCTCGCTGTTTTCGTAGATCAGCAGCGGCTGCGACGTGCCATCGATGACGCTCTCGTCGATCACCACCTTGCTGACATCCTTCTGCGAAGGGATCTCGTACATGGTGTCGAGCAGCACGCCCTCGAGGATCGAGCGCAGGCCACGGGCGCCGGTTTTGCGCTCCAGGGCCTTGCGTGCAACGGCTTTGAGCGCGTCGCTGCGGAACTCCAGGTCCACGTCTTCCATCTCGAACAGCTTGGCATACTGCTTGGTCAAGGCGTTCTTCGGTTCGGTGAGGATCTGCATCAGCGCCGCTTCGTCCAGCTCGTCGAGGGTCGCCAACACCGGCAGGCGGCCGACGAACTCCGGAATCAGGCCGAACTTGACCAAATCGTCCGGTTCGACCTCACGCAGGGACTCGCCGACTTTCTTGCCTTCCTGCTTGCTGCGCACTTCGGCGCCAAAACCAATGCCACCCTTGGTGGAGCGGTTCTGGATGACCTTTTCCAGGCCCGAGAATGCACCACCGCAAATGAACAGGATATTGCGGGTATCGACCTGCAGGAATTCCTGTTGCGGATGCTTGCGCCCGCCCTGCGGCGGCACGGAGGCCACAGTGCCTTCGATCAGCTTCAACAGCGCCTGCTGCACGCCTTCGCCCGAAACGTCACGGGTGATGGAGGGGTTGTCCGACTTGCGCGAGATCTTGTCGATCTCGTCGATGTAGACGATGCCCATCTGGGCCTTTTCCACGTCGTAGTCGCACTTTTGCAGCAGTTTCTGGATGATGTTCTCGACATCCTCACCCACGTAACCGGCTTCGGTCAGGGTGGTGGCGTCGGCAATGGTGAACGGTACGTTCAACAGGCGTGCGAGGGTTTCGGCGAGCAGGGTCTTGCCCGAGCCGGTAGGCCCGATCAGCAGGATGTTGCTCTTGCCGAGTTCGACTTCGTCGCCCTTCTTGTCACGCTGGTTCAGGCGCTTGTAGTGGTTGTACACCGCTACGGACAGCACCTTCTTCGCGCGCTCCTGGCCAATGACGTACTGGTCCAGGATGCCGCTGATTTCTTTCGGCGATGGCAATTTGTGCGCGTTGCTTTCGGCCTGGGCTTCCTGCACCTCCTCACGGATGATGTCGTTGCACAGGTCGACGCACTCGTCGCAGATAAATACCGAGGGCCCAGCAATCAATTTGCGCACTTCGTGCTGGCTTTTGCCGCAGAAGGAGCAATAGAGCAATTTGCCGCTGTCCTCGCCGTTACGGGTGTCAGTCATTCGATCGATCCAATCCGGTAGGCATGAAACACAAGATGAAGGCAATTGCGGGCTTTTTCAAGTCCGCAGGTAGGCGCTTTCGGCGCCCACCCGCTCTGGCACCTTGGTTCAGGACGCCAGTTGCCGCTTGTCGTAGACCGAGTCGATCAGGCCGTACTCGGCCGCGCGTGCAGCGCTCATGAAGTTGTCGCGTTCGGTGTCGCGCTTGATGGTTTCCAGGTCCTGGCCGGTGTGGTAGGCCAAGAGCTCGTTCAGGCGCGCCTTGATGTTGAGGATTTCCTGGGCATGGATCTCGATATCGGTCGCCTGGCCCTGGAAGCCGCCCAATGGCTGGTGGATCATCACGCGCGAGTTCGGCAGACAGTGGCGCTTGCCAGCGGCGCCGGCCGCGAGCAGGAAGGCGCCCATGCTGCAGGCCTGGCCGATGCAGATGGTCGAGACGTCCGGCTTGATGAACTGCATGGTGTCGTAGATCGACATGCCCGCAGTCACCGAACCACCCGGCGAGTTGATGTACAGATGGATATCCTTGTCCGGGTTTTCCGCTTCAAGGAACAGCAGTTGTGCCACCACCAGGTTGGCCATGTAGTCCTCGACGGGACCAACCAGGAAAATCACTCGCTCCTTCAACAGGCGGGAGTAGATGTCGTAGGCGCGCTCGCCACGGGCGGACTGCTCGATAACCATCGGGACCAGACCGCCCGCGGCCTGGATGTCGGAGCTCTGCTGAATATAAGAATTGCGGGACATGTCCTGCACTCACTCCCAAATAGTCATGGCTTGAATACGCACAAGCCAGCTCGAAGGCTGGCTTGTGGGGGTTTCCTACGAGAGAAGACCTATCACTCAGCGGCGGCAGGTGCCTGTGCTGGCTTGACAGCTTCTTCGTACGAGACCGATTTGTCGGTCACAGTCGCTTTCTGCAGGACAGTATCTACAACTTGTTCTTCCAGCACAACCGAACGGACTTCGTTCAGCTGCTGGTCGTTCTTGTAGTACCAGGCGATGACCTGCTCTGGTTCCTGGTAGGCCGAGGCCATTTCCTCGATCATTTCGCGGACCTTGGCTTCGTCCGGCTTGAGCTCGAACTGCTTGACCACTTCGGCGACGATCAGGCCCAGAACCACGCGGCGCTTGGCCTGTTCTTCGAACAGTTCGGCCGGCAGCTGCTCAGGCTTGATGTTGCCGCCGAACTGCTGGACAGCCTGCACGCGCAGACGGTTGACTTCGTTTTCCAGCAGGGCTTTCGGCACGTCGACCGGGTTGGCGGCCAGCAGACCGTCCATGACCTGGTTCTTGACCTTGGCCTTGATGGCCTGGCGCAGCTCGCGCTCCATGTTCTTGCGAACTTCGGCGCGGAAGCCTTCCAGGGTCGACTCCTTGATGCCGAACTGGGCGAAGAAGTCTTCGTTCAGCTCAGGCAGCTGCGGGGCCGAGACGCTGTTGACGGTGATGGTGAACTCGGCGGCCTTGCCGGCCAGGTCCAGGTTCTGGTAATCCTCGGGGAAGGTCACGTTGACAACGCGCTCTTCGCCCGCCTTGGCGCCTACCAGGCCATCTTCGAAGCCCGGGATCATGCGGCCGGAGCCCAGTACCAGCTGGGTGCCCTTGGCCGAACCGCCGGCGAAGGCTTCACCGTCGATCTTGCCGACGAAATCGATGTTGACCTGGTCGTCGTTCTGCGCGGCGCGCTCGACAGCCTCGAAGCGGACGTTCTGCTTGCGCAGCACTTCCAGCATGTTGTCCAGGTCGGCGTCAGCCACTTCGGCGCTCAGGCGCTCGACGTTGATCGACTCCAGGCCGCCAACGGTGAATTCCGGGAAGACTTCGAAGATCGCGACGAACTCCAGGTCCTTGCCCTTTTCGAAGGACTTCGGCTCGACGGCCGGGGCGCCGGCCGGGTTCAGCTTCTGCTCGACCACAGCTTCGTAGAAGGAAGCCTGGACCAAGTCACCGAAGGCTTCCTGGCGGGCTGCGTCTTCGTAACGCTGACGGATCACGCTCATCGGCACTTTGCCAGGACGGAAGCCTGGAACCTTGGCGCGACGGGCAGTCTGTTGCAGACGCTTGTTGACTTCGTTCTCGACGCGCTCGGCCGGAACGGCGATGGTCATGCGACGCTCGAGAGCGGAAGTGTTTTCAACAGAAACTTGCATGGATATTCCTCGTTGCACAGACGTTAGCCGGCGATTGCCCGACTCCAGAATCAAGGGCAAGCATTCTAGTGACTCACGCACCAGAAGTCACCCCACCCGGGACGACGGGAAACCACGCCGGTCGATTTCCTTGAAAGGCCCAGGCGGCGTGCCGTGGGGCGCTTTACGGTTCGGTACCGCGCGACAGTGGATGCACCTCGCGCTGGCTGTAAAAACTTGTTAAACAAATGCAGCTATATAAAAGCAGGCACTTATCGGCCAGCGACCTCGTTGAACTGGCAGTACTCCTCCCAGCTCATGCCCAGCGCCTCGGCAACCTCACGGTGCACCTCAAGGCGCATGGCCTGCAGCTCTTCGGGGTTTTCCGCGATCAGGTGCAAGGCCAGCTCCCAGGGTTCGATACCCTGTTCATCGGCCGCATCTTCGAACGCCCACTGGATCTGCTGAGCCTGCTCATGTTCATCCAGCTCGCGAATGTCCTCGAGCAACTGCGGGTTGGCTTGCGCGAAGCGTTGCAACGCCAGGGCCTGGCGGGCTTCTTTTGCAATCATGACGATTCCTCTGCCGACCCCTTGGCCGGTGTTTCAACCGACTGAAATCTATCAGCTTTCGCCAGGGCGCCACCAGTGGATTGCACGGAAGCTGGCAGCGCGAGGAGGAAGGCCGATACGCGCGCACAAAAAAAGCCGCTCTAGGCGGCTTTTTCCGGGCGTTTCGCGCAATGGGCGAAACTATGTATGGTGCGGACGAAGAGACTCGAACTCTTACAGCTTGCGCCGCTGGAACCTAAATCCAGTGTGTCTACCAATTTCACCACGTCCGCGTGGAGCAGTTAAAGCAAAGGCGCCAGATTATACAATCAAGGCGCCTTCGAGAATATGGGGTGGACGATGGGAATCGAACCCACGACAACTGGAATCACAATCCAGCGCTCTACCAACTGAGCTACGCCCACCATATTGCAGTACAACGTTACTTGCTGTGCCAAAGCTGCCTAATGGCGCACCCGGCAGGACTCGAACCTGCGACCATCCGCTTAGAAGGCGGATGCTCTATCCAGCTGAGCTACGGGCGCATATTCAATCTGCTTTCTGTTACGATTGCAAATCAACTTTTCAGCCGTACCGAACAAGCTAGCAAATCCGCTTATTCTGCCTGACCTTGCTAACCAGTGCTAGGCTCTGCCCGACAAGTGCGACGAATGTTATAGACGAGCCGGCAGGTCGTCAACACTTTTTTCAAAAAAATTTAGTTTATTTAAGGGCTTAGGGGATTTGGCCGACCACCCGCCTTTGCCCTTGGGCCGTGTCGTGCGAGAATGCGCCCTCATTTATGTTCCCTTCTCGATGGTTAATCACGCGTCTATGACTGCACACCTAATCGATGGCAAGGCGATCGCCGCCAACCTGCGCCAGCAGATCGCTCAACGTGTCGTGGAGCGTCGCCAGCAAGGCCTGCGTACGCCGGGCCTGGCGGTGATCCTGGTCGGTACCGACCCCGCCTCCCAAGTCTATGTCTCGCACAAGCGCAAGGACTGCGAAGAGGTCGGCTTCATTTCCCAGGCCTATGACCTGCCCAGCGAGACCACGCAGCAAGCCCTGACCGAACTGATCGACCGCCTCAACGACGACCCGGCCGTCGACGGCATTCTCCTGCAGCTGCCGCTACCGGAGCACCTGGATGCCTCGCTGCTGCTCGAGCGCATTCGCCCGGACAAAGACGTCGACGGCTTCCACCCCTACAACATCGGCCGTCTGGCCCAGCGCATCCCGTTGCTGCGCCCGTGCACCCCGAAGGGCATCATGACCCTGCTCGAAAGCACCGGCCAAGACCTCTACGGCATGAACGCAGTGATCGTCGGCGCCTCCAACATCGTTGGCCGCCCGATGGCCATGGAATTGCTGTTGGCCGGCTGCACGGTCACCGTCTGCCACCGCTTCACCCAGGACCTGGCCGGCCATGTGGGCCGTGCCGACCTGGTGGTGGTCGCGGCGGGCAAACCGGGCCTGGTCAAGGGTGAATGGGTCAAGGAAGGCGCCATCGTCATCGACGTCGGCATCAACCGCCAGGAAGATGGCAAGCTGGTAGGCGATGTGGTCTTCGAAACCGCCCTGCCCCGTGCCGGCTGGATCACGCCAGTGCCAGGCGGCGTCGGCCCGATGACCCGGGCCTGCCTGCTGGAAAACACGCTCTACGCGGCCGAAACGCTACACAAGTAAAGCGACCGGACCGCTTGCCGGCCGACAAGGCCGCTCCTGCATGGGCTTACGTGCCCTGTTGCAGGAGCGGCCTTGTGCCGCAAAAGGGCTGCGAAGCAGTTGCAACAGCCCCTGTGGTATCTATCTAACCCAACCGCACTCCCCCACCTCACTAGGCTCGCTGTTCCTTCCTCCCGAGGTCCAGCCATGAGCACTTCCCATCTCGCGTTCATCCACACCCGAATGCCCAGCTGGCTGAAAGCAGCCACACCGGCACAACGCCAACAACTGGAACAACTGATCCGCGACAGTCATCGCGCCACCCGACAAGTCCAACAGGTACTGGCCCAGGTGCAGCCGATCGAGGCGTTCTGCCGCCCGCTGCTGGACGACGCGATGAACCACTGGTTCGACGACCGGGAGCTGCCCACCGTCGACCAGGGGTGGCTACGCAACGGCAGCGAAAAAGGCGGCCGATCCTGGCTGGAGGCCGCTCTACAGAACTTCGACAGCGATGCGCAGGTCGAGCTGTACTTTTCCAGCACCGACCAGCCCCCCATGCAGCTTGACAGCGCCCGCTTCGTGAAAGGCGTCCGTAATCTCGACTTGGGACAGCGATACCGCAATCACCTCTTGGACCATATCGCCACGGCAGACTTCCGCCAGCTGCTGCGCGAGCAAGACCGTGCAGCGTTCGCCGCCGATGTGGCCCACGCCGAACTGCAGGGCCACATCGATGCCCACGGCCGCGCGCTGGCGGACGCTGCCCTGGCAGGCACCCCGTTCCTGCTCGATGAGGATGGCAAACCCGCCCCGCTCGAGTGCAGCTACCTGAACCTGTTCGACATACCGCTCAATGGGCCGCTGCTTATCCGCCGCGAACCACTGGACGACATCGAGCCCTGCCTGCTCTACCTGCCAGGGCATCCACGCCAACCGCTGCGTCAATACGCATCGCTGAAGGTCGCTGGTAAAGCCCTGACCCGACTGCTCTGGAAAGACAGCGAACGGGCGTTCTTCAACCGTTACGCAAGCCATACCCAACGCCCCGCACTCGTGTCTCGGTTGCGCAAGACGCTGTATCCCTACTACCCCTACGCCACTTTGCAGACCACCACGCCGGTGATCGAGGAAGGCGACTCGTTCAGCTGGATCAAGCGCATGTTCCCAAGCCCGCACGATCTATGGCAGGCGACATTGGACAAGAATGCACGACTTGCCTTGGCGCTTACACGCTGGCCGGATGACTGTTTCGCGGCGCGCGCTCGCCTTCATGTTCAACGCCTGCTGGCCGATGCAGCCGCCATCGCAGTGCCGGTTGCGCAACGAGATGCCGCCGCCCAGCTCGAACACCTCGAACAGTGGCTAAGCGTGGGTTTGTCGGTATTGAATGTGGCCGGGTTCTTCGTGCCGGGGCTTGGCGAGCTCATGCTGGTGGTCGGTGGCGCACAGCTGGTCGACGAGTTCCTCGAAGGGGTGCATACCGCCAATGAGGGTGACGCAGATGCCGCCATCGGGCATCTGTTCGAGGTCTTCGAGAACCTGGCCCAAGTGGCGGCACTGGGAGCCGCAGTCCACTTCAGCCTGCCGCAAGGCGCCCTGCACGATTGGTACAGAATCGGGCACGGCGACGAGCAACGCCTCTGGCACGGCGATCTCGCCCCCTTCGCCAAGGCCCGCCCAGAGCAGGCCACGCCACGCAATGGGCTATATACCTGGCAAGACCGTCAATGGCTGACGCGGGAAGCGCAAAGCTTCCCGATCGAGTCGGCAGCCGATGGCCAGTGGCGCTTGTCCCGGGCACCCAGGCACCGCCACCAACCCCGGTTGCGAGGTGCCAGTGAGGGCCCCTGGGCGCTGGATCATGAACGCCCCCTGGCCTGGCCAAGCGACCAATTGCTCAGGCGCCTAGGCCCGGTCGGAGCGGGCCTGGACGGGCGCATCCTGGCCCAGGCCCTGCGCAGCAGTGGCTACGACGACGCAGCCCTGCGCCGGGTCTTCGTCGACCGTCTACCGTTGCCCGCCCTGTTGCTCGACAGCCTCGAGGCTTTCGGCGCCGACATCCCGCCGCCGGCCAGTCGCCCCGCAGATGCGCTGCTGGCGCGGGACTTCCCGACGCTGAGCCGACACGCGCGGCGTGAAATTCTCGACCAGGCGCACTCGCGCGACCTGCGAGCACTGCAACGCACCGGCCGCCTGCCGCTTTCGATGGGCGAAACCGCGCGATTATACTTGCGCGACACCCGTATCAATCGTGCCTTGGCCGGCTTCTATCGAGCCAACGGCGCGATGGCCGACCGAGACACCCTGGCCCTGGCCGCACTCCAGCGCCTGGCCGGCTGGACCGGAGAAACCCGCCTGCAATTGCGGGCGGGACGGTTGACGGGCCACCTGCTGGGCGAGACGGGCCAAGCAGGTACCTCGACCAAGACGATACTGCGCCTGGACAACGGCTATCAGCCCCTGGACTCGTCTGGCCAGACCCTGTCCAGTCCGGCAAGCCTCTTCCAAAGCATCCTCCAGGCCCTGCCCGACAGTGAACGCGACGCGCTCGGCCTGAATATCCATGAGCCCGACAAGCTGCGCGAGCGATTGCTCGAATGCGTGCTCGAAGATCGCGAACAGGCCGCCCATGACTTGGGCCTGGCCCCGGTACGTCCAATGTACCGCCTCCCGACACGATTGCCCGGCGACCGACGTATCGGTTATCCATTGAGCGGCCGAGGCCACGGCTTGCAGACACCCGACGAAATGTTCGACCAGCTGTTTCCCGCCAACATGGACAACGACCGGAACGCCCTGAGAGCCCGCCTGCGCCAGCAGGCCGGCGATGCGCCCGGCGCCTTCAGCCGCCTCATGCACGAACTGCAACAACAGTACCGCCAGCTCGACAGCACATTGCAAGCCTGGGTCCAGGACACACAAGGGTTGGTGGCCGACGAGCTGGAGCAACGTCGCGCTGCACGCCAAGCCCTGGCCGAACGCGTCCGACAGGCATGGCGCCGGGAGAACAACGACCCCGACGGCAGCTTGGACCGGGTGATTCTCAGCATCCATGGCGACCATATCGGCGCCCTGCCAACGCTCGATGTGCAGCTGCCATACGTCCGCCAGCTCACCGTCACAGGCCTGTGGCAGGCAAGCAACGAGGGCCTCGGCGCCTTCTTGGCAGCCTTTCCAGGCGTGCGGGAACTGGAGCTTACCGAGAATGGCCTGGCCGTGCTCCCTGCCCAACTGGGCGAGTTGACCGAACTGACCTCGCTGGACCTGTCGGAAAACAACCTGGACATGAACAGCGAATCCAACCTGGCGACCTTGTGCAGCCTGACGCGATTGCGCACCCTCAATCTCACCGCTGCGGTTGCGGACCTGCCGGTCGCAGCCCTGGAGCGGATGGCGCAACTCCCGGAGCTGAGCGGGCTGCAAGCTGAAACGAACGAACTTTTTCTCGAGGAGCAACACTTCCAGGCGCTGCAGCGCTGGCCTGCCTTGGCCGAGCTGAGCCTGGGCCAGAACGACATCACCCTGACTCCGGCCTCTCGCGCCGCACTGGCAGGCCTCGACCGTCTACGTATTTTGTTCCTGCATGACAACCCATTGGACCTGGCGCCCGACCTCACCGGCTGGACGCGACTGGAACGGCTCGACCTGGAGCAGACCGGCATCGCCCAATGGCCGAACGGCCTGACCGACCTCATGAACCAACAGCCCCTGGCATTGCGTGCGGTAGACCTGAGCAGCAACCAGCTGCGCCATGTGCCTGACCTGCGCGATACCGCGTTCGTTGCACGCGTCAGGGCGGGCGATGGCGACGTCTACTATTCCTTCCAGAACAACCCACTCGACGCACAAGCGTTGCAGAGCCTGAATGACGCGGGGCTCCCCACCCAAGCGCAAGCGTATGCGGCGGGCTGGCTCGCCGATTTTCCACAACCGTTGCGCGATCACATTTCTGAAACCTTCGGTACACCTGAATGGCAACCGCTGTACGAGCTGTTCAACCGTATGGAGGATACCCAGCAATACCACAGCAGCCCGGACGCCATGCGCCGGCGCATGCAGGCCGTGCTCGAGCAACTGACCAAGCCCGGCCAGGCAGGCGCCGACGAGCGTTGGGGGCGCGCCCAGGTGCAACAACACATCATTGATGTGCTCAACGAGGCCGCCCAAGGTTGCGTCGACCAGACCACCCTGCTGTTTCAGCAGGTCGAGGTCGAAGTGCTGGTGTGGCAGCAGGTCCTGCTGGCCACTGCGGACCAGAACAGCGAATCGGTGGCCGTGACGGTCGTCAGCTCGCTGTTTCGCCAGCGCCTGCTCGATGAGCGCATCGCCGCCCTCTATGACGCACGCGTCGCCAGGCGCCGGGCACTGATAAGCGGTACGTCCGCCGACGAAGCGCCAGCGCTGCACCCCGAGGACGATATCAGCGACGAGCTGCTCGGCGAGCCAACATTCTTGCTCGATGAGATGGAGATGGCCCTGCACGCGCGCATGCGGCTGATACAGCGCCTGGGGTTGCCACCGCAACCCAGCGAGATCAGTTTCGACTATCTCGCCCGCTTGAGCCCAGCCACCCTGGAACGACTGGCCCTGGGCGTCGAAGGCCTTGCCAGCCAGCCGGCCGTCGTGGAATGGGCCATCGAGCAACCATTCTGGGAAACCTGGATACGCCGCCTGCGCCCTGAGGCATTTACCGAGCTCGGCAATACTTGGAACGGCGCCAGCGTCTATTTCGACACGTTCAGCGAAGCGGGCGACTTGAGCGCCTACGACGGCCCTGCGGTGCCGCAGGCGTATATCGATGCCCTGGAGAAGGAACGGCCCGATATCGCCTGGCGACGCGATGGCGTGCTTCAACGAATCGACCTGGTTTCCGACCGCTATCGCGATGAAAACGCGCTTTATCGCAGGGCCGGTGAACTGCTGTTGCAGACGCGCAACGAAGCCGACGCCAACCTGGTTAAACAGCTCACCGAGAGCATGACCGAGACCTATCTGTCGCGCCAGTGAGATACCCGCCTGGGTTTACCCGCGAAGCGACACGCGGCATGCACCGGCGCTGCCGGTGTTCGCGGGTTAACCCACGCCCACAAAGTCGTTTGAAGTCATTGGGTTAAATGGCTCCTCAGGCGCGAGCTGCGGCGAGGTGGAGGTTGCCGCCCCAGCTGGTCAGACCGGTAAGGCCAAAATTGCTTGCAAAAGGTAAAAAATCGCGGTTCTATGATCGGGCGCTGAACAAACCGGTAAGACCACAATAATTAAGTCCTGCGCTCTTTCGCCGTCGCCGGCACCGAAGCAAGGACACCGACCAGAGATCCCTCCCATGCTCAAATGGTGCTCGCGTTCGATCTTCCTCCAAGTGGTGCTGGGCCTTGCCCTCGGCATCGCCTGCGGCCTCAGCTTCCCCGAAGTGTCTCTGCAGCTCAAACCCCTGGGTGACGGGTTCATCAAGCTGATCAAGATGCTCATCGGCCTGATCGTGTTCTGTGTGGTGGTCAGTGGCATTTCCGGTGCCGGCGACCTGAAGAAAGTCGGGCGCATCGGCCTGAAGTCCGTGATCTACTTCGAAATCCTGACCACCATCGCACTGGTGATCGGCCTGGTATTCGCCTTCACCAGCGGTATCGGCAGCGGCGCCAACATCCACCTGGACCAGCTTTCCAGCGCCGATGCCAGCAGCCTGGCCGAGCGCGGCCAACATATCCACGGTGCCACGGCATTCTTCATGGACCTGATCCCTACCTCGGTGATCGGGGCCTTTGCCGACAACAATATCCTCCAAGTCCTGCTGTTCTCGGTGCTGTTCGGCAGCGCCCTGAACCTGGTGGGCGAGTCGGCGTCCGGCATCTCGCGGCTGATCAACGAGCTCAGCCACGTGGTGTTCCGCATCATGGGCATGATCGTGCGCCTGGCACCGCTGGGCGTGTTCGGCGCCATCGCCTTCACCACCAGCAAATATGGCCTGGAGTCGCTGCAGCACCTGGGCGGCCTGGTGGCGCTCTTCTACCTGACCTGTGCAGGCTTCGTGCTGATCATCCTTGGCACCGTCATGCGCCTGTCGGGCCTGAAACTGCTGCCGTTCATCAAGTACCTGCGTGAAGAACTGACTATCGTCCTGGGCACCGCCTCCTCCGACGCCGTGCTGCCGCAGATCATGCGCAAGCTCGAGCACCTGGGCATCGGCAGCTCCACCGTAGGCCTGGTGATCCCCACCGGTTATTCCTTCAACCTCGATGGCTTCTCGATCTACCTGACCCTGGCCATCGTGTTCATCGCCAATGCCACCGGCACGCCGCTGGCCATGACCGACCTGCTGACCATCCTGCTGGTGTCGCTGGTGACCTCCAAGGGTGCCCATGGCATCCCAGGCTCTGCCCTGGTGATCCTCGCCGCCACCCTGACGGCGGTACCGGCCATCCCGGTGGTAGGCCTGGTGCTGGTGCTGGCAGTGGACTGGTTCATGGGCATCGGCCGGGCATTGACCAACTTGATCGGCAACTGCGTCGCCACCGTGGCCATTGCCCGCTGGGAGCGGGATATCGACATGGAGCGGGCGAATAACGTGCTGTCCGGCAAGCCTGGTTTCACCAGCACGCCGCGCAAGCAACCCCCACAGGCCCACCAGCAGGAATTCTGAACACCCCGCGGCCGGCGCAATGCGTCGGCCGCGCTGCAGTAATTTGTAACCATGGAGCGAACCGTGATCAGCTCATCAACCGTCGTCAACTCAGTGGTGGAGAAACTCCGCCAGGCCCTGGCCAGCGGCCAGTGGCGCAGCGGCGAAATGCTGCCCGGCCAGCGCGAGCTGGCGGAACAACTTGGAATCAGCCGCCCCAGCCTGCGCGAAGCGGTGACCGTGCTGGAAACCCTGGGCCTGGTGCGCTCGATGCCGGGCAAGGGCGTGCTGGTGCTCGACATCGAGGCCGCGGCCCAGGAACCGGTCGTCGAAACCGTCGCCGCGGCCAGCCTGGCTGACGTGCTGGAGCTGCGTTATACCCTGGAGCCTTTCATCGTCGGGCTGGTCGCCCAATCGGCCAACAGCCAGGACATCGGCCAACTGCGCCTGACCCTGATGGACATGCGCGAAGCCCTGGAGGCCGGCGACAGCGAGGCCGGGGTCAATGCCTATATCGCCTTCCATGAAGCGCTGTTCGGCCTGACCACCAACCCGATCTTCCAGAGCGTGGTGCAACAGACCGGCAATGCGCTCAAGCAGAGCACCGAGATGCTGCGCAATTCGCCCGAACACCTGGCCGCTCGGCTTAAGGAAAACGAAGCGGTGGTTCGCGCCATCCGCGACAAGAACAGCGCCCAGGCCAGTGCCCAGATGCGCCGGCATATCCTCGAGGAAGGCCAGCGCATGGGCATCGAACTGAACATTCCCGATGAGCATTCGGGTCAATGACCCAAGGAGCGCGACCATGACCGCCTGTGCCCACGCCTCCCCTCGCCTGCCAGCCCTGCTCGCCAACGGCGAGACCCGCCTTTCGGCCGAGCAGATCTACCCACGCCTGTTCGATGCCATTCTCGAACAACGACTGCCCCCGGGCAGCGCCCTGCCCGAGCAGGCCCTGGGCAATGCCTTCGGCGTCAGCCGCACGGTGATCCGCCGGGTCCTTGGGCGCCTGTCCGACCAGCAGGTGGTGGTGCAACGGCCCAGCCACACTGCACACCTTGCCACCCCGGACCCACAACAGGCGCGCCAGGTGCTCAGTGCCCGCCGCCTGGCCGAGACCACGCTGATCAGCCTGGCCACCCAACGCGCGCGCCCGGCGCAGATCCGCCAATTGCGCCAATTGGTCGAGCGCGAGCGCCTTCACCATGAGCGTGGCGAGCGCTGCACGGCGATCCGCCTGGGTGGCGAGTTCCACCTCAAGCTCGCGCAGATGGCCGCCAACGCGCCCCTGGCCCGCTTCCTCAACGGCCTGGTGCCGATGACCTCGCTCATCATCGCCCGCTACGAATCGCCCTGCTGCGACCACTGCGCCTGGCAGGAGCACGCGGCGATCATCGATGCCGTGGAAAAGGGTGACGTGAACGCGGCGCTGGCACTGATGCATGACCATCTGGATCATCTGGAAGCCAAGCTGGACCTGGATCAAGGCACAGGCGCATAAGGCACTGTGGAACGGGTTTACCCGAGAGCTCCGCGTGACGTTCTTCGCGGATAAACCCGCTCGCACAGCATCGCGAACATCATGCCTATACTCGGATAACCATCTCCTCCCTACCCAGGAAGGCCAGCCGCGTGAACCGGCGCATCCTGCTTCTGCTGCTCTGCCTGTTGCTGGCCCTGGCCGGGTGCGCCGGCAAGCGCCCGCCTGCCCCGCCGCCACCGGCGGTACTCACCCCGGCCATCTGGCAGCGCCTCGATCAGGACCTGATCGAGGCATCGGTAGCCGCCACCGGCTCGGCCAACGACTACGCCCGACGCTCCATGCGGGTATGGAAGGACCAGGTGCAACAGCGCACCGAAAGCGACTTCATCCCCTGGTTCACCGGCTACTGGACCCAGCAATGGCTGACGCTCAAGGTCGCCTGGTACAAGATGAACAGCGGCGATGGCGCCGAGCCGCCCGAACGGCGCCTGGCGCTGTACCTGCAAGAGCAGTATCACCGGCGGGTGATCGAACCTGTGGCCGAGCAGATCAACCCCGAGGGCATCCGTGACCGCGCCAGCGAACTGTACCTGCAACTGTTCGGCCAGCAGCTGCCTGCTATCATCCAGCGCTACAACGCCCCACCCGACCAGGTCAGCCAGCGCCTCAACCGCATCAGGATCATCGCCCTTGGCCCGCCAGCGGCACGGGACGCCACGCTCTATCAACTGCTCAGGGCCAAGTCCCTCGACCAGCAACCGGCCTGGCAGGCCTTGCGCCAGCACCTGCACCAGCAGGCCGCCAAAGCCCCTGGGCAGACCCAGGCCGGGCTATCGTCGGTGGCCAACCGGGCCAGTGAAAAACTCGGTGCCACCCTGGCGCCACGCGGCATCGCCAGTGCTGTCGCCGCAGCGGTGGGCAAGGCGGCCGGTACGCTGATTTCAGTCGCGGTGGCAGGGTATGGCATGGTCACCCATGATCAGGAACACCCACAGATGGTCGAGCAACTGCGGGTGATCCTCAACGTGGCGCTGAACGAAGAATGGCGGGACCTGATGGAGAACCGCCAGAGCGGTGCGATGTCCGGTGTCTACTACCTGTCAGGGCAGGTCGAGGACAGCCTGTTGGGCAGCCAGCCAAAGCCCGGGAAGCAGGTGCAGGAGCCGCTGTTGATTCGCTTGCCGCCTTGACGCCATCGCGGGGCAAGCCCCCACAGGTACTGCACCAGCCCTTCAGGCAGTTGCCAGCGCCGATGTCGGCAACCCAAAGATCCGGTCGAACGCCCAGTTGTAGACGAAGGTGTAGCACGGCACCAGGATGATGAACGCCAGGTCCACCAGGAACGCCTCCACCAAGGTCATGTCCAGCCACCAGGCGATCAGCGGGATCAGGTACACCACCAATGTCAGCTGGAAGCCGATGGCATGCCCGATGCGCCGGGCCACACTGCGGCCACGCTTGGTCTGGCGGCTTTCCCACCATTCGAACAGGCTGTTATAGATCAGGTTCCAGAGCATGGCGATGGTGGTGATCATCACCGCCAGCGGCCCGGTATGGGAGGCTTGTGTATCGGACAGGTAGGCCAGACCCAGGGTCGACATGCACAGGCCGATCAGTTCATAGAAGGTCACGTAGACCAGTTTGCGTTTGAGTCCTTGCACAGCGTCATCTCTGGATGTGTTTTACGAAGGCGGCCAGGATGAATCAATCTTCTTGACAGAAAAAGTCGGCACCTTTCAGATTTACTGATAGGAGGCCGCCCATGAATTTTTCCAGCGACAATATCCAGCTGTTTCTCGCCGTGCTTGACCGCGGCTCGTTTTCCGCGGCTGCCCGGGCGCTGCGGCGCGTCCCTTCGGCAGTGAGCATGGCCATCGCCAACCTCGAGGCAGAGCTGGGCTACCCGCTGTTCGAGCGCGGCCCACGCGAGGCGCGCCCCACCGCCCAGGCCCGCGCCTTGGAGCCCCATGCCCGGTTGATCGCCGAGCAGCTGGGCCTGCTGCAGGTGCATGCGCTGGAACTGTCCCAAGGCCTGGAAAGCCGCCTGGCCATCGCCGTGGTGCCGGATATCGACCAGACCCCACTGCTCGCCGCCATTGCCGTGCTCGGCGAACGCCACCCACTGCTGGATATCGAGCTGCTCAGTGCCCCCCAGGAAGAAGCCCTGCAATTGCTCGACAGCGGTCGGGTCAGCCTGTGCCTGGCCTTCGCGGGTTTGCATGTGGACCCTCGGCGCAGCTTCCAGCACATCGCCATGGAGTCGCTGGTAGCCACCCTTTCACCGCATCATCCGGCATTGGGGAGCGGGCGCATTCATTACCTGGAGGACCTGTTCAACGTGCGCCAGGTTCTGGTCCGCAGCATCGAGCTGCCGCTTTCCGACCCGCGTCCGCTGGTGGCTGCGACCCATTGGTGCAGCAACAGCCTGGACCTGGCCTTGCAGATGGTCGAAGCCGGCCTGGGCTGGGGCAACTTTCCCTTGTCCCGAGTGGCGCCGCTGATCGCCGCCGGACGCCTGGTGCGCCTGGATTTTCGCAACACCCAGAACGCCCTGGAGCTGCCCGTGCATGCCTTCTGGCTCAAGCAGCAGCCCCTGCACCTGGCGGCCCGGACCTTGGTGGAGCTGCTGGCAGCCCACCACGCCTAGTTCTTCAATATTTCAAAGGCCCGGCCGATAACGTGGTGACAGGTGTCGCCCTGCGTGCCACGAGCGCGCGGCGTCCTCCCCTCACCGGCCCAAGGTCTCGAAACATGAACCTGAAATTCCGCCACAAGATCCTGCTCAGTGCCTGCGGCGTCGTTGTCCTGGCATTCGCCTTGTTCACCCTCTACAACGACTACCTGCAGCGCACCACCACGCGCCAGAACATCGAATCCTCCGTACGCCAGGCAGGGGCGCAGACCGCCGGCAGCGTGCAGAACTGGATGAGCGGGCGCATCCTGGTGCTCGAGAACCTGGCCCAGGACATCGCCCAGCAAGGTGCCGGTGAGACCCTGCCCGGGCTGGTCGACCAGCCGTCGTACACCAACAACTTCCAGTTCACCTATTTCGGCCAGAACAACGGCGTGTTCACCCAGCGACCGGACGCCAAGATGCCCGACGGCTACGACCCACGCCAGCGGCCCTGGTACACCGCCGCCGTAACGGCCGACAAGACCTTGCTGACCCCACCCTACCAGGCGTCGGTGGGCGGCCTGGTGGTGACCATCGCCATCCCGGTCAAGGCCAAGACCAACGGCGAACTGCTCGGCGTGGTCGGCGGCGACCTGAGCCTCAATACCCTGGTGGACATCATCAATGCCGTGGACTTCGGCGGCATCGGCCATGCCTTCCTCGCCGACCGCAACGGCCAGGTGATCGTCAGCCCCGACCAGGACCAGGTGATGAAGAACCTCAAGGACATCTACCCCGATGCCGCCTTGAAGGTCGAGCCGGGCATGCAGGACGTCACCTTGAATGGCCAGGACCGCATCATTTCCTTCGCCCCCGTGCAGGGCCTGCCCTCGGCCCAGTGGTACATCGGCCTGTCCATCGACAAGGACAAGGCCTACGCAGGCCTGAGCCAGTTCCGCACCTCGGCGATCATCGCCATGCTCATCGCCGTGGCCGCCATCGCCGGCCTGCTGGGCCTGCTGATCCCGGTGCTGATGCGCCCGCTGACTACCATGGGCCGCGCCATGCAGGACATCGCCGAGGGCGAAGGCGACCTGACCCGCCGCCTGGCGGTGCAGCACAAGGACGAGTTCGGCGAACTGGCCACCTCGTTCAACCGCTTCGTCGAGCGTATTCACGCCTCGATCAGCGAGGTGTCCTCGGCCACCCGCCTGGTGCATGACCTGTCGGAGAAGGTGGTCCACGCCTCCAACGCCTCGATCATCGGCTCCGAGGAGCAGAGCATGCGCACCAACAGCGTCGCCGCGGCGATCAACCAGCTGGGCGCGGCCACCCAGGAGATCGCCCGCAACGCCGCCGATGCCTCGCAGCACGCCAGCGGCGCCAGCGACCAGGCCAACGACGGCCGTCAGGTGGTGGACGATGCGATCAACGCCATGACCGCGCTGTCGCAGAAGATCAGCGAGTCGTGCGAGCAGATCGAGGCGCTCAACGCCAGCACCGACGAGATCGGCAAGATCCTCGACGTGATCAAGGGCATCTCCCAGCAGACCAACCTGCTGGCGCTCAACGCCGCCATCGAGGCGGCTCGTGCCGGCGAGGCCGGGCGTGGATTCGCGGTGGTGGCCGACGAGGTGCGCAACCTGGCCCACCGTACCCAGGAGTCGGCCGAAGAGATCCACCGCATGATCACCGGCCTGCAGGTGGGCTCGCGCGAGGCGGTGTACACCATGAACGAAAGCCAGGTGTCCAGCGAGCAGACCGTGCAGGTGGCCAACCAGGCCGGCGAGCGGCTGGCCAGCGTGACCCAGCGCATCGGCGAGATCGACGGCATGAACCAGTCGGTGGCCACCGCCACCGAGGAGCAGAGCGCGGTGGTCGAGAGCCTGAACCTGGACATCACCCAGATCAACAGCCTCAACCAGCAAGGGGTGGAGAACCTCAATGAAACCCTGCGCCATTGCGATGCCCTGAGCCAGCAGGCGGGGCGTCTGAAACAGCTGGTGGGCAGCTTCAGGATCTGAGGCGGCCCTATCGCCGGCAAGCCGGCTCCCACCAGTCCTGCGCTGTTTTCAGAGACATCGCCAGACCTGTGGGAGCCGGCTTGCCGGCGATAGGCTGCGCAGCAGCCATAAAACCCGCCACATCAATGGTACCAGGCAGACACAACGTGGCCTGGTTCGCGGCTGCTGCGCAGCCGATCGCGGGGCAAGCCCGCTCCTACAAGCGATTGGGCTGCAAGGCAGCCCCCTCGCTCAGGCCACTGCCACCTTCCGGACCTTGCCCCGCCGCAGCCACCCCAGCAACACCGCCACCATCAGCACGAAGCCCAGGTAACCGAAGAACGGATACACCTCCCCCACCAGGCTGATGAACCCAACCAGACTGCAGACGAACGCCACCACACCGGTCACCACCGACCCCCAGCGGAACTGCCGGGTCCCCGCCGGCAGCAAGCGTGACAGAAAGGAAAACAGCGTCCCCACCGCCGTATTGATGATCATCCCGAAGATGATCAGGCACATCACCACGCCCAGCAGCGGCGACACTTCATTGGCGATCGACAGCATCGGCATGGGCAGCTCGGCCACGCTGTCCAACCGCGACAACAGCCCCGCGCTCATCACCAGCATCAGCCCCCCCAGCGCCGCGCCACCGATCAGGCCGCCCCACACAGCCGTTCTCTCGCCCTTGGCCGAACCGCCAAGAATGGCCAGGATCGGCGCACCGGCCACGATGTTGTACGACACATACAGGAACGCGCCGAGCAGCCAGTGGCGAGTACCGGCCTCCTGCTGGCTGGCCAGCTGGTCGAGTTCGGCGAAGCTCTGCCCGCGGCTCGCCACGGCATACAGCGCGATGGCCGAGGCCACCAGGATCAATATCGGCGTGACGGCACCGATGGCGACGATCACCTTCTGCACATCCAGGCATACGATAGCCACCACCATCACCGTCACCAGCACACTACCAGCCAGCGCCGGCACACCGAACTGCTGCTCCAGCAACGCACCGCCGCCAGCGAGCATCACCACGGTGACAGCGAACATGAAGAAGGTGATCAACCAGTCGACGAACAGGCCCAGGTGACGGCCGCAGATGGCCTGGATCACGTCCTTGTGCGACGTGGCGTGCTGGCGGTTGCCCAAGCCCGCCAGGGCCATGCCCAGGAAGGTGAACAGCGCGGCGCTGACCAGGGCACCGACCAGGCCCCAGACACCGAAATCGACGAAGAACAGCAACAGCTCCCGCCCGGACGCAAAGCCCGCCCCCACGATCACGCCGACGAAAGCCCCGGCGATCTTCAGCTGCTCTTTCATGTGCACCTCTGGATTATTGTTGTTTTAAGCCATGCCACCGCCCCCACCGTGTGGGAGCGGCAATTTCGCGTCAGTCGTGCCCAACGAACGCCTGCACCTCGATTTCCACGTCCACATCCAGAGCCAGTGCCGAGGCCACCGTCGAACGCACCGGCAACGCCTCACCGAAGAATGCCTTGTAGACCTCGTTGAAACCGGCGAAATGGACCATGTCCGACAGCCAGACCGTGACCTTCACCACCTGGTCGAAACGCGCACCGCACGCTGCCAGGCTTTCGCCGATGCGCTCGCAGGCCGCCCGGGTTTGCGCCTGGATGTCACCGCGTACCACTTCGCCGGATGCACTCATCGGTACCTGGCCGGACAGGAACAGGAAGCCGCCCGCCTTCACCGCCCGGGAGAACGGGAACGGCAGGCTGCTGGGGAAACGCTGGATGTCATTGCTCATGGGTAATACCTCTCAAGGTTGCAGCAAACGTGCTGGGGACAATTGTTCAGGGGACACGCCCTGGGCCGTCAGGCTCGGGCACAGCGGCTGGCCAAGCAGCAGGTCCGCGGCCAGGCGCGATGCCCCGGCGGCGGACTGGATGCCGTAGCCACCCTGGGCCGCCAGCCAGAAGAACATTGGCGTGCCCGGGTCGAACCCAATGACCAGGTCGCCATCGGCGACGAACGAGCGCAGCCCGGCCCAGCTGTGGCTCGGACGACGAATCTGCAAGGTGGTCATGGCTTCGATGTTGTAGATGCCCAGGGCCACATCCAGCTCCTCGGGTGCGGCATCCTGGGGCTCGACCGGGTCAGCATTGGCCGGAGAGCCGAGCAGTTGGCCGGCATCGGGCTTGAAATAGAAACTTTCATCCACGCCGATGACCGCGGGCCAGCGGCTGAAATCTTCCTCTGCCGGGCCCGGGAAGGTGAACGCACTGCGTCGGCACGGCTGCAGGCCGATCTTGGCCACACCGCATTGCTCGGCCACCTGGTCGGCCCAGGCGCCTGCGGCATTGACCAGCTGCCGTGCCTGTACATGGCTGCCATCGGCGAGAGACACCTGCCACAGGTCGTCCAGGTAATAAGCCTGGGTGAGTTCTGCGTTGCAGCGCAGCTCGCCGCCGGCGGCGCGGTAGCCGCGCAAGAAGCCTTGGTGCAGGGCATGCACGTCCAGGTCCATCGCCCCCTGCTCGTGCACTGCACCGCACAAGGCCTCGCTGCGCAGGCTGGGCACCAGGGCCAGGGCGGCGTCACGGTCGAGCAGGCGCACGTCGGTACCATTGGCCAGGTTCTGCGCATAGGTGGCCTCGAGCATGTCGCGCTGCTCGGTGTTGGCGACATACAGGCAGCCCCGCGGCTCCAGCAACGGATGCTCGCAGAAGCCTGCCGGCGGCTGCTCGTAGAAGGCACGGCTGGCGCGGGTCAGTGCCTGGATCTGCGGCGTGCCATAGGCCTCCATGAACATGGCCGCCGAACGCCCGGTCGAGTGGTAGCCAGGCTGGGCCTCGCGTTCGAGCATCAACACCTGGCGCTGCCCGGCCAGGCGGTAGCCCAGGGAAGCACCGGCGATGCCGGCGCCGATGATCAGGGTGTCGTAGATCTGAGCCATGCACGCTCCTGTCGCGCTAATTATCATTTATGAGAATTCTAATATATGAGAATTTCAGCTCGCGCAAGTGTCCAAGGTAAGATGCCCGACCAAACGCTGCCCAAGAGAGAGCCGATGCCCGACGACCGTACCCGCGCCAATGCCCAACCCGGAGCCCGGCCCCTGCTCGACCGAGCCGAGGTCGGCGCGCGCCTGCGCCAGGTGCGCAAGGCCCGGCAGATGACGCTCAAGGAGCTGTCCGCTCTCAGCGGCGTGCCGGTGTCGACCTTGTCGAAGATGGAACTGGCCCAGGTTTCGGTGAGCTACGAAAAACTGGCGGCCGCCGCGCGCGCCTTGAACGTGGACATTGCCCTGCTGTTTCGCGCCAGCGGGCCGGTGACCGCGCCCGTGCCGGTCACGGTGGTGGTCGATTCACTGCCTGATTCGGCCGGCTATTCCACCGGCACCTACGACTACCACCCGCTCGCCGGCGCCTTTCCCGAGCGCTGCATGACGCCCGCCTATGCTCGCATCATCGCCCGCGAACGCGGCCAGTTCGACGACTTCATCCGCCATCCCGGTCAGGAGTTCGCCCTGGTATTGAGCGGGCGCGTACGAATCCTGTTCGAGACCGGCGAGACGGTCAGCATCGGGCCGCAGGAAACCGCCTATTTCGAAAGCCAAGTGGGGCACATCTACCTGTCCGAAAGTGAAGATGGCGGGGATGCCCACGTCATGGTGGTGATGACCGACCGTTGAGGGCCGCTGAGCCTTGCCCCGCGAATGACAAGGGCTGCGCCCTGATCGCGGGACAAGCCCGCTCCCACAGGGATTTCGCAAGTCTTAAGAGCGGCGCAATCTCGGTGGGAGCTGGCGACAGCCTGCGATGGGCTGCAAAGCAGCCCCCAGCCCTCGAACTTACGGGGCCGCTTTGCGGCCCATCGCAGGCTCCGCCAGCTCCCACAGCTTCATCACCTTATCCATTCAGACGAAGACAGAAAGCATCCGGTTATAACCTAATAACGAACAAGTCTATTCGGTTATAAAAAAACCTTTATGCTGGCAGCCATCCGATCACGGGCAAGTTGGGCGTCGAGTAGCGTATGGATGTAGGTTCTTTCGGTTTCACCATCGCGGGGCTGGTTGTTGGGTTCATCGTCGGCATGACCGGCGTAGGCGGCGGCTCGCTCATGACCCCCATCCTGCTCTGGTTCGGCATCAACCCCGCCACCGCCGTGGGCACCGACCTGCTCTATGCCGCCATCACCAAGGCCAGTGGCGTCTGGGTGCACGGGCGTAACAAGAACGTCGACTGGAAGATCACCGGCCTGCTGAGCCTGGGCAGCGTGCCCGCAGCGGCATCGACCTTGTGGTTCCTCAGCACCCTGCACACCGATACCTCGGCGCTCAATGCGGTGATCAAACAGGGCCTGGCCGTGGTGCTGATCCTCACCGCCCTGGCGATCTTGTTCAAATCCCGCCTGCAGGCGTTTGCCAACCGCCACGCGGGCGACCACTATCATCTCAGCGACCGCACCCTGAACATCCTCACGGTGCTCACCGGTGTAATGCTCGGCGTAATGGTCACCCTGACCTCCATCGGCGCCGGCGCCCTGGGCACCGTGGCCCTGTTCCTGCTCTACCCGTTCCTGGTCACCCGTCGCCTGGTAGGCACCGAGATCGCCCATGCCGTGCCCCTGACCCTGGTGGCAGGCCTGGGCCACGCCGGCATGGGGAACATGGACTGGTCGTTGCTGGGCTACCTGTTGCTCGGCTCGCTGCCTGGGATCTACCTGGGCAGCCACCTCACCGGGCGCATCTCCGACCGCGTGCTGCGCCCTTGCCTGGCGACGATGCTGTTGCTGATCGGCTACAAGCTGGCGTTCTGAGCCGGGAGCGCTGCGCGCGCCGGGTCGCTCAGGCCAACCGCAACCGCCACTGCCCCGCCCGGCTCAAATGCAGCCGCGACAAAGGCAGCACATCGATACGCTGGAACCCCGCCAACGGGCTCTGCAGCACATGAACCAACGCCGCCCGTATCACCTGCGGATGGGTCACTGCCCACGTCTCCCCCGGCCTGTCGAATGCTTCCAGCCAAGCCGCAACCCGCTGGCAGAGCTGGGCGATGGACTCGCCGCCATGGGGTGCGCTGTGCGGGTCCTCGAGCCATTGCCCCAGCGCCTCAGGAGCCTCGGCCTGCAACGGCTTGAGCGCCAGCCCTTGCCAGGTGCCCATATCGCCGTCCGCCAGGGCTGGTTCGATGTCCGCTTTTGCCCCCAGGCCCAGGGCCGTCTGGCGCGCCCGTGGTTCAGGCGCGCTCAGGATGCGGATACCCGGCTCGGCTGCGGCAGGCCACTGGCCTACGGGCAGGATGGCCTCGTCGACAGTGGAGAAGCGTCCGACCTTTTGGCTCTGGGTCAAGGCATGGCAGATGAGGGTCAGGCGAACGGCTTTCACGGGTGGTCTCGTCGTTGAGCGGTGCTCAGAGTATCGACACCGTCCAGAGCGGCAGCAACCCCACCAACCCGATTGCCAGCCGCGGCCAGTACGGCAGCAGCAGCACCAGCACCACCGCCGCCAGCGAGATCATCCCGAACCAGGCCACCGGCCCCATGGCCCACCCCCAGGCTTCGGCACACAGCAGCAGGCTTACGACCAGCGCTGCCCAGCCGCCACCGCGCAATGCGCGGCGTAGCAGCAACGGACATGCGTTGCCCCAGACCTGCCTGTAGTGCCGCTCCAACCCTTGGCACAGGCCAACCATTCCTGCATAGGCCCACAACAAACCGCCCACCATCATCATCGTCATCCCCCGACCACCGCGCGCCGTGCTGTACGGCGCTTCACCGGCGCCCCATCGGCGCAGGCCACCCGCCAGGCCGCCACGGCCAGCCCCAGGCCCAACGCAAGGCCGGTGGCTTCGACCCCCAGCCGCAGGTTGCCGCCCGCACCACTGGCCGCGCCCAGCACGCCAAGCCCGGCGCACAGCAACGAGGCCAGCGCCAATTGCTCGACCCAGGCGCGCCTGGCGGGTCGCACGCCGGCGTGCAACAACGCCAGCAACCAACAGCCGAAGAACACCCGCACCTCCCAGGCTTCGCGGTGCGCCAACGCCATCGGCAGCAGCCGGCTGGCCCACAGCAGGCCGGCGCAGGCGAGTACCAGGCCACTGATGAACCCGACGTTGCACACCTCGGCCAGCCGGTACCAACGCTGCGGCCACACCTGGGCGGTCGTACTGGCGTATTTGCGCCCACGCTTGACGCAGAACAGCACCAGGCCGCTGGCGATCATCGCGCAACTCAGCAGCCCGCAGAGGAAATACAACCAACGCATGGGGTAGCCCCCGAACTGCGCAAAATGCAGGCCCGCCATCACCCGCTGGGTCAGCGGTGCCGGGCGCAGCTCGGGTACGTCGGCGAGCAGCTCGCCGGTGACGCCGTCGAAGACCATGGCGTGCCCCTTGGTCAAGGCGATGCGGTTGCCAAGCTCAGGGCGGACCTCGATGCGCGCCGCAGCCGTGTTGGGGTTACGGATGTTCACGCCACCGATGGGCCCCAGGCGGGCCTGGGCTTCGGCCAGCAAAGGCGCCACGTCGACCAGTACGCCAGGCTGCCGGGCCAACGAGCGCGGCTGCTCCAGCCGCGCGTTGCCTTGGGCCTGGAAATACGCCCGGGTGTCGCCGTCGAACAGTGCGTCGACCCCGGCCGGGATGTAGATGAGCATGAAGATCACCAGCCCGGTATAGGTGATCATCAGGTGGAACGGCAGCAATAGCACCGCGCTTGCATTGTGAAAGTCCAGCCAGGAGCGCTGCCCCTTGGCCGGGCGGAAGGTGAAGAACTCCTTGAAGATCTTCTTGTGGATCACGATGCCGGTGACCAGCGCCGCCAGCATCACCAAGGCCAGGGCGCCGACCACGAAAATGCCCCAGTTGCGTGGCAGGTCCAGGGTGAAATGGAAGCGGAAGAAGAAATTGCCACCGACACTGTCACGCACCTGGATCGGCTCGCCGGTTTGCGGGTCCAGTTGCACGCCGACGCCATGGCGACGGTCGCCGGTGGAAACCCGCAGCCCCGGCGAACGCTCGGTAGGCAGGCTGATGCCCCAGTTGTCGGCAGTGGGCTCATGGGCCTGCAGATAGGCGATGGCACGGTTGGCGGCGTCGGCCTGGGACACTTGCACGGCCGGGATCTCCGGCTGCATCCAATGGCTGAGCTCCTTGTCGAACACCGCCAGGGTACCGGTGACGAAGATGGCGAACAGCAACCAGCCGAAGATCAACCCGGCCCAGGTGTGCAACCAGGCCATCGATTGGGTGAAGCTGTTCTTCATGCCAACCACCTCATTGCCTGGGGCCAGAAGCCGGCCACGGCCAGCGGTACGGCGATGGCCAGGGGCAACCAGGCACGCAGGGGATCACGGCTGGCGAACGCCCAGAGAATGGCAGCGGTATAGCAGACGAAAGCGGGCAGCGTGGCGACGGTCACTGCGTCGGCCGGGGCCAGTGGCAACAGACGGGCCAGGCAGGCGGTGAAGGCGTAGGTGAAGGCATAGCCGCCGAACAATGCGGCGGCGCTGCGCGAGAGGATGGCCAGGCTGGTGGGGAGGATGCTCATCGTGGGCTCCTTGGGTACGGGGACTGCTGTGCAGCCCGCCCCACAGGTATTGCACAATCCCTGCAGGAGCGGGCTTGCCCCGCGATCGGGCCGCACCGCGGCCCCCTTTGCACATCAGAACGAAATATTCAACGCCGCGAACACCGCACGCCCCGGCTGGTTGTAGGTGTTGGCCCCCGAGCTGCTGGCGTTGCCGCCACGCAGGATCTGCTTGTCGAAGAGGTTGTTCACCCCTACCCGCACGTCATAGTTGGCGTTGAACTTATAGCCAGCACTCACATCCACCAAGCCATACGCCTCCACGTCCTGCTGAGCGGCTTTGTCGTAGTCCTGCTGGGTGCGGTAGTTGTAGGTCGGCGACTTCTGCTTGCCGAAATAGGTCCCGGACACCTGGAACGACAGCTTGTCGGTGGCACGCCAGTCGAGGGTGGTGTTGACGGTGTATTCAGGGATCACCGACAGCGGCTCGCCGGTTTCGCGGTTGTCGTTGTCGAGCATCCAGGTCAGGTTGGTGTTCCAGTCCAGGGTCGGGGTCAGCGCCATGAAGAAGTTGCCCTCGATGCCTTCGACCCGCGCCTTGCCGGCATTCTCCCACTGGGTCACGCGGCGCCCGCCATTGATGTCGTAGACCACATCGGTACCCCCGATGATCTTGTTCTTGTAGTCGTTACGGAAATAGGTCGCGCTGGTGCGCCAGGTGCCGCGGTCATACAGCAGGCCGATTTCCTTGTTGACGCTGATCTCTGGCTTGAGGTCAGCGTTGCCCTGCAGGTAGCAGCCGCCGTTGTTGGTCTGCTGCACACTGCAACCGTTGCCACGGCTGTAGAGCAGGTAACTGGGGTTGGACTGGTACAAGTTGGGCGTCTTGTAGGCACGGGCGATGCCGCCCTTGACGCTCAGGGCATCGGTGATCTTGTGCGACAGGTTCAGGCTCGGGCTGAAGTTGTCGCCGAAGGTCTCGTGGTGGTCGAAGCGCAGGCCCGGGGTGATGGTGGTATCGCCCACCACGATGTTGTCCTCGACGAACAGCGCGTAGCTGCGCGCGGTCATCTTGGTGTCGCTGCGGTCAAAGCCGATGATCGTGTCGTCACCGCCACCGGTGGGGTCGGAGCTTTGCGGGCGGAACGAGCCTTGATCGTTGAGCGACTCGTAGAGGTACTCGCCGCCCAGGGTCAGCACATGCTCGGTGCTGCCCAGGGCGAACGGCAGGTTCACTTCGCTGTTCAGGCGCGTGTTGCGCAGGCGCGACATCGCGGCCCCCTCGTCGTTCGGCGCGCCTTCGGTGCGCCCGGCCAGGCCTTCGTTCAACCGCCAGTTGCGCACGTATTCGTAGGCCAGCACGGTCTTGCTGGTGCCCCAGGTGAAGTCGCCCAGGTGGGTCAGGTCGTAGGTGCTGCGCTGCATGACGTTGGTTTCATGGCCATACAGGTCGGCGACGAATTCCGGGTCGCCGCCACCGTTGCTGTTCATGGTATCGCCGGCAAAGATGTTGCCCTGCCGGCTGTAGCCGGCGTTGAGTTCCAGGCGGTGCTCATCGTTGAGCTTCCAGCTCAACAGGCCGTTGATGTCTTTGTTGCGCACGCCCTCGCGACCGGCCACCAGGGCGCTATTGGCATGCCCGGCGTTGATGTCCAGGTCGTCGGCATCGGTCTTGGCCAGGCCGCCGTAGAGGCGAAAGCCCAGGTTCTCGGTCAGGCCACCGCTGAGGTTGAAGTTGGCCCGCCGGCTGGCCCCCTCGGCGCTGTCCTCGGGCAACTGGGTGAACAGGCTGACGCTGCCCTTGAGTTCGTCGGTAGGCCGCTTGGTGATGATGTTCACCACCCCACCCATGGCGCCGGAGCCGTAGCGCGCCGCAGCCGGGCCGCGCAGGATCTCGATACGCTCGACCGCCTCGGCCGGGACCCAGTTGGTCTCGCCGCGGGTATCGCGGTCGCCGTTCCAGCCGTAGCGTACCGAGTTGCGCGCGCTCGACGGCTTGCCGTCGATGAGAATGAGCGTGTTCTCCGGGCCCATGCCGCGCAGGTCGATCTGGCGGTTGTTGCCTCGCGCGCCGCTGGCGCTGTTGCCGGTCAGGTTGACCCCAGGTTCGCGGCGGATGAGTTCGGACAGGTCGTTGGCCGGCGGGTGACGCTTGATGTCCTCCTCGGTGATGATCGATGTGCCCAGGGCCTGGCGGGCTTCACGCTCGGCGGTAACCAGGGTGTCCTGGATCACCAGCGCGTTGCCATCGACCGGCACCTCCAGCACCCCGCTGGCCTGCGCCTGCTCGGCCTGGGCCGCAGTCGCCACCATGGCCGGCGACGTCAGGGCGACGAAGGCCAAGGCCAGGTTGTTGGATGAGGTTCTGGGTTGCATCGACAGATCTCCTGCGGTTCATGGGCAAAAGGCATAACCCGGCCCCCACACGATTACGGGGGCTGACAGGGATCGTGAATATAATGATTCTCAAATGGGTTTAAATCTTATTTACGAAATTTACAGATAGGTGGGGAACTTATGAGCCCGCTCTCATAGAACAACGCATGACCATTTGATTTGCGGCACCCTGTGGGAGCGGGCTTGTCCCGCGATCAGGCCGGGCCCGATATCACCGTCGCCTGGCAAGGGCTTCGCCCTTGATCGCGGGACAAGTCGGACCGCCGCACCGCCGCTCCCACTGGGGCAGCATTGGCCGCTTGTTCTCTGCGCGACAGCGCAGCCCGAAGGGCTGGGTAATCTCCTGCAGGACATCCGAACATTCAATTTGCCATATATATGAATTTGCGTATATTCGCAGCACCACTTGCCAGGACCCTCCCATGCTCACCCCAACCGATTTCTTCAAATGCCTGGCCGATGAAACCAGGCTCCGCGCGCTGTTGCTCATCCTCGAACACGGCGAACTGTGCGTCTGCGAATTGATGTGCGCCCTGGCCGACAGCCAGCCGAAGGTCAGCCGCCACCTGGCCCAGCTGCGCAGTGCCGGCGTGCTGCTCGACCGCCGCCAGCGCCAGTGGGTGTATTACCGGCTCAACCCCGAGCTGCCGGCCTGGACCGGCGTGGTACTGACCACGACCCTGTCGGCCAATGCCCCATGGCTCAAGGCCGACAGCGCCCGCCTGCACACCATGGATGGCCGCCCCGTGCGCGCCGCCTGCTGCTGAGGAGCTGATCGATGCTGCCTGCCGCTACCGTCTTCGTGTTCACCCTGGTCCTGGTCATCTGGCAACCCCGCGGCCTGGGCGTAGGCTGGAGCGCCAGCCTGGGTGCCTTGCTCGCCTTGCTCGTCGGCGCAGTGTCACTGCACGACATCCCCACGGTGTGGGCGATCATCTGGAATGCCACCGCCACCTTCATCGCCATCATCATCGTCAGCCTGTTGCTGGACGAGGCAGGTTTCTTCGAATGGGCAGCCCTGCACGTGGCCCGTTGGGCGCGGGGTGATGGGCGACGTCTGTTCGCCTTCATCGTGCTGCTCGGGGCGGCGGTCTCGGCACTGTTCGCCAACGACGGCGCGGCGTTGATCCTCACACCGATCGTCATGTCGATGCTGCTGGCACTGCGCTTTTCTCCTGCGGCCACCCTGGCGTTCGTGATGGCCGCTGGTTTCATTGCCGACACCGCGAGCCTGCCGCTGGTGGTGTCGAACCTGGTGAACATCGTCTCGGCCGACTATTTCGGGCTGGGCTTCAACCAGTACGCAGCGGTGATGCTGCCGGTCAACCTGGCCGCCGTTGCAGCCACCTTGGTCGTGCTCTACCTGTATTTCCGCCGTGACATTCCGCTGCGCTATGAAGCGCATGATCTGAAGAGCCCGGCCATGGCCATCCGTGACCGAGCCACCTTCCGCGTTGGCTGGCTGGTGCTGGTGGCATTGCTGGCAGGCCTGTTCATCCTCGAGCCTTTGGGCATCCCCATCAGCGCCGTGGCTGCCGCCTGCGCAGCGGTACTGTTCGCCGTTGCCGCCCGTGGCCATGTGATCGCTACCCGCCGCGTCTTGCGCGAAGCGCCCTGGCAGATCGTGGTGTTTTCCCTGGGCATGTACCTGGTGGTCTACGGCCTGCGCAACGCCGGGCTGACCGATTCGCTCACCGCCCTGCTCGACCGCCTGGCCGCCCAGGGCCTGTGGGCCGCGACACTGGGCACAGGATTGATTTCGGCGTTACTGTCCTCGGTGATGAACAACATGCCCAGCGTGCTGATCGGCGCCTTGTCCATCCACGCCAGCGAAGCACAGGGCGTGGTGCGCGAGGCAATGGTGTACGCCAATGTCATCGGCTGCGACCTGGGCCCGAAGATCACGCCGATCGGCAGCCTGGCCACCTTGCTGTGGCTGCACGTGCTGGCGCGCAAGGGCGTGCGTATCACCTGGGGCTACTACTTCAAAGTCGGCATCCTGCTGACCTTGCCCGTGCTGCTCGTCACCCTCTGTGCCCTGGCCCTTCGCCTGAGCCTCTGACCCTGGCGCGTCACCATGCGAGTCCTGTTCATGTGTACCGCCAACAGCTGCCGCAGCATCCTCTCGGAAGCGATGTTCAACCACTTGGCCCCGGCAGGCTTCGAAGCCGTGAGCTCGGGCAGTTTTCCCTGCGGCCTGGAACGTATCGGCAGTATCGACTGAGTAGATCGGCAAGCTCGACGTGAACCTGCGGGTCGGCACTGCGACATGTTCATGTCCTAAAGTGAAGAGCATTACGTCGCCGGACATCAAGTTTGCGAGGACCCCGATGAGAAATGCTGGCCACGCCTCTTCCTCGCCCTCTCGCCAGACGCTCCAGGCCATCCCCCGTAGCGTCTGGGCCCTGGGGTTCGTGTCGATGTTCATGGACATTTCCTCGGAGATGATCCACGCGCTGCTGCCGCTCTACATGGTCACGGTATTGGGTACCTCGGTGGTGGCGGTCGGTTTCATCGAGGGGGTGGCCGAGGCGACGGCATCGATCAGCAAAGTGTTTTCCGGCGCGCTGAGCGACCGGCTGGGCAAGCGCAAGCTGCTCACGGTGCTGGGCTATGGCCTGGCGGCGCTGACCAAACCGGTGTTCCCCCTGGCGTCGGGGTTGGAGTGGCTGGTCGGAGCGCGCTTCGTCGACCGGATCGGCAAGGGCATCCGCGGGGCACCGCGAGACGCGCTGATCGCCGATATCACCCCGCCCGGGCTACGGGGTGCGGCCTTTGGCCTACGCCAGGCGCTGGATACCGTGGGCGCCTTTCTCGGGCCGTTGCTGGCGATCCTGTTGATGTGGCTGACGGCCAGCCATTTCCAGGCGGTGTTCTGGATAGCCGTGCTGCCAGCCTTCCTGGCCTTGTTCGTGCTCATCGCCTTCGTTGGCGAACCCGAGGCTTCCAGCAGGCCGGCCCCGGTGCGCGCCCCCTTGGCGGTCAAGGAACTGGCCCGCCTGGGCCGGCGTTATTGGCGGCTGATCATCCTGGCGACGGTATTCACCCTGGCACGCTTCAGTGAAGCCTTCCTGCTGCTGCGAGGCCAGGCCATGGGCCTGCCGGCCTTGTGGGCGCCCGCTGTGCTGGTGCTGATGTCGCTGGCCTATTCACTCTCGGCCTACCCCGCCGGCGCCTTGTCGGACCGGGTCGGGCGCCGGGCGATGCTGATGATCGGCCTGGGGCTGCTGGTGGCCGCCGACCTGGCCCTGGCATGGGCACCGGGTTGGCTGGGCCTGGGATTGGGCGTGGTGTTGTGGGGCCTGCACATGGGCTTTACCCAGGGTATCTTCAGCGCGCTGATCGCCGACAGCGCACCGGCAGATTTGCGCGGCACCGCGTTCGGCATGTTCAACCTGCTGTCCGGGGTGGCGCTGCTGGTCGCCAGCGTGGTGGCCGGCCTGCTCTGGGATGCCGCCGGCTACCAGGCCACGTTCCTGCTGGGCGCCCTCTTCGCCGCGGCCACCCTCGCCGGGGTGGCCCTGTTGCGCGGCGCCATCGACCGCTGACAGAACTAGGCCAGCGTGCCCTCGGCCGCTTGCTGCTCGAACAACGACCAGCCGCCCTGGCCATCGACTTCCAGCCTGTGGGTGTGGAACGCGGCCAGTGTGCTGCGGTGGCCGACGCTCACCAGCAAGGTGTCGGGCATTTCGTTGCGCAGCAGTGAATAGAGCGCATGTTCAAGCCCCTCATCCATGGCCGAGGTGGACTCGTCGAGGAACACCACCTGCGGCCGGTTGAACAACAGCCGGGCGAAGGCCAGGCGCTGTTGCTCACCGACCGACAGGATGTGCGACCAGTCGCAACTCACGTCCAGGCGCTCGGCCAGGTGGGCCAGGTTGACCTGGCGCAAGGCTTGCTGCATGCGTGGGTCATCCTCGACAGCACCGGCCGCCGGGTAGGCGATGGCGGTGCGCAGGTCGCCCAGGGGCAGGTACGGGCGCTGGGAGAGGAACAGCGCACGGTTGCCCAACGGCCGCGCGACCTGGCCCTCGGCATAAGGCCACAGGCCTGCCAGCGCTCGCAACAATGTGGTCTTGCCACTGCCGGAGGGCCCCTTGATCAACAGGGCCTGACCGGTCTGCAGGCGCAGTTCGAGGTCGGCAATCAACGGGTGGCCATCGGGGCGCAGTACCTGCAGGCCACGGATATCCAGCGCCTGGGCCTGGTCTTCGGTGGTCACCCGCGGCAACGCGCCGGCCTGCTGGTTGGCGTCGATGAAGCCGGTCAGACGGTCCAGGGTGGCGCGGTACTGGGCGAAGGTGTCATAGGACTCACGGAAGAACGACAGCGAATCCTGCACCTGGCCGAACGCCTGGGACGTCTGCATGACGTCACCGAGCTTGATCGCGCCGCTGAAGAAGCGCGGCGCCTGCAGGATGAACGGGAACACCACCGCGACCTGGCTGATCCCCAGGTTGAAACCATTGAACTTCAGGCTCCGGTAGACCAGCGCCCAGACGTTGACGATCAACGCGCCGAAGCGCCCCAACAGCGTGCCCCGCTCCACCTGGGCCCCTTGGTAGAAGGCGATGTTCTCGGCATTCTCGCGCAGGCGCATCAGGGCATAACGGAAGTTGGCGGTGAGTTTTTCGTTGAGGAAGTTCAGGCGGATCAACGGGCGCCCGAGGCGGAAGGCGATCCAGGTCGCGACGATGACGTAGAGGTACACAGCGAACACCATCGCCCGGGGAATCTCCATGCCCGCCAGCGTCAACGGTGCGGAAAGCCCCCACAAGATAGCGGTGAAGGCGACCAGGGAAACCAGCGCGCTGACCGCCCCCAGGGCCAGGGATACGGAACCGGTGACGAAGGCGTTGACGTCCAGTTCGATACGCTGGTCGGGGTTGTCCACCGGCTCGGCGAGAAAGCGCCCGCGGTAGTAGGCATCGCCCTGCATCCAGTCGGCGGTCAGGCGTTCGGTCAGCCACACGCGCCAGCGGATGCTGAAGGCCTGGGTCACGTAGTAGGTGAACAGCGAGCGCAGCACATGGATGGTGGCTAATACGGCAAATACGCCCAGCAGGTACCAGAACGCCGTCTGATCGAGGGCTTGCAGGGCGCTGTAGAAACCGTTGTACCAGAACGAGAACAGCACGTTCAGGCGCACTGAAAACAGCGTCAGCACCAGCAACAGCGCGAACACCAGCAAGGGGCGCCAGCTGCGTCTGAAGTTGAAATAGGCGCCGGCGAGCTGCCAGAACTGCCGCCCCCAACGGGTGAAACGCACCGCCAGGGCGCCAGCGGCGGCAAAGCCGGCCAGGGTGAAGAGAGAGGCGATTGCGAGCCAGCTCAGGCTCTCCTGCAGGGCCTGGTGCCAGTTCATGTCCATGGTGACTTCCATACGAATGCGGGTTGTCTGGCGAGCGTAGCATTGCCCCCGGATTCGTCAGGCATATATGACGGACTTTTCATCTTTTGCGGCCAGGCCCAATCGCCGGCAAGCCGGCTCCCACAGGGTGGCCGCCTTGCACAGTCGCCGGCGATTGGGCAGCACCGCGCTAGGCCAGCGCCTCGCGCACCAGCGGATGCAGCTCGGCCTGCGGGTTGGCCTGCGACCATTCCCCCAGCTGCCGACGCATGGCCGGCGTCCAGAAGCTCTGGATGTGCTGCCTCACCCCCTGCACCGCCAGCGCCCGGTCGGGCTCGCTGGCGAAGTACTGGGCGATCTGGTTGGCCATCTTGACCAGGCTTTCATGACCACTGCTCATCGGCGCACCTCGGCTTTCTCGGCTTGGCGGCGTTCCTTGAGCAGCCGCTGCTGTTCATCGCTGAAGGCCTGGTAGCGCTTCTGCCATTCGGACGGCTGGAACACCCGCACCACTTCCACCGCCGTGACTTTGTACTCAGGGCAGTTGGTGGCCCAGTCGGAGTTGTCGGTGGTGATCACGTTGGCCCCGGACTCGGGGAAGTGGAACGTGGTGTACACCACGCCCGGCGCCACCCGATTGCTGACCTTCGCGCGCAGCACCGTCTGCCCTGCCCGGCTGCCCACACCGACCCAGTCGCCATCGCTGATGCCACGGCTCTCGGCGTCGGTCGGGTGGATCTCCAGGCGGTCCTGGGCGTGCCAGGCGACGTTCTCGGTGCGACGGGTCTGGGCACCGACGTTGTACTGGCTGAGGATACGCCCGGTGGTCAGCAACAGCGGGAAGCGGTTGTTGACCTTCTCGTCGGTCGGCACGTAGCCGGTCAGCATGAAGCGGCCCTTGCCCCGCACGAACTGGTCGATGTGCATGGTCGGCGTGCCGTCCGGCGCCTCGTCGTTGCACGGCCATTGCAGGCTGCCGTGGCGGTCGATCTCGGCGTAGCTGACCCGGTGGAAGGTCGGGGTCAGGCGCGCGATCTCGTCCATGATTTCCGAGGGGTGACGGTAGTCCATCTTGTAGCCCAGCGCATTGGCCAGGGCCACGGTGGCTTCCCAGTCGCCCTTGCCGGCCAGCGGCTCCATGACCTTGCGTACCCGAGAGATGCGGCGCTCGGCATTGGTGAAGGTGCCGTCCTTCTCGAGGAACGAGCTGCCCGGCAGGAACACGTGGGCGAACTTGGCCGTCTCGTTGAGGAAGATATCCTGCACCACCACGCACTCCATAGCCATCAGGGCGGCGGTGACGTGCTGGGTGTTGGGGTCGCTCTGGGCGATATCCTCGCCCTGGCAGTAGAGCGCCTTGAAGCTGCCGTCCAGGGCCGCCTCGAACATGTTGGGGATCCGCAGGCCCGGGTCAGGCTGCAGGGTCACGCCCCAGGCCTGTTCGAACTCGCTGCGCACGGTCTCGTTGGAGATGTGGCGGTAGCCCGGCAGCTCGTGGGGGAAGGAGCCCATGTCGCAGGAACCCTGGACGTTGTTCTGCCCACGCAGCGGGTTCACGCCCACGCCTTCGCGGCCGACGTTGCCGGTGGCCATGGCCAGGTTGGCGATGCCCATCACCGCGGTACTGCCCTGGCTGTGCTCGGTGACGCCCAGGCCGTAGTAGATCGCCGCGTTGCCGCCGGTGGCGTACAGGCGAGCCGCTTCGCGGATCTGTTCGGCAGGTACGCCGCAGACCGGGCCCAGCACTTCAGGTGCGTTTTCCGGCAGGCTGACGAAGTCGCGCCAACGGGCGAAGTCTGCCGCCTCGCAGCGGGCATCGACGAACGGCTGGTCGACCAGGCCTTCGGTGACGATCACGTGGGCCAGGGCGTTGAGCATGGCCACGTTGGTGCCCGGACGCAGCTGCAGGTGCAGCTCGGCGCGAGCGTGAGGCGAATCCACCAGGTCGATGCGTCGCGGGTCGATGACGATCAGCCGCGCGCCCTGGCGCAGGCGGCGCTTGAGCTGGGAGCCGAACACCGGGTGGGCGTCGGTGGGGTTGGCACCGATCACCAGCACCACGTCGGCCTGCATCACCGAATCGAAGCTCTGGGTACCGGCGGACTCGCCCAGGGTCTGCTTCAGGCCATAGCCGGTCGGCGAGTGGCAGACGCGCGCGCAGGTATCGACGTTGTTGTTGCCAAAGGCAGCGCGTACCAGCTTCTGCACCAGGTAGGCTTCTTCGTTGGTGCAGCGGCTGGAGGTGATGCCGCCGATGGAATCACGCCCGTACTTGAGCTGGATGCGGCGGAACTCGCTGGCGGCATAGTTGACCGCTTCCTCCCAGCTGACCTCCTGCCACGGGTCGTTGATGTGCTTGCGAATCATCGGCTTGGTGACGCGATCCGGGTGAGTGGCATAACCCCAGGCGAAGCGGCCCTTGACGCAGGCGTGGCCGTGGTTGGCGCCGCCGTTCTTGTCCGGGACCATGCGCACCAGCTGGTCGCCCTTCATCTCAGCGCGGAACGAGCAACCCACGCCGCAATAGGCGCAGGTGGTGATCACGGCGCGCTCGGGCTGGCCGAGCTGGATCAGGCTCTTCTCGCTCAGGGTCGCGGTCGGGCAGGCCTGCACGCAAGCGCCACAGGAGACGCATTCGGACTCCAGGAAGTTGTCACCGCCCGCTGCCGCCACACGCGACTCGAAGCCACGGCCGGTGATGGTCAGCGCGAAGGTGCCCTGGATTTCCTCGCAGGCGCGTACGCAACGGTTGCAGACGATGCACTTGCTCGGCTCGTAGTCGAAGTACGGGTTGGAGACGTCCTTCTGCTCGTCCAGGTGGTTGTCGCCGTCGTAGCCGTAGCGCACTTCGCGCAGGCCCACCTGGCCGGCAACGGTCTGCAGCTCGCAGTTGCCGTTGGCCGAGCAGGTCAGGCAGTCCAGCGGGTGGTCGGAGATGTACAGCTCCATCACGTTACGGCGCAGGTCGGCCAGGCGTGAGGTCTGGGTACGGACCACCATGCCCTCGGTGACCGGCGTGGTGCAGGATGCCGGGTAACCGCGCATGCCCTCGATTTCCACCACACACATGCGGCAGGAGCCGAAGGCCTCCAGGCTGTCGGTGGCGCAGAGCTTGGGAATGGTGGTGCCCAGCAGCGCCGCGGCGCGCATTACCGAAGTGCCGGCAGGCACGCTGATTTCACGGCCATCGATGACCAGGTTGACCTGCACGTCGCTTTCGCGGGCCGGTGTACCCAGGTCGATGTCGCTGGCGGGGTCGAAGAAATTGATCACTGGGCGACCTCCGTGGTGGTCAGACCGAAGTCGGCGGGGAAGTACTTGAGGGCGCTGGCCACCGGGTAGGAGGTCATCCCGCCCATGGCGCACAGCGAGCCGTACTGCATGGTGTCGCACAGGTCATGCAGCAGCAGGGCCTGGTTCTGGCGCTCGGTGACATCGGTGGCGGCGATCAGCCGGTCCACCACTTCCATGCCACGGGTCGAGCCGATCCGGCAGGGCGTGCACTTGCCGCAGGACTCCTCGGCGCAGAACTGCATGGCGAAGCGGGCCATGCTGGCCATGTTCAGGGTGTCGTCGGCGACGACCACGCCCCCGTGACCGAGCATCGCGCCGATGGCGGCGAACGCCTCGTAGTCCATCGGCGTGTCGAAGGCACTGGGCGGCACCCAGGCGCCCAACGGGCCGCCCACCTGCGCCGCCTTCAACGGCCGGCCGCTGGCGGTACCACCGCCGTAGCCTTCCACCAGCTCGCGCAGGGTCAGGCCGAAGGCACGTTCCACCAGGCCGCCCTGGCGAATGTTGCCCGCCAGCTGGAACGGCATGGTGCCCAGCGAGCGGCCCATGCCGAAGTCGCGGTAGAACGCCGAGCCCTTGGCCATGATCACCGGCACCGACGCCAGGGTGAGCACGTTGTGCACCAGCGTCGGCAGGCCGAACAGCCCCTCGAGCGCGGGCAGCGGCGGCTTGGCGCGGACGATGCCACGCTTGCCTTCGATGGACTCCAGCAGTGCGGTTTCCTCGCCGCAGATATAGGCACCGGCCCCGACCCGCACTTCCAGGTCGAAGGCCTTGCCACTGCCGGCGACGTCATTGCCCAGGAAGCCCGCCGCACGGGCGATATCGAATGCCTGGTTCAGCACGCGGATCGCATCCGGGTATTCGGAGCGCACGTAGATGTAGCCCATGGTCGCGCCCACGGCGAGACCGGCGATGGCCATGCCTTCGATCAGCAGGAAGGGGTCGCCTTCCATCAGCATGCGGTCGGCGAAGGTACCGGAGTCGCCTTCGTCGGCGTTGCACACCACGTACTTCTGCTCTGCACGGGCGTCACGCACGGTGCGCCACTTGATACCGGCCGGGAACGCCGCGCCGCCACGGCCACGCAGGCCGGAATCCAGCACGGCGGCGACTACCTCGGCGCCATCGAGCGCAACGGCCCGGGCCAGGCCCTCGAAGCCACCGTGGGCGCGGTAGTCGTCCAGCGACAGCGGCCGGGTGATGCCGGCACGGGCGAACAGCAGCCGCTGCTGGGTTTTCAGGTACGGGATTTCTTCAACCGGCCCCAGGGCCAGCGCATGCCTGGCTGGCTCACCGGCCAGCGCATCCAGCAGGCCAGGCACGTCCTCGACGGCGACCGGGCCGAAGCCGTGGCGGCCATCGGCCTGCTCCACCTCGACCAACGGCTCCAGCCAGTACAGGCCACGGGAACTGGTGCGCTGGATGTCCAGCGGCAACTGCCGGCGTTCGGCCTCGCGGGCCAAGGCCTCGGCGACCTGGTCGGCACCGACGGCGCGGGCGATCGAATCGCAGGAAATGAACAGCTTCAGCATGCTTCGTCCTCCAGGCAGCCATTGACCAGGGAACGCAGGCGTTCAGGGGTGATGCGGGCGTGCAGCTGGCCGTCGAGCTCCAGGGCTGGCGAGCAGGCGCAGGCGCCCAGGCAGTACACCGGCCGCAGGCTGATCGCGCCGTCGGCGCTGGTGCCATGGTCGTCCAGCGCCAGCTGTTCGCGCAGTTGCGCGGCCAACGCCTCGGCGCCACGGCTCTGGCAGGACTCGGCCCGGCACAGGCGCAGGGTGTGGCGTGCCGGCGGCGTGGTATGGAAATCGTGGTAGAAGCTGATCACCCCGCGTACCTCGGCCTGGCTGAGGTTCAGAGCATGGGCGATGTCGGGAACGGCGCCGTCGGGTACATAGCCCGCGCCTTCCTGGATGGCGTGGAGGATCGGCAGCAAGGCACCGGGGGTGTCTTGGAAGCGTTCCAGCACGGTCTGGATCAATGGCAGGTGAAGCGTCTCATCAGGCATACAGCGGACCTCGGCATCACGGACCGACCTGCCTCCCTGGGCAGGCCGCCGGTGTCTTCTGCTGCGGCGCACCGCCCATGTCACGGTTGCATGGTTACGGACGCCCTCCGTGCCCATGGCCATGCGTCTGCGCGCACTGGTTCCCTAGGCATCCTTAAAGCATGGCAGTACTGGCGCTGAAGATTTGCACCCAAGCGACAGGGCTCATCCTGAAACCGACGCGGGGTGCCGGAAGGTTTTTTGCCTGGTGCTGTAGGAGCGGGCTTGCCCCGCGATTGGGCCAGAACAGCCAACCCATCGGCATGACTTTTCGCCGCCATGGCGAATGGATGATTCGCGATTCCAACGGCGGCGATGCTTCTGCTTTTTTTGGGAGGTGTTGGTATGAGGTGGGCGAACAGTCCATTTGCGATGGCGACGCACAGTCACCTTTCCGCCCTTACGGCGGGTCACTTTTTGTCAGACGCGACAAAAAGTAACCAAAAAACGCTGGCTCCTGCATCCGGCCCCTGCGCTTCGCTCCGGGGTTCCCTCGCTCCAGCCTTGCTCCGGTGGGGCGCGGCGAAGGGCCATCCATGGCCCTGCGCCGCTTGCCAGGCATCCATGCCTGGCACCCACCTGCGCAAGGCTTCCTCTCGGCCTCCTGACGTCGCGATTGGCGGCGCCTGGACTATCGCGTAGCAAGAGCAAGAGCATACTGCTGTTATGAATCCTGTGGACGATGACCCAGCCGTTCAGGATGGACTGCCGTGGGGAGCGAGTGGCTAGCGCTGCCCCTGGGAGCGGGCTTGACCCAAATAGCCGATGCCCAATTCATCAGCCCGCAAGCCGCACCAGCCCCCGCAGGGTGCGAATCACCCCAGGGTCCTGCCCTTGCAGTACATCCGCCTGGATCCGCGCGATCACCGCCTTGAGCACATCCGTCTGGCTCATGTGGCTCTGCTGCTGCAACGCTAGAAAATCCTCGGCCACATGCGGGTTGACCTTCATCGACAACCGCCGGGTCGAACCAGAAGACGCCAGCCCGCGCCCCTGCAACTGCTCCGCCAACTCATATGCGAACGCCTCATGGGCCGGCTGCAGGCCCTCCCCCTGGCAACCCTGGGCCAGCATCTGGAAGTAATGCCCGAGGAACAACTTGCGCAAATGAGCACCGGCGTCGCCGCTCACGACATGCATGGCCGCATCCAGGACATCCAGGTAAACCGCGGGCAACCGCGCTTCGATGGACTTGAGCTGCTGCTTGCGCGCCTCGCGTATCGCCGGCGTGGACTGCGGCGGAATGGCCACCACCGTGTCGCAGCCGGTGCAGACGCCCACCAGGATATCCCTGGCCTGCCCCTGGCCATCGCTGAACGGCACGTCGCGGCGCAGGTAACGGGTCTGGACCACCGCCTGGCAACGCTCGCAGAGCGCCGTGCCGGTGTCGCCTTCGAAAAGGATCTTCATGATCTGATACTCACCGATGTACGCTGATGAACCAGGTGTCTGGTTCGATGAAAAAGAACTTGATGTACCAACCATGCCGCTTGAGCAGATGCACATCGATATGCGCGACAGCATGATGGGGGCTGCTGTGATGATGGGTGCCGTTGCATGCGCGAACGATGCCAGCCACCTCCTGCGCCGTCACCTCCCCTGTCGCAAGCAAGTTCTTGACCTCGATATCGCCCCGCGACGCGTGCAGGTAGTTACCTGTTTCAAGCGCCGCGATCACATCGCGCTTGGCCTTCCTGAAGCCATTATTCATAGCCTTCCTTGTAGATACGAAAATCATCGTACAAAAACATGACTGAATCCACCCGCTGGTGAACCGGAGCGACCGACGGTCATGCGAGCCAATACCGGCATGCCGTCAGCACACCCTGGAAACTATGGCCTGATTGTCCGAGCAGCGGCGTCCAACACTGTTACTGGCGTTTGCCAGGTCACTTGATGTGTCCGGTCGATGTGGTCGCTGGGGTGGGGCGGTGATCGTAGGCATCTGGTTGGTAATCGGCCAGATGTCATGAGGGTGTTCTGGCCATGATCGCGCCTTTGTAGGAGGCTCTGGGTCATCGAAAATCTCGCGCGCTTCGTCGTCCCTGCTCCAGCGCTCCCAGGCGAAGCCTCTGCAATCTGGTAAACTACCGCCTCTTTTCCCTGATACTACCGTGCCGCGAGCGGCCATCACACATGCGCCCCACCGGAATCGGTACGGAAACACCTAGCCAAATGCTCCCAGAATCAACCACCAAGCCCGCCGCTACACGCACTGAGCCCTCCCGCCGCTTCAGCGTTGCCCCTATGATGGACTGGACCGACCGCCACTGCCGGTTCTTCCTGCGCCTGCTCTCCAAGTACACCCTGCTCTACACCGAGATGGTCACCACCGGCGCGCTGCTGCACAACGATGCCCAGCGTTTCCTGCGCCATGACGTGTCCGAGCACCCGCTGGCCCTGCAATTGGGCGGCAGTGTGCCGGCGGAGTTGGCGGCCTGTGCGCGGCTGGCGGAGGAGGCAGGCTACGACGAGGTCAACCTCAATGTCGGCTGCCCCAGCGACCGGGTGCAGAACAACATGATCGGTGCCTGCCTGATGGGCCACCCGGCGCTGGTGGCCGATTGCGTCAAGGCCATGCGTGATGCGGTGGGCATTCCGGTCACGGTCAAGCATCGCATCGGCATCAATGGCCGCGACAGCTATGCCGAGCTGTGCGACTTCGTCGGCCAGGTGCGTGATGCCGGTTGCCGCAGCTTCACCGTGCATGCGCGCATCGCCATCCTCGAAGGCCTGTCGCCCAAGGAGAACCGCGAGATCCCGCCGCTGCGCTATGACGTGGCGGCGCAGTTGAAGGCCGATTTCCCGGACCTGGAGCTGGTGCTCAACGGCGGCATCAAGACGCTGGAGGAATGCCACGCGCACCTTGCGACCTTCGATGGCGTGATGCTGGGCCGCGAGGCGTACCACAACCCGTACCTGCTGGCCGAGGTGGACCAGCGGTTGTTCGGCAGCGATGCGCCGATCGTCAGCCGCAGCGACGCGATGGCGCAGCTGCGTCCCTATATCGTCGCGCACCTGCAAAGCGGCGGCGCCATCCATCACATCACCCGCCACATCCTCGGGCTGGGCCAGGGCTTCCCGGGGGCGCGGCGCTTCCGCCAGCTGCTGTCGGCGGACATCCACAAGGCCCAGGACCCACTGGCCGTGCTCGACCAGGCCGCCGAGCTGCTGCAGGGCCGCTGACGGAACCCCGGGCGCGCTTTCGACTCGAACCTTCATTCCCTCGCCCGACCTGCCCCGCCGGCCCTTGAGTGGCCGTCGGGGCTCGGGTAATGTCGAGTCATTGCACAGGACAGAGCACGCCCATGACCTCCAAGCTGGAACAACTCAAGCAGTTCACCACCGTGGTCGCCGACACCGGGGACCTGGACGCCATCACCCGCCTCAAGCCGGTCGACGCCACCACCAACCCTTCGCTGCTGCTCAAGGCCGCGGCGATCCCGGGTTACGCGGACCTGCTCAAGCAGGTGAAGCGCGATGCCAAGGGCAATGTGGACCTGGCCTGCGACCAGTTCGCCGTGGCGGTGGGCTCGGGCATTCTCAAGGTCATCCCAGGGCGCATCTCCACTGAAGTGGATGCGCGCCTGTCGTTCGACGAACCTGCCCTGCTGGCCAAGGCCCGCCAGTTGATCGAGCTGTACGACAAGGCCGGCGTTCCGCGTGACCGCGTGCTGATCAAGCTGGCCTCCACCTGGGAAGGCATCCGCGCCGCCGAGAAGCTGGAAAAGGAAGGAATCCAGACCAACCTGACCCTGCTGTTCTCCTTCGCCCAGGCCCAGGCCTGCGCCGACGCCGGGGTGTTCCTGATCTCGCCGTTCGTGGGCCGCATCTACGACTGGTACAAGAAGAGCACCGGCAAGGAATACGTCGGCGCCGAAGACCCGGGCGTGCAGTCGGTGACGCGCATCTACAACTACTACAAGGCCAATGGCTACGACACCGTGGTCATGGGCGCGAGCTTCCGCAACATCGGCCAGATCGAGCAGTTGGCCGGCTGCGACCGCCTGACCATCAGCCCCGAACTGTTGCAGCAGCTGAGCGACGACCAGGGCCAACTGCCCCGCGTACTCCAGCCGGGCAAGGCCGGTGAAGCCAAGCAGCACTTGAGCGAAAGCCAGTTCCGTTGGGCGATGAACGAGGATGCCATGGGCACCGAGAAGCTGGCCGAAGGTATTCGCCAGTTCGCCCGGGACCAGGAGAAGCTCGAAGCGTTGATGGCTGAAAAGGCCTGATACAAATCTGGCTTGCCCGGCGGGCGGGAAATGTCGAGCATTTTCCGCCCGTTTTCGTTGGGAGAGTCTGCTACCGCACTTTCTCCATGACACGACCGACGCAATCGCGGGGCAAGCCCGCTCCTACAGGGCTGGCGCCAAGCTTGTGGGAGCGGGCTTGCCCCACGATTGGATAGAGCAGACACCACAGGATCAATGGCAATCGACGCTCCACTCCCCCTCGTGCTCGCCGGCCCCGTACTGCGCCGCCTGGAACCCCAGCGCCTGGCCATCTGGCTGGTCGCCACGCAACCGCTTCGCCCTGAATTCGTCCTCGATTGCCCAAGCATCACGAGCAACCTGCATTGCGAGGTGGTGCCGATCGGCATGCATGCGTTCGTGCACCTGCTGGACATCCGTTTCGACCAGCCGCTGCCGTGCAACCTGGCGATCGGATACGACTTGCTGCTGGGCGACGCCCAAGGCATCGCCAGCTGGGCGCCGCACCTGCTCTACCCAGGCCAGCAACGGCCGGATTTCGTGCTGCGCGAGCGCGTCGACCAGTTGCTTCACGGCTCCTGCCGCAAGCCCCATCACTCGGCTGCCGATGGCCTGCTCTGCGCCGACCGCTTGCTGGAACAGTGCCAGCAGCCCCAGGAGCGCCCCGCGCTGCTGCTGATGAGTGGCGACCAGGTGTATGCCGACGATGTTGCGGGGCCCATGTTGCGGGCCATTCACGGGCTCGTGGCGCGCCTGGGCCTGTTCCAGGAAACCCTTGAAGGCGCCCTGGTCCAGGACAGCGCCGAGCTGTATCGCCACCCGGCCTGCTACTACCACCGCGCCGACCTGCTACCCGCCCAGGAGAGCAACGAGACCTTGCGCGAACGCTTCTTCGGCGGCAAGCGCAAGCCGATCTTCTCCAGCAGCAACGCCGACAATCACCTGGTGACCTTCGCCGAAGTCATGGCCATGTACCTGCTGGTCTGGTCGCCAACACCCTGGCAGCTGGTGCGCCTGGACATGCCTGCGGGCCTCACCGACAAGCGCCAGGCCCGCTACCGCCAGGAGCTGCCGCTGATCGAAGCGTTTGCGGCGGGCCTCGACCAGGTGGCGCGGGTCATGGCCCACCTGCCGTGCCTGATGATCTTCGATGACCACGACATCACCGACGACTGGAACCTGTCGGCGCAATGGGAGGAAACCGCCTATGGCCACCCCTTCTCCCGCCGGATCATCGGCAATGCACTGCTGGGCTACCTGCTCTGCCAGGGCTGGGGCAACGACCCGGATAGCTGCCAGCCACTGGTCGAGCGCAGCAAGGCCCTGGGCGAACAGGCCCTGCAAGGGCACCTGGACCACCCGGCCCAGAATGCACTGATCGACCAGCTACTGCGCTTCCAGGGCTGGCAGTTCAACCTGCCCAGCACCCCGCCGCTGTTGGTGCTCGATACACGCACCCGCCGTTGGCGCAGTGAGAGCAGCCTGAAGAAACCTTCCGGCCTGCTGGACTGGGAAGCCCTGAGCGAACTGCAGCAGGCGCTGCTCGATCACCCCTCGGCGATCATCGTGTCCCCGGCACCGATCTTCGGCGTGAAGCTGATCGAGACGGTGCAGCGCGTATTCAGCTGGCTGGGCCACCCGCTGCTGGTGGATGCCGAGAACTGGATGGCCCACCGGGGGGCGGCCCAGGTGATCCTCAACATCTTCCGCCACTCGCGCACGCCAGGGCATTACGTGATCCTTTCGGGAGACGTGCATTACTCGTTCGTCTATGAAGTGCTGATCCGTCATCGCCAACGCAGCCCGCACCTCTGGCAGATCACCAGCAGCGGTATCAAGAACCAGTTCCCCAAGCGCCTGCTGGACGTACTCGACCGCTTGAACCGCTGGCTCTACGCGCCCCGCTCGCCGCTCAACTGGTTCACCAAGCGCCGGCAGATGGAGGTGGTGCCGCGCACGCCCAGCCGCAGCCAGGCGGGAGAGCGGCTGTGGAATGGTGCAGGGCTGGGGCAGGTGTGGTTCGATGAGCAGGGGCGGCCAGCGCGGGTGTTTCAGTTAAGCGCCGATGGGGACGAGGCGACGGAGTTTACGCGGCCAGCGTGACTGTGGCTGGTGGGTTTTGTACGGCCTTTACTGACCGCTTCGCGGGTAAACCCGCTCCCGCAGGGATAGCCTGGTCCTGGTCTCGTCCGCCTTGAAGCGTGTGGGGCTCCCGTGGGAGCGGGTTTACCCGCGCAAGCGTCGGGACAGGCGACGGATCAGGTCCGCTCCAGGGCATTCACCAGGTCATGGAACGCCTCGCGGTTGGAGTCGTTCAGGCCCATGAGGATCTTGTGTGCCTCCAGCACCTTCGAGCGCACCACATCCTCGTTCTGGTCCTGGGACGGCAGGTCGGTCAGGCACTCCGGGCACGGCACTGGGCGGTCGACGATGTTGAACACCTGGTCGAAGCCCATCGATTGCAGCAACCGGGAAATGTCCGGGTTGGTGGTGACCACGGTCGGCAACAGCCCGACCTTCTGCCGGGACAGGATGGACAGCTTGGCCAGCAGGCCAAGGGTGGTGCTGTCGATGCTCTCGGTCTCGGTCAGGTCGATGACGATGGCCGAGAAGTTCAGCGCAGTGAAGATCTTTTCGATCGTCGCATCCAGCGCCGAGCACAGGGTCAGGCGCACTTCACCGACAAACTTCAGGACGAAGGTCCCGCTCTGCTCGGCGAACTGGATTCTACCGGTACTCATTCAAGGTTCCTGCTCAACACCAATAGGGCGATATCATCCGGCATCTCCCCAAGCGTAGCCAATTCGAATCGTTGGCGCAGCCCGTCCAGGCTGCCCCCTGCGTCCTTGACGATTTCCGGCAAGGTCGCTTCCTTATCTTTGAGTGTATCCCCTGGCAAAAGGTCCAGAATGCCATCGGACATCAGGCTCAGGCTGAAGCTCGGCGGCAGCTCCAGCACCTGGTCCTGGTAGCTGGCCTCCTCGAACAGCCCCACCGGCAGGCCGCGGCCCTCCAGGTAGCGGGCCTGGCCAGGGGTATAGAGCACCGGCAGCGGCAAATGGCCGCCGACGCTGTAGGTCATCAACCCGGTGTCCTCGTCGATCACCCCGCCGACCATGGTCACATGCTTGCCCAGCTTGCAGTTGATCAGCCCACGGTTGATGTGGCTGAGCACCTGCGAAGGCTTGAACTCGCGCATCCTGTTGCTGCGCTTGAATTCGAACAACAGCCGGGTGGTCATGAACTTGAGCAGCACCGTGACGAACGCCGACGAGGCGCCATGGCCGGACACGTCCGCCAGGTAGAAGGCGATACGCCGCTCATCCACGCGGAAGTAGTCGGCAAAATCGCCCGACAGGTACAGCGACGGGATGATCTGGTGCTCGAACGACAGGTCACCGGCCACCCACGGGCTTTCCGGCAGCATGTTCATCTGCACCTGGCGACCGGCGTTCTGGTCCTCCTGCAGCAGGTGTAGGCTGGCTTCCAGCTCACGGTTGGCCGCCTCGAGCTTGTCCCGGTAGCGCTGGTTCTCGAGCACCAGGCGCGAGCGGTCGAGGGCGCGACGCACCGAATGCTCGAGCACGGCGAGGTCTTCCAGGGGCTTGATCAGGTAGTCGGCGGCGCCCAGGCGCAAGGCCTCGACCGCATCGTTCATGACACCCGCGCCGGAGACCACGATCACCGGCAATTGCGGTGCGCGCTCGCTGACCCGACGGATCAGTTCGAGGCCGCCCATCTGCGGCATGCGCAAATCGCAGATCACGAGGTCGGGCTGGTGTTCTTCGAAGACCTGGAGCCCCTGCTGGCCATTGCCGGCCTGGAGGACGCTGAAGCCACTGTCTTCCAGATAGGCGGCGAGGCTGGCACGGACCACGTCGTCGTCATCGATGATCAGCAGCGTTGCACTGGTTTTCTGCATGTGGGCGAACGGCGCCGGATTGGGTTGGTGTAGCGGCGTCGGCAAGCTGGCCGCGGTGCTACTGGAATACGGTGTGGCATCACTCTACTTGAGTTGTAGGACAAGAAAACAAGCCCGGCAACTTGCAGAGGTACCCTGTAAGGCGCAGACGGTACTCCCATCCGCCAGGCGTTTCAAGCATGCAAGGGTCGAGTTGCCTGCACCGTTATAAGGCAAATGACCGGAAGTTATAAGAAAGCGACCTGGTGCGATCCGAATGGATGGAAGCCACGCGTGAACAGCGCCGCCTGTGGCCCTTCCAGGGCTCGAAATTGGCGCCCCGCAATGGGCCGCATAGCAGCCCATCACGACGAATTTCCTGACTGAATGGCCATGAACCACTATCAGGCTGCGCTGCGACCCTACGATCAGAAGTCGTCTTCGACTTCGCCATCCTTGACGCGGAACTCACGGTTCTGCAGGTAGGCATTACGAATGAAGACGTACTTGTCGCCGCTGATCAGCTTCTCTGCCGACAACAGGTCGGCCCGGGTGTCGATCACCTCCAGGGCGAAGATCGAGTTGCGGGTCGGCACATGGTCCATGTAACGGTAAGGTCGGGTGTAAGTGTCCGGGTACTTGGCCAGGCCATCGCGCACGGTGCTTGGGCCAAGGAACGGAATGACCACGTATGGGCCACTGCCCACGCCCCAGTAGCCCAGGGTCTGGCCGAAGTCCTCGTCGTTGCGCTGCAGCCCCATCTTGGTACCGACATCGAAGAAGCCACCCAGGCCGAAGGTGGTGTTGACGATCAGGCGCGCGGTATCGACGCCGGCGGCGTGCGGCTTGAGCTGCAGCACATCGTTCACCAGGTTGGTGACATCGCCCAGGTTGCGGAAGATGTTGTGGATGCCATCTTCGAGGAATTGCGGGGTGACCGCCTGGTAGCCCTTGGCCAACGGCTTGAGGGCATAGGTGTCGAGGGTATCGTTGAACTTGAAGATCGGTCGGTTGACCGCCTCCCAGGGATCCTCCTCGGTGGCCGCCTGGGTGGCTGCCACAGGCGCCAGCAACAAGCTGGCGCAGACACAGGCCTGGGTGACTCGCTCGATCACACCGGCACCGATCCTACGCATAGATGTTTCTCCATCGAATTTCACGGCCGCAACGCCCCGCTGGGCGCTGCGTAACTAAGACGCCAGTATAAATGCTGATTGGCTGATAAACAGCCTTACACATTTTTATTCAAGATTATGTGAACAACTGTTGCAGTGTCATCCCGCGGTAACACAGCCGACCTAGCCTGCGGGCTATTTCAGGGACGTTGCCATGCTCGATGCATCCGACTTCACCGCCGTGCTCTTCGGGCTGCGCGGTTGCCTGGTCCAACCCGTGGGCGGCGCCGCCCAGCCCTTGCCGGGTGCCCTCGACACCCTGTCCAACCTGCAGCGCCAGCGCGTGCCCTGTATCTGGCTCGACGACGTAAGCCCAAGCCAGGGCAAGCGCCTGGCCGCCGCACTGCCAGACTGGCTGCCCGGGCATCTGGTCAACGGCTGCCCCTTGCCGGCACCGAATGCCTGCTGGCAGGCGCTGATGGTTCTGCAAAGCGAACGCCTGGAGGGCTGCGTGCTGGTCAGCGGCCAACCACGCCTGTTGCAAGCGGGCCTCAACGCCGGGTTGTGGACGGTCGGCCTGGCCGGCAGCAGCCCTGAGTGCGACCCCAGCTCCAGCCAGTGGCAGGCCATGACCGAGCAGGAACGGGAACTGGCGCGTGGCAAGGCGACCCTGGCATTGTTCGGCCTGGGCGTGCACTCGGTGATCGACCACCTGGAGGCCTTGGACACCTGCCTTGCCGATATCGCCCTGCGCCGGCGCAAGGGTGAAAAACCCTGATACGGCCTGGTTGACGCGGATCATGCAAAGCGCCCGCCGGTGGATTACGCTTGAAGACAGGCCAGAACCTTTGCCCCGTTGCGAAGGTCCATGCCTTGCCTAGCCATAGAGGGAGAACACCCAATGCCTGCCCGCGAACTGCAAGAGCAACTCGAGAGCCTGCGCGAGCAACTGGAACGCAACCCGCCGCTCTCGCTGGAAGAGCGCGAGCATCTGCATGCACTGATGCAGCAGATCGAAGCCCAGATCAAACTGGAGGAAGCCACCCAGGACACCAACCTGGTCGATGGTGTCAATTCGGCCGTCGAGCGCTTCGAAGCAGACCACCCCGACCTGACCGCCATCCTGCGCAATATCGCCAACAGCCTGCACAGCATGGGGATCTGACCCTTCATCCGTGGGGCCGCACAGCGGCCCCCGCTTACTGACGAACCAGCCGCTGGTTGCCTGGGCTGATCGCCCCAGTGCTGCGGTACGGGTTGATGTCCAGGCCGCCACGGCGCACATAGCGTGCATATACGGTCAAATGTTCCGGCTTGAGCAGGCGCAGCAGGTCCAGGTAGATGCGCTCGACGCACTGCTCATGGAAGTCGGCATGCTGGCGGAAGCTCACCAGGTAGCTCAGCAGGCTGGCATGATCCAGGGCCAGGCCCTTGTATTGCACCACCACGCTTCCCCAGTCCGGCTGGCCGGTCACCGGGCAGTTGGACTTGAGCAAGTGGCTGTGAACGGTTTCCTCGACCACACGCTGCGCGTCGCAGTGCAGCAGCTCTGGCTGGGGCTGTTCGTAGTTGCTGATGTTTACATCCAGGGCATCGATGCACTGGCCAGGCAGGGCTACCACGCCCTGGGCCTCGACTTCACCCAGGCTGCGAACCCGAACGCCCACCGGCTTGCCGGCAGCGGCGGACAGGTCCTTCTCCAGGCAGGCCTGCAGCTCACCGACCGAGGCAAATGTCGTCTGGTTCAGCGAATTGAGGTACAGCTTGAACGACTTGGACTCGATGATGTTCGGCGAGTCGGCCGGGATGGCGAATTCGCCAATGGCCACCACCGGCTTGCCCGAAGGCAGCAGCCAGGACAGCTCGAAACAGTTCCAGTAGTCCACGCCCTGCCAGGGCAAGGTCTGGGCCGTGACACCCAGCTCGGCCCACTTGGCCGTACGCGGGATGGGGAACAGCAGCGAAGGGGTGTAGGTGGCGATGTACTCGCTGGACTTACCCAGCGGGGAATGTTCGGCGGCGGGATGCATGGACCTGACCTGGATACGGAAGTTTCGAATGGCCCTAGTCTACCGTTTTTAGCGCCTGCCTTGGCACTGGCGTCGCCCGCTGGCCCCCACCAGGCGACCAAGCGTGGCTGGCCGCTGGCTGACAGCCGCATTACAACGCCGTCAGCTTCGCCCGGCAGGCCCTGGGTCACGTATCATCTGCCCGGTACTCACTGCCCTCACCTTCCAGCACAAGGGACACCATGAAACTGCTGATCGTCGAAGACCAGGCCAAGACCGGCCAGTACCTGTGCCAGGGCCTGAGCGAAGCGGGCTTCGCCACGGAGCTGGCCAGCGATGGGGACACCGGCCAGCACCTGGCCCTGAGCGGCGACCATGACCTGTTGATCCTCGATGTGATGCTGCCAGGACGCAATGGCTGGCAGATCCTCCAGGCCGTCCGCCAGGCCGGCCTGGATACGCCGGTACTGTTCCTCACCGCACGCGATGCCGTCGAAGATCGGGTGCACGGCCTGGAACTGGGCGCCGACGACTACCTGGTCAAGCCTTTCGCCTTCTCCGAGCTGCTGGCGCGGGTCCGCACCCTGCTGCGCCGCGGCACCAGCCCCAACCAGGACACCACACTGGGCCTGGCCGACCTGCGCCTGGACCTGATCCGCCGCCGCGCCGACCGCGACGGGCAGCGTATCGACCTGACCGCCAAGGAGTTCGCCCTGCTCGAACTGCTGCTGCGTCGCCAGGGCGAAGTGCTGCCCAAGTCGCTGATCGCCTCGCAGGTATGGGACATGAATTTCGACAGCGACACCAATGTCATCGAAGTGGCGATCCGTCGCCTGCGCCTGAAGATCGACGACGGCCATGCCAACAAGCTGATCCACACCGTGCGTGGCATGGGCTACGTGCTCGAGGAGCGCCAGGATTGATGCGTCGCTTGTCCCTTGGCGGGCGCCTGGCCCTGCTGTTCGCTGCCTGCACCGCAGCCGTTTCGCTGACCGCCGGGCTGCTGTTCAGCCGGGCCAGCGAACGGCACTTCATCGAGCTGGACCAGCAATTGCTCGGCAGCCGCCTGTCCCTGATGCGCACGCTGCTCGACGGCGTGGCCAGCCACGACGCGCTGGCACAACGGCTGCCGGCGCTGCGCAACGAGCTGAGCCACCAGGCCGACCTGGCCCTGCGCATTCGTGGCGCCGATGGCGTGGTGTGGTACGACAGCCGCACCGACCTGCCCGAGGCGCCCCGCCATCCAGGCCTGGCGACCCTACATGCCGACGGCATCGACTACCGCAGCCTGTCGACCCGCCTGGACGAGCAAAACCCAAGCGCAGGGCAACTGACCCTGTTCCTCGACATCACCCATCACCAGCATTTTTTGCAGGGCATGCAGCGCCTGATCTGGCTGACAGTCGGCCTGTCGGCCCTAGCCACCGCCCTGCTCGGTGCCTGGGCTGCGCGCCGTGGGCTACGCCCCTTGCGGCAGATGGGCGAAGTGGCCGCCAGCGTCAACGCACGCTCCCTCACCACCCGCCTGCCGGTGGCGCAGATGCCCGAGGAGCTGGCGGAGCTGGCCGACACGGTCAATGCCATGCTGCAGCGGCTGGACGATGCCTTCCAGCGCCTCTCGGCGTTTTCCGCCGACATCGCCCACGAACTGCGCACGCCCCTGTCCAACCTGCTGACCCATACCCAGGTCACCCTCACCCGCCCGCGCGGCCTCGAGGAGTACCGCGAAGCGCTGCACGGCAACCTGGAAGAGCTGCAATGGATGGCGCAACTGGTCAACGACATGCTGTACCTGGCCAAGGCCGACCATGGCCTGCTCATGCCCAACCGCGAGGCCCTGGACCTGGCCCAGGAGCTGGATGCACTGCTTGAGTACTATGCGCCCTTGGCCGAGGACGCCGAGGTGCGGCTGCTGCGTGAAGGCCAGGCGAGGCTCGAAGGCGACCGGCACATGCTGCGCCGAGCGCTGTCCAACCTGCTCGACAACGCGCTGCGCTTCACGCCAAACGGCGGGGAGATTCGTGTGATGCTGGTGCCCGGCACACAGATCACAGTCGCCAATACAGGTCCTGCGATCGCACCGGCCATGCTGCCGCGCCTGTTCGACCGCTTCTACCGCGCCGACCCCGCGCGCCGGGAAGGCAGCAGCGAGCATGCGGGGCTGGGCCTGGCGATCACCCGTTCGATCATCCAGGCGCATGGTGGAACCATTCGCGCCGAGTGCGTGGAAGGTTGGACGCGGTTTGTCATCGAGCTACCCGAATAGAGGCCTCTGCGCGCTCCATCGCCGGCAAGCCGGCTCCCACCTGACCTGCGCTGTTTTCAGAGCCTGTGGGAGCCGGCTTGCCGGCGATTGAGCCAGGGCAAAAAACTCAAGACAGTTGCTCCCACCTGGCCTGCGCTATTTTCAAAGACACCATCGTACCTGTGGGAGAGTCTATGGTGCTGGACAGCTCAAATTGCCTTCGGTTGGCTTAATACTGCTCAGCTGTGCCAATACGGCCCAGGCTGCGCTTGCTTCGTGGGAGCTGGCGGAGCCTGCGATGGGCCGCAAAGCGGCCCTGGAACGTCACTCGTAACGCAACGCCATCGCCGGCTCCACCTGGGACGCCCGATACGCCGGGTAGATCGTCGCCAGGAAGCTCATCACCAGCCCCGCCGTGCAGATGATCGCCACGTCGCCCCACTGCAGCTCCGACGGCAGGCTGCTGATGAAGTACACGTCGGAAGTGAAGATGTGCTGCCCGCTGACCCGCTCCAGCCAGCCGACGATCTGGCTGACATTGAACGCGGCGACCACGCCCAGCACACCGCCGACCAGGGTGCCGACGATACCGATCAAGGAACCCTGGACCATGAAGGTCCCCATGATCTGCGCCGGCGTGGCGCCGATGGTACGCAGGATGGCGATGTCCGAACCCTTGTCGTTCACCACCATCACCAGAGTGGCGATGATGTTGAAGGCCGCCACGGCGATGATCATCATCAACAGCAGGCCGATCATGGTCTTTTCCATCTTCATGGCACTGAACAGGCTGCCCTGGGTGTGGGACCAGTCATCGGCGCGGTAGGCATCGCCCAGGCCTGCGGCGATCGCCTTGGACACCTGCGGCGCGGCATACAGGTCGTGCAGCTTCAGGCGCACGCCCTGCACACTGCCCGGTGCCCAGCGCTGCATCTCACCGGCATCGGCCACGTGTATGTAAGCCTGCGAGCCATCCAGCTCGGCCCCCACCTTGAAGATCCCGACCACGGTCAGGCGCTGCATGCGCGGCGTGATGCCACCCGGCGCCTTGCTGATCTCAGGAACGATCAGGGTCAGCTTGTCACCGGTATTGAGGCGGAAACGCCGGGCCGTCAGCTCGCCGATCACCACGCCATACTCGCCCGGCACCAGGTCCTGCAACCGCCCCTGGACGATATGCTGGCCGACGATGGAGACCTTGCCTTCCTCGGCCGGGTCGATACCGCTGACCTGGATCGGCTGCATGGCGCCCTTATAGGACAGCATGCCTTCCATTTCGGTCAGCGGCGCGGCGGCCATCACGGCCGGGTTCTTCAGCGCGCTATCGGCGACCTTGCGCCAGTCGTCCAGCGGCTGCACGCCAAGGATGCTGGCATGGGGCACCAGGCCGAGGATGCGCGAGCTCATTTCGCGCTGGAAGCCGTTCATCACCGAGAGCACCACGATCATCGCCAGCACGCCCAGGGACAGGCCGATCATCGAGGTCATGGAGATGAACGAGATGAAATGGTTGCGGCGCTTGGCACGGGTGTAGCGGGCACCGATGAACAAGGGCAAGGGTCTGAACATGTACGAGAACACCCAATGAAAAAGAGTTACGCAGCGGCTCCTGCCGCCGCGTGCGAGCGGCTCAGATCGGCACCAGGTGGCCGTCTTCCAGGCGCAGGACCCGGTCCATCTGGCGTGCCAGGTTGAGGTCGTGGGTCACCACCAGGAAGGCTGTCTGGGACGAGCTGGACAACTCCTGCATCAACTCCTGGATACCCTGGGCGGTATGGTGGTCGAGGTTGCCGGTGGGCTCGTCGAGCATCACCAGACCCGGGCGATTGACCAGGGCACGGGCGATCGCCACGCGCTGGCGCTCACCGCCGGACAGCTCGGCCGGCTTGTGGTTAAGGCGATGGCCCAGGCCCACCCGCTTGAGCAGCGCCTCGGCACGCTCGCGGGCCTCGGGGATCGGCGTACGGCCGATCAGCAGCGGCATGCAGGCGTTCTCCAGGGCAGTGAACTCCGGCAGCAGGTGATGGAACTGGTACACGAAACCCAAGGCGCGGTTGCGCAGCAAGCCACGGGCGCGCTCGCCGAGGGCCGACAGCTCCTCGCCGGCCAGCCAGACACTGCCCTGGGTCGGCGTGTCGAGGCCGCCCAACAGGTTGAGCAAGGTGCTCTTGCCGGAGCCGGAGCTGCCGACGATGGCCACCCGCTCACCGGCGTGCAGCTCCAGGTTCAAGCCCGACAGCACCTGCACCGACTCCGGGCCTTCCTCGTAGGACTTGCCCAGGTTGCGGCAACTCAGTACGGCTTTATCACTCATGCGCGACTCACTCATAACGTAGCGCCTCTGCAGGCTGGGTGCGGGCCGCACGCCAGGCCGGGTACAGGGTGGCGAAGAAACTCAGGACCAGCGCCGCACCACAGACCATGTACACGTCCTGGGCCTGGATCTGCGACGGCAGGTAATCGATGAAATACACATCGGCATTCAGGAACTTGTGCCCGATCAGCGTCTCGATGCCGGCGATCACCGCACTGACATTGAGCGCCGCGAAGATCCCGACCACGGCGCCGATCAGGGTACCGACCACGCCGATCACCGTGCCCTGGACCATGAAGATGGCCATGATCTGCGCCGGGGTGGCGCCCAGGGTACGCAGGATGGCGATATCGCCCCGCTTGTCGTTGACCACCATCACCAGGGTGGAAATGATGTTGAACGCCGCCACCGCCACGATCAGCAGCAACAGCAGGCCGATCATGGCCTTCTCCATGCGGATCGCCTGGTACAGGTTGCCGTGGGTGCGAGTCCAGTCACGGGCATAGAATTCCTGCTCGCCCAGGTTCTGGGCGATATTCCAGGCCACCCGCGGGGCCTGGAACAGGTCATCGAACTTCAGCCGCAGGCCCTGGACCTGGTCGGCCTTCCAGCGGTGCAAGCGCGACAGGTCGTTGATGTTGGTCAGGCCCAGGTAGCCATCGATCTCACCGGCGCCGACATGGAAGGTGCCGACCACGGTGAAGCGCTTCATGCGCGGGAACATGCCGGCCGGGGTCACGCTGACCTCCGGGGCGACGAAGGTCAGCTTGTCGCCGATGCCCACGCCCAGCTTGGCCGCGGCCTTGTCGCCGATCATGATGCCCCACTCGCCCGGCGCCAGTTTGTCGAGACTGCCGTCGCGAATGAAGTTGTCGATGATCGACACCTCGCGCTCGCGCGCAGGGTCGATGCCGTTGAGCAGTACCTTCTGCACCTTGCCGTCATGGGTCAGCAACCCCTGCATCTGGGTGAAGGGCGCCACCGCAAGCACTTGAGGATTCTGCTTTACTTGTTGGGCGAGGGCCGGCCAGTCGTCCAGCGGCTGGCCGCTTTCCAGCGTGGCGTGAGGGATCATGCCCAGCACGCGGGTACGCATCTCGTGGTCGAAACCGTTCATGACCGACAGCACCACGATCATCACCACCACGCCAAGGGCGAGGCCGATCATCGAAGTCAGCGAAATGAACGAGACGAAGTGGTTGCGACGCTTGGCACGGGTATAACGCGTACCGATGAATACGAAAAGAGGTCTGAACATGTCGGGGCTTGTTCGGATGAAAGGGAACGTCCTTGTGGCAGGGCGCCTGCAGCGGCTTTACACTCGGACCACCGCCGTAACCATGGGTTCGCCATGACGACACTAGACGAAGAAGATCGCCGCGAATACTACCGCATCGAAGACAGTATCGCACTTGAAATCAGCCCCCTGGGCGCGGCCGAAGCCCTGGAAACAGACCTGTTGCAAGATGCTTCACCGCTGTTCAACCTGCTCAGCGAACTGCACCTTGCCGACTTCGAATCCCAGCACCTGATGCGCCAGCTCAGCGAAAAGGACCGCACCCTGGCGGCATTCCTGCGGGTACAGAACAAACGCCTCGACCTGCTCAGCGCAGTGATGGCCCAGGCCCTGCTGGGCGAAATTGGGCAACCGCAGCCGGTCATCCTCTCCGAAGGCGGCATCGAGTTCGCCCAGGCGACCCCACTCGCCACCGGCACCCGCGTGGCCGTTAAGATGGTGCTGATGCCCCGCGCCCTGGGCCTGCTGCTGCGTGCCCGGGTCACCCACTGCGACCGGCGCCCGGACGGCCAATACGAGGTCGGCACCGTATTCATCGACATGACCGACGCCCAGCGCCAGTTGCTGGCCCGCTACATCCTGCAGCGCCAGCAACAACAGCGGCGCCAGGCGCTGGAACAGAACGACCCCGCCTCCTGAGCCTATTCACTCTGATTTGAAGGAACGAACGTGACCCTGATCTATGGCCACCGCGGCGCCAAGGGCGAAGCACCCGAAAACACCTTGACCAGTTTTCGCCAATGCCTGTCCCACGGCGTCAATCGCTGCGAGCTGGACCTGCACCTGTCGGCCGACAACGAGCTGATGGTGATCCACGACCCCAGCCTCAAGCGCACCACCGGCCGGCGCGGCAAGGTGGTCGAGCACACCGCCGCCGAGCTGGTCACCTACGATGCGCGCAAAGGCGGCCCGGGCTGGGTGCAGCCCTGCCCTGTCCCGCGGCTGGAGGAACTGTTCGAGAAATGTGCCTTCGAGCACTGGCAACTGGAGGTCAAGAGTGCCTCGCGCACCCGCGCCGCCAGTACCGTATTGGCCATTCGCGAGCTGGCTCAGCAATACGGCCTGCTCGACAAGGTGACCATCACCTCGAGCTCCCGCGAAGTGCTCGGCGCCGCACTGGAGCTGGTGCCGGACGTGTCCCGCGGGCTGGTGGCCGAATACGCCTGGCTCGACCCGCTGAAGGTCGCCCAGAACTACAGCTGTGACATGCTGGCCTTGAACTGGACACTGTGCACCCCCGAGCGCCTGCTCAAGGCCCAGCGCCAGGGGTTGCACGTATCGGTGTGGACGGTCAACGAACCGGCGCTGATGCGCCGGCTCGCCGACTTTGGCGTAGACAGCCTGATTACAGACTTTCCCGGTTTGGCCATGACCACCCTTGGGAAGGGCTGAACCCGGACTCCCCGACCGGCTCAGGCCACCGGCCGGAGCCGCTCAAAAAAGCCGGTTCAGGCCGTCGTAGGCCGCTACCCGATAGGCTTCGGCCATGGTCGGGTAGTTGAAGGTGGTGTTGACGAAGTACTTCAGATTGTTCTGCTCACCCGGCTGGTTCATGATCGCCTGGCCGATGTGAACGATCTCCGAGGCCTGGTAGCCGAAGCAGTGCACGCCGAGGATCTCCAGGGTCTCACGATGGAACAGGATCTTCAGCATGCCCTGGGGCTCGCCGGCGATCTGCGCGCGGGCCATGCTCTTGAAGAAAGCCTTGCCCACTTCGTACGGCACCTTGGCCTGGGTCAGCTCCTGCTCGTTCTTGCCGATCGAGCTGATCTCCGGAATGGTATAGATACCGGTCGGCACATCATCGACGAAACGCCAGCTGCCGTTGTCGACGATGCTGCCAGCGGCCGAACGGCCCTGGTCGTGGGCGGCGCTGGCCAGGCTCGGCCATCCGATCACGTCACCGGCACCATAGATGTTCGGTACGCTGGTACGGTAGGCCTGGTCGACCTCGATCTGGCCACGGCTGTTGACCTTGATGCCGATGTTCTCCAGGCCCAGCTTGTCGGTGTTGCCGGTACGGCCGTTGCACCACAGCAAGGCGTCGGCCTTGATCTTCTTGCCCGACTTCAGGTGCAGGATCACCCCGTTGTCCAGACCTTCGACCCGGTCGTACTCCTCGTTGTGGCGTACGGTGATGTTGTTGTTGCTGAAGTGGTAGCTCAGCGCCTGGGAGATTTCCGAATCCAGGAAGCTCAGCAGCTGGCCACGGTTGTCCACCAATTCCACCAGCACGCCCAGGCCGCTGAAGATCGATGCGTATTCGCAGCCGATCACCCCGGCACCGTAGACGATCAGCTTGCGCGGGGTGTGGCTCAGGCTGAGGATGGTGTCGCTGTCGTAGACGCGGGGGTGGTGGAAGTCGATATCGGCCGGGCGGTACGGGCGCGAACCGGTGGCGATGATGATGTGCTTGGCCACCAGGGTCTCGACCACGCCATTGGAGCAGACCACTTCGATGGTCTGCTCGTCAGCGAAGCTGCCGGTGCCGACGAACACATCGACGCGGTTGCGCGCATAGTAGCCGGTACGCGAGGCCACCTGCTTGGAGATCACCTTCTCGGCGCTCTTGAGCACATCGGGGAAGGAGAACCAGCGCGGCTCGCCGATGGCGCGGAACATCGGGTTGGTGTTGAACTGCATGATCTGCCGCACCGAGTGACGCAGTGCCTTGGACGGAATGGTGCCCAGGTGGGTGCAGTTGCCGCCGACCTGGCGACGGCTGTCGACCATCGCCACCTTGCGTCCTGCTTTGGCGGCATTCATTGCCGCACCTTCTCCGGCCGGGCCGGAACCCAGCACCACTACGTCGTAGTTGTAGACAGCCATGCGTACTCCTTCAGAACTGGCCCGCCGGCCGGGTGGCCGCGGGGCGCGATCATGTCGCCGGGGCGCCATGAGAAAATTCGGGTGCAGTCTAATCAAGCGTGAACGCCGCGCACATTAACCCTTGGTCGCGTCGTAGGCCAATTTTGACCGCACTACATGTCATTCACCGGCTCCCTGGCGACGATCATCCGTGCTTGCGCTTTCACCTGCCTTTCAACGCCTGCTCGAACGCAGGCGTAGCACGGGAGACGAAGCCACCCTCGGCCCGGGTCACCAGCACCGCGGCAATACCGTGGGCCATGGCGAAATCCCAGCCCTGCTCAGCGCCGAGGATCAACAGCAGCGTCGAATAGCCGTCGGCCTGCAGCGCCGAGGCATCGAGCACGGTGACCGCCGCCAGGTCGTGTTCGACCGGACGCCCCAGGCGGGCATCGAAGGTGTGCGAATAGCGCCGGCCATTGTCCTCGAAATAGTGGCGATAGTCACCCGAGGTCGACACGGCCAGGCCATCCACGGCGATCACCTGGCGGGCGACCTGGCGGTCTTCGCGGGGCAATTCCAGGGCGACCCGCCACGGGCTGCCGTCGGGCTTGTTGCCCACGGCCTTGAGCTCGCCGGTGGCCTCGACGAGAAAATGGCTGACGCCCATCGCCTGCAGGCGTTCGGCGATCAGGTCCACGGCGTGCCCTGCGGCGATGCTGTTGAAGTCCAGTTCCACCGGGGCGTCCTTGCACAGGGCATCACCCTCGATACGCAGGTGCCGGTAGCCGACGCGCTGGCGTGCCTGGGCCAGCTGCAGCGGGTCGGGCACCTGCGCCTGCCGGGCTTGGGGGCCGAAACCCCACAGGTCGAGCAACGGCTCGACGGTAAGATCGAAGGCCCCCTCGCTCTGTTCGGCCAGGTGCTGGCCGAAGCCGACCAACGCCAGCATGTCCGCCGGCAGCGCCAGGCAGCGGTTGGCTGGCAGCTGGTTGAACCGGCTGACGGTGGAGTCGCCACGGTAGGTCGAATAGTGCTCGTCGATGTCACCGAGGATCGCATCGACAGCTTCCCGCACCTCCATTGACGACGGGCCGCCAGGGTCGCGGACATACTGGATGCTGTAGCTGCTACCCATGGTCGGGCCGCCCAGGCGTTCCAGAGTCGGGACTGGGTCGCAGGCACCAAGGGACATCAGGATGAACAGTAATAGAAGTACGCGCAAACTCGATCTCTCGATTGTCCAGCCGCCTGCACGCGCCTACAGGTACCGTGCAGATCGGCGCTTCGTGGCCAAAAAAAACGGGAACCCGAAGGTTCCCGTTTCTTCAACGCATTACAAGCGGATCAGCGTGGAAACGCTGGCGGGTTCACACCAGCCATGTCTTCCATCACACGAACGACCTGGCAGCTGTAACCGAATTCGTTGTCGTACCAGACGTACAGGACAACGCGGTTGTCGTTGCAGATGGTCGCCTCGGCGTCGACCACACCGGCGTGGCGGGAACCGACGAAGTCGGTCGATACCACTTCCTGGGAGCTGACGTAGTCGATCTGCTTGTGCAGGTCCGAGTGCATGGCGGTCTGGCGCAGGTACTCGTTGATTTCGTCGCGCGTCGTGGCCTTTTCCAGGTTCAGGTTCAGGATGGCCATCGAGACGTTCGGCGTCGGCACGCGAATGGCGTTGCCGGTCAGCTTGCCCTTGAGCACCGGCAGCGCCTTGGCCGCAGCGGTGGCGGCACCGGTCTCGGTGATGACCATGTTCAGCGGCGCGGCGCGGCCACGGCGGCTGCCCTTGTGGAAGTTGTCGATCAGGTTCTGGTCGTTGGTGAACGAGTGAACGGTCTCGACGTGGCCGTTGACGATGCCGTACTGGTCATTCACGGCCTTGAGCACCGGCACGATGGCGTTGGTGGTGCAGGAGGCGGCGGAGATGATCTTGTCATCAGCGGTGATGTCGCCGTGGTTGATGCCGTGCACGATGTTCTTCAGCGCGCCCTTGCCAGGTGCGGTGAGGATCACGCGGGAAGCGCCAGGGCAGGCCAGGTGCTGGCCCAGGCCATCGGCATCACGCCATACACCGGTGTTGTCGACGATCAGGGCATCCTGGATGCCGTACTGGGTGTAGTCGACTTCGCTCGGGTTCTTGGCGTAGATGACCTGGATCAGGTTGCCGTTGGCGGTGATGGTGTTGTTCTGCTCGTCGATGACGATGGTGCCATCGAACGGGCCGTGTACCGAGTCACGACGCAGCAGGCTGGCGCGCTTGGTCAGGTCGTTCTCGGCGCCCTTGCGCACGACGATGGCGCGCAGGCGCAGGCCGTCGCCACCACCGGTCTTCTCGATCAGGATACGCGCCAGCAGGCGGCCGATGCGGCCGAAGCCGTACAGGACGACGTCAGTGCCCTTGCGTGGGGAAACGTTCTGCTGGCCGACGACATCGGCCAGCTCTTCGCGCACGAACTGCTCGACGGTGCGGCCGTTGCCTTGCAGCTTGAACTTGTTGGCCAGCTTGCCCAGGTCGACCGAGGCGGCACCCAGCTTCAGCTCGCTCATGGCCTTGAGCAGGGGGAATGTCTCGTGGACGGACAGTTCGGTTTCGTCGGTTTGACGGTGACGGGCAAAGCGGTGGGCTTTGAGGATCGAGATAACCGAACGATTGATCAGGCTGCGGCCATAGATCGAGCTCACCACGTTGTTGTTGCGGTAGAGCTGACCGATAAGCGGGATCATCGCTTCAGCCAGGGCTTCACGATCGATCCACTCACCAAGACACTGGTCGGGCTTCTGAGTCACGGGAACCTTCCACATGTAGGGGGAGAAAAAAGGGGCTACATTATGACGCCCCTCGACGTATCGGGCAATGAGCGCCTGTCGCCACCGCCAGAGCCCGTCGCCACGCCCTTCCGAGCCTGACAGCGCGCACCGGCACCGGTACAATTGTCGTCTTTGCCGCAACGCTTGGAGTCCAATCTCCCGTGTCAGTTCTGCGCCTACCGCAATTATCGGCCACGGCCGGCAAACAAACCTGGGGCAACCTGCCCGGGGCCGCCCTGAGCCTTGCCATCGCCGAAGCCGCCAGCAGCGCTGGCCGCTTCACCCTGCTGTTGACCGCCGACAGCCAGGCTGCCGACCGTCTGGAACAGGAGCTGCGCTTCTTCGCGCCCGACCTGCCGGTGCTGCCGTTTCCCGACTGGGAGACCCTGCCCTACGACCTGTTCTCGCCACACCAGGACATCATCTCCCAGCGCATCGCCAGCCTCTACCGGCTGCCGGAACTGGACCACGGCATCCTCGTGGTGCCGATCACCACCGCCCTGCACCGCCTGGCCCCGACCCGCTTCCTGCTGGGCAGCAGCCTGGTGCTGGACGTCGGCCAGACGATCGACGTGGAACAGATGCGTACGCGCCTGGAAGCCAGCGGCTACCGCTGCGTCGACACGGTCTACGAGCATGGCGAGTTCGCCGTGCGCGGTGCATTGATCGACCTGTTCCCCATGGGCAGCAAGCTGCCCTACCGGATCGACCTGTTCGACGACGAGATCGAGACCCTGCGCACCTTCGACCCCGAGACCCAGCGCTCGATCGACAAGGTCGACTCGGTACGCCTGCTGCCGGCCCGCGAATTCCCGATGCAGAAGGAAGAAGTGACCCGCTTCAAGGCGCGCTTTCGCGAACGCTTCGATGTCGATTTCCGCCGCAGCGCCATCTTCCAGGACCTGACCAGCGGCATCATCCCCGCCGGCATCGAGTACTACCTGCCGTTGTTCTTCGAGGAAACCTCGACCCTGTTCGACTACCTGCCGGCCGACACCCAGGTGTTCTCCCTGCCCGGCGTCGAACAGGCCGCCGAGCACTTCTGGAACGATGTGCGCGGGCGCTACGAAGAACGCCGCGGCGACCTGACCCGCCCACTGTTGCCCCCGGCCGAGCTGTTCCTGCCGGTCGAGGACTGCTTCGCCCAGCTCAAGCAGTGGCCACGCGTGGTGGTCAGCAGTGACGAGGTCGAGCCTGGTGCCGGTCGCCAGCGCTTCCCGGCCCGGCCGCTGCCGAACCTGGCCATCGAAGCCAAGGCCAACCAGCCCCTGGGCGAACTGTCGAAGTTCCTCGACGAGTTCTCCGGCCGCGTGCTGTTCACCGCCGAATCGGCGGGCCGTCGCGAAGTGCTGCTGGAGCTGCTCGAGCGCTTGAAGCTGCGCCCGCAAACGGTCGAAAGCTGGGCTGACTTCGTCACCGGCAAGGCGCGCCTGGCAATCACCATCGCCCCACTGGACGACGGCCTGCTGCTGGACGAGCCGGCCATCGCCCTGGTCGCCGAAAGCCCGCTGTTCGGCCAGCGCGTGATGCAGCGTCGGCGCCGCGAGAAACGCGGCGACGCGGCTAACGATGCGGTCATCAAGAACCTCACCGAGCTGCGCGAAGGTGCGCCGGTGGTGCACATCGACCATGGCGTGGGCCGCTACCTGGGCCTGGCCACGCTGGAAATCGACGGCCAGGCCGCCGAGTTCCTCACCCTGGAGTACGCCGAAGGCGCCAAGCTCTACGTGCCAGTCGCCAACCTGCACCTGATCGCCCGCTACACCGGCAGCGACGATGCCTTGGCCCCGCTGCACCGCCTGGGTTCCGAAGCCTGGCAGAAGGCCAAGCGCAAGGCCGCCGAGCAGGTCCGCGACGTGGCTGCCGAACTGCTCGACATCTACGCCCGCCGCGCCGCGCGCAAGGGCCATGCATTCGCCGACCCGGCCGCCGACTACGCCACCTTCAGCGCCGGCTTCCCATTCGAGGAAACGCCGGACCAGCAATCGGCCATCGAGGCGGTGCGCGCCGATATGCTCGCCGGCAAGCCGATGGACCGCCTGGTGTGCGGCGACGTCGGCTTCGGCAAGACCGAGGTGGCCATGCGCGCTGCCTTCATCGCCGTGCACAGCGGCCGTCAGGTGGCCGTGCTGGTGCCCACCACCCTGCTCGCCCAGCAGCACTACAACAGCTTCCGCGACCGCTTCGCCGACTGGCCGGTGACGGTCGAGGTCATGAGCCGCTTCAAGTCGGCCAAGGAAGTCAGCGCTGCCGCCGCGGACCTGGCCGAAGGCAAGATCGACATCCTCATCGGCACCCACAAGCTGCTGCAGGACGACGTGCGCTTCAAGGACCTGGGCCTGGTCATCATCGATGAGGAACACCGTTTCGGCGTGCGCCAGAAAGAACAGCTCAAGGCCCTGCGCAGCGAAGTGGACATCCTCACCCTGACCGCAACGCCCATCCCGCGCACGCTCAACATGGCGGTGTCGGGGATGCGCGACCTGTCGATCATCGCCACTCCACCGGCGCGACGCCTGTCGGTGCGCACCTTCGTCATGGAGCAGAACAAGAGCACGGTCAAGGAAGCACTGTTGCGCGAGCTGCTGCGCGGCGGCCAGGTGTATTACCTGCACAACGACGTCAAGAGCATCGAGAAATGCGCGGCCGAACTGGCCGAGCTGGTGCCCGAGGCGCGTATCGGCATCGGCCACGGGCAGATGCGCGAACGCGAGCTGGAACAGGTGATGAGCGACTTCTACCACAAGCGCTTCAACGTGCTGGTGGCCTCGACCATCATCGAGACCGGTATCGACGTGCCCAGCGCCAACACCATCGTCATCGAGCGTGCCGACAAGTTCGGCCTGGCCCAGCTACACCAACTGCGCGGCCGTGTCGGGCGCAGCCACCACCAAGCCTATGCCTACCTGCTCACGCCACCGCGCCAGCAGATCAGCGCCGATGCCGAAAAGCGCCTGGAGGCCATCGCCAACACCCAGGACCTGGGCGCAGGCTTCGTCCTGGCCACCAACGACCTGGAGATCCGTGGTGCCGGCGAACTGCTCGGCGAAGGCCAGAGCGGGCAGATCCAGGCCGTAGGCTTCACCCTCTACATGGAGATGCTCGAACGCGCGGTCAAGGCCATCCGCAAGGGCACCCAGCCGAACCTCGAACAACCGCTGGGCGGCGGCCCGGAGATCAACCTGCGCCTGCCGGCCCTGATCCCGGAGGACTACCTGCCGGACGTCCATGCCCGCCTGATCCTCTACAAGCGCATCGCCTCGGCCGCCGACGAAGACGGCCTCAAGGACCTGCAAGTGGAGATGATCGACCGCTTCGGCCTGCTGCCCGAGCCGACCAAGAACCTGGTCCGCCTGACCTTGCTCAAGCTGCAGGCGGAAAAGCTCGGCATCAAGAAAGTCGACGCCGGCCCCAACGGCGGCAAGATCGAATTCGAAGCCGAGACGCCCGTCGACCCGCTGACCCTGATCAAGCTCATCCAGGGCCAGCCCAAGCGCTACAAGTTCGAAGGCGCCACGCAGTTCCGCTTCCTCGTGCCGATGGAGCGCCCGGACGAACGTTTCACCACCCTGGAGGCGCTGTTCGAGCGCCTGACCCCACAGCCTGCCTAAGGAAGATCCATGCGTGCCATCCGTTGCCTGACCTTGATGCTGACGCTGTTCGCGCCGGCCGCCTTCGCCGAAGGCCTTTATCAGGTAGAAATGATCCTGCTGCGTCAGAACGCCGTGCCCGCGGTGACCAGCCCGTTCGCCCCGGAAGACTGGAGCGCTGGCGCGCCACGCCTGGACAAGGCAGCCGAACGGCCGCTGGCGCTGGACGATGAAGCCACCCGCCTGCAGGCGACCGCCGACTACACCGTGCTGCTGCACAAGGCCTGGCAACAGCAGGTCGGCAGCACCCCAAGCCGCATTGCCCTGAGCGCCGGCGAAGAGCAGTTCGGGCATTTCCCCATCGAAGGCAACCTGAGCATCGCCGATGGCCGCTTCATCGCCGTGGACGCCAATTTCTGGGTCAACCAGCTCGACGGCAATGGTAGCGTGATGCGCAGCGAGCAGTTCAGGCAGAGCAACAGCAACATGAAGGCCAACCAGCTGACCTTCCTCGACGGCGGGCACCTGGCCGTGCTGCTGAAGGTCACCCCCGCCGGCATGCGCAAGCTGCCGGTGCTCGACCCGGAGATGATGGAGCAATGAGGTGAGCGCGTGCGATGTGCAGCAGCTGCTCCAGGCCAACGGGAGCTGGACATCCGCCTTCGATGCCGGAGCGCTTGGCCGTGGCCTGGACTATGCCATCCAGGGCAAGGTCAAGATTCTTTCGGCCCATGAGCAGACGGTCGAGGCGGTTTGCTCGGGCTCCGCGGGCCAGCGCTACAACCAGACGATCCACCTGCTGCACAGCGGCGCACAGCTGCGTGTGCTCGGGCGCTGTACTTGCCCGGTAGGGACCAACTGCAAGCACTGCGCCGCCGCGCTGTTTCACCTGCAAGACTGCATCGAAGACCCCTCGACACCCGGCTGCGGGCCATCGCTCCCCCCCGAACTGAGCCAATGGGTCAAGGCGCTCGAAGCCCCCACGGCCGCGCCGGCAGAGCAAAAGTCCGCGCGCAAGGGGCCGGCCATCTACTACCAGGTCAAGCTCGACCGTATGCAGTGCCGCCTGGAAGCCCTCAAGGGCACCCTGCAAAGCGACGGCAGGCTGAAGCTGGGCAAGATCACCTCGTTGCCGGAGATGATCTACTACACCCCTCGCTACGTGACCGAAGAAGATGCTCGCCTGCTGCGCCTGATCAGCTCGCAGAACAAAGCCATCGTTTCGCCGTCGACGCCGCTGGAGGGCAAGAAAGGGGCGGAATTGCTCGAATATGCCCTGGCCACAGGTCGCCTGCTGTTCGAAGACCACGCCGAGCCGTTCACCCAGGGGCCCGAGCAGTCAGCGGAGTTCCGTTGGGTGCGCCAGGACAACGGCAGCTACCGCGGCGCTTGGTACAACGATGGCCATGCCCTGTTCCCGGTGCTGCCGCTGGCCCCGTTGTATTACGTGGATACCCAAGCCCGCCAAACAGGCCGGCTCCAGCATGACCTGGACCCCTTCATCGCCAGCCAGCTGGCTCGCGCCCCGACGGTACCCGAGGATCTGGTCGTGCCGCTGAGCCATCGGCTCAACGCCCTGAACCGTCAGGTCCCCACGCCCACCACCGTGCGCAGCGAAGAACACGACCACATCCAGCCACGCCCGCACCTGACCCTCGGCAGCCTGGAGTTCAGCGCCTACATGCCCAAGACCGGGCGCATGCAGCGCCAGACGCAGCACCGCGCCGCCCTGGCCTTCAACTACGACGGTCTGCTGGCCAGCGGCAGCGACGAAAAGCCCCTGAACCGCCTCGTGGGCGAGACCAGCCAACGCATCCACCGCCAGCCCCAGGCCGAACAGGCCATACGCAAGACCTTGCGCGGGCTTGGCTTCAAGCCTGCCACCCGGCAGAGCAAGGCCCTGCCCGACAGCGCTGGCGAAATGTTCCAGCTCGCCGACGACGAAGCCTGGCTGCTGTTCGCCCGTGAAGGCCTGCCACGCCTGCGCGAGGCCGGCTGGGAAATCGACATTCCCCGGGATTTCGCCTTCGACCTGCAGGACATCGACGAGTGGTACGCCACCCTCGACGAAACACCCGGCCATGAATGGTTCGACCTGGAGCTGGGGATCGTGGTCGATGGCCAACGCCACAGCCTGCTGCCGATCATGCTGCAACTGCTGCGCAGCAGCCCCGAACTGCTGCGCCCCAGCGAGCTGGCCCGGCGCAGCGACGACGAACACCTGCTGATCGACCTCAACCGCGGCCGCCAGGACACCCCTGCCCTGCGCGTCGCCCTGCCCTATGGTCGCATCAAGGCGGTCATGGGTACCTTGGGCGAGCTGTACCTGCACGAACATGCCGGCGGCCCCTCCCTGCGCCTGGACCGCGCCGACGCCGCGCGACTGAACGACATCGACCACCTGCCATTGCGCTGGGAAGGCGGCGAACACCTGCGCGACCTGGGCCGACGCCTACGCGATGCCCGCGACCTGCAGGTCGAACCACCCAAAGGGCTGAACGCTGCGCTGCGCCCCTATCAGCAACAAGGCCTGAACTGGCTGCAAGCACTGCGTGAAATGGGCACCGGCGGCATCCTCGGCGACGACATGGGCCTGGGCAAGACCCTGCAGACCCTGGCCCACCTGCTGCTGGAAAAGGAAAACGGCCGACTGCAGCAACCCGCCCTGGCAGTGATGCCCACCAGCCTCGTGCCCAACTGGCTCGACGAAGCCCAACGCTTCGCCCCCGGTCTGCGCGTGCTGACGCTGCATGGCCCGGGGCGCAGCAAGCATTTCAACACGCTGCTCGACTACGACCTGGTGCTGACCACCTATGCCTTGGCGCCGCGAGACCTCGAGCACCTGCGCACGGTGTCCTGGAGCGTGTTGATCCTGGACGAAGCCCAGAACATCAAGAGCAGCACCAGCAAGGCCGCCCAGGCGGTGTGCGAACTGCAGGCCGGCCAGCGCCTGTGCCTGACCGGCACGCCAATGGAAAACAACCTGGGCGAGCTGTGGTCGCTGTTCCACTTCCTGATGCCCGGCTGGCTGGGCGACCTCAAGCGCTTCAACCAGGACTACCGCACGCCCATCGAACGCCACGGCGACAGCGAACGCATGGCTCACCTGACCAGCCGCATCCGCCCCTTCCTGCTGCGCCGCACCAAGGAGCAGGTGGCCACCGAATTGCCCGCCAAGACCGAGATGATCCATTGGGTCGAGCTCAGCGATGCCCAGCGCGACACCTACGAAACGGTACGGGTGGCGATGGACAAGAAAGTCCGCGACGAAATCGCCCGCAACGGCGCGGCACGCAGCCAGATCGTCATCCTCGACGCCCTGCTCAAGCTGCGCCAGGTCTGCTGTGACCTACGCCTGGTCAAGGGCGTGGAAGCCAAGGGCAACCAGGCCGACAAAGGCAAGCTGGGCAGCCTGATGGAGATGCTCGAGGAGCTGCTCAGCGAAGGGCGAAAGGTGCTGCTGTTTTCCCAGTTCACCTCGATGCTGGCCTTGATCGAGGCCGAACTGGACAAGCGCAGAATTCGCTACAGCCTGTTGACCGGCGATACCCGCGACCGTCGCACACCCGTGCAGCAGTTCCAGAACGGCCACAGCGAAGTGTTCCTGATCAGCCTCAAGGCCGGCGGTACCGGCCTGAACCTGACGGCCGCCGACACGGTGATCCACTATGACCCTTGGTGGAACCCGGCCAGCGAGAACCAGGCTACCGACCGAGCCTATCGCATCGGGCAGGACAAGCCGGTGTTCGTGTTCAAATTGATCACCCGGGGAACGGTGGAAGAAAAGATCCAGCAATTGCAGCAGGAGAAGGCCGCGCTGGCGGCCAGCCTGCTCGATGGCGGGCAGGCCGGGCAGTGGCGCCTGGGCGATGACGAGATCGAGGCGCTGTTCGCGCCGTTGCCGGGCAAACGTAGTCGGTCCTGATATTGTCGCCGGCAAGCTGGCCCACAGCGTTGGGAGCCGGCTTGCCAGATAGGGCTCGCTCAATCGATCAATTGCGCTTGCTTCAAGGCCCCCAGTGCCTCCAGCCAGCGCGGCTGCTGACGGTAGTCGGTACGCGCGAACCCTCGCCCGCGCATTCCCGCGATCCGCGGCGACGGCCTGACCTTCAGGCGCTGCGCCGCGCTCAAGGCCAGCTCCGCCGCGGCCCGGTCATTGCACACCAGCCCCATGTCGCAACCGGCGCTCAGCGCGGCCTCGATACGGCTGGCCGCATCCCCTACCACATGGGCGCCAGCCATCGACAGGTCATCACTGAAGATCACCCCCTTGAAGCCCAATTCGCCGCGCAAGATGTCCTGCAGCCAGCGACGCGAGAAGCCAGCCGGCTGGTTGTCCACCTGCGGGTAGATCACATGGGCCGGCATCACGGCCGCCAACTGGCCACTCAGGCGCGTGAACGGCACCAGGTCGGCCTGGCGCAATTGCTCCAGGCTGCGCTCATCCGTCGGGATGGCCACATGGGAGTCCGCTTCCGCCCAGCCATGGCCGGGGAAGTGTTTGCCGCAGGCGGCCATGCCGGCTGCGTTCATGCCGCGGATGAAGGCTCCGGCCAACTGCGTGGCCCGCGCCGGGTCGCCTTCGAAGGCACGGCTGCCGACCACCGCACTGCGCTGGTGATCGAGGTCCAGTACCGGCGCGAAGCTCAGGTCCAGGCCGACTGCCAGCACCTCGGTCGCCATCACCCAACCGCACTGCTCGGCCAACTGCTCGGCGTTGGCGTTGTCGGCGATCGCACGCATGGCCGGCAGGCGCACGAAGCCCTGGCGCAGGCGCTGGACCCGGCCGCCCTCCTGGTCGACCGCCAGGATCAGGTCGGGCCGGATGGCGCGGATGGAGGCGCACAGCTCGCGCACCTGGCGGGGGCTGTCGATGTTGCGGGCAAAGATGATCAGGCCGGCCACCTCGGGCTGGCGCAATAGATGGCGGTCTTCGGCGGTCAGCCATTTACCGGCGATATCCACCATCAGGGAGCCTTGCAGGCTGGCGGTCATAATTGAATCCTTCAGTGAAGAGGCAGGGAGTTCCATTGCGGGCAGGCGGCTTCGTCGATCTGCACCCGGCAATGCTCCTGTATACGGTCGAACAGCGGCACCAGGTCGCTGTTCCTCATGCGTATGCATCCATGGGACAGCGGCACGCCCATAGGTTCAGTGTCCGGTGTGCCATGCAGGTAGATGTAGCGGCGAAAGGTGTCGACCTGACCGAGACGGTTGAATCCCGGCTCGCAGCCGCTGAGCCAGAGGATGCGGCTCAAGATCCAGTCTCGCCCGGGAAAACGTGCGTGCAACGCTTCGGACCAGACCTCGCCGGTCCAGCGTCGGCTGCTCAGCACGGCGCCCTGCGGCAAGCCGGCACCGATCTTCGCGCGGACCTGATGCAGGCCCCGGGGTGTGCAACCCGAGCCATTGCGCTCGCCAGCCCCGTTGCGCGCCGTGGACACGGCCAGGCGCACGCGCAACTCGCCCTGGGCGAACCCATAGAGGCGCTGGTCGGCGAGGGAAATGTGCAGGAAATCGAGGTCAGGCATGGGCGCTAGCTTAGCTCAAGCGCCCTTCCACGCCCAGCGCTCAGGCCTTGGCCGAGGCCGGTGCAGAACCGGTCTTGCTGCGCGGACGCAATTGCGCGGCGGCCATCGCTTCGTCAGTGACACCGCTGTCGGCGCGCATACCAGCGGCCAGGAACGGCACCATCAAGCGCATCACCTGTTCGATCGAGGTGTCGACGCCGAAGTCGGTCTCGGCAATGGCGCGCAAGGCCTTGATGCCCGACATGCTGAACGCCGCCGCGCCGAGCATGAAGTGCACGCGCCAGAACAGCTCCAACGGTGGAATACGGGGGGCGGCCTCGTTGACCAGCAGCATGTAGCGGCGGAACACCTTGCCGTACATGTCTTCCAGGTAGCGGCGCAGGTGCCCCTGGCTCTGGCTGAAGGCCAGGCCCAACAGACGCATGAAGATCGACAAGTCGTTGTTGCTGCGCGGTTGCACGGCCAAAGCCTGCTCCACCAGCATTTCCAGGAGCTCTTCCAGGCTCGGTCGCGGCTCGGGGCGAGCCTGGCGTCGGTCCAGCTCACGCTCGAGGCTTGCGCAGAACGGGCCGAGGAAACGTGAGAAGACCGCCTGGATCAAGGCTTTCTTGGAGCCGAAATGGTAGTTCACCGCCGCCAGGTTGACCCCGGCCTTGCTGGTGATCAGCCGCAACGAGGTTTCCGCGAACCCCCTTTCCGCGAACAGCTGCTCGGCAGCATCGAGAATGCGTTCAACGGTTTCGGATTGGGCCATGACTACTCCGCCTGACAAACAGTTGTTTGAAACATACGTTTCAAGCAGGCCTCTTGTCAAGGCTCGGTGACTGGTGGGTCGCCATTTAACCACAGCTCCGCATGTCACGCTGCAGCCCGCGTATCCCGTAGCCTGGGCGATGAAAGTCAGCCTCGTGTGAAGCTTTTCTCGTCGTCAAGTGCTTGCAGCTGGCCATCCACTGTATATAATTCCAGTCACTGTATAAAAAGACAGAGCGCCCGCCATGTTGAAACTGACGCCACGCCAAGCCGAAATCCTGGCCTTCATCAAACGCTGCCTGGAAGACAACGGCTTCCCGCCGACCCGTGCGGAAATCGCTCAGGAATTGGGGTTCAAGTCCCCCAACGCCGCCGAGGAACACCTCAAGGCGCTGGCCCGCAAGGGTGCGATCGAAATGACGCCGGGCGCCTCCCGTGGCATCCGCATTCCCGGCCTGGAAACCAAGGCGGAAGAAAGCGGCCTGCCAATCATCGGCCGCGTCGCCGCCGGTGCCCCGATCCTCGCCGAGCAACACATCGAGGAATCCTGCAACATCAACCCGGCCTTCTTCCACCCCCGCGCCGACTACCTGTTGCGCGTGCACGGCATGAGCATGAAGGACATCGGCATCTTCGACGGCGACTTGCTGGCGGTGCATACCTGCCGCGAAGCCCGCAACGGCCAGGTCGTCGTCGCCCGCATCGGCGATGAAGTGACCGTCAAGCGTTTCAAGCGCGAAGGCAGCAAGGTCTGGCTGATCGCCGAAAACCCCGAATTCGCCCCCATCGAAGTCGACCTGAAAGAACAGGAACTGGTGATCGAGGGCTTGAGTGTCGGCGTCATTCGCCGCTGATCCAGGAGGCGTCATGCAGCAGTTCATCCATGCACCCCAGCAAGCACAGCTGCCCCTGTTCGAGGCCTTCCTGGCCCAGCCGGTGCTGCCTGGCCTGAAAGCCCGCAACGGCGCCGCAGAGCAACCACGCAAGCCCCAGCAGCCCGAGTTGTTCAGCGAACTGTCCCTGCGTGGCGCACCTGGCCACTGCCAAAGCCTGCTGGCGCCGGTTCTACGAGAACTGAGCGAAGAGGACGAAACCCGCTGGCTGACCCTCATTGCACCGCCCGCCAGCCTGACCCAGGCCTGGCTACGCGATGCCGGCCTCAACCGTGAACGCATCCTGTTGCTGCAACCAGGCGCGAACCAGAGCGCCCTGCAACTGGCCTGCGAAGCCTTGCGTCTGGGCCACAGCCATACCGTGGTCAGCTGGCTTGGCAACCTCAATGCCACAGCGCGCCAGCAACTGATCCGCGCAGCCACGACCGGAAACGCACAAAGCCTGAACATCCGCCTCGGCTGATGTTCAGGCTTTGCCTGTCTTTCAATTTCTGAATTACAAAGCGCAAGGCTCAATGCAGAACGCGTGGCCCTTCCTCGTGCTCGAGATCGCCCTCGACCAGGCGACCTGCCATTTGCACGCCGACGCTCAACATGGCCTTGGCCACTTCCACATGCTGGCCTTGCAGGAACGCCTTGGCGTCCTCGGAGAAATCCAGGGTCACCAAAGAACCCTCGTCCTCGGCACGGCGCAGCTCGATCCGGCCATCAGGCAACTCGACAATTTCTAGAAAGGACGTTGACATATAGGGCCTGCTTTTCACGAAAGGCCGGTATTGTACCAGCCACCGCCGCTGTCAGCACTCACTCAACGCGTCACGGAAACGTCGTATCAAGCCCTTGAGATTGTTGCGCCAACTTTCCAGCTCCTCCCGGGAGAGCAGTGGCTGCTCGGGCTCGTCCAGATTCACAGCCTGGATCAAAGGCTGGGTGACATCAGTTTTCGGTGCTTTTTTGGCGACCGGCGGTCGGAACAAATCGGCATAAGCACGAAGCAATTGCGCGAGCCAGGTTTCCGGCTGACGCGCCAGTTCCAGCATTTCGGCCACCTCCGGAATGGCGATGCCATTGAGCGCCTCCTCATTGAGCAACAGCTCCACCTGCGCTGCCGCCGCTTGCGGCAAACGGTAGAAGCCGGCGATCTCATGGCATAGACCGAGCAGCGCGCCATACAAGTGGAACAGCGCCGATTCACGCTCCGCCTGGATCAGGCCCTGGGCATTCATCGCCTGGCTGTCGGCAGCCTTGGCCATGGACTCCAGGGCAAGCCCTGCGAAGAACAGTTTCTGGTTGGTGCGGGTGTAGAGTTCCTGGGCCATTTCGAATGGCCTCCCTAGGCTGCAAGGCGATGCCTCAGTTTCAGGGATCGCCCCGCCCTGCCGCAAGCCGAATGTCATAAAAGACAAGGGCCGCTTCGTGCCCCATCGCGGGACAAACCCGCTCCTGCAGGGTTGCGCCGCCTTCATGGTCAGCGCTGATCCTGTGGGAGCGGGCTTGCCCCGCGATGGGGCGCGAAGCGGCCTCTTTTAGCGCTTACCGATCAGCGCTTGTCTTCGACCTTCCACGCCTTGCCGTCGTAGAACGCCTTCCAGCCCGTCGGCTTGCCGTCCACCTCGGACTGCACGTACTGCTCCTTGGTCTTGCGGCTGTAGCGGATCACCGCCGGGCGGCCATCCGGGTCCTTCTGCGGCGCATCGCACAGGAAGTGGTACTTCGGGTCGATCTCATGCTTGTGCGGGACGATTTCCAGCACAAGCGGCGCACGGGTTTCGCGGTTCTTCGGGAACTGGCTGGCAGCCAGGAACAGCCCCGAGGCACCATCGCGCAGCACGTAGGTATCGTCGACCTTCTCACACTTGAGCTCCGGCATGTCCACCTTGTCCATCTTCGGCGGCGCCGCCTCACCGTTCTTGAGCAGCTTGCGCGTGTTCTTGCACGCAGGGTTGGTGCAACCGAAGAACTTGCCGAAACGGCCGGTCTTTAGCTGCATCTCGCTGCCGCACTTGTCACATTCCAGGCTCGGCCCTTCGTAACCTTTGATGCGGTAGCTGCCCTCTTCGATCTCGTAGCCCGGGCAGTCCGGGTTGTTGCCACAAATGTGCAGCTTGTGTTTTTCGTCCAGCAGGTAGGCATCCATCGCCGTGGCGCAGATCGGGCAACGGTGCTTGCCACGCAACACCAGAGATTCGGACTCGCCTTCATCGTCAGCAGCGATCTCGTCACCTGGCACCAGGTTCACGGTGGCCTTGCAACGTTCCTTCGGCGGCAGGCTGTAGCCCGAGCAGCCGAGGAAGACCCCCGTGGAGGCAGTACGGATCATCATCGGCCGGCCGCATTCCTTGCACGGAATGTTGGTCAGCGTCGGCTGGTTGGCACGCATGCCGTTCTCGGCCGACTCGGCGGTCAGCAGCTTCTTGCTGAAGTCGCCATAGAACTCGTCGAGGACGTTCTTCCAGTCACGCTCGCCCTGGGCCACGTCATCGAGGTTCTCCTCCATGCCGGCGGTGAAGCCGTAGTCCATGAGGTTGGAGAAGCTCTCCGAGAGGCGCTCGGTGACGATGTCGCCCATCTTTTCGGAATAGAAGCGACGGTTGTGCAGGGTCACGTAGCCGCGGTCCTGGATGGTGGAGATGATCGCCGCGTAGGTCGACGGGCGGCCGATGCCGCGCTTTTCCATTTCCTTGACCAGGCTGGCTTCGGTGTAGCGCGCCGGTGGCTTGGTGAAATGCTGGCTGGGGTCGAGCTGGATGAGCTTGAGCACCTCGCCCTGGGCCATTTCCGGCAGCACGTCATCTTCGCCCGGCTTGCTCTGCTGGGGCAGCACACGGGTGTAGCCGTCGAACTTGAGGATACGGCCCTTGGCACGCAGCTCGAAATCGCCGGCATTGACCGTGACGCTGGTGGACAGGTACTGCGCAGGCGGCATCTGGCAGGCCAGGAACTGGCGCCAGATCAATTCGTACAGGCGTTCGGCGTCCCGCTCCATGCCACTGAGCTTGCTCGGGTGGGTGTTCACGTCCGAAGGACGAATCGCCTCGTGCGCCTCCTGGGCGCCTTCCTTGCTGCCATACACCACCGGCTTTTCAGGCAGGTACTGCTTGCCGAATTCGCGCTCGATGTAGCTGCGCGCCATATCCAGCGCATCGACCGACAGGTTGGTCGAGTCGGTACGCATGTAGGTGATGTAGCCGGCCTCGTAGAGGCGCTGCGCCATCATCATGGTTTTCTTCACGCCGAAGCCCAGGCGGTTGCTCGCTGCCTGCTGCAGGGTAGAGGTGATGAACGGCGCAGACGGTTTGCTGCTGGTCGGGCGATCTTCACGCTTGGCCACGCTGTAGCTGGAGGCCTTGAGCTTCTCCAGGGCCGCCATGGCCTGGGCTTCGTTCAGCGGCTTGAAGGCTTCGCCTTTTTCGCGCGCCACTTCGAAGCGCACCTTGGCGTTCTTGGCAGTGCCCAGGTCAGCATGGACTTCCCAGTACTCTTCCGGGACGAATGCACGGATCTCACGCTCGCGCTCTACCACCAGCTTGACCGCCACCGACTGTACGCGACCGGCCGAAAGGCCACGGGCGATCTTGGCCCACAGCAGCGGCGAAACCATGTAGCCAACCACGCGATCGAGGAAGCGGCGCGCCTGCTGGGCGTTGACTCGGTCGATGTCCAGCTCGCCCGGCTGGGAGAACGCTTCCTGGATGGCCTTCTTGGTGATTTCGTTGAATACCACGCGCTTGTAGCGGGTGTCGTCGCCACCAATGGCCTCGCGCAGGTGCCAGGCGATGGCCTCCCCTTCGCGGTCCAAGTCGGTTGCGAGATAGATGGTGTCGGCATCTTTGGCCAGGCGACGCAATTCGTCGATGACCTTTTCCTTGCCGGGCAAGATCTCGTACTTGGCCTTCCAGCCGGCTTCCGGGTCGACGCCCATGCGTGCCACCAGCTGGCGACGGGCCTTCTCTTTCGGCGACAGGGCCGGCGCCTCACCTGCGGCCTTGCCGCGCTTGGCCGCCGGTTCCTTGCTGGCGCTGGCCGAACCGCTGGTGGGGAGGTCTCGGATATGGCCGATACTCGACTTCACCACGTACTGGCTGCCCAGGTACTTGTTGATGGTCTTGGCCTTGGCCGGGGATTCCACAATGACCAGCGATTTGCCCATGGATCGGAGTATTCCTGAATCTGAAGATGAAAAACGCGTCAGGTGCCGGACGCGGCACCGCTATATATAGTGGCAACAGAGTGAGGTCAAGCGCTCAGGTTCAGTCGCTTGCCGTGTCGGGACGCTTGAACATCCCCTCCTCGGCCTTGACCAAAGCAAAGCGCGGCACCTGCTCGCCGTCAACCTCGACGGACTCCAGGAACATCGACAGTGGCCGCACCCACAGCCCATATTCACCATACAGGGCCTGGTAGAACACCAGCCACTCTTCGGTCTCGGAATGCCGTGCAACACTGAACACACGGTATTCCGGCCCTTTGTAATGCCGGTACACGCCTGGCTGTATCTGCATGTCGCCCACCCTCTTGAAACAAATCTTGTAAAAAACAAAAACCGGGGCACAAGGCCCCGGTTGCTGTCGACGACGCGATCAGACGCGTTCGAAGACAGTCGTGATGCCCTGGCCCAGGCCGACGCACATGGTGGCGACCCCCAGGGTACCGCCATTCTGCTTCATGACGTTGAGCAGGGTGCCGGAAATCCGCGCGCCCGAGCAACCGAACGGGTGGCCCAAGGCGATGGCGCCGCCGTGCAGGTTAACCTTCTCATCCATCTTGTCGAGCACTTTCAGATCCTTGAGCACTGGCAGGGCCTGTGCGGCGAAGGCTTCGTTGAGCTCGATGAAGTCGATATCGGCCATGGTCAGGCCGGCGCGCTTGAGGGCTTTCTGGGTCGACGGCACCGGGCCGTAGCCCATGATCGCCGGGTCTACGCCCGCCACGGCCATCGAACGGATCACCGCCAAGGGCTGGATCCCCAGGTCCATGGCACGCTGGCCGGACATGACGATCATGCACGAGGCACCATCGGTGATCTGCGACGAAGTACCCGCGGTGACGGTACCGCCCTTGGGGTTGAATGCCGGCTTGAGCGATGCCAGGCCTTCGAGGGTGGTTTCCGGGCGAATGGTCTCGTCGTAGTCGAAGACCTTGAGGAAACCGTTCTCGTCATACCCTTGCATCGGGATGATCTCGTCCTTGAACTTGCCTTCGACCGTTGCCTTGTGGGCAAGCTGGTGCGAACGCAGACCGAACAGGTCCTGCTGCTCACGGGTGATGCCGTGCATCTTGCCGAGCATCTCGGCAGTCAGGCCCATCATCCCCGAGGCCTTGGCCGCGTGCAGGGACAGGTGCGGGTTCGGGTCGACACCATGCATCATGCTGACGTGACCCATGTGCTCCACGCCGCCGACCACGAACACGTCGCCGTTGCCGGTCATGATCGCCTGGGCAGCGGTATGCAGCGCGCTCATCGACGAGCCGCACAGGCGGCTGACGGTCTGGGCCGCCGAGGTGTGCGGGATCGGTGTCATCAGCGACGCCATGCGGGCGATGTTCCAGCCCTGCTCGAGGGTCTGGTTGACGCAGCCCCAGATCACGTCCTCGACTTCCTTCGGATCGACCTTGCCGTTGCGCTCCAGCAGCTTGCTGATCAGGTGCGCGGACATGTCCTCGGCACGGGTGTTGCGGTGCATACCACCCTTGGAACGGCCCATCGGCGTGCGACCGAAGTCGACAATCACCACGTCTCTTGGATTCAGGCTCATATCAATACTCTCGCTCTAACTCGTTGGGCGCTCAGTTGAAGAAGCGCTGGCCGCTCTTGGCCATTTCGCGCAGCTTCGCGGTCGGGTGGTACAGCGGCCCCAGATCGGCGTACCGGTCTGCCAGGGCGACGAACTCGGCGACCCCGATCGAATCGATGTAGCGCAGCGCGCCACCGCGGAAGGGAGGGAAGCCGATGCCGTACACCAGGCCCATGTCCGCCTCGGCAGCGGTTTCGACGATGCCGTCTTCCAGGCAGCGAACGGTCTCCAGGCACAGCGGGATCATCATCCAGTTGACGATGTCCTCGTCGCTCACTTCACGCTGTTCGAAGACGATCGGCTTGAGCACTTCCAGCACCGAGGGGTCGGCGACCTTCTTCGGCTTGCCGCGCTTGTCGGTTTCGTAGGCGTAGAAGCCCTTGCCGTTCTTCTGGCCCAGGCGGTTGGCCTCGTACAAGGCATCGACGGCGGAACGGCGATCATCCTTCATGCGGTCCGGGAAGCCTTCGGCCATGACGTCGCGGCCATGGTGGCCGGTGTCGATGCCGACCACGTCCATCAGATAGGCCGGGCCCATGGGCCAGCCGAACTTTTCCATGACTTTGTCGATGCGCACGAAGTCCACGCCTGCGCTGACCAGCTTGGCGAAACCACCAAAGTACGGGAACAGCACGCGGTTGACCAAGAAGCCCGGGCAGTCGTTGACCACGATCGGGTTCTTGCCCATCTTCTTGGCGTAGGCCACGGTGGTGGCGACCGCCACGTCACTGGACTTCTCGCCACGGATCACTTCCACCAGCGGCATCATGTGCACCGGGTTGAAGAAGTGCATGCCGACGAAATTCTCCGGGCGCTTGAGCGCCTTGGCCAGCAGGTTGATGGAGATGGTCGAGGTGTTGGAGGCAAGGATCGCATCCTCCTTGACCTGCCCTTCCACTTCCGCCAGCACGGCCTGCTTGACCTTCGGATTCTCGACCACGGCCTCGACGACGATATCGACAGTGCCGAAATCACCGTAGGACAGGGTCGGGCGAATGGCATTGAGCGCCTCGGCCATCTTGGCCGGGGTCAGGCGGCCCTTCTCGACACGCTTGCCGAGCAGTTTGGAGGCTTCGTTCAGGCCCAGCTGGATGGCCTCTTCGCGGATGTCCTTCATCAGGATCGGCGTGCCCTTGACCGCCGACTGGTAGGCGATGCCACCCCCCATGATGCCGGCGCCGAGCACGGCGGCCTGCTTCACGTCGTGGGCGATCTGGTCATGGGCCTTGGCCTTGCGCTTGAGTTCCTGGTCATTGAGGAACAGGCCGACCAGGCTTTCGGCGACCGAGGTCTTGGCCAGCTTGGCAAAGCCTGCGGCTTCGACTTCCAGGGCTTTGTCACGGCCGAAGTTGGCCGCCTTCTGGATGGTCTTGATGGCTTCGACCGGTGCCGGGTAGTTCGGGCCGGCCTGGCCTGCCACGAAGCCCTTGGCGGTCTCGAAGGCCATCATCTGCTCGATGGCGTTGAGCTTGAGCTTTTCCAGCTTGGGCTGGCGCTTGGCCTTGTGGTCCAGCTCGCCGCTGATGGCGCGCTTGATCAGGTCCAGGGCTGCGGCCTGCAGCAGCTCGGGGGCCACCACGGCATCGACGGCACCGACCTTCAGGGCGTCCTCGGCACGGTTTTCCTTGCCGGCGGCGATCCACTCGATGGCGTTATCCGAACCGATCAGGCGTGGCAGGCGCACGGTACCGCCGAAGCCCGGGTAGATACCCAGCTTGACTTCAGGCAGGCCGATCTTCGCCGTGCTGGACATCACGCGGTAGTCTGCTGCCAGGCACATCTCCAGGCCGCCGCCCAGGGCGATGCCGTTGATGGCGACAACGGTCGGCACTTCGAGGTCTTCGAAGTCGTTGAAGATGCGGTTGGCTTCCAGGTTCCCGGCGACCAGCTCGGCCTCGGGCAGCTTGAAGTTGTCGACGAATTCGGTGATGTCGGCGCCGACGATGAACACGTCCTTGCCGCTGCTGACGATCACGCCCTTGATGGCGGCGTCGGCCTTGATGGCATCCACGGCCTGGCGCAGTTCGTCCAGGGTCAGGCGGTTGAACTTGTTGACGGACTCACCCTTGAGGTCGAACTTCAGTTCGACGATGCCGCTTTCAAGAGCCTTAACCGTGATGGCTTTACCTTCGTAAATCATCAACTGATCTCCACGATATGGAAGCTGAACTGTACACGCCGAACGCTGGCATAAGGGCCGGCTTGGCCCCTACCCAGGCACACCCGTCAGCGCGCGAGTCGGGATTCTGTTAGAGCCGTTCGACATACAAACGCTCAATTCATACGCCCGTTTGATTTGGGTACGCACACATTCCTCGAAAAGATCGACGTTGTCAAATGCTCGCAAGCACGGTGAAAACGCGACTTTCCGGTCATTTTGCACCCACTGGGTACGAAACATGATGACAGTGATGGGCAGGTATTCATGGCGCAGCGCATGCCTTGAATTTTGCGGCGCCGATGAAATCGAACGCCGCGCGGGGGGCGCTGGATCTCACATCCGCCCAATACCCCAACCCTATCAAGCGAGGGCTTCGAGGACCTGGGCAATATCCTGCAAAACAGATTTGTCGCCCCGCTCGCTCCAGTACAGGGCAAGCATGCGGCTGTCGGCTTCGATCTTGTAGACGCTCGCCGGCAGGCGCGCAAAGGCCTCGCACAGACGCGCGTCCTCGCATGGTTCGCGCCACTGGTTCCACCACACACCCGGGGTGACCTGCCAATACACCCAGGTATCGTCATGGCCTTTACGCCGCGCGCGGTGGTATTGCGGGCAAGGGCTTGGCGGCTCCTTTTCCAGCCAATGAGGCCAGGTCTGGGGCGCCAGCTGCATGGCAAGGCCCATGCGTCGCCCCTCCATGCGCAAGTTCATCTGTTCACTCTGCTGGCGCGATGGGCGCAACCAGGCCAAGGGGCTGAGAATCAGCGCAAGGATTGACACCACCAGCCATACCGTCATATCTGTAGTTCCCATAAAGCGTTGCAAATGAGCTGGTTAGCCAGGTTTCACGGCATTCGGCCCGAAAGCGACCATACTTCTACTATCGCGATTGCAGGAGTACCACCCATGTCCTACGAACATCTTCTGGTCGCCGTCGACCTGACCGAAGAATGCGACCCGGTGATCAAGCGCGCCATGAAACTCGCCGAACCCACGGGCGCCAAGGTCTCCCTGGTGCATATCGTCGAACCCATGGCCATGGCCTTTGGCGGAGACGTGCCAATGGACCTGTCGCAATTGCAGCAGCAACAGTTCGACCAGGCCAAGGAGCGCATGGATCGCCTGTTCAACAAGTACCCGACCATCAACCGTGGCGACTCGCACCTGACCTACGGCCAGCCACGCCAGGAAATCCACCAGCTGGCCAAGGAGCAGAATTGTGACCTGATCGTGGTGGGCAGCCATGGCCGCCATGGCCTGGCCCTGCTGCTGGGCTCCACCGCCAACGACGTGCTGCACGGTGCGCCTTGTGACGTGCTGGCGGTACGCCTGCTGAAGAAAGAAGGCTGACACGTACTTGCGGCTGCTTTGCAGCCCGCTCCTACAGGGCCAGCGATGCCCCTGCAGGAGCGGCGCTGCGGCGGTCCCGCTTGCCCCGCGATGGGGCGCATAGCGCCCCCCCGATACGCTCTACCCTTCCAACTCGGCCCAACGCTCGACCAGGGCATCCAGCTCACCCTGCATCTGCTCCAGCTTGGCCAGTACTGCCGAAGTCTCGCCAATCGGGCGCTGGTAGAAACCAGGGGCATTGACCTCTTCCTGGACCGCGGCCATACGCTGCTCCAGCGCGTCGATCTGTCCCGGCAGGGCTTCCAGCTCGCGCTGCAGCTTGTAGCTGAGCTTCTTCTTCCCAGGCTCCACCGCAGCGGCAGACGCAACCGGCGCTGGCGCCGCCTGCTCGACAGGCTTCTCCACCACCGCGCTGCCAAGCTCTGCCTTGCCGCCCTTGCTCTCGGTCACGCCCAGCAGCTTTGGCGAGCCGCCCTGACGGATCCAATCCTCATAGCCCCCAACATATTCACGCACCCGCCCCTGGCCTTCGAACACCAGGGTGCTGGTGACCACGTTGTCGAGGAACGCCCGGTCGTGGCTGACCATCAACACGGTGCCCTTGAAGTTGGACAGCACTTCCTCGAGCAGCTCGAGGGTTTCGACGTCCAGGTCGTTGGTCGGCTCGTCCAGCACCAGCAGGTTGGCCGGCTTGCTGAACAGCTTGGCCAGCAACAGGCGCGCCCGCTCACCGCCCGACAAGGCCTTGACCGGCGTGCGGGCACGCTGGGGGCTGAACAGGAAATCGCCCAGGTAGCTGAGCACGTGGCGATTCTGGCCATCGATCTCGATGAAGTCGCGCCCCTCGGCAAGGTTGTCGATCACCGTTTTTTCCAGATCCAGCTGGTGACGCATCTGGTCGAAGTAGGCGACTTCCAGCTTGGTGCCGCGCTCGACCTTGCCACTGCTGGGCTCCAGGTCACCCAGCATCAGCTTGAGCAAGGTGGTCTTGCCGGTGCCATTGGCGCCCAGCAGGCCGATGCGGTCCTCGCGCTGCAGGACCATGGAGAAATCCTTGACCAGCATGGGGCCGTCGGCATGGGCGAAACTGACGTTCTCCAACACCATGACCTGCTTGCCGGACTTGTCCGCCACCTCGATCTGGATGTTCGCCTTGCCCTGGCGCTCACGCCGTTCGCCACGCTCCACACGCAGGGCCTTGAGGGCGCGTACACGGCCTTCGTTGCGGGTACGCCGAGCCTTGATACCCTGACGAATCCACACTTCCTCCTGGGCCAGGCGCTTGTCGAACAGCGCATTGGCGGTTTCCTCGGCGGCCAGCATGGCCTCCTTGTGCACCAGGAAGCTGGCGTAGTCACCGTTCCAGTCGATCAGGCCGCCGCGGTCCAGCTCGAGGATACGGGTGGCCAGGTTCTGCAGGAAGGAACGGTCGTGGGTGATGAACAGCACCGCACCGTTGAAACCGCTCAGGGCTTCCTCGAGCCAGGCGATGGCGCCGATGTCCAGGTGGTTGGTCGGCTCGTCGAGCAGCAGCAGGTCGGGTTCGGACACCAGAGCCTGGGCCAGCAGCACACGACGACGCCAGCCACCGGAAAGCTCTGCCAGGGTCTTGTCGGCCGGCAGCTGCAGGCGGCTCAGGGTACTTTCCACCACTTGCTGCAGGCGCCAGCCGTCGCGGGCCTCGAGCTCGTGCTGGACATGCATGAGTTTCTCCAGGTCGGCGTCGCCCTGGATGTTCTGACTCAGGTGGTGATATTCGGCCAGCAGCGCCCCGACACCGTCCAGACCCTCGGCCACGACGTCGAACACGCTGCGCTCGTCGGCCACCGGCAACTCCTGCGGCAACTCGCCGATCTTCAGGCCCGGGGCCCGCCAGATCTCACCGTCATCGGGCCGTTGCTCGCCCTTGACCAGGCGCAGCATGCTCGACTTGCCGGTGCCGTTGCGACCGATGATGCACACCCGCTCGCCACGCGCGATCTGCCAGGACACCTTGTCCAGCAGCGGCATGGCACCGAACGCGAGGGACACATCGCTGAATTTGAGCAGGGTCATAATCGTCTCCAAAAACCGGGCACGCATTCTACCTGACTTACCCCTTCCCGGCATCAACCCGGCCCTATTCCAAGGGCCGCGCGACACCCGGTCGAAGATTATCTCTGGATACCAGCACAGTGCTTTCATCCGCCGCCAGCAAACGGCTAAGCTAAGGCAATAGATCCCAACAGTGCTGGCTCCGCCGTCACTTTCCCATGGTTCAACTGCCCGGACGTCTCATGCGCAGCCGCCTGTTCCAACTCGTTTCCTGCCTGCTGCTCACCGCCACCGCCGCGAGCGCGGCACAGGCCATCGACATCACCCAGCAACGTCAGTACTACGACGAAGCCAAGCGCGCCCTGGCCAAGGGCGACAAAGGCCCCTACCTGCGCTACGCCCAGGCACTGCGTGACTACCCGCTGACGCCCTACCTGGCCTATGACGAGCTCACCGCCCGCCTCAAGAGCGCCAGCAACCAGGAAATAGAAGGTTTCCTCGCCAAGCACGGCGACCTGCCCCAGGCCAACTGGATGAAGCTGCGCTGGCTGCGCTGGCTGGCCGAGCGCGGAGAGTGGAACACATTCGTCAAGTACTACGACCCCAAGCTCAACTTCACCGAGCTGGACTGCCTGAACGGGCAGTACCAGATCACCCACGGTCAGCGTGCCGAGGGCTTCGCCAGCGCCGAAAAACTGTGGAACGTGGGCAAGTCGCAACCGGCGGCCTGCGACACCTTGTTCGGCCTCTGGGCCGCCGAGGGCCAGTTGACCGAAGCCAAGCGCTGGCACCGGGCCAAGCTGGCGGCCCAGGCACGCAACTACGGCCTGGCCAACAGCCTGGTGAAAAGCCTGACCACCCTCGCCCCCCAAGGCCGCCTACTGATCGACGTGGCGCAGAAGCCGCAACTGCTCAACCAGCCGTCGCGCTTCACCCCGGCCAACGAGGCCATGTCCGATGTGGTCAGCCTGGGCCTGCGCCGCCTCGCCCGCCAGGACCCGGAACGGGCCATGGCGCTGCTCGACGACTACGCCCAGCGCATGCACTTCTCCCGTGACGAGAAAGTCGCCATCGCTCGCGAGATCGGCCTGACCCTGGCACGCCGCTATGACCCGCGCGCCCTCGACCTGATGACGCGCTACGACCCCGAACTGCGCGACAACACCGTCAGTGAATGGCGCCTGCGCCTGCTGCTGCGCCTGGGGCGCTGGGAAGAGGCCTACAAGCTGACCCAACGCCTGCCCCAGGACCTGGCCAGCAGCAACCGCTGGCGCTACTGGCAGGCACGCAGCCTGGAGCTTGCCCAGCCGAACAACCCACAGATCCCGCTGCTGTACAAGACCGTGGCCCGTGAACGCGACTTCTATGGCTTCCTGGCCGCCGACCGGGCGCAAGCGCCCTACCAGTTGAACAACAAGCCGCTGGTGCTGAGCCAGCAGGTAATCAACAAGGTTCGCAACACCCCGGGCATCCGCCGCGCGTTGGAATTCCACGCCCGCGGCCAGATCGTCGAAGGCCGCCGCGAGTGGTACCACGTCAGCCGTCATTTCAACCGCGACGAGATGGTCGCCCAGGCGCGCCTGGCCTACGACCTGCGCTGGTACTTCCCGGCGATTCGCACCATCAGCCAGGCACAGTACTGGGACGACCTGGACATCCGCTTCCCCATGGCCCATCGCGACACGCTGGTACGCGAGGCCAAGGTACGCGGGCTGCATTCGAGCTGGGTGTTCGCCATTACCCGCCAGGAAAGCGCCTTCATGGAAGACGCCCGCTCCAGTGTCGGGGCCAGCGGCCTGATGCAGCTGATGCCGGCTACGGCCAAGGAGACGGCGCGCAAGTTCAACATACCGTTGGCTTCACCGTCGCAGGTGCTCAACCCAGACAAGAACATCCAGCTGGGGGCGGCTTACCTGAGCCAAGTGCACGGGCAATTCAATGGTAACCGGGTGCTGGCATCGGCAGCCTACAACGCCGGCCCCGGGCGAGTACGCCAATGGCTCAAGGGCGCCAAGCACCTGAGCTTCGATGTCTGGGTAGAATCGATACCGTTCGATGAGACCCGGCAGTATGTACAGAACGTACTGTCCTATTCGGTCATCTACGGGCAGAAGCTGAATTCACCGCAGCCGTTGGTGGATTGGCATGAGCGTTATTTCGACGATATGTAACGGGGTGGGCGACGCGGACGGGCGCTACTGGGTTCGTCGTTCGGGCCCTATCGCCGGCAAGCCGGCTCCCACCGGACCTGCGCTGTCTTCAGAGACACCGCGATACCTGTAGGAGCCGGCTTGCCGGCGATAGGCTGCAAAGCAGCCTCCAGAACCAGAGCCCTCCCGTCCACCAGGCCAGGCGCCGCCTGTAATCTTGAGGCAACAGGAGGCCGGAACACAGGGGCCCGCAGCCCCTACTCAAGCACCTCGACCGCCATCCCCACCCGCAACTCCCCACTGCCATCCACCGCCAGGTTCTGCCCGAACAACACATCCCCCTCACGCTCGCGGAACGTCTTCAAGGTCGTCAACGGTTCGCGGTCCGCGCTGCGCTCCCCGGTCGCCGGGTCCAGGGTCGTCAGGATGCAACGCACGCTGGGCTTGAGCACCCGGAAAACCAGGCCGCCGATACGAATCCGCTTCCACCCGTCCTCGGCAAACGGCTCGCCCCCCGAAACCACCAGGTTCGGTCGGAACCGCAACATCTCCATGGGCCGCCCGATCCGTCGATTCAGCTCATCGAGCGAGCCCTGCCCGATCAACAGCAAAGGAAACCCGTCCGGGAAAGCCGCACGGTCACTGTTGAACCCATAGCCATTGGGCAGGTAGCGGGCCCGCTGCTCGGGACAATGCACCAGGCGCACCGGCTTGCCGAGCAGCTCGCTCAACCAGGCCGCGGCGGCGTCGCCGGCATCGGGCACGCGCAGGGTGTCGCGCCAGATGGTCACCCCCCGCAGCGCCTCGTCGGCAGGGGGTACAGGCACCGTAAGCGGCGCCTGCCCCGGTGTTTCAAGCAGCAATTGGCCATCCACCGCATAACTGGCCTTGAGCTGCCCCAGGCGCGGCCAGGCCCGCTGGGTAAGGAAGCGCCCATTGTCTTGCTCCACCACCATCCAGCGCCGGTCGCCCTGCAGGCCCAGCACGTCTACCGCCGAAGCCTCGAGGCTCTGGGCCTGCCCCGATTTCACCGGGTACCGATACAACGCACTCAAAAACATCCCTGCCCGCCTCGTGCCAGTCGAAAGCGCAAGCTTATACCCGGCAATGGCCAGCAAGCACTAGGCGGTGGCCTCATCCAGCATCAGCCGCTGGTGGACCACCTCCACCAACCGGTCAGGCTGGAACTTGGACAGGAAGTTGTCGCAGCCGACCTTCTTGACCATCGATTCGTTGAAGCTCCCCGACAACGAGGTATGCAGCACCACGTGCAGACCGCGCAGACGGGCATCGTTGCGAATCTCCGTGGTCAGCCGGTAACCGTCCATTTCCGGCATTTCCGCATCGGTGAACACCATCAACAACTTCTCGCAGACGTCATCCCCTGCATCGGCCCACCCCTTGAGCATGCGCAAGGCCTTCAGGCCGTCACTGGCCACATGCAGCTTCATGCCCAGCTGGGACAGGGTCTCGCGCAACTGCACCAGGGCCACGCTGGAGTCGTCCACCAGCAACACTTCACGCCCACGGGCCCGCGCCAGGACCGGGTCGTCGAGCTTGTCCCGGGAAACGCGGGTGTTGTAGGGCACGATCTCGGCCAGGACCTTCTCCACATCGATCACTTCGACCAGTTGCTCATCGACCTTGGTGATCGCCGTCAGGTAATGCTGGCGCCCGGCACTGGAAGGCGGTGGCATGATCGCTTCCCAGTTCATGTTGACGATGCGATCGACACCACCGACCAGGAACGCCTGTACCGAACGGTTGTACTCGGTGACGATGATGGTGCTGTCCGGCCCCGGCTGCAGTGGACGCATGCCGATCGCCTGGGACAGGTCGATCACCGGCAGCGTCTGGCCGCGCAGGTTGACCACGCCGCAAACGAACGCATGGCGCTGTGGCATCAATGTCAGCTTTGGCAGTTGCAGTACTTCCTGAACCTTGAACACATTGATGGCGAACAACTGACGGCCTGCCAACCGGAACATGAGAATCTCCAGGCGGTTCTCACCCACCAATTGCGTTCGTTGGTCGACCGTGTCGAGAATGCCAGCCATTGGAAACCCCCAGGCTTGAGTCAGGTGAATGATGTCATCTGCCCTGTATCGGCGGCTTGAGCAGCAGCTTGACCTGCCATGAAAAATGCATGATGCCCAATTGATATCAATTTAACATCATGCTCTACTGCTTACAGCCCTTCTAGCCCCGTCCTTGCGCCCTTGCTTCGAAAACCATCAGGGTTTCCCCTAGTGGCAATCGGGTGCGACCTGATATTCCCCATATCCGTTAGCCATTAATGTGACGCCTTTCTCAATGCATGAATGGAGTCAGGCTTTGCTAGCGACAGTCTCGGTGTTGCCAAGCGCGTGTCCCGCCCTGCACACAGGGGCGTCATGATGGACAACGCACCACTGAACAATGGCGTTCTCCAGGATTTCCTGGTGGATGCACAGGTGTGGCTGACAAAGTCGCTGGAATGCCTGCAGCATCTCGAGCTGATCCACAACGATCCCGATGCCTGCTTCTGCCTGAACGAAACCCTCGAGACCCTCGCCCGTCGCGCCAACCTGCTGGGCCTGCTGGAAGTCGCCCACTACACGGCCTCCCTGCAACGGTTGCTCGAGCCAGCCTGCCGGCAACGGCATCTGGGCAGTGAAGCCTTGAGTGCGCTGCACGCATGCCTGAACCTGCTGGCCTGGCAATTGGAGCTGGTCGACGCTTCGACCGGCCGCCTCAGCCTGGATACCGAGGAACAACAGCTGCTGCTAGGCGAGTTGGCCGATGCCGTGGGTCAACCCCTTCCCGAGCTGTGCAGCCCTTGCCAGGCCCGCGGCGATGTTTGCGCTCACGCACATCCCACCCAGGCGATATCCAGGCCATCCAGCAGCCTGAACAGCCCCCGGCATTGAGGTCCCTGCCCAGGCATTCGGGTGTGTTCCGAACCCACCGTCATACAGACAGCCCACGACACGACTTAACGCTGCTTGTGCCCGAAAACACCGGGGCCCCAGGCCATTACCCAGCAGCGACCAAATGAACCTGAAGTGATACCATGCCCGCAATCGAATGCACGCGTCGCGGGTATTGTCCAATTGGATGGACACCTTCGATGACAGTTGAACGCAGGATGCCAAAGCCTCTGATCACACCCATGCAAGGCCTCCAATAGCAATAATTCAGTGGCTTTTCTACTTATGTCTCCACGCTTGAAAACTCCATCACGTTGCCGCGCCACCTTGCTGCGCTGGGCGACTGCATTGATATGCGTGGCCTCCCTGCTTGCCAACCTGATGCTGAGCCTGCGCGGGCAGCCGTTGCCTGCCAGCCTGCTGCTGTTGCAAGTGCTCGCCCTGGCCGGCGTTTTCTGGCACTGGCGTCAATGGGGGCGATCGATCAGCCTCCGGCCGTCAGAACTGGCCGATCGCATGCTCAAGGTCCAGGAAAGCGAACGGCAACGCCTGAGCCGCGAGCTGCATGACGACATCGGCCAATTGCTCACGGCCGCAAAGCTCCAGGTCGACTGGCTCCAACGGCGCATGCCAGCCGATCTGCAGGCGCACTGCGACACCTTGCGCAAGACCCTCGACAACACCTTGGGCAATGTACGCGACGTCTCCGCTCTTCTGAATCCGCGTGAACTGGCCAGCCTGGGCCTGGAGGCCAGCCTGCGCGCCCACTTGCTGCGAACGCTGGAAAACAGCGGGGTGCATTGGAGCCTGGAGTGTCACCAGCGTTTGGGGGGCATCTGCGAGGACGTTGCCATGGCGGCCTTTCGCATCACCCAGGAAGCCGTTACCAACATGTTGCGCCACGCCAATGCTCGCAACCTCACGATCAGCCTGCGGCGTACCCCTTCGGGCCTCGCCCTGTCGATCCAGGACGACGGTTGTGGCTTCGCGCCTGCCACCGACCCGGCCGAGGCAGGCCAGCGCGGCATGGCAGGCATGCTGGAACGCGCCACTGCCCTGCAAGGCAGCCTGACCATCACCAGCCAACCCGGCCAAGGCACCCGGATCGACGCCGTGTTCCCATGGCCACCGCGCACCGAAGAGCGTGCCAGGATACCTGCCTCCCATGACCTGTAGATTATTGCTGGTGGATGACCACTCGCTGATCCGTGCCGGCGTGCGCGCCCTGGTGTCCGATATTCCCGGCTATGCGGTGGTTGGCGAGGCCGACGACGGCAGCCAGTTGCTGGAAATGGTCCAACGCCTGGCCCCGGACATCGTCCTGCTGGACATCTCCATGCGCTCGACCAGCGGCCTGGATGCCTTGAACCAGCTCCAGGCAAACGGTCTCGCATGCAAGGTACTGATCCTTTCCATGCATACCGACCCTGATCTGATCATGCGCGCCCTGGAGAGCGGTGCCCATGGCTATCTACTCAAGGACACCACAGCCAACGAACTGGAACAGGCCTTGGCTGCCTTGCGCAGCGACGAACGGTACCTGAGCCCAGCGATCGCCCACACGGTGATCAACCAGGCGCTGCTGCGTGCCCAAGATGGCAAGCAGCCTGCGGTCGATCGACACAACCTGACCGCCCGCCAGCTGGAAATCCTGCGCCTGATCGTGCGCGGCAAGTCGACCCGGGAGATCGCAAGCGGCCTGGGCCTTTCCATCAAGACCGTCGAAACCCACCGCTCGCAGATCATGAAACGCCTGCAAATCTATGACGTTGCCGGCCTCGTGCTGTTTGCGGTGCGCGAGAAGATCATCAGCCTCGACGACTGAGCACTGGCGAGTCCTCCGGCAAGTGCAGGCGCAATGCCCCCGGGCAGGCCTCGAAGCGCAGGCTGTCGGCCTGCAGCGGCTCGCCGTCGAGGTTGATGTCCAACCCCTGGGAGCCCTTGATTTCGACCCAGGGCAGGCGGGCCCGGACGAACAACCCTTCTCCGGCCAGCAACTCACGCAACGCCCCGACCATCTCCTGGGGCGCAGGCAAGATGCCGATGTCCAGCAAACCGTCGTCGACCATTGCGTCGGGGCACAGCACATGCCCGCCACCCGCCTGGCGGCCGTTGCCGATGCCCAGCGCGAGCAAATCGCCCTGCCAGTGGAAGTCCGGCCCTTGCAGTTCCACCGAGGCGGCCTGCAATTCGCTGAAACGCGACAACCCCGTGAACAAGTAGGCCGCAGCGCCCAACACCTTCTTCAAGTCTTCCGACGTGTTGGCGGTCACCTGGCTGCCGAAGCCGCCGGTGGCCATGTTGAGGAACAGCTGGTCGCCGACCTTGCCCAGGTCCACCGCCCGGGCCGGCTGCTCCAGCAGGTTCAGCGCAGCCTCAGGCTCCAGCGGTACACCTGCAGCCTTGGCAAAGTCGTTTGCCGTACCCAAGGGTAGCAACGCCAGGCTGGCCGAGTGGCTGGCCTGGCCCATGGCTTCGGCGATGTCGCGCAGCGTGCCATCCCCACCACCGGCGACCACGTGCGGATAACCGGCGGCCAAGGCCTCGCCGACCAACCGCTGGGCGTCGCCCGCCTCCCAGGTCAAACGTACATCCAGCGTCCAGCCGCGCTCACGCAGGGTACCCACGGCACTGCGCACCTCTTCGTTCATGGCCTGCTTGCCATGCAGGATCAACATTGCCTTGCGCTCGCCCATCACGCTTCCCCTCGCCTTTTCGCTTCCAATCTCGACCACGACTGATGGCCAATGGTTGCATGGCATGAGTGAGATAGAACCTGACCAACCGACAAAAACTTGGCTCTCCAGACCAGCCGCCTGGCACCCCGGCCATTTTATTGACTATGCTCATGCCATATACCCTGGCTGAAACAGCGTACCAGCCGACGACGAGGTAGCGGGGCCATGCGCATACTCTGGACACTGCCCTACCTGCCCTGGCCCACCACCAGCGGCAGCAAGACCCGGCAATATCATCTGCTGCGTGAACTGTCGCGACACGGCCACCGGATCACCTTGCTGGCGCAATCGAAGGTTCCGCTCGGCGATGCTGCCCGCGAAATGCTGGAACCCTTGGTCGAACGCTTGATCGTGCTGCCCCGGCGGCCGCTGCACAGCCCACTCAATTTGTTGGCTTCACCGATCATCGACTACCCCATGCGGGCCATCATCCATGGCCTGGCGCCCTGCCTGCGACACCGCTTCGAACAGTTGCTGGACGAACCCTGGGACGTGATCCAGATCGAGCACAGCTACAGCTTCCAGCCCTTCGAAAAAGCCCTGCAAGCCCGCCGCCTGCCCTTCATGCTCACCGAGCACAATCTCGAGTCGGTGATGGGTACCGCCTGCCATGACCGCCTACCGCTGTGGCTACGCCCGCTCAACGCCTTCGACCGCTGGCGCTACCGGCGCTGGGAGCAGCGTGTGTTGCGCCAGCCCAGCGAGGTGGTGGCCGTCAGTGCCCATGATGCCGAATGGATCGGGCAGATCAGCGGCCGGCCGGTGAACGTGGTGGTCAACGGTGTCGATTGCGACTATTACCAGGACGTACGGCCGGCCTACCGCAGCCAGCGCCTGCTGTTCGTCGGCAACTTCGAATATGGCGCCAACCTCGAAGCCATCGAATGGGCGCTGGAAGAGATCCTGCCGCAGGTCTGGATGAGCAACCCGGCCGTGCGCCTGGCCATCGCCGGGCATGCGCTGCCAGCCAGTTGGAAGTTGCATTGGAACGATCCGCGTATCGAATGGATCGGCTATCGCCCGGACCTGAGGGACCTGCAACGGCGCTCGGCATTGTTCTTCGCACCGCTGCGCTATGCCGGCGGTTCCAAGGTGAAGATCCTCGAAGCCATGGCCGCCGGGCTGCCGGTGCTGACCACCAGCAAAGGGGCGTCAGGCCTGGCGATCAACAGCGGCGAGCACTACCTGGGCAGCGATGACAGCGGCCAATTGGCGCTGTCGATCACGCAGTTGCTCAACCAGCCCTGGCGCATGTGTCAACTGGGCGAGACAGGCCGGCAGTTCGTACGCCAGCGCCACGACTGGAGCGTCGCGGCGCAGCAACTGATGAACGTGCACATGCGCCTGAGCCAACTGGGGCCGATCGAAGCCATGGATACCGCGTTGCTCGGACGCTCAGTCAAGTAACGCGCTGAAAGGAATGAACGACACGCTGTCACCCTGGCGCAACGTGGCGCCTTCATGCACCTCCACCAGCCCCTCGGCCCAGGCCGCACTGCGTAGCACGCCGGAGCTCTGGTTCTTGTAGATGTGCGCCTGGCCGTCTTCGATCCGCGCCCGCAGGTATTCGCGCCGACTTCCCGGTTTGGGCCAGTCGAAGCCGGCCGGCACGCTGAAACGCAGCGGCGTGACCTGCGCCACGCCTTGGCGACGCAGCAGGTAAGGCCGGGTCAGCAAGGCGAAGGTGACCAAGGTCGATGCCGGGTTGCCTGGCAAGCCGATCACCGGGACACCGCGAAAATGCCCGAAGGTCAGCGGCTTGCCCGGCTTGATGGCCAGCTTCCACAACGCCAGCTCGCCCGCTTCGCGCAGCGCCATGCCCAGGTAGTCGGCCTCGCCCACCGAGACACCACCACTGGAAAGGATCAGGTCGACGTCACCAAGCCCCGCGAGGCATTCGCGGGTACGCTGCAGGTCGTCGGCGAGAATGCCTACATCTACCACCTCGCACCCCAGACGCTGCAACCAGCTGGCCAGCAAACGCCGATTACTGTTGTAGATCTGCCCAGGGCCCAGCGGCTGCCCGGGCTCGACCAGTTCGTCACCGGTGGACAACACCGCGACGCGCACCTTGCGCACCACCTCGAGCCGGGCAAGGCCCAAGGTTGCCGCCAACCCCAGCTGGATCGGCCCCAGCCGCGTGCCAGCCGCCATCACCTGTTCGCCTACACGCGTCTCCTGCCCTTGCGGGCGTACGTTCTGCCCGGGCTTGAGCGGCTCGAGGAAACGCACCTGGCCGTTTTCCAGCACCTCGGTGTTTTCCTGCATCTCGACGCAATCGGCCCCCTCGGGCAGCGGCGCGCCAGTGAAGATCCGTGCACACGTGCCCGGCTGCAGCGGTGCTGGGGCATGGCCAGCGAAGATGCGCTGGCTCACCGGCAAAGGCTCGCCCTGCCAATCCGCCAGGCGCAGGGCATAGCCATCCATGGCGCTGTTCGGCCAGGGTGGCAGGTCCAGCTCGGCGACCGCCTCGCGCGCCAGCACACGCCCTTGGGCATCGGCCAGGGCCACACTTTCCGAGCCCTTGATCGGCGCCGCTTCGGCCAGCGCCAGCAAGCGCTCCAAGGCTTCTTCCACCGCCATCAGCGGGCGGGGCTTGGCGACCTCAACCACGGCTTTCACAGGCCGCTGCCTGCTTCAGGTGCGGTACGAAGTTGCAAGGACGATGGCGAGCATCGAGCTGCTCGGCCAGGATACCGTCCCACCCGGTACGCACCGCGTTGGTCGAGCCCGGCAGGCAACACACCAGGGTACCGTTAGCCAGGCCCGCCAAGGCGCGGGACTGCACGGTGGACGTGCCGATATCGGCCACGGAGATCTGCCGGAACAGCTCGCCGAAGCCCTCGACCTGCTTGTCCAACAGGCAGGCGACCGCTTCGGGTGTGCTGTCACGGCCAGTGAAACCGGTGCCGCCAGTGATCAGGACCACCTGCACCTGGTCATCGGCGATCCAGGTGGCGACCTGGGCGCGGATCTTGTACAGGTCGTCCTTGAGCAACACGCGGGCTGCCAGGCGATGGCCCGCCGCGCCCAGGCGGTCGACGAACAACTGGCCGGACGTGTCGGTCTCGAAGGTACGGGTGTCGCTGACCGTGAGCACGGCGATGTTCAGCGGCACGAAGGGGGTGTCTGCCTTGGCTTTCATGGGAGTCCGTCGCAGGAAGAGGAAGATGGCCGCTTTTATATCACAGGCCAGCCGCGACGCCGCCGTTGTTCTGCGTCAATGCCTGCGCAATGGCGCTATGCTGCACTGTGCAAGGAACTTTGCGTGGACGCCCGGCGTCCTACTAGACATCAAGCACGATCGTACTGGAGAAACACAATGATTCAACGGACCCTTCCCGCTTTCCTGCTCGCCCTCGGCCTGGGCGCCCTCGCTGGCTGCGCATCGCCGACCGTCATCACGCTCAATGATGGCCGCGAGATCCAGGCAGTGGACACTCCTGCCTACGACGAGGACTCCGGTTTCTACGAATTCGAGCAGCTCGACGGCAAGCGCACTCGCATCAACAAAGACCAGATCCGCACCGTCAAGGAGCTGTGATTTGAGTGACGCTTTTCGGCAAACACTCTTTTTGCAACAAGGGGTTGCGTCGAAAAATGCGATGCAGTAGGATTTTGTTCATCGGAGTGTAGCGCAGCCAGGTAGCGCGTCTCGTTCGGGACGAGAAGGCCGCAGGTTCGAATCCTGTCTCTCCGACCAAATCCTCTCCAAGAAGCCCGCCTCGAGCGGGCTTTTTGTTGTCTCTGGAAAAGCTGGGGCTTGCGGCCCACGCGGGGGCAAGCCCGCTCTCATAGAACAACGCATGACCATTTGATTTGCGGCACCCTGTGGGAGCGGGCTTGTCCCGCGATTAGGCCGGGCCCGATATCACCGTCGCCTGGCAAGGGCTTCGCCCTTGATCGCGGGACAAGTCGGACCGCCGCACCGCCGCTCCCACAGGGGCAGCATGGGCCGCTTGTTCTCTGCGCGACAGCGCAGCCCGAAGGGCTGGGTGATCTCCCACAAAGAAGCTTGCAATGGCCGCGATAACAACAGATCCCCTCTAGCAGCCTTGCTCTTGCAAAAAACGCCCCTCGGGAGGGGCGTTCTTCTCTATAACGTTACTGCAGCATGGCCGCTTCGGCCACCGCCTCTTCAGGCTGCACCGGAACGTACAGCAACTGCAGGCGCGCACTGCTCCATTCACGGGTCTTGTTGGTCAGCTCGAGGTTGTTGTTCAGCTTCTGGCCGTAGGTCGGCACGATCTCCTTGAGCTTGGCCTGCCATTCAGGGCTCTGGACGCGGTCCTTGAAGGTCTTCTCCAGCACCGTCAGCATGATCGGCGCCGCGGTGGATGCACCTGGCGAAGCCCCCAGCAGCGCGGCGATGGTGCCGTCCTGGGAAGCCACCACCTCGGTGCCGAACTGCAGGATGCCGCCGTGCTCGGGGTCCTTCTTGATCACCTGGACACGCTGACCGGCCTGCAGCAGCTTCCAGTCTTCGTTCTTGGCGTTGGGGAAGTATTCGCGCAGGGCGTTCATGCGGTCATCGAAGCTGAGCATCAGCTGGCCCATCAAGTAGGTGCTCAGGTCGATGTTGTCGATGCCGGCGTTCATCATCGGCATGATGTTGTGCGTGGTCAGCGATGCGAACATGTCCAGCAGCGAGCCATTTTTCAGGTACTTGGTGGAGAAGGTCGCGAACGGGCCGAACAGCAGCACTTCCTTGCCGTCGATCATGCGGGTATCCAGGTGCGGCACCGACATCGGCGGCGCGCCGACCGAGGCCTTGCCGTACAGCTTGGCCTTGTGGCGGGCGACGATGTCCGGGTTGTCGGTCATCAGGAACTGGCCACCGACCGGGAACCCTGCGTAGCCTTCGGCTTCCGGGATGCCGGACTTCTGCAGCAGCTTGAGGGCACCGCCACCGGCACCGATGAACACGAACTTCGCGTTGACGCGGGTTTCCTGGCCGCCGTTGGCCAGGTCCGCCACCACCACGTTCCAGCTGCCGTCGTCGTTGCGCACGATATCGCGCACTTCATGGCGCAGGTGCACCTGGACGTTGGGGTTGCGGGTCATCGACGCGAACAGCTGGCGGGTGATCTCGCCGAAGTTGACGTCGGTGCCGATGGCCATGCGGGTGGCAGCGACCTTCTGCTCAGGCGAACGGCCTTCCATCACGATCGGTACCCACTTGCGGATCTGCTCGTGGTCCTCGGAGATCTCCATGCCGCGGAACAACGAGCTGTGCTGCAGGGCCTCGACGCGCTTGTGCAGGAAGGCGACGTTCTCGTCACCCCAGACGAAGCTCATGTGCGGCACGTTGTTGATGAAGGACTTCGGGTTGCTCAGCACGCCCTGCTCGACCTGGTAGGCCCAGAACTGCTTGGAGACCTCGAACTGCTCGTTGACGTTGACCGCCTTGCTGATGTCGATCTTGCCGTCCTTGCCTTCGCTGGTGTAGTTCAGCTCGCAGAAGGCCGAGTGGCCGGTACCGGCGTTGTTCCAACCGTTGGAGCTTTCCTCGGCGACTTGGCCCATGCGCTCGTAGACGTCGACCTTCCAGTTCGGCTCGAGCTCGGTAAGGTAGGTACCCAGGCTCGCACTCATGATGCCGCCGCCGATGAGCAGGACGTCGACGGACTTTTCCGGCGCACCGGGCTTGGAGCAGCCGATGACGCTCAGGCACAGGAGCGTCAGCAGGATTTTTTTCATAGTTCAATCCAATTGAAGTGAAGTGGCTGGCATTGCCCTGCCCCCGCTGTGCACGCCCGGTTGTTGTTCTGGCTCGCGCGGCCTCTCGCGTCAGCGACGCGCCATCCTGCGGCAACTGGCCTGCAGGACCGGTGAAGGTCGACGCCTGGGGTTTCGATGGATCGGGGCAGGATTACCGTGGGCCCTTGGCCCGGCTCGCCCTCAAGCAGAAGTTGTGCCAGTTTCGCCAAGACCAACGGCTAATAGCTAGGACGTGTGGTCGCACCCCATCTTTAGCGGTTTTGCTGGCGATAATCCGCCACATTACCTTGCCCTTTGGGCATGCAAATGGCGGGTTTCCCCCGCCCGTGTGCCCCCTCCTTCTGTAGGAGCGGGCGTGCCCCGCGATTGCGCCGGGCCTGCCAGCGCATTGCATGGCAAGGGACGCAGGTAGGCGAAACCGCCTTCTCAGGCACTGAGCCGGGACGTGACCTCACCCAACTGCCCGGACAACCCATGCAGGCGTCGCCCGGCCTGCTCGGTATCCTGCACCGCCTGCTGGTTGGCCGTGGCGATACGGGTGATCTCGACCAAGTTACGCGAGATGTCCTCGGCGACGCTGGTCTGCTCCTCGGCGGCGGTGGCGATCTGTCGGTTCATGTCGCGTATCGCCTCCACCGCCGTGGTGATGCGCTGCAGCATCTGCCCGGCCTGTTGCACCTGCTCGGCGCCCTCCTCGCTGCGGCGCTGGCCACTCTCGATGGCCCTGACCGCCTGCAGCGCACCGGACTGCACCGCCTCGATGATCTGGTGAATCTCGGCGATGGACGAGGCAGTGCGCTGGGCCAGGCTGCGCACTTCATCGGCGACCACGGCGAAACCACGCCCGGCTTCACCGGCCCGGGCCGCCTCGATGGCCGCATTGAGCGCTAGCAGGTTGGTCTGTTCGGCGATGCCGCGAATCACCTCCAGGACCTTGCCGATCCGCGTGCTGTCATGCTCCAAGTCGCGAATCACCGTGGCCGTGCCAGCGATTTCATGGTTGACCCGGGCAATGATGTCGATGGTCGCCTGCATCACCTGCTCGCCGGCCTGGGCGCTGTGGTCGGCATCGTCCGCCGCCCGCGCCGCCTCGGCGGCATGGCGCGCCACCTCCTGGGCCGTGGCGGACATCTCGTGCATGGCGGTGGCCACCTGATCGGTACGCTGGAACTGGTCATCGCTACCACGTGCCATGTCGCCGGCAATGCTGCGCAACTGGCCGCTGGCATGCTCCAGATCGTCGGCATTGCCCTTGAGCCGGCCGATGGTCTCGGCGAGAAAATCACGCAAGGTGTTGGCGGCCCGGGCCAGGCGCCCGAGCTCGTCGGCCCGGCGACTGTCGACCCGGGCGGCGAAGCGACCTTGGCTCAGCTGCGCCACATAGTCGATCAGGCCACGGATCGGCTCGACCAGGCTGCGGTTGACCAGCCATAGACTGAACAGGCCGACCAGCAACGCCGATGCCAGCATCACCAGCAGGCCCAGCCACACCGTGCGCTGGGCGGTAGCGTTGATGGACGAGGCGCGCTCCTGGGCATCGGCACGCAACCGCTCGACCAACGCGCTCATCTGCTCGCTGGCGGCACGGTCCACACCTTTGACCGCCGCATCCCCCGCTCCCGGGTCGCCGCCCGCCGCCAGGAAGGCCTGGCGACCACTGACATAGGCCTGGCCCAGCTGGCGATGGCTTTCCCGCAGCTGCTGCAGGCGCAGCGCCAGGTCGCCTTCGCTGCTTTCGATCAACTGCCCGAGCAACGTCTGCACCCGCTGCTCGCGGGCCTGGAACTGCTGCCAGTACTTGTCCAGCTCAGCAGGTTGCCGACCCCGCAAGAGCACATTCTTCCATTCCTGCACCTGGATTTTGAATTGCAGATTGGCCTCGTCGATCAACTGCGAGTCATGCAACGGCCCGTCGACCAGCTCGGCATAACCGCGCACGCTCGAGGACAGGAACTGGAAGCACACCAGGGCGATCAGCAACATCGCCGCCAGGCTGCCGCCGAGCAGGGCCAGGATTTGCATTCTGAGGGATTTACGCAACATCGGTCGATCTCGGGAACAAGGCTGTAGGGAAACGGCATGCCGAGGGGCGCCGCAACGACATCCTTGCCCTCGTTCGCAGGCCAAAAAAAAGCTGCCATCAATCGATAGCAGCCAGGTCGAGCACTTACGCAACAGTTGAGCGAGATAGTCTCAAGCCTTTGCTACAAAAATGTTACAGCCGCGCAAAGCGTCTAGCCCGGGCTGAACTGCAGGGCGGCCAGGCGGGAATACAACGGGCTTTGCTCGATCAGTTGGCGGTGGTTGCCCACCGCCACCACGCGCCCGTGGTCGATCACCGCGATGCGCTCGGCATGCTGTACGGTGGCCAGGCGGTGGGCGATGACCAGGGTGGTGCGCCCGGCCATCAGGGGCGGCAGCGCCTGCTGGATCAGGTGCTCGCTCTGGGCATCGAGGGCGCTGGTGGCTTCATCGAGCAACAGGATCGGCGCATCCAGCAGCAGCGCACGGGCAATCGCCAGGCGCTGGCGCTGGCCGCCGGAGAGCCCTAGGCCACCCTCCCCCAGGAGGGTCTGGTAACCCTGGGGCAGTTGTTCGATGAACGCGTGGGCATGGGCGCTGCGGGCCGCCGCCTCCACCTCGGCCAGGCTGGCCTCGGGCCGCCCATAGCGGATATTGGCCTCGACAGTGCCGCGAAACAGCGCCGGGTTCTGGGCTACCAGGGCAAACTGACGACGTAGGTCGCCTGGGTCCAGCTCGGTGATCGCCTGGCCATCGAGCAGGATCTGCCCACGCTGGGGGTCGTAGAACCGCAGCAACAGGTCGAACAACGTGGATTTGCCAGCCCCCGAAGGCCCGACCAGCGCCACGGTCTGCCCCGGCTCGATGACCAGGTCCAGGCCATCGATGGCCGCCACGCCAGGGCGCGACGGGTAGGCAAAACGCAGGTCGCGCAGCTCGATGCGGCCACGGGACCGCCCCGCAGCCAGGGCGCTCGCCTGCAGCGGTGGCAGGATCGCGCTGCGGGCCGCCAACAGTTCGGCAATGCGCTCGGCCGCTCCGGCAGCACGCTGCAGCTCGCCGATCACCTCGCTGAGGGTGCCGAAGGCACTGCCGACGATCAGGCTGTAGAACACGAAAGCGGCCAGTTCGCCCCCGGAAATACGCCCGGCGATGACGTCCATGCCACCGACCCATAGCATCACCCCGACCGCCCCCAGCACCAGCACGATCACCAAGGTGATCAACCAGGCGCGTTGGGCAATCCGCCGCCGGGCCACGGCGAACGCGGCCTCCACCGTATCGGCGAAACGCTCGCGATCCAGCGCCTGATGGTTGTAGGCCTGCACGGTCTTGATCTGGCCCAGGGTCTCGGCCACATAGCTACCCACGTCGGCCACCCGGTCCTGGCTCTGGCGCGACAGGCTGCGCACCTTGCGACCGAACAGCAGGATCGGCGCCAGCACCAGCGGCAACGCCAATACCACGATGCTGGTCAGCTTGGGGTTGGTGACGAACAGCAATGCCACGCCACCGATCACCATCAAGGCATTGCGCAGGAACATCGACAACGACGAGCCGATCACCGACTGCAGCAAGGTGGTGTCAGCGGTCAGTCGCGACTGGATCTCCGAGCTGCGGTTGTCCTCGAAGAACCCCGGATGCAAACCGATCAGGTGATCGAACACCGCCCTGCGAATATCCGCCACGCAGCGCTCGCCAATCCACGAGACCAGGTAGAACCGGCTGAACGTACCGACCGCCAGGGCCAGCACCAGCAGCAGGAACAGGCCGATGGTCTGGTTCAGCTGCTGGGGAGAACGGGTCATGAAACCTTGGTCGACCAACAGGCGGATGCCCTGGCCCATCGACAACGTGATGCCGGCGGTGACCACCAGCGCCAACAAGGCCAACACCACCTGTTTGCGATACGGGCGAATGAACTGCCAGGCCAGGCGCAGGGCGCGGCGTTGACGGGAAGAAACCGATTCGGGCATGAAAAGACCATCCACTGCCAGGAGATTGCACACTACCACTGATCCGCTCGAACGGAACCGCAAGCCCCCACCCGGCGTCGTTTGACAGCGAGGCCCAGCGATGGGAAGCACGAACCGGTCCCTATGCGCTTTCGTTCTAACAGGCCTCTGGAGCTTTACCACACTTTCTGGTGGACTATCCCTGTCGCGACGCCAGGGAGCTGTCACAGGCCAGTCACGGCAACGGGGTTATCCTGAGCTTGAACCTGATGAGGAGACAGGACATGAGCTTGCAACATAGCAGCGAAGCACCGAAGACTACCCACCAGCCGCAGCCGAAGGTGTGCGGTTCGATCATCGACGCCCAGGGCCGCGAGGTCCCGATCACCGAGCAGATGATCCAGCAGGCCTGCAAGGAGCTGGAGGAAAGCCGGGTGAAACAGGTGCCCAAGGCATAAGCCAAGAATGACTTCGACCCGGCGCTTGCGCCGGGTTTTTATTTGCCTTTCGCCGGCAAGCCGGCTGCCACAGGCTCTGAAAACAGCGCAGGACAGGTGGGAGCCGGCGTGCCGGCGATAGCAGCAGCCAAGGAACGTCAGGCGAGCACAGCGCCCAGCGCGTTGACCACCTGCGCCAACTGCGGCGCCTCGCCCCGCAGGCGCACTGCCAGCCCCTCGATCTCGCGCCGCACCGGGTAGTGCTTGCGCAGCAGGTCGAACGCGGCACGCTGCTCGGCCGGCTCTTCGCTCAAGCTGCGACGGAAATCCGCATCGTCGCGACGCGGGTCGTACACCGCGCGACACAAGGTGGCCAGGGCCCAGGCGGGCTCGGCACTGGCGTCCAGGTCAACCTGCGCCAGCGCCGGTGCCGGCAGCAGGTCGGCCAGCTGCACTAGCTCGGGTTCACCCCGCCAGCGGCAGAACGCCTGGTAGATCTGCGCCGTACCGCGCTGCTTGCCATCGAGGCTATAGCCGGCGATATGCGGTGTGGCCAAGGTGCACAGGTCGGCCAGGTCCAAGTCCACCTGTGGCTCGCCTTCCCATACATCCAGCACCGCCTGCACGTCTTCGCGATCGAGCAGCAGCTCGCGCAGCGCATGGTTGTCCACCACCGCGCCACGGCTGGCATTGATCAGCCAGGCTCCCGCCCGCAGGCGCGCCAGCTGCGGCGAGCCCAGCAGGTGCCAGGTCGGGTGTTCGCCGCCGCGCTGCAACGGCGTGTGCAGGCTGATCACGTCACAGGTTTCGAGCAAGGTATCGAGGCTGACGAAATCCCCGCCCTCCTGCGCCTGGCGGGGCGGGTCGCACACCAACACCTTCCAGCCCAGGCCACGCAGCACGCGCACCAGACGCTCGCCCACCTGCCCAGCACCGACCACACCGTACACCCGCTCGCTCAGCCTGGCGCCATCGAGCTCGGCCAGGGTCAGCAGGCTACCCAGTACGTAGTCCACCACGCCACGGGCGTTGCAACCCGGCGCGCTGCTCCAGTGGATACCGACTTGGGCGAAGTAGTCGAGGTCGAGGTGGTCGGTGCCGATGGTGCAGGTACCGACGAAGCGTACCTGGCTGCCTTCGAGCAGTCGCCGGTCGACCTGGGTCACCGAACGCACCAGCAGTACATCGGCGTCCTTGACGCAGGCCGCGTCGATGCTGCGCCCTGGGTAACGGCGGATCTCGCCGAACCCGGCGAAGAAGGCATCGAGCAGCGGGATATTCTCGTCGGCAACTATCAGCATGGCGCTCTCCTGTCAGGGGAACGCAGTGTAGGCCCTCTGCAGGGCGTGATCCAGCGGGCTCAGTCGGCCTTCTTGCGGATCCAGTACAGGTAGGTGCCAGCCTGCTCCTGTTGCTCCAGCAGTTCATGGCCGAGGAAGTTGCAGAACTTGGGGATATCGCGACGGGTCGAGGGGTCGGTAGCGATCACTTTGAGCAGGCCTCCAGCGGCCAGGTCACGTACATGCTGGTGCAGCATCATCACCGGCTCCGGGCAGTTCAGGCCAGTGGCATCGAGGACGGCGTCAGGGGTGAATTCGGTCATGGGGGGCTCCAAATGATGGGGCATTGTCGCGCATCGGGCGCCAGGCTCCAAGGGGGGCAGCCTTCAGAGCCAGCCAATCGCGGACAAGCCCACCCCCACGGATTGGACCACCCTGTGGGAGCGGGCTTGCCCTGCGATCAAGGGCGAAGCCCTTGCCAGGCGGCAAACCTATTGCAGGTTACCGCGGTTTGAGGTCCAGCCGCTGCAGGTGGCAAGTGACCTCCTCACGGTCGTGATACAGCTGCTTGCAGGCGATCGACACCTTGATCTTGCGCGCCTTGAAGCTAGCCTCGATCCGGTCGAGCAGCCGACGCACCTCGGCATAGCGCTGCTTCATCGGCAACTTGAGGTTGACCACCGCCTCACGGCACAGCCCCTCGCCCAGCCAGGTCTCGATCAAAGCCGCCGTGCGCGCAGGCTTCTCGACGATGTCGCAGACCATCCAGTCCACCGTCTGCCGCGGTTGCCAGGTAAACCCATCGGCCATCAGGTGCTGGACCAGGCCAGTGTCCATCAGGCTCTCGGCCATGGGGCCGTTGTCGATGGCAGTCACCAACATCCCGCGCTTGACCAGTTGGTAGGTCCAGCCGCCTGGCGAAGCCCCCAGGTCGACGCCGGTCATGTCATCGTTCAGGCGTTGATCCCATTGCTCGCGCGGGATGAACTGGTGCCAGGCCTCTTCCAGCTTGAGGGTCGAACGGCTCGGCGCCTCGCGTGGGAACTTCAGACGCGGGATGCCCATGGGCCAAAGCGCCGAATTGTCGGCTTCGGCCAGACCGACGAAAACCCGCCGGCCACTGATGAACGTCAGCAGCAGGCGGGGCCCGCCCGCCTTCTCTATCAGGCGCCCGGCCTTTTCCAGCGCTTTGCGCAGCGGTACTTCGAATTTGCGGCAGAAGGTCGACACCTCCTTGCCTTCGTTGCTGTCGAGCACCTCCAGCCACAGGCTGCTGCACACCGGGTAGCTGGCCAGATGCTCGAGCAGGACACTGATACGGTCGCTTTCCGGCAAGTCGATAAACAGGCCTCGGGCCCACTGGCGCGGGAAGATCAGCCGATCGAAGCGCAGTTCACGCATCAGCCGCTCGCCGCCGTCGGGTTCGGCGCAGACGAACTCGGCACAGGCACTCTGCGGCTTGCCCTTGGCGTAGCCGGCAACGCCCAGACGGGCGGCGTGTTCGCTGATTTCGGCGCAGACCTCGCCCTCGAAACCGGGCCGGCAATGCATGAACAGGGTATTCATCTTTCACTCCACTTCGCTGGCATCGGTCGCCAGCCTTGATCCGGCGCAAGGCAGGCGCCGGCAGGGCGGCGATGATAAAGGAAGATCGGAACCTGCGACACGCCCCACCGGTCCAGAATTGAGTCAGGGTCGGCAAACCGGTCTACCCTGAGCATTCAGCCAGGTCCGTGCCGTGCGGACCGTCACAGAGCGGTGACACCGGCCTGGAATTGCCGGGCACCGGCGCAGAAGGAGTTGGCAATGCCCTCGCTCGATAGCCTGAACAGCCTCAAGACACTCAAGGTCGCAGAGCAGACCTACCACTATTTCAGCCTCGCCGAGGCCGCCCGGCAGCTGGGCGACCTACAGCGCCTGCCCATGTCGCTCAAGGTGTTGCTGGAGAACCTGCTGCGCTGGGAGGACGGCAAGACCGTCACCGGCGATGACCTGCAGGCTCTGGCCGACTGGCTCGGTGAACGCCACTCGGACCGAGAAATCCAGTACCGCCCGGCGCGAGTGCTGATGCAGGACTTCACCGGCGTGCCCGCCGTGGTCGACCTGGCCGCCATGCGCGCGGCCATGGCCAAGGCCGGCGGCGATCCGCAGCGGATCAACCCGCTTTCTCCGGTGGACCTGGTGATCGACCACTCGGTGATGGTCGACCGCTACGCCAGCCCCGCCGCCTTCGCCCAGAACGTCGACATCGAGATGCAGCGCAATGGTGAACGCTACGCCTTCCTACGCTGGGGCCAAAGCGCGTTCGACAACTTCCGTGTGGTACCGCCGGGCACCGGGATCTGCCACCAGGTCAACCTGGAATACCTCGGCCGCACGGTCTGGACCCGCGAAGAGGACGGTCGCACCTATGCCTTCCCCGACACCCTGGTCGGTACCGACTCGCACACCACCATGATCAACGGCCTGGGCGTGCTCGGTTGGGGCGTGGGCGGCATCGAGGCGGAAGCGGCGATGCTCGGCCAGCCGGTGTCGATGCTGATCCCCGAAGTCATCGGCTTCAAGCTGACCGGCAAGTTGCGTGAAGGCATCACCGCCACCGACTTGGTGCTGACCGTGACCCAGATGCTGCGCAAGAAAGGCGTGGTGGGCAAGTTCGTGGAATTCTACGGCGATGGCCTGGCCGATCTGCCCCTGGCCGACCGCGCCACCATCGCCAACATGGCGCCCGAATACGGCGCCACCTGCGGGTTCTTCCCGGTCGACCAGGTGACCTTGGACTACCTGCGCCTGTCCGGGCGGCCGGAGGCCACCGTGCAACTGGTGGAAGCCTATTGCAAGGAACAAGGGCTGTGGCGTCTGCCTGGGCATGAACCGGCGTTCAGCGACACTCTGTCGCTGGACATGCACGACGTCGAAGCGAGCCTGGCCGGGCCCAAACGGCCCCAGGACCGCGTCGCACTGTCCCAGGTCAGCCAGGCCTTCGACCATTTCATCGAGCTGCAGCCCAAGCCCCTGGCCAAAGAAGTCGGTCGCCTGGAAAGCGAAGGTGGCGGCGGCGTGGCGGTCGGCAATGCCGACCAGGCCGGCGAGATCGACTACACCCACGAGGGCCAGACGCACACCCTGCGCGACGGCGCCGTGGTGATCGCGGCAATCACCTCCTGCACCAACACCTCCAACCCGAGCGTGATGATGGCCGCAGGCTTGGTGGCCAAGAAGGCTATCGAAAAGGGACTTACCCGCAAACCCTGGGTGAAAAGCTCCCTGGCGCCCGGCTCCAAGGTGGTCACAGACTACTTCAAGGCCGCCGGCCTTACCCCCTACCTCGACCAGCTCGGCTTCGACCTGGTCGGCTACGGCTGCACCACCTGCATCGGCAACTCCGGCCCGCTGGACGACGCCATCGAGCATGCCATCAGCTCGGCGGACCTGACCGTGGCCTCGGTGCTCTCGGGCAACCGTAACTTCGAAGGTCGCGTCCACCCACTGGTGAAAACCAACTGGCTGGCCTCGCCTCCCCTGGTGGTCGCCTATGCCTTGGCCGGCAGCGTACGCACCGACCTGACCCACGACCCGCTGGGCACCGGCAAGGATGGCCAGCCGGTCTACCTGCGCGACATCTGGCCCAGCCAGCAGGAGATCGCCGATGCCGTGGCCAAGGTCGACACGGCCATGTTCCACAAGGAGTACGCCGAAGTCTTCGCCGGCGACGCGCAGTGGCAAGCCATCGAGGTGCCCCAGGCAGCCACCTATGTCTGGCAGGCCGACTCCACCTATATCCAGCACCCGCCGTTCTTCGACGACATCGGTGGCCCACTGCCGCAGATCCGCGATATCCAGGGCGCACGCATACTCGCCCTGCTCGGCGATTCGGTGACCACCGACCACATCTCCCCGGCCGGCAACATCAAGGCCGAGAGCCCGGCCGGGCGCTACCTGCGCAGCAAGGGTGTGGAACCCCGCGACTTCAATTCCTATGGTTCGCGACGCGGCAACCATGAGGTCATGATGCGCGGCACCTTCGCCAACATCCGCATCCGCAACGAAATGCTGCGGGGCGAGGAAGGCGGCAATACCGTGCACGTGCCCAGCGGCGAGAAGCTGTCGATCTATGACGCGGCCATGCGCTACCAGGCGGAAGGCACGCCACTGGTGGTGATCGCCGGCCAGGAGTACGGCACCGGCTCCAGCCGCGACTGGGCGGCCAAGGGTACCAACCTGCTGGGGGTCAAGGCGGTGCTGGCCGAAAGTTTCGAGCGTATCCACCGCTCCAACCTGGTGGGGATGGGCGTGCTGCCGTTGCAGTTCAGGGCCGGCGAAGACCGCAAGGTCCTGGGTCTGACCGGCACCGAGCGCATCGACGTGCTGGGCTTGACCGGCGCGCAGGTCCACCCCGGCATGACCCTGCCGCTGCGCATCACCCGCGAAGATGGCCAACAGCAACAGATCGAAGTGCTATGCCGAATCGACACGCTCAATGAAGTGGAGTACTTCAAGGCGGGAGGCATCCTCCACTACGTGTTGCGGCAATTGATCGCAGCGTGAACCCATGACCCGGGCTCTGCTTGCTTCATGGGAGCTGGCGGAGCCTGCGATGAGCCGCAAAGCGGCCGTTAAGGCGGCACCCTGTGGGAGCGGCATTGGCCGCTTGTTCTCTGCGCGATAGCGCAGCCCGAAGGGCTGGGTAATCTCCCACCGAGATTGCGCCGCTGCTAAATCACTGTGGCCGTTGTGCCGCGATTGGCGGCCCCAATGACGTGTCTTGGACGACACCCGGTGAGTCGTACCCTTACCTGCCTCACCCTCGACAAGGACTTCCGATGCCCCTCCCTCACATCAGCGCCCTGCTCCTGCTCGGCTTCGGCTACCTCCTGGCCTTGGCATATGGCAGCCTCGGCCTGGCCAGCCTACCCGCTTTCATCGCCCTGCTCGGCGCCTACCTGCTGGTCCGCCGCCAGGTACGCTGGCAACAGGTCCTTGGCCATGCCTCCTTCATTGCCCTGGCCATCGCGCTCGCCCTGCATTGGCTGCCTGGCTTCAACGGCGCCAAGGTGATCGACAAGGCTGTCTTCAGTCCTGGCGCCGTCCCCTTCTCCATGTACCTGAACCTGGACAAACCCCTGATCGGCTTCTGGCTGCTGCTGGCCTGTCCCTGGGTCCTGGCCTGGCGGGGTCGCGGCTGGGGGGCGAGCCTGGCCCTGACGTTACCTGCTACCGTGCTCGTCTGCCTGGGCGGTGCCTGGGCTGCAGGGCTGGTGGCCTGGGCACCGAAATGGCCGGACCACGCCTGGATCTGGCTGCTGAACAATCTGTTGCTGGTAAGCCTTACAGAAGAACTGTTGTTCCGCGGCTACATTCAGGGCGGCCTGCAACGCCTGTTCGGCCATGGCCACTTGGCCTTGCTCGCTGCCGCCGTGTTGTTCGGCCTAGCGCACCTGGGAGGCGGCTGGCAATGGGTCTGCCTCGCCAGCCTCGCCGGCATCGGCTATGGCCTGGCCTATCGCCATGGCGGATTGCTCGCCGCCGTGCTGTGTCACTTCGGCCTGAACCTGGCGCATTTCGTAGGCTTCACCTATCCGATGCTAGCGCCCTATCCAATCCATTAAATAAACACTCAATAAAAGTCCGGACATGCCGATACCAGTCCAAAGCCTTGCGGATTGAGCCCCATGCGTAACAACCAGCCCATTACCCAGAGAGAACGGACGTTTCCTGCCGAGCAGCGGTTGATCTCCACCACCAACGCCAAGGGCGTGATCACCTACTGCAACGATGCCTTCATCGACATCAGTGGTTTTTCTCGCGAGGAGCTCACGGGCGCGCCCCATAACCTGGTGCGTCATCCCGACGTGCCGTCGGCGGTGTTCGCCCATATGTGGCAGACCCTCAAGCAGGGCCTGCCTTGGATGGGCATCGTCAAGAACCGCTGCAAGTCCGGCGACCATTATTGGGTCAATGCCTATGTCACGCCTGTGTTCGAACAAAACCAGGTGGTCGGCTACGAGTCGGTGCGGGTCAAGCCCACGGCCGAGCAGATCCGCCGGGCCGAGGCGCTGTACCAGCGCATCAACCAGGGCAAGCCGGCAATCCCGCGGCGCGACAAGTGGCTGCCGGTGCTGCAGGACTGGCTGCCGTTCATCCTGATCAGCCAGATCGGCTTCTGCATCGGCAACTGGCTTGGCCATTCCTGGGGCTTCGCCCTGGCGGCGGGCCTCTCGGTGCCGCTCGGCCTGCTGGGCCTGGGCTGGCAACAACGCGGGCTCAAGCGCTTGCTGCGCTTGGCCGAGCAGACCACGTCCGACCCGTTGATCGCGCAGATGTACACCGACAGCCGCGGCGTCCAGGCACGCCTGGAAATGGCCATGCTCAGCCAGGATGCACGCATGAAGACGTGCCTGACGCGCCTGCAGGACAGCGCCGAACACCTGAGCGACCAGGCTCGCCAGTCCGATGCGCTGGCCCACCAGAGCTCTACCGGGCTCGAGCGCCAGCGCGTGGAAACCGAGCAGGTGGCCGCCGCGGTCAACCAGATGGCCGCCACCACCCAGGAAGTGGCCAACCACGTACAGCGCACCGCCGACGCCACCCAGCAAGCCAACCGTCTGACCAGCCAGGGCCGTCAGATCGCCGGGGAAACCCGTGAAGCCATCGAGCGCCTGTCGGTTGCCGTTGGCGAAACCGGGCAGACCGTCACCCAACTGGCCAAGGACAGCGACGAGATCGGTGGTGTGGTCGATGTGATCAAAGGCATTGCCGACCAGACCAACCTGCTGGCACTGAATGCCGCCATCGAGGCTGCCCGGGCGGGCGAGATGGGGCGTGGCTTCGCGGTAGTGGCCGATGAGGTTCGTCAGTTGGCCCAGCGCACCGCCGAATCCACCGGGCAGATCCACGGCCTGATCGCCAAGCTGCAGCAGACCGCCAGCAATGCGGTACAGACCATGGAAAATGGCCATCGCCAGGCCCAGGAGGGCGTGGAGCGCGTCATGGAAGCCGACCAGGCACTGGTAGGCATCAGCGAAGCGGTAGCCAATATCACCGACATGGCCACCCAGATCGCCGCCGCGACCGAAGAACAGACCGCCGTGGCCGACGAGATCAGCCGCAACATCAGCACCATCGCCGACCTGGCGGACCAGACGGCCGAACAGGCGCAGCGTTCGGCATTGCTGAGCGAGGAACTGACCAGTACGGCCGGCAGCCAGTATTCGCTGGTGGAGCGGTTCAACCGCTGAGGCTTGGCCTGACGCAGGGCTGCTTCGCAGCCCATCGCCGGCAAGCCGGCTTCCACAGTGATTTCGCAAGTCTTGAGCGCGGCGCAATCTCGGTGGGAGCTGGCGACAGCCTGCGATGGGCTGCAAAGCAGCCCTAAGCCCTCAAACGGTGGAGCCCCTCCAGACTCAAGGGGCCGCTTTGCGGCCCATCGCAGGCTGTCGCCAGCTCCCACCAAGCAAGCGGAGCCTGGGCCGTATTTGCACGGCTGGGAAAACCAACCGAAGGAAATTTGGGCGTGTCCAGCACCAAAGAATTTCCCACATGTACCGCCCCTGTGGGCTTGTCCCGCGATCAACGGCGAAGCCCTCATACCGGTCCGCCGACCGGCCAGCCTCACACCAAGCCGTCAATTACCAATCAAGTGCCAACCGGCTCTCGAAATAACGCGCCTGCCCGGTCAAGGGGTCTTCGAACCGCAAGCTCTGCGCCAACAGTTTCAAGGGCCTCTGGTAGTCGTCCTCTTCGTTGGTCAGCTGCGGATAGAACGGGTCGTTGCAGATAGCTGCGCCCAGCGCCGCCATGTGCACCCGCAACTGGTGCGTCTTACCGGTCACCGGCGACAGGCCATACCGCCATAATTCGCCGTTCTTCTCCAGCACCTCGGCCAGGGTTTCGCTGTTCGCCACGCCTTCCACTTCGTGCATGCGAAAGAAGGGCTCGCCATGCACCAGACGGCTGCGGTGCACCAACGGGAACTCTCGCCCAGGCAGCGCTGCCGCGATCGCCTGGTAGCGTTTGTCGATGCGCCGCTCGGGAAACAGCCGCTGGTAGGCCCCGCGACTTTGCGGGTTCGCCGAGAACAGCACCAGCCCTGCGGTGTGGCGGTCGATTCGATGCAATGGCACCAGGTGTGGGTTGTCCAGACGGCGGATCAGGCGGCGCAGCAAGGTCTGCTCGACATACTCCCCGGTGGGCGTGACGGGCAGGAAATGCGGCTTGTCCGCCACCACCAGGTGTTCATCGACGTGCAGAATCGCCTCTTGCACGGGGATCGGCTTTTCATTGGGCACTTCGCGAAAGTAATGCAGGCGCATGCCCTGGCGATAGGGCAGGTCCGCCGGGATTGCCCGCCCCTCGGCGTCCAGTACCCGCCCACGGGTAAAACGGTCGAGCCACTGCTCGCGGCCGATACCCTTGAAGTGATCGCTCAGGCAATCGAGCACGGTCGTCCAACGGCCAGGGGGCAGGCATACGGTACTGGCTTGCTGGCGGGCGGGGTCGAAAGGTGCGGTCATGGCAAGGCTCGGGCATTCAAAGGCGGGCATTATCCGTCATGCCCGCTGGCTCAACCAGCCTGGCCGGTCAACTCACTGCGCTCCTTCAACCAGCGCAACACCTGCACGGCCTCCCAACGACCTGGATCGAACAGGGCATAGACCAGCCCTTGGTACCCCACCACATCCAGGGGGCGGTGGTAGCCGGCGCGCTGGAACAGCGCCTCGATTTCGGCAAAGCAGGTGTTGAAATGGACCTTGCCGAAGGGTGTCCGGTCGTCGGTCACCAGGCCTTCGAGCCGCAGCTCCAGCACGGCTTCGCACACGCGCTCCGGCGGCATGCGATTGACGCTGTACTTCAATTGCTCGACATTGAGCATGTGGCATCCCTGATACTGTATTTATATACAGCATACGGATGCAACAGCGCCTGCGTCAATCGTGTCAATGCAACCCCTGGAGGTAACCGCCGCCACGGCGAACGGTCAGCACCTCCCGTCGCGGCGTCTGTACCGCCACGGCAAGGTGGACCCAGCTGTCATACTCCAGGATCAATTGGTCGAACATCAGGTCGCTGTCGAGGATGCGCTGAACCACTTCCCGAGGCTCGATTTCCACCACATTGAAATCGGCAGCCAGCCCGGAAAGGTGGGCACTGTTGCGAGCGCCGCCCACCCGCTGATTGACGGCCGGGCTGCGAAACCCACTGCTGATGAGAATAGGGGCATGACACAACTCACGCACCCCCTCCAATGCCTGGCACAGCAGGTCAAGATTGGCCAAGGCCTGCGGGCCCGGTTCGTTGTTCAGGCCTTCACGCGCGGCGACTTGCGAAACGGTCATTTCTGCGAGGGTGAAATGGGGGGTAATGAACATCACGGTACTCCAGGGTTTGGATCGGACCCGAATTTTCGATCCACGCCCTGTCGGATGCAGGATGGAGATGACTCCTGCCCGAGCACTGCTCACCCCAAGAACGCCACCACCTGCTCGGCATCGAACGGCCAACCCAGTTCAGCCCCCGTGTCGCAACGGCGCAACACCGGGATGCTCAACCCATAGCGCTCGAACAAGGCCTCACTGTCGGCGATATCGACCAGTTCGACCAGCAGACCGTGCTCGACAAAAGGCATCAGCACGGCCTCGGCGACTTCGCACAAATGGCACCCAACGGTGCCGAACAGTTGGCATTCAGGCAGCATGGCCAGGCCCCAGGTCTGTGGAGAAGGAGTCTTATTCTAGGTCCATCCCCTGCCGCGCGCACCTGTGGTGGATCAGTCCTGGCTGGTCGCCCCGATACGATGCAGCGACAGGTCAGCGCCCTGGAACTCCTGCTCATGACTCAGGCGCAGCCCATGCACCGCCTTGATCAGGCCATACACGGCAAAACCGCCGGTCAACGCCACCAGCACGCCCGCCAGGCTGCCAAGCACTTGGCTGGCCAAGCTGACACCCCCCATTCCGCCCAGCAGGGTCTGCCCGAACAGGCCGCAGGCAATGCCGCCCCAGACACCACACAACCCGTGCAGTGGCCACACGCCCAGCACATCATCGATCTTCCAGCGGTTCTGCGCAGCGGTGAAGCACCAGACGAACATCGCACCCGCCACCAGGCCGGTTGCCAGGGCGCCGATCGGGTGCATGAGATCGGAGCCGGCACAAATGGCCACCAGCCCGGCCAGCGGCCCGTTGTGCAGGAAACCTGGGTCGTTGCGCCCGGCCAGCAAGGCGGCCAGCGTACCGCCGACCATGGCCATCAACGAGTTGATCGCCACCAGGCCACTGACGCCCTGCAAGGTCTGGGCGCTCATGACATTGAAGCCGAACCAGCCGATGATGAGAATCCACGAACCCAACGCCAGGAACGGAATGCTCGACGGCGCGAAGGCCACCAGCCGACCCTCACGATAGCGCCCACGGCGCGAGCCCAGCAGCAATACCGCCGCCAGTGCCAGCCACCCCCCCATGGCATGCACTACCACCGAACCTGCGAAATCATGGAACGGAGCGCCAAAACGGGCCTGCAACCAGGCTTGCACGCCGAAGTTGCCATTCCATACCAAGCCTTCGAAGAAGGGGTAGACCAACGCCACGATCAAGGCCGTGGCGCACAGCTGCGGCACGAAACGGGCGCGCTCGGCAATGCCACCGGAAATGATCGCCGGGATCGCCGCGGCAAAGGTCAGCAGGAAGAAGCACTTGACCAGGGCATAGCCATGGTCGCTGGCGAGTTCGCTGGCCGGCTGGACGAAGTTGACACCATAGGCCACCCAGTAGCCGACGAAGAAGTACACCAGGGCCGAGATAGCGAAATCACTGAGGATCTTCGACAAGGCGTTGACCTGGTTCTTGTGCCGCACGGTACCCACCTCGAGGAAGGCGAAACCGGCGTGCATGGCCAGCACCAGGATGGCGCCCATGAGGATGAACAAGGTATTGGAGCCATGAACGAGAGAGTCCATCGCGCTGTGCATGTTTTCCATGAGTAGGCAGACCTGAAAAAAGCACCAGGACAGTTCAAGAGCCCGCATCCGTGCACCGATTCGGTGCCAGGCCTCTGCCCTGTTTCGGTGATGGGGCGGGGCCTGCGTGGTTTTTTCTTGGGTTTGTCGTGGATTGGGTTAAGGTTTATCGGTATCGGCCAGCCAGGTGCACGTATTCGGCGCGCAACCTGATGGTCATGCCCCTGCTGATAGCAAGGGCCATACCAGCAACCGCACTGAACCTTCCGCTTCGCCCATCACTCGAAATAGCCACACACATTTCACAGGGAGAGATCGCATGGCCAATAAATCGGCAAAGACTGCTCAAGAGCTATTGATGGCTGACTTCCAGGCCTTGGTGCGCGACACCGAGAAATTGCTCGCCGACACCGCCAACCTTGCCGGCGACCAGGCCGATGCCCTTCGCGAACAGCTGCACGAACGCCTGACCCAGGCCCGCGAGACCCTGCAACTGACCCAGGATTCGGTCCGCGAACGCGGTCAGGCGGCACTTGGCACCGCCGAACAATACGTCCAGGAAAACCCCTGGCAAGCCATTGGCATTGCCGCCGGCGTCGGCCTGCTCATCGGCCTGCTGGCCAATCGACGTTAAGGAGCGCCCATGGACACCGACGCCCCCGGCGCCAGCGCTTCCGGCAAGCGCCTCGGCGCGGCCCTGCTCGGCCTGTTGCACAGCCATATCGAACTGTTCGGCATCGAACTGCAGGAACAGAAAGCCCGCACCCTCAGCCTCCTGCTGTTCGCAGGCCTCGCCCTGGTATTCGGGCTCCTGTTGCTGACCGCATTGTCCGGCCTGCTCCTGGTGCTGTTGTGGGACAGCTATCGCCTGGCCGGGATCGTCGGGCTGTGCGTGTTCTACGGCATCGCCGCGCTGTATTGCGGGTTGCGTCTGAAGGCGGCCGTGTTCGATGAGTCTTCGCCTTTCAGCGCCACGCTCGAGGAACTTGCCAAGGACAGGGAGCGCCTGTTGCCATGAGCCTGCCCGAACTGCCCAATACCCGGAACCCCAGGGAACTGCGCAAGGCGCTGCTGCGCCTGCGCCTGGAAATGCACCGCCAGGAAATCCGCCACGAATCGGCGCAACTGCTCGAGCCCGTCCGCCGCCTGCGTGGCGTAGGCGATTCGCTGCACGGCGGCCTGGGCATCAAGCACGCACCCTTGTGGGGCCTGGGCGCAGTGGTCGCCCTGGGCTTTATCACAGGCAAAGGTGTGCGCAGCGGCAACCTCAGCCGCCTGTTGCGCCTGGGCACCAGCCTGGTCCCCCTGGTACGCCTGTTCCTGCGCAGCGGCCAACGTCCCTGAACCTCGTGCCCGCCGCTTGCGCGGGCGCGCTCGACACGGGAAGCTATGGCGTCCACCTGACGGGAGATAGAGCCTTGGACTGGCATACCCTGCTGACCCGCGAACGCCTGGGCAAAGCCCTGTACAGCCCCGAGGAGCTGGGGCGCAGCCCCTTCCACAAGGACCATGATCGCATCATCTTCTCCGGCGCCTTCCGCCGCCTGGGGCGCAAGACCCAGGTGCACCCGGTCTCCAGCAACGACCATATCCATACCCGTCTGACCCACTCTCTGGAAGTCAGTTGTGTCGGTCGTTCGCTGGGCATGCGCGTGGGCGAGACGCTACGCGACAACCTGCCCGCCTGGTGCGAGCCCAGCGACCTGGGCATGATCATCCAGTCTGCCTGCCTGGCCCATGACATCGGCAACCCACCGTTCGGGCATTCCGGCGAAGACGCCATCCGCCATTGGTTTCAACAGGCCGCCGGGCGCGGCTGGCTGGACGACATGAGCGACGACCAGCGGGCCGACTTCCTCAATTTCGAAGGCAACGCCCAGGGTTTTCGGGTCCTCACCCAACTGGAATACCACCAGTTCGACGGCGGCACCCGATTGACCTACGCCACCCTGGGCACCTATTTGAAATACCCTTGGAGTGCCCGTCACGCCGATGCCCTGGGCTACAAGAAGCACAAGTTCGGCTGCTACCAGAGCGAACTGGCGCTGCTCGAGCAAATTGCTCGCAAGCTTGGCCTGCCACAGCTCGAGCAGCAACGTTGGGCCAGGCATCCATTGGTGTACCTGATGGAGGCGGCCGACGATATCTGCTACGCGTTGATCGACCTTGAAGATGGCCTGGAGATGGAGTTGCTGCAATACGCAGAAGTGGAGGCCTTGTTGCTCGACCTGGTGGGCGACGACCTTCCCGAGACCTATCGTCAGCTGGGGCCGGCGGATTCGAAGCGACGCAAACTGGCGATCCTGCGCGGCAAGGCCATCGAACACCTGACCAACGCCGCCGCCCAGGCCTTCGTCGAGCAGCAGCGCGCCTTGCTCGCCGGCCACCTGGCCGGTGACCTGGTCGAGCACATGCATGGCCCGGCCAAGCGCTGCGTCCTGCAGGCCAAGGACATGGCGCGTAAGAAAATCTTCCAGGACAAGCGCAAGACGTTGCATGAAATAGGCGCCTACACCACCCTTGAGATCCTCCTGAACGCGTTTTGCGGCGCTGCGCTGGAACAGCATGGCGGGCGCACGCCTTCGTTCAAGAGCCGCCGTGTCCTGGACCTGATCGGCAACCATGCACCTGACCCCCATGGCTCGCTACACAATGCATTCCTGCGCATGATCGATTTCATCGCCGGCATGACCGATAGTTATGCCAGCGAAATGGCCAGTGAAATGACTGGACGCTCCAGCCCGACATAAGGGCAGGAGCTGCCCAGATCCGATGGGCTTTGATGAAGGAAACATCTTAATAACCAACCCTTCAATTAAACATCTCTTTATATTTCTAAATAAAAAGTAACCAAATTCACCCCCTGCCGCCGCCCTCGTACACGGGCGGCGTAGCGCGGATAGTTTTTTACTGTAAGCCTTTTCCCATATCATAATTACAGCCCTTCACCGCATATTCCTCATCTACCAACTGCGCTAAGGTAGATGTTGTTTTCCGACACCTACGCATGGAAGTTGAATATGCACTCTGTATATATCGTCGATGATCACCCCGTTATCCGTCTGGCTGTTCGCATGCTGCTGGAAAATCAGGATTACAAGATTGTCGGCGAGTCGGACAATGGCGTGGACGCCATGCAAATGATCCGCGAAACACGCCCCGACCTGGTAATCCTCGACATTGCCATTCCGAAGCTGGACGGCCTGGAAGTGCTTTCCCGCTTCCAAAGCATGGCACTCCCCTTGAAGGTTCTGGTTCTGACCGCCCAGTCACCTGCGCTTTTCGCTGTCCGCTGCATGCAGTCCGGCGCCGCAGGGTATGTCGGAAAGCAAGAAGACCCGAGTGAATTGCTAAGTGCAATCAAAGCAGTACTGTCGGGTTATAACTACTTTCCGAGCCAAGCCGTTAATGGCAGCCTCTCCGACGCCAACTCCGAAATACGACTTTTCCGACAGGTCAATGACAGAGAACTGATGGTGTTGCAATTATTCGCGCAAGGCAGAAGCAACAAGGATATCGCCAAGGGCATGTTTCTCAGCAACAAGACCGTCAGCACCTATAAAAAACGGCTCATGCAAAAACTTCAGGTTCAAACATTGGTCGACCTGATCGATGTCGCCAAGCGCAACGCCTTGGTTTGAGGTGCGACATGGGGCGGTACCTGGCCATTTATCTTGCCTTGGCGCTGATGTGCAGCTCGGTCCTCGCTGAACCGGCAACACCCAAGGCACTGAACCTGCTTACGCGCTCGAACCTCAAGCCGATGCCGCCCGTGCTGAGCGAAGCACAACGCCAATGGCTTGCAAACAAGCAGGTATTGGTCGTCGGGACATCTTTTCCGGACTATCCGCCGTTCGATATCACCACCGGGGGGCGAGACTACCAGGGGCTCACTGCCGAATATGCAGGATTGATCGGCAGCGCCTTGGGGCTGCAGGTACAGGTGCTGGGTTTCGACAGTCGCCAAGCCGCGATCGACGCACTCACCCGAGGCCAGATCGACCTGCTCGGCAGCGCCAACGGTTACGAGGCCAATGCCGGGCTTGCCCTTTCACGGCCCTACGCCGTCGACCAACCGGTCCTGGTGACCCGCGAACAGGAAGGTCGCGTGCTGGATGACCAGCTCGAGGGCCTACGCCTGAGCATGCTCTACCACTACCTGTCGCCAAAGACCGTATTGCAAACCTACCCAAAGGCCGAACTGCTCGCCTTCCAATCCTCGACCCTGGCGCTCAATGCCGTCGCCTTCGGCCAGGCCGACGTATTCATCGGCGATACCATTTCCACCCATTACCAGCTCAACCGTGGTCACATGCCCCCTCTGCGCATGGCCAGTTTCGGCAAGCACGAGCCCATTGGCTTCAGCTTCGCCCTGCGTCGCCAGGATACCCAGCTCAAGGCATTAGTCGACGCAGCCCTCGACACCCAGACCAACGCCATGAAGGCCAGCATCTTCAAACGCTGGGGGGCCGGCAGCGACCTGCTTTTGAGCGACCGCAAGCTGCAGCTTTCGCCAAGCGAGGAACAGTGGCTGCGGGAGCATCCGGTCATGCGCGTGGCCATCAACGAAACGGCCGCCCCCATATCCTATTTCGACAGCAACGGCCATTTTCGAGGCATTGCCGCCGACTTGCTCGAACTCGTCCGCCTGCGCACGGGCCTGCGCTTCGAAATCGAACGGGCCAGCGGCATTCGAGACATGCTGGCCCGGCTCAAGGATGGCCGAGCCGATGTCATCGCGGCCATTTCCAGCGATGAAAAACATGACCTTGCCCTGCATATCAGCCGCCCCTACCTGGAAAGCGCCTATGTATTGGTCACGCGTGCAGGCAGTGATCAGGCGTCATCGCTCGAACAACTGCAGAATCGCCAGGTCGCGATCATGCGTGACAGCACCATCGCCGAACTGCTCTCGGCACACTATCCGCAGATCGGCAGGATCGAGACCGACAGCCCCTTCTTTTCCATGGCACTGCTCGGCAGCGGCGAGGTGGATGCAGCCATTACCACATTGATCGATGCCAACCACGCACTGGCCGACAACCCGGACCTGGTGATCCGCAGCACGATCGGCAGCGAGCCGGCAACCTTTGCGATGGCCACCAACAGCCAACCCCAAGCGCTCGCCTCGATACTCGACAAGGCCCTGCAGAGCATCTCGCCGGAAGAGCTGGGTGTGATCGACAACCGCTGGCGGGGCTATCGGTTGCATGACGACGCGCCCTGGCGCGAATTTCGGCGCGAAGCCCTGCAGTTCTTGCTGGCCATAGGCTTGCTGTTGCTGCTGGCCTTGCTCTGGAATGCGCACCTGCGTCGACAGATCAAACACCGCCAACGCGTGGAACGAGCGCTCAACGACCAGCTGGCGTTCATGCGCGCCCTGCTCAACGGCACGCCCCATCCCATGTATGTACGTGACCGCGAAGGGCGCTTGCAAAGCTGTAACGACAGCTACCTGGAAGCTATCGAAGCACAGGCCGAGGACCTGATCGGCAAGCGCCTGGATGAGAGCCTGGGCAACGAACGTGAATATACCCAGCAGATAGAAACCGACTATCAGCAGGTGATGGCTGCCGGCACGCCCCTGATACTCGATCGTGCCTTGCACATAGGGGGGCGCCACCTGACGCTCTATCACTGGATCCTGCCTTATCGTGATTCACTGGGCGAAGTCCAGGGCATCATTGGCGGCTGGATCGATATCAGCGAGCGCCGCGAGCTGGTTCAGGAACTGCGCCTGGCCAAGCAGCAAGCCGATGACGCGAACCGTGCCAAAAGCACCTTTCTGGCGACCATCAGCCATGAAATCCGAACGCCCATGAATGCAGTCATCGGCATGCTGGAGCTGGCCGTGCGACGCGCCGACAAAGGGCAGCTGGACCGACCGGCACTGGAGGTCGCCTATCATTCGGCCAAGGACCTGTTGGGGCTGATCGGAGATATCCTGGATTTCGTTCGTATCGAATCCGGGCATCTCTACCTCGCGCCCGAGCCAGTCGACCCAAGCGCACTGGTGGAGTCGGTGGCCCGGGTATTCGACGGCCTGGCACGACAGAAGGGCCTCGCCTTGCAAGTGGTGATCGCACCGGATGCCCGCTGTCATGCCCTGCTCGACCCATTACGCTTCAAGCAGGTCGTCTCCAACCTGGTGAGCAATGCCATCAAGTTCACCGAAGATGGCCAGGTGTGCGTCGGCCTCGCCCTCGACGACAAATCGGGTACACCTGTCTTGGAGCTGCAGGTGCGTGATACCGGTATCGGCATCCATGAAGATGACCTGCAGCAATTGTTCAACCCGTTCGTTCAGGCCAACCCTCACAGCGAAGGCGCCCGGGCGGGTACTGGCCTGGGCCTTGCGATCAGCCAGAGCTTGTGCGAAATGATGGGAGGCGACCTGACGATCAAGAGCCTTCCGGGTGTGGGGACCCAGGTCCGCTTGGTCATGCCGCTGCAATGTGTCGCGCCCCCAATGGAAGCTGCGCCGCTGATACCTGAGGTCGAGGCGCCGGTGGCACGCCTGAAAGCGCTGGTGATCGACGATCACCCGGCCAACCTGTTGCTGATGGAGCAACAATTGAGTTTCCTGGGGCTACGCCTGAACAGTGCTCGCGATGGCCATGAAGGCTTGGAAAAATGGCGCACGGGCGGTTTCGACCTGGTGATTCTGGACTGCAACATGCCACGCATGAGCGGCTACCAGGTAGCCGAAGCGATCCGAGCGCACGAGCACCAGCTCGGCTGGCCACGTTGCGTGATCCTTGGCTATACCGCCAATGCCCAGCCTGAGGTACGTCAGAAATGCCTGGATGTCGGCATGGACGATTGTCTGCTCAAGCCCATCAGCTTGCACATGTTGAACCAACGCCTCGCTGCCATCGCCCCCACCCGCCCGGGTAAGCAGGCAAACCCGCGCCCCAAACCTTTCGAACCCGCAGGCCTGACCGCCATCGCCGGAGAGAACCCCGCCAACCATGAACGGCTGCTCAAAGCGCTGCAGCTAAGCCTGCAACAGGACCTGACTACATTGATGGCCATCGACCCAGGCCTTGATCCACAGAAGCTCACCACCCAGGCGCACCATATCCTTAGCGTGGCGAGGATGCTCGACGCGAGGGCACTGGTAAAGGCTTGTGAGGCGCTGGAGTGCCAGTCATTGGCATTGCCGCAACGCAAGCTGCGAAGGCAGGCCTTGGCACGGCACATGCGCCGTGTCGAGAACGCCCTGGCCAGGCATCTGCAGGATCTGGCCAGGGCTCGCTGAAGCGGCGCGCCGAACGGCGGCCGCACAGGTGGATCAGGAAGCCGGGGTATTGATCGGCTTGTCCGGATACCAGGCGTCCAGCAGCGGGCTGAGTTCGATCTTGGTCAGTTCGCTACGACCCTTGAGCCAGGCTTCGACAATAGTGCGCTGCTCTTCGCTGACCGAGCCACGCTTGGCCAAGCAGACCAGGCCGAAATCATCGCCGCCAACATAATCCAGGCCGTTGGCATCCATGGCTTCGGCGAGGAAGGCATCGAGGAAGGCATCGATGGCTTCGTCGGACAGGTCTTCCTTGAATTCCAGGTTCAGTTCGAAACCCAGCTCCTGGAATTCGTCCACGCAGAGCTTCTTGCGCAGGCGACGGGAACGGTTGGTGGCCATGAAACAATCCTCTTGAGTATTAACGCGCGGCACTTTACCAGTTTCCGCGCCAAAGCGGCGCTTTTCCGTCGAACATGACCCATGGTCGGTGCGCTTGGGGCATAATGCGCACAGTATTTTGTCGTGGGGCCATCATCTATACAGCCCCGTTGTCATTTTCCCTCGTCCGCAGGGTTGAAACCGCACATGATCAAAACGCTTCGCCCCCTGATTCTCGCCGGCCTGTTCCTGCCGTTCGCCATGACCAGCCAGGCCGCCACGGTCAATACCACCCTCTCGCCCAAGGTGCAGCAGGCGCTGAAGGCCAACAAGCTGCAGGATTCGGCGCTGTCCCTGGTGATGCTGCCTCTGGACGGCCCAGGCACGCCGACCGTGTTCAACGCCGATGTCTCGGTCAACCCTGCCTCGACCATGAAACTGGTCACCACCTACGCGGCGCTGGAGCTGCTCGGCCCGACCTTCCAGTGGAAAACCGAGTTCTACACCGACGGCACCCTGAGCAACGGTGTACTCAACGGCAACCTGTATCTCAAAGGTGGCGGCGACCCGAAGCTGAACATGGAGAAACTCTGGTTGCTGATGCGCGACCTGCGTGCCAACGGCGTGCGTACCATTACCGGCGACCTGGTGCTGGACCGCAGCCATTTCCTCCAGCCCAACCTGCCACAGTTCAATGACGACGGCGGCGACATGAACAAGCCGTTCCTGGTACGCCCTGATTCGCTGCTGGTCAACCTCAAGGCCCTGCGCTTCGTGGCCCGTAACGACGGCGGCAAGGTGACGGTGGCCGTCGAGCCGCCATTGGCCAACATCCGTATCGACAACCAGGTCAAGGCCGTGGCGTCCAAGCGTTGCACGGGCGATGTGCGCTACAACCCGGTGCCCCAGGCCGACGGTGTCAACGTGGTGGTCAGTGGCCAGCTTGGTGATGGCTGCAACTCCCAGACCTACCTGTCGCTACTCGACCATCCGACCTATGCCGCTGGCGCCGTACGTGCGATCTGGAACGAGCTGGGTGGCAGTATCCAGGGCCGCGACCGGATCGAGAACGTGCCCAAGAGCGCACGCCTGCTGGCCCGAGCGTTCTCGCCGGACCTGGTGGAAGTGATCCGCGATATCAACAAGTACAGCAACAACACCATGGCCCAGCAGCTGTTCCTGAGCCTGGGGGCACAGTTCCGCACCGATGCCGACGGGGATGACGCACGTGCCGCCCAGCGTGTGGTGCGCCAGTGGCTGGCGAAGAAAGGCATCACCGCCCCGCACCTGGTCATGGAGAACGGCTCCGGGCTGTCCCGTGCCGAGCGGGTGAGCACCCGTGAAATGGCGGCGCTGTTGCAGGCGGCCTGGAAGAGCCCTTATGCAGCAGAATTCATAAGCTCCATGCCCCTGGTGGGCATGGACGGGACCATGCGCAAGCGGCTCAAGCGCACCGCGCTCAGTGGCGAGGGCCATATCAAGACCGGGACGCTCAATACGGTCCGGGCAATCGCCGGCTTCAGCCGGGACAGCAATGGGCATACCTGGGCCGTGGCGGCGATCTTGAACGACCCCAAGCCGTGGGGCGCGTCCCAGGTTCTGGACCAAGTGTTGCTGGACCTTTATCGCCAGCCCAAGGTGGGTGCTGGGACCGTGGGCGTCGTGCCTTGATGGTCCGGAGTGGTCCTTCAGCATCTGCGGCTGAATGATCGATGGCGATAGGTGCGTGCTGTCCGGCTGGCAATCCTGGCCCTATCGCCGGCAAGCCGGCTCCCACAAAGACCAGTAGCGCCCCGGGTCTTTGTGTGGGAGCCGGCTTGCCGGCGATGGGCTGCAAAGCAGCCCCGCTACCTGTTCCATATCCTTCAGGTCAATTCTGACTCCACCCGATCCCGCCCCGCCTGCTTGGCCGCATAAACCCCGGCATCTGCTCGCAGCAACAGCGCATCCGCGCCCTCACCCGCCCGCCATCCCGCCACCCCGAAACTCGCCGTCACCCGCCCGACCCCCTCGACCGCCACAGTCCGCACCCCCTGCCACAACTCCAGCGCCAGCAACCGCGCCTGCTCGGCATTGCTGCCCGGGCACAACACCATGAATTCCTCGCCGCCCAGGCGACAGAACACATCCGTGCGACGCAGCCGATTGCCAATCCGCTGGCACAGGCTGCGCAGCACATGGTCCCCGACCGCATGCCCATACTGGTCGTTGATGCGCTTGAAATGATCGATGTCCAGCATGATCACTGCCAGGTCCAGGCCATCACGCTGGGCCCGCTCGAGCTCATGCTTGAGCCGCTCCTGGAAGTAACGACGGTTGTGGATGCCTGTCAGCGAATCGGTGACCGACAGGGCGCGTAGCTCCTCCTCCACCCGCTTGAGGTCGGAAATATCCGTCAAATACCCATGCCAGACCGTGCAGCCGGCATCGTCGACTTCCGGCGTCGCCTCCCCGCGGACCCAACGCAGGCCCGCCTTGGGCAGCACGACCCGGTATTCCTCACGCCAGGGCGCCAGGTGCTCGGCGGAATACCGCACCGACCTGCGCACACGTTCCAGGTCGTCCGGGTGGATGCGCTCGTACACCGCCGAGGCGTCTTCACGCAGCACCTGCAGGTCGATCTCGTAGATGTCGCGCAGCCCTTGGCTCGCGTAGGAAAAGCACGAATGCCCGTCGGCGTCCTGCCGATACTGGTAGATACCGCCCGGCACTTCGGCACTGAGCTTTTCCAGGAGCCGGTCACGTGCCGCCAGGGCCTCATGGACCCGTCGCCGCTCGGTGACATCGATACAGATCGCCAGGTACCCCACCCACAGGCCCTGCTCGTCGAGCACGGCCGTCACCAGCATGTTCGCCAGCAGGTGGCTGCCATCCTTGCGCACCAGGGTCCATTCCCCCGGCTCGCTGCCACTCTCCTGTACCGTCTCGGCGAACATCGCCTGGCCGCCGCCGAAATCACGTCCGTAGCGCACGCTCAAGGCATGAGCGCGCTGGGTCAGCTCCTCGGGCGGAACCAGGTCCTCCAGGCGCAACCGGCCGACCGCCTCGCTGGCCGAATAGCCCAGCATGCGTTCGGCACCGGCATTGAAGGTGCTGACCACGCCCCTGAGGCTGGTGGCGATGATCGCCACCTGGGTGGCGGCATCCAGCACGCTGCGCAGCTGGTTATGGGTGTCGCGCAGGGATTGCTCGCTGACGCGCAGCTCAGCGGTGCGTTGCTCCACCAGGCTCAGAGCGCGCTGGCGCTGGCTGAACAGGCTGTAGAGCAAGGTGCTGAGCAACAGGCTCAACAAGCCGCCCAGCAAACCGATGGCCACCGAGGCGGAGGAGCGGTTGGCCTGGAGGAAGGCCAGACTGGGGCGGATGTCGAGCTGGTAATGATGGTCTGCCAAGTGCAGCAGGTGGCTGCTGGCCAGGGACACCGGGGCGATAGGGTTCTGTGAGTCGAACAGCACCTCCGGGCCCTTGTCCCCGGAATTATCGGTGATGCGCACCACCAGGTTGTCCTCCTCCGACGGCGGCAGGCCTTCGGCAATCAGACGTCGCATGCTCAGCAGCGCCATCACATAGCCCGTCGGCAGACCGGCGACCACGCCGTCGGCGAACACCGGCGCGACCATCAGCACGCCGCGCGCATAGGCCGGCTCGACATTGATCATGTCCAGCGGCGCCGAAACCGCCATGCCGCCCGGCGACTGGGCGCGGATCAACGTAGCCTCGCGCAGGGGCTGGCCGCGCAGGTCGAGGCCATAGGGCTGTCCCTGCAGCGAGGCGGCCTGGGTATAGAGCACCGGGTAGTAGTAGTCGCGCTCGGCGGCTGGCTGCCAACCGCCCTGCGCGCCTTGGTCGCGAATCTGGTAGTCCTGGCCCAGCCACACCCTGGCCCGGCGCTCGAAGTCGCCTCGCTGGCCGGCATCGACCCGCGGCGCCCAGGAATAGGCCTGGGTGCGGTACAACAATGGCCGGGCATAGCCATCGAACTCCAACGGAGTGATCTGGGTGGAATAGCTGAAGAAGCGCCGCAGCCCGTCCAGGCGCTGCTCCTGGTCTTCGAAACGTTCGGCGATACGGCTGTAGCGCTCGTTGGCCAGCAAGTCGAAACGCTGGCGCAACTGCTGCTTATAGAATGTCTGGGCGGCGATCACCAAGGCGGCCGTGAGCAGCCCGCCGGCGACCAAGGCCGCCAGCGCCACCGCCCACGCAGGCACGGCTTCGCGAAATACGCCAAGCACCTTCGCACGCACGCCACACTTCATAGAAGGCTCTCACCACGTCAGCGTCCTGCGAATTGTCCAGCCCTTCGCTCAGTTATAGCTATTGGCCACTAGGCGCGCAACGTAGCTGGTCGGCTCAGCGGGCCTGAATGCGCCAGGCTTTGTGGATCCGGTTGTTACGGGCGAAATCCGGGTCCAGGGTCTTCGCGCTGATTTCCTCGACCGCATAACGCTCCTCCAGCCCGGCGTCGAGCTGGAACTTGCGGAAGTTGTTGGAGAAATACAGCACCCCCCCTGGCGCCAGCCGGGCCATAGCCAGGTCCAGCAGTTGCACATGGTCGCGCTGTACGTCGAACACGCCTTCCATGCGCTTGGAGTTGGAGAAGGTCGGCGGGTCGATGAAGATCAGGTCATAGCTGTCGCGGTTGCCTTCCAGCCATGCCATGACGTCGCCCTGCTCCAGGCGGTGACGGTCGGAGAAGCCATTGAGCGCCAGGTTGCGTCGCGCCCAGTCCAGGTAGGTCTTGGACAGGTCGACGCTGGTGGTGCTGCGCGCCCCGCCCTTGGCCGCATGCACGGTGGCCGTGGCGGTGTAGCAGAACAGGTTGAGGAAGCGCTTGCCGGCCGCTTCGCGCTGAATGCGCATACGCATCGGGCGATGGTCCAGGAACAGGCCGGTGTCCAGGTAGTCGGTGAGGTTGACCAGCAGCTTGACGCCGCCTTCGTTCACTTCATGGAAACGGCCTTCAGCACCCTGGCGCTCGTACTGGCGGGTTCCACTCTGGCGCTCGCGGCGCTTGAGCACCACGCGCTGCGGGTCGATGCCCAGCGCCTGGGGGATGGCCGCCAGGGCATCGAGCAGGCGCGCCTGGGCCTTGTCTGGGTCGACCGAACGCGGTGCGGCATATTCCTGCACGTGCACCCAGTCCTGGTAGAGGTCCACGGCCAGGGCATATTCGGGCATGTCGGCATCGTACAGCCGGTAGCAACCGACCTGCTCGCGACGGGCCCACTTGCCCAGTTGCTTGAGGTTCTTCTGCAGGCGGTTGGCGAACATCTGCGCGCCCTCGGACAGGCGTGCCGGCTCGCTGGCAACCGCCGCGGGGCGGCGTGGTTCGCCCGCTTCAGGCTCGGCCTGGCGGCGTTCGCCGGTCACGAACTGATCGGGCTGCACCTTGAACAGCAACAATTTGCAGGGCAGCGCGCCGTTCCAGAACGCGTACTGCTTGTGGCTGCGAATGCCCATGCGCTTGCCCAGCTCCGGCGCACCGGTGAACACCGCTGCCTCCCAACCCAGGCAAGCCTGGCGCAGGCGCTCGCCAAGGTTCTGGTAGAGGTAGAGCAGGCTCGCTTCGTCGCCCAGGCGCTCGCCATAGGGTGGGTTGCTGATCACCAGGCCTTTCTGATTCTGGTCCGGGCGCGGCTCGAAGCTGCCCACCTCGCCTTGGTAGATCTTCACCCAGTCGCCCAGGCCCGCGCGCTCGACGTTGTTGCGCCCCGGCTGGATCAGCCGAGGGTCGGCTTCGTAGCCGCGAATCCACAGCGGCGGCTTGGCCAACCCTGCCTGGGCACGGGCCTGGGCCTCGTCATGCACCTTGCGCCACAGCGCCGGCACATGGCCGAGCCAAGCCGTGAAGCCCCACCGCTCGCGCTTGAGGTTAGGTGCAATATCGGCAGCGATCATCGCCGCTTCGACCAGGAAGGTGCCCACGCCGCACATGGGGTCAGCCAGGGCGCCACCTTCGGCGGCGATACGCGGCCACCCGGCACGGATCAGCACCGCCGCCGCCAGGTTCTCCTTCAGCGGCGCAGCGCCTTGCTGCAGGCGGTAGCCACGCTGGTGCAGGCTGTGGCCGGAAAGGTCCAGGGACAGAATCGCCTCACCGCGCTCCAGGCGCAGGTGCACGCGCACGTCCGGGTCGATCTTGTCCACCGAGGGGCGCTGGCCTTCACGGTTGCGCAGCTTGTCGACAATGGCGTCCTTGACCTTCAGGGCACCGAAGTGGGTGTTGTCGATACCGGAGCCGTGGCCGCTGAACTCCACCGCCAGGGTGCCGTCGGCCATCAGGTGGTCCTGCCAGTCGACACCATGGACGCCGCCGTAGAGCTCGTCGGCGTTCTTCATGGAAAAGCGCTTGAGCACCAGCAGCACGCGGTTGGCCAGGCGCGACCACAGGCACAGGCGGTAGGCGGTTTCCATGTCGGCCGAGCCGCGGATCGCCGAGGTGTGCTCGCGCACCTCTTCAAGGCCCAGGCTGCGGGCTTCCTCGGCGAGCAGGCCTTCCAGGCCTTTGGGGCAGGTGAGATAGAGTTCGAAACGGTCCGACATGAGCAATCCAAAGCCTTGGGCTGGTTGAGTGACGGGCCGACGCATCGCCCCGCCTGAGTTTGCCCGGGCGCCCTTCCAGCAGGCGCTCGGGTGGCCTTGCCCATTGAGGGAAGGCCGGGCCACCTGATCGACGAGCCCATCGCGTCATGGCGAAAGTGGGTTAGATCATCAGGCAGTATGAAAATTTCCAGCGACGGGGCCGCCAATGTGACCCTTCGTCGCATTTCAAATTGTTACGGTCATCATCCGGCACCACTGGCCAGGTGACTGCACAGCAGCGCTAAACCCTGATCATAGCGGGCTCAACGATAAATCAAGTTGAGTCGCATTTATTTACTTATCCTTTGACCCTTGGAAAGGTTACGTCCTTATGACAAATCGATCATTCACACTGTGACTCGCTTTGGTTAGAACTGACCTCAGGTTGTCTCGCAACGAGGCAACACCTTCCGCTCGCCACGCCGGCAGCGAGCGCAAACCGGCAGAACGATTCTGCCCGGCCTCGGAGAGGCCGACGGGACATTACAGTCAACAAGTGAGGGCAACACCCTATGAGAAGACTTAAGCGTGATCCGTTGGAAAGAGCATATTCACGTGGCTACCAGTATGGGGTCACCGGCAAATCCCGCGAGCTTTGCCCCTTCAACCTGCCGTCCGTACGTCAAGCCTGGATCAATGGCTGGCGCGAAGGACGGGGTGACAACTGGGATGGCATGACCGGCACCGCTGGCATCCAGAGACTCAACGAAAATCACGCCGTTGGCTGAGACGAGGACACTGAATTCGAGTCACCATGCGCGCCCTATCCGGGCGGCGGGCTGAGGCCCAGGGGCCCCCTCGAGGGGCCCTTTTTTATGCCCGTTCCTTTATTGCCGAGGCATCGCCGCAATGGCATCCACCGCCTCGCGGATCAGCGCAGGCCCCTTGTAGATAAAGCCCGAGTACACCTGCACCAGGCTGGCACCAGCGGCAATCTTTTCCGCTGCGTGACGCCCTTCGGTGATTCCGCCCGCGGCGATGATCGGCAACCTGCCGGCCAGTTCACCGGCCAATACCTTCACCGTGTGGGTACTCTTCTCCAGCACCGGCGCACCGGACAGGCCACCGGCCTCGTCACCGAACGGCAGGCCCTGCACGCCTTCGCGGCCGAGCGTGGTGTTGGTGGCGATCACCGCATCCATGCCGGTTTCCATCAGCGCCGAGGCCACCAGCGCGGTTTCCTCGTCGGTCATGTCCGGGGCGATCTTGATGGCCAGGGGCACACGCTTGCCGTGCTCGGTGGCCAACTGCTCGCGGCGCACCGCCAGGGCCTGCAGCAATTGCTTGAGCGAATCGCCGAACTGCAAGGTGCGCAGGCCCGGGGTGTTGGGCGAGCTGACGTTGACGGTGATATAGCTGGCGTCGGCGTAGACCTTCTCCAGGCAGATCAGGTAGTCGTCCACCGCGCGCTCGACCGGCGTGTCGAAGTTCTTGCCGATGTTGATGCCCAGCACACCGTCATAACGTGCTGCGCGAACCCGCGCCAGCAGGTGATCGACGCCGAGGTTGTTGAACCCCATGCGGTTGATGATCGCCGTGGCTTCGGGCAGGCGGAACAGACGCGGCTTGGGGTTGCCCGGCTGAGGGCGCGGGGTCACGGTGCCGATCTCGACGAAGCCGAAACCCAGCTGGGCGAAACCGTCGATGGCCGCGCCGTTCTTGTCCAGGCCGGCGGCCAGGCCGACCGGGTTGGCGAAGTTCAAGCCCATGACCGTTACCGGCAACGCCGCCGGCTGCTTGCACAGCAGGCCGTTCAGACCGAGGCGGCCACCGGCGCCGATCAGGTCCAGGGACAGGTCGTGGGAGGTTTCCGGGGAAAGCTTGAACAGCAGCTGGCGGACCAGGGTATACATGGGCAGGCAAGACTCGCGGTGAGTGAGCGGGCGATTATAGCCAGCGCGCGGCCCGGGCGACAGGGGCGCTGGCACATGGGTTGCTTCGCAAGGTACAGGCAGACAGCCCCGTACCGGCGAGGAACCCCTTGAATACAGCACTCCCCACGACACCCCTGGCCTGGGTCAATGGCAGCGATGCACCCGAGAAAACCTCCCTGGACATCGGCTTCATGGCCTTGACAGACTGCGCGCCGGTCGTAGTGGCCGCCACACAAGGCTTCGCCCAGCTGCACGGCCTGACCCTCAACCTCAAGCGCCAGGCCTCCTGGGCCGGGCTGCGCGACAAGCTGGTCAGTGGCGAACTGGACGCCGCCCATTGCCTGTACGGCCTGGTCTATGCCGTGCACCTGGGCCTGGGCGGCGTCCCCAGCCATGCCATGGCCGTGCTCATGGGCCTGAACCAGAACGCCCAGGCCCTGAACCTCTCCCCGGCCCTGCAGCGCAAAGGCGTGACCAGCCCCGAGGCGTTGTCGCGCCTGGTGCACCAGCATGGCGCACGCCTGACCTTCGCCCAAACCTTCCCCACCGGCACCCACGCCATGTGGCTGTATTATTGGCTGGCCAGCCAGGGTATCCATCCGCTGCAGGACGTGCGCAGTGTGGTGGTACCCCCCGCGCAAATGGCTGCCCACCTGCAGGCCGGGCGTATCGACGGCTTTTGCGTCGGCGAACCCTGGTCGGCCGATGCGGTGGCCAAGGGCTTGGGCTTTACCTTGGCGACCAGCCAGTCGATCTGGCCGGACCACCCGGAAAAAGTCCTCGGCGCTACCCGCTCATTCGTAGAGCAATACCCCAACAGTGCCCGAGCGTTGGTGAAAGCCGTTCTGGCCGCCAGCCGATTCATCGAGCAATGCCAGGAAAACCGTCGTAGCACAGCCCAACTGCTCAGCGGCAAGGCCTACCTGGACGCCCCACTGGGCAGCATCGAACCGCGACTGCTCGGCGACTACCAGGACGGCCTTGGCAACCAGTGGCACGACCCTCACGCCCTGCGCCTGTTCGACCAGGGGCGGGCGAACATGCCCTACCTGTCCGATGGCATGTGGTTCATGACCCAGTTCCGCCGCTGGGGCCTGCTGCGCGAAGACCCGGACTACCTAAAAGTCGCCCACCAAGTCCAGCAGCTGTCGCTCTACCGACAGGCAGCCGAGGCCGTCGGCGTGCCGTGCTCCTATCCCCTCATGCGCAGCAGCCTGTTGATCGACGGCAGCCGCTGGGACGGCAGCGACCCTTACGGCTACGCCCGCAGCTTCCGCCTGCATGCCCTGGATGACGCCCTCGGCACCCGAGCCGGACTGTGAGGAGCACGAACATGCTGCGTATCCTGCTGATCGACGATACCGAAAAGAAAGTCGGCCGCCTCAAGGGCGCCCTGATCGAGGCGGGCTTCGAGGTGATCGAGGCCGGCGCGCTGACCATCGACCTGCCCACCTGCGTCGAAACCGTGCACCCTGACGTAGTTCTGATCGATACCGAATCACCGGGCCGGGATGTGATGGAACAGGTGGTACTGGTCAGCCGCGACCGCCCTCGCCCGATCGTGCTGTTCACCGACGAGCACGACCCGGGCGTGATGCGCCAGGCGATCCAGGCCGGGGTCAGCGCCTATATCGTCGAAGGCATCCAGGCCACGCGCCTGCAGCCGATCCTCGACGTGGCCATGGCCCGCTTCGAAAGCGACCAGGCGCTCAAGGCGCAGTTATTGGCTCGCGACCAGCAACTGGCCGAACGCAAGCGCATCGAACAAGCCAAAGGGTTGTTGATGAAGATGAAAGACTGCAACGAGGAACAGGCCTACACACTGATGCGGCGCCAGGCCATGAGCCGACAGCAGAGGCTGATCCAGGTGGCCGAGCAGATCATCGCCATGCACGAGATGCTGGGCTAGGCACCGAAAATCCAAAGCCCCCCCGCCTACAGTTGGCCCATCTCTTGCTGAGCAAACCTCACCGGTAGCCAACGGCGGCTACCTCACTTGATTCCCGACAAAGACGTCGCTCTCCCCTCCTCTTGTGGAGCGGGCAGCGGCGTCTTTTTCGTTCCAGCCCTGCACAGCCAGGGCGTGACCAGCGTTGCAGCCACGCGAGGTGTTCGATGAATACGAGCTTCTGGAAATCCGGGCATGTGCCCACCCTGTTTGCCGCGTTCCTGTATTTCGACCTGAGCTTCATGGTCTGGTACCTGCTGGGCCCCTTGGCGGTGCAGATCGCCACCGACCTCGGGCTCAGCGCACAGCAACGGGGCCTGATGGTGGCCACGCCGATCCTGGCCGGGGCCGTGCTGCGTTTCGTCATGGGCCTGCTGGTCGATCGTTTGTCACCGAAGACGGCCGGGTTGCTCGGCCAGGTCGTGGTGATCGCCGCCTTGGCCAGCGCCTGGCATCTGGGCATCCATAGCTATGGGCAAGCCTTGCTGCTGGGCGTATTCCTCGGCGTTGCCGGCGCCTCGTTCGCTGTCTCCCTGCCCCTGGCCTCGCAGTGGTATCCCCCTCAGCACCAGGGCAAGGCCATGGGCATCGCCGGCGCGGGCAATTCCGGCACGGTGTTCGCCGCCCTGCTGGCCCCGGCCCTGGCGGCGGCCTATGGCTGGAACAACGTGTTCGGCTTCGCCCTGCTGCCCCTGGTGCTGACCCTGGCCTTGTTCGCCCTGCTGGCACGCAATGCACCGCAACGGCCCAAGCCCAAGGCCATGGCGGACTACCTCAAGGCCCTGGGCGACCGCGACAGCTGGTGGTTCATGTTCTTCTACAGCGTGACCTTCGGCGGTTTCATCGGCCTGGCCAGTGCCCTGCCCGGCTATTTCAGCGACCAGTACGGCCTCAGCCCGGTGACCGCCGGCTACTATACGGCCGCCTGCGTATTCGCCGGCAGCCTGATGCGCCCCCTGGGCGGCGCCCTGGCCGACCGGTTCGGCGGGATCCGCACCTTGCTGGCCATGTACAGCGTGGCCGCCATCTGCATCGCCGCGGTCGGCTTCAACCTGCCCAGCGCCATGGCGGCCTTGGCCCTGTTCGTCAGCGCCATGCTCGGCCTTGGCGCGGGCAACGGCGCGGTGTTCCAGCTGGTGCCCCAGCGCTTTCGCCAGGAGATCGGCGTGATGACAGGGCTCATCGGCATGGCCGGGGGCATCGGAGGGTTCCTCCTGGCCGCCGGGCTGGGGGCGATCAAGCAACATACCGGCGACTACCAGCTGGCCCTGTGGTTGTTCGCCAGCCTCGGCCTTCTGGCCTGGTTCGGCCTGCACGGTGTCAAACAGCGCTGGCGCACCACCTGGGGCTCTGCGGCCGTCACTGCGGCGCGGGTCTGAGGGGGCCCATGAGCCTGCAGCTGAGTTTCGCCCAAGCCACGGCCACCGGCCCACGGGCCGAGAACCAGGATGCCCTGCGCCTGGTCACGCCCGCTGCGGAGCTGGCCGCCAGCAAGGGCTACCTGTGCGCACTGGCCGATGGCGTCAGCCAGTGTGCCGACGGCGGCCTGGCCGCGAAGGCCACCCTGCAGGCGCTGGCCCTGGACTACTACGCCACCCCGGCCATCTGGGGCGTGACCCAGGCCCTCGACCGCCTGTTGCTGGCACAGAACCGCTGGCTGCGTGCCCAAGGCAACGGCCAGCCGCTGCTGACCACACTCAGCGCCCTGGTGTTGCGTGGGCGGCGTTTCACCTTGGCCCACGTGGGCGACTGCCGCATCTACCGCTGGCACGCAGGCCACCTGCAGTGTTTAAGCGAAGACCATGTCTGGGACCAGCCCGGCATGCACCACGTGCTCAAGCGGGCCCTGGGGCTGGACCAGCACCTGCTGGTGGATTATCTCGAGGGTGAGCTGCAAGTCGGCGATTGCTTCATGTTGCTCAGCGATGGTGTCTGGGCGACCCTGGGCGATCGGCTTATCCAGTCGATAGTGCATGACCAGCCTGACCTGCAGGCAGCCGCCGACACCCTGGTCGCCACGGCCCACCATGCCGGCAGCCAGGACAACGCCAGCGCCCTCCTGGTGCGCGTGGACCAGCTGGGCCCGGCCAACCTCGGCGATACCTTGGCGCACCTGCAGCAATGGCCGGTGCCCGGGCTGCTACGCCCAGGCCAGTCGATCGATGGCTGGCAGGTCGATGCCGTGCTGTCGCGCAGCCGTCAATCGGTACTGTATCGGGTGCACGACAGCCAGGGGCAAGCCTGGCTGCTCAAGACCCTGCCTGAGGACCTGCGTGCCGAACCGGGCGCCACCCAGCGCCTATTGCTGGAAGAATGGTTCCTGCGCCGGGTCGCCGGGCGGCATTTTCCCGAAGTGCATAGTGCCAGCCAGCGCCAGCACCTGTACTACCTGATGCGCGAATACCCAGGGCAGACCCTGACGAGCCTGTTTGCCGAGCATGGGCCGCTGCCCCTGCAGCGCTGGCTGGAGGTGGCGCGCCAGCTACTGCTAGCAGTCGGCGCACTGCACCGGCGCAACCTGCTGCATCGGGACATCAAGCCGGACAACCTGCACCTTGGCAGCGATGGCCAGGTACGGCTGCTGGATTTTGGCCTGGCCTATTGCCCGGGTTTGTCCGAAGACGCGGCGCACGCGCTGCCCGGTACCCCTTCGTTCATCGCACCGGAGGCGTTCGAAGGCGCCGAGCCCAGCCCGCAGCAGGACCTCTATGCGGTCGGGGTGAGCCTGTATTTCCTGCTCACGGGGCGTTACCCGTATGGCGAGGTCGAGGCGTTCCAGCGGCCCCGGTTCGGCGTGGCGGTCGATCCGGCACGCTACCGACCGGATGTGCCGGCCTGGGTGCAGGGGAACCTGTTGCGAGGAGTAGAGCGTGAGCCTGCCCGGCGGTTCGAGACAGCCGAAGAATGGTTGCTGGCGTTCGAGCGAGGAGACAGGGACGAGGCGCCCAAGCGAGCCCGGCCGCTGCTGGAAAGGGAACCGTTGAAGGTCTGGCAGGGGGTGGCGTTGCTGTCGTTGCTGCTGAACCTGCTCCTGCTGGTGCTTTTGCTCAAGCGATGAGACGTCACGGCATTGCCGCTCCCACAGAGCGAAGCCTGCAGGCCAAAAAAAGAAAAACCCGGCCGAAGCCGGGTTTTTCGTGAAGCATCAAACCAAATTACTTGGCCTGGGCTTCGACCTGAGCTTCAACGCGACGGTTGATAGCGCGGCCTTCTTCGGTGGCGTTGTCAGCAACCGGACGGGTCTCACCGTAGCCAACCGAGTCGATACGGCTGGATTCAACACCGTACTGCTGGGTCAGGACTTCCTTGACAGCATTGGCACGACGCTCGGACAGCTTCTGGTTGTAAGCATCCGGACCAACGGAGTCGGTGTGACCTTCAACGGTGGTGGTGGTCTGTGGGTACTGCTTCATGAAGTCAGCCAGGTTCTTGATGTCGCCGTAGCTGTTTGGCTTGACGACCGACTTGTCGAAGTCGAACTTGACGTCCAGTTCAACACGTACGACTTCGGCAACAGCCGGGCAGCCGTCGGCGTCAACGGTAACGTTGGCCGGGGTGTCAGGGCACTTGTCGACGTTGTCGCAGACGCCGTCGTTGTCGCTGTCTGAGCAGACTTCGGCAACAGGAGCCGGAGCAGCTTCAGCTTGCTTCGGGCTACCGCCGAAGTTCATGCCGATACCGACGCTCGGGGCCCACTCGGTGTCGCCCTGGTCGATGTTGTACTGAGCTTCGACGCCGGCACGGGCGTAGAACATATCGGTGATGTACCACTTGGCACCAGCGCCGACGTTGGCGAAGGTGGAGTGGTCACGACCGCCACGGCCGGTCTGGCCCAGGCTCTGGTGCGAGAAACCAGCCGAAACGTACGGACGGATGGCGTCGTACGGGTTGTTGAAGTGGTAAACGGCGTCCAGGGCGGTGTTGGAGCCCTTGATGTTCTTGCCGTCTTCGCCACGAGCGTTGTGAACTTCGTCGTAGCCCAGACGCAGTTCGACGTCGTCGGTCAGGAAGTAACCGATCGAGCCACCGAACAGGTTGCCGTCGTTCTTGAAGTCGCGCTGGCTGTCGAAGAACTCCTTCTTGTAGAAGATCTCGGTCTCGACGGCGCCTTGACCTTGTGCCAGAGCGCCAAACGAAGTGGCGGCTACAAGCGAACCAATGGCCAAGCCCAAGGTGTTTTTCAATTTCATCCGTTAAATCCCCATCTGGTGATAGTTAAGCAGTCCCACCAACATCCGGGGGACAACTCGACGGCAAGTCTAGCAGAACTTGCCGGTTGGTTAGAGATATTTACGCGCCACTAAGTTTCAGTGAGCCCCGCAAATTTCTCTCTAAGCTTGTCGAGCGCACGCTTGTAGCGCATTTTCGTGGCGCTCAGGCCCATGTGCATGATGTCTGCGATCTCCTGGAATTCCAGCTCTGCGACAAATCGAAGCACCAGGATTTCCCGGTCGATCGGGTTCACATGCACCAGCCATTTATCCAGCCCGCCTTTTTCTTCAGGTTTCGGTGCCTTGTCCTCGGACGCCTCTTCCATAGGGTCCAGGCTCAGGGCATCCATCAGCCTTCGCTTGCGTCGTTCCTTGCGGTACTGGGTAATGCATTCGTTGTAGGTGATGCTGTAGAGCCAGGTCTTGAACTTGGACTTTCCCTCAAAGTTCTTCAGGCCGTACAGCACTTTGAGCATCACTTCCTGACAGACATCGTCGGCATCCCGGTCGTTCCCCAGGTAACGTGCACAGACGTTGAACAGGGTCCGTTGGTAGCGCCGCATGAGCTCCTCATAGGCGCGGGTTACGTGAAACAGCTCCTCATGCGAACGCGCCACCAACTCCTCGTCAGTGAGTGCTCGGGGGTCATAGCGCATGGGCGGCGAATGAACTTTATTCAAAACGGATCTGGCCGACAGTCGGGTCAATGTCGCCGCTCGGCCCCGTGGGCCGGTTTTCGCGGCGGCATACATTAACAGCTTTTGTGCGGTTAGCGGCTATTGACTCGCTGCTCGAGCAATTCCCGATTGGACAACGACACCAATTCGCCATCATCGGTCAGCAGGGTCGTCTTGACCGTACCGATCTCCTCGATCTGCCCTTCGACCTCGCCAATCCGCACCTGCTGGCCGACCTGGTAGAGTTCGCGCACGTAGATTCCAGCCAGGATCTGCCCGGCGATTTCCCGGCTGCCCAGGCCCATCGCCAGCGCAACGGCCAGACCAACGGTAATCAAACCGATGACGATCACATGGTTGAGCAGGTCGGTCTTGACCTCCAACTGGCTGATCGCCACCGAGATGCTGATGATGATGACCAGGCCCTGGGCGATACGCCCGACCCCGGCGGCATATTCCAGGCCCACCCCTTCGGCGGCGCCGCGCACCAGGCCATTGACCAACTGCGCCAGGAGCACGCCGGCCAGCAATACCAGCGCCGCGCCGAACACTTTCGGCAGGTACAGGGCGAGCATGTCGAGGGTCGCTGAAACCCGCTCCAGGCCCAGGGACTCCGCGGCCGAGACCAGGAAGATCAGCAGTACGAACCAGTAGACGATCTTACCGATCAGGGTGGAAATGGGCACCTGGATGCCGACGCGGCTGAGCATCTTGGTCAGGCCGGTGCCGCTCATCAGGCGGTCCAGGCCGAACTTGGCCAGCAGCTTGGACAACAGGGTGTCGAGCAGCTTGGCCACCACGAAACCGAGCAGCACCACGACCAGGGCGCCGAACAGGTTGGGGATGAAGTTCGCCACCTTGGTCCAAAGGGCGGTCATCGCAGTGACCAGGCTCTGGGTCCAGAGATCGAGTTCCATATTCAATCGGCCTTATCAGCTTTTCTGCCTGCGGCAGGGTTGCGGCGCACCGGCGCGACATGCGCCGAGCCATTGTTCACGGCGATCATCAGCGCCTGGCTCCAACGGCCGAGCAAGCTGAACAGATCACCCGCACCGACCTGGCGGTTGGCGGTCTTGAGGACGCGACCCAGGCAAGCGGCATCGTCACGGTCCTGGCCGGACGGCGATGCCTTGAGCAGGTCGCGCAAGGATTCTTCAAACGGATCGTGCATGGGCACCTCGCGTGATGTCTGTCAAAGACGAGGGCACGGGCCGATGGGTCACACCTGGATGTGGCACGAATGTTTCAAAATGCTTTGGCCTCTGGCAATCCTCATCGCGGGGCAAGCCCGCTCCCACAGACTCGGCGGCAGTTGAAAGGGTGCACCGAAACTGTGGGAGCGGGCTTACCCCGCGATGGCGGTGGCACGACAGACGAGGCTGAATCATACCCACCGCAACCGCCGGAACAGCCACCACTGCCCTGCCGCCAAGCCCAGCACCACGGCGCAGGCAAGCAGGAAACCATAGGGGCTGTCGGCGCCCGGGATACCGCCGACGTTGATGCCCAGCAGGCCGGTGACGAAGCTCATGGGCAGGAAGATGCAGGTGATGATGCCGAAGCGGTACATGGTCCGGTTCATGCGCTCGCTGCGCCGCCGGTCCTCACTCTCGAGCACCAGTGCAGCCCGCTCTCGGGTGAGCTCCAGCTCCTCCAGGTAACGGGTCAGGCTGTTGTTCAGCTCGTTCCAGTAGTCGGCATCGCCATCGGCGAACCAGCTCCACTTGTTGCGCGAGAGCTGGGCGTAGATCTCCCGCTGCGGCGCGAGGAACCGACGCAGGCCGGCGGCACGGCGGCGGATCTGCTGCAGGCTGCCCTGCACTGGGCTATACCGTTCGTCGGATTCAACCTTCTCTTCCTCGAGGTCGACCACTTCCGACAGGTCATCGACCAACGCCTGGACCTTCTCGGTAAGCAGTTCGCCCATCAGCAGCAACAGCTCGGACGCCGACTTCGGCCCCCGGCCCTCGTCCAACTGCTGGAGAATCTCGTCACTGGCACGCAGCGGCCGCAAGCGCAGCGAGATCACCCGTCGGGCCTCGGCGAAGATACGCACCGATACCATGTCCTCGGGTTCAGCCCCCGGGTTCAGGTTGACCCCACGCAGGAACAGCAGCATCTGCTCCTCGGCCAGCGGCAGCAGGCGTGGGCGGGTGTTCTCCTCCAGCAGCAGCTCGCAGGCGAACTCGCTCAGGCCACTGTCGTGCAGCAACCAGGTGCGGGTCTGGGGATGGCTGCGATCCCAGTGCAGCCAGAGACTTTCCCCAGCCTGCAAGGCAAGGTCGTCCAGTTCGGTCCGGGCAATCGAGCGCGCGCCGCCTTTGCCGTCGAGCACCAGGGCATGGACCAGCCCCCACTGCGCGTTGTCTTCCTCGAACATTCCAGCTCCATCAGCGCGCGCAGCGCGTCACTCGGGCATCTTCAACGGGCTTGGCGAGACGATCACGCCATTGTTGTCGGCGTACACGTACTCGCCCGGGCGGAAAGTCACGCCAGCGAAGGTCACTACCACGTTGAGGTCGCCGATGCCGCGCTTGTCGGTCTTCATCGGATGACTGGCCAGGGCCTGGACACCGACGTCGGTCTGCACCAGTACATCCACGTCGCGCACGCAGCCATAGATCACCAGGCCTTCCCAGCCGTTCTTGGCAGCCTTTTCGGCGAGCATGTCGCCCAGCAGCGCACGGCGCAGCGAACCACCGCCATCGACCACCAGGACCTTGCCCGTGCCGTCGAGCTCGACCTGCTCCTTGACCAGCGAGTTGTCTTCGAAGCATTTGATGGTGACGATCTGGCCGCCAAAGGAGTCGCGACCACCGAAATTGCTGAACATCGGCTCCAGCACCTGGACCAGGTCCGGGTAGGCGTCGCACAGGTCGGGCGTTACGTAATGCTGCATGGGAAACTCCTGTCAGTCACAACGAAAGCGAAGTTGCCCAAGGCTACACCGGGGAAGCCCTCGCAGTCATCCGAGACTGCTCGGTCAGTCGACGCCAGGCGTAGATCCATCGCCGGCAAGCCGGCTCCCACCTGCCCTGCGTTGTTTTCAAGACACCGCCATACCTGTGGGAGCCGGCTTGCCGGCGATAGGGCCGGAGCAAGCAACTCAAGACAATTGCTCCTACCTGTCCTGCGCTGTTTTCAAAGACACCGCTATACCTGTGGGAGCCGGCTTGCCGGCGATAGGGCCGGAGCAACCAACTCAAGACAATTGCTCCTACCTGTCCTGCGCTGTTTTCAAAGACACCGCCATACCTGTGGGAGCCGGCTTGCCGGCGATGGGACCGAACAGGCCAGCCAGGCTTCACCCAGACAAGCCAGGCTCCGCCACCACAGCCCCGGGCAACGGCGAAAGCGGGTCGTTCAACCACCCTTCCACCAACGGCCACACCTGCGCCTGCGCCGCCTTGCTCACCAGCATGTCGACATGCCCGAACGCATCGAAGCCCTCCTCCCGCCCCAGGCGCAGGAACTGCTTGCGCGTCCCGCCCAGTTGTTCGAACAGCTTGCGGCAGGCCCACACCGGGTCCTGATGGTCCGCCGCGCCCGCCACGGCCAGGACCGGCACGTCGACCTGCGCCATGCCAGCCCACCAGTCGTCCTGCTTGTCACCGAAACGCCCGAACAGCTTGTGCCAACGCAGACTCTCCAGCGCCAAGCCAATGGGTTCGTCTTCCGGACCACGCTTGAGCCGCGAACCGGACAACTGGGCGAAACGCTTGAGCAGCACGCGCGCGCTCCAGGCAACCGGCGGCACTTTCAGCGGCCAGTACACGCGGCTGACCTGGGCGCCGAAGAGGGCCACGCTGGCCACCTCGTCTGCACCCAGGTAGCCACCTCCCAACGCCGCCGCCAGGGTGGTGCCCCCCAGGGAATGGCCAACCCAGTGCGGCGCCTGCCCGGCCTGTTCCTGGACGAACGCGCCGATCACCGGCAAATCGAAGCGGGCGTAGTCGGCGACACGGTTATGCCGCCACTGGCGATTGCGTGGCGACAGGCCATGGCCGCGCATCTCCGGAATCCACACATCGAACCCGGCCCGGGCCAGGTAGGCGCCCAGGCCGATGCCCTTGGGCGAATACCAGAAACGACGGTTGGAGAAACTGCCGTGCAGGAGGATCACCGGCACACCCTGGGCACTCGCCTGGCTGGCCAGGCCCAGGCGGGTCACGGCCAGTTCCACGCTGGGGTCGGGGCTGTTGCCGGCCTTGATCCGGTACACGTCTTCACTGAGGTCACCGCGTCGCTCGGCGCTGAGCAAGGCCACGGGAAACAGGGTACTGCTGCTTTGCATAGGTCGATTGCACAAAAAAGGGCGGGATCCATTGCTGGAACTCGCCCTGGGTAAACCAGGCGGGAGCGCCCTGGAGCGCTCCCGCGTTCGTTGCATCAAGCTGCGCCTTGGCCCTCGGCCAGGAAGAACCAGGTCTCGAGCACCGAGTCCGGGTTCAGCGACACGCTCTCGATGCCCTGCTCCATCAGCCACTTGGCCAGGTCCGGGTGGTCCGACGGGCCCTGGCCGCAGATACCGATGTACTTGCCGGCCTTGTTGCACGCGGCAATGGCGTTGGCCAACAGCTTCTTGACCGCAGGGTTACGCTCGTCGAACAGGTGGGCGATGATGCCCGAGTCGCGGTCCAGGCCCAGGGTCAGCTGGGTCAGGTCGTTGGAACCGATGGAGAAGCCGTCGAAGTACTCGAGGAATTCTTCGGCCAACAGGGCGTTGGACGGCAGCTCGCACATCATGATCACGCGCAGGCCGTTGACGCCACGGCCCAGGCCGTTCTCGGCGAGCAGGTCGACGACCTGGCTCGCCTCGCCCAGGGTACGCACGAACGGCACCATGATCTCGACGTTGGTCAGGCCCATCTCGTCGCGCACGCGCTTGAGGGCACGGCACTCGAGCTCGAAGCAGTCACGGAACGACTCGCTGATGTAGCGCGAGGCGCCGCGGAAGCCCAGCATCGGGTTCTCTTCTTCCGGCTCGTACAGCTTGCCGCCGATCAGGTTGGCGTACTCGTTGGACTTGAAGTCCGACAGGCGCACGATGACCTTCTTCGGATAGAACGCCGCAGCCAGGGTGCTGATGCCCTCGACCAGCTTCTCGACATAGAAGCCGACCGGGTCGGCGTAACCGGCCACGCGCTTGTCGACGCTCTCTTTCAGATCGGCCGGCAGGCCGGCATAGTTGAGCAGCGCCTTGGGGTGCACGCCGATCATGCGGTTGATGATGAACTCCAGGCGCGCCAGGCCCACACCCGCGTTGGGCAGCTGGGCGAAATCGAAGGCGCGGTCCGGGTTGCCGACGTTCATCATGATCTTGAACGGCAGCTCAGGCATGGCGTCGACCGAGTTCTGCTTGACGTCGAAGCCCAGCTCACCCTCGAAGATGAAGCCGGTGTCGCCTTCGGCGCAGGAGACGGTCACGCCCTGGCCGTCCTTGAGCACCTGGGTGGCGTTGCCACAACCGACGACCGCCGGGATGCCCAGTTCACGGGCAATGATCGCCGCGTGGCAGGTGCGCCCGCCGCGGTTGGTGACGATGGCGCTGGCACGCTTCATCACCGGTTCCCAGTCTGGGTCGGTCATGTCCGAGACCAGCACGTCGCCTGGCTGCACCTTGTCCATTTCGGAAACGTCGTGGATCACTCGGACCTTGCCGGCGCCGATGCGCTGGCCGATGGCGCGACCTTCCACCAGGACGGTGCCCTTCTCCTTGAGCAGGTAGCGCTCCATGACATTGGCGCTGGAGCGGCTCTTCACGGTCTCGGGACGTGCCTGGACGATGTACAGCTTGCCGTCGTCCCCGTCCTTGGCCCATTCGATGTCCATCGGGCGCTGGTAGTGCTGCTCGATGATCATGGCCTGCTTGGCCAGCTCGCTGACCTCGGCGTCGGTCAGGCAGAAGCGCGCGCGGTCGGCACGGTCGACGTCGACAGTCTTGACCGAACGGCCGGCCTTGGCCTCGTCGCCGTAGACCATCTTGATGGCCTTGCTGCCCAGGTTGCGACGCAGGATGGCCGGACGGCCGGCCTGCAGGGTCTGCTTGTGCACGTAGAACTCGTCAGGGTTGACTGCGCCCTGGACCACGGTTTCGCCCAGGCCATAGGCACCGGTGATGAACACCACGTCACGGAAGCCGGACTCGGTGTCGAGGGTGAACATCACACCGGCGGTGCCGGTTTCCGAACGCACCATGCGCTGCACGCCGGCGGACAGGGCGACCAGCTTGTGGTCGAAGCCCTGGTGCACGCGGTAGGCGATGGCGCGGTCGTTGAACAGGGAGGCGAAGACCTCCTTGGCGGCGCGGATCACGTTGTCCACGCCACGGATGTTCAGGAACGTCTCCTGCTGGCCGGCGAAGGAGGCGTCCGGCAGGTCTTCGGCGGTGGCCGAGGAACGCACGGCGACAGCCATGTTGTCGTTGCCCTGGGCCATTTCGGCGAAAGCGGTGCGGATTTCTGCGTCCAGGCGCGCCGGGAACTCGGCGTCCATCACCCACTGACGAATCTGCGCGCCGGTCTTGGCCAGGGCATTGACGTCATCGACGTCCAATGCGTCCAGGGCTGCATGGATGCGGTCGTTCAGGCCACTCTGTTCGAGAAAGTCGCGGTACGCCTGAGCCGTAGTGGCAAAGCCGCCCGGCACCGAGACGCCGGCACCTGCGAGGTTACTGATCATCTCGCCCAGGGATGCGTTCTTGCCCCCCACATGCTCTACATCGTGGACGCCGAGCTTATCGAGGGAAACTACGTACTCTACCAAGGTGATCTCTCCACTAACTGTATTGGAAAAGCTCAAGGGCGCCCGCCTGTCGACTCCGACTTGGCCGGACGCTTGTGGCCTGGACCTGGAAAATAAGTGAGAATGCCGAACACACGCGTTCGGCAAACCGAACCTATCATACTCCAGAAAACTTCGGCAGCTTAAGGCCCAGGGTGCAAATGAAACGATCCGCGTTCTTCATCTCCGACGGTACCGGTATCACTGCCGAAACGCTGGGCCAAAGCCTGCTCGCACAATTCGATAGCATTCCTTTCAATAAATTCACCCGTCCCTACATCGACACGCCGGACAAGGCGCGCAACATGGTCCGCCAGATCAACGACGCGGCGGAGCGGGACGGCATGCGGCCGATCATCTTCGACACCATCGTCAACCAGGACATCCGTGAAATCCTGGCCACCTCGAACGGCTTCATGATCGACATCTTTTCGACGTTTTTATCCCCGCTGGAGCAGGAATTAACCGCCCATTCGTCGTATTCCGTGGGCAAGTCCCACTCGATCGGCGGTAACTCCAACTACATGGAGCGCATCGAGGCGGTCAACTTCGCCCTGGACAACGACGACGGCGCGCGCACCCATTATTACGACAAAGCTGACCTGATCCTCGTAGGCGTGTCGCGATGTGGCAAGACGCCGACGTGTTTGTACATGGCGATGCAGTTTGGCATCCGCGCGGCCAACTATCCGTTGACCGAAGACGACATGGAGCGCCTGCAACTGCCGGCGGTGCTGAAGAAGCACCAGAACAAGCTGTTCGGCCTGACCATCGACCCCGACCGCCTGACCGCCATCCGCCACGAGCGCAAGCCCAACAGCCGTTATTCGAGCTTCGCCCAGTGCGAATTCGAGGTGCGCGAAGTGGAGAGCCTGTTCCGCCGGGAGAACATCCCGCATATCAATTCCACGCATTTCTCGGTGGAGGAGATCTCGGCGAAGATCCTGGTGGAAAAAGGCGTCGAGCGCCGCTTCAAGTAGCACCGCCCCCCTGTAGGAGCGGCCTTGTGCCGCGAAAGGGGTGCGAAGCGCCCCCAAGGGATCAGTGCATCAAGCGGATATTGCCGGGGCCGCTGTGCGGCCCTTTCGCGGCACAAGGCCGCTCCTACATGGGCACGCGGTAGGCTATAAAAGAAAAGCCCCGGCATCGCTGCCGGGGCTTTCTTTTACCTCAACATCACGCTCAGGACGGAATCACCGCCGCCTGCCCGCTCATCGCCAGGTCGACCAGCTCGCGGTTGGCCACCGCGTACATCGCATAGTCGGTACTCGTGGCGTTGCGCAGGTCATCGAGCATGGCGCGCCAGCGCTCGACCATCACCTTGTGCTGCTCGTTCCACAGGGCCACGCGGGCGTCCATGTCGTCCGGCGCGTCGGCCATCTGCAGCACGGAAATGGTGATCGCCCGCTGCTGCAGGTCGATGTCGTCGCGGAACGCCTCGCGGGCCAGGGCCTGCCAGTTGTTCTCCACCGGCAGGTTGCTGATTTCCTGCAGGTACCAGGTCAGGTCCAGCGAACTGCCCACGGCGAAGAACGCCTTGGCCACCTGGGCCGGGTCGTGGCCGGTGACGTCCGAGGCCTCGATGATCGGCAACAGGGTGTACAGGTGCGTGGTACCTGCGACCATGCGCGCCAGCAACTCCGGTACGCCGGCCTCGACGAAGCCCTGGTAGCGCTGCTGCCAGCGCTCGCGGGTCGGGCCTTCGAGCAGTTCGTCGAGCTTCAGGCCCAGCTGCGCGATCTTCGGCCCGAAGTGCGCCACGTCACGGCCTGCATCCTGCTCGTTGCGACGGCTGCGCAGGAACCAGCGGGTGGCACGACGGCCCAGGCGCATCAGCTCGTCCATCAGGGTCAGCTGGATCTCGGCCGGGACCTGGTAGTCCAGGGCCTCGATCTGGCGGAACCAGTGCGGCAGATGGAAGATGTCACGCACGATCACATAGGCACCGGCGACGTTCGCCGGGCTCATGCCGGTGGACTCCTTCAGGCGCTGCACGAAGGTGATGCCCATGTTGTTGACCAGGTCGTTGGCGATCTGGTTGCTGACGATCTCGCGCTTGAGGCGGTGACGGCGCATGGCCTCGGCGAACTTGCTGACCAGCGACGGCGGGAAGGCGTTCTCCATGTCGCGGGTCAGGTAGTCGTCGTCCGGCACCAGCGACTTGAGCAACTGCTCCTTGAGGTCGATCTTGCTGTAGGAGATCAGCACCGACAGTTCAGCGCGGGTCAGGCCCTGGCCTGCGGCCAGGCGCTCGGCCAGCTGCTCCTCGGACGGCAGGAACTCGATGGCCCGGTCCAGCTTGCCACGGGCTTCGAGGTCCGCCATCAGGCGCTTGTACTCGGCGATGCGTTCCAGGGCCCGGCGCGCGGCCAGCGACAAGGCCTGGGTCTGCTTGTAGTTGTTGCCCAGCACCAGCGAGGCGACTTCATCGGTCATGCTGCCCAGCAGCTGGTTGCGCTGCTTCTCGGTCATATCGCCGCCCTGCACCACTTCGTTGAGCAGGATCTTGATGTTGACCTCGTGGTCGGAGCAGTCCACGCCGCCGGCGTTGTCGATGAAGTCGGTGTTGGTCGCGCCGCCATTGAGGCCGAACTCGACCCGGCCAAGCTGGGTCATGCCCAGGTTGCCGCCCTCGCCCACGACCTTGCAGCGCAGCTCGTTGCCGTTGACCCGCAGGGCATCGTTGGCCTTGTCGCCGACATCGGCGTGGCTTTCGCTGCTGGCCTTGACGTAGGTACCGATACCCCCGTTCCACAGCAAGTCCACCGGCGCCTGCAGCAGGGCATGCAGCAGCTCGGTCGGCGTCAGGCGGTCGGCCTCGATGGCGAAACGTTCCTTCATCTGCGGGCTGATGGCGATGCTCTTGGCACTGCGCGGGAAGATCCCGCCGCCCTCGGACATGATGCTGGTGTCGTAATCGCTCCAGGCCGAACGCGGCAGCTCGAACAGGCGTTTGCGCTCGGCGAAGCTGGTAGCCGGGTCCGGGTTGGGGTCGATGAAGATGTGCAGGTGGTTGAACGCGGCCACCAGCTTGAGCTTGTCGGACATCAGCAGGCCGTTGCCGAACACGTCGCCGGCCATGTCGCCGATGCCGACCACGGTGATCGGGTCTTCCTGCACGTTGATGCCGCGCTCACGGAAGTGACGCTGCACGCCCACCCAGGCGCCACGGGCGGTGATACCCATCTTCTTGTGGTCGTAGCCGGCCGAACCGCCCGAAGCGAAGGCATCGCCCAGCCAGAAGCCGTAGTCGATGGCGATGCCGTTGGCGATGTCGGAGAAGGTCGCGGTGCCCTTGTCGGCCGCCACCACCAGGTAGGGATCGTCGTCATCGTGACGCACCACGTTGGCTGGCGGTACCACGCCACCGTCCTTGAGGTTGTCGGTGATATCCAGCAAGCCAGAGATGAAGATGCGGTAGCAGGCGATGCCCTCGGCCTGGATCTCGTCGCGGCTGCCGCCCAGCGGCAGGCGGCGCGGCAGGAAGCCGCCCTTGGCACCGACCGGCACGATCACCGAGTTCTTCACCTGCTGGGCCTTGACCAGGCCGAGCACTTCGGTACGGAAGTCCTCCTCGCGGTCCGACCAGCGCAGGCCGCCGCGGGCCACGTTGCCGAAGCGCAGGTGCACGCCCTCGACCCGTGGCGAATAGACGAAGATCTCGAACTTGGGCACCGGCTTGGGCAGCTCGGGAATCAGCTTGGGGTTGAACTTGAAGCTGAAGTACGGCTTGTTCTGCCCGTTGGCGTCCGGCTGGTAGAAGTTGGTGCGCAGGGTGGCCTTGATCAGGTCCAGGTAGCGACGCAGGATGCGGTCTTCGTTGAGCACCTGGACCTCGTCCAGGGCACTGAGGATCGCCTGCTCCAGGCGTTGCTGCTTGTCGTCCAGGTCGTCGACCGTGAGCTTGCGCGCCAGGTAGAAGCGGGTCTTGAACAGCCGGGTCAGCTCGCGGGCGATATCGGTGTGGTTGTTCAGGGTACTGGCGATGTAGCCCAGGTCGAAGCCCAGGCGGATCTGCTTGAGATAGCGGGCATAGGCGCGCAGCAGCGCCACGTCGCGCCATGGCAGGCCGGCGGTCAGCACCAGGCGGTTGAAGGCGTCGTTCTCGGCGTCACCCTTGACGATATGGACGAAGGCGTCCTGCAGGATGTCGTTGAGTTGCTGGATGTCCAGGTCCAGGCCTTCGCTGTAGGTGAAGGCGAAGTCGTGGATCCAGAACTCACGGCCCGAGGCGTGCCGTAGGCGATACGGGAACTCGCCCAGCACGCGCAGGCCGAGGTTTTCCAGGATCGGCAGCACGTCCGACAGCGCCAGCGGCGTATCGGCATGGTACAGCTTGCAATGCAACTGGCGCTCGGCCAACTGGGTCAGCGGCTGGTAGAAGCTCATCGCCAGCGGCTTGCTCTCGGACAGCGCCAGCACATGCTGCATGTCGACCACCGCCGAATGCGCCGCGAAACGCTCGCGGTAGCCGGCCGGGAAGCCTTTGGGGAAGTCGGCCAGGATGTTGGTGCCCTGGGCTTCGCCGAAGTTCTCCACCACCAGCGCCGAATAGTCGTCCTGCCAGGAGCGGCACGCCTGGATCACTTCGTTTTCCAGCTGCTGCGGGTCGATGTCGATGCGGTTCTTCGGGTCGACACGCAGGATCAACTGCACCCGTGCCAACACCGATTCGGAGAAGAAGGTCCAGAACTCGCAGTCACTGGCCTTCAGGCGCTCCATCAGCACCTGCTGGATCTTCTGGCGCACCTCGGTGGAGTAGATTTCACGCGGCACGTAGGCCAGGCAGTAGCAGAAGCGACCGTACGGGTCCTTGCGCAGGAACACGCGGATCTTGTTGCGTTCCTGGATCTGCACGATCGCCATGACCGTGGTGAACAGCTCGTCGATCGGGGTCTGGAACAGGTCATCGCGCGGCAGCACTTCCAGTACCTGGGCCAGCTCCTTGCCCAGGTGGGCCTTGGGATCGAAGTGCGAGCGGCGCTCCACCTCGGCCACCTTGCCCCGGATGTACGGGATGGTGCGCACGCTCTCGCCGTACACCGAGGAGGTGTACAGGCCCATGAAGCGGCACTCCTTGACCACTTTGCCGTCGGCGTCGATCTGGCGGATCGACACGTAGTCCGGGTAGGCCGGGCGGTGTACGCGGCTCGGTTGCGAGGCCTTGGCGAACGACAGCAGCTCGGGTTCCCGCAGGTAGGTGACGGCGTAGTCCTCGATGCGCAGGTCGTCGGCGCCCAACCCCGCCCGCAGCAGGCGGGTCAGGCCCAGGAACGAGCCTTCGTCATAGACCAGGTGGCCACCGCCGGCATCGGACTCGACCACGAACTCTTCATAGCCGAGGAAGGTGAAATGGTTGTCCAGCAGCCACGACAGGAAGCTCTTCACCTCGGCCTTGTCGTGTTGTGCCGGGCCGAACGCGGTCTGCTCCACCAGCTCCACCAGGTCGCGGACCTTGGCCTTCATCGGCTCGAAGTCGGCCACCGCCACACGTACCTCGGCCAGTACCTGCTCCAGCTCCTTGCTCAGGGTGGTCAGCTCGGCGGCGCTGGCACAGCGGTCGATCTCCAGGTACATCAGCGATTCATGCTGGATGCCTTCACCCTGGGTGCCCTTGGGCAGCAGCTCGACCAGCTCGCCCTTGGCCCCGCGCCGTACGCTGAGCACCGTGGTCTGCAGGGTGTGGATGCTGTAGCCGCGGCGGTTGAGTTCGGTGCGCACCGAGTCGACTAGGAACGGCAGGTCATGGTGCAGCACTTCGACCACGGTGTGGGTCGACTGCCAGCCGTGGCGTTCGTAGTCGGGGTTGTAGACCCGTACCTGCGGATGCTCGGGGTCGAAGCGCTCGATGATGCGCCAGGCAGAGAGGGTGCAGCCGGCCAGGTCGGAAAGCCTGCGCTGGGTGAGTTCGTCCAGAGAGATGATGCCGAAGAACTGTTCGGCGAACAGCGCCACTTGTGGCAGTGCCTGTTCGCTGATGTGCTGCGCCAGGGCCGCTTGCAGTTGATGCTGGAAGTCGGCTTTGCTGGCTGCGGTGAAGAACGCCATCTGTGGTACTCCGCTTGGGCTTTGTTATTTGGTGAAGCGTCGCGTGCGTCCGCCGTACACGAATCAACGATAGCCAACCCGTGGCGACTGGACGGTGAAAACCAGGCGTCGGACGCCATTTCGCGTCCATCCGTTCATGGATGAGCACCTGCAAAGACGACTGCCGCCCTCGGGCTGTGGCTTTACGGGTGTCCATCGACTGGGCAGCTTAACGACTGAGTGGTCACCAGGGCTTGCAGCGCTGCGACAATTTCGGTCAAGGGGCGGTAACTTTACGTTTATGTACGCGGGCAAGGCTGTCAGAATTCCCCTTTCATACCTTCGACCCGAGCCAGCCATGCAATTGAAAACCGCCCTGCTCTTCGCCACGCCCTGCGACGAAGAAGAAGACAACATGGCGACCCTGTGCTGCCACAGCGACAAGGGCCAGATGTTCCTGCTCACCCGTTACCCGGACGAAGACACCGTGGACCTGACTCTGGACGACGAGCCATCGACGCTCGACGGCCTGAAGGTGACGCTCAGTGCCACGCGGCTGCTGATCGAAGTGGCGGCCAGCGACCGGGATGCCCTCAAGGGCTCCGAACAGCTGGAGATCGTGCTGACCTCGGCAGGTACCGACCTTGAGGAGGTCGAGCTGACCTTGCGCAACATCCTCGACGGTACCGGGACTTTCGTTTCCGAACTCTGAAACCGACCCGCCCCCTTGTAGGAGCGGCCTTGTGCCGCGAAAGGGGCGCGCAGCGCCCCCGGCCATCCATGCGTCTATACGCAGAACCTGGGGCCGGGTTGCGACCCTTTCGCGGCACAAGGCCGCTCTTACAGCCCCCTCGATAACGCCAGATCATTGACAGACCGCCCCCGGCACAGGCATTGTCTGACAACCTGATCAATAGGCAATCATTCCCAATGCTAGAGCTCCAGCGCCCCGACACCCTGGTCGAACGGGTTGTCAGCGCCATCCGCGCAGAGATCGATTCCGGCCGCCTGGCTGCCGAATCGCGCCTGCCCACCGAACAGCAACTGGCCGAACAGCTGAACGTCAGCCGCTCGGTCGTGCGCGAGGCGGTGGCGCAGCTCAAGGCCGATGGCGTGCTCATCGCCCGGCGTGGGCTCGGCTCGTACATTTCACAAACCCCCAGCGGCACCGTTTTCCGTTTCCCCGGCAGCAACGGGCGCAAGCCGGACCTGGCGCAGATGTTCGAAATGCGCCTGTGGATCGAGACCCAGGCTGCGGCCATCGCCGCCCGCCGTCGCGACGACGCGGACCTGGCGCGCATGGGCCAAGCCCTGCAGGCGATGCTCGACAAGCGTAGCGACCTGGCCAGCGCCTCCGCCGCCGACGTGGCCTTCCACCGGGCCATCGCCGAAGCCAGCAAGAACGACTATTTCGTGGCCTTCCACGATTTTCTCGGCGGCCAGCTGGCGGCCGCGCGGCGTAGCGCCTGGGAAAACTCCGCCACCTCTTCGGTGGGCGGCTCGGCCGATGCCAACCGCGAACACCAGGCGCTGTACCAGGCCATCGCCGACGGCGACCGCCTGGCGGCTGCAGCGTGCGCCGAAGCGCACCTGCGGGCCTCGGCACGGCGCCTGAAAATCGACCTTCCCGAACTCGACTGACACCGGAGCCACACGCAATGGCCTGGCGAGCCTTTCACACGCCCTACTTAGTCTGACAACCTGATAAGCAGATCCACCGACAAGAAATCCAAGGTACCTCCTGCATGACCTACGACTACTGCATCATCGGCGGCGGCATCGTCGGCCTCGCCACCGCCATGGCCCTGCTCGAGCAGCGCCCCGGCGCATCGCTGCTGATCCTCGAGAAGGAAACCAGCCTCGGCCGTCACCAGACCGGCCATAACAGCGGCGTGATCCATGCGGGCATCTACTACGCCCCGGGCAGCCTCAAGGCCGACCTGTGCAAGCGCGGCGCCCAGGCCACCAAAGACTTCTGCACCGAGCACGGCATTGCCTTCGAGGTCTGCGGCAAGTTGCTGGTGGCCTCCAACGACCTGGAAATGCAGCGTATGCAGGCGCTGCACGAGCGCTCCCGGCAGAACGGGCTGAAGGTCGAACGCCTGGACGCCACCGAGCTCAAGCGCCGCGAGCCCAATATCGTCGGCAAGGGAGCACTGTTCCTCGATGCCACTGGCATCGTCGATTACAAGCAGGTGTGCGACGCCATGGCCCGTGTCATTCAGAAGGCCGGCGGCGAAGTGCGCATGGCCACCACGGTGCGGGCGATCAAGGAACACGGCGAGCATGTCGAAGTCAGCAGCGACGGCCAGAGCTGGCGCGCCCGCCAGCTGGTCGCCTGCGCAGGCCTGCAGTCCGACCGTCTGGCGCGCCTGGCCGGGGTGAAGATCGACCACCAGATCATCCCCTTCCGCGGCGAGTACTACCAGCTGCCGCCGAGCAAGAACCAGATCGTCAACCACCTGATCTACCCGATCCCCGATCCGGACCTGCCGTTCCTTGGCGTGCACCTGACGCGGATGATCGACGGCAGCGTCACCGTTGGCCCCAACGCCGTGCTCGGCCTGGGCCGGGAGAACTACCGCAAGTTCTCGGTGAACTGGCGGGACGTTGCCGAATACGCGCGCTTCCCCGGCTTCTGGAAGACCCTCTGGAACAACCTCGGCTCGGGCACCACCGAGATGAAGAACTCGCTGTTCAAGCGCGGCTACCTGGAACAGTGCCGCAAGTACTGCCCCCAGCTCGAAGTCCAGGACCTGCTGCCCTACGAGGCCGGCATCCGCGCCCAGGCGGTGATGCGCGATGGCACCCTGGTGCACGATTTCCTGTTCGCCGAGACCCCGCGCATGGTGCATGTCTGCAATGCCCCGTCACCGGCCGCGACCTCGGCCATTCCCATTGGCCAGATGATCGCCGAAAGGATCCTCAAGGCCCGCTGAACCTGCTGCACACCCAACTACAAAGACAATAAGGAACCTCAGATGTCGGTATATGAGGCGGCCCCGGCCGCGCCCGAAACCCCGGAACAGCAACGCAAGCGCCTGCGCAAGGTGGCCGCGGCGACCATTTTCGGCTCGATGCTGGAGTGGTACGACTTCTACCTGTACGCCACCATGGCGGCGATCGTCTTCTCGAAGATCTTCTTCGACGCCAGCAACCCGGCGGTGGCCTCGCTGCTGGCCTTCTCCACCTTCGCCATCGGCTTCATCGCCCGCCCCTTCGGCGGCGTGCTGTTCGGCTACCTGGGCGACCGGTTCGGCCGCAAGCAGGTGCTGGTGATCACCTTCTGCATGATGGGCGTGTGCACCGCGTTGATCGGCCTGATTCCCAGCTACGCCAGCATCGGCATCTGGGCGCCGATCATCCTGGTGGTGATCCGTATCATCCAGGGCCTGGGCGCCGGTGCCGAACTGTCGGGCGCAGCCGTCACCTCCTACGAGCATGCCAGCGAAGGCAAGCGCGGCAGCCAGGGCGCCTGGCCGGCGCTGGGGCTGAACCTGGGTCTGCTGCTGTCGTCGTTGACGGTGTACCTGCTGACCATGAACGGTAACGAATTCCTCCTGGCCGGTGGCTGGCGCATCCCGTTCATCGCCAGCATCGCCCTGGTGGGCATCGGCCTGTGGGTGCGCAAGAGCATCCCCGAGACGCCAGACTTCAAGGAACTCGACCAGGCCAAGGACAAACCGCAGGTCTCGCCGCTCAAGCTGCTGTTCAAGCACGACCTCAAGGGCCTGGCCGTGGTGTTCTTCGTGGCCGTGGGCTACAACGCCCTGAGCTATATCTTCAAGACCTTCTCACTGGCCTACCTGACCCAATTCAAGGGCGTCGAAGCCCATGTCACCTCGCTGTCGGTGACCCTGGCCAGCCTGGTGGCGATCTTCGCCGTGCCGTTCTTCGGCTGGTTGTGCGACCGCTGGAGCAGCAAGCATGTGCTGATGCTCGGTGGCCTGCTGTCGGCGCTGTTCGCCTTCCCATTCCTGAAGCTGTTGGAAACCGGCGAGCCGACGCTGATCTACATCGCCATCGCCATCGGCACCGGCCTGCTCGCCCCGATGATGTTCGCCCCCCAAGGCTCGTTCCTCAGCCGCCAATTCCCGACCCAGACCCGCTCCTCGGGCTTCGGCACCGGCCGCGAGATCGGCACGGCCGTGGCCGGTGGCCTGGCCCCACTGGGCGGCCTGGCACTGGTGGCTGGCTCGGCGACCCACTCCACCGATGGCGTGGCGTTGATCCTGGCGGTTTCCGGTGTGCTGGTGGTGGTCTTTGCGCTGCTGGACCAGGGGCGCAGGCATTCGACCTCGAAGAACTGACCGGCCCCTCCGGCCTGATCGCGGTCCGACGTGTCCCGCGATCGGGCCGGCTCAGGCCAATCACCGATTGCCATGCATCACCCGCCCGCCCTCCGCCGGCCGGTCGATGTACACCACATCCAGTTCACTGTTGCGCAGCCCCTTCAGCGCATTCCAATGCGCCGAAGCATGGATATAGCGCGCCTCCAGCAATTGCCTTTGCTCCACGGTCAGCCCCGGCTCAGTGCTTCGCCCCAAGGCGAAGTCATGCAGCTTGTCGCTGATCTCCTGCAGCTCCTGCGGCAAGCAGAGCGCCGCGCCCCTCTCGTCCACTTCGGCGAACGGCACCTGCGCCCGCACCGCCAGTTCACGCATGATGCGCAGGTACACCCGCGACAAGTGCCCACGTACCTCCCGCTCGCGGTGTATCGCCGCATAGACCCGTTTGTACGGCTCATCACGGGGGTCGCTTCGTTCGACCGGCTCCTCCCAGGTCAAGACCCGGGGCGCAGGCGCTGGCGTATGAGCATGGTCCCTGGCCAATTGTGCGGCGGTCAGGATGTAGGCCTGGGTCTGCTCCACAGGCGTGCGCACTGGCACCAGGTTCGAGCGCGGCTTGCTGAGCAGCATCTGCTCAACCATGCATTCCAGGTACCCCCCGCCAATATCCGAATGGGAGCCTGGCACGACGATGTCGTTGTCACTGCGCACCAGCGGGAAGTTGTGCCGGTGCTCGTCAGCAGCCACCAGTTGCACCACCTTGCGCGCCGCACCTGCGGCCAGCCCCAGCTGCAGCCCGGCATAGCGGTCGTTGGCCGGGCTGAAATTGCCTTTGAGCGGCTCGACGATCGCCGCCACGGTGTCGAACAGGCCGATGAAGTTGATGACCGGCCTGGCCTGCCAGTCGAACCCTTCGCTCAACACGCCGGTCCGCGCCAGCAAGCTATTGCCCCCCTTGCCCAGGTCATTGGCCAGGTGCCTGGCTGCCGCCGCGCCACGACTGAAGCCGAACAGGTCGAATTCCAGGGCCGCAACCTGCGCCTGGGGCCGGCTGGCCAGCCAGGCACGCATCTGCCCGGCGATCGCCTGGGCGGCCTGGGCGACACGGGCCTCGACGCCGCTGCGGCCTAGGCCGGTCGCCTGGGCGAATGCTGAATCGTCCTTGCCCGCCCAGGTGCCGATCCCCTCGATGTAGCACCTGAGATACACCGTGGAAGCGCCATCGCTGGCCTGCGGGTACAAGCCATGGAGCAGCGCCACGTTGCTGGGAGCATTGCTGTAGCTGCCCAGGCGGCCGTCCACCGCCCCACCGGGCGCAACGCTGTTGCCTTGGTTGTTGCCGGTCCCGTCGAAGAAAACGCCGATCCGCAAGGTGATCGGGCCAGTCGGCTGTGGTAGGTCCATCGGTCCTTTCCGCTGTTCGAAAATGAACAATGAAGGAGCAAACCGCTGGCGTGGAAAATCAGCAGATTACAGAGGTGGACAGGCAGATGGCACTGTGCCTGCCGAGAAATTTCCACGCCGCCATTGGTCGGCATGGGCCCGTATGGATTAAAGTATCAGCCCCTGCCCGGACGCTGCGGTACACGCATCGCCGGCCCATTTCCAGGAACCGTCGACGATGGAACACCGTGAGGCGCTGATCGCGCTGCGCACCTTTCTTTCCTCCCAGATCCTTGGCCAGGAGAAACTGGTCGAACGCCTGCTGATCGTATTGCTGGCCGACGGCCACATGCTGGTCGAAGGCGCGCCTGGCCTGGCCAAGACCAAGGCCATCAAGGAACTGGCCGAGGGGATCGAGGCGCAGTTCCACCGCATCCAGTTCACCCCCGACCTGCTCCCGGCCGACATCACCGGTACCGAGATCTACCGCCCGGAAACTGGCAGCTTCGTGTTCCAGCAAGGGCCAATCTTCCACAACCTGGTGCTGGCCGACGAAATCAACCGCGCCCCGGCCAAGGTCCAGTCGGCGCTGCTCGAAGCCATGGCCGAGCGCCAGGTCAGTGTCGGGCGCAGCACCTACGAGCTGTCGCCGCTGTTCCTGGTCATGGCCACCCAGAACCCGATCGAGCAGGAAGGCACCTACCCCTTGCCCGAAGCCCAGCTCGACCGCTTCCTGATGCACGTGAAGATCGGCTTCCCGGATGCCGCAGTGGAACGTCGGATTCTCCAGCAGGCCCGCGGCGAAGCCCTGGGCGGCGAGGCCAAGCCGGAACGGCGGGTCAGCCAGCAGGCAATCTTCGCCGCGCGCAAGGAAATCCTCGGCCTGTACATGGCCGATGCCGTGGAGGAATACCTGGTGCAACTGGTCATGGCCACCCGCACGCCGGCCAAGTTCGATGCCGAGCTGGCCGACTGGATCGCCTACGGCGCCAGCCCACGCGGCTCGATCGCCCTGGACCGCTGCGCACGGGCCCATGCCTGGCTGGCCGGGCGCGACTTCGTCAGCCCCGAGGATATCCAGGCGGTGCTGTTCGACGTGCTGCGCCACCGCGTCATCCTCTCGTTCGAGGCGGAAGCGGCGGGGATCGACCAGGACCGGGTGGTCCAGCGCATCCTCGACGTTGTCGCCGTCGCCTGATTCCATGCCCACCGCGTACCTGGCCGAACCCGGCATCCGCATTGGCCTGGCCGAGCTGATCGACATGCGCCACCGCGTGCGCGAGATCCAGCTGTTCTCCCGGCCCGGCCAGCGCAGCCCGCTGGTCGGCCTGCACCATTCCAAGCTGCGCGGGCGCGGCGTGGACTTCGACCAGGTACGCGTCTATCAGGCCGGCGATGATGTGCGCAACATCGACTGGCGCGTCACCGCGCGGACCCAGGAGCCTCATACCAAGCTGTTCCACGAAGAGCGCGAGCGGCCGATCTTCATCCTGGTCGAGCAGAGCCAGCGCCTGTTCTTCGGTTCGGGGCTGATGTTCAAGTCGGTGCTGGCCGCCCAGGCGGCGGCCCTGTTCGGCTGGGCCGCGCTGGGGCATAACGACCGCATCGGCGGCCTGGTGTTCGGCGATAACGAGCACCATGAGATCAAGCCACGGCGCAGCAAGCAGAGCCTGCTGCAACTGCTCAACCGCCTGGCCAAGGTCAACCAGGCACTGCACACCGAAGCCCAGCCCCAGGCCGACAGCCTGGCCCTGGCCCTGCGCCGCGCCCGCGAGGTGCTGCGCCCTGGCAGCCTGGCCATCATCATCTGCGACGAACGTGCCCTGAGCCCCGGCGTGGAGCAGCACCTGAGCATGCTCTCGCGCCACTGCGACGTGCTGCTGATGCCGGTGTCCGACCCGCTCGACCATGCCCTGCCCGCCGCCGGCCTGCTGCGCTTCGCCCAGCGTGGCGCGCAGCTGGAACTCGACACACTCGATGCCAACCTGCGCCTGGCCTACCGCCAGCAGGCCGAGGCGCGCATCGAACGCTGGGAGCTGCTGGCGCAGAAGCTACGGGTATTGATGATGCCCCTGAGCACCCAGAGCGACATGATCGAACAGCTGCGCGAGTACCTCAACGCCCAGCGGCCCGGGAGCACGCAATGAACCCGCTGGACCAGCTGCAACCGCTGATCGCCCCGCCGGCGGTCAGCCTGTGGCCACCCGCGCCCGGCTGGTGGGTGCTGCTCGCCCTGCTGCCGCTGCTTGGCTGGGGGCTATGGCGGGTTCGCCATTGGCGCCCGACCAAGCGCCCGATCGTACGCGCCGAGCTGCCCTTGGACCCGGTGCGCGTGGAGGCACTGGCCGAGCTCGCCCGCCTGCCGCGCCCGTACGACGGCGCGCCGGCCGGCGCCTGGCTGCAGCAGATCAACGCGCTGCTCAAGCGCCTGTGCCGCAACCACTACCCCGGTGCCAACAGCCATACCCTCAACGGCCGGCAATGGCTGGCGTTTCTCGACAACCGCTGCCCGGCCGCCGGCCTGACCCGTTGGATGGTACTGGTCGAAGGCGCCTACAAACCCGAGTGCAAGCTCGACGACAAGGCCATCGCCGGGCTTGCCCAGGCGGTCGAAACCTGGATCCGCAAGCATGTTTGAGTTGGCCTGGCCGTGGATTTTCCTGCTGTTGCCGCTGCCCTGGCTCGCGCGCCTGCTGCTGCCTGCCGCCGACAGCGGCGAGCCGGTACTCAAGGTAGGCTTTCTCGATGAGCTCGAAGGCCTCGCCGGACGCCGGGCGCGGCTGAACCTGCCGACCTGGCGCCAACAGGCGCCGTTCGTGGTCATCTGGGTGCTGCTGCTGTTGGCTGCCGCGCGCCCACAATGGCTGGGCGACCCGGTACCCGTGGCGGCCAGTGGCCGCGACCTGCTGGTGGCGGTGGATGTATCCGGCTCCATGGACTTCCCCGACATGCAGTGGAAGGACGACGAAATCAGCCGTCTGGACCTGGTCAAGGCGCTGCTCGGCGACTTTCTCCAGGATCGCGAAGGCGACCGGGTCGGCCTGATTCTGTTCGGCAGCGAGGCCTACCTGCAGGCGCCCTTGACCTTCGACCGACGCACCGTGCGCACCTTCCTCCTCGAAGCGCAGATCGGTATCGCCGGCAAGAACACCGCCATCGGCGACGCCATCGGCCTGGCGGTCAAGCGCCTGCGCCAGCGCCCGGCACAGAGCCGTGTGCTGGTGCTGGTCACCGACGGCGCCAACAACGGTGGGCAGATCCACCCGCTGACCGCCGCCCGCCTGGCTGCCCAGGAAGGCGTGCGCATCTACACCATTGGCATCGGCGCCAACCCCGAGGCCAGCGGCACCCCCGGCCTGCTCGGCCTGAACCCGAGCCTGGACCTGGACGAAGCCTCGCTCAAGGAGATCGCCGAGCTGACCCAGGGTACCTATTTCCGCGCCCACAACGGCGCCGAACTGGACGCCATCGGCGATGCCCTCGACCAGCTGGAACCGGTGGCCCAGCAACCGACCCAGGCGCGCACCGCCAAGGCGCTGTACGCCTGGCCGCTGGCCCTGGCGTTGCTGCTGAGCGTATTGTTGGTGGTGGCTGTGCAATGGCCGGACAACCTGTTGCAGCGCCTGCTGCGCCGGCCACGCTTCCTGCAGCCGCACCCGGAATGGCGCCAGCGCCTCAAGCGCCTGCGCCTGAGGAGGCGGCGATGATCGAACTCTGGCCACAATGGCTGCGCCCGCTCTGGCTGTTGGTGGTGCCCCTGCTCGGCTGGCTGCTGTTCAAGCTGTGGCATCGGCGCAAGCGTGCCGGGCGTTGGCAGATGATCCTGCCGCCGCAATTCCATGCCGTGCTGCTCGGCGGCGGCAAGGGCCAGGCCAGCAAGCTGCCCTGGGTAGCCCTGGGGCTGGCCTGGCTGCTGGTGGTCCTGGCCCTGCTGGGCCCCAGCTGGCAACGCCTTGAAGAAACCCGCCAGCGCCCTGCCGACCCGCTGGTGATCCTGCTCGAGCTGACCCCGCAGATGCTCGCCGAGGACAGCGCGCCCAACCGCCTGGAACAGGCCCGGCGCAAGGTCCTGGACCTGCTCGAGCACCGCCGCGACAGCCAGACCGCGCTGGTGGTGTATGCCGGCAGCGCACATACCCTGGTGCCGCTGTCCGACGACCTGGGCACCACGCGCAACCTGCTCGAGGCCGTCGACCCGTCGATCATGCCGCAACCTGGCCAGCGCGCGGACCTCGCCGTGCAGAAAGGCCTGGCCCTGCTGGCCCAGAGCGGCCTGGGTCAGGGCCGTCTGCTGCTGATCGGCTCCTCCCTGAACGAGCAGGAACGCACCGGTATTCTCAAGGCCCTCGGCCGCCAGGGCCCGAGCTTGTTGATGCTGGGGGTCGGCAGCGCCGAAGGCGCCCCCGTGCGCCAGGCCAACGGCGAGTTCCTCAAGGACGAACAAGGCGGCATTCTCGTGCCGCGCCTGGACGGCGCCAGCCTCAAGGCCTTCATCAACGGCACCGGCGGGCGCTATCGCCATGCCCGCATCGACGACTTGGACCTGCGTGGCCTGGGCCTGTTCGACACTCCCCGCGCCCTACGCAACGACGGCCAGACAATGCAGCTCGACAGCTGGGCCGACCAGGGCCACTGGCTGCTGCTGCCCCTGCTGTTGCTGGCAGCCTGCGCCGGCCGACGCGGCTGGTTGTTCTGCCTGCCCTTGCTGCTGGCCTTGCCACAACCGAGCCAGGCCTTCGAATTCAACGACCTGTGGCTGCGCCCTGACCAACAAGGCCAGCGTCTATTGGAGCGACAACGCCCCGCCGAGGCCGCCCGGCACTTCCAGGACCCACAATGGCGCGGCGTGGCGCTGTACCAGGCCGGCGACTACGAAGGCGCAGCGCGGGCCTTCGCCCAAGGCAGCAGTGCCGCGGCCCATTACAATCGGGGCAACGCCCTGGCCCGCGCCGGCGAGCTGGAGGCCGCGCTGGATGCCTACGAACAAGCCCTGGAACGCCAGCCCGACCTGCAACCAGCACTGGACAACCAGGCCTTGGTCCAGCAATTGTTGCAACAACGCCAGGCCAAGGCCGAGGAACAACCGGCCGACAGCGATGCCCAAGGCACGCCCGGCAACGAGACCGAAGGCAACAGCAGCTCGGCGGCCAACCCGGCCCAGGGCACACCCGGCAACGAAGAACAGGGCGCCGCCGAAGAACCCGGCGAAGGCGCCAGCAACGAGCAGGCCCAGGGCGGCAACCAGCCCGGTGCTGACGATGGGGTGACCCAGCCACCACAGCGGCCGGCTTCCACCAGCCTGGATGCCGAACAGCGCCAGGCGCTGGAGCAATGGTTGCGGGAGATTCCCGACAACCCCGCCCAGCTGCTACGGCGCAAATTCTGGTATGAACAGCAATTGCATCAGGACAACCCACGATGAGTCGCCTCGGCGTCTTCCTACTCAGCCTGTTGTGGCTTCTCCAGGCCCAGGCGCAACCGACCTTGCAGGCCAGCGTCGACCGCACCCGCCTGCAGGCCGGCGAAACCCTGGAACTGACCCTGGAAAGCCAGGATGTCACGCAGTTCGGCAAGCCCGATCTGCGCGCCCTGGAAGGCGACTTCGAAGTGCGCGGCACACGCCAGCTCAACAGCCTGCACACCCTGGACGGCGAGACCCGCGCCAGCACCCGCTGGATCATCACCCTGCTGCCGAGGCGCAGCGGCAGCCTGCGCATCCCTGAACTGCAGCTGGGCCGCTCGCAGAGCCAGGCCATCGAGCTGCAGGTGTTGCAGGCCGACGCCAGCCGCCCGGAAAGCGCCGCCCAGGTGTTCATCGAAGCCACCCTCGACCGCCAGGAAGTCTATGTCCAGGCCCAGGCCGTGCTGACCCTGCGCATCTACCATTCGGTGCCGCTGTACGACGACAGCAGCCTGAGCCCCCTGCAGCTGCCCAACGCCAAGGTCGAGCCGCTGGGCGAGTCGCGCACCTATGAAAAGGAAATCGACGGGGTCCGCCACGGGGTGATCGAGACCCGCTATGCGCTCTACCCGCAACAAAGCGGCAGCCTCGACATCCCGGCACTGACCTTCACCGCCACCGCCGCCGACAGCGGCGTGCAGCCGGCCGGCACGCCCCGGGTCGGCCGCCAGGTGCAGGTCAGCTCGCTGCCGCTGCACCTTGGCGTGCGGCCGATCCCCAGCGCCTGGCCAGCCGACCAGCCCTGGCTGCCGGCCCGCAACCTGAGCCTGGAGGAACACTGGAACCCGGAACCCAACGGCCAGCCCACGCAGATCGGCGACTCCCTGACCCGCAGCATCACCCTGCGCGCCGAAGGGCTGTCCAGCACCCAGCTTCCTCAATTGCCGGCCACCGAAATCCATGGCCTGCGCCGCTACCCCGACCAGCCGCTGCTGCGCAACGAGATCAACGAACGCGGCATGACCGCCAACCGTGAAGAACGCGAGGCGCTGGTCCCCACCCACAGCGGCGACCTGGCCCTGCCGGCCCTGGACGTCACCTGGTGGAACACCCGCGAAGATCATCTGGAACACAGCAGCCTGCCGGCACGCACCCTGACCGTGCAGGACAACCCGGCCCTGAGCGGCGAAACACCGGTCAGCGACACCAGCAGCGGCACGGCCCTGCTCTGGCCGTGGCAATTGGCGACGGTGCTGCTGGCCCTGACCACTGTGCTGGGTTTTGCCCTATGGTGGCGCGCACGCTCGCAACCGGCCATCTTGCGCGCCGCACAGAGCGGGCCAAGCCCACGCACCCTGCTGGACGACCTCAAGCGCGCCTGCCAGGCCAACGACCCCCAGGCCACCCGCCAGGCCCTGGATGCCTGGGCGCGCCAGCAACCGGAAACCCTCGCCGAGATGGCCGCCCGTTTCGTGCCGTTGTCGGACGCGCTGGATGGATTGAATGGGGCGCTGTACAGCGAGAGCGGTCAGTACTGGCAGGGTGAGGACTTATGGCGAGCGATCGGCACGATTCCGCCGGCGGAGCAGGTGTTGTTGCCGGCAGGTGAAAGCACAAGCTTACCTCCGCTCTACCCGAAGTGAGGCTTGAAACAGGGCACGCCTGAAATCTCCAAGCCTCCAGCGGCCCCAAGTAATCGAGGCGGGGCCGACCAACTCGGTTTAAATCATCCGCTGGCCCTCGAACGGGTTCCAGCCCTGCTGATCCGTTGTCTGCTTCAGGTAATACGCGCGGTGGGTGAGGTAGTTGTAAAGGAACGCAAAGTGAGCTTGCCCTGGGTCCGGTAGACCTCGCGGTGCAGGTCATCGCGCTCCATGTCGCTGATGGCTTGGCTATCCAGGTTCAGCTGGAAAAACACGCAGAGACAGTATCACGCCCCTAAGAATTTTGCCTGAAAATCAAAACGTTAACTTACTTTTCTTTGCAGAGCGCAACGGTTTCCATGCAATTAATAACCCAGCAGCCCCAAGCTCGGCATTAACATATTCCAAGTTCTCCTCCTTGACCTCCCACACCCACATCCTATTTAAGCTTGGCTTTAACAGCCCACGCCGCTCTTCGCTAAGAATCCAGTCCTGCAGCTTGCCATCCCCTACCTGTAGATTGAGGTGCTCCTCATTTATAACGTTTAGCGGATACACCATCCTCAACATTTTATCCTTGTACCGTTCCGCCCCTTTAAACCTCCCTCCTGTTTCCTTGTTGAATAGTATTGGATTTTCGTAATCGTACACACTACTCAGATTTTCCCCGCCAGCATAATAAAAGCCTTCCGAGACATCGTCTACCGAATAAAATATTGCGTACCTGAATTCGCTCAACTCGCCCAACTTCTCGACAAACTCTAAAAATTTATCTTTTCCAAAATGTTGATCTAGGCATTGCGCATCGAAATGATAAAAACCTCCGAAATCGTTTGTCGTGTATCCGAATGAGGCATCCCAGAGATTACTGCTCTCGCTTGTACAATAAAGCCTGAACGATGTTGCCCTACCAGCTTCAATTTCACCTTTTAGTTTAGCCCTTGAAACTTCGATAAAGTCAATATCCTCGTCAGCTCTATCCTCACGATACCGATAATATCCTGAAGCTGTTACTTCAAGCTTTATAACCCGAAAAAAAAGCAATCCGATTTCGTATGCCAATTTAGCAGAAACCTCTTCAATCCCGTAAACCGCCATTGCTTTAGCTGCGCCCATATCATTCCACCTATATACTACCAATCAGATTATCCAAGGCACTCTTTACTTTCGAGGCATCATAAGGATGTCTCAATACAACAATACTTCCCTGCCCGGTGCTTGGCAAATTATTCATTGCCGCCTGATTCCGTACAGTTAATGACGGCAACTTCCTTCCCATATCAGTTTTAGACGCAAGCTCTATGGCGTGCACCCTTCCAGATTTATCAATAGCCATGATATCAGGTCGTCGCCCTGACACTCCTTTACCGCTGGCGAAGTTATATGATCTATTCAAATAGATTTCTTTGAACTTCCCGCTCATGGCCAGCTTATTAGCGATAACCTCAGAGAACTGGTTATGGCCAGGCGTACCATCTTTCTGGCCCTTTCCGAATATCTTGGTTCCATTAACGTCCCGCATTGAGCATGGAGAAAGCCCCAGAGGATCGACCCATGTAATCGGGCTGGGCACATAAGCATATATATTGCTTCCACCTTCTAATCCTATAGGATCCTGTGTAACGAAACGCCCGACTTCCGGATCGTAATACCTAAATAAGTTATAATATAGGTCAATCTCCAAGTCGAAATACTGCCCTTGGAAGCGCAGATTCTGCTCAACCTTATTGACGACTAATTGCTCAATCTCCCCCCACGAACGATACGTCGCCTGCCAAACGATCCCACCTTCGCTATCCGTCAGCTCCAGCGGCGTTCCGATCTGGTCAGTATGGAAGTAATAGACCTTCTGCCCTTCCCCTTCGACCTGATCGACGCGTGCCAGCGGCGCGTAACTCCCTGGCTCATAGAAATACAGAATGCTCTGTCCCGGCGTCTCCTCACGCAGCATCCGCAGCCCTTGCCACAGGAAGCGTTTCTGTTCGACCTCGCCGTTGATCTCCGACTGCTTCGCTATCCGCCGCCCCAAGCTGTCATAACGGTAGTGTCCAGTGCTCTCCAGCTTGCCATTGACCGTTGTTTCCGCCCGAACCAACCGGTTTTCGCAATCATAGGCAAAGTGCTGCAGCGTGCTGTGCCCCGAGCGCTTCTCGATCAGGTTGCCCCACGGATCGTAGCGGTACTCCTGGTCTCGCCACTGCTTGATCCGGTTGTCCTTGACCTTGTCGAACTGGCGCGCGTTGAAATCGAGTCGGTTGGCCGCCGCGTCGTAACGAAACTCTTCGCTTCCAATCAGCGAGCCGGTATCGCGGCTGCGTAATTGGCCGTTGGCTTCGTATTCGTATTTGACCTCGCCGCGCAGCTTGTCGAGCGTGCGTACCAGTTCGCCTGCAGGATCGTACTGATAACGGCGGTGGATGGGGTTATACGCATGCTCCACCAACAATGAGGTATTGATGCCGGTGTTATGCACCTGCGAGAGCTTGTCGGCCGGCAAGGTCGAGGCAAACTGCCAGGCCTTGCGCCCCATCGCGTCATAACCGAAGCAACTGGTGAGCTTGCCCTGGGTCCGATACACCTCGCGGTGCAGGTCATCACGCTCCATGTCGCTGATGACTTGGCCGTCCAGGTTCAGTTGGTGCAGGTGCCCGCTGCCGTAGTACAGGTGGTTGACCTTGCGGCCGTCCGGCAATGTCAGGGTGGTCAGGTTGCTGAGCGGGTCGTACTCGTAACCGAGCGTGCCGGCGGGCGTGATTTCTTTCGTCAGCCGGCCGAGCAAATCGTAGGCGTACTCCAGCTTTTCTTCCGTGACCCCAAGCTGCTTGCCGATCCCGGTCGGTTGCCGCTCGATGCTCAGCAACCGGTCGCCGTCGTCGTACGCGAAGGTCTGGCTCGCATCGCGGTTGATCTTGGCGACCAACCGGCCAATGCTGTCACGCTCGAACAGCGTGTGCCGTTCCGGGCGTTCGGCATTTTCGCCGTAGCCCATCTCATCCAGTCGGGTGAGATGACCACCTTCGTTGTAGGTGAAGCGCCGCATCAGGTTGTCCACCCGCACTTCTTCGACCAAGCGGTCCGATGCATCGTAGGCAAAGCTATAGGTCGCGTTGTTCTCGTTGACCAACGCGGTCAGGCGAATGGCTTTGTCGTACTCGTACCGCACCCGCTGCCCTTTGGCATCCTGGCGGCCGCTGGGAAGGCCTCTTGAAGTGCGCTGCAAGCGGGTGGTCTGGCCCTTGCCGTCGGTGTGGGCGATTACCTGGCCGAGGGGGTTGTAGGTGAAGGTTTCCGAGGTGCCGTCCGGGTGGATGATTTTCAGCACCTCACCGTCCGGCTTGCGCTCCAGCGTGGTCGTCTGGTTCAGCGCATCGGTGACGGCGACCAGGTGTTGACGCTCGTCGTAGCGGTAATAGGTGCTCTTGCCCGAGCAGTCCTCGAAGCCTTCGACCTGGGCGTAGGCGTTCCACCACAGGTACTTGGACTTGAAGTTCGCATCGATGATGGTGTGCGGCAGGCCATCTTCGCCGTTGAGGTATTCGGTTTTGTTGCCTAGTGGGTCGATCTCGGCGACCAGGTTGCCCTTGTCGTCATAGCGGGACTTCCACACGCTCCCATCCGGGAAACGGGTTTCGGTGACCAGTGGCGTCGCAAAGTGGTGCTTGTAGCTGATCTTGCGGCCCAGTGGGTCGGTTTCCTCGACCAGGCGGCCAAAGTCGTCGTACTTGAGCGCCAGCGGGTTACCGTCGGGCAAGGTGAGGCCGACGATGTTGCCGAACGCGTCGAAATCGATCTTGTAGCGTTCGCCACCAAAATCCCGGCTGGCGATGACGCGGTTGTCCTCGTTGTACTGGATCTCCAGTTCGCGGCCTAACACGTCGGTCGCGCAACTGGTACGTTGGCCGAAGTCGTAGCGGAAATGATAATGCTCGCCGTCGCTGGTCCAGTGCTCGACCACGCGCGGTTTACCGTCCTGGGTTTGCCAGCGGTATTCGCACATCAGGCCCAGCGCATTGCTGTGGCGTACCATCAGGCCGTCGGCGTAGTGGAAATGCCGGACGGAATCACCGTTGCGGTTGATGACCTCGATCAGTTGGCCGTTATCGTCATAGCGATAGCGCACCAGGGTTTCCACAGCGCTGTCGCCCACCACGCGTTTGACGTCGGTAAGGCGCCCCAATGGATGGTCGTAGTGCAAGTGGACACGCACAGCGCCTGGTGCTGTGATGTCCGTCAGGCTGCCATTTGCGCTGTAGGTAAAATGCAAATAATGGCCCAGCGCATTCTCCAGACGCTGCAAAGGGACCCTGCTATTGTCGTTCGGCACTTCGCCGAAGTAGAAAAAAACATTGTCCAGTGTTTGCAGAATGTAGTGCCCACCTGCGGTACGCACGAGGTGGATGTGCTCATGGGGGTTGTAGATGCTTTCGCCGGGCTCCAGATCGATGAACGGAACGCTGCGGCCTTGGTTGTCGGTGAGGTAGACAAAGCCACCCTTGCGGCGCAGATTCTGCTCCCAGGGCAAGATCCAACCCCGCCCCAGCGCACGCTCTACGGCAAGATCGCTAGCGTAGAAACGAGACCATTCGATAGGCATCAACCCCGGCAACACGAAGTCTGTTTCGTCGCCCAGCAGTTTACGGCCATTGGTCATGTCTACCGGGTTTCCGATAAAGCCACCAATCGCTCGCTCCACGGCGGGGCCAATGATGTAGCGCCCGGCAAGGTAGCTTGCCGCAATCGTGGCGCCTACTCGTAAGGCACAAGGGCCGGCGGCCTTGAGACCCGCCTGTAGGCCCAGACGGCCGACCGACCAGACCGAACGCCCCATGGACGCCACGACCATCAATATGTCGACGGTCACCCGTAGCCATTCGGGCACCTCCTCGTCCACCGGCAAATAGCGCGTGGTGCCGCCACCGATGTATACGTTGTTCGACCCGCCCGAAATCTTGGCGCCGCAGGTCAGCTTGTCGCCCTTGCGCGCAGCAGCCACACCGTTGATGAACACATTCGAGGAGCCCTCCGCCACCCGCACGGTCGCAGGGTGCTTCTCGCACTTTGCAGTACTCGATGTGGCGAGGGCCGCGTTCCGCTGGTTGATGAACACATTCGTCGAGCATCCGGCCCGTTCTATCTGTCCAGCCGGTGAACTGAACGTAGAGCCATATCGCTCGCCCATCATCGGAATCAGGCTGGCACCGAGACCGACGGCTGCTGCCAACAGAAAACCACCAAAACCGGCGGTACAAATGGTGAAGCTCGCCGCTGTAGCGATCACCAAGCCAATCACCGCCCCTGCAAGAAATCCGGCCAAAGCACCGGTATGCTCAATTTCATCACCCCAACGCGCAGCTTCGAACATGGTTCACCCCTGCGGTGTGGTTGCTGTGGCGCTGCTCTGGCGAGGCTCGAAGCTGTTCAACAGTGCAAGCCAACTGTCGTTCTGCTTCCCGTTGAAGTCGGCCTGGCTGGTCGTCGAGAACACCAGGATGCGCCCTGGGGCAACCTCGAATGCGGCCTGGCGTTGATAGACGGGGCGGCCATCGTTGAGGTAATAACCTTCTATCTGGACGCCCATCAGAGGCTGGCTGGACGATAACTGCGCAGGCTTGCGGGCGAGTACGGTGTAGCCACGCAGCTTGGACGCGATCAGTTTTACCTGGCGGTCGATATAGGCATCGAGGTTCTCGGCAGGCAGAACGTTGTCTCGCGAAATCGTGATGTTCAACGGTGCGGGGATATTGCTGCCCAAGATGAACATGTTCACCGTCCGATCCTGGAAGCCTTCCGGCAACGTGATGCTGCCTTCCTGAAGCTGATAGTCCATGGGTTTCAAATTCCATTTGAAAGAAAAAATTACTGAGCCGTCATCCCGGCCAGCATGGCATCGAACTCAATCAGCCAATCGGCGAGGGGCGCCTGGGCTGGGTCGATCTGGGTGGCCACCTCGAGCCAGTGGCGGATGTCGCTCTCGTGGGTGATGATCGTGCACACCGTACGCCCGTGCCGGCGCGCTTGGCCAAGCTGGAACTCATAGTCGAGTGCTACTGCCGGGTGCCCTGCCAACAACGATTCGGCCTGGCGTACCAAGGTCAGTTCGGTATGGCAGTCGCGCAGTTGCTTCACATACGCGTCTATGGCCGTGGGCAGTTCCAGGTCATCTGGTGCGCCTCTCAGGCACGCCCTGAACATGACCTCGCAGCCTGCGAATTCCAGCGTGGTTTCGACGGTTCGAACGCTAAAGCCTGCGGGTACCCGCATATCGAGCCCGGCGATACGTAACGCATTGCTCTGCGCATTCAAGGGCAATGCCTGGACAGCAGCGGGCATCGCGCTCAGGGCTTGGGCGGCCTCACGCTCCTGCTCGGCCTGTCGCCGTGCGAGCGCTTCGGCAGCCTCACGCTTTTGGGAAATCCTGTCGTAGATGCTCCTGGTGGCCATCGCTACGCCCCATTCGTTGATATCGACACGGTCACCGCCGTGGCGATTGCTTCGATCGGTTCGGGGTTGCCCAGGTTGTGAAACTTGAACAGGCGACGGTTCTGCGGCGACAGCAGCGCTGCGGCCAGGTCCATGGTCATGCGAGATCTCCTTGAAAGTACGGCCAGCACGCCTATGCGATGCTCAGCTGCTCCGATCCAGCGGGCACATCCCAGCCCGCACTCTGCCTAGCGCAAGCGACCATCACGATGGGTTCACGCGCCGATATGCCACGCGCGGCAGAGAGGCCAAAAGAAAACACCGGTAAAAGCTGCACTGTCAACGTGCTGCGGCCCGTCAACAATTGGCGAGGTAGAGTGGCCAGGTGACGCCAATTTGGCACCACCCATGCATTTCTTCCCCTTCCAAATAGCAGCGGCTTTCGCTGAATGCCCTGCCGCAGAGGGGTTTGCAGGTACGCGTCAGCGCACAGTAGAAGTGGTTTCCGACCTGCTCATGCCAGCGCCTACCGCGCCCGACACACACGCGAAGAAAAGTGTTTCATAACGTGGACTGGCGTTCCAAAACGCCAATGGCGGATACCCGGCGCTGCGGCTCAGCCTTCACCCTGCTCCCTCTCCGGCCGTGTTGAGTTACCATAGCCGCCCCTCTGAGAAGCTCATCATTCAAGCGAAGCACAAGCTTGCTTGACCCCACTCGACAGGTCATCCATGCGTCTGTTTCACACCTCCGACTGGCACCTGGGCCAAAGCCTGCACGGCCAGGAACGCGACTTCGAACATGCCTGCTTCCTCGACTGGCTGCTTGGCCAGCTGCGTCTGCGCCAGCCCGATGCCCTGTTGATCGCCGGCGATATCTTCGACACGGTCAACCCGCCGGTCAAAGCCCAGGAGCGGCTCTACGACTTCATCGTCCAGGCCCATGAGCAACAGCCCAAGCTCGACATCGTGATGATCGCCGGCAACCACGACTCCGGCTCGCGCATCGAGCTGCCCGCGGCCTTGATGCGGCGCCTGCGCACCCACGCGCTGGGGCGGGTGCACTGGCTCGACGAAGGCCTGCTGGATGCCGAGCGGCTGCTGATCCCGCTGACCAATGCACGCGGCAAGGTCTGCGCCTGGTGTCTGGCCCTGCCCTTCCTGCGCCCGGCGGAAGTCACCGGGCCGCAGCTGGGCGACGACTACCTGCAAGGCATCACCCAGGTACACCAGCAACTGATCGAAGCCGCCCAGGCCAAGCGCAAGAAGGACCAGGCCCTGGTCGCCATCAGCCATGCACACATGGCCGGCGGCGCAGTGTCCGAGGACTCCGAGCGCAGCCTGGTCATCGGCAACGCCGAAGCCTTGCCGGCGCGCCTGTTCGACAAGGCCATCAGCTATGTCGCCCTGGGCCACCTGCACAAGCCGCAGCGGGTCAATCGCGAGGAACGCATCCGCTACAGCGGCTCGCCGATCCCGCTGTCGTTCGCCGAAATCAACTACCCGCACCAGGTGCTGGAAGTGGAGCTCGACGGCGCCGAGCTGGTCAGCGTCGAGGCCCGCCTGGTACCTCGTGCGGTGGCCCTGCAACGTATCGGCCCGGCACCGCTGGGCGAGCTGCTGCAGCAATTGGCCGACCTGCCGGTGGTCGACCTGCTGGAAGACCCCAACCGCCAGCCCTGGCTGGAGGTGCGGGTGCGCCTGGACGAGCCGCAGCCGGACCTGCGCCAGCAGATCGAAGGCGCCCTGGAGGGCAAGGCCGTGCGCCTGGTGCGCATCAGTGCCGAGTACGCTGGGCGCGGCAGCCAGGACGAGGATGAACGGGCGTTCGTCGAGCTGTCGCAGATGACTCCACAGGACCTGTTCAGCCGCGCCTGGGAGCAGGCCTATGGCAACCCCGTCGACGAACAGGCCCTGGCCGACTTCGCCCTGCTCCTGCAGGACGTACAGCAGGAGGAGGTGCAGCCATGAAAATCCTTGCCATTCGCCTGAAGAACCTGGCCTCGCTGGCCGGCCCGATCGACATCGACTTCACCGCCGAGCCCCTGGCCAGCGCTGGCCTGTTCGCCATCACCGGGCCCACCGGCGCTGGCAAGAGCACCTTGCTCGATGCCCTGTGCCTGGCGCTGTTCGGCACCGTGCCACGGCTCAACGATATCGGCCGGGAAGCCAAGGTGCCCGACGCCGATGGCGAGATCGCCACCTACGACCCGCGCAACCTGCTGCGCCGCGGCACCGGCAGCGCGTACGCCGAGGTGGATTTCGTGGGCATCGATGGGCACCGCTACCGCGCCCGCTGGGAAGCCAACCGCGCCCGTGAAAAAGCCAACGGCAAGTTGCAGCTCAGTCGCCAGAGCCTGTACGACCTGGACGCCGAGCAATTGCTGGGCAGCGGCAAGAACGAATACAAGCAGCTGGTCGAGGCGCGCCTGGGCCTGAACTTCGAGCAGTTCACCCGCGCGGTGATGTTGGCCCAGAGCGAGTTCGGCGCCTTCCTCAAGGCCGACGACAAGGACCGCAGCGAACTGCTGGAAAAACTCACCAACACGGCGATCTACACCCGCCTGGGCCAACGCGCCTTCAGCAAGGCCCGCGAGGCCGGCGAAGCGCACAACGACCTGAAGAAACAGGCCGAGCACCTGGTGCCGATGGCCGCCGAGGCCCGCGCCGAGCTCGACCAGCAGCTGGAGCAGGCCCAACAGCAGTTCAAGGCCGGCCAGGCGCGCCAGCGTCAACTGGAACAGCAGCGGGCCTGGTTCGACGAACACAGCAAACTACAGGCCCAGCACGCCGAGGCCCAGGCCGCCTTGCTAGCGGCCGAGCAAGGCTGGGAACAACTCGCCGAGCAGCGCCTGGACCTGCAACGTCTGGAACGCCTGGCCCCCCAACGCCACCAGTTCCACCGCCAGCAGGTATTGACCGCACAACTGGCGCCCCTGGCTGCAGAACTCGTCGACCAGCAGCGCCAGCAGGCCGACCTGCAGGTCCGCACCAGCGAACTGGAGCAAGCGCTGGAGGCCGCGCGCCAGACCCTGGCCCACAACCAGGCCCAGCACAGCGAAAACGCCCCTCTCCTGCGCCAGGCCTTTGCCGCCCAGGACAGCCTGGCACGCCTCGACCAGGCGCTGGCCAGCCAACGCAGCGCCACCCAGCAGGCTGACCAGGACGTCGCCGACGGCCAGCAGCAGGTGCAGCAGCTCGAGGAACACCAGCAACGCAGCCAGCAGCACCTGGCGCAGATTGACATGGCGCTGGCCGACAGCGAGCACCTGGCGGGCCTGGCCAGCGCCTGGCAGGCCTACCTACCGCAACTCAAGCAGGTGATGCAGATCGGGGCGCGCCTGGCCAAGGGCCGTGAAGAGCTGCCCGGCCTGCAGGCCCAGGCCAGCCAGGCCAACGCCCAGCTGCAAAGCCAACGTGACGCCTTCGAGCTGCTGTTCCGCGAAGCCGGGGCCGAACCCCAGGCCCTGGCCGAGCAGGTCGACCTGCTCGGCGCCATGCTCCAGGACAACCGCAAGCAGCAACGCGCGGTCGAGGAGCTGTCGCGCCTGCAGGCCCGCGAACTGGAACTGCGCCAGTTCGTCGCGACCTTGCGCGAGCGCCAGCAGCAGGCCATGCAGCAGCGCCAGCGACTCATCGGCGAAGGCACCGCGGCCAAGGCCGAACTGGAAACCGCCGAGCAGGCACTGGCCCTGACCCGCCAATTGCTGGAACGCCAGCGCCTGGCACGTACCAGCAGCGTGGAAGAGCTGCGCGGGCAATTGCGCGATGGCGAACCCTGCCCGGTCTGCGGAAGTGCCGAGCACCCGTTCCACCAGCCCGACGCCCTGCTGCAGAGCCTCGGCCGCCATGACCAGGCCGAAGAGGACGCTGCCCGTGCGCAGGTCGAGCGCCTCAACACCCGCCTGGTGGAGCTGCGGACCGAGCTGGGCGTGGTCAATGCCCAGCTCAAGGACTTCCAGCAACAGCAGGTGCAACTGGGCGAGCAGTTGCAACCCCTTACCGAACAGCTCCAGGCGCATGCCTTGTGGCCGGCCCTCGCCCCGCAGGACGACAACGCCCGCCGCACCTGGCTCGACGGCCAGCTGCGTCGCCTGGGCGAAGAGATCGATCGCGACGAAAAACGCCAGGCGGCCCTGCTGGCCCTGCAGAAGGACGCCGCCCGTCTCACCCAGCAGCTGCAGGCGGCAAGCGAGGCCCAGCAACAGGCCCAGCGTCACCTCGAACAGCAGCACCAGGCCCTGGCCACCGACGAGCAGCAACTGCAACAGGGCTTGAACGACCTGGCCAACGTGCTGCCTGAGGATATCCTCCAGGCCCTGCGCGACGACCCGGCTACGGCCTTCCTCGGCCTCGACCAGCAGATCGCCCAGCGTCGCCAGCAGCTCGAGCAACGCCAGGACGAACAGCAGGAACAGCAGGCCCGCCAGGTCCAGCTGGACAAGCTGCGCGACCAGCAACAGGCCCGCCTGGCTGCCCAACAGCAGCTCCGGCACACGCTCGCCACGCTGGACGAACAGCGCCAACAGGCCCTGGCGACCTTAAGCGAGCTGCTCGGCGAACAGGCCAGTGCCGAAGCCTGGCAACAGCACATGGACACCCAGCTGGAACAGGCCCGGGTGGTCGAGGCCGAAACGGCCCAACGCCTCCAGGCGCTGCACACCCAGGACGTGCAACTGGCCAGCGAACTCAAGGCCAACAACCAGCGGCAACAGGCGTTGGAGCAGGAATGCCAGCAACTGCAGGGTCAGATCAGCCAATGGCGCAGCGAGCACCCTGAGCTGGACGACACCGGCCTGGAACGCCTGCTGGGCATCGACGATGCCCAGCTCGGCGAACTGCGCCAGCGCCTGCAAACCGCGGAGAAGGCCATCGAGCAGAGCCGCGTGCTGCTGCAGGAACGCGAACAACGCCTGCAGCAACATGCCGAGCAGGGCCAGGGCGATCTGGCTGCCGAAGCCCTGCATCAGGCCCTGGCCGAAATCGGTCAGCAGTTGGCCCTGCAGGAACAGCACTGCGCCGAGCTGCGCGCCCGGCAGGCCGACGATCAACGCCGCCAGCAAGCCCACCAGGCCCTGGCCGAACAGATCGAACAGGCCTACCAGCAATGGCAACGCTGGGCACGCCTGAACGCCCTGATCGGCTCGGCCTCGGGGGACGTGTTCCGCAAGATCGCCCAGGGCTACAACCTCGACCTGCTGCTGCACCACGCCAACAGCCAACTGCGCCAGTTGGCCAAGCGCTACCGCCTCAAGCGCGGCGGCAGTGCCCTGGGCCTGCTGGTGCTGGACACCGAAATGGGCGACGAGCTGCGCTCGGTCCATTCGCTCTCCGGCGGCGAGACCTTCCTGGTGTCGCTGGCCCTGGCCCTGGGCCTGGCCTCCATGGCCTCGAGCACCTTGCGCATCGAGTCGCTGTTCATCGACGAGGGCTTCGGCAGCCTGGACCCCGAATCGCTGCAGCTGGCCATGGATGCCCTCGACGGGCTGCAGGCCCAGGGGCGCAAGGTGGCGGTGATTTCCCATGTGCAGGAAATGCACGAGCGCATCCCGGTGCAGATCCAGGTGCGTCGCCAGGGCAATGGCTTGAGTGACGTGGAGGTGTGCGGGTGATTCTCTACTCGTTCCGTCGCTGCCCTTGGGCCATGCGCGCACGCCTGGCATTACGCTATGCAGGCTGCCCGGTGGAGGTCCGCGAGGTGGCAATGAAGAACAAGCCGGCCGAGCTGCTGGCCTTGTCGCCCAAGGGCACGGTGCCGGTGCTCGATACCGGTGCCGGGGTGCTGGAGGAAAGCCTGGACATCATGCGCTGGGCGCTGGCCCAGAACGACCCACAGGACTGGCGCCTGCAGGCCGACCCGGGCGGCGCGCAACAGGCCGAGGCCTTGATCGCCCGTAACGACCGGGACTTCAAAGTACACGTGAACCTGTACAAGTACGCCGAGCGTTACCCCGACCACCCGCGGGCGTTCTATCGTCAGCAGGCCGAACCGTGGCTGGTCGAGCTCGAAGGGTTGCTCGAAGGCCGGCCCTACCTCTTGGCCGACCATCCGAGCCTGGCCGACGCCGCCCTGCTCCCGCTGATGCGCCAGTTTGCCGGGGTGGAACCTGACTGGTTCGCCGAAGCACCCTACCCCCGGTTGCGCAGCTGGTTGCAAGGGTGGCTCGAGTCGGCGTTGTTCAAGGCCATCATGGCGCGCTGAACAGCCCTATAGGTATACCCCTGGCGTTTCGAGCACTTCAGATCGCCAGGATCGGCGAAGAGAACAGCAACAGCACCACCGCCGCGATACGCCACATCATGCTTCACCTCTCGGAAGTCAAAAATACAGCGTCAAATTCAAACACATGGCGTTGTGCCATTACCAGCCTTTTCAATCCAATCGAGGGTCACTCGAGAAACTTGAGATCCGATGGCGCATCCTGGGCCAGCTTCTGCACGGTTTCGCCCAGCTTGCCGCTACGCGGGTCGCGGCGCAGGACCACGATCTGGTTGCTCTTCTGGTTGGCCACCAACAGGAATTTGCCGCTGGGGTCGAGGCTGAACTCCCGTGGGTGGTCGCCTTCGACGGAGCGGCGCTGCAACAGGGTCAGCTGGCCATCGTGCTTGTCGACCGCGTAGGCCACGATCTCATTGCTGGTGCCGCGGTTGCTGACATACAGGAAGCGCCCGTCGGCCGACAGGTGCAGCCCGCCGGCGGCCTTGGCCGCGGCCTCCTGCCGCTCGGTCAGGGGCAGGCGTTGGCGTTCCACCAGGTTGCCGTCCTGCACGTCGAACATCACCACCTCGGCGCTCATCTCCAGGGTGAGGTAGGCGTGCCGGCCCTTGGCATCGAACAGCAGGTGTCGCGGGCCGCTGCCTGGAGGCAGGCTGACCGACGCGGGAATCGCCGGGCTCAGCGGATGCTCGGGGCTGGCCCCGTCGTAGCGGTAGATGAACACCTGGTCGGCACCCAGGTCGCTGGCATAGAGGTGCCGGCCTTCGGGCGAGAACACCACCGAATGCACATGGGCCCCGGCCTGGCGCTCGGGGTTGACCTTGCTGGGCGCATGGCGCAATTGCTGGACCACGCCCTTGAGCTTGCCGTCGCGTGCCACCGGGAGCACCGCCAGGCTGCCGCCCGGCTCCGGCGCGACGGCATAGTTGGCAACGAACAGGTAACGCTGGTCATGGCTGAGGCTGGCGTGGGTCGGTTCGTCGCCACGGCTGGCCACCTGGTTGAGCAGCTTGATGTCACCCTTGGCATTCAGCGAAAAGCTGCTCACCTGGCCCTGGGGCGTTTCATTGACCGCGAACAGCAGGCGCTGGTCGGCGGACAGCACCAGCCAGGACGGGCTGACACTCTTGACCACCTGCAACGGCTTGGCATCGACCTGGCCGCTGTCGCTGTCGAAGCGGTAGCGGTAGATTCCTTGGCTGGCACCGTCGGTGTAGCTGCCAACGAGTAGTACCGCGGCATGGCTGTTCACTGTCAGGCCCATGAGACTAGCGGCCAGCAGGCTCTTCCAGATCTTCATCATCGTCATCTTCCGAAGCGCGCAGGGCATCCATACAGACTAGCCGATGCTCGCCTTCGGCATCGGCGAGCCGCCACTGGTCGCCCTCGGCGATGGCAGCGGCCACTTGTTCGGGGGTGAAGCGCCAACGGCGCAGCTGGCGACCGTCCATGCATTCGATCGAAAGGCCTGAGTCGTCGTAGGTGAAGTCGAAGGCGTGGAGCCCGTCGATCAGCAGCATGTCGCAGGCTGCGAGGGCGGTGGCGAGGGAAGACATTGGAGCACCAGGTAAAAAGTGGGGCGCCAGTATAACCCCGGGCCTGCTGTGCAGCCCAATCGCCGGCAAGCCGGCTCCCACAGGGATTTCGCAAGTCTTGAGAGCGGCGCAATCTCGGTGGGAGATTACCCAGCCCTTCGGGCTGCGCTGTCGCGCAGAGAACAAGCGGCCAATGCTGCCTCTGTGGGAGCCGGCTTGCCGGCGATTGGGCCGCAAGGCGGCCCCGTGTGGATCAATGGGCGAAGATCGACCCGCCCACCTTGCCCGCCAGCTTCTGCGGCTTGATCAGGAACCGCGCCAGCGCCGGCAGCAGCCACAGCGCGCCAAACATGTTCCACAGCAACATGAAGGTCAGCATCAGGCCCATGTCGGCCTGGAACTTGATCGCCGAGAAGATCCAGGTGCACACGCCGATGGCCAGGCACAGCCCGGTGAACAGCACGGCCTTGCCGGTCGACCGCAGGGTTTCGTAATAGGCCTCCTGCAGCGGCAGGCCGGCACGCAGGAAGCTCTCCAGGCGGCTGTAGATGTAGATGCCGTAGTCCACGCCGATACCTACGCCCAAGGCGACCACCGGCAAGGTGGCAACCTTCACGCCGATGCCCATGAAGGCCATCAGGGCGTTGCCCAGCACCGAGGTCAGCACCAGGGGCAGGACGATGCACAGGGTCGCGGCGAACGAACGGAAGGTGATCAGGCACATCACCGCCACGCACAGGTAGACCAGCACCAGGATGGTCAGCTCGGCCGACTTGATCACCTCGTTGGTGGCCGCCTCGATGCCGGCATTACCCGCCGCCAGGAGGAACTGCAGGCCATCCTTGTTGTGATTGTCGGCAAAGGCCTTGGCCACCGAGGTCACGCGCTCCAGAGTCTCGGCCTTGTGGTCGTTGAGGAACACCAGCACCGGCGCCAGGGAACAGTCGGCGTTGTACAGGCCGTCGGCACGGGCGATGGAATTGTTGAGCACGTCCGGGTTGCGCGACAGGGTTTCCCATTTCAGGCTGCCCTCGTTCATGCCCTTGATCACCTGCTTGGACACGGTGACCAGGGAAATCGCCGACTGCACGCCCGGGGTGTTCTCCATGGTCCACATCAGCTCGTCGATCGGCGCCATGGTGGAATGGATCGAGCAGCTCTCCGACGGCGTCTTGACCATGATCACCAGCACGTCGGAACTGGTGGAGTAGTTGTTGATGATGAAGTTGTTGTCCTGGTTGTAGCGTGAGTCCGGACGCAGCTCCGGCGCGCCCTGGTCGAGGTCGCCGATCTTCAGGTTCTGGCTGTACCACAGGCCACCGGCGAAGGCCGCCAGGGCCAGGGCGATGGACACCGGCGCCACCTTGGGGCTGGCGAAATTGGCCAGCAGGCGCCAGAACGGGTGTTCGCGGGTCGCGTCCTTCTTGCTGCGGGCGATGGCCTTCTGGCTGATGCCCACATAGGAGATCGCCACCGGCAACAGGATCAGGTTGGTGAAGACGATCACCGCCACGCCGATCGACGCACCGATGGCCAGCTCGCGGATCACCCCGATGTCGATCACCAGCAAAGTGATGAAGCCCACGGCGTCGGCCAGGATGGCGATCATGCCCGGCAGGAACAGCTGGCGGAACGTGCGCCGAGCTGCGGTCAGGGCATTGTCGGCACCGCTGGACTGCAAAGCGATACCGTTGATCTTCTGCACGCCATGGGAGATGCCGATGGCGAAGATCAGGAACGGCACCAGCATCGAATACGGGTCCAGCCCGAAGCCCACTGCATGCATCAACCCCAGTTGCCAGACCACCGCCACCAGGGTGGTGATAAGGACCGCGATGGTGCTGCGGATGCACCAGGTGAACCAGTACAGCAAGGCCCAGGTGATGGCCAGGGCCACGCCGAAGAACATCACCACCATCACCAGACCGTCGATCAGGTCACCGACCTTCTTGGCGAAGCCGACGATATGCACCTTCACGTTGGGGTTCTGGGCCTGGAACTTGTCGCGGATCTTCTCTTCCAGCTGGTGGGAGAACTGCTGGTAGTCGAGCTTGACCTGCTTGCTCTGGTCCTGTGGGTCCGGGTAGCTCTCCATCAACGGCACGTCGACGATGCTGGACTTGAAGTTGTTGGCCACCAGGCGCCCGACCTGGCCGGACTTGAGCACGTTGTCGCGCAGCTCCTCGAGGCTTTGCGCCGAGCCGTTGTAGGTGTTGGGGATCACCTCGCCGCCAGCGAAACCGTCTTCGGTGACCTCGGTCCAGCGCACCGCCGGGCTCCACAGCGACTTGAGCCCCGCACGGTCGACGCCAGGAATGTAGAAGACCTCGTCGTGGATCTGGCGCAGGGTCTCCATGTAGTCCTTGTCGAAGATATCGCCATTGACCGCCTCCACCGAGATACGCACGGTGTTGCCAAGGTTGGCCAGGTCGTTGCGGTGCTCGATCATCTGTTCGATGAACGGGTGCTGCAGCGGGATCATCTTCTCGAAGCTGGTGGACGGGCGGATCTGCGTGGCCTGCCAGAACAGGAAGATGCTCACCAGCAGGCACAGGGCAATGACCACCGGCCGGTTGTTGAAGATCAGCCGCTCGAGCAGGGTGGCCTTGTCCTGATGGTGTTGCTGGTGCATGTCGAAGCTCTCCCGGCTGGTCATGGCTGCACCTCCTCGGCGCCCTGGGCAGTGGCCAGGTGCACCCCGCCCTGCCCGACCAGCAGCAAGCCGCCGTCGGCAAGGCCCGTGGCAGCCGACAAGGCGATGCGGTCGGCGCGGTTGTAGACCGAGAAGCTCTGGCCGTCATCCTGGCTGCGCAATACGCTGCCACTGTTACCCACCAGCACCAGGCTGCCATCTTCCAGAAGCGTAGCGCTTGCCAGGCCGAACTCGAATGGGCCGCGGGCGGTCTTGAGCGGGATCGGTTGCCAGGTATCGCCGAAATCGGTGGAGCGCAGCAGGTTGCCGCGCAGGCCATAGGCCAGCAGGCTGCGCGCCTGGGTGGTGCCGATCACACCGAACAGCGACCCCTCGTAGGGACTCTGGACCACGGACCAGCTCTGGCCGTTATCGCTGGAGCGGAACATGCTGCCCTGCTCGCCGACGATGAACAGGCCGGCGTCCTTGACCTGGGCGATGGCGTTCAGGTGCAGCTGGTCGGGGTTGTCCAGGCGCTCGCCGATGTCCTGCCAATGCTGGCCACCATCGGTGGTCTCGAGCAATGCGCCATAGGCGCCGACGGCGAAACCGTGCTGGGCATCGAGGAAGGCGACATCGAGCAGGGGCGCCTCGCGGGCGAGGTCTTCGAACTGCTTGCTCCAGGTGGCGCCACCATCGTTGCTGGCCAGCACCTGGGCGTCATGACCGACGGCCCAGCCACGCTTGTCGTCGAGGAAGAACACGGCGGTGAGCAGTTGACGGGTAGGTACCCGGGCCTGGGCCCAGGTCTTGCCCTGGTCGTCGGAGAACAGGATATGGCCCCGGTCACCGACCACCACCAGCCGCTTGCCGGCATGGGCGACATCGATCAGCAGGCTCTGGCTGGCCCGCGCCGACTCCACCGAATACTCCTCGGCCGCCGCGGCTCGTGCACCACCTGTTCCTGTCGCCAACGCCAACGCCAGCAGCGCACTGGCCGCCAGCGGCCAGGCACCGCGCCTGGCTTGCGCCATCACCCGATCCGTCATGATCGCCCCCTGTTGTGTTCTTGTAGTGGGTCAATCTATTGCCAGGTACTGCGAAAAGCCTGTTCCAGAGCCCTGCAATAGCTTTGGGGCCATCGTATCGGGGTTATCGGCGGGAAGACAACGAGCGGGACGTTATGTTTTGTTAAGCACTCGAAAGCATCACGGGGCAAGCCCGCGCCTACACCGGACCGCACCACCCTGAAGGCCGCGCTGTACCACTGTAGGAGCGGGCTTGCCCCGCGAAAGGGCCGCCAAGCGGCCCCCTAAGCCTTATGCCAAGCTCTTGCTCACCACTTCATACACATCGCTGGACAACGCCCCAGACGCCAAAATCCGCTCCAGCTCGCCACGCATCAACGCCTGGCGTGCATCGTCGTACTTGCGCCAGCGGGTCAGCGGCGCCAGCTGGCGCGAAGCGATCTGTGGGTTGAGGGCGTTGAGCTCGATCACCAGGTCCGCCAGGAAGCGGTAGCCCGAACCGTCGGCGGCATGGAAGTTCACCAGGTTCTGCCCGGCGAAGGCACCGATCAGCGCGCGCACCTTGTTCGGGTTCTTCAAGGTGAAGGCCGGGTGCTGCATCAGCGCCTTGACCCGCGCCAGGCCGCCCGGCAGGGGGCTGGCCGCCTGCACGCTGAACCACTGGTCCATGACCAGCGGGTTGTCCTTGAAGTGCTCGGCGAAAGCTTCCAGGGCCTTGGCGCGCTCGGCCTCGAACGGCGAGTTGACCAGCACCGCCAGGGCGGTGAGGCGCTCGGTCATGTTGTCGCACTGGTCGAACTGTTCCAGCGTTGCCGCCAGCACCTCTGGCTTGCCGCTGAGCATCAGGTACGACAGGGCGATGTTCTGCAGGCTGCGCCGGGCGAAGTGCTCGGCCTCGGCGACATAGGCGGTTTTCGCCGACACCTCGCGGTTGGCCTGGTAGCGCGCCCACAGGGCATCGAACAGTTGCTCGGCGATCTGCTTGCGGGCGAACTCACGGGCAGCGTGGATGGCCTCGACGTCGGCCACCTGGCTGATCTCGGTCAGGTACGCCTCGCCTGGCAGCGAGAGCATCTCGGCGACCATCGCCGCGTCCAGCGACGCGTTGCCCAGCACGGTGCCCAGCGCCGTGATCAGGCGCTGGTCGAGCTTGAGCGCCTCGCCGCGCTGATGCTGGCCGATCAGCTCCTGCAACACCTGCACCGACAGTTGCTGCCCCGCCTCCCAGCGGTTGAAACCGTCGCTGTCGTGCTGCATGAGGAACATCAGCTGGTCGCGGTCGTAGGGGAAGCTCAGCTTGACCGGCGCGCTGAAGCCGCGCAGCAACGAGGGCAGCGGCTTGGCCGCGATGCCTTCGAAGGTGAAAGTCTGCTCAGCCTCGGTCACCGACAGTACGCGGCTTGTGCCCTGTGGCGCGGCTTCGCCAGCCAGGCGCAGCGGCAGGTCGTTGCCCTGGGCATCGAGCAGGCCCAGCTCGACTGGGATCACGAACGGCAGCTTCTGGGCTTTGTCCGGGGTCTGCGGGCAGCTCTGGCGGAAGGTCAGGCTGTAGCGCTGGGCCGCGGCGTCATAGGCTTCGCTGACCTCCAGGCGCGGGGTGCCGGCCTGGTTGTACCAGCGCTTGAACTGGGTGAAGTCGACACCGTTGGCGTCTTCCATGGCCTTGATGAAATCGTCGGTGGTCACCGCCTGGCCATCGTGGCGCTCGAAGTACAGGTCGCTGCCCTTGCGGAAGCCCTCCGCGCCCAGCAGGGTACGCACCATGCGCACCACCTCGGCACCCTTTTCGTACACGGTCAGGGTGTAGAAGTTGGAAATCTCGATGAAGCTGTCCGGGCGCACCGGGTGGGCCATGGGGCCTGCGTCCTCGGCGAACTGGTGGGTACGCAGGTAGGCCACGTCCTCGATGCGCTTGACCGTACGCGAGTTCATGTCGGCACTGAACTCGGCATCGCGGAACACCGTGAAGCCTTCCTTGAGCGACAGCTGGAACCAGTCGCGGCAGGTCACGCGGTTGCCCGACCAGTTATGGAAGTACTCGTGGGCCACCACGCCTTCGACGCGCTGGTGGGCGGCATCGGTGGCGGTCTCGGCCCGGGCCAGCACACAACTGGAGTTGAAGATGTTCAGGCCCTTGTTTTCCATGGCGCCCATGTTGAAGTCGTTGACTGCAACGATCATGAAGATGTCCAGGTCGTACTCGCGGCCATAGACTTCTTCGTCCCAGCGCATGGACTTCTTCAGGCTGACCATGGCGTGGTCGCACTTGTCGATGTTCTCGGGCTCGACATAGATGCGCAGGGTCACATCGCGGCCGGACTGGCGGGTGAAGGTGTCCTCGACGCACCACAGGTCACCGGCGACCAGAGCGAACAGGTAGGCCGGCTTCTTGAACGGGTCTTCCCAGGTGGCCCAGTGGCGGCCATCTTCCGACGGGCCGTTGCCGACGGGGTTACCGTTGGACAGCAACACCGGGTAGCGATGCTGCTCGGCGATCACCGTGGTGGTGAAGGTGCTCATCACGTCCGGGCGATCGAGGTAGTAGGTGATCTTGCGGAACCCCTCGGCCTCGCACTGGGTGCAGAACATCTTGCCGGACTTGTACAGGCCTTCGAGGGCCGTGTTGCTTTCCGGGTGGATCCGCACGCTGGTGTCGAGGGTGAAGCGCTCGGCCTTGGGCTGCAGGGTCAGGCTGTCGTCGTCGAGCTGGTAGTCGCCGGCTGCCAAGGCCTGGTCGTCGAGCTGCACGCTCAGCAGCTCCAGTTGCTGGCCGTCGAGCACCAGTGGCGGCAGGCCGGCGCCGCGCGCCGGGTTGCGGCGCATGACCAGCTGCGCATGGACCAGGCTGTGGTCCTCGAACAGCTCGAAGGTCAGGTGCGTCTCGTCGATCAGGTACTCGGGCGCCTGGTAGTCCTTGAGGTAGATCACTTGCGGTTGTTCGGTACGCATAGTGCTGGTCCTTTTACTGGTGCACGGCCAACTGGTAGGCCGTGTACTTGCGAATGTTGATCACGCCGGTGTCGAAGATCAGGTACTGGCCCTTGATGCCCAGCAGCGTGCCTTCGGCCACCGGGTCCTTGTCGAGGTTGAAGCTGACGATTTTTTTCGGGTAGGCCTCGACCGGGTAGCGCATCTGGACCACCTCGGCATCGGGTACCGGCTGGATGGCCTGCAGGCCGAAGCGCGCCTGCAGACCGCGCAGGCCCTCGGCACAGGCATCGAAGACCTGCTCGCGGATGGCCGGCAGGTCGAGCACCTCGGCATCGCCCTTGAGCAGCGTGCGCCAGTTGGTGCGGTCCGGCACCTGGCTGCGCAGCAGGTCTTCGACCAGGCCCGACTGCTGTCGGGTGGCCACGCGCATGATCGGCAGGGCCTGGCTGGCGCCCTGGTCGAGCCAGCGCGTGGGCAGCTGGGTGGCACGAGTGATGCCGACCTTGATGCCCGACGAGTTGGCCAGGTACACCACATGGTCGGTCATGCAGAACTGCTCGCCCCACGACGGCTCGCGGCAGGTGCCGGCGTCGTAATGGCATTTTTCCGGGGCCATGATGCACACGTCGCACTGGGCCAGCTTGGTCATGCAGGGGTAGCAATAGCCCTGGCTGAAGCTGGTCTTGGTGCGCTTGCCGCAATGGCTGCAATGGATGACGCCAAGGTATTCCAGGCGCACGGTGGACCCGATCAGCGGGTTGACCGGCACCTGCTCCTCACCCAGGCGGAAACTGTATTGAACGACCGGTGCTTCCAGGCGCACCGCCATCTTGCTCAAAGAGCCACGAGCGAGTTCGATCAATGTACCGAGTCCGATTTGAACAGGATGTTGGGGACCGGTGCCGACTTCGACGCGCACTCCTGGGGGCCCATGTAGCCGGTGCGCTGCTCCTCGGGCAGGTTCTTCATCTCCCAGGCGATCACCGCCTGCAGGGACAGTTCCTTCTGCTCCGGGGTCAGCTTGCGGCCGTCGGCCCATTTGCCGATTTCCACGGCCAGCTTCAGGCTTTCGTAGATTTCGGGGGTGATGTTCTGGATCATTTGCGCGAACGTGGACATAGCGTCTCCTCAATCAGGCCGACAGTTTACGCCGTGCCAGCGCCCCGCCCAAGAGCCCGGTCAGGCATCCGATGAGCAGCCCGCCGACGTGGGCGGCATTGGCGACCTGGCCGAAGCCGAGCTGGCCGACCACACCCGTCAGGCACACCAACAGCCAGATGAGCATCATCACCAGCACGCCCTTGGGCAGGCTGAACAGGGGGTTGGGCGCCAGCCACTGGTACAGCCACACGTGCCCGAGCAGGCCATAGAGCACGCCGGACAAACCGCCGAACAGGCTGGGGCCGCTGGTGTAGTGCTGGGCAAGGTTCGAGACCAGGCTGAACACCAGGGTCAGGCCCAGCAGCATCCATGGGCCTTGGCGCAGTTCGATGCGCTTGCCCAGCTCCCAGTACCAGAGGGCGTTCATCGCCAGGTGCAGGACGCCGAAGTGCAGCAGCATGGGCGATACCAGGCGCCACCACTGCCCTTCGGCCAGGCCCTGGGCCAGCGGGGTGAAGTACAGGTACTCGCCCTGTACACGGAATTCCAGGAAGGTGAACCAACCGATGGTCGACAGGTTGTCACCCAGGCCAGTCACGCCGGCCACCACCAGGCACAACAGCAATATGGCGGCAGTGACCTTGCAGGCGCGGGCCTGATCGGCCAGGGAGGGCTGGGCCGGGCCGTTCGCGGGTAGGCCCGCACCTTGGATGTCCAGGTCATCGTTGCCTTCGGGGAAGCGCTGGTACAACTGGCGCACGTCGTCGGCCAGCGACTCGGGCACCCAGAGCACCTGCTCCTGGCCCTCCTCGACCACCCGGTGCGGCACCTGCAGGCGCCGCAGCATCCGCACGAACCCGCCCAGGTCCACTGCCAGCGGCAGGCGCATCGCCTCGACCACGTTCATTGGTTGGCCTGCGGGCGGTCGACATCGACCCAGACGAACTTGTGCGGGTCGATGCGGGTTTCGTCGTCCAGGCGGTAGGCCGCCAGCTTGCCGTAGAGCACCGCGCTGTAGTCCAGGCAGGCCAGGTTGGCGCGGATCGGCGCGGGTCGGCCGCTGCGCCAGTAATGGCCGACGAACAGCAAAGGCTCGTCCTCGCCGTAACGCAGCAGGGCATTCTTCTCGCTGTGACTCAAGGGTGTGCGGGCCACTTCCTCGGGCAGGGCGTCGGGCTGGAACACGATATCTCCGTAGGTCTGTGGGTCTTCTTCCCAGAACTTGGTGCGGAAGAAGGCACGGGTCAGGCCATCGCCGCCGGTCAGCGTCAGGCCGTCCGGCAGGCGCATGTCGGTGCCGCGCAGCAGGCGGTTGCACACGGTGGCGGCGAAGCTGCCGGACACCGCCGAGGCCTGGATGAAGTGTTCGTCGATGCATCCGTCGGGGTATTCCCGGCGCAGCGGCTCGATCAGGCGAGGGTCCCAACAGGCATGCACCAGGCGGAAACGGCCAGCGTCGACGAACAGCGGCAAGGTGTAGAACCACTCGAGGAAGTCATGCCAGTCGCCCGGGTGCTGGGCGAACTGGGTCAGGGTTTCGTCGATCAGGCGGGCATGGCGGGGCGTATGCTCGCGCACGTAGGCCTTGCCACTGCCGGGCAACGCTGGGGTGACCCAGGCCAGGGCGTTGTATTCATGGTTACCCATGATGCAGAACCCTTGGCCGGCCTCGACCATGTCATGGACGATGTGCAGCGCCTCGCGGATACGCGGGCCGCGGTCGACGATGTCGCCCAGGAACAGCGCCTGGCGCCACGGGTGGCGCCAGACACCGCCGATGCGCTTGTAGCCGAGGGTGTCGAGCAGGCGTTCCAGGGTCAGGGCACAACCGTGGACATCGCCGATGATGTCGAAACTTCGCGCCGGATCGAGCATCAGTCGCCTCCACCACCCAAACGGCTGCCCCAGCCGAGTTTGGTGCGGCAGACCTCGTAGTAGTTGTGGTCCAGCGGATGGATCAGGCGCAGCTTCTGCGGTTTCTTGCATACCGTGATGGTATCGCCCGGCGCGCAGGTGAAATGGTTCTGGCCATCGCAGGACACCTGCGGGTAGATCGTCAGGTCTTGCGACACCACGATCTTCAGTTCGCTGTTGCCGTCCACCACGATCGGCCGCCCGGAGAGGGTGTGCGGGTACATCGGCACGATGACGATGGCGTCGAGCTTGGGGTGCATGATCGGCCCGCCAGCGGATAGCGCGTAAGCGGTGGAGCCGGTGGGGGTGGCGACGATCAGGCCGTCGGCCTTCTGGCTGCAGACGAACTGGCCATCGATGTAGATCTCGAATTCGATCATCCGCGTCGACTTGCCCGGGTGCAGCACCACGTCGTTGAGCGCATCGCCCTGGCCAATGGCCTCGTTGTGGCGGCGCACCTCGGCCTGGAGCAGGAAGCGGTTTTCCACCAGGTAATGGCCGTCGAGCACCTCGGCGACCTTGACCTCGAGTTCATCGGGGCGAATGTCGGTGAGAAACCCCAGGCTGCCACGGTTGATGCCCAGCACCGGGATGTTGTGCCGGGCCAGGGCGCGGGCTGCGCCCAGCAGGCTGCCGTCGCCACCGACCACGATGACCAGGTCGCACACCTCGCCCAGCAGCTTGCGCGTGGAGGTCTGCAGACCATGGCCGGGCAGCACCTCGGCGATGGTGTCCTCGAGGATCACGTGCAGGTGGCGCTCGAGCAGGAATTTTTTCAGCCGGCGAATGGTGTCGAGCACCTGGGAGCTGCCAAGGCGTCCGATGATACCGATATTGCGAAATTGCTCCATGGGGCTCCTGCGAGGCTCTGCGGCGGGTGACGGGTGGCCGGTGCGGCCTCGGGGATTATGGGCGAAACGACCGGCCAGCGGCAAACCGGCTATGCTCGCGGGATGATGCCGTTCGCCGATCTCCACGCCCTGCCCTGCCAACTGCGCCGCCCTGCGGTGCGCGACCTGGCATGGGTATTGGTGTCGCCACCTTTGCTCGGCCAGCCGCCCTGCGCGCAACGCCACCCGCTGGCCGCCAGTACCTGGGCGCAAGACCCCGCGCGCCTGCGTCAATGGCTGCTGGCGCTGGATCAGAACGACCGGCCGCTGCGCGACTGGCTCGCCCGCCTCACCAGCCACCGCCTGGGCCTGTACTACGAAAGCCTGTGGCAGTTCGCCCTGGGCCAGGCGCCCGGCATCGAGTTGCTGGCGGCCAACCTGCCGATCCGTGAAGGCGGGCATACCCTCGGGGAGCTGGATATCATCCTGCGTGACCGAGAGGGTGTGCACCACCTGGAACTGGCCATCAAGCTCTACCTCGGGCCACCTGGCGGGGATGGCCACGACCCGGCGCATTGGCTGGGCCCAGGCTGCCACGACCGGCTGGACCGAAAGCTGAACCACCTGGCCGGGCACCAATTGCCCATTTCGGCCAGTGCCCAGAGCCGCACGGCCCTGGCGCTGCTAGGCGTGAGCGAGGTTCATGCGCATGCCTGGCTCGGTGGCTACCTGTTCTACCCCTGGCCGAGGCATGCGCAAGCGCCGGTCGGCGCCGATCCACACCATCTGCGTGGGCGCTGGCTGCATCGAAGCGATTGGGACAGTTACCGGCAAGCCAGCCCCGCCGGGCGCTGGCAGCCTCTGGCCCGGCATGCCTGGCTGGCGCCTGCGCGGATCGAGGCGCACGCGTGCTGGTCGCCTATGCAATTCGACGCTTGGCTTGGCGAACTGGATAGCCAGGCGCCGGCGCACATGCTGGTCCGTTTGGAAGACGCCGGAAACGGTAACTGGGAAGAAGCCGAGCGCTTGTTCCTGGTCGCGGATGATTGGCCCTACCTACCGGCTTGATAGCTGTCACCGCTCCTGTAGGAGCGGGCTTGGCCCGCGATTGGGCCAGCATTGCCAACATCAATTTCAAAGACCTGGCTCAAAGAAAAATCCTCAGCGAACGATTAGAGTTGCAATCAAGCGCCACAAAGAGCGCTCCCCCGACCTGATGATGAGGACTACCCATGGTTTCACCCGCCCCCTCGACGCACTACGCGCGCCTCTCGATCACCCTGCACTGGCTCATGCTGGTACTGCTGGCCGCCGTCTATGCCACCATCGAGCTGCGCGGCCTGTTTCCCAAGGACAGCGCCGAACGCAACCTGATGAAGGACCTGCACTTCATGCTGGGCCTGACGGTGTTCATCCTGGTCTGGCTGCGCCTGGCCATGCGCCTGATCCGCCCTGCCCCGCCGATCCTGCCCAAGCCACCGGCCTGGCAGACGGGCCTGGCGCACCTGGTGCACGTACTGCTGTACCTGATGATGATCGGCCTGCCCGTGGCAGGCTGGTTGATCCTGAGCGCCGCCGACAAGCCGATCCCCTTCTACGGCCTCGAGCTTCCGGCATTGACCGCCCCGGATACAGACCTGGCCAAGTTCATCAAAGGCTGGCATGAACGCATCGGTAGCTGGGGTTACTGGCTGATCGGCGTGCACGCCGTGGCCGGCCTCTACCACCACTACGTCCAGCGCGACAACACGCTGGTGCGCATGCTGCCTCACCGGTAGCCGCGACGCCCCTGCAGCCCACCGGTATGCAGGAAGATCAGGCGCGTGCCAGGCGCAAAGCGCCCGACCGCGACCTGGTCTCGCAAGGCCATCAAGGCCTTGCCGGTGTATACGGCCTCCAGCGGCACGCCGCTGTGACGCTCGCTCTCGTCGATGAAGGCCAGCAGTTCATCGTCGAAGCGACCGAACCCGCCCCGGCAGGCGTCGTGCAGTTCATGGCCGCCGTACACCAGCCCGGCGAGGTTCTGCTCGACGCCATGGCCACGCGGCACTGCCAATGAGCCATGTACCATCCGGCCGCCAGCTTCGGCGAGCACCAGGCCCGCCAGGGTGGTACCCGTGCCGACCGCCAGCCACCACCCGTCATGGCCTGCCCAGCCCATGCTTCCGAGCTGCGCCCTCGCCTGCTCGACGATCAACCGGCAGCCCTCGGCACCGGCCAGCCCTGCACCGCCTTCGGGAATGCAGTGCCAGCCCGGGTAACGTGCTTGCCAGGGCGCCCAAAAGCCTGCCTGGTGACGTTCGCGGTAACCGCCGTAGCCCAGCCAGTGCAACTCCATGCCCAAGGCTTGCAAGTCACGCACCGTGGGGGTGTCCTGCGCGTGGCCACGCAACAGCCCGGCGGTGGCGAAGCCGAAGCGCTTGCCTGCTGCTGCCAAGGCATGAAGATGATTGGAATGATTGCCCCCCAGGCTGATCAGACCCGGTGCGCCGGCGGCCTGGGCCTCGAGAAGGTGGTGGCGCAGCTTGAACCATTTGTTGCCACTGACCAGCGGGTCGATGAGGTCCAGGCGCAGCACCGCGACCTCGACACCGGCTTGGTCGAGCCAGGGCAAGAGCAATGGTTGCAATGGAGCTTGGGGAAGATCGGCGAAGGTTTCGGACATCGAGCGAGTATATCAACAGCCTGGCCCGGCCCAATCGCCGGCAAGCCGGCTCCCACAAGTTCAGCGGTGTCTACAACAGCAGCGCAGGACCGGTGGGAGCCGGCTTGCCGGCGATTGGGCCGCACAGCGGTCCGTTCCAACCGGCCGATCACAACTGCGCAGCCAACCTCGACCCCTGGTTGATCGCCCGCTTGGCATCGAGCTCCGCCGCCACATCGGCGCCGCCGATCAAATGCACCGATTGCCCCGCCGCCACCAACCCGTCGTACAACTCGCGCAACGGTTCCTGGCCCGCGCAGATCACCACGTTGTCCACCGCCAGCACCTGCGGCTCGCCCTCACCGATGCGCACATGCAGGCCATCGTTGTCGATCGCCAGGTATTCGACGCTGTTGAGCATCTGCACCTGCTTGTTCTTCAGGCCCGTGCGGTGGATCCAGCCGGTGGTCTTGCCCAGGCCATCGCCCACCTTGGATTTCTTGCGCTGCAGCAGGTACACCTGGCGGGCCGGCGCGTGCGGTTCGGCCTTGATGCCTGCGACGCCGCCCCGGGCCTCGAGACGGGTATCGATGCCCCACTCCTTCCAGAACGCCTGGCGGTCCTGGCTGGTGGCCACGCCCTCATGCACCAGATACTCGGACACGTCGAAGCCGATCCCCCCCGCACCGATCACCGCCACCCGCTTGCCCACCGGCTTGCGCTCGAGCAGCACGTCCAGGTAGCTCAACACCTTGGCATGCTCGATGCCCGGAATCGCCGGCGTACGCGGGCTGATGCCGGTGGCGAGAATGATTTCATCAAAACCGCCCGCCACCAGCTCATCGACCCCGACCCGAGTATTCAGGCGCAGGTCGACACCGGTGCGCGCCACCTTGTTGCGGAAGTAACGCAAGGTTTCATGGAACTCTTCCTTGCCCGGCACACGCTTGGCCACGTTGAACTGCCCGCCGATCTCGCTGGCACTGTCGAACAGCGTCACCCGATGGCCTCGCTCGGCGGCCACGGTAGCCGCGGCCAGACCTGCGGGGCCCGCACCGACCACGGCGATGCGCTTGATCTGGGTGACTGGGAGGTAGTTGAGCTCGGTCTCGTGGCAGGCACGAGGGTTGACCAGGCAACTGGTGAGCTTGCCGGCGAAGGTGTGGTCCAGGCAGGCCTGGTTACAACCGATGCAGGTGTTGATCTCGTCGCTGTGGCCTGCGGCGGCCTTGTTGACGAACTCCGGGTCAGCCAGGAAAGGCCGGGCCATGGACACCATGTCGGCATCGCCTTCAGCCAGCACGGCCTCGGCCACCTCGGGCGTGTTGATGCGGTTGGTGGTGATCAGCGGAATGCTCACAACGCCACGCAACTTGGCGGTCACTTTGGTGAAAGCCGCGCGCGGCACCTTGGTGGCAATGGTCGGAATACGCGCCTCGTGCCAGCCGATACCGGTGTTGATCAAGGTAGCCCCGGCCTGCTCGATGGCCTTGGCCAGTTGCACGATCTCGTCCCAGGTGCTGCCCCCGTCCACCAGGTCGAGCATCGACAGGCGGAAGATGATGATGAAATCGGTCCCTACTGCCTCACGCACCCGGCGCACGATTTCCACGGCCAGGCGCATGCGGTTCTCATAGCTGCCGCCCCAACGGTCGGTACGCTGATTGGTATGGGCGGCGAGGAACTGGTTGATGAAGTAGCCTTCCGACCCCATGATCTCGACGCCATCGTAGCCCGCGCGCTGGGCCAGCGTGGCACAGTTGACGAAGTCTGCGATCTGCTTTTCGATGCCCTGCTCGTCCAGTTCCTTGGGTTTGAACGGGTTGATCGGCGCCTGGATGGCGCTGGGCGCGACCTGGCGGGGGCTATAGGCGTAACGCCCGGCGTGGAGGATCTGCAGGCAGATCTTGCCACCCGCGGCATGCACGGCCTCGGTGACGATCCGGTGCTTGTCGGCCTCCTCCTCGGTACTGAGCTTGGCCGCGCCGGAATACACGCCGCCTTCGTCGTTCGGCGCGATACCACCGGTGACCATCAGGCCAACGCCGCCGCGGGCACGTTCAGCGAAATACGCCGCCATGCGCTCGAAGCCGCCCGGGCGCTCTTCCAGGCCGGTGTGCATCGAGCCCATCAGGGTGCGGTTGCGCAGGGTGGTGAAGCCCAGGTCCAGCGGGGCCAGCAAGTGCGGGTAACGGTCGGCAGCCATGGATGAACTCCCTATCAGGCGTGATCACGGTATGCGGGCGCCTCGCAGGCCCCGTCGTTTGTCTGGCCCTGACATTAAACAGGCGTTTGATCGCACTCAATGATCGAAAGTGACAACTTGTTGATCCTGCTATACAGCAGGTCTACCCTAGGACACCCTTGATTAGGAAGGTGCCCTGGCCGCCCCATGCGAAAACTCCTGGCAAGCGCCCTGGCGCTGGTAATGATCGCCGCGCTCTGCGGCTACGGTTTCTGGACCCTGCAGCGGCCGGAAGGCCACTACCTGTCCGACCTGCGCATCGAACTGGCGCTCAACCATGGCGTGCCGGGCGAGCATGGCAACCTGCTGGGGGTCGAACCCCTGCTCTACCCAGGCGACTACCAGAACCTGCAGCGCTTGCACCGCAAGCTGTCGGCCTACCTGGAACAAGCCCGCGCCCAGGGCCTGGTGGGGCCGCGTACCGTGGTGGTGTTGCCCGAACACATCGGCACCTGGCTGTGGGCCCGCGGCGAAAAGAACGAGCTGTACCAGGTGACCCAGCGCCGGGAGGCCTGGCAATGGCTGGAGCTGAGCAACCCACTGCGCTACGGCCTGGCCATGCTCACCGCCACGGGCGACGACCGCCGCGCCGACGCCCACCTGCGCATGAAAGCCGAGCAGATGGCCCGCGACTATCAACAACTGTTCGGTGGCCTGGCCAAGGAATTCGGTGTAACGCTGGTGGCAGGCTCCATCGTACTTCCCGCTCCATACGTGGACCGCGGCATCCTGCACCCTGGCAGCGGCCCGCTGTTCAACAGCAGCCTGGTGTTCGGCGCCGACGGCACCGTGCTCGGCCAACCGCAGCGCCAGCAGTATCCCGACAGCGAAGTGCGTCGCTACATCCATGATGGCCGCCAGCACCCGCTGCAGGTCATCCAGACCCCGGCCGGACGCCTGGGTGTGCTGGTGGGCAGCGACAGTTGGTATCCGGAAAACTACCAGCAGTTGGCCCGCCAATCGGTGGAGCTGATCGCCAACCCGGTGTTTCTCACCGGCAAGCACACCTGGAATGCTCCCTGGCGAGGCAATCGCCACCAGGACGCCGCCAGTGCACTGCCACTGCAGCGCGGCGAGGTCGATGAACAGGCTGCCTGGCAGCGCCTGACCCTGACTGCCAACGCCAGCACGCCCAGCCTGAGCGTATTCCTGCGCGGCCAGTTCTGGGAACAGGGCAGCGACGGCCAGGGCTTTGCCAACCAGGCAGGCCAGCACCTGGCCGGCAACCCCAGCCAGGGTGCCCGTCTGCTCAACCTCTGGCTGTGATCGATGGCCCGGCCACGCGTGCGCCTGGGTGACCTCTCGGTAGGCTTCGTCCAGCCCCTGGGCGAGGCGCTGGAGCAGCTGGGGCACGACCCGGCGCCCTTGCTGCGCCGCTACGGCCTGGACGCCTCCCGCCTGGCCGAGGCCGGTGCACGTTTGTCGATTCCGCGCTACATGCACTTGGGCCATGCCGCTATCGAACTGTGTGGCGAGCCGGCACTGGGGCTGCGCATGGGCCGCGCGAGCCGCCTGGCCCAGGCGGGGCTGGCGGGCATAACCGCGGCCCAGGCCCCGACCCTGGGCGATGCCGCGCGCACGCTGCTGCGCTTCGAACCCTTATATGCGGCCAACTACCGTGGCCAGTCGAGTTTTCTCGAAGACCGCCAGGGCGCCTGGCTGCGCTTCTACTCGATCAGCCCCTACAACGCCTACAACCGTTTCGTGGTCGATTCGCTGCTGGCCGGCTGGCTGGCGCAGCTGTCGCAGCTGGCGGGTGTGCCGGTACAGGCCGAGCGGATGGACATCGAGTTCGAAGCGCCCAGCTATGCCGCGCAGTACCAACCCCTGTGCGTGAACCCCGTGCAGTTCGCAGCCGTCAACAACCAACTGCGGCTGGACCGCGCGACCCTCGAGCTGCCCAACCCCCAGCATTGCCCCAGCACCTGGCACCACCTGCTGCAGCTATGCGAAGCAGAGCTGGCCCAGCGCACGCGCGTGCGCAGCCTGGGTGAACGCATCACCCACCTGCTGGGCCCCCTGCTCAATGGCGGCCAGGAACCGGATCTGGAAGCGGTGGCGCGCCACCTGCAGCTGCCGACCTGGACGCTGCGGCGCAAGCTGGCCGAAGAAGGCACACGCTTTCGCAACCTGCTCAACGATACACGCCGCGACCTGGCCGAGACCTATATCCGCGATACGCAGCTGGCCTTCGGCGAAATCGCCTATCTGCTGGGGTTTGCCTCGGCCGAAGCCTTCCAGCGCGCATTCAAGCGCTGGACCGGCATCACGCCCGGCGCGTTTCGCCGCAACCAGCGGCGGGAGGGTCAGAGCTCGGTAGCGTCGTCTGCCGGCTCCATCGGGTCCAATTCGTAGGCCTGGAATTCGAGCAGTTCTTCCTGGTAATCGTCCATCGCTGCATCCTCGTCAGTCATTCATCGGTCGGGTCATGCCGCCACGCTAAGCGCATTGGATGAACGCATCATGACAACGTGGTAGACGATGAGCACTGTGGGAGATTACCCAGCCCTTCGGGCTGCGCTGTCGCGCAGAGAACAAGCGGCCAATGCTGCCCCTGTGGGAGCGGCGGTGCGGCGGTCCGACTTGTCCCGCGATCAAGGGCGAAGCCCTTGCCAGGCGACGGTGATATCGGGCCCGGCCTAATCGCGGGACAAGCCCGCTCCCACAGGCTGTCGCAAATCAAATGGTCATGCGTTGTTCTATGAGAGCGGGTTTACCCGCGCCCACAAAGACCAACGAAGCTGTACCTGCCCCTACAGGAATGGCCAATTACAACGGCGCGGGTGGCGCCTCGGTCACAGGCGCCTCTTGCTGCACCTCGATCGGCGCAGGTTCGGCAGGCGGGGCGATGGGTTGAGAACCCTGGCTGTCGTCCACGACCGGAGCGGCCTGTACTTCGCTGGCAGGCGCAGTCGTGACAGGTGTTTCGACCACAGGCGCAGGAGCCGGCGCGTCGGCTGCAACGGGTGCCGGAGCCGGCTGGGCAGTGGACGCCTGCTCAGGCAACCCCAGGGCAGGCGCCGGTTGCTCAGGCGCGGGCTTGGGCGCTTCCACCTTCGGCTCGGCCTTCTCCACCTTCTTCGGCTTGGGCAGGTAGCTTTCCACCAACGCGAAGTAGCGCTCATAGAACTGCGGCGCAGTGACCGTCTCGCTGGCCACCTTGACCATCGAATCGTCGCTCGAACCAATGGGCATGGACACCGACCCCAGCACCCCCACTCCCAGGCTGGCCGACGTATTGGATTTTTTCAGGGCGTAGCGGTCCTGCAAGGCGTTGGCGAACATGGTGGAACGCTGTTCGTCATTGGTGTCCGGTGCGCAGGTAACGTTGAAGCTGATCTGCAGATGGTTGTCGCTGTTCTGCTGGAAGCTCTTGTTGCCCGCGATCTGGTTGGGGCCGCTGCTGGTGATGATGTACCCCTGGCTGAGCAGTGCACGACGGGCGGCCTCGCAGGAGCCCGCCTCGCTCACCGGAAAGCTGCGCGAAAAGGTGCCCGAGTCATCGAAGTTCTCGTGCTCGTAGATGGCGGGCTTTTTCGAGGAACAACCGGACACGCCCGCCAGCACAAGGGCCAGCCCGAGCGCACCGAAGACGGAAGATCTGGACATCTTGGATTCCGGAGAAAAGGACAAACGGTGTGTATTGTGCAACACAAGAACGCTCACTGAAACTGCGGCGCTGGCCTGATCGAGCAAAAATCATCATTGCCTACCGGGCTGGGTGCAGAAAACGAAAAAGCGACCCGAGGGTCGCTTTTTCGTAGGCTTCGAGGTGTTCAAGGGACCTCGAGGCGAAGATGGCGCAGCGGACGGGACTCGAACCCGCGACCCCCGGCGTGACAGGCCGGTATTCTAACCGACTGAACTACCGCTGCGTATCGCCCAGGCTTGCGCCTGGTTGAAACTTGAGGATCTGACCCTACGAAGCGCTCGTAAGGCAGGCACAAAAAAAGCGATTCGCTGATCGCTTCGTTTGTTGCTTCGAGGCGTTCAAGGGGCCTCGAGGCGAAGATGGCGCAGCGGACGGGACTCGAACCCGCGACCCCCGGCGTGACAGGCCGGTATTCTAACCGACTGAACTACCGCTGCGTATCGTTCAGGCTTACGCCTGATTGAAACTGGGTCGGCCTGAAGTGCTCTTGGCCTTCAGACCCCAGACCGGTGGTGAACACCCATCTGAAGAATAAGTGGCGCAGCGGACGGGACTCGAACCCGCGACCCCCGGCGTGACAGGCCGGTATTCTAACCGACTGAACTACCGCTGCGCATATGGACTTGCGTCCGGTTCCTCTCAATTAGGACCCTTCTTTCGAAGCATCCTGGGTCAGGAACATCTCAGGAAGTGGTGGGTGATGACGGGATCGAACCGCCGACCCTCTGCTTGTAAGGCAGATGCTCTCCCGGCTGAGCTAATCACCCTCGCAGTGTTGCTTGTTGCGTTTGCTTCGCTGAGGCCGCGAAATTTACGCAGGTACCGAAGCTAAGTCAATAGCCCCATTGAATTTTTTTCAAAAAGAGCAAAACCGGTGGTGGGAAAAGTGATGCTTTGCTCAGGTATTTTGCTTGGCTACCAGGCCCAATCGCCGGCAAGCCGGCTCCCACCTGTCCTGCGCTGTTTTCAGAGCCTGTGGGAGCCGGCTTGCCGGCGATTGGATGGCCTGCGGGATTAAAAGCGAAAAGGGACCTGACGGTCCCCTCCTGCACCTTATGACGTGCCGCTCAGGCGTAGATCATCTTGCGGGTCATCCCGCCATCGACCACGAATTCCTGCCCGGTGACGAACCCTGCCTGGCGAGACAACAGCCAGGCCACCAGGGCAGCGACATCCTCCACCGTCCCTACCCTGCCCGCCGGATGCTGCGCGTGGTCGGCGTCGGTCAAGGGGGCGGCGCGCCGCTCGGACGGGTCGCGGGCATCGATCCAGCCTGGGCTTACGGCGTTGACGCGAATCTCCGGCCCCAGGCTCATGGCCAACGCATGGGTCAAGGCCAGCAGGCCGCCCTTGCTTGCCGCATAGGCCTCGGTGTCGGGCTCCGATTGCCGGGCACGGGTGGAGGCAAGGTTGACGATGGCCCCGCCATGGGCGCGCAGGTACGGCGCACAATGCTTGGCCAGCAGCATCGGCCCGCTGAGGTTGACCGCCAGCGTGCGATTCCACTGGGCCAGGGAAAGGCTTTCGAGGGTTTCGTTGTGCGGGTTGGCGACGGCCGCGTTGCACACCAGGGCATCCAGGCGGCCGAACTGCCCCAGCACCTCGGAAACACCCGCGCTGACCTGGGCTTCGTCAGCCACATCCATGGCCACGAACCAAGCGTTGCCACCCAAGGCCTTGGCCACCTTGGCACCCCGCTGGCGGTCCAGGTCACCCAACACCACCTGCCAGCCTTCGCAGATCAGCCAGGCGGCGATGCCCAGGCCGATGCCGCGGGCGGCACCGGTCACCAAGGCCACCCGGCCATTATGGCCGGGCTCGCCGCCCTTCCAGTCGATCACAGCGCCGCCAAGCCGCGGGCCAGGTCGGCTTGCAGGTCGGCCACGTCTTCCAGGCCGACGGCGACGCGGATCAGGCTGTCGCGGATACCCGCGGCCTCACGCTCCTGAGGCGTCAGGCGCCCGTGGGAGGTGGTGGCCGGGTGGGCGATGGTGGTCTTGCTGTCCCCCAGGTTGGTGGTGATGGAGATCACCCGGGTGGCGTCGATGAAGCGCCACGCGCCCTCCTTGCCGCCCTTGACCTCGAAGCTCACCACCGCGCCGAAGCCGCTCATCTGGCGCTTGGCCAGTTCATGCTGCGGGTGGCTGGGCAGGCCGGCGTAGTGGACCTTCTCCACGCCGTCCTGTTGCTCTAGCCACTCGGCCAGCGCCTGGGCGCTCTGGCAATGCGCACGCATGCGCAGCTTGAGCGTCTCCAGGCCCTTGGTGAAGATCCAGGCGTTGAACGGGCTGAGGGTCGGGCCTGCGGTACGCAGGAAGCCCACCACTTCCTTCATGTGCTCGCTGCGCCCGGCCACCACGCCGCCCATGCAACGGCCCTGGCCGTCGATGAACTTGGTCGCCGAGTGGAACACGATGTCCGCGCCGAGCTTGAGCGGCTGCTGCAGGGCCGGTGTGCTGAAGCAGTTGTCCACCACCAGCAGCGCGCCACGGGCGTGGGCGACTTCGGCCAGGGCGGTGATGTCCACAAGCTCGGCCAGCGGGTTGGACGGCGACTCGACGATCAGCAGCTTGGTGTTGGCCTTGATGGCCTTCTCCCAACCGCCGATGTCGACCAGCGGCACGTAGTCGACCTGCACGCCGAAGCGCTTGAAGTACTTCTCGAACAGGCTGATGGTCGAGCCGAACACGCTCTGCGACACCAGCACATGGTCGCCTGCGCTGCACAGCGACATGACCACGGCCAGGATCGCCGACATGCCGGTGGAAGTACCCACGGCCTGCTCGGCGCCCTCCATGGCCGCCAGGCGCTCCTCGAAGGCGCGCACGGACGGGTTGGTATAACGCGAATAGACATTGCCCGGCGTTTCACCGGCGAAACGCGCAGCCGCGTCAGCGGCCGTGCGGAAGACATAGCTGGAAGTCAGGAACAGCGCTTCGCTGTGCTCGGCTTCCGGTGTGCGGTGCTGACCGGCGCGCACCGCCAGGGTGTCGAAACCGACACCCTCGAGGTCACTGTCCAGTCGACCGGCATCCCATTGATCCGTCATGCCGTCGCTCCCAAATCAGTTGTTGTAGAGGTCGATGATCGCGCTGACGGCCTGGTTCTTCGCCTTGGCCGCGTCGTTGCGCGACTGCTCGATACGCTCCAGGTAGGCGTCGTCGATGTCGCCGGTGACATATTCACCGTTGAACACCGCGCAATCGAAGTGCTCGATCTTGATCTTGCCGCCACCGACCGAATCGATCAGGTCAGGCAGGTCCTGGTAGACCAGCCAGTCGGCGCCGATCAACTCGGCCACCTGTTCGGTGGTACGGTTGTGGGCGATCAGTTCGTGAGCGCTCGGCATGTCGATGCCGTAGACGTTGGGGTAGCGCACCGCGGGGGCCGCGGAGCAGAAGTAGACGTTCTTGGCGCCGGCTTCACGGGCCATCTGGATGATCTGCTTGCAGGTGGTGCCGCGCACGATGGAATCGTCCACCAGCATCACGTTCTTGCCGCGGAATTCCAGCTCGATGGCATTGAGCTTCTGGCGCACCGACTTCTTGCGCGCGGCCTGGCCGGGCATGATGAAGGTACGGCCGATGTAGCGGTTCTTGACGAAACCTTCGCGGAACTTGACGCCCAGGTGGTTGGCCAGCTCCAGGGCCGCGGTGCGGCTGGTGTCCGGGATCGGGATGACCACGTCGATGTCATGGTCCGGGCGCTCGCGCTGGATCTTCTCGGCCAGCTTCTCGCCCATGCGCAGGCGCGCCTTGTATACCGAGACGCCATCCATGATCGAGTCCGGGCGGGCCAGGTAGACGTGCTCGAAGATGCATGGCTGCAGCTTCGGGTTGTTGGCGCACTGCTTGGTGAACATCTGCCCCTCTTCGGTGATGTACACCGCTTCGCCCGGCGCCAGGTCACGGATCAGGGTGAAGCCGAGCACGTCCAGGGCAACGCTTTCCGAGGCGATCATGTACTCGACGCCTTCGTCGGTATGGCGCTGGCCGAACACGACCGGGCGGATGCCGTTGGGGTCACGGAAGCCGACGATGCCATAGCCGGTGATCATCGCCACCACCGCGTAGCCACCGACGCAGCGGCTGTGCACGTGGGAAACCGCGGCGAACACGTCTTCCTCGGTCGGCTGCAGCTTGCCGCGCACCGCCAGCTCGTGGGCGAACACGTTCAGCAGCACTTCCGAGTCGGAGTTGGTGTTGACGTGGCGCAGGTCGGATTCGTAGATCTCCTTGGCCAGCTGCTCGACGTTGGTCAGGTTGCCGTTGTGCGCCAGGGTGATGCCGTAAGGCGAGTTGACGTAGAACGGCTGGGCCTCGGCCGAGGTCGAGCTGCCCGCGGTCGGGTAGCGGACGTGGCCGATACCCATGTGGCCGACCAGGCGCTGCATGTGGCGCTGCTGGAAGACGTCGCGCACCAGGCCGTTATCCTTGCGCAGGAACAACCGGCCGTCGTGGCTGGTCACGATACCGGCAGCGTCCTGGCCGCGGTGCTGGAGCACGGTTAGCGCGTCATACAGCGCCTGATTGACGTTCGACTTACCGACGATACCGACGATGCCACACATGCGACGCAACCCCTACTTTGATGAAACTTGATTGAAAAGCGCTCAGGGCCTGGTGGGCCCGAGCAACTGTTCCTTGAACGGAAGATCAGCGGGTGCGCTGACTCCACTGGACATCCACTGACCGGTGAACCCCAGGATCAGGTTCTTCGACCAGTCAGCGACAAGGAGGAACTGTGGGATCAGGCGCGATTCCTGCCACCACGGGTCCTGTTGTACCGGCCCCAGGCTCAACAGCCCGATGGCCACCACCACCAGCAAAGCCCCCCGCGCGGCGCCGAACGCCATGCCGAGGAAACGATCGGTGCCGGACAACCCGGTCACGCGGATCAGCTCGCCGATGAGGAAGTTGATCATGGCCCCTACCAGCAGGGTGGCGACGAAAAGAATGGCGCAACCGGCGATGATGCGGGCCGAGGGCGTCTGGATATAGCTTTCAAGATACTGCGAAAGAGAGCCGCCGAACATCCAGGCGACCGCACCGGCGACGATCCAGATGAGCAGGGACAAGGCTTCCTTGACGAAGCCGCGCTTGAGACTGATCAATGAGGAAATGGCGATGATCGCGATGATCGCCCAATCAACCCAGGTAAATGCCACGGTGCTGCCTGCCGACGTTTGAGGCGGCGCATTTTACCAGAGCGGCGGGCTTGGGGTAAGCGGAATGTCAGGCGATTCGCGAGGACCCTATCGCCGGCAAGCCGGCTCCCACAGGGGTGCATGGTGGAAGCAACTGTCTTGGGTTGCTTGCCCCGACCCTATTGCTGGCAAGCCAGCTCCCGAAGGTTTGGCGGTGTCTCTAACAACAGCGCAGGACAGGTGGGAGCCGGCTTGCCGGCGATGGGGCTGCAAGCGCAGCCCTAAAGGCTCAGCCGCGCTCGGGCTGGAAGCGCACCACGAAGCCCTTGAGGTTGTGCTGGCGGTTGATCGCATCGCGCAGGCGCTCGGCCTCGGCACGCTCGATCAATGGCCCGACATAGACGCGGTTCATGCCACCGGCCGAGCGGACGTAGGCGTTGTACCCTTGGCTGCGCAGGGTATTCTGCAGCTTGTCGGCACCTGCGCGATTGGACAGGCTGGCCAGCTGGATCGACCAGCTCACCGGCAGGCCATTGGCATCGACCTTGGACGGCGCGGCAGGCTTGGGCGCGGTGGCCGTCGGGGTGGGCGTCACCGCCGGCTTGGCCTCGACCTTCGGCGCCGGCTTGGGTGCCTGCGCCTGGGCGACTGCTGGCTGGGACGGCCCCGGGGTGATCGGCTGGCTGGGCGTGGTCATGGGCGCGGTGGACTCGTTGACCACCACCGGCGGTTGCTCCGGCACCTCGGGCAAAGGCTGAGGCTCCGGCACCTGCACAGGCGTCACCTCCACCTGCGGCAAGCTCGGCATCGCCGGCGCCTCGGGCGCCTCGACACGCACCTGGCGCATCTCGTCCTCGCGGGTGAACAGCATCGGCAGGAAGATCACCGCCAGCGCCACCAGCACCAACGCACCGACCATGCGCTGCTTCATCCCTTTATCCAGCACTGCCATCTACTCCTCCGGAGCTTGCCGCTCTAGCCATTCCAGGGCTTGGCCGACACAGAAAAACGAACCGAACAGCAGGATCTGATCATCTGCCGTCGCCTGCGCGCACTGCCCTTCGAGGGCTGCACCGACGCTGGTGTAAGACTTCACCGCCGCACCGAGGTTCGTCAAGGCCGCCGCCAGTTCCGCAGCCGGGCGGCTGCGGGGGGTATCCAGCGGCGCCACCGCCCATTCGTCGACCAACCCCTTGAACGGTGCGATCACGCCCTCCAGGTCCTTGTCGGCGAGCAGGCCGAATACCGCCAGGCGGCGCCCCTTGACCGGGCGCGCAGCCAGACGGGCAGCCAGGTATTCGGCGGCATGGGGGTTGTGCCCCACATCCAGCAACAGCTCCAGGCGCCGGCCTTGCCAGCGCACCATGCGGCGGTCCAAACGCCCGGTCACCTGGGTATCGAGCAGCGCCTGGCGAATCTGCCCAGCCTCGAAAGGCAAGCCCATCAGCAGATAGGCCTGCAGCGCCAGAGCGGCGTTCTCCATCGGCAGGTCCAGCAGCGGCAGGTCATGCAGCTCCGCGCTGCTACCGTCGGGCCGGCTGCCCCGCCATTGCCAATGCTGGTCGGTGGTTGCCAGGTCGAAATCGCGGCCGCGCAACAGGAACGGGCAAGCCAGTTCGCGCGCCTTGTCCAGCAAAGGCTGTGGGGGGTTGAGATCGCCACACAGGGCAGGTTTGCCCTGACGGAAGATCCCCGCCTTCTCGAAGGCCACGGATTCGCGGGTATCGCCCAGGTAATCGGCATGATCCACGCCGATGCTGGTGACCAGCGCCAGGTCCGCATCGACCAGGTTGACGGCATCCAGGCGACCACCCAGACCGACCTCGAGCACCACGGCGTCCAGCGAGGACCGCTGGAACAGCCAGAAGGCCGCCAGGGTGCCCATTTCGAAGTAGGTCAGGGTAATCTCGCCACGGGCCGCCTCGACGGCCGCGAAGGCTTCGCACAGGCGCTCATCGCTGGCCTCGACACCGTCGATACGCACCCGTTCGTTGTAACGCAACAGATGTGGCGAGCTGTACACACCGACCTTCAGGCCCTGGGCCCGGAGCAACGCAGCGACGAACGCACAGGTCGAGCCCTTGCCATTGGTGCCGGTGACCGTCACCACCCGGGGCGCAAGCCTGCCCAGCCCTAGCCGGGCAGCCACCTGCTGCGACCGCTCAAGCCCCATGTCGATGGCCGAGGGGTGCAGCTGCTCGAGGTAGGCGAGCCAGTCGCCCAGGGTATGAAGGTTCATCACGCGACGGCAGCCACCTCGAGGGCCTCTGCCGGGGTCGGCTGGCCGGTCATCTGCGCCAGCAGGCGAGCCAGGCGCGGACGCAGCTCGCCACGGGAGATGATCAGGTCGATGGCACCATGCTCGAGGAGGAACTCGCTGCGCTGGAAGCCTTCTGGCAGCTTCTCGCGCACGGTCTGCTCGATCACACGGGGGCCGGCGAAGCCGATCAGGGCCTTCGGCTCGCCGACGATGACATCGCCAAGCATCGCCAGGCTCGCGGAAACACCGCCGTAGACAGGGTCGGTCAACACCGAGATGAACGGAATGCCTTCTTCGCGCAGGCGCGCCAGCACAGCGGACGTCTTGGCCATCTGCATCAGCGAGATGAGCGCTTCCTGCATACGCGCGCCGCCGGACGCGGAGAAGCAGACCATCGGGCAGCGGTGCTCGAGGGCGTAGTTGGCCGCACGTACGAAGCGCTCGCCGACGATGGCCCCCATGGAACCGCCCATGAAGGAAAATTCGAAGGCGCTGACCACGATCGGCATGCCCATCAGGGTACCGCTCATGGAAATCAGGGCATCTTTCTCGCCGGTCTGCTTCTGGGCCGCGGTCAGGCGGTCCTTGTACTTCTTGCCATCACGGAACTTCAAACGGTCGACCGGCTCCAGGTCGGCGCCCAGTTCGGCACGGCCTTCAGCGTCGAGGAAGATGTCGATGCGCGCACGGGCGCCGATGCGCATGTGGTGGTTGCACTTGGGGCAGACATCCAGGGTCTTTTCCAGCTCCGGACGATACAGCACGGCCTCGCAGGCCGGGCACTTGTGCCACAGGCCTTCAGGCACCGAGCTCTTCTTCACCTCGGAACGCATGATCGAAGGGATCAGTTTGTCGACTAACCAGTTGCTCATGCTTTCTTTCTCCAGTATCGGTGGGCGGGGGCCGGTCTGGCCGGCCATGCCCTGCCCTTGAGCTCATGTTCTTCAATGAAACGATGACGGCCCGGCTCCGAGGCCCGCGCGATGCGGGGCCAGCCTGGTGGCCGGGCCATCGTCAACCTGTCATGCCGGTAGTCCGCACGGCCCGCCCCATGGGCAGGCCTGACAGCACCGGGCTGCGAAAGCTATGGACGATGGCGCGCGGGCAGCCGTCACATCCGTCGTCACGCCTGTTTCACCGCACGCATGAACGCCTCGATCTTCGCGGCGTCCTTGATCCCCTTTGCCTGCTCCACGCCGCCGCTGACATCCACCGCGAACGGACGCACCTGGGCAATGGCCTGGCCGACGTTGCCGGCCGACAGGCCACCGGCCAGGATGATCGGCTTGCTCAGGGAGGCCGGCACCAACGACCAGTCGAAGGCCTCGCCCGTACCGCCTGGGATGCCGGGCACGTAGGTGTCCAAGAGAATGCCCCGGGCGCCGGCGTACTGCTGGCAAGCCGCCTGGAGGTCATCGCCAGGGCGTACCCTCAGGGCCTTGATCCAGGGGCGATGATAGCCTTCGCAATCGGCTGGGGTTTCATCGCCGTGGAACTGTAGCAGGTCCAGCGGCACAGCTTCGAGAATCTCGTTGAGTTCGCAACGCGAGGCGTTGACGAACAGGCCGACCGTGGTCACGAACGGCGGCAGTGCGGCAATGATGGCCCGCGCCTGATGCACATCCACCGCTCGCGGGCTCTTGGCGTAGAAGACCAGGCCGATGGCATCGGCGCCGGCTTCGGCGGCCGCCAGGGCGTCCTCGATACGGGTAATCCCGCAGATCTTGCTGCGAACGTTGCTCATGGACAGCGAACCTTGGGTGATCGGTGAAAGGCCGGATGTTAGCAAATGACGTTTCGCCCGTCAGTCCGCCAGCGCCTCGTAGCCGGTCAGAAAGTGTGGGCCGATGTAACGGACCGGCAGGGCGAATTCCTCGGGGTACTCCACCTGGACCAGATACAGGCCATAGGGGTGGGCGGTCACACCGCCCTCCCGGCGGTTGCGCCCCTCCAGCACCTCACGCGCCCAGCTGACCGGCCGCTCGCCGGCCCCGATGGTCATCAGCACACCGGCGATGTTGCGTACCATGTGGTGCAGGAAGGCCGTGGCCCGGACATCCAGCACGATCATCTTGCCGTGGCGAGTGACCCGTAGGTGATGGATGTGCTTGATCGGCGACTTGGCCTGGCACTGGCTGGCCCGGAAGGCGCTGAAGTCGTGGGTACCCAGAAGGAACTGCGCGGCCTCGGCCATGCGCGCGACGTCAAGTGGACGGTGGTTCCAGGTCACTTCCTCGGCCAGGTGCGCAGGGCGGATCGGGTCGTTGTAGATAACGTAGCGATAGCGTCGCGCGGTCGCCTTGAAGCGGGCATGGAAATGCGCCGGCATCGGCTTGGCCCAGGTGACGCTGATGTCATGGGGCAGGTTGAAATTGGTGCCCAGGGTCCAGGCTCGCTCATCGCGCACGGCACGGGTGTCGAAATGGACGATCTGCCCGCAGCCGTGCACGCCGGCATCGGTGCGCCCGGCACAGATCACCGAGATCGGCTCGTTGGCCACCGTCGACAGGGCTTGTTCCAGGGCCTGCTGGACACTCGGCACACCGCTGGCCTGGCGCTGCCAGCCGCGGTAGCGCGAACCTTTGTATTCCACGCCCAGGGCGATGCGGGCGTAGCCTTCGGCCGCCGATTCGGCCGGGTCGATGTCATTGATGTCCAAGAGCGCGAAACCTGTGGGTGAAACGGAAGGCGGGCATTATAACGGCAACGGCAGCCGGGAGGGCTGCCGTTGCTGGCAAAGCCCGTCATGGACAATGCCGACCTATCGCGGGACAAGCCCTTGCCCAGGCCTCCCACCAAGGACACGCCTGGGTGTCAGACCAGGCGCGACAGCATGTCCTCGGCCTCCTGGCGCTGCTCGTCATCGCCATCCTTGACCACTTCATCGAGGATATCGCGAGCGCCCTGGTGGTCGCCCATGTCGATGTAGGCACGCGCCAGGTCGAGCTTGGTGGCCACCTCATCGGCGCCGGAGAAGAAGTCGAAGTCCAGGTCGTCCAGCGGGTCCGGCTCCTGGGCGGCATCGGCGGCAGTGAAGTGCGGCTCCAGCGACGGCGACTCCAGGCTCTGGGACAGCTTGTCCAGCTCGGCATTGACGTCATCGAGCTCCGAGGCGAACTGCTTGTCGGCCGGCGACTCATCGTCCAGCGACAGCGACAGGTCGAAGTCTTCCGGCAGCTCCAGCTCCGAGAGCGGGTCGAATTCCGGGATTTCGTCGAAAGCCGCCAACTCTGCAGCTACGTCGACCGGGGCGTCTTCCGTTGTTGCCGGCGCTTGTGGCTCACCGACATCCAGGTCGAAATCGGACAGGTCATCGAGACTCTGCGGCTCGGCCTGGGCTTGCTCCAGCAGGGCTTCGAAATCGGCATCGGCGTCGGTGGCGACCGGTTCGGCTTCCTGCGGCGCAGCTTCGGCCACTTCGGCTTGCTCCGACGGCGCGGCCGCAAGCGTCGCATCCACCGGCAGGTCATCGTCCAGGCTCAGGTCGAATGCGCCGTCCAGATCATCTTCTTCGATGGCAGGGACGTCGGCGACAGCCTCCAGCGCTGCTTCAGGCGAGTGCTCGGTCGCGATAGGTGTATCGAGCGGGTCCGGCTCGGCGTCTGCAAGCGCCTGTTCGCCGTCCTGCAGCAGATCGTGGACGTACTGCTTGTCCATTTCGGCCGCCAGGGCCGCCGCCCCCAGGCCAAGGGCGGCGACGCCGAGCATGGCCGGGAAGCGTTCCTTCAAGGTGTCGACCTGGGCCTTGTTCTGGTCGGTAGGCGAAAGCGCACGCTCCTGATCGGCAAAGGCGGTCTGGTCGCCTTGGCGGGCATAGACTTCCATCAGTTTCAAACGCAGGTCGCTGCGCTGCGGCTCGGCAGCCACTGCCGGCTCGAGCAGGTCGGCGGCATGGTTCAGGCGGCCTTGCGCCAGGCTCTGGTCCACCTCGGCCAGCAGGCTGGCCATCGGGTCCTTGTCAGGTGCAGGCGTTGCCGGGGCTGGCGCCGGCTCCGGTGCAAGCGGTTTTTCCGCAGCCGTGGCAGCGGCAGCCGAGGCGGCGACCACCGCCGGCGAGAGCTTCACGCTCGGCGCCGATACATCCAGATCATCGAAGCTTCCGGGCGGCACGTTCAGGTCAGGGCTGCGTTCGCCCTCCTCGGCCAGTGCACGCGCCATGCGCAGGTGCTTCTCGGCTTCTTGCTGGGCCTTGCGCTTGCGGGCAAGCAACAACAGCAACAGCAGCAGCACCAGGAACGCAGAACCGGCGAGCAGACCCAACAGCAACGGGTTGCCCATCAGTTCGTCGAGCACGCCCTGGGCCTGCTCGCCTTGCTCGGCTGGGGCCGTGTCCACGGCGGCCGGAGCTGGCTTGACCACCGGCTCGGCCGACGGCAGCTGGGCATTGACCGGCGGTTGCGTGGGTGCCGGCTCGCCAGGCAACGCGGCAGGCGGCGGGGTTTGCGCCGCCCCCTGCGCTTCGAGGCGTGCCAGCTGGTCGTTCTTGAGCTCGATCAGGCGCTGCAGCTTGTCCAACTGGCTCTGCAGGTCGGCCATGCGGCTCTTGAGTTCCTCGTTGTCACGGCGGCTGGTGTCCAGGCTTTCCTGGGCCACCGCGAGCTTGTCGCTGAGGGCTTTGGTTTCCCCCGCTTCGCCCTGCCCGCCCGGGCTGACCAGGCGCAGGTTGTCCCCCTGGGCAATACGCTCCGGCGCCTCACCGGCTGCTGCGCGCCGGGTGGCGTCCAGCTGCCGGGCACGCGGCCCCAGGCGCCGCCCCTCACGCCAGGCGGCATACTGCTCGGCCACCTCGCGAACGGCTTCGCCCTGGGGAATGCTCTGGACCTGTTGCGGGTCGGGCAGACGCAGGACCTGCCCGGTCTTGAGTTGGTTGATGTTGTTACCGATGAAAGCATCGGGGTTCAAGGCCTGGATCGCCAGCATGGTCTGCTGGATCGAGCCGCCTTGGGTGTTGCGCGCAGCGATCTGCCACAGGGTGTCGCGGCGCTTGGTGGTGTAGCTGCCCGCACCGCTGACTGCCGGTTCGACATTGGCCGCCGACGGCGCCTCGCCCTGGGCCTTGGCTTGGTCGAGCAGGACATTGTAGTCACGCAACAGGCGGCCCTGGGGCCACATCACCTGGACCAGGAACTTCACCACCGGCGCCGGCAATGGCTGGCTGGAGGTGACCCGCAACACGCTCTTGCCGTTGGGGTTGATCACCGGGGTGAAGGTGAGGTCCTCAAGGTAGCTGGGATAGGCCACGCCTGCCTTGGCGAATTCTTCCGGTGGCGCGAGGCTCGGCGCCACTTCAGCCGCGGTGAGGTCGCGCACATCGAGCAGTTCGATCTCGGCATCCAGTGGCTGGTTCTGTGCCGACTTGAGGGTCAGTTCACCCAACCCGAGGGCGTTCGCCATGCCGGACGACAACGCCGAGGCTGCCGCCATGGCCAGAACCAGTTTGCGAATTCGAAGCATGACCTCTTCCCTTGTAAGAATCGTCCCGAAACCTGCGTATGGTGCAGGACAAAAGTACCCGCCAGTATCTTTTACGCCATGTCTTTTATCAACAACGCGGCCACTTGCACGGCGTTGAGCGCCGCGCCCTTGCGCACGTTGTCGGTGGTCAGCCACACATTGAGCTGCTCGTCTTCATCGACGCCATGGCGTACACGACCAACATAGACCACGTCTTGGCCCACTGCGTCGCCGACGGCCGTCGGAAAGTCGTCCGGCTCGACCAATTCGATGCTTTCGGCGGCTTCCAGGGCGTCGTTGACCGCGGCCAGGTCGACCGGGCGCCGGCTCTGTACGGCCACGCTGAAGCTGTCGCCATAGAACACGGGGGCCTGAACGCAGGTCACGGAGATTTTCAGGGTCGGCAGGTCGAGCAGTACGCGCAGTTCATCGACCAGGCGGCGTTCAAGGCGGGTGTGGCCTTGCTCATCGGCAGCGCCTACCCGCGCCAGCAGGTTGAAGGCGACCTGGCGGTCGAAGAAGCGCGGCTCCAGTGGCCGGGCGTTGAGCAGCTCGGCGGTCTGGCGCGCCAGTTCATTGACCGCTTCACGGCCCTGGGCTGAGACGGCCAGGCATGCCATGACCTGCACGCGCTCGATGTCCAGCAGGCCCTTGAGCGGTGCCAGGGCCACGGCCAGGGCCACGGCGGCAGCGCTGGGGCTGGCGATCAGAGCAGGTAGCTGGAGCTTGGCGAGCTGGTCGCCGTTGGCCTCGGGCACCACAGCCATGGCCTGGTCCAGGCCGCCGGACAGGTCGATGACCGTGCAGCCGGCCAGCTGGGCCTTGGGGGCGAAGCTGCGGGTCACGGCGGGGCTGGCGGCGAAGAATGCAAGCTTGGCCTGGGTGAAATCGAAGCTGTCGACTTCGCGTACACGCAGTTTCTTACCGCGGAACATGACGTTACTGCCGGCCGATTCCATGCTGGCCAGCAGGTGCAGGGTAGCGACAGGGAACTCGAGTTCCTCGAGGATCTGGACGAGGGTTTCGCCGACGTTACCGGTGGCACCGATGATGGCGATGTCGATGGGCTGGGGCATGGGGGAACCTTCTGGTGGAACTTGGGGTGGGCACTTTACTTGGGTTGTACGGCTGAGGGTAAGTGCTTGGCTTGAGTTTTGGGGTGGGGCGGCGCGCGATTTCCGCCCCCAAAACCGTACCCCCCATAAACAAAAAACCCGCACCATCAGGGCACGGGTTTTTCGTTCAATCCGCCGAGGGGGCGATCAACGCTCCAGCAGGATCCGCAGCATGCGGCGCAGCGGCTCGGCAGCGCCCCACAGCAGCTGGTCACCCACAGTGAAGGCGCCCAGGTACTGCGAGCCCATGTTCAGCTTGCGCAAACGGCCAACCGGCACGTTCAGGGTACCGGTCACCTTGGTCGGGCTCAGCTCCTGCATGCTGATGTCACGCTGGTTCGGTACCAGCTTCACCCAAGGATTGTGCTGGCTGATCATGCCTTCGATGTCCGCCAGCGGCACGTCCTTGTTCAGCTTGATGGTCAGCGCCTGGCTGTGGCAACGCATGGCGCCGATACGCACGCAGATGCCATCGACCGGGATCGGGTTCTTGAAGCGACCGAGGATCTTGTTGGTCTCGGCCTGGGCCTTCCATTCCTCGCGGCTCTGCCCGTTCGGCAGCTCCTTGTCGATCCAGGGGATCAGGCTGCCCGCCAGCGGTACGCCGAAGTTCTCGGTCGGGAAGGCTTCGCCGCGCATGGTCTCGGCGACCTTGCGGTCGATGTCGAGGATGGCGCTGGCCGGGTTGGCCAGGTCATCGGCCACCGCTGCATGGATGCCGCCCATCTGCTTGATCAGTTCACGCATGTTCTGCGCGCCGGCACCGGAGGCCGCCTGGTAGGTCATGGCGCTCATCCACTCCACCAGGCCCGCCTCGAACAGGCCACCCAGGCCCATCAGCATCAGGCTGACGGTGCAGTTGCCGCCGATGTAGTTCTTGGTACCGGCGTCCAGCTGCTGGTCGATGACCTTGCGGTTGACCGGGTCGAGGATGATCACCGCGTCATCGTGCATGCGCAGGGACGAGGCGGCGTCGATCCAATAGCCCTGCCAGCCGGCTTCGCGCAGCTTGGGGAAGACTTCGTTGGTGTAGTCGCCGCCCTGGCAGGTCAGGATGACGTCGAGGGTCTTGAGTTCTTCGATGCTATAGGCGTCCTTGAGCGGAGCAATGTCCTTGCCCACGTTCGGACCCTGGCCACCCACGTTGGACGTGGTGAAGAACACCGGCTCGATGAGGTCGAAATCCTGCTCCTCCAGCATCCGCTGCATGAGCACGGAACCGACCATACCGCGCCAACCGATCAGACCTACACGTTTCATCGCAACTACACCTTTGCTAAAAGTGGGCCGCCATCGAAGGGAAGACGATGGCGGGCCAGAGAGATTACAGATTCCGCAGCGCTGCGACTACTGCGTCGCCCATTTCCTGCGTACCTACCTTGCTGCACCCGGCCGACCAGATGTCGCCGGTACGCAGGCCTTGGTCCAGCACCCGGCTGACAGCCTGCTCGATCGCGTCGGCGGCGGCCACCTGGTTGAAGCTGTAGCGCAGCATCATCGACACCGACAGGATGGTCGCCAACGGGTTGGCGATGCCCTGCCCGGCGATGTCTGGGGCCGAGCCGTGGCACGGCTCGTACATGCCCTTGTTGTTGGCATCGAGCGACGCAGACGGCAGCATGCCGATGGAACCGGTCAGCATGGAAGCTTCATCCGACAGAATGTCACCGAACATGTTGTCCGTCACCATCACGTCGAACTGTTTGGGTGCACGGACCAGCTGCATGGCGGCGTTGTCGACGTACATGTGGCTGAGTTCGACGTCCGGGTAGTCCTTGGCCACGTCCTCGACCACTTCGCGCCAGAGCTGGCTGGAGGCCAGGACGTTGGCCTTGTCCACCGAGCACAGCTTCTTGCCGCGCACACGGGCCATGTCGAAGCCGACACGGGCGATGCGGCGCACTTCGCTTTCGCTGTACGGCAGGGTGTCGTAGGCCTGGCGCTCGCCGCCTTCGAGCTCGCGCTGGCCGCGCGGAGCACCGAAGTAGATGCCGCCGGTCAGCTCACGGACGATGAGGATGTCCAGGCCGGCGACGATTTCCGGCTTGAGCGAGGAGGCATCGGCCAGTTGCGGGTAGAGGATCGCCGGACGCAGGTTGGCGAACAGGCCCAGTTGAGAGCGGATCTTCAGCAGGCCACGCTCAGGGCGGATGTCGCGCTCGAGCTTGTCCCACTTCGGCCCGCCCACTGCACCGAGCAGCACCGCGTCGGCCTTGCGTGCGCGCTCCAGGGTCTCGTCGGCCAGCGGCACGCCGTGCTTGTCGATGGCGGCACCGCCGATGACGTCGTGCTCCAGGGTGACGCCGAGCTGGAACTTGTCGTTGGCCAGCTCCAGCACCTTGACGGCCTCGGCCATGATTTCCGGGCCGATGCCATCACCTGGGAGAATCAGAATCTGCTTGCTCATGCTTTCCTCTTATCCATTCACACGGTGCAGCCAAGCGGGCCACACCGAAAAGTTCTTAACGCTCGGCCCACAACACCAGCACGTCCGTGCTGAACGAGCCATCGGCCTCGACTTGGTAATACTGCCGCACTTCTTCGCCCATGGCTTGCTGCAACTGGCGGATGGCCACGCGCATCGGCTCGGGGGTGCGCATGCGCTCGACCCAGCTGCCGAACTCCAGGCGCAGCGGCTGGCGGGTGTGGCTGCGTACATGCAGGCCCGCCTCGCTGACCTGGCGCTGCCATTCGGCGGCGGAGTAGTCACGCACGTGACTGGTATCACGCAGCACTTCCACCGTTTGCAGGTAGGTGTCGAGCAATGGGCTACCGGGTGACATGACGTCGATGAAGGCCGCCACGCCGCCCGGCTTGAGCACCCGGCGCACTTCGCGCAGGGCCAGCCCCAGGTCGCTCCAGTGATGGGCCGAGTAGCGGCTGAAGACGAAGTCGAACGCGGCATCGGCGAACGGCAAGCGTTCGGCGGCGCCGCGTTCGGTAGTGATATTGGCCAGGCCGCGCTCGGCAGCGGCACGGGCGACCACGTCGAGCATGGCTTGGGAGAGGTCGTAGGCAACCACTTCGGCCACCAGCGGGGCGACATGGAAACTGACATGACCGGCACCGCAGCCCAGATCCAGCACACGGGCATGGCCCTGCCCCGCCAGCTCGGCCTGCAGCAGGGCGAATTCACTGCCCTGTGCATGCACGGCGCTGCTGAGGTAGGCGTTGGCCTGTTCGCCGAACTGCCGTTGGACCACATCGGTGTGTTGGGTGCTGGTCATGTCTCGATCCTTTGGGTTTCTTGCTGCTTGCACCGGCCCTTTCACGGGTAAACCCGCTCCCACAGGCCCCCTACAGGTTTCACCTGTGGGGGCGGATCTACCCACGAAGAGGCCGGTACTGTCACCTGCACACTTCAGGCATCACGGAACAGCCAAGGCTGCGCTGCGCGGTGCTTGCCTTCGAACGCCTTGATCGCGTCGCTGTCCTGCAGGGTCAGGCCGATATCATCGAGGCCGTTGAGCAAGCAATGCTTGCGGAAGGCGTCGATCTCGAAGTGCAGCACCTTGCCGTCCGGGCGGGTCACGGCCTGGGCCTGCAAATCGATGGTCAGCTGGTAACCCGGGTTGGCCTCGACCTGCCTGAACAGCTCGTCGACTTCCTCGTCGCTGAGGATGATCGGCAGCAGGCCATTCTTGAAGCTGTTGTTGAAGAAGATGTCGGCGAAGCTCGGGGCGATGACGCTACGGAAGCCGTATTCGTCCAGTGCCCACGGGGCGTGCTCGCGGCTCGAACCGCAACCGAAGTTCTCCCGTGCCAGCAACACGCTGGCCCCCTGGTAGCGTTCGTGGTTGAGCACGAAATCCTTGTTCAGCGGGCGCTTGCTGTTGTCCTGGTAAGGTTGGCCCACGTCCAGGTAGCGCCACTCGTCGAACAGGTTGGGGCCGAAGCCGGTACGCTTGATCGACTTCAGGAACTGCTTGGGGATGATCTGGTCGGTGTCGACGTTGGCGCGATCCAATGGCGCGACAAGGCCGGTGTGCTGGGTAAAGGCTTTCATGCTGCGCTCCCTTGGATCAACTCGCGGACATCGATGAAGTGGCCGGTCACCGCGGCGGCGGCGGCCATGGCCGGGCTGACCAGGTGGGTACGGCCACCGGCACCCTGACGGCCTTCGAAGTTGCGGTTGGAGGTCGAGGCGCAATGCTCGCCGCTCTCCAGGCGGTCCGGGTTCATGGCCAGGCACATGGAACAGCCTGGCTCACGCCATTCGAAACCAGCCTCGATGAAGATCTTGTCCAGCCCTTCACGCTCGGCCTGGGCCTTGACCAGGCCGGAGCCCGGTACCACCAGCGCCTGCTTGACGTTGGCCGCGACCTTGCGGCCCTTGGCGATCTCGGCAGCGGCGCGCAAGTCTTCGATACGCGAGTTGGTGCACGAGCCGATGAACACGCGGTCGAGCTTGATGTCGGTGATCGCCTGGTTGGCGGCCAGGCCCATGTACTTGAGCGCTCGCTCGATGGAGCCGCGCTTGATCAGGTCAGGCTCGGCGGCCGGGTCCGGCACGCGCTGGTCGACGGCCAGGACCATCTCCGGCGAGGTGCCCCAGCTGACCTGTGGCTTGATCTGCGAGGCGTCCAGCTCGACCACGGTGTCGAACACCGCGTCGGCATCGGAGACCAAACCCTTCCAGGCCTGCACCGCCTGCGTCCACTGCTCGCCCTTGGGCGCGTACGGGCGGCCCTCGACGTAGGCGACGGTGGTGTCGTCCACAGCCACCAGGCCCACACGGGCACCGGCTTCGATGGACATGTTGCAGATGGTCATGCGGCCTTCCATGGACAACTCACGGATGGCGCTGCCGGCGAACTCCATGGCGTGGCCATTGCCACCGGCGGTGCCGATCTTGCCGATCACGGCCAGGACGATGTCCTTGGCGGTCACGCCGGCAGGCAAGGTGCCTTCGACGCGCACCAGCATGTTCTTCATCTTCTTGGCGACCAGGCACTGGGTGGCGAGCACATGCTCGACCTCGGAGGTGCCGATGCCGTGGGCCAGCGCGCCAAAGGCGCCGTGGGTCGAGGTGTGCGAGTCGCCGCAGACCACGGTCATGCCGGGCAAGGTGGCGCCTTGCTCAGGGCTGATGACGTGGACGATGCCCTGGCGTTCGTCGTTCATCTTGAATTCGACGATGCCATACTCGTCACAGTTCTCGTCGAGGGTCTGCACCTGCAGGCGCGACACCTGGTCGACGATGGCATCGATGCCGCCCTTGCGCTCGGGCGTGGTCGGCACGTTGTGGTCCGGGGTGGCGATGTTGGCATCGATGCGCCACGGCTTGCGGTTGGCCAGGCGCAGGCCTTCGAAGGCCTGGGGCGAGGTCACTTCGTGGATGATGTGACGGTCGATGTAGATCAAGGACGAACCATCGTCGCGTCGCTTGACTTCATGTGCTTCCCAGAGTTTGTCGTAGAGCGTTTTGCCAGCCATCAGACTGTTCCTCATCAGCGTATTTCTATGCCAATAACCCCTTGGCTTGTACGGTCGATGCTATGGCGTTAGATTGAATAACTCAAATTCATAATTTTTATGCTTTGGATAACCAATAGGAATTCGATGCCGTGGACCTGGCCAACCTCAGCGCCTTCATCGCCATCGCCGAGACCGGCAGCTTTTCCGGGGCCGGTGAACGCCTGCACCTGACCCAGCCAGCCATCAGCAAGCGCATCGCCGGGCTCGAGCAGCAACTGGACGTACGCCTGTTCGACCGCCTGGGCCGCGAAGTGACATTGACCGAGGCAGGCCGGGCCCTGCTGCCGCGCGCCTACCAGATCCTCAACGTACTGGATGATACCCGACGGGCGTTGAACAATTTGACCGGCGAAGTCACGGGTCGCCTGACCCTGGCCACCAGCCACCATATCGGCCTGCACCGCCTGCCCCCGCTGTTACGGGCCTTCACCCGGGAGCACCCCGGCGTTGCGCTGGATATTCAGTTCCTCGATTCGGAAGCGGCCTACGATGAAATTCTCCATGGCCGTGCAGAAATTGCCGTGATCACCCTGGCCCCCGAGCCTCATCACCTGATCCGGGCAGTGCCGGTATGGGACGATGCCCTGGATTTCGTCGCAGCACCAGAACACCCCCTGGCCAGCAACCAGCAGGTCAGCCTCGCCGATGTGGCCCGCCACCCGGCGGTATTCCCCGGCGGCAACACCTTCACCCACCACATCGTCCAGCGGCTGTTCGAAAGCCAGGGGCTGACGCCGAACATCGCCATGAGCACCAATTACCTGGAAACCATCAAGATGATGGTGTCCATCGGCCTGGCCTGGAGCGTGCTACCGCGCACCATGCTCGATGAACAGGTTGCATCCATCGCCTTGCCCGGCATACAGCTGTCTCGCCAGCTAGGCTACATTCTGCATACGGAACGCACGCTGTCGAATGCGGCCAGGGCGTTCATGGCCTTGCTCGACAGCCACGCCGGGTCCGCCTGACCCCGGGTCGGTCGGCCTTCTTCAAGGACGCGTCATCCGCCAAAGGTCTGGTATCGATGCCAAAATCAGCAAACCGTTTTCCGCGCCTGCCGCGCATCCACGCGGCGGATCCCCAGGAGTCGGAGCAGACCTGGCAGAACGCCCCGCAACTGCTGGCCGCGCTCAATGGGGCCCGTCTCGGCGCCTGGCTCTGGGATATCGAAAGCGGCCGGGTCAGTTGGTCCCGCGCCACCCAGGCCCTGTTCGGTTTCGACCCGCAGCGGCCGATGCCCCGCGACATCGACTACCTCGAGTTGCTGCCCGAGGAAGACCGCGCCCGCACACGCCAGGTGTTCCAGGCCGTGGTCAATGGCGAGCCGGTGGAACAGGCCATGCGCCACCGCATCCGCTGGCCGGACGGCACCCTGCATTGGCTGGAGATCAATGGCAGCCTGACCCACGACCACCACGGCCGCCCGCAGATGATCGGCGTGGTGCGTGAGATCACCCGCCAACGAGAGCGGGAAACCGCGCTGATCAACTCGGAAAAGCGCTTTGCCACGCTGTTTCACCTGAGCCCCAACGCCATCCTCCTGACCCGTCGCCACGACGGCATGATCTACGAGGTCAACCAGCACTTCGAGGACATGTTCGGCTGGCCAGGCGACCAGGTGGTCGGCAAGACCACCCTGGAGCTGGGCCTGTGGGTCAACCCTGACCTGCGCCACCAGGTGCTGGACAATACCCGCGGCAATGGCGGCCCGCTGACCCTGGAAGTGCAATTCCGGGCCAGTACCGGCAAGCTCCACGACGGCATACTGTGCACCCAGAGCATCGAGCTCGAGGGCGTGACGTACCTGCTCAGCACCTTCGTCGATACCAGCGAACGCAAGCGCGCCGAACAGGCGCTCAAGGACAGCCAGGAGCGCCTGGACCTTGCGCTGGACTCCGCGCAACTGGGCACCTGGGACTGGCACATCCCCAGCGGCATGCTCTATGGCTCGGCCCGCGCCGCGCAATTGCACGGGCTGGAACCGGTGCCGTTCCACGAGTCCTTCGACGCCTTCTTCGAAGGCGTGCCCGAGCAGGAGCGCAACGTCATGCGCCAGGCCTACCGCAGCCTGCGCGAAGGGCCGGCGGGCAACTACCAGATCACCTATCGCGTGCAACTGGAGAACGGCGCCTCGCGCTATATCGAAAGCCGCGCCCGCCTGTACCGCGACGAGCAAGGCAACCCGCTGCGCATGGCCGGCACCCTGCTCGACATCACCGACCAGGTGGAACGTGAACAGCGTCTGACGGCCTCGGAAGAAAAGTTCGCCAGCCTGTTCCAGGTCAGCCCCGACCCGATCTGCGTGACCCGCCAGGACAGCGGCCAGTTCATCGAGATCAACCGCGCCTTCACCCAGACCTTCGGTTGGAGCGCCGACCAGGTGATCGGTCGCACTGCCGAACAGATCGGCCTATGGGCCGAATCGGCCGCCCGCGCGCAGCGCATCGAGCGGGTGATCCGCGAAAAAGCCCTGAGCAACGTGGCAGTGGTGGTCAATCACCGCAACGGCACCGCCCTCACTTGCCTGATTTCCAGCTGCCTGATCACGGTCGACGGCGCCCCCTGCAGCGTCACGACGCTGCGTGACATCACCCAGCAGCAGCGCGCCGAGGCAGCGCTCAAGGCCAGCGAGGAAAAGTTCGCCAAGGCCTTCCATTCCAGCCCCGACGCCATCACCCTCACCGAACGCAGGACGGGCCGCTACCTGGAGGTGAACGATGGTTTCTGCCGGCTGACCGGCTACAGCGCTGCCGAGGTGATCGGTCGCACTGTTTATGAGATCGGCATCTGGGCCGACGAGAAGCAACGCGCCGCCTTACTGACCGAACTCAAGGAGCGTGGTCGTGTGCATCACCGGGAGATGCTCGGGCGCAACAAACGCGGTGACATCCTGACCGTGGAGGTCTCGGTGGAACCGCTCAGCCTCAACGAAGCCGACTGCCTGCTATTGACCGCTCGGGACGTCAGCCAGTTGAAGAATGCCCAGGCTCAGATCCGCCACCTGGCCTACCACGACCCGCTGACCAACCTGCCCAACCGTGCCCTGCTGATGGACCGCCTGAGCCAGCAGATCGCCCTGCTCAAGCGTCACAACCTGCGCGGCGCCCTGCTATTCCTGGACCTGGACCACTTCAAGCACATCAACGACTCCCTCGGCCACCCGGTGGGCGATACGGTCCTCAAGATCATCACCGCCCGCCTGGAGGCCAGCGTTCGCCTGGAAGACACCGTGGCGCGCCTGGGCGGCGACGAGTTCGTGGTACTGCTCAGCGGCCTGGAGGGCAGCCGCGAACAGGTCGAGCACAAAGTGCGCGACCTGGCCGACACCCTGCGCGAGCTGCTCGCCGAGCCGATGTCCCTGGACGGCCAGCGCCTGCAGGTGACACCGAGCATCGGCGTGGCACTGATTCCCGACCACGGCGCGACCCCGGCCGACCTGCTCAAGCGTGCCGATATCGCCCTCTACCGGGCCAAGGACTCGGGGCGCAACACCACACAGCTGTTCCATACCACCATGCAGAAGGCGGCCAGCGAGCGCCTGCGCATGGAGACCGATCTACGCCTGGCCCTGGCCAGGGGCGAGCTTGCCCTGCACTTCCAGCCCCAGGTCGATGCGCGTGACAATCGCATCGTCGGCGCCGAAGTGCTATTGCGCTGGCATCATCCCCAGCTGGGCCAGCAACCCCCGGCGCAGTTCATCCAAGTATTGGAAGAAAGCGGCCTGATCCTCGAAGTTGGCAACTGGATTCTCGACGAAGCCTGCGATGCCTGCGCACGCATGCTGGCCGACGGGCTGATCGATGCCGACGACTTCAGCCTGTGCGTCAACATCAGCCCCCGGCAATTCCGCCAGAACGATTTCGTCGAACGGGTGCTGCGCAGCCTGGACGACTACCGCCTGCCACGGAGCATGCTGACGCTGGAGATCACCGAGGGTATCGTCATCCAGAACTTGGAGGACACCATCAGCAAAATGCGCGAGCTCAAACGCTATGGGGTGAGCTTTGCCATGGACGACTTCGGTACCGGCTACTCCTCCTTGACCTACCTCAAGCGCCTGCCCGTGGATACCTTGAAGATCGACCAGACCTTCGTGCGCGACGCCCCCAACGACCCGAACGACGCCGAGATCGTCCGGGCCATCGTGGCCATGGCCCGCAGCCTGGACCTGGCGGTGATCGCCGAAGGGGTCGAGCAGTCCGGGCAGCTGGAATTCCTCGAACGCCAGGGTTGCCACCTGTACCAAGGCTACCTGCACAGTCGGCCACTGCCGCTGATGGAGTTCCGCCAAATATTGATCGAGACCCCGGCGGATTATTGAGGCGCGTCCCAGAAACGCAAAAAGGGCACCCGAAGGTGCCCTTTCTTCACTGAGCCGAACTCAGTTCAACGCAGGCTGTTCGCCATTGATCGGGATGCGCTTGGGCTTGGCTTCTTCCGGCACGATGCGCAGCAGGTCGATGCTGAGCAGGCCGTTGGCCAGGCCCGCGGCCTTCACCTCGATGTGGTCAGCCAGGCGGAAGGACAGCTTGAAGGCGCGCTGGGCAATGCCCTGGTGCAGGTAGGTAACGCCTTCGGTGCTGTTGTCGCGCTTGCCGCCGGTGACGGTCAGGACGCCTTTCTCGACCTGAAGGTCGAGGTCCTGCTCCTGGAAACCGGCTGCGGCAACCACGATGCGATAGTGGTCATCGCCGTGCTTTTCCACATTGTAGGGAGGGTAGCTGCTACCCGCCTCGTTACGTGCCGCGGACTCGAATAGGTCATTGAAACGGTCGAAGCCGACGGAATTGCGGAACAGCGGTGCGAGAGAGAAAGCGGTAGTCATGGTCATGAACTCCTGAGATTCAGCAAGTTAAGTCACTACGCGACCCGACTTCGGCATCGCGTACTCAAGAGATAGGGGCCGACAAGACGGTTTCAAGAGGCATGAGCAAATTTTTTTGTGCGCCAGCTCCGTGAAGCAATTGCCTTGGATTGCCTGCCCCGGCCCAATCGCCGGCAAGCCGGCTCCCACAGGTTCGGCGGTGTGACAACCGCAGCGCAATATGGGTGGGAGCCGGCTTGCCGGCGATCGGGCCGGTCAGGCAACGCATTCATCGAATGCCTGCACGCCAACCCCGAGCAGTCCACTGATCCGCAGGCAGTCATCCTCGCGCCGCAACTGGGCGAACAATGCCACCGCCTCGGGATAGCTGCGGGTCAGCATGGCCAGCCACTGCTTCAGCCGCCCCGGCGCATAGCGCGGCGACAGTTTGGCCTGGGCCTGGCGCCAGAATTCGCGCAGCAGCGGCAGCAGCTCGTCCCAGCTCATGGGCTGATAGTCCCGCCCATCGCGCGCGGCGGCGATCTGCAGGCTCAGGTCCGGCCGCGAGACCAGGCCCCGGCCGAGCATGATGTCCTCGGCTCCGCTGACTTCACGGCAACGACGCCAATCGTCCACGGTCCAGATCTCGCCATTGGCGAACACCGGCACCTTCACCACCTCCTGCACCCGCGCCACCCACTCCCAGTGAGCCGGCGGCTTGTAGCCCTCGACCTTGGTCCGGGCATGCACCACCAGATGCCCGGCTCCGCCTTCGGCCAAGGCCGTGGCGCATTCCAGGGCGCCGTCCGGGCTGTCGAAGCCCAGGCGCATCTTCGCCGTTACCGGAATGTGTGCCGGCACCGCCCGGCGCACTTCGCGAACGATGGCGTGCAGCAGCTCCGGCTCCTTGAGCAACACCGCGCCACCGCGTGATTTGTTCACGGTCTTGGCCGGGCAGCCGAAGTTCAGGTCGATCACTGGCGCGCCAAGCTCGCAGGCCAGCACGGCGTTATCGGCCAGGCACGCCGGGTCGGAGCCGAGCAGTTGCACGCGCATCGGCACCCCGGCTGCGGTCCGTGCGCCCTGGCGCAGCTCCGGCGCCAGCTTGTCGAACGACGAAGGCGGCAACAGACGATCGCAGACACGGATGAACTCGGTGACGCACCAATCGATGCCACCGACCCGGGTCAGGACGTCGCGCAGGATGTTGTCGACCAGCCCCTCCATGGGGGCCAGGGCAATTTGCATTTCAGGGTCTCGGCGCCAAAAGGCGGCAGTCTAGCAAAAAAGACAGCGCATTCAGGCACCGATCAGCGCCGGGCCGTAGCCGTCGAGAAACTCGGCCGGCATGCGCTTGGGCTTGCCGCTGGAAAGCTCGATACAGGCGAAGGTGGTTTGTGCGCGCAGCACGGTGACACCATCGCGGGGGCGCTTGAGCTGGAAGCGGCGGGTCATGCGCAGGCGCTGGTCCCAGTCGATGATCCAGGTGGCCAGCTGCAGCTCGTCGTCCTCGTAGGCGGCGGCCAGGTAGTCGATTTCGTGGCGCACCACGGCCATGGCGCGGTCCAGGCGCCGGTATTCGGCCAAGTCCAGCCCCAGGCGCTGGGAATGCCGCCAGGCGCAGCGCTCCAGCCAAGTGACGTAGACGGCGTTATTGGCGTGGCCGAGGCCGTCGATGTCCTCGGCGCCGACGCGAAGGTCGATGATGAATGGCGATGCCAGGTCCCAGCTCATGCCCGCTCCCGTTGGTCAGTGAACGGGCAGAGTGTACCGGATCTCAGGCGCTTTGCCGTGCGCCGATCGCGGTGCGGGCCAGCAGCTCGAGCACGGCCTCGTTCAGCCGCGGGTCGGCCAGCACACGCTGGTGCCCACCCTCCTCCAGCACCATCAGGCGGCTGTCGAACCAGGCCTTGTGGATCAACTGGGCCTCGCTGGCCGGCACCAAGGGGTCGTCACTGGCGTGCACCACCAGCCCAGGCATGTCCAGCTGGTAGCCGCTGACGTCCAGGCGCGAGATCTGCACGCCGACATCCTGTTCGATCTGGCGAATGAGCGCCGCCCTGGCCCGTGCCGGCAACCCCAGCCGATGGGCGAAGCCACGCACAACACCCAGCAGCTGGGCCGGCGCAGCGATGCTCACCGCCGCCTCGGTACGCAGGCCCCACTGCAAGGCCAGCAGCAGGCTGGCACCGCCCATGGAATGGCCGATCACGGCCCGCAGCGGCGGCAATTCGCCAGCAGCCTCCAACAGGGCACGGGCGAACAGCACCACATGCGCCTGTTGGCCTGGAGAGCGGCCATGGGCCGGGCCCTCCAGGGCGACCACCGTATGCCCGGCGGCCACCAAGGTGTCGATCAGCGCGGCGAATTGCGTTGGGCGCCCTTCCCAACCGTGCATCATCAACACGGTCGGCCCCTTGCCCCAGCGCAGGGCCGACAAGCCGAAACGCAGGGTGATGCGCTCGGCCCTGGCCAGCAGCGGCAGCTCCCACTGCCGCGGGGGCAAATTGCGCGGGGTCATGAAGGCCCGGCGCATTCTCCCGGCGACATGCTCGGGGGCCAGGCGGCCGAGGGTTGCGTTGACGCCGCGAATCCAGCTCAGGGTAGTCATGGCTTGCTCCAGGAGAGGTGGTTCAGATCACCGCCGACTTGGCGGCACGCAGGATCCGGTCGGACAGCTCGGTACCGCCCAGGGCTCTGGCCAAGGCCAGGCCGCCAACCATCAAGGCGAGGTCGGCGATGGCCTTGTCGATGTCTTCGGGCCGATCGACCATCTGCGCGGTGATCAGCTCGATGTGCTCGGCCAGCACCTCACGGAAGGCACTCGGCAAACGCTGCATCTCGCTCAAGGCATTGGACAGCGGGCAGGCATGCTCCTCGGCGTCGCGGTGCTTGCGCGACAGGTAGAAGGCCGCTACCAGGGCCCGCCGCTCTTCGGCATCGAGGCTGGGGTCCACTTGGGCGAGCAATGCACGTCGCTCGCCCAGCAACTGGCGAAATGCCTCCAGCATAAGTTCATCTTTGCTGTCGAAATGGGCATAGAACCCACCTACTGTCAGCCCAGCGGCGCTCATCACCTGGCTCACGCTCGGTTCAGCGGGGCCGTGCTGGATAAGGGCGCTGCAGGCCGCATCCAGGATGCGCTCGCGGGTCTTACTCTTCTTGTCGCTCATGGCCGGCTCTCGAAAACATTATGAGCGTAATATTATGCTCGTAATATTTGTTGGCAAGCAAAATCTGCTGCCGGTCGTGCAGCACATATTTTTTCGGAAGGAGAAAAACAAAAGGCCCATTCAATATGCGAATGAGCCTTTGAAGTCCCGCAAAACGCGGGTAAAAATGGCGTCCCCTAGGGGACTCGAACCCCTGTTACCGCCGTGAAAGGGCGGTGTCCTAGGCCACTAGACGAAGGGGACGTGAACCTTCGTGCAGGCTGCTTACGCAGACCCTGGCAGAATTGGTGGAGCTAAGCGGGATCGAACCGCTGACCTCCTGCATGCCATGCAGGCGCTCTCCCAGCTGAGCTATAGCCCCAAGGTGAAAACAAAAGGCCCATCCAATGTGCGAATGAGCCTTTCAACTCCCGCAAAACGCGGGTAAAAGTGGCGTCCCCTAGGGGACTCGAACCCCTGTTACCGCCGTGAAAGGGCGGTGTCCTAGGCCACTAGACGAAGGGGACAACAACCTTCGTACCGACCCGCTTACGCGGACCTGGCAAAATTGGTGGAGCTAAGCGGGATCGAACCGCTGACCTCCTGCATGCCATGCAGGCGCTCTCCCAGCTGAGCTATAGCCCCGGATTTCTAGCCTCTCGGCCCAGCGACATGTGAAACATCGCTTGTGCAAAACTGGCGTCCCCTAGGGGACTCGAACCCCTGTTACCGCCGTGAAAGGGCGGTGTCCTAGGCCACTAGACGAAGGGGACGAACCTTCTACCTTCAAGACCGATTTGCTGGAACCGATCTTTCTTCCCGACCAGCCTGACTGATCGTGAAGCGGAATTTGGTGGAGCTAAGCGGGATCGAACCGCTGACCTCCTGCATGCCATGCAGGCGCTCTCCCAGCTGAGCTATAGCCCCACAATGTCGCGCTGAACTCGAATCGCCGGCTGGGTGCCTGGCGTTTCGTTTTAGCTCATCGCTGTGGACGGGGCGCATATTAAGTTCCGATTGCTGGGCTGTCAAACATATTTTTGAAAATATCCAAAAATTTTTTCACAGATAACAATCACTTATCGCCCTGCCCCGTTTTCGAGGCCACTTGCTTCTGCAAACGAGGATTGCAGGAGCGGCCTTGTGCCGCGAAAGGGCCGCACAGCGGCCCCATGGGCTGCAAACACGGGGACCGCGTTGCGGTCCTTTCGCGGCGCAAGGCCGCTCCTACAGGGGTGCGTAAAGCCTTCAGGCGATGGTCGCCAGCAGCTTCTCCCACTCCTTGTTTTCCTTCTTCGACACGCCGCCGAGCAGGTCCAGGGCCTGGCGCAGACGATAGCGGGTCAGGTCAGGGCCGAGAATCTCCATGGCGTCGAGCACCGAGACCGAGCTGGCCTGGCCGGTGATCGCGGCGAACATCAGCGGCATGGCGTCACGCAGCTTCAGCTCCAGCGCTTCGACCACGGCCTGGATGCAGCCGGTGATAGGGTCCTTTTCCCACTGGCGCAGGCTCTCGAGCTTCCACAGGATCAACTGCATCACCTGGCGCACCTGGTCGGCGGACAGCTTCTTGCTTTCGAACAGCTTGGCGTCGAGCTTCAGGCCGCCTTCGAAGAAGAAGCCACCCAGCGGGGCGATCTGGCTGAAGGTTTCGACCCGGCCCTGTACATGGGGGGCGATCTTCATCATGTAGTCGCTGTTGAAGGCCCACTTCTGCACGCGTGCGGCGAACTCTTCCACCGGCAGGTCGCGCAGCCACTGGCCGTTGAGCCAGGACAGCTTCTCGATGTCGAAGATCGGGCCGCCCAGGGAGATACGCGACAGGTCGAAGTGCTCGACCATTTCGGCCAGGGAGAACTTCTCGCGCTCGTCGGGCATCGACCAGCCCATGCGGCCCAGGTAGTTGAGCATCGCCTCGGGCATGAAGCCCATGCGCTCGTAGAAGGTCACCGAGGTCGGGTTCTTGCGCTTGGACAGCTTGCTCTTGTCGGGGTTGCGCAGCAGCGGCATGTAGCACAGCTTGGGCTGCTCCCAACCGAAGTACTCGTACAGCTTGATCAGCTTCGGTGCCGACGGCAGCCACTCTTCGCCGCGCAGGACGTGGGTGATGCCCATCAGGTGATCATCGACCACGTTGGCCAGGAAGTACGTCGGCAGGCCGTCGTTCTTCATCAGCACCTGCATGTCCATGCGGTCCCATGGGATCTCGACGTCGCCACGGAGCATGTCCGGCACCACGCAAACGCCCTCGCTCGGCACCTTCATGCGGATCACGTGGGGTTCGCCGGCATCCAGGCGGCGCTGCACTTCCTCGGCGCTCAGCAACAGGGCACGACCGTCGTAGCGCGGGGTCTCGCCGCGCGCCATCTGCTCGGCACGCATCTGCTCCAGCTCTTCGGCGGTGCAGAAGCAATAGAAGGCGTGGCCGGCATCCACCAACTGCTTGGCGTACTTGGCATAGATCTCGCCGCGCTCGCTCTGCCGGTAGGGGCCATGGGGGCCACCGACGTCCGGGCCCTCGTTCCACTCGATGCCGAGCCAACGCAGGGCGTCGAAGATCTGCTGTTCCGACTCACGGGTCGAGCGCAGCTGGTCGGTGTCTTCGATACGCAGGATGAACTCACCGCCGTGCTGCTTGGCGAAGCAGTAGTTGAACAGGGCGATGTAGGCGGTGCCGACATGGGGATCGCCGGTGGGCGATGGCGCGATGCGCGTGCGAACGGTGGTCATGGAGAGTCTCGAACGAAAGATGAAACAAAGGCCGAATGGTAGCAGGGAGCAGGCGTCGGGCTCCAGCGATGGCGCGCAGGCGAATGTCGACGGCCGCTGCGGCCTTCTGCAGCTTTGGAGGCTGGGCCGTCCCTATCGCGGGACAAGCCCGCGCCTACAGGCGCTCAGCTGGCGATCAGGCGATCGCGCAACTGGGCGATTTCATCGCGCAGCTGCGCCGCGGCCTCGAACTCCAGGTCGCGGGCCAACTGGAACATTTTCTCTTCCAGTAGCTTGATGCGCTTGGTGATCTGGGCCGGGGTCTGCAGCTCGGCCTCGAAGCGGGCGCTCTCCTCTGCCGCCTTGGCCATGGCCTTGCGTTTCTTGCTTCGCCCGCCGGGCACGCTGGCGCCTTCCATGATGTCGGTGATGTCCTTGACCACGCCCTTGGGCACGATGCCGTGGGCCTGGTTGAAGTCGATCTGCTTGGCCCGGCGCCGCTCGGTCTCGTCGATGGCCCGCTGCATGGAACCGGTGACCTGATCGGCATAGAGGATCGCCTTGCCGTTGAGGTTGCGTGCGGCCCGGCCGATGGTCTGGATCAACGAACGCTCCGAGCGCAGGAAACCTTCCTTGTCGGCATCGAGAATGGCCACCAGGGACACTTCGGGCATGTCCAGGCCTTCGCGCAGCAGGTTGATACCCACCAGCACGTCGAAGGTGCCCAGGCGCAGGTCGCGGATGATTTCCACCCGCTCGACGGTGTCGATGTCCGAGTGCAGGTAGCGCACACGCACGTCGTGGTCGGCCAGGTAGTCGGTGAGGTCTTCGGCCATGCGCTTGGTCAGGGTGGTGGCCAACACCCGCTCGCCTGCCGCGACTCGCTTGCCGATCTCCGAAAGCAGGTCGTCGACCTGGGTCAGCGCTGGGCGCACCTCCACCTCAGGGTCCACCAGACCGGTGGGGCGGACCACCTGCTCCACTACCCTGCCGGCATGCTCGGCCTCGTAGGGGCCGGGCGTGGCGGACACGAAGATGGTCTGCGGGCTGACCGCTTCCCATTCATCGAAGCGCATGGGGCGGTTGTCCAGCGCCGACGGCAGGCGGAAGCCATACTCCACCAGCGTTTCCTTGCGCGAGCGGTCGCCCTTGTACATGGCGCCGACCTGGGGAACGCTGACGTGGGACTCATCGATCACCAGCAGCGCATCGGCCGGCAGGTAGTCGTACAAGGTAGGTGGCGGCGCGCCGGCCGGGCGCCCGGACAGGTAGCGCGAGTAGTTCTCGATGCCATTGCAATAGCCCAGCTCCAGGATCATCTCCAGGTCGAAGCGGGTGCGCTGCTCCAGGCGCTGGGCCTCCACCAGCTTGTTGGCCTTGTGCAGGTACTCCAGGCGGCACTTGAGTTCTTCCTTGATGCCCTCCACCGCCTCGAGCAAGGTTTCGCGCGGGGTGACGTAGTGGCTCTTGGGGTAGAAGGTGAAGCGCGGCAGCTTGCGGATGACCTCGCCGGTGAGCGGGTCGAAGGCGGCGATGTTCTCCACCTCGTCGTCGAACAGCTCGATGCGGATGGCTTCGAGGTCCGATTCGGCCGGGAAGATGTCGACCACATCGCCACGCACGCGGAAGGTGGCGCGGGCGAAGTCCATCTCGTTGCGGGTGTACTGCAGGTCTGCCAGGCGGCGCAACAAGGCACGCTGGTCGAGCTTGTCGCCGCGATCGACGTGCAGGACCATCTTCAGGTAGGTCTCCGGGCTGCCCAGGCCGTAGATGCACGACACCGTGGTGACGATGATGGCGTCGCGGCGTTCCAGCAGTGCCTTGGTCGCCGACAGGCGCATCTGCTCGATATGGTCGTTGATCGAGGCGTCCTTCTCGATGAAGGTGTCCGACGACGGCACGTAGGCTTCCGGCTGGTAGTAGTCGTAATAGGAAACGAAATACTCCACCGCGTTGTTCGGGAAGAACGCCTTGAACTCGCCATACAGCTGCGCGGCGAGGGTCTTGTTCGGTGCCAGCACCAGGGTCGGGCGCTGCACCTGCTGGATGACGTTGGCGATGCTGAAGGTCTTGCCCGAGCCGGTCACCCCGAGCAGGGTCTGGTGCGAAAGCCCGGCCTCGATGCCCTCGACCATCAAACGGATGGCCTCGGGCTGGTCGCCGGCCGGCTGGAAACGGGTGACGAGCTGGAACTCGGACATGACGGACCTCGTGGATGACGCGGCAACTGTAAATTTAGCCAGTAGTCTAACCCAAATGAGCGCACCCGGCGCCCGTTTCAAGGACTGGCCTTTCAGTGGACCGGGCAATTAGACCAATGGTCGAAAAATATTCGCACAAAAGCCCGCAAAAGCTGCGCCAGACTGTCGCGGTGACCGGTCGGTATCACTATACTGACTCCCCGTTTGCGCACCGCTTCAACGCACTCGGCCGGAGCGTGCGCGCCCTATCACTCTCCAATTCAGAGCCAAGGTAACAATGAGCCTGTTTTCCGCTGTCGAGCTGGCACCCCGCGACCCCATCCTGGGCCTCAACGAAGCATTCAACGCCGATACCCGTACCGCCAAGGTCAACCTGGGCGTGGGCGTCTATTGCAATGAGGAAGGCCGTATCCCGCTGTTGCGCGCGGTGATCGAAGCCGAGACCCAGCGTGCCGCCCAGCATGCCTCCCGCGGCTACCTGCCGATCGACGGTATCGCCACCTATGACCAGGCGGTGCAAAAGCTGCTGTTCGGCGCCGAATCGCCGCTGCTGGCCGCAGGCCGCGTGGTGACCGTGCAGGCGGTCGGCGGCACCGGTGCTCTGAAGATCGGCGCGGACTTCCTCAAGCGCCTCTCCCCCAACGCCGTGGTCGCCATCAGCGACCCGAGCTGGGAAAACCACCGCGCCCTGTTCGAAACCGCCGGCTTCCCGGTGCAGAACTACCGTTACTACGATGCACCGAGCAACGACGTCGACCGCGCCGGCATGCTCGAGGACCTGAACAACCTGCCGTCCGGCTCGATCATCGTTCTGCACGCCTGCTGCCACAACCCGACCGGCGTCGACCTGGGCCTGGACGACTGGAAGAACGTCCTGGAAGTGGTCAAGGCCAAGGGCCACGTACCGTTCCTCGACATGGCCTACCAGGGCTTCGGCGACGGCATCGCCGAAGACGCCTTCGCCGTACGCCTGTTCGCCGAGTCGGGCCTGGACTTCTTCGTCTCCAGCTCGTTCTCCAAGTCGTTCTCGCTGTACGGCGAGCGCGTCGGCGCCCTGTCGATCGTCACCGGCTCCAAGGACGAAAGCACCCGCGTGCTGTCCCAGGTCAAGCGCGTGATCCGCACCACCTACTCCAACCCGCCGACCCACGGCGCCAGCATCGTCGCCGCCGTGCTCAACAGCGCCGAGCTGCGCCAGATGTGGGAAGCCGAGCTGGGCGAGATGCGTGGCCGCATCCATGGCATGCGCAAGCAGATGGTCGAGCTGCTGGCCGAGTACGGTGCCAAGCGCGATTTCAGCTTCGTCGGCCGCCAGCGCGGCATGTTCTCCTATTCGGGCCTGACCGCCGAGCAGGTCGGCCGCCTGAAGGACGAGTTCGGCATCTATGCCCTGGATACCGGTCGTATCTGCGTGGCCGCGCTGAACCAGAGCAACATCCACGTGGTCACCAAGGCCATCGTCGAAGTGCTGTAACCCATTGATTGCCAGGGGGTAAGCTTGACTTCCCCTTGGCTATCAGTAAGATACGCAGCAGATTCCGCGATAGCTCAGTCGGTAGAGCAAATGACTGTTAATCATTGGGTCCCTGGTTCGAGTCCAGGTCGCGGAGCCAAATACTGAAAAACCTCCAGTTGCGCAAGCACTGGAGGTTTTTTCGTTTCTGCCACCTGCACTCGCTATTTCAACGGCTCGGTCACCGGCCTGCCTTCGTCCACCAGGCTCCAGACCAGCAGCTTGGCCGGAGCGGATTCGCTGGCATTGCGAGATACGCTGTGCACGGTGCCAGGCGCTTCGTACCAATATTCGCCGGCCTTGTAGGTCCTCTCCTGGTCATCGTTGAGCTTCGATACCACCGCACCTTCGAGCACGTAGGCCATCACCGCGCCAGGGTGCTGATGGGCGGGCGATGCCTGGCCCGGGGCATAGTGGACGGTAAGCATCACGGCTTTCTTGCCGGGCGCATTGCTAGGGCGCTGTTCCTGTAGGACCTTGACCTGGTCAGGTTGCTCGCCGTGGGCCCAGGCGGGAGCCTGGATGCCTGTCACGCTGAAGGCAAGCAGCACGGCAAGGGATAGACGGGGAATGTTCATGGCGTTCTCCTGTGGGCGATTGCCAGCAGGTTATGCCCGGGCGGCTTGCGGACAAATGGCCAATACGAGGAAAAACGAGGAGGCCTATCGATACGTGTGCTGTGCACCTGCAGGAGCACCTTGTGCCGCGAAAGGGCTGCAAGGCAGCCCCAGCATTCTCAAAGACGCCCCACAGGATAGAACGCCCCGCCGCTCCAAACCCCAAGCCACTCCTGGCCCTCGATTTCACGCGGCACCGCCAGCTCCACCAATTGGTAGAACACATTGCGATGGATCAGCGCCTCGAGGTTGCTGCGCATCAGAATATAGGGCGAAGGCTCCTGGGTCAGCGGATCGATCTCGACTCGCAGCGGATGCTCCGGGCCCGCCTCGATATGGTCATCGACATTGCTGGTAAAGCGCAGCACCTGCTGCTCGCCACTGCCCTGCACGTCCAGCAGCACGGCGACGAAGGGTGCGTCATCGACCCGGATACCGACCTTCTCCACCGGCGTAACCAGGAAATAATCATCGCCATCGCGGCGAATGATGGTGGAAAACAACCGGACCATCGGCTTGCGCCCGATCGGCGTACCCAGGTAGTACCAGGTCCCGTCGCGGGCGATGCGCATGTCGATGTCGCCGCAGAAATCCGGGTTCCACAGGTGTACCGGAGGCAATCCCTTTTCCTTGGGGATCTGTGCCAAGAGATCATTGGCCTTGCCGGTATCCGTCATCACCCTATCCTCAACGACTCATGCCCAGGAGACTACGAGCGTAATCGCGCATGGGGGGGCCAAGCAAATCTTCCGGCGCCTTGTCGTGGAACGTCAACAAACCGCCACGGCTCTTGATCCGCGCCGTATCGATCAAATAGCGGGTGCTGGTCTCGATCAGCATCATCTGCACCACACCGGTATCGACCCCCAGACGATCGACGGCTTGCTCGTCGTACCATTCGTCCCCATTGCCAATGCGGTCATCGGTCCGTGCGAAGCGGGTGTAGAGCACATAATGGGCGCCCACCGAGCGGGCTTCGGCCAGCGCCTCCTCCAGCCCCAGCGGCCCTTGGGCGCGACGCACCAGCGGGAAGTATTCGACGAAGCTCTTGTAGGCTTCCTCGGCCACCACGTTCGGCCGGGGCACCGGCCCCTTGCCCGGCGGTGCGAAATGCCCCTGGCCGATGAAGATGAACGAGTCGGGCTGCAGGCGCACCGACAGGCTGCGCCGGGTATCGCTGTGGTCCAGCAGCCCGGCATCGCTCATGTGGTAGCGAACCCCCTCGCCCATATCACTGACATTCATGCAACCGCCCAGCGCCAACAGCGCCAGCGACAAGACCAGCCTACGCATTCTTCCTCCAGAAACCGGCGACGAAAAACCGGCGAATAGCCGCCAGATGCAGCTTTTGCGCCAGGTCAGCCGCCGATCACCTTCATCACCGTCACGCCGCCGGAAAACGCCAGGTCCTGCTTATCCGCCAGGGCCTTGACCAGCAGGCGTTGCAAGGCCGGTAGGGCTTGATGGCGAGGCTTTTCCAGAAGGTCGCCGACGAAATGCCGGTTACCCGATGACAGGCAGCCGTGCAACCAGCCCGTGGAGGACAAGCGCAGCCGTGAGCAGGTCCGGCAGAACGGCACGCTCTCGTTGGCGATCACGCCAAAATGGCCTTTGCCGGCCACTCGATAGCGCAAAGCGGTGGCATCCAGTGGCGCGCTGGCCTGCTGGAAGGCATGGGCCTGGCCAATCAGATCGAGCAATTGTTCGAGGCCGACGAATTGTTGAAGAAAGGCGTTGTGGTCGCGGGCAAGATGGCCCATGCGCATCAGCTCGATGAAGCGCAATTCGTAACCTCGCTCCAGGCAGTAGTCGAGCAATGGCAATACCTGATCCAGGTTCTGTCCGCGCATGGGCACCATGTTCACTTTGATGCCCATGCCGGCGGCACTGGCCTGCTCCATGCCAGCCAGCACCGTGGCCAGGTCGCCGCCACGGGCAATGCGACGGAAGGCGTCGGGGTCGAGCGTGTCGAGGGACACATTCAGACGACGGATACCGGCGGCCTTGAGCAATGGGAGTTTGCGCGAGAGCAACTGGCCGTTGGTGGTCAGACCGATATCCGCCAGGCCCAGCGTTCCGACTGCTTCGAGAAAGGCCTCGAGGCGCGGGCTGACCAACGGCTCGCCACCGGTGATACGCAGCCGCTCGATCCCGGCAGCTTCGACCAGGTAGGCCACGCCACGGGCCAGCAACTCGGCCGGGAGCTCATCCTGCGCCGCCACCAGACGCTTGCCATCAGGCACGCAGTACGTACAGGCATAGTTACAGGCAGCCGTCAGGCTGACACGCAGGTTGCGAAAGCGCCTGCCTTGACGATCGACGATCATGGGGGGACTCCGGCACGGATGAATCAGGGCCGGCAAAACCTGACTCATAAATCAGGTTTTTGCAAGCCCCAACTTCTGGCCGGCTAGCGAACGGAGGCTGCGATGCAGCCTTTCGCGGCACAAGGCCGCTCCTACAGACGTACGAGGCCTGCAGGAGCGACTTATAGTGCGATGCTCTAGTTCGCGATCTCCGGGTCGCGCTTGCGCTTGTTGCCCATGCGCACGCCAATGTCCATGAGGAACTGGAAGAAGCCTTCCTGATCCTCCAGCACATTGCTCCAGAACGGCGAGTGATACAGTGCCACGGCGCCATGCACCAACGCCCATGCGGCACAGTAGTGGAAATAAGGCGGTACGTCCTCGAGCTTGCCCTCGCTGATACGGCCCTTGATCAACAGGGTGAGGCGATCGAAGTTGGAGGCGCGGATGCGGTGCAGCTCCTCGACCATCTCCGGCACCTGGTTGCCCTTGACGACCTTTTCTTCCAGGCGGTCGAACAACCGGTAACGTTGCGGGTCGCGCATGCGGAACTCGAAATAGGCGCGCGACAGGGCTTCCTTGTCGCGGTCGACGTCGTCCGAGTGCAACAGGGCATTCAGGTCGCGTTCGTAGTCGAGCATCAGGCGCAGGTAGATCTCCGCCTTGGACTTGAAGTGCTTGTAGATCGTGCCTTTGCCGATACCCACGGCGTCGGCGATCATCTCGACGGTGACGCTGTCTTCACCTTGCTCGAGAAACAGCTTGAGCGCGGTATCGAGGATCTCTTGTTCGCGGCGGCGAAACTCACGGACCTTACGAGGTTCTTTCTGCATAGGAAGGACTGGATGGACAATCGAAGCGGTTTATTATGCCTAACTTGCAGGAAAATGCACGGATCATCCTCGCTTCTATGTATCACGATGCGTGTCGAGCGCAATCCTGGCGGCGTGAAGAGTAACCGTTTGTCCCCCTGGACATGCAGGGAAGACCCTATGGTTTCCAGGCGTATTCCAAATCTGTTTAAAAAACGACCAGCTGTCGCTGGCACTGTGCCAAACCTGATCGATACTTGGAGTGTTGGCGCGGCGCATCCCCCCAAGTGGCGCGTCAATAAAGGTGCCCAGGGACCGCGGTACCTTTGTTTTACTCCTAATGGTCTTAACCCGGATTCCCCCCCCAGAACCCGGGTTTTTTTTATGCGGTGGGCCTTGCGAGATGTCCGACGTGAAAGGTTCAGCGCCTGTAAGATCGAGCGCCGCCCACGCGGCGCATCGCGAGCTGCGCTCGCTCCTACGTTTGTTTCGGGCGAAGTATTTCTGTGGGATTTTCGCGCGGACGCTTTGGTGCCTGACGCAAGATTGTGTCGTACGAACCAGGCGGTCGCGCGCGCCTGTCACAGGTGTTACTGGCCCGAAACAAACGTAGGAGCGAGCGCAGCTCGCGATGCGCCGCGCGGGCGGCGCGCGATTTACGCCCCCCCAAGACCGGCCAATCAGGCCACCCGCGCCAACGGGAACAGGCGCTTGAAGTTGGCCGTGGTCTGCTCGGCCAGCTGCGCATAGCTCACGCCACGCAGCGAGGCCACATATTCGGCCACTTCCCGCACATACTGCGGCAGGTTCGGTTTGCCGCGGTACGGAATCGGCGCAAGGTACGGCGAGTCGGTTTCCACCAGCAGGCGGTCGGCCGGGACCTGGCGGGCCACCTCGCGCAGGGCGTCGGCATTGCGGAAGGTGACGATGCCCGACAACGAAATGTAGTAGCCCAGGTCCAGCGCCGCCCGGGCCATGTCCCAGTCCTCGGTGAAGCAGTGCAGCACGCCAGCTTGCGGCAGGCCTGCCTCGCGCAGCAGCGCCAGGGTATCGGCCCGCGCCGCGCGGGTGTGGACGATCACCGGCTTGCCGGTCTGGCGCGAGGCTTCCAGGTGCAGACGGAAGGAGGCCTGCTGCAGCTCAGCGGCCTCTGGCTCGTAGTGGTAGTCCAGGCCGGTCTCACCGATGGCCACCACGTGCGGGTGGGCCAGCTCGCGCAACAACCATTCCAGCGCTGGCGTTTCACCGGGCGCCAGGTCCAGCGGGTGCACACCGACCGAACAGTCCACGTCAGCGTATCGCTCGCTCAGGGCCTTGACCGCCCCGGCATTGTCGGCACTCACGCCGATGCACAGGAAATGCCCCACGCCCCGTTCACGGGCTGCTTGCAAGGCGGCTTCGAGGGAGCCGCCATGGGCGCTCAGGTCAAGTCGGTCGAGGTGGCAATGGGAATCTACGAGCATGGGATTACGGCACACATGAAGGAAACGAAAGAGGAATCAGCGCGAACCCGGCAATTGGACCCAATGGGCCAACAAGGCTTCGAGCAGCAGGACACGATTGAGGTTGGCCTTGGCCAGCACCTTCTGGCGTTGCTCGAGGATCCATGCCTGGACCTCCAGCACCCTGCCCTGCCGGCTTTTCTGCGCCAGGTACTGCACCACCTTGCGCATATCGCCCAAGCCTAGCCCCTCTTCGTCCTGGGTCAATTGGTAGCGCAGGATCAGGTGCGACCAGTCACAGAACCAGTCGAACAGCAACAACAACGGCACGTTGCTCCAGGCTTCGGCCAGCTGGCTGGGGGACTGTTGCTGCTTGAGCAGTTTCTTCACGCCATCGGTGACCAATGCACGCTGCTCGCGCACGCCTTGGGCCTGCAAGCTCATGGCCATCAAGGGCGAGCCGGCAGCCAGGGTCAACAGCTCGTCGCGCTCTTCGGGCGCCACGTCGGGCAGGGCTCCAGCGAGGAAGGCCTGGCTTTGGGGCAGGCTCGGCTGCGGGCAGGCGACCTGCTGGCAGCGGCTCTTGATGGTCGGCAGCAGACGGCTGGGCTGGTGACTGACCAGCAGCAGCACGGTATCGCCCGAAGGCTCCTCGAGGCTCTTGAGCAAGGCATTGGACGCATTGACGTTCATCGCCTCGACCGGCTCGATCAACACCACCTTACGCCCGCCCTGCTGGGCGGTCTGCACCACGAACGACACCAGCTCGCGCACCTGGTCGATTTTGATCGGCTTGTCGGCCTCTTCCGGCTCCAACACGAAGTTGTCCGGGTGGCTGCCGGCCTTGAGCAGCAGGCACGCCTTGCACTGGCCGCAGGCATCCAGGCCCTGGGGTTGCTGGCACAGCAGGCGGGCCATCAGGCGCTCGGCCAGGGCCCGCTTGCCGATACCCTGGGGCCCATGGAGCAGGTAGGCGTGGGCGTGCTGGGCGCGCCCGGCCAACTGCTGCCAGAGCGCCTGCTGCCAGGGGTAGGCCTCAGCCACGGCAGCGCTCCAGGATGCCCGGCAGCAATGCATCGATGGCGCGCTGCACGGCCTCCAGCGGCTGTGCGGCATCCAGCAGGCGGTAGCGCTGGGGCTCGCGCCCGGCGCGCTGCAGGTAGGCCTGGCGTACGGCCTCGAAGAAAGCCTGGCCCTCCTGCTCGAAGCGGTCCAGGCGACCGCGGGCGGCAGCGCGGGCCAGGCCCACTTCCACCGGCAGGTCGAAGACCAAGGTCAGGTCGGGGCGCAGTGCGCCCTGGACGAAGGCCTCCAAGGTGGCGATGCGTTCCTGGGACAAGCCGCGACCACCGCCCTGATAGGCGTAAGTGGCATCGGTGAAACGGTCGCACAGCACCACCGCACCGCGGGCCAGTGCCGGGCGGATGACCTCGGCCAGGTGCTGGGCACGGGCAGCAAACACCAGGAGCAGCTCGGTGTCGGCGGCCATGGCCTCGTCGCTCGGCGCCAGGAGCAGTTCGCGGATCCGCTCGGCCAGCGGCGTACCGCCCGGTTCGCGGGTCAGGACCACGTCCAGGCCCTGTTCGCGCAGGCGCTCGGCCAGGTATTCGCGATTGGTGCTCTTGCCCGCGCCTTCGGGGCCTTCCAGGGTGATAAACAAACCGCTCACGGGCAGTCCTTACTGTTGTTCGTCAGGAGCCGGCGTCTCGGCCGGCACGGGTTCGCTGGCAGGCGCATCACCTTCGGGCGCCAGGCCTTCGCCTGATGGCTCGCTGGCAGGTGGCGCAGGCTCGACCGGCGCCTGCTCGCCAGTGCCTGGTTGCGCTTGGGGCGCGGGGCTCGAACGGTAGTCACTGCGCCGCTTGAGCTGGAATTCCCGCACCGCGCTGTTGTGGTCGTTCAGATCATCGGAGAACACATGACTGCCGTCGCCGCGAGCGACGAAGTACAGGCTGGAGCCGTCGGCGGGGTTCAGCGCGGCGTGGATGGCCTCGCGGCCGACCATGGCGATCGGTGTCGGCGGCAACCCGGTCATGGTGTAGGTGTTGTAGGGCGTCGGCTCGCGCAGGTCGGCGCGGGTGATGCGGCCGTTGTAGCGCTCGCCCATGCCGTAGATCACGGTCGGGTCGGTCTGCAGCATCATGCCCAGGCGCAGGCGGCGCACGAACACGCCGGCGATCTGCCCACGCTCCTGGGGAATACCGGTTTCCTTCTCCACCAGCGACGCCATGATCAGTGCCTGGTACGGGTCGCGGTACGGTAGGTCGGTGGCGCGCTCGGCCCATTCCTTGGCGAGTACTTCCTCCAGGCGCATGTAGGCCTGCTGCAGCAGTTCGACATCACTCATGCCGCGCACGAAGCGGTAGGTATCGGGGAAGAAGCGGCCTTCGGGAAACACCCCGGTATGGCCAAGCTTTTCCATCACCTGCGCGTCGGACAGCCCGTCGAGGGTGTGCTTGATCTTTTCATGCTTGGCGACCGCAGCGCGCACCTGGCGGAAGGTCCAGCCTTCGACCAGGGTCAGGTTGTATTGCACCACATCGGCACGGCGCCAAGCGTCGAACAGCTCGGCCACGGTCATGCCAGGGGTGAGGCGGTATTCGCCGGTGTGCAAGGGGGTGCCGGCCATGTTGAAGCGCCAGTACAGGCGCAACCAGATGGCGTCGTCCAGCAGGCCCTCGTTCTGCATGCGATAGAACATGCGATTGGGCGTGGTGCCAGTAGGCACGTCGAGCAGTTGCTCCTGCGTCACGTGCAGAGGCTGCTCCAGGACCGAGTTGACCTTCCAGGCCGACCAGCCGAAGGCCAGGCCAGCGAGGATCAACCCCATTTCCAGCAGCAGCAGGAATTTACGTCTCACGAATCAGGTTTCCAGTAACGTACGGGCAACGGCCTGCAGTTTACGGGTGAGTGGGCCTGGCGGCCAGTCGAGCTTCAATGCAGAAAATGTACGCACCGGCCATACACCATAGACGCTGTTGCACAGGAACACTTCGTCGGCCTGTTCCAGGTCGTCGAGCGCCAGGTCGCGCACCTGAGCCGTGATGCCCTGGGCTGCGGCCTGCTCCAGCAACGCCGCACGCATGACGCCCGCCACGCCGCAACGACTGAGGTCGGCCGTCAACAGCTCGCCGTCGCGGACCAGGAAGAGGTTGCTGTAGACACCCTCGATCAACCGCCCGTGCATGTCCCGCATCAGCCCTTCGGCATATTCGCCACCCTGCCATTCGCTTCGTGCCAACACCTGCTCCAGGCGGTTCAGGTGCTTGAGGCCGGCCAGCAGCGGCTGTTCCGCCAGACGGGTCTGGCAATCGAACAGATGTACCCCCTGCTCGGCGTGTTCCTTCGGATAGGCGGGCAAGGGGCTGCCCTGGAGAATGCGCCGGGGAGCGGCGCCCACCATGGGGGCGTACCCGCGTTGGCTGTCGCCACGGGTGAGGATCAGCTTGGCAACGCCCTCGCCGAGTTGGCTGGCATAGGCGATGATTTCATGGCGGACAAGCGGCAGGTCGGCTTCGATCGCCAGGCGCTGGCAACCCAGCGCCAGGCGGTCGAGGTGCTGCGTGAGCAGGCTGGGCCTGCCGGCACGCACGGCGATGGTCTCGAACAGACCATCGCCGTAGGCCAGGCCGCGATTCTGCAGGTTGAGTGCAGCAGCGGGCTGGCCGTCGATCCAGCTGTGCATCAGCCGACGAACCGGCGGAATACCAGCGAACCGTTGGTTCCGCCAAAGCCGAACGAGTTGGACAGCACCACGTCGATCGGCATGCTGCGGGCTTCGTGGGGCACGAAGTCCAGGTCGCAACCTTCGTCCGGTTCGTCCAGGTTGATGGTCGGTGGCGCCATCTGGCTGTTGATCGCCAGCACGCTGAAGATCGCCTCCACCGCGCCTGCGGCGCCCAGCAGGTGGCCGGTCATCGACTTGGTCGAGCTGACCGCCAGCTTGTAGGCATGCTCGCCGAACACCTTCTTGATCGCGGCCACTTCGGCGATGTCACCAGCCGGGGTCGAGGTGCCATGGGCGTTGATGTAGCTGACCGCCTCGGGGGCGATGCCGGCATCGCGCAGCGCATTGACCATGCAACGTGCGGCGCCGTCACCGCTATCGGGTGGCGAGGTCATGTGGTAGGCATCGCCGCTCATGCCGAAACCGACCAGCTCGGCATAGATCGTCGCGCCACGGGCCTTGGCGTGCTCGAGTTCCTCGAGCACCAAGGCGCCCGCACCGTCGGACAGCACGAAACCGTCGCGGCCCTTGTCCCACGGACGGCTGGCGCGGGTCGGTTCGTCATTGCGGGTCGACAGCGCACGGGAGGCACCGAAGCCACCCATGCCCAGGCCACAGGCCGCCATTTCGGCGCCGCCGGCGATCATCACATCGGCCTCGCCATAGGCGATGTTGCGCGCGGCCATGCCGATGCAGTGGGTGCCGGTGGTGCAGGCCGTGGAAATGGCGTAGTTCGGGCCCTGCAACCCCAGATGGATCGACAGGAAGCCGGAGATCATGTTGATGATCGAGCCAGGCACGAAGAACGGCGAAATCCGCCGTGGGCCCTGGTCATGCAGGGTCCGGCTGGTTTCCTCGATGTTGGTCAGGCCGCCGATGCCCGAGCCCATGGCCACGCCAATGCGCTCACGGTTGGCGTCGGTGACTTCCAGGCCGGCGTTGCGCACCGCCTGGAAACCGGCCGCCAGGCCGTACTGAATGAACAGATCGAGCTTGCGGGCCTCTTTGGCCGACAGGTATTGCTCGACCTCGAAGCCTTTCACCGAGCCGCCAAAACGGGTGGTATAGGCAGACAGGTCCGTGTGTTCGATCGGCCCAATGCCACTGCGGCCAGCCAGAATGCCCTGCCAGGTGCTCGGTACATCGGTACCCAGTGGCGACAGCATACCCATACCGGTGACCACGACGCGTCTACGCGACACAGTACTCTCCTCTTCTGATAACAGAGTCTCTTGCCATTGCATTCAATGGTGACGAAATGCAATGCAACAGGCTCTGGAGGCTCGCAAAGAAAAAACCGCACGCCGGCAAAGGCAGTGCGGTTTTTCCCGACAAGAAGCGTCGACTACTGCGTCTTAGGCCTGGTGGCTTTTGACGTAGTCGATTGCAGCTTGAACGGTAGTGATCTTCTCGGCTTCTTCGTCAGGGATTTCGGTCTCGAATTCCTCTTCCAGAGCCATCACCAGCTCAACGGTGTCAAGCGAATCGGCACCCAGGTCATCGACGAAGGACTTCTCTGCAGTCACTTCCTCTTCCTTGACGCCCAGTTGCTCGGCGACGATTTTCTTGACGCGTTCTTCGATGGTGCTCATACCTAGTTTTCACTCCTAATGGACATATGTCAGGCAGCTGGCCGGTGACCAAGTTTATAGAAAGACGCCTGCTTTTCAAGCGCAACGCGCCGTTCACCCAGTCACTCCACCCTCTGCCTGGAATCTGGTTGCAGCTTTATAACGGATTTTAGGCTTCGTGTATGACTCTTTTTTGAAGCAATCCGTCACATCGCACTGGGTTTTTTACATGTACATCCCGCCGTTGACCGGCACGGTGGCGCCGGTAACGTAGCCTGCGCCTTCGGATGCCAGGAAGGAAACCACCTTGGCGATCTCCTCGGCCTGGCCCAGGCGACCCAGCGGAATCTGGGTCTGCAGCGCTTCACGCTGCGCTTCTGGCAGCTCGCGGGTCATGTCGGTGTCGATGAAGCCCGGGGTCACCGAGTTGACGGTGATGCCGCGCGAGCCCACTTCACGCGCCAGGGCGCGGCTGAAACCTTCCAGGCCGGCCTTGGCGGCGGCATAGTTGGCCTGGCCGGCGTTACCCATGGCACCGACGACCGAGCCGATGCTGATGATACGACCCCAACGCGCCTTGGTCATGCCACGCAGCACGCCCTTGGACAGACGGTAGAGGCTGTTCAGGTTGGTGTCGATCACGTCGAACCACTCGTCGTCCTTCATGCGCAGCATGAGGTTGTCACGGGTGATACCGGCATTGTTGACCAGGATGGCCGGGGCACCGAACTGCTCGCCGATGGCGGTCAGCACGGCGTCCACGGACTCGGCGCTGGTCACGTTCAGCTCCATGCCGGTGCCATTGATGCCGTGTTCCTTCAGGGTGGCGGCGATGCGCTCTGCGCCCGAAGCCGACGTGGCGGTGCCGATCACGGTCGCGCCCTGGCGGCCCAGTTCGAGGGCGATGGCCTGGCCGATACCACGGCTGGCGCCGGTGACCAGTGCGACTTTACCTTGCAGGCTCATGCAAGCTTCTCCAATTTCAGGCCAGCGCCGCACGGGTGGCGGCGACAGCGTCAGGGGTGTTGAGGTTGTAGGTGGTCACGCCGTCAGCGCAGCGCTTGTTCAGGCCGGCCAGGACCTTGCCCGGGCCACACTCGACCAGGTTGACCGCACCATTGGCCGCCAGGGTCTGCACGCACTCGACCCAACGCACCGGCTGGTACAGCTGGGCCAGCAGGTCCTGCTTGAGGGCAGCGAGGTCGGCGGCGACCGCAGCGGTGACGTTCTGCACCACGGGAATCTGCGGGGCCTTCCACTCGATGGCGTTGACCGCTTCGGCAAAACGCTCGGCAGCCGGCTTCATCAATGCACAGTGCGACGGCACGCTGACCGCCAGCGGCAACGCGCGCTTGGCGCCCTTTGCCTTGCACAGCTCGATGGCCCGGTCGACCGCAGCCTTGTTACCGGCGATGACGACCTGGCCTGGCGAGTTGAAGTTGACCGCGCTGACCACTTCGTCTTCGGCCGCTTCGGCGCAGATGGCGACCACGTCGGCGTCATCCAGGCCTAGGATCGCTGCCATGGCACCGTGACCGGCCGGCACGGCTTCCTGCATCAACTGGCCGCGGCGCTCGACCAGACGCACGGCGTCCTTCAGGCTCAGGCTGCCAGCGGCGACCAGCGCGCTGTACTCACCCAGGCTGTGGCCAGCGACGAAGGCCGGACGCGCCCCGCCCTCCTCCAGCCACAGGCGCCACAAGGCGATGGAGGCGGTGAGGATTGCCGGCTGGGTCTTGTCGGTTTGGTTGAGTTGTTCTTCCGGACCTTCCTGGACCAACTTCCACAGGTCGTAGCCCAGAGCCTCGGAAGCTTCCTTGAAGGTCTCGACGATCACCGGCTTTTCTGCGCCGAGTTCGGCGAGCATGCCCAGCGACTGGGAGCCTTGACCGGGAAAGACGAATGCGAGGGATGCAGACATTGAACAAGCCCTTATGATCTTGTCGTCGGATAGGGTGCGTCGAGCCGAGGGCTGGACGCGGAAACTGAAAACTTGGATGGGAAAAGAGACCAAGCGGTCACATTTAACCATTTCACGGCGGGAATTAAAGCAAGAGATCTTCCAGGCGACCATGCAAGCGTTGCGGCAGGTTCTCCTGGATTTCGATCAGCGCCCGCTGGATGGCGCTCTGGAAGCCCTGCACCCCGGCAGAGCCATGGCTCTTGATGACGATACCTTGCAGACCGAGGAAGCTCGCGCCATTGTGTCGCGCCGGAGCCAGGTCGGCCTGCAGGCGCTTGAGCAGCGGCATGGCCAAGGCACCGGCGGCACGCGCCAGCACTCCCCCACGGAACAACGCCTCGATGCGCGCCCCGATCATGGTCGCCAGGCCCTCGCTGGACTTGAGCAGGATGTTGCCGACGAAACCGTCGCATACCACCACGTCGGCCTCACCCCGATACAGGCCATCGCCTTCGACGAAACCGATGTAGTTGAGGCCGCGGGCGTTCTGCAGCAAGCTGGCCGCCAGCTTGACCTGCTGGTTGCCCTTGATGTCCTCGGTACCGACATTCAGCAACGCCACGCGCGGGCGCTGGATACCCAGGGCCTGGGCGGCCACGGAGCCCATCACGGCGAACTGGTAGAGGTTCTCGGCACTGCAGTCGACATTGGCGCCCAGGTCGAGCAACTGGCAGTAGCCGCCCTGGGTCGGGATCGCCGCCACCATCGCCGGCCGGTCGATGCCCGGCAAGGTCTTGAGCACGAAACGCGACAAGGCCATCAGGGCACCCGTGTTACCGGCGCTCACGCAGGCCTGGGCCTTGCCGTCCCGCACCAACTCAAGGGCGACGCGCATCGACGAGTCAGGCTTGCCACGTAACGCCTGGGATGGCCGCTCGTCCATACCCACCACCTCACTGGCCGCGACAATTTGCAGGCGTGCGCGATCCGCAGCTGCAAGGCCACTGATGAGTTCTTCGAGGAGGGAAGGTTGACCGACGAGGGTCAGGTGCAGCGAGGGGGTAGCCGAGAGGCAAGCAATACTTGCCTGAACAATGCTGCGGGGACCGAAGTCCCCGCCCATTGCGTCGATCGCGATGATCTGAGCAGACAAGGATTACTCGTCAGCGCCCTTGTCGATCACTTTGCGACCACGGTATACGCCTTCTGGCGAAACGTGGTGGCGCAGGTGTACTTCACCGGTGCTCTTCTCTACGGACAGCGCGTTTTCCGACAGGGCGTCGTGGGAACGGCGCATGTCACGGGCAGAGCGGGATTTTTTGTTCTGCTGAACAGCCATAATTGATTAACTCCTAAACGTTTGGGTCACGCTTTAACTGCGCCAAAACACTGAACGGGTTGGACCGCGATACCTCGTCCTTGCTCGGTTCGGGCTCATCGGCGCCCGCCGGCTGCTGGCATTCTTCCGGATGATGAGCAGGTACGATCGGCAGGGCGAGCAACAGCTCTTCCTCGATCAGCGCCTGCAGATCCAAAGGATCTTCGCCCAGTTCCAGCACGTCATAGCCTTTCGGCAACGACTGGGTATTCGCACCCTCCTTCACCACGGCGTACGTACATTCGCTATGGATCGGCAGGGTGACCAGCTCAAGACAACGCTGGCAAACCATCTTGACCTCGACATCGAGTTCGCTGTGGATAACCACGGCGTTCTGTTCGTCTCGCTCAAAATCGAACTTCGCCTGCACCGTACCGACATCGTCGGAAAGCGGGTCGCAGAGTCTTTCCAAATCAGCGAGTTGCAGCGAACCTTGGATGGTTACGCCGCGATCAGCCAATTTGCGCGGGTCAACGTGAGGTGGAATCGGGTCATTCAACATAGGCGCAGCATTCTAGGGATGCCCCCCGCCCCTGTCAAAGGAAATTCGGCAGCATCACGCATGTTAGAATCGGGGTCATCTGCCCAGGAGTCTATCATGCTTCCCCTGTTACTGGCTTCCAGCTCCCCCTACCGGCGCGAACTGCTCGAGCGCCTGCGCCTGCCCTTCACCTGGGCAAGCCCCGACATAGACGAGCGGCGCCTGGATGACGAACCGGCCGTCGACCTGGTTCGCCGCCTGGCCCGGCAAAAGGCCGAGGCCCTGGCGAGCAGCCACCCCGACCACCTGATCATCGGCTCCGACCAGGTGGCGGTCCTCGGCGAACAGATCCTGGGCAAGCCGCACACCTTCGAACGCGCCTGCGAGCAACTGCTGGCCGCCAGCGGGCAACAGGTCAGCTTCCTCACCGGCCTGGCCTTGTACAACAGCGCTACCGGCCGCTGCCAGGTGGACTGCGTGCCGTTTACCGTACACCTTCGGGAGCTGGACCGTGAACGCGTGGAGCGCTATGTGAGGGTCGAACAGCCGCTGGACTGCGCAGGCAGCTTCAAGGCTGAAGGGCTGGGCGTGAGCCTGTTCCAAAGCACCCACGGGTGCGATGCCACGAGCCTGATCGGCTTGCCGCTGATCCGCCTGGTGGACATGCTGCTGAAAGAAGGCGTGCAGGTTCCCTGAAGCGCCCAGGCATCGCCCTTCCTGGTAGAAGCGGCCTTGTGCCGCGAAAGGGCCGCACAGCGGCCCCGACCCCAGGTCAGCGCAAGGCAGGGCCCTGGAACCCCATCCACATGGCCAGGCGCTCGGCCACGCTGGCCCCCAGGCGCTTGGAGAAGCGATCGAACGGCGACTCTTCGACCGTGAAGTCCACCAACTCCTTTTCGCCCACGACCTCACGCGCCACATAGCTGGCACTGCCCAGGCCATCCACCAGCCCCAGGGCCTTGGCCTGCTCACCCGACCAGATCAGGCCACTGAACAGCTCGGGGTGTTCCTTGTCCTTGAGCCGATCACCCCGCCCCTGCTTGACCATGGCAATGAACTGCTGATGGGTGGTGTTCAGCACGCCCTGCCAGAACTCGGTTTCCTCAGGCTTCTGCGGCGAGAAGGGATCGAGGAAGGCCTTGTGCTCGCCGGCCGTGTAGGTACGCCGCTCCACGCCAAGCTTCTCCATGGTGCCGACGAAACCGTAACCGGCCGCGGTGACACCGATCGAACCCACCAGGCTGGCTTTGTCGGCATAGATTTCGTCGGCCGCACTGGCGATATAGTAGGCGCCCGACGCCCCCAGGTCGGCGATCACCGCATAGAGCTTGATCGCTGGGTATTCGCCGCGCAGGCGACGGATCTCGTCATAGATGTAGCCCGCCTGCACCGGGCTGCCGCCCGGGCTGTTGATGCGCATGACAACGGCCTTGGTCTTCGGGTCCTTGAACGCTTCGCGCAGACTCTTGACGATGTTGTCCGCGCTGGCTGGCTCCTGGTCGGCAATGATGCCGCGCACCTCGACCAAGGCGGTATGGCTGGCACTGCGCGAAGCCGCCTTGTCCATGTCCATCAACGGGGTGAACAACAGCAGGATGCCAAACAGGTAGACGAAGGTCAGCAGCTTGAAGAAGATCCCCCAGCGCCGTGCCCGACGCTGCTCCTGCACACCTGCCAGCAGGGTCTTCTCCAGCAGCTTCCAGCTCTTGCGCTCGTCGTTGTCCCCGGAGCCCTCGGGCTCGGGTGCCCGCCACTCGTCAGCCATGCTCACCTACCTTGGAATGGGTGCGCGATGTGGCCAGCCACTCACGCAACTGTGAAAAATGATCGATGCACACCTGCGGGCCGAACTCGCTCAAGGCCTCCAAGGACATGGCACCATATCCCACGGCGACCGAATGCATCCCGGCATTGCTGGCCATCTGCAGGTCGAACGCCGAATCTCCGACCATCAATGCACGCTGCGGTTCGACCTGACAATGGGCAAGGATCTGCTCGAGCATCAGCGGGTGCGGCTTGCCACGGGTTTCGTCGGCGGCGCGGGTGATGTCGAAGTAACGCTCCCAGCCATTGGCCTTGAGCACTCGATCCAGCCCACGGCGCGCCTTGCCGGTGGCGACCGCCAGGCGATAACCCTCGGCACGGAACGCCTCCAGTGATTCCACCACGCCTTCGAACAGCGGCGAAGGCTGCTGGTCCAGCGCCATGTACACATCGGCGTAGTGCTGGCGGAACACTTCGACCTGACCAACCTCCAGATGCGGGTACAGCGTGGCGATCGCCTCGCCCAGGGCCAGCCCGATGATGCCTTTGATCGCACCTTCATCACTGGGCGCCTCGCCGGCACGCTCGGCGGCACTGTTCATGGCCAGGACGATCCGCCCGATGGAGTCGGCCAGGGTGCCATCCCAGTCGAAGATCAACAGCTCATAAGGTTTGTTCATGGGAAATCAGGTCGCACTCAAACGCTCCACGGTCTTGGCCCATACCTCGTCCACCGGCGCCTCGACCTTCAGCTCACCGCCGTCGGGCAGCGGCACGGTCAGGGCATAGGCGTGCAGGAACAGGCGCTTGCCGCCCAGGTCGCGAATCTCCTTGGAGAAGTCCTCGTCGCCATACTTGCTGTCGCCGGCGATGCTGTGCCCTGCATGCAGGGTGTGCACACGGATCTGGTGGGTGCGTCCGGTCACCGGACGCGCCTCGACCAGGGTGGCGAAGTCGCCGAAGCGGCGCAGCACGCGAAACAGGGTCAGCGCCTCCTTGCCTTCTTCGTTGACTTCGACCATGCGTTCGCCCGAACGCAGGTTGCTCTTCTGCAGCGGCGCACTGACTTGCTTCTTGGACGTCGGCCAATGGCCGCGCACCAGGGCCATGTAGCGCTTGTCGACACCATCGCCACGCAGGGCCGCGTGCAGGTGGCGCAACATGCTGCGCTTCTTGGCGATCATCAGCAGACCGGAGGTATCACGGTCGAGGCGATGGACCAGCTCCAGCTCCTTGGCGTCCGGGCGCAACTGGCGCAGCGCCTCGATCACCCCGAAGCTCAGGCCGCTGCCGCCATGCACGGCAATGCCGGCCGGCTTGTTGAGCACGATCAGTGCCTTGTCTTCGTAGACGATGGCCGCCTCCAGGCGCTGCAGCAGCCCCTGGCCAACCGGGGCCGGCTCGTCACGCTCGGGTAGGCGCACCGGCGGCACGCGCACGATATCGCCGGCCTGGAGCTTGTACTCGGGCTTGATCCGCCCCTTGTTGACCCGCACCTCGCCTTTGCGCAGGATGCGGTAGACCAGGGTCTTGGGCACGCCCTTGAGGGCCGTGATGAGGAAATTGTCGATGCGCTGGCCGGCAAGCTCCGGCGCGACTTCGATCAGCTGTACGCCGGAAGTCGGGGGGGTATTGGTCGTCATGGAGGAATCATAACAATTTTTTATGGAATTGAAGCACTTAATCATTACTGCTATAGTCGCGAACGCCGCCAAAAGCGGCAGGCCAGCGGCAGCAGGCTCCAGGCCCGCCCCTGACCATCGCAATTCTCGAGGACGCGAGGCCGTCCTACGGGGTTTTCGCCAGTTTACCGAAATGCCTGGAATCGCCACCAGCGCTGTGTAGAGAAGACCGAAAAAAAACGACAAGTGCGGTATTTCACCTGCTTACCCGCTTCTTTTCGCCGTACCTCTGCCCGCTCCGGCGCTTGCACGCATCGCCCGGCGAATGCTTCGGAAATACCTGCCTTGGATATGAATGGCGCCAGTTCCCGAATCGGAGCTGGCGAAAAATGCAACCCGTTGCGGATTCAGCGCGCGGCAGCACCCGAATGATCAGGATACGTGCAGGGTGGAGATGCACAGCCCTCGGACCGTGTAGCACCGCGTCCGGCCACCGGCCCCTTGTTTGGCCGATGAGCGGACCCGGTCCTGGACAGATGCCCTCCGGGCGTCCACGGCCGACGGTTGATTCCTCCTCCTGACTGAGTGCACGGGGCCTGTATGGTTGATTCGGATACCACAGGTCTTTTTGGCATCGCAGCAAACAGGACGCGTCGTCGCGACCACGGCAGGCTGGGTAACCGGCTGGTGCCGAACGTCGCTGGACACGGGGGTGGCCCGCCACCCTTTGCGCACCTTGGCACCGACCATGAGCAGTCGTGTGTGCCGAACGCCGTTTCCGGCAGCCCGGAAACCGACGGTACAACATGAAAAGAATGCTGATTAACGCGACTCAACCCGAAGAGTTGCGTGTAGCCCTGGTGGATGGCCAACGCCTCTACGACCTGGATATCGAGTCCGGGGCGCGCGAGCAGAAGAAGGCCAACATCTACAAAGGCCGGATCACCCGGATCGAACCCAGCCTCGAAGCCGCCTTCGTCGACTTCGGCTCCGAACGCCACGGCTTCCTGCCACTCAAGGAAATCTCCCGCGAATACTTCAAGAAGGCGCCCGAAGGCCGCGTCAACATCAAGGAAGTACTGAGCGAAGGCCAGGAAGTCATCGTCCAGGTCGAGAAGGAAGAGCGCGGCAACAAAGGCGCCGCCCTGACCACCTTCATCAGCCTGGCCGGCCGCTACCTGGTGCTGATGCCCAACAACCCGCGTGCCGGCGGCATTTCCCGCCGCATCGAAGGCGAAGAGCGCAACGAGCTGCGCGAAGCCCTCAACGGCCTGACCGTCCCGGGTGACATGGGCCTGATCGTGCGCACCGCCGGCCTTGGCCGCAGCAGCGAAGAAATGCAGTGGGACCTGGACTACCTGCTGCAACTGTGGACCGCCATCAAGGAAGCGTCCCAGGACCGCGCCGCGCCGTTCCTGATCTACCAGGAAAGCAACGTCATCATCCGCGCCATCCGCGACTACCTGCGCCAGGACATTGGCGAAGTGCTGATCGACAGCATCGACGCCCAGGAAGAAGCCCTGACCTTCATCCGCCAGGTGATGCCGCAGTACGCCAGCAAGGTCAAGCTGTACGAAGACAGCGTCCCGCTGTTCAACCGCTTCCAGATCGAAAGCCAGATCGAGACCGCTTTCCAGCGTGTGGTCGACCTGCCGTCGGGCGGCTCCATCGTCATCGACCCGACCGAAGCCCTGGTTTCCATCGACATCAACTCGGCGCGCGCCACCAAGGGTAGCGACATCGAGGAAACTGCCCTGCAGACCAACCTGGAAGCGGCCGAGGAAATCGCCCGCCAGCTGCGTCTGCGCGACATCGGCGGCCTGATCGTCATCGACTTCATCGACATGACCCCGGCGAAGAACCAGCGCGCCGTGGAAGAGCGCGTACGCGAATGCCTCGAGGCCGACCGTGCCCGCGTCCAGGTTGGCCGCATTTCGCGCTTCGGCCTGTTGGAGATGTCCCGCCAGCGCCTGCGCCCATCGCTTGGCGAAAGCAGCGGCATCGTCTGCCCACGCTGCTCCGGCACCGGCATCATCCGCGACGTCGAGTCGCTGTCTCTGGCAATCCTGCGCCTGATCGAGGAAGAAGCCCTCAAGGACCGTACCGCCGAGGTACGCGCCCAGGTACCGATCCCGGTGGCCGCCTTCCTGCTCAATGAAAAGCGCAACTCGATCACCAAGATCGAACTGCGCACCCGTGCGCGCATCATCATCCTGCCGAACGATCACCTGGAAACCCCGCACTTCGAAGTCCAGCGCCTGCGCGACGACAACCCGGACGTGCTCAACAGCCAGTCCAGCTACGAGATCGCCGCCGCCGAAACCGAAGAAGCGCCGCAGCCGACCGCCACCCGCACCCTGGTTCGCCAGGAAGCTGCAGTGAAGACCGCTCCGGCCCGCGCCAACGCCCCTGTACCGGCCACGCCCGAACCGCAACCAGCAGCCCCCGCCGCGCCGGCGCCAAGCGCACCTGAACCGAGCCTGTTCAAAGGCCTGGTCAAGTCTTTGGTCAGCCTGTTCGCCGGCAAGGAAGAGCCTGTTGCCGCTCCGGCTGCTGCCACCGAGAAACCTGCCACCGAGCGCGCGCAGCGTAACGAAGAACGTCGCAACGGCCGTCAGCAGAGCCGCAATCGCAACGGCCGCCGCGATGAGGAGCGCAAGCCGCGCGAAGAGCGTGGCGAGCGAGCCCCGCGTGAAGAGCGCCAGCCACGCGAAGAGCGTGCACCGCGTGAAGAACGTGCACCTCGCGAGGAACGCGCACCCCGTGAAGAGCGCCAGCCGCGCCAGCCACGCGAAGACCGCCGTGGCAACCGCGAAGAGCGTGTACGCGAGCTGCGTGAACCGCTGGACGCCGCACCGGCCGCCCGCGAGGAGCGCCAGCCGCGCGAAGAACGTGCGCCACGCGAAGAACGCGTAACCCGCGAAGAACGCGCACCGCGTGAAGAGCGTACGCCTCGCGAAGAACGTGCACCGCGTGAAGAACGCGCTCCACGCGAAGAACGTGCACCGCGTGAAGAACGTGCTCCACGTGAAGAACGTGCCCCGCGTGAAGAACGTGCTCCGCGAGAAGAGCGTGCCGAGCGTGAAGAACGCCAGCCGCGTCCACCACGCGAAGAGCGCCAGCCGCGTGCCGCCGAGCAAGCTGCCGAGGCCGCCGAGGAGCAACTGCCCAACGAAGAGCTGCTGCAGGATGAGCAACAGGAAGGCACCGATGGCGAACGCCCACGCCGCCGCTCCCGTGGCCAGCGTCGTCGCAGCAACCGTCGCGAACGTCAGCGCAACGCCAACGGCGAACTGATCGAAGGCGGAGACGAGGACGCTACCGGCGAAGAGCAGGCAGCACCGCAGCACCAGGCCACCGAGCTGGGCGCGGAACTGGCTGCCAGCCTGGCCGTGACTGCCGCGGTCGCCACCAGCAACATCAGCGCCGACGCCGAAGCCCAGGCCAACCAGCAGGCCGAACAGGCCACCGCCACGGTTGCCGAAGGTGAAGTCATCGCCCTGCCGGCTGAACAGGTTGCCGCAGAGCCGGCTACCCAGGTCGAGCAAGCCGCTATCGCCCCAGTGGTAGAGCAGCCTGTCAGCGCACCGGTTGCCGTAGTCGAGCCTGGTGCCGAACCTGTCGTGGAAACGGCTGAACAGCCCGCTGTCGAAGCCCCTGCCGTCGAGACTGCCGCACAAGCACCGGCCGTTGAGTCCGGCGAAGCCGAGAAAGCCTCTGCCACCGAGCAAGTGCCAGAGCAAGCGCCGGTCGTTGAGCCGGTTGCCGAGGTCGCCGAAGCCAAGCCTGAAGGGGTCGAACCCGCTCCGGTCGTTGCCCAAGCTGCGCCTGCAGCGGTAGAGCCAGAGGCACCGGCCCCGGTCGAACCGGCCACTGTCATGCTGCCCAACGGCCGTGCCCCGAACGACCCACGCGAAGTGCGTCGCCGCAAGCGCGAAGCCGAAGCCGCCGCCGCTGCCGCCAAGGCCGCTGCAGCAGCCCAGGAGCCCGAGGCGCTGGAAACCACCGAAGCGCAAAAGCCTAACCACGGTTGATGCCATCGGCTGAATGAAGAAGCCCCGCCAGTGCGAACTGGCGGGGCTTTTTCATTTCTACCGTCTTGTGTTGCCTGCCCTGGCCAATCGCCGGCAAGCCGGCTCCCACAAGTACAGCACCAACACTCATCCTGTGGGAGCCGGCTTGCCGGCGATGAAGACGAACCCCTTGTTCAAAGCCAGATCGCATCCCAGTGCGGGTAATCACCGATACGCTCGACCAGCCCTGCTCGCTTCGGGTTCATGACTATATAACGCGCCACGGTCTGCACATCCTCCTCCCGCCGAAGTGCCCGATCATGAAACCCCTTTTGCCAGAGCCGCCCGTTGCGCCCTTGATACCTATTGATAGCTTGGGTGCTGCGAGACTTCACTCGGCGCATCAACACCTCCAGGCTCAAAGGACCCAGTTCGATCAACCAGTGGAAATGATCAGGCATGACTACCCATGCCAGAGACCGCACAGCGCCTTCCTTCTGAGCGTTACGAAACTCAGTGACGACCAGGCGAGCAGAATGCAACCCGTTTAATACCGGCGCCCTGTGCAGCGTCGTACTGGTGAGAAGGTACAGCCTGTTCGATTCGGAGAATCGGCCGAACCTCAGCCGGTTGGAATGGGGGCGATCCATATGCCTGCTCCTACTACTGTTCTGCCTATCAGGCTAGTCGTCGAGGAGCTGCTGGAACGGGATGAACCCGTACAAGATGTATCAGCCCCAATCGCCGGCAAGCGGGCTCCCACACTACGCTGTGGGAGCCGGCTTGCCGGCGATTGGGGCCAGCATCGGCAACACGGTCAGTACAGGTTCGGCTCCATCTCCAGCACCACACCAAAGCGCTCGAAGATGTCGGCCTGGATCCTACGCGCCAGATCATGCAGCTGGGCACCCGTCGCCTGGCCATAATTCACCAGCACCAGCGACTGCAGGCGATGCACCCCGGCATCGCCATCCCGATAGCCCTTCCACCCAGCTTGCTCGATCAGCCAGCCGGCAGCCAGTTTCACCTGGCCGTCGGGTTGTGGATAAGCCACCACGTTCGGGTAGTGCTCACGAATGCGTTCTGCCACTGCCGCCGGAACCACCGGGTTCTTGAAGAAGCTGCCGGCGTTGCCCAGTTCGGCCGGGTCTGGCAGTTTTTCCCGGCGAATGCTGCAGATCGCTTCGCTGATGGCCTTGGCGGTAGGCGCTTCGACGCCCTGCTCGGCCAAGCGCTGGCGCACAGGCCCATAGTCCAGGTGAGCCCTCAAGGTCCGGCTGAGGGCGAAACGTACCCGCAAGATCAACCACCGCCCAGGGTTACGCTTGAACAGGCTGTCGCGGTAGGCGAAGGCGCACTCATCAAGCGCGAAATCGCGCAGCTCGCCGGTTTCCCGGTCCAATGCGGTCAGCCCGGCGAACACGTCCTTGATTTCCACCCCGTAGGCGCCGACGTTCTGCATGGGCGCAGCGCCCACGGTGCCAGGAATCAGGCTGAGGTTTTCCAGGCCGCAAAACCCCTGCTCCAGGGACCATTGCACGAAAGGATGCCAAGGCTCACCGGCCTCGGCCTCGACCACTACCCGGTCACCGTCCTCCTGCACGACCCGGCGACCACGGCTGGCCATGTGCAGCACCAGGGCGTCGATATCACCGGTCAGCAGCAGGTTGCTGCCGCCACCGATCACCAGCACCGGTACCTGCCGCTCGGCAGCCTCGGCCAGGGCCTGGCGCACTTCGCCGTCGTCATGGGCCTGGGTGAAATACCGTGCGCACACGTCGATGCCGAAGGTGTTGTAGGGCTTGAGCGATACCCGCTCCTGCCAACTCGCCGTCATAGCCGCCCCTTGATTTCCACGACCAGCTCCCGGCAAGCCGCCTCGATCAGGTCGAGGACCAGCTCGAAACCTTCGGCGCCGCCGTAGTAAGGGTCTGGTACTTCATCCAGGGCCGCACCATAGCGGCGCAGGAACAGGTCGAGTTCGCCGCGGGCGGTATGCGGGCGCATGGCCTGCAGGTGGCCAAGGTTGCTCTTGTCCATGGCCAGGATCAGGTCGTAATCACCGAAATGCTCGGCCTTGACCTGCTGGGCACGTTGGCGCGACAGGTCGTAGCCACGCGCCAGGGCCGCCTTGCAGGTACGGCTGTCGGGCGCCTTGCCCACATGCCAGTCACCGGTGCCGGCAGACGCCACGTGCACCTGTTCGGCCAGGCCTGCGGCCTGCAGTTGGTGACGCAGCACGCCCTCGGCAGTCGGCGAACGACAGATGTTGCCCAGGCAGACGAACAGAACGCGCATCAGGCCTCCAGCAAGCGCCGTACGCGCTCCAGGTCTTCAGGTGTGTCCACACCGACCGCCGGCGCCTCGATGGCATCGGCGACATGGATGCGCACCCCGTGCCACAGGGCACGCAGCTGCTCCAGCGCCTCGGTCTGCTCGAGCCAGCATGGGCCCCAGCCAACGAAGTCCTGGAGAAAGCCCACACGGTAGGCGTACATGCCGATGTGACGGCGGTACGGCACACCCTCGGGCACGCGGTCGCGGGTGTTGGCGAACGCCTCCCGCGCCCAGGGCAGCGGTGCGCGGCTGAAGGTCAGGGCCAGGCCATTCTTATCGCTGACCACCTTCACCGCGTTGGGGTTGAAGACGGTTTCCGGCTCGGCGATCGGCTCGGCCAGGGTGGCGATGCCGGCCTCAGGATGGGCCGCGAGGTTGGCGGCCACCTGGTCGATGATCACCGGTGGGATCAACGGCTCGTCGCCCTGGACATTGACCACGATGGCATCGGCAGGCAATTGCAGGTGCGCGGCCACTTCGGCCAGGCGGTCGGTGCCCGACTCATGGTCGGCACGGGTCAGCAGGACTTCGGCGCCGAAGGCCTGGCAGGCCTCGACGATGCTGGCGTCATCGGTGGCGATGACCACGCGGCCGGCGCCACTCTTGCGCGCCTGCTCCCAGACATGCTGCACCATCGGCTTGCCGGCGATCGGCAGCAACGGCTTGCCCGGCAGGCGCGTGGAGCGCAGGCGGGCGGGAATCACCACGGTGAAGTTCAGGCTCATTTATCCAGGCGCTCGTCATCGGTCAGGGTGCGCGCTTCGCTTTCCAGCATCACCGGGATGCCGTCGCGGATCGGGTAGGCAAGGCCAGCGCCCTTGCTGATCAGCTCGGTCTTGTCGGCGCTGAGCTTGAGCGGGCCCTTGGTGATCGGGCAGGCCAGGATATCGAGCAGTTTGGTGTCCATGGAGGCTTCCTTACGAGGCCAGAGGCCGAAAAGTTAAGAATCTTGAGGTGCGGGGCGCCCAGGCAGCAGCCGCTGCAACTGCCCATCGAACCAGGCGGCGAAGGCCTGGGATGGCACCGCATCCACGGCCAGGTACCACCAGTCTTCGGCAGCGAAGGCCCGGCACTTCACCGCATCCTTCTCGGTCATCACCAGCGGCAAGGCCGGGCTGAATGCCAGGTTCTGGGCGCTGAACTGCGCATGGTCGACAAAGGGGTGCGGTATCGGCTGCCAGTTTAGCCCCTGCAGGGTATTGAAGAAACGCTGCGGGTTACCGATGCCAGCCACGGCGTGCACGGCCTGGCCTGGCGGAAAATGTTCGAGGGGGCGGCGCTCGCCGCTGCGCAGGTTGACCAGCGCCGTCGGCTGCAGACCGAAGGCGAAGCCGCCGTCCCGGTCATGTTCGGCGCCGTTGTACAGCACAGCGTCCGCCTCGGCCAGGCGCTCGACGGGCTCGCGCAACGGCCCGGCCGGCAGGCAGCGGCCATTGCCCAGGCCACGGGCGGCATCGATGAGCACCAATTCCAGGTCGCGGGCCAGGCGGTAGTGTTGCATGCCGTCGTCGCACAGGATCAGGTCCAACGGCTCGCTGGCCAACAGGGCCTGCACAGCGCGGGAGCGCTCGGGGTCGATCATCAGCGGCACACCGGTGCGCTGCACGATCAACAAGGGTTCGTCCCCAGCCTGGCTCGCGTCCTGGTCGGCCCGGACCCGCCAAGGCACGCTGGGCGGCGTGGCGCCGTAACCACGGCTGACCACGCCGACCTTCAGGCCTTGGCGGCGGCAATGCGCGATCAACCAGAGGATCATCGGTGTCTTGCCGGTACCGCCCACCGTGATATTACCCACCACGATCACCGGCACCGACGCACGGTAGCTGGCGCTTTGGCCATTGAGAAAACGTGCACGCTTGCGCAAGACCACGCGCCGGTACAAGGCTTCCAGCGGTCGCAGCAGCGCAAGGGCCGGGTGCCCGGTGTACCAGGCAGCGAGCAGGCGGTCGGCGAAGGCCATCAGGGCGTGCCCTGCGCCGCCTCGACCGTGGTCATGCGCAGCTTGCTGAAGCCGAGCTCGCCGGCCGCATCCATCGCGGTGACCACGGCCTGGTGGGGGGTCTTGCCATCGGCGCTGATCGACAGCGGCAAGGTGATGTCGCCGCCGGACTCACGCTCCAGGGCTTCGGTCAGGGTCGCCAGGTCGCTCTTGGGCAGCAAGTGGTTGTTCACCGAGTACACGCCATCGGCGCTGATGGTGACTTCCACGCGCTTGCCCTCCTCCGCCGGCGGCTGGGAGGCGCTGACCGCCTCGGGCAGCTCGACGCGCAGCTGGGTCTCGCGGGTGAAGGTGGTGGTGACCACGAAGAACAGCAGCAACACGAACACCACGTCGATCAGCGACGCCAGGTTGATGTCGACGTTCTCCCGTTGCCGGTTGCGCCGGAACTTCACGCCTTGCCTCCGGCCACTTCGACTTCGCGGTCGCCCTGCAGCACCTCGACCAGCTTGATCGCCTCCTGCTCCATGCCGACCACCAGCTCATCGATGCGCCGTTGCAGGAAGCGGTGGAAGAAGACCGCCGGGATACCGACCATCAGGCCAGCCGCGGTGGTGACCAGGGCCTTGGAGATACCGCCGGCGAGCACGGCCGGGTTGGCGGTCATCTGTGAACCCATGAAGGCGCTGAAGATATCGATCATGCCCAGTACCGTGCCCAGCAGGCCCAGCAGCGGGGCCATGGCGGCGATGGTACCCAGGGTGCTGATGTACCGCTCCAGATCGTGAATGACCCGCGAAGCAGCCTCCTCGATGCACTCCTTCATGATCTCGCGGCCATGGCGGGAGTTGGCCAGGCCCGCGGCGAGGATCTCGCCCAGCGGCGAATCGGCACGCAGGGCCTTGAGCTTGTCACTGGTCAGTTGCTTGTCCTTGATCCACACCCACACCTGGCCCAGCAGGTGCGGCGGGGTCACGCGACTGGCGCGAAGGGTCCACAGGCGCTCGGCGACGATAGCCATGGCGGCGATGGAACTCAGAATGATCGGCAGCATCATCCAACCACCGGACTTGACCAATTCCCACACAGTAAGCATCCCCTTGGAAAAAGGCCTGCACTCTACCATAGCCGCGCAAGGGGCTCATCTGCCGGAGGTCAGGGAATCGGCTCAGTCGCAGGCCACCCGGTGGGAGCTGGCGGAGCCTGCGATGGGCCGCAAAGCGGCCCCTTGAGTCTGGAGAGGCTCCACGTTCGAGGCTCGGGGCTGCTTTGCAGCCCATCGCAGGCTGTCGCCAGCTCTCACCGAGATTGCGCCGCTCTCAACACTTGTGGGAGCCGCGGTGCGGCGGTCCGACTTGTCCCGCGATTGGGTCAATACTGCATAACTCACTGCACCTGCCGCCAGAACCGCCTCTGCTCCCGCATGCCCTCCACTACCCCATGGCTTCCCAGCCGCAAACGCAACGCCCCTTCCAACGCAGTGTCATGCACACTCAACCCATGCCGCCGATAGCGCTCCAATACCTGCGGATGCGGGTGCCCGAAACCGTTGTACCGCCCGCGCGAAATCAACACGCCACGCGGCGCCAAGGCCCGGATGAACGGCTCGGTGGACGAGCTGCGGCTGCCATGGTGAGGTGACTGCAGCCAGTCGATACGCGGCGACTCGGTCGCGGCCAGCCAGGCCCGCTCGGCGCCGGCCTCCATGTCGCCTGCCAGCAACAGGCGCTCGCCCTGCGCCTCGACCCGTAGCACACAGGATCGCTCGTTGCTGTCTGGCCCCTGTGGCCATTGCCAGAGCGCGAAGTCCACCCCATCCCAGCGCCAACGCTCACCGCTGGCGCACGGCAGCGCCCCCAGTTCGGCCGCCAGCTGCCCAGGCTCGCCGGCGAGTACCTGGGCGATCGGTAGGCCTCGACCGATGGCCGCGGCGCCGCCGGCATGGTCGGCATGGCCGTGGCTGATCAGCATCAGGTCCAGTTGCCTCACGCCCAGCTTGCGCAGGGTCGGCAACACGACCTGCTCGCCCAGGTCGCTGCTGCCCTTGGCGGGCCCGGCATCGTAGAGCAGGTTGTGGTGGCGGGTGCGCAGCAGCACGGCCAGGCCCTGCCCGACATCCAGCTGCAGCACCTCCACCTGCCCGTGGGGCACGTGGTCCCGGGGCGTCCACAGCGCCAGCAACATCACGCCACCCAAGCCCCGCAGCGGGATCCCCCGAGGCAGGAGCACCAGCATCGCGCCCAGGCAAACCAGCAGCCACGCCCCCAGCGGCAAGGCCGGCGGCAGCCAGGCCGGACGCCGGCTCGCCACCCAGCCCAGCACCTCGAACAACGCATCCAGCGAGCCCCCAGCGAGCCACAACAGCCCTTCTGCGAATGCGCCAACGGCCAACAACGCACTGCCGAGCAAGGCCAACGGCAGCACCACGAAGCTGATCCAGGGCACCGCCACCAGGTTCATCAGCGGAGCCGTCAGGCTGATCGGCAGCCCCAACGCCAGCAATGGCGGCAGCAGGCCGACCGCAATCACCCATTGCGCCCGGCTCCAGGCTTGCCAGGGTCGCCAAGCCCCCAGCCGCCCGGCGAAGCAGAAGGTCAGCACCCCGACCGCGGCGAACGAGAGCCAGAAGCCCGGCAGCAAACTGGCCAGCGGCTCGACCAGCAGGACACCGCACATGGCCATGAGCAACGGTGTGAATACGCCCAGGTGGCGAAAACGCAGGCGCCACAGCAGTACCACCGCGAGCATCAGGCAGGCCCGCTGCACCGGCACCCCGAAGCCTGCGAGCCAGCCGTAGCCCAAGGCGGCGACCAGGGCCAGCGCACACGCCCAGGGCAACCAGGGCAGGCGTGCCGGCCAGGCCCCCAGGCGCGCCAGCAGCGCCACCAGGCCATAGACCAACCCGGCCACCAAACCGATATGCTGGCCGGAAATCACCATCAGATGCACCGTGCCGGTGGCCTGCAAGGCCCGCCAGTCGCTTTGGGAAAGACCCGAACCATCCCCCAGCACCAGCGCGACCAGGACGGCTTCGCGCCCCTGGGCGTCGATCGCCAGCAACCGTTGACGCAACCCGTCTCGCCAGTTGCCTGGCGCCGCCTCCAGCAGATGGCCGGCCTTGACCGTACCGACCGCCCCGATGCGCCGCGCCAGCAAGGCCGCCTCCCGGTCCGGGCCGTGGGGGTTGAGCAGGCCATGGGGTTGCTTGAGCGTGACAGCCAGCCGCCAGCGCTCGCCCGCGCGGATGTCGGGGCCATCGAACCAGTTCAGTTGCAGGCGTCGTGGCAGCCCGGCACGACGCGAGACCGCATCCTCCAATTCGAAGCGCACCCTGTGCGGCGCCTGGATCGGCAACCCCACTACCCGCCCTTCGAGCCACAAGGTGCGACCATCGAGTGCGGGAGCCAGGCGGTCATCCAATGCCACCTGCGCCGACCAGCACGCCCAGCAGACGCCGAGCAGAAACCACCCCAATGGCCATGCCCGGCTGCACAGGCCTACCAGGCCCAGCACCAGCAAAACCGCCCACCAACCGACCGATGGCAAGGCAGGCAGAACACCCAGGCTCAACAACCCGAGTGCGAGCGCAAACATCCCTGTGCGCATGAGTTAGAGCCCCAGAAGCGAAACGACCTTCTGAGGCATAGCCGAAAATGGCGCCACCCCTTGCTCAACAATTGTCACAAACTCTGAACAAGGCGGTCAGGGAAAAAAGGCATACTTCCCCCATCAACCCGCCGGGAGCCTACATGCCTCGCCGCCTGTTCAAACGCTACATGCCAGATCCGACCAGCATTCGGGAACACAAATCCTTACGCTTTTTCGGCAAATTGCTGCATGACCCGAACCTCTGGCACCTGAACCGTCATTCGGTGGCGCGGGCCATGGGCGTCGGCCTGTTCGCGGCGCTCATTCCCATGCCCATGCAGATGCTGCTGGCGGCAAGCCTGGCCATTCCCTTGCGGGGTAACCTGCCGATTGCGGTCAGCCTGGTCTGGCTGACCAACCCGCTGACCATGCCACCGGTGTTCTTCGTCACCTACATGACCGGCGCCTGGCTGATGCAGGTGCCGCCGCGCAGCCTGCCCGACGAAATCACCGTGCAGTGGGTCACCGACCAGCTGTCGACGATCTGGCAACCCTTCCTGCTCGGTTCGGTGGTCTGCGGCCTGGTGCTGGGTGCACTGGCCTACTTCGCCACCATGCTGTACTGGCGCTGGTGGGTGGGCCGGCAGTGGCGCCGGCGCAAGGGGGAACGCGCCTCAGGCGCGCATGCCGCGGCCGCTGACCAGCAGGCGCACGCACAGCACGTAGAGCACCGCGGTGGCCACCAGCATGAAGGTGATCGCCGTGCCAATACGGATATCCGACACCCCTAGGATGCCGTAGCGGAACGAGTTGACCATGTGCAGCACCGGGTTTGCCAGCGACACGGTCTGCCAGAACGGCGGCAGCAGGTTGATCGAGTAGAACACCCCGCCCAGGTAGGTCAGCGGTGTCAGCACGAAGGTCGGGATGATCGAAATGTCGTCGAAGTTGCGTGCGAACACGGCGTTGACGAAGCCCAGCAGCGAGAAGATCGTCGCGGTCAACAGCACCACCACCACGGTCACGCCCAAGTGATGCACCTGCAACTGGGTGAAGAACAGCGACAGGAGGGTCACGATCACCCCGACCGCCAGGCCACGCAGCACGCCACCGAGCACATAGCCCACGAGGATCGTGTGCGGCGACACCGGCGAGACCATCAGCTCCTCGATCGAGCGCTGGAACTTGCTGCCGAAAAAGCTCGAGACCACGTTGCCATAGGAGTTGGTGATCACCGACATCATGATCAACCCCGGCACGATGTATTCCATGTAGGTGAAGCCACCCATGTCGCCGATCTGCCGGCCGATCAGGTTACCGAAGATCACGAAGTACAGGACCATGGTGATCGCCGGCGGCAGCAGGGTCTGCGGCCAGATGCGCAGGAAGCGCCGCACTTCGCGGTAGACGATGGTGTTCAGGGCCACCCAGTTGGTACGCAGTTCCACGCTCATACCGCCACCTTCGACAGGTTTTTCTCCACCAGGGACACGAACAGCTCCTCGAGTCGGTTGGTCTTGTTGCGCAGGCTCTGCACTTCGATGTTCTGCAGGGCCAGCTGGCCGAACAGCGCGGTGATGCCCATGTCCTTGTCCACCTGCACCTCCAGGGTATGGGGGGTGATCAGGCGGCACGGGTAGCCTTGCAGCACCGGTGCCTGGGGCAGGTCCTGCTTGAGGTCGAGCACGAAGGTCTCTACGTGCAGCTTGCCCAGCAGCTTGCGCATGCTGGTGTTCTCGACGATGGTGCCGTGGTCGATGATGCCGATATTGCGGCACAGCTGCTCGGCTTCCTCGAGGTAGTGGGTGGTCAGGATGATGGTGATGCCTTTCTGGTTCAGCTCGGTGAGGAAGCTCCACATCGAACGGCGCAGCTCGATGTCCACCCCGGCGGTGGGCTCGTCGAGGATCAGCAGGCGCGGCTCGTGGATCAACGCCCGGGCGATCATCAGGCGGCGCTTCATGCCGCCGGACAACGAACGCGACTGCACGTCGCGCTTGTCCCACAGGCCCAGCTGGGTCAGGTACTGCTCGGCGCGCTCCTTGGCCTGTTTGGCCGGGATGCCGTAGTAGCCGGCCTGAGTGACGACGATATCGAAGGTCTTCTCGAACTGGTTGAAGTTGAACTCCTGGGGTACCACGCCCAGGCAGCGCTTGAGCGCCGCGGGCTCGCGGTCCAGGTCGTGGCCGAACACGTTCACCGTGCCGCTGGTCTTGTTCACCAGGGTCGAGAGGATGCCGATGGTGGTGGACTTGCCGGCGCCATTGGGGCCGAGCAAGGCGAAGAAGTCACCTTCGGAAACGTCCAGGTCGATGCCCTTGAGGGCCTGGAAGCCGTTGCCGTAGGTCTTGGTCAGCTGTCGTATGGACAGGGCGGAACTCATAGCGGGTCAGGTACCGAAAAAGGGTTCAGGACACGCCAGGTCAAGTCACTGGCGCAGTGAGTGCGGCCCATGGTGCAAGGCCTGGCCGCACAAGTACAGTCATGTGTATCGATAATGACTATCGAAGCAGCCGAGGTGTTCAGGTCAATGCCGTCATCACCGCCGCCTGGTAGGCCGGCCGCTCGCGCAGGCGCTCGTACCAGGCGCGCAGGTGATGCATGTCCGGGCGCTCGATGGGCATCTCGAACCAGGCGTAGATGAAGCTACCCAGCGGGATGTCGCCCATGCCGATTTCCTGGCCCGAGAGATAGGGCTGCTGCGCCAGGGCCTGGTCGGCGATCGACAGCAATTGGGCGCATTGCTTTTGCGCGGCATTGATCGCCACCCAGTCGCGCTGCGCCTCGGGGGTGCGCAGCAGGCCCCAGAACAGCGGGCGGAACGGCGTGGCGAAGGACGACGTGGTCCAGTCCATCCATTTGTCCGCCTGGGCGCGCTGGCGGGGGTCGTCCAGGTACCAGCCCTGGTCGCGGCCATACTGGGCGCAGAGGTAGCGCACGATGGTATTGGATTCCCATAGCACCAGGTCGCCGTCTTCGAGCATGGGCACCAGGCCGTTGGGGTTACGGGCGCGGTAGTGGGGTTCGTCGACCACGCCGAAGGCACCACCGGCGTCGATCGACTCGAAATCCAGGCCCAGTTCATGGGCGGTCCACAGCGCCTTGCGCACATTGCTCGAATTCTTGCGGCCCCAGATCTTCAGCATGGCGATGTCCTTATGAATGTGCAGGTGGAGCAGTTTACTTCAAGATCGGGGGTAAGTTCGTCGCGGCGGCTTTGTGGGCTGTGAGATCGAGCGCCGCCCGCGCGGCGCATCGCGAGCTACGCTCGCTCCTACGTTTGTTTCGGGCCAGTTCATCCTGTGGGATTTTCGCGCGGATGCTTTGGTGCCAGACGCGAAATTGTGTCGTACGGACCAGGCGGTCGCGCGCGCCTGTCACAGGCGTTACTGGCCGTAAACAGACGTAGGAGCGAGCGCAGCTCGCGATGCGCCGCGCGGGCGGCGCTCGATCTCACAGCCCCCTCCATCTCAAGACCGACGCCCGCGATCCGGGCTTGCCCGGCCATGCCTTACCGGCCACCAGGTAAGACATTTCCGAACCTGAAACCAAAAGCTTCAGGATAATTCTTTAGAGACCTATCCTACGCACTTGCTGGAAGTAGCCTCATTGTCGGGGAAATACCTCAGGGATAACGTCAACCGGTCGCCCAAATGGGTGACCGGGTGTGAGAACCCGACCTGCACTGCCAAGGCAATCGCTTTATGGCGGCCATGCGCGGGCAGACTTCGGTCTGGCCGGCTTCAGTGCACCGGTTTCTCACCCCGCGTACGGCTGCCACCTTTATCCGTGAGAAAGATCTAGATGGCCGCTCCCGTCACGCACTGGAGTTTCACCATGAAAAAACTCGTCCCGGATCCCCCACCCGCATCCCTTCACACCATCAGCCGAGCCCCCGGCCAGGCAGAAGCCCAGGACAAACCTACCACCTGGAGCACCGCAGGCCGCACCACTTGCATGGAGCTCTACCGCATCCAGCCAGGAATCTCGTTCCAGCACGCCTTCAGCGAGCTGTCGGTGCTGCTCGGCTGCATTCGCCACCTCACCTGCGAAGCCGAGATGGAGAGCGACCTGATCGCCGGCAGTTCGGCGCGCATCCTCAGCGCCATGGCCAAGGCGCTGATCGATGACATGGAATTGGGCATGAACCGGCAGACGGAGTGACGGTTGTGCAGTCCATAGTTGGCGTGCCGGGTATGGACTGCACCGTGGTTTCAAGACAGCCCCAGCGCCTTAACCCTATGCCATAGGTAAATGCACTTACAGAAATAAGTCTTCGATTCGAACAACTCACGCCGCTATACCTACATACCCTCTCCCTCGCCGCCCTTAAGCTTGCCACCGTTCCGGAAGTTGCAGTCACTTGTGACTACACCGGAATAGCGCTCACGCGATTACCAACACAACTCATATCTAGGTAAGCAAATGAAACAAGCATTCATGGCATTGGCCCTGGGGCTAGCCTCTACCAGCGCCTTCGCCTCTACCGGTAGCGGCAACATTCAATTCAAGGGCGAAATCTATGATGGCGGCACTTGCCCTATCGAAGTAATCGGGCCTGGTGGGGTCAACGGTTCCGTGGACTTCGAAAAACTGTCCACCTCGGTATTCAAGAGCTCGGGCGACGCCTCTGCGCCCAAGAATTTCCAACTCAAGGTGGACAGGGGCGACCCGACCTGCAGCGACGCCTCCCTGACAAAAGCCAAGTTTACGTTCACCTCGAAGGAGACCTCTCCGGGCACGAACCTGTTTGGCATAAAAAGCGGCCCTGACTTGGCGACCGGGCTTGGCATTCGAATCAAGGACCACACCAACGCCGCCCTCCAGCCTGGCACTGAAAACGAGTATGACATCGGCACTGGGCTGTTCAATTACAGCGCAGAACTCGTTTCCACCGGCAGCGTGGGTGAAGGGCGGGTCGAGGGCGATATCGATATTACCGTCGAATTGATCTAACCCTTACCAGGCGCACCCTGCGCCTGGACCATACTCTTCCAGTATCGTTGAACACCATGCTCTCTTTTCCCTATACGCGCGCACTTTCAATCAGTTGCCTGCTCGCCGTGCTGGGTTCTTTTTCCAGCGCCCATGCCGCACTCACGCTCAATACCACACGCCTCATTTACGAGAGCGGCAAGCGCAGCACGTCGATCATTGTCGCCAACCCCAGCGAACGCACCTATGCGGCACAAGCGTGGGTGAACACACGTGCCGACGATACGACGACCGCCGTGCCCTTCACGGCCTCTCCGACACTGTTTCGTCTTGACCCCGGCAAAGAGCGCACCGTGCAAATCGCCCACCTTCCGAGTGACTTGCCGGCCGATCGTGAGTCGCTGTTCTTTTTCAATTTGCAGGAGATTCCACAAACCGTACCGGGACAGCGCAATGCCCTGAACATCGCCTTGCGCACGCGGATCAAGTTGTTCTATCGCCCCAGCCATTTGTCAGGGCCCGTCACGGAGCACCTGAAGGACCTGCGCTTTTCGCTTATTACCGTTGAAGGTAAAGCGCACTTGCATGTGCATAACCCCTCCCCGTTCTACTTCACGTTCAGCCGATTGGACCTCGAAGCCGCAGGCCGGCAACTCGCCGTCCCGGATGTCGACATGATTGCGCCCATGAGCGAGCAAACCTACCCCATGCCTAGCGGCCTGCCCGCCCATGGTCTGCAGGCTGTCTTTTCGGTGATCACCGACTATGGCAGCAACAGTGCACCCGTGTCCTTGCCGGTGCACGGCACGCCCTGATCGCCTCGCGACACTCTCACGGAGAAACGATCTATGACTTCTGCGCACCAGGCGCGGGGGCGCTTGCGGCTGCACCGACTTTGCCTGCTGATCATCGGCATGCCCGGTAGTGCAGCCCTGGCAGCCCCAAGCGAACAGCCCACGGTCGAGTTCCAGTCAAGCTTCCTGCACCGGGCGGGCCTGAGTGGCGCTACCGCCACTGCCGCCCTAAACGCGCTGGCCAACGAGCATGCCTTGGGCCCTGGCCGCTATTTGGCCGAGCTACAGGTCAACTCCACCTTGGTCGGGCAGCGGGAACTGGACTTTTCCCTGGCCGCTGGGCACAACCGCCTGCAACCTTGTCTTTCGCCAGCCCTGCTGGGTGAGCTGGGCCTGCGCCTGGATGCCTTGCCAGACCCGGCCCTGCTCGAGCAAGCCTGCCTGGATCTACCCACCGTCGTTCCTGGAGCCCGGGTGGACTTCGACAGCGCCGCACTGCGTGTGGCGGTATCCATTCCACACATTGCCCTGCGCCGGGAAATAGCCGGTTATGTCGACCCAGCACGCTGGGACAGCGGGATTTCCGCAGCGTTCGCCAATTACCAGGTATCCACCCAGCAACGGGACAGCCGTATCCAGGGCAGCACCAACCATTACGACCTGTATTTGAACAGCGGCCTGAACCTCGGCGATTGGCGCCTGCGCAGCAGCCAGGCCTGGCGCCAGGACAGCGATGGCAAACGCAGCTGGACCCGCGCCTATACCTACGCCCAGAGCGACCTTCCCGGCACCCTGGGTACCTTCACCCTGGGCGAGACCTTCACCGGTAGCGAGGTCTTTCGTGGCGTACCGATACTGGGTGCCCGCATCGCGTCCGACCTCGACATGCTGCCGAACATCATGCGCAGCTATGCCCCCATCATCAGCGGTGTCGCGCAAACCCGAGCCAAGCTCGAGGTTCTGCAGAACGGCTACCCCATCTACTCCACCTATGTCAGCCCCGGCCCCTACGCCATCGACGACCTGAGCGTCGGCGGCACAGGCGAACTGGAGGTCGTGCTGACCGAGGAAGATGGCCAGGTGCGCCGCTTCACCCAACCCTACGCCAACATCGACAACCTGCTACGCCCGGGCGTATGGCGCTACAACGCGGCATTGGGCCGCTATAACCCGGCCGGCGACCTGGACACTCCCACACTCTGGCAAGGCACCCTGGCCTACGGTACGCCCTGGCACACCACACTCTACGGAGGCTTGATGGTCAGCGAAGGCTACCTGGCCCACGCCGTCGGCGTCGCCCGTGACCTGGGCAGCCTGGGCGCACTGGCATTCGACGTAACCCACGCCAACAGCCAATTCGACAGCGCCAGCGATGTGCAAGGCCAAAGCTTTGCGTTGAAATACAGCAAGACATTCGGCACAGGCACCGACCTGCGCTTCGCCGGCTATCGCTATTCGACCGAAGGCTACCGCGATTTCGATGAATGGGTCAGCCAGCGCAGCCATGACTCCCGTTTCACCGGCAGCCGCCGTAGCCGCCTGGATACCACGATTCTCCAGCGCCTCGGCACACGCAGCTCGTTCAACCTGACATTTTCCCAGCAGGACTACTGGCAGCGCGCGGACGTGGAACGCCAGTTCCGTCTCTCCTTCAATACCTCCCACAACAAGGTCAGCTATGGCCTGCATGCTTCGCAGTCGCTGCGTACTGCCAGGCGTGGCAGCGATCGGCAAGTGGGGCTGAGCATTTCCTTGCCTCTGGATTTCGGCCACAGCAGTACCCTGTATTTCGACACCCAGCACAGCGCCCTCGGCAATCGCCAACGCGTGAGCATGAACGGCAGCGCCAACGACTATCGCCTCAGCTACAACACCAGCGTCAGTCGTGACGAGCGACAACGACAAACCCTCGGCCTGAACCTGGGCTACCAGACGCCCAGCGCCTCGCTGGGCGCCGGTGTCAGCGTTGGCCCCGACTATCGCAGCCTGTCGCTCAACGCCAGCGGCTCGCTGCTGGCCCACGCCGATGGCGTCGAATTCGGCCCGAGCCTTGGCGAAACCATCGGCTTGGTCGAAGTGCCCAATACACCTGACGTGGGCGTGCAGAGCGCCTCGAGCGTACGCACCAACGCACGCGGCTTTGCCCTCGTGCCCAACCTGAGCCCCTACAAGCGCAACCAGCTTGTCCTGCAAACCGACCAGTTGGGGCCGGAAATCGAGATCGATAACGGCAGCGCGCAGGTCGTGCCGCGCCGTGGCGCGGTGGTCAAGCAGCGCTTCGAAGTGCGCAAGGTCAACCGCCTGGTACTCACCCTGCATACCCCCCAGGGCCAGCCAGTGCCATTCGGCGCGCAGGTCTCCGATAGCGCAGGCACATCGCTGGGTGTAGTTGGCCAAGCCGGCATGGTGATGCTCTCGACGACCCAGCCCAACCAACAGGTGAGCGTGCGCTGGAGCGAGGCGGCAGATGCGCAATGCCAGCTGGAACTGGACATCGCCCAAATGCCTCAGGAACAGGGGTACCGCATGCAAACACTGAGCTGTGGATGAAGGCATCCACATTCGACCCCATGCCTGAACCTGCTGACATGCCCTGGAGCATCCAATGAATCGACCCGTCGCCCTGTTATTACCAGCACTGCTGATAACGCTCGGTCACGCCCCACTTGCCATGGCCGCTCGCTACTGCACCTTGGATAGCGGTCAGCTCAGTTATGAGTACGCGCTTCCCGACATCGTCAAAGTCGATGCCAGCCTTCGCCCCGGTGAAGCAATTAGTGCGGTTAGGCAAGACAACCTACACCCCATTGCAGGTACGAAATTCACCTGTGAGAATGACGACGACACGAACCCCATAAACTTGAACGTCGAGACGCTAACCGGGCAGTCAGCCTTCCTTGGTCCTGGAGACGTGCGGGTAATGAAAACCAATGTTGCCGGCATTGGCGTCGCAGTGCAGCTCGGCGTCCCGTTTACCGGGGGCGCAAACAATTATTTCAAACCAACCGACAACAGCTCTATACCCTTCACGGGTACCCTCGGAAACACCGGAGGGAACCAGATGGTGCTCACGAGGCTGCTCCACAGGATTCAACTGGTCAAGATTGGCGACATCGCGCCGGGTGTGCACTACATCGACACCCCCTTGTTCAGAGCCAGCACTAGCATCGGCGGCTCGTTCATGGACTACCGGTTGACCAGCCGCGTCGTCAGCAACCCTTGCACCGTTCCCAAAACCTCCAGCCCCGCCGTCGTGCAGTTGCAAAGCTGGCCAAAATCGGAGTTCAAGGGGATTGACCATACCACCGCCTCGACAGATTTCGCGATCGAGTTGACCAACTGCGAAGGCGACCCTAAGGGCATGACGCGCGTCGCCATCACACTCGAGGGTATCGACGGGTCGACACCCATATCGGGTAAGCCCGGGGTTTTCACCCTCACCGACGATTCAGACGCCGAAGGCGTTGGCATACAAATCCTCAAAGGCGACGGAACCCCGATGCCGCTGGAGACAGAAGAGGACATGGCCAACTTGACCAAAGGCACCACCCGCCTCGCCTTCAAGGCCCATTATTACCAGACGCTGCCCGCCGAAAAAATCAAGCCGGGCTCGGCAAACGGCGCACTGAAGTTCACCATCAGCTATCGATAACCTCTTGAAAAGGCCCGGCCAACGCCGGGCCCAAGGCTTACCGTAATAGGAAACTCAAGGCACCACTGTTAGTACCAGCGCCGGTAAGGTCTTGAAAGAGCGTCCTTTATCAAAGCTGACCGCCGCACGGATACGGAAGGTGTCGTTGAGTTTCAGGCTTTGCACGAAGCGCTTGGCCATATAGGCCTGCACTTTGCCAGCCTGGCGCTCTGCGAGCGTCAAAGGCAGGTCGTCACGCACGATCTCGACCGGCAACATCGCCCCACCCGCATCGTGCCCCATCGCCTGGATACGAACCGGCTGCTCCGGGCGGCTGAACTGCCACATAGGCAATTCCAGCAATACGCCCTCTTCCGGCACCGTGCTCAAAGACAACTTCCCCTCCTTGGCAGCCTTGCATTCGATCCTCTTGAAGTGGTTAGGGTTCACAACGTTCCTGATGCCCAGGTCGTAGGCCTTGGAGTATTCGACGGTTCCATCATCATGCTTGAACGAGTAGAAAAGCTCGAGGCGTTGGCCCAGGTTGGCGGCTATCACGTCCATTGGAAACTGGAAAATCTTGTCGCTCCCCAGGTTCAGGTTGGCAGGGAAGCGGTCCCCCATTCGGTTGACCGCGATCATCTCGAACTTCCTAGCCTCTACCTCCGTAGGAATACGTACGTTCACGGCCCTTTCCGGAGTCAGCGAGCCCTTTGCGTCCCCCTCGGACTCAACACCGTCCACGGTGGGTGCTGGCAAGACCGGTGCCGTGCCGATGGTCAGGGGCAGCGCTTCGCTCACCTGCAAAGTGCCCAACCGGCTGAATTGATAGACAAGCGTGACCCACCCGCTGGTGTTGGCCTGCAGCCAATCATGCCCCAGGCCGAACCTGATCTTGCCGCTCTGCAGAATGCTGACATCCACCTGCACCACACAGGTTGTGGGCGCCCGACCATATACGTGCAGCACGACCTCATCGTCCAGCTGCATGCCAAAGTCGTCGACCTGGACAACGATACCGTCGGGATACGCCCCCGGATCCACATGATCTCCAGTGAGGCCTTCGATGCGCGGGCTCGGCAGTTTCGGCCCTTCGGGCTCACCCTGGACAATACGCAATAATTGCCTTGGGGACTGACTGCCCGTTGCAGAATCGGCGTAGTCGATCGTATAGCTCACCTCCCCTTGACCCTCGCTGGCCAAGTGCAACTCGTTGCCATCCAGAAGCCAGAGAAGCGGCTTCCCAATGTCCTGGGCAGTATTCACATGTTGCAGGCTGATCGGGCCAAGCGGTTCGCCATGCTTGTCCTGACCGTGCCAGAAGAGCGTTACCTTATCGTCAACGGCCATGGCCGCATAAGGCCCAACCACGACCATACCGTCACCCGGCTCCCGATCCAGATCGATACGCAAGCCATTGCCTCCGATGACTAGAGCCGGTGGCAGCGTTCTAACCGTATCCGCCGCCTTGTCCACATAGAAAAACGCCAGGTCAGACTCCGTCAGCTTGCCGAATCCATCGTCCTGATCGACCGATACGAATCCCCAACCGCCTGATAACGCCTCCAATTGGGCGTTTGGAATCCACATCGTTGCGTATTTTCGGTCATCCAGCTCTCCGACTATCCCACCTCCTTTGTAGACTCGATTACGCCCGTCGGCAGAGCGACCGCGCAAGTTGATGATGCAATAGTCGTTTTCGTCGATCCCGTCGTACGTGAACAACACGTCCAGGTCATTACCATTCAAGCTCTTCAAGTCGAGCGATTCTCCCCCGCCCAACGCGGGTATTTCTGGGGCTGCGAAGTCGTTACTCATGAACACGGCATCCTTTATGGCGTGGTATGGAATGCGCGGCGTTCGCCGGCGCAATGAGCCCGCTGTTCTACATGCCCCTCGCAGCCCACAACAGCTAGCAAGTCTGCCAGTGAACACCTGACCCTGGACTTTGCCAGGCAAGCCGCTGTTCATGGCTAAGCTACATAGATCCGTTCAAAAACCAGGTTCCATGGAGGACTATCTATGTTGCTGTTGTGGTTGCTATTACTGGTGGTCGGCACGGCGTATCTCATGCATAGGCGCCTGGCACCGCTACAGGTCATTGGGGCCGTCGCGGCCTACGTGCTGGCGATGGGCATCTGGAGCGACTGCCCAGGCTGGCTGCTGGCAGTGCTGTGGCTGGTCCTGGCCTGCAAGGCCGCCTTCCTGGTGCTGCACGACTGGCGGCGCAGGCTGTTCACCGAACCGGTGTTCCGCTGGTTCCAACGCACCCTGCCGCCGATGTCGCGCACCGAACGCGAGGCGATCGACGCAGGCACCGTGTGGTGGGACGGCCAGCTGTTCAGCGGCCGCCCGGCCTGGCACACCTTGCTCGACTACCCGGTACCCAAGCTCACCGATGAAGAGCAAGCCTTCATCGACGGCCCAACCGAAACCCTCTGCACAATGGTCAGCGACTGGCAGATCGGCCAGGATCTGGACCTGCCGCCGCAGGCCTGGGCCTACATCAAGGAGCAGGGTTTCTTCGCCCTGATCATTCCCAAGGACTACGGCGGCAAAGGCTTCTCGGCCTACGCCCATTCCCAGGTGGCCATGAAGCTGGCCACCCGCAGCGGTGACCTGGCCTCCACGGTGATGGTGCCCAACTCCCTCGGCCCGGCTGAATTGCTGCTGCACTATGGCACCGAGACGCAACGCAACCATTACCTGCCTCGGCTGGCGCGTGGCGAGGAGATCCCCTGCTTCGCCCTCACAGGCCCCCTGGCAGGCTCCGACGCGGGCGCCATGCCCGACACCGGCGTGGTGTGCAAAGGCCAATGGCAAGGCGAAGAAGTCATCGGCCTGTGCCTGAACTGGGAAAAGCGCTACATCACCCTCGGCCCGGTGGCGACCTTGCTCGGCCTGGCATTCAAGGCCTACGACCCGGACCACCTGCTGGGGGAGGAAGAAGACCTGGGTATCAGCCTGGCCTTGATTCCCACCGACCTGCCCGGCGTGCAAATCGGCAAGCGCCACCTGCCCCTGGGCGCCGCGTTCATGAACGGACCCAACAGCGGCAAGGATGTGTTCATCCCATTGGACTTGCTCATCGGCGGCCAGGCCATGCTCGGCAAGGGCTGGATGATGCTGATGAACTGCCTGTCGGTGGGGCGCTCCATCTCGCTGCCGGCGGTAGGCACCGGCGCGGCCAAGTACACCAGCCTTGTGACCGGGCAGTACGCCAACCTGCGCGAGCAGTTCAACGTGCCACTGGCGGCCTTCGAAGGCATCCAGGAGTCTCTGGCACGGATCGGCGGCAACGCCTGGCTGATGGACAGCGCGCGCCTGCTCACCGCCCTGGCCGTGGACCTGGGCGAAAAACCCTCGGTGCTGTCGGCCATCCTCAAGTACCACCTCACCGAGCGCGGCCGTGAATGCATCCAGCACGCCATGGATGTGCACGGCGGCAAGGGCATCATCATGGGCCCGAACAACTACCTGGCGCGCAATTGGCTGGGCGCACCGATCTTCATCACCGTAGAGGGGGCCAACATTCTTTCGCGCAACCTGATGATCTTCGGCCAGGGTGCCATTCGTTGCCATCCGTTCGTGCTCGATGAAATGGCCCTCGCCGCTCGCCCGGACCAGGAGCAGGCCCTGCGGGAGTTCGACGACCTTTTGATGAAGCACATCCTGTTCGCCGCAGGCAACGCTGCCAGTACCTGGGTACTGGGGCTGGGCCTGGGCCACTTCGAGAAGGTGCCGGGGGATGCGCTGAGCCAAGGGTACTTCCGCGCCCTGAACCGCCAGGCCGCCGCCTTCGCCCTGCTGGCCGACCTGTCGATGATGCTCCTGGGCGGAGCGCTCAAGCGCCGTGAACGGCTCAGCGCCCGCTTGGGTGATGTACTGAGCTACCTGTACCTGAGCTCGGCGGCGCTCAAGCGCTACCACGACCTGGGCTCGCCCGAGCATATGCAGCCTTTGCTGCGCTGGGCCCTGGAGGAAAGCCTGGGCCAGGCGGAACATGCCCTGGACCGGTTGCTCGACAACTTCCCCAACCGCTTCATCGGCTGTGCCCTGCGCGTGCTGGTGTTCCCCTTAGGCCGCCGCCATACCGGCCCGAGCGATGAACTGGATGCAGAGGTGGCGGCACTGATCGGCCGGAGCAAAGGCGACCCGGCACTCGAAGAACTGCTGGCCGGCTGCCTGCGCCCCAGCACGGAAGGCGACCCGGTGGCGGCATTGCAACGTGCCTGTGATCTGCTGGAAGCATGCGCCCCCTTGCACAAGGCCGTGCATGAGGCGGTCAAGGACGGCAAGCTACACCCCGCTCCCGGCCAGTCGGCCATCGATGCGGCAGTCGAGGCCGGTGTGTTGCAGGCCGATGAAGGCCAACGGCTGCACGAGGCCGAGGCGGCGCGGCGGCGGGTCATCGATGTGGATGCGTTCGAGAAGGAGGCATTGCAGGCGGTACCGGACAAAGTGCGCTGAGTTCGCCGCAGGCGTTTCGGTGCCGGTGAGATCCCGCGCCGCGCGGGCGGCGTTCGATCTTACAGACGTCACCCTTTCAAGGCCCGCCCCCAAGGCACAAACCGAACAACCGGCGTATACTCCGCCCCCCGTTTCAGCCATACCGAGGACCTTTCCATGGCCAACCCGCACCTGGAATATCACCTGCAACTGCTCCAGCACCTGCGCACCATACTGGCGGCCCTGGGCGAGGCCGAGCAGGTACCGGAAGAGAGCCACGCCCTGTTCCTCGAGCGCTTCGACGAACTGCTCACCCTGCTGCCCCAGGACCCGCTGGAAAGCCAGTACCTGGGCCAGGACCTGATCTGCCAGGTGATCCAGCGCTACCCACAGATCGCCCACCTGGTGCCACGCGACCTGTTGTGGTTCTTCGGTGGCGACTGCCTGCACTTCATGCCGGACGAGGAGCTCAGCATTTACCAGCAGTTGGAAGACCTGCGCTACGAAGCTGAACAGAAGGGTGAGCCCTTCGACTGGAACCAGCAAAAGCAATTGTTGAGCCTACCGGAGCAAACCCCGAAGCACTGACGTGCCCTGTGCACTTGAGCCATTGGGACGCTAGGAGATCGCGCAACCTTAGTGGGAGCTGGCGGAGCCTGCGATGGGCCGCAAAGCGGCCCCTTGAGTCTGGGGGATCCAGCGTTTGAGGGCTTGGGGCTGCTTGCAGCCCATCGCAGGCTGTCGCCAGCTCCCACCGAGATTGCGCCGCTCTCAAGACTTGCGAAATCCTTGTGGGAGCGGCGGTGCGGCGGTCCGACTTGTCCCGCGATTGGGCCCGCCCTGCCCACCGCGACGGCATGGCAAGGGCTTCGCCCTTGATCGCGGGACAAGCCCGCTACTACAAAGAGCCTGCAAAATCAAGAAGATATGCGTTGCTCTATGAGAACGGGCTTGCCCGTGAGGGGACGCAGAGCAGCCTGGTTCTACAGCCTGCCGATTTCCAGCACGTTGTAGCCTGTTGCCAGCACCACACCGCCGTGCTCGATCTCGCAGGTCACCACGGCAAAGCCCGGGGCACCGCTGGCCGGTGCGGTAAAGAGCCCATCCTCACTCAACTCACCGACGCCAAACAGCCGCCAACACCGTTTCGCCTCCGGCATGAAACGGGTGTCCTGCTCCTCCAGGCGCAACGACTCTCGGTACCCGACCTTTCGGAACACCCCAGGCTGGACAGACAACAGCTGCTCCCCATTGGCCATGACAATCGAGAACCTGCGACGGTGGTCGCTGGTGACACCCACTTGCTGAATAGCCAGCCCCTTGCGCTTGACGGCAGCATCGGGGATGAACGTCGCCTGCTTGAAGTTGTGCAACTGTAGCTGGCCATTGCGTTCACCCAGCAGTCGCCAGGCATGACCTGGCCCCACCCCGGCCATCTGCAGCTCGATCGGTGCCTCAGGGGTGATGAACGCGACTTCCGGCTGCAGCTCGAAAACCTCGACCGATACCCGTGCACGTGCCGACGCCTTGTAGAACATGCCATCTTGGTACAGCTCGGCGGTCACCACAATGGCCTGCCCACCCGGCTTGAGGCGCTCGACCGATTCGAACCGGTAGCAGCCCTCCTTCGCATCGATATGCCCATACTCCCCAGAGCCCGACGCATCAAAGCCGCTTACCGTCCAACGCGAAGCCTGGACGGCCTGGCCCTGCGGGTCGCGCAGGATGAAGTCGTAACTGCGGCCCACCTCCATCGTGTAGCGAGGTGCTTCCACGGTGAACGACGGCCCAAGTGGCAGCAGGTCACCGAACATGACGGTATCGAACGGCACATGCCTGGCGCGCTCGGCGAAGCCGTACGGGCTCGGCTGGTACCACAGTTTCTGCGACAGGCTGCCCGGCAGATGATTCAACGCCCGGTCCTGCACCAGGGCCACCGGATAGCGTTCGATGCCCTGCTCCTCCACGACTAGGTAGGGGAAGGTATCCGTCGGCGCGATGCCATCGCGCGCCCTCGCTTTGACCTTGAAGAACACCAAGAGCGCACCTTGCCCATGGTTGGCCGCACCGGGTACCTGGGAACCAGGCGCAGCCTGGGTGTATACCCGCATGCCGGTCGGTGTCCAGGGTTCATCGCCCTGACAATCGACATTCACCAGGGCGAACTGGCTCTGGTAGTCAGGCAAATCGCGGAACCATCGCGCCAGTTCAGCGGCCAGGCCGTCATCGCCCCCCCCAAGATTGCAACGTACACGCGACACATTGCACAGATCGAGCACAAGGCCCCAACGCTCCCTGTAGGAGACCACCTCCAGATCGACATCGGCTTGCACGGCATAGCCCATGGCTTCATTGATGACGAAATAGTGCTGCTGGCCATCGGCATACTGCGCTTCACGCCGGTAGGTCCCCGACAGGATCGGCAGGGTCACCTGCACGCGCCGGCCACCGGCCGAGGCATTGGCGAAGGACAGGGTCGGCATACCGAATTCGATGGCCTGCACCTGCGTGCGCCCCTGCCCGTCAGGGTCGATCGTCGCCTCGAACAGCGGCAGCGAACGCAAGTCATGCAACCGCTCCAGGTAATGACGCTTGAGCAGGTCGTTCAAACAACCGCGGTTATAGACAGCCAACGCGCCCCATCCCAGGGTCACGTTGATTGCTTTCATGGTTTCGAGCACGTGCTCGATAGAATTGCCGGACATTTTTCCGAACCTCCTTGAATGGTGTCAGCAACCAGCACGCTTATGACTCAGACGCAAGCAGTTGTTGGGTGAGCGCAGGGAACTCGGTCAATGGCCATGGCAAGATCAAATGGCCACTGAACGACAGGGTTTCCACCTTGGCCTCGGCAAAAATCAGGACGAATCCCGTCTGGTTGGCATCATCAGGCACATACCGTCCATCGACGAGGGCGCCTTGACCTTCAATTGGCAATGTCCATTCCACATCCTCGAGCTGAGAGCCCCCAGCACTGGCCTCCAACTCAAGGCTGCCGTCTTCCTGAGGGAGCACCTTGATACTCATAGATGGATTGGCATGCACCACCAGTACATAGGCCGTGCGTTGATCACCCGTCTTGGAGTCTTGAACCTGTATCTTGTCGATGACATAGGTCTTGCCTCCCGAAGGGCCTGGTTCATAGTGACAACGCTTGCCCCCGTCTTCTGGCGTCAGCGAACCACGTTCCCCTTCCACGAGATTATCGATCGTCCAGCCCAAGTCACCGCCCGCCAGCGAACCTGCGGTAAGGGTCAGGTCTGTTTGCGTGTAACAGGTATGGATCATTGGATTCACCGTCACGCCCCGAGGCACAGTGGTCACCAACGCCGAAGCCAGCACCTCGGTCGACGCCTCATCCTTAGCGAGTACCAGTACTTTGCTCGGCTTGCCATCCAGAGAGGAAGCTGGCGCGGCCAGATAGGTCCCTTCGTCCCCCCGGTCTTTGATCATCGTCCCTGGATCGTCGGCGCTGACAGATAGACTTTGGATCTCCCAGTAGACATTCGATCGCGGAGGAACCAGACGCACATCGCATGTCTCACCCGCCAGCACTACGGCATTACCGGGCTCGATACGAAACTCGGTGGGCGTGGTGATCATGGCCACATCGTTGCTTTGCGTGACATCCGCTGCCTGCAGGAACATCCCCTGGTCGGCCCCAATTAGCACACCTTTCAACCAACGTTCCGGTACGTCCGCGCTCAGCCTTTTCGACAAGCCGGAAACGATCGCACGCTTGATTGCATGCGCAACGAACTCTTCAACCTGTGCACGCTCACCGTCGGACATCTCAGGCAAGCCAGAGACAGCAGTGACTTGCGCATCGGTCGACCAAGGCGAATAGAGTTGCCCCTGAAGGATGTAGCGTTGTTGGCGTTGGGCCTCGAGCAGGTTGAAGCGGTGCGGCAAATTCAACTGGAACGTGGCCTGGAATGCCCGTGTCTTTTGCTGTTCCCCTGGCAGAAGAGGGTCGTAGCGCAAATCAACGGTGCACTGCGACTCCCAGACCTGATCGACCCTGTCTTTCACAAAGTCGACCGACAGCCCCACTGCCGGGACCGTGAACGTTTCGCACATGAAGGCGAACTCGGCGCTTTGGTACGTGGACTTGGGAACGTCCAAATGCCCGGCCGTGGCGTCCAGGCCAACCAGCATGCCGTACGAATCCAGTCGTTCTTCGAACTCGCCATCCTCGAGCAATTTCGAAAGACCTTGGCCGTAACTGACGCGATACAACAACGGAGCACTGATCACGCTCGTGTTGACGGCAGGGTCGAGTCCTGGAACATGAGCATCGGCCGGAACCACCCCGATCCTGCCCTGTTGCGTCGCGCCCCACAACACCAGATCACGCGGCTCGCCCTTGGCGTCGCTCTGTACGTACAAGTCGGTGTGCTTCATGTCCACGGCACTGTCTGCACCCTGCCCCATGCCCACCAAAACATAGGGCTCATTGAGCTGCGCCTGCTCTTGCATCAGTGCTTGGATAAACTGACCACCGCGCTCATTCTGCCTGTCGTCGCCCGAACCCAGTCGCATGTCCACACCGTTAGCCACATCCAACTGCAACCGCGAGGGTGAAACAGCCGAGTTGAACGGCATCGTGAAATTCAGTGGCAGAGGATCCAGTGCGTCGTGTTGCGACAACGACTCCACCTTGCCCTCCCTCGTTCGAACCTGCGTGCCACTGTCCAACTGGCTGGTTATAACGAACCTGGTGGGGGTGGGCGTCTCCAGCGAAGGGGCCGCCATCTGATAGCCCGCCAAGTGATATTTAATATTGGGCCCTTCACCATCGATGCGGCCGTTAATATCAACAAGTACTTGTTCAGTGCTCAAGCGAACCCGGTGTTCTTTCGCCAGAGCGGTATTGAGCTGATCGACCGAAACGGCGGTCAATGTATCGTAGCCATACAAGCCTGGGTTCTGCTCCAACCAAGCGAGCAGTTCCTGATCTAATTCATATGTCATTTTCAATTAGCCTTTACGCGAAGGGCTTCGAGTGCCCGAGTATTTTCAACCAGTGGCAGAGGGATGATGATGAAACCCTCAAAGACGAACGAGAGAAGTTCATATTTACCGGTAATGACGGCGAACGACGCAGGCTCGGAGGTGTCGACAGTATAAACACCGCCTACGATGCTGCCTGGCCCATGTGCCACCTTCCACTCAGTCTCAGTAGTAAGATCTTTGTCTTGCACCTTGGCGCGTAAACTGACGATACCTTTATCGACGTTGGTGTCGATAATCTCCAGGCTCAGCAACGGACTAGACGTCTCGGTGATGACGACACTCTCGACTTTCTCTCCGGTGGTTGTATTACGTGCCGACACAACATCGATACTGAATGTTTTTTCGTTCGACTTGGGGCCTGCAATATACGTCATGTTCGGCGTTGTCACGCCCGGATCTTCGAACTTTCCATAGGGATCGGGGTTCTCGAAGCGCCATTCAAATGGTGCCGACGTATCCAGCGCGCCAACCTGCAAATCAACGGTGTATTGATTCGTCTTGCTCGCTGAGTTGCCCCACGTCGTTGTCACCAGAGGGGTGATCATCAAACCCTGACGGACCACGGTGACCAACGCTGAACTCTCGAACTGTCCATCCGTGGCCACCACCCGTACTCGCGTGAACAGGCCATCGATATGTTCGGCCGCTGGCGCAGTGTACTCACCATCCGGAGTAATGGTGCCTGCATGCCGGGCCGGCGTTTCAATTCGCCATGTCAGCCCTTCTTTGACAGGCACCGTGTTGAACTTGTGTTTTTGACCAGCCCCGAGGATAGGTTCCAAGTCATCGATGACGAAACGGGTGGTATTGGGATTGACCCTGCCGAATGCCACGGCACCTCGAGGCAGGTGGGTGGTATCAGCAATGATTGAATTACCGAAATTGAATTTGATCGTATCATCGATGAGGGCTTTGATCGGGGTCAGTAACGGGAAGCTCTTATCCAACGCCTTTTCAAGAATGGCACGCATGCTGAAAGCGCCTCCAATCCCCATAAGTGGGTCAGAAAGAATGGCCCCAAGAGTGAATTTGATCACCGCCATCAAAGACCCAAGAAAGGCTGCACCACCTAGAGCAGCTATCAATAGCATAAGCGCGCTGCAAGCTTCGCACGCGACCTCGACCCCGCCACGAGAACGACTCGGGTCTGGAAGATCGGAAAATGGCTCATGGACAACTTCAAAATCGAAGTATAACTTTTCTAGCTGACCACCCTCTTCACTAGTCAGCTTATAGCCCGCAGAGATCTTATACTCAAAATAGTCATTTCTAGGTTCAAACACAGGGGCCAAATCAAGCTTAAGAGTTTTTACCATCTCCTCAAATTTGCCTGACTCACTGGCCAGCTTGCGTAACTGTATCTCTACATCCCCGCGCAGTGTACACGTAAGCTTTATCTCGTCACTCCCAGGATCGCTCTCGATAATTAAATTATTCGCTAGATCGCAGGAAAATGCTTTAATTTCAAATGTCGCGACAAGATCCTCGAATAACGGTGAGAATTCGACAACCTCTACCGTATCGCCATCAAACCTAAGCATGCCTTCGGTCATCGTGGCCCCAGAGATCACTCGAGTCCCGCCTACCTCTTCGTAGTCCAATTCAAACTTCACACCCGGGATTTCCTCGCGCAGCGCCTGCATCATTTGCGCGATTGCCAAACGCTTACTGGCAATCATCACGGTCGCGGAGTAGTCCTTACCGGCATCATTAGGAATAAGATATTTGATGGAGTCGTCGGAGTTAGGGCGCGTGCCCTCTTTATCCCCTTCCAACTTGATTAAACTGATGATAGCCCCTTCACCGTCCAGGTTCTTGGGGTCTAGCGGGTGGGTGAGCAACTCGAATTGATCCGGGCGCATCGCTTCATTACCACCCGGCATAATACGCCCCAGCTGATAAACGCGTTTTTTCTCCTCCAGCGCCTCGAACTTTTTCTGGAAGAACCGGCCCAGCCCCGTTTGCTCATCAGGTGACCCAGCAAAATTGAACAGAAAATCCGTGCCCTTTGCCAGGTCGAGGTAAATTTCCCCGCCGGCCGCCACATTGCCCTCCACTTCGTTCAATGCAAGGTCTATCTGCAACTCGGGCCGTAATATAGGCCCATATTGTTCAACCGTCCGCACCACCGAACCAAGCTTTCTTTCAATGCGAACGCGGTTGCCCGCCACCATCGCCATGCGCAGGCGGGCCTTCGAACTCCGCACACTGGCATTTTCAAACGACAGCCTAGGCACATCCAGCACGGCATTTTCGATCGTGTTCACCCAGCCGCTGTTATCATCAATCGTTCCTGACTGGGGCTCTATATATGAGCCCTCCGTGAAGTGCCTGATATACTCCTGTGTTAACAGACGATTGGCCTTCGCGCGATCCATGGCCGCAATGATCCCCCAACCGAACATTTTCCCTGGGTTAAATTCATCCTCCTCGCCCATCCACTCCACTAGATACTGTTCAGAGTAGCCAGCCATAGTTTTCCACCCTTCTAACTTAAATATCGAAACAATCGGCAACCGCATCAAATAACGACTTACACACGAAGCCCTATTCAACGTCACTATTTCGACACAAGGGGAGAGACGGGGAAACTGATTGAACTACTAGGCTTTGGGTGAAAAGCATCGCGAGCGATGTGCATGCGGCGCTCGATTTGTGCCCCGTACAAGGCTCAAATCGCACAGCCATCAAATTCCAGGATCGAGTAGGAGGCGGGCCCTGACCCGCCGTCCTCTCACACCACCGTGCGTACGGTTCCGTACACGGCGGTTCAGGTTATGCGGCTAAGCCTGTTGATCGTATCCAGTATCGAGACCAGTCCGAGTTGATTCCATAGCTTCTTCGGCAGCGCCTGATTCATATGTGGCGCTCCGGAGTTCCACCATGGGCCTCGGCCATTGAAGGCTGATTTGCAGGCCCGTTCCTCGCTTAACCCCAGACGCATCAGGTTGCGCGCCCTCGTAGAGGGCCGCTTCCATTGTCGCCAGATGGCACAGCGAAGTTTGTGCCTGACCCAGCTATCCAACTCTTCAAGCGGCCGCTTGCTCTGGCTGAGCTGGAAGTAACTCGCCCAGCCTCGCAGCACAGGGTTTATCCACTCGATGACGTTTGCCACCTTGCGACCCCGCGCACCGCGTAGCAATTCTCTCAGCCGGTCACGTATGCGGCCTAGGCTCATCATCGCCACACGCAGTCTCGGCTGTATGTGCCGGCTCATTCCATAGCCCAGGTATTCACACTTCCAAGCCCTTGAGACACGGCTCTTCTTTCGATTCACCGTCAGTTTCAGGCGCTGGCTCAAGAAGCGCTCCACACCGTCCATCACTCGCTCGCCAGCACGAGGACTGCGCACATAAATGTTCGCGTCATCGGCATATCGTACGAAGCGATGGCCCCGTCGCTCCAACTCTCGGTCGAGTTCATCGAGCAGGATGTTCGACAGCAGAGGCGAAAGCGGGCCGCCTTGCGGCGTCCCTTCCCGCCGTTGGCTAACGACGCCGCCCGACATGACCCCGGCTTCGAGGTAGCGGCGGATGAGCCTGAGCACGCGCTTGTCTTCGATCCGGCGCTCGATACAGGCCATGAGTATGTCGTGGTTGACCCGATCGAAGAACTTCTCCAGATCAAGTTCCACACACCAGCGATGACCTGCCGCCACGTGGGTTCGAGCCATTTCTACAGCCTGATGGGCGCTTCTGCCTGGACGAAAGCCGTAGCTGTAGTCCGAAAACAGCGGATCGAAGATAGGCGTGAGCTGTTGCAGTAGTGCTTGTTGGATCAGGCGATCCACGACGCTGGGAATTCCCAGTTGCCGGGTGCCGCCCTGCGGCTTGGGAATTTCAACCGCTCGCACTGTCTGGGGATGATATTCGCCGGCCAACAACCTGGCCTTGAGGATTGACCAATACTGTCTCACATAGCCCGCCAAGTCAGCGACCTTCATGCCATCGGCACCCGGCGCTCCCTTGTTGCTGACCACGCGTTGATACGCACGCTTGAGGTTCGTCGGTGCAAGCACCCGCTCCATCAGCGTGTCCGGCTCCGCGTTCGTCCACGCCACTGACGCCGTCGATACCTTTGCACTGTCATGCATCATCCTCGACTTCTGGCCAGGACTCGGAATAACAGTTTCCGCTGTGGGAAATTTCTGCATTGCGGCTACCAACGAGACAGTGACGCCTACTGGCGGCATAACCTGTTCGGCCCTTGGTGACGTGGTTAGCCGTCACTTACTACGGCCTCGGCTGACTTCTGCACATTCATCCCGTCGCCTCTCGACGCTCGGTAGCACAAAGGCAAACATGCAGATCTCCCAGGGTAATTCGCGTGACCTTCCTGCTTATGCCTGTCGGATCTACGTCGCAGCGTTCCGTGCAAGTATTGGGCTTTGACGATCATAGCCGTCTTACCCCGCTGCGCCGCCTAATCCGCTTCCTGTACGTCAGGCCAGCATTTTGCCTCGGGCTTCCTTCAGATTCGCAGTCACCCGCGACACCCTTGCCTCTGGCTAACACTTCCCCTTGCCGGGTGTGTAGAGGACTTTCACCTCCAAGTCACCCACTCGACCACCACAGCCAAGCGGGTTGCGCTTGCGCGCAACGCGCCATGCCTGGCGCACCATAAAAAAAAACGCCCTCTCGATTGAGAGGGCGTTTTCGATTTGGAGCGGGAAACGAGACTCGAACTCGCGACCCCGACCTTGGCAAGGTCGTGCTCTACCAACTGAGCTATTCCCGCATGCTTGAAGCAAACCGCTATTTGGCGTGGGCACCTGTTGGTGCTTCACCACCACTGCGACGCCATGAGCGCCACAGCTTGAAAATTGGAGCGGGAAACGAGACTCGAACTCGCGACCCCGACCTTGGCAAGGTCGTGCTCTACCAACTGAGCTATTCCCGCAAATGGCGTCCCCTAGGGGACTCGAACCCCTGTTACCGCCGTGAAAGGGCGGTGTCCTAGGCCACTAGACGAAGGGGACATACCCAACGCTTTTCAGCGCACCCGATCATGAACCTTGCGATTCAGCCTGGATTTCTTTCCCGCCCTGCCAAAAGCAGTGCCGGAGAAACTGGAGCGGGAAACGAGACTCGAACTCGCGACCCCGACCTTGGCAAGGTCGTGCTCTACCAACTGAGCTATTCCCGCATTGGCGTCCCCTAGGGGACTCGAACCCCTGTTACCGCCGTGAAAGGGCGGTGTCCTAGGCCACTAGACGAAGGGGACACACACTACAACTTTTCACTCCCTGCCGCGCTTCGCTGTGTGCTTTACGCTGCAAGTGGCGCGCATTCTATGGATGCCTTGGAAGGTCGTCAACCCTTTTGTGGAAATTTATTTAAATCAATGACTTCCGCCTCTATAAAGGACCGCCGGGGGCATGCCCGAAAACTGACGTTGATTTTCTGACAGCCAGTCGGCAAGCTCATGGCAAAGCGCCAGCAGGAAAAGTCTCAAGACCGCCGGACGGGCTTTCCGCCACAAGTCGAACTCTCCTACACTCAATACAGAAAACTACTATTTACCAACGAGGCGTTAACGGTGACACCACTCCTGATCACCCTGCTCATCGTCGCAGGCATCGCATTACTGATCGTGATCGGTTATCTGAACAATGTCGTGGAAAACGCCAAGCTGGAACGCGCACGACTGAAGATAGAGCTGGCCGAACGCCTGCGCCGCTGTGGCGAAATCACCGAGACCTTTCCTCGGCAGCTGATGACCCCGGCGCTCAAGCTGCTACTCACGCGCCTGGAGCTCAACCTCAACCAGCGCCAACTGGCGCTGGACAAGCACAACACAGAGATCAAGGCGCGCATCACGGCCCTGGAAGGGCTGATTGCCCAAGGCGAGGCCCTGCCGATCGACAACCCACCCAGCCCGATCCAGACCGAGGCCAAGGCCAAGGAAGTGCGCTACCTGCTCGAGTCGCTGCACAACCAGATCGTGCGCGCCACCCAGGAAGGCTTCCTGCAGACCAACGAAGGCAAGTACTGGGTCAAGGAAATCCGCCACCTGCTGGTGCTGTTGCATATCGAGTTCTTCAACAACCTGGGCCAACAGGCGCTGCAGCAGAGCCAGCCGGCGCAGGCGCGCCTGGCGTTCGAACGCGGCGTACAGTACCTGCGCAAGCAGCAGGATCCCAAGCAGTACGAAGAGCAGCGTGTCTATCTGGAGAAACTGCTGGCCCGGGCCAATGCCCTGGTGCAGGACCAGATGGAGCCGGCCGAGAATGACGAGAACGAACTGACCCAGGGGCTCAAGACCGACGACGAAGAGACCTGGAAGAAGAAGGCCGTTTACGACTGACAGCCTTCCATTTCCATGGCCCAATCGCCGGCCGGCTCCCACAGGGGTTCCGCAAGACTTGAGAGCGTGGGAGCTGGCGACAGCCTGCGATGGGCTGCACAGCAGCCCCAAGCCCTCAAACGGTTGAGGCCTTGACTTAAGGGGCCGCTTTGCGGCCCATCGCAGGCTGCGCCAGCTCCCACAGGGCCCGCGTGCGCTGTTCTGGTGGGAGCCGGCTCGCCGGCGATTGGGCCCGGCCGGACACCCCAGGCTCAGGCCCTTTGCGCCCCCTTCAGCAATCGGTCAATTCCAGGAAGATCGCCGCCAGGCGCTCCAGCCCCACTTGGTCCGCCTCGGTGAAACGCGCAAGCCTGGGGCTGTCCAGGTCCAGCACACCTATCAACCGCCCGCCCTTCACCAGCGGAATCACCAGCTCGCTGTTGGACGCGCTGTCACAGGCGATGTGCCCGGGGAAGGCATGTACATCCTCGACCCGCTGGGTCTGCCGGGTGGCCGCCGCCGCGCCGCACACGCCCTTGCCAAAGGGGATGCGCACGCAGGCCACTTGGCCCTGGAACGGGCCCAGCACCAATTGCTCGTCGCGATTCAGATAAAAACCTGCCCAGTTCAGATCCTCTACCTGGTGATAGAGAAAGGCGCAGAACTGTGCGGCGTTGGCGATGAAGTCGCGCTCGTCGGCGAACAACGCCTGCACTTGCGCGGCCAGCAGGTCGTAGCCATCGAGGCCGTTGCCACTGGCATTGAGGTCGATCATGGTTTTTGCTCCAGCAATTGCAGCCCGACCCAGTAGCGGGCGAACTGATAGGCACAACGGCCATTACGGTTGCCGCGGCCGGTGGCCCAGCGCACGGCGAGGATGTCCAGCTGCTCGTCACGCTGCCAGCGCAGGCCGGCCGCAGTGGCCAGCTGGCCGATCCAGTGTTCGACCACATCGAGGAAGTGGTCCTGGGTGAAGGGGTAGAACGACAGCCACAGGCCGAAGCGGTCCGAGAGGGCGATCTTGTCCTCCACCGCCTCGCTGGGGTGCAGCTCGCCATCGACGCGCTGCCAGTTCGCGTTATCGCTTTCCTTCTCTGGCACCAGGTGGCGGCGGTTGGAAGTGGCGTACAGCAGCACGTTGTCCGGGGCCTGCTCCAGCGAGCCGTCGAGCACGCTCTTGAGCACTCGATAGTCGCCCTCCCCCGCCTCGAACGACAAGTCGTCGCAGAACAGGATGAAGCGTTGCTGGCATCCGTGCAGCTGTTCGACCACCCGCGGCAGGTCGGCCAGGTGGTCGCGTTCGATCTCGATCAGGCGCAGGCCCTGGCCGGCATGTTCGGCCAGCAGCGCACGCACCAGCGACGACTTGCCGGTGCCGCGCGAGCCCCACAGCAAAGCGTGGTTGGCGGGCATGCCCTGGATGAACTGGTGGGTGTTGCGGCCCAACTGCTCACGTTGCTGGTCGACGCCGATCAGGTCGCTCAGGCGAATATCGAGGCTGACCTGCAGCGGCAGCAGATAGCCGCTGCGGCCATCGCGCTGCCAGCGCGCGGCCAGCGTGGTCGACCAGTCGATGTCCGGGCGTGGTGCGGGCAGCAGGGGTTCGAGGCGCGCGAGTACGGATTCGGCGCGGTCGAGGAAAGCGGTCAAGCGGGCGTCCATGGGGGCTCCTGGAAGTCAGTCGGGGCCGCTGCGCGGCCCCAAAAATAGCGGCCAACCTGAAACGAACGACAGACCTGCCAGCAGCCCAGGGTGTCTCGGGCTATGCTTGCGCAGCGCAGGGGCGCGAAACCGGCTCGAAACTCATGGATATCAAGTTCACCAATCGCCTGTCATACAAGCAAGCCCGGTTGACAGTCCTGGTCGGCTGCGTACTGGGTACCTTGCTCAGTTTCATCCAGATCGGTATCGATTATGCCAGCGAAGACGCATCCATCAACCGCGAAATCGAAGCGTTGCTGCAGATCACCCACGACCCGGTCTCGCGCATTTCCTATAACATCGATGCCGAACTGGCCAAGGAACTGACCGGTGGCCTGCTGCAATCGCCAGCGGTGACCCGCGCACGGCTGGTCGACAACAACGGCGCAGTATTGGCCGACTCCCAGCGCCCACGCCTGGACGACCGCTACCGCCCCTTGAGCGATTTTCTGTTCGGCGAGCAACGCCAGTTCCAGGAGCGTTTGTTCCTGCCGCACATGCCCAACGAATACCAGGGCACCCTGTACCTGGAAGTCGATACCTACGCCTTCGGCAGCCGCTTCCTCGACCGTGCCGGGGTCACCTTGGTCAATGGCTTCGCCCGCAGCCTGGTACTGACCGGTATCCTCCTTGCGCTGTTCTACCTGATGCTGACCAAGCCCCTGGTCAGGGTCATCGCCGCCCTGAGCAGCAGCGACCCGCGCCACCCGCAGCCAGGCCGCCTGGAATGCCCGCCCGGCCATGAGCAGGATGAGATCGGCGTGCTGGTGAAGGTGACCAACCAGCAGCTCGTCAGCATGGCCGCGGAAATCCAGCAGCGGCGCAATGCCGAGAACCGCCTCACGCAGTACCTCAACGAGCTGGAGGACATCGTCTCGGCCCGCACCAACGAACTGAAGGCCAGCAACGACCGGCTGAGCCAGTCCAACCAGGAGCTGGAACAGGCGCGCCAGCGGGCGCTGGACATGGCCCAGACACGGGCCGCCTTCCTGGCCAACATGAGCCATGAGATCCGTACCCCCCTGAACGGCATGCTGGGCATGATCGCCCTGGCCCTGGACAGCCCCTTGGCTGCCGAACAACACCAGCAGCTGTCGATCGCCCACGACTCGGGCAAGGTGCTGGTGGAACTGCTCAACGATATTCTCGACCTGTCGAAGTTCGATGCCGGCCAGCTGGAGCTCGAACGCATCCCGTTCGACATGGGCGCGATGGTCGAGGACACCGCCAACCTGCTGTCGCAGAACGCCGCAGCCAACGTCGAGCTGACCTGCCTGGTCAGCCCGGGCTTCCCGAGCTCCGTCGTGGGTGACCCGACCCGGGTACGGCAGATCGTCAGCAACCTGTTGTCCAACGCCCTCAAGTTCACCCGTTTCGGTCGTGTCGATGTGCGTCTGGCCGCTATCGTCGGCGGCGTGCGCCTGGAGGTCTGCGACACCGGCATCGGCATTCCCGAACAAGCCCAGGCACGGATCTTCCAGCCCTTCACCCAAGCCGGCGCCGGCATCACCCGCCAGTACGGCGGTACCGGCCTGGGCCTGGCCTTGACCCGTAACCTGTGCAAGGCCATGCAAGGCCACCTGCACATCCAGTCCGAAGCCGGCTTCGGCAGCCGTTTCAGCGCCGAGCTGCCGCTGCTGGTGCACACCGAAGCCATCCCGCCCGCGCCACTGGCCGGGCGCGTGGTGGCCTTGAGCAATGCCGGCAGCGGCCTGGCTGAGCTACTGCAAAGCCTGCTACCCGGTTGGGGCCTGGCCTACCAGCGGATGGACGAGGTGGCCCTGGCCGTCGATGCCGCGCCCGACCTGTTGATCACCGATGACCTCGAGCACCTGTTCGCCCTGCGCCCGGGACTCAAGGCACCGATCCTGCTGGTGACGGCCTATGGCAATTTCCTGACCGGTGAAGAGGTCACGCAACTGGCGCCCTTGCTGCAACTGGCCCGCCCGCTGGCGCGCAATGCCCTGTACCAGATCCTGCGCCGCGCGCTGCACGGTGACGAGCCCGACGCGCCACAACCCCACGAGCAATCCCCGCCAGGGCAGCGGCGGGCACGCGTGCTGCTGGTGGAGGACAACCCGGTCAACCAACTGGTGGCCAAGGGCATGCTGCTCAAGCTCGGCTGCGAGGTGCTGCTGGCCACCCAGGGCGTCGAGGCCCTGGAGCAGCTGGAGCACGAAGCGGTAGACATGGTGCTGATGGACTGCAACATGCCCGTGATGGATGGCTACGAGGCCACCCGGCGCATCCGCCAGGACGGGCGCTGGTCAGCCTTGCCGATCGTAGCCCTGACCGCCAACGCCATGCCCGAGGAGCGTGAGCGCTGCCGCGCCGCCGGCATGAACGACTACCTGGCCAAGCCGTTTCGCCGCGAAGAGTTGCTGGCGTTGGTCGAACACTGGGTGCCGGTCAGCGATCAAGCAGCGCCTCGATCGGCGCCTTGAGCGCGTCGGGCTTGGTACGGGGGGAAAAACGGGTGACCTTGCCGCTGGCCGGGTCGACCAGGAACTTGGTGAAATTCCACTTGATCCGTTGCGTGCCGAAGATGCCTGGCGCGCGCTTCTTCAGCTCGACGAACAGCGGGTGGGCGCCCGGGCCGTTGACCTCCACCTTGCGGAACAGCGGGAAGCTCACGCCGAAGTTGCGCTGGCAGAACTGCGCGATCTCGCGCGCCTCGCCCGGCTCTTGCTTGCCGAACTGGTTGCAGGGAAAGCCCAGCACCACCAGCCCCTGGGCCCGGTAGTCCTGCCAGAGCTGCTCCAGACCCTTGTACTGGGGCGTGAAACCGCACTGGCTGGCGGTGTTGACCACCAACAGCGCCTTGCCGGGGAAATCGCCCAGCACCTTGTGCTCGCCACCGAGGGTGACGCAGCGGATATCGCTCAGCGAGTCGGCCATCGCAGGTCTCCGGTCAGTCACGCGGTTTGAGGTCCAGGCACACCGAGTTGATGCAATAGCGCAGGCCGGTCGGTGGCGGCCCATCGGGGAACACATGGCCCAGGTGGGCATCGCAGCGGGCACAGGTGACCTCGGTGCGGATCATGCCATGGGAGGTGTCGCGCACTTCGATCATGGCGCTTTGCTCGATCGGCTCGTAGAAGCTCGGCCAGCCGCAGCCAGCGTCGAACTTGGCCTTGGCGTCGAACAGCGGCAGGTCACAGCAGATGCAATGGTAGATACCGTCGCGCCGCTCGCTGTTGTACTTGCCGCTGAACGGGCGCTCGGTGCCCTTCAGGCGGCACACCTGGTACTGGGCCGGGTCGAGCATCTGGCGCCACTCTTCAAGGGTTTTGTCGATCTTGTGCATGGGTAACCTCGGCAGGCTGAATTTCACTCGCGCCGTCTTTCTTTATGGCGGGGGTGACACGTATATTAGTGGGCTTCTCTTGCCAGCCAGTCTGGCATGCGCTCCGCCCTTTTCAAACCTTTTGACGGCGGTGCGCCGCGACTTCTCAATCGGGATCACATCATGCAGTTCAGCAAATCGAACAAGCTCGCCAATGTCTGCTACGACATTCGCGGCCCGGTGCTCAAGCACGCCAAACGCCTGGAAGAGGAAGGCCATCGCATCCTCAAGCTGAACATCGGCAACCCGGCCCCGTTTGGCTTCGAAGCGCCGGACGAGATCCTCCAGGATGTGATCCGCAACCTGCCCACCGCCCAGGGCTACAGCGACTCCAAGGGCCTGTTCAGCGCGCGCAAGGCGGTCATGCAGTACTGCCAGCAGAAGCAGATCGAAGGCGTGGGCATCGAGGACATCTACCTGGGCAACGGTGTGTCCGAACTGATCGTGATGTCCATGCAGGCGCTGCTCAACAACGGTGACGAGGTGCTGATCCCGGCACCGGACTACCCGCTGTGGACCGCCGCGGTGAGCCTGGCCGGCGGCAAGCCGGTGCACTACCTGTGCGACGAGCAGGCCGAATGGTTCCCGGACCTCGAGGACATAAAGGCCAAGATCACCCCCAACACCAAGGCGCTGGTGATCATCAACCCGAACAACCCGACAGGCGCGGTGTATTCCAAGGAGCTGCTGCTGGGCATGCTGGAGCTGGCGCGCCAGCACAACCTGGTGGTGTTCTCCGACGAGATCTACGACAAGATCCTCTACGACGAAGCCGTGCACATCAGCACCGCCTCGCTGGCCCCAGACCTGCTGTGCCTGACCTTCAACGGCCTGTCCAAGTCGTACCGGGTGGCAGGCTTCCGCTCCGGCTGGCTGATTATCTCCGGGCCCAAGCACCATGCCCAGAGCTACATCGAAGGCATCGACATGCTGGCCAACATGCGCCTGTGCGCCAACGTGCCGGCCCAGCACGCGATCCAGACGGCCCTGGGCGGCTACCAGAGCATCAACGACCTGGTGCTGCCGCCTGGCCGCCTGCTGGAGCAGCGCAACCGTACCTACGAACTGCTCAATGCCATCCCCGGCGTGAGCTGCGTCAAACCCATGGGCGCGCTGTATGCCTTCCCGAAGATCGACCCGAAGGTCTGCCCGATCCATAACGACGAGAAGTTCGTGCTCGACCTGCTGCTGTCCGAGAAACTGCTGATCGTCCAGGGCACAGCGTTCAACTGGCCGTGGCCGGACCACTTCCGTGTGGTGACCCTGCCACGGGTGGACGACCTGGAACAGGCGATCGGGCGTATCGGCAACTTCCTGCGCACCTACCAGCAGTAACAGCGCAGCGCCCAATCGCCGGCAAGCCGGCTCCCACCTGCCCTGCGCTGCTCTCGAAAGCATCGCTGTACCCGTGGGAGCCGGCTTGCCGGCGATTGGGCTTTCGTTGGACTACCGGGCAATCTCTTACATCCTGCAACGCTCTGCCTCACAGCCCTCGTTCCAATGTCTGCCATACTCGGCCGTACACAGTTTGAAATAGTCGCCCGGTTGAATCAGCAGGACCCGCCCCTTATATAGCCCGCAGTACGCAACATTTTCGTCCGTCAGGAGAACGTAACAACCATGATGCGCATTCTGTTGTTTGTAGCCACCAACCTCGCGGTGGTGCTGGTTGCAAGCATTACCCTGAGCCTGTTCGGCTTCAATGGGTTCATGGCGGCCAACGGGGTTGACCTCAACCTCAGCCAGCTGCTGGTCTTCTGCGCCGTGTTCGGTTTTGCAGGCTCCCTGGTTTCGCTGTTCATCTCCAAGTGGATGGCGAAGATGACCACCGGCACCCAGATCATCACCCAGCCGCGCACCCGCCACGAGCAGTGGCTGCTGCAAACGGTCGAAGAGCTGTCCCGCGAGGCCGGCATCAAAATGCCGGAAGTGGGTATCTTCCCGGCCTACGAGGCCAACGCCTTCGCCACCGGCTGGAACCGCAACGACGCCCTGGTGGCCGTTTCCCAAGGCCTGCTGGAGCGCTTCTCGCCCGACGAGGTGCGTGCGGTGCTGGCTCACGAGATCGGCCACGTGGCCAACGGTGACATGGTCACCCTGGCGCTGGTGCAAGGTGTGGTGAACACCTTCGTGATGTTCTTCGCCCGTATCATCGGCAACTTCGTCGATAAGGTGATCTTCAAGAACGAAGAAGGCCAGGGCATCGCCTACTACGTGGCGACCATCGTCGCCGAGCTGATCCTGGGCATCCTGGCCAGCATGATCGTCATGTGGTTCTCGCGCCGCCGCGAATACCGCGCCGACGAAGCCGGCGCGCAACTGGCCGGCACCGGCGCGATGATCGGTGCCCTGCAGCGCCTGCGCGTGGAACAAGGCATGCCCGTGCACATGCCCGATACTCTCAAGGCGTTCGGTATCAATGGCGGCCTCAAGCACGGCCTGGCCGGCCTGCTGATGAGCCACCCGCCGCTGGAAGATCGCATCGAGGCCCTGCGCCGCCGCGGTTGATCCAGCTGTAATGAACAAAAGGGCGACCTCGGTCGCCCTTTTGTATTGACATTCAAACGTGTGGGAGCGGGCTTGCCCCGCGATTGGAGGGCAATGCCCTCCCCTTCACCGCCCCAGCAGATACACCCGCTCCACCAGGCTCACCACGCCCGCCTGCTCGAACTTCGGGCTTTCCCTGATGATCTCCCGCTCCTCGAGCCGCTCCACCCGCCACCCGGTAAACCCGGCCCGCACCTCGTCGTCCGCCACCGAGAACGGCGGCCCGTCGAGCAGTGCCTGGTCATAATCGAGCGTCACCAATACGCCCTGGCAAGCGCTCGGCAGCAGCGTCGACAGCAATGCCATGTAGCGTGCGCGCATAGCCGCAGGCAACGCGATCAGGGCGGCGCGATCATAGAGCCCGGCACACGCCTTCACGTCTTGCGCCTGCAAGGCAAAGAAGTCCCCGCACCACAGCTCTACATCACCACTGCGCCACACTTCAAAAGCACCTTGCTGCTCCACCTCCGGCACCAGGCCATATTCGCGGAAGAAGCTCTCCACCGCCCGCCGCGACAGCTCCACGCCCAGCACCCGATGCCCCTGCCCGGCCAACCAGGCCAGGTCCAGGCTCTTGCCGCACAACGGCACCAGCACGCGACTGCCCGGGGCCAGGCCCAACTTCGGCCAATGGGCCTGCAGGTAAGGGTTGACCTGCGCCTGGTGAAAACCGATCTGGTTGTCGGCCCACCGCTTGTGCCAGAACGCTGGCTCCATGCTTCCTCCCGGTTTTTCGATGAAATGCCTTGAAAACTTATATTGGATATCGATCGATGGCTGACCGAAGATGAAGCCATCTTAACCGCCAGGACTCCGTCATGCTGCCCAGCCTGTTCATTTCCCACGGCTCCCCGATGCTCGCCTTGCAACCCGGTGCCAGTGGCCCGGCCCTGAAGGCCCTGGCCAATGCCCTGGCGCGACCGAAGGCGATCGTGGTGGTGTCGGCGCATTGGGAGAGCCGTGAACTGTTGGTGATGGGCAACGCCCAGCCCGAAACGTGGCACGACTTCCATGGTTTCCCAGCCGCGCTGTATGCGGTGCAGTATCCCGCACCGGGCGAACCGGCCCTGGCCGAACAGGTCGTCGAGCGCCTGGCGACAGCCGGCCTACCGGCCCACCTGGACGCCCGGCGCCCCTTCGACCACGGTGCCTGGGTGCCCTTGTCGCTGATGTATCCAGGCGCCAGTATCCCGGTCATCCAGGTATCGCTGCCCAGCCCGCTTGGCCCGGCCTTGCAGGTGAAGGTCGGCGAGGCGCTTTCGGCCTTGCGCGCCGAGGGTATCCTGCTGGTGGGTTCGGGCAGCATCACCCACAACCTGGGCGAGCTGGACTGGCATGCCGGGCCCGATGCGGTCGAGCCCTGGGCGCTGGCGTTCCGCGATTGGGTGGTGGACAAGTTGGCCACAGATGACCGCGATGCGCTGCTCGACTATCGGCAACAGGCACCGTTTGCCGAGCGCAATCACCCCAGTGACGAGCACCTGCTGCCGTTGTTCTTTGCCCTGGGGGCTGGAGGGACGTTCTCGGTGGTGCACCAGGGGTTTACCCTGGGGGCGCTGGGGATGGATATCTATCGGTTCGACTGAATAAGCCCAATCGCCGCAAGCCAGTACAAGTCTTGAGGGCGGCGCAATCTCGGTAGGAGCTGGCGACAGCCTGCGATGGGCTGCACAGCAGCCCCAAGCCCTCAATCGGGGAAGCCGGCTTGCCGGCGATTCGGCCTTTCCAACCAGGCAAAAAAATCCCCAGCCAAGGCCGGGGATTTTTTCATTGCGCCAGGATCAGTCCTCGCGGTAGCGGCGCAGCTTCAGCTGCTTGCCCGCCACACGGGTGTCCTTGAGCTTGGACAGCAGACGCTCCAGGCCTTCTTCCGGCAGCTCGACCAGGCTGAAGCTGTCACGCACCTGGATACGGCCGATGGCGTCACGGGCCAGGCCGCCTTCGTTGAGGATCGCGCCCAGCAGGTTCTTGGCGGCGATACCGTCACGGGCACCGAGGGCGGTACGGCAACGCACGCGGCCTTCCGGCAGCGGCATCGGCGCGCGACGCTCGCGGTCACCACGTTCGCCACGCTCACCGCGCTCGCTGCGTTCACCACGCTCGCGCGGGGTGTAGGTCGGCACCAGCGGCTGCTCGCGCTCGACCGCGGCAAGGTCCAGGGCTTGGCCGTTGGTGGCCTTGCGCAGCAGGGCCGAGGCCAAGGCACGCGGGGTGCAGCCCAGGTCGGCGGTCAGGCGGTCGAACAGCTCGCCATGGCTGGCTTCCGACTCGGCCACCAGCGGCGCCAGGCTCGCGGTCAGCTTCTTGATGCGCGCATCGAGCACGGCCTGCGGGTTCGGCAGGCGGGCTTCGGCAACCTTCTGCCCGGTGACACGCTCGATGACCTGCAGCATGCGGCGCTCACGCGGGGTGACCAGCAGCAGCGCACGGCCATCGCGACCGGCACGGCCGGTACGGCCGATACGGTGCACGTAGGACTCCGGGTCGTACGGCATGTCGACGTTGAACACGTGGGTGATGCGCGGTACGTCCAGGCCACGGGCGGCGACGTCGGTGGCGACGACGATGTCCAGGCGGCCATCCTTGAGCGAATCGATGACGCGCTCACGCTGGTTCTGGGCGATGTCGCCGTTCAGCGCGGCAGCCTTGTAGCCCTTGGCTTCCAGGGCGGCGGCCAGGTCCAGGGTGGCTTGCTTGGTACGCACGAAGGCGATCAGTGCGTCGAACTCTTCCACTTCCAGCAGACGCAGCACGGCCGGGATCTTCTGGTCGGCATGGACCATCAGGTGGGCCTGCTCGATCGCGGTGACGGTCTGGGTCTTGCTCTGGATCTTGACGTGCTTGGGCTCACGCAGGTGACGCTCGGCGATCGAACGGATCGACGACGGCAGTGTGGCGGAGAACAGCACGGTCTGGCGCGACTCGGGGATGGCCTTGAAGATGACTTCCAGGTCGTCCATGAAACCGAGCTTGAGCATTTCGTCCGCCTCGTCGAGTACCAGGTACTGGACGGTGGACAGGACTTTCTCGTCGCGGCGCAGGTGGTCGCACAGGCGGCCCGGGGTGGCAACGACGATCTGGGCGCCGTTACGAATGGCGCGCAGCTGTGGGCCCATCGGGGCACCACCGTACACGGCCACGACGTTCACGCCTGGCATCTGCTTGGCGTAGGTTTCGAAAGCGGTGGCTACTTGCAGCGCCAACTCACGGGTTGGCGCCAGGATCAGGGCTTGCGGTTCGCGCTTGCTCACGTCGATGCGATTGAGGATCGGCAGGGCGAAGGCAGCGGTCTTGCCGGTGCCAGTCTGCGCCTGGCCGATCATGTCGTGACCGGCGAGGATGATCGGGATCGACTGTTGCTGGATGGCCGACGGCTCTTCATAGCCGGTCGCCAGTACTGCGGCAACGATATTCGGATTGAGATCGAGAGCGGCGAATCCGCCGGTTTCCTGGGTCATGGGTCTGCCTCTAGGTGCATCCGCAAAGACCCATGCTCCAAAGCTGCACATGCCTTGAAAGACCAAACGGTCACCCAGGCAGCTTTGGCGGCGGGGATTTGCGAAAACGATTGAAAAAGGAACGTCTTGGGAAGGTCCGCCTAGCGGACGCGCAGCCGAAGCTGGACTCGGAGGATTTGCACCACCTGATTTTGAGGTCCGCTAAAAGACCGGCGCGTACTATACCCGAATTAGTGCCGGACCGTGAGATTTTTTTCAACGGTCAAGGCCAGCACGGAGCCATCTACTCGCTCAGGCTGAATCGATTTCGCGGCGCCCTCGCGGCATCCTGTGGGAGCATTGGCCGCTTGTTCTCTGCGCGACAGCGCAGCCCGAAGGGCTGGGTGATCTCCCACAGGGCCCTTCTTCAACTGGCCGGCCGAACCGCCTTGATCAGGTACTCCAACGAATACCCCAAGCGCGGCGCCAACGCCTCGGCCCGCGCCCGCAGCCCGTCCAGGTCCAGCGCCTGCTCCAGGTCGGCCGGCACCAGCAGGATCACATTCCCCTCCTTCACCGGCAGCTCCCAATAATGCCGGTGGTACAAGCCACGCAGCAACGCCGCGCCCAGAGGCCGACCATCATCCCCGGCCCACTGGTTGATCACCAGCCAGCCGCCCGGGTTGAGCTGCTTCTGGCAGTTTTCCAGGAACCCCCAGGCCAGGTGCCCGACGCCCGGCCCATGGTCGGTATAGAGGTCGACGAACAGCAGGTCGGCCTTTTCGGCGCTGGGCAGCAGTTCCAGGGCATCGCCCACCCGTACGTACAGCCTCGGGTCGTCGTCCAGGCCCATGTATTCCATGGCCAGGCGTGGCACATCAGGGCGCAGCTCGATGGCCTCGACGTCTTCCAGGGGCAGGAACTTCAGGCAGGCCTGGGTCAAGGTCCCGGCCCCAAGCCCCAGGAACAGCGCGCTCTCCGGCTGCGCATGGCACAGTGCCCCGACCAGCATGGCGCGGGTGTAGTCGTATTCCAGCCAGCTGGGGTCGGCCGTGAAGGTGCAGCTCTGTTCGATGGCGTCGCCGAACTCGAGGAAGCGGTAGTCGTCCACCTCATAGACGCTGATGACCCCGAACGCATCCTCGACCCGGGCCAACAGCCGCTCTTCCCGCTCCGTCCCCATTACCGCCACCTGCCCGCGCAAAACGGCCATTGTCCGCCAATGCCCCCCGGTGCAACAAGCACGCCGCCAGCTGATACCATGGCAGGCAGCCAATAACCGACTACCGAGCCCGTGATGAACCGACCGTGGAGCCCCGAAAGCTGGCGCACCCTGCCGATCCAGCAGCAACCGACCTACCCCGACGCCGCGCACCTGCTCAAAGTGGAGCAGACCCTGGCCAGCTACCCTCCGCTGGTGTTCGCAGGCGAAGCCCGGGAGTTGCGCCGGCAGTTCGCCGAGGTCACCGAGGGCCGGGCCTTCCTGCTGCAGGGCGGCGACTGCGCCGAAAGCTTCGCCGAGTTCTCGGCGGCGAAGATCCGCGACACCTTCAAGGTGCTGCTGCAGATGGCCATTGTCATGACCTTCGCCGCCGGCTGCCCGGTGGTCAAGGTCGGGCGCATGGCCGGGCAGTTCGCCAAGCCCCGCTCGGCGGGTGACGAAACCATCGGCCAGGTGACCTTGCCGGCCTACCGCGGCGACATCGTCAACGGCATCGGTTTCGACGAGCAGAGCCGCGTGCCGGACCCTGAGCGCCTGCTGCAGGCCTACCACCAGGCCACTGCCAGCCTCAACCTGCTGCGGGCCTTTGCCCAGGGCGGCTTTGCCGACCTGCACCAGGTGCACAAATGGAACCTGGACTTCATCGCCAACTCGGCCTTGGCGGAGAAGTACCACCAACTGGCCGGGCGCATCGACGAGACCCTGGCGTTCATGCGAGCCTGCGGCTTGGACAGCGCACCGCAGCTACGCGAGACGAGCTTTTTCACCGCCCACGAAGCACTGCTGCTCAATTACGAGGAAGCCTTCGTGCGGCGCGACAGCCTGACCGGCGACTACTACGATTGCTCGGCGCACATGCTGTGGATCGGCGACCGCACCCGCCAGCTGGACGGTGCCCATGTAGAGTTCCTGCGCGGAGTGCACAACCCGATCGGGGTCAAGGTCGGCCCGAGCATGAACCCCGAGGCGTTGATCCGCCTGATCGACACCCTCAACCCGGACAACGACCCGGGGCGGCTCAACCTGATCGTGCGCATGGGCGCCGGCAAGGTGGCCGAGCACCTGCCGGGGCTGATCCGCACCGTCGAACGCGAAGGGCGCAAGGTGCTGTGGAGCTCCGACCCGATGCACGGCAACACCATCAAGGCCAGCAGCGGCTACAAGACCCGGGATTTCGCGCAGATCCTCGACGAGGTGCGTCAGTTCTTCCAGGTGCACCAGGCCGAAGGCTCGTACGCCGGCGGTATCCACATCGAGATGACCGGGCAGAATGTCACCGAATGCATCGGCGGAGCACGGCCGATCACCGAGGATGGGTTGTCGGATCGCTACCACACCCATTGCGACCCGCGGCTCAATGCCGACCAGTCACTGGAGCTGGCATTCCTGATTGCCGAGACGCTCAAGCAAGTTCGCCAATAAAGCATCGCCCCCAATCGCGGGACAAGCCCGCTCCCACAAGGATCACCGCTAACCCTGTGGGAGCGGGCTTGTCCCGCGATGACATCGGCACGGTCTTGCTCATTTGCGCAGCGGATCATCCCAAAAATGCCGCTCGGCCTCCTGCTCGATATCCGCCCTGCTCAAGCCCAGGTCGTGCAAGGTCGCATCGCTCAGGCTGCGCAACTCGCGGCGCTGGCGGTACAGCTCGTACCAGCGAAGCAGCCGTGCCAGCAGTGCCTCCCCCAGATGGGTGAACGAAGAGGAAGGTTTGACGTACAGGGTTGTGATCTGACCTTTCATCTTGAAGCCCTCCGTGAAGATGGCTTCAGTCTCGCGCCGAGCCTAAGATCAATCCAACGAATGTTTCTGATGCAATGCATCTCGGAGATTGATGCAATGTCCCAGTACCAGAACCTCGACTCAGACGTGCTGCGCACCTTCGTCGCGATCGCCGAACAGGGTGGCTTCACCCGTGCCGGCGAAGTGGTGAACCGTACCCAGTCAGCGGTGAGCATGCAGATGAAGCGGTTGGAGGAGGACATTCTCCAGCGTCAGTTGTTCGAACGCGACGGCCGCCAGGTGCGGCTGACCGCCGAGGGCCAGGTACTGCTCGGCTATGCCCGGCGCATCCTCAAGTTGCAAGGCGAGGTGTTCAACACCCTGCGCATGCCGCACATGGTCGGCGTGGTGCGCATCGGCACACCCGACGACTACGCCATGCGCTTTCTGCCCACCATTCTTTCGAGCTTCGCCCAGGCCTACCCGCTGATTCAGGTGGAAGTGCATTGCGAGTCGTCCAAGCAATTGATGCTGCGTCAGGACCTGGACCTGACCATCGTCACCCGCGAACCGGGCAACGAGGTCGGCCAGCTGTTGCGCCAGGAGCGCCTGGTGTGGGCCGCAGCCCAGGGCTTCTGCCCGCAGGAACAGCGCCCAATGCCCCTGGCGCTGTTCAACACCGACTGTTTCTGCCGCGCCTGGACCTGCAACGCCCTGGAGGCCCAGGGCATCGACTATCGCATCGCCTACACCAGCCCCAGCCTGGCGGCGATCTTCGCCATCGTCACCGCCGGCCTGGCCGTCACGGCCCAGCTGCAGAGCCTGGTCGGGGGCAACCTGCGGGTGCTCGGCGAACACGAAGGCCTGCCGCAGCTGCCGCTGGCCAATGTGATGCTATTGCGCAACACGCAGCACCAATCGCCAATCACCGACTGCATGGCAGACTATATCGTCGAAGGGTTCAAGTGATGCCTGTCACCGGCAGAGGCGCGGGCCCTATGGGAGTGGAGCAAACGGTCTTGGTTGCTTGCTCCGGCCCTATCGCCGGCAAGCCGGCTCCCACAGCCTCTGAAAACAGCGCAGGGCAGGTAGGAGCCGGCTTGCCGGCGATGCTCCTTGGCTAGACCTCCAAACCCAGCATTACAGCGCAGACCACCAGGAAGACACAGAATAGCGTGCGCAACACCTTCTCCGGCAAGGCGTGGGCCAGCTTCACACCCCAGCTGATGCTGAGCAGGCCACCGATGGCCAGCGGGATACCCACGTGCCAGTCGACACTGCCGTGCACGCCGTAGGTCACCAGTGTGACCAACGTGCTGGGCGCGGCCAGGGCCAGTGACAGCCCTTGGGCAACCACCTGGGTGGTACCGAATACACTGGTCAGGATGGGGGTCGCCACCACCGCCCCGCCGACACCGAACAACCCGCCCATGGCGCCGGCGAAACTGCCGAGCACACCCAGCCAAGGCCAGGGGTAGCGCAGCTCGGCGCTTGGCGGCGCTATGCGCAGGAACATCCGCGCCACGTTCCACACCGCCAGGGCCACCAGGAAACCGACGAAGCCCAGGCGCATGGCCTGCGCATCGATGCCCACCGCCCAGATCGAGCCAAGCCAGGCGAACACGAAGCTGCACACCGCCAGCGGAAACGCATGGCGCAATTCGATGCGGTTGCGCTGGTTGTAGCGCCACAGCGCCAGCAGCACGTTGGGTACCACCATCACCAACGCCGTGCCCTGGGCCAGTTGCTGGTCGAGGCCGAACAACACGCCCAGCGCTGGGATCGCGATCAACCCACCACCGATGCCGAACAAACCGCCCATCGTGCCCAGGGCCGCGCCCAACACGACATACATCACCCACTCGATCATCCGCGCCTCATCCCGCCGGTTTGACAATACAGGCCATGCTAACGGCTCGCCGCTGGTGGGGAAACGCACAGCAGCGCACAATGGCTTTGCGAAATTCGCACAAGCAAAACGCTTCCCCTGTAGGAGCGGGCTTGCCCCGCGATCGGGCGCGCAGCGGCCGCGATCCGGTAAAGCACGGTCAGCCTGATGTATCGAATGGGCTGGTTTTACGGCCGCTGCGCGCCCGATCGCGGGGCAAGCCCGCTCCTACACCGGTCCGAGCTAGATCAACAGTGATGTGTGCCATGAGCCCCGATACCCTGACCGAACAACTGAGCCTGTTTCTCGATGTGCTGGAAACCGGCAGTTTCTCTGCCGCGGCGCGCCGCCACCCATTGACGCCTTCGGCGGTAGCCCGCCGTATCGACAATCTGGAACACGCCATAGGCAGCCGCCTGTTCGCCCGCAGCACCCATGCCGTGCGTGCCACACCAGCCGGCAAGGCTTTCGCTGAGCGGGCCCGACGCATCATCGAAGAACTGCGCCTGGCACGGGCCGAGGCTGTGTCGTTGAGCAGCGCGCCGGAAGGGTTGATCCGCATCGATGCCCCTGCCGCCTTCGGCCGACGCCACCTGGCCCCGGCCATCGCGGATTTTCTGGTGGCATACCCAGGCCTGGACGTACAGCTGCGCCTGATCGACAGTTTCGTCGACCTGCATGGCAGCCATTTAGGCGAGGTCGACCTGGTGCTGCGCGCCGGCCCCTTGGCCGACACCCGCCTGGTGGCCACGCCGCTGGCCTACATGGTGCGCATCGCCTGCGCCAGCCCCACCTACCTGGCCAGCCACGGCGTGCCGGCCTGTCCGAGCGAGCTGCCGGAGCACCATGGCCTGGACTGGGACGGCCTGGCGCCACCCTTCGCCTGGCGCTTCACGGTCGATGGCCAAACCGGCCTGTATCGCCCGGCACGCATGCGCATGGTCGCCAACAATGCCGAAACCCTGCTGTTCGGCGCCCTCGCCGGCCTGGGCATCGCTCACCTGCCCACTTGGCTGGTCAGCGACCACCTGCTGCGCGGCGAACTGCTGCCGCTGTTCTGCGAAAACGGCCTGCCGCCACCGGAAAGCAGTGGCATCTATGCACTACGCCTGGAACATGAAACGAACTCTCGCAGTCGCTTGTTGCTCGAATTCCTCAAGAGCCGTTTCAGTCCGCTACCACCCTGGGACCTGGCCCTGCGCAGTGGGCTGCGCAGGTAGTGAGCGCGCCAACCATCAGCGTGCTAGATTTTCACCCTGACTTCATTCAAGGACCTGCATGAACGCCGACATCAATGCCCCTTGCGACGAGCTGCTGCTGGACAACCAGGTCTGCTTCGCCCTGCACTCCACCTCGTTGCTGATGACCAAGGTCTACAAACCGCTGTTGCAGGCCCTGGGCCTGACTTATCCGCAGTACCTGGCCATGCTCGTGCTCTGGGAACAGGACGGCCTGACCGTGGGCGAGATCAGCCAGCGCCTGCTCACCGACCCCGGCTCGCTGACGCCGTTGCTCAAGCGCCTGGAAAGCGAAGGGCTGCTCAAGCGCACCCGCAGCCGCGAGGATGAGCGGGTGGTACTGGTGGAGTTGACCGACAAGGGGCGCGCCCTGCAGGACGAGGCCAGGCGCGTGCCGCCGTGCATCCTGCAAGCCAGCGGGCGCAGTGTCGAACGCTTGCAGCAGCTGCAGGCGGACTTGCTGGAACTGCGCGCCAGCCTGCAAAAAAGCCTCTGAACGCTATGCTGTGGAACGCCGAACGATGAACGGCATGAAATTTATCTTGCGCGCCAAATAATTGAGCGCTAATTTAATTCCCGTACCCATCCAGCGCCACGGCGCACAGCACACAAGCGAGGCTCAAGATGCAAAAGGTCACTCCCCTGTACATCGCCGAAGCAACCTCCACGGGCGGACGCGATGGCAAATCCCGCTCCAGCGACGGCAAGCTCGAGGTCAAGCTGAGCACGCCCAAGGAGCTGGGCGGCGCTGGCGGCGACGGAACCAACCCCGAGCAGATGTTCGCAGCCGGTTATTCGGCCTGCTTCATCGGCGCCTTGAAGTTCGTGGCGGGCCAGGCTAAGCAGCAACTGCCTGCCGACAGCTCCATCACCGCCAAGGTAGGCATCGGGCAGATCCCGGGCGGGTTCGGCCTGGATATCGACCTGCACATCAACCTGCCGGGGTTGGCCCAGGCCGATGCCGAAGCACTGGTGGAGAAGGCGCACCATGTCTGCCCTTACTCCAATGCCACGCGTAACAATGTGGATGTGCGGTTGCATGTGACGGTTTGATCGTATGGGGACGCGTTGCGTCCCAATCGCCGGCAAGCCGGCTCCCACAGAGATTTCGCAAGTCTTGAAAACAGCGCAATCTCAGTGGGAGCTGGCGACAGCCTGCGATGGGCTGCAAAGCAGCCCCAAGCCCTCAAACGCTGGAGCCTCTCCAGATTCAAGGGGCCGCTTTGCGGCCCATCGCAGGCTCCGCCAGCACACAGATACAGCGTAGTGGAGCCGGCTTGCCGGCGATTGGCAGCATCGGATAGCGCGCCATAAAAAAACCCGGCCAAGGCCGGGTTTTTTGCGATCGCAAGAAGGATTACTTCTTGGAACGGCCCTTGAAGCTGCCGTCGCGAGTGTCGATGTCGATCATCTCGTCGATCTCGATGAAGTCGGCAACCTGGATTTCGGTGCCGTTGGCCAGCTTGGCCGGCTTCATGACCTTGCCCGAGGTGTCGCCACGCGCGGCGTTCTCGGTGTAGACGACCTGGCGGCTGATGGTGGTCGGCAGTTCGACCGAAACCACTTTCTCTTCGTACATGGTCAGGGCGCAGACGTCCTGCATGCCTTCTTCGATGTACGGCAGAACGGCGTCGATGTCTTCGGCGTTCAGTTCGTACATGGTGTAGTCGGTGGTGTCCATGAAGGTGTAGGCATCACCGCTGATGAAGGACAGGGTGACTTCCTTGCGATCGAGGATCACGTCGTCCAGCTTGTCGTCGGCGAAGTAGACGGTTTCGGTCTTGTAGCCGGTCAGCAGGTTCTTCAGCTTGGTCTTCATGATCGCGCTGTTGCGACCGGACTTGGTGAATTCGGCTTTCTGTACCAGCCACGGGTCGTTGTCGATCCGCAGTACGGTACCGGGTTTCAGTTCTTTACCAGTTTTCATTACGAAGTATCCGAATCTGGATGGATTTATAAAAATCGAGGCCGCGTATCATAGCCAATTTCGGTAAAACTGTACCAGCGTCGTGGCAAGGTCCGGCCGAGCGGCCTGAGCAGCGCTCCATTGGCGGGCATGTGCCTGCAGCTGCGGCCAGTGCCGGAGCACCCCGCGCCAGGCCGCGCCCATGTCACGATCCATGTTCCAGGCGCGCCAGAGCTCGACCAGCGCATCTCCCGCTTTTTCTGACAGCCCTTGGCGATAAAGCTTGAGGAACGCCTCGAGTTTTTCCCAATGGGCGTTCTCGTCCTGCACGTAGATGTGCCACAACAGCGGCTTGCCGGCCCACTGGGCGCGCACGAAGGAGTCCTCGCCACGTACCGCATTGAAGTCGCAGGCCCAGAGCAGGCGATCATAATCGTCCTGACTGACGAATGGCAGGATCTGCACGGTCAGCGCGCCTTTGCGCCGCACATCGCCCACCCCCAGGCCGGGCTCGCCCAGCCATTGGCGCACGTCGGCCAGGATGCGCCCCTCGGGCACCAGCAAATGGCTGGGCTGGCCATCGTCGGCCAAGGCATCGAGCCAATTACCCAGTTGCGCGTTTTCGTAGGCGAACAGCGAGAGCAGCCGCGCGCCCGCCTCCACCTGCACGCCCAGGCTGCCGAGGAATGCTGTGCGTGCGGCCGGGTCCGCCTCGAAGGCCTCGCGCCGGGCCAGCAACGTACCCTCGCGCAGCAGGCCGCCGGTCTTGTCGGTGAAGCCCGGGAAGAAGAACAGGGTGCGCAGCCCATTGGCCTGGGGTGAGGCCAGGCCATGGCAGCCCTCGACCCAATCCTCGGCGCTCAGGTACTCGAGGTTCAGCCACAATGCAGGCGTGGCCCGCAGGCGCAGGGCCTCGATGTAATCGGCCGGCAACCGGCAACCAAAGGCACCGATCACCACATCGCCAGGCGCCACCGGTTGCCATTGGCCCGGCCAGTGCCGCACATCGACGCCGGCCTGCCACTGCTGCGCGGCGCCGGCATCGGCTGCTGGGCATAGGCGCACGAAGGCCTCCAGGTCGTCCACCCACAGGCGTACCGCCAGCCCCTGCTCGGCCACCAGTTGGCGGGCCAGGCGCCAGGTCACGCCGATGTCGCCGTAGTTGTCGACGACTGTGCAGAAGATGTCCCAGGTGGATTTCATACCCACTCCCTTGCCTTGCGCGAAACCGCGGATTTTGCGGATAAATGCCTCGAGGCGAAAGCATCGGCGGGAAAAAACCCTTGCCGCCGTGCGACAATGCCCGGCATGAACCACCCAGCCAGGAGGCCGCCATGCCACGTCGTCGCGAATTGAAGGTTACCCTCAAGCCCGTGCAGTTGATCCTCTGCGTGGCGCTCGGCCTGTGGCTCGGCGCCGTGGCCATCGCCCTGAGCCTGTGGCTGGCCTGGCGCTGGTGGCCGGGGCAGGTGCAGCCGGTGATCCAGGCCATGGAACCGACCGCCAGCCAACCAGCAGCACCCGCCGACGCCCAGGCTGAGATGTTCGAGCGCTACAAGGTGATCCTCCAGCAGCAGGAGGCTCGCCAGGCCGTCGAAGCCGCCCAGGGCAGCCCGCGCAACCTGAACAACCCCAAGTGCCAGTTCTGGCTGCAACAGAACCGCACCGCACCGACCGACAAGAGCCAGGCCAACGTACTGGAATTCTGCTATTGACCATGGACAAGACCACCCTGCTCTCGCGCATCGTCCAGACCCTCGAGCATGATGTCGAGGTGCTGCGCCGTGCGGCCCAGGCCGCCTACGAGGCCGCCACCGCCGAAGAGAACATCGCCGAGAACAAGTATGACACCCTGAGCCTCGAAGCCTCGTACCTGGCCACCGGGCAGGCCCGGCGCACGGCGGAGATCCGCCAGGCGCTGCTGGCGTACCAGCAGTTGCTACTGCGCGACTACGACCCGGTTCGCGGCATCCAGGTCAGCAACCTGGTGACCCTGGAGGATGACCAAGGGCACCCGCGCTTGCTGTTCCTCGGGCCCGAGGCAGCCGGGTTGAAGATCGGCGAAGGTGAGCAATTGGTGACCGTCATCACAGCGCGTTCACCATTGGGGCAGCAGTTGCTGGGCAAGAAGGTCGATGACGAAGTGAGCCTGACGGTGGCCGGCGCCGAACAAGTATCAGTGGTGACCCAGGTCACCTGAAGCGGCCTTATCGCGGGACAAGCCCGCAGGGATTTCGCAAATTTTGAGCGCGGCGCAATCTTGGTGGGAGCTGGCGACAGCCTGCGATGGGCTGCAAAGCAGCCCCAAGCCCTCAAACGGTGGAGCCCCTCCAGACTCAAGGGGCCGCTTTGCGGCCCATCGCAGGCTCCGCCAGCTCCCACCAAGCACGCGGAGCCTGGGCCGTATTTGCACGGCTGGCTTGTTTAGCACCATAGAATCTCCCACAGCCCCCACTGAATCAATGGCTTATGTGTTGTTCTAGGAGGGCTTGCCCCGCGATGGGCCCAGCGCCGCTCTACAGCACTTCCAGCGCATTGAACCGCGTCGCCAACCCCTGCTCGGCGAACCGCTGCACCACGAAATCGATGAACGCCCGGGTCTTGCCCGGCAACAGCTTGTGCTCGGCGTAGTACAGGCTGATATGCCCATCGTCCACGTACCAGTCCGGCAGCACGCGCTGCAACCGCCCAGCCACCAGGTACGGCACCGCGAACGGCAGGCTGACCAGGGCGATGCCCAAGCCCTGCTCGGCCACCACACAGGCAGCGTCGGAGTCGCTCATGGTCATGGCCTGCTGCAACTGCAACGGCCGTTGCTCCTGCCAGCGACTGGTCAGTGGCCAGGAGCGCACGCGGCCGGTCTGCGGGGAGCGGATCAGGATGCCGGCGTGCCGCGGCAAGGCCTCCGGCTGGTCGATCGGCCCATGGCGCTGGACATAGCCGGGCGCGGCCACCAACACCCGGTGCGCCGGGGTCAGCTTGCGCGCCACCACCCCGGGCGGCAGCTCGAAACCACCGCCGATGGCGGCGTCGAACCCCTGGCCGATCAGGTCCACCTGGCGGTTGTCGAAATGCCAGTCGGGGATGATCGCCGGGTAGCGCTGCAGAAACTCGCCAAGCAAGGGCAACACGTACAGCCGCCCGAACACCGTGCCCATGCTCACCCGCAAGGCGCCGGCCGGCTGGCCTTCGGCGCTGGCGAGGTTGGCCATGGCGTACTGGATTGTGCGGAAACTGTCGCTCACCTCTTCCAGGAAACGCTGGCCCGCTTCGGTGAGGGTCAGCTTGCGGGTGCTGCGCTGGAACAGGCGCACACCCAGGCGCGCCTCCAGCTGGGCGACGTTCTTGCCCACCGCGGCCGGGGTCAGGTGCAGGCGGCGGGCCGCTTCGGCGAAGCTGCCGACCTCGGCGCTGCGAATGAAGCACTCGAGGGTGCTGAAGGATTCCATGGCCATGATCATCAACCCAAGGTTTACTCTGCTGATCGCGATTGCCATCTTATCAGCAGGTAATCCAGGGTCGATACTGCGCTCATCCAAGGCATTCGGCCTTGCTTCACGCAGGAGATCAGCATGTCCAACGCATTCAACCTCGACGGTAAGGTCGCCCTGGTCCAGGGCGGCTCCCGCGGTATCGGCGCCGCCATCGTGCGGCGCCTGGCCAAGGAAGGCGCCAAGGTCGCCTTCACCTATGTCAGCTCCACCGGCCCAGCCGAGGCCCTGGCGAACGAGATCAATACCCAGGGCGGCCATGCCCTGGCCCTGCGCGCCGACAGCGCCGATGCCACTGCTGTGCAACAGGCAGTGGAATCGGTCGTGGAGGCCTTCGGCCGCCTCGATATCCTGGTCAACAATGCCGGAGTGCTCGCCGTGGCCCCGGTGACCGAGTTCGACCTGGCCGACTTCGACCGCCTGCTGGCGGTGAACGTGCGCAGCGTATTCGTCGCCAGCCAGGCCGCTGCCCGGCACATGGGCCAAGGTGGGCGGATCATCACCATCGGCAGCACCAACGCCGAGCGCATGCCTTTCGCCGGTGGCGCGCCTTATGCCATGAGCAAGTCGGCGCTGGTCGGCCTGACCCGCGGCATGGCCCGCGACCTCGGGCCACGGGGCATCACCGTCAACAACGTGCAACCCGGGCCGGTGGACACCGACATGAACCCGGCCTCCGGCGACTTCGCCGACAGCCTCATCCCGCTCATGGCCATCGGGCGCTATGGCCAGGCCGAGGAGATCGCCAGTTTCGTGGCCTACCTGGCCGGGCCTGAAGCGGGCTACATCACCGGGGCAAGCCTCACGGCCGATGGCGGGTTCGCCGCCTAAGCCCATTCGTTGCCTGGCCCCTGTAGGAGCGGCCTTGTGCCGCGATCGGGCGCGAAGCGGCCGTAAATCAGCAACCGCGGTGGATCGAGAGACCCGATTGGCTGATTTCGCGGCCGCTTCGCGCCCGATCGCGGCACAAGGCCGCTCCTACAAGGGATAGCGCCTGGGCGGACATTTCCTGATACTGCTTCACTTTCGCCTGCCATGAGAACCACGATGAATGCCCCTGCCCTGAGCCGCGCCCTGATCCTGCTGATGGCCACTGCCACCGGCCTGGCCGTGGCCAGCAACTACTACGCCCAACCGCTGCTGCACAGCATTGCCGAGCAATTCGGCCTGGACACCGCCAGCGCCGGGACCATCGTCATCGCCGCGCAGCTGAGCTACGGTGCCGGCCTGCTCCTGCTGGCACCGCTGGGCGATATGTTCGAGCAGCGCCGGCTGATCATCTGCATGGTGGCCATCGCCACCCTTGGCCTGGTGATCAGCGCCTGTGCGCCCAGCCTGCCTTGGCTGCTGCTGGGCACGGCGCTGACCGGGCTGTTTTCCGTGGTCGCGCAGGTGCTGGTGCCCATGGCCGCCACCCTCAGCGCCCCTGACCAACGCGGCCGTGCGGTCGGGACATTGATGAGCGGGTTGCTGCTGGGCATTCTCCTGGCCCGTACCGCCGCTGGCTTCATGGCCGAACTCGGTGGCTGGCGCAGCATCTACGTATTGGCCGCAGTCCTGATGGCATTGACCGCCATCGCCCTGTACCGCAGCCTGCCGCAACACCACACCCATGCCGGGCTGAAGTACCCAGCGCTGATCGGCTCGGTGTTCCGCCTGTTCGCCGAGGAGCCGGTGCTGCGCCTGCGCTCGCTGCTGGGGTTGCTGGCATTCAGCCTGTTCGCCCTGTTCTGGACCCCGCTGGCGTTCCTCCTGGCCAATGAGCCCTATCACTACTCCGATGCCGTGATCGGCCTGTTCGGCCTGGCCGGGGCCGCAGGTGCATTGTCGGCCAACTGGGCCGGGCGCCTGGCCGACCGAGGCCAGGGCTCGCTGGGCACCACGGTCGGGCTGGTGGCGCTGCTGCTGTCCTGGGTGCCGCTGGGCTTCGCCCAAAGCTCGCTAATGGCGCTGCTGGCCGGGGTACTGTTGCTGGACCTGGCGGTGCAGCTGATCCATGTGAGCAACCAGAACGCGGTGATCGCGCTGCGCCCGGAAGCGCGCACTCGGCTCAACGCGGGGTATATCACCTGCTACTTCATCGGCGGAGCGCTGGGGTCGCTGCTGGGGACCCAGTTATTCCAGCGCCAGGGCTGGATGGGGATCGTGACAGCGGGCCTGGTCATCGGGGCCGTGGCGCTGGTGGTATGGATGATGGCCGAACGTCGGCGCAAGGGGGCGATGCAAGCCGCTTGAACGCGCAAGCTGCTGCAGCCCGCTCCCACAGGGCGCGCGCCGGCCGCATGTCGCCTGGCCGTTGACTTGTCGGCTGGCACAGCGCTCATTAAAGCGCGGGGCACAGCCCTTTCCCGGACAGGACGACACGATGACAAGGCTCACGGTGCAATCCGGCGATTTCTTGCAAGGTGAAGGCGAGTACCGCAATGGATCGCTCACGCTCAGGACCGCGCGCAGCCCTTCCCCCGGCGAGCGCATTTCGCTCACGCGCATCCAGGACCTTCGGCTCGCCAGTCTGGAGGCCAGCCGCAGCCTCAGCGGCGCCCTGGGCTGGGGCGTGGCCGGCGCCCTCGTGGCTGGGCCGGTCGGTCTGCTCGCAGGGCTCTGGCTCGGCGGCAAGGAAGAGCAAGCCACCTTCCTGGCCACCTTCAAGGACGGGCGCAAGCTGATGGCCGTTACCGACGGCAAGACCTGGTCGAAGCTCGACGATTCCTGGCGCAAACGGCAAAAAATGCCGGCCAGCTGAATCTTCCTCCCGCCCAATCGTTTCAGTCGCCAGGCGCCTGTGAAATGCAGGCGCCTGGCGCCTTCGTGCCTGCTACCATGGCGCCCTTTTGCCCGCCTACCACCTCGGCACGCCCGCTTTCAAGGAGCCCGCATGACCCCGCTTCGCCCCCGCCTGCCCCTCGGCCTGCTTGGCCTGGGCCTTGCCCTGCACAGCGCCCAGGGCCTGGCCGACGACAGCGTCACCCTGGCCCCGCTGCACGTGACGCAGGTAAAGGAAGACGAGGGCTACCAGGCAAGGGAGGCCCAGGTGGGCGGGTTCCAAACCGCGCCGCTGCTCGATACCCCCGCTTCGGTGAGCGTGTTCAGCCGCCAGCTGCTCGAAGACCGCCAGGTGCGCATGCTCAGCGAGGTGCTGCAAAGCGACGCTTCGGTTGGCGAAAGCTACGCCCCGGTCGGCTACTACGAGAACTTCAATGTGCGCGGCTTCGAGCTCAATGCCGCCAGCAGCTACCGGATCAACGGCCAGACCATTGCCGGCGAACAGAACGTGGCCCTGGAAAACAAGCAGCAGGTCGAGCTGCTCAAGGGCTTGTCGGGCCTGCAAAGCGGCGTGTCGGAGCCTGGCGGGTTGATCAACTACGTGACCAAGCGCCCCGAGGACGTGCGCAGCATCAGTGTGTCGAGCAACGAACAAGGCGAGCGTTACCTGGCCACCGACCTGGGTGGCTGGTTCGGCAGCGAGCGGCAGTTCGGCCTGCGTGCCAACCTGGCCCACGAGGACATCCGCTCCTACGTCGACCACGCCGACGGCAAGCGCGACTTCGCCTCCCTGGCCTTCGACTGGCAGATCAACCCCGATGCCACCTTGCAGCTGGATGTCGAATACCAGCATCGCGAGCAGTATTCAGTGCCCGGCTATCAGTTGCTCGGTGGCACCGAAGTGCCCCATGGCGTCGACCCCGACGACCACCTGGCCTACCAGCGCTGGGCCAAGCCGGTGCAGAACGACTCGCTGAACCTGGGCGGGAAGTTCGAGTATCGTTTCAGTGACGCCTGGAGCGGGACCCTCAGTGCGTCGCGCAGCAAGGTGGTGATCGATGACTACAGCTCATTTGCATGGGGCAGCGAGGATGGCTGGGTTCCGCATTTCAGCCCCGAAGGCGACTACGACATCTACGACTTCCGCAGCCCGGACGACACCCGACGCATCGACGAAGCACAGGCCATGCTCAATGGCCGCTTCGACGCTATGGGCGTGGGACATGAATTGACTGTCGGTACCAGTGCACAGCGTCGCACCCTCGACCAGCGCCCTTACTACAACATTGACGTCGGCAACGGCAACATCAATGAGGATGTTCCTGCCGTGCCACCGGCCACCGCGCCTGTCGGCTCCAGCGAACGTCGCCTCGACAGCCGCCAGTACGGCCTGTTCATCAGCGATAGGATCACCTTCAACGAGCACTGGCAGACCGTCATCGGCGCCCGCGAAGTGCGCCTGGACGAAAAGACCTGGGACGAGAACGGCGTTGCCGACCGCCATACCCAGCAATACCAGTTGCTGCCCAACGCCGCGCTGATCTACAAACCACAGCCGGACACCACCCTGTACGCCAGTTATTCGAAAGGTCTGTCCGCTGGTGGTACTGCGCCGTGGTTCGCCACCAATGCAGCTGAAATCCTCGCCCCTACCCTGTCCCGCCAGCTGGAACTGGGCATCAAGCACGACTGGCAAGGCATGAGCTTCAGCGCCGCGCTGTTCCAGATCCGCCAGGCCTACCAGTACGCACGCCCGGAGGGCGGCAATTTCACCTACGTGCAACAAGGCCAGCAGAAGAACACCGGCCTGGAGCTGGGCGCCAGCGGCTGGGTGACCTCGCGCCTGCAACTGCAAGCCAGCGCCGCGGCCATCCGCGCGCGGGTGCACAACAGCGGCACCGACGCCTACGAGGGCCACCAGGCCATCAACGTACCGCGCCTGCGCGCCGCGCTGCAGGCCGACTACAGCCTGCCTGTGCCTGGCCTGGCGCTACTTGGCGGGGTGCGCTACAGCGCCAGTAAGTACGCAAGCTCGGCGGGCAATGTGGAGGTAGGCGGCTATACCGTGTTCGATGTCGGCAGCCGGTACCGCACGCGTATCGGTGGGTACGACACCGTGTGGCGGCTGACGGTAGACAACGTCTTCGACAAGCGCTACTGGCGGGACGTCGGTGACTACCTGGGTGACAACTACCTGTTCCAGGGCGCGCCCCGGACGGCGCGGCTGTCGGCTTCGGTGAATTTCTAACGGATGTGTGGGGCTGCCTAGCAGCCCCCGCCTGCAGGAGCGGGCTTGCCCATGATGGGCCGCACAGCGCCCCGAAAAAACCCGGGGAAAACAAAAAGCCCCCGAGCTTCTCAGCGCGGGGGCTTCTTGTGGAATGTGGCGGTGAAGAAGGGATTTGAACCCTTGATACGATTTCTCGTATACACACTTTCCAGGCGTGCTCCTTCGACCACTCGGACACTTCACCGGATCTCTTCAAGCAGTTCAGCCTGTCGAGGCGCGCTAATTTAGTAGAAGCCTTTTCCTTTGGCAAGCATTTTTTTCAGAATTTTCATGTGCTTAAGCCTGCCGGCCAAAAAACAGGGGCTGCCAGGGCAATGCTGCCAATCTGCCCTGTGCTTTTGCATGCTCTTGCGGCTGTGCCCCGACAGGGCAAGGTGCGCGGCGCAGACGCTGACCGGCCAGTCAGCCTTGCCGCTTTACCTGGGCCGCAGCGCTGGGTAACGTCATCGCCACGTTATCCAAAGGACCCTGCCATGAGCGAGCTGATTACCTACCACGCCGAAGACGGCATCGCCACCCTGACCTTGAACAACGGCAAGGTCAACGCCATCTCGCCGGACGTCATCGCCGCCTTCAACGCCGCCCTGGATCGCGCCGTGGACGAGCGCGCCGTGGTGATCATCACCGGCCAGCCGGGCATCCTCTCCGGCGGCTACGACCTCAAGGTCATGACCTCGGGCCCCAAGGAGGCGGTCAGCCTGGTCACCGCCGGCTCCACCCTGGCCCGTCGCCTGCTCAGCCACCCCTTCCCGGTGATCGTCGCCTGCCCAGGCAACGCCGTGGCCAAGGGTGCCTTCCTGCTGCTGTCGGCCGACTACCGCATCGGCGTCGAAGGCCCCTACAAGATCTGCCTGAACGAAGTGCAGATCGGCATGACCATGCACCATGCCGGGATCGAGCTGGCACGTGACCGCCTGCGGCGTTCGGCCTTCCACCGTTCGGTGATCAATGCCGAAGTGTTCGACCCCCATGCCGCGGTGGACGCCGGCTTTCTCGACAAGGTGGTGCCGGCTGAACAACTGCAGGAAGCGGCGCTGGCAGCGGCGCGCGAATTGAAGAAGCTGAACATGCTGGCGCACAAGAACACCAAGCTCAAGGTGCGCAAGGGCCTGCTCGATGCCCTGGACGACGCCATCGCCCGGGACCAGCAGCACCTGGGCTGAGTCGCAGCCTTCTATCGCCGGCAAGCCGGCTCCCACAGGTACGGCAGCGCAGGGCAGGTGGGAGCCGGCTTGCCGGCGATGAAGCCAACACCGTCTGCCTGCCTCACCCAAGGTTTGCCCCAGACAGTGCACAGCCGTACACTGCGCGGCGACTGTCTGGTGTGAGTCGTATCATGCTCTATATGCTTCGCATGCTCCTTCTGGCGCTGCATTTCCTGTTCGTCGGCGTGGCAGGCCTGCTCATCGGCCTGTGCCGCCCGTTCAACCCCGACAACAGCCGCGTTTTCGCCCGCCTCTACAGCCTGCCTGCCGCCTGGCTGATGCGCATCAAGGTCAAGGCCGAGGTCGGCCCGCTGTGGGACCAGCCGCCTGGCTGTGTCATCGTCGCCAACCACCAGTCCAACTTCGACCTGTTCATCCTCGGCCAGGTGGTGCCCCGGCGCACGGTCGCCATCGGCAAGAAGAGCCTGGGCTGGATCCCGTTGTTCGGCCAGCTGTTCTGGCTCGGCGGCAACGTGCTGGTGGACCGCAAGAACGCCTACCAGGCGCGCAAGGCCATGCAGGTGACCACGCGCATCCTGCGCGACGACACGTCGATCTGGATCTTCCCCGAAGGCACCCGCAACCCGGGCGAGCAGTTGCTGGCGTTCAAGAAAGGCGCGTTTCACATGGCCGTCGAAGCCGGGGTGCCAATCGTGCCGGTATGCGTCAGCCGCTATACCCGGCGCCTGGGCCTGAACAGCTGGCGCCAGCGCACGGTGATCGTCCGCTCGCTGCCGCCCATCGCCACGGCGGGCATGAGCCAGCAGGACCTGCCGGCGCTGGTCGAGCAATGCCGTACGCAGATGCAGCAGTGCATCGACCGGATGGAAGGCGAGTTGGCGAACGGCTGAGGACCGCGCCGGGGCCATCGCGGGGCAAGCCCGCTCCCACACAGCCTGTGCACCTGTAGGAGGATGCATCCCTGTGGGAGCGGGCTTGTCCCGCAATGGCCCCGGCGCGGCAAAAGTTGCTCTATGGCCCTACACAGCCCAAGCTGTAGCGGGTGTTCAACCGAAGAAGCGGGTAACCATGGGGCGAGTCGTGGCGTCGGCGGTGTACAGCGCCGGCAGGAAGGTCACCAACATCAGCATCGACGAAGGCAGCGAATGGGCGCGCAAACCCGGGCACTTCGTCTGGATCGGCCTGGAAGAACCCAATGCCGAGGAGCTGGCCAACCTGCAGCGCCAGTTCGGCCTGCACGAACTGGCCATCGAGGACGCGCTGGAAAAGCACAGCCGGCCGAAGCTCGAGACCTTCGGCGATGCGTTGTTCATCGTCACCTATTCGCCGGTGCGCCATGAAGGCAAGCTGGAATTCATCGAAACGCACATCTTCGCCGGAGCCGGCTACATCATCACCTGCCGCAACGGCCACTCCAAATCCTACGCCTTGGTGCGCCAGCGCTGCGAAGCGCGCCCGCTCCTGCTCGAGCATGGCGAGGACTTCGTGCTCTATGCCCTGCTCGACTTCGTCACCGAGAACTACCAGCCGGTCAGCGAGGCCATCCACGGCGAGATCGAGGAACTCGAACAGAGCGTGCTCAGCAATTCGCTGCGCGAGGAGGACATCCAGCGCCTGCACAGCCTGCGCCGCGACATCCTGCGCCTACGCCGCTACGTCGCCCCCATGGTGGAGGTCAGCGAGGAACTGCAGCGCCTGAGCTTCCCGTTCATCGACAAGAACATGCGCCCGTATTTTCGCGACGTGCAGATCCATGTCACGCGGCAGATGGAAGACCTGTCCAGCATCCGTGACATCGCCAGCCAGACCATCGAGATCGGCATGCTGCTCGAAGCCTCGCGGCAGAGTATCGTGCAGCGCAAGTTCGCGGCCTGGGCGGCGATCCTGGCATTTCCCACGGCCATTGCCGGGATCTATGGGATGAACTTCGAGAACATGCCGGAGCTGGGGTGGCACTATGGATATTTCGGGGTGCTGGGGCTGATCGGGGTGGGCTGCACGGCGTTGTATGCCAGTTTCAAGCGGTCGGGCTGGCTGTAGGGGCTGCTAGGCAGCCCAATCGCCGGCAAGCCGGCTCCACCTGTCCTGCGCTGCTGTTATAGACACCGCTGAACCTGTGGGAGCCGGCTTGCCGGCGATTGGGCCCTGACAGCCAGGCACTTACGCCGCGTGTTCGCTGGCCTTGCCCGAGTGCCCGATGAAGCGCAGCATCCACTTGCCCACCAGATCCCCCTGGTGCTCCTGCGACAGGCTGGCGATGGCCCGCTGGTACACTTCATCCCCCAACACCTCCTGACGGGCATCGAGCAGGGCGCGGGAATAGTCGTGGACGAACTCAGGGTGCCCCTGGAAGCACAGCACTTGATCACGGATGTGGTAGGCCGCGTTGGGGCAGAAATCGCTCGAGGCGATCACCGTGGCGCCTTCCGGCAGTTCGGTCACCTGGTCCTGATGGCTGATCAGCAGGGTCAGCTCGGAGACCTCCGGGTCCATCCAGGGCGCATGGGCGGCCAGGGAGTAGCGGTGAATCCCCAAGCCCCAGCCCTGCTCAGCCCGCTCGGCCTTGCCGCCAAGCACCAACGCCAGCACCTGGTGGCCGAAACACACGCCCAGCAACTTCTCGCCACGTTCGTACAATTTGAGCAGGTACGCCTTGAGCGTCTGGATCCAGGGGTCCGAACCGAACGAGTCGGCCTTGCTGCCGGTCACCAGGTAGGCATCGAAGGTTTCCCCTTCAGGCGGGTACTCGCCGTTCATCACGTTGTACACGCGAAACTCGGCGGCGATGGGCTGACGCGAGAACAGCTGCTCGAACATCCTTCCGTAGCCCTGGTACTGCGCGGTCAGCTCCGGTCGCAGGACATCGGTTTCCAGGATGCAGATGCGTAACGACATAGGGATAGTCCTGAACGACGTGTGTGGGAATTTGCTGTAGAGACTGACGCGAAAGCCCAGTACAAGCAAGTAGGAAACTCTGACGAACGGTCACGAATTTCAAGCGGTTCGGCCCAGGGAGCGCAGCTGTCTAGCCAGAGCTTGCCAGCGAGCTGGCACATGGCCTCATAAGCGAAGTGAATCAATGGAAAAACCAATAGAACAAAGGGTTCTGAAACAGGGATGACGTACCCCCTACTGTTGGTTGTATATCCAGAAAAAAGAGGCATGCAGGACCGGCGTACCGCGTACGCCGTCGCGATCGACCCGAAGCGAGACAAGGAAGCCAAGGGCTATTCAGGAATAACAACAAGAAGGCGGTCCGCCATGATCAAACAACCAAAAGTACGCCAAGCTGGGCTCATTCTCTTCGCCACGACCTTGCTGCTCATCCTGCCGAACCTGACACGCTTGTTCGGATGAAAGCAGCCGTGGCCATTGCAGGCACCACACAGGTAATCTGCCACCCCTGACCGGTTGGAGATTGCCCATGCGTCGCTGCCTCGCCCTGCTGACACTCCTGTTCTGCCTGCCGCTGTCGGCGGCGCAATTGCACCTGGAACTCGGCGAACGCCCGCGCCAGTGGCAAAGCGATGAGCTGCTGGCCCACCCGCAGGCGCGGGATATCCGCATCGACCAGGACGTATCCTACAAGCGCCCGATGCACTACCGCGCCGTGCCGTTGAACGTGCTGCTCGCAGGCGTCACTGCAAACGAGCATTTGCAAGCCGTTGCCCTGGATGGCTTCGCCGCCGAGATGCCCGCCGGGCCCTTGCTGCAGAACGGCCCGGCGCGGGCGTGGCTGGCCGTGGAAGACCCGGCCAAGCCCTGGCCGGCCCTGGGCGACGGCAAGCCGAGCGCCGGGCCTTTTTACCTGGTATGGACCAACCCCCAGGCCAGCGGCATCCGCCCCGAACAGTGGCCGTTCCAGATCGCCACGATCCGCCGCCTGGCTCCGGTGCAGGCGCGCTTCCCTGCCCTGCTGCCCGACCCTGGCCTGCCGGCGGACGATCCAGTGCGCCACGGCTTCGCCCTGTTCCAGCAGAACTGCCTGGCCTGCCACCGGCTCAACGGCGCGGGTGACGCGCAGTTCGGCCCGGACCTGAACGTGCCCTACAACCCAACCGAGTATTTCCAGGCCGGCTTCCTGCGGCGCTATATCCGCGACCCGCAAAGCCTGCGGCAGTGGCCCCAGGCGCGGATGCCGGGGTTTGCGCCCAGCGTGCTGAACGACCAGGAGCTGGACGACCTGGTCGCCTACCTGGCGCATATGGCCAAGCGCAAGCCCTGAGGCCCCGCCTCTCTCATAGAACAACGCATGACCATTTGATTTGCGGCATCCTGTGGGAGCATTGGCCGCTTGTTCTCTACGCGACAGCGCAGCCCAAAGGGCTGGGTAATCTCCCACAAGGAGCCGCGAGGCGGTCAGGCCACCGGGCGCTCTTGCTTGACGCCCCAGCCTTCCACCTCGCCGCCAAACGGCGAGACCAGTTGCTCGAACGTCTCTTCGAAGGCACCGATTCCTCGGTAGGTGGCGTACATCACCTTGCTCAGTTCCAGGTGCCAGGCGCCGTCGTCCAGTTCGCAGACCTGCGCACTGACGGACTCTCCACGAAATTGCCGGGCCGCCCGCCGGGCGCCTGCCTCGTCGGGGAACACTGCGTAGAACTCGATCGGGTGGATACGGGTGAAATCGAAACCGCCATCTTTCATCTGGCGAAGGACACTGCTGCTGATATCGTCGTTCTGGCTGCTCATGAAACGTCCTCCTGCAATGCAATGGATAGACTTTCCGTGCACAACGCACCTGCTGGCACCAAGAGGTGCCCGGCAGATCGAGCTGATGCGAGACGCGAATGAAACCGACCAAGGTCCGCAGAAAAGACCCAGGCCTCGTCTGAGCGTAGTGCCTGCTGGCCACCGACGCCAGCGCAGCCGCTCAGGACAATGGGTTGATGCCGGTGATGGACACGCCGCTCTGTTCCTTGAGCCAGCGTACCGTGGGAGAAGGACTGCGGTCCTGGAAGTCGTTCAGGTCCAGCTCATCGATCACCGGGAACAGGTGCGAACGGATCAGCCGTGCGGCCTCCTCGTCGCTGGGGCAGTGCTCGCCGTTGTACAGCAGTGAGTTCTGTACGCCGTTCTGGTCGACGAAGGTGACTTCCCACTCTTTCATTGAATCGCCCTCTCAATCAAAGAAACCAGGATGTGCTGCCTGTAACCTTGACCGTGGGCTGGGGGATTTGTTCAGTCCGCAGGGTTGGCGGGAGTGGTTGGCAGGATCGGCCCTATCGCCGGCAAGCCGGCTCCTACCTGCCCTGCACTGTTTTCAGAGACCGCGCAGTAGTGGTGGGAGATTCTATGGTTGTGGGCAAGCATTTTTAGCTGTTCTGGTGACGTATTCGCCCTGGCTCTTCAGTAGGGCGAATGCGACTCTGGCGAGCTTTCTGGCCAAGATCACCAGGGCCTCAGTAGTGGCCTTACCCTTGCCCCTATGGTGTGCATAAACGTCTTTCCAGACCGCTGATCGACTAGCTGACATGGCCGCATTGTGCAAAAGGCGTCGTATCTCAGAACAACCCCGTTTGGTGAGCCGCCGACGGCCAGTTTTTTGCCCGGAGTCAGAGATTTGCAAGTCCATGCCCAAGAAAGCGATGAATGAATCACCATTCTTGAAATCCCCCCGGATAAACGCTGTCACCAACCCCACAGCGGTCAAAAATCCGATGCCTTCTATCTTTTGGCAACGGGCGACCTGCTCGCTTAATCCTGCTTCGCGTACCAACTCCTTGAGCTTTTTCTGAAGCAGTACATCGAGTTTCTCCATGCTCTTGGCAAAGGATTTGAACACGGTCTCAAGGCTTCTCTCATTGGACCAGCTTTGCGTCAAGGCGGTGCGTGCCGAGACCAGCGAGGCGCGGCGACGCAGAAGGCTCTGGAGCTTGCCGTAGACGGCTGGAGGTGGGCTCCAAGGACGTAGTCCACTGCCTTCGCGGGAAAGATAGCGAGAGAGTAGATAAGCGTCAGAGGCGTCCGTCTTCACCCGACCACCGACGCTCTTTCGATAGTTACTGAGCTGGAAGCCATCGACCACGTAGACTTCAAAGCCTTTTTCATAAGCCATCTCCACCAGGTCGAGATGGTAGGTATTCGTTGCTTCGACGCAGATAGCGGTATTGGCGGGTTGTTGTCCCAGCCATTTCTTGATTTCGGGTTTGGTATTTTTCAGCGAGGACTGTTCATCACGGTCTTCGAAATGGACAACCAATTCGACTTTGGCCACATCCACACCAATGATGAATTGGCTTACCTGCATTGCCATTGGCCACACTCCCACGTATGGTTTTTCTGCTTGGAGGGGTTTTCACCAAGAGGCGCTGGCTTGCTTCTATCGTCGCTTGCAAACGATGCATTCTTTATCGGCGCTTTGGTGAAGGGGTGGGGCGATGTCTCCCACGGTCTGTACTGCGGCTAACAGTCAGAATCGGCTTTTTCGTCCCACCACCCCTTCAAGTATCACCATACAAGCCGGCTTGCCGGCGATGGGGCCGCCTTGCGGCCCGCTTGCGCTTACTTCGGTGTGCCGTGAACCACGCCCGCGGTATTGTCCAGCAGGCTCTTGGTCGCCGTCTGGATATAGGCCTCGAGGTTCTTCAGCAACGCAGGCTGCTCCGGGCTCTCGATCAGCTCGGCCTTGAACTCGCGGCCCAGCTGGTAGCGATACAGGCGCGGGGTCATGTCCTTGGACTCGATCAGGATACGATCGCCCTGCACGATCCCGACGATCTGCTCGCTGCCCGACGGCTTGATGATGCCCACGCCCTGGTCACCCTCAGGCAGGTTGAGCAGGTCGCGGCCCCAGCACTGGTGACGGGTCTGGCCACCCAGGCGGCCCATGATGGTCGGCACGATGTCGACCTGGGTGCCCACGGTGTGGTTGACCGCACCGAACTTCTCCTGGATGCCGGGGGCGATCAGCAGCAACGGTACGTTGAAGCGGCCCAGGTCCAGCTCGGTGACCTGCTGGTGGTTGCCGAAACCGTGGTCGCCGACGATCACGAACAGGGTGTCCTTGAAGTACGGCTCCTTGCGCGCCTTCTCGAAGAACTGGCCCAGGGCCCAGTCGGAGTAGCGCATGGCGGTCAGGTGTTCGTCCAGGCGGCCCTGGCCGGTCACCTTCTCCACCGGCAGGTCCTTGGGCAGCGCGTACGGCGTGTGGTTGGACAGCGTCTGCAGCAATGCGTAGATCGGCTTCTTGCCGTCGTGCTTGGCCAATTCTTCGTTGCCGCGGTCGAACATGTCCTGGTCGGACACGCCCCAGGTCGGGTCGGAGAACACCGGGTTGACGAAGTCGTTACGGCCGATGAAGGTGGTCATGCCCTGGTTGCCGAAGAAACCGGACTGGTTGTCCCAGGCGAAATCGCCGTTGTAGACGTACACGTCGTCGTAGTCACGGCCACTGAGCAATGCCGGCAGGCCAGACAGCTTGTGGCCGCCCTCCGGGGTCTGCATCAGGTATTCGAAGCCCGGCAGGTTGGGGAAGCAGGCCATGGTGGCGAACATGCCCTGGTGGGTATGGGTGCCGTTGGAGAAGAAGTGGTCGAACAGCAGCCCCTCCTTGGCCAGCTTGTCGAAATACGGGGTGATGTTGTTGGGGCTGCCCAGGGCGCCCACCGAATGGCCGGCGAAGCTCTCCATGAGGATCACCACCACGTTCTTGACCGGCAGGGTGCGGTCGGCCGCTGGCACGAAGTCGCGGCGGATGGCGGCTTCGTCGGCGTCGACCAGGGTGTCGTTGGGGGTCAGCAGCAGGTCACGCACGCTCTGGGTGGCCACGCCCTGTTCGAGCACGGGCTTCCAGATATTGGCGCGGTCTTCGCCGAAACGGCTCTTGGCGGCGTCGATCAGGGTCAGGGTGCCGTTCAGGCCAAGCTGGTTGACGAAGTTGGAGTCGGTGGTGAAGGCGTCGCCCCAACGCATCGGCGGGCCCTGGCGCAGGGTGCCACGGGCGGCGACCACGGCCACCAACAGGATCACCATGAACACCGCCACGCGCTGGTACCAGGGCGCGACGCTGCGCGAGCCGGCTGCAGTGGTGCTGCCGGTGCCGCGGGTCAGGCGGTCGATGCCCTTGAACAGCAGGCTCAGCAACCAGGTGCCGAACAGCCAGGCCAGCAGGTAGCGCACCACCGGGAAGCCGTACCAGAGCATGCTCATGACGGTCTTGGGGTCTTCCTTGATGTACTGGAACACCAGGCCGTTCAGGCGCTGGTGGAACTCGCGGTAGAAGTCCAGTTCCATCAGGCCGAGGAACATCACCAGGCTCGAGGCCAGGGTCAGCCACAGGCGGAAGAAGCCGCGCCGGGCCATGGCCCAGGGGCTGAGCAGCGCCAGCAGCAGCGGGATGCTGATGTACACCACCACGCGCAGGTCGAAGCGCAGGCCGTTGAGGAAGCCTTCGGCGACGGTGGCGTATGGCGTGTCGCCGATCATGTCGCTGTTGTAGACCAGCAGTGCCAGGCGGACCAGGCTGAGCATCAGCATGATCACCAGAGCGCTGAGCAGCGTGTAGGCGAGGTGCGATTTGAGGGTCGGCGCGAACGAAGCCGGCACGGCCCGTTGCTTCAAGGCATCCGTGTTAGCCATGAATGGGGGGATCCTAGGATTGCGGGTTTGCGGAAAAGGCGAAGACGCCCTGCTACCTGAAGGGCCCGGCCATCCAGCACGGCAATTGGGCCAACGCAGCATTGTGCGGCGCGGATTTTCGATAATCCAGTGTGAAAATTTTGTCACGGGGCGGGTTGTGTGCTGCCTGTAACGGCCCAATCGCCGGCAAGCCGGCTCCCACCTGTCCTGTGCTGTTTCGAAACACACCGCCGAACCTGTGGGAGCCGGCTTGCCGGCGATTGGGCCGGAACAGCCAATGCGGACCGTTGCCGCCTACATCGGCTATCAGAACCGCAGGTTGCCCCGCGGCCCGGCGATGGCCCAGATGATCAGCCCGATCACCGGCAGCAAGGCGATCAGCAACACCCAGAGGATCTTGATGCCAACCTCGGCCCCGCTCTTGAGCACATGAAGAATCGCCCAGATATCCAGCGCCAGGATGATCAGCCCGACCAGGCCATTGAATGTGGACCCCATGCGCACGCTCCTGCCAAAGGTGATTGCCGCCAAGCATAGTCGGCTATTACGTCGATAGAAGGGAATCCTTGGGCGCTGGCATCGGTCACTGGGTAGACTGCCAGCAACGGATTTACCTCGAGGTTCGCATGCCACCCGCCCAGTCCCCCACTACCGCACCCGTCTCACTGTTCAGCGCCTGGCGCCAACAAGCCACCACTGCCCCTTGGCTCAGTGCCGGGCTGGGCCTGAGCCTGCTGGCGGTGCTCGCCCTGCTCTCGGCCAGCCTGTGGAATGCCGTCCAGGGTGACCATGCCAACAACCTGCACCTGGCGGTGCTGGGCGGCCTTTCCGGGTTCGGCGCCACCGCTCTGGGCGCGGTGCTGGCAGTGGTGCTGCGCGATGTCAGCGCACGCAGCCAGGACGTGATGCTGGGGTTTGCCGCCGGCATGATGCTCGCGGCCAGCTCCTTTTCGCTGATCCTGCCTGGCCTGGACGCCGCCCGGGAAATCACCGGCAACGGCCCGGCTGCGGCTTTTACCGTGGTGCTGGGCATGGGCCTGGGTGTGTTGCTGATGCTGGGCCTCGACCGCTTCACCCCCCATGAGCATGAAAGCACCGGCCCGTGCGGCCCGGAAGCGGAACGGATCAGCCGGGTCTGGCTGTTCGTGCTGGCCATCACCCTGCACAACCTGCCCGAAGGCATGGCCATCGGGGTGAGCTTCGCCAACGGCGACATGAACATCGGCCTGCCGCTGACCAGTGCCATCGCCATCCAGGACATCCCCGAAGGCCTGGCCGTGGCTTTGGCACTGCGTGCCACCGGGCTTTCCAACGTGAAGGCGGCGCTGGTGGCGATCGGCTCCGGCCTGATGGAGCCACTGGGCGCGGTGATCGGCCTGGGCATTTCCACCGGCTTCGCCCTCGCCTACCCGATCAGCATGGGGTTGGCGGCCGGGGCGATGATCTTCGTGGTGTCCCACGAGGTAATTCCCGAAACCCACCGCAACGGGCACCAGACCGCGGCGACCCTGGGGCTGATGGGCGGGTTCGGGGTGATGATGTTTCTCGATACCGCGTTGGGGTGAGATTTTGGGGCTGCTTTGCAGCCCTTTCGCGGCACAAGGCCGCTCCTACAGGCATTCGTGATCCCCTGTAGGAGCAGCCTTGTGCCGCGAAAGGGCCGCAAAGCGGCCCCATTCATTGTCAGACGTGCACCGCGACGCGCAACGCCTCCAGCGCCGGCTCCACCTTGATGCCCAACGCCCCGCCCAGCTCCAGCACCCGCGCCAGGTCGTTCTGCCCGACCATCACCATCTGCAGCTCGTCATCGAGCAACTGGCTGAAGTTGAGCAGCACGTAGCCACCCGCTTCCTTGTTCATGGCGGCCATCTGCACCTGGATGCGGTTGAGCGCGGTCAGCGCCTCGGTGCGCGCCAGTTGCTTGGGCTTGAGGGTGAACGGCACGCTCTTGTCGAACGAATCGGTGATGCGCTCGAACAGCTCCTGGTAGCTGTCGGCCTGGAACAGCACGGTATCGGGCAGGCTGCCGAGCACTACCCACTCGCCCAGGGGGATGGGGAAGGTGTCGTCGTAGTTGATGTCCGGGTTGGCGGCCAGGAAGGCGGCCGGGTCGGCATAGGCCTGGGCGGCTTCGTCGGCGATGCGCTCGATGTCTTGTTCGCGCATGCAGCCGGCGCCGATGAGGCTGATGAATTCGAGCAACTGGTTTTTCATGAGGGGGCCTGCGGCTTGCGAAAAAGTCGCCAAGGATAGCCGCAAATGCCCCCGGAGGGTTAGCCGGCCAGCGCCTGCAGGCGTGCGGCGGTGTCGACGGCGCCCATGGTCTGGGCAGCGGCCAGGGCGGTGGCGCCACGGGCATCCTGGCGAGCCGGATCGGCGCCCTGGGCCAGCAGGAAGTCGAGGATCTCGACACGGTTGAACATCGCCGCCAGCATCAGCGCGGTACGCCCGTCCTCAGCGGCGGCATCCACCGGTACGCCGTGCTCGAGCATCAGGCGGATCATCGCCAGGTCGCCCTTGAACGCGGCACCGGCGATCGGCAATTGGCCGTTGTCGTTGGCGATCAGCGGGTCGGCGCCATGGGCCAGCAATACCTTCACCGCGTCATGGTGCCCGTGGTAGCTGGCGAGCATCAGCAAGGTGTCCCCCTTGTGGTTGCGCAGGTTGGCCGGCAGGCCGCTGTGCAGCAGGCGTTCGAGCATCTGCGCATCGCCCCGGCGGGCGCGTTCGAAGACTTCTTCAGCGAACGCAGCGGTTTCGTCGTCAGTCATGGCGATGGGTTGTCGGTCGGACATCGGGAACCTCCTGGCATAGTCGAGCGCCCAAGTGTTCGTCAGGCAATGCCGGGCGGTCAAAGGTTCAGAATCTATAGGGCCAAGAGGCAAACCCTATGACCCTTGCAAAATGCACTGTGCAAAATGCACGACCTTGCACAATGCACGGTCACTTCACTGCAATTGATCAGCAAACCGTTGATTTTAAATGGAATTTTCAGCGACCTGTGCCTGGCACGGTCGCTGCAACCCTCAACTCCAGAGTCTGCAAAACACAACAGTCAGGAGTTGAGATATGGACCTCATCCAGGAAAAATTCGCCTCGGTCTTCTCCGCCTACAAGGTCGAAACCCAACCGCGTCCCGATGGCGGTATCCAGCTGAACCTGCGTGCCGCCGACGGCAAGGTCACCCGCCGGGTGCTGTCGTACGCGCAGCTGCACAGCGCGGAGCAATTGTCCTGGGCGATCAGTGCCATTCGCCGTGACTTGGCCGAACAGGCCAGCGAGTTGCCGGTGATCTCGATGTTGCAGAGCCAGCAGCGCTTTGCCTTGCCGACCTATCGGTAAGCACGGAAAGTCCAATCGCCGGCAAGCCGGCTCCCACCGGTCCTGCGCTGTTTCATAGACATCGCCATACCTGTGGGAGCCGGCTTGCCGGCGATTGGCTTTAGAGCTCACCCATTCCAGCAAATGCCCGGGCCGAAATATCGCCGGTATACCGCGCCTGCACGCCCTGCTCGCTGCCGAACAGGCGCAAGGCCAGGCAGAACGGATTGTCGCCCAGGTCGAACCAACGACGGGCACCGGCCGGCACCACCAGCACATCGCCCTTCTCGCACAGCACCGCATACACCTGGTCGCCCATCCGCAGGCTGAGCTGCGCACGGCCGGTGACGACTGCGAACACTTCCTCGGCCTCATGCACATGCTCATCACGCAGGTCGGCCTCGGCCGGGGCCTGGCCATCGCGATCGAGCAGGCTGAACGCCACACTGCCATATTCGGTCATCAGCTCATCGAGCAACCCACGGCTCTCGGCCAACACCTCGTCGCGGCTGGTGCCCGGGCGGATGCGTAGCTCATGGGGCCGACGGACGAAGCGCACGCCTTGCTCGGCCAGGGTCGCGGCGATGTCGTCATGGTGGGTCAGCACCTTGTTCGGCACCTCGGGGCTGGATGTGTGGAAAACGCTGAGAATGCTCATCAGGGGCTGTTCCTGGTTTCTTTCGAACAAAGGGCAATGATAACGGCTGCGGCCAAGGCTGCGAGGCTGGCCATACCAAAGGTGAAGGCCGGGCCCAGCAGTTTCCAGCTGTAGCCCGAATAAAGCGCGCCCAAGGCACCGCCGGTACCGGACAAGGCCGCATACAGCGCCTGGCCCTGCCCTTGCTGGCGCGCGCCGAAGCTGCCCTGGACGAAGGCGATGGCGGCGGCATGGAAGCAGCCGAAGGTGGCCGCGTGCAGCACCTGGGCCACGACCAGCACCGCCGGAATGTCGGCCAGGGTGCCCAGCAGCAGCCAGCGCAGCGCCGCCAAGAGGAAGCTGGCCAGCAGCACGCGGCGCACGCTGATGCGCGCGAAGATCCGGCTCATGGCCATGAACACCAGCACTTCGGCGACCACCCCCAGCGCCCATAACAGGCCGATGGCGCCACGGGTATAACCCAGGTGCTCCAGGTGCAGGGTCAGGAAGGTGTAGTAAGGGCCGTGGCTGAGTTGCATCAGCGCGACGCAGGCATAGAACGCCAGCACCCCTGGCGCCGCCAGTTGACGCAGGAAGCCCCCCGCCCCCTTGCGCTCGGCCTGTTCCACCGGCTGGGCATTGGGCACCCAGAGGCTGGCGAGGAAGATGCCAGCCATGATCGCCACCAGCGCCACCGGGTAGATGTCCAGGCTCAGCCACTCGAACAGCCGGCCCAGGCCGACCACGGTGAGGATGAAACCGATCGAGCCCCACAGGCGCACCTGGCTGTAGCGGGCGGTCTGGCCGTGCAGATGGGCCAGGGTGATCACTTCGAACTGGGGCAGCACCGCATGCCAGAAGAAGGCATGCAGGGCCATCACCAGTGCCAGCCAGGCGTAGCTCTGGTCGACGAAGATCAGCGAGAAGGTCGCCAGGGTCGACAACGCCCCCAGGCGCACGATGACCAAGCGCTGGCCGCTGCGGTCACCCAGCCAGCCCCACAGGTTGGGGGCGATGCAACGCATCAGCATGGGAATGGCCACCAGCTCGCCGATGCGAGCCGGGGAGAAGCCCAGGTGGTCGAAGTACAGCGCCAGAAACGGGGCGGTGGAACCAAGCAGGGCGAAATAGAAGAGGTAGAAACTGGACAGGCGCCAGTATGGGATCGGGGGCATGGTTGACCTTGTGAGGTCCCTGTGCCGGCTCAATCGCGGGACAAGCCCGCTCCTACAAGGGCTGCGGAGAACCTGTGGGAGCGGGCTTGCCCCGCGATTGGGCCGGTTCAGGCAACCTGTGCCTGACTGACGAACACCGTTCTCAGAGCTGGCCCAGCACCGGGGTGTTCACCTTCACGTCGGCGTTCTGTGCTCGGTGACGCAGCAGGTGGTCCATCAGCACGATGGCCATCATCGCCTCGGCGATAGGCGTGGCGCGGATGCCCACGCACGGGTCGTGACGGCCCTTGGTGACCACCTCCACCGGGTTGCCCTCGATATCGATGGAGCGCCCGGGCACGGTGATGCTGGAGGTCGGCTTGAGCGCCAGGTGGGCGACGATCGGCTGGCCAGAGGAAATGCCGCCGAGGATGCCGCCGGCGTTGTTGCTGAGGAAGCCTTGCGGAGTCAGCTCGTCACGGTGCTCGGTGCCGCGTTGGGCGACACTGGCGAAGCCCGCACCGATTTCCACGCCCTTGACCGCGTTGATGCTCATCAGCGCATGGGCAAGCTCGGCATCCAGGCGGTCGAAGATCGGCTCGCCCAGGCCCGGCATCACGCCTTCAGCGACCACGGTGATCTTGGCGCCGACCGAGTCCTGGTCACGGCGCAGCTGGTCCATGTAGGCCTCCAGCTCCGGCACCTTGTCTGGGTCGGGGCTGAAGAAGGCATTGTGCTCCACCGAGTCCCAGCTCTTGAACGGGATTTCGATCGGGCCCAGCTGGCTCATGTAGCCGCGCACGCGGATGCCCTGGGTGGCCAGGTACTTCTTGGCGATGGCGCCGGCAGCCACGCGCATGGCAGTCTCGCGGGCCGAGCTGCGGCCACCACCGCGGTAGTCGCGCAGGCCGTACTTGTGGTGGTAGGTGTAGTCGGCGTGGGCCGGGCGGAACAGGTCCTTGATCGCCGAGTAGTCCTTGGACTTCTGGTCGGTGTTGCGGATCAGAAGGCCGATCGAGCAGCCGGTGGTGCGGCCTTCGAACACGCCCGAGAGAATCTCCACTTCGTCCGCTTCCTGGCGCTGGGTGGTGTGCCGGCTGGTGCCCGGCTTGCGCCGGTCGAGGTCATGCTGCAGGTCGCCCAGGGTGATTTCCAGGCCTGGCGGGCACCCATCGACAATGGCGACCAACGCCGGGCCGTGGCTTTCGCCAGCGGTGGTGACAGTGAACAGCTTGCCGTAGGTATTGCCGGACATGGGCGCTCCGCGAATCTGCCTGAATTTGAAGGAGGCAGGCAGTATACGGAAAACTCCGCTGGATAGGTTGCCTGTACTGGCCCAATCGCGGGGCAAGCCCGCTCCCACAGGTTTACCGCAGCGCTTGTAGGAGCGGGCTTGCCCCGCGATTAGGCCAGTACAGGCGAACACCGAACCAGAACCTTCCGCCAAGCCCCCGGTCCAACCGACATCCCTCCAAGTAGTAGCCCAATGATGTTGCGCCTCGCCGCCCTCCTCCTGCTGCTGTGCACCAGCCTCGCCCAGGCCGCCGCCCCCACTGTCCTGCAACGCCCCATCGACCTGGACACCGGCCAGGGCGTGCTCCATGGCAGCCTGTTGCTGCCCCAGGAGCAGACGCCGCCACCGGTGGTGCTGATCGTCGCCGGCTCCGGCCCCACCGACCGCAATGGCAACAACCCCGCCAGCGGCCGCCTGGACAACCTCAAGCGCCTGGCCCTGCTGCTGGCCGGCGAGCACATCGCCAGCGTGCGCTTCGACAAGCGCGGCGTGGCCGCCAGCCAGCCGGCCACCCCCGACGAGCGCGACCTCAGCGTCGAGCGCTACGTAGCCGATGTCGTGGCCTGGAGCCGAATGCTCAAGGCTGACCCGCGCTTCGGCCCGTTGATCCTGCTCGGCCACAGCGAAGGTGCGCTGATCGCCAGCCTGGCTGCCGAACAGGCCGGCGCCAGCGCGGTGATCACCGTGGCCGGCAGCGGCAGGCCGGTGGCGGACGTGCTGCGCGAACAGCTGGCCCAGCGCCTGCCGCCTGCGCAACTGGCGCAGGGCAATGCCGTGATCGACCGCCTACAGGCCGGGCAGACCACCCTCGACGTGCCCGCACCGCTGCGCGAGGTGTTCCGCCCGAGCGTGCAGCCGTACCTGATCTCATTGTTGCGCCAGGACCCGGCGGCGGCCTTCGCCCGCCTGCCGATGCCGGCACTGATCCTCCAGGGCCGCAACGACGTGCAGGTGGAGGTGGCCGACGCCGAGCGCCTCAAGGCGGCCAAGCCCGATGCGCAGTTGGTGGTGATCGACGGCATGAACCACATGCTGCGCATCAGCCCTCGGGACATGAGCCAGCAGCGTGACAGCTACCGCAACCCAGCGCTGCCGCTGGCCCGGGAGCTGGGGGAACGGATCGTCGCGTTCGTTCGCCAGGTGGCACGGGAGTAGATCGGGCTCAGGAAGTCGTTTTCGCTGCCGATAACGGGGGTTATCGAGGCGGTGCTTCGGGGCCGCATTGCGGCCCTTTCGCGGCACAAGGCCGCTCCTACAGAAGGATCGCTGCGCCTGTAGGCGCGGCCTTGTGCCGCGAAAGGGCTGCCCAGCAGCCCCGTATCCCGCCCACCGTGCATTCGAGGACACCCCTGATGACCGACGCCCCCGCCGCCGTTGAGGCGGACGAAGAGCCACAAGCCCCTGAAAGCGCCCCGCTGCCCTGGGAAGACCTGGCCCCGGAACACTTCCAGCTGCTGCGCCTGGCGCCGCTGCCCACCGAACGCACCAGCGGCGCGCGGCCGCTGCGCTTCGTCGAATTTGGCCATGCCGAACGCCACAGCAAGGAACACAGCCTGTTGCGCCTGGTGATCCGCCTGCCTGGGCAGAAGGTGCGCAAGGAACAGAACCACCTGGACATCCGTGTCGACCACGAGCAGCACCTGGTGCGCATCGGCGACGACAGCGGGCTGCAGCTCGAGCCGCTGAACCGCGGCCTGGGCCGCTTCCTGCTCGGCCAGGCGGTGCAATGGCTGCAGCGGCGCTGGTCGCATTACCAAGTCCAAGGCATGAGCCTACCGAGCAAGGACGCCCTCAACGAAGACAGCCGCCTGCGTCGTGATCACGTGCTGCGCGGCGCGGGCCTGGACGTGGAATACGCCGACGGGCAACTGCTCAAGGCGCGAATCGTGGAGACCCCGGTGGGGCAGCTCAAAGGCAGCTGGAACGGCGAGAAGGTGCAGCGCGTCGACATCCTCGAAGCGGCGGGCATGTTGCAGCAGGCCGAACAGCAGTTGCTGGAGAAGGAAGCACAACTGCGCGAGCGCGATGAGCGGGTGGCCAAGTACCGGCGCGAGGACAGCGGGCTGCGCTTTACCATCACCTGCCTGGTGGCGTTCGCGGTGTTCCAGGCCGGGTTGTTGATCTGGATCGCTACGCGCTGAGCGTGTACGGGGGCCGCTTTGCGGCCCTTTCGCGGCACAAGGCCGCTCCTACAGAAGATCGCATTCCCTTGTAGGAGCGGCCTTGTGCCGCGAAAGGGCTGCAAGGCAGCCCCACTTCATCACACCCTGGAGCGGAACAGCTCCCGATGCTGCCGGCACTGCTCGGCCGTCAGCATGAACACGCCATGCCCGCCACGCTCGAACTCCAGCCAGGCGAAGTCCACCTCGGGGTACAACGCCTCCACATGCACCTGGCTGTTGCCCACCTCGACGATCAACAGCCCCTTCTCGGTCAGGTGGTCGGCCGCCTCGGCGAGCATGCGCCGCACCAGGTCCAGGCCGTCGTTGCCGCAAGCCAGGCCCAGCTCGGGTTCGTGGTGGTACTCGGCCGGCATGTCGGCGAAGTCTTCGGCATCGACATACGGCGGGTTGGACAGGATCAGGTCGAAACGCTGCCCCGGCAGCCCGGCGAAGCCATCGCCCTGCACGGTATAGACCCGCTCTTCCAAGCCATGGCGCTCGATGTTCTGGTTGGCCACCTCCAACGCCTCGAAGGACAGGTCGGCCAACACCACTTCAGCCTCGGGGAACACGTCGGCGGCGACGATGCCGATGCACCCGGAGCCGGTGCACAGGTCGAGGATGCGCGCCGGCTCGGCCGCCAGCCAGGGCTCCAAGCGCTTCTCGAGCAGCTCACCGATGGGCGAACGAGGCACCAGCACACGCTCATCGACCAGGAACGACATACCGCAGAACCACGCCTCGCCCAGCAGGTAGGCCGTTGGCACGCGGTCTTCGATACGGCGCTTGAGCAGATGCTGCAGGCGCACCCGCTCGTCATCTTCCAACTGGCAATCCAGGTAGCTGTCGGCCACTTCCCACGGCAGGTGCACGGCACCCAGCACCAACAGGCGGGCTTCGTCCCAGGCGTTGTCGGCACCGTGGCCGAAGAACAACTCGTGCTCATGGAAGCGGCTGACCGCCCAGCGGATATGGTCGCGCAGGGTGCGCAGACGGGATGTGATCACGGGGGACTCCTTTTCAGACAGTACAAAAGTCTAACAGCCCGCCGCCGCAAATGTTCCCCCGGAATCCTCCGCCGGTAGCCAGAAGCCAGTAACCATGCCGCCTGCAATGTCAACCATTCACATTGTCGCCGTTGCAGGGGAGAATAGGTATACAAAAGCCCTACCCAAGGAGCCCTTGATGTCCGTTCCAACCACGATGTTCCGCCTCAGCGGCCGCGACTACCCGCCGGCCAAGCTGGGCCAAGCCAGCCTGATCATCATCGATGCGCAAAAGGAGTACCTCAGCGGTCCCCTGGCGCTGTCGGGCATGGACGAGGCCGTGGCCAACATCGCCCGGTTGCTCGACGCCGCACGCAAAGCCGGCCGTCCGATCATCCATGTCCGCCACCTGGGCACCGTCGGCGGCCTGTTCGACCCCCAGGGCGCCCGCGGCGAGTTCATCCCGGGCCTTGAGCCGCGCGAAGGCGAAATCGTCATCGAAAAGCGCATGCCCAACGCGTTCAAGAACACCAAGCTGCACGAGACGCTGCAGGAGCTGGGCCACCTGGACCTGATCGTCTGCGGCTTCATGAGCCACTCCAGCGTCAGCACCACCGTACGCCGCGCCAAGGACTATGGTTATCGTTGCACCCTGGTCGAGGATGCCTCCACCACCCGCGACCTGGCCTTCAAGGACACGGTCATCCCGGCCGCACAGATCCACCAGTGCGAAATGGCCGTGATGGCCGACAACTTCGCCTGCGTCGCCCCGACCGCCAGCCTGATCTGAGGCGGAACCCAAGGGCCGACCCGAGGTCGAATTCCGGATACCCACAGAGGACATCGGAATGAAGCTCAAAGGCAGTTTCGACGCCAAGCGCCTGCGCCAGCGCGAGCCGCGCAACTGGGGCGCGCGCCTGGCGGCCGGCCTGTCCGCCCTGGTGGCGACCCTGGGCATCCTCTTGGCCATGGCCGGCATTGCCGGCCTGTTGGGCAACTACGACGCCCTGGCCGAACTCAATGCCAACCGCCCCCTGGCCGTGACGCTCACGGTCGGCGGGCTGGTGCTGCTGTACCTGGGCGTGCGTTTCTGGCGCCGCAGCCGTATCCGCCTGCGCCGGGGGCATGGGCTGAACCTGGCGCCGCACCTGATGAAAAAGCACGACTGACGGTGTGATCACCGGCATCCCCTGTAGGAGCGGCCTTGTGCCGCGAAAGGGCCGCGGCGCGGCCCAACGTTTTGTGCAATGGCCCAGATCCTGGGGCCGCTTCGCAGCCCTTTCGCGGCACAAGGCCGCTCCTACATACAAGCGCTTTCGCGTACACTACGCCGCCCACGTGGAGGCAGCATGCAAGACGACGATTTTTCCCTGTTCCGGGCCGAGATCCGCGGCGTGAAACCGATCAAGCACGACCGCGCCGATGTCGGCAAGCCCAAGGCCGACCGCAAGCAGCTGGCCGGCCTGCGCCAGGCCGCGACGGTGCGCAGCGACCAGCCCTTGGTGATCGACGGCCTGTCCGACCAATTCGTCATCGATGTGGGCGCCGAGGACGAGCTGATGTGGCGTCGCGACGGTGTGCAGGAAAGCCAGATCCGCAAGCTCAAGCTCGGCCAGATCGCCTTCGAGGGCAGCCTCGACCTGCACGGCATGACCGTGGAGCGAGCCCGCGAGACGCTCTGGGACTTCATCGCCGAAGCCACCAAGCTGGAAGTGCGCTGCGTACGCGTCACCCATGGCAAGGCCGCGCGCCTGGATGGCAAGCGCCCGATGATCAAGAGCCACGTCAACACCTGGCTGCGCCAGCACCCGCAGGTGCTCGGCTTCGCCTCCTGCCAGCCCCGCCACGGCGGCACGGGCGCGGTGTACGTGATGCTCAAGCGGACCATGCTCGAAGGCCGCGACGAGTGACGCCGCGCTTGCAGCATGGCCCTGGCCGCCGTACCCTTCGTCTTTGCGATTAATCCCCACAGGTAGATCCATGTCCCTGGAACAGAACTACACCGAGATCCTCAGCCAGCTCGGCGAGGACGTCTCCCGCGAAGGGCTGCTCGATACGCCCAAGCGGGCCGCAAAGGCCATGAAGTACCTTTGCCGCGGTTATGAACAAACCCTGGAAGAAGTCACCAACGGCGCGTTGTTCACCTCCGACAACAGCGAGATGGTGCTGGTCCGGGACATCGAGCTGTACTCGATGTGCGAACACCACATGCTGCCCTTCATCGGCAAGGCCCATGTGGCCTATCTGCCCAAGGGCAAGGTCCTGGGCCTGTCGAAGGTCGCGCGCATCGTCGACATGTTCGCCCGCCGCCTGCAGATCCAGGAAAACCTCAGCCGCCAGATCGCCGAGGCCGTGGAGCAGGTGACCGGCGCCGCCGGCGTGGCCGTGGTGATCGAGGCCAAGCACATGTGCATGATGATGCGCGGTGTGGAAAAACAGAACTCGACCATGATCACCTCGGTGATGCTCGGCGAATTCCGCAGCAATGCGGCGACCCGCAGCGAGTTCCTCAGCCTGATCAAGTGATCGGCTGGTGATTGCGAGCCGACCCTTGGGGTCGGCTTTTTCATGTCTTCAGGAGTTGCCCATGATCGTCAAAGCCTTGCGGGTCGGCCTCGGCCAGCTCATCGTGTTCGGCGACTGGATCAGCCGCCCGGCCAAGCGCAAGCGCGACGCCACGGCCCAGGCCCGTGTCGAGCAGGAGGCCAAGGGCCTCGCGCTGTACCAGTTCCATGCCTGCCCGTTCTGCGTCAAGACCCGCCGCACCCTGCACCGCCTGAACGTGCCGGTGCAGTTGCGCGATGCGAAGAACGACCCGGTGCACCGCCAGGCCCTGCTCGAGGGCGGCGGCCGGGTGAAGGTGCCGTGCCTGCGGATCGAGGAAGCGGGCAAGGTGACCTGGATGTACGAGTCCAAGGACATCATCGCCTACCTGGACAAGCGGTTCTCGGCGATCTGACCAGCCTGCGGCTGCCTGTACCGGCCCTATCGCCGGCAAGCCGGCTCCCACAGGGGATACCTGCGCCGAACCTGTGGGAGCCGGCTTGCCGGCGATAGGGCCAGCACAGGCAACACAACAGCCTGGTTCAATCGACCATCGGCACATGCCGCGGATGGCTCGCCACCCGCGCCAGCCAGGCCTGCACCGCCGGGTACTCGGCCAGGTCGAACCCACCCTGATGGGCCACATGGGTGTAGGCGTACAACGCCACATCGGCGATCGAATACTGCTCTCCCACCAGGTATGGGGTCATCTGCAGTTGCCGCTCCATCACTTTGAGCGCCTTGTAGCCGCCCTTGTGCAGCTTGCGATACTCCTCCACACGCTCATCCGGCAAGCCCAGGTAGAACTGGATGAAACGCGCCACGGCAATGTAGGGCTCGTGGCTGTACTGCTCGAAGAACTGCCATTGCAGCACCTGGGTGCGCAGGCGCGGTTCGCTGGGCAGGAACTCGCTGCCGTCGGCCAGGTAGTTGAGGATGGCGTTGGACTCCCACAGGCAGGTACCGTCCTCGAGCTGCAACACCGGCACCTTGCCGTTGGGGTTCATGGCCAGGAACTCGGGCGTCTCGGTCTCGCCCTTGAGAATGTCCACCGGATGCCATGTGTAAGGGCGGTCCAGCAGGTGCAGCATCAACTTGACCTTGTAGCAGTTGCCTGACTGGTAATCGCCATAGACCTTGTACATCACCCCTTCCCTCTCGTGCAGTTGCGCAATCGTGCCCAATAATTGGCGACTGTACGGCTAAATGCAATGGTTGCTGTATGGCAAGCATTGCGCCGGGTCACGGTACGCTGAAAAAACTGCTTACACGTTTACAAGGACTTTTCCATGACCGATGCCACCTCCGCGCCGTTGCGCCCCCTGGCAGACAGTTCCCCGTCGGCCGTCGTCGCCGGCTTCATCGCCATGCTCACCGGCTACACCAGCTCGCTGGTGCTGATGTTCCAAGCCGGGCAGGCTGCGGGCTTGACCAATGCGCAGATCTCCTCGTGGATCTGGGCCCTGTCGATCGGCATGGCGGTGTGCAGCATCGGCCTGTCGCTGCGCTACCGCACGCCGGTGACCATCGCCTGGTCGACTCCGGGCGCGGCGCTGCTGATCACCAGCCTGGGCGGGGTCAGCTATGGCGAGGCCATCGGCGCCTACATCACCTGCGCAGTGCTGGTGCTGGTCTGCGGCCTGACTGGCAGCTTCGAGCGCCTGGTGCGGCGTATCCCGGCGTCGCTGGCCTCGGCCTTGCTGGCCGGGATCCTGTTCAAGATCGGCAGCGAGATCTTCGTCGCCGCCCAGCACCGCACCGTGCTGGTCCTGGGCATGTTCTTCAGCTACCTGGTGGTCAAGCGCCTGTCGCCGCGATATTGCGTGCTGGCTGCACTGCTGGTGGGCACGGCGCTGTCCGGTGCCCTGGGCCTGCTGGACTTCAGCGGCTTCCACCTGGAGGTGGCGAAGCCGGTGTGGACCACCCCAAGCTTCTCGTTGGCGGCGACCATCAGCATCGGCATCCCGTTGTTCGTGGTGGCCATGACCTCACAGAACATGCCGGGCGTGGCCGTGCTGCGCGCCGACGGCTACCAGGTGCCGGCCTCACCACTGATCTCGGCCACCGGCCTGGCCTCGCTGCTGCTGGCGCCGTTCGGCTCCCACGGCATCAACCTGGCAGCGATCAGCGCGGCGATCTGTACCGGGCCACATGCCCATGAAGACCCGAGCAAGCGCTACACCGCGGCGGTGTGGTGCGGGATCTTCTACGGCATCGCCGGCGTGTTCGGGGCCACGTTGGCGGCACTGTTCGCGGCGCTGCCCAAGGAGCTGGTGCTGTCGATCGCCGCGCTGGCGCTGTTCGGTTCGATCATGAACGGGTTGAGCGTGGCCATGGGCGAGGTGCGCGAGCGGGAGGCGGCGTTGATCACCTTCATGGTCACGGCCTCGGGGTTCACCTTGTTTTCCATCGGCTCGGCGTTCTGGGGGATCGTGGCGGGGGTGCTGACCTTGCTGATCCTGAGCCCGCGCAAAGCCTGAAACCCACGCAAAACCCTTTGTAGGAGCGGCCTTGCGCCGCGAAAGGGGCGCGAAGCGGCCCCAGGATTTGCGCCATGGCACAGCATGTCGGGGGCCGCTTTGCGGCCCTTTCGCGGCGCAAGGCCGCTCCTACAGATTTACAGCCGGAAATGCCCCACCATTCCTTTCAGCTCATCGCCCAACTGCGCCAGCTCCACACTGGACCGGGCATTGTCCTGCATGGCCAACGCCGCCTGGTCGGCACTGCCGCGGATCTGCGTGACGCTGCGGCTGATCTCCTCGGCCACTGAGCTCTGCTGCTCCGCCGCTGCGGCGATCTGCTGGTTCATCTGCTGGATCAATGAAACCGCCGCAGCGATGCTGCCCAGCGCGCTTTCGGTGTGCAGGGCGTCGGCCACCGCCAGGCGCACCAGCTCGGTACTGCCACGGATCTGCGCCACCGATTGGGCGGCATTGCCACGCAGGCTGGCGACCAGGCGCTCGATCTCCTCGGTGGACTGCCGGGTGCGCCGGGCCAGGGCCCGCACCTCGTCGGCCACCACAGCAAAGCCACGGCCCTGCTCCCCGGCCCGGGCTGCTTCGATCGCCGCGTTGAGCGCCAGCAGGTTGGTCTGCTCGGCCACACTCTTGATCACTTCGAGCACATCGCCAATGGTGTGGATCTCGTCGCTGAGGCTGTCGATGCTGGCGCTGGCCGTCTCCGCCGCCGCCGCCAACTGCTCGATCCGCTGCATGCTCTGACGCACCACCTGCTGGCCGGACTCGACCTTGTCGTCGGCGCTCTGCGCGGCCTGGGCGGCCTCCTCGGCGTTGCGCGCCACATCGTGCACGGTGGCGGTCATCTGCTGCATGGCCGTGGCCACCTGCTCGGTTTCTTCCTTCTGGCTGCCCACTTCGCGGTTGGTCTGCTCGGTGACCGCCGACAGCGCCTGGGCGTTGCCGGCCAACTGTTCGATGCCCTGCTGCAGGCCGCTGACGATGCCGGACAGCCCCGCCGCCATCTGCTGCATGGCCAGGGTCAGCTGGCCGACTTCGTCGCGCCGGGTGGTTTCGCTGTCGATCGCCAGATCGCCCGCAGCGATGCGCTGGGCCCGGGCGATCACGCGCTTGAGCGGGCCGACCACGGCACGGGTGATCAACCAGGCGGCCAGCACACCGACCAGCAGCGCCAAGGCCGTGGCCAGGCCGATGGCGACGGCGCTGCGGGCCAGCTCGCCCTGCATGGCCTGCTCCTGGGCGGCGTAGGCCTGGTCGACCCGTGCGGTGACCTGTTCGGCGCGGGCCTGCAGCTGCGCCTTGATGCCCTGCTCCTTGGCCAGCAGGTCGGTGTATTCGTTGAGCTTTTCCGAGAAGCTGGCGATGTGCCCGGCCACTTCACCCAGCACGCTCTGGTAACCGGCATCGGCCACCGAGCCCTTGAGCTGCTCGACCAGCGCGCCGGCCTCGACGGTCTGGGCGATGCGCCCTTCGTTGACCGCCTCCTCGCCCTTGCGCCCCTGCTCCAGGCGCACCCGCGCCTCGTCCATGGCCTGCAGCATCAGCCGCGACACCTGGGCCACCTGCCCGGCCTGCTCGAGGAACTCGCTGCCCTGCTGGCCCTGGGACTGCTTGAGGGTATAAGTGCCGTCGTCGGCCAGGCCCATCTGCAGCACATCGAGGTTGTTGGCCACGCTGGACACCGACCAGCTGGCCATGTCCAGGGCCAGCTCCTTGGCCTGCACCGCTTCGACGAAGACGTCGAAGGCCTGGCCATAGGCGCTGAGGTCGGCTTGGGCGGCAGCCAGGGCGGGCAGGCTGCCGGCGCGCTCTACCAGGCTTTTCAGGTCGTTGCGCAGGGCTTCGGCTTCCTTGATGTCCGAGCGCAGGGCGAAGGATTGCTCATGCTGGCGCAGCTTGAGCAGGTCGGTGTTGAACTGGCTCATCTGGCGCAGGCTGTCGAAGCGCTGGCCGACGCCGTGGAGGGCGAAGATACCGATGGCGGCGACCGCCAGGGTCAGCAGCAGGACCAAGGCAAAGCCCAGGCCGAGCTTGCGGGCCATGCCCAGGTTGGCCAGAACACCGTGTTGGGTTGCCCTCATTGCCTTTTCCCCCCCTGCGTTTTAGGGCCGCTGTGCGGCCCATCGCGGGGCAAGCCCGCTCCCACAGGGTTCGCGCATTCCTGTAGGAGCGGGCTTGCCCCGCGATGGGCTGCAAAGCAGCCCTTTTTATTCAGCCAAGAGTGGCAACACCCGCCCCCCACCCACAAGACCCAGCCACCACAATGGTGTCAAATAGCTATGACCCTGTCGCTTTCAGCATGCTGAAGGTCGCCCTGCGTGCCGAAAGAACGCCTGGGCCCGTTTGTCCTGCCCGTAGGCGACGTTGATCCGCAGCCAATCGCTGGGCGCGCCCTCTGGGTCGAAGGCACTGCCCGGCGTCAGCAGCACCGCGTGCTCCAGGGCGATGCGCTCCAGGCTGGCAAAATCTCGCCCCGGCGACCGGGCCCAGACGAACATGCCGCCATAGGGCTCGCAGAACACCTCCCAGCCAAACGCCTCCAGTTGCCCCAGCACCTTGGCCATGTGCTGCCCCAGGCGCACCCGCAGGCGCTGCACGCTCTTGCGGTAGCTGCCAGTGGCGAGCATCTGCCCCACCACCTGCTCGGCAAAGCGCGAGGTGCCGATGCCGGTGACCATCTTCAATTCGGCCAGGCGGGCGATCAGCGCGGCGTCGGCCACCAGGTAGCCGACCCGCAGGGAGCTGCTCAAAGTCTTCGAGAAGCTGGCCATGTAGATCACCCGCTGCTCGCTGTCGAGGGTGGCCAGGCGGGTGGCCGGGCCGTCCTGGAAGTCGGCGTAGAGGTCGTCCTCGACGATCCGCAGGTCATGTTCCCGGGCCAGCTCCAGCAAGCGATAGGCGACCTTGGGGGTCAGGCTGGTACCGGTCGGGTTGTGGTACAGGCTGTTGATGAACAGGCAGCGCGGGCGATGCTCGGCCAACAGCCGCTCGAGGGCCTCCAGGTCCGGGCCGCTGGCCGTGCGCAGCACCGGCAGCATGCGCACCTGGTGCTGGCGCAGCAGGTTGAACAGGTTGTAGTAGCCGGGGCTTTCCACCAGCACCGCGTCGCCTGGGCGCAACAGGGTGCGCACCAGCAGGTCGAGGCCGTGGCTGGCGCCTTGGGTGGTGAGGATGCGCTCCGGGCCGGCGGGAATGTCCAGGCGGGCCAGACGCTTGTGCAACTGCTGGCGCAGGCTGGCCAGGCCCAGGGGTGGGCAGTAGTCGAACAGGTCTTCTACGCTGCCGCGGCTGACCTGGCGTATGGCCTGGGCCAGCTCGGCGTTGGCGCGCCAGGCGCCGGGCAGCCAGCCGCAGCCGAGCTTGAGCAGCTCGTCGTGGCCTTCGCGGAACTGGCGCCAGCTACCGTCACCGGCCTCGCCCCAAGGTTGGGCGTCCTCGACCGCGAGCCCGGGTTTGCGCTCGGCGACGAAAAAGCCGGTGCCATGGCGCGCCTCCAGCCAGCCGCTGGCGACCAGGCGGTCGTAGGCCTCGATCACGCAGGATGCGCTGACCGCTAGTGTGCGCGCTTGGGTGCGGATGGAGGGCAGGCGTGCGCCGGGGCGCAGGCGCTGGTGTTCGATCCAGGCTTGGAGCTGGTCGGTGAGCTGTTGCACCAGAGGGGTGGTGGACTGGCGGTCCAAGTGGATGGGCATGGCAAGTGTTCGCTGTTTTTTGGCGAACAGTTAAGCATAAATGAGGTGGCCCTGTGTCTTGTGAGTGGTTTGGGCTGGGGGCACTGTGCCCCTACCGGCCCAATCGCCGGCAAGCCGGCTCCCACAGAAGCGGCGCTCACCCAGGCGGGGTGCACACCGGTCCTTGTGGGAGCAACTGTCTTGGTTGCTCGGCCGCCCCTATCGCTGGCAAGCCAGCCACAGGTACAGCGGTGTCAGCGCAGGACAGGTGGGAGCCGGCTTGCCGGCGATTGGGCCCGAACAGACACCCCATCAAGGATACCCCGATGCCCACCCGTTCAGCCCCGGCCCGCCTGGCCTTCGCCCTCTGCCTGATCACCCTGGCGGTCAACCTCCAGGCCCCTCTGTACATCGCCTACGCCGACCTCTCCGGCCAAGGCGCCGCCGCCACCGCGGTAGCCTTCTCTGGCTACGTGCTGGGCGTGCTGCCGGTACTGCTGGCCCTCGGCGGCCTGGCCGACCGCATCGGCCGACGCCCGCTGATCCTCGCCGCCCTGGCCCTGTCGATGGTCGCGACCGTGCTGATGTTGTTGGCCCCCGGGCTGCAGACCCTGGGCATCGCCCGCCTGTTCCTCGGCTTGGGCACGGGCCTGGCCTCGGCGACCGCCACCGCCTACATGGGCGAACTCATGGCCGGCGGCGACACCCGCCGCGCCGCCAACTGGGTCACCGCCAGCACCTCCCTGGGCTTCGGCCTTGGCGCTGCGCTGACCAGCCTGTTCCTGCTGAGCGGCCCGACCCTGACGCCCGGCAGCTTCCACCTGCAGCTGGCCCTCGCCGCCCTCGCCCTCGCGCTCGTCTGGCGCCTGCCCGACCCACGGCCCGCACAACGCAGCGCCATGCTGCGCCTGCCCTGCTACCCCGCCGGCAGCCTGGCCTACGGGCTGGCCATCCTGCTCGCATGGGCCTGTGTCGGGCTGGTGATCGCCCTGCTGCCCGGCATCCTGCGACAACACGGCCTGAGTGCCTGGTCGGGGTTCTCTACGTTTTGCGTGATCAGCTGCGGCTTGCTGTTCCAACCCATGGCCCGCCGCCTGCCCAGCGCCCGCGCCACCCTGCTGGGGCTGGTGATCCTGCCGTGTAGCTATGCCCTGCTGGCCTGGGGCGCCGACAGCGGGCATCTGCTGGCCGTGCTGGCCGGCGCAGTGGCGGCCAGCAGCGCCTGCTACGGGTTCATCTACCTGGGTGGGCTGGCGGCGGTGAACCAATTGGCCGGCACCGAGAAGACCCGCGCCAGCGCAGGGTTCTTCCTGCTGGCCTACCTGGGGTTCAGTTTGCCGGTGATCTTTACCGGCATGCTCAGTGACCGGCTCGGTTCGCGGACGGCGCTGGTGGTGTTTGGGGCGGCGTTGTTGCTGGGGTGCGTGGCGGTTGGCCTGGCATTGATGATGGCGACGCGCGATAGCGCTGTTCGCAAAGCAGCGCAGCCCTTATAGACCCAGGACAACGGTAACCCAATGGGCAGCAGGGCCCCTGTGGGAGCGGGCTTGCCCGCGATCACGGGCGAAGCCCGTGCCATACCACCGCGAAGGCAGGCCCGGCCCAATCGCGGGTCAAGCCCGCTCCCACAACATCGAACAACGCCGAGAGGACAGCCATGGACAGGGGCGCATGTAAATTTAAATTTGCAACAGAAAGGTGAAATAACTGTAATATTCCAAGGAATGATGGCCTTTTGATACTCACAAGGATGTAGCGTGGTCCGCAATACCCCAGAATGGTCCAATGATTTTCCGCATGTCGTAAAGCACCAACGCACCACTCTGCATTTCAAAGCCCCTCTGCGTCCCCATACCCGACATGCGCTCGAGCGGTTGATCGACCAGGCCAGCCGCAGCAAACGCATCAGCACTCCTCTCGATTGCCCGGAGCGAGCATTCTTCACCAAGCGTGAAAAGCTCGACTCACTGAAGAAGAAATGGCGCGTGCAAAGAGGTCGCCCAAAACGCAATGGCATGTTCGATTGGCCGCTCGAGGAACTGATCAACACACAAGAGGCTTCGCGACGCGGCGCTCGTGTACCACCCTTGGTAGGGTATGGCTATAGCCGCTCCAAGCTCGGGCTGGTGCAGGACCTGTTCCTGATTACCCAACACCTGGATGAATATCACGATGGGCTGGCCATACTGCGTCAGAGCCCAGAGGCGATCGACAACATAATCCGGGCTGCTTTCGAGTTGCTGCACGCTCTCCATAGCCTGGGCATTACTCATATGGACCTATGGGCTGCCAATATCATGTTGCCAACCCAACCTGGCGCCCAGCCCCAAGCCATCGATCTGGAAAATAGCTTCCACGTCCCAACAGACTTCCTTGGTGAAACGCTGGGCTTCCAGTTCGGGTTCTTCTATTTCCGCGAAGTCTACCGCTACATCACCGAAGCCGATTACGACACCCAGGTGGAACAAGCCCTCTCACACTATTTTCCACATATCGACCGGGAGGCATTCGAGCGGGTATACCGGATTGCCAAGCATCAGGACATCGGACGATTGGAGCGTCGCGATATCTTTCTCACAGGCACCGTCAACGCCCAGTACTGATTCTTAGATGGCCATGGCCCCACCATCCACAGCCAGGCTATGCCCGGTGGTGAACGCCGCCCCATCGCTGCACAGGTACAGCACCGCGCTGGCAATCTCCTCCACCTTGCCGATGCGCCCAACCGGATGCATCGCCGCGGCGAACTCCGCTTTGCGCGGGTCTGCCTCGTAGGCGCGGCGGAACATGTCGGTGTCGATCACCGCCGGGCACACCGCATTCACCCGGATGCCCTTCTTGGCGTATTCGATCGCCGCTGACTTGGTCAGGCCGATCACCGCATGCTTGGAGGCGCTGTAGATGCTCATCTTCGGCGCCGCACCCAGCCCCGCCACCGAGGCCGTATTGACGATGGCCCCGCCACCGGCGGCCAGCATCAGCGGCAACTGGTACTTCATGCACAGCCACACGCCCTTGACGTTCACCCCCATGATCGCGTCGAACTCCGCCTCGCTGCCCTCGGCCAGGCGGCCCTTCTCGATCTCGATGCCGGCGTTGTTGAAGGCATAGTCCAGGCGACCATAGGCCTCGATGACCTGTTCATGCAGCGCCTGCACCTCGCGCTCGCGGGTAACGTCGCACGCCAGGAACAGCGCCTGCCCACCCGCCTCGCGGATCAGCGCCACGGTGGCTTCGCCGCCGGCCACATCACGGTCGGCCACCGCCACCTTCAAGCCCTCGTCGGCGAACGCCAGCGCCGTCGCCCGGCCGATCCCCGCCCCGCCACCGGTGACCAGGGCAACCTGGCCGGAAAAGGTCATACTCATTGCTGGCTCCTGCATGCTGGTTGTTGTGCAGGGGGAGTCTAGACAGATCATGCGACCGCTGGGCAGCAGGATCATCCGGGTGGATCAGGGTGTATTTCCAGAGGATGTGGTGCTTGCCCCGAAGAACCCCTTGGGGCTATCAAGTGGGTTGAATTGTAGTTTCGTGACAGCCCCGATCGAGGGACAACCCGCGATTGCGCCGGCACTGCCAACCCCAAACCCAAGGGAACCCCCATGGCCCACACCAACCGCCGCTTCCTGCTGACCAGACGCCCCGTCGGCGCCGTACGCCGCGACGACTTCACCTACGAACAAGCCCCCGCCGCCGAGCCCGCCGAAGGCCAGGTGCTGGTCAAGAACCTCTACCTCTCCCTGGACCCCGCCATGCGCGGCTGGATGAACGAAGGCAAGTCCTACATCCCACCCGTGGCCCTGGGCCAGGTGATGCGCGCCCTGGGCGTAGGCGAAGTGATCGCCTCCAAGCACCCGGGCTTCCAGCCCGGCGACCACGTCAACGGCCCGCTCGGCGTGCAGGACTACTTCACCGGCGAACCCCAGGGCCTGTACAAGATCGACCCACGCCTGGCTCCCCTGCCCCGCTACCTCTCGGCCCTGGGCATGACCGGCATGACCGCCTACTTCGCCCTGCTCGACGTCGGCCAGCCCAAGGCCGGCGAAACCGTGGTCATCTCCGGCGCCGCCGGCGCGGTGGGCAGCATTGCCGGGCAGATCGCCAAGCTCAAGGGCTGCCGTGTGGTCGGTATCGCCGGTGGCGAAGCGAAGTGCCGCTACCTCAAGGAAGAGCTCGGCTTCGACGGCACCATCGACTACAAGGCCGAAGACGTGCTGGCCGGCCTCAAGCGCGAATGCCCCAAAGGCGTGGACGTGTACTTCGACAACGTTGGCGGCGACATCCTCGACGCCGTGCTCAGCCGCCTGAACTTCAAGGCCCGCGTGATCATCTGCGGGGCCATCAGCCAGTACAACAACAAGGACGCCGTCAAAGGCCCGGCCAACTACCTGTCACTGCTGGTGAACCGCGCACGGATGGAAGGCTTCGTGGTGATGGACTACGCCAAGGAGTACGGCAAGGCCGCCCAGGAGATCGCCGGCTGGCTGGCCAGTGGCGAAGTGAAGAGCAAGGAGGATGTGGTGGAAGGGTTGGAGACCTTCCCGGAGACGCTGCTCAAGCTGTTCAGCGGGGAGAATTTCGGGAAGCTGGTGCTCAAGGTTTGAGGTTTGGCTTGGTAGGGCTTGAGTGGGTGGTGTTTGTGAGATCGAGCGCCGCCCGCGCGGCGCATCGCGAGCTGCGCTCGCTCCTACGTTTGTTTACGGCCAGTAACGCCTGTGACAGGCGCGCGCGACCGCCTGGTTCGTACGGCACGAAATTGCGTCATGCCCCAAGGCGCCCGCGCGAAAATCCCCCAGGAATAATTGGCCCGAAACAAACGTAGGAGCGAGCGCAGCTCGCGATGCGCCGCGCGGGCGGCGCTCGATCTCACAGGCACCGGCGCTGCCACGACGAACAAGAACGGCAAACGCGCCCCGCCTCAAATCAACCGCGAATCTCAGCCACCACCGCCGCCAACGCCTGCGCCGGGTCCGCCGCCTGGCTGATCGGTCGCCCGATCACCAGGTAATCCGACCCCGCATCCAACGCCTGGCGCGGCGTCAGAATCCGCCGCTGGTCATCCTGCGCACTGCCCGCCGGGCGAATCCCCGGGGTCACCAATTGCAACGACGGATGCGCCGCCTTCAACGCCGGAGCCTCCAGCGCCGAGCACACCAACCCGTCCATCCCCGCCTTCTCGGCCAACGCCGCCAAGCGCAGCACCTGTTCCTGCGGGTCGACATCCAGGCCGATACCGGCCAGGTCTTCACGCTCCATGCTGGTCAGCACCGTCACGCCGATCAGCAGCGGCTGCGGCCCGCTACGCTTGGCCAACTCTTCACGGCAGGCCGCCATCATGCGCAGGCCACCGGAGCAATGCACGTTGACCATCCATACCCCCATCTCGGCCGCAGCCTTGACCGCCATCGCCGTGGTGTTGGGGATATCGTGGAACTTGAGGTCGAGGAACACCTCGAAGCCCTTCTCGCACAGCGTCTCGACGATGCCCGACGCGCTGCTGGTGAACAGCTCCTTGCCGACCTTCACCCGGCACAGGGCAGGATCGAGCTGGTCAGCCAGCTTCAGGGCGGCCTCACGGGTAGGGAAATCCAGGGCGACGATCAGGGGCGTCTGGCAGGCGGACATGGGCAGGGTCTCTTGGCAAGTCGAAAACGGCGCGCATTGTAAACGAAGTGGCGCCACCTTTGGGGGCCACGGGTCACGAGAATTGGCCCGGCCCCCGGTCGCGCCTATAATTGAACCAACGGATACACGGCAGGCTCGAAACTGAAGGAGCGCTGCCCTCCACGGTCTGCAAGGAGAACATCATGCCCTGGTATGCCTGGTTGATATTGATCATAGCCCTTGGCTCGATCGTGGGTGGCCTGTTGCTGCTGCGCGACACGGCCAAGAAACTGCCCCTGACCGAAGAGCAGCTGAAGAAAATCCACGAGCGCAATGCCGAAATGGACGCCAAAGAGGCGAAAGACCGCTGATGCTCCTTGATGGCCGACCCAGCGGACCGGCCATCATCCCTGCCGGTTACTCCGCTACCACCAACTTGTCGCGGTTGCGCTCGAGCAGCGCATTGCCGATGCCCTTGATTTCCAGCAACTCATCCACCGACGTGAACGGGCCGTGGGCCTCACGGTAGGCCACGATCGCCTCGGCCTTGGCCTTGCCGATACCGTTGAGCTCCTTCTGTAAAGTCAGGGCGTCGGCGGTGTTCAGGTCGAGCTTGGCAGGCTGAGACTCCACTGCAGCTGTCACCACCTGGGTGGCGGACAGCTCGGTGACAGGCGCTGGGGTTGCGGTGGGCGCGGCGCTGATCGAGAAGGACAGGCCGGTGAACAGCGGGAGAAGCAGGTAGGAAAGGATGGTGTTGCGCATTGAGTGGCACTCCTGTGAGGTTGAATGACGAGGCAGCGTTTCCTGGCTGCCCGACACAACTTAGCCCTTCAGGAGGCGGTGGGATAGCGGTGCGTGAGGGGGAATGGTTACGAGATTTAGACGTTACGGCGTGTGTCCCACTTCCTGGGGAAAGGTCGTACAGGAAGTGGGAATGGGGCGTTCGGGATCAGTAGATTTTTTCTTGCAGCAGGCGCTTCAGGTAGGGCCGTAGCTGGACAGGGGTGGCAATGGATCCAAGCTGCTCGGAATCCCATTCTTGGTGCCAAACCGATTCAAGCCCCCCAAATGGAGACCGCGTGTTATTCTTGATTTACCCGGCCACATTCCATCCAACTGCTTAATGATAGGCTGAAGCGTCATATAACTGATAGCTCATTGCATTGGATGTAGGAAAAATCTCTTTTCTAACCCAAACCAAGATACACATCAAAGACTTTATGTTTTCTAGCTTTGATCAGAACATCTAAAACTTAGTGACAAGGCTCAAAATGAAAGTTCACCACCTCACATCTCTATATCCATGCCGTTATAGAGATCGCGCCGAAAGTCTTAGCAAGGCCTCTACAAAACAGAACTCTATAATTAATTTTCACCAAGCAAACACAGGGAGAACGATAAAATGATTCACATAAAAAACGTTCTCTCGTCGCCCTTAACCAGATGCAAAAAAAAACCACTCAACCAAAACATCATTGCATCATCAATACTTATATTGGCCACCCTATTATGGTATCTACCCTGGCTAACCCCTATTACGTCTGGCATAATTGTGCACGATACCATGGACGGAGAGATACCGCTTAATATTTTATTTGGCAACTGGATAAAAGACCAACACCCATGGACAGCAGCACTTAACGGAAATGTTCCTATATGGACATACTCTAGGCTAACTCAGCCATTGTCCTTACTTTACGCCATACTCCCTCCTTCTGCGGCTTACCTCTGCACAGACATATTAGTAAGAGGAATCGCATTTGTTGGAATATTTCTAATTGGGCGCGAAGTAGGCGCCAAGCCGCTAACATCAACATTGATAGCCCTTTGCTTTGCGCTTTCAATAACCTACACCATTCACCTGCTAAGCATTGCAGGAATACCCCTACTAACTTGGTTGATATTATCTGCCCCCAAAGCATCCAATAGAAAAACCATTGGTTATGCAGCAATCGCAATATTTATAGGAAGCAATACAGCACTAGCGCTATCCGGAATTTTTTTTGGGATCTTGGCATTGCCTATTGTCCGATTCGGTTTTGGGAAAAAAATCCAAAAATCGATGTTATACATGATGTTAGCATATGGAACTGGCTTACTAATCGGAAATATAGGATTGATTTATGCGCAATTTTTATCGGGCATAATATGGCACCGAGTAGAATTCGAAAAAATCCTTCCCAGCGACAATCTTACAGCATTGAAGCTGGCGACAATATCACTATTTAGAGACGGTGCCTGGTATCACGTTTCTTCATCGCAACCCATATTCTGGGCGGGCCTAATTTTAGCTTTAATTGGCGCCAAATCAGAAAAAATAAAAGTTTTTAATTTCTTGGCTGCGGTCACGGCCTTCATTTGCATATGGGTTATTTTCAAGACCCCCGCAGGAGCAGCGGCAGCCGAGCATGTTCCACTAGTAAACCAATTGCAAATTGATCGTTTTTATTTTTTGTTTTCAATACTCATCGCCTATGCATGGTTAATAATAGCTTCTAGCGGAGGATTTAGGAAACACCTAATACTTGTTGTTATTCTTACGACCCAAATCGGACTTACGATATATAGTTCACCAGGCTGGACAAAAGCAAGATCCGAACTCCTCGAAGCTACGCCATCACCACTAATCAGTACATTCAACGAATATTATCGAACAAAATGGTTTGATGAACACAAAAAAACAATAGGTAACTCCGCTGTGATGTCTGTCGGATTAGATCCAATGATCTCGCTCGCCAATGGACTTACTACAATTGATGGCTATTTTTCACTTTACCCTCTCTCCTACAAAAAGGAGTTTCGTCAAATTATAGACTCCTCACTTCCTGCCGCCAGAAGTGATTACTTTGATAAGTGGGGCAGCAGAATATACGCGTTTCATGTAACACCTGAAACTATAGATTTTTGTGCTGCGCACCGTCTCGGGGCACGCTTTATAATCTCGACCAAACCAATAAAAATATCGACCCTTTCACTAGCAAGCAAAACTATCGAGAGACCACTTTTATACAAAATAAATAATAAAAAATGCTTAGATTAGCTACGATAAGTTATTTTTTGCAAACAAAAAACATTCAAATACAAGTCGAAAACCTTAAGGCAATAGAAAATGTTAAATTCCCAAACAATTAAATTGCGACTAATCGAGGAATCGGACGCCGAGTTTGTTCTAGGCCTGCGTTGTGACGCCAAGCTGAATAAATATCTATCGCCGGTTCAAGGAAATATCCAGCAGCAGATTGAATTCATAAAAAACTATAAAAAAGATGAACACGCCGGAAGACAATTTTATTTCATAATTGAGCGGAGAGATAATGGAGTCCGATGCGGCACAGTTAGACTCTACGACTTTAAAGGTAAATCATTCTGCTGGGGTAGCTGGATTCTTAATCAAGACAAAACCAGAATGGCTGCGCTGGAAAGCGCACTTTTAGTTTATGAATATGGATTCGAAATACTTGGCTTCGAGAGCTCCCACTTTGAAGTCGCCAAGGCCAACGATAAAGTTATAAGCTTCCACGAGCGCTTGGGGGCGCTTCGCACCAAGGAAGATGAGATTAACATTTACTTCAATATCACTGCCGGGCAATTTAAGATCGCAAAAACAAAGTTGGAGATAAAACTAAAAATACATCCAACCCGATCCCCAAACAGCCAAACCCCAGGGAGAGGATGAAAATTACCTCTCAACCAGACACTTTGTCTAACTAGCGCTTCTGAAAAGCAAGCTTGGAAAGCAAAAAGATGACAGGCAACGTCAAAAAAATTGCTGCCAATGGCGCAAGTCGATCGTCTAACTGGAAAATTTCGATCCATATCCAGAGTATGAATAGAGCAAGAAAATATTGAACAAAATAAATTAATGGCATTATAAAAGCCGTTCTTATGCCTTGATGACTTCTAAAAACAAAAAACCTATTTGATAAGTATGCCAACAAAATCCCAACCGCATAGGATATAGTATAACTTTTCTTATAGGACAAAAAATTCAAAAGCGCTAAATAAATCCCGTACGTCAAAACAGTATTGAAACCGCCAGAAATTATGAACCGAAAAAAAGCCATGTTAGTTAGTTTTAAGGCGCCCGAAATTTTCATGACTCAAGCATTACCTACATCCACCAAAGCCTTGAACTCCTCATAATCCCGGATATAATCGTCAGGATCGTAGTAATGTGACGCAAACACCATAAGCACTGCATCCTTTGAATAATGATATTGGATACCCCAAGTCATTGGCGGAAGATGAATGCCTCTGTTTGGCTTATCAAGTACAAATTCCTCACGATTGATACCATCGTCTGCGACTACATGAATCGAGCCTTTCACAGCCACTAGGAACTGATGGCACTCACGGTGAGCGTGCTCGCCTCGGGTTTCAGCTGTTGGTACGTCATAGATAACGAAATAGCGCTCAGCCTTAAATGGAATGGATCGCTCGAACTCACCCACTGATAAGCTTCCGCGAATATCAGCCACCTCTCGCAGGGTGTGCAGCATGACACCTTTTACTGAGGTGCCCACTACACCTGGCACGTAGATTTTTTCTACGGATTCAGCTTTCATTGTTAACGGCGTTGCGTCGACGTAGCCAATGATTTTCGCCGGGTTGCCGATGACGATTGCATTGGGTGGGATGGAACGAGTCACCACCGCGCCGGCACCAACCATTGCATTAATACCAATGGTGATACCAGGAAGGATTGTGCAATTAGCACCAAGGGAGGCACCTTTTCTAATAAGAGTGCGCGCGAAAGTCTGGGGATGAGCCTTGCTGCGGGAGAAAATATGATTTGTGAAGGTCACGTTGGGGCCAATGAAAACATCATCTTCGATAGTTATTCCATCCCAGACCTGCACGCCGCATTTCAAAGTAACTCGGTCGCCAATAACGACATCATTTTCAATGAAGACATGGTCGCAGATATTACATTCTCGGCCTAATGTAGCACCTGGTAATATATGAGAGAATGCCCATACTTTTGTGCCCTGACCAATACTGTCAGACTCGCATAACGCATGGCTATGAATAAAAAAATTTCTATTATTACTCATCTCTCTCTCCAAATGCTTCAATACGCATTGGAATCGCCAATGGCCGTTTTTTTGTATTTTCGTAGGTGCGCCATGCGTACGAGCCTACGATGCCAAGCCCCAATAAATTCAAGCACCCTAGAAAAGTGATTACGAGAATGATCATTGCATAGCCAGGTACGTGAATCATGCCATGTAACTTTGCAATCAGTGTGAACAGACCGAATAAGGCGGCTAATATTGACCCAAGTGCTCCAACACGGGTTAGTAGTCTAATCGGCAAGTCGGTGAAGGAGAAAACGCTGTCCATCAGATAATTGATTTTTTTGCGTAACGTCCAGGCCGATTTCCCGTGAACCCGCTCGCGACGCGAATAGGTTACGATCTCGCGACGAAAACCCAACCAGAAAATCTGGGCGATCAACGAGCTGTGTCGTTCATCTAATGTCAGCAACGTGTCTCTGAAGATCTTGGTACAGGCGAACATGTCAACGCCGCCCGGCGGGATTTCTGGAATAACGTATCGCCGGTAAAGCCCCCAGAATATTCTCGACGCGGTACGTGTGGCCCAAGGGTCCTGGCGACCTTCTCGCACACCAATCACGACCTCTGTATTTTTCCGCTGAAGCACCCTGTTCATTTCAAGTACGAGCTCGGGGGGTTCTTGCAGATCTGCTGCCATCACAGCAAAGCGCTCGCCGCTACCGTACTGCAAGCCGGTTCGAATCGCCATGAATGAGCCAAAGTTCTTCGATAGTAGAATGAGCTTGGAACGGAAAGATTTTAACGGCAGCTGGTCGCGGAGAATTTCATAACAACGATCAGGACTACCATCGACCACAAACACAATTTCCAGCTCATTTTGAAGACTAACGTTGAGAGCCTCCGCTGCCTTCAGCAGGTCAGGCAAATTGCTTTCATTGCGATAAACGGGGATCACCAGCGTTAACAAAATCATTGCTCCTTGGTGAAAAATGCCTTTACCGCATCAATGACTCTGTCCACTTCTTCATCCGTAAGGCCTGGGAAGCAGGGCAACGAAATTACGGTATCACAGGCTTTTTCAGTCACGATGAGCGACTGACTTGGCACGACGTCATACGCAGGCTGCTTGTGGTCGGAAATCGGGTAGTGGATGTCCGTGCCGATCCGTTTTTCCTTGAGTGCTTCAGCGAACGCTGTTCGAGCTTTGACCCGTACTACGTAAAGGTGAGCAACGTAATCCTCGCCAGTGGATGCCGGCAGTTGCATATCGAATGAGGCAAAGGCGGCATTGTATCGCTGAGCAATCGAGCGACGTTGCGCATTCCAGCCATCAAGCAGTGGCAGCTTCATGCGTAGAATAGCGGCCTGAATTTCATCAAGCCGACTATTACGTCCACCGGGAATTGCAACATGATATTTTTGCGACCAACCATATTGGCGTAACTGTCGAACGCGCGCGGCCAATTCATCGTTATTGGTAACTACAGCACCACCATCGCCCAGCGCACCGAGGTTCTTCGTGGGATAGAAGCTGAAGCACGCAACGCTACCGAAACTTCCGGCCTGCTGGCCGTTACGATGTGCGCCGTGGGATTGCGCGCAATCTTCCAGAACGGGGACACCTGCCGTCGAGGCGACACGAACGATTTCTTCAATATCGGCCATTTGCCCATACAGATGTGTCACAATGACTGCGGCGGGCTTGCTATCGATCACTTCTACCAATGCTTTGGGGCACATGGTCAAAGTATCAGCATCGACATCGACGTATACCGGCGTAGCGCCAACGGCATGAATGGCGGTACTGCTGTAGAAGCCTGCATTGGCAATCGTGACCACTCGGCTGCCATGCTCTACACCCAGACCGCGAAGAGCAAGCTCCAGTGCATCCGAGCCACTGGCGACGCTAAGACAATGATCGACACCCACATAACGTGCGAACTCCTCTTCGAATTGTTTGACTTGACAGCCGAGAATGTACCAGTGACTGTCTAGAACACTTCGAAGGGGCATCATGAAATCGATACCCATATTCGCCCTTTCGGCGGAGAAAAGAACGATATTTTCCATGATGATTCCAAAATAAATGAAAAAATGATCGGCTATATACGTGACAGGTACAGGGTAATCGTAAAAAATGAACTGGACTATGATCGGTGAAGAATCGCTTGCATAACCCCACCACACAGCACTGAACCAGTTACTCACATTACGCCACTAAGTATCAAGCACCTATCGACTTTCGGGCTACGACGCGCGGTATAACGTCAAGAGGCTAGCCATTTTTTCTTTAATTCCTGTAAGAGAATTCGTATTGCTTAGGCATGACAGCGTTTTTCTTGCATAAGGAGCGAGGAACTACCCAGGCATCAGATCGCGGAGCACGACGAGGCTCAAAACCTCATAGGCGACTTCAATGCCAGTTCCCGCTTCAAAAGATCTCACTTGAAGCGGGATATCGACGCTGGAATCAGTAAATTTTTTCTTGCAGTAAACGCTTCAAATACTGCCCATAACCATTCTTGGCCAACGGCGCAGCAAGGGCCTCGAGCTGCTCCGCACCGATCCAGCCCTGACGGAATGCGACCTCTTCAGGGCAGGCCACTTTCAGGCCTTGGCGGCGTTCGATGGTTGCGATGTACTGGCTCGCTTCCAGCAGCGAATCATGGGTACCGGTATCCAACCAGGCGTAGCCACGTCCCATGATTTCCACGGACAGGCTGTTGCGCTCCAGGTAGATGCGATTCACATCGGTGATTTCCAGCTCGCCACGTGGGGATGGCTTGATGCCCTTGGCGATCTCGACTACGTCTTGGTCATAGAAATACAACCCGGTCACCGCATAGCTGGACTTCGGCTGAGCAGGCTTTTCTTCGAGGCTGATGGCCTTGCCATTGGCATCGAATTCGACCACGCCATAACGCTCCGGGTCATGCACGTGGTAAGCGAACACGCTGGCGCCGCTGGTACGCTTGCCCGCGTTACTCAGCAAATGTTGGAAATCGTGGCCGTAGTAGATGTTGTCGCCCAGCACCAGCGCCGATGGATCGTTGCCGATGAAGTCTTCACCAATGATGAACGCCTGCGCCAAGCCATCGGGTGAAGGCTGAACAGCGTAGGAAATATTCAAGCCCCACTGCTCCCCGCCACCCAGCAACTGCTCGAAACGCGGCGTGTCCTGTGGAGTCGAGATGATCAGAATGTCCCGAATCCCAGCCAACATGAGCGTGGTCAAAGGGTAATAGATCATCGGCTTGTCGTAGACCGGCAGCAATTGCTTGGAAATTGCCAAGGTCGCCGGATGAAGACGAGTACCCGAACCACCCGCCAGAATGATGCCTTTACGTTTCATTGCCGTTATTTCCCTTGTATTTCCGTCAGCATCCGTGCCACGCCCTGTTGCCATTCAGGAAGCCGCAGGCCGAAAGCTTTCTCAAGTTTATGCGTATCGAGACGCGAATTGGCCGGCCGCTTAGCCGGTGTTGGGTAGGCGTCAGTGGTCAGAGCGTTGACCGCCTCAGCGGACACCTTCAGCGCCACACCAGCCGCAGCAGCGTGCTCCAGCACAAAACGGGCATAGCCACACCAAGTCGTCTCCCCTGCTGCGGCCAAATGATAGAGCCCAGACAATGCAGCATCGTGGCGCGCCGCGACAATAGCGTGCGCAGTTACGTCAGCGATCAGTTCGGCGCCGGTAGGTGCGCCAAACTGGTCATCGATAACGCCCAAGGTGTCGCGCTCCGTGGCCAAGCGCAGCATGGTGCGGGCAAAGTTATTGCCACGTGCCGCGTATACCCAGCAAGTACGGAAGATCAGATGCTTGCAGCCCGACGCCTGTATCGCCTGCTCACCCGCAAGCTTGCTCTCGCCGTATACGTTGAGCGGCCCTACTTCATCCGTCTCCTGCCAAGGCGTCACGCCCTGCCCGGGGAAGACGTAGTCGGTGGAGTAATGCACCAACAGCGCCCCGGAAGCTGCCGCAGCCTGTGCCAACACACCAACGGCCTCGGCGTTGACTCGGAAGGCCTGTTCGCGCTCCGACTCTGCCTTGTCCACAGCTGTGTAGGCGGCGGCATTGACGATCACATCAGGAGCCCAGTCTTGAACGGTACGCCCAAGGCCTGCCAAGTCAGCGAGGTCGCCACAATAGGATTCACTGCGAGCGTTGAGCGCCAAAATCTCGCCCAGCGGCGCCAGGCTGCGTTGCAGTTCCCAGCCAACTTGACCCTCTTTGCCTAGCAGCAGGATCTTCATGCATTACGCCCGCTGTAGTTCTTCTCGACCCAGTCACGGTAATTGCCGGATTGCACGTTCTCGACCCACTGCCAGTTATCCAGGTACCACTGCACGGTCTTGCGAATGCCGGTCTCGAAGGTTTCCGCTGGCTTCCAGCCCAGGTCGCGCTCCAGTTTGCGGGCATCGATGGCATAACGACGGTCATGCCCTGGGCGATCGGTCACGAAGGTGATCTGCTCGCTGTAGGCCTTGCCATCCTCACGCGGGCGCAGCTCATCGAGCAAGGCGCAGACGCGATTGACGATCTCCAGGTTCGGCTTCTCGTTCCAGCCGCCGACGTTGTACACCTCACCCACCTTGCCCGCCTCAAGCACACGGCGGATGGCACTGCAGTGGTCTTTGACATACAGCCAATCCCGGATCTGCTGGCCATCGCCATACACCGGCAGCGCTTTACCACCCAAGGCGTTGACGATCATCAAGGGGATGAGCTTCTCAGGGAAATGATAAGGGCCGTAGTTGTTGGAGCAGTTGGTGGTCAGCACCGGCAGGCCGTAGGTGTGGTGATAGGCACGGACCAGATGGTCACTCGCAGCCTTGCTCGCCGAGTACGGGCTATTGGGCTCGTACTGGTGCTTTTCAGTGAACGCTGGCTCGTCGGCTGCCAGGGAGCCATACACTTCGTCGGTGGAAACGTGCAGGAAGCGGAAGGCCTGCTGGGCGTCGCTTTCAAGGCCTTTCCAGTGGCCGCGCACAGCCTCGAGCAGGCGGAAGGTGCCAACGATATTGGTCTGGATGAAATCTTCAGGACCGTGGATCGAGCGGTCCACATGGGATTCGGCGGCGAAATTGATCACCGCTCGCGGCTTGTGCTCTGCCAGCAGGCGTTGCACCAGCTCGAAATCACCGATGTCGCCCTGTACGAACTGGTGCTGGGGGTTACCTTCCAGGCTCGCGAGGTTCTGCAGGTTGCCTGCGTAGGTGAGCTTGTCCAGGTTGATCACCGGCTCATCCGATTGAGCCACCCAGTCCAGTACGAAATTTGCGCCGATGAAGCCGGCTCCGCCGGTTACCAAGATAGTCATTTTTCAGATCTTTTTCAGTTGTGTCGCGAAAGAGGATGGCGGGACTTCCTTACACCCGGCCAATACCGGGCTAACGCCCTACTGATGACCGTTTTCACAGAGGCCAGGGGCCTGGACATGCGTACGTCTGGTCATGATTCGGCGGAGGCTGCAGCTCGTAAGGGGCTGAATACCTCACGGGCGGGATTGTACCTTGAACGGTGCAGTATTGCCGAACTGTGGCCAAGTGCCCCACCTGTATAGGCTCTACTCACGCAGGGCTTGTGACGCAAGGCATCAATCGAACAGGTCTGCCTCACTGAGCGACTTGCCGACTTTGTCCTTCTCCGACAACAGCGGCTCCTCAGCCATTGGCCATTGAATACCGACTTCGGCGTCATTCCAGGCCAGGCAACGCTCATGGGTTGGTGCGTAGTAATCGGTGGTTTTGTAGAGAAACTCCGCAGTCTCGGAGAGCACCACGAAACCATGCGCGAACCCCTCCGGGACCCACAGCTGGTGCTTGTTCTCCGCCGATAGGTGCGCCCCCACCCAATGGCCGAAAGTAGGCGACGAACGACGCAGGTCGACCGCGACGTCGAACACCTCACCCTCCACAACGCGCACAAGTTTGCCCTGGGCGTTCTGGATCTGGTAGTGCAGGCCACGCAGGACGCCTTTGGCGGAACGGGAATGGTTGTCCTGCACGAAGCTTACGGCTTTGCCGACGGCGTCTTCGAAGGCGCGCTGGTTGAAGCTCTCGAAGAAGAAGCCGCGGGCATCACCGAATACACGAGGTTCGAACAGGATAACTTCGGGAATGGTTAGAGGTGTTGCTTTCACGGAAAAGATCCTTTGACGTATCTAGTTTTGATGTCAACGGCCGGAATAGAGGCGTATTCATCAGGTGACGATAGCATTGCCAGTAACTAGCGCAGTGCCTAACCGATGTGGGCAAATGGCTACCCACCGACAAAAAATACCGGAGAGTAGTTAATCGCAAATGGCAATATTGAGTCAGGCTACCTGCTCAGGTTTCTGACCGGGTTGGGGTACAGCCAACAATATAGCTACAGGCAGCCAGAATACCGTCCAAGAATCACCTGGCCGCGTATAAATTCGCTCGACATCTGTCAGCATTGCGATTAAAGCAAAAACCAGGGCGGGGAATGCTAGGCGTACCCATGGGTTATCGCGCAGTTTCCACGCTTTGTAAAAAAGCCCTGACAAGCCTGTGAGCATCAAGCCGAGTGAGACTAGGCCACTGTCGTAAATCTGTTGCAGATAAAGACTATGTGCATGGGGAGAAACTGATTTTCCATCAGGCCACAAATATACGAACGGGGTTCCTAAACCGTTACCAAACAACCAATGCCCTGACATAACTTTAAAATAATAAGCCCAAATAGCACCGCGACCTGACAATTGGCGCCCCTTAAACTCAATGAGAACTTGATCCCAAAAAATCACCAAGAGCCCAACCAGTACTAAAAAGCAGAACCCTAAGCCCCAGGCTCCACGCTTTGACTTATGCATAGCTACGGACAAAACACAACTTCCAATTAAAGCAAACCATGCTCCCCGGGTACCAGTCATTAGTACATAAATGGCTAAAACACTGAAGACAACCAACCAAAAAAAACCAGATTTACTACTGGTTTTTTTGTCCAAAGCCATCCCTATTGCCCATACTGCAATAGCCCCATTAAATATACCTGCAGCCACTGGCCAGCCATAGTTTGCAATATCACCGATACCCATCCGATCTATTCGAAAGGCTCGATACACCATTGTTTTATCTAGAATTAGGTACTGATAAATAAGACTTGCCAAAGCTCCTAAAAAAACCACCAACACACTAAATATCAAGGCCCGGCGAAATATTTTTTCATTTAAGTTTAGAAGCAGATTAATCGCCACCAAATATAAACCAATGAGAAGGCCGCGTTTAGCCAACGATAGACTATCGGTTTCAGCCCCTGTAGACCACAGAACACTCAACGATACCCAACCTAAAAAAAACACCCATGGAACATACTGAGCGCCTGGCCTAATTCCGGCTCGCGAGAAAATCTTGCATGATAAAAAAATCAGAGCTGGAAGCAACAACCACAAATAAACCTGAGCATTACGGGCACTACCTGACGTAATCCAAACCTTTCCACTCACCTGAACAAAAAGCCCAATAGCTAATGCCCAAACAATGAAAATGCGCCCCCCCCTAGACGCGAAACTTTTAGAGAGGTGTCCACGAGCGCTATCACTCACAGACTTTTGCTTTATTGCACTCGCCTCAGTACGCATTTTTGTTTATGAACCCTTTGAAAATAGTCATGAATATAATTTTCAGATCGAGCCATAGCGACCAGTTATCGATATACCAGAGATCATACTCAACTCTTTTTTGCATTTTTTCTAGAGTATCAGTTTCACCGCGATAACCACTGACTTGAGCCCACCCGGTAATGCCTGGTTTTACTTTATGCCGCTGCATATAAGATTCCACTAAGTCTTTATAATACTCATTATGGGAGAGCGCATGGGGGCGTGGCCCCACGATAGACATACGGCCTTGCAAGACGTTAAAAAACTGTGGTAACTCATCGAGACTAGTCCGTCTCAAAAAGGCCCCTACACGGGTGATACGCATATCATTTTTCGTTGCTTGCGTAACATTCCCAGAGCCTTCATGATGAACAACCATGGAGCGAAATTTATAGACCTTAAAGTTTTTCCCATTAATACCAGTTCGGTACTGTTTGAACAACACCGGGCCAGTCGATGTTAATTTTATCGCTATTGCAATTAGCAAACAAATAGGGGCAATCAAAACAGAAATAAGAAGCCCTAGCACAAGATCCTCCAAGCGCTTTAGCAAGCGTGGTGGTCCATCCATAGGACTACAACTAAGATCAAGCGAATAAAAACCAGCTATACGACTGACCTTGTGATTAAGAAGAGGAATATCATCCCATTCAGGAATAAATCGGACAGCTACGGTATGATGGCGCAGAGCATACATAATTGAACGAATACCCCCACCCTCACTTAGTGGCAGACACAACCAGACTTCATGCGCCCTCAACTCTTCAACTTTTGCAACCAGAGTCTCTAACCATTGCTCATCCATATTGAATGGCAAGCTATGAACTACTTTAAATCCATATTCATCAAGGCTTCGACCGCTACTTAATTGACTAGCCGAGCTCCCCCCTGAATCCACAAGCAGTACTGTTTTCAGGTTCATTCCAGAAGATCTTAATCGCCGAAGTAGTAAAAAAACCACCCCTCGTAGCAGCAAACTCAATCCGCCACCGGCAATAAGCATAGTGCTAAACCAAATCCTAGAGTAGTTCTCGGAGACCTTAAGAAAAAATGTTAACGAAAGCATAATTCCTGCTGCCGCAAACCATCCCGCCAACAACACACTGAATTGTCGTAAAAATGCATAACCGCGCTGCGACCCATAAACACCGCCCATACCAAGACAAAATACGACTACGATCGCTGTAAGTACAGTTGCATTATTATAGCGACCCGCCATATCAAGGCTGCCGAATCGATAATAATGTGCCAATAACCCAGCAGCTAACACAATGAAAAAATCCAAAAGCGCCACAAAGAACGGCACTGGATAGCGCTCGGCAAAGGTTGGTTGGTAACGAGGAATAGCTTGCATGTCCTTTACAAAGGCTCCTACGGAACGCGGAAAATGAACGACAATGCCCCTCACAGCAGCAGCCATTACAGAATGTTTCCAAAACACCTGTTCCGATGGGCATTCACTGCTGGATGCAAGGCACCCGAGCCCAACAACCTACCAGAAAAATGAGCATTTCCACAGCATCATAGATGTCAAAATGGCCTCGCCAGCACAGAAATTGCCCCTAGACCTAGCTCTACTCACATTGGACATGTGTACAGAAATGTCATAGCGCAGCCGCCAACAAGCCTACAGCACAGCTTTCCACTAGCTTTAGACGCAGACGCCTCCGATGGTGACACTCTTTAATCACACTCACCCGTTGCTTAGGCGATACCTCCAGATCAGGCTGCTCTCCAGCCCCTATCGAAATGCGATGCATTATTACTTCAGGGTTCAGCAATTGCTCTTGCCTAGCAGAAACTACTAAGAGGCCTCAGTTTGAGTGGCTAGGCTCATTCAGAGGAAGTGTCGATATCCTCAGGAACAGTTGAGCATGTAATATGCACTGGAGAAATGCGGATGGTTTAAGTGAATCGCCTCTGGTTTCCTAGTCCAAGTTCAGAAAATAGCGTTTCTCTTACGCTACTGGCGACAGCTGCATAGCACTGCTATGTCGGCGTTTAGGGTTATAGAACATCTCGATGTAATCGAAAATATCACTTCGGGCTTCGTCACGCGTCCCGTAGATTTTTCGTCGGATTCGCTCCCACTTCAAAAACTGGAAAAAGCTCTCGGCTACGGCGTTGTCATGGCAGTTTCCGCGCCGACTCATACTGTTAATCATGTTGTTAGCGTTCAAAAAACTTTGCCAATCTGGGCTACTGAATTGACTGCCTTGATCTGAATGAATCATCACTTGTTGCTGTGGCTTGCGGCGCCACGCAGCCATCAACATCGCGTCGATCGCCAGGTCGCTACACATCCTAGGCTTCATTGACCAGCCAATCACTTGGCGGAAAAACAGATCCAGTACTACCGCCAGGTATAGCCATCCTTCATAGGTGCGAATGTAAGTGATGTCTGTCACCCAGACCTTATTCGGCTCGCTGACCTTGAACTACCGCGCAAGGTGGTTAGGCGAGGCGACGGTTGGCTTTCCGCCATAAAACCCTGGGCGACGTCGATAACCCGTTTGCGAACGCAGCCCCTCCGCTTGCATCAAGCGCCCGACTCGATTTCGTCCGCATGTCTCTCCCAACTCACGCAGGTCATCGTGAATTTTGCGGTAGCCGTACACACCTCCGCTTTCCAGCCAAGCATGTATGATCAAGCCAAGCAGACGTTGATCTTCTTTGGCTCGGGCAGATTTCGGCTCGGCCAGCCAGGCGTAGTAGCCGTCGCTGGGGTGCACCTTGAGGGTTTGGCAAAGGCGCCGCACTGTGTAATCAGTCGAGTGCTTCTTGATAAAGGTGTACTTCAGCCGCACTCTTTGGCAAAGTACGCGGCGGCCTTTTTTAAGATGTCTCGCTCTTCGGTCACGCGCTTGAGTTCAGCGCGTAGCTTGCGCAGTTCAGCCTGCTGATCGTCATCTTGCTGACGCTGTTCTTGGAGCTTGCTGTAGACCTTGATCCAGGCGTAGAGGCTGCGCACGGACATACCCAGGCGCTGGGCGACATCGGCGACAGGCTTGCCTTTCTCGGTCACTTGCTTGACCGCTTCGATCTTGAATTCTTCCGGGTAACACTGACGACCCATGGCACCTCCTATTTGGGCCTAATTATGAGGCTTGGAGGTATCTAGGAAACCAGGGGCGATTCAAAATATCAAACCAAAAGTATGCCTCATACACAAATAAAATATCTATAAATTGCTTTGGAACATAACTATGCCATATGTTTTACCTACGGGCATTCAAGATTCCATTTGAGCAATATTCGATTTCATCTGGAAACATTAACGTACTCGTAGTGACTCTGCCTCGCTATCGGCAGCTATTTTAACAACTAGTATTATCGGGAGACTCCCATTCGGAGCTCTATTGGTCGGATAAAAGATGATACCCCCCACAAAATCATATAAAATATAAATATTTTATCAATTGTTACGGGCGTGACTATTAATGCATATGAGGCAACACTCTCGTCGAGCTTAGTTGCCTCATGCACGGCAGAGATGACTTAATCGCTCTCCGAATATTATACATCAGTGCTTATATGAACACCTTAAGCATTATAACCTTTTGTTTTAGCAAGCCAACTATTAAGTAATGCCTCGTATTCTTCTAGGACTTTTTTCCAGGTGAATACGTCAAAGTAACGCTCTCGGCTAGCTGTTTTCATAGCTTGCAAGGAAAAATCATCATAGAGAAGCGTATCAAATATTTTTTGGCATTCTACTTCATTTGAAAAATAAGCAGCTCCATCTCCCGCAACCCATCGATTGAAATGATTATCATGAGCTATAACTGCACAACCTGCTGCCAGCCCCTCTACCAATGATGGATTCGTGCCTCCAACACGGTGTCCATGAAGATAAAAGCGACTAAAAAGTCTCAGTGCATCAACAACCTCAGAGTCATATATCGCACCAACAAATAAGACCTCGTCACTTGCTGCAGAAATTACAGACTGATGGTAGCTATTCTCATCGGGCATAAAGTTTCCCAACACCACGAGAGTATGATCACGGCGCTTAGAACTAAACGCTCGAATCATCTCTAAAAGAGAGTTTTCTGGTTCAGGGCGTGCAATGATAACCGAGAACTTACCAGCTTTAATCCCAAAACGTGCAAGTAGTTCGTTATCAGCAACAGAAACATCTCTCCCGCCGTAAGGAATCATCGTAATCTTATTTCGACTAACACGTGTAGCTAGGTGATCAGCAATTCTCGGATGGTCTGCGATCAGATGATTTCCAATCCAACACCCTGCTCGCTCATTTAACCAGAACCATGCTTTGGCAACTTTCCCCCACTTGTCTCTTTTCCACTCTATTCCGTCCATATTTATAATGTTAACTTGCCCTTTAATTCTTTGAGCAAGATTAAATATGGCTGTATTGTAGCCCAACGTGAGGAATAATCTATTCTCGCCTAGTGCATGAAAAATACTTTTAGCATCAAATAAAATAGTGCCAAGAGCGCCATGCTGCCTCACAGGAACATGCACTCGCCTGACACCTTTCCAATGACTTTCTGTAATCTCTCCACGCCCCTCTTCTTGACAGTATACCGTCACATCCCAACCTAGACCGACAAGGTAAAGAGAAAGATATTCTGCAAAAGTCTCAAAACCACCGTGCTGAGCTGGGATGCCGCGAATTCCTAAAATACTTAGCTTTTTACTAGACATTCTTCCTCTCTACAGAAAACAAAATCATAAAAGATGAAATATAAGCAATTGCAGAAATTTGATGTTTCCAACTAACAGCATTAGATAGTCCGGCGACCGAAAAAGTAACAACCATAGACACCCAAAACCAATTACTGTCAAATCTAAATTTACTTCGCAGCATTAGTAAAATCGGCAGAAAGAAAATTAAAAAATAAAAATAAGCACCTGGTAAGACCCCATAAGAAGACAAATAATTTAGTAGGTCTTGATGGGGGTCGAGAATGTCCTCAAATGGAATAAAATACTGTTGTTTATGAAACGCCCAGTTACCTGGGCTGACGCCGAGCCCAAGATGTTCCTTGATCATATCAAATGTTCCTAGCCACAATATCAACCGAGTGATCATTGAGCTTGATTCGGGCGTGACTAAAATAGAAGAAGGATCCGAATAGTTCTCCGACACCAACTCCATACCGTCCAGCATACTGATACCGGCAGGAACATAATTAAAAAATACTGCCCCGCAAACCATAAGGACAATCACACTCACTATAGCGTAGCGGATATTTCCATGACGAAGAAATATCAAAAACGCACAAGAAATAACAATTACAAGCAAAGAGAATCGAGTACCCGTGCCAATAATTGCTAATGAGAAAATCAAAAATAAAAAAAACCTTACTACATAACTAATTCTAGAAAAACTCCCACACACCAAAAATACAGAAGCCATGGCAAATAGGTGCCCCAAAGAATTCACACCGTAATTCCCACTGGTCAGGCGCTCAGAACGGGACAGGTATGTAAATATTAACGACTCAAGCAACACCATAAGCACGGCTAACAGGATGGAAAAAGATATTTCTCTCTGATACAGCGATGGATTTGAAAATACAAAAAGCAAATAGATTAAGAGTAGATATCTTATTTGAAAACCGCCCATGACCGTCAGCCAAAATGACTGATTTATTAAAGCGCCCAAAACAACTGATAAAAATAGGAAAAATACCCCTCCACCAATTAGAGCGGCCCTTAAAGAAAGACTCCGAGAGAAATCGCAGTATCGAACCACTCCTAAGAGTAAAAATAAATCAATATGTGTGAATAATGAAAATTCTGGTGCCCCCTCCGTCTCAGACATCATCAAACCAGGAAACATGTCATTTATAGCATTAGGCGTAAACAGAATTATCAAAGGTGCAATTAGCCAATACCAACGCTCTTTTACTAAACCTAAGAGCACAAGGAAAGAGAAGAATGCTAAAGACAGCAACGACATCAACGAAATGGATTGCCCTCCGTTCAAACTGACACCAGCATAGGCACTCACAGACAACCATATAATGAAAGATATGAATAAAATAATATTAATAATCCGAGCACGAGGCAGCATGTGACCTTGAATATCCATGCTACTTCGCCTCCTCTAAAGCACACTCGATCCCACTCTTTGAAAATAAAGAGGAAAGCAATTGATGCTCTCCATCTCGTTTAATCTCTATAGCGTCAGCGGCAATAGAAATACATCGAATCTTAGGATACAGCGCCTTAATATTAATTAATGCTGAGCTATAAAAGCTAACAACAACCCCCGCCGACAAGACAGAAACTAACTCCTCAGCAGGCATCTGTCGTAGATCAACCGTCAACTGTCGCATATATTCAAAATTTGTAAAAAAATCATGATGCGGCTTATAATAACATATTTCAGAACTGCAACTATTCAAGAGTTTCTCGATCCGCCGCTCTCTCTCTTCGGGAGATAAAACCCCCTCTGTATTTTGATCAAGAAAAAGAACTACTCCAGGATCAAACTCAGTCAAGCTAGGTGCAGGGGACAATGTAACAACTCGCCCTACCTTTTTTTTTCCAACAGCTAGATCGCCATGTGATAAATAGAGTTCATTAATATATCTAAGGTCATAGCCAGCCAGATGACCACTCATTTCAGATATTTTAAATCCAAAAGATTTTATTATAACTCTACTAAGCAGTCCAACATTAAGAAATGTACTACGGGCATCATAATAATTTGCTAGGCCATCCTCGTATACATTGACACTTTCCAAAACATCCAGAAAAAATAAAGGATGGCTAAATGCATTATTCGGGTGTGGCACATATAGATGAATCGGACGTTTGAAAAAAATCAGAACCCTCACGTACATCAGAAAATAGATAAGCGAAAGTGCATAGCTTATTGATCTTCCAAGATGCGACGTTTGAAGAATCCATACTGCGCGCTTATAGCCTGAAACCTTAGGCCAGCTTTTTGTAAATGCACATACGACCCGCCCAGAAAGGGTGGGAATTAATCGTTCCGCAAAAAATGCATGGTAGGGAGTAAATCCCACCACTATGTGAACAGGACGCAAATTCGTGCCTCCACTGACTCCAAAAAGCTAAGCAACTGGTGTAAAAATTAAACTACTCAATGTCATCAAGACGTACTGGAGTATTCGCTTGAACTGATTTACGTAGACGTTTTCCTAAGATTTTTTCATACATTTTTGGCGGTAGTCCATATCCAGGCCTAACACTTCTAATCGATTCGGGATTAATAAAGTCACCGGCTGCCAAATTTTTCACAAAGTATAGGGAACGCCGAAACTTTACATTCCCTTGCTCACTGGATTTGCATCCATACACTACTCCTCCTAACGCACTCCATGCAGTCTTTGATGCATCACACAAATGCTTGAGCTCCTTTGGCTCAAGAGAAAAACTATCATCCGGGCCTCCACCGTTTCTATTAAGTGTGAAATGCTTTTCAATGATAGATGCCCCCAACGCAATACTGGCAATTGCGGTAGTATTGTCGAGTGTATGATCAGACAAACCTACCACCGCATCATATTTTGAAAGCATGTCTGGGATAGTTCTAAGATTATAATCCTCTGCAGGCGCAGGGTACCCACTAACACAACGAAGAATTGCCAGATTAGTGCATCCTACCTCTCGAGCAGCATGAACTGCTTCCTCAATCTCCTCTGCATCCGCCATACCGGTAGAGATAATTACAGGTTTCCCTGTGGAGGCAACGTAACGAATTAAAGGAATGTCAACTGCTTCAAAAGAGGCGATTTTATAGGCAGGTGCATTGAGATCTTCAAGTAAATCTACAGCTGTATTATCAAAGGGAGAACTAAAAATTGTAATACCAACATCCCGCGCATGCTCAAATAATTTTGCGTGCCAATCCCAAGGCATAGCAGCTTCTTGATAAAGCTCATAAAGAGTTCTGCCATCCCACAGCCCTCCTCGTATAGTAAACTCTTCTGCAGACGAATTTAATGTTATAGTATCTGCAGTATACGTTTGAAGCTTAACAGCGTCCGCGCCGGCCCGTTTAGCCTCCTCAATGATTCGCAACGCATTTTCAATCCTACCATTATGATTAGCTGATAACTCAGCAATTACGTAGGGATTGAAATCAGCACCAATTTTCCGCCCATTAATTTCTATGCAAGGTTTCATATCAGTACTCACCGCCTAGTCAATTTTTTATGTAGCTCATCTTGGCGCGCACTCCACTCCGTAGCAAGCAAACCAAGGCGAACCACATCTACATATTTTTCATCAACAAGATGTTGCTCTCGCAACACCCCTTCTATATTAAATCCGAATTTTTGATGGAGTTTTACTACTGCTGCATTAAAAGCAAGTACCTCGCAGCACAATTTATGCAGCCCCATCTCATAAAATGCGTAATTGAGCGCCAAAAACTCCATTCGGCTACCCGTTCCTTTAGGTGCTTCCGGATTCGCATAGAAGGCCCAACTACTATTTTTACTCTCTTTGTCGATACCCGTAAACGCGACAATTCCTTGTGGATGCCCCGCATCCACATACATAAAATACTTATTTTTATCTGATGACTTTATTTTATCCCACCACGACAAGTGCTCCTCAAGCGTTATAACCTGCCGGGTATACATATTCAAACGAACCGCTGGCGAATTACGCCAGGCCAACATCATTTCTAACTCGGAGGAATCGATACCTCTAAGCTGGCCAAGCACATTCGTCATAAAGACCTCACTGTAATTTTATTAAAAATCTCAGCAACTACCTTATCAATGCCAGCCCCATCAGTAATCGCTGCAGCATGAGTACTCATCGACAGCCTATAACCAGGATCGTCAAGAATCTTTGCGATAGCACTGAGCAATGAAGCTTCAAAAAGCTCGTCCAATGCCACAAGTTCAACTGCGTTTGCTGCTGCAAGAAGAGAAGCTGCATAACGCTGATTTTCAGCCAAAATTAGCATAACCGTAGGAACCCCTAAACAGCTACGCTCCCAAGAGGTAGCTCCAGCGGCCCCAATGGCGATATCAGAAGCTGCCATCAACTCAGCCATGTCATTCACATTAACTCGGACATTCGTTTGATAGCGCATACATTCTGAAAACTTTGTTACTTGCTCAACCCAGGGAGCACTCTTTCCCATCACAACAATGATTTCAGTTTCAGAGGGAAACTTACAATTATTTAATATACGCAAGACCCGTAACGTAACATTATCTTGGTCCACCCCACCCATTGAAACTAGTATTTTATTAGTATTACTGAATCTGCGTCGCCTTAAGCTAGCTGCTCTTAACTCCGAAAAGCGAGGCCTAAGCATTGCATATTGCGCACCGCACAGAAGCACACACTCGGTAGGGACACGTGTAGTATAGTCTGCTCGATCACGTCCGAATGTTTGATCTACCAAAATATCACAATCATGATTACGATCAGCTAGATCATCAATTACAGCTATAGTATCAACTGATTGACGAAGCACTTGCTCCCACCGAAAATCAATTGCGTAGTGGTCAACAACAACAAGAACCGGCTTTCTTGGCAGGGTATTGATAAAAGTTTGCGCATCAAGTGCATCTTGTTCTTGCGAAACTTTCAACCAAGCCGAATGAAATATTTCATCATTCTTGGTTGACGCCCAACTCTCACCGGAAGATTTAAGCAAAAATACTTCATACCCTCTATCAACGATAATATCCGCTAAATGGCCGGGGGCTTCTCTACAGATGAATATACACTTCAAGCCTTTTGCTTTAAGCCCATCAGCAAGCGTGAGACAGCGCATTACATGCCCACTCCCAATTTCAAGAGAGGCATCGACTCTTATTATGACAGATTGATCACTCATTAGTGCTACGGTCCATCTTCATCGCACTAAACATAAGTTCTGCACGAATCCAGTCCTCAGGCGTATCAATATCTTGGACCTTATGGCGATCCAACAAGATAGGAATCGCGGCTTCGCCAAATAATGGATCACCTGCTAGCCACGCAGCAGAAGTTCCCCAATAAAATTGGCCCGCATCATGATAGACCTCTTCAAGATCCTGCGACCTCACCAGATAGTTATCAGGATAGAGCATTTGTACTCGCCCCCCCTCAGTCATTCTGATTGCGCGCTGAATTGGAAACTCGTAGGATGTAACAGAGAAAGCATATTTAGCATTACTACTTCGCAATGCTTCTAACCCCTGCCCTATAGCTTTAGCATCTATAAAAGGTGCAGTAGCATATATGCAGCATACTTCGTTGACACTTGCATTGGCCGCTTGATACCACTCAATCGCATGTTGAACTACAGGTATTGTGCCAGTGTGGTCATCCGATAACGTTTCTGGTCTAAAAAATGGAACTTTAGCGCCATATTTTGTGGAGATTTGTGCAATCTCTACATCATCAGTTGACACCACAATTTCATCGAAGCACCCGCTGTTTAGCGCAGCTTCAATGGACCAAGCAATCATCGGTTTGCCAAAGAAGTCCTTTATATTCTTGCGAGGAATACGCTTACTTCCTCCCCGAGCAGGGATTACTGCCAACCTCATTCCTGAAGCGCCTTCTTCAGCGCAGACACAACCTCATCTTGCTGCTCTTCACTCATCGTCTGGAACATTGGGATACTAATAGCTTCTCGGTAGTACTCCAGCGACAGAGGAAAATCCTCCGGTTTAAAACCCATAGCACTGTAATACGGCTGTGTATGCACCGGAATATAATGAAGGTTCACACCGATACCCTGCTCACGCAGCGACTCAAATACTTGACGATGTGATTTTTTAATCTTGCCCAATTGCAAGCGAATAACATAAAGATGCAACCCGGAGTAGCTGTCAGGGTGCTGCCATGGGAGGGTTACCGGCAACGTGGCCAGTAAATCATTATAACGCTCTGCTAATTGATGCCGACGTGAAATGTACTGATCTAACCGTTCCATCTGGCTAACGCCCAAGGCGGCTTGCAGTTCAGTCATACGATAATTGAAACCAAGGTCAACCTGCTGATAGTACCAAGGCCCATCCGCTTCATGAGTCATCTGTTGCGGGTCTCGGGTAATACCGTGACTGCGCAATAGTGCCATTTTATTGGCCAACTCGGCATCATTGGTCAAAGCCATACCACCTTCAGCAGTAGTGATGATTTTTACCGGATGGAAACTGAAGATCGTAATGTCACTGTATTTACCATTACCGATAAACTCCCCTTGATACTTGCCGCCGATGGCATGAGAAGCATCTTCAATAACTTTGAAGCCATAACGCTGAGCTAGCACATGGATGGCTTGCATGTCGCAGGGCTGGCCACACAGATGCACAGGTACAACAACCTTAGGCAAGGTGCCGTCACGCTCAGCCTGCTCCAATTTACGCTCGAGCGCCTTAGGACAAAGGTTATAAGTACTTGGATCGATATCTACAAAATCGACTTGTGCACCACAATACAAACCACAATTAGCGGAGGCGACAAAGGTAACTGGGGTTGTCCAAAGACGGTCGCCAGGCCCAAGCCCCAATGCGAGGCAAGCGATGTGCAACGCGGAGGTAGCACTATTTACTGCTAGCGCGTGCGTGGCCCCAACGTGCTTCGCAACCAGCTGCTCGAAACGAGGGACCATTGGGCCTTGGGTAAGGAAGTCAGACTGCAATACCCCAACCACAGCATCAATATCAGACTGGATAATATCCTGGCGACCGTATGGAATCATGAATCAGATGCTCCCGATTTTTTCTTTGTTGAGGGTGATCCAGTTCTGCAGATCCTCGTCGCTCATCCACTCAGTATTGTTATCGCTGGAGTAGACAAAACCTTCAGGAACTTTTTTACCGTCTTTGATTCGCTCCGGGCAAGTCGCCCAGTCATTGATCACAGGCAAAATCTTGAAGTGCTCAGGGTATTCATAAGTGTAATAAGCATCTTCAGCACTGATCATCTGCTCGTGCAGTTTTTCACCAGGGCGAATACCCACAACTTTTTGCTTGGCGTTTGGTGCGACGACTCGGGCCAAATCAGTCACTTTCATCGACGGGATCTTCTTCACATAGATCTCACCGCCCTCCATGTCCTCAAAGGCATGCCACACCAGCTCGACCCCTTCCTCCAGAGAAATCATGAAACGGGTCATACGATCATCGGTGATTGGGAGCTCCCCCTTATCCTTGATGGACATGAAGAAGGGGATTACCGAGCCACGGGAACCCATGACATTGCCGTAACGGACAACCGCCATCCGAGTGTCATGACCACCTGCGTAGGAGTTACCCGCAACGAACAGTTTGTCGGATGCCAGCTTGGTAGCCCCATACAGGTTGATTGGGCTACTTGCTTTGTCTGTAGAGAGGGCAACGACACGCTTTACACCCTTATCGATGCATGCATCGATAAGGTTCATTGCACCGTTAATGTTGGTCTTGATGCACTCAAACGGGTTGTATTCAGCCGTTGGCACGATTTTGGTAGCAGCGGCATGAACAACGTAATCAACCCCATCGAGGGCTCGGTAGAGACGATCCTTGTCACGAACGTCGCCGATGAAAAAACGCACACGCGAATCACCTTCAAATTTCTTGGCCATGTCCCATTGCTTCATCTCGTCCCGGGAAAAGATGATGATCTTTTTCGGGTTGTATTTGGCGAGAGTCATAGGCACAAAGGTGTTACCGAAGGAGCCGGTACCGCCTGTGATGAGGATGGTTTTGTTGGTGAACATTGACACGTCCCTTAGTGGCTACCTGACCAAAATCAGGATTGGAAAATACGGTACTGTGCTGATGTCAAACGGAAGTAGCTCCATGACTTCCAGCACAGAATGCATAGAAAGCTCATGCACAAGCCCATAGGCACTGCTAGCAGAGCCCGATAGTGTGCAAAAGCCCAAGTTGTCAAAACGAATACCAGCAGGCTGGCGATATGGCTATGGATAATCGGCTTGTCATATCCCTGCGCATACAACGCAAAATGCGGAACCATGCCAATGACATATAACACAGTCGCTAGAAGAAGCCAGGGAAACAAAGCTAACTGGGCGCTATAAAGCGGTTTATCGAGCCATGACAACAACGGCTCAATGAGTAGCAATGCAACTACCGCAAAGCAGACTGAAAGGCTTACCGTTTGAACCAGTAGTTTATGGACACCCTGACGAAAACTTACAGCACTCTGCCCCTGATAAGCGCTGATAAGCCCTGGATATATAAACGCAAAAACGCCCGCATCGAGAAATGAAATAAGCGCGGAACAAATACCCATAAAAAGCACATAAGCACCGAGAACGTCCAAGCCCGCCAAATGTTGAACCCAATAGCGGTCAAGGGTAAACAAGCCACGAATCGCCAATGTCGCGATTAACAGCGCCAAAGCGACTTTCAGCCCCTTTGAAATCCAGCGCCAATCTACCTTTGTATGCCACCCAGACAGCCCCATGCGTTTGACCCGGTAGCATCCCAGCAGTAGTGCCATTGCACTGCCAATACTCCATGCCCCCAATACCATATTCAATGTACGGGTATCTGCGTCAACAAACATCAACACTGTCAACAATACAGCCCATACACCTGAACGTAAAAATAAAACCAGGCTGGCATATAACTGGTCTGAAACAGCCACTAATAAACGCCCTAACTCTTGGGTCAGGTGTTCAAGCACCAGAAGTACAAAAAACCAGCCAACCACAGAATGGGGTAATAAACCTTTCAAAAAAATCAGCCCCAGTAAGGGCAGAAAGATTATATATAGAACCAGCGTGAGAGCACCTTGAGCCTTGAGGAATCCGCCCCATTGATCTCGACCAAACTTGAGCAGTTCTCGTGTTGTATAAGTATAAAAATCAAAACCCAGCAAATACAGCGAGTACGTGATCGTAGCAGCCAACAATCCATAAACCCCTAAATCAGCAGGCTCAAGAAAGCGAGCAAGAAAGAAGATCAGCAGAAATTTGCTGGCCAGCGTCATGCCGCGAAGTGCAATATTAATAAGCTGTGGGAAATTGCGTACGCGCATTAGGCTTAATCGGTTTAAGGTTGGCACTGCAAAGCAGTAATTTCTTAAAAACGCCTTTGAAGCCAAGCTGAACTCTGGCTCTAGGCACGCTACCGCCCCAGGATTTTCCGTTCATTTCCTGAGAACGCTGTATTTGCGCTTTCACCCCTGCGTGCAGCACCACCAGCCTCTCAGCGAGCCGCTATATCAGCTAACGGCACGCTAACCTGGTGGCGGCGACGGAGCAGTTGGATCAGCAGAATGACTCGATCCTCACCATCCATTGCCATGAAAATGCCATCAAGCTCGGCGTAATTGCCGGCTGCAAGCCGAACATTATCGCCGACCTCGTAGGCGGTTGTTAACTCAATTTCTGCCCGTTGCAGAAGGTCACCGACAAGCCTTTCGCTAACGGCCAAGGGGCGCCCGCCAAAGCTCACAACGTTGCTAACCCCACGGGTAGACCGTAATGGAGACCAGTTGGAATCATCGAACATTTGGATAAATAAGTAGCCTGGAAACAAAGATTCAATCTTCGTTTGCAGATGCCCACGCACAAGCCGCCCACGTTTACATCTAGGCCTGGCACACACATACCCTTGCCGCATGAGATTCTCTTCTGCGCGTTCATCTTGCCTAGGCTTGCATTGAACCAGATACCAGCTTTGCTGCTTCATTTCTGGGGCGCTTCAAGCGTTTCCAAATTCATATTCGACTCAACCCACCAATATCCGAACCTATCCAGCACCGAAGGTCATACTTCCCTGCGGCACCGTAGTCACTCGGAGCTTGCTACCTAGAGCCCTGAGATAACCTTCTTTCCGTAAGATTACCAGTAACCCCTTAACCGATCACTATCGATTACACGTTCGGTAAATGGCATCGCAGAAAAGCATCAGATGAGGCCTCTACACCGCCCTACGCGCCTACAATCCGAGGCAGGGGAGCAACCTCTATACGTGCCATCTGATGTATACGAGCCTGAGCCACATGACGCAGGAGCGCCACCACAACACCCAAGCAGCAACCCAACACCAACCCCAACACCAGGAACATTCCTTTCTTTGGCCATACGGCATTCACAGGGTCCACCGCCAAACGGTCAACGGAAACCAGCTGCAGCGTGCTCATGTCAGTACTGATAGCAGAAAGCCGAGAACGCTCAGCTCTCAGCGCCTCGATCCCCTTGAAGAAAAGCTCATCGTTCTGTCGCCCCCTCAGCGCCTGAACGTTACGGTTATTTTCTAACAGTAACAGCTCCTTTCGGAGCTCCGCGACTCGCGGGTCAGCAAAATCATCTGAGGTGCGGTTACGCAAGGCACGCTGCTCAGCCTCAAGCACATCTGTCCCCATAAAATACAAAGGAATTTGCTGATTGATAACCTCAGTACGAATCACATTACCGGTGGATTCAGTATCAGCCTGCCCCAGGCTCGACGGTGTGGACGGGCGCTTCAAACCCAGAGACCGAGCGATCGAAATAGCCTCATTGAGCTGAGCAATTCGGTTATCTCGACGCAGCTTTAACTGTAAGCGCAAAGCACGCAACTCATCGTTCAGACGAGCACGCTTTATCGTGTCAGCCTCTAGCAGTTCGGCAATCCGGCCATCTTTCTCAGCGGAATAATCTACGCGTGCGGCATCCAGCTTGGTATCCACCTCTTTGATACGGTTCTGAATGATGACCTTCAGATCCCTGGAAATCTGCTGCTGCTCGCTCACAATTGCATATTGAACGAGGCCGTTCAGAATGGACTTCCCATCCAAGCCTTCTGGATAGCGCATTTCCAGACCAATATAGGCCTTCAATAGGTCTGTTTTCTTAGGGTCTGGCTGGATGAGCCTCAACGCCTTGAAGTTGAACTCTTCAAACGCCTGCTCCAATGTACGGCCATCCTTCATGAAGGCCGCCTGCAAAGAGGAATTGGAACGGAAGTAGCCTAAGCGGGTGTCATAAGAGTCAAGCGCCGAACCGACACGCTTCAGTGCCTCGCTCGGCGGAAGGGAATAAACCTGGGTACGGTTCAGCTCATCCAAGTCATTCAGAGCAGCAGGGCGCAGAGTGGTGCTAACCTCATACTCTGGTGTAACACTGAAAGCATAGATTCCCGCAACCATCATGCAGCATATGGCAACAACTCCGATCAATAGCTTCTGTCGCCAAATCGATCGGAGCATTGCCAATAGATCTATTTCATCCTGAGAAATTGCATGCGGAGCTGGAACGATGCTGGTCATGACACTGCCTGTCTGTGGAAAATTACCAAACCTGACAGGAACAGTTATTTCGCCATCATCGCCTAATAGCTAGAATCAGCCTGCTGAACCATCCCTGTCCGGTGCGGACGAATGGGTTCATTGTGACAGCTCGGCTCTAAAGATACCAGCATAAGGCTATCATCAGATCAAGCCTGCCTTCTCCTACGCCCACTCATCTCAGCCTTAAGATGGCGCAAGAACGCGAGCCCTCCACCCAAGGCAAGCCCCATAACCAAACCAAGCATCACAATGATCAATTTTTTAGGTTTTACCGGCTTATCTGGAGACTCAACAGCCCCATCCTGCCTATAGACTTGTATCACGCCCGGATCAATCTGCAACGTACGATAAAACGCCAACACCTCTTGCCGTTGCCGCAAATTCTTCACGAACGCATCATCTGACGTACGCTTACGAAGGTTGTCGATTTCAGCCTCCAAAGCCTTGGTACCACGCATGTACATCAAAGAGCCGTCCATGCCAGCCGAAACCTCACTCGACAAGGTGTTCGAGATGATCGGTGGCTTCTCAAGGCCAATGGATTTGGCTACACGCAACGCTTCTGTCAGCTGGATAATCTGGTCTTCGCGCTGTTTCCGTGCGCTTTCCAGCGCGGCGTTGATCTGCTGCTCCAGGTTGTTAGCCTTGATCGTGGCGTCAGCCTTCACGTCCCTGACCACCTCTGTCCGCCCACGACGGCCCGCCATTTCCAGATAACGGACAACCCATTCGGCAGCTTGCTGGGGATCGGATACGTTAGCCTTTACGAAGAAACGATTAGGTGTTTCCTTGGCAGCGACACCAAGCGAAAGGACATCCTGAAACCGACTGTACAATTCATCCTGCGACCCACTGCGCTCATCCTCAGGTAGGCTAGGCAGATAGACGCTCCGGAAGAATTCCCTGCGCAACGACTCCGACTGAAGATTCCGCAGATAAATGTCATAGACATCCTTCACCGTCAGCATGCTCAAACCCGTGTTCCCACCGCGACCATAATTCAGCGGGGAGACATCATTTTGAGTCGGGGGTTGCACAAAAACCTTCGCCTCATACACAGGCTTGGCCAGAAACGCATACGCCACCGCAATCGCCGTCACGACTACAGTCGTCACGAGGATCAACACCTTCTGCTTCCACAATCCCTCGATCAGCTCGAAAAGGTCAATCTCGTCACCAGTACTACTCAGGCGCTCAGGTTCGTTGCGCATCTATTCTGTTTTTCCTTGGGTCACGTCTATCCGCATGCTCCGGTAGCCCATCAACCAACCGACCGTCCGTCGGTGGCGCAAGCCACTCAATTGAAGCGTAGCGTCATTTTGCCAACACGCTCAAGAACCGCCTTACGCCTTAAGCATTAATCAGCAGTAGAGGGAACCCGACCAAAGAAGTTCCCTGCTTTCCGACCAAAATTTACCTTGCCGCCAAACGGCACTCACGGAATTGTGACGTCCAGCTCATACCCCAGCTCCTCGTAACGTAGCCGCAAGGCTCGGGCCAGGACCAGCTTCGCCCTCCCCTCTCCATGCACCAGCACCACTCGCCTCGCCGGCTGGCCCTGGCCGAGGGCAAACCGTACCAACCCTGCCTGGTCCGCATGTGCGGAATACCCTTCGAGTGTCATTACCTTCGCACGTATCTCATAACGCACTTGATCCAACTCGACCCATGCCGTCCTGTCCGCGCCACTGCTCGCCTGGATCACCGCACCCGGCGTACCTCTGGCCTGGTAGCCCACGAACATCACCTCATGCCGCGGATCCTCGAGCATGGCCTTGAGGTAATTGACGATCCGTCCACCCGAGCACATGCCATTGCCGGCGATAACGATGGCGGGTCGGCCGGTGCTCTTGAGGTAGTTGACCACCTGCTGGTGCTTGGCATGGGTATCGATGCAGATCAGTTGGCGGAAACCCAATGGCTTGCGGCCTTCGCCCAGGCGTTGCCTGGCTTCGGTGTTCCAGTAGTCGTGCAGCTCGCGGTAGGCCTGGGTCACGCGCTGGGCCAAGGGGGAGTCGAGGATGATGGGGAGTTGGGACCAATCCAGCGGGTCGGTACCGGGCTTTTCTTCATCGCTCAGCAGCGCCTTGCGGTGGAGGATGTCTTCCAGCTCGTAGAGCAGCTCTTGTGTTCGGCCCAGGCTGAATGCCGGGATGAGGATGGTGCCTTGGTCCGCGAGGGCGCGGTCGATGGCGGACTCCAGGCGTTGTTGGCGCTCGCTGCGGTCTGGGTGCAGGCGGTCGCCGTAGGTGCTTTCGAGCACCAGGATGTCGGCGCGTTCGGGTGGCTGCAGGGCGCGTAGCAGTGGGCTGTCGGGGGCGCCGAGGTCGCCTGAGAAGACGATGCGGGTTGTGGTGGCTTGGCTGGGGTAGCGGATATCGCACTCGACATAGGCAGAGCCCAGCAGGTGCCCGGCGCGCTGGAGGCGGATGCGGCATTCGAGGTCGGGGGTTTGGGTGATGGTGTGCCACTGGCCGAAGGGTAACGGGACGACCAGGCGGTTCAGCAGGTCCAGGTAGCGGGCGATCTGTGCGGGTTCGCTGGAGATGCCGAGGCGGTAGGCGTCTTCGAGGATCAGCGGCAGGAGTTTTGCGGAGGGCTCGCTGCACAGGATCGGGCCTCGGTAGCCGGCGGCCAGGAGTGCGGGGATGCGGCCGACGTGGTCGAGGTGGACGTGGGTGATGATCAGGGCCTGGATGCCGGTGATGGCGAAATCGAGGGGGGTGGTTTGGCTGTTGGGGGTGGCGTCGGTGCCTTGCTCCAGGCCGCAGTCGATCAATAGGCTGCTGGTGCTGTCGAGGTGGAGTTGGTGGCAGGAACCGGTGACGCTGCGGGTGGCGCCGTGGTGTGAGAGGTTGGGGTAGTCCATGCCGGTGAGGCCTTCCCTGTGCGGATTGGAATTGGGTATTAGTCCATGCGGCTTGGAGGGAGTTACAGGGCGGGCTTCCTACATGAATGTAGGAAATATCTGATTGGTGAGTGGGTTGTGGAGGTTTGGGAGAATGCTGGGGGCGCTTTGCGCGCCTTTCGCGGCGCAGGCCGTTCCCATAGGGAGCGGCGCAATCTCGGTGGGAGCTGGCGACAGCCTGCGATGAGCTGCAAAGCAGCCCCAAGCCTCGAATGGTGGAGCCCTTACCAGACTTAAGGGGCCGCTTCGCGGCCCATCGCAGGCTATCGCCAGCTCTCATAGAACAACGCATAACTCATTGATTTAACGAGGCCTGTGGGAGCGGGCTTGTCCCGCGATCAAGGGCGAAGCCCTTGCCATACAGCTGCGGCGGCTGGGCCGGCCCAATCGCGGGACAAGCCCGCTCCCACAGAAGAAGGCGGCGCTAACCACTTGTTCTCTGCGCGACAGCGCAGCCCAAAGGGCTGGGTGATCTCCCACGAAGCAAGCGGAGCCTGGGCCGTATTTATACAGCTGAGAAACCAAACGAAGGCAATTTGAGCTTGTCCAGCGTCATAGAATCTCCCACAGGGATCGCAGGGGCTGGGAGATCGGGTTGTGGTTGCGGGGATGCGGTGTATGGCACCGGCATTGCCGGTGATCGCGGGCCAAGCCCGCCCCCACAGGTTTGGGCTGCGCGCGGAAGTGGGTCAGTTACCGGAGAGGGCAGCCTGGCGGGCGGAGGCGCGGATCTTGCGCTTGCTGCGCAGCACGCCGTAGGCACCGAGCAAGGGGCCGACGGCGAGGCCGATGACCAGGGCGGCGATGACCAGCACGGCTACCGGCACGGCGGGGGCGGCCCAGCCGAACAGGATCAGGGAGACGCTTTGCTGGTTCTCCAGCACGAAGAACAGCACCACGGCTGCCAGCAGCAGCACGAACAACGCCGCCACGGCGCGCTTGAGGTTACGCATCAGACTGCTCCTTCTGCCCTTCAGGTGTGGGCGTGTTCTTCTTCGTTGACCCGGTCGCGCAATTCCTTGCCGGGCTTGAAGTGCGGGACATACTTGCCTTCAAGGCTCACCGATTGGCCGGTCTTCGGGTTGCGGCCTACGCGGGGTGAGCGGTAGTGCAAGGAAAAGCTGCCAAAGCCACGGATCTCGATGCGATCGCCGGTGGCCAGGCACTGGGACATCTGTTCAAGCATGGTCTTGATGGCCAACTCCACGTCCTTGGACGAGAGCAGCCCTTGATGGGTGACAATACGTTCGATCAGCTCCGACTTCGTCATATTTTTCCCTTCGTTATCAAGCAGCTAGATCATTGCTTAACCAGTTTGTAGCACGCTCTGAAAGATTTGAACAGGGTGCATCTTGACTTAATAAAAAAATTCAAGAATGGGTGGGGCGCGAACCCGAGTGGTAGAGGGACTTGAGCGTAGGGAGGCTGGGTGAGGGGCTGGCTGCGCGGGCTGGGCGTGGAAGGGCCGTGAACAGTGGCGCTTGGGCGGGCGCTATCGCGGGGCAAGCCCGCTCCCACAGGGGGGTAGCGTGGGAAGGGCAAAAAAAAGGGCGACCCGAAGGTCGCCCCTTTTTACCGATCAAACAGAACTCAGTTCTGCTTGGCCATAGCTTCGCGCAGCAGCGCAGCCATGGTGGTGTCGGCAGCAGCTTCCGGAGCGTTTTTCAGGCTCTGGATAGCTTCGCGCTCTTCAGCGTCGTCCTTCGACTTGATGGACAGGCTGATGACGCGGGACTTGCGGTCAACGCTGATGATCTTGGCTTCGATCTCGTCGCCTTCCTTCAGGACGTTACGCGCGTCTTCAACGCGGTCACGGCTGATTTCGGAAGCCTTCAGAGTAGCTTCGATGTCGTCGGCCAGGGTGACGATGGCGCCTTTGGCGTCAACTTCCTTGACGGTACCCTTGACGATAGCGCCCTTGTCGTTCAGAGCAACGAAGTTGGAGAACGGATCGTCTTCCAGTTGCTTGATACCCAGGGAGATACGCTCGCGCTCTGGGTCGACCGACAGGATGACGGTTTCCAGCTCGTCGCCCTTCTTGAAGCGACGTACGGCTTCTTCGCCGGACTCGTTCCAGGAGATGTCGGACAGGTGAACCAGGCCGTCGATGCCGCCGTCCAGGCCAATGAAGATACCGAAGTCGGTGATCGACTTGATGGTACCGGTGATCTTGTCACCCTTGTTGAACTGGCTGGAGAAGTCTTCCCATGGGTTGGACTTGCACTGCTTGATGCCCAGGGAGATACGACGACGCTCTTCGTCGATGTCCAGAACCATGACTTCCACTTCGTCGCCAACCTGAACGACTTTCGACGGGTGGATGTTCTTGTTGGTCCAGTCCATTTCGGAAACGTGTACCAGACCTTCAACGCCTTCTTCCAGCTCAGCGAAGCAGCCGTAGTCGGTCAGGTTGGTCACGCGAGCCTGTACGCGGGTACCTTCTGGGTAGCGGGCAGTGATAGCTACCCACGGATCTTCGCCCATCTGCTTCAGACCCAGGGAAACGCGGTTGCGCTCACGGTCGAACTTCAGGACGCGAACGTCGACTTCGTCACCAACGTTGACGATTTCCGACGGGTGCTTGATGCGCTTCCAAGCCATGTCGGTGATGTGCAGCAGGCCGTCGATGCCGCCCAGGTCCACGAAGGCGCCGTAGTCGGTGAGGTTCTTGACGATACCCTTGACCTGTTGGCCTTCCTGCAGGGTTTCCAGCAGGGCTTCGCGCTCGGCGCTGTTCTCGGCTTCCAGCACGCTGCGACGGGAAACGACAACGTTGTTGCGCTTCTGGTCCAGCTTGATGACCTTGAACTCCAGCTCTTTGCCTTCCAGGTGGGTGGTGTCGCGCACAGGGCGGACATCGACCAGGGAGCCCGGCAGGAACGCACGGATGCCGTTAACGTCGACAGTGAAGCCGCCCTTAACCTTACCGTTGATAACGCCCTTGACCACTTCTTCGGCGGCGAAAGCTGCTTCCAGAACAATCCAGCACTCGGCGCGCTTGGCTTTTTCACGGGACAGCTTGGTTTCGCCAAAGCCGTCTTCGACCGCGTCCAGCGCAACGTGAACTTCGTCACCGACCTTGATGGTCAGCTCGCCAGCTTCGTTGATGAACTGCTCGAGCGGGATGACGCCCTCGGACTTCAGGCCAGCGTGAACGGTAACCCAGTCGCCGTCGATGTCGACAACGATACCGGTGATGATCGCGCCCGGCTGAAGATTGAGGGTTTTCAGGCTTTCTTCAAAGAGTTCTGCAAAGCTTTCGCTCATTTTAATTCCTGTAGATTCGGGCGAAACAGACGCCCATAGCCACATTCCAGACAATGTGGGTTTCGTTCATATAAAGGAAAGCCGGCAGGACGTTGACTGGTGACCCTGCCTGCTTCCCTGGTTATCAGAGCAGATCGCGCTGGGCGAGCTCGCTCCTGATACGTTGCAACACCTGCTCGATGGACAACTCGGTGGAGTCCAGCTGGATGGCATCGGCCGCTGGTTTCAACGGGGCCACCGCACGCTGGGTGTCGCGCTCATCGCGCGCACGGATCTCATCCAGCAGACTCGCCAGACTAACATCATCGCCCTTGCCCTTCAACTGCAAATAACGGCGTCGTGCGCGTTCCTCCGCACTGGCGGTGAGGAACACTTTCAAGGGCGCGTCCGGGAACACCACGGTGCCCATGTCGCGACCATCGGCGATCAGCCCGGGGGCTTCGCGGAAGGCGCGCTGGCGCTGCAGCAACGCTTCGCGCACCGCCGGCAGGGAGGCGACCATGGAGGCGCCGGCGCCGACTGTTTCGGTGCGGATCACATTGCTGACATCCTCACCCTCGAGGATGATCTGTTGAAGCTTACCCGGTTCGGCAGCGATGAACTGCACATCCAGATGGGCGGCCAGGGCCTTGAGCAGCTCTTCGTTGGTCAGGTCGACGCCGTGGTTGGTGGCGTTGAAGGCCAGCAGGCGGTACAGGGCGCCGGAGTCCAGCAGCCTCCAGCCCAGTTCGCGGGCGAGGATGCCGGCGACGGTGCCCTTGCCCGAGCCGCTTGGCCCATCGATGGTGATGACCGGCGCTTGGGAATTCACGGCTTGCCCTCTTCTGCGACGCGGATACCGACTTCGGCGCACAGCGCCAGGAAGTTGGGGAACGAGGTGGCGACGTTGGCGCAGTCATGGATGCGGATCGGTGCGCTGGCACGCAGCGAAGCGACGCTGAAGGCCATGGCGATGCGGTGGTCGCCGTGGCCATGCACTTCGCCGCCGCCGATCTGGCCGCCGTCGATGATGATGCCGTCCGGGGTCGGCTGGCACTTCACACCCAGGGTCAGCAGGCCATCGGCCATGACCTGGATGCGGTCCGATTCCTTGACCCGCAGCTCCTCGGCACCACGCAGCACGGTGCGCCCTTCGGCGCAAGCCGCGGCGACGAACAGCACCGGGAATTCGTCGATGGCCAGCGGCACGAGCGCTTCGGGAATGTCGATACCCTTGAGCTTGGCACCGCGCACGCGCAGGTCGGCCACCGGCTCGCCGCCGACTTCACGCTGGTTTTCCAGGGTGATGTCGCCGCCCATCAGGCGCAGGATGTCGATCACGCCGGTACGGGTCGGGTTGATGCCCACGTGCTCGAGCACCAGCTCCGAGCCTTCGGCGATGGAGGCCGCGACCAGGAAGAAGGCGGCCGAGGAGATGTCGGCCGGTACTTCGATGCGGGTGGCGCTGAGCTTGCCGCCAGCCTTGAGCGATGCCACCGGGCCATTAGTCTGCACGTCGTAGCCGAAGCCACGCAGCATGCGCTCGGTGTGGTCGCGGGTCGGCGCCGGCTCGGTGACGGTGGTGGTGCCTTCGGCATACAGGCCGGCCAGCAGCAGGCAGGATTTGACCTGGGCACTGGCCATCGGCAGGGTGTAGTCCAGGGCCTTGAGTTTGTGGCCACCGCGGATGGTCAGCGGCGGGCGGCCTTCAGGGCCGGTCTCGACCACGGCACCCATTTCGCGCAGCGGGTTGGCCACACGGTTCATCGGGCGCTTGGACAGCGACGCGTCGCCGGTCATGGTCACGTCGAACGGCTGGCCGGCCAGCAGGCCCGAGAGCAGGCGCATGGAGGTGCCGGAGTTGCCGAGGTAGATCGGCCCGGGTGGCGGCTTGAGGCCGTGCAGGCCGACGCCGTGGATGGTCACGCGGCCATGGTGCGGGCCTTCGATGACCACGCCCATGTCGCGGAAGGCTTGCAGGGTCGCCAGGGCATCCTCGCCTTCGAGGAAGCCTTCGACCTCGGTGGTGCCTTCGGCCAGCGAGCCAAGCATGATCGAGCGGTGGGAAATCGACTTGTCGCCCGGAACGCGGATCCGTCCGGACAGGCGGCCACCAGGTTGGGCCAGGAAAATCAGATCGTTGGCGTTCATAGCGTCCACATAGGCCCGGCGGGCCAGGATTTTACTGAAATGCTCGCGGGCAACCCGGGCGCGGGTGAACACACCCAGCAGCTGGTGCCCGTCCCCTGCATCGACCGCGTCGCGCAAGGCGTCGAGGTCGCTGCGAAATGTATCCAGGGTGCGCAGGACAGCCTCGCGGTTGGCGAGGAAGATGTCGTGCCACATGATCGGGTCGCTGCCGGCGATTCTCGTGAAATCGCGGAAGCCTCCCGCAGCGTACCGGAAGATCTCCAGGTTTTCATTGCGCTTGGCCAGGGAGTCGACCAAACCGAACGCCAGCAGGTGCGGCAGGTGGCTGGTGGCGGCCAGGACTTCGTCGTGGCGCTCCACCGGCATGTGTTCCACATCGGCGTCCAGCGCACGCCACAGGCGGTCGACCAGGGCCAGGGCGGCGGGGTCGGTTTCCGGCAGCGGCGTGAGGATGACTTTGTGGCGGCGGAACAGGGTGGCGTTGGAGGCCTCTACTCCGCTCTGCTCGGAACCGGCGATCGGGTGGCCCGGGACGAAGCGCGGCAGGCGTTCGGCGAAGGCTTCGCGGGCGGCGCGCACGACATTGCCCTTGGCGCTGCCGACGTCGGTGATGATGGCGTCGCCCAGGTCCAGGCGGGCCAGGTGGGCGAGCACCTTTTCCATGGCCAGGATGGGCACGGCCAGCTGGATGACGTCGGCACCGACACAGGCGGCGGCCAGGTCCGCTTCGCAGCGGTCGACCACGCCCAGGGACACGGCCAGCTTGCGCGACTGGGCATCCAGGTCGACGCCGACCACTTCCCGGCACAGGCCGCTTTCGCGCAGGCCCTTGGCGAAGGAGCCGCCGATCAGGCCGAGGCCTACCACGACCAGGCGGTTGATGATTGGTGCGGGTTTGGTGCTTGCTGCGTTTACCACTGATGCGAACCCTGTGCTGAAATCTGGACAGTCTGTGAGACCGCAGGGGGCTGCTCTGCAGCCCATCGCCGGCAAGCCAGCTCCCACAGGGGGCGGACAAATCTCATAGATTCCGCTGTACCTGCGGGAATGGTGACCACATGGGCTGTCTTGCCGCCCATCGCAGGCAAACCAGCGCCTACAGGGACCACACAAACCTGCAGGCTTGCACTGTACCTGTGGGAGCTGGCTTGCCAGCGATGGGGCGCGCAGCGGCCCCGGCGACGCTGAATCAAAGCACCGCCTTCGGATACGACCCCAGCACCTTGAGCGCCACGGCTTCCTGGCTGATCTGCTCCAGCACCGCCTTGATCAACGGGTCGCGGTGGTGGCCGACGAAGTCGATGAAGAACACGTACGTCCACTTGCCGCTGCGCGACGGACGGGTCTCGATGCGGGTCAGGTCGATGCCGTTCTCGTGGAACGGCACCAGCAGCTCGTGCAGCGCCCCCGGTTTGTTGCTCATAGAGACGATGATCGAGGTCTTGTCGTCGCCGGTCGGCGGCACTTCCTGGTTGCCGATCATCAGGAAGCGCGTGGAGTTGTCCGGGCGGTCCTCGATCTTCTCGGCCAGACGGGTCAGGCCGTACAGGTTCGCCGCCATGTCGCCGGCGATGGCCGCCGAATTCCACTCACCCTTGACCCGCTTGGCCGCCTCGGCGTTGCTGGACACCGCCACGCGCTCGACATTCGGGTAATGGGCGTCCAGCCATTTGCGGCACTGGGCCAGGGACTGGGCGTGGGAGTAGATGCGGGTGATGCTGTTGGTCTTGGTGTTCTCACCCACCAGCAGGTGGTGGTGGATGCGCAGCTCGACTTCGCCGCAGATCACCATGTCATGCTCGAGGAAGCTGTCCAGGGTGTGGCTGACCGCACCTTCGGTGGAGTTTTCCACAGGCACCACGCCAAAGTTGACGGCACCGGCGGCCACTTCACGGAACACTTCGTCGATGGCCGCCATCGGGCGGCTGACCACAGCATGGCCGAAGTGCTTCATGGCGGCAGCCTGGGTGAAGGTGCCCTCAGGGCCGAGGTAGGCGACCTTGAGCGGCTCTTCCAGGGCCAGGCAGGACGACATGATCTCGCGGAACAACCGCGCCATCTCTTCGTTGTCCAGCGGGCCCTTGTTGCGCTCCATGACGCGCTTGAGCACCGCAGCCTCGCGCTCGGGGCGGTAGAACACCGGCTTCTCGCCTTCGGCCAGGGAGGCGGTCTTGACCTTGGCCACTTCCTGGGCGCAACGGGCGCGTTCGCTGATCAGCTCGAGGATCTTCTCGTCGAGGCTGTCGATGCGCACGCGCAGCGCCTTGAGCTCCTGTTCGGACATCAGGCGTGCTCCTTCTCGAATTCAGCCATGTAGGCCACCAGGGCGTCGACCGCCTCCAGGCCCAGGGCGTTGTAGATGGAGGCGCGCATGCCGCCGACCGAGCGATGGCCCTTGAGGTTGAGCAGGCCACGGGCGTCGGCACCGGCCAGGAAGGCTTTGTCCAGGCGCTCGTCGGCCAGGCGGAACGGCACGTTCATCCACGAACGGGCGTTGTGGCTGATCGGGTTGGTGTAGAACTCGCTGGCATCGATGAAGCTGTACAGGCGGTCTTTCTTGGCGCGGTTGCGCTGCTCCATGGCCTCGACGCCGCCCTGCTCCTTGAGCCATTCGAACACCAGGCCCGAGAGGTACCAGGAATAGGTGGCCGGGGTGTTGTACATCGAGCCATTGTCGGCGGCGACCTTGTAGTCGAGCATGGTCGGGCAGCTGCTGCGGGCGTGGCCGAGCAGGTCTTCGCGCACGATCACCACCACCAGGCCGCTGGGGCCGATGTTCTTCTGGGCGCCGGCGTAGATCAGGCCGTACTGGGACACATCGATCGGGCGCGAGAGGATGTCGGAAGACATGTCGACCACCAGGGGCACGTCGCCGGTTTCCGGTACCCAGTCGAACTGCAGGCCACCGATGGTCTCGTTGGACGCATAGTGGACGTAGGCCGCGTTCTTGGTCAGGTTCCACTCGTTCTGGCCCGGGATGGCCAGGTAGTCGTAGGGCTTGGCGCTGGCGGCGACGTTGACGTGACCGAAACGACGCGCTTCCTCGATGGCCTTCTTCGACCAGATCCCGGTCTCGATGTAGTCGGCGGTGCCGCTTTCAGGCAGCAGGTTCAACGGGATCTCGGCGAACTGCTGGCTCGCGCCGCCCTGGAGGAACAGCACCTTGTAGTTGGAGGGGATGGACAGCAGGTCGCGCAGGTCCTGCTCGGCCTTTTCGGCGATGGCCACGTAGTCGTCGCTGCGATGGCTCATCTCCATCACCGACAAGCCCTTGCCACGCCAGTCCAGCATCTCGGCCTGGGCACGCTGCAGGACAGCGTCAGGAAGCGCGGCAGGGCCTGCGCAGAAGTTAAAGGCTCGTTTGCTCACATCCACTCTCGCTCTGCCAAATAGTACAAATCGTTCTTGCAGACCACGCACGGGTCTCTGTAGGAGCGGCCTTGTGCCGCGAAAGGGCCGCAAAGCGGCCCCCAGCTTGCTGCAGCGCCGCTCAAACCCTGGGGCTGCCCTGCAGCCCTTTCGCGGCACAAGGCCGCTCCTACAACGAGACGCGCCGCTACAGCGCAGCCTGCTGTAATCAGTCAAACGGGGCGACCTTGGTCGCCCCGCTCGGGGTGTTGCGTTGGTTTATTCCTGTGGCGCCTCTTCGGCGCCGGCCAGGTCGTCATCCGGTGCGTCGACCTCGACGCCCTCCTCGTCCCCGTCGAGCAGCTCGTCGAGTTCTTCCTCGGAAGGCTCCTGGATACGCTCCAGGCCCACCAACGTCTCGTCGCTGGCCAGCTTGATCAGCGTCACACCCTGGGTGTTACGGCCCAAGCTGGACACCTCGCCAACGCGGGTCCGCACCAGGGTGCCCTGGTCGGAGATCAGCATGATCTCCTCGCCTTCCTGCACCTGGATGGCGCCGATCAGCAGGCCGTTGCGCCCCTTGGTGCCCATGGCGATGACGCCCTGGCCACCCCGGCCGCGACGCGGGAACTTGGACAGCGGGGTCCGCTTGCCGAAGCCACGCTCGGAGGCGGTGAGGATCTGCGCGCCGGACTCCGGGATCAGCATGGAGATCACCTGCTGGCCCTTACCCAGCTTCATGCCACGTACGCCACGGGCGGTACGGCCCATTTCACGCACCACGCTCTCGGCGAAGCGGATCACCTTGCCGGCGTCGGAGAACATCATGACTTCCTTGGCGCCGTCGGTGATGGCCGCGGCGATCAGGGTGTCACCTTCCTTGAGCTTCAGCGCGATCAGGCCGCTGGTACGCGGACGAGCGAACTGGGCCAGCGGGGTCTTCTTGACGGTACCGAAGGCGGTGGCCATGAAGATGTACGCACCGGTCGGCTCGGCCACCCACTCAGGGGTGTCGCCGTCTTCCTCGTCGGCTTCCTCGGCCTCGACCACTTCCCCTTCGAGCACGGTGTCGTCGGCGTCCTCCAGCTCTTCGTCGCCGTCGGCATTCTGCTGCAGGGCCTCCAGGTCGATCTGCAGCATGGCGGTGATGCGCTCACCTTCCTCCAGCGGCAACAGGTTGACCAGTGGGCGACCACGGGCGGCACGGGACGCCTCGGGGATTTCATAGGTCTTGAGCCAGTACACCTTGCCCTTGCTGGAGAACAGCAACAGGGTGGCGTGGCTGTTGGCGACCAACAGGTGTTCGATGTAGTCCTCGTCCTTCACGCCAGTGGCCGACTTGCCCTTGCCGCCGCGGCGCTGGGCCTGGTAGGCGGACAGCGGCTGGGTCTTGGCATAGCCGCCGTGGGAAATGGTCACCACGCGCTCTTCTTCGGGGATCATGTCGCCGTAGCTGAGGTCGTGGGTGGCGTTGAGGATCTCGGTGCGACGGGCATCGCCGTATTCGGCGCGGACCGCTTCGAGCTCCTCGCGGATCACTTCCATCAGGCGCTCGGCACTGCTCAGGATGCGGATCAGCTCGCCGATCTGTTCGAGAATCTCCTGGTACTCGGCCAGCAGCTTCTCGTGCTCCAGGCCGGTCAGGCGGTGCAGGCGCAGGTCCAGGATGGCCTGGGCCTGTTCCGGCGACAGGTAGTACTTGCCGTCACGCAGGCCGTACTGCTCCGGCAGGTCTTCCGGGCGGCAGGAGTCGGCGCCAGCGCGCTCGACCATGACCTGCACGGCGCTGGACTCCCAGGCAGTGCTGACCAGGGCTTCCTTCGCCTCGGACGGGGTCGGCGAGGCCTTGATCAGGGCGATCACCGGGTCGATGTTGGACAGCGCGACCGCCTGGCCTTCGAGGATATGGCCACGCTCGCGGGCCTTGCGCAGCTCGAACACGGTACGGCGGGTCACCACTTCGCGGCGGTGACGGACGAACGCTTCGAGCAGGTCCTTGAGGTTGAGCAGGCGTGGGCGGCCGTCGATCAGGGCGACCATGTTGATGCCGAACACGCTCTGCAACTGGGTCTGCGCATAAAGGTTGTTGAGCACCACCTCCGGCACCTCGCCGCGACGCAGCTCGATGACGATGCGCATGCCGTCCTTGTCGGACTCGTCGCGCAGCTCGGTGATGCCTTCGATCTTCTTCTCTTTGACCAGCTCGGCGATCTTCTCGATCAGCCGCGCCTTGTTCAGCTGGTACGGCAGCTCGGTGACGACGATCTGCTGGCGACCGCCGGTCTTGTCCTTGTCGATGTCCTCGATTTCGGAGCGGGCACGCATATAGATGCGGCCACGGCCGGTGCGGTAGGCCTCGATGATGCCCTGGCGGCCGTTGATCAGGCCGGCGGTGGGGAAGTCGGGGCCGGGAATGAACTGCATCAGCTCATCGACCGACACCTCGGGGTTGTCGATCAGTGCCAGGCAGCCGTCGATGACCTCGCCCAGGTTGTGTGGCGGGATGTTGGTCGCCATGCCCACGGCGATACCGCTGGAACCGTTGACCAGCAGGTTGGGGATCTTGGTCGGCATGACCGCAGGAATCTGCTCGGTGCCGTCGTAGTTGGGCACCCAGTCGACGGTTTCCTTGTGCAGGTCGGCCAGCAGCTCGTGGGCCAGCTTGGCCATGCGCACTTCGGTGTATCGCATGGCTGCGGCGTTGTCGCCGTCCACCGAACCGAAGTTGCCCTGGCCATCGACCAGCAGGTAGCGCAGCGAGAACGGCTGCGCCATGCGCACGATGGTGTCATAGACCGCGGTGTCGCCGTGGGGGTGGTACTTACCGATGACGTCACCGACCACACGGGCGGACTTCTTGTACGGCTTGTTCCAGTCGTTGCCCAGTTCGCTCATCGCGTAGAGAACGCGGCGATGCACGGGCTTCAAGCCGTCACGCGCATCGGGCAGTGCACGCCCGACAATCACGCTCATCGCGTAGTCGAGGTAAGACTGTCTCAGTTCGTCTTCGATATTGACCGGGAGGATTTCTTTGGCCAGTTCGCCCATGAGAAGCCTGATTCCTTTTTCTGGTGAAACTTCGTCGTTTCCCTCGTAGGACGAACGAAGCTCGCCGCCGCAACGCACAGTGGTGCGACGACTTACGACAAATCAATGAGTTGAGCCATGGATCTGCGCAATGAAGGCCGCTTCAACGAGCGGGCCTGGAAACTGCCGGATGGTATCACAAAGGCGTGGGGCGTGGGAGATATGGCAGGGGGTTGGCGTGAATGCTGTGTCGCCTGGGAGATCGAGCGCCGCCCGCGCGGCGCATCGCGAGCTACGCTCGCTCCTACGTTTGTTTCGGGCCAGTTCATCCTGTGGGATTTCCGCGCGGACGCTTTGCTGTACGGCGCGATATCAAGGCGTACGAACCAGGCGGTCGCGCGCGCCTGTCACAGGCGTTACTGGCCGAAAACAAACGTAGAAGCGAGCGTAGCTCGCGATGCGCCGCGCGGGCGGCGCGCGATCTCAAATCCCACCAACCTCCCCCGCCCTACACCTCAATGCAAACGCTTGCGACAAATCAACTGCGCAATCTTGGCCGTATCGGGCCGTTCGACCACGCCCCGCTCGGTCACGATCACATCGACCAGGTCCGCTGGCGTCACATCGAATACCGGGTTGTACACCTCGACCTCGGCCGCGACCCGATTGCCGCCCACATCCAGCAACTCGTCGGCCTCGCGCTCTTCCAGCGGGATATCCTCGCCGGTGGCCAGGTTCAGGTCGATGGTGGTACTCGGCGCCACCACCATGAAACGCACGCCATGGTGCATGGCAGCCACCGCCAGTTGGTAGGTGCCGATCTTGCCGGCCACATCGCCGTTGGCGGCGATGCAATCCGCGCCCACCACCACCCAGGTGATGCCCTTGGTCTTCATCAGGTGCGTCATGGCCGAGTCGGCGCACAGCGTCGCCGGGATGCCTTCATGGGCCAGTTCCCAGGCCGTCAGGCGCGAGCCGTGCAGCCAGGGGCGGGTTTCGCCGGCGTACACCCGCTCGACCATACCCTCCAGGTAGGCCGCCCGGATCACCCCCAGCGCGCTGCCGAAACCGCCGCTGGCCAGGGCACCGGCATTGCCGTAGGTGAGCAGGGCCTGGGCGTTGCCCTGCTGCCGGCGGATCAGCTCGATGCCATGCTGGGCCATGGTCAGGTTGGCTTCGCGGTCGCTTTCGTGGATGGCCATCGCCTCGGCCTCCATCGCCGCCAGCACGTCTTCGTCGGCGCGCAGCCGCTGCAGGCGTTCGCGCATGCGGTTGAGCGACCAGAACAGGTTGGCGGCGGTGGGGCGGGCCTCGGCCAGGGCGAGGAAGTCCTCTTCCAGCGCATGCTCCCAGTCCTCGCCCTCGGCCAGGCGCTGGCGCACGGCGAGCACCAGGCCGTAGGCGGCGCTGATGCCGATGGCCGAGGCCCCGCGCACGGCCATCTGGCGGATCGCCTCCACGACCGACGCCACGTCGGTGCAGGCCAGCCAGTGCTCACGCGCAGGCAGCAGGCGCTGGTCGAGCAGATGCAAGGTGCCATCCCGCCATTGGATGCCGGTCACCTTCTCCGCCGCCAAAAGTCGCTCGCGCATCGCCTCTCCCCGTCGTTCGCTGATCAAAAGCGGCCGATTATAGCGAGCCTCTGTCACGGGCGCTCGGGTATACTGCGCGTTCTATTTATCAGAACCAGGTGCCCCACGCATGCCCACAGCCCCCTCCCCCCTCGACCTGCTGCTCGTGCCGGGCTGGCTGGTCCCCGTGGAGCCGGCCGGGGTGGTGCTCGTGGAACACGCGCTGGGCATCCGCGACGGCCTGATCGCCTGGCTCGGCCCGCGCGACCGGGCGCCCGCGGCGCATGAGGTGCGCGAGTTGCCCGATTGCCTGCTGTGTCCGGGGCTGATCAACGCCCACGGCCATGCGGCCATGACCCTGCTGCGCGGCCTGGCCGACGACCTGCCGCTGATGACCTGGCTCAAGGCACACATCTGGCCGGCCGAGGGTCGATGGGTCGATGAAGCCTTCGTGCGCGACGGCACGGACCTGGCCATCGCCGAAATGCTCAAGGGCGGCATCACTTGCTTCGCCGACATGTATTTCTTCCCCCGGGAGGCCTGCGACCGGGTGCACCGCAGCGGTATTCGCGCGCAAATCGCCGTGCCGTTGCTGGACGTCTCCATCCCCGGCGCCCGCACGCCGGACGAAGGCCTGCACCAGGCCATCGAGCTGTTCGACGACCTGCGCCACCACCCGCGCATCAGCATCGCCCTGGGGCCGCACGCGCCCTACACAGTCAGCGACGAGAACCTGGAGAAGATCCGCGTCATCGCCGACCAGCTGGACGCACCGCTGCACATGCACATCCACGAGACCGCCGGCGAAGTCGAACAGGCCGTGGCCGACAGCGGCGAGCGGCCGCTGGCGCGCCTGGCCCGCCTGGGCCTGCTGGGCCCGCGCCTGCAGGCGGTGCACATGACCCAGGTCAGCGACGACGACCTGGCCCTGCTGGTAGAAAGCGACACCAGCGTGGTGCACTGCCCCGAATCCAACCTCAAGCTGGCCAGCGGCTTCTGCCCGGTGGAACGCCTGTGGCAGGCCGGCGTCAATGTGGCAGTGGGCACCGATGGCGCAGCCAGCAACAACGACCTGGACCTGCTCGGCGAAACCCGCACCGCGGCCCTGCTGGCCAAGGCGGTGGCAGGTTCGGCCACGGCACTGGACGCTCACCGGGCGCTGCGCATGGCCACGCTCAACGGCGCCCGCGCCCTGGGCCTCGAGGCCGTCACCGGTTCGCTGGAGCTGGGCAAAGCGGCCGACCTGGTGGCCTTCGACCTGTCGGGGCTGGCCCAGCAGCCGGTCCACGACCCGGTTTCACAATTGATCTACGCCACCGGCCGCGACTGCGCGCGGCACGTCTGGGTCGCCGGCCGGCAACTGCTCGACGAGCGCCGCCTGGTACAGATGGACGAACAGGCCCTGACGGCCACCGCCCGCGCCTGGGGCGCGCGCATCGCAGGCAACGAATGACCGGCTGCCAGCCAAGGCTTGCGCCAGTAGCACTTTTATCGAAGATTCAGAGGATTGTTCCATGAGCAACGTCGACCACGCCGAAATCGCCAAGTTCGAAGCCCTGGCCCACCGTTGGTGGGACCGCGAGAGCGAGTTCAAGCCGCTGCACGACATCAACCCACTGCGGGTCAACTGGATCGACGAGCGCGCGGGCCTGGCCGGCAAGAAAGTACTGGACGTCGGCTGCGGCGGCGGCATCCTCAGTGAGGCCATGGCCCTGCGTGGCGCCAGCGTCACCGGTATCGACATGGGTGAGGCGCCGCTGGCGGTGGCCCAACTGCACCAGCTGGAGTCGGGTGTCGAAGTGCAATACCGGCGCATCACCGCCGAGGACATGGCCGAGGAAATGGCCGGCCAGTTCGACGTGGTCACCTGCCTCGAGATGCTCGAACACGTACCGGACCCATCCTCGGTGATCCGCGCCTGCCACCGCCTGGTCAAGCCTGGCGGCCAGGTGTTCTTCTCCACCATCAACCGCAACCCCAAGGCCTACCTGCTGGCCATCGTCGGCGCCGAGTACATCCTCAAGATGCTGCCGCGCGGCACCCACGACTTCAAGAAATTCATCCGCCCGTCCGAGCTGGGGGCCTGGAGCCGCACCGCAGGCCTGGAGGTCAAGGACATCATCGGCCTGACCTACAACCCGCTGACCAAGCACTACAAGCTCTGCAGCGACGTGGACGTCAACTACATGATCCAGACCCTGCGCGAGGAATGAGCATGCGTTTGCGAGCCGTACTCTTCGACATGGATGGCACCCTGCTGGACACCGCGCCGGACTTCATCGCCATCTGCCAGGGCATGCTGGCTGACCGCGGCCTGCCGGCCATCGACGATCAGCGCATCCGCGACGTGATCTCCGGCGGCGCCCGCGCCATGGTCGCGGCCACCTTCGCCATGGACCCGGACGCCGAAGGCTTCGAGGCCCTGCGCCTGGAGTTCCTGGAGCGCTACCAGCGCGACTGCGCCGTGCACAGCAAGCTGTTCGACGGCATGGCCGAGCTGCTCGAGGACATCGAGAAAGGCAACCTGCTGTGGGGCGTGGTGACCAACAAGCCGGTGCGTTTCGCCGAACCCATCATGCAGCGCCTGGGCCTGGCCGAGCGCTCGGCCCTGCTGATCTGCCCGGACCACGTCAAGAACAGCAAGCCCGACCCCGAGCCGCTGATCCTGGCCTGCAAGACCCTCGACCTGGACCCGGCCAGCGTCCTGTTCGTGGGCGACGACCTGCGCGACATCGAGTCCGGCCGCGACGCCGGCACCCGCACGGCGGCGGTGCGTTATGGCTATATTCATCCTCAGGACAACCCCAACAACTGGGGGGCCGATGTGGTGGTGGACCACCCGTTGGACCTGCGCAAGGTGATCGACAGCGCGCTGTGCGGCTGCTGACCATCTGAATCCAGGGCACCGCTATTCCTGTGGGAGCGGGCTTACCCCCACAAGGGTTCGCGCAAGATTTATGAACAAGGACACCTGACATGTTCGACTACACCGCCCGCCCCGACCTGCTCAAAGGCCGGATCATCCTGGTCACCGGCGCCGGCCGTGGCATCGGTGCCGCCGCCGCCAAGGCCTATGCCGCCCTGGGCGCCACGGTGCTGCTGCTGGGCAAGACCGAGGCCAACCTCAACGAGGTCTACGACCAGATCGAGGCCGCCGGCCACCCGCAGCCGGTGGTGATCCCGTTCAACCTGGAAACCGCCCTGCCCCACCAGTACAACGAGCTGGCGGTGATGATCGAGGACCAGTTCGGGCGCCTCGACGGGCTGCTCAACAACGCCTCGATCATCGGCCCGCGCACGCCGCTGGAGCAGCTCTCGGGCGACAACTTCATGCGGGTGATGCACATCAACGTCAACGCCACCTTCATGTTGACCAGCACCCTGCTGCCGCTGCTCAAGCTGTCCGAGGACGCGTCGGTGGTGTTCACCTCCAGCAGCGTCGGGCGCAAGGGCCGGGCGTACTGGGGTGCCTATGGGGTGTCGAAGTTCGCCACCGAGGGCCTGATGCAGACCCTGGCCGACGAGCTGGAAGGCGTAGCGCCGGTGCGTGCCAACAGCATCAACCCGGGCGCGACCCGCACGGCCATGCGCGCCCAGGCCTACCCGAGCGAGAATCCGCAGAACAACCCACTGCCCGAAGAGATCATGCCGGTGTACCTGTACCTGATGGGGCCGGACAGCGCTGGGGTGAACGGGCAGGCGTTCAACGCTCAATAAGAGCTGCCTGGGCTGACGCAATCGCGGGACAAGCCCGCTCCTACAGGATCGGTACAGGCCTTGGGTTGGCACTGTACCTGTGGGAGCGGGCTTGCCCCGCGATTGGGCCCGTCAGCCGGCCGCCAGTGCCGGCCTCATCCGCTCTTGCTGGCGATGCTCCAGCTGCATGCACCGCTCAAGGAACAGGAACATGCAGTCATAGCTCTTGCAGATGGTCCTGCGCAGCTCGTTCCTGAGCCCCTGGGTGGGGTTCTCCCCGGCCAGCGTGCAGATGATCTCCAGCGCCTCCCAGGGGTGCGCATCATCATACTGCGCATGCAACTTCAGCCACTTCATCGCCCGCTTGCGAATCGCGTCAGGGAAGCCCTGGGCATAGGTGTCGGTCGAGCACACCAAGGCCGCCCACTCACCGGTCGCGCCTTCGATGGCATAGTTGGTGGCAGCCATCGACAGTGCCAGCGACTCGGTGGCGCATACCCGCCAGCACCAATCGTTGAGGCCATTGAGCTCCGGCGGCACCTCCTGGGCTTGCAGGTCGGCCAGGCTGACGCCATGGGCCTGGCACCAGTGCAGCCAGTAGTCGGCATGGTTGAGCTCGACGCGGATGTTGCGCATCAGCCAGCGCCGCGCCATGTCCTCGCCGGGGTGGCGGGCGTAGCGGGTCTTGGTGATGTTGTGGGCCATGTACAGCGAGAACTGCTCGACCACCGGCCAGCCACCGATCAGGTACTGGCGGATGGTGTGCTGCTTGAGTTCACCGTCGCGCAGGCGCTGGTAGAACTCGTGTTCCACCACCCGCCGCTTGCTTTCACGGCAGTCTTCGAGCAGTTGCTGGGCCCAGGCGGGGTAACTTGCAGGGTCCATCAGAGGACCGATCCGAACGAATGTATCAATCACTTTCCAGCTCCTTGAATCATGTGATCATCCGGACGGCTCCTTTTTTAACGAAAGGTCCCAGGCGCCCGGTGTAACAGGGGCCTTGCGGCTATTCGTTGGCGTCGTAGGCTGTCGCAGGTGAACACCTGCGGCCGCTCGATGAGGTAACCCTGGGCATAATCCACACCGATCTCCTGCAACGCCTGCTCGATCAACGGCGTCTCGACGAACTCGGCGATGGTCCGCTTGCCCATGACATGGCCGATGTGATTGATCACCTCGACCATGGCGCGGTTAATGGGGTCATCGAGCATGTCTTTGACGAAACTTCCGTCGATCTTCAGGAAGTCTACAGGCAGATGTTTCAAGTACGCGAATGACGACATCCCGGCACAGAAGTCGTCCAGGGAGAACTTGCAGCCCAGGCCTTTCAATTCATTGATGAAGCGAATGGCACTGCCGAGATTGGCGATAGCGCTGGTCTCGGTAATTTCGAAACAGACCAGCCGCGGCGGTATGCGGAACTCCTCGAACAGGTGCTGCAGGTACTCCAGGAACTTGTCATCGCCGATGCTCGAACCCGACAGGTTGATGGCGCACATGGCCAGCGGGCCATCCCGGCCTTCGTCCAGGCTCTGGCGGATGACCTGGAACACGTTGCGCACCACCCAGCGATCCAGGGCAGTCATCATGCCGTAGCGCTCGGCGGCAGGAATGAAGGTGCTGGGCAGGATGGTGCGGCCGCTTTCGTCATGCAGGCGCAGCAGGATCTCCAGATGCCCCGGCCCCTCGATAGCAGTCAGCGGGGCGATTTCCTGGGCATACAGGCAGAAACGGTTTTCCTCCAGGGCCACATGCAGACGCTGGATCCAGGCCATTTCGCCGAAGCGCAGCGACAGTTCGCTGTCGTCGGGGTGGTACACCTGCACCCGGTTGCGCCCCTTTTCCTTGGCCATGTAGCAGGCCATGTCGGCGGCGCGCAGAGACGCCTCCAGGGTGCCGGCCGGCTGGGCGATGTGCACAAGGCCGATGCTCACGGTGGTGACGAAGGGCCGCCCCTTCCACACGAAGTGCAGGGTCTGCACGGCCTGGCGCAGCTGCTCGGCGATGCGCTCGGCCTGCTCCGACGGGCAGTTTTCCAGCAACACACCGAATTCGTCGCCGCCCAGGCGCGCCAGGGTGTCGCCTTCGCGCAGGCCCGCCTGCAGCACCGCACAGATATGCCGCAACAGCTCATCGCCCGCGGCATGGCCACTGGTGTCATTGACCAGCTTGAACTGGTCCAGGTCCAGGAACATCAATGAATGCCGCCCGGGCTGACGGGTCAGGCCGTTGAGCGCCTGTTCCAGGCGGTATTCGAACTCGCGACGGTTGGCGAGGCCGGTCAAGGCATCGTGGGTCGCCTGCCAGGACAGGTTGGCGATGTACTGGCGCTCCTGGGTCATGTCGTGCAGCGCCAGCACCAGGCCGGTCACCTGGTTGTCGCTGTAGATCGGCGAACCCACCAGGTTGATCGACACCGTGCTGCCATCCAGGCGCTGGATCAGCCGGGCATGCTCGGAGCCCCCCTTGAGGCTGCCGCTGAGCACCTGCTCGACCAAGGTGCGGTTGTCATGCTCGGCATGCTCGTCCACCAGGCTGAACAACGCCGTCAGGGGCATCCCCTGGGCTTGGCCGGCCGGCCAGTGGGTGAGCAGTTCGGCAGCGGGGTTCATGTAGACGATGAGGCCGTCGACGTCGGTGGTGATCACCGCATCGCCGATCGACTGCAAGGTGATCTGCGCGCGCTCGCGCTCGGCCTGCAGGGCCTGGGCGAAGGCCTGGCGCTGGCCCAGCAGCTTGCTCGAACGGCGCCAGGCGATGGTGATCAGGAACAAGGCCGTGGCCAGGTTGGTGATCAGCAGCACGCGCAACAGCATGCGCGAACCTTCCCCCAGGGCATCGCTGAAGGCTCTGGCGGCCGGCGTCACGCCTTCATTGATGGCAACGATGCGGGCCCGCCAGGCGTTGACTTGCGCCGGGGTGACCTGGCCCTGGGTGAAACCTGCACGCATTTCGTTGGCCACCACGTCCAGTTGGCGCAGGTAGTCGTCGCCGATGTCCCAGTAGGCGATGGCCGTTTCCATGTAGCTGATGTGGCGAAAGTTGCGATAGAACCAGATGATCCGGGTGACGTCCTCGGGGTGGTTGCCCCCTTGCAGGATGCCCTTGCGTGCGGCTTCGACGTCCGGGTTGGACTGGTCCAGCGCCAGGCGCAACTCGCGGTCGCCCTTGGGCACCTCGGTGGCCTGCAGGTAGCGCTGGTAGGTGCGCTCGTCGCGGGTATCGGCATACAGGCTGAGGTAGTAGATGGCGTCCTTCTGGGCTTTGGACCACAGGCTTTCACCCGCGACATAGGCACGCACGGCGGACATGGCATAAAGGCTCATGCTGCCCAGCAGCACCTGGAAAATCACAACAGCGACGAACGGCCAGGTGATGCCCAGCAACTTCGGCGCTTCGAGAGTCCGATTTCCCTTCATGTAATCCTTGTCACCGAACAGGTAGGCGCATGTCGACCCAGACAAGCACAGCGTAGGCCATTTGCCAGGGATTCGACGGGTATTTTAGAGCCTGGGAGGGGCCGGGAGGGGCCACTGCTTGGCCCAATCGCGGGGCAAGCCCGCTCCCACAGGGGTGTTCAGGTCTGCTGCAAATGCCCATACAGTTTGGCATACAGGCCACCCTCGGCGATCAACTGCTGGTGGTCGCCATCCTCGGCCACATGCCCACCGTCGAACACCAGCACCCGGTCCGCCTGCTTAACCGCAGACAAGCGGTGGGCGATGATCAAGGTGGTACGCCCGTTCAGGAAACACGCCATGGCCTGGTGCAGGTTGTACTCGGTGGCGGCGTCCAGGGCTGAGGTGGCTTCGTCGAGGATCACCACCTTGGGCTCGGCCAGGATCATGCGGGCGATCGCCAGGCGCTGGCGCTGGCCGCCCGACAGGCGCACGCCGGACCGCCCCACCACGCTGTCCAGCCCCTGGGGCAAGGCAGCGATGGTGGCATCCAGCTGGGCGATGCGCAGGGCCTGCCAGCAGGCCTCGTCGCTGCAGTCGCGGCCCAGGGTGAGGTTGGCGCGCACGCTGTCGTTGAACAGCGAAGGGTGCTGCAACACCACCGCGACATTCTCGCGCAGGGTCTCATAGCCGATTTCCTGAAGGCTCGCACCGCCGAAGCGGATGGTACCGGCCTGGGCGCTGTACAGGCCCAGCAGCAGCTGCACCAGGGTGCTCTTGCCGCCGCCGCTGGCCCCCACGATCGCCACCTTCTCGCCGGCGGCGATGGACAGGTCCAAGTGTTCCAGCACCGGCTCCTCGGCATAGGCGAAGCGCAGGTCGCGCACCTCGATGCCGACCGTGTCGCGCCCGGCGAAGGGGTCCACCGCTGCCGGGTACTGGGGCTCGTCGGCCCGCGCCAGCAGCTCGTTGAGCCGGCTCAGGGCGCCGCCGGCGGCGTAATAGGCGTACTGCAGGTTGAGCAACTGCTCCACCGGCCCGATCATGAACCACAGGTAGCTGAACACCGCCAGCATCTGGCCGATGGACAAGTCGGAGAACAGCACCGTGAGCATCGCCGCGGCGCGGAAGATATCGATGCCGAACTGGAACAGCAGCCCGCTGGCACGGCCGCTGGCGTCGCTTTTCCACTGCGAGGCCACGGCATAGTCGCGCACCTCCCGGGCCCGCAGGCCAAGGCGGCCGAGGAAATAGCCCTGGCGGTTGCCGGCGCGCACCTCCTGGATGGCGTCCAGGGTCTCGGCCAGGGCCTGGGTGAAGCGCGCGGTGCTGTCGTTCTCCAGTTTCTTCAGGTGCTTGACCCGCTTGCCCAGTTGCACGGTGAAATAGATCACCAGCGGGTTGAACAGCAGGATCAGCATGGCCAGCTGCCAGTGCATCCAGATCAGGATGGCGGCGGTACCGGTGAGGGTGAGCACGGCCACCAGGAAGCGGCTGAGGGTCTCGCCGACGAATTTGTCCAAGGTGTCCAGGTCGGTGACCAGGTGCGTGGTCACGGTCCCGCTGCCCAGGCTTTCGTACTCCTTGAGGGAGATCCGCTTGAGCCGCTCGATCAGGCGGATGCGCAAACGGTACACGATGTCCTTGGCCAGGCCCGCGAACAGCTTGGCCTGGACCACGTTGAAGGCCAGCGCGGCCAGCCGCAGGCCGAGGGTGGCGAACAGCATCAGGCCGATGTAGCCGGCCGCCACTTGCCAGCTGCCGGGCAGGAAGTGGTTCATCCACTTGAGCGCGGCGTCGCCATGGCCCAGCAGCACTTCGTCCACCAGCAACGGCAGCAGCAACGGGATCGGCACGCTGCACAAGGCGGCGAGCACGGCCACCAGGTTGGCGGTCCACAGGGCTTTCTTGTGGTGCAGGGCCAGGCGGCGGATTTCCGCCCAGCTCAAGCGATCGGGCACAGCGGGGGCCTTCCCCGGCACAGGGTCGGACGACCCCGGCAGGTCAAGCACAAGCGGCCTGCTGCAGCCAGCGGCCGAGCAAGGGTTGCAGGCGCTCCAGCGGCTGGTAGCCGTTGGTCAGCAGGGCCAGCTGGCCATTGCGCTCGGCCAGCAGGGTCGGGAAGCCGGCGATGCCGAGGTCTTGCACCCAACTGAAGTCGGCCGCGGTGGCGGTACGGGTATCGGGGCTGGAGAACGCTTCGGCGAAACGTGCACGGTCGAAACCGACCTGTTCGGCCAATTCCACCAGTTGCGGGGCGCGGGTGACGTCCACGCCCTGCTCATAGAAGGCCTGCTGGATCGCTGCCAGCAATGGCCAGGCCCGCTCGGCATCGAGCTCGCGGGCAGCCACCAGGGCGCGGCAGGCAGGCTCGGTGTCGTAGACGAAGCCGTCGGGCATGGCCCCCTCGAAGCGAAAAGCCTGGCCGGTGGCCTCGGCGACCGCCTGCCAGTGCTCGAGGATGTAGCGGCGGGTCGAGGCGTCCAGGGCACTGCTGCCCGAGCGCAGCCCGCCGGGCACCAGGCGCGTCGGCACGCCGGCCGCACGGGCCTGGGCGATCAGCGCCTCGGCGACCGGGGCGAAGCCCCAGCACCAGGAGCACATCGGGTCCATCACATACAGCAGGCGTGCGGACATGCAGTCAGGCCTCGGCTTTGTAGTTGTAACCGATCGGGTGAGGCAGGTTGCGCGCCTTGGCCAGCTCGATCTGCTTCTGCCGGTCGATGGCGCTGCGCCGGGTCTTCTCGCTCAGGCTGTCCCAGCAATGCGGGCAGCTGATGCCTGGCGAATAGTGCTCGGACGCACGGTCCTCCACGCTGATCGGGTGGCGGCAGGCATGGCACTGGTCGTACTCGCCCTCGGTCAGGTCATGGCGCACCGTGACGCGGTTGTCGAAGACGAAGCAGTCGCCGTCCCAGAGGCTTTCTTCCTGAGGCACTTCCTCGAAGTATTTCAGGATGCCGCCCTTAAGATGATAGACCTCCTCGAAGCCTTCACCGAGCATGTAGCTGGAGGCTTTTTCACAGCGGATACCGCCGGTGCAGAACATCGCAACCTTCTTGTGCCGGCTGGGGTCGAAGTTGGCCTTGATGTACTCGGGGAACTGGCGGAAGGTCTCGGTCTTGGGGTCGATGGCGCCCTTGAAGGTGCCGATGGCCACTTCGTAGTCGTTGCGGGTGTCGATCAGCAGCACCTCGGGGTCGCTGATCAGGGCGTTCCAGTCCTTGGGCTCGACGTAGGTGCCGACCTTGTGGTTCGGGTCCACGCCCGGCACGCCCAGGGTGACGATCTCTTTCTTGAGCTTGACCTTGGTGCGGTAGAACGGCTGCTCGTCGCAGTAGGATTCCTTGTGGTCGATGTCCACCAGGCGCGGGTCGCTGCGCAGCCAGGCGAGCAGGCCGTCGATGCCTTCACGGGTGCCCGAGACGGTGCCGTTGATGCCTTCGAGGGCCAGCAGCAAGGTGCCTTTGACGCCGTTGTCGACCATGGTCTTGAGCAGCGGCTCGCGCAGCTCGACGTAGTCTTCCAGAGTGACGAACTTGTACAGCGCCGCCACGACGATAGCTTGGGTCATGAATCGATTCTCCAGGTGGTCGCCCTCGTAAGGGGCGGACCGGATGACAAATTACCATTTTCAGAAATGCAATCGCGGGACAAGCCCGCTCCCACAGGTACAGCGCCGCCTTGAAAACGGCGCTGTACCTGTGGGAGCGGGCTTGTCCCGCGATCAGGCCGCCAGGCGGCCCAAGAATGCGAAGTCTACCAGAATGCCGGGAAGTATTCAGTGCCCGCCGCCGGCGCACACCGGCGAGGCCGGTGCGACACCGACCGCCGCCCATTCCTCCGGGGTATAGGTGTGGATGGCCAGGGCATGGATCTGCCCCATCAGTTCACCCATGGTGGCGTAGACCTTCTGGTGGCGCTTGACGCTGTTCAACCCGGCGAACTGCTCGCTGACCAGCACCGCCTTGTAGTGGGTCTCCTGGCCACGGCTGTGCATGTGGCTTTCGTTGTGCACTTCAAGGTGCTGCGTGGCCAGCGGCGCCAGCTGCTGTTCGATGCGTTGCTGCATGCTCATCGGGCGTTACTCACTTCTTCGCGGGTGCGGCCTTGCCGGCGTTGGGGTCCAGTTCCTTGGTCATGTCGTCGAGCAACTTGTTGACCACAGGCACCGCAGGCTCGAGCTTGGCCTGGGTCATCTGGGCCGACTGCTGGGTGACCTTGGGCATCTCGCGCATGACCTTGCGGCCCAGCGGCGACTCGTAGAACTTGACCAGGTCCTTGAGCTCGGCCTCGGTGAAGGTGTCGGTGTACAGCTTGACCATGTCCGGCTTGATCTTGTTCCAGCCGATGGCGTTGTCCAGGGCGGCGTTGGCCTTGGCCTGGTAGCTCTCCAGCACGGCTTGCTTGGAGGTCGGTGCCTTGGTCTGGGCGAAGCGCTGGGCGAACATCTGCTGGACCTGCATGTAGACCGGGGTGCCCAGCTTGTCAGCGTTGGCCAGGGTCAGGAATTTTTCCGCGGCGGCGTTGTGGCTGGCGGTGGCGGCCAGGACCTGGCCACTGGCGAAGGCCAGGGTAACGGCGGCGGCGGCGCAAAGGGCACGGAGACGGGTCATTGCATTTCCTTCAAGAGAGGGAGGGGTTACCTCAGAGAAGAGCATTCTGCGCCGCAGCGGGCACAGTGCTCAAGTGGCGCGACGAGCGACGGAACCGCTCTGTCGATTCAGGGCCTAAACTGCGGTTTCGGACTGACAAAGGAGTGAACGCAGTATGAGCCGTATCGAGACAGACAGCCTGGGCCCGGTCGAAGTTCCAGAGGACGCCTACTGGGGCGCGCAGACCCAGCGTTCGCTGATCAACTTCGCCATCGGCAAGGAGCGCATGCCCCTGGCCGTGCTGCACGCCCTGGCCCTGGTCAAGAAGGCCGCCGCGCGCGTCAACGACCGCAACGGCGACCTGCCGGCGGACATCGCCCGGCTCATCGAGCAGGCTGCTGACGAAGTGCTCGCCGGTGAACATGACGACCAGTTCCCGCTCGTCGTCTGGCAGACCGGCAGCGGCACCCAGAGCAACATGAACGTCAACGAGGTGATCGCCGGCCGCGCCAACGAGCTGGCCGGCAAGGGCCGTGGCGGCAAGACGCCGGTGCACCCGAACGACCACGTCAACCGCTCCCAGAGCTCCAACGACTGCTTCCCGACCGCCATGCACATCGCCGCCGCCCAGGCGGTGCACCACAAGCTGCTGCCGGCGATCGCCGAGCTGTCAGCGGGGCTGGCGGAGCTGTCGGCGCGCCACCAGCACCTGGTCAAGACCGGCCGCACCCACATGATGGACGCCACCCCCATCACCTTCGGCCAGGAGCTGTCGGCGTTCGTCGCCCAGCTCGACTACGCCCAGCGGGCGATCCGCGCCAGCCTGCCGGCGGTGTGCGAACTGGCCCAAGGCGGGACTGCGGTGGGCACGGGCCTGAACGCCCCGCACGGGTTCGCCGAGGCCATCGCCGCGGAGCTGGCAGCGCTGTCGGGCCTGCCCTTCGTCACCGCGCCGAACAAGTTCGCCGCCCTCGCCGGCCATGAGCCGCTGACCACCCTGGCCGGCGCCCTCAAGACCCTCGCCGTGGCCCTGATGAAGATCGCCAACGACCTGCGCCTGCTCGGCTCGGGGCCCCGGGCGGGGCTGGCCGAGGTACGCCTGCCGGCCAACGAGCCGGGCAGCTCGATCATGCCGGGCAAGGTCAACCCGACCCAGTGCGAGGCGCTGTCGATGCTGGCCTGCCAGGTGCTGGGCAACGATGCCGCCATCGGCTTTGCCGCCAGCCAGGGGCATTTGCAACTGAACGTGTTCAAGCCGGTGATCATTCATAACCTGCTGCAGTCTATCGAGCTGCTGGCCGATGGCTGCCACAACTTCCAGCAGCACTGCGTGGCGGGCATCGAACCGGACGCCGAGCAGATGGCCGCGCACCTGGAGCGGGGGCTGATGCTGGTGACGGCGCTGAACCCGCACATTGGCTACGACAAGGCCGCGGAGATCGCCAAGAAGGCCTATAGCGAAGGCAAGACGTTGCGTGAGGCGGCACTGGAGCTGAAGTACCTGACCAACGAGCAATTCGACCAGTGGGTGAGGCCGGAGAACATGCTGGCTCCGGGGGCCAAAGGCTGATCCTACAGGGCGCGTGCGCGCATTCTGGCCCGTCGCGCACGCCACCCGGCCACCAAGGAAGGCCCCAGGGCCACCAGCGCCGAGCCCAGCACCACCGTCACCGCCCCCACATATCCCAGGGCATTGATGTCTTCGGCATGCACATACGCCGGCCACAACCAGGCCGCCAGCGCCACCGCGACGAAGGTCACCAGCGGCGTCAGCGCCAAGGTCGCGCTCACCCGCGAAGCTTCCCAATGGGCCAGCGCCTCGGCGAAGGCGCCATAGGCCACCAGGGTGTTGAGGCAGCACGCCAGCAACAACCACCCCTGCAGCGGGCTCAACTGCAGTGCTTCCAGTGGATGCACCCAGGGCGTGAGCAGCACCGCGCAGCACAGGTAGATCACCATCATCACCTGCTGCGAATGCCACACCGTCAGCAGTTGCTTCTGGCTCAGGGCGTAGAACACCCAGATGCTGGTGGCCAGGATGATGGTCAGCACGCCGGTGGTGTAGGTGCCCAGCGAGGTCAGCAGTTCTTCCAGGCGCTGGTTGAAGAACAGGCCGAAACCGGCCAGCAGTACCAGCAAGCCCATGCCCTGCCCCAGGCTGAAGCGCTCCTTGAACACGAACACGCTGGCCACCAGCAGCAATACCGGGCCGAGCTGTACCACCAGTTGCGCGGTACCGGGGCTGAGCAGGTTGAGCCCGACCAGGTACAGGACGTAGTTGCCCACCAGCCCGCACACGGCCACCGCCACCAGGCCATAGCCCTTGCGCCCCAGCTTGTCGAACGAGGGCAGGCGCCGGTTGGCCGCGAGCCAGGCGAACAGCAGGCCGCCGGATACCAGCAGGCGGTACCAGGTGACGGTGACCGGGTCCATCACCTGCAGGACCTGCTTTAGCTTGATCGGCAGGATGCCCCAGAGCAGCGCGGTCAGAAGTGCCAGGAACAGGCCGTAGACCCAGCGTCCGGAAGAAATGTGCATAGCGTCCTCGAATCAGGCCCATGGGAAGGGTGTGGAAATTCTACGGGGTTTGGAGTACCCGGCTGGGGAAAAGTGGCGGGAAAATAATTCATCGGGTTATTCCGGGAAGGCATGGGTGCCTGTCATGCCCCAATCGCCGGCAAGCCGGCTCCCACTTTTCAGCGGCACCGTCGTACCTGTAGGAGCCGGCCTGCCGGCGATTGGGGCTACTTCTTGTCTTTGGCGAACGCCGCCTCCAGCGCCTGGTTGATCGTCCTGAGCACCTTCACCCGCGCCCAACGCTTGTCATTGGCTTCCACCAACGTCCACGGCGCGATCTCGGTGCTGGTCCGGTCGACCATGTCCCCCACCGCCTCGGCATACACCTCCCATTTGTCGCGGTTGCGCCAGTCCTCCTCGGTGATCTTGTAGCGCTTGAAGGGGATCTGCTCGCGCTCCTCGAAGCGCTCCAACTGGGTCTGCGGGTCGATCGCCAGCCAGAACTTGACCACCACCACGCCGGCATTGGTCAGTTGTTCCTCGAAGTCGTTGATCTCGCCGTAGGCACGCATCCAGTCGGCCGGTGTGCAGAACCCCTCGACCCGCTCCACCAGTACCCGGCCATACCAGGAGCGATCGAAGATGGTGAACTTGCCGCGCGCCGGGATATGTCGCCAGAAACGCCATAGGTACGGCTGGGCGCGCTCCTCCTCGGTGGGCGCGGCCACTGGCACGATGCGGTACTGGCGAGGGTCGAGCGCGGCCGCCACGCGGCGGATCGCCCCACCCTTGCCTGCCGCGTCGTTGCCCTCGAACACCGCCACCAGGGCGTGCCGACGCATCTGCTTGTGGCGCAGCAGGCCGGCCAGGCGCGCCTGCTCGGTCACCAGTTGTTCCTGGTAGTCGGCCTTGTCCAGGCGCCGGCTCAGGTCCAGGGCACCGAGCAGGCTCTTCTGGTCGATGCTGCGGCCCAGCGGGGCGACGTTGCCCTGGTGCTTGGTGCTCGGTGCGCTGGCCAGCGCGGCCTGAAGGCTCTCCAGCAGAATGCGCCCCACCGCCAGGCTGCGGTAGTACGGGTCGACGCCCTCGATCACGTGCCAGGGCGCATAGTCACGGCTGGTGCGGCGCAGCACGCGCTCACCGAAACGCACGAAACGGTCGTAAGTCTGAGACTGTTGCCAGTCCAGTGGGCTGATGCGCCAGCTGTGCAGCGGGTCGTCCTTGAGCGCCTTGAGCCGGGCCTTCATCTGCTTCTTGGAGAGGTGGAACCAGAACTTGATGATCAGCGCGCCCTCATCGCAGAGCATCTGCTCCAGGCGCTCGGCACCGGTGATGGCCTGGTCAAGCACGGCGTCCTTGAACAGGCCATGCACCCGCCCCTGGAGCATCTGGCTGTACCAGTTGCCGAAGAACACACCCATCCGCCCTTTCGGCGGCAGGGCCCGCCAGTAGCGCCAGGCCGGGGGGCGGGCCAGTTCTTCGTCGGTTTGCTGGTCGAAGGTGCGCACCTCGATCAGGCGCGGATCCATCCATTCGTTGAGCAACTTGACCGTCTCGCCCTTGCCGGCACCTTCGATGCCGTTGATCAGCACGATCACCGGAAAGCGCGCCTGCTGCTTGAGTTCGTACTGCGCCTCGAGCAGTGCCTCGCGCAACGCGGGCACTTCGGCGTCGTACGCCTCCTTGTCGATGCTGTGTCCTATTTCGGCGGATTCGAACATGGGTGGCCTTGGCTCCTTCACTGGATAAGCAAGACTAGCGGATTGCGCGCCAGGCTTCAGGCCTCAATCGCCCCCATAAGCGCTGAATGTGTGGGCGCAACTGTCTTGAGTTGCCTGCTCCGGCCCGATCGCCGGCAAGCCGGCTCCCACCCAGCACCTTGTGGGAGCCGGCTTGCCGGCGATTGGGCCGGTACAGCCAGCGAAAAACTGGCAGATGCCTTAAAATCGCCGCCTTTCACCGCAACCCGAGCCACCCATGCCTGACATCACCCACGCCCAGATCGACTGGGACGACCAGGGCCGCCCCCATTCGCGCCAGTACGACGACGTCTACTTCTCGAAGAACGAAGGCGTGGAGGAAACCGAGCATGTGTTCCTCGAGCAGAACCGCCTGCGCGAGCGCTTCGCCAACCTCGCGCCCGGCACCTGCCTGGTGATCGGCGAAACGGGCTTTGGCACCGGCATGAATTTCTATTGCGCCTGGCAGCTGTTCGCCGAACACGCGCCCCCCGAAGCGCGCCTGCACTTCGTCAGCGTCGAGAAATACCCGCTGACCCGTGATGACCTGGCCCGTGCCGTGCAGCTGTGGCCGGACCTGGCGCCCTATTGGCAGCCACTGCTGGCGCAATACGTGGCGGTACATGGCGGTTTCCAGCCGTTCAGCTTCGAAGACGGTCGCGTAACCCTCACCCTGCTGGTCGGCGATGTGCTCGAACAGCTGCCCCAGCTCGATGCACCAGTCGATGCCTGGTTCCTCGACGGCTTCGCCCCGGCCAAGAACCCCGACATGTGGACGCCGGAGCTGTTCGCGCAACTGGCCCGGCTTTCCCGCCCGGGCACCACCCTCGCCACCTTCACCACTACCGGCTGGGTACGCCGCGCCCTGATCGCCGCCGGCTTTGCCATGCGCAAGGTGCCCGGTATCGGCAAGAAGTGGGAGGTGATGCACGGCGAGTTCCAGGGTTGGCCGGCCGAACAGCCGCTGCCTCCGGGCATCGCCCCCTGGTACGCCCGCCCCGCCCTGCCCCAAGGCCCACGCCAGGCCCTGGTGATCGGCGCAGGCCTGGCCGGTAGCGCCACGGCCGCGAGCCTGGCCGCCCGTGGCTGGCAGGTCAGCGTGCTGGAGCGCCACGACGCACCGGCCCGTGAAGCCTCGGGCAACCCCCAGGGCGTGCTGTACCTGAAGCTTTCGGCCCATGGCACGGCGCTGTCGCAAATGATCCTCGCCGGCTTCGGCTACACCCGGCGCTGGCTGCAACGCTTGCAGCCCGGCCAGGACTGGGACGCCTGCGGCGTACTGCAGCTGGCCTTCGACGAGCAGGAAGCCCAGCGCCAGGCCAAGCTGGCCGAAGCCTTCGACAGCAGCCTGCTGCAGGTACTCGACCAGGCCCAGGCCGAAGCCGTGGCCGGCGTGGCATTGCCGAGCGGCGGGCTGTTCTACCCCGAAGGTGGCTGGGTGCATCCACCCGCGCTGTGCCAGGCGCAGTTGCGCCACCCGAACATCCGACTGCTGACGCACCGCGAGGTGATCGAGCTGCGCAAGGTCGATGGCCAGTGGCAAGCCTGGGATGGCCAACGCCTGCTGGCCAGCGCACCGGTGGTGGTGCTGGCCGGCGCCGCCGAGGTGCGCCGCTTCGACGCCTGTAGCGCGCTGCCGCTCAAACGCATTCGTGGGCAGATCACCCGGCTGCCGGCTACCGAGGCCAGCCGAGCGCTGCGCACCGTGGTCTGCGCCGAGGGCTACGTGGCGCCGCCACGGGGCGACGAACACACGTTGGGCGCAAGCTTCGACTTCCATAGCGACGACCTGACCCCGACCACCGCCGAGCACCAGGGCAACCTGGCGCTGCTGGACGAGATCTCCACCGACCTGGCGCAGCGGCTGCACACCGCTGGGCTTGACCCTGCGCAGCTGCAAGGCCGGGCAGCGTTTCGCTGCACCAGTCCCGACTACCTGCCGATCGTCGGGCCGGTGGCGCAAGCGCAAGCGTTCGCCGAGGCGTATGCGGTGCTGGCCAAGGATGCCCGCCAGGTGCCAGACACACCCTGCCCGTGGCTGGGTGGGCTGTATGTGAACAGCGGCCATGGGTCGCGGGGGTTGATCACCGCGCCGCTCTGCGGCGAACTGGTCGCGGCCTGGGTGTGCGGCGAACCGTTGCCAGTGCCTCGGGCAGTGGCAGAAGCATGCCATCCGAACCGGTTTGCGTTGCGCCGGTTGATTCGCGGTCGATAATCCAAGTTTGAGATCGGCGGCGCTCGATCTCACAGCCTATATAACAGATCGATCTAAAACTCTCACAATCCCCATGGGTCAGTTCCTTATGTGCCTCATTTCGGGGGCACATATTCCCCAACGGCAAAACCGGTAAGGACCTATGTGCGGATTAGCAGGAGAGTTACGTTTCACCCCCATCGACCAAGCCCCTCGCCCGGCGGACCTCGCCGCGGTGGAGCGCATCACCCACCACCTGGCACCCCGTGGCCCCGACGCCTGGGGCTTCCATAGCCAGGGCCCGATCGCCCTCGGCCATCGACGCCTGAAGATCATGGACCTGTCCGACGGCTCGGCCCAGCCGATGATCGACAACACCCTGGGCCTGTCGCTGGCCTTCAACGGCGCCATCTACAACTTCCCCGAGCTGCGCGAAGAGCTGCAAGGCCTGGGCTACAGCTTCTTCTCCGACGGCGACACCGAAGTGCTGCTCAAGGGCTACCATGCCTGGGGCGCGGCATTACTGCCCAAGCTCAACGGCATGTTCGCCCTGGCCATCTGGGAGCGCGACAACCAGCGCCTGTTCCTGGCCCGCGACCGCCTCGGGGTCAAGCCGCTGTACCTGTCGCGCAACGGCGAGCGCCTGCGCTTCGCCTCGAGCCTGCCGGCCCTGCTCAAGGGCGGCGACATCGACCCAGTGATCGACCCGGTGGCGCTCAACCACTACCTCAACTTCCATGCCGTGGTCCCCGCGCCGCGCACCTTGCTGGCCAACGTGCAGAAGCTCGAACCAGGCACCTGGATGCGCATCGACCGCCATGGCGAAGTGCAGCGCGAGACCTGGTGGCAGCTGCACTACGGCCCACACCCCGACGAACAGCAGCTGGACCTGGATGACTGGACCACCCGCGTGCTCGACGCCACCCGCGACGCCGTCGCCATTCGCCAGCGTGCGGCAGTGGATGTCGGCGTGCTGCTCTCCGGCGGCGTCGACTCGAGCCTGCTGGTGGGCTTGTTACGCGACGTGGGCGTGGACGACCTTTCGACCTTCTCCATCGGTTTCGAGGACGCCGGGGGCGAACGCGGTGACGAGTTCCAGTATTCGGACCTGATCGCCCGCCACTACGGCACCCGCCATCACCAGTTGCGCATCGACGAGCGCGAGATCATCGAACAGCTGCCAGCGGCGTTCCGTGCCATGAGCGAGCCGATGGTCAGCCATGACTGCATCGCCTTCTACCTGCTCTCGCGGGAAGTGGCCAAGCACTGCAAGGGTGTGCAGAGCGGCCAAGGCGCCGACGAGCTGTTCGCCGGCTACCACTGGTACCCACAGGTCGACGGCGCCGAGGATGCCTACACCGCCTACCGCGAAGCCTTCTTCGACCGCAGCCACGCCGAATACCGCGACACCGTCCAGGCCCCTTGGCTGCTGGAGACCGACGTGGCCAGCGAGTTCGTCCGCGAGCACTTCGCCCGCCCCGGCGCCAGCGAGGCGGTGGACAAGGCCCTGCGCCTGGACAGCACGGTGATGCTGGTGGACGACCCGGTCAAGCGCGTCGACAACATGACCATGGCCTGGGGCCTGGAAGCGCGTACACCGTTCCTGGACTACCGCCTGGTGGAGCTGTCGGCACGCATCCCGGCCCGCTTCAAGCTGCCCGACGGCGGCAAGCAGGTGCTCAAGGCTGCGGCGCGGCGGGTCATCCCCCATGAGGTGATCGACCGTAAGAAGGGCTATTTCCCGGTACCCGGCCTCAAGCACCTGCAAGGCGCCACCCTGGACTGGGTGCGCGAACTGCTGACCGACCCGAGCCAGGACCGTGGCCTGTTCAACCCGGCGATGCTCGACCGCCTGCTGAGCAACCCACATGGCCAGCTGACGCCGCTGCGCGGCTCGAAGCTGTGGCAGCTGGCGGCCCTGAACCTGTGGCTCAGCGAACAAGGAATCTGACCGATGAAAGCCCAAACAGCCTATGGCCAACGCCTGCTCCGCGGACAAGCGCCCTCCTACGAGCGCCTGCAGGCGCGCCTGGCAGGCGACGGCAGCGAACCCCACGACCAGCCGCGCGCCGTGCACTGTGGCTGGGGTCGCCTGTTGATCGGCCACACCTACCCGGACCCGGCAGTGTTGGCCGAGGCGCTGCTGGACGAGCACCCCGGCGAACGTGACATCGCCCTCTACGTGGCGGCCCCGCAACAGCTGCTGGCGCAGGCGCCGCAACAACTGTTCCTCGACCCCTCGGACACCTTGCGCCTGTGGTTCACCGACTACCGCCCGGCGCAACGGGTATTCCGCGGCTTTCGTATCCGCCGCGCCCAGGCCGAAGCCGACTGGCAAGCGATCAACGCACTCTACCAAGCCCGCGGCATGCTGCCGGTCAACCCTGACCTGCTCACACCGCACCACCTGGGTGGCCCGGTGTACTGGCTGGCCGAGGACGAAGACACCAACGCGGTGATCGGCAGCGTCATGGGCCTGAACCACAGCAAGGCCTTCGACGACCCCGAACACGGCAGCAGCCTGTGGTGCCTGGCGGTGGACCCGCAATGCAGCCGCCCAGGCGTTGGCGAAGTGCTGGTGCGTCACCTGGTCGAGCACTTCATGAGCCGTGGCCTGGCCTACCTGGACCTGTCGGTGCTGCACGACAATCGCCAGGCCAAGCGCCTGTACAAAAAGCTGGGCTTTCGCAACCTGCCCACCTTCGCCGTCAAGCGCAAGAACGGCATCAACCAGCAGCTGTTCCTTGGCCCTGGCCCGGAGGCCAAGCTCAACCCTTATGCCCGCATCATCGTCGACGAGGCCTTCCGGCGTGGCATCGAGGTGCAGGTGGACGATGCCGCTGCGGGCCTGTTCACCCTCAGCCTGGGCGGGCGGCGGGTGCGCTGTCGCGAGTCGCTGAGCGACCTGACCAGCGCCGTGACCATGACCTTGTGCCAGGACAAGCGCCTCACCCAGCATGCCCTGCACAATGCCGGGCTGCGGGTGCCGGTGCAGCAGCTGGCCGGCAATGCCGACGACAACCTGGCGTTTCTCGAAGAGCACGGCACGGTGGTGGTCAAGCCGGTCGATGGCGAGCAAGGCCAGGGCGTGGCGGTCAACCTGACCACCCACGAAGAGATCAGCCAGGCGATCGAGCAGGCCCGCCGCTTCGACAGCCGGGTGCTGCTGGAAAGCTTCCACCCGGGGCTGGACCTGCGCATCGTGGTCATCGGCTTCGAAGTGGTGGCCGCGGCGATCCGCCACCCCGCCCAAGTGGTGGGTGACGGCGAGCACAGCATCAAGGCACTGATCGAGGCCCAGAGCCGTCGGCGCCAGGCCGCCACGGGCGGGGAAAGCCGTATCCCGCTGGATGAGGAAACCGAGCGCACCCTGCGCGCCGCAGGCCTGGGGTACGACAGTGTGCTGCCGGCCGGCCAGCGCCTGGCAGTGCGGCGTACCGCCAACCTGCACACCGGCGGCACCCTGGAAGACGTCACCGAGCGCCTGCACCCCGTGCTCGCCGATGCAGCGGTGCGCGCAGCCCGGGCCCTGGATATCCCGGTGGTGGGCCTGGACCTGATGGTGCGCGATGCCGAGCACCCGGACTACGTGATCATCGAGGCCAACGAACGGGTCGGCCTGGCCAACCACGAACCGCAACCCACGGCCGAGCGTTTCATTGACCTGTTGTTTCCCCATAGCCGGGCGTTGGTCTGAGCGACGCCGTACCGGCCCAATCGCCGGCAAGCCGGCTCCCACCTGGGCTGCGTTGTTTTCAGAGACATCGCCATACCAGTGGGAGCAATGGTTTCTGAGCGCTGGCGCGCCCCCTGTGGGAGCCGGCTTGCCGGCGATGGGGCACCACCCCACTCATTGACCCAGAACGGAGGCCAGGACATGTCTGACCGACATCCCGAACCCGATCTCGACTACCTCAAGCGCGTGCTCCTGGAAATGCTCGCCATCCCCAGCCCCACCGGCTTCACCGACACCATCGTGCGCTACGTGGCCGAACGCCTGGAGGAGCTGGGCATCCCCTTCGAGCTGACCCGCCGCGGCACCATCCGCGCCACCCTCAAGGGCCGGCAGAACTCGCCGGACCGCGCCGTCTCGGCGCATGTCGACACCATCGGCGCCAGCGTGCGCCAGTTGCTGGACAACGGCCGCCTTGCCCTGGCCCCGGTGGGCTGCTGGTCCAGCCGCTTCGCCGAGGGCAGCCGGGTGAGCGTGTTCACCGACACCGGCGTGTTCCGTGGCAGCGTGTTGCCGCTGATGGCCAGCGGGCACGCCTATAACACCGCGATCGACCAGATGCCGATCACCTGGGAGCATGTGGAAGTGCGCCTGGACGCCTACTGCACCACCCGCGCCGACTGCGAGGCCCTGGGGCTGGCCATCGGTGACTTCGTGGCCTTCGACCCGCTGCCGGAGTTCACCGAAAGCGGCCATATCAGCGCTCGTCACCTGGACGACAAGGCCGGCGTGGCGGCGCTGCTGGCCGCGCTCAAGGCCGTGGTGGAAAGCGGCCGCCAGCCGCTGATCGACTGCCACCCGCTGTTCACCATCACCGAGGAAACCGGTTCCGGCGCCGCCGGGGCCCTGCCCTGGGATGTCAGCGAGTTCGTTGGAATCGATATCGCGCCGGTGGCACCGGGCCAGGCGTCCAGCGAACATGCGGTGAGCGTGGCCATGCAGGACTCCTCCGGCCCTTACGACTACCACCTCTCGCGCCACTTGCTGAAACTGGCCGGTGACCACGACCTGCCGGTGCGCCGCGACCTGTTCCGCTACTACTTCAGCGATGCCCATTCGGCCGTGACCGCAGGCCACGATATCCGCACCGCGCTGGTGGCCTTCGGTTGTGATGCCACCCACGGCTATGAGCGTACCCATATCGACAGCCTGGCGGCCCTGAGCAAGCTGCTGGCCAGCTACCTGCTGAGCCCGCCCGTGTTCGCCAGCGACTCGCACCCGGCCAACGCCTCCCTGGAGCGCTTCAGCCACCAGCTGGAGCACGAGGCGCAGATGGAAAGCGAGACGCGCGTGCCGCCGGTGGACAGTTTGGTGGGGAGGTCCTGAGGGGGTAGGCGCCTGTGAAACCGAGCGCCGCGCGGGCGGCGCTCGGTCTCCCAGGCGCTCAAGCAACTGCGCCGGGCACCTGCCAAAACAAACCCGCTACAGCTTTGCATCAATCTATGGGAGCATGCCGCTTCCCAGCCAAGACCGTGCGACCATGCTGATCCCCTACGACCAACTCGAAGCCGATACCCTGACCCGCCTGATCGAAGACTTCGTCACCCGCGACGGTACCGACAATGGCGACGACACCCCCCTCGAAACCCGCGTGCTGCGGGTGCGCCAGGCCTTGGCCAAGGGGCAGGCGTTCATCCTATTCGACCTGGAGAGCCAACAGTGCCAGCTGCTGGCCCGGCATGAGGTGCCCCGGGAACTGCTCGACTAGGTGTTCCTGGCCCGGCGCCCAGGCCGGCAGGCGCCCTCTTCGTTTGCCTGGTTGGCCTTGATGCGCCGGTACACCTCTTCCCGATGCACCTGCACCTCGTGTGGCGCGCTGATGCCGAAGCGAACGGCCTTGTCCTTGGACGACACCACCTTGATGTAGATGTCATCGCGAATGACGATGCCTTCTCCAATATCGCGTGTGAACACCAGCATGCTCCGATCCTCCAACCCAACGGAAAACCAGAGACTGCCTGGGGTACATTCGGCCGCACAATGCATCGACCCGTATTTAGATACTTCCTACACGATGCGGTAATTTTCCCTACAAATTCAGCCTTGTTGCAGGCGCGGACCGAAAATGATGAGGGTCGCCCCCAGCACGCACAACAATGCCCCCAGCCAGTCGCTGCCCAGCGGCCTGGCACGCTCCACCAGCGCCAGCCAAAGCAGCGAAGCGACGATGTAGATTCCGCCGTAGGCGGCATAGGCACGGCCGGCATAGGCCGCTTCGACGCGGGTCAGGATCAGGCCGAAGAGCGTCAGGCTGGCCAGCGCCGGCACCACCCACCAGGCACTCTTGCCCAGGCGCAGCCACAGGTAGAAGGCATAGCAGCCGCCGATCTCGAACAGCGCGGCGGTAAAGAACCAGACGTAGTTGATCACCCAGGCACCCTGCCAGCGAAAAGACGCCAGCATACCTGAGGGGCGCGCCGGGGCAAGCACCGCACCATCCGATGGAATCTTTCCCCTGGCGCGCCAGTCGGAATGATCAAGAGGCCAGCCTTTCCGAGCCCTTAACCCTCGAACAACGCAAGGATTCCGCCATGACCACGATCCTCATCATCATCCTGATCCTGCTGCTGATCGGCGGCTTACCGGTCTTCCCCCATTCGCGCAGCTGGGGCTATGGCCCGTCCGGCATCATCGGTGTGGTACTGGTGATCCTGCTCGTGTTGCTGCTTCTGGGCATGATATGAGCTAGAGCACTTCGGCATCGAAAATCAGGGTGACGCCGCCTCGGTAGGTGCTCCCCGGATTGCGGAGCATGGCTTCCAACATCAAACCACCGATCCAGAAATGCACTGTACCTGGCAAAGCATTGGTCGGTGAGTCCGGTACAAGCCTCATGGGGCTGCTTGCATCGGTGGACACTCTCTGCCGCTGCACTGGCCTATTGTTGTACTTCACATCTGCAGGGAGCGAGATCTGCACGACCACCCGAGACTCGTGCCCGTTTTCATTGCGCAGCTTGCACATACCTGGGACTAGGGGGAACGGATGTTCACAGGCCGCATACACGGTGAACGGGCCGGATGTCGTCAACCGAAACGGAAGGTCCCGCGCCAGTTGCGGCGGGACACGCCCACCCGGCCAGGCCAACCATCCGCCTGGCGGCTCGAGCACGGCCCGGTCGGAGCCGGGCGGGAAATCCACCTTCAGTTCGTGGCGCAGGTCCAGTTCGAAATCGATCGTCAAGCTAGTGCCAAGGCCCTCTACCCCCTCACCGAAATCAAAGTCGGCGCTGATACCTCCCACGGTGAAAAGCAGGCTTCCTCGGTATATGCCCGACACAATCTTGGTCGGCGAGGGCAAGCTCAGCTTGTAGCCAATACCCGTTCGACTTACGAGCGATTTCCTCCAGTCGCCAATGCTGCCCAATGGGCTGCTGGAGAAGCAGGTCTTATTACCGGGCCAGAACCGCCACTGAAAAACCCCTCCAAGGCCCGCCGGCGGAAAGGGCGCACGTTCAACGCCGCAACCATTAACATCTTGCGTAGCGATCGGGCTGTTGTTGTGCTCCGGGCTCGCGGCGGTCACGACTGCATACTGGCTGACATGAGTGATCTCGAACATCAGGTCCAAAACCTCGTTGCCTCCCTCGCGCCGCACTTGCAGTGCACGTGGCGGCGGGGCCTTGACGTAATACTGATCACGCGCGCCCATGTCCTTCCTGGAGATTTTGTAATAGGTGCCGAACGGCAGGTCCACTGCATTTTCCGATGCACTTTTGCACAAGGCGGGCCAGGTACTGCATATCCACTCATTGGACGAGCCGAACCGCACATACTGGTTGCCGGCGTCGGCCCGATAGCGTGCGCCGATGGTCAGGTCGGCTGCCTGCGCCGCAGGCAACAGGCACAGTACGAGCCAGGCGAAGACAGCGCGTACGGTGGCGGGCAGGTAACACAATCGCATCTTCTGATCACTCCTGGGAGGCCGGCCATGAAGCATGGCTGGGCGGGTCAATCCTTGAATGCCAGTTCCTGGCGTTGGCTGCCCTCCTGGAGCTCGAAACGGTATTCACGCCCAGGCTGTTGGGGGAACTTGCGGGTGACACCTGGCAACAGGTGGTACTTGGTCGCCGCCCCGCAGTCATGCCCATCGCGGTCGCAATGGCGGAAATTATCCAGCACCACGGTGGCGTTGCCCTGGTTGCTCACCACGAAATCGGCGCCTTCACGCAGCAGTGGCGTGCGGAAATGGCTACCCTTGGGGCGCACGAACAGCAGCGTGCCATAGCCTGCCAGCAACTGGACGCCCGCCTTGAGGCTGTCGCTGTAGTCCTTCGCTTCTTCCTCGCTGATGGCGAAACCGTCGTTCGTTTCCGGCAGCACGGGCACGAAGCGCAGGCGGAAGTAGCGCTCCTTGTCCCGCTCGCCCCGGTAGAGCAGGCGCACCGACTGCATACCCCTGGCCGGCACGATCAGCCGCGCGGGGCTGGCGATCACGCCGCGCTGGTCGAGGGGCTGCTTTTCGAGGTCCACCTCACGGGGTTCGCCGTCAGGCCCGTAGATCAACTCGGCAACGCTGACCTTGACGAAGGCCGTGGCATCGCCCGCGTTGTAGATGCGCTTGAGCACCGTGCTCTTGCCTTCATCCAGGTAGTCGTACAACGCGCCGACGTTGAGCTCCGGCCCGGCCTGGGCCACCAGCGGTGCCAACAGCAACGCCAGGCAGAATGATTTGAAGGGTTGCATCGTCAACCTCCCTATTCGTGTTTATCCAACCCTGGCCTATAGCCCGGGCATCCGATTGCCAGCCACGTCAGCCTCGACCGACATCGCCCCGGTCGGCCAGGCTGGCGGTGCGACAGACCTGGTCGCCGGCCATCACCACATCCCCCTCATGTACCAAGGTGTCCAGCGGCAGGCTCAACAGGCAACTGACGGCGCCGGCCTGGCGGATCTCCAGGGTGGGTGTCGTCTGGCTCATCTCCACCGAGAAATAACCATCCACTTCGCTCACGCCGCGACTGGCATGGTTGATCACATGGGCCCCGCGGATGGGCTGGCCTTTTTCGTCGATCAACCGGCCCAGCACGGTGACCGTGCGCATCACGTGCAACTGGCGGTACTCCACGCCACCGCGGTTGAGGTGGTAGTCGAGGCTCGACGGCTGGATCACCGCCGCCGGGGCATCGCCGCCCTCGAAATCGAACTGCACGTAACCGGACTTGAACGCGGTGACCGGGATGATGTTGCGCCCTGGATGCAGGACGGCACTGGTACCTTGGTAGTCGTCGGCACGCAGCTTCACGCCTTGCATGTCGGAATCCACATCGACGATCAGGCCTGCCTCATGGGACAGGTATTGGCCGCTCAGGGCCAGCTTGCCTGCGCCGAAGGCGGCCATGCTCTGCAGGTTCAGGCCACCGCTGAGCGCGTTGTCGATCGTCGAGGTCTGGGCATAGGCATCGCCTTGCAGGCTTTCGCCCAGGAACTGGGCATTGCCACCGAACCCGATGCCGTAGCGGTCGAAGGTGGTACTGGCGCCGACGCTTTGCAGCGGGCCGAAGTCGACCGCTTGCTGGTAGGAAAGCGACCCATGCCGGTCGCTGCCACCGTCGCGCGAGGTACGGCTGCCAAGGCTCGCGGCGATCCGTTTGCCGGGCCCGCCAAGGTTCATGCTGAGGCTCAGGTTGACGCCCCGGCTGCGCGCCTCGCCACTACTGGACGTACCCGGTCGGTCGAACACCGACAGTCGCCAGTTGGTGTCGGAGCCGAGCATCTTGCCGTAGAACACCCAGCCCAGGTCGATGCCCGTACCACTGGCCGCTCCGCTGCTGTGGGACAGGCGTACGGTCGCACTGCTGCGCTGGGTGACCCGGTGGTTGAGCGACAGGCTCGACTGGCTGCGCTGCTCCTGCACGGACGGCTCGCCCCGCACCCGCCGGCCGGTCTCGAGCCACGACTGGCTATGGCTCACTACCAGCGAGCCCTGGTCATAGGTATGGATCGCTTGCAGGTCGTACCCGGTACCCCGCTCCTCGGTGTAGTTGATGTTGCCGTAGAACTTCAGGCGTTCGAGCACATCCCAGTCCAGCGACGTGCCGTACTGCATGCTCTCGTCCACATGCTGCGCCGAAAGCCCGAGCACGGCGCGCGGATGCAGGAGGTAGTTGGACATCACCCCGGCGCCAAGCCCATCGCGGCGCTCGTAGTCCCAGTTGTTCAGCAGGCTGGTCTGCTGGCCGAGGTAGAGGTTGTAGCGCCAGCGACTCTCGGGGTTGCTCCAGTTCGACGGCTTGTAGATGAACGCCTCGGTGCGCGAGGTCTCCTGGCCGTCCTCCAGCAGGCGCACCTCCACCTGGTAGATCCCGCCGGGCAACACCCGGGTGTCGAGGGTCTGCAGGCCCGGCTGCACCGGCTGGCTGTTGATCAGCACGCCGTTGCGATAGATCTCGGCGATGCCCTGGCGGTTGGGCGTGACGTAGATCGGCGTGGAACTGGGCTGGCCGTTGTCGATCAACAGGCTGTCGCTGCTGCCGAACATCACGCCAAGGGTCGTGTCGGGACTGTCGCCCAACAGCGTGGGCTGGCGGGTCAGACCCTGTGCGCCCGGGGTGAAATAGCCCAGACGAAAGAAATTTTGTTCGAGCAGGCGCTCGACGTAGAGCTGGTCCATGCGATAGCGCGTGCCATCCTCGCCCTGGCTGACCCGGTCGGCCTGGGCATCGGCGTAGGTGGTCCAGTTGCCCAGGCTGCCCTGGCCCTGGAAGGCGACACGGCCACTGGTGTCGGTGCCGTCATGCACCAGGTTGAGCTGGTTGCGCAGCAACAACCCGAGGCTGCCACCTTCAGGCATGCGGTGATAACGCACCTGCTGCCCCTCCTTCTCGGCGTTGGAGGTCAGCAAGGAAAGCTGGGAGTTGGCCAGGCTGTAGTGGATGGCCTGCAACCCGTCCGGGCAGTTTTTCGTGCAATCGCCCAACAGGCGCCCGGCGGCCAGCCGCTCCTGCCAGACGCGGCGCAGCGCAGGGGGCTCACGGCTGTCCATGACATCGGTGAACTCGAGCATCTGCACACGTTCGTCACGGGTCAAGATAACCATGGCGTCCCCCAGGTAACGCCCATCCAGCTCGACCCGGACCGCCAATGGCACATCGAAGAAATGCGCCTCGAACTCCCGAGGCAGGCCTTCGAACTGGTGCACCACCGACGGCGGGGTTGGCGCCTGCGCCCAGCCTTGCAAGGGCGCCAGGCAGGCACCCAAGGCCAGCCAATGGCGTAGGCGGCGGTAACGTGCAGAGAAGTGGAACATGACCTTTTCCATAGGCAATGCCCGCCCCCGACTGCCCGGCAAGTGCCGAGCAGCCAAGGGAGACTATGGATGTTGAAGGGGGTATGGAAGCGAGGAGAATCAGGCGCCGCCAGGTGCTGCGCTTTCGAACATCATGTTGACCATGCCCATGTAGTTGCCCGGCACATAGCCCCCTGCTGGCTTCTCAGCGGTGATCAGGAAGTCCATCGTGGTGCCTGCACTGGCCTGCGCCTGGTTGAGTAGTTCTACCGGGGTAAGCCCCAGGTCCTTGCCTGCCATGTTGACCTTCAGGCCGAACTTGTCGATGCCGCTGACCACTTCTGGCTGGGTAGTCAGGAACGCCTTGATCGGGCCAATGGTGCTCTTGGCCTGGAACTGGCGGCGTACCTCGCCGAATTCCCCGCGCTGGGAATTGAACTGCAGCTCCTGCGGGTCGTTCATCCAGTCTCCGACCGGCTCGACATAGAACTGCGCAGTCGGAACCGTAGCGATGACCTGGATCTGCTTCTCGATGGTTTCAGCGGCAAATGCCGAGCCCGCGGCCAACGCCAGGAAAGGGATAGCCAGAAAACGCGCTTTCATTCATTCATCTCCTTGAAAAACTGAAAATTTCAATCAGCACTTGGTGGCTGACGGAGAGAATTATCGGCAAGGGCCGCAGCCACAAAATACAGGACCGCTCCGAGCGTTTTGTGGAAATTTCCCACCCCCGATCGTTCAACCCTGGCCGGGTGCGCTGCGGGCTGCCTCCTCAGCCAGTTGCCGCTCCAGGCGCATCATCACCCGCCGCAGCGCCTGCACATCCCGACGCAACGTACTGATGACCACAGGCTTGGCCGCACAGCTGCGCTCGAGCTGTTCGCACAGGTCATACAGACGATCGGCCCGGGCGATGCGCGCCCCGCCCTTGACCCGATGCGCCAGCTCAGCCAAGGCCAGCGCATCGTCGCCCAGCGACTCCAGGCGTTGCAGGTCCTCCCGGTTGCTGCTGCGCAGGTCGCGCAGCAAGGCCTTCAGTGCGGCCTGGTCCTTGCCTACCAGATGATTCAAGTGGGCAAGATCGAGCATCGGTTGCTCCTCGCTTGCCGCCTGCATGCAGCTGGCCAGGGTACGGTGCAGGCTGTCCAGCCCGAGGGGCTTGAACAGGCAATCATCCATGCCGACGGCACGGCAACGTCGTCGCTCGCGCGTCATGGCGCTGGCCGTCAGGCCGATCAACCGACACCGCGGCCGGCCGCTGCGCCGCTCGTGCTCGCGGATCGCCCGAGCCAGGGCGTAGCCGTTGAGCCGCGGCATGTTGCAATCGCTGATCACGACGTCGAAATGCTCCTTCAGCCACAAGCGCAGCGCCTGCGCACCATCTTCGGCCACCCGCGCCTGGTGCCCGAGGAAGTCAAGCTGCTGGGCCAACAGCAGCCGGTTGGCCGGGTAGTCATCCACCACCAGGATCCGCAGGCGCATCTCGGTGCCCGTGACACAGGGGGCATCGACAGGTTCACTCGCCTCGCCTTCGGGCAACAACGCCAGGTCGAGGTTCACTTCTACCCGCGTCCCCTGCCCCAGCACACTGTGCAGACGCAGCCCCCCGCCCATCATCTGGCACAGGCTACGGCTGATCCCCAGGCCCAGGCCGGTGCTGCTGCGCGCGGACTGGCGCTGGTTGCTGGCCTGGTGGAACAACTGCCCGAGCGCCTCGATCTCCGAGGCGTCGATGCCGATACCGGTGTCCTGAACATGCAGCTCCACCTGCAACCGTTGCGCCTGCGCCTTGGCTTGCAGCACGACCCGTACCTGCCCCTGCAGGGTGAACTTGATGGCGTTGCTCAGCAGGTTCGCCAGCACCTGCTTGAAACGCAGCGGGTCGAGCATCACATGGGCGTCCACCTGCCCGTGGGTCTCCAGGTGCAGCTCCAGCCCTTTGCCCTTGGCCTGCTGCTCGAACAACTGCACCACCCGCGCCACCTGGTCATACAGGCGTACGCGCTCGAGCATCAATTGCAGGTGCCCGGCCTCGATGCGCGCGATATCGAGTATGTCACCGATCAGCTCGAGCAGGCCGCGCGCGGCATCGCTGGCCACTTCGATGGCCAGGCGGTCGAGCACGCCATGGGCGGCCTTGCGCTGGGCCAGCTCGAGCATGCCCTGCACGGCGTGCAGCGGGGTACGGATCTCGTGGCTCATGGTGGTGAGGAAATGGGTCTTGGCCTGGTTGGCCTGCTCGGCCTCCTGCTTGGCCCTGCGCAGTTGCAGCTGTAGACGTCGCAGGTAGCGGATCCAGAGCATGGCCATGAACAGCAGGGCCATCGCCACGGCGAAACCGACCATGACCTTGGCGCGATAGCGCGGCCACATGCCATCGGCGACGATCATCGGATTGCGCCATCGGCGCACCAGCGAGTCGATTTCCTGTGGCGCCAGGCTGAGCATGGCCTTGTTGATGATCCCCTGCAGCTCGGTGGCGCCGCGTACGCTGGCCAGGGCGAAGTGAACTGGCGGCAGGGCCAGGCTGGCGCTTATCTTCAGGCGCCCGGGGTACCAGCGGGTGATCAAGGGGCGCGCATCATCGAAGGTCAGCACTGCACCTTCGACCTGGCCGCGGGCCAGCGCATGCAGGGCCTCCAGCGGCGTGGCCGTTGGCACTTGGCGAATCAACGGGTAGCGTCGCCCCAGCTCATCCTGGACGGCACTGCCCTTGACCAGGGCCAGTCGCCGGCGTTCGAGCTGCGCCAACTCGACCGGGGCGCTGGGTTCGTCACGGGTGACCAGCACCCGCGATGCACTCAGGTAGGCACGGCTGAAGGCCAGCTCGCGCCTGCGCCCTGGGCTGTCCGGCAAACCGGCGATCAACTGTGCCTGGCCCTGGCGCAGGCGGTTGGTCATCTGTTCGATGGTGCCACCGGGTTGCACATCGAAATGCAAGCCCGTGCGGCGACCGATCAGTTGCAGGATATCCAGGCTCATGCCGCGCCACTTGCCATTGGCATCCCGGTAGCTCAAGGGCAGCAGCTGCTCGTCCGCCAGCACCGTGACACGGGGGTTGTCGTGCAGCCAACGCTCCTCGGCCTCGCTCAGTTGCAGCGGCTCGGGTTGGTGGGTGTCGATCACGATGGGGCGCCAGCGCTTGCGCACGCCCAGGTGCTGGGGCACCGTGAGGCCTTCCAGGGCCAGGTCGACCAGTTGCGCCAAGGGGCTGCCATCATCGGCCATGGCAAACCCGACGCCCTGTTCAGGCAGCCCTGCCCGGCCGATTTCCTCGATGCTCCCGGACTGGTTGCGCCCGAGCACGTAGCGCACCCCCAAGGCACTGCCCAGGTAAAGGTCGGCCTGGTCGAGCGCCAGCGCGGCCAGGGCGCTGGCCGGCGACGGGTAGGTCTGGATCTGCGCCTTGGGGTAGCGGGCGCGGACTTGCGCCATGGGCCGATAGCCCTCCAGCATCGCCAGGCGGAACGGCATGTCGGCGCTGGCCACGGCATGGCCGTTCGGCGTCGGGCCAAGCAATGTCGGCTGGTCGCTGGCGTAGGGCCGGGACAGGTGTAGGCCGGCTTCCAAAGCGCGTTGCGCGGTCACCGAGCCGAGCAGGTCGATACGGCCAGCGCGCAAGGCAGTGGCGGCATCCTCGAAGCTGCGGAACACCTCGACCTGCACCTGCAAACGCAGCTGCGCAGCCAGAAGGCCAGCATAATCGGCGGTGATGCCTTCGAATGACAAGCCGGTGCCGAGGATATCCAGGGGTGGGTTTTCTCGATTGACCACCCCCAGGCGCAAGGTCCGGTGCTCCCACAGCCAACGCAGTTGCCGGTTGTCCAGTTCGGGGCTGGCCCCCGCCGGGAGCGTGGCCGGGGTGAGCAGTGGTCCGCCATGGGCGAACGCTGCGGCGATGCTATAGAGCAAGGCCGCCAATAAGAGACGTAAGGGCACGGGAGGGGTTCTAGATCAGGCAGTTACGGCGTGCGAGGTCGGCCAGCTCGATCACCGAGCCCACCCTGAGTTTTTCCAGCAGGCGCGTCTTGTAGGTGCTGATGGTCTTGTTGCTGAGCAGCATCAAGTCACCGATGGCCTTGTTGCTCATGCCACGGGCCAGGTATTGGAGGATGATCATTTCGCGATCGCTCAGCGATGCGATGAGCTGGGCCTCGCTGGCGACCCTGTCGCCGTGGTTGACGGAGCTGAACGACACGTCCGGGAAATAGCTGTAGCCCGACCGCAGGGCCCGCACTGCCTTGCTCAGCTCCTGCAGGTTGTCGCTCTTGGACAGGAACCCCGATGCACCTGCGCGCATGCAGCGCAGGGAAAAGTATTCGGCCAGCTGGGAGGTGAGCACCAGCACCTTGGGCGGCCGCGGCATTTCACGGATACGCACCAGTACCTGCAGCCCGTCCATGTCCGGCAGGACAAGGTCCAGCACCACAAGGTCCGGCGAGCACTCGCGAACCAGGCGCACGGCATCGACGCCGTTGTCCGCCTGGCCGACCACCTCCAGACGGTCCTGGCGCAGCTGAGTGCTCACGCTGGAACGAATGAAGGGGTGGTCGTCCACGATCAAAACTTTCATGGAGTGTCATCCTTTACAAATCAGCATTTGGCCTTGTAGGAATCTGATAGTGGCCAATTGACTACCAAGGAACTATTGTTCGCCGATTGATGCGCATGAATAGTCGGACACCTCCTAAACTAAGTAAGAAATTTCCGATGATTACGTCAGACAACTTCCAGCACTCGAACAGCCAATAGGTGCATGTCGCAGCGGCGTATTGCCGAATCGTACGAGCATCGAAACGCTATATGGCTGCGTCGAAAATCACGTTGACGAACCCTTTGTAGGTGCTGCCGGGATGTTCGAGCATGCGCGATACGTCCTCGCCGTCAACCTTGAAGTGCAGCGTGCCGGGCTGGTTGCGCAAAGGCTGACTGGGAACGAACAGACGCTTGTCGCTCTCGACAGTGGGCAACGGGACCCTGACCGCCCTGCGACGCTCGGCGGTCGCCCCGTTCAAGGTCATCTGCACGGTGACCGGCACCTCATGGTCATTCTGGTTGCGCAAGCCGCAGCTGTCGGCGGTGAGCGTGTACTGGCAACTCAGGTACACGCCAACAGGACCGTCGATGGAAATACGAAACGGGATATCGCGTGCGAGCAGCCTAGGGGGCTTGCCGCCGGGGTAGTTGTTCCAGCCACCAGGTGGTTCCAGGATCGCGCGGTCGGTGCCTGGCGGAAAGTCCACCTGGATATCGCGGCTGACGGTCAGTTCGACCCAGACATCCAGCTGGCTGTCAGCGATGGTCACCCATTTCCCCAGGTCGATGTCCCCGCCATCGCCGACGCGATAGGAAACCTTGCCGCTGTATCGCCCGGGCTTGAGCTGCTGCAGGGGCGGCAAGCCCAGGTGATAGGACGCGCCGATGTCCCGTGCAGTGGCCCTGTATGCGTATGGTCGCGGCGGAAGGCTGGCGTAACAAGGGCCCCCACTGTTGCTATCGATCTCCAGGACGAACTTCGCCCACGCCACATTGTTCGGCCCCCTGCGAAGAACCGAGCAACGACCATAAAAAGGCAAATGAGCCGGGTTATCTTCAATGCGAGATGTTTCTACCGATGCGCCCAAGGTCAGGAACTGGAAATCGAACGGGTAGGAATCACCCGTCATGCTTGACAGTGTTCCCGTTTGCTTGGGGGGCAGTTGGTAGTACAGCTGATCCCTTTGCCCCCCGTTGTAGTTGACTGTCTTGTAGTAGTTGATCGGCAATGCCACGGTCTGGCCGTTGCTGCACAATTCCGGCCAGAGGCTGCAATAAGGCGCCGGCGGCGAATCGAACAGCAGCTTCCCATCACGGTAGACCACGTTGATCTGCACCTGCGCGGCCTCGGCCAGGCCCGCACCGAATATCGCCAGCCAGGCCAGCAAACCGCCACGCAACCACTTGGCGACCTGGGCGCCCACACGTCGCTTCATGTTTCTCATGACTCCTCACGACCGTTCGCCTGCCCCGGGCACTGCCCGACACAGCAAAACCAACAGCATGAGGAAAACGCCGAGCTACTCGAATAGGATGCTTCCTGGCGCCTTGATGAAATTTCCTATCGCCCTATACGTTCCCGAAAGGGAAAGCGTGATGAGCCCAAGCCCAAGCGTGAATGAGACGGCTCCCAATGAATCGGCGAAACCTCCTACCTTGCTACGAAACGTCCTAGGCCAAAAGAAAACGCCCCGGCGAGCGGGGCGTTTTCTTTCAACAAACAACGGTCAGTGCGACACCGCCCCACTGGCCCCCAGGCCGGTCTGCGAACGCACGAACTGCGGGAAGAACAGTGCACGCTCGTCTTCGGCGGCCTTGGACTTGTCGGTGACCGAGAAGAACCAGATACCGACGAAGGCGATGAGCATGGAGAACAGCGCCGGATATTCGTACGGGTAGATGGCTTTCTCGTGGCCAAGGATCTGCACCCAGATGGTCGGGCCGAGGATCATCAAGCCCACCGCGCTGACCAGGCCCAACCAGCCGCCGATCATGGCGCCGCGGGTGGTCAGCTTCTTCCAGTACATCGAAAGCAGCAGTACCGGGAAGTTGCAGCTGGCCGCGATGGAGAACGCCAGGCCGACCATGAAGGCGATGTTCTGCTTCTCGAACAGGATGCCCAGGCCGATCGCCAGCACGCCCAGGGCGATGGTGGTGATCTTCGAGACGCGGATCTCGTCCTTCTCGTTGGCCTTGCCCTTGCAGATCACGCTGGCGTACAGGTCATGGGACACCGCCGAGGCGCCGGCCAGGGTCAGGCCGGCGACCACCGCCAGGATGGTGGCAAAGGCCACTGCCGAGATGAAGCCCAGGAACACGCTGCCGCCCACGGCATTGGCCAAGTGCACCGCCGCCATGTTGTTGCCGCCGATCAGGGCGCCAGCGGCGTCCTTGAAGTCGGGGTTGGTGCTGACCAGCAGGATCGCGCCAAAGCCGATGATGAAGGTCAGGATGTAGAAGTAGCCGATGAAGCCAGTGGCGTAGAGCACGCTCTTGCGCGCTTCCTTGGCGTCGCTGACGGTGAAGAAGCGCATCAGGATATGCGGCAAGCCAGCGGTACCGAACATCAATGCCAGGCCCAGGGAGAATGCCGAGATCGGATCCTTGACCAGGCCGCCCGGACTCATGATCGCCTCGCCCTTGGCGTGCACCTTGATCGCTTCGGAGAACAGGGTGTTGAAGTCGAAGCCCACGTGCTTCATCACCATCAGCGCCATGAAGCTGGCGCCGGAGAGCAGCAGCACGGCCTTGATGATCTGAACCCAGGTGGTGGCCAGCATGCCGCCGAACAGGACGTACAGGCACATCAGGATACCCACCAGGATCACCGCGACGTGGTAGTCCAGGCCGAACAGCAGCTGGATCAGCTTGCCGGCACCGACCATCTGGGCGATCAGGTAGAATGCCACCACCACCAGGGAGCCTGAGGCCGACAAGGTGCGGATCTCTTTCTGCCCGAGACGGTACGAGGCGACGTCGGCGAAGGTGTACTTGCCCAGGTTGCGCAGGCGTTCGGCGATCAGGAAGAGAATGATCGGCCAGCCGACGAGGAAGCCGATCGAGTAGATCAGGCCATCATAGCCGGAGGTGAACACCAGGGCGGAAATTCCCAGGAAGGACGCTGCCGACATGTAGTCACCGGCAATCGCCAGGCCGTTCTGGAAGCCGGTGATGCGGCCACCGGCAGCGTAGTAGTCGGAGGCCGACTTGTTGCGCTTGGAGGCCCAGTAGGTGATGCCCAGTGTGAAGCAGACGAAGGCCACGAACATGACGATCGCCGAGACGTTGAGCGGTTGCTTGTGCACCTCGCCGGTCAGGGCATCGGCGGCCCACACGGCGGGTGCGAAAGCGCCGCAGGCCAGGACGGCCAGGGCTTTGGCTGAGTGGCGGATCATTGCTGCGCCTCCTTCAGGATGGCCTTGTTCAACTCATCGAACTCGCCGTTGGCACGGCGTACGTAGATGGCGGTGAGGACGAACGCCGCGACGATCAGGCCGACGCCCAGGGGGATGCCCCAGGTGATCGACGACTCGGGGCTGAGCTTGGCGCCCAGTACCTGAGGGCCATAGGCGATGAGAAGGATGAAGCCGCAGTAGAGGCCGAGCATGATCGCCGAGAGAATCCAGGCGAAGCGCTCGCGCTTGGTGACGAGCTCCTTGAAGCGGGGGCTGTTCTGTATCGATTGGTAGATGCTGTCGTTCATTGTTGTTGTCCTAGCAGCAGCACAAATAAGGGAGAACCCGCCCTTACTTTATGCTGCCGAAGGCTGCCAACCAGACGACCTTAGTCTTAGATGAGAAAGTGTTTTACAGGATCGGTAACAACCCAAATAGCCCAATCGCGAGTGCAATCGCTGGACCTGTGGGAGCGGGCTTGCCCCGCGATTGGGCCAGCACATCCAGCAATAAATTCAGATCGGTCACTGTCCCCCTGGCAACTACCTTTTGAGTGGATAACCATCGCCCGAAGGAAACCGACATGGACCGTCCCCACTCCAGGTTGCTACGTCGCGGCCGCTACTCCGAGCCGGGTAGGCTCTACCTGCTGACCACCGTTACTCTGCAACGAAAACCACTGTTCCTGAATTTTCACTACGCGCGTCTGGCGGTACGCCAATTGCGCCAGGCTCAAGAAGAGAAAGCCTGCCGATCTCTCGCCTGGGTGATCATGCCCGATCATATCCACTGGCTCATCGAACTGCGTACAGGGACCTTGAGCACCCTGATGCGCCGGTTCAAGTCGCGAAGCAGTCGTGGTTTGTACAAGGCGGGATATCGTGAACGGATCTGGCAATCCGGGTATCAGGACAGGGCGTTGCGCAGGGAGGACGATGTTCGCAACGTGGCACGCTACATCGTTGCCAATCCTCTGAGGGCAGGCTTGGTCAAGCGGCTTGGAGAGTATTCCCATTGGGATGCAGTGTGGCTGTGAAGGCCCAGTCGCGGGACAAGCCCGCTCCCACAGAAGAGGGTGGTGCCAGCCACTTGTTCTCTGCGCGACAGCGCAGCCCGAAGGGCTGCAGCGGCTAGATGGCAGGGTGACTGTGGAAGCCCAATCGCGGGCCAGCCCCACAGGGGCCAGTGCAATCGCTGGACCTGTGGGAGCGGGCTTGCCCCGCGATTGGGCTACAGGGCAATTATTTGCCGGTCCATTCCTTCACGCGGTCAGGGTGCTTGGCGACCCAGTCCTTGGCGGCGGCTTCGGGTTTGGCGCCTTCCTGGATGGCCAGCATGACTTCGCCGATCTCATCCTTGGAGTTCCAGTGGAAGTTCTTCAGGAACTCGGCCACTTCCGGTGCCTTGCTCGCCAGCTCCTTGCTGCCGATGCTGTTGACGGTCTCGGCGGCGCCATAGACGCCTTTCGGATCCTCGAGGAACTTGAGTTTCCACTTGGCGAACATCCAGTGCGGCACCCAGCCGGTCACGGCAATGGACTGCTGCTTGGCATAGGCACGACCCAGCTCCGCGGTCATCGCCGCGCCAGAGCTCGCCTGCAGCTTGTAGCCGTCCAGGGCGTAGTCCTTGATGGCCTGGTCGGTCTTGAGCATCACACCGGAGCCGGCGTCGATGCCGACGATCTTGTGCTTGAAGCTTTCGTCGGTCTTGAGGTCGGCAATGCTCGCGGCCTTGACATACTCAGGCACGATCAGGCCGATTTTCGCATCCTTGAAGTTGGGGCCGTAGTCGACCACCTTGTCCTTGTTCTTGCCCCAGTACTCCCCGTGGGTGACCGGCAGCCAGGCCGACAACATGGCGTCGAGCTTGCCGGTGGCCACACCCTGCCACATGATGCCGGTGGCGACGGGCTTGAGGTCCACGTCATAACCGAGTTTCTGCTTGATCACTTCGGCGGCCACGAAGGTGGTTGCCACACTGTCGGACCAACCATCCACGTAACCAATGCTTACTTCTTTGGCCATTGCCTGCGCAGCGCTCATGGCCAATACCAGGGCTGCACCCACTCCCAGGAAACGTCGCATTTTCATCAAAGCATCCCCTCGTCAGGTCTCGGAAGTTGCATCATCAACTTCACACAATAGCCGACCTGCTCTGTGCGCGACCTTTATCGAACGATCAGCGACAGCACTTCGCCATCAGTGCGCCAGCTTTTCCCTACCCTGCGTGATCCTTGCATGGTAGATGCCTGATCTAGAGCGTTTGCAGCTATCATCTAGCCTTTTGCCGCCGATGATGGACCGCCCGATGCCCCGTGCCACCCGCCTGCTGCCTGTGTACCTGCTCGCCTGCCTGCTGGCCCTGGCCGGGCTCGGCGCGCTCTGGTACGGGCTCGGCAAGCCGGTTCACCTACCCGACGCGGCCAGCTCGACACACAAGCTGCAGTGCGCCTCCTACACCCCGTTCGACAAGGACCAGTCGCCGTTCGACCAACCGTTTCGCCTGCGCCCGGCGCGCATGGATGCCGACCTGGCCCTGCTCGCCGAGCGATTCCAGTGCATCCGCACCTATTCGATGACAGGCCTTGAGGCCATCCCTGCCCTGGCCCGCAAGCACGGGCTGAAGGTGATGCTCGGCGCCTGGGTCAACGCCAACCCGGTGGACACCGACAAGGAGGTCGATGCCTTGATCGCCTCGGCCAATGCCAACCCCGACGTGGTCACTGCGGTGATCGTCGGCAACGAGGCGTTGCTGCGCAAGGAAGTGACCGGCGAACGCCTGGCCGCCCTGATCGCCCGGGTGAAAAGCCAGGTGAAGGTCCCGGTGACCTATGCCGATGTCTGGGAGTTCTGGCTGCAGCATCCCCAGGTGGCCCCGGCGGTGGACTTCCTGACCATTCACCTGCTGCCCTACTGGGAGGACGACCCGCGCGGCATCGATGATGCCCTCGCCCACGTGGCCGACGTGCGCCGGGTGTTCGGCGAGCGCTTCGCCCCCAAGGACATTCTCATCGGCGAAACCGGCTGGCCCAGCGAAGGCCGCCAGCGCGAGACTGCCGTGCCGAGCCGGGCCAACGAGGCACGGTTCATCCGTGGTTTCGTGGCCTTGGCCGAGGCCAATGGCTGGCGCTACAACCTGATCGAAGCCTTCGACCAGCCATGGAAACGCGCAAGCGAAGGTGCCGTGGGCGGCTACTGGGGGCTGTACGATGCCGACCGGCAGGACAAGGGCGTACTTGAAGGCCCAGTGAGCAACCTGCCCTACTGGCGCCAATGGTGGCTGGCAGGCGCCAGCTTGATGGTGTTCACCTTGTTGCTGGCCGGCCAGCCCGCGAACCGTCGCGCAGCGCTGGCGTTGCCGCTGTTGGCCGCTGTAGGCGCAGCCAGCCTCGGGTTGTGGGGCGAGCTGATGCGCACCCATGCGCGCTTTGCCGCCGAATGGGTGTGGGCAGCAGGGTTGGCCGGGTTGAACCTGGTGGTGTTGGCCCATGGGGCGCTGGCCTTAGCGGCGCGTGATGGCTGGCGTCAACGCTTGTTCGCCTGGCTCGAGCAACGGGCGGGGTGGTGGCTGCTGGCCGCAGGTTTCGCGGCAGCCGTGAGCATGCTGGCGATGGTGTTCGATGCACGTTATCGCAGCTTCCCTACACCGGCGCTGGTGCTGCCGGCGTTGGTCTACCTGCTGCGGCCGGTGGCGGCACCGCGGGCGGAAGTGGCCTTGCTGGCGTTCATCGTCGGGGCGGGGATCGCGCCGCAGTTGTTCATCGAAGGGCTGACGAGCCAGCAGGCGTGGTGCTGGGCGGTCGTGAGCGGGATGATGGTCGTGGCGTTGTGGCGAAGCTTGCGCAAGGCGTGAGGATCGAGCGCCGCCCGCGCGGCGCTCGATCTCACAGGCAGCCCCCGTATCAGGCCGGCTGTCTGACCAACCGCAACCCCGACAGCACCACCGCGAACACCGCAAGGCTCGCGGTATACAGCACCAGCGCCGGCAGGCCGAAGACCAGCCCCAGCAGCGCCAGCCACCAACCGCCGCGTCCCGGTATCACCTGTGCCAAGAGCGAGGCGCCCAACGCGGCCCACCCCAGCACCTGGTAATGGATCCCCAGGCCCAACAGCGAACGGGCCTGGCATTGCCAATGTTCTCCCGGCACGCTGCACAGCCCGACCCAACGGCCATCCTCCATCAGCCCATAGCGCACGCCATAACTGGCCGCCAGCCACAATGCCAGGAACAGCAGCATGACAACGATGGGCAACGCACGGGACATGACAGCCTCCAAAGGTCGAAACGTGCCGCCAGCATAATCGGCCTGCAGCGCCACGCAAGGCAAAATCCGTGAGTTGCAGCTATGTTCGAATGAACTCCATTGCCGCGCCGTAGACAGTCGCGGCACTATCTTGTGCAACAAACAGTGGGGTGCCAGGCAACTTTGCCGGGCCAACCATGGTCCTAGATAGCGCTTTGCCTTATGTACTTTTTGGGGGATCCCATGCTTCGACCCTTGCGCCTCGCTACCCTGTTCGGTGGCCTGCTCCTGGCTGCGGCCGCTTCGGCGCAGGATATTGACGCCGCGAGCTATGGCTACCCGCTGACCAACCCGTTCGAGGCAACCATCGCCACCACGCCGCCGGAGCAGCGCCCTACCCTGCCCAGCGACGAGGACATCAGCCAGTCAGACTACAGCCTCAACCTGCGCCCGGAGCGGGCCTTCACCCTGCCCGATAACTTCTGGCCGGTGAAGAAGCTCAAGTACCGCCTGGCCTACCAGGACCACGAGGCTCCGCTGATCTTCATCATCGCCGGCACCGGAGCCCCTTACTCCAGCACCATCAACGAATACCTGAAGAAGCTGTTCTACCAGGCGGGCTTCCATGTGGTGCAGTTGTCCTCGCCCACCAGCTGGGACTTCATGAGCGCCGCCTCGCGCTTCGCCACCCCCGGCATCACCCAGGACGATGCCGAGGACCTGTACCGGGTGATGCAGGCCGTGCGCGCCCAGCACCCGCGCTTGCCGGTCAGCGAGTTCCACCTCACCGGCTACAGCCTCGGCGCCCTCGATGCGGCCTTCGTCAGCCACCTGGACGAAACCCGGCGCAGCTTCAACTTCAAGCGTGTGCTATTGCTCAACCCGCCGGTCAACCTCTACACCTCGGTCAGTAATCTGGACAAACTGGTGCAGACCCGCGTGAAGGGCATCGACCACAGCACCACATTCTACGAACTGATGCTGGAAAAACTGACCCTGTACTTCCAGCAGAAGGGCTACATCGACCTCAACGAGGCGTTGCTGTATGACTTCCAGAAGTCGCGCCAGCACCTGTCCAACGAACAGATGGCCATGCTCATCGGCACCTCGTTCCGCTTTTCGGCGGCCGACATCGCCTTCACCTCGGACCTGGTCAACAACCGTGGCCTGATCACCCCACCCAAGTACCCGATCACCGAAGGCAGCAGCCTCACGCCGTTCTTCAAGCGCGCCCTGCAATGCGACTTCGAGTGCTACATCACCGAGCAGGTGATCCCCATGTGGCGCGCCCGCACCGACGGCGGCAGCGTGCTGCAGTTGATCGACCAGGTCAGCCTGTACGCCCTGGCCGACTACCTGCGCGAAAGCCCGAAGGTCGCCGTGATGCACAACGCCGACGATGTGATCCTCGGCCCTGGCGACATCGGCTTCCTGCGCAAGGTGTTCGGCGATCGCCTGACCCTGTATCCCCATGGCGGCCATTGCGGCAACCTCAACTACCGCGTCAACAGCGACGCGATGCTGGAGTTCTTCCGTGGTTAACAAACTGCTGCTCGTCACCGCCCTGCTCGCCGCCGGCAATGCCCTGGCGGCCGAAACCGCGCCGCGCACCAGCGTGGTCGAAGCCGACAAGCCCGCGCCTACGGCCGAAGCCGACGGTTTCCTCGACCCGCTGCGCGAGCTGAAATTCAACCCCGGGCTGGACCAGCGCGAGTTCGAGCGCTCGACGCTCACCGCCCTGAACGTGTACGACCCGCTGGAGTCGATGAACCGGCGCATCTACCACTTCAACTACCGCTTCGACCAATGGGTGATGCTGCCGGTGGTCGACGGCTACCGCTACGTCACCCCGCGCTTCGTGCGCACCGGGGTGACCAACTTCTTCAACAACCTGGGCGACGTGCCCAACTTGTTCAACAGTATCCTGCAGCTCAAGGCCAAGCGTTCGGCAGAGATCACCGCCCGCCTGATGTTCAACACCATCATCGGCGTGGGCGGTTTGTGGGACCCGGCGACCAAGATGGGCCTGCCACGCCAGAGCGAGGACTTCGGCCAGACCCTGGGCTTCTACGGCGTGCCCGATGGGCCGTACATCATGTTGCCGATCCTCGGGCCTTCGAACCTGCGCGATACCGCTGGGCTGGCCGTGGACTACGTGGGCGAACGCGAGGCGAACTTCCTCAACGTGGCCGAGGCCAGCAGCGACCACCCGGAGATCACCGTGCTGCGCGCGGTGGACAAGCGCTACAGCACCAACTTCCGTTATGGGCAGCTCAATTCGCCGTTCGAGTACGAGAAGGTGCGGTACGTGTATACCCAGGCGCGCAAGCTGCAGATTGCCGAGTGACGGGGCCGCCCTACGACCCAATCGCCGGCAAGCCGGCTCCCACAGGCTCGGCGGTGCCTGTGAAAACCGTGCCGGGCAGGTGGGAGCATCTGTCTTGCTATGTGCGCGATCCCTGTGGGAGCCGGCTTGCCGGCGATTGGGCCCGCGAAAACACGCTCATAATCCCAGGAACTGGCACAGCTCCCGTCGCTTGGCCAAGGCGTCCTTGCGTCCCAGCTCGATCAGCTCGCTGCAATAGCTGGCTTCGAACAGCAGGTAGCTGAGCACCCCTGCCCCGCTGGTGCGGGTGGCGCCCGGGCCGCGCAGGAACATGCGCAGCGCCGCCGGCAGTTCGCGCCGGTGGCGGGCGGCGATTTCGTCCAGCGGTTGGCTGGGCGCCACCACCAGTACCTCGATCGGCGCCAGCCCCAGGCGCCGGGCATCCAGGTGCGCAGGGATCAGGTGGCTCAGGTGGTTGAGCCGCTGGAGCAGCTCGATGTCGTCTTCCAGACTATCGATGAAGGTGCTGTTGAGCATGTGCGCGCCGATCTGTGCAAGGCTCGGCTGCTGGCCGCTGAAGACGCGCTGGGCCGGCAGGGGTGCCGACGGCCGCTGGGGGTTGCCGCTGACGCCGACCACCAGCACCCGGCTGGCGCCCAGGTGCAGCGCCGGGCTGATCGGTGCCGATTGGCGCACCGCACCGTCACCGAAGTACTCCTCATCGAGCTTGACCGGGGCGAACAGCAGCGGGATCGCCGAGCTGGCCAGCAGATGGTCGATGGTCAACGAAGTGGGCACGCCAATGCGCCGATGGCGCAGCCAGGGCTCGATGGCACCGCGCCCTTGGTAGAACGTTACCGCCTGGCCCGACTCATAGCCGAAGGCAGTGATGGCCACCGCACGCAACTGCTCGGCTGCCAGGGAGTGGGCGATGCCGTCCAGGTCCAGGTGCGACTGCAGGAGGGTGCGCAGTGGGCTGCTGTCCAGCAGCGCCACCGGCACCTGGCCGCCAACGCCCAGCAGGCTATGGCTGACGAAACGGCTGGCCTGGCGGATCACCCCCGGCCAGTCGCTGCGCAATACCAGGTGGCTGCGAAAATGCTGCCAGAAGGTGGTCAGGCGCTGCACCGCCTCGGTGAAATGCGTGGCGCCGCTGGCCAGGGTGACGGCATTGATGGCGCCAGCGGAGGTGCCGACGATCACCGGGAACGGGTTGGCCGCACCCGGCGGCAACAACTCGGCGATGCCCGCCAGTACACCTACCTGGTAGGCGGCCCGGGCGCCGCCGCCGGAGAGGATCAGGCCGGTGGTGCGGGGTGGAGCCATGAAGTTCTCCTGGAAGGGATGCGTTGCCTGCCCTGGCCCTATCGCCGGCAAGCCGGCTCCCACGGGTTTTACCCAGGCTTCTGTGGAAGCCGGCTTGCCGGCGATGGGGGCAAGGCAGACGAATCACCTGTCAGCGCTTTTTCTTGTCATACAACCGTGGCTCTCCTGGCGGGCGCGATTTGAAGCGGCGGTGCGCCCACAGGTATTGCTCGGGGCATTCGCGCAACACGCTCTCCACCCATTGGTTGATGCGCAGGCAGTCGGCCTCTTCGGTCTCGCCCGGGAAGCCCTCGAGCGGTGGATGGACCACCAGGCGATAGCCGCTGCCATCCTCCAGGCGCTCCTGGGTGAAGGGGATCACCCGGGCCTTGCCCAGGCGGGCGAACTTGGTGGTGGCGGTGACGGTCGCCGCCGGGATGCCGAACAGCGGCACGAACAGGCTCTGCTTGGCCCCGTAGTCCTGGTCCGGGGCGTACCAGATCGCCCGACCGCCGCGCAGCAGCTTGAGCATGCCGCGCACGTCGTCACGCTCCACGGCCAGCGAGTCGAGGTTGTGACGCTCGCGACCACGGCGCTGGATGTAGTCGAACAATGGGTTGCCATGCTCACGGTACATGCCGTCAATGGTATGGGCCTGGCCCAGCAGTGCAGCGCCGATCTCCAGGGTGGTGAAGTGCACGGCCATGAGGATCGCACCCTGGCCTTCGCGCTGGGCGGCCTGCAGGTGCTCCAGGCCCTCGATGTGGGCCAGGCGCGCCAGGCGTGGCTTGGGCCACCACCAGCTCATGGCCATTTCGAAGAAGGCGATGCCAGTGGAGGCGAAGTTTTCCTTGAGCAGGCGCTGCCGTTCGTCGCCGGAAAGCTCGGGGAAACACAGCTCCAGGTTGCGCGCGGCGATGCGCCGACGTTCACCGGCGACCCGGTACATCAACGCGCCCAGGGCACGGCCCAGGCACAGCAACGCACGGTACGGCAGCTGCGCCACCAGCCACAGCAGGCCCAGGCCCAGCCACAGGCCCCAGAACCGAGGGTGAAGGAAATAAAGACGAAAACGCGGGCGTTCCATTGAAGCTTCCGGAAAGACAAAGGTGGGCATTCTACATCGGTTCGCCCGCGGTTGCGGCCAACGGGTCTTATCGTTATAAGTCAGGGCACTTTTTTCGCAACAAGCCGTCTATGCAGACCATGAGCCTCAACCAGACCTCCGACACCGCCCCCGTATTCCAGCTCAAAGGCAGCATGCTTGCCATCACCGTGCTGGAACTGGCGCGCAACGACCTCGAAGCCCTCGACCTGCAACTGGCGGCGAAAGTGGCCCAGGCCCCCAATTTCTTCAGCAACACGCCGTTGGTGCTGGCACTGGACAAGCTGTCGGCCGATGGCGGCGCCATCGACCTGCCCGGGCTGATGCGCGTTTGTCGCCACCATGGCCTTCGCACCCTGGCCGTGCGCGCCAGCCGCATCGAGGACATCGCCGCGGCGATCGCCATCGACCTGCCGGTGCTGCCGCCCTCCGGTGCCCGCGAGCGGCCGCTGGAACCGGAGCCCGAGGTGAAGAAGCCCGAGCCCGCCCCTGCTCCGCCACCGGCGCCGGCCGAACCCGAAGTGCGCCCTACCCGCATCATCACCGCGCCGGTGCGCGGCGGCCAGCAGATCTACGCCCAGGGCGGCGACCTGGTGGTGACCGCCTCGGTCAGCCCGGGTGCGGAACTTCTCGCCGATGGCAACATCCATGTGTACGGCGCCATGCGTGGCCGCGCACTGGCGGGCATCAAGGGCAATACCCGGGCGCGCATCTTCTGCCAGCAGATGACCGCGGAGATGGTATCCATCGCCGGCCAGTACAAGGTCTGCGAGGACCTGCGTCGCGACCCGCTGTGGGGGGCTGGCGTGCAGATCAGCCTGTCTGGCGATGTGTTGAACATCACCCGTCTTTAACGGATACTTGCCGGCATTTTTAGCGCAACTTTTTTCTTGTTGCCGTTTTTCGTATTTGCAGGGACCGCTGTCCCATTTATTTAGGGGTGAAACACCTTGGCCAAGATTCTCGTGGTTACTTCCGGCAAGGGGGGTGTGGGCAAGACCACCACCAGCGCCGCCATCGGTACCGGCCTCGCTCTGCGCGGCTACAAGACTGTCATCGTCGACTTCGACGTCGGCCTGCGTAACCTCGACCTGATCATGGGCTGCGAGCGCCGCGTGGTGTACGACTTCGTCAACGTGGTCAACGGCGAGGCCAACCTGCAGCAGGCCCTGATCAAGGACAAACGCCTGGAGAACCTGTTCGTGCTGGCCGCCAGCCAGACCCGCGACAAGGACGCCCTGACCCAGGAAGGCGTCGAGAAGGTGCTGATGGAGCTCAAGGAAACCTTCGACTTCGTCATCTGCGACTCCCCGGCCGGTATCGAGAAAGGCGCCCACCTGGCGATGTACTTCGCCGACGAGGCCATCGTCGTGACCAACCCGGAAGTGTCCTCGGTCCGTGACTCCGACCGCATGCTGGGCATCCTGTCGAGCAAGTCGCGCCGCTCCGAGAACGGCGAGGAGCCGATCAAGGAACACCTGCTGATCACCCGCTATCACCCCGAGCGCGTCGAGAAAGGCGAAATGCTCAGCATCGCCGACGTCGAAGAGATCCTGGCGATCAAGCTCAAGGGTGTGATTCCTGAATCCCAGGCCGTGCTCAAGGCCTCCAACCAGGGCATCCCGGTCATCCTCGACGACCAGAGCGATGCCGGCCAGGCGTACAGCGACACCGTCGACCGCCTGCTGGGCAAAGAGAAGCCACTGCGGTTCATCGATGTGCAGAAGCAAGGATTCTTCGCGCGCCTGTTTGGAGGCAAGTAAACCATGAACCTTTTTGACTTCTTTCGTGGCAGACAGAAACAAAGCAGCGCGTCGGTAGCGAAAGAGCGTCTACAGATCATCGTGGCGCACGAACGCGGCCAGCGCAGCGAACCGGATTACCTGCCTGCCCTGCAGAAAGAGCTGCTGGAAGTGATCCGCAAGTATGTGAACATCGGCAGCGACGACGTGCATATCGAACTCGAGAACCAGGGTAGCTGCTCGATCCTGGAGCTGAATATCACCCTGCCTGATCGCTGATCCGGTCCTCTCGGACCACCTCTGTGGGAGCGGGCTTGTCCCGCGATTGTGCAAGCCCCGGCTGACGCAATCGCGGGACGAGCCCGCTCCCACAGTGTTTTTTGAGAACACACCATAATGCCGTTGTCGAACATCCAGATCCTCTTCGAGGACGCCGCCGTCCTGGTGGTCAACAAGCCCACCCTGCTGCTGTCGGTGCCGGGCCGCGCCGAGGACAACAAGGACTGCCTGATCACCCGCCTGCAGGAAAACGGCTACCCCGATGCCCTGATCGTCCATCGCCTGGACTGGGAGACCTCCGGCATCATCCTGCTGGCCCGCGATGCCGACAGCCACCGCGAGCTGTCGCGCCAATTCCATGATCGCGAGACCGAGAAGGCCTACACCGCCCTGTGCTGGGGCCAGCCGGCCTTGGATAGCGGCAGCATCGACCTGCCCTTGCGCTACGACCCGCCGACCAAGCCCCGCCATGTGGTGGACCATGAGCACGGCAAGCATGCCCTGACCTTCTGGCGCGTGCTCGAGCGTTGCGCCGACCATTGCCGGGTGGAGCTGACCCCGATCACCGGGCGCTCGCACCAGTTGCGCGTGCACATGTTGTCGATCGGCCACCCGCTGCTGGGCGACCGGCTGTACGCCAACCCCGAGGCGCTGGCGGCCCATGAGCGGCTGTGCCTGCATGCCTCGATGCTGAGCTTTACCCACCCGGTGTCCGGGGAGCGCCTGAAGTTCGAGTGCCAGGCGCCGTTCTGAGGCGCGCGCCCCCTGTGCCAACCCAATCGCCGGCAAGCCGGCTCCCACCGGGATAGCGCGGCCTCTGTGGGAGCCTGCTCCCACCGGGATAGCGCGGTCTCTCTGGGAGCCTGCTCCCACCGGGATAGCGCGGCCTCTCTGGGAGTCTGCTCCCACCGGGATAGCGTGGCCTCTGTGGGAGCCGGCTTGCCGGCGATTGGGCTGGCACAATTTGCCGTCCAACTGCGCTAAACTCGCGCCACTGCTGTCTGGAGTGAGTTATGCGCGATTCCCTGAATGCTGGCCTGATCGATTTCCTCAAGGCTTCCCCGACGCCCTTCCATGCCACCGCGAGCCTTGCCCAGCGCCTGGAGGCCGCCGGCTACCAGCGCCTGGACGAACGCGACAGCTGGGCCACGGTGCCCGGTGGCCGCTACTACGTCACCCGCAACGACTCCTCGATCATCGCCATCAAGCTGGGCAGGCAATCGCCCCTGATCGGCGGCATCCGCATGGTCGGCGCCCATACCGACAGCCCTTGCCTGCGGGTCAAGCCACAGCCCGAACTGCAGCGCCATGGCTTCCTGCAGTTGGGCGTCGAAGTCTATGGCGGCGCCCTGCTCGCGCCCTGGTTCGACCGCGACCTGTCCCTGGCCGGCCGGGTCACCTTCCGCCGCGACGGCAAGGTCGAGAGCCAGCTGGTGGACTTCAAGCTGCCGATCGCGGTGATCCCCAACCTGGCCATCCACCTCAACCGCACCGCCAACGAAGGCTGGGCGATCAACCCGCAGACCGAACTGCCGCCGATCCTGGCCCAGGTTGCCGGTGACGAGCGCGTCGACTTCCGCGCCCTGCTCACCGAGCAGCTGGCCCGCGAGCACGACCTCAACGCCGACGTGGTGCTGGACTATGAGCTGAGCTTCTATGACACCCAGGACGCCGCACTGGTCGGCCTGAACGGCGACTTCATCGCCGGTGCCCGCCTGGACAACCTGCTGTCGTGCTACGCCGGCCTGCAGGCGCTGCTGGCCGCCGACAGCGACGAGACCTGCGTGCTGGTGTGCAACGACCACGAGGAAGTCGGTTCCTGCTCGGCCTGCGGCGCCGATGGCCCGATGCTCGAACAGACCCTGCAACGCCTGCTGCCCGACGGCGACGATTACGTGCGCACCCTCCAGCGCTCGTTGCTGGTGTCGGCCGACAACGCCCACGGCGTGCACCCCAACTACGCCGACAAGCATGACGGCAATCATGGGCCCAAGCTCAACGCCGGGCCCGTGATCAAGGTCAACAACAACCAGCGCTATGCCACCAACAGCGAGACCGCCGGGTTCTTCCGCCACCTGTGCATGGCCGAGGAAGTGCCGGTGCAAAGCTTCGTGGTACGCAGCGACATGGGCTGCGGCTCGACCATCGGCCCGATCACTGCCAGCCACCTGGGCGTGCGCACCGTCGACATCGGCCTGCCGACCTTCGCCATGCACTCGATTCGCGAACTGTGCGGCAGCCACGACTTGTCGCACCTGGTGAAGGTGTTGACGGCGTTCTATCGCAGTCGCGAATTGCCCTGAAACCACATCGCCCCATCGCCGGCAAGCCGGCTCCCACAGGTATCTCTGAGAACACGCAGGACCGGTGGGAGCCGGCTTGCCGGCGATGGAGACAACACCTAACCCGGATCAATGCCCACGGCTGCTCAACCCGCTATGCTTACTACATTGCCATCATGTAGAAGGATGCCTGTTCATGTCGCCGTTCCTTTCCCTGTTCCTGCCGGTGTTCATCGGCCTGCTGCTGTTGACCATCGGCTTCAGCCTGCGCGAACGCAATGTCGGCGTGCTGATGATGTGGATCGGCACGCTCGGCATCTTCGGCATCATGTGCTGGAAGATCCTCGCGAAACTGGCCTGAAAAATCCTCTACACTGCGGCAATCGTTTGCCCTGAGGTAGATTTTCGGTGCCTGCCCTCCTGCGTTGCCTTGCCCTGCTGCTGTTTTTCTTCATCGCTCCCGTCCAGGCCGCCGGCCTGCCCGGCCTGCTCGGTGCGGGCAAGCCTGCGCAACCGGAAGCGACGCAACCCTTGGGCCAGTCGCTGGACGAGGTGATCAAGAACCTGGAGAACGACCAGCAGCGCACCCAGTTGCTCAACGACCTGAAGAAACTGCGCGATGCCACCAAACAGTCGCAGCCCAGCGCCGAACAAGGCGTACTGGGCCTGATCGGCGGTGCCCTGCATGACCTGGAGAAGCAGTTCAGCGGTGAGGCCAGCCCGTTCCGGCGCTGGTCGATGGAGATCGACCAGGCCCAGGACGAACTGGCGGCCTTGGTGGTGCCGGTGCATCAATGGCCGGCGATCCTGTTCGGCTTTGCCGCGATCATCGCGGTCTGGAGCCTGCTGGCCTACGCCTTCAACTGGATCGGCCACCGCGTGCGCCTGCGCTTCGGCCTGAGCGAAGAGCTGCCGCAGCACCCGCGGACCTGGGACCTGGTGCGCTTCGCCTTGCGCAAGTTGGGGCCATGGCTGGTCGCCTTGGTGTTCACCGTTTACCTGAGCTTCGCCCTGCCCTCCTCGCTGGGCAAGTCGCTGGCCATGGTGCTGGCCTATGCGCTGGTGGTGGGCACGCTGTTCTCGGCGATCTGCGTGATCGCCTTCTCCCTGCTCGACGGCCCCCATCGCCACCAGGCCTTGCACATCCTGCGGCGCCAGGCGTTCCGCCCGCTGTGGTTGATCGGCAGCTTCGCCGCGTTCGGCGAGGCGATGAGCGACCCGCGCATGACCACCGCCCTGGGCAGCCACCTGGCCCACGCCCTGGCGACCCTGGCCAATGTGGTGGCGGCAATATGCACGGGCCTGTTCATCCTGCGCTTCCGCCGCCCCATCGCCCACCTGATCCGCAACCAGCCCCTGTCGCGCCGCCTGACCCGCCGCACCCTGAGCGACACCATCGAGATCCTCGGCAGCTTCTGGTTCGTGCCGGCGTTGATCCTGGTGGCGATCTCGTTGTTCGCCACCTTCGTGTCCGCCGGCGACACCAGCACAGCCCTGCGCCAGTCGCTGATGTGCACGGTGCTGGTGGTGGTGTGCATGGTGCTCAACGGCCTGGTGCGCCGCCACGCCGCCAACCCCAGGCGGGCCAACCGGCGCCAGGAGGTCTACGCCGAGCGCCTGCGCAACTTTGCCTATGCGCTGGTGCACCTGTTCATCTGGCTGGTATTCATCGAACTGGGCCTGCGGGTCTGGGGGCTGTCGATGATCAATTTCGCCGAGGGCAGCGGGCACGAGGTCAGCGTGCGCGTGCTGGGCCTGGCCGGGACCTTGATCGCTGCCTGGCTGGTCTGGATCCTGGCCGACACCGCCGTGCACCATGCCCTGGTGCGCTCGCGCCGAGGCCTGGCCAATGCCCGCGCGCAGACGATGATGCCGTTGATCCGCAACGTGATGTTCGTGGCGATCTTCATCATCGCGGTGATCGTCGCCCTGGCCAACATGGGCATGAACGTCACCCCGTTGCTGGCCGGTGCCGGTGTCATCGGCCTTGCCATCGGCTTCGGTGCCCAGTCACTGGTGGCGGACCTGATCACGGGGCTGTTCATCATCATCGAGGACTCCCTGGCCATCGACGACTACGTGGATGTCGGTGGCCACCTGGGCACGGTGGAAGGCCTGACCATCCGTACCGTGCGCCTGCGGGATATCGACGGCATCGTGCATACCATTCCGTTCAGCGAGATCAAGAGCATCAAGAACTACTCGCGCGAGTTCGGCTACGCGATCTTTCGCGTGGCGATCCCGCACAGCATGAACATCGACCAGGCCATCACGTTGATCCGCGAGGTGGGGCAGAAGCTGCGCAACGACCCGCTGATGCGGCGCAATATCTGGTCGCCGCTGGAGCTGCAGGGGGTGGAGAGTTTCGAGTCGGGGTCGGCGATCCTGCGGGCGCGGTTCAAGACGGCGCCGATCAAGCAGTGGGAGGTGTCGCGGGCGTTCAACCTGGCCTTGAAGCGGCAGCTGGATGAGGCGGGGCTGGACCTGGCGACGCCGCGGCTGTCGGTGCAAGTGGTGACAGCCGGCGGGGGTGGCATGAGCGAGGCTGGCGGGGCTGCCAGCTGAAGCGCATCTTGTGGGAGCGGGCTTGTCCCGCGATTAGGCCGGCCCCGGTATCACGGTCGCCTGGCAAGGGCTTCGCCCTTGATCGCGGGGCAAGCCCGCTCCCACAGAGGGCGGCGCTAGCCACTTGTTCTCAGCGTGTCAGCGCAGCCCGAGAGGGTTGGGCGATCTCCTACAGGAACCCGCGAATCATCTGGTTATGGGTTGTTCATGAGAAACTGTTCAGCAGCCCCTACCCCACCTCTGCCCGGATGCGAATCGCATCATGCCGCCAATACTCCAGGTCGCAGTCGATCACATGCCCATGCTGGTCGCTGTTGACCCGCGTGACGTGCAACCCCGCACTGCCCGCTGAAACCTTCAGCGCCGCCGCAGCCGCCCCTGGCAAGGCCGTGGGCAGGATCTCGAAGCACACCCGCCCGTAGCGGATGCCGAACTCACGGGCATAGATCTCGGTCAGCGACTGTCCCAGGTCCTGGTCCAGGATGCCGGGGAAATACCGCGGGTTGAGGTAGTGCTCGGCATACAGCACCGCCCGCCCATCGATGCGCCGCAAGCGGCATATACGCACCACGCTCGACAGCGCCGGCAACCCCAGCCGCGCACAGATCGCAGCCGGCGCCGGCTGCAACCGCGCCGACAACAGCTCGGTGCCCGGCTCCCGCCCCTGGGCCCGCACCATGGCATGAAAATGGCTGCGCTCGACCAGGTCGTAGGTCAGCCGCTCGGGCGCCACGAACCAGCCCCGGCGTTCCTCCCGGTAGATCAACCCCTGTGCCTCCAGCTGCACCAGCGCCTCGCGCAAGGTGATGCGCGTGGTATCGAACACCTCGCTCAACTTGCGCTCGGCTGGCAGCTTGCCCCCCGGCGCCAGCAGGCCGTGTTCGATCTGCTCCTGCAGCGCATGGCAGATGGCTGTTACCGCGCGCGGTGGCGTCGATTGCATCGAAGGTTACCTATCTGGACTAGTCCAGCCCCAGAACAGGGCCATTGGAGATTAGCGCAAGCCTAGGCACAGCCCGTGAACATCCTGTGACAAAGCCCTCGTCCCGCTCCTGGCAGGACAGGCCCAGGCCCCGGGATTCAAGGCCTGGGATCTGGTCTACGCTGTAGTGCCAGGGCCCCGGAGCGCATTTTCACGCCCAGGCCTTACATCAAACTGTCACGCAACCGGCCTACCTTGGCTCGAGGTTTGCTGACCTAGACCACACGTTCGCAAGCATGGGTTTCCTCACATCACAACATTGCAAGGCCCTACCAAAGGAGCTTCGGATGAAAACGTTCTTCATGGCGTCACTGCTCGGCTCGACCATCGCCCTGTGCACTTCGGCCATGGCCGCCGGTACCGACCTCAAGGCCCTGGAAGAGGCCGCCCGCAAGGAAGGTGTGATCAACAGCGTGGGCATGCCCGATGCCTGGGCCAACTGGAAAGGTACCTGGGCGGACCTGGCCAGCAAGTACGGCCTCAAGCACAGCGACACCGACATGAGCTCTGCCCAGGAAATCGCCAAGTTCGACGCCGAGAAAACCAACGCCAGCGCCGATATCGGCGATGTGGGCGCTGCCTTCGGCCCCATCGCCGTGACCAAGGGCGTGACCCAGCCCTACAAGCCAAGCACCTGGGACCAGGTACCCGCCTGGGCCAAGGACCAGGACGGCCACTGGGCCCTGGCCTATACCGGCACCATCGCCTTCATCATCAACAAGGACCTGGTCAAGGAAAACGAACGCCCGAAAACCTGGCACGACCTGGAAAAAGGCACGTACAAGGTCGCCATCGGTGACGTCGGCACCGCCGCCCAGGCCGCCAACGGCGTGCTGGCCGCCGCCATCGCCTACAAGGGTGACGAAAGCAACATCGAGCCAGGCCTGCAGCTGTTCACCAAGCTGGCCCAGCAGAAGCGCCTGTCGCTGGCCAACCCGACCATCCAGACCCTCGAGAAGGGCGAGGTGGAGGTCGGCGTGGTGTGGGACTTCAACGGCCTGAGCTACCGCGAACAGATCGATCCCAAGCGCTTCGAGGTGCTGATCCCCTCCGACGGTTCGGTGATCTCCGGCTACACCACCATCATCAACAAGTACGCCAAGCATCCCAACGCCGCCAAGCTCACCCGTGAATACATCTTCAGCGACGCCGGGCAGACCAACCTGGCCATCGGCCATGCCCGACCGATTCGCGCCGAGCACCTGAAGCTGCCGGCCGAGGTGCAGGCCAAGCTGCTGCCCAACGAGCAATACAGTGCGGCGCAGCCGATCAAGAATGCCGAGGCCTGGGAAGCGACCTCCAAGAAACTGCCGCAGATGTGGCAGGAGCAAGTGATCATCGAGATGGAATGAGGCGACTCACCCCCTGTGGGAGCGGGCTTGCCCCGCGATAGCGTCAGTCGTGCAGACGCGGTTGTCTGACCTGACGCCATCGCGGGGCAAGCCCGCTCCCACAGAGGGCGTCGCCCCCCTGCGGAGCGCTTATGAACCACAACGTCATCCTGGTCCTGCTCGACGGCCTCAACCACCAGGTCGCCCACCATGCCATGGGCCACCTGCATGCCTATGTCGAGGCCGACCGCGCCGCGCTGTACCGCATCGAATGCGAGCTGCCGTCGCTGTCGCGACCCCTGTACGAATGCATCCTCACCGGCGTGGCCCCTATCGACAGCGGCATCGTGCACAACAATGTCAGCCGCCTGTCCAACCAACGCAGCGTGTTCCACTACGCCCGCGAAGCGGGCCTGGGCACCGCGGCGGCGGCCTACCACTGGATCAGCGAGCTGTACAACCGCTCGCCCTTCGACCCGCTGCGCGACCGTCACACCCATGCACCCAAGCTGCCCATCCAGCACGGGCTGTTCTACTACGCCGACCACTACCCCGACTCGCACCTGCTGGCCGACGCCGAGTACCTGCGCCGTCGCCATGCTCCGAACTTCCTGCTCGTGCACCCGATGAACATCGATGACGCCGGCCATCGCCATGGCCTGGACAGCAGTCAGTACCGCAACACCGCGCGCAGCGTCGACATCCTCCTGGCCGACTACCTGCCACGCTGGCTCGAAGAGGGCTACCAGGTGCTGGTGACCGCTGACCATGGCATGAACAACGACCGCTCGCACAACGGCCTGTTGGCCGAGGAACGTGAAGTGCCGTTGTTCGTGTTCGGCGAGGCATTCAGCCTCGACCCTGCAGCCAAACCCTTGCAGACCGAGCTGTGCGGCACGATCTGCGAACTGCTGGGCGCAGCCCACGACAAGCCGGTCTGCCGGGAGCTGCTCAAGTGAATACCCGCCCTCGCGGCCGCTACCTGGCCCTGCTCTGCCTGCTGCCGTTCGCCCTGTTCTTCATCGTGTTCCAGATCGCCCCGCTGGCCTGGGTGGCCATCAACAGCCTGCAGAGCGAAAGCGGCTGGGGGCTGGCCAACTTCAACAAGGTGTTCGCCTCCAAGTTCTACCTGCAGGCACTGCAGCGCAGCCTGGAGATCAGCTTCTGGTCGAGCCTGTTCGGCATCGTCATCGCCACCCTTGGCGCCTACTCCCTGCGCCAGGTGGACTCGCGCCTGCGCGACTTCGTCAGCGCCTTCGCCAACATGACCAGCAATTTTTCCGGGGTACCGCTGGCGTTCGCCTTCATCATCCTGCTGGGCTTCAACGGCGCGCTGACCTTGCTGCTCAAGCAGGCCGGCCTGTTGGAAGACTTCAGCATCTACTCCAAGAGCGGCCTGATCCTGGTGTACACCTACTTCCAGATCCCCCTCGGTGTGCTGCTGCTCTACCCGGCCTTCGACGCCCTGCGTGAAGACTGGCGCGAGTCCGCGGCGCTGCTCGGCGCCAGCCACTGGCAATACTGGCGGCACATCGGCCTGCCGGTGCTGGCCCCTGCCCTGCTGGGCACCTTCGTCATCCTGCTGGCCAACGCTCTGGGCGCCTATGCCACGGTCTATGCCCTCACCACTGGCAACTTCAACGTGCTGCCGATCCGCATCGCCGCCCTCGTGGCCGGCGACATCACCCTCGACCCGAACCTGGCCAGCGCCCTGGCGATGGTGCTGGTGGGGTTGATGACGTTGGTCACGGTGGTCCATCAATGGCTGCTCAAGAGGAGCTACCATGCGCGCTGAACCTCGCGGCAACCTCTACCACCGGGTGGTGGTGTACCTGCTGTTCATCATCCTGCTGCTGCCGTTGGCCGGCACCCTGCTCTATTCCCTGGCCACCAGCTGGTCGGCGAGCCTGCTGCCCAGCGGCCTGACCTTCAAGTGGTACCTGGCGCTGTGGAGCGAACCGCGCTTCCTGGCGGCCTTCGGCCAGTCACTGCTGGTATGCGTCGGCGCGCTGGTGCTGTCGGTGGTGCTGATCCTGCCGCTGTTGTTCGTGGTGCACTACCACTTCCCGCGCCTGGATGCGCTGATGAACATCCTCATCCTGCTGCCCTTCGCCGTGCCGCCGGTGGTGTCTTCGGTGGGCCTGCTGCAGCTGTACGGCAGCGGGCCGATGGCCATGGTCGGCACGCCCTGGATCCTCATCGGCTGCTACTTCACCATCGCCTTGCCGTTCATGTACCGGGCCATCACCAACAACCTGCAGGCGATCAACCTGCGCGACCTGATGGACGCGGCCCAGCTGCTGGGCGCCAGCACCTGGCAGGCGGCCTTGCTGGTGGTGCTGCCGAACCTGCGCAAGGGCCTGATGGTGGCGTTGCTGCTGTCGTTCTCGTTCCTGTTCGGCGAGTTCGTATTCGCCAACCTGCTGGTGGGGACCCGCTACGAGACCTTGCAGGTCTACCTGAACAACATGCGCAACAGCAGCGGCCATTTCAACAGCGCACTGGTAATCTCCTACTTCGCCTTCGTGCTGGTGCTGACCTGGGTCGCCAATCGCCTGAACAAGGACAAATCCTGACATGAGCTTCGTCAGCGTACAGAAACTGCACAAAAGCTACGCCGGCAGCCCGGTGTTCCATGACATCGACTGCCAGATCGAACGCGGCGAGTTCGTCACCCTGCTCGGCCCTTCCGGTTGCGGCAAGTCGACTTTGCTGCGCTGCATCGCCGGGCTGACCCCGGTGGACAGCGGCCGCATCCTGCTCGACGGCCAGGACCTGGTGCCGCTCAGCCCGCAGAAACGCGGCATCGGCATGGTGTTCCAGAGCTATGCGCTGTTCCCCAACATGACCGTGGAGCAGAACGTCGCCTTCGGCCTGCGCATGCAGAAGACCCAGGCCGACGAGAGCCTGGTGCGGGTGCGCGAGGCCCTGGAACTGGTGGAGCTTTCCAGCTTCGCCGGGCGCTACCCGCACCAGCTGTCGGGCGGGCAATGCCAGCGCGTGGCCCTGGCGCGCTCACTGGTGACCCGCCCGCGCCTGCTGCTGCTCGACGAGCCGCTGTCGGCCCTGGATGCACGCATCCGCAAGCACTTGCGCGAACAGATCCGCGCCATCCAGCGCGAGCTGGGCCTGACCACCATCTTCGTCACCCATGACCAGGAGGAAGCGCTGACGATGTCTGACCGCATCTTCCTGATGAACCAAGGGCGCATCGTCCAGAGCGGCGATGCCGAAACCCTCTATACCGCGCCCGTGGACCTGTTCGCCGCAGGCTTCATCGGTAACTACAACCTGCTCGAGCCGGACACCGCCAGCCGCCTGCTGCAGCGCCCCGTGGCCAGTCGCCTGGCGATTCGCCCGGAAGCCATCAGCTTGCGCCTGGAAGGTGAGCTCGACGCCCAGGTACGCAGCCACAGCCTGCTGGGCAACGTCATCCGCTACCGGGTAGAGGTGCGTGGCGTGGAGCTGGTGGTGGACGTGCTCAATCGCTCGTCGGCCGACCTGCACGCCGACGGGCAGCGGGTATCCTTGTCGATCGACCCCACGGCGCTACGAGAAGTGGCCTAGGAGAACAACGCAATGGCATTGGCAATTTTCGATCTGGACGAAACCCTCATCCACGGCGACTGCGCCTCGTTGTGGAGCAAGCAGATGGCCCAGCTGGGCTGGGTGGACGGCAAGGCGTTCCTGCGTCGCGACCAGGAGCTGATGGAGGCCTACGGCAAGGGCCACCTGAAGATGGAGGAGTACATGACCTTCAGCCTGGAACCGATCGCCGGGCGCACCCTCGAGGAGGTGGAGCACCTGGTCGAGCCCTGGGTCGAGGATGTGATCGAGCCGATCATCTATGGCGACGCCTGCCGCTGCATCGCCGAGCACCGCAAGCGCGGTGACCGGATCCTGATCATCTCCGCCTCGGGTACCCACCTGGTTGGGCCGATCGCTGCGCGCCTGGGGGTGGACGAATACCTGGCGATCGAGCTGGAGGCGGTGAACGGGGTGTATACCGGCAAGACCCATGGGGTGCTGACCTACCGCGAGGGCAAGATCACCCGCTTGCTGGAGTGGCTGGACCAGGAGCAGGAAAACCTGGAAGGGGCGAGTTTCTATTCCGACTCGCGCAATGACCTGCCGTTGCTGCTGAAGGTGGACCACCCCCATGTGGTCAACCCGGACCCGGTGCTGCGTGAGCATGCCGAGGTCAATGGGTGGCCGATTCTGAGCTGGAGCTGAGATCCCTTTTCGCGGCACAAGGCCTCTCCTACACAGGATCGCGTTGCCCTGACGGGATCGCGTCGCCCTGTAGGAGCGGCCTCGTGCCGCGAAAGGGCTGCAAAGCAGCCCCAGCGATCTCAAGCCAAACCAGGATCGATCACCAGCACCAGCTTGCCCGACACCTGGTTGCTCGCCAGCTCCGCATACGCCGCTTCGGCAAACGCCACCGGGTACGTGTCCACCAACTGCGGCGACAGCCGCCCTTCGCCGAACAACGGCCACACCTGCTGCACCAGCTCGCGCAGCAGCTCGCCCTTGAATTCATCGCTGCGATTACGCAAGGTCGAGCCGGTGACCTGCGCCCGCTTGGCCAGCACCTGCGCCAGGTCCAGCTCGACCTTGCGCCCGCCCATCAGGCCGATGATCACCCAGCGCCCGTCGCGGGCCAGCAATTCGAGGTTCATTTGCCCATAGCTGGCGCCCACTGGGTCGAGGATCACATCGAACGGCCCGAACGCCTTCAGCTCGTCCAGGTTCTCGTTGCGCACCACGCCACCGGCGGCCCCCAGCGCCTGACAGTAGGCCAGGCGATCCTGCGAGCCGACGCTGACCCACACCGGGTTGCCGAATGCCTTGCACAGCTGGATCGCCGCCGAGCCGACGCCACTGGCGCCTGCGTGCACCAGCACCTTCTCGCCGGCCTTCACCGCGCCCAGCTGGAAGATGTTCAGCCAGGCCGTGGCATACACCTCGGGCAGCGCCGCCGCCTCGTGCAGGCTCAAGCCCTCGGGCACCGGCAGCACGTGGCGGGCATCGACCACCACTTCCTCGGCCATGGCGCCACTGGCCAACAGCGCGCAGACCCGGTCGCCCACGCGCCAGTCGGCCCCGGCGCCGACTTCCTCGACCACCCCTGCGCACTCCAGGCCCATGTAGGGGCTCGCGCCGGGCGGCGGCGGGTACAGGCCTTTCATCTGCAGCAGGTCGGCGCGGTTGAGTCCCGCTGCGGCCACCCGAATACGCACCTGGCCTGCGTCACAGGTCGGGCGCTCGGCTTCGACCCAGGCCACATGTCCGTCAACGCCTTGCAATGCCTTCACAGTGCCTCCATAGTTGAGTCATGACTGAGCCCGGGATCGCCATGTCCCGGGCTTTTTGCAGTATGCGTCCGGCTCTTGTGGAACCGGCGAACGGAAAAGACGGCCTACTATGCGTGATCAATTGCCTTTACGTCGAATCAGCATGAAGCATTTCCTGCCCAGCACTGCCCTCGCCCTCCTGATCGGCCTCGGCAGCCTCACGCTCGGTGGCAATGCGGCGGCCGCCAACAAGTGGGACAGCCTGCAGCCTGACCGTGACGAGATCGTCGCCAGCCTGAACGTAGTGGAGCTGCTCAAGCGCCACCACTACAGCAAGCCGCCGCTGGACGATGCCCGTTCGATCATCATCTACGACAGCTACATCAAGCTGCTCGACCCTTCGCGCAGCTACTTCACCGCCGCCGACATCGCCCAGTTCGACAAGTGGAAGACCCAGTTCGACGACTTCCTCAAGAGCGGCAACCTCGAACCCGGCTTCACCATCTACAAGCGCTACCTGGACCGCGTGAAGTCGCGCCTGGACTTCGCCCTGGCCGAGCTGGCCAAGGGCGTCGACAAGATGGACTTCACCACCAAGGAAACCTTGCTGGTCGACCGCGAGGATGCGCCCTGGATGAAGAACGAGGCCGAGCTCGACGACCTGTGGCGCAAGCGCGTCAAGGACGAAGTGCTGCGCCAGAAGCTCGCCGGCAAGGATCCCAAGCAGATCCAGGAAACCCTGACCAAGCGCTACAAGAACCAGCTGTCGCGCCTGGACCAAACCCGTGCCGAGGATATCTTCCAGGCTTACATCAACACCTTCGCTCAGTCCTACGACCCGCACACCAACTACCTGTCGCCGGACAACGCGGAAAACTTCGACATCAACATGAGCCTGTCGCTCGAAGGCATCGGCGCGGTGCTGCAGAGCGACAACGACCAGGTCAAGATCGTGCGCCTGGTGCCGGCCGGCCCTGCGGCCAAGACCAAGCAGGTGGCACCGGCCGACAAGATCATCGGCGTGGCCCAGGGCGACAAGGAAATGGTCGACGTGGTCGGCTGGCGCCTGGACGAAGTGGTCAAGCTGATCCGCGGCCCGAAAGGCTCGGTGGTCCGCCTGGAAATCATCCCGGCCAGCAACGCGCCTAACGACCAGACCAGCAAGGTGGTATCGATCACACGCGAAGCGGTCAAGCTCGAGGAGCAGGCTGCCAAGAAGTCGGTGCTCAAGCTCAAGCAGGATGGGCGCGACTACAAGCTGGGCATCATCGAGATCCCGGCCTTCTACCTGGACTTCAAGGCCTACCGCGCGGGCGACCCTGACTACAAGAGCACCACGCGCGACGTGAAGAAACTGCTCACCGAGCTGCAGAAGGAAAAGGTCGACGGCGTGGTCATCGACTTGCGCAACAATGGCGGCGGCTCCCTGCAGGAAGCCACCGAGCTGACCAGCCTGTTCATCGAGAAAGGCCCGACGGTGCTGGTGCGCAACAGCGATGGCCGCGTCGACGTGCTCGAGGACGAGAACCCCGGCGCCTTCTACAAGGGCCCATTGGCGCTGCTGGTCAACCGCCTCTCGGCCTCGGCCTCGGAGATCTTCGCCGGCGCCATGCAGGACTACCACCGCGCGTTGATCATCGGCGGCCAGACCTTCGGCAAAGGCACCGTGCAGACCATCCAGCCGCTCAACCATGGCGAGCTGAAGCTGACCCTGGCCAAGTTCTACCGGGTTTCCGGGCAGAGCACCCAACACCAGGGCGTGCTGCCGGACATCGACTACCCATCGATCATCGACACCAAGGAAATCGGCGAAAGCGCCCTGCCCGAGGCCATGCCGTGGGATACCATCCGCCCGGTGGTGCGCCCTGCGGTCGACCCGTTCAAGCCCTTCCTGAGCGAACTCAAGGCCCGTCATGACGCACGCAGCGCCAAGGACCCGGAATTCGCCTACATCCGTGACCGCCTGGCCCTGACCCAGAAGCTGATGAACGAGAAGACCGTCAGCCTCAACGAGCAGGAACGCCGCGCACGCCACGATGAAATCGAGGCCAAGCAACTGGCGCTGGAGAACGTTCGTCGCAAGGCCAAGGGCGAGGAGCCGCTCAAGGAACTGAAGAAAGAAGACGAGGATGCCCTGCCGATCGAGGACGAGGACACCAAGCCTGAGGACGACGCCTACCTGGCCGAGACCGGGCGCATCCTGCTCGACTACCTGAGCTTGAACGCACAGGTGGCCAAGCACTGAGGTCACTGCGGTGGCAAAAAGGGGCGGACATTTTCATGTCCGCCCCTTTTTTATGTGGGATGTTCTACCCAGTGGGCCGTTGCGCCCTATCGCCGGCAAGCCGGCTCCCACAGGGATCGCGCTTCACTGGAGCGGCCTGGAGGGAGCAACTGCCCGGCCCACTCTCTGGCAAACCATTTCCCGGCGGTGTCGCTGAAAACAGCGCAGGAAAGGTGGGAGCCGGCTTGCCGGCGATAGGCTGCGAAGCAGCCCGGGTTCAGGCCTGTTCCGGATAGCTGTACTCGAACACCCGCACCACTTCCGAGGCATGCCAGGATGCCGCCTCGAGCCCATCGACCGGCCCCGAGAACCGCCCCAGGCGCTCGACGCACTCGAAGAAGCCGGTACGCGGCAAGCGGCTGGCGCCTTGGCTGATCACCAGCGAGCTGCGCAGCGGCTGCTCGGCCCGGGCGTCGAGCACGGCCAGGTATTCCAGGGCAGCGGTAAGGGTCTGCATCGCCGGGCTGGGCAATTGCAGACGTTCGATCAACGCGCGGTAGGTCAGCAGGTGGCGTTGGCGACGGGCCAGATCGAGCTCGTTCAACAGGTTGTCCCAATGCTGGCGGCTGATCCTGACCTGGCTCATGACGGCTCGCTCCAGCCAGCGATGCCCAAGTGCCAGGCCAGACTGCGCAGGATCGCCGCATCCGGCTGGCGCTCCCCGGCCTCGATCATTGCCAGGTAGGCCGGGCTGATGCCGACATTGCGCGCCAACTGCTCGGGCGCCAGGCCCTTGGCCTGGCGCAGTCGTGTCAATTCACTCAATGCCACCAAGGTCGGGGCCTCGGCGGCGACTGCAGGTTCGTTCGTTGGTGCCTCGGCAGGCGCCTGCCCCGCGGCCTTGAGCAGTGCCTGGTACTGTTCCCACGGAACCACGGCATACTCGGGCTGACCGTCCCGGCTGATGACCTGAATACCCATACAACCCCCTTACGTAGGATTACTGCATGTAATCCGTAGGCATAATCCTTATGCCAATTATATGTCCAAGCGCGGGCGTATGCGCGGCCGAGGCGATTTCAGGGCGCTCCGCGCTCCAGGCGCAGGGCTTCGGGGGTGTCCGGCAGGCGTTCGACCACCCGCAGGCGCTCGGGTGCCTGGCTGTCGCGCCAGGCCTTGAAGCGGTTCAATTCATCGCCCACGGCCTTGAGTACCCAGCCCAATACGGCGATGTCATCGAGGAAGCCAACCCCCAGCAGCCAGTCGGGAATAGCATCCAGGGGGCTGACGAAATACAGCAGGCCCGCCACCACCGTGACCAGCGCCTTGGGGCTGATGGCGCGGTATTCGCCACGCCACCACGCCAGGCACAGGCCTTGGAGCAAACGGACGTCTTCCCGCAGTTGGCCAAGCTTGGGGCCTTTGCGGGCCACGGCGAACAGCAAGGCCGGCAGCCGACCGCGGCTGAGCAGGCGCTCGGCCAGAGGCAGGAAGCGGGCGAAATTCCAGGGTGCGCTCATGGGGCCTCCATATCGGCAGGGAAGGTTATCCACATTTATTGTGGATAACCTTGTGAACAGGGAGCAGTTTCCGACGCGAGGTGCCCACTGGGCAAGGGTCTGGCTCAGATCGGGCGTTTTTTACACAGCTGTTTCAGAACCGCAAACGTTTTGCGTCGGTGGGCTGCCCTTTCTTCGACACCTCGGGGTTTATGGGGTTCGTTCAGAACAAAAGGGGCCGCTTCGCGCCCCATCGCGGCACAAGGCCGCTCCTACAGGGGGCGTGCGGGTGGCACGGCTGGTGTAGGAGCGGCCTTGTGCCGCGATGGGGCGCAAAGCGGCCCCTTTGTTTGGATCTGACGCGGTATTACTTGGCAGGCTCTTCAGCCGCTGGCGCTTCGGCTTCCGGCGCCTCGCCCTGGGCGTTGGCCGGGTCCTTGATGCCCAGCAGCTCCAGGTCGAAGACCAGTACCGAGTTCGCCGGAATCAGCGGGCTCGGGCTCTGGGCACCGTAGGCCAGGTCAGCCGGGATGTACAGCTTGTACTTCTCGCCAACGTGCATCAGTTGCAGGCCTTCGACCCAACCCGGGATCACGCCGCTGACCGGCAGGTCGATCGGGCTGCCACGTTCGACGGAGCTGTCGAACACCTTGCCATCGATCAGCTTGCCTTCGTAGTGGACAGTGACCACGTCGGTCGGCTTGGGCTGCGGGCCGTCGGCCTTCTTGACCACTTCGTACTGCAGGCCCGAGGCGGTGGTGACGACGCCTGGCTTCTTGCCGTTCTCTTCGAGGAATTTCTTGCCGGCGCTGGCCGCTTCCTCGCTGGCCTTGGCCAGACGCTCTTCGGCGCGCTTCTGCAGGTCGGTGAAGGCCGCTACCAGGTCTTCGTCCTTGATGCGCTGCTCTTTCTTGGCAACCGCATCCTCGATACCGAGGGCCACCGCTTTGGAATCTAGGTCTTCCATGCCTTCCTGAGCCAGGCTCTTGCCCATGTTCAGGCCGATACCGTAGGAGGCTTTCTGTGCCGGAGTCTTCAGCTCGACGCTGCTGGTCTGAGCGTCGCAGCCCGCGAGGACCAAACCAACCAGGGCAACCGCAGCCGCCAAACGATGCTGTTTCATGCTAGTTCCTTGTTCATGCGCCATAAGGGCAATCAGGTAAAGCCGCGAGCTTAGCAGGCGGCCATGACCAATGGCTACCGGCATGAGAGCCAGGAAAGTCCGATAAGTTCACGGATATTTCCCCGTAGCTGCAGCGAACCATCCTGCCCGGCTGCTTGCAACTTCACCGCACACGCTTCAAGCGCACGCCGCAAGCTCCACCGCATCGCCGCAAAGGCGCACCGGCCACACGCGCAAGGCCTGCGCCGTGTCCTCCAGGCAGTGCCCGTCGTGCAGGCTGAAATGCTGCTTGTACAGCGGTGCCGCGACCACCAAGTGCCCTTGCAGGCTGCCGACCAGGCCCCGGCCGATGATGTTGGCACCGGAGCGCGGGTCACGGTTGTCGAGGGCGTACAAGGGCTGGGCCTGGTCGGGCAGGTAGAACAGCGCCACCTGTTCGCCCTCATGCCAGACCACCACGCCGGAGTCGGCGACCAGGTCCTGGAGCCGACAGACCGTTTGCCAGCCGGGTTGCGTTGCGACAGCAGCGTTGGACGTTTTCATCAGATAGCCTCCTGGGCGGTGGGAATCAAATGCAAGGGTGCGGCGGGCCGGCGCTGCTCGCGCTCACGAACGAAGTGCACGTCCGGGTCGGGGCGCTGGTCATTGACGAAGGTGCGAAAGCGCTTGAGCTTTTCCGGGTCCTTGAGGGCGTTGGCCCATTCGCATTCGTAGCGCTCGACCACATGCTGCATCTGCGCCTCCAGCTCGCTGGCCAGGCCCAGGCTGTCGTCGATGATCACCTGCTTGAGGTAGTCCAGCCCGCCTTCCAGGCTCTCGCGCCAGACCGAGGTGCGCTGCAGCTTGTCGGCGGTGCGGATGTAGAACATCAGCACCCGGTCGATCAGGCGCACCAGGGTTTCGTCGTCGAGGTCGGTGGCGAACAGCTCGGCATGGCGCGGGCGCATGCCACCGTTGCCGCAGATGTACAGGTTCCAACCCTTGTCGGTGGCGATCACGCCGATGTCCTTGCTCTGCGCCTCGGCGCATTCACGGGTACAGCCGGAGACCGCGAACTTGAGCTTGTGCGGCGAACGCAGGCCCTTGTAGCGGTCTTCCAGGCGCAGGGCCATGGCGACGCTGTCCTGCACGCCGTAGCGGCACCAGGTGCTGCCCACGCAGGACTTCACCGTGCGGGTCGACTTGCCGTAGGCGTGCCCGGTCTCGAACCCGGCCTCGATCAGCTCGCCCCAGATCAAGGGCAGCTCGTGCAGCTGAGCGCCGAACAGGTCGATGCGCTGGCCGCCGGTGATCTTGGTGTAGAGGTCGTACTTCTTCGCCACCTGGCCGATCACGATCAGCTTGTCGGGTGTGATCTCGCCGCCGGGAATGCGCGGCACCACCGAGTAGGTGCCGTTCTTCTGCATATTGGCCATGAAGGTGTCGTTGGTGTCCTGCAGCGGCACCAGGGACGGGTCCATGATCGGCTGGTTCCAGCACGATGCGAGGATCGAGCCCACGGTGGGCTTGCAGATGTCGCAACCGACCTGGCCCTTGCCGTGGCGCGCGAGCAGGTCGGCGAAAGTACGGATGCCTTCGACCCGGACCAGCGCGTAGAGCTCCTGGCGGGTATAGGCGAAGTGTTCGCAGAGGCTCTTGTCCACGGCCACGCCACGGGCGCTCAGCGCATGCTCGAAGACCTGCTTGAGCAGCGCCGCGCAGCCACCGCAACCGCTGGCGGCCTTGGTGCAGCCCTTGACCGCGGCGAGGTCGGCGCAGCCGCTGTCGATCGCCGCGCAGACCGCGCCCTTGCTGACGTTGTGGCAGGAGCAGATGGTCGCGCTGTCGGGCAGTGCATCGGCGCCCAGGGCCGGAGCCCCGCTACCTTGCGGCAGGATCAGCACCGCCGGGTCGGCCGGCAGGGCGATGCCGTTCTGCACGTACTGCAGCAGGGTGTCGTAATAGCTGTTGTCGCCCACCAGCACCGCGCCCAGCACACGCTTGCCGCTGGCATCCACCACCAGCCGGCGATAGGCCGCGTTGGCCTCGTCGATGAAGCGATAGCTGCGCGCGCCGGGGGTGGCACCGTGGGCATCGCCGATAGAGCCGACATCCACACCCAGCAGCTTGAGCTTGGTGGACATGTCGGCGCCGGTGAAGGCCTGGGCAGGCTCGCCTGCCAACAGCGCCGCCAGGTTGCGGGCCATGCCGTAGCCTGGCGCCACCAGGCCGAACACGCTGCCGTTCCACGACGCGCATTCGCCGATGGCGAAGATGCGTGGGTCGCTGCTGCGGCAATCGCCGTCGATCACCACGCCACCCCGGGCGGCGACAGCCAGGCCGCAGGCGCGGGCCAGGGCATCCTGGGGGCGGATTCCGGCAGAGAATACGATCAGGTCGGTTTCCAGGTGCTCGCCACCGTCGAAGTTCATGCGGTAGCGGTAGGCCTCGCCAGCACTGATCGACTGGGTGGCCCGGGACAGGTGCACGCCCACGCCCAGCGCCTCGATCTGCGCGCACAGGGCAGCACCGCCCTCGCCATCGAGCTGCACCGGCATCAGCCGTGGCGCGAACTCCACCACATGGGCTTCCAGGCCCAGGGCCTTCAGGGCATTGGCCGCCTCCAGGCCGAGCAGGCCGCCACCGACCACCACGCCACGGCGGGCGTTGCCGGCTGCCGCGCGGATGGCGTCGAGGTCGTCCAGGGTGCGATAGACCAGGCGCGCGGTGCCGCTGGAGCCTTCGATCGGCGGCACGAAGGGGTAGGAACCGGTGGCGAGGATCAACTGGTCGTAGCCGTAGCGCCCTTCGGCGGTGAACACCTCGCAACGTTCGCGGTCGATGCCCAGCACGGCCTCGCCCAGGTGCAAGTGCACGCCGTGGCGGTCGTAGAAGTCCCGCTCGCACATCGCCAGAGCCTCGGCATCGCTACCCCCGAAATAGTCGGAGAGGTGCACACGGTCGTAGGCGCGCTGGCGTTCCTCGCCGAACACGCGCAGCTCGAAACGCGCCAGGGCGCCGCGCTCGATCAGTTGTTCGACGCAGTGGTGGCCGACCATGCCATTGCCGACGATGACCAGTCGCTCTCGTTGCCCGCTGTTCGCTGTTGCCTTCATAGCCGATCCTCGCGAAAAAAAAGGCGCCTGGAGCCGAAGCTCCAGGCGCCTTTGCCTGTTCTCATCAGTAATGGGCCCCAGGGCTGGTCGCCGTTGATCAGCGGGGCATGTTGTCAGTTCGTTCAAAGCAGGGAGTGTGCCAACTCACCATTAGGCGTTGCCCCCTTTCTGTAGGAGCGGGCTTGTCCCTCGATCTAGGGCCAAGCCCTTGCCAGACGACGGTGATATCGGGCCCGGCCTAATCGCGGGACAAAGCCCGCTCCTACAAAGATCACGCCACACACAGGGGTAAAAGGCTCCAATCCGGTGCACGCCTGTACATCCTGGGGCGCTCAGTACACATCGCGCCGGTAGCGGCCAGCCTTGTTCAAGGCGTCCACGTAGGCCTGGGCCGCCTCGCTCCCCATACCGCCGTGCTCGGCGATGACCTGGTGCAAGGCGGCCTCGACATCCTTGGCCATGCGCAGGGCGTCGCCGCACACGTAGAAGTAGGCGCCCTCCTCCAACCAGCGCCACAGCTGCGCCCCCTGCTCCAGCATGCGCTGCTGGACATAGACCTTGCGCACCTGGTCGCGGGAGAACGCCGTACTCAGTTGCAGGTGGCCGCTGGCCTGCCAGGCCAGCAACTGGTCGCGGTAATAGAAATCGCAGGCTTCGTGCTGTTCGCCGAAGAACAGCCAGTTGCGCCCACTCGCCCCCCGCGCCTGGCGCTCTTCGAGAAATGCCCGGAACGGCGCGATGCCCGTGCCGGGGCCGACCATGATCACCGGCGTACAGTCGTCGTCGGGCAAGCGGAAATGTTTCGTCACCTGGGGGAAGATCGCCACCTCGTACCCCTCGGCGCGGTCGGCGAGGAAGGTCGAGCACACGCCCTTGCGCGTGCCGTAGCGCACCGTGGAGACCGTCAGGTGAACCTGACCGGGATGCACGGTGGGGCTCGAGCTGATCGAGTACAACCGAGGCTGCAAGGGCCTGAGCAGGTCCAGCCACTGCGCCAGTGACAACGCCTGCGGGAACTCGCGCAACACATCGGCCAGTTGCCGCCCCCACAGCCAGCTTCTCAGATCGGCCTTGCGTTCGGGCAGCAGCATGCCACGTAGGTCGCTGCTCGCCTGGCTGAAGACCTCCAGCTGGCGGGACGTGATCCGGGTGATGTCCAGGTGCCGCTCCAGGGCCACGGCCAAGGGCATGGAGGCGTTGCCCTTGAGCTCGACCGAGGCCTGGCCGTCCAGCTTCATCAAGCCGAGCAACTCCTCGACCAGCGTCGGGCAGTTGCGAGGCCAGACACCCAGGGCATCGCCGGCTTGGTAGGCGAAGCCACTGTCGCCCAGTTCGAATACCAGCTGGCGGGTTTCCTTGCTGGCGCCCGGGCCATTGAGCAGGCGATTTTCCACCAGCTTGGCCGACAATGGACGCTGTTTGTCGAACACCTCGCTGGAAACACTGCCGCGCAATACCGCCGCCGGGGCCGCGCCCAACGCCGGCAGCAGCGCCTCGAGCCAGGCGGTGAAGGCGTCGTCGAAGTCAGGTTCGCAATCGACCCGGGGCAATAACCGATGGGCACCCAACGCGGCCAGACGCGCATCGAGCTTGCGGCCAAAGCCGCAGAACTGGTCGTAGCTCGAATCACCCAAGGCCAGCACCGCATAGGGCAGCTCGGCGCAGTGGCTGCCCTCCTCCCCTAGCAACGCCTGCCAGAAGTCGGCCCCGCTGGCGGGGGCTTCGCCGTCGCCGAAGGTGCTGGCGATCAGCATCACGCTGGCAGCACCTTGCAATTGGCGCGGGCTGACCGCTTCCATGCAGCTGACCTCTACTGCCAACCCCGCTTCGCGCAGGCAGTGGCCACAGCGCTCGGCCAGGGCCTGGCCGTTGCCGGTCTGCGAGGCCCAGAGTACGCGGTGCAGAGGATCATCGGACGGTGTTTCGGCAGCAGTTGCCGGGCTCAACTCGAGCACATCGATACGCGCCCCGCCGACCCGCTCCACGGCCACGGCGCACTGTTTATAAGCCGGTTGCAAAGAAGTCGGGTCGACAGCGTCGCAGGTCAGCGCGTTGATCGCCAACTGCTCGCCATGCACATCACTCCAGTGGAAGGGGGCGAAGCAGCTGCCCACCTGCACCCGGTCGCTGACCCGCGTCGGCAGCACGGCCTGGCCGCGACGGGAGCGAATGGCCACCTGGTCGCGCTCGGCGATCCCCAGGCGTGCCGCGTCCTCGGGGTGCAGCTCGATGAAGGGGCCCGGGTCGAGCTTGTTCAGGCTGGGAACCTTGCCGGTCTTGGTCAGGGTATGCCACTGGTGCTGCACACGCCCGGTATTGAGCACCAGCGGGAAGTCGCTATCGGGCTGCTCGGCCGGCGGCAGCCAGGGACGTGCCAAAAAGCGAGCCTTGCCGCTGGGGGTGGGGAAGGCCAATACAGGCCGTGCGGCGGCGGCGCTGGCGTCGACGTAGCGCAGCGGGCTGCGGTCATCGTCGCGGCCCGGGGCACAGGGCCATTGGCGCGGGCGCTGGCGCAGCTCGGAGTAGCCAATACCGCGCAGGTCGTAGCCGGTTCGTGGATTCCAGAAGCGGCGGATCTCATCGAATACGGCTTCGGCGTCGGGGTAGTCGAAGCCTTGCGCATATCCCATGGCACAGGCGATGCGCGCAATGATTTGCCAGTCGGGCAGGCTCTGGCCGGGCGGCTCGACCGCCTTGGGCATCAGCGTCAGGTTGCGCTCACTGTTGACCATCACCCCCTCGCCTTCGGCCCAAAGGGCGGCGGGTAACAGGATGTCGGCGTAGCGGTTGGTCTCGGTATCGAGGAACGCATCCTGGGTGATCACCAATTCCGCCCGGCCCAGGCCGTCGATGACCTGCTGGCGGTTGGCGACGCTGGCCACCGGGTTGCTGCAGATGATCCAGCAGGCCTTTATCCGGCCGGCTTTCATCTGTTCGAACAATGCCACGGTGCCTGCCTCGCTCTCGTTGCGCAGTCTGCCCGGGGCGAGCCCCCAGTGCTGTTCGACGAAGGCACGGTCAGCGGCGACCTGTGTCGAACGCTGGCCAGGCAACCCGGGCCCCATGTAGCCCATTTCGCGCCCGCCCATGGCATTGGGTTGGCCGGTCAACGAGAACGGGCCGCTGCCCAGGCGGCAAATGGCGCCGGTGGCCAGGTGCAGGTTGCACAGGGCATTGCTGTGCCAAGTGCCGTGGATGCTCTGGTTCAGGCCCATGGTCCAGCAGCTCATCCAGTTGCCGGCTCGGCCGATCCAGTCCGCGGCCTGGTGAATGTCGGCCTCGGCGAGGCCGGTAATGGCAGCGACCCGCTGCGGGGTGTAAGCCTCGAGGAAAGCGGGCATCGCCTCCCAGCCTTCGGTGTGACGGGCGATGAAGTCGGCGTCGGTATGGCCATTGCGGTGCAACAGGTGCAGCAGGCCGTTGAGCAGGGCCAGGTCGGTACCCGGGCGCACCTGCAGGAACAGGTCGGCCTTATCGGCGGTGGCACTGCGCCGGGGGTCGACGACGATCAGCCTGGCGCCGGCCTTGAGCCGGTCGAGCAGGCGCAGGAAGAGGATCGGATGGCAATCGGCCATGTTCGCGCCGATCACCAGGAACACCTCGGCGTGCTCGAAATCCTGGTAGCTGCCCGGTGGCCCGTCGGCGCCCAGGGACTGCTTGTAGCCGCTGCTGGCGCTGGCCATGCACAGGCGCGAATTGGACTCGATGTGCCGCGTGCCGATGAAGCCCTTGGCCAGCTTGTTGGCCAGGTACTGCGCCTCCAGCGACATCTGCCCGGACACATAGAGCGCCACCGCGTCCGGGCCGTGGGTGTCGATGATCCCACGCAGACGGTCGGCGGCCTGTTCGATGGCGCTGTCCAGAGTGCCCTGCACGGGCTCATGACCGCGCTGCCGGCGCATGAACGCGTGGGTCATGCGCCCGGCGGCGGTCAGTGGCAGATGAGCGGTCAGGCCCTTGGTGCAGAGGCGACCGAAGTTGCTCGGGTGCTGCTTGTCACCGCTGACCTTGGTGACCTTGCCGTCCGTCACGGTCATGACGATGCCGCACCCTACCCCGCAATACGGACACACACTGCGCACTTCGCTGCTGCTCATCGGTCGATCTCCTGGCCGCATGAACGAAAAAAGGCGCCGGCCGCCCCGCCCTGCAGAAGCAGGAGGAGCAGCACGGCGCCTTTGTCGTGGGGGCCATCGGCATTGATGGCCTGGATGCAAGAGCATCAGCAAGTACTGGGCCAACTGCAGACATCGGCCCCCCCACAGGGACTTCAGTGTCCTTGAGGAACAGAAACAGTGTGGGAGCGAACTTGCCCCGAGATTGGGCCGGCACAGAAATGGCACTGAACCATTGGGTTCGCACCAATCGGTGGCACTGACGACCTCAACAAGCAGCAGAAACAAATAAAGCGACCCTAGGGTCGCTTTATTTGTGGCTTCCGGGTGTTCAGTGGGCCCTGGAAGCTGGAATATGGCGCAGCGGACGGGACTCGAACCCGCGACCCCCGGCGTGACAGGCCGGTATTCTAACCGACTGAACTACCGCTGCGCTAAACATCGAGAAGTGGTGGGTGATGACGGGATCGAACCGCCGACCCTCTGCTTGTAAGGCAGATGCTCTCCCGGCTGAGCTAATCACCCAACGTCTCGGTGTGGCGCGCATTCTACGGAGGACCTGCCACCCTGGCAAGCACTTTTTTAAAAAAATTTTTCAGGCCTTTCAAAGACCTAGCGCAACAGCGCTTTTCTCCTGAATTAAGTCACTGGTGGCGCTCTGACAGGGTTGGCCTGCGACCACCCCTCGGAGAATAATGCCCGCCTTATGCATTAAGGAGAGATTCCCCCTCATGTGGTTCAAGAACCTGCTGACCTACCGCCTGACCCAGGACGTCCCGTTCGAGCCCGAGGCATTGGAAGCCGCCCTGGCCAGCAAGCCAGCCCGACCCTGCGCCAGCCAGGAGCTGACCACCTATGGTTTCGTCGCCCCGTTCGGCAAGGGCGAGGATGCTCCCTTGGTGCACGTCAGCGGTGACTTCCTGCTGATCGCTGCACGCAAGGAGGAACGCATCCTGCCCAGCAGCGTGGTCAACGACGCCGTCAAGGAAAAGGTCGAGGAGATCGAGACCGAGCAGATGCGCAAGGTCTATAAAAAGGAACGCGACCAGATCAAGGACGAGATCATCCAGGCATTCCTGCCCCGCGCCTTCATCCGCCGTTCGATGATCTTCGCCGCCATCGCCCCGCGCCTGGGCTTGATCCTGGTCAACTCGGCCAGCGCCAAGCGTGCCGAGGACCTGTTGTCGACCCTGCGTGAAGTGATGGGCTCGCTGCCGGTGCGCCCGGTCACGGTCAAGACCGCCCCGAGCGCGACCATGACCGACTGGGTCAAGACCCAGGAGCCGGCTGCCGACTTCTTCGTCCTGGATGAGTGCGAGCTGCGCGACACCCATGAAGACGGCGGCATCGTGCGCTGCAAGCGCCAGGACCTGGCCAGCGAAGAGATCCAGCTGCACCTGGGCACTGGCAAGGTGGTCACCCAGCTGGCCCTGGCCTGGCAGGACAAGCTGTCGTTCGTGCTGGATGACAAGACGGTGATCAAGCGCCTGAAGTTCGAAGAGCTGCTGCAGGAGCAGGCCGAGCAGGACGGCGGCGAGGAAGCCCAGCAGCAGTTCGACGCCAGCTTCACCCTGATGATGATGACCTTCACCGAATTCCTGCCGGCGCTGTTCGAGGCGCTGGGGGGCGAGGAGATTCCGCAGGGGGTCTGAGATACCAGTCGCCTCACCGGCCCTATCGCGGGACAAGTCGGACCGCCGCACCGCCGCTCCCACAGGTATCCGCTCTACCCGAAATGGACAGGCCTTGTGGGAGCGGGCTTGTCCCGCGATTGCGTGGGCTCGGATAACGCTTACACGCTTGCCGACTCACAGCAAAATGTGCAGTATAGTGCGCACTGTGAGGACGGCCTCACGACGCAACGCGTGACCATTCCGGGGACGGCCCCATCCTTAGCAACGATGGAGACTCATCATGTCCTGGATCATCCTGTTCTTCGCCGGCCTGTTCGAAGTGGGCTGGGCCGTAGGCCTCAAGTACACCGACGGTTTCACCCGCCCCCTGCCCACTGCCTTGACCATCGCCGCCATGGCTGTGAGCCTGGGCCTGCTGGGCCTGGCCATGAAGGAACTGCCACTGGGTACCGCCTATGCGGTCTGGACTGGCGTCGGCGCCGTGGGCACCGTGATCGCCGGGATCATCCTGTTCGGCGAATCCATGGCGTTCATGCGCCTGGCCAGCGTCGCGCTGATCGTGGCCGGCCTGGTCGGCCTGAAGGTCAGCACCAGCTGACCTTTCTTCCTTCCCTTCTCAACGCACGTCGCCGCGCAGGGCGCAGACCTTCTCGCGCAGCGCCTCGGGCTGCGCCGCGTCCACCGGGACGGCGGCGCCAGCCACCAGGGTCACCCGTGACCACAGGCGCTTGAAGAACCCCTTGTTCGGGTCGCGACTGAAGAAACTGCCCCAAAGCCCCTGCAACGCCAGCGGAATCACCGGTACCGGGGTTTCCTGCAGGATGCGGCTCACCCCACCCTTGAACACATCGATTTCTCCATCGGCACTGAGCTTACCTTCGGGGAAGATGCACACCAGCTCGCCATCGGCCAGGTACTGGGCGATACGGGCGAAAGCGCGTTCGTAGGTGGCTTCGTCCTCGCCACGCCCGGCGATGGGGATGGCCCCGGCGGTGCGGAAGACGAAGTTGAGCACCGGCAGGTTGTAGATCTTGTAGTACATGACGAAGCGTATCGGCCGGCGAATGGCACCACCGATCAGCAGCGCATCGACGAACGACACGTGGTTGCACACCAGCAACGCCGCGCCTTGGTCGGGGATACGCTCGAGGTCCCGGTGCTCCACGCGGTACATGGAGTGGCTGAGCAGCCAGATCATGAAACGCATGGTGAACTCGGGCACGATGCGGAAGATGTAGGCGTTGACCGCGATATTGAGCAGCGACACCACCAGGAACAGCTGCGGGATGCTCAGTTCGGCCAGGCTCAACAGGACGATGGTGGCGATGGCCGAAACCACCATGAACAAGGCATTGAGGATGTTGTTGGCCGCGATCACCCGGGCCCGCTGATCTTCAGGGGTGCGCGCCTGGATCAAGGCATACAGCGGCACGATGTAGAAGCCGCCGAACACGCCCAGGCCGACGATCGACAGCAGGATCCACCAGGCCTGGCCCATGCCCAGCAGCGCCAGCCAGTCATGGGGCACGGCGCCCACCGGCACATCGCCGGAGTGCCACCACCAGAGCAGGCCGAACAGCGTCAGGCCGAAGGAGCCGAACGGCACCAGGCCGATTTCCACCTTGCGCCCGCTCAGGCGTTCGCACAACAGCGAACCCAGGGCGATGCCCACCGAGAACAGGGTCAGCACCAGGGTCACCACGGTTTCGTCGCCGTGCAGCCAGTCTTTGGCATAGGCCGGGATCTGGGTCAGGTAGATAGCGCCGACGAACCAGAACCAGGAGTTGCCGACGATCGAGCGGGACACCGCCGGGGTCTGCCCAAGGCCCAGGCGCAGGGTGGCCCAGGATTGCTTGAGGATGTTCCAGTCCAGTTTCATCTGCGGCGCGGCCGCGGCAGCCCGAGGGATCCAGCGGCTGGCCAGGTAGCCGAGTACCGCGGTCGCCACCACACCGGTAGCGACCACCGTGGCGTAGTGCGTGGAGGACATCATCACCCCGGCACCGATGGTCCCGGCCAGGATCGCCAGGAAAGTGCCCATCTCCACCAGGCCATTGCCGCCGACCAGTTCCTCCTCGTGCAACGCCTGGGGCAGGATCGAGTACTTCACCGGGCCGAACAGCGCCGAGTGGGTGCCCATGGCGAACAAAGCCAGCAGCATCAGCGGCAGGTGGCCGGTGACGAAGCCCGTGGCGCCGATGGCCATGATGACGATCTCGGCCAGCTTGATCACCCGGATCAGCGCATCCTTGGCGAACTTTTCGCCGAACTGCCCGGCCAGCGCCGAGAACAGGAAGAACGGCAGGATGAACAACAGCGCACAGAGGTTGACCCAGATCGAGCGGTCGCCTTCCAGGCTCAGCTTGTAGAGGATCGCCAGGATCAGCGACTGCTTGAACAGGTTATCGTTGAAGGCGCCCAGCGACTGGGTGATGAAGAACGGCAAGAAGCGCCGCTTGCCGAGCAGGGTGAATTGCGAGGGGTGGCTCATCGTCCGTGTACCTGGTTGGGCGTTTTCAATTGGAGGCACGCACAGCGCGGGAAGCCACAAATCTGCATGGGAATGGGCCTGGCTGGCAACCCGTAACTGTTTCGGCATGAGGCAGCCCCGCGTCCATGGGTGTTCAAGGGATACCACGACATTGTTCACGCACGCTCCTATGCTTGGACTCCGGCACCACCCCGACCACAAGGATGTCCGATGCTCGCCGCCCTCAAACGCTACCCCCGCTCCGTGCGCCTGCTGCTGGCGACCGCGGCCGTCCTGACCTTCGCCCGGGCAATCACCCTGCCCTATCTGGTGGTGTACATGGCAGATACCTTCCAATTGGCGGTCGGCCCCATCGGCCTGCTGGTCGGCAGCGCCGTGATCCTCGCCTCTCTGCTGAGCCTGTACGGCGGCCACCTGGTCGATACCGTGCGCAACCATACCCTGTTGCTAGGCGCCATCTCGGTATTCGCCCTGGCCTTCGTCGGGGCGATCGCCAGCCGCTCGGCCGCGCTGTTCTTCTTCTGCCTGGTGGTGATCAACCTGGCCCTGGCGGTGGTCGACATCGCCGTGAAGTCGGGCTTCTGCGCCTTGCTGCCGGTGGCCGAGCGTGCCGAGGTGTTCGCCATCAAATACACCTTGAACAATATCGCCTACGCGGTCGGCCCCCTGCTTGGGGTGGCCCTGTTCGAACAAGGTGCCTACCTGCCCTTCCTGGTTTCCGCACTGATCGGCCTGGGCATGGGCGGGCTCTATCACGGCTTGGGCGACCGGCGCCTGCAGGTCGGTGAGAACGCCCAGCACAACGCCGGGTTCACCGAGGTCGCCCTGCGTCTGGTCAGTGATCGCCGGTTGATCTGCTTCACTGTGGGCGGGATGCTGAGCGCCGTGGTGTTCGGCCAGTTCGGCGCCTACCTGTCCCAGTACCTGGTGGTGACCACCAATGCCAAGGAGGCGGCGCGGCTGGTGGGCTACCTGATCACTACCAACGCCGTCACGGTGATCGGGCTCCAGTACCTGATCGGCCGACGCATCGACCGCCAGCGCCTGATGCCGTGGCTGCTGGCCGGCATGGCGCTGTTCATCCTCGGCTTGCTGGGGTTTTCCGTGGCCGGCTCCGCCCTGGCCTGGTGCCTGGCGATGGTGGTGTTCACCCTCGGCGAGATCATCGTGATCCCCGCCGAATACATGTTCATCGACCTGATCGCGCCGGAGCATCTGCGAGGGGTCTATTATGGCGCGCAGAACCTGTCCAACCTGGGGGCGGGATTGGGGCCGGCGATCGTCGGCTTTGCCCTGGGGCAGTGGGTGCCAGCGGCGACCTTCTACCTGCTGGTGATGTCGGTGATACTGGCGGGGGTGTTCTATTGGCTGGGCACACGCAGGCCTTGAGATTGCCGGTGCGGGCCGATACGGGCGTGCGACGTCCTGCCACTGCGACCATTGTCGGCGCTGACGAACCCCAGTGGCCGTGCCAGACTGATTGATCGGGACCGCGTTTTCTTTTTTGCTCCGGAGTTTGCATGTCGTTGTCCAGCGGGCTGATCGCCGTGGTCGCCCTGGCCTATATGGCCATCATGTTCGCCATCGCCTTCTACGGCGACCGCCGCAGCACGCCGCTGCCGCCGCGCCTGCGCGCGTGGGTCTACAGCCTGTCGCTGGCCGTGTACTGCACCAGCTGGACCTTCTTCGGCGCGGTCGGCCAGGCCGCCGAACAGCTGTGGGCGTTCCTGCCGATCTACCTGGGGCCGGTGCTGTTGCTGGTCTTCGCACCCTGGGTGGTGCAGAAGATGGTGCTGATCAGCAAGCAGGAGAACATCACCTCGATCGCTGACTTCATCGCCGCCCGCTACGGCAAGTCGCAATCCCTGGCGGTGGTGGTGGCGCTGATTTGCCTGGTCGGGGTTTTGCCGTACATCGCCTTGCAGCTCAAGGGCATCGTACTGGGCGTCAACCTGCTGATCGGCGCCAACGCCGACGCCACAGGCACCCGGGTGCAGGACACCGCGCTGGTCGTCTCGCTGGTGCTGGCCCTGTTCGCCATCGTCTTCGGCACCCGCAGCCTGGACGTCACCGAGCACCACCGTGGCATGGTCCTGGCAATCGCCTTCGAATCATTGGTCAAGCTACTGGCTTTTCTCGCCGTGGGCGCCTTCGTGGTGTTCAACCTGTACGATGGCTTCGACGACCTGTTCAACCAGGCGCGCCACTCGGTGCACCTGGAAAGCTACTGGCAGGAGACGGTCAACTGGCCGTCGATGGTGGTGCAGACCGCCGTGGCGATGATGGCGATCATCTGCCTGCCGCGCCAGTTCCACGTGACTGTGGTAGAGAACATCGAACCCCAGGACATGCGCCTGGCACGCTGGGTATTCCCGCTGTACCTGGCGCTGGCCGCCCTGTTCGTGGTACCGATCGCCCTGGCCGGGCAGATGCTGTTGCCCGGCACGGTGATTTCCGACTCCTTCGTGATCAGCCTGCCCCTGGCCGAGGCCCACCCGAGCCTGGCGTTGCTGGCCTTCATCGGCGGCGCCTCGGCAGCCACCGGCATGGTCATCGTCGAGGCGGTGGCGCTGTCGACCATGGTCTCCAACGACATGCTGCTGCCCTGGCTGCTGCGGCGCAACAACGCCGAGCGCCCGTTCGAGGCGTTCCGTCACTGGATGCTTTCGGTACGACGGGTGACCATCGTGGTCATCCTGCTGCTCGCCTATGTCAGCTATCGCCTGCTTGGCTCCACCGCGAGTCTGGCGACCATCGGCCAGATCGCCTTCGCCGCCGTCACCCAGCTGACCCCGGCGATGCTCGGCGCGCTCTACTGGAAGCAGGCCAACCGCCGCGGCGTGTTCGCGGGCCTGGCAGCGGGGATCTTCCTGTGGTTCTACACCCTGGTGCTGCCCATTGCTGCCCGTAGCCTGGGCTGGTCGCTGCAACTGTTCCCGGGGCTGGCCTGGCTGCATGGCAACCCGCTGGACCTGCCCATCACGCCGCTGACCCAAGGGGTGGTGCTGTCGCTGGCGGGCAACTTCATCCTCTTCGCCTGGGTCTCGATCCTTTCTCGCACGCGGGTATCGGAGCACTGGCAGGCCGGCCGCTTCATCGGCCAGCAGAGCAGCGCCCGGCCCAGCAGCCGCTCGCTGCTGGCCGTGCAGATCGACGACCTGCTCAAGCTGGCCGCGCGCTTCGTCGGTGAAGAGCGCGCGCGGCAGAGCTTCATCCGCTTCGCCTATCGCCAGGGCAAGGGCTTCAACCCCAACCAGAACGCCGACGGCGACTGGATCGAACACACCGAGCGCCTGCTCGCCGGCGTGCTCGGCACCTCCTCGACCCGCGCGGTGGTCAAGGCGGCCATCGAAGGCCGCGAAATGCAGCTCGAAGACGTGGTACGCATCGCCGACGAAGCCAGCGAGGTGCTGCAGTTCAACCGTGCCTTGCTGCAGGGAGCTATCGAGAACATCAACCAGGGTATCAGCGTGGTGGACCAGAACCTGCACCTGGTGGCCTGGAACCGTCGCTACCTGGAACTGTTCAACTACCCCGACGGGCTGATCAGCGTCGGCCGACCGATCGCCGACATCATCCGCTACAACGCCGAACGTGGCCTGTGCGGCCCCGGTGAAGCCCAGGTCCATGTGGCCCGGCGCCTGCACTGGATGCGCCAAGGCCGCGCGCACACCTCCGAACGCTTGTTCCCCAATGGCCGGGTCATCGAGCTGATCGGCAACCCCATGCCCGGTGGTGGGTTCGTCATGAGCTTCACCGACATCACCCCGTTCCGCGAGGCCGAACAGGCACTCAAGGATGCCAATGAGGGGCTGGAACAGCGGGTCGCCGAGCGCACCCACGAGTTGTCCCAGCTCAACCAGGCGCTGTCGGAGGCCAAGAGCCAGGCCGAGGCCGTCAGCCAATCCAAGACCCGTTTCCTGGCGGCGGTCAGCCATGATCTGATGCAGCCGCTCAATGCCGCGCGGCTGTTCTCCGCCGCGCTGGCGCAACAGGACGAGGGCATGACCGACGAGGCCCGGCAACTGGTGCAGCATATGGACAGTTCGCTGCGCTCCGCCGAGGAGCTGATCAGCGATCTGCTGGATATCTCGCGCCTGGAGAACGGCAAGGTCACCCCCGACCCGAAACCGTTCGCCCTCAACGAGCTGTTCGATACCCTGGGCACCGAGTTCAGGGTGCTGGCCGCGGAAAAGGGTCTGGAATTCCGCCTGCGCGGCAGCCGGTTGCGGGTCGACAGCGACATGAAGCTGCTGCGCCGGGTGCTGCAGAACTTCCTGACCAACGCCCTGCGCTATGGCAAGAGCCCGATCCTGCTGGGCGTACGCCGCCAGGGCGAGCGCCTGTGGCTGGAGGTGTGGGACCGCGGCCCGGGCATCGCCGACGACAAGCTGCAGGTGATCTTCCAGGAGTTCAAGCGCCTGGACAGCCACCAAACCCGTGCCGAGAAAGGCCTGGGCCTGGGCCTGGCCATCGCCGACGGCCTGTGCCGGGTACTCGGCCATCCGCTGGAGGTGCGGTCCTGGCCCGGCAAGGGCAGCGTGTTTCGCGTCAGCGTGCCGATCGCCCGCAGTGCCGTCGCCCCGGCCAAGGCGCCGGTGGAACAGGCCAGCCAACCACTGGCCGGGCTGCAGGTGCTGTGCGTCGACAACGAAGACAGCATTCTTGTGGGCATGAACAGCCTGCTCGGCCGCTGGGGCTGCCGGGTCTGGACCGCGCGCAACCGCGAGGAATGCGAGGCGCTGCTGGGCAAGGGCATGCGCCCGCACCTGGCGCTGGTGGACTACCACCTGGACGACGGCGAGACCGGTACAGGCCTGATGGCCTGGCTACGCACCCGCCTGGGCGAGCCGGTGCCTGGCGTGGTGATCAGTGCCGACGGGCGCAACGAGACCATCGCGCTGGTCCATGCCGCCGGCCTCGACTACCTGGCAAAACCCGTCAAGCCGGCGGCCCTGCGGGCTCTGCTCAATCGCCATCTGAGCCTGGTTCAGTAAGCGCTTCGTCGGCCATCACCCCATCGGCAAGGGCCCGCTCGAGCAAGTCGCCCGGCAGGCTCTTGCTGGCCCGGGCACCCAGCAGCTTGAGCTGCTCGCTGCGGCTGACCAGGTTGCCGCGCCCTTCGCAGAGCTTGTTGCGCGCTGCGGCATAGGCCTTGTCCACCTGCTGCAGGCGGCTGCCCAGTTCGTCCAGGTCCTGGATGAACAGCACGAACTTGTCGTACAGCCACCCGGCGCGCTCAGCGATTTCCCGGGCGTTCTGGCTTTGGCGCTCCTGCTTCCACAGGCTGTCGATGACCCGCAAGGTGGCCAGCAAGGTGGTGGGGCTGACGATCACGATCTGCCGGTCGAAGGCCTCCTGGAACAGGTTCGGCTCGGCCTGCAGGGCGGCGGAGAACGCCGCTTCGATAGGCACGAAGAGCAGAACGAAATCCAGGCTGTGCAGGCCATCGAGGCGGTTGTAATCCTTGCTGGACAAGCCTTTGACATGGCTGCGCAGCGACTGCACGTGCTGCTTGAGGGCCGCCTGGGCGCTCTCGGTGTTGGGGTCGCCGACAAATTGCTGGTAGGCGGTCAGACTGACCTTGGCATCGACCACCACCTGCTTGTCGCCTGGCAGCATGATCAGTACGTCGGGCTGGTAGCGCTCGCCGTCGGCGCTCTTGAGGCTGACCTGGGTCTGGTACTCGCGGCCCTTTTCCAGGCCCGCATGCTCCAGCACCCGCTCCAGAATCAGCTCGCCCCAGTTGCCCTGGGTCTTCTGGCCCTTGAGTGCCTGGGTCAGGTTGGTGGCCTCGTCGGACAGGCGCAGGTTCAACTGCTGCAGGCGCTCGAGCTCCTTGCCCAGGGAGAAGCGTTCACGGGCTTCCTGCTGGTAGCTTTCCTCCACCCGTTTTTCGAAGGCCTGGATGCGCTCCTTGAGCGGGTCGAGCAACTGGCCCAGGTGCTGCTGGCTGGTCTGGGCGAAGCGCTGTTCGCGTTCATCGAAGATCTTGGTGGCCATTTCGGCGAACTGGGCACGCAAGGTGTCGCGGGCTTGCTGCAGGTCTTCGAGGCGTTGCTGGTGGCTTTCCTGCTGTTCGCGCAGCTCGGCTTCCAGGCGGGCGGCCTGGGCTTCCAGGCGGCGCAGTTCGGCCTCGCGGTTGGCCCGCTCCAGCTGCCAGGCGTGGGCGGCATCGCGAGCGTTGTCACGGTCGATCTGCAACAGTTCCAGTTCGCGGGCCTGGGCCGCCAGCGTGGTTTGCTTGACCACATTGGCTTCGCTCAGGTCGCTGATTTCGTCGCGGCTGGCGTCCAGCTGCGCCTGCAGGCCTTCCTGGGCGAGCTGGGCACTGCCAAGGCGCTCTTCGAGCAGCGCCAGTTCCGATTGCCGGGCAGACAGGCGCCGCTGCAGTTGCACGGCCCAGCCCAGGCAAGGGATGGCTGCGGCCACGAGGCCCAGCAGGATACTGGCAAGATCCACTGCCATAGCGACTCCGATCGGTGTTCGATAATGCTGTGCAGCTTATCAGGTGAGGGGCTTGGGTGATGTGTTGTTGGAGATCGAGCGCCGCCCGCGCGACGCGCGATCTCACAGGCACCGCAGCCGCTGCGACAACCGCGTCAGCTCAGCTGTTTGAGCAACCGCCGCGCTTCCTGCGAGCCCTGCCCCGCCGCCAGTTCCAGCCAGTAACGGGCCTGCTCCGGCTCACTGTGCTGGCACAGCCGCGCAAACTCCAGCTGGGCACGACGGTCGCCCGACCGTGCAGCCTGGCGCAGCAGTTCATGGCCGATGCGCCGGTCACGGGCATTGCCACAATCGCGGCATAGCATCTGCCCCAAGCGACTCTGGGCCACCACCACGCCCTGACGCGCGGGCTGCTTGAGCAGGCGGCCGGCCAGATGCTTGACGCTGGGCTTGTCGCCCAGGCGCGGGCTGTCGAGCAGCCAAAGGGCCACCTTCAGGGAAAAGCGCTTGGAGGAAGACACGGGCGAATGTGCAGTGGGGCTTGCGAGGGGTTTACCGCGAAACTTCATGAGCAACAGCGAAGGCAATTCGAAAGGCGCGCACTCTACTGCATTTTTTTGCTCATGGCCCGGCCAAATCCTAAAGATGTAAAAAAAAATTTCGATGATCTTTTCTTGACGTTTTCGCTCGATGGACCTCTTGCCGAACCCGGATGACTGATCGTCGGACAATTCAAAAACAGCTGGCACGCCCGTCCTAGAGCAAGCGCTCGGGACAATCCACAGAAGCTGTGGATAACTCAGTGGACAACCGCCTCGACACGTCTTCAAACCCCGATGGAATGGGGCTTTCGGTCAAACTGACGATTTTTTCACCAGTAAAAATTAGTGTTTTTTTTCATTGACTTAAGGATTCAGTCAAGGCATTGGCGAGCTCGCTGCCGCACGTTGCCAAACCGTTACAAGTCACACGCGTCGTGTGTACAAGTACGCCAGGGACATCCAGTTGGATAGGAAAAGCGCAGGATCGTCGAACCCGACCGCAGAACCGCCCCACTTCACAGCACGGCGAATAAAGGCCATACTGCTCGGCTCGCCTGACAAAAACCTAAATTGCTTGCCAGGCAGTGTTCTTTCCTGTAGGGTGCGCATCGTTAGTACCCAGCTGAAAGTCAATTCTGGCCAAATATGTCCTTGCAGTGCCTCTCGCCCCACACGAGCCATTGCTGAAACCAGGACCGGCCCCTTCGATGATTCACTCGGCAGCAAACCTGCCCCAGCGCGAATCACGCGACAGATTGATCGGGATCTTCACCCAGAGGCATTGAACCTTGGCCCTGGCGTGCCTGCCCGCCTTCTGAAGTACCTACCAGTCAGCCCAGCGCCCACATTTGCTTGCGCCTCATCTGGCTGCCCTGTTCCAGTCAGGTTCTTCGTCCCTTAATAAAGGCGTCACTGGAACGTTTCTAAAATGCACGGATCGAAATCCGTGTTTAAAGCAGGAACATCCAACAATATGAATACTCATCATCAGATCCAAGCCGCTATCGGCACCTTGTCCCAGGCCTTCGCGCCGTTGAAATGCGTTATCGTCGCCCCCCGCAAGGGCAACTTCAGCTTCACCCTGGTCGACGAACATGGCATCGCCTGCCACACCGAACGCCTGTACCCGGAACAATACAGCCGCGTCGCCCCGCTGCAAGCTGTCATCGAACGGACCCGCCAGTCGCTGGCCGCGTGAGCGGCCTATTCCGGCGCATTCAGGCGCATTCAGGCGCATTCAGGCGCATTCAGGCGCACGATAGCCCCTTCTCTTCGCTTCCTGATCGTTCTTGGCGTAATTGCTTCAAGGCATATGCGCCAGGGCGACGGGCAGCAATCGATTTAAAAACAGCCCTTTACACCACGATTATCACACTACACTTCAACTCGAGCGGTGCGAGCCGCTTCCGGCGGGCCTGATCAATTCACCAGCTGCCAAGCTCCAGTGCCCGTCGGCCCTTAACTGATCGAGGGCACCATGGGTATCGCGGCTAAAGAGTTGTGTCAGTATGTGATCCGTCCGACCCTGATCTACCTGGGCCGTCACAGCCAAAGCGCCGAGGCCTTGCTGCTGGGCGTTGCAGCCAGCCAATCGGCGTTGGGTTCAGCGCTGCACGACCGACGGGGTCATGGTCTCTATCTAATAGGCGAAACCCGCCACCAGGCGCTCTGGGACGACTTCCTGGCACGCGACCCGGACCTTGCCAGCCTGGTCCGCGGCCTGGCCAGCCAACACGCCTTTCTGCGCGGGCCGCACCTGGAGCTCGCGGTCAACCTGCGTTATTCCACGGCTATCGCCTGGATGCTCATCGAAGAGCAGGCCATGCCATTACCTGCGCCGAACGACCTGTTGGGCCTGGCGCGGGTCTGGCGACAGATCTTCCACCCTCAAGGGCGCCTGCGGGATTTCACCCAAGCCTGGCATTTGTGTGTGGATCCGATTTTATCCCAGGCATCTTAAGACGCGTCTTACAAATAACCGGAAAAAAGGGAATTTTGGTCGGATTGTCCTACAAAACCGCGTGAAATGCTGCGATTACCGCTATAGCGCCGCGCGTCATTTGTTGGTAGCTTTTCGCCCCGGAGATCCCAAGGAGTTTCACAATAATGAAAAAAGCAATGCTCAAAACCTCCCTCGGTGTAGCCGTCGCCCTCGCATCCAGCCAACTGTTCGCCGCGGGCTTCGCCCTCAACGAACAGAGTGTCAGCGGCATGGGGACCGGTTTCGCGGGGCGTTCGTCTTCTGCCGAGGATGCCAGCACTGTATTCGGCAACCCTGCCGGCATGTCGCGCCTCAAGCGCGAGCAGATCACCGTTGGGGGTGCAGCGGTCATCGCCAAAACCGATATTTCCGGCCCTGGGAGCAACCTGGGTGGAGAAACCGACGGCGACATGGTGCCGACCGTGGGTGTGCCGATGGGTTACTACGTCAAGCCAATCGATGATCACTGGAGCGTAGGTTTCGGTGTTTACGTGCCATTCGGCCTGGTCACCGACTATGGCAGCGATGACGCCGCACGCTACTGGGGCAAGAAGAGCCACGTCGAAGTCATCACCTTCCAACCAACCGTCAGCTATGCCTTCAACGACAAGGTGTCGATCGGTTTCGGCCCGACCATCAACCGCATCAAGGGCGAGTTGGGCTCCAGCCTGATCAACCCGTTCACACCCGGCGCCAACGATGGCGAAGTCAAGATCAAGGGCGACGACACCGCTGTCGGCTACAACATCGGTGTGCTGGTCCAGGCCACGGACCGCACCCGTGTTGGCCTGACCTACCATTCGATGGTGGACTACAAGCTCGAGGGCAAGACCCGTGTCAGCACGCCGCTGATCGGCCCTTACGATGGCAGCAAGTTCGACGCCAGTCTGAAGATCAAGACACCGGAATCCGTCGACCTCTCGATTACCCACGAGCTGAACGACCAGTGGACCCTCTACGCGGGCAGTACCTGGACCCGCTGGAGCCGCCTGGAAAACATCACCGTGGAGAACGACGTTCCACCACCGCTGACCGGCTCGCCGTTCGATACCATCACCGAAGAGCAGAACTGGCATGACACCTGGGCACACGCTATCGGCGCGTCCTACAAGGTGAACAAGGAGTGGACCCTGCGCGCAGGCTTCTCCGTCGACCAGTCGCCGACCAACAACCATGACCGTTCGCCACGCATCCCGACCGGTGATCGCAAGGCGGTCAGCTTCGGCGCTGGTTGGAGCCCGAACGATGACATGACCATCGACCTGGCCTATTCCTATCTGTGGGAAGAGGACACCAAGGTGAACCAAGTCAGTGCGAGCAAAGGCTCCTACCAAGCCAAGTATGAAAACAGCGCTCACGGGCTCGGTGCTTCGCTCACCTACCGCTTCTGAGTTGTTCGTTTGAATGGTCGGGGCTGCTACGTGCCGCGATGGCGCGCGTAGCGGCCCTGATCGCTCATGGCTGGGAAGCGATGGCTTTTTCGATCGCAGCCTGGAATGCCGGGTCGTCAGGCTTGGTCAGGCTGGAAAAATTGGCGATCACCTTGCCTCGGCGATCGACCACGTACTTATAGAAATTCCATTTCGGCGCACTGCTCTGGCGCGCCAGTTCACTGAACAGCGGCACCGCATCCTTGCCCCGCACCGCCTGGGCCTTGGTCATGGTGAAGGTGACGCCGTAGTTGGCATAACAGACCTTGGCAGTCTTCTCGCTGTCGGCATCTTCCTGCTTGAAATCGTTCGACGGCACGCCGAGCATTTCCAGGCCCTGCTCGTGGTATCGCTTGTACGTGGCCTCCAGCCCTTCGAACTGCGGAGCGAAGCCACAATAGCTGGCGGTGTTCACCACCACCAACGGTTTGCCGGCGAAGCGCTGGCACAGGTCGACCTGCTCCTTGCCGCGCAGTTCGGGCAGGCTGCCCTGCAACAACGCCGGGCAGTCCGCCGCCCAGCTCGAGGTGGCAGCGGCCAGGGCCAACAACGGGAAGGCAAGCCAGCGTACATGCATCGTTCGGTACTCCTGCAAAGTGAAATCCTTGCCTTGCAGGGTAGCGCCTAACAGGCGCCTATGCCCAACTGCATCAATGCCAACCCGCCCTCGTGCCAACCCCACCAGGCCAATGCCAGCACCAGCAGCGCCCCTGCCGCCAGCAGCCAGCGCCCCCATGAACGGCTCATGCGGCCTGGGCCTGGAGGCGCGCGACCGGGCGCTCGCGCACCGGCCAGCTGAGGGCCGCAGCCATCAGGCTGAGCAGGATCGAGATTTGCCAGACCAGCTCATAGCTGCCGGTCCGGTCATACACCACGCCGCCCAACCAGCCCCCGAGGAAGGCCCCCAGCTGGTGGAACAGGAAGACGATGCCGCCGAGCATGGACAGGTTGCGGACACCGAACACCGTGGCCACCGTGCCATTGGTCAGGGGTACCGTGGACAGCCACAGCAGGCCCATGGCGATGCCGAACAGGTAGGCACTGGCCTGGGTCACCGGCGCCCACAGGAACAGCACGATCACTACCGCCCGCAACAGGTACAGCCCTGTGAGCAGGCGCGGCTTGGACATGCGCCCGCCCAGCCAACCGGCAGTGTAGGTGCCGACGATGTTGAACAGCCCGACCAGCGCCAGCACGGTGGTACCGGTGGTGGCCGGCAAGTGCTGGTCCACCAGGTAGGCTGGCAGGTGCACGCCGATGAACACCACCTGGAAGCCGCAGACGAAAAAGCCCAGGGCCAGCAACCAGAAACCCGGATGCGAACAAGCTTCGTGCAAAGCCTGACCAAGACTCTGTTCGGTACCGTGGCTGGGCAACGGGCGGTCTTTCAGCATGCCCACGAATGGCACGATCAGCGCCACCAGCAAGCCCAGCACGAGCAAGGCCGCCGACCAGCCCAGCCACTGAATCAGGCCGAGGGTGCCCGGCAGCATGGCGAACTGGCCGAACGAGCCGGCGGCACTGGCGATCCCCATGGCCAGGCTGCGCTTTTCCGGCGGCACCGCACGCCCCACGACCCCGAGCAGGACTGAGAAGGAGGTGCCGGACAGCCCGATGCCGATCAGCAGCCCGGCACTGAGCGACAGCGACCAGGCCGAATCGGCCATCCCCATCAGAATCAGGCCTGCGGTGTAGAGGATGCCGCCGATGATCACCACCCGTGCCGCCCCCAGGCGGTCTGCCAGGGCTCCGGCGAAGGGCTGGGCCAGGCCCCAGATCAGGTTCTGCAAGGCAATGGCGAAGGCGAATACCTCACGCCCCCAGCCGAACTCGGCGCTCATCGGCGCCAGGAACAGGCCGAAGCCGTGCCGCACCCCCAGGGACAGCGCCAGGATCAGCGCCGCGCCCAACAATACCCACCCGCTGGTTCGCCATACCGAAGTCATTGTGGTTATCTCCAGCACATCGCAAGGTTATGCGGGTATATACCCGCTTTTAATCGAAGGGCTTTACGCCAAACGTTCCAATAGCCGCACCAATACATCCCGCTGCCCTTCCCCCAAGCGCTCCACAAGCTCGCGCTGGGCCTGCTCCCAGGCCGGATGCGCGGCCTGCAGCAAGGCTTTGCCTGCCGCGGTCAGCAACACCAGGCGGTTGCGCTGGTCATCGCCATCGGCCAGGGCCACCCACCCTTCGGCCTCCAGCACCCGCAGGTTTCGCCCCAAGGTGCTGCGATCCAGGCCCATGGCCTCGGCCAGGGTAGTGATGCTTGGCCGGTCGAGCCGCTGCAGATGACGAAGCAGGGAAAACTGCGCGACATTGACACCGAAACCCACAAGGGCCTCGTCGTAGTGCCGGCTGACCCCACGGGCAGCGCGGCGCAGATGGGTACAGATGCATTCGCTGGTCAACATGGTTACGTGTATATACCCGCACCCAATAGGTTGCAAGGCATTTCGCGCGTCCGGTCAGCGAGCCAGGCGTTGGCGGATCGGTTCGAATTCAGCCGTGGCCTGCCGCACCAGCGGGTCCGGCTCGCCCTTGTCGATAGCCTGCCAGTAGCGCCAGGGCACCTTGGCCGACCCCAGCTCGTAGTCCATGCCGTCCCAGTTGTCCTCGCGAAAACTGTAGAAGGCCCAATGCAGCTTGTTCTGGTCCAGGACGGTGAGCACATCCTCCAGGTACTGCTTGCACCCCGCGAGCTGGCGCATGCAGCCGAACTCGCCCACCACCAGGCGCGACCGCGGAATCTTCATGGCATCCACCCAGGCCAGGGGTTGCTGCAGGTACTCGGCCACACGTTCGGCCCCCCAGTGCTCACGCTTGCCGCCGAAAGGCGCAGGCCCCGGATAGGGTATCGGCTGCTTGCGGGCCATGTTCGGCGCACTGGTGGCTTGATAGGGCTCGTACATATGCAGGCTGTAGAGCACCCGGGCATCTTGCAGCGGCGCCGGCCAGTAGCCGAAGGCGTCGGCGGCGGCGTACCAACCGGCATCGAGCATGACCGGGGTGACGGCGTCGACCTCACGGATGGCCGCCACTACCTGGCGATAGAACGCAGGCAGGTCGCGCGCACTGCCTTGCGCCTGGGCATACCACTGGCGCATACGCCCGGGTTCGGCATGCTCGGCCAGGCCGCCTCGCATTTCCGGAGCGGGCTCATTGATCAGGTTATAGGCCGCCACGGCCGGGTGGCCCTTGAGCGCAAGCGCCAGGTCGCGCCAGAAATCGGCGGCCTGGGCCCAGTAGGCTTTGTCTTGCCAGAGGCGGTCGTCGAACGCGCCCTGGTTGTTCTGCGCCCAGCGCATGCCCGGCAGCGAAAGCGGCGCGATCACCACCTTGAGCCCGGCGGCGTGAGCATCGTCCAGGGTGGCCTTGAGGCGTGCCAGGTCGGCAGCGACGAGGCCCTTGTAGGCATCGGCATCGCCCATCAGGAAGTCACGCCGCTCGGGCTTCCATTTGTCGTAGGACAGCCGAACCCAGGTGGCGCCGTAGCCTTTGAGCGCCTCGAAGTACGCCTGGTCAGGCGGGAGTCGGTTGAAGCTGTTGCCGCCGTGACGTGGCGTGTCCCAGAAATCGATGAGGTCGGCTGCTACGCTGGGCAGGCTGGCCAGCGCGAGGGCGCTGGCGAGTATCCAGTGGCGCATGCGAAGGCTCCCTGGTCGGTTGAGAAGCCCGTGAGCATACGCCTGCCTTGGCTGGGAAACCGTTCAGGTACGTTGCGGGAAGTTGCAGGGTACTGACAATAGGGCCAATCGCCGGCAAGCCGGCTCCCAACCGCCCTGCGCTATCCTCAAAGACATCGCCATACCCGTGGGAGCCGGCTTGCCGGCGATAGGGCCGGTCGATCCTTCATAGCAATGCCAACCCAAGCACCACCGCCAGCTCCACCAACTCCAGCAAGGCCCCCGCCGTATCTCCCGTGGTGCCTCCCAGGCGCCGACACATCAGCCGCCGTCCCCACGCGAAGACCAGCACCGCCAGCAGCAACACCCCGAACACCTGCCACCCGCCGAGCAGCACCGCAGCCAGCGAGGTGCCCGCCAGCACCCAGGCCGCGGCCACTTTCGGCAGGTGATCGGCCAATGCCTGCCCCAGCCCACCCGGGCGCACGTAAGGGGTGCCCATGAACAACCCCAGCAGTGCCGCCCGACCTACCACCGGCGCCAGCACCAGCGACGCACCGGCGCCCTGCTCCACCAGCACCCACAGCGCACAGTACTTCAACAACAGGACCAGCACCAGCGTGACCACGGCGATCGGGCCGCTGCGTGGGTCCTTCATGATTCGCAGGGTACGCTCGCGGTCGCCGAAACCGCCCAGCCAGGCATCGGCACTGTCGGCCAGGCCATCCAGGTGCAAGGCACCGCTGAGCATCACCCACAGCGTCAACAGCAAGGCCGCGTGCAAAGGCGCGGCAGTGCCTTGCAACAGGTGGCTGGCCAGCCATAGCACCACGCCGAACAGCAGACCGACCAGAGGGTAATAGAGCAGCGAACGGCCTACCTGCCGGGGCTCCGGCATGCCCGGCAGGCGCACGGGCAGGCTGCTGAGAAATTGCAGGGCGATCCATAACGGCGACATGTCAGGCCTCCTCGCGCAGCTGGCCATCGGCCGCCAGGGCAAGGCGCACCAGCGCCCCGTGCCCGACCTCCACCTGCAACAAATGCTCGCGCGGCAAGCCTCGGGCCTGTGCCAGCAGCAGGCGCATCACGCCACCATGGGTGATCAGCAGCACGCGCTTGCCGGCATGCTGGCGACCAAGGCTCTCCAGGGTCGCCAACACCCGCTCGGCAAAGGCGCCCACCGGCTCGCCGTTGGGCGGTGTGAAGGCATAGGGGTCGGCCCAGAAGCGGCCCAACGCATCGGCCTGGTCCTGCATGAGCTGCGCGGCGCTGCGCCCTTCCCAGTCACCGAAATGCAGCTCACGGACACCTGCCTCGCACTGCACCGGCAGGGCCAGCCGGGCACCGAGCTGCTCGGCGAACCGGGCACAGCGGCGCAATGGCGAGCTGACCAGGGCATCCCAAGGGCCCGCCAGCGCCACCGCCGCGTGCATCTGTGCCCAGCCGCGCTCGGTCAGGTCATCGTCCAGGCTGCCGCGCAGGCCGCCACCCTGTTCGGTCTCGCCGTGGCGCAGCAGGTCGATGATCATGCCGGGCGATCCGCCACCGCGGCCTCGGCAAAGGTCGCCATCTGCCCGTGCAGGGCGCAGGCCAGGCGCATCAACGGGACCGCCAGCGCGGCACCGCTACCTTCGCCCAGGCGCAGGCCCAGGGCCAGCAGCGGGCTCGCCTCCAGGGCTTCGAGCACCGCCCGGTGGCCCGGTTCCGCACCTTGGTGGGCGAACAGCAGCCAGGGGCGGCATCGCGGATTCAGACGTACAGCCACCAGGGCAGCGACGCTGCAGATGAAACCATCCACGAGCACGGCCACCCCCTGCTGTGCGCATGCCAGGTAGGCCCCTGCCAGGGCGGCGATCTCGAAGCCGCCGACACAGCCCAACGCCTGCAGCGGGTCGTCGGCACGCAGCCCGTGCAACACCAGGGCACGCTCGATCACCTCGGCCTTGTGACGCACGCCGACCGGGTCCAGGCCGGTGCCCGGGCCACTCAGCTCACGGGCCTGGCAGCCAAGCAGGGTACTGGCCACCGCTGCGGCGGCGGTGGTGTTGCCAATGCCCATTTCGCCACCGATGAACAACCGGGCACCTTGCCCGGCTGCCCGCAGGGCGCTGTCACGCCCGGCACCGAGAGCAGCCTGCAACTGTGCGTCGGTCATTGCCGGCTGACGGGCAAAGTTGGCTGTACCGGCGCCCAGGCGCAGGTGATGCACACCTGGCAGCGCCAGGCCGAGATCGATGGTGCCCAGGTCGACCACCTCCAGGCTGGCCCCCAGCTCGCGCGCCAGCACGCTGATCGCCGCGCCCCCGCCGACGAAATTGTGCAGCATCTGCCCCGTCACGGCTTGGGGATAGGCCGAAACCCCCTCCTCCACCACCCCATGATCACCCGCGAAGATCGCGATGCAGACCTGCTCGAGGGATGGCCGCTCGCAGCCCTGCAAGCCGGCCAAGTGCACGGCCAGGCCTTCCAGCTGGCCAAGCGAGCCCGCAGGCTTGGTCAACTGTCGCTGGCGGGCACGGGCCTGTTCCATGGCGGCGGTATCGAACGGTTGGCAGGCGGCACTCCACCAGGGTTGGGTCATAGGGCAGGTCCTTTGAGGATCAGGGGAAGGCCGGCGACCGTCAGCACCACGCGCTCGCAGCGCTCGGCCACGGCCTGGTGCAGCCAGCCGGCGAGGTCGACATAGCGGCGGGTCAGCTCGCCCATGGGCACGACGCCCAGGCCGGTTTCGTTGCTGACCAGGATGAGGGTGCCGGGCAGCGTTTGCAGGCAGTCGAGCAGTGCGTCGCGCTCATGGGCCAGGCGCTGGTCGTCTTCGAGCATCAACAGGTTGGTCAGCCACAGGGTCAGGCAATCCACCAGCAGGCACCGCCCGGTATCCGCCTGCGCGCACAGCACCGAGGCCAGGGCCAGGGGTTCCTCGACCACCCCCCATTCGCTGGGTCGGCGCTGGCGATGCAACTGCACGCGTTCGTTCATCTCGCCATCGAGCGGCTGGCTGGTGGCGATATAGGTGACCGGCAGGCCGCTGGCCACGGCCAGCTGTTCGGCCAGGCGGCTCTTGCCGGAGCGGGCACCGCCGAGGATCAGGTTGCGCATGTCAGGCGACTCCACACAGTTCACGCAGGCGCGTGGTGTCCAGGTGGCGTTCCACCAAATCGGCCAGGCGCTCGATATCCCGTTCGCGCAGGGCTTCGTAGTCGATGGCCTGGGCGTCTTCCAACCCGGCCCAGCGCAGCAGCGCGGCGCACGAGTGGCTGCCTTCGAACAGGCCATGCAGGTAGGTGGCGAGGATCTGACCGTCGGCACTGATGGCGCCATCACAGCGGCCATCGACCAGCTGAACCGCCGGGTGTTCCAAGGCCGGGCCTCGGGTGACGCCGGCGTGGATCTCATAGCCACTGACCGCGGCCTGCTCAAGGCCCAAAGTGCCGCAGACGTTACGCAACTGCTTTTCGGCTTCCAGCACGGTGGCGTAGTCCAGCAGCCCCAGCCCAGGGCTGGAGCCGGCGGCGCCTTCCAGGCCGAGCGGGTCATGCACCTGCTGGCCGAGCATCTGCAGGCCACCGCAGATGCCGATCAGCTTGCCACCGTAGCGCAGGTGACGGGCGATGGCAGCGTCCCAGCCACGCTCGCGCAGTTGCGCCAGGTCGCCGCGCACGCTCTTGGAGCCCGGCAGGATGATCAGGTCAGCCGGCGGAATCGGCTGCCCGGGGCCGATGAACTGCAGATCGACCTGCGGGTGCAGGCGCAACGGGTCGAAATCCGTGTGGTTGCTGATGCGCGGCAGCACCGGCACGATCACCTTGAGCAGGCGCCCTTGCTGGGTGGACTGGCGCACATCGATGGCGTCCTCGGCTTCCAGGTGCAGGTCGGTGATGTAGGGCAGCACCCCCAGCACGGGTTTGCCGGTGCGTTGCTCCAGCCAGTCCAGGCCCGGTTGCAGCAAGGCGATGTCGCCGCGGAAACGGTTGATGACGAAGCCCTTCACCCTGGCCTGCTCGCTCGGCGACAGCAATTCGAGGGTGCCGACCAGGTGAGCGAAGACCCCGCCGCGGTTGATGTCAGCCACCAGGATCACCGGGCAGTCCACAGCCTCGGCGAAGCCCATGTTGGCGATATCGCCGGCGCGCAGGTTGATCTCCGCCGGCGAGCCCGCGCCCTCGACCATCACCACCGGGTAGACGGCGCTCAGGCGCTGGTGGGAGGCCAGCACGGCCTGCATGGCGATGGCTTTGTAGTCGTGGTAGGCCACCGCATTCATGCAGGTCACTGCACGGCCATGGACGATCACCTGGGCCCCGGTGTCGCTGTTGGGCTTGAGCAGCACCGGGTTCATGTCGGTGTGCGGCGCCAGCCGGCAGGCCTGGGCCTGTACCGCCTGGGCGCGGCCGATCTCGCCGCCGTCGGCGGTCACCGCGCTGTTGAGCGCCATGTTCTGCGGCTTGAACGGCACCACGCCGATACCCTGGCGCAACAGCCAGCGGCACAGGGCGGTGACCAGCGTACTTTTGCCGGCATCGGAGGTGGTGCCTTGCACCATGAGCGTGGTCATGCCGATTCCTTCTGGTAGTCGGCCAGGGCCTGGCGCAGGCGCTGCTCATCCGCAGCATTGGCAGGCAGGCCCAGGCGCACGGCCGCTGGCTGCTCGAACAGGCGCACGAGGATGCCGCGGCGGGCGAGAAAATCCTGCAGGTGCGCGGCCCGCTCGGTGCGCACGTACTGGAACAGATCGCAGCCCACGGGCACAAGGCCCGCGTCGGCCAGCAGTGCAGCCAGGCGCTGGCTGGCCTGTGCGCAGCGGGCGATCTGCAGCGTATGGGCCGCGCCATCGCTGAAACAGGCCTGCCCCAGCGCCCGGGTGGGCCCGCTGATGGTCCAGGGCCCGAGCAGCTCGGCCAGGCGCAGCAACAGTGCCTGCTCGGCCATCACGAAGCCCAGGCGCACGCCGGCCAGGCCGAAGAACTTGCCGAACGAGCGCAGCACGACCAGCCCGGGGCGCGTGGCGCACCCGACCACACTGTGGTCGGGCGTGTTGTCCATGAAGGCTTCGTCGACCACCAGCCAGCCGCCACGCCGCGCCAGACGGCCATGCCAGTCGAGCAGGCGTTCACGCTCGATGCGCCGCCCCGTGGGGTTGTTGGGGTTGACCAGCACCAGCACATCCAGGCTGTCGAGTATCTGCTCGACCTGCCCTTCGTCCAGTTCGACCAATGAATGCCCTGCCCGTCGCCAGGCATGGGGATGCTCGGCGTAGCACGGCCAGAGCACACCGACCCGCCCTGCCGGGCGCAGGCAGGGCAAGGCCTGGATCGCGGCCTGGGAGCCGGCGACCGGCAACAGTTCGGCCGCGCCGTAATAGGCGCGCGCGGCCTGCTCCAAGCCGTCCTCGGACTCCGGCAGGCGCGCCCAGGCGTCCAGCGGAATCGGTGGTATCGCATAGGGCCAGGGCGCGATGCCGCTGGACAGGTCGAGCCAATGTTCGCGGGCGATGCCATATCGGCGCACTGCACGCAGCAGGCGCCCACCGTGTTCAAGCATTCCAGTAGGCTCCCAGGCAGATCAGCAACAGCCATAGCCACACGCCCCGCTGGACCAGGCGCCAGCCACGCTCGATGGCGTCGGCATCGGCCATGGGCCCCTCGCCCAGGCGCGGGCGCTCGTGCAGCTCGCCGTGGTACACCGCCGGGCCACCCAACTCTACGCCCAAGGCGCCGGCACCGGCGGCCATCACCGGGCCTGCGTTGGGGCTATCCCACAGCGGTGCCTGGTTGCGCCAGCAGGCCAAGGCCAGGCGGGTCTTGCCCAGCAGCGCGTAGGTCAGTGCCACCAATCGGGCAGGCAGATAATTGAGCCCATCGTCGATACGCGCCGCGGCCCAGCCGAAGCGCTCGAACCGTTCGTTACGATAGCCCCACATGGCATCGAGGGTATTGCTCAGGCGGTACAGCACCACCCCGGGAGCGCCGGCCACGACGAACCAGAACAGGGCGGCGAACACCGCGTCGCTGCCGTTTTCCAGCACGGATTCGGTGGCCGCGCGAGCCACGGCGGGCTCGTCCAGCTCGCGGGTTTCGCGGCTGACCAGGTAACCCACGCGCCGGCGAGCCTCGCCCAGGTCACCGCGGCGCAAGGCCTCGGCTACAGGCAGCACATGCTCGCCCAGGCTACGCAGGCCCAGGGCACAATACAGCGCCAGCACATCCACCAGCCAGCCGATACCCGGCAGCCAGGAGAGGATCAGTACCAGCAACGTCAACGGCACCACAGCCAGGAACCAGGCACTGACGCCATGGCTGCGCCAACCCCGCCCGCCCGCATTGAGGCGCTGCTCCAGGCGCGAAGCGAAGTTGCCGAAGGCCACCAATGGGTGGCGCCGCCTCGGTTCGCCCAACAAGGCATCCAGGGCCACCCCGGCCACGGTCAGCAAGGCCACGCTCATCGGCGTTCTCCCCATTGGTTCTCGTAGAGCATTTCGCTCAAGGGCTGCTCCTGCGCCCATTGCTCCAGCACCAGCATCGGTGCCGGGTAGAATTCCACCACCGGGCCCAGGCATAGCACCGCTACCGCCTTGGCCCCGGCCGGCATACCCAGCAGCTCGCCCAAGGCCTGGGGGTCGAACAGCGACACCCAGCCCATGCCCAGGCCTTCCGCGCGGGCCGCCAGCCACAGGTTCTGGATGGCGCAGGCCAGGGACGCCAGGTCCATTTCCGGCAAGGTCCGCCGGCCGAAGACGTGGGCTTCGCGGTGGTCCATCAGCGCGGCCACCAGCACTTCGGCACAGTCCTGGATGCCTTCGACCTTGAGCTTCATGAATTCATCGGAGCGCTGACCCAGGGCCTGGGCGGTACGCTCACGCTCCTGCTCCACCAGCGCCTGGATACGCGCACGCAGCGTGCGTTCGCTGATACGAATGAAGCGCCACGGCTGCATCAGGCCGACGCTGGGGGCCTGGTGGGCCGCGGCCAGCAGGCGGGCGAGCAGCTCCGGCGCCACCTCGCCGCCGGCGAAATGGCGCATGTCGCGGCGCTCGCCGATGGCGCGATAGACCGCAGCGCGCTCGGCAGCGGAGAAGGCATGCTCGCTCATGGTCGCAGCAGCGCCGCCGCCGCGTCGGGGTTGGAGGGGAAATAGAAGTGCACGTAGGACGCAGTCAGGCGGCCGATGCGATACACCGCCTCGTTGCCACGCCCGCCGTTGGGGCTTTGCCCACGCGCGATCGGCTCGAGCGTGGTCGTGGTCAGGGAATGATGGTAGGTATGGCCACGCAAGGTGCCTTCGGGCAGCTCCACCGCTTGCAAGGCCAGGGCCGCCAGGCGCTTTTGCATCACCGCCTCGCCCGGCAGCAGGCCGAGCAGCTCGGCCCGCTCACCGGCCACGTCGGTGAGGGCGTCGAGCAGGTAGAGCATGCCGCCGCATTCGGCCAACAAAGGTTTGCCCTGGGCGTGGTGGGCGCGGATCGCCTCCAGCATCGGTGCGTTGCCGGCCAGGGTGCGGTGGTGCAGCTCCGGGTAGCCGCCGGGCAGGTAGAGGCTGTCGACCGGCGGCAGCTCAAGGTCATGTACCGGTGAGAAGAACAGCAGTTGCGCCCCCAACCGGCGCAGTAGGTCGAGGTTGGCCCCATAGGTGAAGGCGAAGGCTTCGTCCCGGGCGACGCCGATACGCACGCCAGCCAAGGTCGCGGCGCTGGCCGCAGGCACAGGCGCATCGAACGCCACCGGTGGCGGCAAGGCGGCGTCACAGCTGGCACCCAGGGCATCGGCGGCAGCATCCAGGCGCATGTCCAGGTCGTTGAGTTCGCTGGCCTGGACCAGCCCCAGGTGGCGGCTGGGCAGCTCGATGCCGCGCTCGCGGGATAAACCGCCGTACCAGCGCAGGCCCTCGGTCAGGCTGCCTTCGAGCAATTGTGCGTGGCGCAGGCTGCCGACCCGGTTGGCCAGCACCCCGGCAAAGGGCAGGTCGGGCTGGTAGCGCGCCAGGCCCAGGGCCAGGGCGCCGAAGGTCTGGGCCATGGCGGTGCCATCGATCACCGCCAGCACCGGCACGCCGAAATGACGGGCCAGGTCAGCGCTCGACGGGGTGCCATCGAACAACCCCATGACCCCTTCGATCAGGATCAGGTCGGCCTCGCCCGCCGCCTCCCAGAGCAGGCGCCGGCTTTCCTCGGCGCCGATCATCCACAGGTCGAGCTGGTACACCGGTGCGCCGCTGGCGCGTTCGAGGATCATCGGGTCGAGGAAGTCCGGCCCGCACTTGAAGACCCGGACCTTGCGGCCCAGGTTGCGGTGCAGGCGTGCCAGGGCGGCGGTGACCGTGGTCTTGCCTTGGCCGGACGCCGGTGCCGCGATCAGCACCGCCGGGCAGTGCCGGAGCTGGTTCATAGTTCCACGCCCTTCTGGGCGCGGATTCCGGCCTGGAAGGCATGCTTGACCACGCCCATTTCGGTAACGGTGTCGGCCAACTCGATCATCTCCGGCTTCGCGGCACGGCCGGTGACGATCACGTGTTGCATCGGCGGGCGCGCCTGGATATCGGCCAGTACCTGGTCGAGGTCAAGATAACCGTGCTTGAGGGCGATGTTCAGTTCATCGAGCACCACGAACTGCACCGAAGGGTCTTGCAGCATCTGGCGCGAAACCGCCCAGGCGGCTTCGGCGGCGGCGATGTCGCGCTGGCGATCCTGGGTTTCCCAGGTAAAGCCCTCGCCCATCACGTGGTAGCGCACCTGTTCGGGGAAGCGGCGGAAGAACAGCTCTTCGCCGGTGCTGTTGCGGCCCTTGATGAACTGCACCACGCCACACTGCATGCCGTGGCCCAGGGCGCGGGCGAGCATGCCGAAGGCCGAGCTGCTCTTGCCCTTGCCGTTGCCGGTGAGCACCAGCAGCAGGCCACATTCGTTGGGGGCATTGGCGATACGTTCGTCGATGATCGCCTTCTTGCGCTGCATGCGCGCCAGGTGACGTTCGTCGCGCTCGGTGGAATCGCTCATCAGGGTTCTCCGCAGGCTGTCGCCGCGCATGGGGCGACGACAGGTCGATAGGCAGGCAGCCGGAGAACGCGCAGGAGCCGTGGCAGACGCGCCACGGTGCACCGCGCATCACCCTCCGTGATGCCGTTGGCAGTGACAGGCCGGTCTCCGGGCTCGTGAGCGGGGCCTCGGGCCCCTGTACCGCGCGCCTTCCCGGGGCATGTCCCCAGTGGCCCTGCGCGGCCTTTGACTCACCTACCGTTGCGGGGGCAGCGCCGGGATCGCGCCTTTGCTGGCGCCCACCGGCTTCCCAGTTTCACCCTGCCCAGCGTTGGCTGGCAGGGCACCTGAAACACGTCGCGAAGGTTAGAGGGTTGGATCGGGAGCGTCAAATGAAGGCAGTCGATAGAGGCGTTCATACGACACTCTGTGGCCGAGTGCCCTGCATGACCGAAGTGAACCTACGCCCCCGCTCCCGACTCTCAATTGGCACAAGCCCGATGAGGAGTCCGAGCATGGACAGGCTGCATGTCGCGATACTGTTGGCCCTGGCCACCAGCCTTGGCGGGTGCGGAGAGTCTGCGCGCCTCGACGTCAGCGCTGGCAGCGGCCCGTCGCCGCAGCTGCCGGCGCCCAACAAGACGCTGATCCCGACCGTGAACATCGCGCCCGCCATCGGCTGGCCAGAGGGTGCCAAACCCAAATCGGCTACCGGTACGCAGGTGGTCGCCTTCGCCAGAAACCTGGACCACCCGCGCTGGCTCTATGTGCTGCCCAACGGCGATGTACTGGTGGCAGAGACCAACGCCCCGGCCAAGCCCGAGGATGGCAAGGGGATTCGCGGCTGGGTGATGCGCAAGGTCATGGAGCGCGCCGGCGCTGGTGTGCCCAGCGCCAATCGCATCACCCTGCTGCGCGATGCCGACCATGATGGCGTCGCGGAACTCCGCACGACCTTCATCGAAGGGCTCAACTCACCGTTCGGCATGGCATTGGTGGGCAAGGACCTGTATGTCGCCGATACCGACCGGCTGCTGCGCTTTCACTATGAGCCGGGCGCCATGCAACTGCGCCAGGAGGGCCGCAAGGTGGTGGACCTGCCTGGAGGCCCGTTGAATCACCATTGGACCAAGAACGTGATCGCCAGCCGCGACGGCAAGAAGCTGTATGTCACGGTCGGCTCCAACAGCAACGTGGGCGAGAACGGGCTGGACAAGGAACAGGGTCGGGCAGCGATCTGGGAGGTTGACCCGGCCAATGGCGAACATCGGATCTTCGCCTCGGGCCTGCGTAACCCCAACGGGTTGGCCTGGGAGCCGCGCACAGAGGTGTTGTGGACAGCGGTCAACGAGCGTGACGAGATCGGTAGCGACCTGGTGCCGGACTACATCACCTCGGTGAAGGATGGCGGGTTCTATGGCTGGCCGTATAGCTACTACGGCCAACATGTGGACTTGCGGGTCGAGCCGCAGGACCCGGCGAAAGTCGCGCAGGCGATCGTACCAGATTATGCGGTAGGGCCACACACGGCGTCGCTTGGGCTTGAGTTCGCCCAGCCGGGGGTGTTGCCGGCGCCGTTCGAGCAGGGGGCGTTCGTAGGGCAGCATGGCTCTTGGAATCGCAAGCCGCACAGTGGGTACAAGGTGATTTTCGTGCCGTTCAGTGATGAGGGGAGGCCTGCCGGGAAGCCGGTGGATGTGTTGACGGGGTTCGTCGACGGCAAGGGCAAGGCGATGGGGAGGCCTGTGGGCGTGATCAATGATGGGCGGGGTGGGGTTTTGGTGGCGGATGATGTGGGGAATGTGGTTTGGCGGGTCAGTCGAGGGTCTTGAGGGCTTGGGCTTTTAGACCGTGTGGGGATTCGTTTTTGGTGGGGGCGCCACTGGCGCTTTTCGCCTTCACGGCGACCTACTTTTGCTCTTGGGCAAAAGTAGGCAAAAACCGCTGGCTCCTGCATCCGGCCCCTGCGCTGCGCTCCGGGGTTCCCTCGCTCCGGCATTACTCCCGGTGGGGCGCGGCGAAGGGCCATCCATGGCCCTGCGCCGCTTGCCGGGCATCCATGCCCGGCACCCACCTCCGTAATGCCTCCACTCGGCCTCCTGACGTCGCGATTGGTGGCGCCTGGACTGTTGTGAAAGAAAAGCAAAAGCGGCGGTGGCGGTAGTGAAAATCATATTGGCTGTTCTGCGCTGATCGCAGGTGCTTCTCAGCCATGCAAATACGGCCCAGGCTCCGCTTGCTTCGTAGGAGCTGGCGGAGCCTGCGATGGGCCGCAAAGCGGCCCCTTAAATCTGGAGGGGCTCCACCGTTTGAGGGCTTGGGGCTGCTTTGCAGCCCATCGCAGGCTGTCGCCAGCTCCCACCGAGGTTGCGCCACTCTCAAGACTTGCGAAAGCCCTGTGGGAGCCGGCCGGCGATGGGCTGTACAGCTGCCTCACAAATCAGAGGTCATTACCGTTGAATAAACAGCGCCAGCCCTCACGGATTCTGCGCCAAATGCCCCGCCGTCAACACTCGCTTGGCCTGCAGGTACGCCCGCGCCCAATAGCTGTTGGATAGATAATCCAACCGCACCGTCCCGCCGCTGGAAGGTGCATGCACGAACCGCCCTTCCCCCACATAGATCCCTGCATGGCTGACCTGCGAGCCGCCGCCGGTGGCGAAGAACACCAGGTCACCCGACTGCAACGCATTGATGTCGACATTAGGCGCCCGCATCACGATCATTTCGCGCGTCGAGCGCGGCAGCTTGATCCCCGCCGCATCCCGGTACACATAGCCGATCAACCCACTGCAATCGAACCCCGAGTCTGGCGTATTGCCACCCCAGCGGTATGGGGTACCCACCAAACCGATGGCGCGGAACAACACATCCTCTGCCACGGGGGAAAAAGCAGGTTGCTGATTGAACGTTACCGTCGGCTTGGCCACCGGTGCAGGTGCCGGGGCCCGGCTCGAGCAGGCCGCGAGCAATGCCGCCAGGGAAAGGAATGCGAAGCGCGCCAACATCGCCATGGTCAGAACATCCTGTCTGGAACCGTCCGGCCGCAGCCGAAGCCAAAAGAGTTGAGGAATTAGATTAGACGCTTTCTATAAATGCGCACGGCGGCGAGCTTTTCAGCATCGCCGCCGCGGCAGGGTACAGCATTTTGATATCAGTTGCGCGAGATCGTGGTCGGCGCCATGGCCAGGGCGCGCTTGGCCTCGATGAAGGTCTTGCTCCAGTAGCGATCGCCCAGGTTGTCGATACGCACACCACCGCTGCGGCGGCTGCTGGAGTGGATGAACTGGTTGTCACCCAGGTAGATGCCGGCGTGGCTCACTCGGCCGCGGCCGTTGGTGCTGAAGAACAGCAGGTCGCCTGGCTTGAGCTTGTTGCGGGCAACCTTTGGCGCGTCGACGTTGATCATCTCGCGGGTCGAACGCGGCAGTTTCACGCCCGCTTCCTCACGGAACAGGTAGCCGATGAAACCACTGCAGTCGAAGCCGGACTTCTCCGAAGTACCGCCATAACGGTAACGGGTGCCGATCAGCGACATGCCACGCTCCAGGATACTGTCGGCCAAGGCCGGCAGCTCATAGGGCTTGCTGTTGCTGGAAAAGGCTTCCAGGTCTTCTTCAGTGGCCAACGGCGCTTCACCGAAAACGGAAGAGGCAGATGGCTTGATCAGCTCGGCGGTGTGCGCGGCGAGCGATTGTTGATCCTGTGGCTGGGAAACAGGGCCTTGGGAGGCGCAGCCAAAAAGCAGGGTCACGAGTGCAAGTGGCACGAGGGGTGCGAAGCGCGTCAGCATGGGCACGACCGTGTCTGTAGTCCTTTAGAAGGGGGAAACTATGCCCTCTATCATGGCCATTTGCAAATTTTATCGAAAAAAATGTGACTTTTCTGTTTTGAGGCTCTGGACCACTGTTTTCAGGGCGCTACCAACCCAAGGTTTCCTTGAGGAACGGGATGGTCAGCTTGCGTTGCGCCTGGAGGGAAGCCTGGTCGAGACGCTCGAGCAGATCGAACAGTGCACTCATGCTGCGAGCGCCACGGGTGAGGATGAAATGGCCGACTTCATCGGTCAGGTGCAGGCCACGGCGCGAGGCCCGCAATTGCAAGGCACGAAGTTTGTCTTCGTCGGACAGGCCGCGCATCTGGAAGATCAACGCCAGGGTCAGGCGCGACTTGAGGTCGGGCAATTTGATCGGCAGCTCGCGCGGTGAGCTGGACGCTGCCAGCAACAGGCGCCGGCCACTGTCGCGCAGGCGGTTGAACAGGTGGAACATGGCCTCTTCCCAATCGGCCTTGCCGGCGATCACGTGCAGATCGTCGATGCACACCAGTTCGTATTGCTCCAGGTAATCGAGCAACGTCACGCCACGGTCGAGCAATTGTGCCAGGGGCAGGTAGACAGCCGGTTCGCCCAATTGCTGGAAACGGTGGGTCGCGGCCTGGAGCAGGTGCGTGCGACCAACACCCTGCTTGCCCCATAGATAGATGAGGCTCTCGGTCCAGCCGGCGTCGGCTTCGCAAAGCCGTTCGACGTAACCCAATGCCGCGGCATTGGCGCCCGGATAGTAGTTGATGAAGGTGGCGTCATCGCGCAGACGCACACCCAGGGGCAACTGGATCGGTTTCATGCTGGCTGGCGGTCGCGAGGACCACAGGGGGCCTTTGGTGAACAGTGCGCAAAGTCTATACCCGCAACGCGGACGGCACAATCTGTGAGGGTAATAGGGCAAGTAAAATCAATGGGTTGCATGACATTTTGGCCTTGCCGGCACGGTTGCATGGCAAGGGCTTCGCCCTTGATCGCGCGGCAAGCCCGCGCCTACAGGGCCGCGACGCGGCCCCCTGCCCTGCTAAAGCTTCGGGTCGATATCCCCGGCGTACATGTCCGACTCCTTGTAAAGGTCATGCACATGCCGCAGCAATACCATGATCACCGCCGCCACCGGCAAGGCCAGCAGCACGCCGGTGAAGCCGAACAGCTCGCCACCGGCCAGGATCGCGAAGATCACCGCAACCGGGTGCAGGCCGATACGGTCGCCTACCAACAGCGGCGTCAGCACCATGCCTTCGAGCGCCTGACCGACCATGAACACCGCGACGATGCCGAGCATCGCGTAGGGGTCGCCGCCGAACTGGAACAGGCCCGCGACCAATGCCGCGCCAATACCGATGATGAACCCCATGTACGGCACGATGGCCGCAAGCCCGGCCAACAGGCCGATCAGTAACCCCAGCTCCAGGCCCACCAGCATCAGGCCGCCGGCGTAGATCAAGCCAAGCGCCAGCATCACCAGCAACTGGCCGCGAACGAACGCCCCCAGCACCTCATGGCACTCCCCCGCCAGGCCCATGACCTGCGCTTCGCGCTGGCGAGGCAGCAGGCTGCGCAGCTTGGCCATCATCACGTCCCAATCGCGCAGCAGGTAGAACCCCACCACCGGGATCAGCACCAGGTTGGCCAGCCAGGCGAGCAAGGCCAGCCCCGACGCCGTGGCCTGGGACACCACCACGCCGACAATATCGGTGGTCTGGCCCATGTGCGCACCAATGGCGGCCTTGATCTTGTCGAATCTCCAGAAGCCATCGGCCAGGCCCAGCCGACCCTGTACCCATGGCAGCGCCACATGCTGCAGCCAGTCGAGCATCTGCGGTGCCAGTTCGTACAAGCGCACCAACTGCTTGGCCAACATCGGCACCAACACCAGCAGCAAGGCAAGGAACAGCAGGGCGAACAGACTGAACACCACCACCACGCCCCAGGTCCGAGATAGCCCCAGGCGCTCCAGGCGATCGACCAGCGGGTCGGCCAGGTAGGCGAGCAGGATGCCGACCAGGAACGGCGACAGGATGTTATGCAGGCAATAGAGGAGCACGGCGACCAGCAACGCCACACCCAGCCACGCCCAACGGCGCATATCGATCATGCGTGGCACTCCCTACCAGCGAAAGCGCAGGCCGTCGAACGGCTTGGGCGCGGCCGGCTGGGGCGTGCCCGGTGGCTGCGGCGCCGCAGCGGCATCGGGCAGCGGCGCAGGCGCCTGCTCGGGCGGCAGCTCCTGGAGCTTGGCCAGGCCCAACTGGGCGCGCAGTTGTTCGCGGTTGCCGGTGACGCTGTAGGTCAGGGTGTCGCCTTCGGCCTGGCGCAGGCGTGGGCCATAAGGCTCGAGCACGCGGCCGAGCTCGGCATAGCGCTGCAGGTTCATGCCCTGCACCTGGATCTGCAACTGGCTGCTGGCCCCCGGGCGTGTGACATAGCGAGGGGCCAGGCGACTGCTGACCGCCAGCATCACCGCATCGGCCAAGGCTGTCTGGTCGGCGGCCTCGACACTCCCCTGCTCGCGCTGGTCGCCCAGCCACAGCTGCCATTTACCCCGCCACTTGCCGTCCGCTTCCTGGGCATGCACCGCCAGCATGGCATCGGCGTTGTAGCGTTCGGACGCTTCGCGCAAGGGCGCCGGGTCGTTGCCCTCCAGTTGCTTGGCGTCAGCCACCAATTGTTCCTGCAGGTCGCCCAACGGCAAGCGCAGCAGCAGGCCGCGATGCTGGGCGGCACGGCGCAACGGCCCGGCGGCCGACTGCCCGTCCCCCACCAGGTTGCTGCCCTCGACGCTGTCGTTCAGCCACCAGCCGAGGATCGACGGCCGGTTGCTGCCCCACAGGGCCAGCCCGGCCTGGCGCAGGGCGCGCTCGGTACTGCCAGGGTCGAACTCCACCACCAGGGTTTCAGGCGGGCCCGCCTCGGTGCCGACCTGGTTGATGATTTGCTGTGGATCTTTGCGCAACGCCGCAAGGCCTGGGCTCTGGGCCGCCTTGGGGTCGCCGGTCAGGCGCAGTACCAGGGTGTCCAGGGCCTTGCTGGTGGCCTGGGCGCGGGCTTCGCTGCCCTGCCCGTCGATCGGCTCACGGACCTGATAGAGCCCGGAGACGGTTTCGGCCTGTGCGACGGCACTGCCCACGACCAGGCAAGCGACCGCCAGGTGATTGAGAAAACGCATGGAGGATTCCTGTCCAGATGACCAAGGGGCGCCGGGCCCCGACCTGCCGTTGTGACACCCGCACGGCGCAAAACGCTCCGCCGTGCCAGCCGATACGGCCCACCGCCATTCCTATTACCTTATACAGGCACCGCCCCGGCAACCAGTCGCAGCCTGTGAAAGGATGTTTTTTGCCAGATTCACGCCCTGCCCGTCGGCCTGAGGATGGCCGCTGCCCGGCAACCCTGATAAAATCGCGCGCCTTCGCAGACCAGTGACGTACAGGCAGCCGCCGCCCTTCGAGCCGGCCTTGGCCGTCGCGGTCGTTTTCCCGAATCCCTCCCTCCTAAAGGCCTGGATCAATGAGCAAGCAACCCTCCCTGAGCTACAAGGACGCCGGTGTAGACATCGACGCCGGCGAAGCACTGGTCGAACGCATCAAGGGCGTGGCCAAGCGCACCGCACGCCCTGAAGTCATGGGTGGCCTGGGCGGCTTCGGCGCCCTCTGCGAGATCCCGGCCGGCTACAAGCAGCCGGTTCTGGTCTCCGGCACCGATGGCGTGGGCACCAAGCTGCGCCTGGCGCTGAACCTGAACAAGCACGACAGCATCGGCCAGGACCTGGTCGCCATGTGCGTCAACGACCTGGTGGTCTGCGGTGCCGAGCCGCTGTTCTTCCTCGACTACTATGCCACCGGCAAGCTCAACGTCGATGTAGCCGCCACCGTGGTCACCGGCATTGGCGCCGGCTGCGAGCTGGCCGGCTGCTCCCTGGTCGGTGGTGAAACCGCCGAAATGCCAGGCATGTACGAGGGCGAAGACTACGATCTGGCCGGCTTCTGCGTCGGCGTGGTGGAAAAGGCCGAAATCATCGACGGCTCCAAGGTCGCCACCGGCGATGCCCTGATCGCCCTGCCGTCCTCCGGCCCGCACTCCAACGGCTACTCGCTGATCCGCAAGATCCTCGAAGTATCCGGCACCGACATCGAGAACACCCAGCTCGACGGCAAACCGCTGGCTGACCTGCTGATGGCGCCGACCCGTATCTATGTCAAGCCGCTGCTCAAGCTGATCAAGGACACCGGTGCGGTCAAGGCCATGGCCCACATCACCGGCGGCGGCCTGCTGGACAACATCCCACGCGTGCTGCCGGCCAATGCCCAGGCCGTGATCGACGTGGCCAGCTGGCAGCGCCCGGCGGTGTTCGACTTCCTGCAGGAAAAAGGCAACGTCGACGAGCACGAGATGCATCGCGTCCTGAACTGCGGCGTCGGCATGGTCATCTGCGTAGCGCAGGACAAGGTCGACACTGCCCTGCAAGTGCTGCGTGACGCTGGCGAACAGCCATGGGTCATCGGCCAGATCGCCGAGGCACCAGCCGGTGCCGCCCAGGTCGAGCTGCAGAACCTCAAGGCGCACTGATGCCAAGCAAGACCTGTAATGTCGTGGTACTGCTGTCGGGTTCCGGCAGCAACCTGCAAGCGCTGATCGACGCCAACCGTGGCGACGATAGCCCCGTGCGCATTCGCGGCGTGATTTCCAATCGCGCCGACGCCTACGGCCTGCAACGTGCCCAGGCGGCCGGCATCGAAACCGCAGTGCTCGCGCACGGCGACTTCGAGGGCCGCGAAGCCTTCGATACTGCGCTGATGGCGCTGATCGACGGCTTCGAGCCGGACCTGGTGGTGCTCGCCGGCTTCATGCGCATCCTGAGCGGCGGGTTCGTCCGCCACTACCAGGGCCGCCTGCTCAACATCCACCCGTCGCTGCTGCCCAAGTACAAAGGGCTGCACACCCACCAGCGGGCACTGGAAGCGGGCGACGCGGAGCATGGTTGCAGCGTACACTTCGTCACCGAGGAACTCGATGGCGGCCCCTTGGTCGTACAGGCAGTGGTACCGGTTGAGCCAGGCGATACACCCGACAGCCTGGCCCAGCGTGTTCATCGCCAGGAACACCAGATCTACCCGCTGGCGGTGCGCTGGTTCGCCGAAGGACGCTTGCGTCTGGGCGAACAGGGTGCATTACTGGATGGCCAGCCCTTGGCGGCCAGCGGTCACTTGATTCGACCCTAGGAGAATTTATGCGTCGCGCCCTGCTCTTGGCTCTCGCTGTACTCGCCCTGCCGCTCCAGGCAGCTGATCTGAAGCCTTTCTCGGCCAGCTACACCGCCGACTGGAAGCAGTTGCCCATGAGTGGCACCGCCGAGCGCAGCCTGGTGAAGAATGCCAACGGTACCTGGGACCTTAATTTCAAGGCTTCCATGATGATCGCCAGCCTGACCGAACAAAGCACCCTGCGCCTGGACAACGACACCCTGCTGCCGCAGAAGTACCACTTCGAACGTGGCGGCCTGGGCAAGGCGAAGAAGGTCGACCTGACCTTCGACTGGAACAGCAAGAAAGTCACCGGCTCCGACCGTGGCGATGCCGTCAGCCTGCCGCTCAACCGTGGTGTGCTGGACAAATCCTCTTATCAGCTGGCCCTGCAGCATGATGTGGCCGCCGGCAAGAAGAGCATGACCTACCAGGTGGTCGATGGTGACGAGATCGACACCTATGACTTCCGCGTGCTCGGCACCGAGAAAGTCACCACCAAGACCGGCCAGGTCGATGCCGTGAAGGTCGAGCGCGTGCGCGACCCGAGCCAGAGCAAGCGCATCACCGAGCTGTGGTTCGCCAAGGACTGGGACTACCTGCTGGTGCAACTGCGCCAGGTCGAGACCGATGGCAAGGAATATGTGATCGTGCTGCAGGACGGTACGGTCGATGGCAAATCGGTGAAAGGCAACTGACCACCATTGCCTGCAATACCCGAGAGCCCCGCTTGATGCGGGGCTTCTTTTTGCCTGGGATTGGTCGCTGCCTGGGCCGGCCCTATCGCGGGACAAGCCCGCTCCCACAGATTTTGCCGCTGTAGGCCTATGGGCTTGTTCCGCGAGTAGGCAGCCCAGGATGAAACTTGTTTCATCGTCGTTTTAATTTACTTAGCCTGCTAACAAACTCTATAAAAGAGACCTGCGACACGTTGCCGCAGCCAATCGAAAGTGGAGTTTACCGATGACAGTCCAAGTAACCGAACGCGACGAATCGAAAATGTCCCACGAAAGCCAGGCCCATGGCCTGCGGATCTGGGACGTGCACCAGCAAGGCGAACTGGTGGGCATGTTCCACTCCGAACAGGAGGCCCAGCAATATCGCAGCGAGCTGGAATGCCTGGAGAACCAGCGCACTACGCAGTGACCCCCAAGCATAGAGGGGCCGCTTCGCGGCCCTTTCGCGGCACAAGGCCGCTCCTACAAGGATCGTGCGAGTCCTGTGGGAGCGGGCCAATTACCACATGAGGTCGTCTGGAATCTTGTAGGCGGCGTACGGATCGTCCTCGTCCGCTTCCTCGACATGGGTGTTGAGCAGCAGGATACGATGCGGGTCACGTTCCTGGATCTTCACTGCGGCTTCGCGCGGGATCACCTCGTAACCGCCGCCGAAGGAGACGATCGCCAGGGCACCATTGCTGAGCTTGGTACGCATCAGGGCATTGACGGCGATGCGCTTGACCTTCTTGTCATCGACGAAGTTGTAGTAGTCCTCGGTGTTGAGCTTGGGCAGCCGGGTTGCCTCGATCAACTGCTTGATCTGCGCGGCACGGGCCTTCTGCTCGGCCTTTTCCTGCAGCTGGCGGTTCAGCTCCTGATCTTTCCTGGCCTTCTCGGCCATGGCTTCCTTGGCCTGGCGCTGCTGGGTGTCGTCGACTTCGACCTGCCCCTTGTGCTCCAGACGTTTCTGTTTCTTCTCGGCTTTGTTGACCTGCTTGACCTGTTTCTGGTTGACCAGACCGGCCTTGAGCAATTGGTCGCGAAGGGAAAGGCTCATGTATTCACTCACTTATGCAACAGCTCAGCCGCAGCTGGGCAGGTTCTTTTCCTGACGCTTGGCTTCGCCCCACAGGGCGTCCAGCTCATCAAGGGTACAATCTTCGATCGGGCGGCCACTGTCGCGCAATGCCTGTTCGATGAAGCGGAAACGTCGCTCGAACTTGCGGTTGGCCCGGCGCAGGGCATTTTCCGGGTCGTGCTTGAGGTGCCGGGCGAGGTTGACGGTGGCGAACAGCAGGTCGCCGATTTCATCCTCGAGGGCATCGTCATCGCCGTCGGCCATGGCCTGCAGCACTTCATCCAGTTCTTCACGGACCTTGTCCAGCACCGGCAAGGCGTCAGGCCAGTCGAAGCCGACGGTGGCCGCGCGTTTTTGCAGCTTGGCCGCGCGCGACAGGGCCGGCAACGCCGCCGGCACGTCATCGAGCAGCGACAACTGCTCGGGCTCGCTTTTCTCGGCACGCTCCTGGGCCTTGATCTCTTCCCAGCGCGACTTGACCTGGGCCTCGCTCAGGCTGGGCGTATCCAGAGGCGCGTACAGGTCTCCGGTGGGGAAGACATGTGGATGCCGGCGGACCAGCTTGCGGGTGATGCTATCGACCACGCCATCGAAGGCGAAGCGGCCTTCTTCCCGGGCCAGCTGGCTGTAGTAGACCACCTGGAACAGCAGGTCGCCCAACTCGCCTTGCAGGTGTTCGAAGTCGCCACGCTCGATGGTGTCGGCGACTTCGTAGGCCTCTTCGAGGGTGTGCGGGACGATGCTCGCGTAGTTCTGCTTCAGGTCCCAGGGGCAGCCGTGCTGCGGGTCGCGCAGGCGGGCCATGAGGTGCAGCAGGTCGTCGAGGGTGTAGGACATCGGGTTCTCTCATACGGCGCAGGCTTCGCCTGCGATCGCGGGGCAAGCCCGCTCCTACAGGTACAGCGCACCCCTGTGGGAGCGGGCTTGCCCCGCGATGGGCCGCAAAGCGGCCCCGGGGTCTCAAGGGGTACGGTTACGCCGCGTCTCGATGATGTTCGGCAACTGCGAGATCCGCCCCAGCAGGCGCCCGAGGGCATCCAGGCCGGGGATCTCGATGGTCAGCGACATCAAGGCGGTGTTGTCTTCCTTGTTCGAGCGGGTATTGACCGCCAGCACGTTGATCTTCTCGTTGAGCAGTACCTGCGACACGTCGCGCAGCAGCCCCGGGCGGTCGTAGGCACGGATGATGATGTCGACGGGGTAGGTCTGCACCGGGATCGGCCCCCAGCTGACCTGGATCATCCGCTCCGGCTCCTTGCCGGCCAGCTGCAGCACCGAGGCGCAGTCCTGGCGGTGGATGCTCACGCCACGGCCCTGGGTGATATAGCCGACGATGGCGTCGCCCGGCAGCGGCTGGCAGCAACCGGCCATCTGCGTGAGCAGGTTGCCGACGCCCTGGATCTGGATGTCGCCACGCTTGCCGGAACGGGTGCCGCTGGCTTTGCGCGGGATCAGTTCGATCTGCTCGTTGCGCTCGGGCTCCAGCAGCTGCTGGGCGGCATTGACCATGTGGGCCAGGCGCAGGTCGCCAGCGCCCAGGGCGGCGAACATGTCCTCGGCGGTCTTGACGTTGGCCTTCTCGGCCAGGCGCTCGAAGTCGACCTGGGGCAGGCCCAGGCGGCTCAGCTCACGCTCGAGCAAGGTCTTGCCGGCGGCGACGTTCTGGTCGCGGGCCTGCAGCTTGAACCAATGGACGATCTTGGCCCGGGCCCGGGAGGTGGTGACATAGCCCAGGTTGGAGTTCAGCCAGTCACGGCTCGGGCTGCCGTGCTTGCTGGTGATGATCTCCACCTGCTCGCCGGTCTGCAGGCTGTAGTTCAGCGGCACGATGCGGCCGTTGATCTTGGCGCCCCGGCAGTTGTGGCCGATCTCGGTGTGCACGCGGTAGGCAAAGTCCAGCGGCGTGGCGCCCTTGGGCAGGTCGATGGCATGGCCGTCCGGGGTGAACACATAGACCCGGTCCGGCTCGATATCGACCCGCAGTTGCTCGGCCAGGCCGCCGATGTCGCCCAGCTCCTCGTGCCACTCGAGCACCTGGCGCAGCCAGGAGATCTTCTCTTCGTAGTGGTTGGAGCTGGACTTGACGTCGGTACCCTTGTAGCGCCAGTGGGCGCAGACGCCCAGCTCGGCCTCCTCGTGCATGGCGTGGGTGCGGATCTGCACCTCGAGCACCTTGCCCTCCGGGCCGATCACCGCGGTGTGCAACGAGCGGTAGCCGTTTTCCTTGGGGTTGGCGATGTAGTCGTCGAACTCCTTGGGGATGTGCCGCCAGAGGGTATGGACAATACCGAGCGCGGTGTAGCAGTCGCGGATCTCCGGTACCAGTACGCGCACCGCACGCACGTCGTAGATCTGGCTGAACTCCAGGCCCTTGCGCTGCATTTTGCGCCAGATGGAATAGATGTGCTTCGCCCGGCCGCTGATGTCGGCGTTGACGCCCGTGGCCAGCAGCTCGTTCTGCAGTTGGTTCATCACATCGGTGATGAAGCGCTCGCGGTCGAGGCGACGCTCGTGCAAGAGCTTGGCGATCTGCTTGTACTGATCGGGTTCGAGGTAGCGGAAGGACAAGTCCTCCAACTCCCACTTGATGTGACCGATGCCCAGACGGTGGGCGAGCGGTGCATAGATGTCGAACACCTCGCGCGCCACGCGCAGGCGTTTTTCGTCATCGGCGGCCTTGACCGCACGGATGGCGCAGGTACGTTCGGCCAGCTTGATCAGGGCGACGCGCACGTCGTCGACCATGGCCACCAGCATCTTGCGCAGGTTCTCCACCTGGGCCTGGGAGCCAAGCACCAATGACTGGCGCGGGCTGAGGCTGGCGCTGATGGCCGCCATGCGCAGCACACCATCGATCAGCTTGGAGACCACCGGGCCGAACCGCTGGCCGACCTCGGCCAGGGTCACCTTGCCTTCGCGCACCGAGCGATAGATCACGGCCGCCACGAGGGAGTCCTGGTCGAGCTTGAGGTCCGCGAGGATTTCAGCGATCTCCAGGCCCGCCTGGAAGCTGGACGTGCCATCGGCCCAGGAATGCTTGGCCGGGTTGCCCTTCTTCTCGACTTCCTGGGCAAAATCGCAGGCCTCCTTGAGCGCCTTGCGGTCCAGCGCCGAGTCGACGCTCACCACATGATCCAGCCATGCTTCGAGATTGATACTGCCGTCGGTATTGACCGGCTGGTGCACTCTCACCTGTACCATCTTTCTTTTACCTTTCCATACAGCGCACCCCACGGATGCGCTGGCAATCACCGTACGACGCCCATTCCCTGGACGCCGCACCAAGGGGCCAGCCTGGCTAGCCCGCTTCGAATAACGCCATGGCCTCGACATGTGCCGTCTGAGGAAACATGTCGAGAATCCCGGCCCTTGTTAACCGGTACCCCTGCCCTACCAGCACCTGGGCGTCTCGCGCCAGCGTGGCCGGGTTGCAGGACACATAGACCAACCGCTTGGCCTTGAGGCGTGCGATGTTTTGCACCACCTCGAAAGCACCGTCGCGCGGTGGATCCAAGAGTACCGCAGAAAAGCCCTCGGCGGCCCATCCGGCGCCATCCAAAGGCTGCGATAAATCGGCCTGAAAAAAGCGTGCATTATGCACTTTGTTGTCCCGGGCGTTGGCCGCCGCCCGCTCGACCATGGCCTGGACACCCTCCACCGCCACCACTTCACGGGCCTGCCGGGCCAACGGCAGGGCGAAGTTGCCCAGGCCGCAGAACAGGTCCAGCACCCGCTCCTCAGGTTGCGGCGCGAGCCAGGCCAGGGCCTGCTCGATCATCGCCGTGTTGACCTGGGCGTTGACCTGCACGAAGTCCCCTGGCCGCCAGGCAAGCTCCAGCCCCCAAGGCTCGAGGACAAAGCCCAGCGCCTGGCCTGCCCGTACCGGCGCCGGCTCGCCTTCGCCCTGCAGCCACAGCTGGGCACCGACGGCTTCGCAGAAGGCCTCCAGACGCGCCAGGTCATCTGCCGGCAGCGGCGCGACATGGCGCACCAGCACCGCCTCGGCGGTACCGCTGAACAACTCGACATGCCCCAGCGCTTGGGGTTTGCCCAAGCTGCGCAACACGTCCGGCAACTGGCGGAAAATCGTTTGCAAGGGCTGTACCAGAACCAGGCACTCATCGATGGCGACGATGTCCTGGCTGGCCTCGGCGCGAAAACCTACGTCCAGCCGGCGTGCCTTGGCGTCCCACCGCACCGCCACCCGCGCCCGTCGCCGATAGCCGAACTCAGGGCCCACCAACGGTGCGGCCCATTGTTCAGGCTGTATCCCCGCCACGCGCTGCAGCTGCTCGGCCAGCAGGCGCTGCTTGAGCGCCACCTGCCCCTCGTGGGGCAGGTGCTGAAGGTTGCAACCACCGCAGCGGGCGTAATACCGGCAAGGGGCTTCGCGCCGTTCAGGGCTGGCCTGCAGCACCCGCTCCAGGCGTGCCTCGACCACCTTTCCGCGCGCACCGAGCACCCGGGCTTCGACAGCCTCCCCTGCCAGGGCACCGCTGACGAACCAGGTACGCCCTTCCAGGAAAGCGATGCCTCGGCCGTCACCGGCCAGGCGTTCGATGTCCAGGCGTTGTTTCTTGCCTACCGGCACCTGGGGCGCACGGTTGCCGCCGGCCGGTTGGAACCGCAGGCCGCCGTTGCTTTTCTTTCTGGACATCAGGTTGCGTCGAACAGGCCGGTGGACAGGTAGCGGTCGCCACGGTCGCAGATGATCGCCACCATGACCGCATTCTCGACCTCGCGGGACAGGCGCAGCATGGCGGCAACCGCACCACCGGAAGACACACCACAGAAAATGCCTTCTTCACGGGCCAGACGGCGGGTGGTCTGCTCGGCTTCTTCCTGGGACATATCGACCACGCGGTCGACACGGCTGGCGTCGAAGATCTTCGGCAGGTACTCCTCGGGCCAGCGACGGATGCCGGGGATGGCCGAGCCTTCCATCGGCTGCAGGCCGACGATCTGCACCGCCGGGTTCTGCTCCTTGAGGTACTGCGAGCAGCCCATGATGGTGCCGGTGGTGCCCATGGAGCTGATGAAGTGGGTGATGCTGCCCTGGGTCTGCTGCCAGATCTCCGGGCCTGTGCTGGTGTAGTGGGCGACCGGGTTGTCGCCGTTGGCGAACTGGTCGAGCACCAGACCGCGGCCTTCGGCTTGCAGTTTGTCGGCCAGGTCGCGCGCGCCCTCCATACCCTCCTCCTTGCTGACCAGCAGCAGCTCGGCGCCATAGGCGGTCATCGCCGCCTTGCGCTCGGCAGTGGAGTTGTCGGGCATGATCAGGATCATCTTGTAACCCTTGATCGCCGCTGCCATGGCCAGGGCGATGCCGGTGTTGCCGGAGGTGGCTTCGATCAGGGTGTCGCCCGGCTTGATCTGGCCGCGCAGTTCGGCACGGGTGATCATGGACAAGGCCGGGCGGTCCTTCACGGAGCCTGCCGGATTGTTGCCTTCGAGCTTGAGCAGGAGGGTGTTGGTAGTCTCGCCTGCGATACGCTGCAGGCGAACCAGAGGCGTATTGCCGACGCAATCGGCGATGGTTGGGTACTGCAAGGTCATGGCGTAGTTCACAATCCGGACGGCAGGGGCGACTATCATACCGGCAAACGTTTCCTCGCCATATCACGCAATCTGCAGTCTCTATAGCTATAAGACATAAGGAAGCGATGCCTGTGAGGCCACCTCATGCCCTACGCAGCCGATCGCGCAAGCCCTACAGGGGGTGTGATGGCGGGCAGGCGCATGCACAGGCGCAGCCCTTGCTTGCCGTTCTCTGCCCACAGGGTGCCACCCTGGCGCTGGATCGCGCTGCGGGCGATGCTCAGGCCCAGACCGAAACCACCGTCGCCCGGGCGGGAGCCGTCCAGGCGCGAGAACGGGGCGAAGATGCGTTCGAGGTCTTCTTCGGCCACCCCGCCCCCCTGGTCTTCCAGGACGATGCGCCAATACCCGCCCTCACGCTGGCCTCCCAGGCGCACCACCCCCTGTTCGGGGGAATGGCGGATCGCGTTACGCAGCATGTTCTCCAGGGCCTGGGCCAAGTGGTTGAGGTTGCCTTGCACCCAGCATTCGGCCGGCAGTTCACAGCGCAGACGCGCCGGCACCCAGCCGCTCTCGTAGCAGGCATCCTCAGCGAGCATGTCCCACAGCGCCTGAAGCTGGATCGGCTCGAGGTTCATCGGCGCACGTTCGGCATCCTGCCAGGCCAGTTGCAGGGTGTTCTCCACCAGTTGCTGCATGCAGTCCACCTCACGGCCCACCCGTTCGGCCAGACGCTGCAGATCGGTTTCGCCATCACAGGCCACGCGCAGGCGGCTGAGCGGTGTACGCATCTCGTGGGACAGGTCACGCAACATCTGCTGTTGCATGGCCACGGTGCCCTGCAGGCGCTCGGCCATCTGGTCGAAGGCCCGGGCCAGTTCGCCCAGTTCGTCGTGTCGGCCGATGGTGCGCGAATCCAGGCGTGCCGAGAGCTGGTCGGCGCGCCAGGCATTGGCCTGCTCGCGCAACTGGTTCAGCGGTACGATCAGCATGCGGTACAGGCCCACGCACAGCAGCAGGGTGAACAAGCCCGGGATGATGCCGTTGGTCAGCACTTGCCAGAACAGGCGGTAGCGGCCAGGGTTGAGGCGCTCCGGCAGCTCGATCACCAACATGCCCTGCTCCGGTGCACCGGGGAACGGCAGGCGCAGCCAGGGTTGGCTGATGCTGCGCCGACTCATGGGCCAATCGACACCCCGCAGGTGCGTCAGTTGCTGAACCTCAGCAAGAGACAGGCTGGCGCTGCCCAGCGGCCGGAGTTCGGCATCGAGCACGCCGACCCAGCCCGCCCCCTGCTCGCGCATCTGCGCCTGCCATCGGTCGACGCCGGCCCGCCCGCCTTCGCGCCAGGCATGCTCGGCTTCGCCGGCCCAGGCCAGCAACGCTTCGCGGGCCGATGCGTCGAGGTAGGCATTGCGGGTTTCCATATGCCGACCCCAGGTGTAGCTCAGGCCGATCATCAGCAGGCAGAAGCCCACCAGGAGGATGGACAGCTTCCAGAACAACGAGTGACGGTCGAGCACCGTCAATCCGCCTCGCCGGCGCAGAGCATATAGCCCTTGCCCCAGACCGTGCGGATCTGCCGTTCGTGGTAACCGATCACCTTGAGCTTGCGGCGGATCTGGCTGACATGCATGTCCAGGCTGCGGTCGTGACGCGAATAGCCACGCTGCAGGACTTGCTGATAAAGGAACGGCTTGCTCAATACTTCATCCTGACTGCGATTGAGGGTATCGAGCAGACGGTATTCGCTGGGTGTCAGCCCAGCCCACAGACCATCGAGCCAGACGTCGCAGGCGGCATCGTCGAAGCGCAGCTGACCGTTGGCCACCTCGCGCGAAACCTGGTGACGCCGCTCGAGGGCGACGCGGCGCAGGATCGCCTCGATGCGAACACGCAGCTCGGCCATGCTGAAGGGCTTGGGCAGATAGTCATCGGCGCCGCGCTGGAAACCGCTGATGCGGTCGGCCTCGGCCCCCAGGGCCGACATCAGGATCACCGGGGTGGCGCTGTGCCTGCGCAATTGGGCCAGTGCATCCAGGCCATTGAGGCCGGGCAGCAGGATGTCCATCAGGACCACATCGAACACCTGGCGACCAGCGGCCTTCAGGCCCTCCAGGCCATTGCGGCACCAGGTCACCTGGAAGCCGTCACGCTGCAGCTCCTCGTTCAGGTAGGCGCCAAGTACGGGGTCGTCCTCGATGGCGAGAATAGAGGACTGGTTAACAGCTACGGGATTCATTGGCTTGTGACATTGATTCTCAGTTGCGCGATTATTGGCCATGCGGACGCACCAAGGCAACCGGGTTTCGACCGGTGACGGCTTTTCGCCACCCTCTGCGGGCTCGCATTCGCGTCGAACGCCCCCTGGCTGCATAAAATGGATACAAATAAGTGCAACAGGCCGGCTGCCGGGGTAACGTTCTGCCTGGAGCCGTCCCTATGATGACGGCATGCAGGCACATGACAGGAGACAGATGTGCTCGATCGCTTGGGAATCAGAAGCCGGGTCCTGCTGTTGGCCCTGCTGCCCGCCGGCCTGATGGCGTTGGTACTGGGGAGCTATTTCACCTGGTTGCAGCAGAACGAGCTGCGCACCCAGTTGTTCCAGCGTGGCAAGATGCTCGCCGAACAGTTGGCGCCGCTGGCAGCACCGGCCCTCGCCCACCCGGCCCAGGCCCAGCTCGAACGGATCGCCGCCCAGGCCCTGGAGCAAACCGACGTGCGCGCCGTGGCATTCCTCGCCCCGGACCGCACGCGCCTGGCCCATGCCGGCCCCAGCATGCTCAACCTGGCGCCCACCGGCGGCACCGGCACACAGCTGCTGCAGCGTACCGGCAACGATGCCACCCGTTACCTGATGCCGGTGTTCGGCCATCACCGCGACCTGGCCACCGAGGCCGTGCCCGCCGAGGCCGAGCGCCTGCTGGGCTGGGTGGAAATCGAACTGTCCCACGATGGCACCTTGCTGCGCGGCTACCGCAGCCTGTTCACCAGCGTGCTGCTGATCCTCGGCTGCCTGGCACTGACCGTCCTGCTCGCCCTGCGCATGAGCCGCACCATCAACGACCCGATCAGCCGCATCAAGCACGCCGTCACCCAGCTGAAGGACGGCAACCTGGAGGAGCGCCTGCCGGCCATGGGCAGCCACGAGCTGGACGAGCTCGCCGCGGGCATCAACCGCATGGCCGAGACCTTGCACAATGCCCATGAAGAGCTGCAGCACAGCATCGATCAGGCTACCGAGGACGTGCGCCAGAACCTGGAGACCATCGAGATCCAGAACATCGAGCTGGACATGGCGCGCAAGGAGGCCCTGGAAGCCAGCCGCATCAAGTCCGAGTTCCTGGCCAACATGAGCCATGAGATCCGCACGCCGCTCAACGGTATCCTCGGCTTCACCCACCTGCTGCAACGCAGCGAGCTGACGCCGCGCCAGCTCGATTACCTGAACACCATCGAGAAGTCCGCCGACAATCTGCTGGGGATCATCAACGAGATCCTCGACTTCTCCAAGATCGAGGCCGGCAAGCTGGTGCTCGACAGCATTCCCTTCAACCTGCGCGACCTGATCCAGGACACCCTGACCATTCTTGCCCCGGCCGCCCATGCCAAGCAGTTGGAGCTGCTCAGCCTGGTCTACCGCGACACACCCTTGTCGCTGGTCGGCGACCCGCTGCGGCTCAAGCAGATCCTCACCAACCTGGTAAGCAACGCGATCAAGTTCACCCGCGAAGGCACCATCGTGGTACGGGCCATGCTCGAGGACGAGCAGGAAGACAACGTGCAGCTGCGCATCAGCGTGCAGGACACCGGCATCGGCCTGTCGCCCCAGGATGTGCGCACCCTGTTCCAGGCCTTCAGCCAGGCCGACAATTCGTTGTCGCGCCAGCCCGGCGGCACCGGCCTGGGGCTGGTGATCTCCAAGCGCTTGATCGAACAGATGGGCGGTGAGATCGGCGTCGACAGCACGCCAGGCGAAGGGTCGCAGTTCTGGATCAGCCTGAACCTGCCCCGGGCCCATGACGATGCCGAGGAGCAGCCCTTGCAGCCGCTGCTCGGGCGCCGCGCGGCCATCGTCGACGGCCACGAGCTGGCTCGCCAGGCGCTGGAACATCAACTGGAAGACTGTGGCCTGAGCGTCAGCCTGTTCGCGTCCTTCGACCAGTTGCTGCAAGGCGCCCAGGCCGCCGCCCAGGCGGGCCAGCCATTCGACTTCGCCGTGCTCGGGGCCAACCTGGGCAGCCTCTCGCCGGAGCAGCTCGGTCATTACCACCAGCAACTCGAGCGCCTCGACTGCCTGTGCGTGGTGCTGTGCCCGACCACCGAACACGCGCTGTACCATCCCTACCTGCCCAATGGCCATGGTCAGTTGCTGTCCAAGCCGGCCTGCACACGCAAGCTGCGCCGTCTGCTGCTGGAACTGGTGCAGCCGCGTCGGCCATTGGCCGAGCCACGCAGCAGCGGTAGCCAGCGGGCGCCGAAGATCCTGTGCGTGGACGACAACCCGGCCAACCTGTTGTTGGTGCAAACCTTGCTCGAAGGCCTGGGCGCCGAGGTGCTGGCGCTCGACAATGGCTTCGCGGCGGTGCAGGCCGTGCAGAACGAGCCCTTCGACCTGGTGCTGATGGACGTGCAGATGCCCGGCATGGACGGCCGCGCCTGCACCGAGCAGATCCGCCGCTGGGAAGCCAGCCAGAGCGGCAACCCGCTGCCCATCGTCGCCCTCACCGCCCATGCCATGGCCAATGAGAAGCGCGCCTTGTTGCATAGCGGCATGGACGACTACCTGACCAAGCCGATCAGCGAACGCCAGCTGGCCCAGGTGGTGATGAAGTGGACCGGGCTGAGCCTGGCCCCGCAGCAACAGGAACGCGCACAGGAGCGCCTGCCGGACAGTACCGAGCTGAAAGTGCTCGACCCTGACGAAGGGCTGCGCCTGGCGGCGGGCAAGCCGGACCTGGCCGCCGATATGCTGGCCATGCTGCTGGCCTCGCTGGAGACCGACCGCGACTCGATCCGCAACGCCCGCGAGCGCGGCGACCGCACGGCCATGATAGAACAGGTGCACCGGCTCAACGGCGCCTCGCGCTATTGTGGCGTGCCGCAGCTGCGCGCTGCCTGCCAACGCAGCGAGACCCTGCTCAAGCAGGACAGCCCCCAGGCCCTACAGGCCCTGGATGAGCTGGACCGGGCCATCACCCGCCTGGCGGCCCAGGCGCGGCTGAGCGCCTGAGCTCAGGGCCCCGATCGCCGGCAAGCCGGCTCCCACCTGTACAGCGGTACACCCCTTGTGGGAGCCGGCTTGCCGGCGATCGGCCAGCACTGGCGACGCCTGTTCCCTCCGCGAAAGAGCGCCATAGATCAAGGTCCATGGGCTCGGACTGGCTACACTGGGCGCAACACGAAACCCAGAGGTGCCCCATGCGCGTCCTGTTGTTCAGCAGCCAGCACTACGACCAGGAAAGCTTCGACCAGGCTGCCGGAAACCATGGCCTGGAGCTGCATTACCAGTCCGCCCGCCTGACTTTGGATACCGCCCCGCTGGCCAACGGCTTCGCGGTGGTCTGTGCCTTCATCAATGACGAGCTGGACGCGCCGGTGCTCGAACGCCTGGCCGCAGGCGGTACGCGCCTGATCGCCCTGCGCTCGGCCGGCTACAACCATGTCGACCTGGCCGCCGCTCGGCGCCTGGGGCTGGCGGTGGTGCGGGTGCCGGCCTATTCGCCCCACGCCGTGGCCGAACATGCCGTGGCCCTGATCCTGGCCCTCAACCGCCGCCTGCACCGGGCCTACAACCGCACCCGCGAAGGTGACTTCACCTTGCATGGGCTGACCGGCTTCGACCTGCATGGCAAGACCGTGGGGGTCATCGGCACTGGCCAGATCGGCGAAGCCTTCGCCCGCATCATGGCGGGGTTCGGCTGCCAACTGCTCGCCTACGACCCCACGCCCAACCCGGCACTGCTGGCCTTGGGAGCGCGTTACCTGGCGCTGCCCGAACTGCTGCGCCAAGCGCGGATCATCAGCCTGCACTGCCCGCTGACCGAGCAGACACGCCACCTGATCAACGCGCAAAGCCTTGCGCAACTGCAACCCGGCGCCATGCTGATCAACACCGGGCGCGGCGCGCTGGTCGACACCCCAGCCCTGGTCGACGCGCTCAAGAGCGGCCAGCTGGGCTACCTGGGCCTGGACGTCTATGAAGAGGAGGCCCAGCTGTTCTTCGAGGACCGTTCCGACCTGCCACTGCAGGATGACGTACTGGCCCGGCTGCTGACCTTCCCCAACGTGATCGTCACCGCGCACCAGGCGTTTCTTACCCGCGAAGCCCTGGATGCCATCGCCGCCACCACCCTGGACAATATCGTCCGCTGGGCGGCAGGCGATGCGCAGAATCTGGTCATGGGTTAGTGCTAGGATACGCGGCAATTCTGGAGGACCCATGGTCGAACACGATTTCCGCTACACCCTATTCAACCCGCAACACACGCTGATCGAATGCCGCGCCCTGGTGCCCGGCCGCTACCAGGTCACCGGCAACGGTGGCTCGATGCACAAGGACGATGTCCTGCTGGTGACCCTCAAGGGCAGCAAGGACCTGTCCATGCGCCTGACCGTGGAAAGCGTGCGCCACCTGATCAACCCTCGCGGCCAGTGGGTCGCCGTGGCCAGCGGCCCGGTGTTCAACGAACTGGAGATTCTCAACTGGCAGGTCAAGTGCGACGCTTGCCAGGCCCAGCTGGACTTCGAATTCGCCGTGGACGCCAAGCTCGGCAAGAAGGCGCGTCAACCGGCGGCCAGCGCCCGTATCGCCGAACTGGGCTGGAGCAGCCAGGGCGAACGGCACCTGTGCCCGGCTTGCCAGGGGCGCGCGCAGTGAAGCATCTGTTGAGCGCCGCGCTGGTTGCCACCGCACTGGTGGGTTGTGCCTCCGAACCGTCGCCCCTGCAGCAGGAGCACGGCTATGTGCTGGAGTGGATCGGCGAACGTCCGCTGATCGACTACAGCCACCTGACCCTGATTCTGGGCGAGGACGGCCGCGCCTATGGCAATGCGGGCTGCAACCATTGGTTCGCGCCCTATACCCTGGAAGGCGATCGCATCAGCTTCGGCAAGGTCGGCAAGACCCGCAAGCTGTGCGCACCGGCGCTGATGGACCAGGAAAAACGCTTCCTGCAGGCGCTGGAGACCGTGCAGCGCTGGGACGTCTCGCCGATCGAGCAGATCCGCTTCTGGCCGGCCGAGGGCAAGCCGCTGCGGTTCTGGCCTGAGGAAGGCTGAAATGATCGGGGGCGCTTCGCGCCCCTTTCGCGGCACAAGGCCGCTCCTACACGCCTCGCGCCAGCTTGGAGCGGCCTTGTGCCGCGATGGGCTGCAAAGCAGCCCCGGAATCGATCAGGCGCCGCCCTTGAGCGCCTTGATCTTGGCCTGCAGCCCTTCGAGGGTCTGCTCGCCCATCAACTGCTCGCGTACCTTGCCCTTGTCGTCGATGATGTAGGTCACCGGCAGCGCCTCGCTGCGCGGCAGCTCGTAGCGCTCGGCCGGGTCCTGGGCGAGCACGGTGAAGGCGATGCCGAGGGTATCGGCCGCCTGCTTGAGGTCCTGCCCCTGCAGCCCGTCGAAGTTGACCCCCACCACCTTGATGCCCTGGGCCTCCCACTGCTTGGCCGCCGCGTTGAGCTCGGGGATTTCCGTGCGGCACGGGCCGCACCATTCGGCCCAGTAGTTGAGCACCACCCAGTGCCCATCGATCTGCTCGGCCTTTACCGTATTGCCGTGCTGGTCCACGCCGTAATCCGCACCGCAACCGCCGAGCAACAGGCTCGCAGTGATGGCCAGTACAGCTGCCAAACGCCTTGCCATGGGTCAATCCTTCTAGAAGATTCAAGCAAACTACACAGTCGCTGCGGTTAGAATAGCCGCCACACCCAGCTGGATGCGACCCGTCATGACTGATCTGACCCTCTATCATAACCCGCGCTGCTCGAAATCCCGCGGCGCCCTGGAATTGCTCGAAGCACGCGGCCTGGCCCCGACCATCGTGCGCTACCTGGAGACCCCGCCGGACACCGCCACGCTCAAGGCCCTGCTCGGCAAGCTGGGCATCGCCCCGCGCCAGTTGCTGCGTACCGGCGAGGATGAATACAAGACCCTGGACCTGGCCAACCCGGCACTGACCGACGCGCAGTTGATCGAGGCCATGGCCCAGCACCCGAAACTGATCGAACGGCCGATCCTGGTCGTCGGCGACAGGGCGGTGATCGGCCGTCCGCCTGAGAAAGTGCTGGAGATCCTGCCGTGAGCGAACCCTACGTCCTGGTTCTCTACTACAGCCGCCATGGCTCGACCAGCGAGATGGCCCGGCATATCGCCCGGGGTGTCGAGATGGCCGGCCTGGAAGCCCGCCTGCGCACCGTGCCAGCAATTTCCACCGAGTGCGAAGCCGTGGCGCCGGACATCCCGGCCAGCGGCGCGCTCTATGCCACCCTGGACGATCTGCGCCATTGCGCGGGCCTGGCCATGGGCAGCCCGACACGCTTCGGCAACATGGCCGCGCCGCTGAAGTACTTCCTCGACGGCACCAGCAGCCTGTGGCTGGGCGGCGAGCTGGTCGGCAAGCCGGCAGCGGTGTTCACCTCCACCGCGAGCCTGCACGGCGGCCAGGAAACCACCCTGCTGTCGATGATGCTGCCGCTGATGCACCACGGCATGCTGGTGCTGGGCCTGCCCTACAGCGAGTCGGCGTTGCTCGAAACCCGTGGCGGCGGCACGCCTTATGGCGCCAGCCATCATGCAGGTGCCGATGGCAAGCGTGAGCTCGACCCGCATGAGATCGCCTTGTGCCGCGCGCTCGGCCAACGCCTGGCGAACACCGCCAAAGCCTTGGAGGCCGCGCGTGGCTAAAAAGCCTAAGGTGTTGCCGCCGCTGGAATGGCTGGCACCGCGTTTGCGCCTGGCACGAGCATCGAGCCTGGCGTTCTTCTTCGGCCTGATCGCCCTGCTGGTGGTGAACAACCTGTGGTTCGCCGACCTCCACGGGGCGCGGGTCGAGGTGATCCTGGCGATCGAACTGGTGCCGCTGCTCGTGTTGCTGCCAGGCATGCTGATGGGCGGCGCCCGGGCGCATGCCTGGACCTGCTTCGTGGTGAATCTCTATTTCATCAAAGGCGTACTGGCGGCGTTCGACCCGGCGCGGGCAGTGTTCGGCTGGATCGAGGTGCTGGTGAGCCTGGGGCTGTTCGTCAGTGCGCTGCTGTATGTGCGCTGGAAGTTCCAGCATGAGCGGCGGCTGGCCGGCGAAGGGCTTTGAGCGCTAGGGTTGCCGCGCAACCCAATCGCGGGACAAGCCCGCTCCCACAGGGGATCTGCGTGACCTCAACGCTGTGGGGCTCAATGGTTGACGGTATGCGCCAGCATCACCGACAGCTGGCACAGCGGTCGCCCGCTTTCTGCATGCCATTGGTTGAAGGCCTGCTGCACCAACGCCAGGTCGCGCTGGCTGGTGGGCTGCTTGTCGATCACCCCCTGGGCGATCAAGGCCGCGCTCATGTCATCGGTGGGGATGAAGGTGTCCTTGCCGACCATGCGCAGGAAGCGCGGTGCCGACAGCCCACCTAGCTGGTTACCGTGCTTGGCCAGGTACTTCCACAAGCCGACGATGTCGGTCACCGGCCAGTCGGCGATGAATGCGCCGAAACTGCCGTGCACCTTCTCGATGTCGAGGATCATCTGCGCATTGCGCGGCACGCTCTTGAGCTTGCCCAGGTGGCGAATGATCCGTTCGTCCTGCATCAGCCGCTCCAGGTGTTCGGCGCCCATCAGCACCACCTTCTGCGGCTCGAAGCCGAAGAACACCTGCTCGAACGCGGGCCACTTGGCATCCACCAGGCTGTGCTTGAGCCCGGCGCGGAATACGCGCAGGGCCAGCGTCGACAGGTAGCGGTCATCGCCGATGTCGCGCAGTTGCGCAGGGGTACGCGGCTGCGGCAGGAAGGCTTCGAGGGCCTGGGCCGAGCCGAAGCGGTTCAGGCAGTATTCATGCAGCCACTGGTAGTCACGCATGGGTCAGATATTCAGCACGTCGAGAAAACGCGGGGTGGCGCTCTCGTCGATCTTCAGGCTGGTGAAATCGAACAGGTTGCGGTCGGCCAGTTGCGACGGAGCCACATTCTGCAGGGCCCGGAAGATGTTCTCGGTGCGGCCCGGGTGCTTGCGCTCCCATTCCAGCAGCATTTCCTTGACCACCTGGCGCTGCAGGTTCTCCTGGGAGCCGCACAGGTTGCACGGGATGATCGGGAATTCCTTCATGTCCGAGTAGGCCTGGATGTCCTTCTCGCTGCAGTAGGCCAGCGGGCGGATGACCACGTTGCGGCCGTCGTCGGCGCGCAGCTTCGGCGGCATGCCCTTGAGCGAGCCGTTGAAGAACATGTTGAGGAAGAAGGTCTCGACGATGTCGTCGCGATGGTGCCCCAGGGCCATCTTGGTGGCGCCGATCTCGTCGGCGAAGGTATAGAGCGTGCCACGGCGCAGGCGCGAGCACAGCGAGCAGGTGGTCTTGCCTTCGGGGATCAGTTCCTTGACCACCGAGTAGGTGTCCTTCTCGACGATGTGGTACTCGATGCCCAGGGTCTTGAGGTAGGCCGGCAGCACATGCTCGGGAAAGCCTGGCTGCTTCTGGTCCATGTTCACCGCGACGATCTCGAACTTGATCGGCGCCACCTTCTGCAGGTGCAACAGAACGTCGAGCATGGTGTAGCTGTCCTTGCCGCCGGACAGGCAGACCATGACCTTGTCGCCATCCTCGATCATGTTGTAGTCGGTGATGGCTTCGCCGGCGAGACGACGCAGGCGTTTTTGCAGTTTGTTCTGGTTGACCGAGAGGGTGCCCATAGCGCTTGGATCCGCGAGGTGTGACAAAAGCGGGCTATTTTACGCACAAACCGAGCACAGGCGTAGGCCATTCCGATAAAGAATCAAGGGCACGCCTGACAGCGCAATTTGCTCTAAAAAGCCGGTTTTTTGCCGGCAACGGCTTCCTATACTGCCTGATAAGGCCACACGACCGCTTGCATCGGTGTCCAGGGCCTCGGGCCGCAAGCGCTCCATTTGGGGGGCGTTTGACAACGACGATAGGAGTGACCGGCATGATCCATCACGTTCTGGGGCTGTTTACCCACCCTGACCAGGAGTGGAAGGAGATCCGTGGCGAGGACGAAAGCATCAGCCACATGTACCTGACCCATACGCTGATACTGGCAGCGATCCCTGCCGTGTCGGCCTTCATCGGCACCACCCAGGTCGGCTGGGTCATCGGCGATCGACCGGCGGTGATGCTGACCATGGAAAGCGCGCTATGGATGAGCATCATGTCCTACCTGGCGATGCTCGCCGGCGTCGCAGTGATGGGCGCCTTCATCCACTGGATGGCCCGTACCTACGATGCCACGCCGTCCATGGCGCAGTGCGTGGCCTTTGCCACCTATACCGCCACCCCGCTGTTCATCGGCGGCCTGGCGGCGCTCTACCCGCACCTCTGGCTGGGCATGCTGGTGGGCACGGCGGCCATCTGCTACACGGTCTACCTGCTCTACGTCGGCCTGCCGACCTTCATGAACATCCCCACCGACGAAGGCTTCCTGTTCTCCAGCTCCGTACTGGCGGTGGGCCTGGTGGTGTTGGTGGCGATCATGGCCGCCACGGTGATCATCTGGGGGCTGGGTGTGGGGCCTGTCTATACCAATTAGAGACATTGCGACACAGGAGCATGACCAGGGGCCGCCTTCGAGGCGGCCTCTGGCTGTGCGCTGACCGGTGGCTCGGCAGGCATGGGGCGCTTGCGGCATAATGGCCCGGCCAGGAGAACCACCCCGCCATGCCCGAGCTGCTCAAACAACGCGTCGAAACCTGTTACCAGCAAGCCGAAGCCTTCTTCAAACGCCCCTTCCCCCGCCCGGAAGTCAGCTTCAAGCTGCGCGGCCAGAAGGCCGGTGTCGCCCATCTGCACGAGAACCTGCTGCGCTTCAACCTGCAGCTGTACCGCGAGAACCAGGAAGACTTCCTGCGCCAGACCGTTGCCCATGAGGTCGCGCACCTGGTCGCGCACCAAGTGTTCGGCGACCGCATCCAGGCCCATGGCGAGGAATGGCAGTTGATCATGCGCGGGGTCTACGAGCTACCGCCCAACCGGTGCCACAACTATGAAGTGCAGCGGCGGGTGGTGACACGCTATATCTACCGTTGCCCGTGCCCGGAGAGCGATTTCCCGTTCACGGCCCAGCGGCACAAGCTGGTGCGCCAGGGGCGGCGGTACCTGTGTCGGCGGTGCCGGGAGATATTGGTGTACAGCGGCGAGACGCGCGTCGAATGATCGGGCTCTATCGCCGGCAAGCCGGCTCCCACCTGTCCTGCGCTGTTTTCAAAAACACCGCCATACCTGTGGGGGCTGGCCAAGCAATTCAAGACAGTTGCTCCCACCTGTCCTGCGCTGCTGTTATAGACACCGCGGAACTTGTGGGAGCCGGCTTGCCGGCGATGGGCTGCGAGGCAGCCCCAAATGCAGCCGATAAGGCTTAACTGGACTGGCATTAACCCGAAAGTCGCCTTTTCAGTTCATGCCCGGATCAACGTGCCGGGCCTTCTGCCACGCCCAGGTCGTCGAGCGGGCGGCTTTCGACCAGCGGTGCACCGCCAGAGGCCAGCTCGGCCTGCAACTGGTCGGTGTCCAGTTCATTGACCCACTTGGCCACGACCACGGTGGCCACGGCGTTGCCGATCAGGTTGGTCAGCGCGCGGGCTTCGGACATGAAGCGGTCGATACCCAGGATCAGCGCCAGGCCTGCAACCGGCAGGTGGCCCACCGCCGACAAGGTAGCGGCCAGAACGATGAAGCCGGAACCGGTGACGCCCGCAGCGCCCTTGGAGGCGATCAGCAGCACCAGCAGCAGGGTGATCTGGTGGGTGATGTCCATGGTGGTGTCGGTCGCCTGGGCGATGAACACAGCAGCCATGGTCAGGTAGATCGAGGTGCCGTCCAGGTTGAACGAGTAGCCGGTCGGGATCACCAGGCCCACCACGGACTTCTTCGCCCCCAGGCGCTCCATCTTGGCCAGCATGCGTGGCAGCGCCGACTCCGAGGAGGACGTGCCGAGCACGATCATCAGTTCTTCACGGATGTAACGGATCAGCTTGAGTACGCTGAAGCCGTGGAAGCGGCAGATGCTGCCCAGTACCACCAGAATGAACAGCAGGCAGGTGACATAGAAGCAGATCATCAGGTAGCTCAGCTGCACCAGCGAGCCCACGCCGTACTGGCCGATGGTGAAGGCCATGGCGCCGAAGGCACCGACCGGGGCCAGCTTCATGATCATGTTGATGATGTTGAACATGACATGGGCGAAGCGGTCGATCAGGTCCAGCACCGGCTTGCCGTAGCTGCCCAGGCGGTGCAGGGCGAAGCCGAACAGCACGGAGAACATCAGCACCTGCAGGATGTCGCCGTTAGCGAAGGCGCCGACCACGGTGTTGGGGATGATGTTGAGCAGGAAGCCGACGGTGGTCTGCTGCGCGCCGGCGGCGGCGTACGCGGCCACGCTGCTGGCGTTCAGGGTGCTGACGTCGACGTGCATGCCGGCGCCCGGCTGGACCACGTTGACCACCACCAGGCCGATGATCAGGGCGATGGTGGAGACGATTTCAAAATACAGGAGTGCGTAGCCGCCGGTCTTGCCGACCGACTTCATACTCTGCATGCCAGCGATGCCGCTGACGACGGTACAGAAGATGATCGGGGCGATGACCATCTTGATCAGTTTGACGAATCCGTCACCCAGGGGTTTGAGGGCGACGCCGGTTTCCGGGTAATAGTGACCGAGCAGGATACCGATGGTGATGGCGACCAACACCTGGATATACAGCGATTTGTACAGCGGCTGACGTGTCGTCATGGCTCATTTTCCTCAAGTGTGCCAAGCCCACCCTTCCCAGGGTGTTGCGGCACCTAAAGCGCGAACCCTCCTGCACCTGGAGGGATTTGTCGTTGTGGTCGAGCTGCCTGGGCAGGCCGATGCCAGGTCAATAGCAAGGCCGATGCCAAAGTGCTCGCAATGGGTGCAGAGGCCGTGTTTCAGGGCTTTTCATGCCCAAAGATCGAGCAGTCGCGCAGGAGGAAGCTGGCGGATTTCCGCCCGCTGGCGGGTTTGGAACGCGGGAGATGGCGGGAATCCGCCCGGGCGGGTGTTGCCTTCATCGCGGGACAAGCCCGCTCCTGCAAGGGCGCTGCCAACCCTATGGGAGCGGCGGTTCGGCTTGCACCGCGATGCAGGCGACACTCAGTCCAGATGGAAGACGATTCGGAAGGCCGCGCCGCCCAAGGGCGAATCGTCCAGGCTCAGCTCGGCGTCGTAGCTGTCGATGATGTCCTTGACCACCGCAAGGCCGATGCCCTGCCCCGGGTGCTGGCGGTCGAGCCGCTCGCCCCGCTGGAGAATGCGCTCACGCTGGCCGGCCGGCACACCGGGGCCGTCGTCCTCGACGCACAACGCCAGTTGCCCAGGTGCCTGCTGCAGGCTCACCCGCACCAGGCCGAGGCTCAGGCGGTAGGCGTTTTCCAGCAGGTTGCCGAACAATTCCAGCGCAGCCCCTTGCTCCATCGGCAGCCAGGCACGCTCGGGAATGTCCAGGGTGACCGCCACGCGCTTGTCGCGATAGACCTTGTCCAACGTGCTGCACAGGCTGTCGAGCACCGGCCGCAGTTGCACCCGGTGACGCACCAGGCCACTCTTGCGCAGGCTGGCGCGCTGCAGCTGGTAGTCGATCTGCTGACTCATGCGCTCGATCTGGCTTTGCAGCACCCGCGCCTGCTCGCGCTCGCTGTTGCCCTGCCCGAGGCTCTCGCCGACCCCCTGCAGCACCGCCAGCGGGGTCTTGAGGCTGTGTGCCAGGTCGTCCAGCGAGTCGCGGTAGCGTTGGCGCTGCTCGCGCTCACTACGCAGCAGGCGGTTGAGCGAGCCGGTCAGGCGCAACAGCTCCCGGGGGTGTTCGCGGCTCAGGCCATCACGCGCGCCGGCCTCCACTTCGTCCAGCTCCACGCTCAGCTGGCGCAGCGAACGCAGGCCCCAGGTCAGGCCGGCCCAGAGCAGCAGCATTAGCACCAGCAACGCGGCGCCAAAGCCCAGGTAGAGTTTTTCCTGCAGGCCATCGAGGGTGTGCTGGTAGTCGCGTACCGGTTGCAGGGCGACGATGCTGTAGGCCGCACTCTTGCCGCCGAGCAGCTTGATCTCCACGTCGTAGACGAAGTATTCCTCGCCATCGTCCTGGCGAATGCGATCGAATTCGTTGCCGCGCCCGTCGTAGCGCGGGTGGTAGTTGATGTGTTGTTCGGAGGTGGCGCGCGAACGCCACACCAGGGTGCCGTCACGGTCGAAGATATAGCCGCGCAAGCCGGTATAGGGCAGGTTGTAGCGCTCGTCGGGCAGCAACTCGGGCATCTGCAGCTGGCCATGTTCGATGCGCGCCGCAGAGATGAGGGTGGTGACATCCGAAGCCAGGCGCTGCTCGATCGACTCCTGCAAGGCCAGGCTGAAGGCCTTCTGCAAGGCCGGCAACAGGGCCAGCATGAACAGCAGGGCCAGCAGCGCCGCCGCCAGCATCAGGCGCAGGCGCAGCGAGCGGATCATCGGCAACGCTCGGTGAACAGGTAGCCCAGGCCGCGCACCGTGTCGATGGGCTTGAAGCCCCGGTCGCCCTCGAGCTTGCGCCGCAGGCGGCCGACCAGTACTTCGATGACGTTGGGGTCACGTTCCTCGTCATCGGGGTAGAGCTGCTCCATCAGCCGGTCCTTGGCCACCACCTGCTGGTGATGACGCATGAGGTATTCGAGGATGCGGTATTCATAGGCGGTCAGGGCCAGCGGTTGCTCGTCCAGCGTCGCCTGCTTGCGGTTGAGGTCCAGCACCAGCGGGCCGGCGGCGATGGTCGACTGGGTAAAGCCGCTGGAACGCCGCAGCAAGGCGTTGAGGCGCGCCTCCAGCTCCTCGAACTGGAACGGCTTGACCACATAGTCGTCGGCGCCGGCGGCCAGGCCCTCGACCTTGTCCTGCCAGTTGCCGCGCGCGGTGAGGATCAGGATCGGGAAGCGCTTGCCCTGGCTGCGCAGCTGGCGGATCAGGTCCAACCCGCTCATGCCCGGCAGGCCCAGGTCGACTACGGCCAGGTCGTGGTTGTATTGCTCGGCCTGGTACAGCGCTTCCTCGGCATTGGCCACCGCCTCGACCACGTGCCCGCTTTCGCCCAGGCGCGTGTACAGGTGGTGACGCAGCAGCGCTTCGTCCTCGACCACCAGCAATTTCATGTCACTCTCCTTGCTTCATTGCCTGACAGCCCCTATCGCGGGACAAGCCCGCTCCCACAAGATCGACGACGATTCCTGTGGGAGCGGGCATGTCGCGCAATAGGGCCGGCACAGCATACCAGTGAATGTCCGAGCCCCAGCCAAGTCAGAAGGTGTAGTTGGCCGACAGGTAAGTCTGGGCGCTGCTGGTCAGGCGCAGGGCGCCGGCCTTGGGTGCGCCGTGCTCGGCCAGTTCGGTGCTGGCATTGCTACGCAGGTAACGGTAGCCCAGTTCCACCGAGGCGTTGTCGGTGACCTGCTGCAGCACGCCGGCCTGCAAGCCCACCGCATAGCCCAGGTCAGTGTCGCGGCTGTAGCCCGTGGATTCCTGGGTCAGCTTGGTCAGGCCCAGGCTGGCGCCGCCGAACAGCTTGGTGGTGTCGCCGACCGGCAGGAACCTGTCGTAGCTGCCCAGCAGGTTTTCCTGGCGCAGCTTGATACCGCTGTGGTCCCCCGAGACGTTGTCGTAGGTCATGTAGTAGCGGGCGTCGTCGTTGATCTTGCCCAGGCGCACGCCCCAGGTGCCGTCCTTGCCGATGATGCCGTCGGTGTTCAGATGGCCGGTGTTGCGTTGCAGCAGGCCGGACTTGCGCACCTTGTCGCTGGTCTGGCCGTAGGTCAGGCTGGCGAAGGTGTCGTCTGCGGCGTGGGCGGTGAGGCTGGCGGCGCAAACGGCCATGGCGACCATCAGGGTGTTGAGTGCTTTCATGGGTTTGGTACTCCAGTTGGATGCGTTGTTTCGGTCTGGGGACTAGAGTAGGGAGGGCGCCCTGAACCGCCGCTGAACCCCGGCTGAACCCTGGCTGAACGAGCCGCCCTTTGCCGAAAAAGGAGGTACCGACCATGCGCTCCCTGCTTGCCCTGGCCTTGTTATGCAGCGCCACCTTCACCCAGGCGGCGGTGCAGACCCGTGAAATTCCCTACCAGGATGCCGACGGCCAGCGCCTGGTGGGCTACTACGCCTATGACGATGCGCTCGATGGCAAGCGCCCTGGCATCGTCGTGGTGCATGAATGGTGGGGGTTGAACGACTATGCCAAGCGCCGCGCCCGGGACCTTGCGGCCCTCGGCTACAGCGCCCTGGCCATCGACATGTACGGCGATGGCAAGAGCACCGAACACCCCCAGGATGCCCAGGCGTTCATGGCCGCCGCGATGAAAGACCCCAAGGCGGCGGCACGACGCTTCGATGCAGGCCTCGAGTTGCTTACCCTGCAACCCTACACGGACAAGGACAAGCTGGCCGCTGTCGGCTACTGCTTCGGTGGCAAGGTGGTGCTCGACGCCGCCCGGCGCGGCGAGCCCCTGGCCGCAGTGGTGAGTTTCCACGGGGCATTGGCGACCCAGGCTCCGGCGACACCTGGCAGTGTCAAGGCCAAGGTACTGGTCGAACATGGCGCGGCCGACAGCATGGTCACCGAGCAGCAGGTGGAGGCGTTCAAGAAGGAAATGGACGCGGCGGGAGCGAGCTTCGAGTTCGTCAGCATTCCCGGCGCCAAGCATGGGTTCACCAACCCCGACGCTGATCGGTTGAGCCATGGCGGGCATGGGGGGCCGGATATCGGCTACAGCAAGGCGGCCGATGAGAGTTCGTGGGCGGATATGCAGGCATTTTTGAAGAAAGTGTTCGACTGAGGATTGCCGGGGCCGCTTCGCGGCCCTTTCGCGGCACAAGGCCGCTCCTACGGGTACAGCGTCACGCCATTCCCTGTAGGAGCGGCCTTGTGCCGCGAAAGGGCTGCAAAGCAGCCCAAAAATGACCGAGCGCTGGCACAATAGCCGCCATGACCAGACTTCCCACTTGCTGTACTCCACTCCAACACCACTGGCCTCTGCCCCGCCCGGTCCCTGGGGCAGTGTTGGTCAGTTGCACCTTCGACCCCTCCCGCCTGGCCGCGGACGATTTCCAGCGTGCCGGTGTCGAGCAGAGCGCCAGCCTGCACCGCTCGGTGGCCAAGCGCCAGGCCGAATACCTGGCCGGCCGGGTCTGCGCCCGCGCCGCCCTGCAGCAGCTGGACGGGCGCGACTATGTGCCGGGCACCCATGAGGACCGCTCGCCGATCTGGCCGACCGGCATCCACGGCTCGATCACCCACGGCAAGGGCTGGGCGGCGGCAGTGGTGGCTGCCGATGGCGATAACCAGGGCCTGGGCCTGGATCAGGAAACCCTGCTCGATGAAGCGCGCGCCGAACGGCTGGCGGGGGAAATCCTCACCCCAGCGGAGCTGCAGCGCCTGGATCGCAGTCAGCTCGGCCTGGCCGTGACCTTGACCTTCTCGCTCAAAGAGAGCCTGTTCAAGGCGCTCTACCCCTTGACCCGGCAGCGCTTCTATTTCGAACACGCCGAACTGCTGGCGTGGTCCGCCGACGGGCAGGCCCGGCTGCGCCTGCTCACCGACCTGTCGCCCCAGTGGCGCAGTGGCCAGGAGCTCGAAGGCCAGTTCAGCGTCCGCGATGGGGCATTGCTCAGCCTGATCAGCGTATAGGGTTCAGGACGGCGCCCGGGTGCTGGGCCAGCTAAGGCTGAAACAGGCGCCGCCCAGCGCCTGGCTGCGGCCCACCATCGCCCGCCCGCCATGCCAGTAGATGATCCGGCGCACGATCGACAGGCCCAGGCCATGCCCGCCCGAGGCCCGGGTGCGGCTGTCGTCCAGCCGGGTGAAAGGCGTGAAGATGCGATCCCACACACCCTCCGGAATTCCAGGCCCATCGTCCTCGACATCGATCCGGCAGCGCTCCTGGCCCAACTGGTAGCTCAGCCGCACCTGGCTTTCAGCGTGACGCATGGCATTGCCCACCAGGTTCTGCAGGGCTCGATGCAGGTAACGGGGTTCGGCATCGACCCAGGCCCCGTCCGCCTGACCACCCAAACACTCGCCACGGACCACCTTGACCTCGGCGCGCAGGGGCGAGAGCTCCTGGATCACCCGCGCCAGCAAGGCGTCGAGGTCCACCGCCTGGAACTTCAATGCCGGCGTGCCCTGCTCCAGGCGGGCGTAGGTCAGCATCTCGTCGACCAACTTGTCCAGGTCCTGGATATCGCTGTCCATGCCGGCCAGGTGCTTGGCCCTGGCCTGTTCGGTGCCGGCGCTCTCGATCATCTCCAGGCCGAAGCGCAGGCGCGCCACGGGTGTGCGCAACTCGTGGGAGACCGCCCGCACCAGCTCGCGCTGCATGGTCAACGACCGCTGCAGGTGCTCGGCCATGCCGTTGAAGGCTTCGGCCAGCCGCCCCACCGAATCGGCATCGCCGGCCGGCACGCGGGTGTCCAGGCTGCCCTGGGCCAGGCGCGTGGCGGCGACTTCGAGCCCCGACAGGCGCCGCTCCAGCTGACGCACCAGCAGGTACACCACCAGACCGATCAGGCACAGGCCAAGGAAGGCAATGAGGATCAACAGCTGTGGCGGATACGGGTTGAGCTGGTACAACGGCCCGATTTCCAACACCCAGGGCGACCCGGTCAACCCCGAGAAGACACGCACCGAATCGCCATCCCTGCCCAGCGCCATCACCGTATCGCCCTCCTCCACCCGCCGCCGCTGGTCATCGTCCAAGCCGACCCGCTCCAGCCGTTGCAGGGCGACATTGAAGCCGAAGCCTTTGCTTTCCTTCAGTTCGGCCAGGCGCCGTTGCTGCTCGGTCACCGGGTAGCGCACCAGCTCGTCCGCCAGCAGGTAAAGGGTGGCGCGTGCGAGCTGTTCGCTGACCTGCTTGACCTCGGCCACCAACAACTGCGCCTCGTTGCCGATCTGGCGCAGCACCCGCACCGCGTGGGCACCGGTTTTCTCCACCACCACCAGCCCACGGCGCAGCCGCGCGCGCTGGCTGCCGTCGAGGGTGAAAGCCGATGTTGGCTGCAGCTCCAGCGGCACGCCGAGCAAACGCTCCCAGATCAGTAGCGAGCGCTTGCGCTCCACCGGGTCCTGCACGGCCAGGTTGTCGGCCATCAGGCTGAACGTGCCCTGCGCCAGCCGCTCGCGGTGTTGCTCGGCACGCACTTGGTTGACCAGGTGCAGGCTGAGCACGCCGAGTATCGCCACCAGCACCAGCACGGCCAGCATCCCGCCATAGATGCGCAGGAAGATCGAGTTCATGGCGCCGCGGCCTGGGCAGCCTCGCCGACGAACAGGTAGCCCTTGCTGCGCAGGGTCTTGATCAGCCGGGGATGAATCGGATCGTCGCCGATCTTGGGACGGATCTTGGATATGCGCACATCGATGGAACGGTCCTGGCCGTCATAGCCGACGCCGCGCAGGGAGGTGAAGATCTCCTCGCGCGACAGCACCCGGCCGGCGTTGCTGGCGAGCAGCCAGAGCAGGTCGAACTCGGCGCTGGTCAGGTCGATCGCCTGCTCGCCCAGCCAGGCTTCGCGCAGGCGGCTGTCGATACGCAAGGCGCCGAAGGCCAGCGCCTGGCGCTTGGCCTCCGGCGCCTCACTGCGCCGCAACAGGGCGGTGATACGCGCCAGCAGCACGCGTGGGCGCACAGGCTTGCAGACATAGTCGTCGGCCCCCATGTCCAGGCCCTGCACCTGGTCGAGCTCGTCGCTGCGCGCGGTGAGCATCAGGATGGGGCCTGCGTACTGGCCGCGCACACGCCGGCAGATGCTCAAGCCGTCTTCACCGGGCAGCATCAGGTCGAGGATCACCAGATCAGGCTGGCTGTCGATGATGCGTCGCACGGCCCGACCGCCATCACCTTCCACCGCAACCTCATAGCCGTTGGCCTGCAGGTATTCGGCGGTGAGCTCCGCCAGGCGCTGGTCGTCCTCGACGATCAAAATCCGGTTGCTGGGCTGGTCCATGAATCGCCTGTGCTGTTTATTCTTGTTCTGGGGCTGCCGATGGCTTGACGGTATCCGCGTCACCAAAAGGCAACAATGCCTGCCGATACTACGTGCCGCACCCGGCCCTGCCAACCATGCCAAGGCGCCGGTCGCAGGGCCTGGATCGGCGTGCTTTTCGTGATAGGGTTCGCACCCGAAAAAATCTGCGATGGGGCATCGGGACGCAGAAAAAAAGTGAAGACCAGCTAGGACAAGGCCTACAGCGCATACCCACGGATCACACACAAAGTACGCACAAGTTATCCACAGACGCTCGCCTTGCAAAGGCCCCAATACCGCATTATCTTGTATCCCCATCGCAGCGAACCACTAGATATTGGGTTTGACTCACTATCGCCAACACCAGTCGGCACAGAAATTCAAGCGATTTTTCTGGCTGAACTTAACGTGGTTTCACCAGCAAACCGCTCCAGCGGAAGCATTGAGAGCAACAGCTTTGGCCCCAGCGCCAACAGCATTTGACTTCGGCCAGGGAGCGGCAGGTTATTGCCCCTTATTCCTGAGTCTGTCCCGAAGTCGGTACGCCCGAGCGGGCGGACGCGCGTGCATGTGCGTCCCCCACCCGGCACCAGGCTAGTGGATGGAACGGTGGGCGCCCAAAAGGCGCCTGAACATATAGAAACTGTGGAGACACCCACCCATGCAAACCGACACAACTCGCGAGAACCCGCAGGCGAAGGTGCCGCAGGCCGCCGATTCGAACCAGGATCTGGCTGCTACGGCTCCAGGCCAACTGCGCGTGATCAAGCGCAACGGCACTGTCGTTCCCTACACCGACGACAAGATCACCGTTGCCATCACCAAGGCGTTCCTCGCAGTTGAAGGCGGCACGGCCGCTGCCTCGTCGCGCATCCATGACACCGTCGCGCGCCTGACCGAGCAGGTCACCGCGACCTTCAAGCGCCGCATGCCGTCGGGTGGCACCATCCACATCGAAGAAATCCAGGACCAGGTCGAACTGGCCCTGATGCGCGCCGGCGAGCAGAAAGTCGCCCGCGACTATGTGATCTACCGTGAGCAACGTGCCAAGGAGCGCGCCACCCGCGCCCACACCGACGCCGTGGTCGAGCCGCACCCGAGCATCCGCATCACCCTGGCCGACGGCAGCCTGGCGCCGCTGGACATGGCGCGCCTGAACACCATCATCAGCGAAGCCTGCGAAGGCCTGGCCGAGGTCGACGGCGAGCTGATCCAGCGCGACACCCTGAAGAACCTGTACGACGGCGTGGCCATCAAGGACGTCAACACCGCCCTGGTGATGACCGCCCGTACCCTGGTCGAGCGCGAGCCGAACTACTCCTTCGTCACCGCCCGCCTGCTGATGGACACCCTGCGCGCCGAGGCGCTGGGCTTCCTGAACGTCGCCGACAGCGCCACCCACCACGAGATGGCCGAGCTGTACGCCAAGGCCCTGCCGGCCTACGTCGAGAAAGGCGTCGAGTTCGAGCTGCTGGACCCTGCACTGAAGGGCTACGACCTGGAGCGCATGGGCAAGGCCATCGACCACGAGCGTGACCAGCAATTCACCTACCTGGGCCTGCAGACCCTGTACGACCGTTACTTCATCCACAAGGATGGTGTGCGCTTCGAGCTGCCGCAGGTGTTCTTCATGCGCGTGGCCATGGGCCTTGCGCTGCAGGAGAAGGACAAGGAAGCCCGTGCGATCGAGTTCTACAACCTGCTGTCCTCGTTCGACTACATGGCCTCGACCCCGACCCTGTTCAACGCCGGTACCCTGCGTCCACAGCTGTCGAGCTGCTACCTGACCACCGTGCCGGACGACCTGTCGGGCATCTACAAGGCCATCCACGACAACGCCATGCTGTCGAAATTCGCCGGTGGCCTGGGCAACGACTGGACCCCGGTACGCGCCCTGGGCTCGTACATCAAGGGCACCAACGGCAAGTCGCAGGGCGTCGTGCCGTTCCTGAAAGTGGTCAACGACACCGCCGTGGCGGTCAACCAGGGCGGCAAACGCAAGGGCGCAGTCTGCGCCTACCTGGAAACCTGGCACCTGGACATCGAGGAATTCCTCGAGCTGCGCAAGAACACCGGTGACGACCGTCGCCGTACCCACGACATGAACACCGCCAACTGGATCCCGGACCTGTTCATGAAGCGTGTGTTCGACGATGGCAAGTGGACCCTGTTCTCGCCTTCGGAAGTGCCTGACCTGCACGACCTGACCGGCAAGGCCTTCGAAGAACGCTACGAGTACTACGAAGCCCTGACCGAGTACAACAAGATCAAGGTGTTCAAAGTCGTCCAGGCCAAGGACCTGTGGCGCAAGATGCTGTCGATGCTGTTCGAGACCGGCCACCCGTGGCTGACCTTCAAGGACCCGTGCAACCTGCGCTCGCCGCAGCAGCACGTGGGCGTGGTCCACAGCTCGAACCTGTGCACCGAGATCACCCTGAACACCAACGCCGACGAAATCGCGGTGTGCAACCTGGGCTCGATCAACCTGCCGAACCACATCGTCGATGGCAAGCTCGATACCGCCAAGCTGGCGCGTACCGTCAAGACTGCCGTGCGCATGCTCGACAACGTGATCGACATCAACTACTACTCCGTGCCCCAGGCGCAGAACTCGAACTTCAAGCACCGCCCGGTCGGCCTGGGCATCATGGGCTTCCAGGACGCACTGTACCTGCAGCACATCCCGTACGGTTCGGACGCTGCGGTCGAGTTCGCCGACAAGTCGATGGAAGCGGTCAGCTACTACGCCATCCAGGCATCCTGTGACCTGGCCGACGAGCGCGGCGCGTACCAGACCTTCGAAGGCTCGCTGTGGTCCAAGGGCATCCTGCCGCTGGACAGCCAGCAGATCCTGATCGAGGCCCGTGGCGCCAAGTACATCGACGTCAACCTGGAGGAGTCCCTGGACTGGGCGCCGATCCGCGAGCGCGTCAAGAAAGGCATCCGCAACTCGAACATCATGGCCATCGCGCCGACCGCTACCATCGCCAACATCACTGGCGTGTCGCAGTCGATCGAGCCGACGTACCAGAACCTGTACGTCAAATCGAACCTGTCGGGCGAGTTCACTGTGATCAACCCGTACCTGGTCCGCGACCTGAAGGCCCGCGGCCTGTGGGACTCGGTCATGATCAACGACCTGAAGTACTACGACGGTTCGGTGCAGCAGATCGAGCGTATCCCGCAAGAGCTGAAGGACCTGTACGCCACCGCGTTCGAAGTCGAGACCAAGTGGATCGTCGATGCCGCCTCCCGTCGCCAGAAGTGGATCGACCAGGCCCAGTCACTGAACCTGTACATCGCCGGCGCCTCGGGCAAGAAGCTGGACGTGACCTACCGCATGGCCTGGTACCGTGGCCTGAAGACCACCTACTACCTCCGTGCCCTGGCCGCCACCAGCACCGAGAAGTCGACCATCAACACCGGCAAGCTCAACGCCGTTTCCAGCGGCGGCGACAGCGCCCCGGTCCAGGCAGCGGGCCCAGCCCCGGTGCCGAAGGCCTGCGCGATCGACGAACCAGACTGCGAAGCCTGCCAGTAACACCCCATGCCGCGGGAGGCGCCTTCGGGCGCCCCTTGCGGCATTTTTGTATCCGCGTCATCGAGAGGTCGTGCCCCCTGCACACCTGTTTCGCCAAGGGATAAAACAGCCAGACCCGGTGCTCCCAGGCACCGGGCCTCTATCCCAACACGGAAGACAAACGATGGCTCGGAAGAAAACAGTAGTACGCAAGATTGGCCGCAACGCCGAAACCGGCCGTTTCACCACGGTCGAAGAGGCGCGCCAGCATCCGAAGACGCATATCGTCCAGACGCTGCGCTACCGCTGCCACTAAGCCCTCGCCCGGGTGGTTCCGGCCTCCTGGGCGCGGCTTTTTGCCGCTCCCTCCCCCTGCGCAAAAACACAATATTTTGTGCCAAGTCAAAAATTCAGACACCACATCTGCGATTTTTCCGCTACACTTCTTCCCCGTGGAAACGACGCGTGATTCGTGAACGGATGCGCCTCACACCGGTCGAAAATTTACAGCAGGCCGGTTGAGCGTCGCTCCGATCGGTAGCGAATTCCGTTATACTTCGCCCCCCTCGAAAAAGGGTTTAGCCAATGATCGACTGCGTGACACAAGCCGTACCCCAACGCTTGGCCGGCCCGCACGTTTTATCGTTGCCACACTGTTCCCAAGCGACCTGGCCCCTCCTGCGAGGCAAGGACAGGCGCTGACCCCGACAATTCCAAACGTGACGAGCGCCCGCGCTCATCGCCCGCCGTATTGCCCTAAGGGCCTTGCGTAGCACAGGCGTCACCTTTCTAAAATCCAACCGGTTGCCCCGCGCAACCCTCTAGCAGGAGCCAGGAACCATGCTGAGCTGGGACGAATTCGACAAGGAAGACGGCGAAGTCGCCGCCAAAGGCAACGCCGCTGCACAAGGCAACGCTGCCGCCGCCACCCTCGACAAGCTGGACAGCGCCGGCGACGCCGCCGCCCAGGAAGCCCGCGTAGCGACCGCCGACGACTCCGATGCCGTCAAGCGCGCCAAGGCTGCCCTGAACGAACTCGACATCGCCGAAGGCCTGGCCGAGCTGGAAGGCTCCTCCGCTCGCGTGCGCGTCGACGAAAAGCGCATGATCAACTGCCGCGCCGACCTGAACCAACTGGTACCGTTCAAGTACGACTGGGCCTGGCAGAAGTACCTCGACGGCTGCGCCAACCACTGGATGCCGCAAGAGGTCAACATGACCGCCGACATCGCCCTGTGGAAGAGCATGGACGGCCTGACCGAAGACGAGCGCCGCATCGTGATGCGCAACCTTGGCTTCTTCTCCACCGCCGACTCCCTGGTGGCCAACAACCTGGCCCTGGCCGTGTACCGCCTGATCACCAACCCCGAGTGCCGCCAGTACATCCTGCGCCAGGCGTTCGAAGAGGCGATCCACACCCACGCCTACCAGTACTGCATCGAGTCGCTAGGCATGGATGAAGGCGAGATCTTCAACATGTACCACGAGATCCCGTCGGTGGCGAAGAAAGCCGCCTGGGGCCTGAAGTACACCCGCGCCATCTCCGACCCGGAATTCAACACCGGCACCGTCGAGACCGACAAGGAGCTGCTGCGCAACCTGATCGCCTACTACTGCGTGCTGGAAGGCATTTTCTTCTATTGCGGCTTCACCCAGATCCTCTCCATGGGTCGCCGCAACAAGATGACCGGCGTCGCCGAGCAGTTCCAGTACATCCTGCGTGACGAGTCCATGCACCTGAACTTCGGCATCGACGTGATCAACCAGATCAAGATCGAGAACCCGCACCTGTGGGACGCCGCGATGAAGGAAGAAGCGACCCAGATGATCCTGCAGGGTACCCAGCTGGAGATCGAATACGCCCGCGACACCATGCCTCGCGGCGTATTGGGCATGAACGCGGCGATGATGGAGGACTACCTCAAGTTCATCGCCAACCGTCGCCTGACCCAGATCGGCCTGAAGGAAGAATACCCAGGGACGACCAACCCGTTCCCGTGGATGAGCGAGATCATGGACTTGAAGAAGGAGAAGAACTTCTTCGAGACGCGAGTGATTGAGTATCAGACGGGTGGGGCGTTGAGCTGGGATTGATATCCGAGCGAAGCATAGAGAAGGCTGCCGATTGGCAGCCTTTTTTCGTTTGCGCGGACTTCAGGTTCACGCTGTTCTTGTGGGAGCGGCCGTGGCCGCGAACACTGGCGCAGCCGGTGCCCGCACATCCATGCAGAAGCCGCGTTACATCAGCGACAACACGCTACCTCGCAGCTTTCGCCGCCTCCCGGTTGGCCCTGCGAATGTCCCGGTAGCCCACCAGGCGCACGCGCATTTCCCGGTAGCGCTGGGTATTGATGATCAGTAAGGCCAGCAGCCCGAACAGCAAAACCGAGACGTAGCCGCCCATGTGCGGCCGGTAAGCGTAGCTCGGCAGCGCGGCCAACACGGCCAGCCCGTTCAGACCGATCAGCCCTCGCAGGCCCCAGGCATATCCACGCACCAGCGCGATATGCGAAGCGGCGCTCACCGCCCATGCCAGCGCCAGTGCCAGCACCGACAGCGACCGGTCCTGACTACGCAGATAGGTGGAGAACACCAGTGATACACAGCCGCCAATGGCAAAACAGGACAGCAGGAACTCGGCGATAAAAACGCCGAAATAGCGGGAAAGAAATCTTTGCAGCTCCTGACCCTTTTGAAACGTCGATCCCTTCATATGAGTGAGCACTGTCGTCCTTGAACACCGTGGTTAGCGGGTAGCTTACCTTGACAATTGCAAATGAATAAACCATAAGAAGCCGACTTCGAAGTGCCTGTCAGCGAGATATCATTTCGGCACTTTATGTAGGTTTCGCACCTGTGCATATCAGCAGCTCCGCACAGGCACATGCCCTCACCCAGGGCCGATAGGAGATCGAATTCTGGTGAATGAATCGCCGTTACTCTCGCTGTTCCCGCAGGCCGGTTCTGGGGAACTGAAAATGAATCGTGTGTCCAAAACCCTGCCGACGCTGCTGGCTGCAATCGCCCTGAATGCATGCGCACAGACGCCCGTTCCGTCATCGAATGCGGGGCCTGAAGTTACCCTTGCCGGGCACACACTTGCACTTGTGAACCACGAAGGGCGTTGCGCACTGCGCAGCTCCGATGCATCACTGCTACAGCTGGACATGCCCTGGCCCTGCCAATTCAGCCCGGAACGGGATGGAGGCAAGCCTCGCGTGGAACAGTTCAATGGTGTGCCGATCATCATCGTCAGCCATGTGCAACCAGCCCCGTCGCAGCCCGGACATTGCGATAGCCAGTACCAGGCTGTTCGCCAAATGGGCAACCGCCTCGAACCTTCCATCCTGGCACGTGGCGCCAGTTGCTCGAACGGCCCTGTGGACCAGAAGAACTTCGTAGGACTGTTCGAGTGGTAACCGAAATCGCGGGCTACCCGTCGCTACGCCAGGTCGTTCGCACGCGCAAAGGGCGTTATCAGGCATGAAGAAAATCCTCTTGTCCCGACACGATCGCGGCTTCGGCCAGATCGGTGGCGCGGCTTTGCTCAAGGACCTCTCCTTGTGGCCGACAAACCCGGAAACCGGCATGTTGATGACGCCCATCCTGACCCTGAGCGAGCGGTTCCAACCGGCCACGTTCGTCCCGCCAGGCATGGCCATCACGGTTTTCCTCGCCGTCGAGCAACATCAGGATGGCAGTTTCAGCCGCCCTCTCCAGCGTCGCTATACGGTCAATCAACAGGCGGAGCTGCAAGACGTCATCAGCAGCGGCTTTGCCCGGGTCATCCTGCACGAACTTGCCAGCCAACCACTGGAGCCCGGCAATCCCCCCTTGCTGCTGGAGCGAGCGTTCATCGATTTCGAAGAAATGACTGACGAGGAGCATGACGAGGAACATCAGGATGAGGACAGCGGGATCGGCCTGAGCAAACCCAGCGGCAGGCCCTGCTGGCTGCAGGACCCGATCTACGAACCAGCGCGCTACATGTTCATGATGCAACTGGTAGATGCTGACGTGGCCGAAGCCAGCCCTCAGCATGCAGGGCTGTTCGGCGAAGGTATCGGCTATCTGTTCGTGGACATGCGGGCGCGCCGTGGCAAGCAAGGCGACGACGCCGGTTTCTTCTTCATTCAGTTCACCTGAATGACCAACCAGGACCAAGGTCCATCCATGAATATCGCTACGGCACGAACGGCAAGAGCTCGGGGGCCTGGTATGAATATCTACCATTTAGACAACGCGCCAACGCCCTGGGGAGACTGGGGCGCAGCACTGATCCAGGGCGTGATCGCCTGGGATGAAGATACCGACATGGACAGCATCAACCGCGTCGGGCCGTACACGCCGGCTGCGTATATCCGGTCGGGTTCGCTGGTGCTCACCCAGCCGGTCAAGCAAGCCCTGGAAAAAAGCGGCCTGAAGGGGGTCGGGCGTTACGAGCGCCTGGAGAAGACCCATATCGTGCACATCGACTGGCTGCACTGGGATACCAGCAAGCCCATTACCGAATACCTCGATCTGGACGGCGGGCCGACCTCGATCATCGACGCCCTGCCCCATGACCCTGAGCTTGCCGCACGTATGCCGGAGTACTGGCAGGCATTCGTGGTGGGTAAGCTCAACCTGCTCAAGGACCCGCAGCATGACCCTGCCGACCTCGGCCAGTATCTCAAGGTGCTCAAGGTCGACGAGCAAGCCGATTTCTTCAAAGGGGATGCCTATCGTGGGTACTTCCTGAGCGAGCGGGCCAAGGAGTGGCTGGAACAGCAGTGCCCAGGCTGCTTTATATTCACCCGGCTCCGTTGAATCAGCCCAGCTGCTGAGCCCTCAGCGCCTGCGCCAGCATGTCAATGACGCTGCACGTGGTGCGCACGCCCGCTCCCACAAAGGTGAACATCAAGCCTGCACCACCTCCCCTGCTTGAGCTTTCGGCGCCTGCAGCAAGTTATGCAGGGTATTGATGAATACGTCGAAGCTCATGATCCCGCTGCCTACGGTGGACAGTACCGTCTGCCCGCTTTCGTCCTTGATCACCACCAGCTCGGTCCAGGCGTTGAGGTCGAGGTTGCGTAGGCTGGACATCGGCACCCGACGCCCATCCACATCGAGAGCATCCCGGGTGATGGTGAGGGTCTTGGTATTCAGCGCGAAGAAGTTGCCTTTCATACGCTTGCCCCACACCTGGGCGCTGTCGATGTAGCTGAAACGCACCGCACTGCCGTTTTCCAGGGTGGCGAGCGCACTGGGCAGGCGCTCGTTCAGGTGCAGGTCGCGCACCAGGTCGATGAAGGCATAGAGGTCCTTGAGGTGGGGGTTGACGCGACGGAACGGCTCGCTGGCATCGCGGCGGTACGCCAGGTTGTTGTGCAAACCGGCAACGGCGGTCTGCCCGGAGGCGAACAGGTAGAGGTCGTTCATCTCGCTGAAAGGCACGTAGTCGCGCTGGGTGCCGATGATCTGGCAGATGCCTTTTTCATACACTTCATAGCGAGCGTTGCGCAGCTTCTTCTGCCACATGGCCAGGCCGAACATGCACAGGGCAAGCACTGCCAGCAGGCCAAGGGTGAAGTTCAGCAAGCCTTGCGGACCATCGAACTGCAAGGTGGTGCCACGGCGGGTTTCGACGGAAATGGGACCAGACACATCCATTGGCAGCATCGTGCCCAGGACGCCGACGAAGGCGGCCAGGCCCAGGCAGACGATACCGATGACGACCAAGCTGATGATCAGCGCCTTGCCATAACCGTAGGTGCCGAGCAGATTCCCGGTGGCTGGGGATGAGTTCTGTTGCATGGTCGAGCCTCCTTGCGTGATGAATAAACGTCAGTGTTCGAAGCAGGCAGCGATCAGCACCGCCTGCATGAAACATGCTTTGGGGTTGGAGCGTTGGTCCTTTTCGCTCTGGTCGGGACAGCACCTCCCAGGGCCATGCGCCTATTGCGATGGCCGGAGCGTTGCTGGAATCAGGGCTGGCAGGTTAGCGGGATGAGCATTCCCCCAGCAAGTGCACTGTGGCGAACAGCCCACAAGATGGGACTTGTCTCACAGTAAGGAAAGAAACGGCCGACACCGGGAAGTACCGGCTTGATCGGGTCAGTTGCGCTGTTTGAAATACCGATACAGGCTACGCGCGGCCTCCACGACCTGAGGCACGCATGCCTGGTGCTCATCGAAGCTCATGGAGTCGAGCAGTTCGAAGTTGTCTTCCAGGCCATGCAGCGAAATGGCCTTGAGCAACCGGTCCTGTTCGGGCGGCAATTCGTCCCAGCCCGCGACCTGTGTACCGCGCATGTAGCCGAAGCACCATTCTTCCAGAATGATCGCCGGCCCCTCCTCGCCTTCGCTCTCCTCGAACAGCGGTTCGAAGTGGTCGAGATGATCGGCCAATTCGCCGGCCCGTTGATGGTAATAACGCAGCATCAGAGCGGTGTAGGCTTCTTCATCGGCCGGCTTCTTGAACTTGGGTACCTTGCCGCCGGAAACGGCCGGCAGCCATTGTTCGGGAAGGATATTGACCGGAGAGCTGGCCAGGGCAGTGAAGAACCCGTCGAGCTCGGCCAGGTTGAGCACGGAGAAGTCATTGCCGTACGTGATCAACAGGTCTTCCAGGCGGTCGAGTTCTTTTTCGCTGAGGGCGGGGAGCATAAAGTGAGTCCTGATGGAAATCTTCGTCGCACCCTAGCACATAAGCCAACGAGGCAACGCTTGCCTTGCCCCCCCTGGCGGAGCGGGCAAGGTTTTCAGCGCAAATGATCGCGCACTGAGCTCTGCAACCCATTACCCAACAACGCCCAGAGCAGTATCCGGCATTTGCGGGGACATAGGTGACCGGCCATGTGCATACACTTTTTTTGCAAATCGATTTCACTACCCACGAATCCGTAGCTGGCGCTGGCTGTCGTTCCCCTGCCAGTACGAGTCGCAACAATGACCGGGATCTGCCGCGCGATGCGCTCCAGGCTCGACGCCCAGCGTTCGGAAACATGTCCAGCACCAAACCCGGCAATGACCAGCCCTTCATAGCCCAGGCCAAGAGCTGCATCCAGCAAGCCCGTGTCAGCATCCAGACAGCTTTCCATCAATGCGACCTGATGCTGAACACGGTCTGGTTCAGGCAGAATGGTGCGATGCCCTGGCATGTGCCAATAGTGCACCTGGCCTTCGAACAGTTGGCCTACAGGGCCGCCATTCGGAGACTCGAATGCATTGACCGACAAGCTGTCACCCTTGCGTACACGGGCCGCGGCATGTATCTGATCATTCATTACGACCAATACGCCTCGATCTAGACTTTCTCTGGCCAATGCCACGCACGCCGCCGCCAGCAAGTTGGCCGGGCCATCCGCCCCTAGCTCACCCGCCGAACGCATGGCCCCCGTCAATACCAGAGGGACGTCAAAGGGCCAGAACAGGTCCAGGAAATACGCGCTCTCTTCCAGGCTGTCGGTACCCTGGGTAATCACTATACCGTGGGCACCACGCTCAACTTCCTCCTGCGCCCATCGCAATACGTCGATCATCTGCGCGAATCCCATAGAGGCACTTGGCACCAATCCCAGCGTAGCGGTACTGACCTGGGCAATCTCGCCAAGCCGGGGCAGGAAAGCGAGCAACGCCTCACAGTCCAGCTGCGGCGTAACCCCTTGCCCCATGATCGTAGCCTGCATGCTGATCGTGCCGCCCAGGCTGCCGATCGATAACCTGGGAAAACCGTCCGTTTCTTTCATCCTTGACCTCCTGCAATCAGGCTGAGCAACGGCACGATCGCCAAGGTGCTGATGGCCATCGATAGCACGTTGCCAATATAACTATGCATGTACCCCGGCAGCCGCTGGGTGATGGCCACAGCCAGTGGTGGCGCGATCAACGCTCCCAGGCTTGCGCTGAGGACGATGACCTGCCAACTGCCTCCAAGTGTCAGGACAGCAGCCGGCACAATGGAGACGATGGGGATGTAGGTCGGATACCAACCTCTTTCTCGCCACTGACGCCGCCAGATCACGACACCGATCAACGAAGCCAATGCCTGGCCGCCCACCAGTTCCAGAACCAGATACGACCCATAGGCGGGCCCCCCAGGGCCCAGCGCAAACGCGAGCAACACCCCGAGCAGCAACCCAAGGCTCGCCAGCTCGTTGCCAAAGAATGGAGCCTCGCTGAAGTCCGCGAGCACACGTCGCAAGGTCCAGCCAAGTCCCTGACCAACCTGGCCTGCCGGTGCCGCGACTTTGGGCTGGAAAGGCGTTCGTGCATGTCGAACCCATTGTGGATAACGCTTGCACAGTACGAAGGCGGCAATGCTCGCAACAGCCATGCCGAGCACGTTACCGACCACCAGGGGCAGATTCAGCGGATAACACAGCACGTTGACGAACAGAAGGCTCGCCGGGGTAACCAGCAGTGCTCCCAGCACAGCCCCCACGATCGACACACGCCAGCCGCCACCAAATACAAGCACCATGGCAGCAGGCAGCGATACGAATGCGACAAACGTTGGCTGCCAGATACCGGCCGCCAAGGTCCATCCCCACAAGGCATGGCTCAATAACAGCCCCAACAGCGAACTGAAGAACAGCCAGGGCCAGAGCCCGGTTCCGTAACAAATGGGGAAGCCTTGCCAACGGTAGCCCTCGGCATGTGCCCAATGAGCCAAGCAAGCCCCCAACAGTAACCCCAAGGCTGGCAGTTCATGCTTGTAAAACGCAACTTCGCTGATATCGCCGATAATCCAACGCAATCGACTCAGCGGCTCGTCCAGGGTAGCCAGCCATTGCCCATAGTCCGGCCAATGGCCCAGCGTCAAGCTGCCGGTCAGCAGCCCCCATAGACAAAGCAGGATCAGCATCACGGGCCATGGCCGCCCGTCGGAGAAACGTTTATCCACGACGGTCTCCTCAGCGCGGCAATGCTGGATGCTGGCGATAACCGAGCATGCCGTCGTACAGGTCGATACGACGGTCACGGGGCAAGTCGTTCAGGCTGTTCCAGATAGGGGCTGTACGGGCGTAGCTCAAATCCACATCCGCGTAGAGAATGCATTCCTCCTCAGCGTTGGCGACCTCACCGATGGGCCAGCCGTTCGTGCCTGCGATCAGCGAGCAGCCAAGGAAGCGCCCGCCGCGCTCCCTGCCGATGCGATTGGCTGCGGCAATGTAGATATTGTTGGCATGGGCGGCGGTCATGGTCAGGTAGGACGCCATGCAGCGCCCGGCTTCATCGAACAGCGGCGGAGGTGTCCACACCCAATTGTTCAGGCTGCAGATGATGTCGGCGCCCTGCAAGGCCATCAGGCGCGGAACCTCCGGGAACCAGATATCCCAGCAGATGAGCAGGCCGATACGACCGATCGGCGTCTCGAATACAGGAAACCCAAGATTGCCAGGGGTGAACCACAGCTTCTCCTGATTCCACAGATGGGCTTTGCGGTAGTGTCCCAGCAGGCCATCCGGCCCAAACAATACCGCACTGTCGTAAAGCTTCAGACCTTCGCGTTCGACGAAGCCAGCGGCCAGATAGACCTTGTAATCACGAGTGAATGTACACCATGCCTCCAGGCTGCGGCCCTCCTGCAGGGTCTCGGCATGGGCATAGGCTTCCTCGCGGGACTGGAAGGTATAGCCCGTATTGGCCAGCTCTGGCAGCACAATGAGGTTGGCGCCCTCACGCGCGGCGCGGCGAGCCAATGCCAGGCCTCGGCAGAGGTTACCGTCGCAGTGCTCGACCCCTACCTGGGGATCGTACTGGATGACGGCGATACGGACGGGGCTCACGGGTGGGTTCTGTTCGGGCATTACTGGCTTCCTTCTTGTGGTTATTGGAAGGTCGCCAGTAAAACGGGGTTGTCAGTGCCAAATACAGCCAGGCACCTCCTGCAATTAGGTAGGAAAATTCTGAAGCAACGGAAAGAACAGCCAGTGCGTTATTCTTTCCGCTACCCCTCATTCCTGTAGCCGGTAGTGAGGATAATCTTCTAGGGTAAATCCACCATTGTAGATAGCTGATGTGAAATGGCAGATATTGATGACCGCATCGATAGCCGTCCGCAGGCAGGGTTCGCTCCAGCCTGCATCCACCGAGAACGACTCGCCAACCAAATAAAGGCCAGACCGCCAGCTCAATTCTCGATTGTACGTCATTAAGTTCACCGCATCGTAATAAGTACCCGCGCGATACAGCTTGGCGCAGCCAAGGGCGTTACTATCTGTTACCCAGCGTTGTACTCGGATATTTCGGCTATCGACATAGGGTGAAATTGGCTCACCGATATTGGTGCAGCGCAGCAGGATCCGATCCAATTCCTTTAGGCATTTCACACCCAATTCCATATCGGTAAATGAGGCCAGCTTGGTAGCATCATCTTCCCAAGTATAACTGAGCAAAATGCAGTCATAGGCATAGCGCTCGTTATAGCGGTAGGCATAGACGTCATGTACAAAGCTGTCAGTTATCAGAATTTGAGGGATATGCGGGTTGCGGTCGAGGAAGGCTTTTTGCAGCGGTGCATATACCTTGCAGCTGGTTTCCCAATGGGCGTTTTTCCATGCACTGATGATACGTTGTGGTAACAAATCACGGCTAAAGCCATCCAGTCGGATATTGGTCTCAATCAGCCAAGACGGCAAAGTGAGAATCACTGCATCGAAATCTTGGTTCAATGTTCGCGTCTTGGAAGCATCACTGTGGTGCCAACGGTATTCGACGCGGATCCTTCCATTCGCCATCTTGTGCAGCCCACATACCGAGCTGTCGGTAAGCAGACCATCACTCCGCTCCAAACACTGGTTATAGAGCGACTGACCAATTTCTTCGATATCCATGAACAACAGACACTCATCAAGTGCTGCCAACCCAAGATAGGTAGGCGCCTGGAATCTCAACCCCTTGCTATCAGGCACTGTATCCATTTCGAGATAGGGGGCAGCATAAGGCATACCGTGCTCATCCACACGCCCATGCACCAGTTGCAGATGGCTACTGAAGCCGAAGATCGCTGTACGTAGTGGATAAAGGCAACAAACATCATAAAAGGCTCCCCAGCTACCATCCCCGATGCCTATCGAGTAAAAAATCGCTGACTCAGCATCACTCATCCCCAATCCACCGAAGTCGCCTGGATTCCCAGGGTCCCAGCTCTCAATCGTTGGTAAATGCACCAGATCACGGAAAGATAGCCGGTGATAACGTTCGACGATTGCGCTCCAACAGCCCTCCCACGTCCCCGTTCCGAAAACCGTAGCTACCTGTTCAGCCATCAGACGTGCAAACCTTTGCCATTTACCGTAAACCCGTAGCAGGGCCTCCGTTGGAGGGGGAGTGTCACCGAGTGGATTACGCCAGATCAGCAACTGGGGATCATCCTCTGCCAGTAATTGCCCTTCTTGAAGATAGATACCCGTGGCATTGACCCAAGGTGTTCCGGGATTGGGAAAATCCGAAATGCGTAAATCGAACAGCTTGGCGTAATAAGCCATCATTGAATGCCCGTCCTTGGGCGGCTCACCAGTCCTATTAAAAAATGGCATACGCATCGCCCCCATTTCGAAAGGCGTCGATGGTTGCTTGTGATCACTTGGATCGTTGATCACCGTCAGATGCCGTCCGCCAACGCGCTGAGATTGCTCGATCAAGGTGATGTTACGAAACCCACAGCGCAGCAATTCGCGGGCAGCGGTAAGCCCCGTCACACCCGCACCAACGATGCAAATGCGATAGTCCACTCGAGAGGCCTGTGCAACACCGCCGTACTGCTCAACGAGGCGGCGGTAATCAAAACAGAGGTCTGGAGGATTGGGAAACCGCACAGCCCACGGTTGAATAGGCGACTCAGGCTCGATTGCCAGGTCTGCGGGATGGTTATGACTCGATCCGATGGTCATGGGCCTTCGATTCTCCTAGGCGAATGGGAGAACCGAGAGTGACGGATACCAAGTAAAAGAAGCGGTGAATAGCTATTACCCGGCAATAGTGAAATAAACTGCAGTAAAGCAATCGCCGGCAAGCCGGCTCCTACCAGGATAACGTGATCCTTTGTGGGAGCCGGCTTGCCGGCGATCAACGCATGACGGCTTTATACGGCCAGCGCACGCTCACGCAGTTCCTGGTTGAGGATGCGGTCGTTCTCGCTGTAGTCGACCGGGCAGTCGATCACATGCACGCCCGGGGTCTTGATGCAGTGCTCGAGCAGCGGCAGCAGGCCTTCGGCGCTTTCGACGCGGTGACCGTTGGCACCGTATGCTTCGGCGTATTTGACGAAGTCCGGGTTGCCATAGTCCAGGCCGAAGTCGGTGAAGCCCATGTTGGCCTGCTTCCAGCGGATCATGCCGTAACCGTCGTCACGCAGGATCACCACAGTAATGTGCATGCCCAGGCGTACTGCGGTTTCCAGCTCCTGGCTGTTCATCATGAAGCCGCCGTCGCCGCACACCGAGATCACCGGGCGGTCCGGGTACACCAGGTGCGCCGCCATGGCCGACGGCAGGCCAGCGCCCATGGTCGCCAGGGCGTTGTCCAGCAGCACGGTGTTAGGCTTGTGAGCCTTGTAGTTGCGGGCGAACCAGATCTTGTAGATGCCGTTGTCCAGGGCCACGATGCCTTCGGACGGCAATACGCGGCGGATATCGGCGACCAGGCGCTGCGGGTAGACCGGGAAGCGGTCGTCATCCTTGCCTTCGGCGATCTGCGCTTCGTTGGCTTCGCGGATGGCCAGCAAGCGGGTGAAGTCCCAGTGCGAGGTGTCGCCCAGGCCTTCGGCGATCTGCCAGACAGCGTTGGCGATGTCGCCGATCACTTCGATCTGTGGGAAGTACACGGCGTCGACTTCGGCGGAGCGGAAGTTGACGTGGATGACTTCGGTACCGCCACGCACCATGAAGAATGGTGGCTTCTCGATGACGTCGTGGCCGATGTTGATGATCAGGTCGGCCGCTTCGATAGCGCGATGCACGAAGTCGCCGGACGACAGCGCGGCGTTGCCCAGGAAGCTCGAATGGCGCTCGTCCACCACACCTTTACCCAGCTGGGTGGTGACGAACGGGATGCCGGTCTTGTCGATCAGTTGCTTGAGGACCTTGGCGGTCATCTTGCGGTTGGCACCGGCACCGATCACCAGGATCGGGCTGCGGGCGGTGCGCAGCTTCTCGATGGCCGCTTCGATGGCCACGTGCTCGGCCAGTGGGCGGCGGTGCAGGCTCGGCTGGATCGGCATGGCATCGGTCTGCTCGGCAGCGATGTCTTCCGGCAGCTCCAGGTGCACGGCGCCCGGCTTTTCTTCTTCGGCCAGGCGGAAGGCTTCGCGCATGCGGGCCGGGATGTTATCGGCCGATGCGAACTGGTGGGTGTACTTGGTGATGGGGTCCATCATGCCGCACACGTCGATGATCTGGAAACGGCCCTGCTTGGACTTCTTGATCGGCTTCTGCCCGGTGATCATCATCATCGGCATGCCGCCCAGGTAGGCGTAGGCGCTGGCGGTCACCAGGTTGGTGGCGCCAGGGCCGAGGGTCGACAGGCTGACCCCGGTCTTGCCGGTCAGGCGGCCGTAGGTGGCGGCCATGAAGCCTGCGGATTGCTCATGACGGGTCAGGACCAGCTTGATCTTCGACTTGCGCAGGGATTCCAGCAGGTCGAGGTTCTCCTCGCCGGGAATGCCGAACACATACTCGACACCTTCGTTTTCCAGGCATTGCACAACGACATCGGCGGCCTTGGCCATCTTGCTTGCTACCTCAAATGATAGGACGGTGGTGAAGTCCAGAAATGCGCAGCACGGTACGCTGGCATCGCTATGTCCGCAGGTAAGGATCCTCGGAACCTAAGCCTTGACGTAGGCTGCGTGCAGGAAAGTCACGTTAATTATCGGCATTAATTGTCGCAGCTGTTGGCGGGAAGATAAGCGGCCAGTGGTGCAAAAGAGATTTGCTTTTGCATGAAACGCGCCCCCTTGTAGGAGCGGCCTTGTGCCGCGAAGCGGGCGCGCAGCGGCCGTAAGCCCAGGCGACGCGGTGCACCAGGGTGATCGAGATGGCAGGGTTGGCGGCCGCTGCGCGCCCGCTTTCGCGGCACAAGGCCGCTCCTACAGGGGGAGGCGCGATTCTTTCGAGGACCAGAAAGACAAAACCCCTACCTGCTCGCGCAGATAGGGGTTTTGCGAAATGAATCTTGACGATGACCTACTCTCACATGGGGAAGCCCCACACTACCATCGGCGATGCATCGTTTCACTGCTGAGTTCGGGATGGGATCAGGTGGTTCCAATGCTCTATGGTCGTCAAGAAATTCTGTTGCCAGAACGTCCAGATGGACATGCCAGCCAATTCGGATATGTGAATTTGTGATGCAAACTTTCGGTTCGTTCGTCTTCACCACCGCAATTCGCAACAGCAAATTGCTTGGGTGTTATATGGTCAAGCCTCACGGGCAATTAGTATCGGTTAGCTCAACGCCTCACAGCGCTTACACACCCGACCTATCAACGTCGTAGTCTTCGACGGCCCTTCAGGGGATTCAAGATCCCAGTGAGATCTCATCTTGAGGCAAGTTTCCCGCTTAGATGCTTTCAGCGGTTATCTCTTCCGAACATAGCTACCCGGCAATGCCACTGGCGTGACAACCGGAACACCAGAGGTTCGTCCACTCCGGTCCTCTCGTACTAGGAGCAGCCCCTCTCAAATCTCAAACGTCCACGGCAGATAGGGACCGAACTGTCTCACGACGTTCTAAACCCAGCTCGCGTACCACTTTAAATGGCGAACAGCCATACCCTTGGGACCGGCTTCAGCCCCAGGATGTGATGAGCCGACATCGAGGTGCCAAACACCGCCGTCGATATGAACTCTTGGGCGGTATCAGCCTGTTATCCCCGGAGTACCTTTTATCCGTTGAGCGATGGCCCTTCCATACAGAACCACCGGATCACTAAGACCTACTTTCGTACCTGCTCGACGTGTGGGTCTCGCAGTCAAGCGCGCTTTTGCCTTTATACTCTGCGACCGATTTCCGACCGGTCTGAGCGCACCTTCGTACTCCTCCGTTACTCTTTGGGAGGAGACCGCCCCAGTCAAACTACCCACCATACACTGTCCTCGATCCGGATCACGGACCTGAGTTAGAACCTCAAGGTTGCCAGGGTGGTATTTCAAGGATGGCTCCATGAGAACTGGCGTCCCCACTTCAAAGCCTCCCACCTATCCTACACAAGCAAGCTCAAAGTCCAGTGCAAAGCTATAGTAAAGGTTCACGGGGTCTTTCCGTCTAGCCGCGGATACACTGCATCTTCACAGCGATTTCAATTTCACTGAGTCTCGGGTGGAGACAGCGCCGCCATCGTTACGCCATTCGTGCAGGTCGGAACTTACCCGACAAGGAATTTCGCTACCTTAGGACCGTTATAGTTACGGCCGCCGTTTACCGGGGCTTCGATCAAGAGCTTCGCTTGCGCTAACCCCATCAATTAACCTTCCGGCACCGGGCAGGCGTCACACCCTATACGTCCACTTTCGTGTTTGCAGAGTGCTGTGTTTTTAATAAACAGTCGCAGCGGCCTGGTATCTTCGACCGGCATGGGCTTACGGAGCAAGTCCTTCACCCTCGCCGGCGCACCTTCTCCCGAAGTTACGGTGCCATTTTGCCTAGTTCCTTCACCCGAGTTCTCTCAAGCGCCTTGGTATTCTCTACCCGACCACCTGTGTCGGTTTGGGGTACGGTTCCCAGTTATCTGAAGCTTAGGAGCTTTTCTTGGAAGCATGGCATCAACCACTTCGTCGCCTAATGGCAACTCGTCATCAGCTCTCGGCCTGGAAATCCCGGATTTGCCTAAGATTTCAGCCTACCACCTTAAACTTGGACAACCAACGCCAAGCTGGCCTAGCCTTCTCCGTCCCTCCATCGCAATAACTGGAAGTACAGGAATATTAACCTGTTTTCCATCGACTACGCTTTTCAGCCTCGCCTTAGGGACCGACTAACCCTGCGTCGATTAACGTTGCGCAGGAAACCTTGGTCTTTCGGCGTGCGAGTTTTTCACTCGCATTGTCGTTACTCATGTCAGCATTCGCACTTCTGATACCTCCAGCAAGCTTCTCAACTCACCTTCACAGGCTTACAGAACGCTCCTCTACCGCATCACCCTAAGGTGATACCCGTAGCTTCGGTGCATGGTTTGAGCCCCGTTACATCTTCCGCGCAGGCCGACTCGACTAGTGAGCTATTACGCTTTCTTTAAAGGATGGCTGCTTCTAAGCCAACCTCCTAGCTGTCTAAGCCTTCCCACATCGTTTCCCACTTAACCATGACTTTGGGACCTTAGCTGACGGTCTGGGTTGTTTCCCTTTTCACGACGGACGTTAGCACCCGCCGTGTGTCTCCCATGCTCGGCACTTCCAGGTATTCGGAGTTTGCATCGGTTTGGTAAGTCGGGATGACCCCCTAGCCGAAACAGTGCTCTACCCCCTGGAGTGATACATGAGGCGCTACCTAAATAGCTTTCGAGGAGAACCAGCTATCTCCGAGCTTGATTAGCCTTTCACTCCGATCCACAGGTCATCCGCTAACTTTTCAACGGTAGTCGGTTCGGTCCTCCAGTCAGTGTTACCTAACCTTCAACCTGCCCATGGATAGATCGCCCGGTTTCGGGTCTATACCCAGCGACTAAACGCCCTATTAAGACTCGCTTTCGCTACGCCTCCCCTATTCGGTTAAGCTCGCCACTGAATATAAGTCGCTGACCCATTATACAAAAGGTACGCAGTCACCTAACAAAGTAGGCTCCCACTGCTTGTACGCATACGGTTTCAGGTTCTATTTCACTCCCCTCTCCGGGGTTCTTTTCGCCTTTCCCTCACGGTACTGGTTCACTATCGGTCAGTCAGTAGTATTTAGCCTTGGAGGATGGTCCCCCCATGTTCAGACAAAGTTTCTCGTGCTCCGTCCTACTCGATTTCACTGGCAAGAGATTTTCGTGTACGGGGCTATCACCCACTATGGCCGCACTTTCCAGAGCGTTCCACTAATCTCAAACCAGCTTAAGGGCTGGTCCCCGTTCGCTCGCCACTACTAAGGGAATCTCGGTTGATTTCTTTTCCTCAGGGTACTTAGATGTTTCAGTTCCCCTGGTTCGCCTCTTGCACCTATGTATTCAGTGCAAGATACCTAGGTTATCCTAGGTGGGTTCCCCCATTCAGAGATCTCTGGATCACAGTCTGTTTGCCGACTCCCCAAAGCTTATCGCAGGCTACCACGTCTTTCATCGCCTCTGACTGCCAAGGCATCCACCGTATGCGCTTCTTCACTTGACCATATAACCCCAAGCAATCTGGTTATACTGTGAAGACGACATTCGCCGAAAATTCGCATGTCGCGCGTTCGCGCAGAACTCACAAATTTTACCTTAGCCTGATGGCCCACCAGTGAAAGTGGTCATCAGTCTATCTATCACATATCCGAATTTTTAAAGAACGATCTGACAAAAGTCAGAAATCAACATTCACAGCGGAATGCTCATTTCTAAGTTCTGCAGGTAACTGCGTAGCAAAGCAAATGGTGGAGCCAAGCGGGATCGAACCGCTGACCTCCTGCGTGCAAGGCAGGCGCTCTCCCAGCTGAGCTATGGCCCCGTCGTCTCTGCACCCAGCGAATGGTAGGTCTGGGCAGATTTGAACTGCCGACCTCACCCTTATCAGGGGTGCGCTCTAACCAACTGAGCTACAGACCTATAACAGGGTCGCGTTACAGCATCGTCTTCTTCAAGGAATCAAGCAATTCGTGTGGGAGCTCATCAGCAGGCTGATGTCTTCGATTAAGGAGGTGATCCAGCCGCAGGTTCCCCTACGGCTACCTTGTTACGACTTCACCCCAGTCATGAATCACACCGTGGTAACCGTCCTCCCGAAGGTTAGACTAGCTACTTCTGGTGCAACCCACTCCCATGGTGTGACGGGCGGTGTGTACAAGGCCCGGGAACGTATTCACCGCGACATTCTGATTCGCGATTACTAGCGATTCCGACTTCACGCAGTCGAGTTGCAGACTGCGATCCGGACTACGATCGGTTTTGTGAGATTAGCTCCACCTCGCGGCTTGGCAACCCTCTGTACCGACCATTGTAGCACGTGTGTAGCCCAGGCCGTAAGGGCCATGATGACTTGACGTCATCCCCACCTTCCTCCGGTTTGTCACCGGCAGTCTCCTTAGAGTGCCCACCATAACGTGCTGGTAACTAAGGACAAGGGTTGCGCTCGTTACGGGACTTAACCCAACATCTCACGACACGAGCTGACGACAGCCATGCAGCACCTGTGTCAGAGTTCCCGAAGGCACCAATCCATCTCTGGAAAGTTCTCTGCATGTCAAGGCCTGGTAAGGTTCTTCGCGTTGCTTCGAATTAAACCACATGCTCCACCGCTTGTGCGGGCCCCCGTCAATTCATTTGAGTTTTAACCTTGCGGCCGTACTCCCCAGGCGGTCAACTTAATGCGTTAGCTGCGCCACTAAAATCTCAAGGATTCCAACGGCTAGTTGACATCGTTTACGGCGTGGACTACCAGGGTATCTAATCCTGTTTGCTCCCCACGCTTTCGCACCTCAGTGTCAGTATCAGTCCAGGTGGTCGCCTTCGCCACTGGTGTTCCTTCCTATATCTACGCATTTCACCGCTACACAGGAAATTCCACCACCCTCTACCATACTCTAGCTCGCCAGTTTTGGATGCAGTTCCCAGGTTGAGCCCGGGGCTTTCACATCCAACTTAACGAACCACCTACGCGCGCTTTACGCCCAGTAATTCCGATTAACGCTTGCACCCTCTGTATTACCGCGGCTGCTGGCACAGAGTTAGCCGGTGCTTATTCTGTCGGTAACGTCAAAACAGCAAGGTATTAACTTACTGCCCTTCCTCCCAACTTAAAGTGCTTTACAATCCGAAGACCTTCTTCACACACGCGGCATGGCTGGATCAGGCTTTCGCCCATTGTCCAATATTCCCCACTGCTGCCTCCCGTAGGAGTCTGGACCGTGTCTCAGTTCCAGTGTGACTGATCATCCTCTCAGACCAGTTACGGATCGTCGCCTTGGTGAGCCATTACCTCACCAACTAGCTAATCCGACCTAGGCTCATCTGATAGCGTGAGGTCCGAAGATCCCCCACTTTCTCCCGTAGGACGTATGCGGTATTAGCGCCCCTTTCGGAACGTTGTCCCCCACTACCAGGCAGATTCCTAGGCATTACTCACCCGTCCGCCGCTGAATCAAGGAGCAAGCTCCCGTCATCCGCTCGACTTGCATGTGTTAGGCCTGCCGCCAGCGTTCAATCTGAGCCATGATCAAACTCTTCAGTTCAATACTGCTTGGGTTTTTAAGAAACCCTAAACTTGGCTCAGCAATCTCAAATGACTATGTGATTTCTCGCATGGCCACTTGTGATGCTGATAATCTTGGCGACTATCAGTCCGTACTCACAAGCACCCACACGAATTGCTTGATTCGATTGTTAAAGAGCGATTTGGTTAAGCGCTTTGCTCAACCGAGGCCGCGCATTCTACGCTTACCTCAGAGTCTGTCAAGCGTTTATTTTGAAGTTTTTCGTTCAACTTCAACCGCTTAACAACGCTGCGATCTCTCGTAGCGGGAGGCGAATCATACAGCGTTAAAACCTGCTGTCAACTGCCTTTTTCACCGCTGCCGATCTGTGAGACCGAAGCCTTCCGATACTACCTGAAGCGTTCAACTCATTGAATCTCAAGGAGTTTTGCGTTTCGACTGCGTCGGAAGTGGGGCGCATTATAAGGGGATTCAGAAGGGCGTCAACCCTTTATTTCAATTATTTGAAATATTTAGATTGAAGGCCGCATTTAAAATGCGAACAGGTACCGGCCTTCAGGACTTCGGCATCTACCTGATCCAAGCCAACCCAAGACCGTTCGCCAACTTTTTCCATCCCGCCCCAGGCGCCCCGCTAGACTGATGCTTCTTACCGCCACGGACACTGCTCTGTCATGGCCAACGCCATCAGCGCCGACATCGCCACCATCGGCCGCATCAACGCAGTCCCTGCCCTCCTCCAGGTCATCTGCGAGACCACCGGCATGCGCTTTGCCGCCGTGGCTCGGGTAACCGAGAACAGCTGGACCGCCTGCGCCGTACTGGACAACCTGAGTCTGGGCCTCAAGCCTGGCGATGAACTCGACGTCACTACAACCCTGTGCCAGGAAATCCGCAGCAGCCACCAGACCATCGTGATCGACCAGGCCAGCGAGGACGACCAGTACGCCCGGCATCACGCACCACGGGTCTACCGTTTCGAAAGCTATATCTCGGTGCCGGTGCTACGCACCGACGGCAGTTTCTTCGGCACCATCAGCGCCCTGGACCCCAGGCCCACCTCACTCAAGGGCAGCGCCATCCAACCCATGATGGAATCGTTCGCCCGCCTGCTGTCGATCCAGATAGAAAGCGAGGAAAGCGCACAGCGCACCGAACAGGCCCTGCAGAAGGAGCGCGCCATGGCGGAGGTACGCGAGCAGTTCATCGCGGTACTCGGCCACGACCTGCGCAACCCATTGTTCGCCATCACGGCCGGGGCGGAGTTGCTCGTCCAGCGCTTGCAGGACGAGCGCAACCGCGCCATCGCCCGGCACATACATACCTCCGGCAGCCGCGCCGCCCAGCTGGTGCGCGATATGCTGGACTTCGCCCGCGGCCGCCTGGGCAGCGGCATCCCCATCAACCAGCAGCCCTGTCACGACCTGGCCGAGGCTCTGACCCATGTGGCCTCGGAGTTGCAGCGGGTGCATCCACAACGGCAGATCCTGCTGAACATCGGCGACATCGGTGGGCTGCACTGCGATCGCGAACGCATCGCCCAACTGCTCTCCAACCTGATCGCCAACGCCCTGGCCCATGGCGCCGCCGAAGAGCCGGTCACCGTCACCGCGACCCTGCACGACGGGATCTTCGTTCTCAGCGTGCACAACCTGGGCGAGCCGATCCCCGCGCAAGTCCTGGCACAGCTGTTCCAGCCTTTTTCCCGGCCACTGTCCAGCAGACCACAGCAAGGGCTGGGACTAGGGCTTTATATAGCCAACCAGATCGCCTTGGCCCATGGCGGCTCCATGGAGGTCGTATCGAATGCCCAGGTGGGGACGTTGTTCAGCTTCCGCCTGCCCGTCGACCGATCAAAGGCCAACGTGCGTCCATGACGCTCAATGTTCGGCCGGTGCCTCGTGCACCTGCACGCTGGCAGTCATCCCGGCACTGAGGTTGATGTCCTTGGGAATATGATCCAGGCGGATGCGCACCGGGATGCGCTGGGCCAGGCGTACCCAGTTGAATGTCGGTTCAACCTCAGGCAACAGTTGGCTGTCGGGATTGCTGTTGCTGTCGGTGATGCCGCGGCTGATGCTTTGCACATGGCCGTCGATCGCCTCGCCGGCGCCCATCAGCCAGACTTTCACCGGGTCTCCGACATGGATGCGCGGCAGCTTGGTCTCTTCGAAATAGGCCTGGATATAGAAGGTGGCATCATCCACCAGGGCCATGACCGATTGGCCGGTGTTGACATAGTTGCCCTGGGCCAGCCGCAGGTTGGTGATGTGCCCGCTGCGCGGGGCCCGGACTTCGCTGCGTTCCAGGTTGATCCTCGCCACCTGCAGCTGCGCCTGGGCTTCATGCAGCTCACCCCGTGCGACGGCAGCGTTGATCTGGGCATTCTCGCGCAGCTCGGCGCTGATCGCATCGGGGCCCAGGGCCGTGCGCCGCGCCGCCTCGCGCTCACGCAGGCGCAATTGGTGGGCGCGGGTTTCGGCCACGGCACTGGCTTGGTCGAAGGCGGCCTGGAAGCGCTCGCGGTCGATGCTCATGAGCAGATCGCCGGCCTTTACCTGCTGGTTGTCGCGCACCTTGAGCTCGCGCACCCAACCGGACACGTCCGGGGCGATGACCACCACGTCTGCACGCACCCGTGCATCACGGGTCCAGGGCGTGAGCATGTAGTACTGCCAAAGGTGATAGCCGGCGAATATGGCCAGAGCCACCACACAGAGGGTAACGAAGGCACGTACGGCTGTACGCATGGGTATCACTCCTTACAAAGGCCCCAGGACATGCACCACCAGGGACAGAACACAAACGAACAATGCCGCATCGAACAGCGCCTCGTGCCAGATCCAGCGCCCCAGTGGCGTAGCCTGCACCACCAGGCGCAGCAGACCGGTGAGCAGCAGCGCCAGCAACGCATAGATCAGAAACGGACTGAGCAGCACACCGCCCAGTGCCCATTCACGCAACCCCATGGATCTCCTCCTGCCGATGGCACCACTTGCCCCAGCTGCTGCGCAGTTGCAGCACCGCGCCAACGGCCAGGCGTAGCGGGTCGCTCGGCGGCTGACGGCGCAACGCCTCGATGAATTGCTCGGTCGCCGCGTCCAGGCGTTGGCTGCGCCCTGGTGCCGGCCCACTGGCCAGCACGGCCTCCAACTGCTGCAGGTAATGGCGTTCGGCTGGCCCCAGGGGTGCCTGGGCCACGGCCAGGCACATGCGCAAGTGCACCAGCTCGTCACCGATATCCAGTGCGTGCACGCCATCGTCCCAACGCTTGCGCTCGGCCTCCGGCAATTCGCTGGCGTGCCTGGCCAGCTGCATCAGGCGGTCGGCCATACGCCCACCGAACCAGCTGTCGGCACCACGCAGGTCGCGTCGGGTCAGGCGCACCAGGTCGCTCTGGGTCGCCGCCCGCAGGCGACGGCCGAGCCAGGCCGGGTGGCGTAGCACCACCAGGCGGAAGGCCATGACCGCGGCTCCAACGCCTAGCAACATGGCCTGGGCGCTATTGAGCATGGCCGCGACATCGAACTGCATGGTATTGAGCGGGGCCACCAACACGATGAAGTGCAGGCAATAGGACGTGGCAGTCGCACCAGTGCGCGGATGCGCCATGCCCAGGGCCCCCAGGAACAGCGGCACTCCCATCCCCAGGCAGAGCATGGCGAAACTGCTCCATTGCGGTAGGAGGATCTGCCCGACCAAAAAGGCCACGGGAATGGCCAGCAGGATGCCCCGCAGGAAGCTCAGGCCGATCTGCGCGCCGTTCTCGCGGCTGGCGAACAGGCTGCAGACCACACAGGTCAGCACCAGCCCGCCCGGCGCCGCCGGCCACGCGGTGGCCAGCCAGAAACTGGCCATGGCCAGGAAGGCCAGGGCACTGCGTGAGCCAAACAGCAAGGCCAGCGGCAGGTCGCGATGGACAGCCAGGCCTTGGGGCACGTCCTTCGGCGCCCTGCCCTGTTCGGCGTCCTGCAAGGCCTGGGTCGCAGCCATGGCGACATCCAGCAACAGGGCCATGCGCGCCAGGCAATAATGCTCGGCCGAGCTGATCTGCTCGTCATGGGCGGCATCCCAGATTCGCTGGCGCAACAACAACAGGCTGGGTGGGTCGGGCTCGGCCAGTTGCGCGCGCACCTCGTTCAACCAGGGCGCCAGCCGATCGGCCTCGGCTTCATCGAGCTGACGCCATTGGCGGCGCACCGAACGCGAGATACGCAGCAACACCATGAGCTTCTGGCTCAGCCCACGAATCGCCCTGGCCCGTTGGCGGCCACGGTTGCCTTCGAACCAGGCGTGTTCACGCTGGGCATCGATGGCGACGATCCGCCCGAGGATTTCAAGCAACCCCTTGCGCGCCTCGTCTTCGCCGCCCAGCATGGCGCTGGAGGCCTGCAAGCCGTTCTGCCAGGCCTGGCGCGCCTGGCCTGCGAGCTGCTGCTCGACGCGCATCGGCCAGAGCAAGGCGCTGGTGGCCGTGGCGCAGACGATCCCCAGGCAGATCTCGGTGCAGCGCGCTACGGCCTGGTCGAACACCTGTAAAGGATGGTTGATCGAGGGCAAAGCAATGATCGCCACGGTGTAACCCGCCAGTACGAACGAATAGGCCCAGGCACTGCGCAACTGGGTGGAGGCTGCGGTACACAACGCAAGCCACAACGCCAGGGTCAGCAGAAACAGCCAGGGCGCCTGGGCGAACAGGGCGATGAAGACCACCGACATGAACGTACCGACCAAGGTGCCGGCCAGGCGGGCCAGACCCTTCTGCACCACCATGCCCGACAGCGGCTGGGCGACGATGAACGCAGTCATCAGCGCCCATGAGGGCTGCTCCAAGCCCCAACGCATGGCCAACCACAACGCCAGGCCACCCCCAAGCACGGTCTTGATGGCGAACTTGAGGGCAAGGTTGCTGGGTGCGAACAGGGCCTGGAAGGTGATGGGCACGAATCGGACCTTGCGGGGGTGATGATTAAAAAGATAGACAACGGCGCAAGGATAAAGCGTGGCGAATTAATTAGCTAGCTAAGCATCATTCAAGGAAACACATCCCACACAAGCCCGCACCTACACAGGAATGCGTTGCCGCGAAGGCGTTGGGAAATTCCAGGCAAAAAAATGGGCGACCGAAGTCGCCCTAAATGCCTTGCGTGCTCGTGAACCTGGAAGGCTCAGCGCGGCTTGCGCTTGCTCGAATCCTTCCAGATGAAAATGCCCAGACCGGCGAAGAACACCAACATCAACCCGACCGTTACCACACCGGCGATAACCACATTGTCGAAGAACATGTCGGCCTCCCGTTTCGTCTGCCGTTGTCCGATGGGTGCAAGGTAGCGAATACGGGGGGAGGGAAAATTGACCGGAGTCAATGGTGCCCAAGGGCGGGCACGCGAGGCGGACGCAGGGTTGATCTACATCAAGTTTCAGCGCTTCTTCGGCTTGCCCTTGGGCTTTTTCTTCGGCTTGGCCAGCGGCATGGCCTGCTCGAACGCCTGGCGGACTTCATTCAGGCGCTTTTCCTTGAGGTCATGGATGCGTTTGGTGCGTTCGGCACCGAAATCGATCAGGTTGTCTTGGCTCATGGACGGGCTCGACTGACAGCAGAGACTTGCATGATGAAGCCTGACGCCCGTGCTGACCAGCTCAGACTTCGATGTCCACCAACAACCCCTGGCGGGTACGCTCGCCCAAAGGCGCCACCGGCACGGTGTTGTCGGCATTGAGCTCGTCGCCGGGCAAGGCGCTGTAGCGTTCGTCCTGGTCCTTCTGCCGACGCTGCTGCTGGCGACGCTGCTCCTCGCGCAGCAATAGCGCCTGCTCCTGGGGGTCGCGCTGGTGCTTGAGGTCGACGGTACCGTCGCTGGAAGCAGGCTGCGCCGGGACCACCGGAGGAATATCCGGGGTCGGTTTGACCGGGTCCTGTTGCGAAGTCACCGGTGCGGCACTGAGCGGGATGATCGGCGGCAGCATGGAATGGTCTCCTGTGGCCACTGTATCGGCCGGCGATCACTTGCACTTGAGCACCGACCCACCGGATTGTGCAGTGCATCACAACATGCTGTACAACCGCTACTCGAGGTCTTCGCCCAACGGCTCGTCGGGTGGCGGGCTGGCTTCGCTCCAGGGCCGCTTGTAGACCTGCTGCCACACTGCGTCCATGTGCTCGCGTATCACTTGCGATGCACTTTTCAACGATGCGCTGTCTTCCCGCTCGCCGCCGACAGGCTCCTCGCCAGCCGGAATGATCAGCGATTGGCCGGTGATGGTGTAGGTCGCCTGGCCTTCACGCATCTCGATAGCGATGTCGTGCGGGTCGATGCCACCGCCGCAAAAGGCATGGCTGGCCACGGTGAGCTCGGCGACGCCATCCTTGTTCAGGTCGCTGGCGTCGCTGACATCGGTATAGAAGTCTACGTCCAGGTCCAGCCCCGGGCAGCTGGTTTCCTGCTCGATCTGCCAGCGCGGGGTGAACACGTCAGCTTCGGCACCGCGCCCGTACAGGGTGGCTTTGAGCATGACCTTGTCCACCTCCTGTTCGGTCTCGGCATCGGTGGCCTGGCCATCGACGCGGCTGAGCACCAGCAGCCCTTCGCCGTCACGGTCACGGAAATGCACGCTCTTGAGCGGCGTCCGCACACCCAATACCTCCAGCTGTTCGGCCGGAATCGGTGGCAGGGTTTCGAAGTTCTTCTGTTCACAGGCGGCCAGCAGCAGCAAGCTGCCCATGGCCAGGGAGGCGTTCAACCAGCGGTGCTTTGCAGCCATGTGGTGTGGGCCCTCGTCGCAGGACGTTGTTCGTCGATGAAGCAGCTAGACTCTAGATTCTTTGGTCTACCGGCCCCTATCCGTTAACATAGTCGGCTTTTTCATCGCGGGAGTTCAGGCAGTATGGCGCAGCAGTATCAACCGGGGCAACGCTGGATCAGCGACAGCGAAGCCGAGCTCGGCCTGGGTACCATCCTGGCGCAGGATGGCCGCCTATTGACCGTGCTCTACCCGGCCACTGGCGACACCCGCCAGTATTCCCTGCGCAATGCGCCGCTGACCCGTGTGCGTTTCTCGCCAGGCGACCAGATCACGCATTTCGAAGGCTGGAAGCTGACCGTGCGCGAAGTCGAGGATGCCGATGGGCTGCTGGTCTACCACGGCCTCGACGGGCAGAACCAAGCCCGCGTACTGCCGGAGACCCAGCTCTCCAACTTCATCCAGTTCCGCCTGGCCAGCGACCGCCTGTTCGCCGGGCAGATCGACCCGTTGTCCTGGTTCTCCCTGCGCTACAACACCCTGCAACACACCAGCAAGCAGATGCTGTCGACGCTCTGGGGCCTGGGGGGCTGCCGTGCGCAACCTATCGCCCACCAGTTGCACATCGCCCGCGAGGTCGCCGACCGGATCGCCCCGCGCGTATTGCTGGCCGATGAAGTGGGCCTGGGCAAGACCATCGAAGCCGGCCTGGTGATCCACCGCCAGTTGCTCAATGGCCGCGCCAGCCGCGTGCTGATCCTGGTACCGGAAAACCTCCAGCACCAGTGGCTGGTGGAAATGCGCCGCCGCTTCAACCTGCAGGTGGCACTGTTCGATGCCGAGCGCTTCGTCGAAAGCGATGCCAGCAACCCCTTCGAGGACGCCCAGCTCGCCCTGGTGGCGCTGGAATGGCTGGTGGACGACGAGAAAGCCCAGGACGCCCTGTTCGCGGCGGGCTGGGACTTGATGGTGGTCGACGAAGCCCACCACCTGGTCTGGCACGAAGAACAGGCCAGCCCGGAATATGCCCTGGTCGAACAACTGGCCCAGGTCATCCCCGGCGTGCTGTTGCTCACCGCCACGCCCGAGCAGCTGGGCCAGGACAGCCACTTCGCCCGCCTGCGCTTGCTCGACCCCAACCGCTTCCATGACCTGGCCGCCTTCCGCGCCGAAAGCGAGCACTATCGCCCGGTGGCAGAGGCCGTCCAGGAACTGCTCGACGAAGGCCGCCTGTCGCCCAAGGCCCACGCCACCATTGCCGGTTTCCTCGGCGCCGAGGGCGAAGCCCTGCTGGGCGCGGTCAGCGACGGCGACAGCCAGGCCAGCGCTCGCCTGATCCGCGAACTGCTCGACCGCCACGGCACCGGCCGCGTGCTGTTCCGTAACACCCGTGCCGCGATCCAGGGCTTCCCCGAGCGCCAATTGCACCCCTACCCACTGCCCAACCCGCAGCAATACGTCGACCTGCCGAGCGGCGAGCGAGCCGAGCTGTACCCGGAAGTGGCCTTCCAGGCCCAGGGCGAGGCTGGCGACGACGAACGCTGGTGGCGTTTCGACCCGCGGGTGGACTGGCTGATCGACACCCTGAAGATGCTCAAGCGCACCAAGGTCCTGGTGATCTGCGCCCATGCCGAAACCGCCATGGACCTGGAAGACGCCCTGCGCGTGCGCTCCGGTATTCCGGCCACGGTCTTCCATGAAGGCATGAGCATCCTCGAGCGCGACCGCGCCGCGGCCTACTTCGCCGACGAGGAATTCGGTGCCCAGGTCCTGATCTGTTCGGAAATCGGCAGCGAAGGCCGCAACTTCCAGTTCGCCCATCACCTGGTGATGTTCGACCTGCCGGCACACCCGGACCTGCTCGAACAGCGTATCGGCCGCCTTGACCGGATCGGCCAGAAGCACACCATCGAGCTGCATATCCCCTACCTGCAGGACAGCCCGCAAGAGCGCCTGTTCCAGTGGTACCACCTGGGCCTGAACGCGTTCCTCAATACCTGCCCGACCGGCAACGCGTTGCAACACCAGTTCGGCCCCCGCCTGCTGGCACTGCTCGAGGGCGGCGAGGCCAAGGCCTGGGATACGCTGGTGGGCGAGGCACGAACCGAGCGCGAACGCCTGGAAGCCGAGTTGCACACCGGCCGCGACCGCTTGCTGGAGCTCAACTCCGGCGGTGCCGGCGAAGGCCAGGCGCTGGTCGAGGCGATCCTCGAGCAGGACGACCAGTTCGCCCTGCCGATCTACATGGAAACCCTGTTCGATGCCTTCGGCATCGACAGCGAAGACCATTCGGAAAACGCCCTGATCCTCAAGCCGAGCGAGAAGATGCTCGACGCCAGCTTCCCGCTGGGCGACGACGAAGGCGTGACCATCACCTACGACCGCAACCAGGCGCTGTCGCGCGAGGACATGCAGTTCCTGACCTGGGAACACCCGATGGTCCAGGGCGGCATGGACCTGGTGCTGTCCGGCTCCATGGGCAACACTGCCGTGGCGCTGATCAAGAACAAGGCGCTCAAACCCGGCACCGTGCTGCTCGAGCTGCTCTATGTCAGCGAGGTGGTAGCCCCGCGCAGCCTGCAGCTGGGCCGCTACCTGCCTCCGGCCGCCCTGCGCTGCCTGCTCGATGCCAACGGCAACGACCTGGCCCCACGCGTGGCGTTCGAAACCCTCAACGACCAGCTGGAAAGCGTGCCCAAGGCCAGCGCCAACAAGTTCGTCCAGGCCCAACGCGACGTGCTGGCCAAACGTATCGCCGACGGCGAGGCCAAGGTCCTGCCGACCCACATCGAACGCGTGGCCGAGGCCCAGCGCCGCCTGGCAGCGCAGGCCGACGAGGAGCTTGCCCGCCTGACTGCGCTCAAGGCCGTCAACCCAAGCGTGCGCGACAGCGAGATCGAGGCCCTGCGCAAGCAACGTGAAGACGGGCTGGCCATGCTCGACAAGGCCGCCCTGCGCCTGGAGGCGATCCGCGTATTGGTCGCGGGCTGATGGCACGGTAACAAGGGCTGCTTTGCAGCCCATCGCGGCCTTGTGCCGCGAAAGGGGCGCAAGGCGCCCCTTCGGCCTTAGAACATCGCGCTATCAAGCCAATATCCAAATGGTTGAAATCAAAATGCCATTAACCAGGCTGGCTTGAACTCCCATTCCTATACTGCTGCTGAACGGTCTCCTCCGGCTTTTTGGGGACGAGTGAGAACTCGACGAAGAGGCGAGCAATGGAGTGGTTGGGACTGCACCTGTTCGACACCCTGCCGACAACCGGCCAAATCATCCTGGACTGCCGCCACGACCCCCTCCTGGTGCTGCTTGCCTATGGGATCGCGTGCATCGCCTGCTTCGCGACCCTGGACATGACCGAGCGTCAGAGCCAGAGCGAAGACCCCACCGCTCGTCGACAGTGGCGCGTACTGGGCGCTTGCTGCCTGGCGGCGGGCATTTGGGCGCTGCACTTCACCAGTACACTGGCCCTGCAAGCACCGGTGGAAGTGCGTTACGACGTCCCCCTGACCGGCTTGTCGCTGCTCGTCGCCCTGCTCGCTGCCTGGCTGGCGATGAACAGCCTCGACCGTGTCGACATGCGCCCTCGCCATTATGTGCAAGGCGCACTGCTCATCGGGCTGGGCATCACGGTGATGCACTACGTGGGCATGGCTGCGCTCAATACCAGCGCTCGCCCGTACTACCACCCGGAACTATCATTGGCTTCGCTGGGCATCGCCATCGCCGCCAGCCTGGCGGCCTTGCTGATGGCGCGCGCTATCAGCAAGGGCAGCGGTACCCTGCACCTGGCCGGCAAATACGCGGCCAGCCTGCTCCTGGGCGGCGGCCTGCTGCTGACCCACTTCGCCAGCATGGCCGCCATGACCTTGGTGGCGCCCGCCGGCAGCCCCCTGCACTTGCCCACTACCGACAACAGCCTGCAATTGGCCCTGACCGTGGCCTTCATCACGCTGTTGATCAGCGGCAGCAGCATCAGTGCCGCCCTGGCAGACCGTAAGCTGCAAAGCAAGGAACATGACCTGCGCCGGGTCAACGTGCTGCTCAGCCAACTGGACCAAGCGCGCGCATCCCTGCAACAGGCGGCTCACTACGATGCCCTGACCAACCTGGTCAATCGTCGCGGGTTCAACCAGGTATTCGCCGAACGCCTGGCCGAACTTTCCGCCAATGAGCGCATGCTGGCTGTGATGTTTTTGGATATCGACCACTTCAAGCGCATCAATGACAGCCTGGGCCATGCGGCGGGCGATGAGTTGCTCAAAGTGATTGCCGGCCATATCAAGGCCGCCACCCGCAACCACGACGTGGTGGCGCGCTTCGGTGGCGACGAGTTCTGCATCGTCACCAGCCTCAACAGCCGTGACGAGGCACGCCATCTGGCGCAACGCATCATGCAGCGGATGAAGGACCCGATCGACCTGGGGGGGCGACGCATGGTCATGACCACCAGCATCGGCATCAGCATCTTCCCCGATGACGGGCGCACCGCCGAGGAACTGCTCAAGAACGCCGACCTTGCGCTGTACCAGTCCAAAGGTTGCGGTCGCAACAGCCTGAACTTCTTCAATAACGGCTTGAAGACCCGCGCGACTCTGGAGTTGCAACTGGAGGAGGAGTTGCGGGTCGCCCTGCTCGAGGAGCGCGGCCTGTGCGTGCACTACCAGCCGATCTTCGACCTGCACAACGGCCAGGTGGCCAAGCTGGAAGCCCTGGTACGCTGGCAACACCCCCAACACGGCCTGCTGAGCCCGGATCGCTTCATCGGTATCGCCGAGGCCAATGGCCTGATCGCCGACCTCGACTTGTGGGTGTTGCGCCGTGCCTGCCAGGACCTGGCCTCGCTCCATCGCCAAGGCCATGCCGAGCTCAAGGTCACGGTCAACTGTTCGGCCGTGACCCTGGGCCGGGAAGAACTGCCCAACGAAGTGGAAATGGCCTTGTTCGAGGCGGGCCTGGCCCCAAGGCACCTGGAGTTGGAGGTCACCGAGAATGCGCTGATGGGCGATATCCAGCGGGTCGTCAGCTTGCTCAAGCGGGTACGCGCACAGGGTGTTGCCTTGTCGATCGATGATTTCGGCACCGGGTACTCATCGCTGGCCTACCTCAAGCGCCTGCCTCTGGATGTGCTGAAGATCGATCGTTCGTTCATCCAGGAAGTGCCCGGCAGCCAGAAAGACCGCGAGATCGTCCAGGCCATCATCGTCATGGCCCATACCCTGCACCTGCAAGTGGTAACCGAAGGCGTCGAGACCCTCGAACAACACGCGTTCCTCGCCGCCCATGGTTGCGACTACCTGCAGGGCTACCTGCTCAGCCGCCCGGTGGCGCTGGCCGAGCTGCGCTCGACCCTCGACCGCCTCGAGCGCCAGGCCGTAGGCTTCAACCCTTGTTGCGATACAGTTCGACCAGGGTCGCTGGATCTTTTTGCAGATACCCCTGGCTACCATGCAAGCGCATCAGTTGCGCGGCAAGGCCACTGACCGGCGTCGCCGAACCCTGCTCGCGGGAAAACTTCACTGCAGTGTCCAGGTCCTTGAGCAAGGTGCGTACATGCCACTTGATCGGTTCGAAGCGGCTCTCGGCCATCTGCGGCGCCAGGATCTGCAATGGCTTGGAATCGGCGAAACCGCCGGCCAGGGCTTCGGCGATCAGTCGTGCATCCACGCCAGACTGCTCGGCCAGGGCCACCACCTCGGCAATCACCAACGCATTGCAGGCGACGATCATCTGGTTGCAGGCCTTGGTCACTTGGCCTGCGCCGACTGCACCCATATGGGTCACCCGCTGCCCGAGCGTCAGCAGCACCGGGCGAGCCCGTTCCAGGTCACCCGCCTCGCCGCCCACCATGATCGCCAGGGTGCCCGCCTCGGCCCCAGGCGTGCCTCCGGAAACCGGGGCATCCAGCCAGGCCATGCCGCACAACGCCGCCAGTTCGGCCGCCATTTCGCGGGTAGCGGTTGGCTCCAGGCTGGAGAAGTCCACCAGCAACTGCCCCTGGCGCCCACCTTCGGCCACCCCTCCCTCACCGAACACCACTTCGCGCACCACCGACGTATCGGCCAGGCACAACAACACCATGTCAGTGTCGCGGCACAAGTCGGCAGGGGTTGCGGCCAGCCGTGCCCCGGCCGCTACCAGCCCGGCACATTTTTCAGGGCTGCGGTTCCATACCACCAAGGGGTAACCCGCCGCCAGCAAGCGCCGACACATCGGCAAACCCATCAGGCCGATCCCGGCAAACCCCAGCGTAGGCAATGCAGTACTCATGAGCGACTCCATAACAGATGAACAGGAAGCACGGAGGCCGATCATACATCGCTGCGCTGTCGCGCATGGCACACAGGGCGCAAGCGCAACGAGCCAGCTTCATTACGCATACCGTAAACTGTTACCGCAGTGCCGAATTCCCAGCGATTGTTACCAACGGCCACCTTGGCTGAACGTCGGCAAGCATTCGCCCCCACTGCGCTGTGCGTTTTTACGCACCAAAACGGCGCAGCGTCACTGGGTTTTCTTTTCTTGCATCACCACGAACGGCGAAACCACCACCGCCCAAATCACCGGATCACGGCTCTGAATGTCTAGCGCCTGCTCCGCGGATACCGGCGCGACAGTGCCATCATTACGCCACTTGGCGAAGATCTCGCTGCGATTCTCGGCCATTGCCTCGGCAACTGCGATGAGGTCCAGGCTCGGGTCCACCCAAATCAGATCACCCTTCGCCCAGAAACGTTCCAGTGCCTTCCACTCGATGGTCGCCGTTTCGCCGAGCAATTTGGCATAGAGGGTGCTTGCTTGATCGGTCATGGGGTTCTCCACAAAAATTCGGCCATGAAAAAAGGCCGGCATTTTTGCAGAAAAACCCGGTTTCAAATATGTAATTTGATCGATTAACCCCGAAGTTGTGGGGCGGGGCCAAGGATGCAGGCAAAGTAATGGCGCTTTTCTGTATCTTTGTTTCGATCAGGCGACACCCTGGGAAACTGGCACTTTTCGCCCGCTTTTCAAGCGCTCGAAGGGCGCTCTACACTGTACCGGTACAGTTCCGGGACATGTTCCGGGGAAGGTGGGCTTGCGACATGGCGTAGCCGTGCCGGAGACCGCCCGATCTGTAGCCCTGGCCGCCAGGACTATAAGAATTACAACAGAATGAGTGGAGCACTATGATCAAGATTTCCAAGCTGTTCGCCGCAATGGTACTGGCCGGGGTTGCCAGCCATTCGTTTGCCGCCGATACCATCAAGATCGGTATCGCCGGGCCCAAGACCGGCCCGGTCACCCAGTATGGCGACATGCAGTTCGTTGGCGCCAAGCAGGCCATCAAGGACATCAACGCCAAGGGCGGCATCGACGGCAAGATGCTCGAAGCCAAGGAATACGACGACGCGTGCGACCCTAAACAGGCCGTGGCCGTCGCCAACAAAGTGGTCAACGATGGCGTCAAGTTCGTGGTCGGCCACCTGTGCTCCAGCTCCACCCAGCCTGCGTCCGACATCTACGAAGACGAAGGCGTGATCATGATCACCCCGGCCGCCACCAGCCCGGAAATCACCGCCCGTGGCTACAAGCTGGTGTTCCGCACCATCGGCCTGGACAGCGCCCAAGGCCCGGCCGCCGGCAACTACATCGCCGACCACGTCAAGCCGAAGGTCGTCGCGGTCCTGCACGACAAGCAGCAGTACGGCGAGGGCATCGCCACCGCGGTCAAGCAGACCCTGGAAGGCAAGAACGTCAAGGTCGCGGTCTTCGAAGGCCTGAACGCCGGTGACAAGGACTTCTCCTCGATCATCCAGAAGCTCAAGCAGAACAACGTCGACTTCGTCTACTACGGCGGCTACCACCCAGAGCTGGGCCTGATCCTGCGCCAAGCCCAGGAGAAAGGCCTGAAAGCCAAGTTCATGGGCCCGGAAGGCGTCGGCAACGACTCCATCTCGCAGATCGCCCAGAACGCCTCCGAAGGCCTGCTGGTCACCCTGCCCAAGTCCTTCGACGCCGACCCGGCGAACAAGGCCATCGTCGATGCCATCAAGGCCGACGGCAAGGACCCGAGCGGTCCGTTCGTGTTCCCGGCCTACTCCGCCGTCCAGGTGATCGCTGACGGCATCAAGGCCGCCGGCACCAGCGACGACGCCGAGAAAGTGGCCGCGGAAATCCACAAGGGCACCTTCAAGACCCCGACCGGCGACCTGTCGTTCGACGACAAGGGCGACCTCAAGGACTTCAAGTTCGTGGTCTACGAATGGCACTTCGGCAAGCCGAAGACCGAAGTCTCCCCTCAGTAACTGCGTGACTAATAGCTGACCGAGAAGCCCACTGTGCGAGCAGTGGGCTTTGTTTTACGAGGTTCATGGGCCTGATCCCCGCGATCCGGGGGCGGGTTCACCTGAAAATCTTAAAACCGTCACCCGCGGTTTCCTGGCCGTACCCCCTGCCAGTGAAATGCAAATCAGGTTTTTAGGAGCGCTGTAATGCCTGAGATCTACCATTTCTTCCAACAACTGGTTAATGGATTGACCATCGGCAGCACCTATGCCTTGATCGCCATCGGCTACACCATGGTGTACGGCATCATCGGCATGATCAACTTCGCCCACGGCGAGGTGTACATGATCGGATCCTACGTGGCCTTCATCGCCCTGGCGGGCCTGGCCATGATGGGTATCGATTCGCTGCCCCTGCTGATGACCGTGGCCTTCATCGCCACCATCGTCGTTACCAGTGCCTATGGCTACAGTATCGAACGGGTTGCCTACCGCCCCCTGCGCAACAGCAACCGCCTGATCCCGCTGATTTCCGCCATCGGCATGTCGATCTTCCTGCAGAACACCGTCCTGCTTTCGCAGGATTCCAAGGACAAGTCCATCCCCAACCTGATCCCCGGCTCCATCTCCTTCGGGCCAGGCGGTGCCGAGGAAGTCCTGGTGTCCTACATGCAGATCCTGGTATTCGTGGTCACCCTGGTGGCCATGACCTGCCTCACCCTGTTCATCTCCCGTTCCCGCCTGGGCCGCGCCTGCCGTGCCTGTGCCGAGGACATCAAGATGGCCAACCTGCTGGGCATCAACACCAACAACATCATCGCCCTGACCTTCGTCATCGGTGCCGCGCTGGCGGCGGTGGCGGCCGTGCTGCTGAGCATGCAGTACGGCGTGATCAACCCCAACGCCGGTTTCCTGGTAGGCCTGAAGGCCTTCACCGCAGCGGTTCTGGGGGGCATCGGCAGCATCCCGGGCGCCATGCTCGGTGGCCTGGTGCTGGGCGTGGCCGAAGCCTTCGGCGCCGACATCTTCGGCGACCAGTACAAGGACGTGGTGGCATTCGGGCTCTTGGTTCTTGTCCTGCTGTTCCGGCCGACCGGCATCCTGGGCCGTCCGGAGGTTGAAAAAGTATGAACAGAAATCTCAAACAGGCGCTGTTCAGCGTCGCCCTGGTCTGGGCCGTGGCGTTCCCGGTGCTTGGCCTGAAACTCAGCATCGACGGCATCAACCTGGTGGTACACAGCCAGGGGCCGTTCACCCTCTCGATCATCGCCATCTGCTCAGTGTTGATGTTCCTGCGAGTGCTGTTCGACAAACAGTGGAGCGCAGCGATGCGCGGCCGCTCGGAGCGCAAGCTGATCCCTGCGTCGGTCACCAACTACCTGACCCTGCCCAAGACCCAGCGTTGGGTCATCATGGGCCTGATCGTGGTGGCACTGGTCTGGCCGTTCTTCGGTTCGCGGGGCGCGGTCGACATCGCCACGCTGATCCTCATCTATGTGTTGCTGGGCCTTGGCCTGAACATCGTGGTGGGGCTGGCGGGCCTGCTGGACCTGGGCTACGTCGGTTTCTACGCCGTCGGCGCCTACAGCTACGCCCTGCTGTCGCACTACTTCGGCCTGAGCTTCTGGATCTGCCTGCCGATCGCCGGCCTGATGGCTGCGACCTTCGGCTTCCTGCTCGGCTTCCCGGTGCTGCGCCTGCGGGGTGACTACCTGGCGATCGTGACCCTGGGCTTTGGCGAGATCATCCGCCTGTTCCTGCGTAACCTCACCGGCCTGACCGGTGGCCCCAACGGCATCAGCAACATCGAGAAGCCGACCTTCTTCGGCCTGACCTTCGAACGTCGCGCTGCCGAAGGGATGCAGACCTTCCACGAGTTCTTCGGCCTGCAGTACAACTCGATCAACAAGGTGATCTTCCTCTACCTGGTCGCCCTGTTGCTGGCGTTGCTGGCGCTGTTCGTGATCAACCGCCTGCTGCGCATGCCGATCGGCCGCGCCTGGGAAGCGCTGCGCGAGGACGAGATCGCCTGCCGTGCACTGGGCCTGAACCCGACCGTGATCAAGCTGTCGGCCTTCACCCTGGGTGCCTGCTTCGCCGGTTTCGCCGGCAGCTTCTTCGCTGCCCGCCAAGGGCTGGTGACACCGGAGTCGTTCACCTTCATCGAGTCGGCGATCATCCTCGCCATCGTCGTGCTCGGCGGCATGGGCTCTCAGCTGGGCGTGATCCTCGCGGCCATCGTGATGATCCTGCTGCCGGAGCTGATGCGTGAGTTCAGCGAGTACCGCATGCTGATGTTCGGTGCGCTGATGGTATTGATGATGATCTGGCGTCCGCAGGGCCTGCTGCCCATGCAACGTCCCCATATGGAGCTGCGTCGATGAGCCGCGAAATTCTGCAAGTCAGCGGCCTGAGCATGCGCTTCGGCGGCTTGTTGGCGGTGAATGGCGTGGGCCTGACCGTCAAGGAAAAACAGGTGGTGGCATTGATCGGCCCCAACGGTGCCGGCAAGACCACCGTGTTCAACTGCCTGACCGGCTTCTACAAGCCCAGCGGCGGCACCATCCTGCTCGATGGCCAGCCGATCCAGGGCCTGGCCGGGCACCAGATCGCCCGCAAGGGCGTGGTGCGGACCTTCCAGAACGTGCGCCTGTTCAAGGAGATGACCGCGCTGGAGAACCTGCTGATCGCCCAGCACCGCCACCTGAACACCAACTTCTTCGCCGGCCTGTTCAAGACGCCGAGCTTCCGCCGCAGCGAGAAAGAGGCCATGGAGCGCGCGCAGTACTGGCTGGAGAAGGTCAACCTGACCGAGTTCGCCAACCGTACCGCCGGCACCCTGGCCTACGGCCAGCAGCGCCGCCTGGAAATCGCCCGCTGCATGATGACCCAGCCCCGGATCATCATGCTCGACGAACCAGCCGCCGGCCTGAACCCCAAGGAGACCGAGGACCTCAAGGCCCTGATCGCCTACCTGCGCGAATCCCACAACGTGACCGTGCTGCTGATCGAGCACGACATGAAGCTGGTGATGAGCATTTCCGACCACATCGTGGTGATCAACCAGGGCACGCCCCTGGCCGACGGTACGCCGGAAGAGATTCGCGGCAACCCTGATGTGATCAAGGCCTACCTGGGGGAGGCGTAAATGCTGAAGTTCGAGAACGTTTCCACCTTCTACGGCAAGATCCAGGCGCTGCACAGCGTCAACGTGGAGATCAACCAGGGCGAGATCGTCACCCTGATCGGCGCCAACGGCGCCGGCAAGTCGACATTGCTGATGACCCTCTGCGGCTCGCCCCAGGCACACAGCGGCAGCATCAAGTACCTGGGTGAGGAACTGGTCGGCCAGCCCTCCTCGCACATCATGCGCAAGAGTATCGCGGTCGTGCCGGAAGGCCGCCGTGTGTTCGCCCGCCTGACCGTGGAGGAGAACCTGGCGATGGGCGGCTTCTTCACCAACAAGGGCGACTATCAGGAGCAGTTGGACAAGGTCCTGCAGCTGTTCCCTCGCCTGAAGGAGCGCTACGTGCAGCGTGGCGGCACCATGTCCGGCGGCGAGCAGCAGATGCTGGCCATCGGCCGGGCGCTGATGAGCAAGCCCAAGCTGTTGTTGCTGGACGAACCCTCCCTCGGCCTTGCGCCGATCATCATCCAGCAGATCTTCGACATCATCGAACAGCTGCGCCGCGACGGCGTGACGGTGTTCCTGGTGGAGCAGAACGCCAACCAGGCGTTGAAGATCGCCGACCGTGCCTATGTACTGGAGAACGGCAAGGTGGTGATGCAGGGTACCGGCGAGGCACTGCTGGTCGACCCGAAAGTGCGCGACGCCTACCTTGGGGGGTGACCGGGAAAAGGGCCTTCGGGCTAATGCCAGTCATTTAAGCCTTTGCATTTGGGGCTGCTTCGCAGCCCATCGCCGGCAAGCCGGCTCCCACAGGTTCCGCGGTGCCTACAACAGCAGCGCAGGACAGGTGGGAGCAACTGTCTTGAGTTGCTTGTCTGCTGGCAAGCCAGTTCCCCTGGTATGGCGGTGTCTTTGAAACAGCGCGGGACAGGTGGGAGCCGGCTTGCCGGCGATGGGGCCTTAACTGACAGGCATTCGCCTTCGGGCCCTTTTTTCTGCCTGCCGCTATATCGCCTATGCTGGCCGAAAACTTGTGATCCCGGCAAAGCCTGAGTAACGTGGCCAGCTCCTTGGCAAAAGATCCCCCGGAGTCCACCCCATGCGCCTCACCCCTCCCTTGCTGCTCGCCACCCTGCTGCCGCTGTTCGCGGGCTGCCAGTTGCTGGCGGACAAGCCTGCCGACCCGAACATCGGCACCCTGCGCATGCAGGGCGAGTTGAGCGCCGGGGGTGGCAAGCTGCTGTTCAAGCCGTGCACCGAAGCCCGCCGTTTCGTGGTCAATGACGTCGGTGCCACAGGCCTGTTGCAGGAGGCCGCCAACCTGGCCGACGACGCAGGCGACAAACTATTCGCGGACGTACGCGGGCGCCTGGCCGGCAGCAGGCAGGCCGACAATGATGGCCGCCTCGACGTGCAACGCCTGTATCGCCTGGAACCCTCCACCCGCGCCTGCGAAGACCCCAACTTCAAGCAGCTGACCTTGCGCGCCGATGGCCAGGAACCGTTCTGGTCGGTGAAGGCCAGCGGCAAGGGCATGATCATCGAGCGCCCCGGCAAAGACCCACTGCCCCTGCCCTTCCTCGAAGAAGAAGTGCCCGGCGGCGGCCTGACCCTGAGCAGCGAAGCCAACGGCCAGCACGTGGAGCTGTGGGTCGCACCGCAACGCTGCGTCGACAGCATGAGCGGCGCCGTGCGCCACCTGCGCGCCGAGCTGCGCATCGACGGCCAGACCCTGCAAGGCTGCGGCTACTACGGCGGTGCCCGCGACAACTGATCGCCTGGGTGCTTTTATCCTCCAGTCGAGGCAGCTAACAGCTTATACTTGGCGGTTTGTGTAAAGCCGCCGGCCGCCCATGGCCGGGATACTGGACCCTGCCATGCTACGAATCACCGAACTGAAGCTGCCCCTGGATCACGCCGACGAAGCGCTGCGCGAGGCCATCGTGCAACGCCTGGGCATCACCGATGAGCAGCTGCTCGGCTTCACCCTGTTCAAGCGCAGCTACGACGCGCGCAAGAAGAACAGCGAACTGCTGTTCATCTATACCATCGACCTGGAAGCGAGCAACGAAGCCGAGCTGCTGCGCAAGTTCGCCGATGATCGCAACATCGGCCCAGCCCCGGACGTGACCTACAAGTTCGTCGGCCAGGCCCCGGCCGACCTGCAGGAGCGCCCGATCGTGGTCGGCTTCGGCCCGTGCGGCATCTTCGCAGGCCTGTTGCTGGCACAAATGGGCTTCAGGCCGATCATCCTCGAGCGTGGCAAGGAAGTGCGTCAGCGCACCAAGGACACCTGGGGCCTGTGGCGCAAGAGCGTGCTCAACCCCGAGTCCAACGTGCAGTTCGGCGAAGGCGGCGCCGGGACGTTCTCCGACGGCAAGCTGTACAGCCAGATCAAGGACCCGAACCATCACGGGCGCAAGGTCCTGGAAGAATTCGTCAAGGCCGGTGCGCCAGAAGAAATCCTCTACATTAACAAGCCGCACATCGGTACCTTCCGCCTGACCGGCATGGTCGAGCAGATGCGCCAGGACATGATCGCCCTGGGCGCCGAAGTGCGCTTCCAGCAGAAGGTCACCGACCTGCTGGTCGAAGATGGCCAGCTGGCCGGCGTGGTATTGGAGAGTGGTGAGCAGCTGCACTCGCGCCACGTGGTCCTGGCCTTGGGTCACAGTGCCCGCGACACCTTCCGCATGCTGCATGCCAAGGGTGTGTACATGGAAGCCAAGCCGTTCTCGGTCGGTTTCCGCATCGAGCACCCTCAGACGCTGATCGACAAGGCGCGCCTAGGCAAGTACGCCGGCCACCCGAAACTGGGCGCTGCCGACTACAAGCTGGTGTACCACGCCAAGAACGGTCGGTCGGTGTACAGCTTCTGCATGTGCCCGGGCGGCACCGTGGTAGCGGCCACCAGCGAGCCAGGCCGGGTCGTCACCAACGGCATGAGCCAGTATTCGCGGAACGAGCGCAACGCCAACTCCGGCATCGTCGTCGGCATCGACCCGGAGCGCGACTACCCGGGCGGCCCGCTGGCTGGGATCGAGCTGCAAGAACGCCTGGAAGCCCATGCCTATGTCATGGGCGGCAGCAACTACCAGGCGCCGGCACAGCTGGTCGGCGATTTCGTCGCAGGCCGTGCCTCCACCGAACTGGGCAGCGTCGAGCCTTCGTACAAGCCAGGGGTCACCCTGGGCGACCTGGCACCCAGCCTGCCGGATTTCGCCATCGAAGCCATCCGCGAGGCCCTGCCGGCGTTCGACCGCCAGATCAAAGGCTACAACCTGCACGACGCGGTGCTGACCGGCATCGAGACGCGCACCTCATCGCCGGTACGCATCACCCGTGGCGCGGACTACCAGAGCCTGAACCTCAAAGGCCTGTACCCGGCCGGTGAAGGGGCCGGTTATGCGGGTGGTATTCTGTCCGCCGGCGTCGATGGCATCCGCATCGCTGAAGCCGTGGCCCGTGACATGCTGGGGCTCGATGGCTGAGTACCTGGCCATCGAACATGCAACCCGCTCCCCATAGAACAACGCAAGACTATTTGGTTTTGCGGACCCTGTGGGAGCGGCGGTGCGGCGGTCCGACTTGTCCTGCGATCAGGCCCGCCCCGATGTCACCGTCGCCAAGCAAGGGCTTCGCCCTTGATCGCGGGGCAAGCCCGTGCCTACAAAACCACACAAAAATCAGAAAATTCCCCTCATCACACTTCCCAAAGTTCTCTAGGCTTCGCGAATCGGGCCGTAAAACCCTATGACAAAAGCGCAGGGCATCTGGGTTTCAAAGCCGTCACCCTAGGGTTTATCTTTTTCAACACCAAACCTGCTCATGGAGACCCGTTTGGCCGTGCGTAACCTTATTTCCCGTTTCCTCCAACTGGAAGCCGCCGGAGGCCTGTTGCTGATCGCCGCTGCCGTACTTGCGTTGATCATCAACAACTCCCCGCTTGCCTACCTCTATGGCGGGCTGCTCGATGTGCCGGTCGCGGTCCAGGTCGGCACCCTGCAGATCGCCAAACCACTGCTGTTGTGGATCAACGATGGCCTGATGGCGCTGTTCTTCCTGCTGATCGGTCTGGAGGTCAAGCGTGAGATCGTCGAAGGCCACCTGTCCAAGCCGTCGCAGGTGGTGCTGCCTGCCACCGCCGCTATCGGCGGCATGTTGGTGCCGGCGCTGATCTACTGGTACATCAACCGCGACAACCCTACCGCCATCGCCGGCTGGGCCATCCCCACCGCGACCGATATCGCCTTCGCCCTCGGCGTGCTGGCACTGCTCGGCAAGCGGGTGCCGGTGTCATTGAAGCTGTTCCTGATGACCCTGGCGATCATCGATGACCTGGGCGCCATCGTCATCATCGCCCTGTTCTACTCCGGCAGCCTGTCGAGCCTGTCGTTGATGCTGGCCGGTGCGTGCCTGCTGGCGCTGCTGGCCATGAACCGGCTCGGCGTGGTGAAGCTGGCGCCCTACCTGCTGGTGGGCCTTGTGCTGTGGGTCTGCGTGCTCAAGAGCGGTGTGCATGCGACCCTGGCGGGTGTCGCCCTGGCGCTGTGCATTCCTCTGCGCACCCAGCATGCCGAGCCGTCGCCCCTGCTGCGCCTCGAACATGCCCTGCACCCCTGGGTCGCCTATGCCATCCTGCCTTTGTTCGCCTTCGCCAACGCAGGCGTATCCCTGGCTGGCATGACCGTGGACAGCTTCACCCACCCGGTGCCCATGGGCATCGCCATCGGCCTGCTGCTGGGCAAGACGGTCGGAGTGTTCGGCCTGACCTGGATCGCCGTCAAGCTGCGCCTGGCGGCACTGCCCACTGGTGCGAACTGGGGGCAAGTGCTGGGCGTGGCCGTTCTGTGCGGCATCGGCTTCACCATGAGCCTGTTCGTCGGCTCCCTGGCCTTCGTGCCCGGCGCCAGCGACTTCGCCGGCATGGACCGCATGGGCATCCTCACCGGCTCGCTGTTCGCTGCGCTGATCGGTTATGGGATCACCGCGATGGCCAGTCACAAGTCGCCTGGCAACTGATCGCCCGAGCAACAAAAAACCCCGACCGGCCTGGGCCGTGTCGGGGTTTTTTGTTGCCTGCGCCGATCAGTGGGTGACGCGGCTGGTGCCATCGACCGTCAGGATGCGAACACGCTCGCCGACGCGGAAGATCTCGTTCTGCTGCACTTGCTGCACATAGGCGCGCATGCTGCCGTCGTCTTCACGTACGGTGATCTCCACGCCCTGGGTACGGGTCAGGCCTTCCTCGGCAGCGGAACCTGCCAGGCCGCCAGCAACAGCGCCGATCACCGCGGCAACGATGCTGCCGCGACCGCCACCGATGGCGCTACCGGCCACACCACCGACCACGGCACCTGCACCGCCGCCGATCGGGGTCTTGGTACCCTCGATCTTCACAGGGCGCAGGGATTCGATGGTGCCCATGCGCACGGTCTGTACACGGCGGGCCTCGTCTCGGGAATAGCTGTCACCGGACAGGTTCGACGCACAACCGCCGAGCAACAGCGACAGGGTGGTGAAGCTAGCCACCAGCAAAACGGATTTACGCATGGGAAAACTCTCCATAAGTCAGGTGTCCATTAGACCCCGTGCGTTGACGACTGTCACGACACATACGTTATAAAACTGTGTTTATTCAGCGTTGGTACAGCCTACGAAGCTTAAGGCGCCAGGCGCTCACGCAGCCACTGGCCGTCCACCTTGCGGTAGTTCAGGCGGTCGTGCAGCCGGCTGGCGCGCCCTTGCCAGAACTCGATGCGCTCAGGCAGCAAGCGGTACCCGCCCCAATGCGCGGGGCAATGGGGTTGGCTATCGGAGAAACGCGCTTCGGTGGCCTTGACCAGCCCTTCGAGCGCCTCACGACCGGCGATGACCCGGCTCTGGGGCGAGGCCCAGGCCCCCAGGCGGCTGCCCAGCGGACGTACCTGGTAGTAGTCGTCGGACTCCTTGGCCGTGACCTTTTCCACCCGCCCTTCGATCCGCACCTGGCGCTCCAGTGCCGGCCAGAAGAACGTCATGGCGGCAAAAGGGTTGGCCAGCAAATGCTGGCCCTTGGCGCTGTCGTAGTTGGTGAAGAAGGTGAAACCACGCTCGTCGAGCCCCTTGAGCAGCAGCACCCGGCAATGCGGGCGACCTTCGCCATCGACGGTGGCAAGCGTCATGGCATTGGCTTCCACCGGCGCCTGCTCGGTCTTCACCGCCTCGCCGAACCATTGGTGGAACAGGGCGAACGGCTCTCCCGGGGCCTGGTCTTCGGTCAGGCCATCGCGGGTGTAGTCGCGGCGCATATCGGCCAGGGACTGGGTCATGACAGCGTATCCTTAACGGTCAGTTGGTCTTGGCAGAAGCTACTTTCTTCTCGGTGGTGGCCTTCTTGGCTGCCGGTTTTGCCGTGGCCTTCTTCTTCGCAGTGGTCTTGGCCGGCGCCTTGGCCTTGGCGGTGGTTTTTTTCGCCGCAGGCTTGGCGGTGGCCTTCGCTGCTGGCTTGGCAGCTGGTGCCTTGTCCTGGACTGCGACCATCGAGGCCGGTGCAGGGGCCGGCGCAGCCTGCTGGTACTTGGCCAGCAGCGCCACCATGGTGTTCTGCGGGGTCAGCAACATTTCCACGCGGCGGTTCAGGGCGCGGCCTTCAGCGCTGTCGTTGGCAGCACGAGGCATGACCGAGCCCATGCCCTTGAGGGTCAGGCGGTCACGCTGCAGGCCGCTGAGACGGAAGATCGCCGACACCGAGGCGGCGCGCTCGAGGCTGAGTTTCTGGTTGGCAGCGGCGGCGCCGCTGGTGTCGGCATGGCCCAGCACCAACACGGCGGTCTTGGGGTCTGTTTCGACGGTCTTGGCCACGCGGGTGATCGGGCCCAGGGTCATCGGCAACAGCATGTTCGGGCGGTCCGGGTTGTACGAACCATCCACCGGGATGGTCACCGCCAACACGTTGTCACGGCGTTCGAGCTCGAACTTGCTGCCCTTGATCGCTTCGCGCACCTTGGGCTCGTACTCGTCCAGCCAAGCCTGGGTGGCCTTCTGGTCGATCTTCGGCACCACCGGGCCCTTGGCCTGCTTATCGTCACCGCCGAATGGCCACCACCAGCGGCTGGAGCTCTCGGACTTGGCGTCGGCCTTGGCCACCTTCTCGGTCACGGCCTCCTTCACTTCCTGCTCGGCGACTTTGTCCGAGCCGAAGGGCCACCAGCTGAGGCCCGCGTCGCTCGACGCGTTCTGCGAGTGCTGGGCGCAACCGGTCGCGGCCAGGCACAGGGCGAGTGCTAAGGTTTTATGTGAAGACATCAGCGATACACCATGAATTAGAAAGAGATTTTGCCCACACACACCAGGCGTTGGCATTGAGGATAGTCAAAGGGTCCGGGCAATACCCGCATTACCCGATCAAAGGCAACTGGCAAGGACGCGCACCAGTTTCTGGGCCCGGGGGTCCATCAACACGTAGGGGCCAAGGGTATTGGTGACGAAACCGAAGGCCACGTCGTGCTCCGGGTCGGCGAACCCGACCGAACCACCGGCTCCCGGGTGACCGAAGGCACGCGGCCCCAGGCCGAAGGTGGCATTGGCCACGTCAGGCTGGTCGAGCATGCAGCCCAGGCCGAAGCGGGTCTGGGTCAACAGGGTGCGGTCCTGGCCGAGGCTGTGTTCACGGGTCAGCTCATCGAGCAGCTCCGACTCCAAGAGGCTGCCGTCGAGCAGGCCTGCATAGAAGCCCGCCAGGCTACGTGCATTGCCGTGGCCATTGGCCGCCGGTTGCTGCATGCGTCGCCACTCGGGCTTGTTGGTGCTGGTGAGGATGGCCGGCGGGTTGGTGAACGCCCGGGTCGACAAGGCCTCAGGCTCGCGCAGGGTGACCTGCAGCAGGCGCTGGGCGGCCGCGTCGCCGGGGTTGCCCTTGCCACGGGCGATGTGCGCCACGCGGTGGAACTCTTCGTCGGCCAGGCCCACATGGAAGTCCAGGCCCAGGGGCCGGGCGGTACGCGCCACGATGGATTCGCCTGGGCCGCGCCCATCGACGCGGCTGATCAGCTCGCCGATCAGCCAGCCGTAGGTGATCGCGGCATAGCCATGCTCGGTACCGGGCACCCACCAGGGCGCCTCGGCCGCGAGGGCATCGACCATGGTCTGCCAGTCGTACAGCGCCTCGGCCGGCAGCAGCTCACGGATAGCCGGCAGGCCGGCACGGTGGCTGAGCAGTTGGCGCAGGGTCACGGCCTCTTTGCCGGCCTGGGCGAATTCAGGCCAGTAGCGGGCCACGGGGGCGTCCAGGGCCAGCTTGCCCTCGCCTACCAGTTGCAAGGCCGTCACGGCGGTGAAGGTCTTGGTGCAGGAGAATAGGTTGGCAATGGTGTCGCTGTGCCAGGCTTCCCGTCCGTCCTTGTCGGCGCTACCGGCCCACAGGTCGACCACGGTTTCGCCGCCGACCTGGATGCACAACGCCGCACCCCGTTCCTGGGCATCTTCGAACAACGCGGCGAAGGCCTCGCGCACCGCCTCGAACTTAAGCTCATAGTGACCCTGGATCTGCACCCGACCGCTCTCCGTACGACTTTTCTCAACAAAGTCGTGCATTGTTCCAGTAGTTGGCCGATTTGCAAACTGAATGTGGCCGGATGGTCGTGCTTGATGGCAGACCAGTGTCTGCCCTCATTGCAGGGCAAGCCCCTCCTACAAGGGGCTGCGCCGTGTTCATCGTTGCGCCGGCTGCTCCAGTGCCTTGCGCAGCTGATCCATGGCCTGCAGGTTGCTCTTGCGCACCGCTTCCACGAACCCGGCATAGGGCACATCGGTGATGGCTACCAGGCCAAGGTGCCCGTTCTCGCCGTCCAGCAGGCGGCCGGTGGCCGGCTGATCGAGGTACTGGAACCAGTGCGCCCCGACGATCATCGGCTGGGCCAGGGCCGCTTTGAGGAAGTTGCCGTAGGCAGGCCCACGGTCCTCTTCGCGGGCGACTTCCAGCGGCCCTGGCCAGAACGGCCCACGGTCACGGGAACCGAACTGGAACTCCGACACCAGCACCGGCTTGTCCAGCTCGGCCAGGCGGGCGAAGTCGTAGCCATCTTCAGGCTTGAGGGTATAGAAGTTGAAGCTCAGCACGTCGCAGAACTCGGCGCAGGCCTTGACCGCCTCCGGTGTGCTGACCGCGTAACGGCCACCCAACAGCAGGTGGTTGGGGGCGTGCCATTTCAAGGCATCGGAAATGGTCTTGAAGTAGGTCTGGGCGAATACCTGCTGGAAATGCTGGTAGTCACGCTCGATTTCAGGGTGCTCGGGGCTGGGCAATGGCGCTTCGAAGCCTGGGTCCTCCATCAGTTCCCATGCCTGCAGGTCGATCCCCCAGGCCTTGGACAGCCCTTGCTGGTTGCGGTACTTGTCGCGCAACTGCTTGAGGAAGGCGCGTTTGGCAGGTACGTCGGTGGTCAGGCGCAGGGTGCCGTAGGCCAGGCCGTAGCGCGCCTTGGGGTCATCACCGGGCGCGGCCCAGGCCAGTTCGTTGTCGGCGAAGTAGCCGATCAGCCAAGGGTCGTCACGGTGATCACGGGCGGCAATAGCCACGGCGCGCTCGGTGGCCATGGCGAAACGCGGATCGAACGGGTCGGGCATGCGCCCCCACCAATCCATGCCGGTACTGATGCTGGTGTAGTCGCCGACGATCGACAGCGGCAAGGTGTAGGGCACCCGCCGGGCCTGCCCCAGGGCCGGGTCGCTCCAGTTGCCCAGGGTATTGAAACCCCACGCCTGCAGGCGGTCCAGGGCGTGCCCCTGCCACCGGGCTGCATCCAGCGCCGCTGGCGGGCAGGCGGGCGCTGGCTGGCCCTGGGGGCTTGCCGGGCACGGCTGGCCGTAGGTGCGCTGCAGGTTCGCGGCATAGAAGTCGAACCAGCGGCCCTGCTTGAAGTTGCGCCCCTGGGACGAAGCATTGCCATCGTCGTTGTTGCCCTGGCCGTAGAAGGCAGCCAGTGGCTCGCCCTCGCCCGGTAAGGCCTTGAACATGCCCTCGCGGCCTTGCACATAGGTTCGCCCACCGTCGGCGGCCACGGCATTGACACCCAGCGAATAGAAAGGATGGCCATCCGGGGTGACCAGGTACCAGCGACCGTCGCGCTTCTCGGTGCGGAAGAAGCCCTTGGCGTCGAATGCAGGCCCGGCCAGCAGGCCGCCATAGGCATCCAGCTTGAATTTGCCACGCTCGGCGAGCCAGCCCTTGAGCTGTTGTTGCTCACGGCTGTCGGCAGCCTTGAGCTGTTCGTCGCGGGTGATTTTTTCCGGCCAGCGCCCTCGCGTCGACTGGCCATAGGCATCGAGCAAGCCTTCGTAGGCGGCCTTGAACGCCTGGTCGTCATCCTGGATGCCGACCTTCTCGATGAGCAGGCTCTGGGCGACCTTGGGGTCGGGAATGCTCAGGCTGACGGCAACCACCTGCTTGAGGTCGATGTCCCCGGCGCTGCTGGCCAGCAACAGGCGCTGCCCTTCGTATACCCATGGCATGGGCGGCCCTGCACGCATGCCCTGGCTCAACGGCGCGCGCGCCTGCAGCGGCACCATCACCGTCTGCGCAGGCCCCGCGGGCAGGTCGACCCGGCTGGTCAGGGTGCGCCCGTCGCTGCTCTGTACCGTGACATCCACCGTCAAGGCCCAGTCCATGGCGCTTTGCAGGCGCAAGGTCAGTGCTTGGCCAGCAGACCAGTCCCAGGCGCCACTTTGCGGGCTCAGGCGCAGGGTCGGCCGTTGCACGGGGTCGAACACCACACGCCGCAGCACCTCGCCCTCGGCGGTCTGCTCGGCGTTGTACTGCGGCATACGGGCATCGACGGTGGTCACGTTGACCACGGAGGCCGGGCGCACGAAGCTGAACAACGTCTGCTGCCCAGCCAGCAAGGGCGGGCTGAGCAACAGGGCAAACACGGCAGGCAGGGTACGGCGGATCATAGGGTTGCAGCTCTCCTTCAGGGCACTGGGGCCCGCGACAGGTCATAGACAACGGGACCGGAGCTTCGTGCTCCGCCCGTCAGGAAATCTCTCGCCGGAACGGCGGCAGCGCATTGAGGATAGCCTTGCCGTAGCGCTGGGTGACCAGGCGGCGGTCAAGCAAAGTGATGACGCCACGGTCCTGCTCGGTCCGCAGCAGTCGGCCGCAGGCCTGGATCAGGCGAAGCGAGGCGTCGGGCACGGCGATCTCCATGAACGGATTGCCACCACGGGCCTCGATCCACTCGGCCAGTGCTGCTTCGACCGGGTCGTCCGGCACGGCGAAGGGGATCTTGGCGATCACCACGTGCTCGCAATACGCGCCTGGGAGGTCGACCCCTTCGGCGAAGCTGGCCAGGCCGAACAGCACGCTGTGCTGGCCATCGTCCACCCGCGCCTTGTGCTTGTTCAGGGTTTCCTGCTTGGACAGGTTGCCCTGGATCAGCACCAGCTTGCGCCAGTCCCGGTCCAGGCCGTCGAAGACGTCCTGCATCTGCTTGCGCGAAGAGAACAGTACCAACGCACCGCGGGCCTCCTCGAGCATCTTCGGCAGTTCACGGATGATCGCCGCGGTGTGGCCCGGTACATCCCGTGGGTCGGCCCCCAGGTCAGGGACCCGCAGCAGCCCGGCGTCGCCATGAACAAAGGGGCTGGGCACTACACAGGTGACCGCGTCGCGAGGCAGCCCCGAACGCATGCGGAACCGGTCGAACTTGCCCAGTGCGGTCAGGGTCGCAGATGTCACCAGGGCGCCATGGGCCACGTTCCACAGGCTGCGCCGGAGCATCTCGGCCGCCAGGATGGGGCTGGCATTGACTTCGATATCGAACAGCGCACCGCTCTCGGCCAGGGTGAGCCAGCGGGCCATGGGCGGGCTGTCTTCCGGGTCTTCGGCGGTGAAGGCAGTCCACAGTTCCCAGTTGCCTTGGGCACGGGTCACCAGGCTGCCGAACAGCGGATACCATTCTTCGGCCTGGTGGCTGGCGATACCGATGTTGACCTCGCCATCCATGCCCTCCTTGAGCAGATCGGCCAAACGGGTGAACAGGTCGTTGAGACGGGCGAAGCCTTTCTTCAACTCGATGCCGACCTCGCGGATCTGCTCCGGCACCACGCCACCTTCGAAGCGGTAGCGAGGGCGCTCGCGGCCCTCCATGTCCTCGCCGGGGCGGAAGTCCGCCACCTGCTCGCACAGGGTGAACATGAACTGCTGCTGGGTGCGTACCTCCCGCGCCAGCTCCGGCACCTGTTCGATCAGCTTGCCCAGGTCGCCGGGCAACGGGTGCTGGGCCAGCAGCTTGGTCAGGTTCTTGGCCGTCTGCTCCAGCCAGTCGGCGGTGGAGCGCAGGCGCGAATAATGGGCGAAATGGCCGATGGCCTTGTCGGGCAAGTGGTGGCCTTCGTCGAAGACGTACATAGTGTCGCGCGGGTCGGGCAACACAGCCCCACCGCCCAGCGCCAGGTCGGCCAGAACCATGTCGTGGTTGGTGACGATGACGTCGACCTTGCCCATGCCCTCGCGGGCCTTGTAGAACACGCACTGCTGGAAGTTCGGGCAATGCCGGCCGGTGCATTGGCTGTGGTCAGTGGTCAGGCGAGCCCAGTCCTGGTCTTCCAGCGCCTCGGGCCAGCTGTCACGGTCGCCGTCCCAGCGGTTGCCGGCGAGCTTTTCGATCATGCTGTTGAACAGCTTCTGGCTCTTTTCATCGACTTCGATGCGAAAGCCCTCTTCCTCGAAGAGCTGGGCGGTGGCCGACTGGGCGTGGCCTTCCTGCAGCAGGATGTCGAGCTTGGACAGGCACAGGTAGCGTCCGCGGCCCTTGGCCAGGGCGAAGCTGAAGTTCAGGCCGCTGCTGCGCATGAGGTCGGGCAGGTCCTTGAAGACGATCTGCTCCTGCAGGGCGACGGTGGCGGTAGCGATCACCAGGCGCTTGCCGGCTGCCTTGGCGGCCGGGATGGCAGCCAGGCTGTAGGCGACCGTCTTGCCGGTACCGGTACCGGCTTCCACCGCGACCACGGCGGGCTCACCGGCACGGCGCCCTTCGTCGTCACAGGCGATGTCGCCGAGGACCTTGGCCACTTCGGCGATCATCAGGCGCTGGCCGTAGCGGGGCTTGAGGCTCTTGGCTTCGAGAAAACGCGAATAGGCGCCCTGGATGGTGGCTTTGAGTTCGTTGCTGATCATGGTCTGCAGGCGCCCGGAGGGCTGGATGAATTTTCAGTGTTTCGCATGGGCCGGCTATCATACCCCGCTATCGACCTTTATGCCCCATGGAGAACCATATGCTTGCCTTTGCCCTGCCCTACACACTGCACGTCCTGGCAGCCCTGGTCTGGGTCGGCGGCATGTTCTTCGCCTGGCTGGTGCTGCGCCCGGCAACGGTCGCAGCGCTGGAAGGGCCGGCACGGCTGAAACTGTGGGTGGAAGTTTTCCGACGCTTCTTCGGATGGGTCTGGCTGGCAGTGGCGGTCCTGGCGATCAGTGGTATCGGGATGTTGCACATGCGGTTCAACGGCTTCGAGACGGCGCCCCGCTATATCCAGGTGATGATCGGCGGGGCGATCGTCATGTTTGCGTTGTTCATGCGGGTCCAGGCGCTCTTGCTGCCGGAACTGCGGGCGGCGGTGCAGGCCCAGGACTGGGCAGCGGGGGCGTCGGTGCTGGGGCGGATTCGACGGATGGTCGGGGTCAACCTGCTGGTGGGGGTTCTGGTAGTGGCGGTGGCGAGTTCGCGGGTCCTGGTTTGAGGGAATCGGCAAGATCCTGGTGACGGAGTGACTGCCCAGGCCCTATCGCGGGACAAGCCCGCTCCCACAGAGCTGGCCGCCCCCTGAGAAGTTGCCCCCACCAAACCTTGGGGCAGCCCCTGTAGGAGCGGGCTTGCCCCGCGATTGCGGCCTGAGGGCAAACACCTTCTTATAACCGCTGCAGAATCAGCTCTCCGGCAGCCCCAGCCAACCCTGGCTGCCCAGCGACGCCAGGCCGACCATCGGCCCCCGCCTCGGTGCGGTAGACCAGGCACCCTTTGCTGCTGCCGCCCAACCCGGCCTTGCCGGCAGCCCCTGGTTTACCGGGCGCGCCACCCTCCAGGCGAACCTCGATACGCGCCTGCGGGAAGCCCGCCGGCACGGCCAGGCGGATCCGGCCGCCCGAGGCACCGTCGTGCCCGTCGCCCCCATCGTCGCCATCCGCGCCACGGCCCGCCTGGCCCCAGGTGCAACCACCGGCCTTGCCATTGGCGCCATCGAGCCCGACATAGCCCGGCGCCCCTGCCCCGCCTCGGGCGTCGATGGACAACCGCTCGGCCTGCAGGCCGTTCAGGCGCAGGTCCAGGTCACGCCCCGGCCGGGCGGCCCGTTCGTAGGTACCCGGCGCTCCGGTGGCAGTGATTTCGCTTCCCTGCCCCAGCACGGCGGCGCCGGCCTCGATCCGCAAGGGCTTCTCGGCGGGGGTGACGGCGATCCGCGCATCGCGTCCCAGCACCAGGTGGTCGACTTTCAATTCGGTCAGTGTCGCCGGTAACAACAAGGTCGCCGAGTCCGCCACCTGCAGCCGTTCCAGGTGCACGCTGCCCGTCTTGTTCGGCAGGCGCAGCACCGAGTGGGCGGCAACCTCCAGGCTCTGGGCCTGGGCCAGGGGGCTGGCCAGCGCCAGCCAAAGCATCAACTTACGCATGGCGGGGCGCCTCCAGGGGCTTGGGAATGGACATCACATGGAAAATGCCGGTCAGCAGGATCTGCAAGCGATCGAACCAGCGATGGCTGCGCCCGCGCAGGCTGCCGTTGAAAAACAACACCTCCAGGCAATGCAGCCCCAGCAGGACGATGCCCGCAGCATTGATCAGCAAATTGAACGGCAGTGGCTGGGGCATGAACAGATTCACCAGCACCACCCACCAGAACACCACCGTCAGGGCCTTGCCCAGGCCCAGGATGAATTTCATGCCCCCGCCCCCTGTCTTGTTGTTATGGCTGCGGCCCGTTCGGGCAGGCCGCTGGCCAACAGTAAACCCATGCCAGGATAGGCGCCAGAGGTGTCAGTTCAGGTGCAGCTCCACCCGCCGGTTGCGTGCCTGGCCTTCGTCGGTGTCGTTGTCGGCCACAGGCTCCGCCTCCCCACGCCCTTGGCTGGTCACCTTGGCTGGGGCCAGGCCCTGGCTGATTAGGTATTCGGCAACGCTGCTGGCACGGCGTTCGGACAGCGCCTGGTTGTAGCTGTCCGAGCCGACGCTGTCGGTGTGGCCGATGACCTTGACGCTGATCACCGACGGGTCGTTGAGCTTGGGCAACAGGCTTTGCAGACGCTGCTGGGCGCCAGCGGTCAGCTCGGCGGAGTCGAAGGCGAACAGGACCTGCCCCTGGTCGTCGAGGGTGATCACCTCAGGCGCCGGCGCTGGTGCCTCGGCCTTGGCGGGCGGGTACTGCGGCAATGGGCAACCCATATGGTCGACCCGGGTATCGGCCGGCGTGTCCGGGCAGCGGTCGCGGCGGTCGAACACACCATCGCCATCCTCGTCGCCGTCCTGGGCATAGCAGATCAAGCCACCGGCGATCGCACCGGCAGCGCCGGCTCCAGCCGCCCAGGCGGAACTCTCGATGGCGCCCAGGCCACCGCCGACCAACCCGCCCAGCAGGCTGCACAGCGGCCAGGTTCGTTGATTGAGGGGCGCGCTGCCATCGCTGTGGGTGGCACACCCGCCCAGCAAGCTCGTGGCCACCAGCAGCGGCAATGCCGCTTTCGACATGACACCCATGATGAATGCTCCTGTGTCACCGGCCGCGGCCGGTCACTCGAATTGGGACGCGCCCATGCCACTGCTCAAGGCATGGGCGCAGGCCGTCAGCGCTGGATCTTGATCTCGGTACGACGGTTCATGGCACGGCCATCGGCGGTCGCATTGTCGGCTACCGGCTGGGTTTCGCCAGCACCTACCACCGAGACGAAGCTGCTGCGCGGTACGCCGCTTTCGACCAGGTAGTCGGTCACCGAGTGGGCACGGCGCTCGGACAGTTTCTGGTTGTAGCTGTCGGAGCCGACGCTGTCGGTATGCCCGGTCACGCTCAGGCGGGCGCTCGGCGCTTCCTGTTTCAGGCGCGTGGCGATGGTGTTCAGGCGCTCCTTGTCGGCTGCGGTCAGACGTGCGGAGTCGAATTCGAAGTGCACGTCACGGATAACGATGACTTCTTCCTTCTGCACCACCACTTCCTCGACCACCGGGGCCGGCTCTGGCGGACAGCCATTGGCGTCGACCTGCACCCCGGGTGGGGTACCCGGGCACTTGTCGCGGCTGTCCGGCACGCCGTCGCCATCCTCGTCGCCATCGCCATGGGCCCAGCAGTAGCCCGCCGCCAGGCCACCACCCAGCAACGCGCCCCACCCAGCCCAGCTGGAGCTCTCGATGGCGCCCAGGGCAGCGCCGCCCACACCCCCGACGGCAGCACACTTCGGCCAGTCGGTTTTTTGCAAACCTGCACATCCAGTCAACACACTGGTGAGCAGGACCAGGGGTATCGCTGTGCGTACTATGCTCATCTTGTTGCTTCTCCTAGGGGGAATCGGCATAAGACCGATCCTTCGGAGTAAAGACCGCGCATTCCCTCTCTGCCAGCAATAAGCCATGCCTCTTTGCCGACCGCCCCGGGCCCGCTAGTCTAGGGCTCACCTGAACGAGGATTGGCAATGACCGACGGTTTCTCCCAGCGCACCCCGCAGCAGGCCCTCGCCGCCCTGCTCGAGCGCTTCACGCCCCAGCGCCTGTTGCTGGTGGGCACGCGTTTTCCGGCCCTGGAGGCATTTGCCCAGGCCCACCCCGAGGTGCACATCGAAACGGCCGCGCCAGGTCCGCTGCCGCCCCAGGCCGCCGCCCAGCGTTTCGACCTCGCGGTCCTGGTGGACTGCCTCGAACACCTGCCCAAGCGCACCGGCCTGGAGCTGCTCGGCGGCATCCGCAACCTCAATGCCAGCCGGGTCGCCGTGCTGGCGGACCTGCAGGCCTGCGGCTGGCACGACACCGACTTCTTCGCCCTGGCGCTGTCAGCCAGCGAGAAATTCCGCCGCGACGACCAAGTGCTGAGCCTGTTCACCTATGATCTACATGACTACAAGCAGGTCCCGGACTGGCTCAACGCCAAGTTCTGGGCCAACCCTGAAAACTTCGGCAAGTATTGGTGGTGATGCAATGAGTGTCTCGGTCTGCCCCTGCGGCAGCGGCAACCTGCTTGACGCGTGCTGTGGGCATTATCATGCCGGCACGCCGGCCCCCGACGCCCAGACGCTGATGCGCTCGCGCTACAGCGCCTATGTGCTTGGCCTGGTGGACTACCTGGTGGCAACCACCCTGCCCGCTCAGCAGGCGGGCCTGGATCGCGAGGCCATTGCAGCGTGGAGCGCCCAGAGTACCTGGCTGGGCCTGGAGGTGGAGCACGCCGAGGTGCTCGGCGGCCAGCCCGAGCATGCCTTCGTCAGCTTCACCGCCCGTTGGCACGACCAGCAAGGCGACCACCAGCACCATGAACGCTCCGCCTTCGTCCAGCACGACGGCCGTTGGTACTTCATCGACCCGACCGTAGGCCTGAAGGCCGGCCGCAACGACCCCTGCCCCTGCGCCAGCGGGCAGAAATTCAAGAAATGCTGCGCCAGTTACATCGGTAGCTGACCATGATCCCCTCGGCCCGCCTGCTCCTGCTCACCCTTTCATTGGCACTGCTGGCGGGCTGTGCCGGCTGGGGCGGCGACAGCTGGCGCCAACCGCAGATTCAGCTGGTCAAGGTCGAGACCGTCAAGGCCCGCCTGCACCAGCAGGAGTTCGTGCTCCACCTGCGGGTGGACAACCCCAACGACAGCCGCCTGTTCATTCGCAACCTGGCCTACTCGGTGAAACTCAACGAACTGCTGCTGGCCCAGGACGAGGCCAGCCTCTGGCGCAGTGTCGGCGGCCATGCCACGCGCACCTTCAAGATCACCGCGCGGACCAACCTGTGGCAGCACCTCAAGCCGCTGGCCAAGCTGCTCAAGAGCGAACAACCCCTGCATTACCGCCTGCAGGGTGAACTGAACACCGGGCTGATCGTCCACCGGGACCTGCACTTGTCGCACAGTGGTGAGATAATCCCCGGCGATCTTCAACCGGAGTAACCCCGCAATGACCCAGCAACCCCATGTCCATGGCCCCGACTGCAACCACGGTCACGACCACCATGACCACGACCACGGCCATGTGCACGGCCCGCACTGCAACCACGGCCACCAGGAGCCGGTGCGCAACGCCCTGAAGGACGTCGGCCGCAACGACCCTTGCCCATGCGGCAGCCAGAAGAAATTCAAGAAGTGCCACGGGGCCTGATGTGTTGAGCGCTTGAGATTGAATGCTGACTGGCAGTGCAGGCCTTGAGGCATGTGGTGTCAGTGAGATCGCGCGCCGCCCGCGCGGCGCATCGCGAGCTGCGCTCGCTCCTACGTTCGTTTACGGCCAGTAACGCCTGTGACAGATGCGCGCGACCGCCTGGTTGGTATGACACGATATCGCGCCGTACACCAAGGCGTCCGCGCGAAAATCGCACAGGATGGACTGGCCCGAAACAAACGTAGGAGCGAGCGCAGCTCGCGATGCGCCGCGCGGGCGGCGCGCGATCCGTGCCCTTCGAAACCCTCGAGCCAGCCCCCCCACCGCCATGCTACCTTAGCGCCTTTGAACCCCCGCCACGCCTAGCAGGAGCCTCGTCATGGCCGCCGCCGTCCTTCCTCCCTTCCGCCCTCGGTTCGGTACTGCCGCCGCGTTGTTCGGCATGCTCGGCCTTGCCGGCTGCCAGACGGGCGGCTACCAGGACAGCGTCCCTCCGACCACCGGCGTGCAACCGCTCAAGGGCCTGGCGCAGAACGTCTCGGTGCGCCGCAACGCCATGGGCGCGCCACTGATCGAAAGCAGCAGCTTCCATGACGCGCTGTTCAGCCTGGGCTATATCCATGCCGGTGACCGCATCGAACAGATGGTCGCCATGCGCTTGCTCGCACAGGGCCGCCTGGCCGAGCTGGCAGGCCCCGAGGCGCTGGACATCGACCGTTTGATGCGCGCCGCCAACCTCAAGCAAAGCGCCGGGCAGCTGTATGCCGATGCCTCGCCGCGCCTGAAGCGCTTCTTCGAGGTATACGCCCGCGGGGTCAATGCCTACCTGTTCCGCTATCGCGACCGGCTGCCGGCACAGCTCGCCCGCAGCGGCTACCGCCCGGAGTACTGGAAGCCCGAGGACTCGGCATTGGTGTTCAGCCTCTATGCCTTCAGCCAATCGGTGAACCTCCAGGAAGAGCTCGCCGCCCTGGCCCTGGCGCAAAAGGTCGGCACCGACAAGCTGGCCTGGCTGCTGCCAGGCGCGCCGGACGAACCGCTGGCCGAAGCCGAGCTGGACAAACTCAAGGGCCTGAACCTGGCGAGCCAGCTGCCGGGCCTGGATGCCCTGGCCAGTGCAAGCCAGAAACTCGCCGACCTGGGCCTGCTCGGCACCCCGGGCTCGGCCAACCTGGCCCTGGGCCCACAGCGCAGTCGCAGCGGCAAGAGCCTGTTGGCCAGCGACAGCCGCGCCAACTGGGCCCTGGCCCCCGTGCAGATCCATACCAGCAAGTACCAGGTCGCCGGCCTGTCGCTGCCAGGCCTGCCTATCGTACTGGCCGGCTACAACGGCAAACTGGCCTGGAGCAGCAGCGCGGTCATGGCCGACAACCAGGACCTGTACCTGGAACAACTGCGCCGCCAAGGCAACCAGATGAGCTACCTGGCCGATGGCAAATGGCAGCCGGCGCGGGCTCGCAGCGAGACCTTCTTCATACGTGGCCAGCGCCCGCAGCGCGAAGTGATGTACGACACTCGCCACGGCACCCTGCTCAGCCAGCCGGCCAACACCGGCCTGGGCCTTGCCCTGAACCTGCCGCAGCTCAAGGGTGACGCCAGCCTGGATGCCTTGTTCAACCTGACCCGTGCGCCGTCGGTGGAGCGCGCCTTCGACACCACCCGCGAAGTCGGTGCCGCAGCGCTGAACTTCGTTTTCGCCGAACCCCAGCACATCGGCTGGCAGGTCAGCGGCCGCTACCCCAACCGCCGTGAAGGCCAAGGCCTGCTGCCCTCGCCAGGCTGGGACGGGCGCTACGACTGGGACGGCTTTGCCGACCCGATGCTCCACCCTTACGACCAGGACCCTACCGCCGGCTGGATAGGCCACGCCAACCAGCGCAGCCTACCCCGTGGCTACGGCATGCAGTTGTCCAACACCTGGTACTACCCCGAGCGCGCCGAGCGCCTGGCCCAGCTGGCGGGCAACGGTCGTCATGACAGCCGCAGCCTGATGGCCTTGCAGAATGACCAAGTCACCCTACTGGCGGACAAACTCAAGCAGATGTTCGACGCGCCGGGCATGGCCCAGTCCCTGGCCCAGGCCATCGATGCGCTGCCCGCCGCCCAGCGTACCCAGGCTCGCGAGGCCTTGGCGACGCTCAAGGCATTCGATGGCCGCCTGAGCCCGGTCTCAGCCGATGCCGCGCTGTACCAACTGTTCCTCCAGGCCGTAGCGCGCCAGACCTTCCTCGACGAACTCGGCCCGGAATCCAGCCCGGCCTGGCAGGCGTTCGTCGGCAATGCGCGCCTGTCCTACTCAGCCCAGGCCGACCATCTGCTCGGGCGCGAAGACAGCCCGTTCTGGGATGATCGCAGCACGGCGCAAACAGAAGACAAGCCCACCATCCTCGCCCGCAGCCTGGCGGCAGCGATGGAAGCCGGCAACACGCAACTGGGGCCTGACCGTCGCGCCTGGCAATGGGGCCGGTTGCACCAGTACCGCTGGCCGGCACCGGCCTACCATGGGCTGGGCGATGCCATCAGCCGGGGGCCCATGGCTGCAGGCGGCGACTTCAGCACCCTGGCCCTGACGCCCTATGCCTGGGGCAGCAGCTTCGACACCAGCCTGCCGGCCTCGGCACGCATGATCGTCGACTTCGGCCAGGCCGAACCGCTGCAGGTGCTGACCAGCAACGGCCAGTCCGGCAACCCGGCCAGCCGCCACTTCAGCGATGGCCTGGACGCCTGGTTCAAGGGCCGCTTCATGAGCCTGCCCCTGCAACAGCAGAACTTCTCCGGCGCCTATGGCAGCCAACGCCTCACCCTGGTGCCTGGTCGCTGAGGCCCGCCTCCCCCGCTCGCAAGACCTGCGGATGGCCCACATGGGCTGCCCGCAGTTGTTTCGAACTTCCCGCCAAGGAGGCTGCGCAACCGTCGAAGTTATGCTTCTATCTTTGTGCCGACTGTTATCGCAGACCGTTTTCGCCACTCAGCCAGGACCACCATGCATCATTCGACCCACGACCTGCTGTCTCCCGTGCCGGGCATCGCCCGCCAGCTCCACAGTTTCCATTTCGGCCCGCGCGGTGGCGGCAAGGTCTACATCCAGGCCTCGCTGCACGCCGACGAACTGCCCGGCATGCTGGTGGCCTGGCACCTCAAGCGCCGCCTGGTCGAGCTGGAACAGCAAGGCCGGCTGAACCAGGAGGTGATCCTGGTGCCCGTGGCCAACCCGGTGGGCCTGGAGCAGGTGCTGCTGGATGCGCCCCTGGGGCGTTTCGAATTGCAAAGCGGGGAAAACTTCAACCGCAACTTCGTCGACCTGTCGGACAGCATCGGTGACCAGATCGAAGGCCACCTGACCCAGGACCCGGACCACAACCGGGCGTTGATCCGCGAATACCTGCGCCGCGGGCTGGACGCCCACCCGGCGCGCACCCCGTTGCAATCCCAGCGCCTGACCTTGCAGCGCCTGGCCTGCGATGCCGACATCGTGCTCGACCTGCACTGCGACTTCGAGGCGGTGGAACACCTGTACACCACACCTGAAGCCTGGCCCCAGGTCGAGCCACTGGCCCGCTACCTAGGCGTCCAGGCCAGCCTGCTGGCCACCGATTCAGGTGGCCAGTCGTTCGACGAGTGCTTCAGCCTGGTGTGGTGGCAGTTGCAGCAGCGCTTCGGCAAGCACTTCCCGATCCCCCAGGGCAGTTTCTCGGTGACGGTAGAGCTGCGCGGCCAGGCCGATGTCTGCCACGACCTGGCAGCCAAGGATTGCCAGGGCATCCTGGATTTCCTGACCCATGCTGGGGTCATCGAGGGCCAGGCCAAGGCATTGCCGCCCCTGGCCTACCCGGCAACACCACTGGCTGCCGTCGAACCGGTGATGGCACCGTTGGGCGGTTTGCTGGTATTCCACGCCAAACCCGGGCAATACCTGGAAGCCGGCCAGTTGATCGCCGAAGTCATCGACCCGCTCAGCGACCGGGTGACTGCCGTGCACAATGCCCAGGCAGGCTTGCTCTATGCGCGCAGCGTAAGACGCATGGCCACGGCAGGCATGGTCATTGCGCATGTGGCGGGCGAGCAGGTCTGCCGCAGCGGCTACCTGCTGGCCAACTGAGACGGCGTGGGGCTCAAGCCACCGGCGAGGGAGGCGGTTCGTCCGGCAAGGTGGGTTCGCCCGGCTCCATGGGTGGCGATTCGCCTGGTTCGGGTGGTTGCGGGGTATCAGGGTCGGGCTGGTGGGGCACGCCACCGGCCTGCACCGGCGTGGGCGGATGCGCCAGCAGGGACCATGCCAGCAACCCGATCTGGTTGGGCTGGAGGACGGCCAGCTTCGCGCTGATAGCGGGATGGAGTTTCATTGGCTGCTCCTGGCGATAGCCGGCACGCGCCATGCGCACCGGACCGTTCTAACCGTTGGAGTGCCTGGCGCGCGAGGAATTCCCCGCGCTCGTCACCTCAGGTGCGTGGCAGGGTGACGCCGCGCTGGCCCTGGTACTTGCCGCCACGATCCTTATAGGACACTTCGCATTCTTCATCGGACTCGAGGAAGAGCATCTGCGCCACGCCTTCGTTGGCGTAGATCTTGGCCGGCAGGGTGGTGGTATTGGAGAACTCCAGGGTCACATGGCCTTCCCACTCCGGTTCCAGTGGGGTGACGTTGACGATGATGCCGCAGCGGGCATAGGTGCTCTTGCCCAGGCAGATGGTCAATACGTTGCGCGGGATGCGGAAGTATTCGACGGTGCGGGCCAGGGCGAAGGAGTTCGGCGGGATGATGCATACGTCGCTCTTGACGTCGACGAAGCTGCCGGCGTCGAAGTTCTTCGGGTCGACGGTGGCCGAATTGATGTTGGTGAACACCTTGAATTCGTCGGCGCAGCGCACGTCGTAGCCGTAGCTGGAGACGCCGAAGGAAATGACCCGGCTGTCTTCGCCGCCGCGCACCTGGCGCTCGACGAACGGTTCGATCATGCCGTGTTCCTGCGCCATGCGGCGAATCCACTTGTCCGATTTGATGCTCATGGCGGGAGTGTCCTGAGAGTGCAAGGTGAAAAACGAGACGCGCATCTTACCGGTCCCGGCGCCCGCGGCAAAGTTCCATCCTGCAATCCCGCGCCGGACGGGAGCTGTAGCCGCCGTCGATCCGAATTTCGACAAAGCCGTCATTGACCATTGGCAGGTCGGGGAAAGTGGGTTAAGGTGGCGCCACTGTGCTGCACGTGACACCGAGAATCTCTAGTTTGATGCACGATTCCTATCGGCCCATCGCTGAATTTTCTGCTCTCTTTGCGCTCAGTCCCGGCCAGGGCGTTTCCTGTGCCGAAATCTACTTTGTCCAAGGAGACAGAAACATGTCCAATCGCCAATCCGGTGTTGTCAAGTGGTTCAACGATGAGAAGGGCTACGGCTTCATCACCCCTCAGTCGGGTGACGACCTGTTCGTACACTTCAAAGCCATCCAGGCTGACGGCTTCAAAACCCTGAAAGAAGGCCAGGCTGTTACTTTCGTCGCTACCCGCGGCCAGAAAGGCATGCAGGCTGAAGAAGTTCAAATCGCCTAAGTCGATTTGCTTCCTCGCTTTCAAAAAAACCCGCCTCTGGCGGGTTTTTTTATGCCTGGCCGATTGATGAATCGGTGCTGGCTCCGCTTGCTTCGTGGGAGCTGGCGACAGCCTGCGATGGGCCGCAAAGCGGCCCCTTAAGTCTGGAGGGCTCCAGCGTTTGAAGGCTTGGGGCTGCTTTGCAGCCCATCGCAGGCTATCGCCAGCTCTCATAGAACAACGCATGACCCTTTGATTTGCGGCACCCTGTGGGAGCGGGCTTGTCCCGCGATTAGGCCGGGCCCGATATCACCGTCGCCCTTGATCGCGGGACAAGTCGGACCGCCGCACCGCCGCTCCCACAGGGGCTGCATTGGCCGCTTGTTCTCTGCACGACAGCGCAGCCCGAAGGGCTGGGTGATCTCCCACCGAGATTGCGCCGCTCTCAAAACTCGCGAAATCCCTGTGTGGGGTTTACCTGCGAAGCAGACGACTCGCCCTTGCGGGTCAGTCCTCGCTGATGGTGATGTTCGGCATCGCCGGCGCCGCCGCTTCCTGCAGCACGATCCGCGCCCCCACCTGGCGGGCCAGTTCCTGGTAGATCATGGCGATCTGGCTTTCCGGCTCGGCGATAGCCGTAGGCTTGCCGTTATCGGCCTGCTCGCGAATCAACATCGACAGCGGCAGGGAGGCCAGCAGTTCGACACCATACTGGGCCGCGAGCTTCTGGCCACCCCCTTCGCCGAACAGGTGTTCGGCATGGCCGCAGTTCGAGCAAATGTGCACGGCCATGTTCTCGACCACGCCCAACACCGGGATGTTGACCTTGCGGAACATCTCCACGCCCTTCTTCGCATCCAGTAGCGCCAGGTCCTGAGGGGTGGTGACGATCACCGAACCGGCGACGGGCACCTTTTGCGCCAGGGTCAGCTGGATGTCGCCGGTGCCGGGTGGCATGTCGATCACCAGGTAGTCGAGGTCATCCCAGGCGGTCTGGGTCACCAGTTGCAGCAACGCCCCGGAGACCATCGGGCCGCGCCAGACCATCGGCGTGTTGTCATCGGTGAGAAACGCCATGGACATGACTTCCACGCCGTGGGCCTTGATCGGCACGAACCACTTCTGCTCGCGCACCTGCGGCCGGGTCCCCTCGGCGATGCCGAACATCACGCCTTGGCTCGGGCCGTAGATATCGGCATCGAGGATGCCCACCCGGGCACCCTCGCGGGCCAGGGCCAAGGCCAGGTTGGCGGCGGTGGTCGACTTGCCGACCCCGCCCTTGCCCGAGGCCACGGCGATGATGTTCTTGACGTTGGCCATGGCCGGTACCTGGGCCTGGCCCTTGTGGGTGCCAACCACGCAATCGATCGAAACCGTGGCCGCGCTCACGCCGTCGAGGTTTTCGATGGCGGTGCCCAGCACCTGCGCCCAACCGTTCTTGAACAAACCGGCGGCATAGCCCAGCTGCAAGCGTACGTTGACCTGCCCGCCCTGGATGTCGATGGCGCGCACGCAACCGGCGCTGACCGGGTCCTGGTTCAGGTAGGGGTCGGTGTACTGGCGAAGCACGCCTTCGACGGCGGCATGTGTGACGGCACTCATGGACACTCCCAATGGCAAACGAGTATGGAACAGGCGCCTATGCTAACCGTCAATCGTCAGCAGATGCGTCCTTGGGGTGAAATATATTCGCCAGCCCTTTATAGTGGCCGATCTTCTTCATTTTCCATCCCGTTGCCAGATCAAGTAGCCAAGCCACCATGTCCGAGCCACGCCAGATTCTCGTCACCAGCGCCCTGCCCTATGCCAATGGTTCCATCCACCTTGGCCATATGCTCGAGTACATCCAGACGGACATGTGGGTTCGCTTCCAGAAGCTGCGCGGCAATCAGTGCATCTATGTCTGCGCCGACGACGCCCACGGCTCGGCCATCATGCTGCGTGCCGAGAAGGAAGGCATCACCCCCGAGCAATTGATCGCCAACGTCCAGGCCGAGCACAGCAGCGACTTCGCCGATTTCCTGGTCGATTTCGACAACTTCCACTCGACCCACTGCGAAGAGAACCGCGAGCTGTCGAGCCTGATCTACACCCGCCTGCGTGAAGCAGGGCACATCGCCACCCGTTCGGTCACCCAGTACTACGACCCCGAGAAGGGCATGTTCCTGGCCGACCGCTTCATCAAGGGCACCTGCCCCAAGTGCGCGGCCGAAGACCAGTACGGCGACAACTGCGAGAAATGCGGTGCCACCTACGCGCCCACCGAGCTGAAGAACCCCAAGTCGGCCATTTCCGGTGCCACGCCGGAGCTGCGCGACTCCCAGCACTTCTTCTTCAAGCTGCCTGACTTCCAGGCGATGCTGCAGCAGTGGACCCGCAGCGGCACCCTGCAGGACGCCGTCGCCAACAAGCTGGCCGAGTGGCTGGACTCGGGCCTGCAGGAGTGGGACATCTCCCGCGACGCGCCGTACTTCGGCTTCGAGATCCCGGGCGAGCCGGGCAAGTACTTCTACGTCTGGCTGGACGCGCCGATCGGCTACATGGCCAGCTTCAAGAACCTGTGTGCACGCCGCCCGGAGCTGGACTTCGACGCGTTCTGGAAAGAAGACTCCAAGGCCGAGCTGTACCACTTCATCGGCAAGGACATCGTCAACTTCCACGCCCTGTTCTGGCCGGCCATGCTCGAAGGCGCAGGCTTCCGCAAGCCGACCGCCATCAACGTGCACGGCTACCTGACGGTCAACGGCGCCAAGATGTCTAAGTCGCGCGGCACCTTCATCAAGGCGCGCACTTACCTGGACCATCTGCAGCCGGAATACCTGCGCTATTACTACGCCTCCAAGCTGGGCCGTGGCGTCGATGACCTGGACCTGAACCTCGACGACTTCGTGCAGAAGGTCAACTCCGACCTGGTCGGCAAGGTGGTCAACATCGCCAGCCGCTGCGCAGGGTTCATCCACAAGGGCAATGCAGGCGTTCTGGTCGCCGGCGATGCCGCCCCCGAGCTGAGCGAAGCCTTCCTGGCCGCCGCCCCGTCCATCGCCGAAGCCTACGAAAACCGTGACTTCGCCCGTGCCATGCGTGAAATCATGGCCCTGGCCGACCGGGCCAACGCCTGGATCGCCGACAAGGCGCCGTGGTCGCTGGCCAAGCAGGAAGGCAAGCAGGACGAGGTCCAGGCCATCTGCGCCCAGGGCATCAACCTGTTCCGCCAACTGGTGATCTTCCTCAAGCCGGTACTGCCGGTCCTGGCGGCCGACGCCGAGGCCTTCCTCAATGTCGCGCCGCTGACCTGGAACGACCACCTGTCGCGCCTGGAAAACCACACGCTCAACCCGTTCAAGGCCCTGATGAGCCGTATCGAGCCGGCCAAGATCGACGCCATGGTCGCCGCCAGCAAGGAAGACCTTGCCGTCGCCGAAGCCGCAGCTCCCACCGGCAACGGTGAACTGGCCAAGGACCCGCTGTCGCCGGAAGTGGAGTTCGACACCTTTGCCGCGGTCGACCTGCGCGTGGCACTCATCGTCAAGGCCGAGGCGGTCGAGGGCGCCGATAAGCTGCTGCGCCTGACCCTGGACATCGGTGACGAACGCCGCAATGTGTTCTCCGGCATCAAGTCGGCCTACCCCGACCCCGCCAAGCTCGAAGGCCGCCTGACCATGATGGTGGCCAATCTCAAGCCACGGAAGATGCGCTTCGGCGTGTCCGAAGGCATGGTCATGGCGGCCGGCCCTGGCGGTGAAGAAATCTACCTGCTGAGCCCCGACAGCGGCGCCAAGCCAGGTCAGCGCATCAAATAAGCAGCGCGTCTTGCCCCGGCCTTCGGCCGGGGCATTTCCATCTGCGGGCGCGTGCCATACTGTCGGCACCTCCCAGCCATCGGCCTTCCCATGAGCGACTACGTCCTGGTACTGGTCAGCGCTGCGCTGGTCAACCACCTGATCCTGCAGCGGTCGCCGCTTTCCCGCCCGCAGCTTCACGTAGTGGGTGCCTGCAGCGCCCTGGCGGTGATGCTGGGCCTGATCGTTGGGCAACTGCTGCAGGACCTGATATTGATCCTGCAATGGCAGGACCTGCAGTTGTTCCTGTTGTTGCCCTTGCTGGCATTGCAAGCCTTAGGCCTGCCTAAACTGCTCGGGCAGTTGCGGCCCGCTTGGCGGGTGGACAACCTGCCGTCCCTGCTGCTGGGCAACACCCTGGTGCTAGGCTTGCTATTGCAACTGGGCACGCTTGGCCAATGGCTCCCGTCACTCGGCTGGGGCCTGGCCGGGGGGCTGGGGTTCTGGCTTGCCCTGGTCCTGTTCGATGACCTGCGCCAACGCACGGATCACGACGACATGCCCATCGCCCTGCGCGGCCTGCCCATCGAACTGATCGGCGCAGGCGTGATGGTCATGGCGTTCTCCGGCTTCAACGGATTATTCACACAATGAGTCTGATTCAACGCATCGACGCCCTGCTTCCACAAACCCAGTGCGGCAAATGCGGCCACGCCGGTTGCCGGCCCTATGCCGAAGGACTGGCCGCTGGCGAAGCGATCAACAAATGCCCACCGGGCGGCGCAGAAACCATTGCCGCCCTGGCTCACCTGCTCGATACCCCGGTCATCGACCTAGACCCGGGTCGAGGCAGCGCACCGCCCCAGGTGGCCTATATCCGCGAGGCCGAATGCATCGGCTGCACCAAATGCATCCAGGCCTGCCCAGTGGACGCCATCGTCGGTGCCGCGAAGCTGATGCATACGGTCATCGCCAATGAATGCACAGGCTGCGACCTGTGCCTGGCACCCTGCCCGGTCGACTGCATCGACCTGCTGCCTCTGCCAGACAACATCATCCCGATCGTTGGCGGGCTGGCCCAGACGCCACACCAGCAGGCTGCGCGCACCCAGCGCCGCGACCACGCGCGATGGCGTCATGACCAACGCAACGCCCGGCTGCAACGCGATGAAGCACGTCGCCAGGCCGAGCGATTGGCGCGCAACCCACGGCCGGCCGCCCCTACGGTAGGTGATGGCGACGCCGCGCCGGATCCGATCAAAGCTGCCATCGAACGGGTCAAGGCGCAAAAAGCCGCCAGCAGTGACGCCACCTTGAAGCAGGCGAAGATCGCCGCCGCCATGAGCCGCGCCCAGCTGAGCAAGGCCCGCAGTGCGTTCGGCAGCTCGCCGAGCGAAGCCCAGCTCGACCAGCTGCGCACCCTGGAGAAGGCGGCCGAGCAGGCTCAACGACACCTCGATGCCCTGCAGGCCGGGCCGGGCCATGCCAGCGCCTGACCCGCGGCTGCGCAGGGCCATGGGCCTGGTGCTGCTGGCCTGTGCGCCCGGCTTGCTGGCCCTGTGCTGGCTGTATGGCTGGGGCGTGTTGTTCAACTTGCTGCTCTGTGCCGGCACCGCCTTGGGCTGCGAAGCCGCGCTGCTGGCCCTGCGCGGCCAATCGCCGCTGCCTGCATTGGCAGATGGCAGCGCGCTGGTCAGCGCCGTGCTGTTGGCCGCAGCCCTGCCCAGCCTGGCACCGTGGTGGTTGCCGGTCATCGCCACGAGCGTGGCGATCGGTATTGGCAAGCAAGCCTTCGGCGGTGTCGGGCGCAACCTGTTCAACCCGGCGATGGTCGGCTATGCCTTCGTCCTGCTGAGTTTTCCCCTGCAGATGAACCAATGGCCAGGCCAGCCGGCAGGTTTTATGGAGGTGGTGCAGCATCTGTTCGGCGCGCCGGCGCACGTCGATGCCTGGGCCACTCCGACGGCGCTGGACGGGCTACGCCACAATCGCAGCCTCACCCTCGAGGAACTGTTCGCCCAACACCCAGGCTTTGGCACGATCGGTGGACGCGGCAGCGAATGGGTGAACCTCGCATTCCTGGTCGGCGGGCTGTTCCTCTGGCAACGCAAGGTCATCGCCTGGCATGCTCCCGCAGGCCTGCTGGCCGGTATATTCCTGTTCAGCCTGCTGTGCTGGAACGGCTCGGGCTCCGATTCCAATGGCTCACCGCTGCTGCACCTGTTCTCCGGCTCGAGCATGCTGGCGGCGTTCTTCATCGCCACCGAACCGGTATCCGGGCCCCGCAGCGCCTTGGCGCGCCTGGTGTTCGGCTTCAGCACGGGCCTGCTGATCTATCTGATCCGCACTTGGGGCAGCTATCCCGACGGCACGGCGTTCGCCATCCTCCTGATGAACCTCGCCGTACCGGCCCTGGAGCGCCAGGCCGCACGCCATTCACAGGCCAGCCCATGAACCCTTCGGCGCGCAGTGCCGTACTGCTGGTGCTGATCGGCATCTTTTCGCTGGGCAGTACCCTGGCCTGGCGACATTGGACAGCGCCAACCCGCCTGGAGGCCGAGCGACGGTTGCATAACCTGCGCTGGTTGCAGGCACTGCCTGTGGGTAGCTTCGACAACCAACCCCTGCAAGTCCCCGTGGCCTTGGGCGACACACACCTGCCCCACAGCCGCTTGCTGGCTGGCTACAGGGCGACCCTGGACGGCAAGCCGAGCGCTGTGCTGCTGCACAGCCAGACACAGGGGTATGCGGGGCCGATCACCTTGACGATCGCCATAGACCCAGCCGGACGCCTGGTCGGCATCCACGTCCTTGAACAACAGGAAAGCCCAGGCCTCGGGGACCAGTTGGTCGATCCACGCATCCATTGGCTGGACCAGTTCACAGGCCGCACCCAGGAAGGCGCCTGGGCCATCAAGCGCGACCACGGCGACTATGACCAACTGGCCGGTGCCACGGTCACCTCCCGCGCGGTGATCGACGCCCTGCAGGATGCCTTGCGCTATTTCGATGCTCACCGCGCCACCCTGCTGGAGGCACATACCGATGAATAGGTTCTGGCTACCCGGCATCAGCGTATTTGCCTTGACTGGTGCGACGTCGACCTTGGCACAGGCCACTGCCATCGGGTTGTGTAGCGTGCTGCTCCTGAGCCTGCACCAGGCGTTGCTGATACCCCTGCGCCGCTGGCTCGCTGGGCCCTGGCGTTTGCTGGCCAGCCTGTTGCTGCTCGCAGCGCTTGCCAGCAGCCTGCAACTGGGCCTGCAGACCTGGGCCCTACCGCTGGCCCATTCACTTGGCCACTATCCAGCCCTGCTCTGCATACAATGCCTGATGGCGGACCAGTTGTGGCCGGACGGGCTTGGCTGGCGGCGCCTGGGCCTTTTGCTGGGCGGCCTGCTGATACTTTGCATACTGCTCGGCGCCTGCCGCCAATGGCTGGCAACCGGGCCCGGCGTGCATCTGGCAAGCCTGGCACCGGGTGGATTGATGCTGCTCGGCGGCTTGCTGGCCCTGTACAATCGCTTGCGTCCGGGGCCAGCCCCCTCACGTCGTCAAGGAAGCCTTTGAGCCCATGAATGCCGCCAAACGCCTGGAGATCTTTCGCAGGCTGCACGAAGACAACCCCGACCCAAAGACCGAACTGGCCTACACCACCCCTTTCGAATTGCTCATCGCCGTCATCCTGTCCGCCCAGGCGACGGATGTCGGAGTGAACAAAGCCACCGCACGGCTGTACCCTGTGGCCAACACACCGCAGGCCATCCATGCCCTGGGCGTCGAAGGACTGAGCGAATACATCAGGACCATCGGCCTCTACAACAGCAAGGCCAAGAATGTCATCGAGACCTGCCGCCTGCTGATCGAACGCCACGGCGGTGAAGTGCCGCAAACCCGCGAAGCCCTCGAGGCGCTGCCAGGGGTTGGCCGCAAGACCGCGAACGTCGTGCTCAACACCGCCTTTCGCCAGCCGGCCATGGCGGTCGATACGCATATCTTCCGGGTCAGCAACCGGACCGGTATCGCGCCCGGCAAGACGGTGCTGGAGGTGGAAAAGAAATTGCTCAAGTTCGTACCCAAGGACTACCTGCTCGACGCCCACCACTGGCTGATCCTGCACGGCCGCTATGTATGCCAGGCGCGCAAGCCCCGTTGTGGCGCCTGCCGTATCGAGGACCTTTGCGAGTATAAACAGAAGACTTCTGACGATTGAGACAATAGAAGGAAATGGTTGTATACGATTGAAAAAATCTTTTTTACCGGAATCGGGTTTCTCGCTATAAGGACGGCCAATGGCCCCTTGGCTTGGAGTAACTCATGAGCACCGATAAAGACGAACTGTCGATCGACGATGAATTTCCTACCTCGGAAGACGATATCGAGCCCCAGGTGGAAACGGCGAAAACCAACCTGAGCAAACGCCGTACCATCGACAACCTCCTCGAGGAGCGGCGTCTGCAGAAACAACTCGCCGACTTCGACTACGACCTGTAGCCCGCCGGGCATCTTGAAAGCCTCCCTTGCGGAGGCTTTCCTGTTTCAGGGCCGCGACAGGCCGTGGCGCTGGGCAAGTTCGATGAGGTCGACCAGGGAACGGGCATTGAGCTTGAGCAACAGGCGTGTCTTGTAGGTACTGACCGTCTTGTTGCTGAGGAACATGCTGTTGGCGATCTCCTTGTTGCTCTTGCCGCTGGCCAGCTCCTTCAACACCATGACCTCTCTGCCGGAAAGACGCTGGACCATCTCCTCCTCGGTGCCGCCCTTGGCACACCCACGCGTCTTGTGCAGGGCCTGGTTGGGGAAATAGCTGTACCCGGACAGTACAGCCTTGATCGCGCTGAGCAGTTCGGTCAGGTCCTGCTGCTTGCACACATAGCCCGCCGCGCCCGCCTGCATGCAACGCATGGAGAAATGCCCCGCGGCCTGAGACGTCAGAACCAGCACCTTGCTGGCTGGGCTGATGCTCGACAGCCGACCAATGACCTCCAGCCCATCGAGTTTCGGAATACCGATATCCAACACTACGATGTCGGGTTGGTATTCCCGGATCAACTGCAAGGCATCCACACCGTTATCGGTTTCCGCCACGACGTCATACCCATGCCGTTCCATCAACATGCGTACGGCCAGACGAATAACCGGATGATCATCCACGATAAGCACTTTATTCATGCGATATCCATTGATTCATTATTCTTGCTCCGAGCTAACACGATAACCGAGCACGCCACCCCATGGCGCGGCGGATTGCGGCTTATGACCAAGCAGAGACGAGACCTACATCAATTGCGGAAATTTCCTACAACCGAACACTTTATAAATTGTCGAGTTATGTAGGTGTGAGACCAAAAGTTAACAACGATAAATAAACATTTCCTAGTCGCAAGCCGGCGAGACGCACGAACGACTAATCTATGTTTCAGGGTAACTAGACGCAGCGGCAAAGGTGATTTTGGCGTTATGGCTTCCAGGGAAATATCTCTACCTTCAGCCGAGCGCGAAAACAGGCGAGAGATAAGCAAATATTTGCGGGCCAAGCACCATGCAACAGACAGACTCCATCAGCCCCTTGGCGATCATCGCCATATTCGCAGGCATCATCGAAGCCTCCGCCCTTGCGTCCCTGCCCTTTCTCAGCGAGAACAGCCAGAAGACCTATACATGGTTTCTGGTGGGCTTTCCGTTCTTCCTGACCATGCTGTTTTTCCTGACCTTGAACTTCAACTATCACTCCCTGTACCAGCCCAACAGAACCGCTCGCCGAAGCAAGCCCCACGCACAAGTGCCCAGCACGCCGCCTGCGGAAAAGCCGAGCACATCGACGATGACCATCACGCTCTCAGGGCCCGACACGCGCAAGATGATCGAGCAGCATATATTGCGTACCGTCACCCGCCGCCATCCCCATGCTCGCCGTTGGGTGCTCTACAACCTCGATACCCGGACCCGTATCCAGCTGTCGGTCAAGGCGCTGGGCGAGCCCGACGAGGCGATCGACCGCTGATAAATAAAAAACCCGGCGCCAAGGCCGGGTTTTCAGGTAACGCTCGCCAGGATGAGATCAGAGCAGCGAGCGGCCCTTGTTGGCGGCAATACGCATGCGCAGGGCGTTGAGCTTGATGAAGCCCGCAGCATCGGCCTGGTTGTAGGCGCCGCCGTCTTCCTCGAAGGTCGCGATGTTGGCGTCGAACAGCGAATCGTCCGATTTGCGACCGACCACGGTGACGTTGCCCTTGTACAGCTTCAGGCGAACGACGCCGTTCACGTTGACCTGCGAGGCGTCGATCATCTGCTGCAGCATCAGACGCTCCGGGCTCCACCAGTAGCCGGTGTAGATCAAGCTGGCATACTTGGGCATCAGCTCATCCTTCAGGTGAGCGACTTCGCGGTCCAGGGTGATCGACTCGATGGCGCGGTGGGCCTTGAGCATGATGGTGCCGCCAGGGGTCTCGTAGCAGCCACGGGACTTCATGCCGACATAGCGGTTCTCGACGATGTCCAGGCGACCGATACCGTTGGCACCACCGATGCGGTTCAGGTCGGCCAGGACGGTAGCCGGGGTCTTCTCGACGCCGTCGATGGCGACGATGTCACCGTTGCGGTAGGTGAGCTCGATGTAGGTAGCCTGATCCGGGGCGTTCTCCGGGGACACGCTCCAGCGCCACATGTCTTCTTCGTGCTCGGTCCAGGTATCTTCCAGGACACCGCCTTCATAGGAAATGTGCAGCAGGTTGGCGTCCATCGAGTACGGCGACTTCTTCTTGCCGTGGCGCTCGATCGGAATGCCGTGCTTCTCGGCGTAGTCCATCAGCTTCTCGCGGGACAGCAGGTCCCACTCGCGCCACGGCGCGATGACCTTGACGCCCGGCTTGAGTGCATAGGCGCCCAGCTCGAAACGCACCTGGTCGTTGCCCTTGCCGGTAGCGCCATGGGAAATGGCGTCGGCACCGGTTTCGTTGGCGATCTCGATCAGGCGCTTGGCGATCAGCGGACGGGCAATGGAAGTACCCAGCAGGTACTCGCCTTCATAGACGGTGTTGGCGCGGAACATCGGGAACACGAAGTCTCGCACGAACTCTTCGCGCAGGTCATCGATGTAGATCTCTTTGACGCCCATTGCCTGTGCCTTGGCGCGGGCCGGCTCGACCTCCTCGCCCTGACCCAGGTCAGCGGTGAAGGTCACCACTTCGCAGTTGTAGGTATCCTGCAGCCACTTGAGAATCACCGAAGTATCAAGGCCGCCGGAATACGCCAGTACGACCTTTTTTACGTCCGCCATGCCATCACTCCACGGGGTTGTACGGAAAGCGGTTGATTCTACCGGCCCCATTGAAATATTTACAATGGGGCGACAGCTTGTGATGACAAAGCGACAGGAACAGTCAAGAGCGCGACCCTCGTCGCGGTCAGGATTTTTTTTCTGCCGGTGCCTGCGCCGGCGCTGGGCCAGGCGTCGCTGGAGCTGCGGCAGCGGGCGCCGGGGTGGGCTCTGCCGAGGGCTTTTCCACCGGCTTCTCGACCGGGGCGACACGCTCCAGCTGGATGTTCACCCGGCGGTTGCGCGCCCGGTTGGCGGCACTGTTGTTCCGGGCCAAGGGGTAACGTTCGCCGTGGAAGCGCACGGTGATCTGCTCATCCGGCACACCATGGGCCTTGAGGTAGTCGGCGACCGCCAGGGCCCGGCGGCGTGAGGTGTCGCGGTTGGTCAGGCGGCTGCCACTGTTGTCGGCATGGCCATCGAGCTCGATGTGGTTCACCGACGGGTCTGCCTTGAGGTAATCGAGGATCACGTCCAGGCGTGCCCGCGCCGCGCTGTCCAGCTCGATACCGCGTGGGAACCCGACCTGGGTCTGGCGGATCTGGTCGAAGTTCATCGGCAGCAGCTTGGCGGCACATGCCTGGTAGTCGCCATAGGCCTTGGCGAAGCTGACCGGCAGTACATGCACCTCCATGGGTCTGCCGCCCTCGCCGGCATGGTTGCGCACCACCGTGCTGCGCCCGTCGAGCAGGCCGTTGATCAGCCGGCTGGCCTGACCCTGGGACGATGTGAACAACACCCCGCTGCGCCCCATGCGCACGCCCCCGAGATTGATGTCGCCCCGGCCAGGTTGCCAAGGTGCTGCCGCGGCCAGCAAGGTCGCGCTGCCCGCCCCCAGCGCATTGCTGTCCGATCGCAACTGGAAGACCGCCTGTTCGCCGGCACGACGGACGAACTCACCGCTGCCGAAACCGTCGATCGGCTGGGACAGCCGACATTCGAACTGGTCCCCCTCGACGTTCCAGGCGACGTTCTCCACGCGCGTCTGGAACGTCAATGCCCCGGCCGGCAGGCTGGCAAACAGGGAAAGAAGGGCTAGGTAACGCTGGCGCACAGGTGGCTCCACAGATTCTGACGGCTTACCTGCAGGCTATCGGACGCCACCGGGAAAACTTGATAGCCGTGCTCCTACCGGGGTTTTCCGGTAGCATTGGCCCTTGAGTTCGACCCGCCTGGAATCTCCAATGTCCGATCGCCTGACCCTCCTGCGTCCCGACGACTGGCACATCCATCTGCGCGATGGTGCCGTCCTGCCCCATACCGTTGGCGACGTGGCGCGTACCTTCGCCCGCGCCATCATCATGCCCAACCTGGTCCCGCCGGTACGCAATGCCGTCGAGGCCGGCGCCTATCGCGAGCGCATCCTCGCCGCGCGCCCGGCGGGCAGCCGCTTCGAGCCGCTGATGGTGCTGTACCTCACCGACCGCACCAGCGCCGAGGATATCCGCGCGGCCAAGGCCAGCGGTTTCGTGTACGCCGCCAAGATGTATCCGGCCGGCGCCACCACCAACTCCGACTCGGGCGTGACCAGCATCGACAACATCACGCCGGCGCTCGAGGCCCTGGCCGAAACCGGCATGCCACTGCTGGTGCACGGCGAAGTGACCCGTGCCGAGGTCGATGTGTTCGACCGCGAGAAGCGCTTCATCGACGAGCACCTGGCCCGCGTGGTCGAGCGCTTCCCCACGCTGAAAGTGGTGTTCGAGCACATCACCACCGCCGATGCCGCGCAGTTCGTCCTGCAGGCCCCGGCCAACGTCGGCGCGACCATCACCGCGCAGCACCTCTTGTACAACCGCAACCACATGCTGGTCGGCGGTATTCGCCCGCACTTCTATTGCCTGCCGATCCTCAAGCGCAACACCCATCAGGTGGCGCTGCTGGACGCAGCCACCAGCGGCAACAGCAAGTTCTTCCTCGGCACCGATTCGGCGCCCCATGCCCGCCACGCCAAGGAAGCCGCCTGCGGCTGCGCCGGCTGCTATACGGCCTACGCTGCCATCGAGCTGTATGCCGAGGCCTTCGAACAGCGCAATGCGCTGGACAAGCTCGAAGGTTTCGCCAGCCTGCACGGCCCGGCGTTCTACGGCCTGCCGGCGAACACCGACACCATCACCCTGGTTCGCGACGAGTGGACCGCTCCCGACAGCCTGCCATTTGGTGACAACACCGTGGTTCCGCTGCGCGCTGGTGAAAAACTGCGCTGGCGTCTGCTGGAGGAGAAGGCGTGAGCGAAGCGTTCTACGAAGACGACCAGGAAGGTCAAGGCAGCAGCGTTCGCCACCCGATGGCCGAGCGCTTCCGCGGTTACCTGCCCGTGGTGGTGGATGTGGAAACCGGCGGTTTCAACAGCGCCACAGACGCGCTGCTCGAAATCGCTGCCGTCACCATCGGCATGGACGAGAAAGGCTTCCTGTTCCCGGAGCACACCTACTTCTACCGGGTCGAGCCCTTCGAAGGGGCCAACATCGAGCCGGCGGCCCTGGAGTTCACCGGTATCAAGCTGGACCACCCACTGCGCATGGCGGTTAGCGAAGAAACCGCGCTTACCGACATTTTCCGTGGGGTGCGCAAGGCCCTGAAGGCCAATGGTTGCAAACGGGCCATCCTGGTCGGCCACAACAGCAGCTTCGACCTGGGCTTCCTCAATGCCGCCGTGGCGCGCAACGACCTCAAGCGCAATCCATTCCATCCTTTCTCCAGCTTCGACACGGCCACCCTGGCTGGCCTGGCCTATGGCCAGACCGTCCTGGCCCGGGCCTGCCAGAGTGCCGACATCGATTTCGATGGGCGTGAAGCCCACTCGGCACGCTACGACACCGAGAAAACCGCCGAGCTGTTCTGCGGCATCGTCAACCGCTGGAAGGAAATGGGCGGCTGGCGTGACTTCAACGACTGACCAGCCTGAGCCCCTGGGGCTGCTTTGCGGCGCTATCGCTGGCAAGCCAGCTCCCACAGGGGTTTCGCAAGTCTTGAGAGCGGCGCAGGACAGGTGGGGGCTTGCTGGCACCAGGCTGCCCAGAGCACCGCTACAGGCATAAAAAAACCGGCCATGATGGCCGGTTTTTTTATTCGCGTGGCAATTACAGCTTGCCAGCGTTCTCGCTCAGGTAGGCAGCAACGCCTTCCGGCGAAGCGGTCATGCCCTTGTCGCCTTTCTTCCAGTTGGCAGGGCAGACTTCGCCGTGCTCTTCGTGGAATTGCAGGGCGTCGACCAGGCGCAGCAGTTCTTCCATGTTGCGGCCCAGCGGCAGGTCGTTGACGATCTGCGAACGGACAACGCCGTTCTTGTCGATCAGGAAGGCGCCACGGAAGGCTACGCCGCCTTCGGACTCAACGTCGTAGGCCTTGCAGATGTCGTGGGAGATGTCTGCAGCCAGGGTGTACTTGACCGGGCCGATGCCGCCGTTGTTGACGGGGGTGTTACGCCAGGCGTTGTGGGTGAAGTGCGAGTCGATCGACACGCCGATCACTTCCACGCCGCGCGCCTGGAAGTCAGGGATGCGGTGGTCCAGGGCGATCAGCTCGGATGGGCAGACGAAGGTGAAGTCCAGTGGGTAGAAGAACACCAGGCCGTATTTGCCCTTGATGGCCGAAGCCAGGTTGAAGCTGTCGACGATCTCGCCGTTGGCCAGTACGGCCGGAACGGTGAAGTCGGGGGCTTGTTTACCAACGAGTACGCTCATTCGTTATCTCCTTGATGGTGGTGAAATCAGATACCCGGGAGGGTCGACCTGCCCCGGCATCCAGCAAAGGTTGCCCATCATACACGGCTTCTGGTGACAGGCCGAATCCAACCGCCGGTCGCACCGACACAAAGCTGGAGGAAAGTTCTTTGACACGCATTCTCATTACCATTAAGCTCCACCCCATCGAGCCTCTACCCTGATGGTCTGATCTTATGTATGTGTGTCTTTGTGTCGGCGTCACCGACGGACAGATTCGCGATGCGATCTATGAAGGATGCTGCAGCTACAAGGAAGTCCGGGCCGCCACCAATGTCGGCAGCCAATGTGGCAAATGTGCATGCCTGGCCAAGCAGGTGGTCCGCGAGACCCTGACCGAACTTCAGGTCAGCCAGCAGGCCGCCCTGCCCTACCCCGTTGAATTCAACGTGGCGTAAATCACCGAATTCGAAGAGCCGGACCCAGTGTCCGGTTTTTTTATGCCTTCAATTCAATAAGTTAGCGTTCTAACGCGGTTCACAAACATTCTTATTCCTATTAATTTTCACTTACTATTCAATAACTTAGGTTTGACAGAGGCCCAGGTCGGGCTCAGACTTCCTGTATTGGCATACTTCAACAGGGCAGGAACCCGACATGAAAGGCGACGTAAGCGTCATCCAGCATCTCAACAAGATCCTCGGAAACGAGCTGGTCGCGATCAACCAGTACTTCCTGCACGCGCGGATGTACGAGGACTGGGGCCTGAACAAACTCGGCAAGCACGAGTACAAGGAATCCATCGACGAGATGAAGCACGCTGACAAATTGATCAAGCGTATTCTTTTCCTCGAAGGCATCCCCAACGTGCAGGACCTGGGCAAGTTGCTGATCGGCGAACACACCAAGGAAATGCTCGAGTGCGACCTGAAGATCGAACAGAAAGGCCTGGTCGACCTCAAGGCCGCCATCGCCCATTGTGAAACCGCCGGTGACTTCGGCTCCCGCGAACTGCTTGAAGACATCCTCGAGTCCGAGGAGGAGCACATCGACTGGCTGGAGACCCAGCTGGGCCTGATCGATAAGGTGGGTATCGAGAACTACCTGCAATCGCAGATGGGTGAGGAATAAACCTAGGCGGGCAGGCGACGCGTTCCCTCCATGAAAAAGCCCCGCCTAGGCGGGGCTTTTTCATGCCTGCGACAAAAGCCGGATCAGGCTTCGGAGGCCTTGGCCTTGGCGGCGGCTTCCTTGATCAGGGTCTGCAGCTCACCCTTTTCGAACATTTCCAGCATGATGTCGCTGCCGCCGACCAGCTCGCCACCGACCCACAGTTGCGGGAAGGTCGGCCAGTTGGCGTACTTGGGCAGGTTGGCGCGGATTTCCGGGTTCTGCAGGATGTCGACGTAGGCGAACTTCTCGCCACAACCCATAACGGCCTGCGCAGCACGCGCCGAGAAGCCGCACTGTGGGGCATTCGGCGAGCCTTTCATGTAAAGCAGAATGGTGTTGTTGGCGATCTGCTCTTTGATTGTTTCGATGATATCCATGAAGCACCTCGGCTGAACTTTCCGACGCGATCGTCGGCACGGTGACGCATTGTAACGGAAAGCCGAGCTGCATGCTCGGCCTTGCCAGCCCCGTTGCGGCCTGCGCATGCACAGGGGCGTCGCAAGGTATTTGTCGAGGCTGGGCGCTCCGGACTTCACGACACCGGCGGCATGATTCGCGACGCAGGGTTTGCCAAAGGGCGGACAAGCCGTGTACAACCCACCTGTGGAAAATAAAAAACAGTACGCTCACAAGGGCTTACGACATTCCTTGCAACAGAGCTGCTGTGCCCCCTCTTGGTTTCAGGCGACATTTAATTATAGTATTGCGCCTTCCCCCTATTCCGTCCGCCCCGTGCGGCTTACGCCGCAGGTCGCTCCCGTTGTCAACAAAACCATACGGTCGACCTGCAAACCGTTGCAGATAAGGTAGTCAATCATGAGCGCTAGGCACTTTCTCTCCCTGATGGATTTCACCGCTGACGAACTGCTCGGCGTGATCCGTCGAGGCATCGAGCTGAAGGACCTGCGCAAGCGAGGCGTGCTGTTCGAGCCACTGAAGAACCGCGTGCTGGGGATGATCTTCGAGAAGTCCTCCACCCGTACCCGGGTGTCGTTCGAGGCCGGCATGATCCAGCTCGGCGGCCAGGCCATCTTCCTCTCGCCCCGCGATACCCAACTGGGCCGTGGCGAGCCGATCGCCGACAGCGCCATCGTCCTGTCGAGCATGCTCGATGCGGTGATGATCCGCACCCATGCCCACAGCACCCTCACCGAATTCGCCGCCAACTCCCGGGTCCCGGTGATCAACGGCCTGTCCGACGAATCGCACCCCTGCCAGCTGCTGGCCGACATGCAGACCTTCCTCGAACACCGCGGCCCGATCCAGGGCAAGACCGTGGCCTGGATCGGCGATGGCTTCAACATGTGCAATTCCTACATCGAGGCGGCCCTGCAGTTCGATTTCCAGCTGCGCATCGCCTGCCCGGAAGGCTACGAGCCCGATCCGCGCTTCCTCGCCCTGGGCGGTGATCGCGTGCAGGTCATTCGTGACCCCAAGCAAGCCGTGCAAGGTGCCCATCTGGTGACCACGGATGTCTGGACTTCCATGGGCCAGGAGGAGGAAACTGCACGGCGCCTGGCGCATTTCGCGCCTTACCAGGTCACCCGCGAACTGCTCGACCTGGCGGCACCCGATGCCCTGTTCATGCACTGCCTGCCCGCCCACCGTGGCGAGGAAATCAGCCAGGACCTGCTCGACGACCCTCGTTCGGTCGCCTGGGACCAGGCTGAAAACCGCCTGCATGCACAGAAGGCCCTCCTGGAATTCCTTGTAGAACCGGCTTACCACCACGCATGAGTCAACCGCTATTGCTCAACCTGCGCGACCTGGCCTGCGGCTATGGCGACCAGCGCATCGTCCAGAACCTCAATCTGCACCTGAACGCAGGCGACATCGGTTGCCTGCTGGGCTCCTCAGGTTGCGGCAAGACCACCACCCTGCGCGCGATCGCAGGCTTCGAGCCAGTGCACGAAGGCGAGATCCAGCTGGCCGGCGAAGTCATCTCCCGCGCAGGGTTCACCCTGGCACCGGAGAAGCGCCGGATCGGCATGGTGTTCCAGGACTACGCCTTGTTCCCCCACCTGACCGTGGCGCAGAACATCGCCTTTGGCCTTGGCAGGCATCCACGCCCGAACGAGGTGGTCGAGGAAATGCTCGAGCTGGTCAAGCTCGGCGGCCTGGGCGGGCGCTACCCCCACGAGCTGTCCGGCGGCCAGCAGCAACGGGTGGCCCTGGCCCGGGCCCTGGCACCGGAGCCGCAGTTGCTGTTGCTCGACGAGCCCTTCTCCAACCTGGACGTGGAGCTGCGACGGCGCTTGAGCCATGAAGTGCGCGACATCCTCAAGAGCCGAGGCACCAGCGCCATCCTGGTCACCCATGACCAGGAAGAAGCCTTTGCCGTCAGCGACCAGGTCGGGGTATTCAGGGAAGGCCGCCTGGAACAGTGGGACACGCCCTACAACCTCTACCATGAACCGCAGACCCCCTTCGTCGCCAGCTTCATCGGCCAGGGCTACTTCATCCGTGGCCAGATGAGCAGCCACGAGGCGGTCAAGACCGAGGTAGGCGAACTGCGCGGCAACCGTGCCTACACCATGGCGCCGGGTAGTTCGGTGGACGTGCTGCTGCGTCCGGACGACATCATCCACGCGCCGGACAGCGACCTGCGGGCGAATATCGTCGGCAAGAGCTTCCTCGGTGCCTCGACCCTGTACCGACTGCAACTGCCCACCGGCAGCCAGTTGGAAGCGATCTTCCCGAGCCACGTCGACCATCAGGTCGGCCAGGAAATCGGCATCAACGTGGCCGCCGACCACCTGGTGCTGTTCCCGGTACCAGGCAGTGTCGCAGCGCAACTGCCGCGGCAGGAAAACGGCGTACGCCGCTACAGCTCGGCGACCTGATCGCCGTTTCGGTTGCTGCCCGGTCTTGTGGGCTTGTCCCGCTGATCGGGCGCGCAGCGGCCGTCAATCAGCCAACTCGTTCTACTTGATGAATTGCAGTTGCTGGTTTTACGGCCGCTGCGCGCCCGATCGCGGGACAAGCCCGCTCCTACAGATGTTGAGCGCTGTGGCTGAAGCCTTCAGCCCCGGCCGATCTCGGCGAACGTCCCTTGGGTATGCTCGGCCAGCACCGTTGCGGCCAGTTCTACCTCCAGCCCACGCCGCCCGGCGCTCACATGGATGCTGTCAAATTGCTGTGCCGATGCATCGATGAACGTGCGCAGGCGCTTCTTCTGCCCCAACGGGCTGATCCCGCCCACCAGGTAGCCGGTTGAACGCTGTGCTACCGCCGGGTCCGCCATTTCGCACTTCTTGACTCTCGCTGCCTGCGCCAGCGCCTTGAGGTCGAGCGTGCCGCCTACCGGTACCACCGCCACCAGCAATTCCCCCTTCTCACTGCTGGCCAACAGGGTCTTGAACACACGCTGCGGATCAAGCCCCAGTTTTTCTGCCGCCTCAAGGCCATAGGACGCAGATTTCGGATCATGTTCATAGCTGTGCACGCGATGTTCGGCACGCGCCTTCTTCAAAAGATCGAGGGCGGGGGTCATGTACGGCTCCAATCGGTGGCAAGTCGGCGGCTACTTTAGGCCAATTCCTACAGCCCGACCAGCGTAGCGCCAACGCGCCAGTCTGGCCCAGGAGTTACGAGCGCGCTATGCATCCAGAATGTGACCAATCGTTCACTTTCGACCTTTGACATCAGCGTTTCTTGTCTATATTTTTTCGTTTCTGAATAAATGACACTTTTTTAAAGGTGCATTCCTACACTTGTCCGGCGTCAACGGGGATAGACACCGGACCTTGCTGTCGAGCGCCCAGTGCCTCACAACAACAAGAAACGAGGTCATACATGACGACTGCTCTACGACAACCGACCCTGTCCGGCCAATGCATGGCCGAATTTCTCGGCACCGCACTGCTCATCTTCTTCGGCACCGGCTGTGTCGCAGCCCTCAAGGTCGCCGGTGCCAGCTTCGGGCTCTGGGAAATCAGCATCATCTGGGGGGTCGGCGTCAGCATGGCGATCTACCTCACCGCCGGCATTTCCGGCGCGCACCTGAACCCGGCCGTGAGCATTGCCCTGTGCCTGTTCGCCGGCTTCGACAAACGCAAACTGCCGTTCTACATCCTCGCCCAGGTCTGCGGCGCCTTCTGCGCCGCCGCGCTGGTCTATGGGTTGTACAGCAACCTGTTCTTCGATTTCGAACAGGCCCATGCCATGGTCCGCGGCAGCGAAGCCAGCCTGGAACTGGCGTCGGTGTTTTCCACCTACCCACACCCGGCCCTGTCCATCGCCCAGGCGTTCCTCGTCGAAGTGGTGATCACCGCCATCCTCATGGCCGTGATCATGGCCCTGACCGACGACAACAACGGCCTGCCCCGAGGCGCCATGGCGCCGCTTTTGATCGGCCTGCTGATCGCGGTGATTGGCAGCGCCATGGGCCCTCTGACCGGCTTTGCGATGAACCCGGCACGCGATTTCGGGCCTAAACTGATGACATTCCTGGCCGGTTGGGGCGAGATAGCCTTTACCGGCGGGCGCTCCATTCCCTATTTCCTGGTTCCGGTGTTCGCACCGATCCTCGGCGCATGCCTGGGGGCAGCCCTGTACCGAGGCCTGATCGCCCGTAACCTGCCGATGGCGCAAACCGCGAACCCGCAAACAGACGACAACCCACAGGGCGATACCCAGGCTTCCTGAGGCCAGCGCGCCGGCAAGACACCCGGCCACCCCCTGACCACTCCCTATTTTGTGCAAGGCCACCGACATGACAGATTCCCAGGACAAGAACTACATCATCGCCCTGGACCAGGGCACCACCAGTTCGCGGGCCATCATCTTCGACCGGGACGCCAACGTGGTCGGCACCTCCCAGCGCGAGTTCGTGCAGCATTACCCGCAAGCCGGCTGGGTCGAGCACGACCCGATGGAGATCTTCGCGACCCAGAGCGCGACCATGGTCGAGGCCCTGGCCCAGGCCGGCATCAGCCATGCCCAGGTCGCCGCACTGGGTATCACCAACCAGCGTGAAACCACGGTGGTCTGGGACAAGGAAACCGGGCGCCCGGTATACAACGCCATCGTCTGGCAATGCCGGCGCAGCACCGAGATCTGCGAGCAGCTCAAGCGCGACGGCCACGAAGCCTACATTCGCCAGGCCACCGGCCTGGTCACCGACCCCTACTTCTCCGGCACCAAGCTCAAGTGGATCCTCGACAACGTCGAAGGGGCCCGGGAACGTGCGGAGCGCGGCGAGCTGTTGTTCGGCACTGTCGATACCTGGCTGATCTGGAAGTTCTCCGGCGGCAAGGTACATGTCACCGACTACACCAATGCCTCGCGCACCCTGATGTTCAACATCCACACGCTGCAATGGGACGAGAAGCTCCTGCAGATCCTCGGCATCCCTCGCCAGATGCTGCCCCAGGTGCGTCCCTCCTCCGAAGTCTACGGCCATACCAAGAGCGGTATCGCCATCGCCGGCATCGCCGGTGACCAGCAGTCCGCCCTGTTCGGGCAGATGTGCGTCGAGCCCGGCCAGGCCAAGAACACCTACGGCACCGGTTGCTTCCTGCTGATGAATACCGGCGACAAGGCGGTGACCTCCTCCCACGGCCTGCTCACCACCATCGCCTGCGGCCCGCGCGGCGAAGTGGCCTATGCGCTGGAGGGCGCGGTGTTCAATGGCGGCTCCACCGTGCAGTGGCTGCGCGACGAGCTGAAGATCGTCAACGACGCCTACGACACCGAGTATTTCGCCAGCAAGGTCAAGGACAGCAACGGCGTCTATTTGGTACCGGCCTTCACCGGCCTGGGCGCCCCCTACTGGGACCCTTATGCCCGCGGTGCCCTGTTCGGCCTGACCCGGGGTGTCAAGGTCGACCACATCATCCGCGCCGCCCTGGAGTCGATCGCCTACCAGACCCGCGACGTGCTCGACGCCATGCAACAGGACTGCGGCCAGCGCCTGAGCGAACTGCGCGTGGACGGCGGTGCGGTGGCCAACAACTTCCTCATGCAGTTCCAGGCCGACATTCTCGGCACCTGCGTTGAGCGGCCGAAAATGCGCGAAACCACAGCCTTAGGCGCTGCCTACTTGGCGGGCCTGGCCTGTGGTTTCTGGAGCGGCCTGGACGAATTGCGAGACAAGGCGATCATCGAGCGTGAGTTCAGCCCGCAATTGGACGAAGCGCAAAAGGAAAAGCTCTACAAAGGCTGGCGCAAGGCCGTGGACCGAACCCGCGATTGGGAAGATCACGAGGCCTGAGCCTGCAGATCTCGTCTGCCTGGCCCGACCGATCGCCGGCAAGCCGGTTCCCACTTGTATTGCGCTGCGGTTGTAGACACCGCCGAACCTGTGGGAGCCGGCTTGCCGGCGATAGGGCCAAGGCAGGCAATACGCCGAACCTGAGGTAGCAGGCTGGCCGTCATCCTCTTCCTACGGCATCATTGCAGAATTTGTCCGGCTGCCCCCAAGGACCGCCCATGAATCTGCCTCCCCGCCAACAACAAATCCTCGAACTGGTGCGCGAGCGTGGTTACGTCAGTATCGAAGAAATGGCGCAGCTGTTCGTCGTCACCCCCCAAACCATCCGCCGCGATATCAACCAGCTCGCCGAAGTGAACCTGCTGCGGCGTTACCACGGCGGCGCGGCATACGACTCGAGCATCGAGAACACCGCCTATGCCATGCGCGCCGACCAGATGCGCGACGAGAAGCAGCGCATCGCCGAAGCCGTGGCCCAGCAAATTCCCGACCATGCTTCATTGTTCATCAACATCGGCACCACCACCGAATCCATTGCCCGTGCACTGCTCAACCACAGCCACCTGAAGGTCATCACCAACAACCTGCACGTGGCCGCGATCCTGGGCGCCAAGGACGACTTCGAGGTGCTGGTGGCCGGCGGCACGGTACGGCGCGACGGCGGTGTGGTCGGCCAGGCCAGCGTCGACTTCATCAACCAGTTCAAGGTCGACTTCGCCGTGGTCGGCATCAGCGGCATCGACGAGGATGGCAGCCTGCTGGATTTCGACTACCAGGAAGTGCGGGTCTCCCAGGCGATCATCACCAACGCCCGCCAGGTGATCCTGGCCGCGGACTCGAGCAAATTCGGCCGTAACGCCATGGTTCGCCTGGGCTCGATCAGCCTGGTCGATTGCCTGGTGACGGACCAGCAGCCCACCCCTGCCCTGACCCAACTGTTGAACCAGCACAAGATTCGCCTCGAAGTGGTCTGAAAGTGCCAATCGCGGGCCTAGCCGGACCGCGATTGGCTTGTCAGGTCCGGCGCTGATGTTCGGTATTGTTCATTTCTTTGTCATCAGATCAGTTTTTTCTATAGAGACTGGCTGGCGGACGCCTTTTCGTTGCGCTAGTATTTTCGAAAACGAACATCAGTGTTCACTTTCGATGTGAACCACGCCCAGGAGGCCCTTGCCGTGTCCCACTCCGCTCCGTCCCTGCCCCCGCTCGCCGATTGCTACGACGTCGCCGTGATCGGCGGCGGCATCAATGGGGTGGGCATTGCCGCCGACGCGGCCGGTCGCGGCCTGAAGGTATTTCTGTGCGAAAAGGACGACCTGGCAAGCCACACCTCCTCGGCCAGCAGCAAGTTGATCCACGGTGGCCTGCGCTACTTGGAGCATTACGAGTTCCGCCTGGTCCGCGAGGCTCTGGCCGAGCGCGAAGTCTTGCTGGCCAAGGCACCGCACATCGTCAAGCCGATGCGCTTCGTCCTGCCCCATCGCCCGCACCTGCGCCCGGCCTGGATGATCCGCGCCGGCCTGTTCCTCTACGACCACCTGGGCAAACGCAAGCGCCTGGGTGCCTCGCGCAGCCTGCGCTTCGGCCCTGGGAACCCGCTCAAGCCAGCCATCACCCGCGGCTTCGAATACGCAGACTGCGCAGTGGACGACGCCCGCCTGGTGGTGCTCAACGCCATGGCCGCCCGTGAGAAAGGCGCGCATATCCATACCCACACCCGCTGCCTGCGCGCCGAGCGCGTCGGCGGCGTGTGGGAAGTCGAGCTGCTGCATGCCGATGGCCGTCAGCAGAGCATCCGCGCCCGCGCGCTCGTCAATGCCGCCGGGCCCTGGGTGGCCAGCTTCATCAAGGATGACCTCAAGCTGGAAGCGCCCTACGGCATCCGCCTGATCCAGGGCAGCCACATCATCGTCCCGCGCCTGTACGAGGGCGAACACGCCTACATCCTGCAGAACGAAGACCAGCGCATCGTGTTCGCCATTCCCTACCTGGAGCGATTCACCCTGATCGGCACCACCGACCGCGAATACCGCGGCGACCCGGCCAAGGTGGCGATCACCGACACCGAAACCGACTATCTGCTCAAGGTGGTCAACGAGCACTTCAATCACCAGCTTGGTCGCACGGACATCCTGCACACCTATTCCGGCGTGCGTCCGCTGTGCAACGACGAATCGGACAATCCCTCCGCCGTGACCCGCGACTACACCCTGGCGCTGTCCGCCAGTGAAGGCCAGGCGCCGCTGCTGTCGGTCTTCGGCGGTAAGCTGACCACCTATCGCAAGCTGGCCGAGTCGGCGATGGTCGAACTCAAGCCATTCTTCACCCAGATGCGCGAAAGCTGGACCGCCACCGCGCCGCTGCCTGGCGGTGAAAACATGACCACCGTCCAGGCCCTGGTGGATGCCCTGCTGGCACGCCACGGCTGGCTGCCAATGGACATCGCCAAACGCTGGGCAGTGACCTACGGCAGCCGCGTATGGCAATTGCTCGAAGGCGTGCAAGGCCCTGAAGACCTGGGCCAGGCGATCGGCGGCGGGTTGTTCGCTCGGGAAGTCGACTACCTCTGCCGCTACGAATGGGCCTGCGATGCAGAAGATATCCTCTGGCGGCGTACCAAGCTGGGCTTGTTCACCAGCGCAAGTGAAAAGCAAGTGCTCGAGCAATACCTTCAACGCGAACGCCAGGCGCGCACCCAGGCAGCCTGACTAAACGCGCGGGGAAGTGGCCCTCAATGACGGTACATGGCTGTAGGCGTGCATGAGCGCATTCACTATGTACCGCCAGGCCCCCCTTACGACTTGGTGTTCTAGGTCCTTTAGGACCTGGAGCCCATGGCATGACAAGCACCGAAACCTTCCCCAGCACCTCGGTCGACAATCTGATCGCCCAGCAGCTTCCCGCCTGGTTCATCAACGCCGAGCCCAAGCACCTGGATGCCTATCGACAGGCGCTGCAAGCGCAACAACACGTCACCGATAACCTGCAGCACCTGCTTGGCAGAATCCCGGCAATCGAAGACTTCGCCGCCTCCCACCTTGAAAAAGCGCTGCTCCTGGAGGGGCTCGGACACATCGACCCACGACGCGCCCATGTAGTGGTCAGAGAAACCTTTGAACTGGCCTCGGCTGCGGAGAAACTGCACAGACCGAGCGTCACCTACACCACACGGCAGAGCCTTGTTGCCGCCGCCTTGCATAATTACGAAGCACACGAAACCCAGCCATGGCTGCTGCGCAAGGCGCACCTGGTCGATGCGCAGGAACGCCAGCTGACCATGACCTTCGAGCGCTTTGCCACGCTGTGCCGCACCCTGGACATCGGCGGGAAGTACCAATCGCTTTTGAAAGGTATCCTCGAACCCAAGGCAGGCCGCGGGCAACCGACGAACCAGGCCCGCGCACAGGTGGGGCAGATGTTTCAGGATGGCGTGCGTACGCGCATGCTGGCAGCACTCTACGAAGGACGGTTCAAGGCGCAGCTGGATGAAAGAGACCTGCTGCGGTTGCTGCCGATGTTGCAGGACCCCGCGCAGCCCCACCCTGGAAAAGGCACGCTGACACCACGCCAGCTCTACCTATTGGGCACATGCATGGTAGGCATCGTCGCCTTCGAGTGGCGGCCGGCTCCGAACGCCGATATCGATGAAATCATTCTCTGGATTGCTGATGACCCTGAAAAGAGCGTGCGTCATTACGATTCGTGGAACCAGGTATACAACGATTTGGCCAACCGCCTGAAACACCGAGCCCTGCGTGAATTTTTCAAGCGCTTCATCAAGGCGCAGGACCGAAGCCGGTTCGACACGACGCTTTCACGTCTATTGGCGCAGACACCGAGTGACAAGCCCCTGGAACTGGACGGGCGCCACCTGGCTGTCGAGGGCAACGTATTCGTTCATGTTCGCAGGTCGCTGATCGACAGGGTCTATCAGGACGCAGCCTATATTGCCGTACCCACCGACATCGAAGACCGCTTGAGCAGGCACAAGCGCCTGCAAGGCATGCTCGGCGCCGGCTTGGATCTCCTCGGGCTGGCTGCGTTCGTTGTTCCCGTGGTGGGCCATATCCTGCTGGTCGTCAGCGCCGCGCAGCTGCTCGATGAAGTGTATGAAGGCTATCAGGACTGGCGTGTGGGCGATCGCCAGGGAGCGCTGGATCATCTGTTCGTCGTCGCACAGGGGCTGGCACTCGCAGGGTTGACCGCAGGCGCGATACAGACGCTCAAGCGGGTGCCGCTTGTGGACAGTCTGGCGCCTAAGTGGCTTCCCAAAAGTGGTATCCGGCTGGTTCGAGAGGCTCATTACCTTCCCCTCGAAGAAAGCGCGTCGGTGTTGCTGGAAGGGTTGCACGGAGGGCATTTCGCCGGGCTCTTGTCGACCGATGCCCAGATCTTGCTCGAAGCCACGGGCCTGTCCACCGACCAGTTGCGTCGCCTGTGCCTGGAGCAGGCCGCGCCGCCGGCACGGCTCCTCGATCTCCATGAACGTATGACGCTGCACGCAGAATATCCCGACCTACGCGGCACGGCGTTCGACGAACACCTGGCCACATTGCACCCGCCTGTTTCAGCAGAGCAGAAGGCGTTGACCACGGCATTCGAACGCCTGTCACCGCGGGGAGCGCAGGAAATCATCGAGCACAGCAGTTCGGCCCAGCTGGAACACTTGCGCACGTCCGGGCGTGTGCCACTGAGCATGGCCGAACGCGCACGCTGGTATGTACGTGACAGCCGTGTCGACCTGGCGTGCCTTGGCATTCGCCTGCCGGCGCTGGCCAACTCCGATAGCGAAAGGTTGGCCCTGGGGCTGATCGAGCACATGGCGCCTTGGCCAGCATCGGTGCGCGTCGAACTGCGGGCAGGCAACCCGGAAGGGGCCGTGCTGTATGCAAGCCAAGATGAGGAGGCGACCAAGGTCTTTACTATCGTCAAATCCGAGCACGGTTATGCGCTCGCAGGTGACGCGCACCCTGCCTCCAGGCCCAACGCGCCCTTTCTCGACACCCTGTTGCACTGTCTTGACGACCAACAGAAGGCCAAGCTGGGCAGCGCTCGGTTGCAGGTACGGCAATTACGTGGGGCGTTGGTCAAGGCAGCTGCCGAAGATCGCCGACGTGCGGCGAAACTGATCGGCCTCGCACCGATCGGCGCCGACGTAAGGCCTCCCAGGCGTTTTGCCGATGGCAGGCTTGCCTATACGCTCAGCGGTGGCGGTGAAAGCAGTCGCCAAGCCATTCGGCGAGGCATCCACCAAATCTTTCCGACCCTCAGCGAACTGCAGCTCGACGCCTACCTGCAAGCCGTACGTCAGCGAGGCGAGAACCTGTGGACCCATTATCAGATGCTGCAGCGCCAGCTTACCGAGCTGCGCGAGGCCTTGCGGGCATGGCAGGCTGACTGGCAGACCCCGCTCCAAGCCATCCGCCGCCGCCGTATCGCCGACACCTTGCGCCGCAGTTGGCGGCGCAAGCTGGTCGATGCCAACAACCAGTACGAATTGACCATCGACGGCGAACACACCAGCGCATTACCGAACCTGCCTGAAGGCATCGATTACGCGCACGTGCGCCGCCTGGCGTTGCGCAACATGAATCTGGAAACGATCGATGCGCAGTTCCTCACGCGCTTCCCCAACCTCGTCGATCTGGACCTTAGTGGCAACCGGTTGACCCAAGTACCTATAGGCATCGAGAACCTCACCCAACTCAGGCGCGTGAACCTGGAAAACAACCAGATCGTACTCGACGCAGAAGCCAGCAGCCGCCTGGCTCAATTGCAGCACCTGAATACGCTGGCATTGAGCTACAACCCGCTCAACGGCATGCCGGACCTTTCCGGCTTGCCCCACATGCATGACCTGCGCCTGCGCGCCACCGGGCAGGCCGAGATCGGCCAGGTTCACCAGAACGTGGCACTGCGCGCCCATGTCGACCTGCGCGACAACAGGATCAGCGAGCTGCAGCGAGAAATGCACGGGCTGAGCCTGCGCCTGCGACGGCTGAATCTACATGAGAACCCCCTGAACGAGCGCAGTGCCCAGTACCTGGACGAAGCACGCGATATCGCCGAAGCGGGAGCCCGGGGCAGCGCCTACCATGCCCACGAGGTCGTCGATGCGCATACCCGCTCGACCTGGGTCGCGTCCAGGAAGGCGCAGCTTCGTGCCCAACGCGAGGCCACCTGGGATCGCCTGATCGAAGAACCCGGCTCGGGCGGGTTGTTCAGGTTTCTTGCCGACTTTGCCGAAAGCGAGGATTTCCAGACCTATCCACGTCATTACCGCCGGCGCGTATGGCACATCCTGGAAGCCTGCGAACACAACGAGGCGCTGCGCGAACAATTGTTTCGCGAGGCCGATGGGCCGCGCAGCTGCGACGACCGCCTGTTGCTGATGCTCAATCAGCTGGAAGTGGGTGTTCTGGCCTACCAGGGTCTGGAAGGGGTACCGGTCGCGAGGCGGGAAAGTCGCTTGCTGCACCTGGGGTGGCAACTGCATCGTCTGGACCTGCTCGATGACCTTGCCAACAATCACGTGCAGAGGTTGCGCAGTACCGGGCGCGCCGTCGACGAAATCGAGGTGCGGCTATTCTACCGCTCGCGGCTTGCTGGGGCGCTCGACCTGCCTGCAGCGCCCGATGAGATGCATTTCGCGTCGTTCGCGGATGTATCAACAGCGGACCTGGGCCGAGCACAACTGGAAGTGCTGAGGGCCGATACAGCCGTGGCCATGCTGGACGTGCTCGCCAATCGGCCCTACTGGCAGAATTATCTGCGCGAACGCTTCCCGGAACGTTTCGAGGCGATAACCGCGCCGTATCATGCGCGACTGGAAGCACTCAGGGAGCATGCCATAACCGGTCAGGAACGCGGCTACGAAGAGCGAGCAAGGGCGTTGATGCATGAACTTGCAGAAGAAGAGTCGACCCTGATGCGCACCTTGACGACCGAAGCCTGGGCGCGTTCGAACGCATCGCACTAGCAGCTCGTGCCGTTACGATCAGGCCGGCGGCATGCCGGCCCGCTCGGAGCATCGCAGGCATCCAGGCGTTCGGGTTTCCGAACGAAACCATCGCACTCATTCGGAAACCCGTACGACCCCGACCTCCTTCGATGCCTCAAAAAAGATTGATCCGCCGTATTTTCGGGGCGTTATGATCAATGTCAGGGCTTGGCACGACTCATGCTCTACACTCATTAGCCGAATGCACCCGCTTCTTGCTGTATTCGTAGAACGAAGAGTCCGCCAACGGCTCCATAAAAAAAACAACGTCGAGGAAATTTTGATGCGTATCGTTCGTCAACTGTTGGGCGCCGCCATCGCGGCCGCGGTCATCGCTTCGCCGGCCATGGCCGAAGAGCTGACCGGCACCCTGAAGAAGATCAAGGATTCGGGCACCATCACCCTGGGCCACCGCGACTCCTCCATTCCGTTTTCCTACCTGGCAGGCAAGCCACAGCCCGTGGGCTACTCCCACGACATCCAGCTGGCCGTCGTCGAAGCGCTGAAGAAACAGCTCAACGTGCCTGACCTGAAGGTGCGCTACAACCTCGTCACCTCCCAGACCCGCATCCCGCTGGTGCAGAACGGCACCGTGGACCTGGAGTGCGGCTCCACCACCAACAACGTCGAGCGCCAGCAACAGGTCGGCTTCTCGGTGGGCATCTTCGAAGTCGGTACCCGCCTGCTGACCAAGGTCAAGGACGGTCAACCGGCCTACAAGGACTTCCCGGACCTGGCCGGCAAGAACGTGGTGACCACCGCCGGCACCACGTCCGAGCGCATCCTCAAGGCGATGAACGCCGACAAGCAGATGAAGATGAACGTGATCTCCGCAAAAGACCACGGTGAAGCCTTCAACATGCTCGAAAGCGGCCGCGCCGTGGCCTTCATGATGGACGACGCCCTGCTGGCCGGCGAAATGGCCAAGGCACGCAAGCCTGCCGACTGGGTCATCACCGGCACGCCGCAGTCCTACGAGATCTACGGCTGCATGGTGCGCAAGGGTGACGAGGCGTTCAAGAAAGCGGTCGACGACGCCATCATCGCCTACTTCAAGTCGGGCGAAGTCAACAAGAGCTACGAGAAGTGGTTCCAGCAGCCGATCCCGCCAAAAGGCCTGAACCTGAACTTCCCGATGAGCGAAGAGCTGAAAAAACTGATCGCCGAGCCGACCGACAAGGCAGCGGACGAGAAGAAGTCCTGAACCTCAGCCAGTGGCCGGGGGCTCGAGCCGAGCCGTAATCAACCCGACAGGCCACTCATTAGTGTCTAACCTTTCAACCGAGGGCGCTCGCCGCCCTCGGTTGCTCGAAGGTGCCCGTGAAACAACCGTCTGAGGGGAAATCCCGATGAATTACAACTGGGACTGGGGCGTGTTCTTCAAGTCCACCGGCGTGGGTAGCGAAACCTACCTGGACTGGTACATCGCCGGTCTGGGCTGGACCATCGCCATCGCCATCTCCGCCTGGATCATCGCCTTGCTGCTGGGCTCGCTGCTCGGTGTGATGCGCACCGTGCCGAACCGCCTGGTATCAGGCATCGCCACCGCCTATGTGGAGCTGTTCCGCAACGTACCGCTGCTGGTGCAGCTGTTCATCTGGTACTTCCTGGTACCCGACCTGCTGCCCGAAGGCCTGCAGGAATGGTTCAAGCAGGACCTGAACCCGACCACCTCGGCGCTGATCAGCGTGGTCATCTGCCTGGGCCTGTTCACCGCCGCGCGGGTTTGCGAACAGGTGCGCACCGGCATCCAAGCCTTGCCCCGTGGCCAGGAAGCCGCTGGCCGAGCGCTGGGCTTCAGCCTGCCACAGATCTACATGAACGTACTGCTGCCCCAGGCCTATCGGATCATCATCCCGCCACTCACTTCGGAATTCCTGAACGTGTTCAAGAACTCCTCGGTGGCCTCGCTGATCGGCCTGATGGAACTGCTGGCACAAACCAAGCAGACCGCCGAGTTTTCGGCCAACCTGTTCGAAGCCTTCACCCTGGCCACGCTGATCTACTTCACCCTGAACATGGGCCTGATGCTGTTCATGCGCCTGATCGAGAAGAAAGTCTCGGTACCGGGCCTGATTTCCGTGGGGGGCAAGTAAATGGACATGGATTTCAGCGAAATCATCCCCGCCCTGCCGGCCCTCTGGGAAGGCATGGTGATGACCCTCCAGCTGATGGTCATGGGCGTTGTAGGCGGCATCGTACTGGGCACCCTCCTGGCGCTGATGCGCCTGTCGTCGAGCAAGCTGCTGTCGAACCTGGCCGGCGCCTACGTCAACTATTTCCGCTCCATCCCACTGCTGCTGGTGATCACCTGGTTCTACCTGGCGGTGCCGTTCGTGCTGCGCTGGATCACCGGCGAAGACACCCCGGTGGGCGCCTTCACCTCCTGTGTGGTGGCGTTCATGATGTTCGAGGCCGCGTACTTCTGCGAAATCGTGCGTGCCGGCGTGCAGTCGATCTCCAAGGGCCAGATGGGCGCCGCGCAGGCACTGGGCATGACCTACGGCCAGACCATGCGCCTGATCATCCTGCCCCAGGCATTCCGCAAGATGACTCCGCTGCTGCTGCAACAGAGCATCATCCTGTTCCAGGACACCTCACTGGTCTACACCGTGGGCCTGGTGGACTTCCTCAACTCGGCCCGCTCCAACGGCGACATCATCGGGCGCTCCCATGAGTTCCTGATCTTCGCCGGTGTCGTCTACTTCCTCATCAGCTTCTCCGCTTCGTGGCTGGTCAAGCGTCTGCAAAAAAGGATCGCCGTATGATTTCCATCAAGAACGTCAACAAGTGGTACGGGGACTTCCAGGTGCTGACCGACTGCAGCACCGAGGTCAAGAAAGGCGAGGTGGTGGTGGTCTGCGGCCCGTCCGGCTCGGGCAAGTCCACATTGATCAAGTGCGTCAACGCCCTGGAGCCATTCCAGAAAGGTGACATCGTGGTCGACGGTACCTCGATCGCCGACCCCAAGACCAACCTGCCCAAGCTGCGCTCGCGGGTAGGCATGGTGTTCCAGCACTTCGAACTGTTCCCACACCTGTCGATCACCGAGAACCTGACCATCGCCCAGCGTAAGGTGCTCGGCCGCAGCGAAGCGGAAGCCACCAAGAAGGGCCTGGCCCTGCTCGATCGCGTCGGCCTGGGCGCCCATGCCAAGAAGCATCCCGGCCAGCTTTCCGGCGGCCAGCAGCAACGCGTGGCCATCGCCCGCGCGCTATCGATGGACCCGATCGTCATGCTGTTCGACGAGCCGACTTCGGCGCTGGACCCGGAGATGGTCAACGAAGTGCTGGACGTGATGGTGGAACTTGCCCACGAGGGCATGACCATGATGTGCGTGACCCACGAAATGGGCTTTGCCCGCAAGGTGGCCAACCGGGTGATCTTCATGGACAAGGGCAGCATCATCGAGGATTGCCAGAAGGAAGACTTCTTCGGCAACCCAGAAGGCCGCCACGAACGCACCCAGCATTTCCTCAGCAAGATCCTGCAGCACTGAGTCGGCTCGTGCCGCTGCCCGGTGCATCCGGGCAGCGGACGCTGGTCGTGACAAGGCCACTGTGATGAAATGCGACCCCTCGCTCCTTCGCCCTGCCCAACCTGTCGTGAAATCCCGCCTGATTCGCCAATTGCTGCTGCCGCCGCTGATCATCCTGTTGATGGTCGGCCTGGGCCTGGCCGGCTACCTGATCAGCGAGAGCAACGGCATCCGCACCCTGAACGAAAACGGCGAGCGCCAGCTCGAGCTGCATGCGCGCACGGTCGAGAGCGAAATCAGCAAGTACACCTACCTGCCGAGCTTGCTGGAGCTCGAAGACAGCGTCTCGCGCCTGCTCACCGACCCCGACGGTGGTTATCGCCAGACCGTCAATGAATACCTCGAAGGCCTGAACCGCCGCAGCCGCAGCCGGGCCATCTTCGTACTCGACACCAGCGGCCGGGTCCAGGCCACCAGCAACTGGCGCGACGCCGACTCCTTCCTGGGCGAGGACCTGTCGTTCCGCGCCTATTTCCAGGATGCCGTGCGCGGCGAGCCTGGCCGCTTCTATGGCATCGGCAGCACCACCGGCGAAGCCGGCTACTACCTGGCCCACGGACTGGAGGAGCACGGTAAGATCATCGGCGTGGCGGTGATCAAGGTGCGTCTGGACACCCTTGAGGAGCGCTGGCAACGGGCGCGCCTGGAGGCGTTCGTCAGTGACGAGAACGGCATCATCATCCTCTCCAGCGACCCGGCCCGCCGGCTCAAGTCGGTACGCCCGCTCACCCCGCAGATCAAGGAACGCCTGGCGCGCAGCCTGCAGTACTACTGGTGGCCGCTGAACGAGTTGCAACCCTTGGCCCGCGAAACCCTGGCCGACGGCGTAGAAAAGCTCACCTTCCCTGCCAACAGCGAAAGCGGCCAGGGCAAACCCCAGAACATGGCCTACCTGGCCCAGACCCGGCGCCTGGTCGATACCCCCTGGCATTTCACCCTGCTCACGCCGCTGCAGGACCTGCACCGTGAATCCATGGTACAGGGCATCCTGGTGGGCGTGGCCTTCGCCCTGTTGACGATCCTGGCCATCGCCTGGAACGAACGACGCAAGGTAATCGCCACCCGCCTTGCCGCTCGCGAAGCCCTGGAAGAAGCCAACAGCCAACTGGAGCGGCGCATCGCCGAGCGCACCGCCGACCTGCGCGCCAGCAACGAACGCCTCAAGGGGCAGATCCGCGAGCGCCGGCATGCCGAACAGACCTTGCGTCACGCCCAGGACGAACTGGTGCAGGCCGGTAAGCTGGCGGCCATCGGGCAGATGTCCACCAGCATCGCCCATGAACTCAACCAGCCGCTGGCCGCCCTGCGGACATTGTCGGGCAACACCGTGCGCTTCCTCGAACGCGGCGCCCTGGAAACCGCCAGTACCAACCTGCGCACCATGAACGACCTGATCGACCGCATGGGGCGTATCACCGCCAGCCTGCGCTCTTTCGCCCGGCGCGGCGACGACAGCGGCCAGGCCTCGCTCCACAAGGCCGTGGAGGCCAGCCTGCAGGTGCTGGGCAACCGCATCGCCCGCGTCAACCTGCAATTGCACCGCCAGTTCGACGACCAGCTATTGGCCATCGACCAGACCCGCCTGGAGCAGATCCTGGTCAACCTGATCGGCAACGCCCTGGACGCCATGGCCAGCCAGCCCCAACCACAGCTCTGGCTGGAAGGCGAAATACAAGGCGACAAATACCGTCTGCGGGTGCGCGACAATGGCCATGGCATCGATGCCGAGGCCCGCAAGCACTTATTCGAACCCTTCTTCACCACCAAACCCGGCGAGCATGGCCTGGGCCTGGGCCTGACCCTGTCGGCGAGCCTGGCCGCCGCCGCCAAGGGGTCCCTGGGCGTCGAGCATCCCGCCAGCGGCGGTACCGCCTTCGTCCTCGCCCTGCCCCTGGTCATGCCTACCGGCACATCGGCTGAACCACTATGAATAAAGGGTCCCCATGAACCAAGCACCCTTGACCGTCCTGATCGTCGAAGACGACCCCCACGTACTGCTGGGTTGCCAGCAGGCACTGGCGTTGGAGGACATCGCCTGCGAAGGCGTGGGCAGCGCCGAACAGGCGTTGGAACGCATCGGCGAGGATTTCGCCGGTATCGTCGTCAGCGACATCCGCCTGCCGGGCATGGATGGCCTGGAACTGCTCGGCCGCCTCAAGGCGCGCGATCGCAGCCTGCCTGTGGTACTGATCACCGGCCACGGCGATATCGACATGGCTGTCGGTGCCATGCGCAACGGCGCCTACGACTTCATGGAGAAACCGTTCTCCCCGGAGCGCCTGGTGGAGGTGGTGCGCCGCGCCCTGGAGCAACGCGGCCTGTCTCGTGAAGTGCATGCCCTGCGGCGCCAGCTGGCTGGCCAGAGCACCCTCGAGGGCCGCATCATCGGCCGCTCGCCGGCTATGCAGAACCTGCGCGAATTGATCGCCAATGTCGCCGATACCTCGGCCAACGTGCTCATCGAAGGCGAAACCGGTACCGGCAAGGAGCTGGTCGCCCGCTGCCTGCACGATTTCAGCCGGCGCCAGGGCCAGCCCTTCGTTGCGCTCAATTGCGGTGGCCTGCCGGAGAACCTGTTCGAAAGCGAGATCTTCGGCCATGAAGCCAACGCCTTCACCGGTGCGGGCAAGCGGCGTATCGGCAAGATCGAGCATGCCAATGGCGGCACGCTGTTCCTGGACGAAGTGGAGAGCATGCCGATCAACCTGCAGATCAAGCTGCTGCGCGTGCTGCAGGAACGCACCCTGGAGCGCCTGGGCTCGAACCAGAGCATCCCGGTGGACTGCCGGGTGATCGCCGCCACCAAATCGGACCTGGACGCCATGGGCCAGTCCGGCCAGTTCCGCAGCGATCTGTACTACCGCCTGAACGTGGTCACCCTGGAACTGCCGCCCTTGCGCGAGCGCCGCGAAGACATCCTGCAACTGTTCGAGCACTTCCTCCAGCAGTCGGCCTTGCGCTTCGACCGCGAAGTGCCGGAGCTCGACAGCCAGACCGTGTCGCGGCTGATGGCCCACGACTGGCCCGGTAATGTGCGTGAGCTGCGCAACGTCGCCGAGCGCCATGCCCTTGGCCTGCCGGCCTTCAAGAAGAGCGCGGGCGGCGCCAGCCAAGGGCTGGGGTTCGCCGAGGCGGTTGAGGCCTTCGAGCGCAACCTGCTCAGTGACGCCCTGCAACGCACCGGTGGCAACCTCAGCCAAGCCAGCCAGGAACTGGGCATGGCCAAGACCACGCTGTTCGACAAAGTGAAGAAATACGGCCTGAGCTGAACAAGGAACGCCAACGTGGACCTGATACTCAAGGCCAGCCTGGGCGCCACCGTCGTGGTGCTCCTGGCCATTCTTTCCAAGACGCGCAACTACTACATCGCCGGGTTGGTGCCACTGTTTCCGACTTTCGCCCTGATCGCGCATTACATCGTCGGCAAGGGCCGGTCATTGGCGGACCTGAAGACCACCATCCTGTTCGGCATGTGGTCGATCATTCCCTATTTCATCTATCTGGCGGCCTTGTACGTGCTGGTCGACAGAATGCGCCTGGAGGCCTCGCTGGCCCTGGCCACAGTGGCCTGGCTGGTGGCAGCGACGGTGTTGGTCACCTTGTGGATGCGCTTTCATTGAAACAGCTGGGGCCGCGTTGCGGCCCAATCGCGGCACAAGGCCGCTCAGGGTCTGTGACGGTCCGGTTACAGAAGCCCTGCCACGTGCCTTGGCGCTTCCCGATGTGACTTCAGGTAAGGCAGCACCGCCGCCAGCAACGGCGCCTTGAACGGTTCCTGGAAACGATGGGCCAGGCCCGGAATCAAGCGCAGCTGGCTGCCCTGGATATGCGCGGCCAGGTGCACGCCATGCATCACCGGCAACAGCGGGTCAGCCGTGCCGTGCACCACCAGCGTCGGCACGCGCAGTTGGTTGAGCAGCGCCACCCGGCTGGGCTCGGCGAGGATCGCCATGATCTGGCGCTTGACGCCGTCCGGGTTGAACGCCCGGTCATAGGCGTCCGCAGCCTGTTGCAGCAACGCCGAGCGCTCGTCGGCGATATCGGGGCTGCCCAAGGCGGCCAGCAGGTCGGCCTGGTGCTCGATGGCCATAGCCCGGTTGGGCGCATCGCGACGCGCCAACAGCTGCACCAGCGCTGGGCTGGGTGCAGGCAAGCCGGCATCGCCAGAACTGGACATCACCAGCGTCAGGCTGCGCACGCGCTGTGGGGCCATGGCCGCCAGATGCTGGGCGATCATGCCACCCATACTGACCCCCAGTACATGGAACTGCTCCACGTCCAGCGTATCCATGAGCCGCAAGCCGTCGCTGGCCATGTCGGTCAAGGTATAGGGTGCAACCACCGGCAACCCCAGCTTGTAGCGCAGCAATTCTACAGTCAGGCTGGCCGTGGCCGGCGCTTGGTTCCAGCGCGACAAGCCGACATCGCGATTGTCGTAGCGAATGACGCGAAAACCCTGCCGGCACAGGGCCTCGACCACATCGTCGGGCCAATGGATCAATTGCCCTCCCAGGCCCATGACCAACAGCAGTACAGGGTCCGACGGCGCACCGACGCTTTGGTAGACCACGCTCAGCTCGCCCAGCTCGGCCCGTTGCACCGGCACCTGGGCGTCGCAGCGCTGAGCCGCCGCAGCGGCCGGCACACTGACCAACAAGAATAAAAAGACCAATAAAGCCCGCATGAAAGAAACACCAGAATGCAGATCCCCAGTAGAGCGCGAGTCTGATGAAATCCCTTCGAGCGCGCTGCCACAAAACCATGACAGTTTGATTAAGGCTGCCGGGCGGTCATCTGCGCCGTACTCGACAGCAACGCACAACATGAGGGAAACTCAAGCATCTGCATCCATTATCCAGTGTTACCCCCGGAGTCATCTGTGCTGGAAATCCGCCACCTGAAAACCCTTCATGCCCTGCGCGAGGCCGACAGCCTGGTGGAAGCCGCCGAACGCCTGCACCTGACCCAGTCGGCCCTCTCGCACCAGTTCAAGGAACTGGAAGAGCGCCTGGGCATGACCCTGTTCGTGCGCAAGTCCAAGCCGATCCGCTTCACTAGCGCCGGCCTGCGCCTGCTGCAGTTGGCCGACGCTACCCTGCCCCTGCTGCGTGGTGCCGAGCGTGATATCGCACGCCTGGCGGGCGGCACTGCAGGGCGCTTGCATATGGCCATCGAATGCCACAGTTGCTTCCAGTGGCTGATGCCCACCATCGACCAGTTCCGCGACGCCTGGCCGGAAGTGGAGCTCGACCTGGCCTCAGGCTTCGCCTTCGCCCCACTGCCGGCCCTGGCCCGTGGCGACCTGGACCTGGTGGTGACCTCCGACCCGGTGGACCTGCCCGGCATCACCTACGTGCCACTGTTCACCTACGAGGCGATGCTCGCCGTGGCCAACCAGCACCCGTTGGCCGGCAAGCCCTATATCGTGCCCCAGGACCTGCTGGACCAGACCCTGATCACCTACCCGGTGGAGCGCGACCGCCTGGACATCTTCACCCGCTTCCTGGAGCCGGCCGATATCGAGCCGGCTGCGGTGCGCACTTCGGAGCTGACCGTGATGATGATGCAACTGGTGGCCAGCGGCCGTGGCGTATGCGGCATTCCCCATTGGGCACTGCACGAGTACAGCTCGCGGGGCTACGTCAAGGGCAAGCGGCTGGGCGAAAAGGGCCTGTTCGCCACGCTCCACGCTGCGGTGCGCACCGACATGCTCGATGCGCCGTACATGCGCGACTTCCTGCTGACGGCCAAGGACACCTCGTTCTCGACCCTCGACGGCGTCAGCGCGGTGCGTTGAGCGCCTGGCGATAGAGCGGCAGGATCAGGTCGCGGGTCAGGGGCGCCAGCTCAAAGTCCGGGGCCTGATCAGCGGCCAGCCAGACCACTTCTTCGATCTCTGCTGCCGGGGCGACGTCCTCGGCGCTGTCGACCCGGAACAGCTCGGCCTGAACTTCAAAGCCTGGCTCGTTAGCGGCCGGTGCGCTGAACTGGCCAAGATAGACCGCTTGTGTGGGGTCCAGCCGCAGCCCCAGCTCCTCATGCAGCTCACGCACCAACGCCGCTTGGGGCGACTCACCAGCATCGATCTTGCCACCGGGCTGCATGAACGCCTGGGTGCCGCGCTTGCGAACCAGCAGGGTACGGCCTTGCGGGTCGATCAGAAGGGCGGCGGCGATACGGATGGTCTTGGACATTGAGGAGCTCGCTGGACAACGGAAAACGGCGGGCAAGGATCCCATGCAGGTCGAGGGCTGACAAGCTGCCCGCTCCTACAGAAGGGCCGCGGCAGACGGCCCAGGACGAACGGCCCCTTGCCAACCCGACCTTCACCCGCCATAAACAACATATGAACCTCCCTGCCCAGCACCACCCCGTGCTCGACCTGTTCCACCCCGCCATCGGTGCCTGGTTCCGGCAGCACTTCGCCACGGTCACCGACGCCCAGGCCCGGGCCTGGCCGCTGATTCACGCCGGCCAGTCGATGCTGCTCGCCGCGCCGACGGGCTCAGGCAAAACCTTGAGTGCCTTCCTGGCCGTGCTCGACGAGCTGTTTCGCCAGGGCCTGGAACATGACGGCGAGCTGCCCCCGCACACCCAGGTGGTCTATGTCTCGCCCCTCAAGGCGCTGTCCAACGACATTCGCCTGAACCTCGACCTGCCGCTGGCCGGCATCGGCCAGGCGCTGCAAGATCAAGGGTTGAAGGCGCCGCGCATCACCACTGCCGTGCGCACCGGTGATACGCCGCAAAAAGAACGCGTGGCCATGCGCAAGCGGGCACCGCATATCCTGGTGACCACGCCCGAATCGCTCTATGTGCTGCTCGGCTCGGCCTCCGGTCGCGAAGGCCTGGCCAATGTGCACACGGTGATCGTCGACGAGATCCACGCCCTGGCCGGCAACAAGCGAGGCTGTCACCTGGCCCTGACTCTGGAGCGCCTGCAAGCGCTGTGCGGCCGGCCTCTGCGGCGCATCGGCCTGTCCGCTACGCAGCGCCCCGTGGAGCGGGTGGCGCAGTTTCTGGTCGGTCACCAGCGTCCGTGCGCCATCGTCGACGTCGGCCATGCGCGCCGCCGCGACCTGGCCATCGAAGTCCCGCCGGTACCGCTGGGGGCGGTAATGGCCACCGATGTCTGGGGCCTGGTCTACGACCGTATCGCCGCGCTCGCCCGAGAGCATCGAACCACCTTGGTGTTCGTCAACACCCGGCGCCTGGCCGAACGCCTGACGCGGCACCTGAGCGAGCGCCTGGGCCAGGATGCCGTGGCGGCGCACCATGGCAGCCTGGCCAAGGAACACCGCCTGGCAGCCGAACAGCGTCTGAAGGCAGGCCAACTGCAGGTGCTGGTGGCCACCGCCTCGCTGGAGCTGGGCATCGACATCGGCGGAGTCGAGCTGGTCTGCCAGATCGCCTCGCCCGGCTCGATCTCGGCGTTTCTGCAACGTGTCGGACGCTCCGGGCACCAGGTCGAAGGCATCCCCAAGGGGCGGCTGTTCCCGACCTCGCGGGACGACCTGATCGAATGCGTGGCCTTGCTCGAAGGTGTGCGCCAGGGCGAACTCGATCAACTGCAGATACCCCACGCACCGCTGGACGTACTGGCCCAGCAGATCGTCGCCGAAGTGAGCAACCAGCCCTGGCCGGAGCAGGCCCTGTACGACTGCCTGCGCCAGGCCATGCCCTATGCCGGGCTGGACCCAGCGCACTACCAGGCGCTGCTGCGCATGCTCGCCGAGGGCTACAACGGCCGCCAGGGCGTGCGCAGCGCCTACCTGCACCGCGATGCCGTCAGCGCTACCCTGCGCGGGCGCCGCGGCAGCCAGCTGACGGCGTTGACCAGCGGCGGCACCATTCCCGAGACCGCCGACTATGCCGTGCTGCTCGAACCCCAGTCGCTGAACATCGGCAGCGTCAACGAAGACTTCGCCGTGGAAAGCATTGCCGGCGATATCTTCCAACTGGGCAACGCGTCCTATCGCATTCTGCGGGTCGAGCCTGGCCGGGTACGGGTCGAAGATGCCCATGGCCTACCGCCGACCATTCCATTCTGGCTCGGCGAGGCTCCGGGGCGCAGCGATGAGTTGTCCGCCGCCGTCGCCCGCCTGCAGGCGCAGGTCGACGAACGCTTGCAGGCCAGCGGCGGACAATTCGAACCGGTACTGGCGTGGTTGCAGCAGGCGTTCGGGCTGGAAGCAGGCAGCGCCAGCCAGTTGCTCGACTACCTCGGGCAGGCCTGGCGGGTGCTGGGCGCCCTGCCTTCGCAGGAAACGCTGGTGATGGAACGCTTCTTCGACGAAACCGGCGGCACCCAATTGATCATCCATTCGCCCTACGGCAGCCGGATCAACCGCGCTTGGGGGCTAGCGCTGCGCAAACGCTTCTGTCGTACCTTCAACTTCGAGCTGCAGGCCGCGGCCAGCGAAGACGCGATCGTGCTGTCGCTGTCCACCAGCCACAGCTTCGAGCTCGATGAAGTCTGGCGCTACCTGGCCAGCCGCAGCGCCGAGCCGATCCTGGTCCAGGCCCTGCTCGACGCCCCACTGTTCGGCGTGCGCTGGCGCTGGAACGCCGCCGTGGCCCTGGCCTTGCCGCGTTATGTCGGCGGGCGCAAGGTGGCGCCACAGATCCAGCGGATGAAGAGCGAAGACCTGATCGCGGCGGTGTTCCCCGACCAGATCGCCTGCCTGGAGAACATCGCCGGCGAACGGCAGATCCCCGACCATCCGCTGGTGGAACAGACCCTGGACGATTGCCTGCACGAAGCCATGGACAGCGAAGGCTGGCTGGCCCTGCTACGGCGCATGGAGAACGGCGAGATACGCCTGCTCGCCCGCGACCTGCCCGCACCCTCCCCCTTGGCTGCGGCCATTCTCAATGCCCGCCCCTATACCTTCCTGGACGATGCCCCGCTGGAGGAGCGCCGGACCCAGGCGGTACTCAACCGGCGCTGGAACGACGTGCACAGTGGCGATGACCTGGGGGCATTGGATATCGAGGCCATCGCCGCCGTGCAGGCCGAGGCCTGGCCACAACCGGGCAATGCCGATGAGATGCACGAAGCCTTGATGAGCCTGGGCGCCATCAGTGCCGGGGAAACCCACCTGGGCAACGATTGGCCAGGCCTGCTGGCCCGGTTGGCCCAGGCAGGCCGTGCGTGCCTGCTGCGCAGCGGCGAAACGGCCCTGTGGCTGGCGCGCGAACGCCTGAGCCTGCTGCTGGCGTGCTACCCAGATGCTCGTCTGGAACCCTCGCTGGGCCTGTTGCCGGGGTTCGACCAGCCTTTGGAAAAGGATGCCGCGCTGGTCGAGCTGTTGCGCGCGCGGCTCAGCGGTTTCGGCCCGCTAACGGTGGCCCAGATCGCGGCACCGCTGGGCCTGCCCGGTAGGGTTATCGAACAGGCCCTGGTCCACCTGGAAGTGGAAGGCTATGTGCTGCGCGACCACTTCAGCCCTGGCCAGCAGACCCTGCAGTGGTGCGAGCGCCATCTGTTGGCGCGCATCCATCGCTACACGGTCAAGCGCCTGCGCCGGGAAATCGAGCCGGTAACCCTGCAGGACTACATGCGCTTCCTGTTCGACTGGCAGCACCTGGCGGCCGACGAACGCCTGAGAGGGCCGCAGGCAGTGGCCGAGGTGCTCGGCCAGTTGCAAGGCTTTCCCAGCGCGGCCGGGGCCTGGGAGGCCGAACTGCTGCCCGCCCGGATCAAGGACTACAGCCCGCACTGGCTCGACGATGCCTGCCGCAGCGGCCAATGGGCCTGGAGCCGCCTGGCGACGACGCTGTCCACCAGCACCCTGTCCAGCACACCGCTGGTACTGTTGCCGCGCGAGCACCTGGGCCTCTGGCGCAGCCTGGCACCGATGCCCGCGCTCGATGACCTGGCGCCACGGGCGCAACGGGTGTACGAGACACTGCAGGCCCAGGGCGCCCTGTTCTTCGACGAGCTCACCCAGGAAGCCCACCTGCTGCCCAGCGAACTGGAAACCGCATTGCAGCAATTGGTGGGCGCCGGGCTGGTCGGAGCCGACAGCTTCACGGGCCTGCGCAGCCTGATCACACCCGCCGCCAAGCGCACCTCACGCAACAGCCGTCGCGGGCGCCCGCCGATGGCCAGCGACATGGCACAGGCCGGGCGCTGGGCGTTGCTGCGTCGTGGCAATACCATGCCGGACGCCGACCAACGCCTGGAACACGTCGCCCGGACCTTGCTGCGCCGCTACGGCGTGATCTGCTGGCGCCTGTTGGAGCGCGAGAGCGACGTGCTGCCGCCTTGGCGCGACCTGTTGCGTTGCTACCACCGGTTGGAGGCCCGGGGCGAAATCCGCGGCGGGCGATTCATTGCCGGGCTGGCCGGGGAGCAGTTCGCCCTGCCGGAGGCGGTCGCCCTGCTGCGCCAGGTACGACGGCGGGCAGCAGATGGCGGGCTGGTGATGATCAGCGCCTGTGACCCACTGAACCTGCTGGGGACGCTGTTGCCAGGCAACAAGGTGCCTGCGGTGGTCGGCAACCGGTTGCTGTACCGCGACGGCGTGCCGGTGGCCACACGGGTGGCGGGCCGCTACGAGTATCTGCTGGAAGCATCGACCGCAGAGCAGGAGGCCTGGCGGCAGCGTCTGCTGCGCGATATCGCCTGACGCCATACGACCGCGTCTCGGGACAAGCCCGCTCCCAAAGGCCAGCGTCGATGACCGATCTTTCATCTTCCCGGCCCGCGATCGACTGGCAATGCGCTACCCAATGGGGCTATGGTCGGGGCTTGCCCAGGCCCTGAGCCTGACCGAGCCATTCGCAAGGACCCCGTATGAGCCTGTCACTTCTCAGTCGCTATGCCTTTTTCGCCGCCTGTGTCCTGTTCACCTTGGCGAGCCTGCCGTTCCTGCACCACGAATGGCTGTGGCCGTTCACTCTCACCACCGCCGTGCTCAGCCTCATCGGCCTGTTCGACCTGCTGCAGCAACGCCACGCGGTGCGGCGCAACTACCCGATCCTCGGCAACATCCGCTACTTGGTCGAAGGGATACGCCCGGAGATCCGTCAGTACTTGCTCGAAGCCGACAGCGATGCCCTGCCCTTCTCCCGCGCCCAGCGTTCGCTGGTGTATGCCCGGGCCAAGAACGAAGCGTCGGACAAACCCTTCGGCACCTTGATCGACGTATACGAATCAGGCTTCGAGTTCATCGGCCACTCCATGCGCCCGGCGCCCCTGGCTGATCCAGCAAGCTTTCGCGTGACCGTCGGCGGCCCGCAGTGCAGCCAGCCGTACTCGGCCTCGATCTTCAACATTTCGGCCATGAGCTTCGGTTCGCTGAGCGCCAACGCCATCCGGGCACTCAACCAGGGGGCCAAGCTCGGCAATTTCGCCCATGACACCGGCGAAGGCAGCATCAGCCCGTACCACCGCGAGAATGGCGGCGATCTGGTCTGGGAGCTGGGTTCAGGCTACTTCGGCTGCCGCACCCCGGACGGGCGCTTCGACCCCGAGCGTTTCGCCGAACAGGCGCGCGACCCGCAGGTGCGCATGATCGAGATCAAGATGAGCCAGGGCGCCAAGCCCGGCCACGGCGGAATCCTGCCCAAGCACAAGGTGACCGAGGAAATCGCCGCCACCCGCGGCGTGCTGATGGGCGAGGACTGCATCTCGCCATCGCGCCACAGCGCCTTCTCCACGCCCATCGAGATGATGCAATTCATCGCCCGCCTGCGTGAGCTGTCCGGCGGCAAGCCGGTGGGCTTCAAGTTCTGCCTGGGCCACCCCTGGGAGTTCATGGGCATCGCCAAGGCCATGCTGGAAACCGGCATCCTGCCGGACTTCATCGTGGTGGACGGCAAGGAGGGCGGCACGGGCGCCGCTCCGGTGGAGTTCACCGACCATATCGGTGTGCCATTGCGCGAAGGCCTGTTGTTCGTGCACAACACCCTGGTGGGCCTGAACCTGCGCGACAAGATCAAGCTGGGCGCCAGCGGCAAGATCGTCAGCGCCTTCGACATCGCCAGCGTACTGGCCATCGGCGCCGACTGGGCCAACGCGGCTCGCGGCTTCATGTTCGCCATTGGTTGTATCCAGTCGCAGAGCTGCCACACCAATAAATGCCCCACCGGAGTCGCGACCCAGGATGCCCTGCGCCAGCGCGCCCTGGTGGTACCGGACAAGGCCCAGCGCGTGCTCAACTTCCACCACAACACCTTGCGCGCCCTGGCCGAGATGCTTGCTGCGGCAGGCCTGGAACACCCGGCACAGCTGGAGGCCAAGCACCTGGTGCGGCGTATCTCCGCCACCGAGATCAAGCTGTTTTCGCAGATGCACGTGTTCCTCAAGCCAGGCGAGTTGCTTACCGGTGAGGTCAACGGGCAATTCTATTCACGCATGTGGCAGATGGCCCGGGCCGACAGTTTCGAGCCGCATAGTGAAATAGCCGCCTGAGGCGACCATGCCCGGTGCGCCTGTTCCGGGAACAGGTGCATCGGGTAATTCAGAGAATATTCCTACAACAAGCAGGGCCAGATCCTACCCACCCGTTAAATGGTCGTTAATCCGCGAACGACACGCTCGGTGCCTCTCATCCAGGAGTGCGCATCATGAGCCCAACCGACAATCCGACCCCTCCCGTTACCCGTACCGCATCGCTCCCGCAGCAACTGCTGCAAATAGGCAGGCACATCGCTGTGCTGGGCGTGGTCATGCCCATGTTGATGATCGGCCTGCTCAAGTTCACCTTCATCGAAGTCGAGGCGCTCAAGCCGCTCATCAGCCAGACGCCTTGGCTGGCCTGGTTGTACGCAGTATTTGGCGAGGCAGGGACATCCTACCTGCTGGGGGTGGTGGAGATACTGGCCGCCGTGCTGCTCATCGCCAGCCGATGGTCGGTCAAAGCAGCCATTGCCGGTGGAGCGCTGTGCACGCTCACCTTCGTCACGACACTGTCGATCATGCTGGCCGTGCCGATCTGGGAGGCTGCTTCAGGCGGATTCCCCTGGCTCAATCGCGCGGGCAGTTTCCTGATCAAGGACCTGGCGCTGCTGGGTGTGAGCCTTGTGGTATTGGCGGAGGGGCTAGCTCGCCATCAAGCTCGGAAAATCACCCGCACCTAGCCCGAATGCCTGTCAGTCAAGGCCCCATCGCCGGCAAGCCGGCTCCCACCTGCCCTGCGCTGCTGTTGTAGACACCGCGGAACCTGTGGGAGCCGGCTTGCCGGCGATGGGCTGCGAATGGGCCGCAAAGCGGCCCCGAAGGCGTGGGATCAGGAAGCGGTGCTCGCCGCACCTTGCGCGTCTTTCGGCGCCAGGCGGAACGCGTAGTACAGCACCGTCAGCAGGACCAGGAACGCCGGGCCGATGTACAGGGCCACGCGGGTATCCTCGAAATAGGCCATCAGGCCCACCACCAACACCAGGAAGGCCAGGGCCAGGTAGGAGCTCAGCGGCCACAGCCACATGCGGTACTTCAGCGCCTGACGCTCGGCGGTGGACAGGCCGGCACGGAACTTGAGCTGGGCCAGCAGGATCATCACCCAGGTCCAGATCGCACCGAAGGTGGCGATCGAGGTCACCCAGACGAACACTTTCTCCGGCACCAGGTAATTCGCCAGCACGCCCAGCAGCAAGGCACCGATCGACAGCAGCAGCGCATTGCGCGGCACGCCGCTTTTCGAAGTGCGGGCGAAGGGCGCCGGGGCCTGGCCGTTCTGCGCCAGGCTGTAGAGCATGCGCCCGGTGCTGAAGATGCCGCCGTTGCACGAGGACAGCGCGGCGGTGATCACCACGAAATTGATGATGCCAGCAGCGGTCTTGATACCCAGGCGCTCGAAGGTCATCACGAACGGGCTGCCCTGGCTGCCGATCTCGTTCCAGGGGTAGATCGACAGGATCACGAACAGCGCACCGACATAGAACAGCAGGATGCGCCAGAACACCGAGCCGATGGCCTGTGGAATGGTCTTCTGCGGGTTGCGCGCTTCGCCGGCGGTCAGGCCGATCATCTCTACACCCAGGTAGGCGAACATGACCATCTGCAGCGACATCAGCACGCCGGTCACGCCGTTGGGCATGAAGCCGCCATTGCTCCACAGGTTGGAGATACCCATGGCCACGCCGTCGTTACCGAAGCCGAAGGCGATGATGCCGATACCGCCCAGGACCATGGCAATGATGGTGACGATCTTGATCAGGGCGAACCAGAACTCGAACTCGCCGAACGCCTTGACCGCGATCAGGTTGATCGCCCCCATGCTGCCCAGGGCGGCCAGGGCCCAGATCCAGCGCGGCACGTCGGGGAACCAGATACCCATGTAGATGGCCACTGCGGTGATTTCCGCGACACAGGTCACCAGCCACAGGAACCAGTAGTTCCAGCCGGTGAGGAAGCCCGCCAGCGGGCCGAGGTAGTCCTGGGCATAGCGGCTGAAGGAGCCGGCTACCGGGTTGTGCACGGCCATTTCGCCGAGCGCACGCATGATCACCAGGATGGCCAGGCCACCGATGATGTAGGAAAGCATGATCGCAGGACCGGCCATTTCGATGGCCTTGGCTGAACCGAGGAACAGGCCTACACCGATACAGGCGCCCAGCGCCATCAGACGGATGTGCCGTTCGCCCAGCTCGCGCTTGAGTGGGCCGCCCTGGGCGGTCTCACCATGGGCAGGGTGGTTGCCGACTGGCATAGCAATACAACCTCATTTTGTTATTGGATTGACCTTCGCGCAGAACCAGCCAGGCCGGTGGGCGTGGCGTCGTCTTGCCGGGCGGGCCTCGTGGGCCGGCCTGTCCGCCGGTGAACGGCAGGACGAAGGGGTCGAGCAGTATAGGAATCCGCCTGTAGGGCTTTTCACTATATAAACAGGGAAATTTGGAGAGAATTCTCGGCCAAAAACCCTTTCACCGAAGGCATAAATCCCTTCCGCCCCACCCTTGCGAAGAATGGGGGCGGCTACCATAGCAACATTGCCCAAGAATGGAAGCCGCACCAAAGCCGTATATTCCTACCTAGGATTTCACTGCTTCTTACAAATTTTTCACCAAACCCTGCCAACGTCTAAGCTTCAGACAAAGCAAGACGAAAAAACTGGCCGGATTTGAAGACTATGGGCGCACTGTGGCAATCGGAACCAACCAGAACGGAAGCACCCGAGACACATCTGGCTGAGGCTCCATTGCCCAAGACTCCACGCCAGCGTCGGCTGTGGTGGCGGCTGATCGTGCTCATCGTGCTGCTGGCGATCGTCGCCATAGGTTTTGCCGCCTATGACGAAATGCGCACCTCGAAACTGCAGGCGCGCGAATTCAGCCGGCTGGCCAGCACCCTTACCTACTCGCTCGAACCCGGCCCGAGCGATGCCATCGTGTACCCAGGTGACGGGCCCTTCGACAAACGCCTGGGCTACAGCGCACTGGGCGAATTCCTGCCGCGCCTGCTCAAGCGTGACTACCTGATCAGCGAGCAGGTGCGCTTCTCGCCGGCTTTGATGAACTATGTCGAGCACGGCCTGTTCGTGCCCTACGTGGAAAAGATCCAGACCGGCCTGTCGATCACCGACTGCCGGGGCGAGGACCTGTACCACTACAACTACCCCCAGCACCTGTACCCGGACTTCGCCTCGATCCCTCCGGTGGTGGTCAACAGCCTGCTGTTCATCGAAAACCGCGACCTGCTCAAGCCCGACGACCCGCACAACAACCCGGCAGTGGACTGGCCGCGCTTCGCCAAGGCCGCCTACAGCCAGGTCGCCAAGTACCTGGCCCTGCCCGGTCAGTCGGCCGGTGGCAGTACCCTGGCGACCCAATTGGAGAAATACCGCCATTCGCCGGACGGCCTGACCGTCTCCGGCGCCGAGAAGATCCGCCAGATGATTTCCGCCAGCGTGCGCGCCTACCTGGCCGGGCCGGACACCACCGAGGCACGGGAGCGCATCGCCCGCGACTACCTCAACAGCGTGCCGCTCTCGGCAGTACCGGGCCACGGCGAAGTACATGGCATGGCCGAGGGCCTGCGGGTCTGGTACGGCGCCGACTTCGACCAGGTCAACCAGGTGCTCTCCTCCACCACCACCGACCCTGAGAGCATGGCTGCCCGGGGTTTGGCGCTGCGCCAGGTTCTGTCGCTGATGATCGCCCAGCGCAGGCCCTCCCATTACCTGTCCAAGGGCCGGGTTGAGCTGGCCGAGCTCACCAATGCGCATATCCGCGTGCTGGCCGCCAACGGCGTGATCGACCGGCCCCTGGCCGATGCCGCGCAGGCCAGCAAGGCGGTGTATCGCGACTGGGTGGCCCAACCGACCATCGTGCCGATCGTCACCAACAAGGGCATCAGCCTGGCTCGCAACCGCCTGGCGGCCATGCTCAACCGCCCCCTGTACGACCTGGACCGCCTCGACGTGTCCGCCACCAGCACCCTGCAGGCCGACCTACAGATGCAAGTCAGCCAATACCTGAAGAACCTCTCCGACCCCGAGTTCGCCGCGCAGATGGGGCTGATCGGCGAACGCTTGCTGACCACCAAGACCACCGACCAGGTGCGCTACAGCTTCACCCTGTTCGAGCGCACCGCCGACGGCTCGCGGGTACGGGTACAGACTGACAGCACCGACCAGCCCTTCGACATCAACGAAGGCAGCAAACTGGAGCTGGGCTCCACCGCCAAGCTGCGGGTGCTGACCACCTACCTGGAGATCATCGCCGAACTGCACGACAAGTACGCCGGCAAGCCCGTGGCCGAGCTGAAGAAAGTGCCAGTGGCCGAACTCGACCGTATCACCCAATGGTCGCTGGAATGGCTGATGCAGAACAGCAAGGACCAGAACCTCGACGCGATGCTCGATGCGGCCCTCGAGCGCAAGTACTCGGCCAACACCGGCGAAGCCTTCTTCACCGGCGGTGGCATGCACGTGTTCAACAACTTTCGCAAGGAAGACAACAGCCGCAATCCGACCCTCAAGGATGCCCTGCGCGAATCGATCAACCTGCCGTTCATCCGCCTGATGCGCGACCTGGTGCGCTACGTTACCTACCAGCAGCCCTATAACCGCGAGCCACTGCTCAAGGACGACTCCGATCCACGCCGTCAGGAATACCTGGCACGCTTCGCCGACAAGGAAGGCACCAACTACCTGATGCGCTTCTGGCGCAAGTACCAGCGCAAGACCTCCCAGCAGCGCCTGGACACCTTCCTCGACAGCATGCGCGTGACGCCGCAGCGCCTGGCCGCCGTACACCGCTACCTGTTCCCCGAAGCGGGCCAGGAAACCTTCAACGCCTTCGTCCGCGCCCACAGCGCCAATGACAAGAAGGCCCTGGCCAAGCTCACCGACGGGCGCCTGTCGGAAATGTACGACGCCTACGGCCCGGGCAAGTACGACCTGCCGGACCAAGGCTACATCGCCAAGGTGCACCCGCTGGACCTGTGGCTGCTGGGCTACCTGTTGAAGAACCCTGGCGCCTCGCTCACCGAAATGGTCAACGACAGCCGCTTCGAGCGCCAGGAGGTCTACAGCTGGTTGTTCAAGAGCCGCCACAAGGGCGCCCGCGACAGCCGCATCCGCACCATGGTGGAGATCGAGGCCTTCCTGGACATCCACCAGCGCTGGAAGCGTGTGGGCTACCCGTTCGACCATCTGGTGCCGTCGCTGGCCACCGCCATCGGCAGCTCCGGCGACCGTCCGGCGGCCCTGGCCGAACTGGTGGGCATCATCCAGAACGATGGCGTGCGCTTGCCCACCTTGCGCATCGATACCCTGCATTTCGCGGCCAACACGCCCTACGAGACCAAGCTGATCAGCGACCCGGACCGTGGCCAGCGGATCCTCCCGGTGGCGGTGGCCCGGGCCCTCAAGGGGGCGATGTCCCAAGTGGTGGACGCCGGTACCGCACGGCGCATTTCCGGCAGCTTCAAGTTGCAAGACGGTACGTCGCTGGTCATGGGCGGCAAGACCGGCACCGGTGACAACCGCATCGAAAGCTTCGGTGCAGGCGGCCGGCTGATCGGCTCGCGCTCGCTTAACCGCACCGCCACCTTCGTGTTCTTCCTCGGCGAGAACCACTTCGGCACCCTTACCGCCTTCGTCCCGGGCCGCACGGCAGAAGCCTTCACCTTCACCTCGGCCCTGCCGGTGCAGGTTCTCAAAGGCATGGCACCAATCCTCATGCCCTACCTGGAACCGGGCAGCGCCACGGAGTGCAAGGCACCGCAGCTGGCGGCTCGTGTGCAATAAACAAGGGCCGCTTCGCGCCCCATCGCCGGCAAGCCGGCTCCCACCAGTCCGGTGCTGCTGGTGTAGACACCCCCTGAGCCGGCGATTGGGCCGGATCTATCAAAAATACTGATGAGAATTATCCGCATTTAGAGCCTTGTGCTGAGATATATCTTGAGTAATATCTTGCGATATATCTAAACCCAAAGGCACCCGCCAATGCGTGACCACGACCCCTTCGAACGCCGCCCCAGCCGCGGCGAACGCGGCCCCCGGGTATTCGCCCCAGGCGATCTCAGGCTGCTCCTGCTGTCGATGCTGGCCGAGCAACCAGGCCATGGCTATGACCTCATCCGCCAGATCGAAAGCCTCTTCGACGGCAGCTACACCCCTAGCCCCGGCGTCATCTACCCCACCCTGAACTACCTGGAAGAGGCCGAATTGATCACAGGCCACGTGCAGGGCAGCAAACGCCTCTATGCCATCACCGAGGCCGGCCGCCGGGCCTTGGCCGACCAGGCCGTGGCGCTCGATGGCGTACGCATGCGCATCGAGGTGAGCAAACGCGCCCTGCGCGGCCACGACCGCCCGCCTGAAATCCACGAGGCGGTCAGCAATCTGCGCCATGCCCTGCACATGCACAGCGGGCACTGGAGCACCGAGGAAATCGAGCGCGTGCGCAAACTGCTCAACGATACGGCCAAGGCCATCGCCTCCGGCCCGGATGAACCTGTCATGGAGAACACCCCATGAGCGACACCATTGTTCGCGTCAACCACGAAATCCGCCAACGCCGCCTGCAGGTCCTGCGGGTCATCGACCTGACGCCACGCATGCGCCGTATCACCCTCGCAGGCCCGGAGCTACAAGGTTTCACCAGCCTCGGCAGCGACGATCACATCAAGCTGCTGTTCGCCCGGAACCCGGACGAACAACGGGCCATCGACGCCCGGACCCTCGGCCGTGACGGCGGCGCCCGCCCGACCATGCGCGAATACACGCCACGGCGCATCGACCTGGCGGCCAACGAGCTGGACATCGACTTCGTGCTGCACGGCGACGGCCCCGCCTCGACCTGGGCCGCCCAGGCCACCCCCGGCCAGATCCTGGACATAGCAGGCCCACGCGCCTCGATGGTGGTGCCGGACATTTTCGACAGCTACCTGCTGATCGGCGACGAAACCGCCCTGCCCGCTATCGGCCGCCGCCTGGAGGACTTGCCTGCGGGCCGCCAGGCGCTGGTGCTGGTCCAGGTCGAAAGCGAGCAGGAGCGCCAGCCGTTGCCGAGCAAGGCGCAGGTCGAGGTGATTTGGATCCACCGGCATGAGCAAGACCTGCTGGCCCTGGTGAAAGGTCTGGCACTACCGCAAGGTGCGCTGTACACCTGGGTCGCGCTGGAGAAGACCCTCACCCGCCAGGCCAAGGCGCTGTTGCTGGAGAAGGGCGTGCGTGAAGATGCGCTGAAAGCGGCAGCCTACTGGCGCCTGGACAGCAGTGCCGACGACGCATGAAGAATGCAGTCGGTGCAGCGCTGTAGAAATGGGCTCGCCCCGCGATGGGGCCAGCGCCGCCTCAACAGGCTCGCGCCAAACGCCGCCCCTGCCACCGATCCAGCCCGATCAACACCAACCCGATCCCCCAGAAGCCGACCAGCACCCCAAGGGCATTGAGCATCACCTGCCCATAGCCAAGGCTGGTCACGTCGATGAACGGGTAGGCGTACATGCCGATTTCGCTTCCCCGCCACAAGGCATAGGCAAAATACAGCGCCGGGTACAGGCTCCACGCCGCCAGGTGCCACAACCGCAGGCTGCCCTTGGGCACCCTGCACCACCAGTACAGCACGCACAGCAGCGGCATCACGTCGTGCAGCAGTTCATCGGCCAGCCATTGCCAGCCCTGGGGCTGCCACAGATGGCGCAGCAATACGCTGTAGGCCAGCGCCACCAGCACGATGCTCGCAGTGATACCCGAGCCCACCATGGGCGACAGGAAGAACCGCCGCGCGCCTGATGCCCGGCCGAATGCCGCGTAGCTGAGCAGTGTGGCGACCAGGGTATTGGTCAGGACGGTGAAATAACCAAAGACATTGATCAGCCCGCCGACCAGGCTGGCCTGCTCCTGCCAACGCGCCCAGAGCACCAGGTAGACCTGTATGGCAAGGCCGCTCCAGCCCAGCAATGCGCTCAAGCTCAGCCAGGGATGCCGCTGCATTCAGCCCGCCCGTTGCAGCTTCACGTAGAGCTGCTCCACCTTCTCCCTCGCCCATGGCGTCTTGCGCAGGAAGGTCAGGCTCGACTTGATGCTCGGGTCGCTCTTGAAGCAACGGATATCGATACGCGCGGCCAAGCCCTGCCATTGGTAGTGGGCGACCAGCTCGGTGAGGATCTGCTCCAGGGTCTTGCCATGCAGCGCGTTGTGTTGGGCCGTGCCCATGGTTGTGCTCCAGCGGGTAAAGATGCGCACCTTACACGAGTGTAGTGGCCCGGTGGGCTGCCGAGCACTGCTGCGTTGCGTGGCGAGCCGAAAACCGCTGGCCAGAGGGAAACGGTTTGTGCTGGAATAGTGATGTTATATTGTAACAACAGCCATTTCTGCCAAGGAACGCCACAGTCCCATGCTGCACATCCCGCTGCGTCTTTCTCCCCTCGCCGTTGCCCTCTGGCTCGCCTCCACGCCCAGCCAGGCGCTGGAGCTCGAACCCCAGGTCATCACCGCGAACCCGCTGGGCAATCGTCAACTCGCCACGCCCACTACCGTCCTCGAAGGCGACGCCTTGCTTCAACAGCAACAAGGCAGCCTCGGCGAAACCCTCAACAAGCAGCCCGGCGTCGCCTCCACCTGGTTCGGCCCTGGCGCCAGCCGTCCGGTGATCCGCGGCCTGGATGGCGACCGCATCCGCATCCTGCGCAACGGCGTCGGCGCCCTGGATGCCTCGTCCCTCTCCTATGACCATGCCGTGCCGCTGGACCCTGTGAACGTGGAGCGCATCGAGATCATCCGTGGCCCGGCCGCCCTGCTGTACGGCGGCAATGCTATCGGTGGGGTGGTCAATACCTTCGACAACCGCATCCCCGACGCACCCATCGAGGGCCTGCACGGGGCCGGCGAGCTACGCTACGGCGGCGCCGACACCACCCGCAGCAGTGCCGGCAAGCTCGAGGCGGGCAATGGCGCCTTCGCCCTGCACCTGGACGCCAACAGCCGCCAGTTCAACGACCTGCACATCCCCGGGTACGCCCGCAGTTCCAAGGTGCGCGATGTAGACGAGCCCGGCAGCCGGCACCGCCTGGAAAACAGCGATGGGCGCCAGGATGGTGGCGCGATCGGCGGCGCCTACCACTGGGACCACGGCTATACCGGCCTGTCCTACAGCCGCTATGACAGCAATTACGGCTCGGTTGCCGAACCGGGCGTACGCCTGGACATGCAGCAGGACCACTACGGTTTCGCCTCCGAGCTACGCGACCTGGACGGCCCGTTCAGTTCGGTCAAGTTCGATGCCGGCTACACCGACTACCAGCACCGCGAGATCGAAAGCGGCGAAGTCCACACCACCTTCAAGAACAAAGGCTACGAAGCCCGCCTCGAAGCCCGTCACCAGCCGCTCGGGCCATTCGAGGGGGTGATTGGCGCCCAGGTCAGCCGCAATGAATTCTCCGCCCTGGGCGAGGAAGCGTTCGTGCCGCACACCGATACCGACAGCCTGGCGCTGTTCTTGCTGGAGCAGTGGCAAGCCAGCGAGCGCCTGGCCCTGAGCCTCGGCGCACGCCTGGAACACACCCGGGTCGACCCCGATGCCAAGGGCAACGAAACGTTCGCTGGAGCAGACAGCACCGCCAGCTTCAATGCCGCCAGCCTGTCCTCGGGCGCGGTGTACCAGCTCGACCCGGTCTGGTCGCTGGCCGCAAGCCTCGGCTACACCGAACGTGCGCCGACCTTCTACGAGCTGTACGCCAATGGCGCCCATGTCGCCACGGGCGCCTATGAAGTAGGCGACCCGAACCTGGACAAGGAAAAGGCCCTTTCCGCTGACCTGGCGCTGCGTTTCGACAACGGCACGCACAAGGGCAGCGTCGGCGTGTTCTACAGCCATTTTCGCAACTACATCGGCCTGATCGGCACGGGCAACCTGCGCGAAGGTCATGACCACGATCACGAAGAACACGACCATGAACATGACCATGGCGACCTGCCTGAGTACCTGTACCAGGGCGTACGGGCCCGCTTCTATGGCATCGAAGCCCAGGACCGCTGGCAATTGCTCGAGAATCGCTACGGCAGCTTCGCCCTGGAACTGTCCGGCGACTACACCCGCGCCAAGAACCTCGACAGCGGTGAGGCATTGCCACGCATTGCACCGCTACGCCTGAACACCGGGTTGGTCTGGGAACGGGACCGCTGGCAGGCACGGGTGGATGTGCAACATGCCGCTTCGCAGCATCGCAAGCCTGCCAACGAGACCAGCACCGATGGCTACACCACCCTGGGCGCCAGCCTGGGTTACCGCTTCGACATCGGTCAGAGCCAGTGGCTGGCCTTCGTGCGCGGCGAGAACCTGACCGACCAGACAGTACGCTACGCCAGTTCGATCCTGCGGGACGTAGCGCCAGCGGCCGGGCGCAGTGTACAGGTCGGCTTGCGCACCTCGTTCTGACGTTGTGCTGCCCCTGTAGGAGCAGCCTTGTGCCGCGATCGAAGGCGAAGCCCTTGCCAGGCGACGGCGATATCAGGTCGGGCCTGATCGCGGGACAAGCCCGCTCCTACAGGGACTACCTGCACTCTGCGCGAAAGCGCAGCTCGGTGCCGTACTGTTACTTCTCAAGCAACAATCCACTGCGACATTTTGTCTTTTTTTCTTACAAGTTCCCCTATATCCTCCACGCCGCACGCTGAAACGCTTCACCCCTGAACCTTGCAGCCGTTTCCATCGAAGGGCCCGTCCATTCGATGCGATTGCCGTTGCCCAATAATCAAAAAGATAGCGCTATCTCATGTTCCAACTGCCCAATATCCGCTCTTCCAGCCTTGCCCTCGCCACCCTCCTCTGTGGCCTGCCCTCCGCCAGCGGCGCCCATGAAATGTTCGCCAGCGACTCGCCCTGGATGCTCGGCGACTGGAACGGGGCCCGCAGCGAACTGCTGGAAAAAGGCTACGACTTCACCTTCGGCTACACCGGCGAAATGGGCAGCAACCTGCATGGCGGCTACGACCATGACCGCACCGCGCGCTACAGCGACCAGTTCACCTTCGGTAGCCACCTGGACCTGGAGAAAATCCTCGGCTGGCACGACAGCGAATTCCAGCTGACCATCACCGAACGCCACGGCCAGAACATCAGCAACGACCGCATCAACGACCCGCGTGTCGGCGGTTTCACCTCGGCCCAGGAAGTCTGGGGACGCGGTGAAACCTGGCGCCTGACCCAGCTGTGGATCAAGCAGAAGTACTTCGATGGCGCCCTGGATGTGAAATTTGGCCGCTTCGGCGAAGGCGAGGACTTCAACAGCTTCCCCTGCGACTTCCAGAACCTGGCGTTCTGCGGCTCCCAGGTGGGCAACTGGGTGGGCGGCATCTGGTACAACTGGCCCGTCAGCCAGTGGGCGCTGCGGGTGCGCTACAACCTCAACGACGAACTCTACGCCCAGGTCGGCGTGTTCGAGCAGAACCCCTCGAACCTGGAGTCGGGCAACGGCTTCAAGCTCAGCGGCAGCGGCACCCAGGGCGCCGTCATGCCGATCGAACTGGTATGGAGCCCAAGGATCAATGGTCTTGAAGGGGAATATCGCGCCGGCTACTACTACAGTAATGCCAAGGCACAGGATGTTCTGAAGGACAGCGATGGTCAGCCAGCAGCCCTGAGCGGCCAGGCCTACCGCAGCAGCTCGAGCAAGCATGGCTTCTGGCTCGGCGCGCAGCAGCAGGTAACCTCGCTGGCCTCGGACCAGTCCCGCGGCCTGAGCCTCTTCGCCAATGCCACGATGCACGACAAGAAGACCAATGCCATCGACAACTATGTTCAGGCAGGTGTGGTGTACAAAGGGCCATTCGATGCCCGCGCCAAGGACGATATCGGCTTCGCCCTCGCTCGCGTGCACGTCAACCCCGGCTACCGCAAGAACGCCCGCCTCATCAACCAGGCCGCCGGCCTGGCCGACTACGACAACCCCGGCTACCTGCCCGTGCAGGACACCGAATACAGCGCCGAACTCTACTACGGCATCCACCTTGCCGACTGGCTCACCGTACGCCCCAACCTGCAGTACATCCGTCATCCGGGCGGAGTGTCGCAGGTCGACGCCGCCCTGATCGGCGGCCTGAAGATCCAGAGCAGTTTCTAACCCCACCCTTCGACCTACGGAGAACATACGATGAGCACTGACGGTGCCAAGAATGGAACCCGCTGGCTACCGCGCCTTCTGGGCGTGCTGCTGTTGCTGATGGGCCTGGCCCTGCTGGCCGGTGGCATCAAGCTGAGCCAGCTGGGAGGTTCCCTGTACTACCTGATCGCCGGCATTGGCTTTGCCTTGTCCGGTATCCTCCTGCTGGCCATGCGCCGCATCGCCCTGGGCCTGTATGGCCTGGTGCTACTGGGCAGCACCGCCTGGGCCTTGTGGGAAGTGGGCCTGGACTGGTGGCAACTGGTGCCACGCCTGGCCATCTGGTTCGCCATTGGCGTGTTGTTGCTGCTGCCCTGGGCCCGTCGCCCATTGGTCGGCCCTTCCTCCAAGGTCAACACAGCGCTGTTGAGCGTCGCGGTCGTCGCATCCGGCGCCAGCGCCCTGGGCAGCCAGTTCACCCACCCGGGCGAAGTGTTCGGCGAACTGGGCCGCGAGAGCAGCGAGATGGCCAGCGCCGCACCGGCCATGCCGGACGGTGAGTGGCAGGCCTACGGCCGTACCGAGTACGGCGACCGCTATTCGCCGCTGCGCCAGATCACCCCGCAGAACGCCTACCGCCTGGAAGAGGCCTGGCGCATCCGCACCGGCGACCTGCCGACGGAAAACGACCCGGTGGAGCTGACCAACCAGAACACCCCGCTGAAGGTCAATGGCAAGCTCTACGCCTGCACCGCCCACAGCCAGCTGCTGGCCCTGGACCCGGACACCGGCGCCGAGATCTGGCGCTACGACCCGCAGGTCAAGAGCCCAGTCGGCACCTTCAAGGGCTTCGCCCACATGACCTGCCGCGGCGTCTCCTACTACGACGAGAACCGCTATGTCAGCCGTGACGGCAGCCCCGCGCCGAAGGTCTCCGAGGCCGGCCAGGCCGTGGCCCAGGCCTGCCCGCGTCGCCTCTACCTGCCGACCGCCGATGCGCGCCTGATCGCCATCAATGCCGACACCGGCAAGGTCTGCGAAGGCTTCGCCAACCAGGGCGTGATCGACCTGACCCGTGGCATCGGCCCATTCACCGCCGGTGGCTACTACTCCACCTCGCCCGCAGCGATCACCCGTGACCTGGTGATCATCGGCGGCCACGTGACCGACAACGAGTCGACCAACGAGCCGTCCGGCGTGATCCGCGCCTACGACGTGCACGACGGCCGCCTGGTGTGGAACTGGGACAGCAACAACCCGGACGACACCGCGCCCCTGGCCGACGGCAAGATGTACAGCCGCAACTCGGCCAACATGTGGTCGATCGCCAGCGTCGACGAAGAGCTGGGCATGATCTACCTGCCGCTGGGCAACCAGACCCCTGACCAGTGGGGCGCGAACCGCACACCAGGCGCCGAGAAGTACAGCGCCGGCATCGTCGCCCTGGACCTGGCCACCGGCAAGGCGCGCTGGAACTACCAGTTCACCCACCACGACCTGTGGGACATGGACGTGGGCAGCCAACCGACCCTGGTGCACCTGAAGACCGACGACGGCGTCAAGCCGGCGGTCATCGTGCCCACCAAGCAAGGCAGCCTGTATGTGCTCGATCGCCGCGACGGCACCCCGATCGTGCCGATCCGCGAGATCCCGGTACCCCAGGGCGCAGTGAAAGGCGACCGCACCTCGCCGACCCAGGCCCGCTCCGACCTCAACCTGCTCGGCCCCGAGCTGACCGAACAGGCCATGTGGGGCGCCACGCCGTTCGACCAGATGCTGTGCCGTATCCAGTTCCGCGAACTGCGCTACGAAGGCCAGTACACTCCGCCATCGGAGCAGGGCTCGCTGGTCTACCCGGGCAACGTCGGCGTGTTCAACTGGGGCAGTGTCTCGGTCGACCCGGTGCGCCAGCTACTGTTCACTTCGCCGAACTACATGGCCTTCGTCTCGAAGATGGTGCCGCGCGAGAAAGTCGCCGCCGGCAGCAAACGCGAGAGCGAAACCAGCGGCGTGCAGCCGAACACCGGTGCGCCGTACGCGGTGATCATGCACCCGTTCATGTCGCCGCTGGGCGTGCCTTGCCAGGCGCCGGCCTGGGGCTATGTGGCCGCCATCGACCTGTTCACCAACAAAGTCGTGTGGAAGCACAAGAACGGCACCACCCGCGACAGCACCCCGGTACCGATCGGCCTGCCCGTGGGCGTGCCGAGCATGGGCGGCTCGATCGTCACCGCAGGTGGCGTGGCTTTCCTCAGCGGCACCCTGGACCAGTACCTGCGCGCCTATGACGTGAACAACGGCAAGGAGCTGTGGAAAGCTCGCCTGCCAGCCGGCGGCCAGGCCACACCGATGACCTACACCGGCAAGGATGGTAAGCAGTACGTGCTGGTCACCGCTGGCGGCCATGGTTCGCTGGGCACCAAGATGGGTGACTACATCATTGCCTACAAGTTGGCCGAGTAACGTTCCCGAGCCCCGCCTGCGGGGCTCATTGGCCTGAACCGCCTCATCGCCGGCAAGCCGGCTCCCACCTGTCCTGCGCTGTTTTCAGAAACACCGCCATACCTGTGGGAGCCGGCTTGCCGGCGATGAGGCTCGTGCAGGTCACGCACGGATGAACCCCTCCCCTTCGTCTACCATTGAAACCTGCCAACCACCGCCCCATCTAAGCACCATAGTCATTCACGCAGGTGCCCCATGAGCGACCAGCAGGATCTTCCGGACCACCCAGACGAACACGAAACAGTCGAACACCTCGAAGCCAAGGCCACGCCTGGCCACCACCTCGCCCTGCCCGGCCAGCAACTGCCGGACAAGGTCTACGTGATCCCGATTCACAACCGCCCGTTCTTCCCGGCCCAGGTCCTGCCGGTGATCGTCAACGAAGAACCCTGGGCGGAAACCCTCGACCTGGTGGCCAAGACGCCACACCATGCCCTGGCGCTGTTCTTCATGGACGAGCCCGCCGAAGACCACCGCCATTTCGACACCTCGGCCCTGCCGCAGTACGGCACCCTGGTCAAGGTCCACCATGCCAGCCGCGAGAACGGCAAGCTGCAATTCGTCGCCCAGGGCCTGACCCGGGTGCGCATCCGCACCTGGCTCAAGCACCATCGCCCGCCCTACCTGGTGGAGGTGGACTACCCGCGCCAACCGGCCGAGCCCACCGACGAAGTGAAGGCCTACGGCATGGCCCTGATCAACGCGATCAAGGAGCTGCTGCCGCTCAATCCGCTGTACAGCGAAGAGCTGAAGAACTACCTCAACCGCTTCAGCCCCAACGACCCGTCACCCTTGACCGACTTCGCCGCGGCGCTGACCTCCGCCACCGGTTCGCAGTTGCAGGAAGTGCTCGACTGCGTGCCGATGCTCAAGCGCATGGAGAAAGTCCTGCCGATGCTGCGCAAGGAAGTCGAGGTCGCACGCCTGCAGAACGAGATCTCCGCCGAGGTCAACCGGCAGATCGGCGAACACCAGCGCGAGTTCTTCCTCAAGGAACAGCTCAAGGTCATCCAGCAGGAGCTGGGCCTGACCAAGGACGACCGCAGCGCCGACCTCGAGCAGTTCCAGCAACGCCTGGAAGGCAAGACCCTGCCGGAGCAGGCGAAAAAACGGATCGACGAAGAGATGGGCAAGCTGGCGATCCTCGAGACCGGCTCGCCCGAATACGCCGTCACCCGCAACTACCTGGACTGGGCCACCGCCCTGCCCTGGGGCGTGTACGGCCAGGACAAGCTCGACCTCAAGCACGCGCGCAAGGTCCTCGACCAGCATCATGCCGGCCTCGACGACATCAAGGAGCGTATCCTCGAATTCCTCGCCGTGGGTGCCTGGAAGGGTGAGATCAGCGGTTCCATCGTGCTGCTGGTGGGCCCGCCCGGGGTGGGCAAGACCAGTATCGGCAAGTCCATCGCCGAAAGCCTCGGCCGGCCGTTCTACCGTTTCAGCGTCGGCGGCATGCGCGACGAGGCAGAGATCAAGGGCCACCGGCGCACCTACATCGGTGCCCAGCCAGGCAAGCTGGTGCAAGCGCTGAAGGACGTCGAGGTGATGAACCCGGTGATCATGCTCGACGAGATCGACAAGATGGGCCAGAGCTACCAGGGCGACCCGGCCTCGGCCTTGCTCGAGACCCTCGACCCCGAGCAGAACGTCGACTTCCTAGACCACTACCTGGACCTGCGCCTGGACCTGTCCAAGGTCCTGTTCGTGTGCACCGCCAACACCCTGGACTCGATCCCCGGCCCCCTGCTCGACCGCATGGAAGTGATCCGCCTCTCCGGCTACATCACCGAGGAGAAACTGGCGATCGCCAAGCGTCACCTGTGGCCCAAGCAGCTGGACAAGGCCGGCGTGGCCAAGAGCAGCCTGGCTATCAGCGACAGCGCCCTGCGCACGGTGATCGAGGGCTACGCCCGCGAGGCCGGTGTCCGCCAGCTGGAAAAACAGCTGGGCAAGCTGGTGCGCAAGGCGGTGGTCAAGCTTCTGGAGAACCCCGACGCCAAGCTCAAGATCGGTACCAAGGACCTGGAGCCGGCCCTGGGCATGCCGGTGTTCCGCAGCGAGCAGGTGCTGGCCGGCAAGGGTGTGATCACAGGCCTGGCCTGGACCAGCATGGGCGGCGCCACACTGCCGATCGAAGCCACCCGTATCCATACCCTCAACCGCGGCTTCAAGCTCACCGGCAAGCTGGGCGATGTGATGAAGGAATCCGCCGAAATCGCCTACAGCTACGTCAGCTCCAACCTCAAGCAGTACGGGGGCGACCCGGGCTTCTTCAACGAAGCCTTCATCCACCTGCACGTACCCGAGGGCGCCACGCCCAAGGATGGCCCTAGCGCCGGCATCACCATGGCCAGCGCCCTGCTGTCCCTGGCCCGCGACCAGGCGCCGAAGAAAGGCGTGGCCATGACCGGCGAGCTGACCCTGACCGGGCAGGTACTGCCGATCGGTGGCGTGCGCGAGAAGGTGATCGCGGCACGCCGGCAGAAGATCTTCGAGCTGATCCTGCCGGAAGCCAACCGCGGTGACTTCGAAGAACTGCCCGACTACCTGCGCGAAGGGTTGACGGTGCATTTCGCCAAGCGCTTCGCCGACGTGGCGAAGGTGTTGTTCTGATGCTGTAAAGCGCCCCATCGCCGGCAAGCCGGCTCCCACAGGTATAGCGGTGTCTCTGAAAGCAGCGCAGTACAGGTGGGAGCCGGCTTGCCGGCGATGGGGCCATCCTCAGCGCTGGCCATGTGTGTGGGGCGTGTCCCGCGAGTGGTCCGGCCAGGCAACACAAAACGCCACCCGGTTCGGTTATCCTCAGGCCATCGCCAGCCTACGGAGCCACCATGACCACCTTTCGTCTGCTCGCCCCCCTGGGCCTCGCCCTGCTCACCGCCTGCGCCCAGCACCCGACGCACACCGTCGAACTGGACGCCGAGAGCGAATGTCCCCAACACCTTCAGGTCGGCCAGAACCTGACCCTGACCCTACCCAGCAACCCCAGCACCGGGTACCGCTGGCTGGTGCAAAACCCTGCACCGGAGGTCCTGCAAAGCATGGGGCCGGAGGTCTACAACACCCCTGAGGAGGCCGGTATCGTCGGCAGTGCCGGGACATCCACCTGGCGCTTCCAGGCCAAGGCCAGCGGCGAGGGGCACTTGATCCTGGTCTACCAGCAGCCCTGGGCGCCGGAAGTACGGCCGGTGCAGACCTTCGACTGCGCGATCCAGGTGCAATAACGGCAGCTTCCGATCAGTCGGTCATGCATCCGCGTCACGGTTTGGCTAAAATGCCCGCCCTTCATATCGCCAGCCAGCCGGACTCACCGTGAGCAAAGAACCCGACCGCCTTTTCGCCCAGCCCCTGGAGCAGGTGCCCGACTTCGTCTTCAACGAGGATGTGGTGCGCGTGTTCCCGGACATGATCAAGCGTTCGGTGCCCGGTTACCCGACCATCGTCGAAAACCTCGGCGTGCTCGCCGCCCGCTTCGCCCAGCCGAACACCGCTCTGTACGACCTGGGCGCTTCGCTGGGGGCAGTGACCCAATCGCTGCGCCGCCATGTGCGCAACGATGGCTGCCGGGTCATCGCCGTGGACAACTCCGCGGCCATGGTCGAACGCTGCCGCCAGTACCTGACCGCACAGGACTCGATGTTCCAGGAACTGCTGCCGGTGCAGGTGCTCGAGGCGGATATCCTCACCCTGCCCCTGGAACCGGCCTCGGTGGTGGCGATGAACTTCACCCTGCAATTCATCGCGCCCGAGCGACGCCTGGAACTGCTCGGCCGTATCCGCCAGGCCCTGCTGCCCGGCGGCGCGCTGATCCTTTCCGAGAAGCTGCGCTTCGAGGACGACCAGGAGCAGACGCTGCTCAACGAACTGCACCTGGACTTCAAGCGTGCCAATGGCTACAGCGAACTGGAAATCGCCCAGAAACGCAGCGCCATCGAGAACGTGATGAAACCCGACACCCTGCAAACCCACACGCAGCGCCTGCGCGACGCGGGGTTCTCCAAGGTCGTCCCCTGGTTCCAATGCCTCAACTTCGCCTCACTGATTGCCCTGCCATGATCGATCTCTCTCCCCTCGTCCGCCGCCTGGCGGGAACCCCGCTTGCCGCTTGGTCCCAAGGCCTGCAGGCACAACTGCAGGCCAAGCTGGAAAAAGGCCACGGTGACCTCGACCGCTGGCGCGGCGCCCTGGAGGCCTTGCCGCAGTTGACGCCGAGCGAGATCGACCTGGCCAACGGCCTGCGCCTGGACTGCGCCTGCGACCAGGCCACCCGTACCCGCATGCATGACGCTCTGATGGGCCTGTCGCCGTGGCGCAAGGGGCCGTTCGACCTGTTCGGCGTGCACGTGGACACCGAATGGCGCTCGGACTGGAAGTGGTCGCGGGTCAGCCCGCACCTGGACCTCAAGGGCAAGCGCGTGCTCGATGTCGGCTGCGGCAACGGCTACTACCAGTGGCGCATGCTCGGTGCCGGTGCCGACATGGTGATCGGCGTCGACCCGAACTGGCTGTTCTTCTGCCAGTTCCAGGCGGTGCAGAAATACCTGCCCGACCTGCCCGCCTGGCACTTGCCGTTCGCCCTGGAAGAGCTGCCGGCGAACCTGGAAGGCTTCGACACCGTCTTTTCCATGGGGGTGTTCTATCACCGACGCTCGCCCATCGAGCACCTGCTGGCGCTCAAGGACTGCCTGGTCAAGGGCGGCGAGCTGGTACTGGAGACCTTGGTGATCGAGGGTGACGAACACCAGGTGCTGGTGCCTGAGGACCGTTACGCACAGATGCGCAATGTCTGGTTCCTGCCGTCGGTGCCGGCGCTGGAGCGCTGGCTGCGCCGGGCCGGGTTCAGCGATGTGCGCTGCGTGGATGTCAGCGTCACCAGCGTGCAGGAGCAGCGCAGTACCGACTGGATGCGCTACCAGTCGCTGGAGCACTTCCTCGACCCGAACGACCATAGCCGCACGGTCGAAGGCCTGCCGGCGCCGCGCCGCGCCACCTTGCTGGCACGCAAATAAAAAAGGCGTCCCGTCAGCCATTGCGCGTCCATAGCAGGACAAGCCGGGCAGCCGCCCCACAGATAAAGCGCTAACCCTTCAGGGCATGCTACTGGCATTGCCCCTGTGGGAGCGGGCTTGTCCCGCGATGGGCGCGCAGCGGCCCTCGGAACGCCAAACACACCTTCGACAGCGGAGCACCTGCGAAGGCGACGACACCGTCAATCCTTGGCCAGCTCGCGGGTCTTCTCCTGCGCCTTGCGCTCCCGCGCGACCACCGCTCGCTCCTTGTCGCCATGGACACGCTGCTGGTCTTGCCGGAACGCTTCCCAGAACTGGCGGGAACGCTCAGCACCGCCTTCGGCCAGCGCCACAGTGCTGCCCAGGGTGAGTACGGCGAGCAACAGATACTTGGTCAGGTTCATCGTGTTTGCCTCGTGTGATAGCCATTCATGGAGCCATCCTAGCGAGGCACAGCTAACGCCAAGGTGAGGCGGACATTACAGTGCTGCAAGGCTTGCCCCCTCGCATGACCCTCGAAAGGCACCGGCCTATCGCCAGGATGACCGCTGCATTACAAATCCGTTATCCGCGGCCCCTCGCCGTTCGCATGCCGTAACATCCCCGCCCTTGACCCTGATCCTGCTACAGGGTCGAGAATCGCCGCCTTTCACCACACGAGCCCTGCCCATGCGCCTACTGATCATCGAAGACGAGCTGCGTACCGCCGATTACCTGCAACAAGGCCTGCGCGAGAACGGCTACGTGGTCGACTGCGCCCACACCGGGATCGATGGCCTGCACCTGGCCCGGCAGCAGCCCTACGACCTGGTGATCCTCGACGTCAACCTGCCGGAACTCGACGGCTGGAGCGTGCTGCAACGCCTGCGGGCCGAGTCGTCCACGCGCATCATGATGCTCACGGCGCACGGTCGCCTGGCCGATCGGGTCCGGGGGCTGGACCTGGGCGCCGACGACTACTTGCTCAAGCCGTTCGAGTTTCCCGAACTGCTGGCACGTATCCGCACCCTGTTGCGGCGCAACGACCAACACCTGCAACCGAGCACACTGCGCGTTGCCGACCTGGAGCTGGACCCCGGCCGCCACCGCGCCTTCCGTGCCGGCCGGCGTATCGACCTCACCGCCAAGGAGTTCGCCCTGTTGCACCTGTTGATGCGCCAGAGCGGCGAAGTCCTGTCGCGCACACAGATCATCTCGCTGGTCTGGGACATGAACTTCGACTGCGACACCAACGTCGTGGAAGTGTCGATCCGCCGCCTGCGGGCGAAGATCGACGACCCGTTCGAAGACAAGCTGATCCACACCCTACGCGGTGTCGGCTATGTGCTCGAGGCTCGCCCGTGAAGCAGGCAAGCCTGTCCCTGCGCCTGGGCCTGTCGGTGACCCTCATGGGCGCGGCGCTGGTGTTGCTACTGGCGTGCCTGGCCGTATTCGCCCTGGACCACGAACTCGACAGCCGAGCACGCAAGGACCTGACGCGCAAGATGCTGCAGGTCGAGCACAACCTGCGCGTGGACCTGCGCAACGAAGACCTGGGCCGGCGTGCCCATCCCTTGCTCGACCTGGTCATGGGCCATGACAACCTGAGCCTGAGCGTGCTGGCGCTGAACGGTCGCCACCCTTTGCTGTTGAGCCTGGGCCCAGCCTTGGCGGCCCAGGCGAGCCAGCTGCCAGTCGAATCACGACTGACCTTCCATGCCTGGGCCGACAGCGCCGGCAACCAGTTCCTCACGGCCACCCGACTGATGCGCCTGCGCGACGACACGCCCGTGCGGGTGATGATGTCGCTCAACCGCGCCGACGACAGCGCCCTGCTCCAGGCCTACCTGCACTCGACCCTGCTCGCCTTGCCGCTGCTGCTGCTGCTGATCGGCTTCAGTGCCTGGAAGCTGGTTCAACGCGGCCTGCGCCCATTGCGCCATTTCCGCCGCGTCGCCGGCCGGGTGTCGGCCCAGGAGCTGGAGCATCGTCTGCCCGACAGCGACCTGCCCCATGAACTGGCCGAGCTGGCCAGGGCCATCAATGTCATGCTCGACCGCCTGGACCAGGGCGTCAGCCAGCTGTCCCAGTTTTCCGATGACCTGGCCCACGAATTGCGCACACCTATCAGCAACCTGATGGGCAAGGCCCAGGTCACCCTGGCCCGCGAGCGCGACGCCCCTCGTTACCGGGAGGCCCTGGAGGAAAGCGTCGAAGAACTGACCCGACTCAACCGCATCATCAACGACATGCTCTTCCTCGCCCAGGCCAGCCAGCCGCAGGCTCAGCTCTCCCAGGTGCCGCTGGCACTGGCCGAGGAAGCCGGGCGAGTCGTCGAACTGTTCGCCTTCAGTGCCGAGCTCAAGGGGGTCGAACTGCGCTTGCGAGGCTGGGGCACGGCACTTGGGGACCGGCTGATGTTCCAGCGGGCACTGTCCAACCTGCTGAGCAATGCCATCCGACACAGCCCGGAGAACCAAGTGGTGGAGGTAGCGATCGAGCGTCGAGGCGACGAAGTCAGGCTGGCGGTGGAAAACCAGGGGCCGGGCATTGCCCAGGCACACCTGCCGCACCTGTTCGAACGTTTCTATCGCGCAGGGAGTGGGCGCTCCCGGCAGGAGGGCGGAACAGGCCTGGGGCTGGCGATCGTGAAGTCGATCATGCAGCTGCATGGCGGGCGGGTCGAGGTCAGTAGCCAGCGCCAGGGGCCGACACGGTTCGCCTTGGTGTTTCGGGCAGAATGATGTTTGCCGTCTGGCCTGATCGCTGGGCAAGCCCGCGATCAGGCCATGCGAAAAATCAGCGGGAAGCCGCCACGATCAGCGCCTTCATCTCCGCCACCGCCGCCTTGAAGCCGACGAACAGGGCATGGGCCACCAGCGCATGGCCGATGTTCAGTTCGTTGATGCCCTTGATCGCCGCCACCGCCTCGACGTTGTGGTAGTGAAGGCCGTGGCCGGCATTGACGATCAGCCCCTGCCCCACGCCAAAGGCCACGCCATCGACGATACGCTGCAGTTCGTCGGCCACTTCGGTGGGCGTCTGGGCATCGGCGTAACGGCCGGTGTGCAGCTCGACCGCAGGTGCGCCGACGCGACGCGAGGCCTCGATCTGGCGCTCATCCGGGTCGATGAACAAGGAAACCTCGGCCCCCGTACGTGCCAGACGCTCTACGGCAGCCTTGATCCGCGCCTCCTGGCCAGCGACATCCAGGCCGCCTTCGGTGGTGAGCTCCTGGCGGGTTTCCGGCACCAGGCAAATGTGCGCCGGGCGGATTTTCTCGGCGAAGGCCATCATCTCTTCGGTAACGCCCATTTCGAAGTTCATGCGCGTCTGCAGCACGTCCTTGAGCAACAGCACATCGCGCTCCTGGATGTGGCGGCGGTCTTCACGCAGATGCACGGTGATGCCATCGGCCCCCGCCTCCTCGGCATCCAGCGCGGCCTTGACCGGGTCCGGGTAACGGGTGCCCCGGGCTTGGCGCAGGGTCGCCACGTGGTCGATGTTGACGCCGAGAAGCATGCGGTTGCTGTGAGTCACGAAAGGGCTCTCCTGAAGTGTGAGCCCCACAGCATACGATGTGCTCAGCGCTTGCGAAACAGTTCCCGACTCACCAGGGGCTTGGGGCCCAGATGAACCGCCAGGGCCTGGCGCATGAGGCGCTTGGCCGCCAGCAAGGCGCCAGGCGCCGCCCAGTCGGCCTGGCCCAGTGCCAGCAACTCGGCTCCGGTGAACAACCCAGGCTGCGCCAGGTACACACGCTCCAGGCCCGCATCCACCTGCAAGCGATACAGCCCGGTGCTTTCGATCGGGTCGTCGTTGATGTCGTGGTCCAGGGCGAAGGCATACCCCAGTTCGTCCAGCAGGCGCCATTCGAAGGCCCGCAGCAGTGGTTCCAGCGCGCGGCCGGCGGCCAGGGCCTGGAGCGTCAGGGTGTAGTGTTCGAACAAACCAGGGTGCGGGGCCTCTGCCGGCAGCAGGCGCATCAACAGCTCGTTGAGGTAGAGCCCGCTGAACAGGGCATCGCCATGCAACCAGCCGGCAATGCCGATGCTGTCGAGGCGGCCGACGTTCTTCAGCTCGCCGCGTCCGCGCAGCTCCACCTCCAACTCCACGAAGGGGCGTACCAGGCTGCCACCCTTGCCCCGGGCACGGCGCAGCACCGCCCGCACGCGCCCCTGCGGCGTGAAGAAGTCCACCAGCGCACTGGTTTCCTTGTAGGCACGACTATGCAGCACGTAGGCCGGCTGGCCGACTGGTTGTTCCATGGAAATCACTCGCCCCGGTTCGGCACATGCCCCTGTAGGAGCGGCCTTGTGCCGCGAAAGGGCTGCGAAGCGGCCCTATGTTCAAGGGCCGTTCTGCGGCCCTTTCGCGGCACAAGGCCGCTCCTACAAGGGGCGTGGCCGGCCTGTGGAGTTACAGGTCGCCGTAGCCCAGCGAGCGCAGGGCACGCTCGTCGTCGGACCAGCCGCCCTTGACCTTGACCCAGAGGTTGAGCATGACCTTGGCGTCGAACAGCAGCTCCATGTCCTTGCGCGCCTCGGAACCGATGCGCTTGATGCGCTCGCCCTTGTCGCCAATGATGATTTTCTTCTGCCCGTCACGCTCGACCAGAATCAGCGCGTGGATGTGCAGCACATGGCCCTGCTGCTTGAACTCTTCGATTTCCACGGTGATCTGGTATGGCAGCTCCGCCCCGAGCTGGCGCATGATCTTCTCGCGAACCAGTTCGGCGGCCAGGAAGCGGCTGCTGCGGTCGGTGATCTGGTCTTCCGGGAAGAAGTGCTCGTTCTCCGGCAGGTGCTTGGCGATCAGGGCCTCGAGGGCCTCGAGGTTGTGCCCCTGTTGGGCGGAGATCGGCACGATCTCGGCATTCGGCAGTTGCTGCTGCAGCCATTGTAGGTGCGGGATCAGCTCGGCCTTTTCTTCCATGCGGTCGGTTTTGTTGACGGCCAGGATCACCGGGCCGGTGACGTACTGGACCCGCTCGAGCACCAGCTGGTCTTCATCGGTCCAGCGGGTACGGTCGACCACGAAGATGACCACGTCGACGTCCTTCAGGGCCGCCGAGGCGTTGCGGTTCATGTAGCGGTTCAGGGCCTTGTCGTTGGCCTTGTGCATGCCGGGGGTGTCGACGTAGATCGCCTGCACGTCACCCTCGGTCTTGATGCCGAGCATGTTGTGGCGGGTGGTTTGCGGCTTGCGCGAGGTGATCGCCAGCTTCTGGCCGAGGATGTGGTTGAGCAGGGTCGATTTGCCCACGTTGGGGCGGCCGACGATGGCCACGTAGCCGCAGCGGGTCGGGTTGCTATCAGTCATTGCCATTCTCCACGCCCAGGGCGATCAATGCGGCGGCGGCGGCGACCTGCTCGGCGATACGCCGGCTCACGCCCTGGCCACGGCTCTTGTTGTTCAGCAGCACCACCTCGCATTCGACGAAGAAGGTGCGGCAGTGCGGTTCGCCCTGGATGTCCACCACTTCGTAGCGTGGCAGTTCGCAGGCACGCGACTGCAGGAACTCCTGCAGGCGGGTCTTGGGGTCCTTGTTGGTATCGACCAGGGTCAGGCCGTCGAACTCACCGGCCAGCCAGGCCAGGATGCGTTCACGCGCTGCCGCCATATCGGCGTCCAGGTAGATCGCACCGATCAATGCCTCCAGGGCATCGGCCAGGATCGACTCACGGCGAAAGCCGCCGCTCTTGAGCTCACCCGAGCCCAGGCGCAGGTACTCGCCCAGGTCGAAGCCACGGGCCAGGCGGGCCAGGGTCTCTCCCTTGACCAGGCGTGCGCGCAATCGCGACAGCTGGCCTTCCCGGGCCTGGGGGAAACGCTCGAACAGCGCTTCGCCGACCACGAAGTTGAGGATGGCATCGCCCAGAAACTCCAGGCGTTCGTTATTGCGCCCGGCATAGCTGCGATGGGTCAGGGCCAGCAGCATCTGGTCCTGGTTCTTGAAGGTATAGCCGAGCTTGCGCTCCAGGCGAGCAAGGGAAGCACTCATGGGGCCACCCGTGGGTTGTTCAACGCGTTGTTCAAATCAACATCCTGAAAGACTGTTTGGCTGTGGTCCGCCACCTTGTGGGCGGCAGAATCTCTCGATCCCTGAGAACACAGCCTATGTCAGAAATGCATTCGGCGCTGTCTGCCAGACAGCGCCGTTGGGTATCAATGGATCAGGCCGACCCGCGACAGGTTGGGGAAGTGGCTGAGCTTAGGCTCCGGCCAGCTCATCCAGACCGCGAAGGCCTTGCCGACGATGTTCCGATCCGGAACCATGCCGTGCAGTTCCTTCGGAATGTTCGGATCGTCCCAGTAACGGCTGTCGTTGGAGTTGTCGCGGTTGTCGCCCATCATGAAGTAATGGCCGGCGGGCACGGTCCATTGCTGGTCCGGCGGCATGCGGTAGCGGCTCATCTCCTTGCGGATCAGGTGCTCGGCCTCGCCCAGCTTCTCCTTGTACAGCTGGGCGCTGCCCAGGGTACCCGGCTCGGCGCCGACCAGTTGCTCGGCTACCGGCTGGCCATTGACATACAGGCGCTTGTCGCTGGTGTAACGAACCTGGTCGCCCGGCAGGCCGACCACGCGCTTGATGTAGTTGACGTTCGGGTCGCTGGGGTAGCGGAACACCATCACGTCGCCCCGCTGCGGGTCACCGATCTCGATGACCTTCTTGTCGATCACCGGCAGGCGAATGCCATAGGAGAACTTGTTCACCAGGATGAAATCGCCCACTTCCAGGGTGGGTTTCATCGACCCCGAAGGGATCTGGAACGGCTCGACCAAGAACGAACGCAGCACCAGCACGATGAACAGCACCGGGAAGAACGACTTGCCGTACTCGACCAGCAACGGCTCCTTGTTCAGGCGCTCGAGCACGGCCATCTCGGGCTGGCTGACGCTGCCCTGGTAGTTGGCGACCGCCGCTCGCCGGCGCGGGGCCAGGAACAGCAGGTCGATCAGACCCAACAGGCCGCAGACGGCAACGGCGATGACGAGCAACAGCGGGAAATTTAGCGACATAGGACCTAGCTATCCAACCTGAGCACGGCGAGGAAGGCTTCCTGTGGGATCTCCACGTTGCCGACCTGTTTCATGCGTTTCTTACCGGCCTTCTGCTTCTCCAGCAGCTTCTTCTTACGGCTGACGTCACCGCCATAGCATTTAGCCAGTACGTTCTTTCTGAGTGCCTTGACGGTGGTACGCGCCACGATCTGGCCGCCGATGGCTGCCTGGATCGCCACGTCGAACATCTGCCGAGGGATCAGTTCCTTCATCTTTTCAGTCAGCGCACGGCCCTTGTAGTGGGCGTTGTCGCGATGAACGATCAGCGCCAGGGCATCGACCTTGTCGCCGTTGATCAACACGTCCAGCTTGACCAGGTTGGCCGACTGGTAGCGATCGAAATGATAGTCCAGCGACGCGTAGCCACGGCTGGTCGACTTCAGCTTGTCGAAGAAGTCCAGCACCACTTCGTTCATCGGCAGGTCGTAGCGCACCTGCACCTGGCTGCCGAGGAACTGCATGTCGCGCTGCACGCCACGCTTCTCGATGCACAGGGTGATGACGTTGCCCAGGTGCTCCTGGGGCACGAGGATGGTGGCGGTGACGATCGGCTCGCGGAAGTCCTGCACGGCAGAGACGTCCGGCAGCTTGGACGGGTTGTCGACGTAGATGGTCTCGCCGGTCTTGAGCACCAGCTCGTAGATCACGCTCGGCGCGGTGGTGATCAGGTCCAGGTCGTATTCGCGCTCCAGGCGCTCCTGGATGATCTCCATGTGCAGCATGCCGAGGAAGCCGCAACGGAAGCCGAAGCCCAGGGCGTCGGAGCTTTCCGGCAGGTATTGCAGCGAGGAGTCGTTCAGGGTGAGCTTCGACAATGCGTCGCGGAAATCCTCGAAATCGTCGGAGCTGACCGGGAACAGGCCGGCGTATACCTGCGGCTGGATCTTCTTGAAGCCGGGCAGCACTTCGACCTCGGGGGTCGAGGACAGGGTCAGGGTGTCACCGACCGGGGCACCATGGATGTCCTTGATGCTGGCGATGATGAAGCCCACTTCACCGGCCTTGAGGTCAGCGGTCTGGGTGTGCTTGGGGGTGAAGACACCGACGCTGTCGACCAGGTGCACCTTGCCGGTGGACTTGACCAGGATCTTGTCGCCTTTCTTGACCCGGCCGTGGCGTACACGCACCAGGGAGACGACACCCAGGTAGTTGTCGAACCAGGAATCGATGATCAGCGCCTGCAGGGGGGCATCGATCTCGCCCTCGGGGGCCGGGATGGTCTGCACCAGGCGCTCGAGCACCTCGTCCACGCCCATGCCGCTCTTGGCACTGCAGGCCACGGCGTCGGTGGCGTCGATGCCGATGATCTTCTCGATCTCGTCCTTGACGCGGTCCGGGTCGGCCTGGGGCAGGTCCATCTTGTTCAGCACCGGCATGACCTCCAGGCCCTGCTCGATGGCGGTGTAGCAGTTGGCCACGGACTGGGCTTCGACACCCTGGCCGGCGTCCACCACCAGCAGCGCGCCCTCGCAGGCCGCCAGGGAACGGCTGACCTCATAGGTGAAGTCGACATGGCCGGGGGTATCGATGAAGTTCAGCTGGTAGATCTTGCCGTCCTGGGCCTTGTAGTGCAGCGTGACGCTGTGGGCCTTGATGGTGATACCGCGCTCGCGCTCGAGGTCCATGGAGTCGAGGACCTGGGCTTCCATTTCGCGCGCAGTCAGGCCACCGCACATCTGGATGAAACGGTCGGCCAGCGTCGACTTGCCATGGTCGATGTGGGCGATGATGGAGAAATTGCGGATATGACTCAAATCACTCACGGGTCAACACTCGAAAAGGCTGCGAGCCGGACGCCCGCCGAAAAATAGCCGGGAATTGTACCTCAAGCCGCGGGGATATGGGAGATTCCTGATCAAGCGCCATGGCAGTGGGCGCTTACCCTACGGCAGCAGGCGCAGCGTCGACCTAACCTGCCCTGTGGAAGCGGGCTTGCTCCGCGATCAGGGGCGCAGCCCTTGCCATACGGGCGCGATAACAGGGTCGAGCCAATCGCGGGATGTGCTGTGTCCGGCGGCATATTTCATGAAATGCTTCATGAAAAAGGGCAGCCGAAGCTGCCCTTTCCTACGCCACCTTCAGCTCTATTCCGCTAGCTTGAAGGTGATGAAGCTGGCGCGGCCTTGGCGCAGCACGCGCATGGATACCGAGCGGTTCTTCGGCAGGTCCTTGGCGATTTCGGTGAACTGCTTGGCCGAGGTGATCGCCTGGTTGTTCAGGTGGCTGATGACGTCACCTGGGCGCAGGCCGATCAGCGCTGCCGGGCCATCCTGGATCTCCTTGATCACCACGCCGCCCTTGAGCTCGAGCGATTTCTTCTGCTCGGCGGTCAGGTCGGTCACGGAGACACCCAGGCGGTTGCTGCTGCGCTCGGCGCCGCTCTGGCCACCAGTACCGATGTCGGCGTCATCCTCCGGCAGTGCGCCGATGGTGATGTCCAGGTTCTGGCGCTTGCCGTTGCGGATGATCTCCAGGCGCGCCTTGTCGCCATCCTTGAGGCTGCCTACCAGGTGCGGCAGGTCGGCCGACATGATGATCGGTTGACCATTCATGCTCAGGATGACGTCACCCACCTGCAGGCCGCCCTTGGCCGCCGGGCCGTCTTCGAGCACCTGGGCCACCAGGGCGCCAGCAGGTTTGTCCAGACCAAAGGATTCGGCGAGGTCCTTGTTGACCTCCTGAATCACCACACCCAGCCAGCCACGGCTGACCTTGCCGTCTTTCTTCAACTGGTTGGAGACGTCCAGCGCCACGTCGATCGGGATGGCGAACGACAGGCCCATGAAGCCGCCGGAGCGGGTGAAGATCTGCGAGTTGATCCCCACCACTTCGCCCTTCATGTTGAACAACGGGCCACCGGAGTTGCCCGGGTTGATCGCCACGTCGGTCTGGATGAACGGCACGTAGGTGTCGTTGGGCAGGGTCCGGCCCTTGGCGCTGACGATACCCTTGGTCACCGAGTGGTCGAAGCCGAACGGCGAGCCGATGGCCAGCACCCACTCACCGACCTTGAGCTTCTCGGAGTCCCCCAGCTTGACGGTCGGCAGGTTCTTGCCCTCGACCTTGAGCAGGGCCACGTCGGTGCGCGGGTCGGTGCCGACCAGCTTGGCCTGCAGTTCGCTGCGGTCGGACAGGCGCACGATGATCTCGTCGGCGTCGGCCACCACATGGTTGTTGGTCAGCACATAGCCGTCGCTGGAGATGATGAAGCCCGAGCCGAGCGACTGCGCTTCACGCTGGCGATCGCCACGGGGTGAACGCGGCATCTGCGGCATGTTGCGCTCGAAGAATTCGCGGAACATCGGCGGCAGGCCTTCGAGGTCCGGCATCTGCCCGGCAGCGACACGGCGGTCCGGCAGCTTCTGCTTGGTACTGATGTTCACCACCGCCGGCGAGGCTTGTTCGACCAGGGTGGTGAAGTCCGGCAAGGCCTCCTCGGCCTGGGCGGTGAGCACCTGGCCGAGCATCAGCACGGCGGCGAACATCGAGAGATAGGATTTCAAGCGTGGTATCGACATACGGCTCCCGTCACAACGAGCGTAGTTAACAAAGTGAGGCCCTTGCACAAGCAAGAAAGGCCAGACCCCGAGAAGCCTGACCTATAAAAAATTTACGGAAGGATTGCAAATGACAATGCTTTAATTTCATGTCAGCCGCATGACCTACGTGCTGTAGGAAAGCGCGCCATCATTGGCGCGCCTGGGCATCCTGGGGGCGCATGGACAAGGCGACACGCTCGGCGGTCCCCAGGGGAATCTCCCCGACCACCGTGACCATGACCTTGCCCTTGGGCGTATTGAGATGGCGCGAAACCGCCACCGTTGGCCCCAGCTGCGCGCGCGTGTCAGGGCCGACATCATCGTTGACAGGCTCCAGGAACACCGAGAAGCGTGCCAGGCCATCATCGTACATCAGGCTGCTGACCAGGCTGTCGCGCTTGGGATCGCGGCGCACCGAACTGTTGATCAGCTCGAAGCCCGGCGGCAGCCAGTCCGAACGCCAGCCGGCGACGGTTTCAGTGCTGGCCGAGGCGACACGCTCGACCGGCTTGCACGCGGCGCTGGCCTTGAGGTCATCGTCGGTGGGCAGGTCATCGGTGTCCAGGCGGGTCATCTGGAAACGTTCGAGCAACTGGCTCTTGTCGTTGAGCATCAACGAGCGCAGCGGCAGGCCGGTACGGCGGTCCAGGTGCAATTCGAAGGCATAGCGGTGCTGGTCCCGTGGGCTGAGCGTGACGATCACGGCGTCGCGACCGGCGACCCGCGACTTGCCTGCCACGCTCAAGTCGTACCAGCTCATCAATTTCAGGGGATCGAGTACACGCGGTGCGGAGTCCGGTGGTGTGCCGACACCACTGGCCAGGGCCCCACTGACGCATTGCACCTTGCCGTCGACGCGCACGATCTCCTGGGCCGCGCCATCGAGCTGCAACAGACGCTCGCTGACCTTGCCGTCCTGGACGCGGTGCCAGATATCGTGGGAGGAGAAGCTGCCATTACGCTCGTAGACGAAGGAACCCTGGTAACTCTGCTCTTGCTCGGCCCGTGCCAGCTTGTTCAACCATTCGCTCGCCTCGGGCGAGGAGTTGGCCGCCAATGCCGGCACCGTCATGCAGCTGCCGAGCAGCAGCGACAGGAGAGGTAGCGCGCGCATGATCCTCCTTACTTAACGGTTTTCCAGGCTGGCGGCGCGTGCGTAGGGCAGAGCGGTTTCGGTGCCCTTGAGCGCGGATTCCTGGGCATGCTGGCGCAGGTAGCCTGGCAGACGCTGATCCCAGCCGGCCTGGTTCTGCAGCACGCCGTTGGCCATCGGCCCGGTCGGTTGCTCACTGCTTTCACTATAGCCTGCCAAAACAGCTGGGCCTTTGCTTTGTGGCACGCTCAGGCCTTGTTGGGCTGGCTGCTGGGAAGCGAGCTCGGCACCGGTGATCTCGTCCTGGTTGTACAGGCGCACGCCAGCCAGCACGGCAACGGTCACCGAGGCTGCGACAGCCAGGCGGCCGATGCTGCGCCATGGGCCTTGCTTGACCTTGGCAGGCACGGCTTCGTCGGCCAGCGCGGCGGACACCGCCGAGGCGATATCGAGCTTCGGCAGCACCAGCTCGTTGTGCATGGCTGCACGGGCAACCTGGTAGCGCGACCAGGTGGCACGGGTTTCAGGATCGTCGACGGCGTTCAACACCCGACGCAGTTCCAGTTCGTCCGCTTCGTTATCCATCACCGCGGACAGCGATTCCTGCAAAGCTTCACGACTCATGGCGGTTCCTCTCTTGGCTGTCGCCGCTGTCTCAGGTTTCCTGCAACAACGGTTGCAGGGCTTTGTCTATGGCCTCCCGAGCGCGGAAGATTCGAGAGCGCACGGTACCCACCGGACATTGCATGACACTGGCAATGTCTTCGTAACTCAGTCCGTCGAACTCACGTAGGGTCAATGCCGTGCGCAGGTCCTCGGGCAGCTGCTGGATGGTGCGATGGACAGTGCCTTCGATTTCATCCCGCAACAACGCGCGCTCTGGGGACTCGAGATCCTTGAGACCATGATCGCCGTCGTAAAACTCCGCATCCTCGGAGCTCACATCGCTGTCTGGCGGCCGTCTTCCACGGGATACCAGATAGTTCTTCGCCGTATTGATGGCGATGCGGTACAGCCAGGTATAGAACGCACTGTCACCGCGAAAATTTCCCAGCGCCCGGTAGGCCTTGATAAAAGCCTCCTGCGCGACATCCTGGGCCTCGTGGGTGTCGTGTACGAACCGCACGATCAACCCGAGAATCTTGTGCTGATACTTCAGCACCAACAGATCGAACGCTCGCCTGTCGCCGCGCTGCACGCGCTCGACCAGCTGCTGATCCTCTTCCTGGGTTAGCATGAACACTCCTCAGTGGTCTCGAAGGAGCGTTGCAACAGCCATCGTTCAGGCTTGCAACCATAGACTCGGCGTTTGCGCAAAAGTTCTCCCCTCCAAGCAAGTTTCCTGCGGCCCTTGGTCGGCTCGCACGAAAGACGCAGCGCGGACATGGCCGGCTGCGTCGATAATCAGGTCTCGAATACGCATGTGTCAGCCCGGATAGAGCTGCCGCCATGCGTCGCCGCGGCATTCAGTGGCGTACGGGCAGCCTTCTTAGGATTTCCGCCGGTATCGGAAAGTTCCCACAAAGATCGCCTCGACGGCGCAGATGCCATTGGAAATCAGGCACCTGTGGCTGCTATAAAGGCAGCCGGACAGGATCAACGATAGTTTCACAATGCCATCTGTGCCTGACTATTGTGCCGCTCCCCCTCTCAAGATTACTAGTGTCAAGACATGAGCCAACAATTCCAACATGATGTCCTGGTGATCGGCAGCGGTGCCGCTGGCCTGAGCCTGGCACTGAACCTCCCCAGCCACCTGCGCATCGCCGTGCTGAGCAAGGGCGACCTGGCCAACGGTTCGACTTTTTGGGCCCAGGGCGGCGTCGCCGCCGTGCTGGATGACACCGATACCGTACAGTCCCATGTCGAGGACACGCTCAATGCCGGCGGCGGCCTGTGTCATGAGGATGCCGTGCGTTTCACCGTCGAGCATAGCCGCGAAGCCATCGAATGGCTGATCGAGCAAGGCGTGCCGTTTACCCGTGACGAGCACTACAGCGTCGATGACGGCGGCTTCGAATTCCACCTCACCCGCGAGGGCGGGCACAGCCACCGGCGCATCATCCATGCTGCCGATGCCACCGGCGCGGCCATCTTCACCGCGTTGCTGGCCCAGGCCCGGCAACGGCCGAACATCGAGCTGCTGGAGCAGCGGGTGGCGGTCGACCTGATCACCGAGCGTCGCCTGGGCCTGCCGGGCGACCGCTGCCTGGGCGCCTATGTGCTGGACCGCAACACCGGCGAAGTCGATACCTTCGGTGCACGTTTCACCGTGCTGGCCACCGGCGGCGCGGCCAAGGTCTACCTCTATACCAGCAACCCCGACGGTGCCTGCGGCGATGGCATCGCCATGGCTTGGCGCGCCGGGTGCCGGGTGGCCAACCTGGAGTTCAACCAGTTCCACCCCACCTGCCTGTACCACCCCCAGGCCAAGAGCTTCCTGATCACCGAGGCCTTGCGCGGCGAAGGCGCCTTGCTGCGCCTGCCCAACGGCGAGCGCTTCATGCCACGCTTCGACCCGCGCGAAGAGCTGGCACCGCGCGATATCGTGGCCCGGGCCATCGACCATGAGATGAAGCGCCTGGGCGTGGACTGCGTGTACCTGGACATCAGCCACAAGCCGGCCGACTTCATCAAGAGCCATTTCCCCACCGTCTACGAGCGCTGCCTGGCGTTCGGCATCGACATCACCCGCCAGCCGATCCCGGTGGTGCCGGCGGCTCACTACACCTGTGGCGGGGTCATGGTCGACGACCGCGGGCACACCGACGTGCCAGGCCTGTACGCCATCGGCGAAACCAGCTTCACCGGCCTGCACGGTGCCAACCGCATGGCCAGCAATTCGCTGCTGGAGTGCTTCGTCTACGGCCGTGCAGCCGCTGCCGACATCGAGGCGCACCTTGCCCAAGTGAGCATGCCCACCGCCCTGCCCTGCTGGGATGCCAGCCAGGTCACCGACTCGGACGAGGACGTGATCATCGCGCACAACTGGGACGAACTGCGGCGCTTCATGTGGGACTACGTAGGTATCGTGCGCACCAGCAAACGCCTGCAACGCGCCGAACACCGCGTACGTCTGCTGCTGGACGAGATCGACGAGTTCTACAGCAACTACAAGGTCAGCCGCGACCTGATCGAGCTGCGTAACCTGGCCCAGGTGGCGGAGCTGATGATCCGCTCGGCAATGCAGCGCAAGGAAAGCCGAGGGCTGCATTACACCTTGGATTACCCGGGGATGCTGCCCGAGGCCAGAGACACCATCCTCGAACCCCTCTGAGATCCAGGCGTGCCCCAGCGCTGGCAGGCCGCTTTCCACATAGGTGCACGTCAGCTGGGGCTGTCTTGAGGTAGGTGAGCTCTCCGGAGCCTGGGGCCGCTACGCGCTCCTTTCGCGGCACAAGGCCGCTCCTACAGGTACGGCGTCAGTGCTAGCCCTGTGGGAGCTGGCGGAGCCTGCGATGGGCCGCAAAGCGGCCCCTTGAGCTTGAAGGGGCTCCACCGTCTGAGGGCTTGGGGCTGCTTTGCAGCCCATCGCAGGCTGTCGCCAGCTCCCACCGAGATTGCGCCGCTCTCAAGACTAGCGAAAGCCCTGTGGGAGCTGGCTTGCCGGCGATGAGGCCAGGACGGTAGTGGCCCAGCGCCTGCGACTGAACTTCAGCCGCACCCGCAAGCGCCGATGCTGGTCGGCATCCAGGGCATCGCGGGGCACACACTGGCTCTGGCCAAGCCAGCGCCCCGGCCTTGCGAACCGCAACACCACCAAACCGGGCAACGCCACGCTATCACGATACAGCCGCACCGGCTGCCACCCCTGGGCACGGCTGAACAAGCGCCAGCCCGCCGGGTCACGACGCAAACCGGTAATGGCCTCGGGGTGGGTCAACAGGATATGGCGGGGAATCACCCAACAGGCATGGGCAAGGCAGGCAACGGCAACGGAAAGGCCGAGCCACCAGGGCAGCGCGCTCGAGGTCAGGGCCGAGCACGCCAGCACCTGGCAGGCCAGGTAGGCCGTCAGCAGCAGGCGTGAGCCTCGCCAACGGCATTCGAAATGCTCACTTGGGCTGGACACGGTCCAGGATGATGCGAACCATGCGTTGCAGCTCGGGATCGTCGGACTCGGTGCGCTCCATGAACCAGCCGAACATGTCCTGGTCTTCGCAGGTCAGCAGGCGACGGTACAGCTCGCGGTCCGCTTCGCTCAGGGTGGGGTAGACCTCCTGGGTGAATGGCACCAGCAGCACGTCCAGTTCCAGCATGCCGCGGCGGCTGTGCCAGAAAAGCCGGTTGAGTTCAGTTTGTTCGACCATGGGGCCCTCCTCGAATGGGCGGCCAGTATACAGCGGGGCGCTCGCGGCGGCACAAGGCGTTGGTCTAGTCACCTACCTATTTTGTTACCAGCGTTCTATGATGGCCGCCAGTCTCAAGCAACCGCGATGACCCATGGCCGATTCCGCTTTCTTCTGTCCCCTGTCCCACGAGGGCATCCTCGCCGTCCGCGGCTCCGACGCCGGCAAGTTCCTGCAAGGCCAGCTGACCTGCAATATCAACTACCTCAGCCAGGAACATGCCAGCCTCGGTGCACGCTGCATGGTCAAGGGCCGCATGCAGTCGAGCTTCCGCATCCTTCCGGAAGGCAACGGCTACCTGCTGGCCATGGCCAGCGAACTGCTCGACGCGCAGCTGGCCGACCTCAAGAAGTATGCCGTGTTCTCCAAGGCCACCCTGACCGACGAAAGCGCTGCCTGGGCGCGTTTCGGCCTGGAACGGGGCGATGCCGCGCTCCAGGCACTGGGCCTGGCCATACCTGCCGAGGCCGGGGCCACGGTACGCCATGACGGCCTGATCGCCATCGCCGTCAGCAGCGGCCGCGTGGAACTCTGGGCCCCCGCCGCACAAGCCTCCACCGTGCGCCAGGTGCTCGCCACGCACCTGGCCGAAGCGCCCCTCAATGACTGGCTGCTCGGCCAGGTCCGCGCAGGCATCGGCCAGGTCATGGGCCCGACCCGCGAGCTGTTCATCCCGCAGATGATCAACCTGCAGGCCGTCGACGGCGTGAGCTTCAAGAAAGGCTGCTACACCGGCCAGGAGATCGTCGCGCGCATGCAGTACCTGGGCAAGCTCAAGCGTCGCCAGTACCGCCTGGCGCTGGCCCAGGACAGCGTGCCCGCACCGGGTGCCGAGATCTTCTCGCCCACCCATGGCTCTTCGGTGGGGGAAGTGGTGATCGCGGCCAGCACCGGCCAGGGCTGCGAGCTGCTGGCGGTGCTCAGCGCCGAGGCGGTGGAAGACGACAACCTGCACCTGGGCAGCCTCGAAGGCCCACGGCTGGAACTGCTCAGCCTGCCCTACGAACTGGACCGCGACCGGGAAATCCTGCGCTGACCAGCCTGCCCCGTCACTTGGGCGGGGCTGCACCACTGCGTTAGAGAAGCTACATGAACAAGCTGGCCGAGATGGTTCAAGCACAATTGCTCGCAGCCATCGAAAAGGACGACCTGGTCCTGCCGACCCTCCCGGAAGTGGCCTTGAGCATCCGCGAGGCCGCCGAGGACAGCGAGATCAGCGTCGCCGCCCTGAGCCGGGTGATCGGCCGCGACGCCGCCCTTTCGGCGCGCCTGATCAAAGTGGTCAACAGCCCGTTGCTGCGAGCCTCGGTGGAAGTCACCGACTTGCACACCGCCATCACCCGCCTGGGCATCAACTACAGCTGCAACCTGGCGATCGGCCTGGTGATCGAACAGATCTTCCACGCCCGCTCACCGTCGGTAGAGCACAAATTGCGCGATATATGGGCCAACAGCCTGGATGTTGCCGGCATCAGCTATGAACTGTGCCGTCGCTACACCCAGCTCAAGCCGGACCAGGCGACCTTGGGCGGGTTGGTCCACCAGATCGGTGCGCTGCCTGTGCTGATCTACGCCGAGGAACATAACGAGCTGCTTTCGGACCCGGTGTGCCTGCACTATGTGATCGAGCAGATTCATCCGGTGCTGGGCGACAAGATCCTCGGCGCCTGGGAATTCCCCGAGCAACTGGTCAAGCTGCCCAGCCAGGTGCAGGACCTGGACCGGCGCACCGACAAGATCGACTACATCGATATCGTGCAGATCGCGCGCCTGCTCAGCCATCGTAATCGCAGCCGGCCACTGGCTGCCTTGCCTGCCTACCAGCACCTGGGCCTGCCCCACGGCATGGAACTGGATGTCGCCGACCTGCTCGATGCGCGGAACATGTTGCGCTAGCAGGCTCTGGCACTCTCCTCTGTAGAAACGGGCTTGCCCCGCGATTAGGCCGGACCTGCCAACGCTGCCGCCTGGCAAGGGCTTCGCCCTTGATCGCGGGGCAAGCCCGCTCCTACAGAAAAAAACCGCGCAGGACAGGTTGAGGTGGAAGCACCGGCAGGCCGCGTCAATCGGCGATAAAACTCACCCGCACCCGCAACCCACCGTTCTCGCCGTCATGCAGGCTGATCTGTGCCAAGTGTGCACGGCAGATCTCGCCGACGATCGCCAGCCCCAGACCAGTGCCCTGGGCACTGCGTCGGTAGAAGCGCTCGAATACCCGTTCGCGCTCCTCCAGGGGAATGCCCGGCCCGTCGTCTTCCACTTCGAGCACGGCCGGCGCCAGCACCCGCAAGATCACGTTGCCGCCCTTCGGCGTATGGGCCAGGGCATTGTCCACGAGGTTACTGAGCAACTCGTTGAGCAAGGTCGGTTCGCCCTTGAGCCACACCGGCGCTTCAGCCTCCAGGGCCAGGGCCACACCCCGCGCATGGGCCAGCGGTGCCATGGCCATGCCCAGCTCACGAGCCAGCTGACTCAGGTCCAGGCGCTGGGCGCCGCCTTCGGCAATGGCCCGGGCGCCGTTTTCCACCCGTGCCAGGGAGAGCAACTGGTTGGCCAGGTGGGTCAGACGGTCGGTCCCCTGGGCAGCGGTCTCCAGGGTCTGACGCCACTGCTCCGGCTCCTGGGAGCGCAGCCCCAGCTCGACCCGTGCCTTGAGCGCCGCCAATGGCGTGCGCAGCTCATGGGCCGCCTCGGCGATGAACTGCGCCTGGCGTTCGAACTGGCCCCTGAGGCGTTCGGTGAAATGGTTCAGGGCGCGCACCAACGGGCCCAGTTCCCGCTGCACCTGCACCACCGGCAGAGCCCGCAGGTCGTCGGGTTGACGCTCCTCCACCGCTGTGCGCAGGCGTTCCAGCGGGCGCAACGCGGCGCTGACCGCGAACCACACCATCATCAGCGCGCCGAGGGCCAGCATGCCCAGGCGTAGCAGGGTATCAGCCATCAACCCCCGGGCCATGCGCACCCGCGCCTCTTCGGTCTCGGCCACACGGATCTCGGCCATGCCGTTCATGTTCGGCTCGCTGACCGCCTTGAGCAGGCTGACCACCCGCACGTCCTGGCCCAGGTAGGTGGCGTTGTAGAACCGCGCCAGGGCCGGGTAGTCGTCGGTGCGCGGGGTACCGGGCGGTGGCGGCGGCAGGTTTTCATAACCGGAGATGAGCTCGCCGTGGATATCCAGTACCTGGTAGTAGATGCGCCCGGCACTGTCGTAGGCGAAGGTATCCAGGGCCACGTAAGGCACATCGGCGCTGAGCGTGCCATCGCGCTGGGACAGGCCGGCGGCGATGGTCCGCGCCGAGGCCAGCAAGGTACGGTCGTAGGCGGTATCGGCGGCTTCGCGGCCATTCCAGTAGGCGCTCAGGCCACTGGCCAGCATCAACACCACCAGCAGCAGCGCCAGGTTGCCGAGCAGGCGCCCGCGCAGGCTGCCGTTGTCACGCATCGCGGTGCTCGAGCAGGTAGCCAAGCCCGCGGAAGGTGACGATGGCGACCGGGTGACCATCGAGCTTCTTGCGCAGGCGATGGATGTAGATCTCGATGGCATCCGGGCTGGCCTCCTCGTCCAGGCCGAACACTTGGGCGGCCAGTTGCTCCTTGCTCATCACCCGGCCTGGGCGGGCGATCAGCGCCTCGAGCACGCTCTGCTCGCGCTGGGTCAGGGTCAAGGCGTCATCCCCCAGGGTGAAACGGCGGGTGTCCAGGTCGTAGACCAGCGGGCCGCAGCGCTGCTGGCGTTCGCCGCCCAGCACGCTGCGGCGCAACAGGGCTTTTACCCGCGCCTCGAGCTCGGTCAGTTCGAAGGGCTTGGCCAGGTAGTCGTCGGCCCCCAGGTTCAGGCCGTGCACCCGGTCCTTGACGTCGCTGCGCGCGGTGAGCATCAGCACCGGCAGGGTCTTGCCGCGGCCGCGCAGGCGTGCCAGCACCTCGAAGCCGTCCATGCGCGGCAGGCCGACATCGAGCACGGCCACGGCATAGTCCTCGCTGGCCAGGGCCAGGTCGGCGGCCACGCCATCGTGCAGCACGTCCACGGTCAGGCCATGGCTCTTGAGGGCCTGGGCCACGCTTTCGGCCAGTTGCAGGTGGTCTTCGACCAGCAACACACGCATCGGATTCTCCCTGCTCGGGTGGGGCTTTGCCGCGGAGTGTACCGCCGTCGAGGGGCCTGTGAAGCCCTCGCGGCAAACCTTTCACGCTGAAAGGTTAGCGAAAGGTTCATTACCTAGCATCGCACCACGGTCGCCCCGCGCGCCGAACAAAGCACCAGCAAGGTGCAACCGATAAGAACAATAAACGGAGTCATCGACGATGCTGTCCACGCAGCCTCAGGCCCTCGCGCCTACCCGTTCCCCGTACGTACGCCCTTCCATCATCGCCAGCGCCGTCGCCCTCGCCGGTGTCGCCCCGATGAGCCAGGCCGCCTTCTTCGAAGACAGCACGGCCACCTTCGAAACCCGCAACATGTACTTCAATCGCGACTTCCGCGACGGCACCAGCAGCCAGCAGTCCAAGCGCGACGAATGGGCCCAGGGCTTCATGCTCAACTTCGAGTCCGGCTATACCGAAGGGACCGTCGGGTTCGGCCTGGATGCCCTGGGGATGCTGGGCATCAAGCTCGACTCCAGCCCCGACCGCACCGGCAGCGGTCTGCTGCCCACCCATGACGACGGCAAGGCCGCCGACGAATACGCCAAGCTCGGCCTGACCGGCAAGGTCAAGGTCTCGAAGACCGAACTGAAGATCGGCACCCTGATCCCCGAACTGCCGACCCTGCAGCCCAACGATGGGCGCATCCTGCCGCAGACCTTCGAAGGCGGCCTGGTCACGTCCAAGGAGATCAAAGGCCTGACCTTCACCGGCGCACGCCTGGAAAAGGCCAAGGACCGCAACGACACCAACTGGGAAGACCTGGCCCTCAACAACAAGAACGGCCGCTTCGGCGGTACCTTCAGCGCCGACCATTTCGACACCGGGGGCCTGGACTACCAGTTCACCGACCGCATCACCGGCAGCTACCACTTCGCCCAGCTCGACGACATCTATCGCCAGCACTTCCTCGGCATGGTCGCCACCCAGCCGTGGGGCCCGGGCACCTTCGGCGCCGACCTGCGCCTGGCGGTCAGCGACGATGCAGGCCAGGCCAAGGCCGGCGACATCGACAACACCACGGTCAACGGCATGCTCAGCTATGCCCTGGGCGGGCACAAATTCAGCGCTGCCTACCAGCACCTGTCCGGCGACAGCGCCTTCCCCTATGTCGACGGCGCCGACCCGTACCTGGTCAACTTCGTCCAGATCAACGACTTCGCCGGTGCCGACGAGCGCTCCTGGCAGGCGCGCTACGACTACAACTTCGCCGCCCTGGGCATCCCCGGCCTGACCTTCATGACCCGCTACATCAGCGGCGACAATGTCAGCCGCGCCGACGGCAGCGAAGGCAAGGAATGGGAACGCAACACCGAGTTCAAGTACGTGGTACAAAGCGGCCCGTTGAAGGACGTCGCCGTACGCCTGCGCAATGCCACCTTCCGCTCCAACTTCGCCCGCGATGCCGACGAAGTGCGACTGCTGGTGAGCTACAGCGTGGCTCTGTGGTAACCCAATAACAACAATGCTCACGGAGAAAGACGATGACCTTTTCACTGCGCCGCCTCGTCCTCGCAACCGGCTGCCTGCTGCTGGCCGGCAACGCTTTGGCCGCCGAACCGAAACGCCCTGAATGCATCGCCCCGGCCTCGCCCGGCGGCGGTTTCGACCTGACCTGCAAGCTGGTGCAAAGCGCCCTGGTCAACGAGAAGATCCTGTCCAAGCCCATGCGCGTGACCTACATGCCCGGCGGTGTCGGCGCGGTGGCCTACAACGCCGTGGTCGCCCAGCGCCCGGCCGACGCCGGCACGCTGGTGGCCTGGTCCAGCGGTTCGCTGCTGAACCTGGCCCAGGGCAAGTTCGGCCGCTTCGACGAGAACGCCGTCAAGTGGCTCGCCGCCGTCGGCACCAGCTACGGCGCCATCGCGGTCAAGAGCGATTCACCCTTCAAGACCCTCGACGACCTGGTCGCCGCCCTGAAGAAAGACCCGGGCAAGGTGGTGATCGGCTCCGGCGGCACCGTCGGCAGCCAGGACTGGATGCAGACCGCACTGATCGCCAAGGCCGCCGGCATCAACCCACGTGACCTGCGCTACGTGGCCCTGGAAGGCGGCGGCGAAATCGCCACTGCGCTGCTGGGCGGGCATATCCAGGTCGGCTCCACCGATATCTCCGACTCCATGCCCCATATCCAGAGCGGTGACATGCGCATTCTCGCGGTGTTCGCCGAAAACCGCCTGGACGAGCCGGAAATGAAGGACATCCCCACCGCCAAGGAGCAGGGCTACGACATCGTCTGGCCGGTGGTACGCGGCTTCTACCTGGGGCCGAAGGTCAGCGAAGAGGACTATGCCTGGTGGAAGGCCTCGTTCGACAAGCTGCTGGCCTCCGAGGACTTCGCCAAGCTGCGCGACCAGCGCGAGCTCTTCCCGTTCGCCATGACCGGCCAGGAGCTGGACACCTACGTGAAGAAACAGGTCGCCGACTACAAGGCGCTGGCCCGGGAATTCGGCCTGATCCAATGACCTGCCTTGCGCCGCTCCCCCTGTGGAGCGGCCTTGTGCCGCGAAAGGGCTGCATGGCAGCCCCGGCGATTGACGCGGCATCGCTCGGGACCTGGGGCCGCTGTGCGGCCCTTTCGCGGCACAAGGCCGCTCCTACACAAGGGGCCGCGTCTTGCCGACAGACAACGAGGATTCCTTCATGATCCTGCAACGCGTTTTCGCCCTGGCCCTGCTGGCGGTGTGCGCCGCCCTGGCCGTGATGGCCTGGCCCTACCAGGCCGCGTTTTCCTATGAGCCGGTAGGCCCCCGTGCCTACCCCCTGCTGATGCTCGGGCTGATGGGCCTGGCCTTGCTCTACCTGGCCATTCGCCCTACGCCGATCGTGCGCAAGGATGACGAGCCGGAGCTCGACCGCGAGAGCCTGGTCAAGATCGTCGCCTGCATCGGCCTGCTGCTCGTCTTCGCCAGCACCTTCGAGCCCCTGGGCTTCATCCTCAGCGCCATCCTGGTCGGCGTGCCCATGGCCAGGCTGTACGGCGGTCGCTGGCTGCACAGCGCAATCGTGGTCGCTGCCATGAGCCTGCTGCTGTACTGGCTGTTCGACCGCGTGATGGATGTGCCCCTGCCCCTCGGCCTGCTGGACGTACTGGAGAACTGACACATGGATACCTTGAGCTACCTGGGCCAGGGCTTCGGCGTCGCCCTGAGCCCGTACAACTTGGTCACGGCCCTGACCGGCACCCTGATCGGCACCGTGGTCGGCCTGCTGCCGGGCCTGGGCCCGATCAATGGCGTGGCCCTGCTGATCCCCATCGCCTTCGCCCTGGGCCTGCCCCCGGAATCGGCGCTGATCCTGCTGGCCGCGGTCTACCTGGGCTGCGAGTACGGCGGGCGCATCAGCTCGATCCTGCTCAACATCCCTGGCGAAGCATCCACCGTGATGACCACCCTCGACGGCTATCCCATGGCCCGCCAGGGCCTGGCCGGCGTTGCCCTGTCGCTGTCGGCGTGGAGTTCGTTCATCGGCGCCCTGATCGCCACCTGCGGCATGGTGTTGTTCGCGCCGCTGCTGGCGAAATGGGCGATCGCCTTCGGCCCCGCGGAATACTTCGTGTTGATGGTGTTCGCCATCGTCGCCCTGGGTGGCATGGCCGGCGATAAACCGCTGAAGACATTCATCGCCGCGTTGATCGGCTTGTTCCTCTCCAGCGTCGGCATCGACGCCAACAGCGGCGTGTACCGCTTCACCGGCGACAGCGTGCACCTGGCCGACGGCATCCAGTTCGTAGTGCTGGTGCTGGGCCTGTTCTCCATCAGCGAGATCCTCCTGCTGCTGGAAAAGACCCACCACGGTCACCAGGCGGTCAAGGCCACCGGGCGTATGCTGTTCAACGTCAAGGAAGCGGCCTCGGTGTTCCTTGTGAACCTGCGCTGCGGCCTGCTCGGTTTCGTCATGGGCGTGCTGCCCGGCGCCGGTGCCACCCTGGCCAGTGCCGTGGCGTACATGACCGAGAAGCGCATCGCCGGTGACAAGGGCAAGTTCGGCAAAGGCGATGCCCGCGGCCTGGCGGCTCCGGAAACGGCCATCGGCGCTTCCTGCTGTGGCGCCCTGGTGCCGATGCTGACCCTGGGCGTCCCGGGTTCGGGCACCACCGCCGTGATGATCGGCGCGCTGACCCTGTACAACATCACCCCCGGCCCACTGCTGTTCCAACAGCAACCGGATATCGTCTGGGGCCTGATCGCCTCGCTGTTCGTCGCCAACATCATGCTGGTGATCCTGAACATCCCGATGATCCGCATCTTCACCCGTATCCTCGCGGTGCCGAACTGGGCCCTGGTGCCGGTGATCGCCATCATCACCGGGATCGGCGTGTATGCCGTGCATGCCACCACCTTCGACCTGTTCCTGATGGTCGGCATCGGCATCATGGGCTACATCCTGCGCAAGCTGGACTTCCCACTGTCGCCGATCCTGCTGGGCTTCATCCTCGGAGGGCTGATGGAGCAGAACCTGCGCCGCGCCCTGTCGATCTCCAATGGCGAACTGGGCATCCTCTGGTCGAGCCCAATCAGCATGAGCGTCTGGGTGCTGACCCTGTGCATGTTGACCCTGCCGCTGCTGCGCATCTGGCGCAAACGCAGCCTGCAACGCCGGGCGATGGCCGATGCCTGACCGGTCGTTGCCGCTGTTCTGGGCGACCGGGCTGGTCGGCCTTGCGGGCGGGTTTCTCGCAAGCTTGGTCGGCTGGCCCCTGCCATGGATGGTCGGTTCACTGTTGGCGATCATCCTGGTGCGCTGCCTGACGCCCTGGCAGCTCACGGAAATCCCCAACGGCCGCAAATGCGGCCAATGGATCATCGGTATCGGCATCGGCCTGCATTTCACCCCGGCGGTGATCGAGCAGGTCGCCGGCCATTTCGCCCTGATCCTGTTCGGCGCCTTGTTCACCACCTGCTCCAGCGTGATCAGCGTTTGGCTGCTGCGGCGCACCGGGGAAGACCGTGCCACGGCGTTCTTCGCCAGCATGCCGGGTGGTGCGGGGGAGATGGTCAACCTCGGTGCGCGCAATGGCGCGGTGATCAGCCAGGTAGCTGCAGCCCAGAGCCTGCGGGTACTGGCGGTGGTGCTGTGCATACCGGCGCTGTTCAAGTTCCTGCTCGGCGATGGCGTACCGCTGAGCCATTCGGGCAGTGTCAGCTGGGGCTGGCTGGCGTTGATCGCACCGCTTGGCGTACTGGTCGCCCTGGCCTGGCAGCGCCTGCGCCAGCCTAACCCCTGGCTGTTCGGGCCATTGCTGGTCGCGGCCAGTGTGAGCCTGGCCGGCAACCTGCAGATCGGCCTGCCCAATGGTGCCAGCCAGGTCGGCCAGTGGCTGATAGGCAGCGGCCTGGCCTGCCATTTCAACCGGGCATTCTTCCGCCGGGCGCCGTCGTTTCTGGGGCGCACCTTGCTGGCGACCTTCCTGTGCATGCTGGTTGCCGCCAGCGCGGCCTGGGCCTTGAGCGTGATGACGCAACTGGACCTGCGTTCGCTGACATTGGGGATGATGCCTGGGGGCATCGCCGAGATGAGCCTGACGGCGGAGACTCTGCAACTGTCGGTGCCATTGGTGACGGCGTTACAGATGATGCGGCTGTTGTTCGTGCTGTTTCTTGCCGAGCCGTTGTTCAGGTATTGGGTGACATATCAGCGCTGACAGGGCCGCTTCGCGCCCCAATCGCCGGCAAGCCGGCTCCCAGGTATGGCGTTGCCTCTGAAAACAGCGCAGGACACGTGGGAGCCGGCTTGCCGGCGATTGGGGCAGGAAGCGACCCTGTCTTGATTACAACGGCGGCAACGCCCAGTCGATCGGTGCCAGCCCACGCTGCTCGAGGAAGCTGTTGGTCCGGCTGAAATGCCCGCAACCGAAGAACCCGCGATACGCCGACAACGGCGAAGGGTGCACTGACTTGAGCACCAGGTGTTTGGTGCCATCGATCAGCTTCTGCTTGCTCTGGGCATGAGCCCCCCACAACAGGAACACCACGTTCTCGCACTGCTCGCTGACCACCTGGATGATCCTGTCGGTGAACGGCTGCCAACCCGCATTGGCATGGGAGGCAGCGTTGCCACGCTGCACGGTCATGGTGGTGTTGAGCAGCAACACGCCCTGCTCGGCCCAGCTTTGCAGGTAGCCATGGCTGGGGATCGGCAGGTTGAGGTCGCGGTGCAGTTCCTTGTAGATATTGACCAGCGATGGCGGCGTGGGCACGCCCGGCTGCACCGAGAAGCACAAACCATGGGCCTGGCCTGGGCCGTGATACGGGTCCTGGCCGAGGATGACCACCTTCACCTTGTCCAGCGGCGTGGAGTTCAGGGCATTGAAGATCATCGGCCCGGGCGGGTAGATCTCCTTGCCGGCCGCGTATTCCTGGCGCAGGAATTCGCGCAGCTGCTGCATGTAGGGTTGGTCGAACTCGGCGCGCAACGCGGCTTTCCAACCGGGCTCGAGCTTGATGCGATCGTCGTCAGTCATGAGGCCATCCGTAAACAATGGCGCGACACTAGGTAAGCTGCCCGGCCTTGTCAATCGATCCGACCGACGACCGGCATGATCACCCGTGGGGTCCATACTTGTGCGATGACGTACGCGAGGTTGCCCATGTCCATTCAATGCGAGGTACTCACCGGAGTCGATGGCGCGCGCATCGGCATCGCCACCCTGGATGTGCCCAAGGCGCTCAATGCCTTGAGCCTGCCGATGATCGAAGTGCTCGACCAACACCTGCACGCCTGGGCCGAAGACCCGGGCATCGTCTGCGTATTGCTGCGCGGCAACGGGCCCAAGGCTTTTTGCGCCGGCGGCGACGTACGTGCCCTGGTGCATGCTTGCCGCGAGCACCCCGGCAGCGTGCCCCCTCTGGCCGCCACCTTCTTCGCTGCCGAGTACCGGCTCGACCACCGCCTCCATACCTACCCCAAGCCTTTGCTGTGCTGGGGGCACGGCCACGTGCTGGGCGGAGGCATGGGCCTGCTGCAAGGCGCCGGGGTACGCATCGTCACGCCCAGCAGCCGGCTGGCCATGCCGGAAATCAGCATCGGCCTGTATCCCGATGTCGGCGCCAGCTGGTTCCTCGCCCGCCTGCCGGGCAAGCTCGGCCTGTTCCTGGGTTTGACCGGCGCGCCGATCAATGCCCGCGACGCTCTGGACCTGGGCCTGGCCGATCGTCTGCTCGGTGAGCACCAGCAAGAGGCATTGATCGAGGAATTGCTGCAGTTGAACTGGCAGGAGCAGACCGCACTGCAACTGAACAGCCTGCTCAAGGCCGAACAACACCGAGCATGCGCCGAACTGCCCGCAGCCCAGTGGCTGCCACGCCGGGAAGTGATCGATGGGTTGCTCGACGTGGCCGACCCGGTGGCAGCCTGGCGAGCCCTGTCAGGGTTGAGCACGCATGCCGACCCGCTGCTGGCCGAAGCTGGGCAACGTTTGCACGAAGGCTGCCCGCTGACTGCACACCTGGTCTGGGAACAGATCCGCCGCGCTCGCCACCTGTCGCTGGCCCAGGTATTCCAGATGGAATACACCATGAGCCTGAACTGCTGTCGGCACCCGGAATTCAGCGAAGGCGTGCGCGCCCGCCTGTTGGATAAAGACAACCAGCCGCGCTGGCACTGGCCGGATATCGATCAGGTACCTGCAGCGGTGGTGGAGGCGCATTTCGCCAAGGTGTGGGAAGGGCGGCATCCGTTGGCGGACCTTGGCTGAAATCGCGCCGGGAGGCCGCTTTGCGGCCTGATCGCGGGACAAGCCCGCTCCTACAGGCGATCAACGCCGCCAGTGACGGTGCCCCCCACGATCCCCATCGGACCGGCGATTTTCGCCCCTGCCATTGGAATGCCAACGCTCGTTCTGGTGGCGGCGGTTGTCGTTGCGATAGTCGTGCCGGTCCCTGTCACGCCCATAGTCGTAGCGCTGGCGGTTGCCGTAGTCGTTCCGCGGGTTGCCATGCCACTGGTTCACACGGTGGGCGGGGTATGGCTTGTAGTACGGCGAAGGTGCCGAGCGATAGTAGCGAGGGGCAGATTGGTAGTACCGGGGCTGGTAATAGCGCAGCTGCGGCGCGACATAGTAACGGTCGTGACGGTAGTAGCTGGGGTAGTAGTAGCGATCGCTCGTGTAGTAGTCCGAGCGGTAGTACCTGCCATCCTCGTAATAGGGAACGCAGGCGGAGGTAAGCAGGCCCAACAAGGCGATCAGCAGAATTCGACGGTACATGGCGGCCTCCTGGACCGCAGGCTGCCCGACACAGCGGCGCTGGCGAGCGTCGATGCAAATGCGTTCATCGACACCCGATCAGACCATCAAGCGAAGGTGCAGTGCCCTTTGCGCAATGAATTGAAACAGGTTGTCGACGACCGGAAGCCGCCGAGGTTTTTCCCCGGTAGAATCGGCTTCATTCCTGTACACCACGGCTCGAACCATGAACGATCCCCAGCGCTGCCCCGCGTGCGGCGCCCTCAACCAGTGCACCCTGGCAGACCCTCGCAGCGCCACGCAGCCGTGCTGGTGCTTCGGCGTGACCATCGACCCGGCGATACTCCAGGCCCTGCCCGAGGCATTGCGCGACAAGGCCTGCCTGTGCCCCCGTTGCGCGGCGGTGAATGACCGGCTCAAGGCAGCGCAGCCGACGGCAACCCGCTAGAATCCATCACTTTTCTCAAGACCCACCCCATGCGCCTCGACCGCTTCCTCGCCAACCTGCCCTGCTATAACCGCCAGCAGGTGCGCCTGCTGCTGGCCCAGCGGCGCGTGTGTGTCGACGGCGTGGTGGCCACCGACTCCGACCATGAGGTTCGCGAATTCAGCCGCATCGAAGTGGACGGCCAGGTGCTTCAGGCCGGGCGCCCGGCGCGCTACCTGATGCTGCACAAGCCCACCGGCTGTGTCAGCGCCACCCAGGACCCACAGCACCCTACCGTGCTCGACCTGCTGCCGGTCGAGCTGCGCGACGACCTGCACATCGCCGGCCGCCTGGACTACAACACTACTGGCCTGATGATTCTGACCAACGATGGCCAATGGTCCAGGCGCCTGACCCAGCCGAAGACGAAACTGCCGAAGGTCTACCAGGTTCACACCGAGGACGAGATCGGCGAACACTATGCAACCACGTTCCGCGAAGGGTTGTACTTCGCCTACGAAGACCTCACCACCCAGCCCGCGCACCTGGAAATCCTGGGGCCACGCCAGGCTCGGCTGGCGATCGTCGAAGGGCGTTATCACCAGGTCAAGCGCATGTTTGGGCATTTCGACAACAAGGTGGTGGGCTTGCACCGTGAGCGGATGGGCGGCATCGACCTGGATCCGGCCCTGGCGCCGGGGGAGTACCGCGACCTTACGGCCGAAGAGATCGCGATGGTGTGACTGCGCGATTGGCCTGCCCTGTTGCCCCTGACCGCCCAGCGGTTTTCCCTCGTGCATCGTCCAAACGGCACTTGCACGATCCCTACCCTGCTGCTTGAATCAAACTGGTCGGTCTGCATGTGACCAAACAGTCACAAATGCAGTCCAAGACGCCTTTTTGCCGGCCACCCAGGGCCTTGATGCCTTGGGGCACGGCAGATTGCCCACCTAGAACAAATACCGTCGACACGCGTGCCAAGGATCGACACAAGGGCTTGCGGTTTCTCTTCCAGGCGAATGCCTACCTGTCATAAACAACGTGCACCCTAGGTCACGCGAATACCTTTTTGCGCCAGGAGTCGATGACATGAGGCCAGAAATCGCTGTGCTTGATATTCAAGGTCAGTACCGGGTTTACACGGAGTTCTATCGCGCGGAAGCAGCCGAGAAGACGATCATCCTGATCAACGGCTCCCTGGCCACCACGGCCTCTTTCGCCCAGACGGTGCGCAACCTGCACCCACAGTTCAACGTCGTGCTGTACGACCAGCCCTATGCGGGCAAATCCAAGCCTTACAACCACCAGGAACGTTTGATCAGCAAGGAGACCGAGGCGCACATCCTCCTCGAGCTGATCGAACACTTCGAGGCCGACCACGTGATGTCGTTCTCCTGGGGCGGGGCCTGCACCCTGCTGGCGCTGGCGCACCAGCCGCGGCGGGTGAAGAAGGCGGTGGTGAGTTCATTCTCGCCGATCATCAACGCGCCGATGCGCGACTACCTGGAGCGCGGTTGCCAGTACCTGGCCGCCTGCGACCGCTACCAGGTCGGCAACCTGATCAACGACACCATCGGCAAGCACCTGCCGTCGCTGTTCAAACGCTTCAACTACCGCCACGTGAGCAGCCTGGACAGCCACGAGTACGCGCAGATGCACTTCCACATCAACCAGGTGCTGGAGCACGACCTGGAGCGGGCACTGAAGGCCGCGCGCAACATCGACATCCCGGTGCTGTTCATCAACGGCGACCGTGACGAGTACACCACCGTCGAAGATGCCCGGCACTTCAGCCGGCACGTCGGCCAAAGCCACTTCAGCGTGATCCGCGACGCCGGCCACTTCCTCGACATGGAGCACAAGGCCGCCTGCGAGGACACCCGCACCGCAATGCTCGGTTTCCTCAAGCCGACCGTGCGCCAGCCCCGTCAACGCAGTCATTACGTACAGGGGCAGCATGCACTGGCTATCTGAGTGGCTCGGCGACCTGTAGCCCTGTAGAACCTTGGGCTACAAGTCGCCGACAGGTCTTTTTACACACTCGGGCTTTCCAGGCCTTGGGGGATCTGGTAAAAATGTCGGCCTCTGAAGCGGGTATAGTTTATTGGTAAAACTATAGCTTCCCAAGCTATTGAGGAGGGTTCGATTCCCTCTACCCGCTCCACTCCTCCTTTCTTTTTCAGGGGAGGGCCTTTGCCCTTTACCCCGTTCCCTTGTCGTTTCCCTTCGCTTTGTGGCCTGTCGAGTGCGTTTTGTAAGCCCGCTCCCCGGACTCTGTGTCAGCGTCTATGCGACAGCCGCGCAAGCCAATTAGAGAGGGCGCGAACATGTCACCCAGCAAGCCGGAAAGCGTCTGCCATTCGGTCCTGCTCCCGTGCGGAGAGACCTAGGCCCTGAGCCAGGATTCGCCATTGACCCACGATGTCTCGGAAGTCCTCGATGATGTCGTCTGCCTGTTGGCGGTCCAGGCGGAAGTAAGCGGCCACCTCCCGAGCCAACTCAAGGTCGAGCGCGTTGTCCGCATCAGTAATGTTGAGTTTGAGGCCGTCGGCATAGGGGACAGGGTTCATGTCATAGGCCTGGGAGAGCTTCCAGCCACGGCCTGGCACAAGAATGAAGCCGTGGTTGCGAAGGTGGTCGTCAGTATTGGAGACCAGGATGTTGAATACGATTCGCGACCACAGTTCGCGCAGATCCTCATTGGGTTGCGCGCCCTGATTCATGAGTACCTCTGCGAGCTCCAGATAGCTCACCCCTGTCGAAGCATCATCGCCATCGCAGTGTCCAGTCATGGTCATCGCTGAAGCAAAATGCAGCCGGCGACCTGCATCGGTCCGATCGAAGCGGCGCACCATGAAGCAGTGATAGTCACTGGCAAACCTGCGAGCCTGCGCCGGAGCGACCTCAAGGCCACAACCGTTGGCCAAGGCATTGACCACCATTTCCCATCCACCGACATCATAGCTATCCCGTGTGCTTGGGAATTTGGCGATGTACAGGCGCCCCGCGTCGTCCACGACGCTCGCTTTGGGCCTGGCACCGCCAAGCGAACCGCCTGGCGCGATGAGCATACGCAGCCAGTCCTGCCCTTGAGCAGCGACGTTGTCGGGATCCTGTTCAAGCGCACGACTGGCCTGTTCCAGAGCACGGATTTCAGTAAAAGGCGGAGCCGCGACGTTGATTCGGTTGTCGAGAAAATCCCCGGCATCCTCCAGTCGGTACCGTAGCGCGCCCACTCGATACATATCGTGTACCCCGAGCAGGTAATCCGACTCGTAGAGTCTTGTATCCACGGGCACCAGGCCCGCCCGCTTGTCACGCTCAAATCGCCTATCCATCAGCAGGCGTCCCCAGCGGTCGGGACTGGAGTCATCGAAGACCCCGAACTTGTCCCTGGGTGGGGTGGGGTACTGCGGACCGCCGAAAGGTTGAATGCTCGGGTCCAACTGAAGCCCGGCCAGATCAGGATCTGCCAGCGCAGCATCGTCGTATTCGAACTCGAATCGCTCTGTCGCTCTGGTCCTGCGGCTGTGCAAGAAACCAAGGCGTCGGGGGCCAGACAGTCCATCCCAGTCCGCATATACGGCAATCATGCTCATGATGGCGCATTCCCTTTGCGTTTCGGCTTGCGAAGCATAGAGGTCAAACTGTCGGTGCTCACCACATCGGTGAGCAATTCCGTTTTTTCGTCACGGGCATGCTTCCATGCATCTTCAGCCGTCGACTTGTCGCCCTTCACGTCCGCTTTTGTTGTCTTAGGTGAAGAGGAACTGCGCGGCGCTCGGGCTATTGCAGCCGGATTGCGAGCGCCCCCCTGGGCAGCCTTTGGGCGGCTATGTACAGCGTCGCTCCTTATCAAACGAGCGTCTTGGAGTTGTCGACCCAAGTCATCCGCCACCGCAAGCTTTGCGAGATCGTCGGCCAATCCAAGCACCTGCATGACGGACAGGTAGGCACCAATCGTGACGCCCGATCCACCAGCTTCCAGCGAGCGCAGAGTCATGGGGGACATGCCCGCCCGTTCAGCGACTTGTTTGGCGGTCAACTTTCGGCGCAGGCGCGCAAGCTTCAGCCGCTCACCGAATTCGATGAGAAGATTGTTCGTCGCCGGCAAGAGTGGGGCTGTCTTCTTCGCCATGGCTAATATTCCATCTCTTTTCGCAGAAAACAGCCAGAATATTAGCACCTCAAGCGTCCAATCACCTAATCCCGTACGCTTCTGGCCGGAGCGAATCAGGGTTAATAGTGCCAATATTTCATGATTTCCATCAAAGAAAAGCTAGAATATTTACATCCACTTGTGAGCTGAGCCAGCGCTCGTTAACGTTTTTGAGCGGATAGCTGCGTGGGCCTTGGCAAGAAACCAAATCGAACACACGCCAAACGGCCCGGCCGACGCATTACGTCGACCGGGCCGTTTCACTTATCGCCGGGTCAGAACGGCTTGGTCGGCAGGTACTTGCCGTCCAGGGTGATCACGGCGCGGGAGCCGCCTTCTGGATCCTCGACCTTCTTGACGTCCAGCTTGAAGTTGATGGCGCTGATGATGCCGTCGCCGAATTTCTCGTGCACCAGCGCCTTGAGGGTGGTGCCGTAGACCTGCAGCATTTCGTAGAAACGGTAGATGGTCGGGTCGGTGGGGACACGGTTTTCGATGCTGCCACGCAGCGGGATGGTCTGCAGCAGGGCCACGCCATCGGCGTCCAGGCCCAGCTTGTCGCCGACCAGGCGGGCAGCCTCGGCCGGCAAGGCATGCTGGCCGAGCAGCGCCGCGGTGACGAAGGCCTCGGAGAGGCCGGTGCCTTCGGTGATCTGGGCGAACGACAAGTCCTTGCGGGCCTTGGCCAGGAGGATGACGTCGGTCAGGGCCAGGCGTGCGTTCTGGCTGACTTGGGACTGGATCATGGTGCTATCTCCGTGGTGGATTGAAGGGTTCACCCTGCTCGCTGGAGCAGGTGCGAAACGGCGCGGACGTCGGGGTTGTCCGCAAGGGAAAGAAAGGTGCCGGTACGACCATCGAAGGCGTCGATGCGCCCGCTTTCGATGTCGTAGACCCAACCGTGCAGGGTCACGCGTCCCTCTTCGAGGGCCAGGCGTACCGACGGATGCGTCTGGATATTGGCCAATTGGGCAATCACGTTCTCGCGCACCATGGCTTCGACCTTGGCATGCGGCCCGGTATGTTGGCGGGCCTCGTTGACCACCCGGGCCGATTCGGCGTAGCGCAACCAGCCGGCCACGGCAGGCATGTGGTCCAGGCACGTACAGGTGGCGATGGCGGTCATGGCGCCGCAATCGGAATGCCCACAGATCACGATGTCGGACACCCGCAGGGCCGCGACCGCATATTCCACCGAAGCCGAGACGCCGCCAGGCTCAGGGCCGTAGGACGGCACGATGTTGCCGGCGTTGCGGATGACGAACAGGTCGCCTGGCTCGCGTTGCGTGACCAGCTCCGGTACCAGCCGGCTGTCGGAGCAGGAGATGAACAGCGCGCGCGGGCTTTGTCGAGTGGCCAGGTTCCTGAACAGGCCGGCGCGCTTGGGAAAGGCGTCCCGTTGGAATTTCAGGAAGCCGTCGATGATGTCCTTCATTGCTCTAACCTCTGTCTCGCGATGCGATGGAGCAAAGGTTACGCAGCGGTTCCAATAAGGTAAAAGTCCCATTTATGATGAACCGCATCAGATAAACTTATGCGACTTCATCATGCTCGCTCGACATATCCACTACTTCCTGGCCGTGGCACAACACCATAGCTTCACCCGCGCGGCGGCGGCGCTGCATGTCTCGCAACCGGCCCTGTCGCAGCAGGTCAGGCAACTGGAAGAGAGTCTCGGCGCACAGCTGTTCGACCGCTCGGGGCGCACCACACGCCTGACCGACGCGGGCGAGGTGTACCTGCGCTACGCCCGCAAGGCCGCGCAGGAACTCGAAGAAGGCAAGCGCGCCATCCATGATGTCGCCGACCTGAGCCGGGGGGCGCTGCGGGTGGCCGTGACACCGACCTTCACCACCTACCTGATAGGCCCGCTGGTGCAGGCCTTCCATCGCCGCTACCCCAACATCACCCTGACCTTGCGTGAAATCGCCCAGGAACGCATGGAAGCACTGTTGCTGGCCGATGAGCTGGATGTGGGGATCGCATTCGATCAGGTACATGCCCAGGACATCGAGGCGCAGCTGCTGCTGGTCGAGAGCCTGGCATTGGTGGTCGGCGACGCACACCCCTTGGCTGGGCAGCGTCGTATCTCGCGAGAGGCGCTGGGCGCAGAATCCCTGGTGCTGCTGAGCGGCGAATTCGCCACCCGCGAGCAGATCGACCGCTACCTGCGCCAGCAGGATGTACGCCCACGGGTGGCGATGGAGGCCAATGCCATTGGGGCGGTGATCGAGGTGGTACGCCGCACGACGCTGTCGACCCTGCTGCCGGCCAACCTCGCCAGCGCCCATACCGACCTCACCGCCCTGGACCTGGAGCCGCTGCGCCTGCAACGCACAGCCGTGCTCCTGCAGCGCAAAGGCGCCTACCAGACAGCCGCCGCGCGTGCCTTCATCGAGGTGGCGATGCAGGTGGCAATGGCGTTGCAGAAGGCTTGAGCCCCGGCGACAGAAAAAAGGGCATGCCCGCACTCGACGAAGCATGCCCAAGCACGGTGCCCGGTATTGTGCTGTGGGGCCGGGGCACCGCTGACTCAAGGAGGGGGTAGATCAGGCGCCCTGGGTTTCCTGCCAGGCTTCATAGAGGTCCTTGCCGGCGTCGCGTGCCGGTTGGTAGATCAGCTTCATCTCGCGCTCTTCCAAGGGCCGCGCGATTTCCACGTAGCCGCGCTCGGCCGACAGGTCGTAGGGCTCGCCGTCTTCGTTGGAATAGGCGTAGTAGACCTTGCTCACGCCCGCCAGGTACATGGCGGTCAGGCACATCGAGCAGGGATAGCCACTGGCGTACACCACCGAACCGCTCAGGTCGGTGCTGCCCAGGGCCTTGGCCGCGGCGCGCACCGCCTGCATCTCGGCATGGGCGCTGGGGTCGCAGGTGGTGTCCACTTCGTTCACAGAACGGGCCAGCACCTTGCCGTCCTTGACCAGCACGGCGCCGAATGGCCAGTTGCGGCGCTCGCGCACGTTCTCCATGGCCAGGCGAATCGAGTCGATCAGGTAGGTCTCAGCGTTGGACATATAGCGTCTCCTTTCATGGGGTTGGGTTAGCTGCCGCGGTAGGTGGAAAAACTCCACGGCGAGCAGATCAGCGGCACGTGGTAGTGCTGCGCAGGATCGAATACGGTGAAGCGCACCGGCACCACGTCGGTGAGCGCAGCCTGGCCCTTGAAATGCTCGCCGATGGCGAAGCGCAGTTCGAAGTCCCCTGCCCGCGCGGCCGCGGCGGCCAGCATCGGTGCGTCCGTACGGCCGTCGGCGTTGCTGACGGTACGGTTGAGCAGTTTCGGCGGGGTGACGCCGAGGTCGTAGAGCTCGATGGGAACCCCGGCAATGGGCTTGCCGGAGGTGAGGTCGAGAATGTGGGTGCTGATGCCTGCCATGTACGTGCTCCGAATCAGGTGGATGAAGCCAGGCCAAGCGCAGGCCTAGCTGCCGCGGTAGTAGCCGTAGTTCCACGGCCCGAACTGCACCGGCAGGTGCAGGCGCTCGGCCGTGTCGTTGATGGCGAAGCGAATCGGCACCTTGGACAGGAACGTCGGCGACGGCAGCCGGGCGCCTTTCATCCGGAAGTAATCGTCGATATGCAGGAGCAACTGGTAGTTGCCGGCCTGGTAACTGTCGTCGATCAGCAGCGGCGCCTCGGTGCGACCGTTCTGGTTGATCACCAGCTTCTGCAGCAGCACCGGGCGGTCCTGCTCCATCCGCGAGAATTCCACCTGCAGGCCGGTCGCGGCCGAACCGTGGTAGGTGTCGAGAATATGAATCGTCAGGCGTGGGCTGACTCCGTGCAGGGAGATCGGCCCGGCCGCCTGGGCGGGTTGCGGGTTGGCCGTGGCCGCCAGCCCCTGGCGGGCGACCAGCAGGCCGCCGGCCAGAGCCAGGGTCCCCATGACGAACTGACGACGGTTGGGGGCGATAGGGTCATTCATGGCTCAACCCTCCTTGCGACGCGCTTGGGCGATGCCCACGATCACCAGCACCGCAGCCAGCAGCTCGATGGCCGCCACCAGGTACAGGCCTGGGGCCAGGCTGCCGGTTGTATTCTTGACCAGGCCCAGCACATAGGGTGCGCCGAAGCCTGCCAGGTTCGATACCGAGTTGATCAGGGCCACGCCGATGGCCGCGGCGCTGCCGGCCAGGTACAGGTTGGGCAACTGCCAGAACACCGGGATCGCGCTCATGGTGCCCGCCAGGGCGATCACCATCGCGGCCATCACCAGCGCCGGCATCACACTGGTGACGCCGAGCATCACCGCCATCAGGGCCATGGCCACGGCACCGACGGCAGCCGGTACGGCGAAGTGCCAGCGCACTTCCTTGTGGCGGTCCGAACGTGCGCCGTTGAGTATCATCCCGGCGGCGCCGAAGACGTAGGCGAAGGCCGCGATCCAGCCGATCACCATGGTCGAGCCGAAGCCTGCGTCGCGAATGATGGTGGGGATCCAGAACGTCAGCGCCGAGTTCGCGCACAACAGGCAGAAGAAGATGCCGATCAGCAGCCAGACCTTCGGGTTGCGGAACAGCTGGCGCCAGTCATGGCCACGTTCGCCGAGCGCACGGCGGTCATTCTCCAGGACATTGCCCAGCAGTTGCTTTTCCGCGCCCGTGAGCCACTTGGCCTGGTCGGGGCGGTCGGTCATGTAGAAGAACGCCACGATACCGGCCAGCACCGAAGGGATGCCTTCGATCACGAACAACCATTGCCAGCCATGGTGCCCGGCTGCGCCATCCATGGAGGTCATGATGCTGCCGGCCAGCGGCCCGCCGAGCACGCCGGCGATGGCCGAGGCCGACATGAAGGTGCCGAAGGCCTTGGCGCGGCGAGAGCTGGGGTACCAATAGGTGAGGTAGAGAATGATCCCAGGGTAGAAGCCGGCTTCGAATGCGCCCAGAAGGAAGCGCAGGATGTAGAACTCGGTGGGCGTGGTGACGAATGCCTGGAGGATGCAGATGATCCCCCAGCCGATGGTGATGCGCATGATGGTCTTCTTCGCGCCGATCTTCTGCAGCAAGGCGTTTGAGGGCACCTCGAAGAAGAAATAGCCGAGGAAGAAGATGCCGGCGCCCAGGCCATAGACCGCCTCGCTGAACTGCAGCGTGTCGAGCATCTGCAACTTGGCGAAACCGATATTGACCCGGTCCAGCCAGGCCAGCACCCAGAGGATGCAGAGGAACGGAAGCAGCCTCCAGGAGACCTTGCGGAACACGGCGTCTTCGGCGCAAGACTGCGTGGCGGGTTGGATTGACGCGTGCTGTTCGGTGACAGACATGGTGGACTCCTGCAAGGGAATCGACCTTCCGGTGTCGTGGGCGCACCGACCATGAATCGGGCCTGCAGCATCAACGACGTCGGGGGCCGTATTTTTGTTGTGGACCTCCACCATAGGTCAGCATCCGGCGCACCAACATCGCCATAGCGTTATAGACCCCATAGCAAACTCGTAGTCATGCAGGTTTGAAGCCGTCTGCAGGGCCGCTTGGGTTTACCTGGACATGGGCCGCGCGCGCCCGACGTTGCCGCTGCCGCAGGCCAGCCAGTAAAGTGCGGGCGATAATCGACAACAACAGCTGCGGACTTCGAGAACGCCATGCGTAGCGATGAGCCCCTGGATACCTACCTTTTGCGTGTCCTGTGCACCCTGGTCGAGGAACGAAGCGTTTCCCGCACCGCCATCCGGATGAACCAGTCGCAACCGGCCCTGAGCACCGCGCTCAAGCGGTTGCGCAAGCTGTTCGGCGACCCCTTGCTGATCCGCGAAAAGAACGAGATGGTCCCGACCGAGCGCGCCTTGCACCTGGTCCAGGATGCCCAGGTCGCCCTGCAGGCGCTGGAAAAGATGCTCAGCGCCGACGAATCGTTCGACCCGGTGCGTTCGGAACGCACCTTCACCATCGCCATGCCTGACTACCTGGCGCCGCCGTTTCTCGCCGACCTGGTCCGGCGCTTTCGCCAGGCTGCGCCGAAATCCAGGCTGGTGACACTGCCGCTGGGCAGTGAATACGACTACGAAAAGGCCCTGGCCGAAGGCCAGGTGGACCTGGTCATCGGCAACTGGCCGACGCCGCCCGAACACTTGCACATGGCCGTGCTGCTCGAGGACGAGGTGATCTGCCTGATGGCCAAGGACAACCCGCTGGCCAAGGCCGGCAAGCTCACCGCCCAGAGCTACATCAACGCCTCGCACCTGGTGCCGCTGCCCTACTCCAGTTCCCAGCGCGGCGTGGTGGAAAGCACCCTGGCCACCCTGCGCCTGAGCCGGGGCAAACAGGTATCTTGCCCCTATTTCAGCCTGGCGCCCTACCTGGTGGGCGAGTCGGACCTGATCCTGACCACCGCCCGGCATTTTGCCGCCTACTATGCGCGGCGCCTGCCGCTGGTCATCAAGCCCTCACCGTTCGATTTCCCGCTGATGCGCTTCTACGCCCTCTGGCACCCCAACAAGCACCGCTCCAATGCGCACATGTGGCTGCGTGGCTTGCTGGCCGAAAGCGCCGGTGTACTCAAGGCCATCGGTGCCAGCCTATAGCGTTGCAGGCCAGGGCAAGCGGGGAAAATGCGTCGATTGTTATACGCCCAATAGGGCCTGGCACCTGTCGGAGTCGAAAACGGCGTTCCTATACTCGGGCCTCGTTTTGGCTTCCCAGGATTCAACGACCATGTCCCAGCCCCAACCGCATGCCACCAGCCTCGCCGCGATCAACGCGATGGACAAGGCACAGTTCATCCAGGCCCTCGGCGATATCTTCGAGCACTCGCCCGATGTGGCCGAGGATGCCTGGAACGCCCGGCCGTTCGCCTCGGTGGCCTCGCTGCACGACGCCATGATGGCGAGCATTCGCGCCCGCGACATCGAGGCGCGAAAGGCCTTCTTCGATCGCCACCCGGAACTCTCCGCCGAGGCCGTGCGCGGTGGCGGGCTGACCAATGCCTCGGTCGACGAGCAGACCAGCGCCGGCCTGGATGCCTTGTCCCAGGACGAGGAAGCGCACCTGCAACGGATGAACCGCCAGTACCGCGAGCGCCACGGCTTCCCCTTCATCATCTGCGTACGCCACTACACCAAGGCCGGGATCTTCTTCGAACTGGAAAACCGCGTGGCCCGCGAGACACCGTTCGAACTGGACTATGCACTGAACCAGATCAAGGCCATCACCCGCGGGCGGCTGAACCAGCGCGTGGCGTGATTGCAGCCGCATCTACAGGGGCGGAGGATCATTTGCAGAGCGATGACCTGCCCCTTGGGATGCGTTGCCATACAGAGCACATGCAACAAGCACAACGCCTATGGGAGCGGGGTTCCCCGCATCCGTGAGGAAATGACCTACGTACTTGCAGGAGCACTTCTTATTCAGGGGGATGACGCAAGACAGATAGTCTTCTGCTCTCCATTCCTGTAGCGCTGACATGCCAGGCACTACGCCAATGACGTATGCCATGCTATGCTTTTCATCGAAACGCCAGTGTTCACCAAACGCGTAAAAAGCCTGCTCGATGACGAGGCCTATCGTGCGTTGCAATTGAAACTAATGGGCACGCCCGAAGCAGGTGACCTCATCGAGGGTACAGGCGAATTACGCAAGATTCGTGTCGCAGCAAAAGGCCATGGAACACGTGGCGGAGCCAGGGTTATCTATTACCACTTCGTATCCGCCTCGCAACTGGCCATGCTCTACATCTACCCCAAGAACGAAGAGCAGGAGTTGTCCAGCGCCAAACGCAGCGCATTGAGAACGATCATCGAAAACTGGAAGCGGTCATGAGTAGATTCTTCGACGAGCTGATGGAAAGCGTCCAACAGATGGACGAGATTGTACAAGGTACCCGCAAACCTTCTCGCATCTTCGAAATCGATGCCCTGCAAGTGAGAAACATACGCAAGGCCACTGGCCTTTCACAGGCACGTTTCGCAGAGATGATCGACGTTCAGGTTGCGACATTGCGTAACTGGGAGCAAGGACGCCGAGAACCTACCGGCGCAGCCAAGGCGCTACTGCGGGCGATACACAACGATCCCGAACATGTGCTCAAAGCCTTGTCCCATTGAGCTACCGGGCCGGACGGATGCACGGAGGCTGGCTGTCCCGCACAACCTGCCCGGCATGCTAAAGTCCCCGCGTTTCCCGCCCAGCCCAATGGACTCATCATGCCCGCTCTCGATGCCCACTTGCCCGCCTGGCAGGTGCTCAACGACCGCCACCCCTGTTCTGCCCTGCTGCTGGGCAACGGCGCCAGCCGCGCCTTGTGGAAGCCGTTCGGCTATTTCTCGTTGTTCGAGGAGGCGCAACGGGTCCGTCACAAGGCGCTCGGCATAAGCGACCAGGCGCTGTTCAAGGCCCTGGGTACCGAGCTGTTCGAACCGGTACTGAGCACCCTCAACACCACCGTGCGTGCCAATGCCGCATTAGCGATCAATTCCACCGCACCGCTGAACCGCTACTACTCGATCAAGGAAGCCCTGATCCACGCCATACGCGCAGTACACGTGCCCTGGGCGCGGGTGCCGGGCGATACGCTGGCGACGATCAACCAGGCTTTGCGCGACTATCGCAACGTCTATACCAGCAACTATGACCTGGTGCTGCCCTGGGCCCTGCAGCAAGCGCCCGAAGGCTTCGCCGCGCTGTTCGACGAACAGGGCTTCTTCGATGTGCGCCGCACCTCAGGCGAAGGTACCCGGGTCGTCCACCTGCACGGTGGCCTGCACCTGCTCAAGCTGCCCGACGGCACCACGCGCCAGCGCAGCGCCGAATGCACGGAGCTGCTCGATGGCTTTGCCGTGAACATTCCCGGCGAGGTGCCGCTGTTCGTCAACGAGGGCCGCAGCGACGAAAAACTGCGAGCCATCCGCGCGTCTGACTATCTGTCCTGGGGGTTGGGCCAATTGGCCATGGAGCGCGAGGGCCTGTGCCTGTTCGGCCAACACCTGGACGCCAGCGACCAGCACCTGCTCGATGCCATCCGCCAGGCGCGGCCACGGCATTTATCGATCGCCATCCGGCCGTTGAGCGAAGCGTCGGTCATCAACCAGAAGCAGCATTTCGTTCAGCGGTTTGCCGACACGCCGGAAACGGCGCTGCATTTCTTCGATGCCAGCAGCCATCCGCTAGGTAGCTCTGAACTGGCGATCGAGGTGCCGGTGGAGCGTGCTCGCCAACGCTGAGTGCGCATGGGGCCGCTACGCGCCCCTATCGCGGGACAAGCCCGCTCCCACAGGGCTGCAAAGCAGCCCCAAACAATCACACCGCGATCAACCCATCCTGGCGCAACAACGTCTCCAGGCAATGCTCCTGCACGCCGTAGAACGCCTTGAGCTGCCCGATCTTCTCCAGCAGCGCGCGGTTGTCCACCGGCTGCCGGCGCTTGACCGCCAGGATCATCTTGTTCTTGTTGGTGTGCTCCAACGAAATGAACTCGAACACCTTGGTTTCGTACCCGCAAGCTTCCAGATAGATCGCGCGCAGGCTGTCGGTGAGCATCTCGGCCTGCTGGCCGAGGTGCAGGCCATACTGCAGCATCGGCTGCAGCAGCCCCGGGCTGTGCAACTGCGGGCGGATCTGCTTGTGGCAGCACGGCGAGCACATGATGATCGCAGCGTTGCAGCGGATACCGGTGTGGATGGCGTAGTCGGTGGCGATGTCGCAAGCGTGCAGGGCAATCATCACTTCGATGGCCTCCGGCACCACACTGCGCACATCGCCGCACTGGAAGTCGAGGCCCGGGTGCTCCAGGCGCGCGGCGGCGGCATTGCACAGATCGACCATGTCCTGGCGCAGTTCGACGCCGGTCACCTGGGCGTCACGGGCCAAGGTGTTGCGCAGGTAGTCGTGCATGGCGAAGGTCAGGTAGCCCTTGCCCGAACCGAAGTCCGCCACCCGCAGCAGCTGGTCCGCAGCCAGCGGCGCGCTGGCCAGGGCATGGTCGAAGACCTCGATGAACTTGTTGATCTGCTTCCATTTGCGCGACATCGACGGAATCAGCGCGCCTTGGGCGTCGGTCACGCCCAGGTCGCGCAGGAAGGGTCGCGACAGCTCCAGGTAGCGCTTCTTCTCCCGGTCGTGGGCCGCGCCTGCCTGTTCACGGGCCGGCTGGGCGACATGGCGCTGGAGCATTGGCTTGCCTTTCTTGCTGAAGCCCAACTGCACCTCGCCCTCGGCGCTGAACAGGTGGGCATTGCGAAAGCTTTCCGGCAGCAGATCGGCTACCAGTGCCTGGGCCTGATCCAACGGCAGGTTGCGAGTGATGTCGCGGGTCTGGTGACGGTAGACCAGCGACAGGCACGGCTGGCCCTTGACCACCACGGGCTTGGCAATGATGCGCTGCAAGGTCTGGTCAGCGCCGACATGGCGCGCCAGCACCAGCTTGGCCAAGCTGCCCCCGTGCAGGGCATCGGCCAGAAGGCCAAGGAACTGGGCACGCGCATCCGGCGCGGTGGTGGCGGAAGGTGTGGCGGACATGGGAATCGGGTGCCTCGAAATGCGGGAAGCGCAACGCGCAATGGCGGGCATTCTACGTCGATGCCTGGCCTGCGCGAAGGGTTTCTCGATGGACGCGGCTAGTCGAGAATCACCAGGCGATTGGGCAGTTCGTTGCGCGCGAAAGTCGGCGGCACATGTTCACTGAACAATTCGCCGCACGCTTCGATGCACTCGACGAAGCCTTGCAGGGTCTGCCCCTGGCGCACCTGCTCGGTGAAGCGCGCGACGAGCGCCTCGCGCGCTTGCTCCGGTAGATGACGGGCGATGCCTTCGTCCACCAGGATCTCCACATGGCGCTCCGCTTCGCTGACGAAGATCAGCACCCCCGTCGCGCCGGCGGTGCGTTGCAGGTTCAGCTCCAGAAACTGCTGCCGGGCCAGGCCCGACGCACGGCGCTGGCGCAACAGGCGCGGCACCAGGCAGCTGGCCAGGCGTGGGTTACGCAGCAAAAGACAAAGGATGAGGAAGGTGACCATCTGGGCCACCAGCAAGGTGCGGATATCCGGCCAGCCCAAGGCCAGGCGTGCGAGGCCAGGTATCGCCAGGGCCAACAATGCGGCCCACAACAAAGGCAGGTAGGCGTAGTCGTCGGCGCGACGCGCCAGCACGGTCACCAGCTCCGCATCGGTGCGCTGCTCGGCACGGGCGATGGCCTCGGCGATCTGGCGCTGTTCATATTCGTTGAAAACAGTCATGCCCAGGGTCTCTCGGTCGTTCTTATAGTTGTTGTCCCGGCAGCCGGTCGGCGGGAGTGTATCTCATGTCACGCCCCAGATGAGGCATAATCCGCCGCTGCATTGGACCCTGCAGGGCGGATCGGCCAAGAAACGCCCGGCGAACCCTACAAGAACAGCCGCCAAAGAACTCGGCCACGCGCGTATCAACGTGGATACGGCACAGGCCTCGACAACGGAATTCATGATGAAACTGTGTTTGCTGGGCCTGGCCATGGGCCTTGCCAGTCAGGCGGCCCTGGCCGCCCCCTCCGCACCGCCCCTGCAGGACAAACAGGCGTTCATCGAGCACCTGATCGACCAGATGACCGAAGCCGAGAAGATCGGCCAGCTTCGCCTGATCAGCATCGGGCCGGAAATGCCCCGCGAGAAGATCCGCGAGGAGATCGCCGCCGGGCGCATCGGCGGCACCTTCAACTCGCGCACGGCACCGGAGAACCGGCCGATGCAGGACGCGGCCATGCGCAGCCGCCTGAAGATCCCGATGTTCTTCGCCTACGACACCATTCACGGCGAGCGCACCATCTTTCCGATCGGCCTGGGCCTGGCGGCGACCTGGGACATGGACGCCATCGCCAAGGTCGGCCGCACCTCGGCCATCGAGGCCGCGGCCGACTCCCTGGACATGACCTTCGGGCCGATGGTCGACATCGCCCGCGACCCGCGCTGGGGCCGTACCAGCGAAGGCTTCGGCGAGGATACCTACCTCACCTCGAAGATCGGCCAGGTGATGGTCAAGGCGTTCCAGGGCTCGAGCCCGGCCAACCCCGACAGCATCATGGCCATCGTCAAGCACTTCGCCCTGTACGGCGCGGTGGAAGGCGGGCGCGACTACAACACGGTCGATATGAGCCTGCCGAAGATGTACAACGACTACCTGCCGCCCTACCGCGCCAGCCTCGAGGCGGGCGCAGGCGGGGTGATGGTGGCGCTGAACTCCATCAATGGCGTGCCGGCCACCTCGAACACCTGGCTGATGAACGACCTGCTGCGCAAGGAGTGGGGCTTCAAGGGCGTGACCATCAGCGACCACGGCGCCATCCAGGAGCTGATCCGCCATGGCGTGGCCCAGGATGGCCGCGAGGCCGCGAAGCTGGCGATCAAGGCCGGCATCGACATGAGCATGAACGACACGCTCTACGGCGAAGAGCTGCCGGGCCTGCTGAAGTCCGGCGAAGTGACCCAGGCCGAGCTGGACCAGGCGGTGCGCGAAGTACTCGGCGCCAAGTACGACATGGGCCTGTTCAAGGACCCGTACGTGCGCATCGGCAAGCCCGAGAGCGACGTTGCCGACTACTACGCCGAAAACCGCCTGCACCGCGAGGCAGCCCGCGACGTGGCGCGCCGCAGCCTGGTGCTGCTGGAGAACCGTGACCAGACCCTGCCGCTGAAGAAGGCCGGCACCATCGCCCTGGTCGGCCCGCTGGCCGATGCTCCGATCGACATGATGGGCAGCTGGGCTGCCGACGGCAAACCAGAGCACTCGGTGACCGTGCGCGAAGGCCTGCGCCGCGCCCTGGCGGGCAAGGCCAAGCTGGTCTACGCCAAGGGTTCGAACGTGACCGGCGACAAGGCCATGTTCGACTACCTGAACTTCCTCAACTTCGCCGCCCCCGAGATCGTCGACGACCCACGCCCCGCCGCCGTACTGATCGACGAAGCGGTGAAGGCCGCCAGACAGTCCGACGTGGTGGTGGCCGTGGTCGGGGAATCGCGTGGTATGTCCCACGAGTCCTCCAGCCGCACCACCCTGGAAATCCCCAAGGTACAGCGCGACCTGATCAAGGCGCTGAAGGCCACCGGCAAACCCCTGGTGCTGGTGCTGATGAATGGTCGCCCGCTGTCCCTGGCCTGGGAACGCGAGCAGGCGGACGCCCTGCTCGAGACCTGGTTCAGCGGCACCGAAGGCGGCAATGCCATCGCCGATGTGCTGTTCGGCGACTACAACCCGTCCGGCAAGCTGGCCATCACCTTCCCGCGCTCGGTCGGGCAGATCCCGATGTACTACAACCACCTGCGCATCGGTCGGCCCTATACGCCGGGCAAGCCGGGCAACTACACCTCGCAGTACTTCGAGGAGCCCAACGGTCCGCTCTATCCGTTCGGCTATGGCCTGAGCTACAGCAGCTTCGAACTTTCGGGTCTGACCCTGGGCAGCCAGCAGCTCAAGCGTGGCGGTACGCTCGAGGCCAAGGTAACGGTGAAGAACACCGGTAAACGAGACGGCGAGACGGTAGTGCAGCTGTACCTGCAAGATGTCAGCGCGTCCATGAGTCGCCCGGTCAAGGAGTTGAAGAACTTCCAGAAACTGATGCTCAAGGCCGGTGAGTCGCGGACCTTGACCTTCCGCATCAGCGAGGATGACCTGAAGTTCTACAATGGCCAGTTGCAACGCGTCGCAGAGCCTGGGCAGTTCAACGTCCAGGTCGGCCTGGACTCCGAGGCGGTGCAGCAGCAGAGCTTCGAGTTGCTGTAGGCGATTACCCAGCCCCCTTGGGCTGGGCGATCACACAGAGCACAAAACCCGTAAGCCCACAGGCCTCGCACAATCAGCCAGGCCTGTGTTGTCCCGCGATGAGGCCAGCACCGACAATCATCGATCGAACACCCGCACAGGCCAAGGACCCGCCTCATGCTTTTTTCCCTCCGAACCCTGCGCCTGGCCATGATCGTCCTGGTGATCCTCGTCGGCACCGCGCTCAGCGCCGGTTGGGCGATGCACCAGGCCAAGCGCCAGGCCATGGCGACCGACGCCCGCCGGGCCAGCCAGCAGCTGACCCTGTACGCCAATGCCCTGCACACCCTGATCGAACGCTACCGCGCCCTGCCGGCCGTCCTGGCGCTTGACCCGGAGCTGATCGCCGCCCTGCGCGGCCCGGTCAGCGCGCACGTGCAGGAGGCCCTCAACCGCAAGCTCGAGCGCATCAACGGCGCCGCCAACTCCTCGACTCTCGAGCTGCTCGACCGTACCGGCCTCGCCATCGCCGCCAGCAACTGGCGCCTGCCGACCACCTACGTGGGCTCCAACTACGGCTTTCGCCCCTACTTCAAGCAGACCCGCACCCACGGCAGCGGCCGCTTCTACGCGGTCGGCGTCACCAGCGGCGTGCCAGGGTACTTCCTGGCCAGCGCGGTCAACGACGAGCATGGGCGTTTCCTTGGGGCGATGGTGGTCAAGCTGGAATTCCCCGAGCTCGAGCGCGAATGGCGCCAGGGCAGTGACATCCTGCTGGTCAGCGACGCCCGCGGCATCACCTTCATCGCCAACCAGGACGGCTGGCGCTACCGCGAACTGCAACCGATCTCCAGTGCCGACCGCGCCGAACTGGCCGAAACCCGGCAGTATGACAAGCAGCCTCTAGTGCCCCTGCAACACCAGGTGCTGAACCACTTCGACGACAACAGCCGGCTGAGCCGTGTACAGGGCCCGGAAGGCACCGCCGACTATTTGTGGGAAAGCCTGCCGCTGGACACCGAAGGCTGGACCCTGCACCTGCTGCGCAAGCCCCAGGTCAGTGCTGACGGGCGCAACGCCGCCCTGGCCGCCGCAGCCATCTGGCTGACCTTGGTGTTCGCCGCACTGTTCGTCAGCCAGCGCTTGCGCCTGGGCCGCTTGCGCAAGCGCAGCCGCGACGACCTCAAGCGCCTGGTGGAGGAACGCACCCGTGAGCTGCGTACCGCCCAGGAGGGCCTGGTGCAATCGACCAAGCTGGCTGCGCTGGGGCAGATGTCGGCGGCCCTGGCCCACGAGATCAACCAACCCCTGACCACCCAGCGCATGCAACTGGAAACCCTGCGCCTGCTGCTCGACCATGGCCGTATCGACGAGGCCCGTCGCGCCCTGGAGCCCCTCGAGCAGATGCTCAAGCGCATGGCAGCGCTGACCGGGCACCTGAAGACTTTCGCCCGCAACAGCCCGGGCGGCCTGCGCGAGCGCCTGGACCTGGCGACCGTGGTCGATCAGGCCCTGCACCTGCTCGAAGCGCGCATCCGCGACGAGGGCGTCGAGGTGGCGCAGTACCTGGCGCGCCCGGCCTGGGTCCGCGGCGACGCGATCCGCCTCGAGCAGGTGCTGATCAACCTGCTGCGCAATGCCCTCGACGCTATGGCCGATAAACGCTACAAACGCCTGGAGATCCGCATAGAAGCCGACAACGGCCATTGGCGGCTGAGCGTGCTCGACTCCGGCGGCGGCATCCCCAAGGCGGACCTGATCAAGGTCTTCGACCCCTTCTTCACCACCAAGCCGGTGGGTGAAGGGCTTGGCCTGGGCCTGGCGATCTCCTATGGCATCGTCCAGGAGGCCGGCGGCCAGTTGCAGGCCGAGAACCTACCGGGCGGTGCCCGCCTGAGCTTCACCCTGCCCCGCGACCAGGAGCCTGTATGTTGAATTCGGTGATCGTCGTCGATGACGAAGCCAGTATCCGTACCGCAGTGGAACAGTGGCTGAGCCTGAGCGGCTTCAGCGTCCAGCTGTTCGCCCGTGCCGAGGAGTGCCTGGCGCACTTACCGGCGCATTTCCCTGGGGTGGTCGTCAGCGATGTACGCATGCCGGGCATCGATGGCCTGCAGCTGCTCGAGCGGCTGCAGGCACAGGACCCGGACCTGCCGGTGATCCTGCTCACCGGCCACGGCGATGTGCCCATGGCGGTCGAAGCCATGCGCAGCGGTGCCTACGACTTCCTGGAAAAACCCTTCACCCCGCAGACCCTGCTGGGCAGCCTGCGCCGCGCGCTGGAAAAGCGCCAACTGGTACTGGAGAACCGGCGCCTGCATCAACAGGCCGACCTCAAGTCGCGCCTGGAAGGCACCTTGCTGGGCATGTCCCAGGGCCTGCAGCACTTGCGCCGCCAAGTCCTGGACCTGGCCAACCTGCCGGTGAACGTGCTGATCCGCGGTGAAACCGGCAGCGGCAAGGAACGCGTCGCCCGTTGCCTGCACGACTTCGGCCCGCGTGCCGACAAACCGTTCGTGGCCCTCAATTGCGCGGCGATCCCCGAGTCGCTGTTCGAGGCCGAACTGTTCGGCCACGAAAGCGGCGCCTTCACCGGCGCCCAGGGCAAGCGTATCGGCAAGCTGGAATACGCCAATGGCGGCACGGTATTTCTGGACGAAATCGAAAGCATGCCCCTGGCCCAGCAGGCCAAGTTGCTGCGCGTGATCCAGGAGCAGAAGCTGGAGCGCCTCGGCGCCAACCAGAGCATCAGCGTTGATCTGCGGATCATTGCCGCGACCAAGCCGGACCTCCTGGAAGAGGCTCGGGCCGGGCGGTTCCGCGAAGACCTGGCCTACCGCCTGAACGTCGCCGAGCTGCGCCTGGCCCCCTTGCGCGAGCGGCGCGAAGACATCCCCTTGCTGTTCGAGCATTTCGCCCGAGCTGCGGCCGAACGCCTGGGCCGCACCGCGCCGCCCCTTGCGGGCGTGCAACTGGCGCGGCTGCTGGCCCATGACTGGCCGGGCAATGTCCGCGAGCTGGCCAATGCCGCCGAACGCCATGCCCTGGGGCTGGACGCGCCCGACGTCGAAGCAGCGTCGGACGGACAATCCCTGGCCGGGCAGATGGAGGCGTTCGAAGCCCAGTGCCTGCGCGCAGCACTGCGCCAGCACAAGGGCGAGATCAAGGCGGTGATGGAAACCCTGCAACTGCCAAGGCGTACCTTGAACGAGAAAATGCAGCGGCACGGGTTGGTGCGGGAAGACTTTCTCGAGCGAGAATAGGCGGATTCTTGCCTATTGCGCGAGATGGATGAGCAAGATCTTGCTTATTTGATTTGACGAATTGGGGCTGCTGCGCAGCCCATCGCGGGGCAAGCCCGCTCCTACACGGGAGCGCGAATGCCTGAGTTTCGGAGCTTTGAGCCGCGGTGGGCTGCATAATGCCCCTTTCTGGATCGCCTCGCCCTCATTTGGCACACCTTCTGCAATCACCTTCTCAAGCCGCGCCCAGGCGCGCTCCACAAAAACAACGAGAAGGTATCCCCTGATGGATAACGCCAGCACCCTGCCCACCGGGGCGGCCACCGTGCCCGCCGCGGAAAAAACCACCGCCAGCCGCCTCAAGTCGATCTTCAGTGGTTCCATCGGCAACATGGTCGAATGGTACGACTGGTACGTCTACGCCGCGTTCTCGCTGTACTTCGCCAAGGCCTTCTTCCCGGCTGGCGACACCACCGCACAATTGCTCAACACCGCTGCCATCTTCGCCGTGGGCTTTCTCATGCGCCCGATCGGTGGCTGGCTGATGGGCCTGTATGCCGACCGCAAGGGCCGCAAGGCCGCGCTGATGGCCTCGGTGCTGCTGATGTGCGCCGGCTCCCTGGTCATCGCCCTGACCCCGGGCTACGAGACTATCGGCGTCGCCGCGCCGATCCTGCTGGTACTGGCGCGCCTGATGCAGGGCCTGTCGGTAGGCGGTGAGTACGGCACCTCCGCCACCTACCTCAGCGAAATGGCCAGCAAGGACCGCCGTGGGTTCTTCTCCAGCTTCCAGTACGTGACGCTGATTTCCGGCCAGCTCATCGCATTGGCGGTGCTGATCATCCTGCAGCAGACCCTCACCACCGAGCAGCTGTATGCCTGGGGCTGGCGCGTGCCCTTCGTGATCGGCGCGCTGTGCGCGGTGGTCGCCCTGTACCTGCGTCGTGGCATGGAGGAGACCAGCTCCTTCACCAAGAAGGAGAAGTCCAAGGAAAGCCTGATGCGCACCCTGCTGCGCCATCCCAAGGAGCTGATGACCGTGGTCGGCCTGACCATGGGCGGCACCCTGGCCTTCTACACCTACACCACCTACATGCAGAAGTACCTGGTCAACACCGTAGGCATGAGCATCAGCGACTCGACCACCATCTCAGCGGCCACGCTATTCCTGTTCATGTGCCTGCAGCCGGTGATCGGCGGGCTGTCCGACAAGATCGGCCGCCGCCCGATCCTGATCGCCTTCGGTGTGCTGGGCACCCTGTTCACCGTGCCGATCCTGAGCACCCTGCACACCGTGCAGACCTGGTGGGGCGCCTTCTTCCTGATCATGGCGGCGCTGATCATCGTCAGCGGCTATACCTCGATCAACGCCGTGGTCAAGGCCGAGCTGTTCCCCACCGAGATTCGCGCCCTGGGCGTCGGCCTGCCCTACGCATTGACCGTGTCGATCTTCGGCGGTACTGCCGAATACGTCGCCTTGTGGTTCAAGAGCCACGGCATGGAAACCGGCTTCTACTGGTACGTCACCGCCTGCATCGCCTGTTCGCTGCTGGTGTACGCCACCATGAAGGACACCGCCAAGCACTCGCGGATCGTGACTGACTGATCCCAGTAAGTACCGCAGCAAAAAAGGGCGCCCCGTCTGACGGGGCGCCCTTTTTTTATCCCTCTGTGGAGCGGGCTTGTCCCGCGATGCAGGGCGAAGCCCTGGGAAGGTTTCATTTAACCCGGCATTAATTCCCGTGCGGCACGCTTGAAGGGTCGAAAACGTTTCACTTGGGTTCAAGGCGGGCCGTGACCGGGCCTGACTGGAAGCAGGCTGTTCATGCGCCTTGATACATCTAAAAAAACGATTATTAAGCTCGGATATTTGCGCTTTTTAATCGATTTAATCGGCGTAGCATTGAATCCATAGAAACAAACAACCCCACGATTCCACTGGAGCAACGACCATGAAAAGCAAACTGATCCTGACCCTGGCTCTGTCGGCACTGGCTACCGGTGCATTCGCCGAAGACGGTTTCGACCGCACCAACGCCCACAGCTTCAGTGCCGTCGAAACCCAGTCGGCCACTTATGCAGAAGATGGTTTCGACCGCACCGGCGCACAGCGCTTCGCTGAAGACGGCTTCGACCGCACCGGCGGCCAACGCTTCGCCGAAGACGGCTTCGACCGCACCGGCGGCCAACGCTTCGCCGAAGACGGTTTCGACCGCACTGGCGCACAGCGTTTCGCGGAAAACGGCTTCGACCGCACCAACGCCCACCGCTTCAGCTGATCACTGAAAATGCGTACCCAGCCCGGCTTCGGCCGGGCTTGATCATTTCCAGCCAGGCCAAGCCTTGGCACACTAGGCGCCTCGTCCACACACAGGAAAGGCCCACAGGCCTTGCGCAGATGTATTACTACGAACCCGCCAAAGGCCACGGCCTGCCCCACGACCCCTTCAATGCCATCGTCGGCCCACGCCCCATCGGCTGGATCTCCTCACAGGATGCCGAAGGTCGCCTGAACCTCGCGCCCTACAGCTTCTTCAATGCCTTCAACTACATTCCGCCGATCATCGGTTTCTGCAGCGTCGGGCGCAAAGACAGCCTGAACAATATCGAACAGACCGGCGAATTCGTCTGGAACCTGGCGACCCGCCCGCTGGCCGAGCAGATGAACCAGAGCTGCGCGGCCGTGGCTGCGGATGTGGATGAGTTCGTGCTCAGCGGCCTGACCCCGAACGCTTCGCGTGTGGTCCAGGTGCCGCGCGTAGCCGAAAGCCCGGTGGCCTTCGAATGCAAGGTGAGCCAAATCGTCCAGCTCAAACGCGCCGACCAGGCGCCGGTGCCCAGCTGGTTGATCCTAGGTGAGGTGGTCGCGGTGCATATCGCCGAGCATCTGCTCAAGGATGGCATCTACGACACTGCGGCAGCCGAGCCGATCCTGCGCGGCGGCGGCCCGGCGGACTATTTCGAGCTGGGTAACCTGTTCAAGATGACCCGGCCCCAGGTCAACGGCTGATCACCAGAGCAGCTCGCCTTCCTCGCTGACGCCCTGCAGGCGTGCAAGCTCGGCACAGGCGGCCTCATCGGCCGCCACCGCGCTCTTGAACACCTGACCCTCGAGCACCTTGTGAAAGCGCGGCGCGCCAGCGGTGCCCAGCCCCTTCACGGCAATTGCCGCGCTATAGCCGCCACCTTCGACGGGAACCATCGCCGAAACCGCTTCGAAACGAGGAAACTCTCTTCGTGCCATCGTGCAAATCCGTGGTGTGAACAAAGGGCGGCATTCTACCCCACCCATCACGGTGACGACGGGACATCAGGCGAAGGTGTGCAGGTCCAGGCTGCTGACCACCTGGGCCTGCACCAGCTCACCGAAGACATCCAGGGTGGGTGACGCGAAATAGCCGCTCATCGCCTGCTGGTCGCGCCAGCTGCCGCTGAGCAGCCAGAGGTCGCCATCGGCCTGGGATTGCTGCACGACGAAGCTCAGGCAACCCGGTGCCCGCAACGAAGGTTCCAGCAGATCACGAAGGCGCGCGCCCAGCTCTGCCGAGCGACCATTGCTGGCGCGGATGAAAGCCAGGTGTGTGACCGGTTGTGGCAGGGTCATGATCGATCTCCATGAACGAGGGGCAATGAAACCAGGCTGCCAAGGTTAGGCCCTCGCCCTCGCGCGGGGTTAGGCGATTACTGCCGCCCGATTGCCTGATCCTGCCGCGCGACAGGATCAGGCAATCGAGGTGCAGCTTTCGACTAGCGCCTATCCTTGCCCAAACCTATGCTGCGTCGGTCAGAAGAGGAACCGCCCATGCCCATCGACCCCGCATTGGAAGCGCAGCGCCAGGAATTGGCCGGCTTGATCCTGCGCCATGCCGGCGAGCCTCATGGCCCGCCCTCGGCCATCGACGACCTGTACCCCACGGCCTATCGCGAGAATATCCGCTCGATGCCGACCCTGGCCCAGCCCGCCCTGTGCATCCTGGCCCAAGGCAGCAAGAGCCTGTTCCTGGGCGATGAGCAATACGCCTACGACCCGCTGCACTACATGGTGGTGTCGGTGACCCTGCCGATCAGTGCCGTACGCCTGGATGCCAGTCCGGAAAACCCCACCCTGGGCCTGCGCCTGGATATCGACCCGACCCAGATCAGCCAACTGATCGCCGAAAGCGGGCCGATGCTGGTACCCAATTTGCCTTCTGGCCGAGGGTTGTATGTGGAAAAGAGCGACCCGCAGCTGCTCGATGCCTTGATTCGCCTGATGCGCCTGCTCGATACGCCCCGGGATATCCCAGTCATGGCGCCGCTGATCCGCCGCGAGATCCTGTACCGGTTGCTGCGCGGCCCCCAGGGCCATCGCCTGTACGAAATCGCCCTGGCCAACAGCCAGACCCACCGCGTGAGCCAGGCCATCACCTGGCTGAAGCATCACTACCACTTGCCCTTGCGCATCGAGGAGCTGGCGCGGGAGGTCAACCTGAGCACCTCGACGCTGCACCACAGGTTCAAGGCCGTGACCTCGATGAGCCCCTTGCAGTACCAGAAGCAACTGCGCCTGCAAGAGGCGCGGCGGCTGATGCTCAATGACGGGCTGGAAGCAGCGGTGGCCGGGTATCGGGTGGGCTATGAAAGCCCCTCGCAATTCAGCCGTGAATACAGCCGGTTGTATGGCGCACCGCCGATCCGTGATGTGGCGCGGTTACGCGGCAACACGGGCTGACCCCCGAATCTTGCAGGCCCCGTGGGATATTACCCAGCCCTTCGGGCTGCGCTGTCTCGCAGAGAACAAGTGGTTAGCGCCGCCTTCTTCTGTGGGAGCGGGCTTGTCCCGCGATTGGGCCGGCCCAGCCGCCGCGGCTGTATGGCAAGGGCTTCGCCCTTGCCAGGCGACGGTGATATCGAGCCCGGCCTAATCGCGGGACAAGCCCGCTCCCACAGGGTGCCGCAAATCAAATGGTCATGCGTTGTTCTATGAGAGCGGGTTCACCCGCTCCCATAGGATGGCACCTCAGCCCGCGACTGCCGCCTGCCACTGGGCCTGGTCGACCTGGATCAACGTCGGCCCCCGGCGCTCCACGGCCTGCTTCAACGCAGCCTGCAACTGCGCCACATCTCCTACCTGCTGCGCCGCAGCGCCCAAGGCCTGGGCCACTGCGATGAAGTCCGGCGTATGGATATCCACACCCACCGGCTCGATGGCCCGGTTGACCATGTACTTCTTGATTTCTTCGTACCCCTGGTTGTTCCACAGCAGCACGATCAGCGGCACCTGTGCTTCCACCGCGCTGGCCAGCTCAGGCAGGGTGAACTGCAAGCCGCCATCGCCGATCAGGCACACCGTCGGAGCACGTTCATCGGCACGCTCCGCGCTGCCAAGCCAGGCGCCCATGGCCGCAGGCAAGGCGTAACCCAGGGTGCCGTAGCCGGTCGAGGCGTTGAACCAGTGCCGCGGCTTGTCCATATCCAGGGTCAGATTGCCGGTGTACACCGGCTGGGTGGAGTCGCCTACCAGGATCGCATCGGGCAGTGCCGCCAGAATGCCGGTGAGCAGCCGCGTCTGGCTCAAGGTCGGCTGGTCCCAGCCCGCCGCCAGGTTCTGGCGCAGGCGAGCCACACGACCGACGCCCCAATCGCTGCTTCGAGCAGGCTCAGGCAACGCTTGCAGGGCGACGAGCAGGGCTTGGGCCGCTTGCTCGGCATCGGCCACCAAGGCCAGCTCCGGCAGGTAGTTGCGCACGGTCTGGTCTGGATCGATATCAATGCGCAACAGGCTGCCCGGAATCTCGAAGCCGCCCTTGAAGGTCACGTCGTAGTCGGTTTCAGCCAGCTCGGTACCGATGGCCAGCACCACGTCAGCCTCGGCGACCAGGGCTCGGGTGGCTGGCAGCGACTGGGTCGAGCCGATCTGCAGCGGGTGGCTGGATGCCAGCAGGCCCTTGGCGTTGATCGTCAGCGCCACCGGAGCCTGCAAGTGCTCGGCGAGCGCCGCCAGGGCCGGGCCTGCCGCCAGGGCGCCGCCGCCTGCCAGGATCAGTGGCCGTCCGGCCTGGGCGAGGCGCTCGGCCATGAGCGCCACCATGCGGGGCGAGGCGCCCGCGCGCGTGGTGCGCACCGGGCAGGCGGGCAGCAGGTGGTCGGCAGGCTCGACCAGCACGTCCAGCGGGATCTCGATATGCACCGGCCGCGGCCGGGCACCGTCGAACACGGCAAAGGCCCGGGCCAGGGCCTGCGGCAGGTCATCGGCACTCATCAGGGTATGGGAGAAGGCTGCCACGCCGCCGACCAGCGCGCCCTGGTTGGGCAGCTCGTGCAGCTTGCCGCGCCCACCACCGAGCTGGTCGCGCGACTGCACGCTAGAGATCACCAGCATGGGAATCGAGTCAGCATAGGCCTGGCCCATGGCAGTGGTGATGTTGGTCATCCCGGGGCCGGTGATGATGAAACACACCCCCGGCTTGCCTCGGGTACGGGCATAACCATCGGCCATGAACCCGGCGCCCTGCTCGTGGCGCGGCGTGATGTGCCGGATCGAGGAGCCCGCCAGGCCGCGGTAGAGCTCCACGGTATGCACACCGGGAATCCCGAAGACGTGGTCCACGCCGTAGCCTTCGAGGAGTTTGACCAATACTTCGCCACAGGTTGCCATTGTGAATCACCCTGATTCTTGTTGAGTTCAGGTGCCCATGGAAGCAAGGCGCAGCTATCGCCACAATGCAAAAAAACACATACTAGCCATGTTCCTGGATCATGGCTCACGACAATGAAACGCCTGCCGCCCCTGCCTGCCCTGCATACCTTCCTGGTCACCGCCCAGCACTGCAATTTCACCCGTGCGGCGCAGCAACTGCACATTACCCAAGGCGCGGTGAGCCGGCAGATCGCCGGCCTCGAGGAGCACCTCGGCTATCCGTTGTTCCTGCGCCAGGCCCGTGGCCTGAGCCTGACCCGCGAGGGCCAGGACTGGCTGCCCCGGGTCCAGCAGGTGTTCGCGTTGATCGAGCAAGGCGTGCGTGAAGTCGGCGGACGCAGCACGACGCTGCAGTTGAAGGCGCCGACATGCGTGATGCGCTGGCTGCTGCCACGGCTGATGGAATGGCAGGCCCTGCGCCCGGATGTGCCGGTGGAACTGACTACCACAGTCCAGCACGGGGTGGATTTCCGGCGAGAAGGCTTCGATGCCGCAGTGGTCTACGGCGCGCCGCCTGACACTGGCCTGCAGGTGCGTAAGCTGTTCGACGAACAGTTGACCCCGGTATGTGCGCCGTCGTTGCTGGAGGGGCCTGTGCCCCTGGCCCACGTGCAGGACCTGGAACGACACATGCTGCTGCACCCTTCCCGGGACGAACATGACTGGAAGCTCTGGCTGCAGGCCACGGGAACCGAGATCGTGCCGCACGGCCCTCGTCAACATTTCGAGACCCTGGACATGGCCATGGCCATGGCAGCCCAGGGCACCGGCGTGGCGATCGGCGACTGGGCCCTGGTCGGCGATGACCTGCGCAGTGGCAGGCTGTGCATGCCGTTCGAGCTGAAGGTGCTGACCGGCAAGGGGTATTACCTGGTCAGCCCTTCGAAGCACATGCCGGCAGGGTTGGGCGAACTGATGGACTGGCTCGAAGCGCGGGCCTGTCAGTGAAATGCAGAGTAGGTGGGGGCTGTGAGATCGAGCGCCGCAATTGCCTAGGCAAACCCGATCACCACGCCATCTCCCCCTTGGCCACCTTGGCACTGAGTTCCAGCGAGCTGCCATCGGCAAGACCGGGGTAGCGTCGCTCCATCGCCTTGACCAGCGCAGCGGCATCGGTGGCCTTGGCCGTTTCGGCATCGAAGGCTCGGATGTAGCCGGCCGTGAAACGTACCGCCTCCAGCGAGCGGCTGCTCTGGCCCAGGTAATGGCCAGGGATCACGGTACGAGGCCCGAGTTGCTCGATACGCTCGAGGGTCTTGAGCCAGTCGGCATGGGACTGGGCGGTCTGGGTGTCGGCCATCCACACATGGATGTGCTCCGCCACGACCACGCCACCGACCACTGCCTTGATCGAAGGAACCCATACGAAGCTGCGCTCTGGCTGCGGGCCATCCAGGCCCACGATTTCCAGCGCCTGGCCTTCCAGCTCCAGCTGGTCGCCGTCCAGGACCTGCGGCACGACCAGGTGCTCGGGCTTGTCGGTACCCATCTTCGGCCCCCAGTAGGCCAGCTTGGCCTCCATGGTCTTGCGAATATGCGCCACGGTAGGCGCCGAGGCGACCACCCGAGCCTGGGGAAACGCACGGACCAGGGTGTCGAGGCCGAAGTAATAGTCCGGATCGCCATGGCTGATGTAGATGGTGGTCAACCGCTTGCCGCTGGCGCGCAGGCGCTGGACCAACTGCTCGGCCTGGGCCTTGCCGAACTGGGCGTCGACCAGCACGGCATCGTGCTCACCGCTGACGATCACCGAGCTGACCGGGAAGATGGCCTCGTGGCCTGGGTTGTAGACCTCAAGGTGCAGCGGCTCGGCGGCAAGGACCTGGCCGACCAGTGCCAGGCTGGCTAGCGCCAGGCCACGTAGGGTGGTGATCAACGACATCGTATTGTTCCTGTGAGCGGGAAAGTGAACAACAGCTTAGTTGCCCGATTCGTCACAAAAAATGCGATGCTTGGACATAGTTTGTTTCTGAAATCGAGCAGATCATGGACCGTCTCAACGCCATGCGCGTCTTCGTCACCGTCATCGATCTGGGCAGCCAGTCGGCCGCAGCCGATCACCTGCAACTCTCGCGGCCGGTGGTATCACGCTATCTGGCCGAGCTGGAAGAGTGGGTCGGCGCTCGCTTGATGCAGCGCACCACGCGCAGGCTCAGCCTGACCGCCGCCGGCCAGGAAACCCTGCCCCGCTGTCGCCAGCTGCTGGAACTGGCCGGCGATCTGCAGGCCGCCGTGCGACAGCCTGACGAAGCACCGCGCGGTGAGCTGCGTATCAGTGTCAGCACCTCGTTCGGCCAGGCCCAGTTGGTGGATGCAGTGGCTGACTATGTGAAGCGTTACCCGGGGGTGAAGGTCGAGCTGCAGATGCTCGATCGCACGGTCAACCTGGTGGACGAGCGCATCGACCTGGCGATTCGCACCAGCAACGACCTGGACCCGAACCTGATCGCCCGCCGCCTGACCGTGTGCCGCTCGGTGGTGTGCGCCGCCCCGGCCTACCTGCGCGAACATGGCGTGCCCGAACAGGTCGAGGCGTTGAGCCGGCACAATTGCCTGACCCATGCCTATTTCGGGCACAGCCTGTGGCAGTTCGAGGTGAATGGGCAAAACGTGGCCGTGCCGGTGCAGGGCAACATCAGCGCCAACGAGGCCATGACCTTGCAGAAGGCTGCCCTGGCGGGTGCCGGGGTCGCCATGCTACCGACCTACCAGGCCGCACCGGCCTTGCGCAGTGGCGAGCTGGTGCGCCTGCTGCCCCAGGCGCGCCCCCGGGAGCTGAGCCTCAATGCGGTGTACACCTCGCGCAAGCACATGCCCGCGACCCTGCGCAGCATGCTGGACTTCCTGGCGCAGCGGTTCCAGGACGAACCGGAGTGGGACAAGGCGTTCTGATCAGCCAGCGCTGTACCGAGCCGGTCAATCGCCGGCAAGCCGGCTCCCACAGACCTGGCGCGAGTCGGTAGGCGCATTTGCCTTGAATTGCTTGTTCCGGCCCTATCGCTGGCAAGCCAGTTCCCACAACTGAAAGCAGCGCAGGGCAGGTGGGAGCCGGCTTGCCGGCGATCGGGCCGCAACGGGCTCGCCCTGGCCTGTCACTCCTCGACGCTCATGTATTCCTTGGCCCAGCGGATGTATTCCTCCGGCTGGGTATAGGTGTGCGAAAGCTCGGTGGCGCTGAGGTTCTCGGACTTGTTCTGTTGCCCACGCTGCAGGCGCAGGCAGTCGTAGGTGGCCTTGATCGCGGCGAAGTAGGCCGCATGGCCATCGACCACGATGCGTACGCCGAGGCTCGCCAGGCGCGCGTCGTCGCGCAGGTTCGGGTTGCCATAGCTCACCAGCATCAGCGGCACGCTCAGGTGTTCGGCGATCTGCTCGAGCTGGTCGAAATCCTTCACCCCCACCATGCAGATACCGTCGGCGCCCGCCTTCTGGTAGCTCTGGGTGCGTACGATGATTTCCTCGGTGGTCAGCACGCCAGCGTTGGTCCGGGCAATGATCGACAGCGCCGAATCGACCCGCGCCTCGATGGCCGCACGAATCTTGCCCACGCCCTCCTCCACCGGGATCAGGTCGGTCGATTTACGCCCGAACTGCGCCGGCAGCAGCGTGTCTTCGATGGTCAGCGCAGCAACGCCGGCGCGTTCCAGCTCGATCACCGTACGCATGACATTGAGCGCGTTGCCGTAGCCATGGTCGGCATCGGCGATCACCGGCAACTGGGCGACACGGCCGATACGGGTGGCCTGCTCGACGAACTCGCTCAAGGTGATCAGGGCGAAGTCTGGCGCGGCCAGGACCTGCAGCGAGGCAACCGAACCACCGAGGATACCGACTTCGAAGCCGAGGTCCGCGGCAATACGTGCCGACATGGGGTCGAAAACCGAAGCGGTGTGATAGCACGAACCGGACGCAAGCAGTTCGCGGAAGGCAAAACGCAGATCGTGGTGGGAAGCCTTGGGCATGATCACTCCGCAATAACAGGAAAATTTGAACGGGCTGACTACCGACCCCTGAATCGGGTCTACCTGACCTGTTCCAACCGTCGCCATCAGGGCGGTCATGCTCGACATGCAGGCAGAGGAATAGAAGGTGTGGGATACAACGACAGGAAACGGAACCGGAAAATCTTGCACCATGCTGGTGCAGGCCCCGTATTTCAGCCGCTGCGGTGAAGTCACGATATCACGCAGCCATGCACTACTGGATGAACGCGCCAATGCCGATCTTGCATAGGGGATGCACATAGTACATAGGAAGCTACCTAACTCAGCTACAATGCGGGCTCGGCCAGCCCCTTGCCGCGCGGCGCTGGCGCCCCTTCGACAATGACTTCGACAAGGTTACTTCGTGACTGCCGCCCTGCCCCCCACTGTCCTGCGCAGTGTCCTCACCGCCTTGATGCTGGCGATCTTCCTCGGAGCCCTGGACCAGACCATCGTCGCAGTGTCGATGCCGGCGATTTCGGCGCAGTTCAACGACGTCGGCCTGCTGGCCTGGGTGATTTCCGGCTACATGGTGGCCATGACCGTGGCCGTGCCGATCTACGGCAAGCTTGGCGATCTGTACGGGCGCCGGCGCATGATCCTGGCCGGCACCGCACTGTTCACCCTGGCCTCGGTGGCCTGCGCCCTGGCCCAGGACATGCAGCAACTGGTGCTGGCGCGCGTGCTCCAGGGAGTCGGCGCGGGCGGTATGGTCTCGGTAAGCCAGGCGATCATCGGCGACTTCGTCCCGCCCCGCGAACGGGGCCGCTACCAGGGGTATTTCAGCAGCATGTACGCCCTGGCCAGTGTCGCTGGCCCCGTGCTCGGTGGCTGGCTGACCGAATACCTGTCGTGGCGCTGGGTGTTCTGGATCAACCTGCCGCTGGGCCTGTTCGCCTTGTGGGCGATCCGTCGCGCCCTCGGCGGGATGCCCGTACGGCGGCGCGAGGCGCAGGTGGACTACTTGGGCGCGTTGTTGCTGATCCTGGGCCTTGGCAGCCTGCTGCTGGGCATCACCCTGGTCGGCCAGGGGCACCCGTGGGCATCGTCGCCAGTGCTGGCCCTGCTGACCTGCGCCCTGCTCGGCCTGTTGTTGTTCATTGCCCATGAACGACGCTGCCAGGAGCCACTGCTGCCGCTCACACTGTTCGGCAATCGCGCTGCCGTGCTGTGCTGGTGTGCGATCTTCTTCGCCAGTTTCCAGTCGATTTCCCTGACCATGCTGATGCCGTTGCGCTACCAGAGCATCACCGGCGCCGGTGCCGACAGCGCAGCGCTGTACCTGCTGCCGTTGGCCATGGGCTTGCCGTTGGGGGCCTTCACCGGCGGTCGACTGACCAGCCGCACCGGTCGCTACCGGCCACAAATTCTGGTCGGTTTCGTGCTGATGCCACTGGCGATTCTCGGCATGGCCCTGACACCTCCCCAGTCGGCCCTGCTCGGCGCCTTGTTCATGTTGCTGACCGGCATTGCCTGCGGCTTGCAATTCCCCACCTCGCTGGTCGGCACCCAGAGCGCGGTCGAACTCAAGGACATCGGCGTGGCCACCAGTACCACCAACCTGTTCCGTGCTTTGGGCGGGGCGATGGGTGTGGCGTGCATGTCCAGCCTGTTGCTGGCCTTGTTGCACCAGGGCGGTTTCGAGGCGCTTGGCAATCCGCTGCTGGGCAGCCTAAAGGCTGGAGAGCCAGACCCGATCACCCAGGCGCGGTTGATGGAAACCTTCCGCCTGTTGTTGATGATCAGTGCCGGGGTCTCGTTGCTGGGGCTGGTTGCGGCAATGGCCATGCCTGATCGGCAGTTGCGGGGGCGGTGAGCGGTTGGGGGCGCTGTGCGCCCAAACGTATTAACGCCCCCTTAATGCAGTAGGGAAACACTTCATCACAATCATTAACAAAGTCTCATTTGCGTAACGAAGGGCTCAAGCGCAGCATATCCAACCCTGTGTCGACCCATTTCTCTACATCGCGCAGCAGGTCGAAGCTGTCCGGCAACAGCAACCAGCGCCCGATCAGGCCGTCGACATAGGCGAACAGGGCAACCGCGGCACGCTCCACGTCCAGGTCACCGGGCAACTGCCCGCGACGCACGGCATTGGCCATTGCCAGCGCAATACCCTGGTGGCAATCCAGCACTGCACTCTGGCGTTGCTGGCGGATCTCGCACATGTCATCGGTAAACTCGCACTTGTGGTGCAGGATTTCATTGATACGCCGGGTTCTGGCATCGAGCACCAGCTCGTTGAGCACCTGCAGCAACAATGTGCGAATGCAGCCCAGCGGGTCGAGTTCGTCCTCGCTTTCGCTGGCACGGGCCAGGTGGTCATGGGTTTCATGCAGGCTGTCCAGCAGTGCCTGCACCAGTTCGGCCTTGTTGTTGAAATGCCAGTAGATCGCCCCCCGGGTCACGCCCGCGAGCTGCGCGATGTCGGCCAGGGTGGTTCGCGCAACCCCGCGCTTGTAGAAGGCCTTTTCCGCTGCCTCGATGATCTGGGCACGGGTTTCCTGGGCTTCTTCTTTGGTTCGACGGACCATGGCAGCTCAACCTCATCATGGCCCGCGTGCGCGTACGGCACGCGGTAATTCAGGCCGGAGCAGCCTCTTGAAGGCTCGCCCCGGGATTAATCGACGGATCCGCTGCGGCGTTGTGCACCCGCCTGCGGTATTTACAAACAAGCATGAATGTAAGTATATTCGTTAGTAAGCTATTTATCCACCGGATAGCACCTTTTCCGAGAACACTTCCATTATTCTTGAGCGTCTCCCTGCTCTAGCGACCCGAGGATCCTCATGCAATTCAAGCCAGCCGTCACCGCCCTGGTTTCCGCCGTCGCCCTGGCAACCCTGCTAAGTGGCTGTAAGAAAGAAGAAGCAGCGCCCGCAGCGCAGGCTCCTCTGGTCGGCGTCGTTACCCTCCAACCGCAGGCCTATACCCTGACCTCGGAACTGCCGGGGCGTACCACCGCCTTCCGCGTGGCCGAGGTCCGCCCGCAGGTCAATGGCATCATCCTCAAGCGCCTGTTCAAGGAAGGCACCGAGGTCAAGGAAGGTCAGCAGCTGTACCAGATCGACCCGTCCGTCTACGAAGCCAACCTGGCCAACGCCAAGGCCAACCTGCAGGCCACCCGCTCGCTGGCCGAGCGCTACAAGCAACTGATCGACGAGCAGGCTGTCTCCAAACAGGAATACGACGACGCCAATGCCAAACGATTGCAGGCCGAGGCTTCGCTCAAGAGCGCGCAGATCGACCTGCGCTACACCAAGGTCCTGGCCCCGATCAGTGGCCGCATCGGCCGCTCTGCGGTGACCGAGGGCGCATTGGTGAGCAATGGCCAGAGCAACGCCATGGCCACCATCCAGCAGCTCGACCCGATCTATGTCGACGTCACCCAGTCCACCGCCGAGCTGCTCAAGCTGCGCCGTGACCTGGAGAGCGGCCAGCTGCAGAAGGCCGGCGACAACGCCGCCACGGTGCAGCTGGTGCTCGAGGATGGCAGCCTGTTCAAGCAGCAGGGCCGCCTGGAGTTCTCCGAAGTCGCGGTCGACGAGACCACCGGCTCGGTCACCCTGCGCGCGATCTTCCCCAACCCCGACCACACCCTGCTGCCGGGCATGTTCGTCCATGCCCGCCTGAAGGCCGGGGTCAACGCCAACGCCATCCTGGCGCCCCAGCAGGGCGTGACCCGTGACCTCAAGGGCACGCCGACCGCACTGGTGGTGAACAAGGAAAACAAGGTCGAACTGCGCCAGCTCAAGGCCAGCCGTACCCTGGGCAGCGACTGGCTGATCGAGGAAGGCCTGAACCCGGGCGACCGCCTGATCACCGAAGGCCTGCAGTTCGTGCGGCCAGGGGTCGAGGTCAAGGTCAGCGAAGCCACCAACGTCAAGAAGCCGGCCGGCCCAGCCCAGGCCAGCGCGGCGAAAGCAGACGCCAAAGCGGAGTAAACCATGTCGAAGTTCTTTATCGATCGCCCGATCTTCGCCTGGGTGATCGCACTGGTGATCATGCTGGTCGGCGCCTTGTCGATCCTGAAGCTGCCGATCAACCAGTACCCGAGCATTGCACCACCGGCCATCGCCATCGCCGTGACCTACCCGGGCGCCTCGGCGCAGACCGTGCAGGACACCGTGGTGCAGGTCATCGAGCAGCAGCTCAACGGTATCGACAACCTGCGGTACGTGTCCTCGGAGAGCAACTCCGACGGCAGCATGACCATCACCGCCACCTTCGAGCAGGGCACCAACCCTGACACCGCGCAGGTCCAGGTGCAGAACAAGCTGAACCTGGCCACCCCGTTGCTGCCGCAGGAAGTGCAGCAGCAAGGTATCCGTGTGACCAAGGCGGTGAAGAACTTCCTGTTGGTGATCGGCCTGGTGTCCGAAGACGGCAGCATGACCAAGGACGACCTGTCCAACTACATCGTCTCGAACATGCAGGACCCGATCTCGCGGACCGCAGGTGTAGGTGACTTCCAGGTCTTCGGTGCCCAGTACGCCATGCGTATCTGGCTCGATCCGGCCAAGCTGAACAAGTTCCAACTGACTCCGGTCGACGTGCGCACCGCCGTCAGCGCGCAGAACGTGCAGGTCTCCTCCGGCCAGCTCGGCGGCCTGCCGGCGATGCCTGGTACCCAGCTCAACGCCACCATCATCGGCAAGACCCGCCTGCAGACCGCCGAGCAATTCGAAAATATCCTGCTCAAGGTCAACAGCGACGGCTCCCAGGTACGCCTGGGCGATGTCGCCAAGGTCGGCCTGGGTGGCGAGAACTATGCCATCAGCGCGCAGTACAACGGCTTCCCGGCCTCGGGCCTGGCGATCAAGCTGGCCACCGGCGCCAACGCCCTGGATACCGCCAAGGCGCTGCGCAAGACCATCAGCGACCTGGAGCCATTCTTCCCGCCAGGCGTCAAGGCGGTGTTCCCGTATGACACCACCCCGGTGGTCACCGAATCCATCAGCGGCGTGATCCACACCCTGATCGAGGCGGTGGTGCTGGTGTTCCTGGTGATGTACCTGTTCCTGCAGAACTTCCGCGCCACCATCATCACCACCATGACCGTGCCGGTGGTGTTGCTGGGTACCTTCGGCATCCTGGCCGCGGCGGGCTTCAGCATCAACACCCTGACCATGTTCGCCATGGTCCTGGCCATCGGCCTGCTGGTGGACGATGCCATCGTCGTGGTGGAGAACGTCGAGCGGGTGATGTCCGAGGAGGGCCTGCCGCCCAAGGAGGCGACCAAGCGCTCGATGGAGCAGATCCAGGGCGCCCTGGTGGGTATCGCCCTGGTGCTGTCGGCGGTCCTGCTGCCAATGGCCTTCTTCGGCGGCTCCACCGGTGTGATCTACCGGCAGTTCTCGATCACCATCGTCTCGGCCATGGGCCTGTCGGTGCTGGTCGCGTTGATCTTCACCCCAGCCCTGTGCGCCACCATGCTCAAGCCGCTGAAAAAGGGCGAGCACCACGTGGCCAAGCGTGGCTTCTTCGGCTGGTTCAACCGCAACTTCGACCGCAGCGTGCAAGGCTATGAGCGCAGCGTTGGCACCATCCTGCGCAACAAGGCACCGTTCCTGCTGGCCTACGCGCTGATCGTGGTCGGCATGATCTGGCTGTTCATGCGCATCCCCACCGCGTTCCTTCCGGAAGAAGACCAAGGCGTACTGTTCGCCCAGGTGCAGACCCCGGCCGGCTCCAGTGCCGAGCGCACCCAGGTGGTGGTCGACCAGATGCGCGAGTACCTGCTCAAGGACGAAGCCGATACCGTGTCGTCGGTGTTCACCGTCAACGGTTTCAACTTCGCCGGCCGTGGCCAGAGCTCGGGTATGGCGTTCATCATGCTCAAGCCGTGGGAAGAACGTTCGGCCGAGAACAGCGTGTTCAACCTCGCCGCCCGCGCCCAGCAGCACTTCTTCAGCTTCCGCGACGCGATGGTGTTCGCCTTCGCACCGCCTGCGGTACTCGAACTGGGTAACGCCACCGGCTTCGACGTGTTCCTCCAGGACCGCGCCGGCGTCGGCCACCAGAAGCTGATGGAAGCGCGCAACCAGTTCCTGGCCAAGGCCGCCCAGAGCAAGGTGCTCAGCGCCGTGCGCCCGAACGGCCTGAACGACGAGCCGCAGTACCAGCTGACCATCGATGACGAACGTGCCAGCGCCCTGGGCGTGACCATCGCCGACATCAACAACACCCTGTCGATCGCCCTCGGCGGCAGTTACGTCAACGACTTCATCGACCGCGGCCGGGTCAAGAAGGTGTACATCCAGGGTGAACCCAGCGCCCGGATGAGCCCGGAAGACCTGCAGAAATGGTACGTGCGCAACGGCGCCGGCGAGATGGTGCCGTTCTCCTCCTTCGCCAAGGGCGAATGGACCTACGGCTCGCCCAAGCTGTCGCGTTACAACGGCGTGGAAGCCGTCGAGATCCTCGGCGCCCCGGCGCCGGGCTACAGTACCGGTGAAGCCATGGCCGAGGTCGAGCGCATCGCCGGCGAACTGCCAGCAGGCATCGGTTATTCCTGGACCGGCATGTCCTACGAGGAGAAGCTCTCCGGCTCGCAGATGCCGGCGCTGTTCGCCCTCTCGGTACTGTTCGTGTTCCTGTGCCTGGCGGCGCTGTACGAAAGCTGGTCGATCCCGATCGCCGTGGTGCTGGTGGTGCCGCTGGGTATCATCGGTGCGCTGATCGCCACCAGCCTGCGCGGGCTGTCCAACGACGTGTACTTCCTGGTCGGCCTGCTGACCACCATTGGCCTGGCGGCGAAGAACGCGATCCTGATCGTCGAGTTCGCCAAGGAACTGCACGAGCAAGGCCGCAGCCTGTTCGACGCGGCCATCGAGGCCTGCCGCATGCGTCTGCGTCCGATCATCATGACCTCGCTGGCGTTCATCCTCGGCGTGGTACCGTTGACCATCGCCAGTGGCGCAGGCTCGGGCAGCCAGCACGCCATCGGCACCGGGGTGATCGGCGGCATGATCAGTGCGACCGTGCTGGCTATCTTCTGGGTACCGCTGTTCTTCGTAGCAGTGTCGTCGTTGTTCGGCAGCAAGAAGCCTGAACCCGACGCCACCCCTGAAACTACTCGTTATGAGGCTGGGCAATGACCAAGTCTTTGTTATCCCTGGCGGTGACCGCTTTCATCCTGGGCGGCTGCTCGCTGATCCCCGACTACCAGACCCCGGAATCGCCGGTGGCTGCGCAGTGGCCGCAAGGCCCTGCGTACTCGCCGACCGAGTCGGCCAACGTGGCCGCCGCCGAGCAGGGCTGGCGCCAGTTCTTCCACGACCCGGCGCTGCAGAAGCTGATCCAGACGTCCCTGGAGAACAACCGCGACCTGCGCGTCGCGGCACTGAACATCGACGCCTACCGGGCCCAGTACCGCATCCAGCGGGCCGACCTGTTCCCGGCGGTCTCGGCCAATGGCAGCGGCAGTCGCCAGCGGGTACCGGCGAACATGTCGCAGACCGGCGAGGCAGGCATCACCAGCCAGTACTCGGCGACCCTGGGCGTCAGCGCCTACGAGCTGGACCTGTTCGGCCGTGTACGCAGCCTGACCGAGCAAGCCCTGGAGACCTACCTCTCCAGCGAGCAGGCCCGCCGCTCCACGCAGATCAGCCTGGTGGCCAGCGTGGCCAATGCCTACTACACCTGGCAGGCCGACCAGGCCCTGCTCAAGCTGACCGAGGAAACCCTCAAGACCTACGAGGAAAGCTACAACCTCACCCGCCGCAGCAACGAAGTGGGCGTGGCCTCGGCGCTCGACCTGAGCCAGGCACGCACCGCCGTGGAAGGCGCCCGGGTCAAGCTGTCGCAATACCAGCGCCTGGTGGCCCAGGACCTGAACAGCCTGACCGTGCTGCTGGGCACCGGCGTGCCTGCCGACCTTCCAGCACCGCTCAAGCTCAGCGAAGACCAGTTGGCCGAAGTGCCGGCAGGCCTGCCGTCCGAGCTGCTGCAACGCCGCCCGGACATCCAGGAAGCCGAGCACCTGCTCAAGGCGGCCAACGCCAATATCGGCGCGGCCCGGGCGGCGTTCTTCCCGAGCATCAGCCTGACCGCCAACGCCGGCACCCTGAGCCCGGACATGGGCGGGCTGTTCAAGGGCGGCTCGGGCACCTGGCTGTTCCAGCCGCAGATCAACCTGCCGATCTTCAACGCCGGCAGCCTGAAGGCGAGCCTGGACTACTCGAAGATTCAGAAGGACATCAACGTCGCCAAGTACGAAAAGACCATCCAGACCGCCTTCCAGGAAGTCTCCGATGGCCTGGCCGCGCGCAAGACGTTCGAAGAACAGCTGCAGGCGCAACGCGACCTGGTGGCCGCCAACCAGGACTACTACCGCCTGGCCGAACGTCGCTATCGCATTGGCATCGACAGCAACCTGACCTTCCTCGATGCCCAGCGCAACCTGTTCAGCTCGCAACAGGCGCTGATCAGCGATCGCCTCTCGCAGCTGGTCAGCGAGGTCAACCTGTACAAGGCTCTGGGTGGCGGCTGGCTGGAGCAGACCGGCCAGGCCAACCAACAGGCCACGGTGCAATCACCGAAAGGCTGATCGCCCTGCAGTGCATCAAGCCCACCCTCGCGGTGGGCTTTTTCGTTTTGCGGCCTGCCCATTCGCCCCAGTGATGGATGCCCATTACCCACGCACGGTTCCAGCGCCGGTGGTCGAGCGCTATGCTCATGCCATGGCGGTTAGCCCCGCTGCAGGGTGAACCTGTAGCCACACAGGGAGGAACAACAATGAAAAGCCTCGTCGACCACCTGAGCCAATACGCGGCCTACCACCGCGACCCGCGCAATATCGCCACCCACTTCATCGGCATCCCGTTGATCGTGCTGGCGGTGACCATCCTGCTCTCACGCCCCGGCTGGGGCCTGGCCGGCATCTGGCTCTCCCCCGCGCTGCTCGTGGCCGCCGCATCGGTGTGGTTCTACCTGCGCCTGGACCTGCGTTTCGGGCTGGTCATGGGTGCGCTGCTGGGGTTGTGCCTGTGGGTCGGCCAACTGCTGGCCATACAGGCCACCGGGCTATGGTTGAGCGCCGGGTTGGGGGCGTTCGTGGTGGGCTGGATCATCCAGTTCGTCGGGCATTATTACGAAGGCCGCAAGCCGGCGTTCGTCGACGATATCAGCGGGCTGATCATCGGCCCGCTGTTCGTGGTGGCGGAGCTGGCGTTCATGCTCGGGCTGTGCCCGGCGCTCAAGCGCGCGGTAGAGGCCAACGCCGGCCCGGTGGCGGTGCGGCAGAAGAAAGCGGCGGTCTGATCCACGTCATTGCGCCACCCTCATCGCGGGACAAGCCCGCACAGGGACAGTGCTACCCTCAAGGCTGATACGTGACTTGTGGGAGCCGGCTTGCCGGCGATGGGATGCAGCGCCCCGAGGCCTTGACCGACAGGTACTCCCCCAGGGCCTCAATGAGCCAGCAGGAAATCGAGCACGCGGCGGCTGAACGGCGCACCGACCTCGACGTTGGACAAGTGCGCGGCCGGGAACTCGACATACTCGGCGCCTGCGATCCGCGCCTGCATGAAGCGGCCATGCTCAGGCGTGGTCACGCCATCCTCGGTACCGGCGACGATCAAGGTCGGCACCTGGATCTGCCCCAGTTGCTCGCGAAAATCGGCGTCGCGCACGGCGGCGCAGTTGGCCGCATAGCCCTCGGCCGAGGTCTGCGCCAGCATCTGGCAGATCCGCTGGGCCTGCTCAGGTCGGGCCTTAACGAAGCCGGGGGTGAACCAACGTGCGAGCGAGGCGTCGCGCAGGTCGAGCATGGCGTGTTGTCCGCCTTGGCCCACGGTCTCGATACGGCTGTTCCACACCTCGTCATCGGCGATCTTCGCGGCGGTGTTGCACAACGTCAGGCTGCGCAGGCGCGCGCTGGCGTTGATGCCCAGCCATTGGCCGATCAGCCCGCCCATGGACAAGCCGACGAAGTGGGCCCGTGGAATGTCCAGGGCATCGAGTAACGCCAGCACGTCACGGCCGAGCTGCTCGATGGTATAAGGCCCCTCGGTCACCAGCGACCCGCCATGGCCACGGGTGTCGTAGCGCAGTACCCGTACCCGCTCACGCCACGCCGGCACCTGCGTGTCCCACATATGCAGGTCGGTCCCCAGCGAGTTGGACAACACCAGCACCGGCGCGTGCTCAGGGCCATCGAGTTGGTAGTTCAGTGCGCCATCGGCCAGTTGCAGGTGCGCCACAGCGGTCTCCTTCAAACAGTTGAACATTGATGGTCGGCCAACCCCGTTACCGGAGCGTGCCTCTTGTGTCCTGCCTCCCCAAACGTGAACAGCTTATTACCGAGACAGGACACTAGTGGTCATGGTGCAGGTAGGCCGCCTCCTTCGGCAGGCGCAGGCTGAACAGGAAGGCCACCGCCATCATGGCGGTCACGTACCAGTAGAACGTGTTCTCCATGCCCAGGGTCTTCAAGCCCAAGGCCACGTACTCGGCCGAACCGCCGAATACCGCGTTGGCCACGGCATAGGCCAGGCCCACACCCAAGGCACGTACCTGCGCCGGGAACATCTCGGCCTTCACCAGGCCGCTGATCGAGGTGTAGAAACTCACGATGCACAGCGCCAGGGTCACCAGCACGAACGCCAGGAAGGGGCTGGTCACGGTTTTCAGCGCCATCAGCAGCGGCACCGTGAACAGCGTGCCCAAACCACCGAACAGCAGCATGGAATTGCGCCGCCCGATGCGGTCGGACAGCATGCCGAACAGCGGCTGCAAAAGCATGAACAGGAACAGGGCACCGGTCATCACGTAGCTGGCACTCTTGGCGTGCATGCCGGCCGTGTTGACCAGGAACTTCTGCATGTAGGTGGTGAAGGTATAGAAGATCAACGAACCGCCCGCGGTGTAGCCCAGCACGGTGATGAAGGCGGCAGCATGGTTGCGCAACAGCCCACCGATGGTACCGGCTTCTTTGTCCTGGCGGGTTTCGGCGCTGCTGGTCTCTTTCAGCGAGCGACGCAGCATGAGCGAGATCAAGGCAGCGACGGCGCCCACCACGAAGGGGATCCGCCAACCATAGGCCCGCAGCTCCTCCTCGGTCAGCAGTTGCTGCAGGATCACCACCACCAGCACCGCCAGCAACTGGCCACCGATCAGCGTGACGTACTGGAACGAGGCGAAGAAGCCGCGCTGGCCACGCAGGGCCACCTCGCTCATGTAGGTGGCGGTGGTGCCGTATTCGCCGCCCACCGACAGGCCCTGGATCAGCCGCGCCAGCAACAACAGGGCCGGGGCCCAGGCGCCGATGCTAGAGTAGGTCGGCAGGCAGGCGATGATCAGCGAGCCACCGCACATCATCAGCACCGAGATCATCAAGGAGTTCTTGCGGCCATGGCGGTCCGCCAGGCGACCGAAGATCCAGCCGCCGATCGGACGCATCAAGAAGCCTGCGGCGAACACGCCGGCAGTATTGAGCAACTGCACGGTGGGGTTGTCGGAGGGAAAGAATGCCGGCGCGAAGTAGATGGCGCAGAAGGCGTAGACATAGAAGTCGAACCATTCCACCAGATTGCCCGACGAAGCCCCGACGATGGCGAAGATGCGTTTGCTGCGTTCTTCGCCTGTGTAATAGGTTGAAGTCATGAGGTACTTACTCCAGGAAGGTCCCTGCCTAGTCTAGACACACTCAGTAACAATCTCGTTCCACCGTCGTGCCTACAGGGCTTAGGCGCCCATGCGCTCGATCGCCAGGGCCAACCCCTGCCCTACCCCTACGCACATGGTCGCCAGGCCCTTGCGCCCACCGCATTTTTCCAGTTGGTGCAACGCCGTCAGCACCAGCCGCGCGCCGCTCATGCCCAAGGGGTGCCCCAAAGCGATGGCCCCACCATTGGGATTGACCTGCGGCGCGTCGTCCGCGATGCCCAGCTCACGCAACACCGCCAAGCCCTGGCTGGCGAACGCTTCGTTGAGCTCGATGACATCGAATTCACCCACCGCGATCCCCAGCCGCTCGCTCAGCTTGCGCACCGCAGGCACCGGGCCGATGCCCATCACCCGCGGCGCTACCCCGCCACTGGCCATGCCCAGCACCCGCGCACGCGGGGTCAGGCCATGCGCGTGCACCGCCTCGGCCGAGGCCAGGATCAGCGCCGCAGCGCCATCGTTGACACCCGAGGCGTTGCCGGCAGTGACGGTCTTTTCCGGGCCGTTGACCGGTTTGAGGCGTGCCAGCGTCTGCAGGGTAGTTTCCGGGCGCAAATGCTCATCCTGCTCGACCAGGCTTTCACCCTTCTTGTAGGCAATACGCACCGGCACGATTTCTTCGGCAAAGTAGCCCGCGGCCTGGGCAGCCGCGGCCTTCTGCTGGCTTCGCAGGGCGAAGGCGTCCTGGTCGGCGCGCGAGATCTGGAAATCGTCGGCCACGTTGTCGGCGGTCTCGGGCATCGAGTCCACACCGTACTCGGTCTTCATCAATGGATTGATGAAGCGCCAGCCGATGGTGGTGTCCTCGAGCTTCATGTTGCGCGAATAGGCGCCCTCGGCCTTGCCCATCACGAAAGGTGCGCGGGACATGGACTCTACCCCACCGGCAATCGCCAGCTCCATCTCGCCGCAGGCAATGGCGCGAAACGCGGTGCCGATGGCATCCATGCCCGAGGCGCACAGGCGGTTCAGGGTCACGCCCGGCACGCTTTGCGGCAGGCCGGCCAACAGCAGCGCCATGCGTGCCACGTTGCGGTTGTCCTCGCCAGCCTGGTTGGCGCAGCCAAGAAACACTTCGTCCAACTGGGCCCAGTCAACCTGGGGGTTGCGCGCCATGAGCGCCTTGAGCGGCACCGCCGCCAAATCATCGGCACGCACGCTGGCCAAGGCTCCGCCGAAACGGCCGATCGGGGTGCGGATGGCATCACAGATGAATACATCACGCATCAGGCTTCTCCTACTGTCTGCCCATGGGCGACGGCGGTGCGGGCCTCCAGCTCGCGTAGGGCGCCCAGCTCGATTTCGCTGGGTGCAGCGGTGGTCTGCACGCTGTCGGCGAAGCGAATCGGCCAGCCGGTGGCGGCGATGATCTGCTCGCGGGTCACGCCCGGGTGGATCGATGTCACCACGAACTCATGGGTACCGGCTTCCGGTTCCATGATGCACAGGTCGGTGATGATGCCCACCGGCCCCTCGCCTGGCAGGCCCAGGCGTTGACGCGAATCGCCGCCCTCACCGTGGCCGACCGAGGTGATGAAATCGAGCTTTTCGACGAAGGCACGCGTCGACTGCTTGAGGATGATCAGCACCTGCTTGGCCGAGCCTGCAATCTCCGGGGCACCACCGGCACCCGGCAGGCGGGTCCTGGGGGCATGGTAGTCACCCACCACGGTGGTGTTGATGTTGCCGAAGCGGTCGACCTGGGCAGCACCGAGGAAGCCCACGTCGATCCGCCCGCCCTGCAGCCAGTAACGGAAGATCTCGGCGGTGGGCACCACAGTGTCGGCGGTTTCCGCCAGTTCACCATCCCCGATGGACAGCGGCAACACGCTGGGCTTGGCGCCGATCGGGCCGGACTCGTAGATCAACACCACATCGGGCGACGAGGTCAGACGCGCCAGGTTGGCGGCCTTGGACGGCAAGCCGATGCCGACGAAGCAGACAGCCCCGTTACGCAGACGACGGGCTGCGGCGACAGTCATCATTTCGGACGTTGAGTAGCTCATTGCGCAGCCTCCGCGGTACCGGCCAGCTTGGCCTTGAATGCGTTGAAGTCGACGGTGCCTCGGATATAGGTGTCGACCCAGGCGGTGAACGACTCACGGTCGCGGGCGATCGGGTCCCAGGCCTGGTAGAAGTGGTTGTCTCGCTCGTAATAGCCATGCGCATAGGATGGATGAGCGCCACCAGGCACCAGGCATACCGCGCTCAAGGCCCAGGTCGGCAGGATGCAGGCGTTCATTGGGGCCTGCAGGTCGTCGACGATTTCCTCGACAGTGACAATGCAACGCTTGGCCGCCAAGGCCGCCTCCTTTTGCACGCCGAGGATGCCCCACAGCAGCACGTTGCCCTTGCGGTCAGCCTTCTGCGCGTGGATCACGGTGACGTCGGGGCGCACCGACGGCACCGCCGCGAGCACCTCGCCGGTGAACGGGCAGGTGATGCTCTTGATCAATGGGTTGACCTTCGGCAGGTCGGAGCCTGCGTAGGCGCGCAGCACCGCGAAGGGCAGGCCTGAGGCACCCGCGACGTAGGCATTGGCCAGGTCGGCGTGGCTGTGTTCCTCGATTTCGATCGCGTGGGGCCAATGCTTTTCCACCGCGTCACGCAAGCGATGAAGGGAACCTACCCCCGGGTTGCCGCCCCAGGAGAAGATCAGCTTACGCGCACAACCGGCCCCGATCAGCTGGTCGTAGATCAGGTCCGGGGTCATGCGCACCAAGGTGAGGTCCTGCTTGCCCTGGCGGATGATCTCGTGGCCTGCGGCGGTCGGGATCAGGTGGGTGAAACCTTCGAGGGCGACCGTGTCGCCATCCTGGATGAAGTGCTTCACTGCGTCGTGAAGGGAAAGGATTGCTGCCATTGGAGACTCCTGGTCAGGACGAGTCGGTCAGTGAGCAGCGGGCAAGAGCATCGCTGCGATGCGCTCAGATTAAGGAGGCTCGCAGGCGGCTTACAATCCGATAATCGAACTTTTGTTCGATTATCGAACTAAAAATTTGAGACGCAAACGTAGCTGCGGTAACCCTAGCCAAACAGTTGATGACATAGGTCCCGGCTGGCTGCCAGCAGGATCGGCAGGAATCGCTGCTCCAGTTCGCTGCGGGTCACCCGCCCCACGTGCGTGCTGACATTCAGCGCCGCCAGCACCTGCCCTGAGGCGTCATAGATCGGCACGGCAATCGAACGCAAACCTTGCTCCAGCTCCTGATCGACCACACACCAGCCTTGGGCACGCACCTGCTGGATGCAGGCGAACAGCGAATCCGGATCATGCAGGGTGCGGCTGGTACGGGCCTTGAGGTCGGCACGCTCCAGGTACTCCCAAAGGCTCGCATCGTCCAGCGCCGCCAACAGGATCCGCCCCATGGACGTGCAATAAGCCGGCAAGCGGCCGCCGACCGACAAGTCGACCGAAATCAGCCGTTCCACGGTGGCCGAGCGGGCGATATAGAGAATGTCGTCGCCTTCGAGGGTCGCCATGTTGGCCGCTTCGTGCAGTTGGTCGCTGATGCGGTCCAGATACGGCTGCGCGGACACCGCCAACGGGGTCGACGACAGGTAGGCATGGCCCAGGGTCAGGACCTTGGGCAGCAAGGAATAGGTACGCCCATCGGTGGTTGCGTACCCCAGCTTCATCAGCGTGTGCAAGCAACGGCGCACCGCCGCCCGGGGGATCTCGGTCCGGTGGCTGATCTGGGCGATGGTCAGGTGGCGCTTACGCTCCTGGAACGCCTGGATGACGGCCAATCCCCGGGCCAGGGAGGTCATGAAGTCCGGATCACCGGTAAAGGCCTGGATGCGCTTGGCCGGCGATGCCACGATCGGCGGTGCCAGCGCGGGCGCCGCAGGGCGCGCCGGTTCCGGGTTGGTGGTGTCCTGGGTGTCTTCGCTCATGGCTACCTCAAAAAAATCGCTCGCTTTGTGCGATTATCGAACAAGCGGCCGATAATCGCAATTGACCGCTGACACGTTTGCTTATACCTTTCTCCTGCCACATGTGGCTTCTTTGGAGAGACTGGTCAGGTACCCACCGTAGAAGTCCCCAGGCAACGGCCTCGCTAACCCCGAGGCCGTTTTTCCTTTTGTTGCTCTTTGTAAGAACTTTCGAAACCCTCGAGCCTCAAACTTTCAAGGCCTACCCAATTGTGAAACACGCCAAGGGTAAACTTTGCAATGGCTTGGTGTTGTCGCCTAAAGTAGGTAGCCATTGACTTGCTGGTTGCTATAATCGAACCCGCTGGCCCGGACATTCGGCATGGCCCTCATCCGGCACCCCCCATCGAGTTCCCCGCCAGCAAAGCCGCGTGCAGGGCCAAGGCCTGAATCACTTTCCAGGTGCCCTGTTCCGCATTGAATATTGTCGCTACGACAACCTGTTCGCACTGGCGGCGTAGCCGTATGCATAACTTTGCATGACGAAGGCCAGCGCAAAATTTCAAATTTTATTCGGGTATGACTGTGACGAAAGAAGAACTGCGCGCGGAACTCGAGCGCCAGGCTGAACGTTACAAGGATGTTTACGGTGGTGAAGTCACCACTTATGCCGCACAACCGGAACCGGAGCGCAAACCTTGGCGCAAGCGTGCCACGGTCCAGGACCAGGCGTTCGCCCAGGAACTGGAAAAAATGGAAAAGGAACTGCGCAGCGAAGACAGCTGACCCAGCGCTTCATGCCACCACGCATGCCTTGCCGTTAGGCAAGACGGGCGTAGGCTTTTTTACCGAAAAGCCAGGAACGAAACGGAATCACACAAATTTAATACAAGCGTTTGAATCATTCAGCGCGTGCAGAATTTGCGATTTTTCCATTTGTTTCGCAGGATTTAGCTGCTTTTAACCACTGGAATCCTGCAGCAGCTCGCCTTGCGTTGCGCTTCGTGGCAGTGGGCAGGGTCGTCATCGGTTCGTCGCGGGGGCATCGATTGCCAAGGTTTTCTGGCATAATCGCGCCCCCCTATGACCGCCAGACAACCTTCATGATCGAATTATTCAGCGGACTGGATGCGTGGGTGCTGGTGAGCTTGCTGCTCGCTTTGACCTTCGTGCTCGCATTCGAGTTCATCAATGGCTTTCATGACACCGCCAATGCGGTAGCCACTGTCATCTATACCAAAGCCATGCCGCCGCACCTGGCCGTGTTCTTCTCCGGCGTGTTCAACTTCCTCGGGGTTCTGCTGGGCGGTGTCGGGGTGGCCTATGCCATCGTCCACCTGCTGCCGGTCGAGCTGCTGATCAATGTGAACACCGGCCACGGCCTGGCCATGGTCTTCTCGTTGCTGGCCGCGGCCATCACCTGGAACCTGGGTACCTGGTACTTCGGTATTCCGGCGTCCAGCTCCCACACCCTGATCGGCTCGATCCTCGGCGTGGGCCTGGCCAACGCGCTGCTCAACGACATCCCGCTGGGCGATGGCGTCAACTGGCAGAAGGCGATCGACATCGCCCTGTCGCTGGTGGTCTCGCCGATGGCCGGCTTCGCCGTCGCAGCCCTGGTGCTGATCGGCCTGAAGTGGTGGCGTCCGCTGTCGAAGATGCACAAGACCCCCGAGCAGCGTCGCAAGCTCGATGACAAGAAGCACCCGCCCTTCTGGAATCGCCTGGTACTGGTGATCTCTGCCATGGGCGTGAGCTTCGTGCACGGTTCCAACGATGGCCAGAAAGGCATTGGCCTGATCATGCTGGTGCTGATCGGCATCGTCCCGGCGAAGTTCGTCCTCGACCTGAACAGCACCACCTACCAGATCGAGCGCACCCGCGACGCCACCTTGCACATGAGCCAGTTCTACGAGCGCAACGCAGCCACCCTGGGCGAGTTCCTGGCGCTGGGCAAAGCCAAGTCGTCCGACCTGCCCGAGCAGTTCAGCTGCAACCCAAAGCAGACCGAGCCGACCATCGCCGCCCTGCAATCGTCGCTCAAGGGCGTGACCGATTACCGCGACCTGAGCGCCGAGAAACGTGTCGAAGTGCGTCGCTACCTGCTCTGCCTGGACGACACCGCGAAGAAGGTCGGCAAGCTGCCAGGCCTGGAAAGCCGTGAAAAGGCCGACTTGGAAAAGCTGCGCAAAGACCTGACCGCCACCACCGAATACGCCCCGTTCTGGGTGATCGTGGCCGTCGCCCTGGCCCTGGGCCTGGGCACCATGGTCGGCTGGAAGCGCGTGGTCCTGACCGTTGGCGAGAAGATCGGCAAGCAAGGCATGACCTACGCCCAGGGCATGTCGGCCCAGATCACCGCAGCCTGCGCCATTGGCATGGCCAATATCTTCAGCCTGCCGGTGTCGACCACCCACGTATTGTCGTCGGGCGTGGCAGGCACCATGGTCGCCAACAAGAGCGGCCTGCAAGGCGGCACGGTGAAAACCATTCTGCTGGCTTGGGTACTGACCCTGCCAGCTTCGATGAGCCTGGCCGCCGGCCTGTTCTGGCTGGCCTCCAAGGCGATCAGCTGAGCGATACCGCTGTAGTGGAAAAGGCGCCCTTCGAGGTAACGCCAGTCAGTTAAGCCTTATCGGCTGCATTTGGGGCTGCTTCGCAGCCCATCGCCGGCAAGCCGGCTCCCACAGGTTCCGCGGTGTCTACAACAGCAGCGCAGGACAGGTGGGAGCCGGCTTGCCGGCGATGGGGCCTTAACTGACAGGCATTCCCCTTCGAGGCGCCTTTTTCGTTCCTGCTCACATCCGTGACGCAGCCATCGCGGGACAAGCCCGCCCCCACAGGGCCCTGCTCGCTACCGCCGCTTGCCCCCCAGCAACGACCCCATCAACCCCCGCACCAATTGCCGGCCAAGCTGATTGGCCGCCTGACGTACCGCCGACTTGATGGCCTGCCCCGCGGCACTCTGCAGGAACTCGCCGGCCTTGTCGGCAAAGCTTTCCTCATCAGCCTGCGGCTGCGGTGCCGGCTCCACCGGCTCGCCCTTGCGTGCCGTGAGCATTTCATAGGCCGACTCCCGGTCGATCGGCTTGTCATAGCGCCCGGCCAAAGGTGACCCCGCAATCAAGGCTCTGCGCTCGGCCTCCGTCAACGGGCCGATTCTCGACTGCGGCGGAGCGACCAGCACCCGTTGGACCATTTCCGGCGTACCCTTGTCCTGCAAGGTGCCCACCAACGCCTCGCCGATCCCAAGCTCGGTGAGCACGCTGAGCGCATCGAAGGCCGGGTTCGGCCGGAAGCCATCGGCCACTGCCCGCAGCGACTTCTGCTCCTTGGCGGTAAAGGCGCGCAGCCCATGCTGGATACGCAAGCCCAACTGTGCCAACACCGCATCCGGCAGGTCACCCGGCGACTGGGTGACGAAATACACGCCCACGCCCTTGGAGCGGATCAGCCGCACGACCTGTTCCAGACGATCCTGCAGCGCTTTCGGCGTGCCATTGAACAGCAGGTGAGCTTCATCGAAGAACAACGCCAGCACCGGCTTGTCGGCATCGCCACGCTCGGGCAGCTGTTCGAACAATTCGGCCAGCAGCCACAGCAGGAAGGTCGCGTATACCTTGGGTGCTTCATGCACCAGGCGGCTGGCATCGAGCAGGTGGATGCGCCCGCGGCCATCACCGTCCGGGCGCAGCAGGTCTTCCAACTGCAAGGCCGGTTCGCCGAACAAGGCCTCGGCCCCCTGCTGCTCCAGGGTCGAGAGGCGGCGCAGCAAGGCCTGGGTGGAGCCGGTGGTCATCAGCGCGGCATCGTCACCCAGCAGTTGCGGGTTGTCCTTCAGGTGCCCGAGCAGGGCCTTGAGGTCCTTGAGGTCAAGCAACAGCAGCCCCTCGCGGTCTGCCACCTTGAACGCGGCGTACAGCGCCGCCTGCTGGCTGTCGGTCAGCTCCAGCAGGTTACCCAGCAGCAAGGGCCCCATTTCGCTGAGGGTGGTGCGCAACGGGTGGCCCGACTGGCCGGCGACATCCCACAGGGTGACGGGGTAGGCCTGGGGCTTATGGCCCAGCCAGGGCATGCCGGCAATACGTTCGGCCACCTTGCCCTGTGGCGCACCGGCCGCGCCCAAACCGCACAGGTCACCCTTCACGTCGGCGGCGAACACCGCCACGCCGGCGTCGCTGAAGGCCTCGGCCAGGTGCTGCAGGGTCACGGTCTTGCCCGTTCCCGTGGCACCGGCCACCAAGCCGTGGCGGTTGGCCAGGCGCATGGCCTGGCCTACGGGCTGGCCATCCATGCCCGCCCCTACAACGATTTGCGAAGAATCCGACATCTTCTTTCATCCTCTATTCAAGCTTTGCGGCGTTACGGCCGATACCCCAGGGTGATGTTTCACCTCGAAAGACAGGAACAACCCGAAAAGGACCTGCGGGCATTGTTGCACTGTTTTCAAGCTGCCTTCGTGCGAACGACCCGATAAAAACCTTAGCGGACCACGCCATGAACAAAAGCCTTCGTTTCAGCCACAAGATACTCTTGGCGGCCTCATTGATCGTGATAGTCGCCTTCAGCCTGTTCACGCTCTATAACGATTACCTCCAGCGTAATGCGATTCGCGACGACCTGGAGAGTTACCTGGCGGAAATGGGCGAGTCGACATCGACCAATATTCGCAACTTGTTCGACGGCCGTATCAAGTTGGTGGAGAACCTGGCACAGAACATCGCACATAATCCCGCCAATGCCGAAACTTTCATGGGGCAACCGGCCCTGCTTTCGAGTTTCCTCACCGTTTACCTGGGCAAGGTGGACGGCGGCTTCAGCGTCCGCCCGGACTCGAAGATGCCTGATGGCTACGACCCGCGGGTACGCCCCTGGTACAAGGACGGTATGAGCGCCAGCGGCGCCATGCTGACCGAGCCCTATATCGACCTGACCACCAACAAGATGGTCATCGGTATCCTCAGCAAGGTGTCGGCCAACGTCGGCGTAGTCGGTGGTGACCTGGCCCTCGATGGCCTGGTGGAAATCATCAATTCGCTGGACTTCGGCGGCATGGGCTACGCCTTCCTGGTCAATGACCAGGGCAAGATTCTGGTGCACCCTGATAAAGAGCTGGTGATGAAGTCGCTGGCCGACCTGTTCCCCGAGGGCACCCCGACGCTTTCCGGCGAACTGACCGAAGTCCAGGCCAATGGCCAGGCCCGCCTGCTGACCTTCACGCCGATCAAGGGCCTGCCTTCGGCCAACTGGTACATCGGCCTGTCGGTGGACAAGGACAAAGCCTTCTCCATGCTCAGCACCTTCCGTACCTCGGCGATCATCGCCACGCTGGTGGCGGTGGTCATCATCATCGCCTTGCTGGGCCTGCTGATCCGTGTGCTGATGCAACCGCTGCATACGATGACCCGCGCCATGGAAGACATCGCCGAGGGCGAAGGCGACCTGACCAAGCGCCTGCAGATCCACCAGCACGATGAATTCGGCATCCTCGGCACTGCCTTCAACCGTTTCGTGGAGCGCATCCATGGCTCGATCCGCGAAGTATCCTCGGCCACCGAGCAGGTCAACGAAGTAGCCCTGCGGGTGATCAGCGCCTCCAACTCGTCGATGGCCAACTCCGACGAGCAGTCCAACCGCACCAGCAGCGTCGCCGCCGCCATCAACGAACTGGGCGCCGCCGCCCAGGAAATCGCCGGCAATGCGGCCCAGGCCTCCCAGCACGCGACCTCCGCGCGGCTGCTGGCAGAGGAAGGCCAACAGGTGGTGGAACGCAACATCGAGGCGATGAACCGTCTCTCGGACCTGATCGTGACCTCCAGCGCGCACATCGAGACGCTCAATCACAAGACCGTTAATATCGGCCAGATCCTCGAAGTGATCACCAGCATCTCCCAGCAGACCAACCTGCTGGCCCTCAATGCCGCCATCGAAGCTGCCCGCGCTGGGGAAGCCGGCCGTGGCTTCGCCGTGGTCGCCGACGAAGTACGCAACCTCGCCCACCGTACCCAGGAATCAGCCCAGCAAGTGCAGGCCATGATCGAGGAGCTGCAGGTGGGCGCCCGCGAATCGGTGGAAACCATGGGCCAGAGCCAGCGCCACAGCCAGGACAGCATGGAGATCGCCAACCAGGCCGGCGAACGCCTGGACAGCGTGACCGTGCGCATCGGTGAAATCGACGGCATGAACCAGTCGGTGGCCACTGCCACCGAGGAACAGACCGCCGTGGTCGACTCGATCAACATGGACATCAACGAAATCAACATGCTCAACCAGGAAGGCGTCGAGAACCTGCAGGCCACCCTGCGCGCCTGCGCCGACCTGGAGCAGCAGGCCAGCCGGCTCAAGCACCTGGTCGGCAGCTTCCGCATCTGATTCACCGCTACCCTCCTGTAGGAGCGGCCTCGTGCCGCGAAAGGGGCGCAAAGCGCCCCCGTCGATCTACAGCCGATCACCGATAGCGGCCGGACCACTCCTGGCCTTGGAATCTTGGGGCTGCCTTGCAGCCCTTTCGCGGCACGAGGCCGCTCCTACAACAGACAAGACGCCGTGGCGCCTCACGCCTGCAGGACAAGGCCCGCCCTCGCCTCGAACCCCGATCGAACAAACTATCCTTAAGGAAGGTCAACCTTTAGGCGTGTCATCACGGCCATTACCGCCAGATGACAGACCCGAAGACGATCCCGGAGGGATGCTGATCGTGCACATCGCTGACATCACCATGTTCTACGCCCCGGCCAGCGGAGGCGTACGTACCTATCTTGATGCCAAACATCGCCGACTCGACGCCAGGCCAGGCGTGCGTCACAGCCTCTTGATCCCCGGCGCCAGCGCCAGCCATGCCAACGGCATCTACCAGGTGCCGGCACCGCCCTTGCCCTTCGGCAACGGCTACCGTTTCCCGGTACGCCTGGCTCCCTGGTGCAATGTGCTGCGGCGCCTGCAGCCGGACCTGATCGAAGTCGGCGACCCCTACCTCACCGCCTGGGCCGCCCTCGAGGCGCGGCGCAAGCTTGACGTCCCGGTGATTGGTTTCTATCACTCCGACCTGCCGTTGCTGGTCAGCAACCGCATGGGCAATTGGTTCACCCCCAATGTCGAGGCCTATGTCAGCAAGCTCTACGGCAACTTCGACCGGGTCCTGGCGCCCAGCCAGGTGATGGCCGACAAACTGTGCCGGCTCGGGGTCAAGGATGTGCATGTGCAACGCTTGGGCGTAGACCTGGCCACCTTCAACCCCGAACACCGCGACCCTCACCTACGCGCCGAGCTCGGCATCCCCGACACCACCCGCCTGCTGGTGTTCGCCGGCCGCGGTTCGCGGGAGAAGAACCTGCCGGTGCTGCTCGACTGCATGACCCGCCTGGGCCGCCACTACCACTTGCTGCTGGTTGGCTCCAACATGCCCGCCAACGTACCGGGCAATGTCAGCGTCATCGACCACTTCTGCCCGCCCCAGGAGGTCGCCCGGTTGTTCGCCAGCGCCGACCTGCTGGTGCATGCCGGAGACCAGGAAACCTTCGGCCTGGTCATCCTCGAAGCCATGGCCAGCGCCACGCCGGTGGTGGCGGTGCATGCCGGTGCCTTCGGCGAGATCATCACCGACCAGTGCGGTCGCCTGTGCACACCCAACGACGGCCAGGCCATGGCCACCGCGGTGCGGGAAATCTTCGAGGCTGGTGTGCGGCGTCTCGGCGCCCAGGCCCGCCGCCACGTGGAGCAGCACTACGCCTGGGACAAGGTGGTCGATGGCTTGCTCGCCCACTACCAGGCCGTGCTGGGCCATCAGCCGCAGGTGCGTGCCCATGGTTGAGGCGGCCGCCGCGCCACGCAGCCTGATGCTGGTGCTGCACGACGTCGCGCCCGAGACCTGGCCCGACTACCAGCCCTTCGTCCAGGCCGTGGACCAGCTCGGTGGGGTGCCAATGACCTGGCTGGTGGTACCGGACTTTCACCACCGCAATGCGTTGGCGCGCTCACCGACCTTCTGCCGGCTGCTCGAGCGACGCCTGGCACAGGGGGACGAACTGGCCCTGCATGGCTACTTCCACACCGACGACGCTCCGGCGCCACGCAGCCCCGGCGAGTTCTTCATGCGCAGGGTCTATACCCACGAAGGCGAGTTCTATGGGCTGGACGAAGCCGATGCCTTGCTGCGCCTGGAGGCCGGGCTGGAAGTATTCCATCGCCATGCCTGGCCTGTGGCCGGCTTCGTCGCCCCGGCCTGGCTGATGAGCGAAGGCACGCGCCAGGCCCTGCGCCGTCTACCGCTGCGCTATACCAGCACACCACGGCACCTCTACCGACTGCCGGAATTCACCGCCATCGACGCCCCCGGCCTGGTGTGGAGCGCCCGCAGTGCCTGGCGCCGCGGGCTGTCACGGATGGTCTGCGATTGGCAGTGCCGGCGATGGCGCGAAGCCGACACCCTGCGCCTGGGGCTGCACCCGGTGGACATGCGCCATCGATCCTCCCGTGACTATTGGCTGCGCACCTTGCACACATTGCTCGAGCAAGGCCGTCAACCGCTGACCAAATCTGCCTGGCTGGCACGCCAGGCTGTCGCATGAACCGCTTCGGCTGGCTGGGGCTGGCGCTGCTGGTGGCAGTGCTGGTCCCGGCCCTGTTGGGCGGTGGTGACCTGCTGCCACGCCTGAAATCCTTCGCCCCCGGGCTGATGGCGATACTGCTGGGCATGATTCTGGTGTGCTGGATGATCAATGCCCTGCGCCTGCGCCTGCTGCTCGGCCAGCAGGGCACCAGGCTCGGCCGGGTCCGCAGCCTGGGCGTGATCATGGCCACCGAATTCGCCATCTGCACCACCCCGGGCGGCAGTGGCGGGCCGCTGACGCTCATGGCGTTGCTGGCCCGCGAGCGTATCGGCCCGGCGCGCAGCGGCGCCGTGTTCGCCATGGACCAGCTCAATGACTTGGTGTTTTTCTTCTGCGCCATGCTGGCCATTGCCGGCTACGCCCTGTTCCACAGCCTGGGGCACACTCAGGAAAGCATGCTGTTGGGCAGCGCCTTGCTGCTGTGCTCGGCTCTGGCAGGGATCGTCGCGCTGCTGCGCTATCGCCGCGCGGTGATGCGTTTCAATGGGCGATTGTTGTATCGGTTGGGCATGTCATGCCGGCGACGGCGACGCTGGGCGCGCAAGCTGCTGCGGTTCGTGCACGCCCTGACGGATACCTGGCGCCTGCCCAAGCGCACCCTGGCCCTGGTCTTCACCCTGACCTGCGCCCACTGGAGCCTGCGCTACAGCGTGCTGTACCTGGTATTGCGAGGTTTGGGCGTGGAGTTGTCGTGGATCCCCAGTTTCCTGGTGCAGATCCTTTCGCTCAGTGCAGGGCAGTTCAGCCTGTTGCCCGGCGGAGCGGGTGCAGCCGAGCTGACCTCGGCCAGCCTGCTCGCGCCCCTGGTGGGCAGTTCGACGGCCGCCGCAGCGATCCTGATCTGGCGCGCGGTGACCTACTACTTCTATTTGATCGCGGGCGGGCCGGTGTTCGTCTGCCTGTTGGCGCGCCCATTGCTGGAGCGCTGGCGTCGTCAGACGCGCTGAGCGCCATGGGCCGCTCTGCGGCCCGCATCGAGAAGATTTCGCGGCCCGAGCCGCAGCGATGGCGATCAGTCGAACACTACGGTCTTGTTGCCATGCACCAGCACGCGGTCTTCCAGGTGATAGCGCAGGCCGCGGGCCAGCACCATCTTTTCCACGTCACGGCCGAACCGCACCATGTCCTCGATGCTGTCGGCATGGCTCACACGTACCACGTCCTGCTCGATGATGGGGCCTGCGTCCAGCTCCTCGGTGACGTAGTGGCAGGTGGCGCCGATCAGTTTTACGCCACGCAGGGCCGCCTGGTGGTAAGGCTTGGCACCGACGAAGGACGGCAGGAAGCTGTGGTGGATGTTGATCACCTTTTCAGCGTATTCCTGGCACAGCTGCGGTGGCAGGATTTGCATGTAGCGGGCCAGTACCACTACGTCGGCACCGTGTTCCTCGACCAGACGCGACACTTCGGCGAATGCAGGTTGCTTGTCCTTCGGGTCCACCGGGACATGGAAGAATGGAATGCCGTGCCACTCGACCATGCTGCGCAGGTCGTTGTGGTTGGAGATCACGCATGGGATGTCGCAATCGAGCTCATCGGTGTGCCAGCGATGCAGCAGGTCGGCCAGGCAGTGGGACTCACGGCTGGCCATCAGGACAACGCGCTTCTTCTGGGCCGAATCGGTGATTCGCCAAGTCATGGAGAACTCTTCGGCGATCGGCGCGAACGCCTCGCGGAAGGCCTCGATGCCAAAGGGCAGGGATTCGGCGCGGATCTCATGGCGCATGAAGAACCAACCACTCTGCTCATCGGAGTGGTGGCTGGCTTCGTTGATCCAGCCGTTGTACAAGGCCAGGAAATTACTGACTTTCGCCACAATGCCGACACGGTCGGGGCAGGCAATCACCAGTCGATAGGTGCGCATGAAGGAGACTCCGGAAACTTCGCAAAGGCGCACATTCTAGCGGCCCTCCGGAAAAAACGCAGTATCGATTGTCCCGACCCCGGGATGCCCTGCCGCTTGTACCGCCGGCAAACGCTATCGTGGGCAATATCTGTAGGAAAGGATGAATTTGCCAGCCGATATGTAAAAATTTCTTAACCCAAGGCCTGCTTTGTCGCACAACAATTAACAGTTCATTGTCTTTTTAATTGTTTACTTGCGAGTTTGGCCTGTCTATTATTGCCCCGAACTGTTATCCCTCGAACATGCTACTCAAGGAACACTCCATGTCCCTGATCAACGAATACCGCGCCACCGAAGAAGCTATCAAGGAACTTCAGGCCCGCCTGGCCAACCTGTCTCAAGATGACAAGCTGAAGAAAGAGCTGGAATTCGAAGGCAAACTGCGCGCGCTGATGGGTGAATACTCCAAGTCCCTGCGCGACGTGATCGCCCTGCTGGATCCAGAATCCAAGCTGAGCAAAGCACCGCGCGGTGCCGTCAAGGCCACCGGCACCAAACGTGCCCGTAAGGTCAAGCAATACAAGAACCCGCACAACGGTGAAGTGATCGAAACCAAAGGCGGCAACCACAAGACCCTGAAAGAGTGGAAAGCCAAGTGGGGCGGTGATGTGGTTGAAAGCTGGGCAACCCTGTTGGATTAAAGGGTTGCTTGTGCAATACCCATGAAAAACGCCGGCCTATTGCCGGCGTTTTTTATGGGCTCGACGCTACAACTGATACTGCGCTTTCAATTGCTGGACATAGGCTCGCCATGCGTCCAGCACTTGTCGCCCTGCCTCGTCAGCCGTACTCCAGGCGCTCTGGCACGCCTGTTCGAAGTCACCCAACGTATTCGGCGCGCCCAAGCGCGGGTCACTCAAACGCTGCTGGCAGAACCGATGCCAACGTTGCTGTTCTTCTGCAGTCAAGGTGTCGGTAAAGTTCCTGGCACGGTAACGGAACAACAATTCCGGCATTCGTGGGTCGTCGAACATCCAATGCCCCTGCCCCAATTGGCGAGGGTCAAGGCTACGGACCTGTTCGCATAATCGACGATCCCGATCGCCCAGGAAACCGTCATACAGTTGCTGCTCCGGATCTTCGCTGGGAGCAAACTCGTCGCCTGTGTAAATAGCGTCCAGCTTGCCCTGCCAAAGGTGTTGCTGATTGGCCAAATGTTCGCCGCGCTGTTGCAGGAGGGCCATATCCAGCCCCAGCCGTTGCTGGTCGGCAGGCCGTAATACCGACAACGGAGCGAGGACCGGACAACGGTTGATCTGCACCAACTTCAGAGGAACAGGTAATTGTCCATCAGACAATTCGTCACGCCGGGTATACAAACATTTTCGTAATGTTTCGGCACTGTCCTGCAACAGCGGCGCGCTGTCCAGATGCAGGTCACATACAATCAACGCATTGCGATTACGTGGATGCCAGGCCAACGGCAATACGACCCCCAGGTAACTACGCTCCGCCGAAAAACGCCTCGACACATGCACCAGGGGCTGTAGGAGGCGAATGTGTTCCATGACCTTGTGTTTGCTGCGCAGGTTGAACAGCCAGTCATATAAGCGGGGTTGTTTTTCACGAATCAGGCGCGCCAGGGCGATGGTTGCCCGCACGTCGGACAGCGCCTCGTGCGCCTGCCCATGGTCGATACCGTTGGCCTTGCTGAGCAGCTCCAGGCGCAGGCTGGTGCGCCCGTCCTGTTGCGGCCAGACGATGCCCTCCGGGCGCAACGCATAGGCGGTGCGCACCACATCGATCAAGTCCCAGCGGCTGTTGCCGCCCTGCCATTCGCGTGCATACGGGTCGAAGAAATTGCGATAGAGGCTGTAGCGGGTGACCTCGTCGTCGAAACGCAAGGTGTTGTAGCCGGCACCGCAGGTACCGGGGCGTGCCAGTTGCTCATGCACGCGGGTCATGAATTCGGCTTCGCCCACGCCGTTGGCGGCCAACTGCGCGGGCGTGATGCCCGTCACCAGGCATGCCGCCGGGTGCGGCAGGATATCGTCACTGGGCCGGCAATACAGGTTGAAGGGCGCTTCGATCTCGTTGAGCTCGAGGTCGGTGCGCACGCCGGCGACCTGCAGCGGACGGTCGCAACGGGGGTTGATGCCGGTGGTTTCGTAGTCGTGCCAGAAGATGCTGGAGCTCACGGGGTCTTCCTGTAACAAGGTCGACAGAGTCTAGCGGCCTGGCCGGTCAATTCGAATACCGATTTCGATGCAGCGCATTGCGTGCGCCTTATGCGGAGGCGTTCAGGGGACGAAAACTGAAGTAGTCACGCAGCGCCCGGACGAAGTCCTCGTACTCGCGCGGCGGCTGCAGCAACATGAACCCTGCATCGTAGTGGCCGGGCGTCTGATCTTCACGGCACCAGAGGCAACTGGCTGTCAGGTCGATGCACTGGCTAGCTGCGCCAGCGAGCGGCAGGCGCAACTGCAGCTCGAAGTCCGGCCCCACCAGCACCGGCAAGTGGCTGATCAGCATCATGCCATCTTCCGAGGCGTTGCCCAGGAAGCCGATCGGCTGGTCGGTATAACGGTTGTAGACCTTGAGCATGCAAGGCAGTTGATGCCGCTCTATATGACGTTGGATAAACATGGGGCGCGGTCCGTACCTGATGCCAGGAAGACAAGGTACTGGCGATGAACGTTACAACCCTTAACAGATTAGCTCAGCGCAGGTGGCTGTTTCGGTGATAGCAAGAACACCTTGGTATTAACGCCAAGGTGTAGCTGCCGCCGGGCTCGCGAGTGCCGCCTCGCCTGGGCGGTAATGGCCCAGCTGCTCGAGGGTCTGCAAACGCGCCTTGGCCCGGTAGGCATACTCGTTGTGTGGGTAGCGCTGGATCAGGTACTGGTAGGTCTGCGCCGCATCCACATAGAGTTTCTGGCGCTCCAGGCATTGGCCGCGCAGCATCGAGACCTCGGGATGGATGAATGGCCGGGCCCGGCTGGTGCGGTCGACCTGGGACAGCTCCAGCATCACGCGCTGGCAATCGCCACGGTCGTAGGCGCGGTAGGCATTGTTCAGGTGATGGTCCATGGACCAGCGGGTACAACCGACGACACTGGCCGCCACGGCCAAAACGATCAGGGCACGCATGGGGGAATCTCCTTTGATGAGCAGGGTATCGGCCGCGCGCGGCAAATCTTCACACGTGCATGCAAGCATACCCCGGTCCGTTCAAATGCCAGCCTGCCGAACCCGGAGGTAGTGCAACGGAACAATGACTACAGCGATATTCAGGAGTAGCCTTTCGCTGCGCTTCACTATAGGAGTCTGTGCATGACCATCCGCCGTACCAAAATCGTCGCCACCCTTGGCCCCGCCAGCAACTCGCCGCAAGTGATCGAACAGCTGATCCTCGCCGGCCTGGACGTGGCACGCCTGAACTTCTCCCACGGCACCCCGGACGAGCACAAGGCCCGCGCCCGCCTGATCCGCGAGATCGCCGCCAAGAACGGCCGCCATGTGGCGCTGCTGGGCGACCTGCAGGGTCCGAAGATCCGCATCGCCAAGTTCACCAACAAGCGCATCGAACTGAAGATCGGTGACAAGTTCACCTTCTCCACCGTCCACCCGCTGACCGAAGGCAACCAGGACATCGTCGGTATCGATTATCCCGACCTGGTCAAGGACTGCGGCGTCGGTGACGAACTGCTGCTCGACGACGGCCGCGTGGTCATGCGCGTCGAGACCGCCACGGCCGATGCCTTGCACTGCGTGGTGATCGTCGGCGGCCCGCTGTCCGACCACAAGGGCATCAACCGCAAAGGTGGCGGCCTGACCGCGCCGGCCCTGACCGAAAAAGACAAGGCCGACATCAAGCTGGCCGCGGAAATGGACCTGGACTACCTGGCCGTCTCCTTCCCGCGCGATGCCAAGGACATGGAATACGCCCGCAAGCTGCGCGACGAAGCCGGCGGCACCGCCTGGCTGGTGTCCAAGATCGAGCGCGCCGAAGCCGTGGCCGACGATGAGACCCTCGATGGCCTGATCGCCGCTTCCGACGCCGTAATGGTCGCCCGTGGTGACCTGGGCGTGGAAATCGGCGACGCCGAGCTGATCGCCATCCAGAAGAAGATCATCCAGCACGCCCGCCGCAACAACAAGGCGGTGATCGTCGCGACCCAGATGATGGAGTCGATGATCCAGAACCCGATGCCGACCCGCGCCGAGGTTTCCGACGTGGCCAACGCCGTGCTGGACAACACCGACGCGGTGATGCTCTCGGCCGAAAGCGCCGCCGGCGCCTACCCGATCGAAGCAGTCCAGGCCATGGCACGCATCTGCCAGGGTGCCGAGAAGCATCCGACCAGCCAGAAGTCCAGCCACCGCCTGCACACCACTTTCGAACGCTGCGACGAAAGCATTGCCCTGGCGGCCATGTACACGGCCAACCACTTCCCGGGGGTCAAGGCGATCATCTCGCTTACCGAGAGTGGCTACACCCCGCTGATCATGTCGCGCCTGCGCTCGCATGTGCCGATCTTCGCCATGTCGCCGCACCGCGCCACCCAGGCGCGCGCCTCGCTGTTCCGTGGCGTGTACCCCATCGCCTTCGACCCGGCTTCACTGCCGGCGGACAAGGTCAGCCAGGCAGCCGTCGACGAGCTGCTCAAGCGCGGCCTGGTGGAGCAAGGCGACTGGGTGATCCTGACCAAGGGCGACAGCTACCACACCATCGGTGGCACCAACGGCATGAAGATCCTGCATGTGGGTGACCCGCTGGTTGGCTGATAGCCCCGAGGGCCGCTTTGCGGCCCTTTCGCGGCGCAAGGCCGCTCCTACAGGTATCGCGCAGGCCGGGGTCTTGCGCTGCCCCTGTAGGAGCGGCCTTGTGCCGCGAAAGGAGGGCGAAGCCCTCCCCGTCCACTCAGGCATGCTCGACAAACACATCAGAGAACATCTGGTTCCTCGGCACCCCGGCAATGAACAGCCGCCGAGCAAAGCGCTCGACACTTCCCGGCGCTCCGCACACCAACGCCACCGTTTGCCGCGAGGACGGCCGCAATCCTGCCAGCGTTTCATCCAACTGCTCCGCCAGCACCAGCTCGACATTCACGCCTTCCAGGTGCATCAGCGGCTCAGCCAGATAGTGACCAAGGCTATCGCACGCCACATGTACTACCCTGATCTCCCCTTGATGCCCCTGCCGTAACGCCTCTCGCAAAATGCCCCATAACGGCGCCAGCCCCGTACCTGCCGCCAGCAGCCAGAGCGGCCGCTCCTGCCAGCCCGGGTCATAGTGCAACGCCCCGCCCCTGAGCTCTCCCAGGCGCAACGCATCGCCGACCCGCAGCAGGCGGGCCTGACCACAAAAAGCCCCCGAGTGCCGGCAATCGATATGAAATTCGAGAAAATCATCTTCTCCCGGCACGCTCGCCAAGGAATATGGCCGGGCCACCGTTCCAAGCCACAGCACCAGGTGCTGCCCTGCCTGGTAGCGCAGCGGCCGCTCGGGGCGCAGGCGCAAGCGCAGCACGTCACCGAACCAGGCCAAGTCATACACCGTTGCGGCCTGACCATCGCTGCGCGGGTCGAACACCGCCACGCGCAAGTCGCCCTGCACCTGGCACTGGCAGGCCAGGCACCAGCCCTGCTCACGCTGCGCCGGGCTCAAGGCCTCGGGCATGGCCTCGAGCGGGTGGCCATCCAGGCAGCGCACCAAGCAGGCATGACAACTGCCGGCGCGGCAGCTGTAGGGCACCGTGACGCCGGCCTCGTTCAAGGCATCGAGCAGGTTGCTGGCGATCGGCACCGTCCAGCAGCGGTCGCCGACACAGAGTTCGGGCATGGTCAGAAAATCTCGTTCAGTTCAAAAATCACTTGAGGCTGCATCGCTGGCAAGCCAGCCCACAAGTATGGCGGTGTCTCTGAACACAGCGCAGGACAGGTGGGAGCCGGCTTGCCGGCGATGGCCGCGCAGCGGCCCTCATGCAACAGGATCGCACGTTCGCAGCAAAAAGAATGCCCGCCCCGTGCCGACCTTGGTCCAGACCACGCGCAGGTGTGCCGGCCACGGATGCGCGCTATACTGCCGCGCCCTTTTGCGTCGGCCACTGCCTGCCGGCGCGCCTTGCAAGGTGTTTCGACGCGCTGGTCGGCTGTGTCGGAAGTGCCTTTACGAAATGTTCCCGTCTTTAAGAGGAGCGCGCTGCATGACCGTGATCAAGCAAGACGACCTGATTCAGAGCGTTGCCGACGCCCTGCAATTCATCTCGTACTACCACCCCGTCGATTTCATCCAGGCGATGCACGAGGCCTACCTGCGTGAAGAGTCGCCCGCCGCACGCGACTCCATCGCCCAGATCCTGATCAACTCGCGCATGTGCGCCACCGGCCACCGCCCGATCTGCCAGGACACCGGTATCGTCACCGTGTTCGTGCGCGTAGGTATGGACGTGCGCTGGGACGGCGCCACCATGAGCGTCGATGACATGATCAACGAAGGTGTGCGCCGCGCCTACAACCTGCCTGAAAACGTCCTGCGCGCCTCGATCCTGGCGGACCCCGCCGGTGCCCGCAAGAACACCAAGGACAACACCCCGGCCGTCATCCACTACTCCATCGTTCCCGGCGACAAGGTCGAAGTCGACGTCGCGGCCAAGGGCGGCGGTTCGGAGAACAAGTCGAAGATGGCCATGCTCAACCCATCCGACTCGATCGTCGACTGGGTCCTGAAGACCGTGCCGACCATGGGCGCTGGCTGGTGCCCACCGGGCATGCTGGGCATCGGTATCGGCGGCACCGCCGAGAAGGCGGCCGTGATGGCCAAGGAAGTGTTGATGGAGTCCATCGACATCCATGAGCTCAAGGCCCGCGGCCCGCAGAACCGTATCGAAGAGCTGCGCCTGGAGCTGTTCGAGAAGGTCAACCAGCTGGGCATCGGCGCCCAGGGCCTGGGCGGCCTGACCACCGTGCTCGACGTCAAGATCATGGACTACCCGACCCACGCCGCGTCGCTGCCGGTCTGCATGATCCCTAACTGCGCCGCCACCCGCCACGCCCACTTCGTGCTGGACGGCTCCGGCCCTGCCGAGCTGGAAGCGCCGTCGCTGGATGCCTACCCGGAAATCGTCTGGGAAGCCGGCCCGAGCGCCCGTCGCGTCAACCTCGACGCAATCACCCCGGAAGAAGTGGCCAGCTGGAAGCCGGGCGAGACCCTGCTGCTCAACGGCAAGATGCTCACCGGCCGCGATGCCGCACACAAGCGCATGGTCGAGATGCTCAACCGTGGCGAAGAACTGCCGGTCGACCTCAAGGGCCGCTTCATCTACTACGTCGGCCCGGTCGACCCGGTCGGTGACGAAGTGGTAGGCCCTGCCGGCCCGACCACCGCCACCCGCATGGACAAATTCACCCGCCAGATCCTCGAGCAGACCGGCCTGCTGGGCATGATCGGCAAGTCCGAGCGTGGCCCGACCGCCATCGAGGCGATCAAGGACAACAAGGCCGTGTACCTGATGGCCGTCGGCGGCGCCGCCTACCTGGTGGCCCAGGCGATCCGCAAGTCCCAGGTCCTGGCGTTCGCCGAGCTGGGCATGGAGGCGATCTACGAGTTCGAGGTCAAGGACATGCCGGTCACCGTCGCGGTGGACAGCAACGGCGAGTCGGTGCACATCACCGGCCCTGCCCTGTGGCAGAGCAAGATCGCCCAGAGCCTGGCGGTCGAAGTGAAGTAACCCTCGGAGCCGCTTTGCGGCCCTTTCGCGGCCTTGTACCGCGAAAGGGCTGCAACGCAGCCCCAATGTCAGCTCACGCATTCGAACTGCTCCGGCCAGTCCCGCCGGATGAACACCTGCCCCTCGCGCCGCACCCGGCGTACCGCCTCCAGATCCAGCTCGCAGATCAGCCAACGGCTGCCCTCAGGGCACAGCTCGGCACTCTCGGCGATCACCCCATTGCTCGGCATACCGTGGTCCGGTGGCACGAACAGCCCTGCCCGCCCGATATTCTCATCCAGCGCCGGCGACCAGGCCGCCATGCCCACCGTTGGGCTTTGCAGCACCGCGATCTGGTTCTCCAACGCCCGTGCCTGGGCGCCGATGCGTACGCGGTGGTAGCCCGCCTCGGTGTCGGTGCAGCTCGGCGCCAGGATCAGGTCGGCCCCACCTTCGGCCAAGTGGCGGGCCAGCAGGGGAAATTCATTGTCATAGCAGATCAGGATGCCCAACCGCCCGAGTGCGGTATCGAACACCTTGAGCCCTTCACCGGCAGCGATGTCCCACTGCTCCCGCTCGAAGCGCGTCATGATCAGCTTGTCCTGGTACCCCAGCACGCCGTCCGGGCCGAACAGCCAGGCACGGTTGCGATAGCGACCATCGGCATCGAGCACCGGCAGGCTGCCCGGCTGGAGATAGATACCCCAGCGCCTGGCAACGCCTTCGCACAAGGCCAGCCATGGCTCCAGCAGCGGCTGGATGCCGGCGATCGACCCCTTCAGGTCGCTGCGCTGGTCCGGGGGTAGTTGGCCGCTGAGCACCAGCCCGGCGTACTCCGGCAACAGCAGCAATTGAGCACCGCCCTCGACGGCTTCGGCGCACAAGGCCTGGAAGTGGTCGGCATAGGCCTCCCAGGTCTCGTGCAGCTCGATGGCGTACTGGCAGGCGGCGAGGCGGATCATATCGGCAGCTCCTTGAGCCAGAACGACATGATCTTCGACGACGCTTGTTCATCGTCCAGGTCACGCCAGGCATAGGTCGTGCGCAGCGAGGGGTCGTGCAGGAAGCCGCGGTTACGCCAGAAGCCGTGCAGCGGCTTGTAGTCCGAAGGCCGACGCGGATGCCCGGCCGGGCGCTCCACGGCGCAGAAGGCGCAGTAGTCGAACTCGGCGAGCTTGTGGGCATAGGACTCGCGCTCGATAAAGAAGCGCACGCCCAGGCCCTGGCCACGGTAGGCCGGCAGCAGCACCGACTCGCCGAAGTAATAGACGCTGGCCGGGTCGCGCCCCTGGGCCAGGAAAGGCTGCTGGAACTCGGGCGTTTCGTCGACCAGGGGCAGGCCGGTGGAGGCACCGACCACCCTGCCCTGGTCGATGGCCAGCACCGCCAGGCTACGCCCGGAGCGGGCATAGGTGGACAGGTATTCGGCCTCATAGTCCGGCGTACCGTCGTAAAGGTAGGGAAACTCGCGGAACACCGTCAGGCGCAGGCGAGCGAGGTCATCGATGTAAGGCGCAATGGCTGCGCCGTGCAACAGGCGGATTTCCATGCGTAGCGGTCGTTTTGTCGATGTGGATGACGCGCTCGGCTAAGCCGGGCTTGAGGGGAAACCCTATCATCCGGCCCGAACCATTCCCTTTCCCGTACACGACAGGAACATTGCCATGACCGCTACCGAGCTTGTGAACGCCTACTACGCAGCCTTTAACGCCGGGGACATGCCGACCTTCCTTGGGTTGCTCAGCGAGGACGTGATCCACGACATCAACCAGGGCGAGCGGCAGATGGGCAAGGCGGCGTTTGCCGGGTTCATGGAAAAGATGAACCGCTGCTACCGGGAGCGGCTGGCCGATATCGTGGTCATGCAGAATGCCGATGGCAGCCGAGCGGCGGCGGAGTTCACGGTGCATGGGGAGTACCTGGCCGATGACGAGGGCCTGCCGCCAGCCAAGGGGCAGACCTACGTGCTGCCGGCCGGGGCGTTCTTCTACATTCATTGCGGGAAGATTGCGCGGGTGACCAACTATTACAATTTGAATGATTGGGTTGAGCAGGTAGGGTGAGCCATACCCGGTTTGAAATGTAAACGATGTCTCCGGTTTGTACCCGGGACAAGCCCAAATTGCCTTCGGTTGGTTTCCCCAGCCGTGCAGATACGGCCCAGGCTCTGCTTGCTTGGTGGGAGCTGGCGGAGCCTACGATGGGCCGCATAGCGGCCCCTTGAGTCTGGAGGGGCTCCACCGTTTGAGGGCTTGGGGCTGCTTTGCAGCCCATCGCAGGCTGTCGCCACACCACCGAGATTGCGCCGCTCTCAAGACTTGCGAAATCACTGTGGGAGCGGGCTTGCCCCGCGATTGGCCCAAGAGCCCACTACCACTGAAAAAACAACGCCAGCCCAGGCGCCACGCGTAACTTGCGCCGCCTCAGGAGGCCGGATGCAGGGGCGCGAAATCAGGAAACCCGCGTCCCAAGCACCTTCAGAAACGCCGCCAGCCAAGCCGGATGCGCAGGCCAGGCCGGCGCAGTCACCAGGTTCCCGTCCACGTGCGCCTGGTCCATGGCGATATCCACGAAGCGCCCACCCGCTAACCGCACCTCCGGGGCACACGCCGGGTAAGCACTGCAGGCTCTCCCTTCCAACACCCCGGCAGCCGCCAGTAGCTGCGCCCCATGACACACTGCTGCAATTGGCTTGCCCGCCTGGTCGAACGCCTTCACCAACGCCAGCACCCGCTCGTCCAGGCGCAGGTATTCAGGCGCCCGCCCACCCGGAATCAGCAAGGCGTCGTACCCTTCGGCCCGTACCTGCACGAAGTCGAAGTTCAAGGCAAAGTTGTGCCCAGGCTTCTCGCTGTAGGTCTGATCCCCCTCGAAATCATGGATCGCCGTGCGCACCGTCTGGCCCGCCAGCTTCTCCGGGCACACCGCATGCACGGTATGCCCGACCATCTTCAGGGCCTGGAACGGCACCATCACCTCGTAGTCCTCGACGAAGTCGCCCACCAGCATGAGAATCTTCTTGGCCGTCATCGCATCCACTCCTTTGCGTTGCATGGGAACAATCCCTGCACGATAGTCTGCTTCTACGCCGCAGGGTATCCGCGGCAGGTCTAGTCGCGACGATTGAGTAGGTTGACCACCAGGCGGTCCAGCCATCCCCACATCCGCTGCTGCATCCGGCGCCAGAATGGGCGGGCGTTCCAGCGCTCCAGGTCGACCTCCTGGCTGAGGCCGAAGTCCCGCTCGAAGCTGGCCACCACGGCGGCGGTCAACGGAGGGTCGAGGGCCTCGACATTGGCCTCGAGGTTGAAGTGCAGGTTCCAATGGTCGAAATTGCACGAACCGACACTGACCCAATCGTCCACCAGCACCATCTTCAAGTGCAGGAAGCACGGCTGGTATTCGAAGATCCGAACGCCGGCCCGCAACAGGCGCGGGTAGTACCGGTGCCCGGCGTAGCGTACCGCCGGGTGGTCGGTGCGCGGGCCGGTGAGCAGCAGGCGCACATCGATGCCTTTCTGCGCGGCACGACGCAAGGAGCGGCGCACACTGAAGGTCGGCAGGAAATACGGCGTCGCCAACCAGATACGGCGTTGGCCACTGTTCAAGGCACGCACCAACGAATGCAGGATGTCCTGGTGCTGTCGGGCGTCGGCATAGGCCACCCGGCCCATGCCCTGCCCTTGGGCCGGCACCCGCGGCAGGCGCGGCAGGCCGAAGCCCTCCGGCGGACGCCAGGCGGTGCGCCGGTTGTTGGCGTGCCATTGGCGATCGAACAGCAACTGCCAGTCGGTGACGATCGGCCCCTCCATGCGCACCATCACCTCATGCCACTCGCTGGTGTCGACACCCGGCGTCCAGAATTCATCCGTGACACCCGTGCCGCCCACGACTGCCCAGCGCTCATCCACCAGCAACAGCTTGCGGTGGTCACGGTACAGGTTGCGAAACCCGCGTCGCCAGCGGATGCGGTTGTAGTAGCGCAGGTAGACCCCGGCGGCCTCCAGACGCTCGCGCAAGGCCGAGGGGAATGCCAAAGAGCCGTAGTCATCGAACAGACAGCGCACCCGTACGCCACGGGCAGCGGCCTGCTCCAGGGCCTCGACCACCGCCTCGGCACAAGCGCCCCCTTCTACCAGGTACAGTTCCAGATCGATCTGGAACTCAGCGCGCATGATTGCCAGGAGCATGCGCGGGAAAAAGTCGGGGCCGTCGATCAGCAGCTCGAATTCGTTGCCATCCCGCCAGGGGAAGACCGGCCCAGGCATGTCAGCGCGCGGAGAAGATCAGCACCGCGCTCACCGGCACCGATGGGCTGATGGAGGAGGCACCGGCGAGCTTGCGCAACGTCGCCAGGCCCGGCAACAGGCCGAAGTCCTCGGCACGCAGCAACAGGGGCTCCAGGGTCACCACCTGGAAACGACGCTCGTCCAGGCGGGTGGCCAACAGCAAGGTGCTGTAGCTGTGCGACTGGCCACGCAGGGTCACGGTCACCGGCAGGCGCAACTCCACCTGGGCACCATTGGCCAGGTCATTGATCGGGCGCAGGTCGATCTTTGCCTGCACCGTGGCCTCGGGGAACTTGGCGACTTCGAACAATTCCTTGCGCATGCGCTCGTCACGCAGCGGGATACCGCCGCTGACCGAGTCCATCTCGATGCGCAGTTGCGCGGCACCATTACGATCCACTTTGCCGTGGAATACCAGAAAGCGGTGAACCTCGGCAGTATCCCCGTTCTTGCTGGTGACGAAAGACAGGCGCGACGACTCGCCATCGAGGTGCCAGTTGGCATGGGCGGGCAGGCACAGGGCCAGCAACAGGGCGGGCAGCAAGCGAGGCAGTTTGAGCATGGGAGATCCTGTGTAACAAGGCCGTCAACCTTACCCGCACGCCCTCACGGCAGCAAGCGGCAGCCCTCGCGCGCGCCCTGCCAGGCTGCCTGGTGGCGACGCCCCAGGCCCTCGGCGATCACATGGCGCTTGGTGCGGTCTTCCTCCAGCCGCCCCAAAGGTAGGTACTGCTTCACGTAGCCTCGGCAATAGGCCTGGTCAAACCCCATGACGAAGCGGCACGAGCAATACTCTTTCGCCGAATATGCCGAGAGGATGCCCGGAAAGTCCGCCAAGGCCTGACGCTCGTGCCAGGCCCAGGCCAGCAAGGCAATGGGCAACAGCCACAGTACGCGTTTCATAGCCCCTCCCCGGCCATGGCCGCCAATACCCGCTCGAGCAGTTCGTCATGCCGGTAGCTGCCATCTCGATCGTCGGCGTAGCGCACGATTACCAGCTTTCGCGACGGCACTACATACAGCGCCTGCCCCCAGTGACCAAGCGCAGCAAAGGTGTCCTCCGGCGCGCTGGGCCAAGGCCGCGGGCTACCCGGCAAGGGTTGGTTGAGCCACCAGTGCCCACCGGGGTTGGCCTCGCCGGAAATCGCCTGGGCATACGCGAACAACAGTCGGTTGAAGGCCACCCAATCGGCCGGCAACACCTGCCGGCCGTGCCAACGCCCGTCACGCAGCATCAGCAGGCCGATGCGGGCAAGGTCGCGGGCACTGAGGTAAAGGTAGGAGGACCCCACGTAGTTACCGGCACCGTCGCGCTCCCAGACCGCACTGCGAATGCCCAGCGGCTCGAACAGCGCCTGCCAGGGGTAGACGTCGTAACGACCGGGTTCCAGCATGCCGCGCAGCGCTGCAGCCAACAGGTTGCTGTCGCCGCTTGAATAGAGAAACCCCTGGCCAGGTGCCTGGGCAGCCGGCTGCGCGGCGGTGAAGGCCGCCATGTCGGTGTGGCCCCGGGTATAGAGCATCGCCACCACCGACGACTTGAGCGGCGCGTATTCATAGTCTTCCTGCCAGGCCAGGCCACTGGCCCAGTGCAACAGGTCGACCAGGCGCACCCCAGGGTGGGCATGCAGCGGCGGATAATAGCGGGCCGCTGGGTCCTCCAGCGCGAAGCGCCCCTCGCCGTAGGCGACACCGAGCACGGTGGCGAGCACGCTCTTGCTCACCGACCAGGTCAGGTGCGCCGTATGCGGCCCGGTGGGTGCGGTGTAGCGCTCATACAGAATGTGGCCATCGCGCACGATCAGCAGCGCATCGGTGCGTACCCCTGTGCGCCTGCCCTCGTCACGGGCCGGGAAGGCGTAGGCTTCCACTGCGCGCCAGTCGACCTTGGCAGGCTCGCGGCTCCAGTTCGCGTCCGGCCATTGCTCTGCCCAGGCCGAAAGGCTCACCAGGCTCAGGATACCCAGTACTTTTCCGAATACACCCATGGCCAGCCCTCACGTCGCGGATCGGGCGAGCCTGCCAGGGTTTCATGACAGCCCGGCGGCAGCCCAGGCTTTCTGCAAACGCTTCTCGCGAGCCGCGGTAGCCAGCGCCAGCACCCCTTGGTCACGCTGCCACAGCTGCGCCCATTGCGCCGGGCCGGCTGCCAGCGCTTTGTCGATGGCGCCATGCAAGCTGTGGAACTGGGCGAACAGGCCCCCCAGCAACAGGTGGCAGGCCGCACTGTCGGCGCATTGCCGGCTGCCTTCGGCGCAACCGCCGAGCACCCCCAGCAAACGCAGCTGCAGGTCCTGCGGCCAGCTGCTCTCCTGGCCGACGCCGTACAACCAGGCAGCCAACGCAGCCAGCACGTAGAGGTCCTCGAGGGATCGGAAGGGCTTGACGTAGGCGTCCCAACCGTCGCCTGCCAGCAGCTCGCAGCTGGCTTGGTGCAATTGCAGGCGGGCATGCCCAACCTCGGGCATCAGCGGCAACGTAGGCAAGGGTTCCAGCGTCACGCCGGGTTCCCCCGGGTAGACCACGGCCAGTTGCAGCCGTGGCGCCTCCCCCTGCCCTTCGCTGCGTGTTGCTACCAACAACCATTCGGCTTCAAGGCCTGCGGTGACGAAATCCTTGCGGCCGGTCAGGCGCAGGTCCTCGAGGCGGGTGTGCATGTCCGCCGGCCGTACGCTGCGCCGCTCGGTAGCGCACAGGGCGCCCAAGCTGGCAGGGGCGCTGGGCCAGAGCACGCGCAACGCTGCCTGGTAGCCAACCAGGAAGGCCAGCCCTGGGGTAGCCATCGCCCGGCCGCCCAGTACCGCGAGTTCGAACGGTGTGGCGTGCCCCAGCCGCTCGAGCAGCGCGCCATGGCCTTCGCCCAAGGTGGCTGCCAGGGGTTGCCGGTAAGGGTCGTTGAGTCGTTGCAACCAGGCCATCGGGCACTCCTCGTCTGGGTTGTCACGCAAGCATCACCAAAGGTTCATGGGGGTGACACCACGCATACCTAGGCTGACTTTGCACAACAAAGCCGACCGGCCGCAACCCTTTGGCTGGCTTAGGGAGACTCGTAATGACTCGGATCGCTCGCTCTGGCGACAACAGCACTGAACGCCGTCTGCAAGCCGAACGCCTGGTCGGCGCCGCGGCGCTGCAGGAAGCACAGGCCCTGCGTTTCAAGGTGTTCAGCGCCGAATTCCAGGCCAAGCTCAAGGGCGCTGAGCAGGGCCTGGACATGGATGACTACGATGTCCATTGCCGCCACATCGGCGTGCGCGACCTGGCCACCGGCCGCCTGGTCGCCACCACCCGCCTGCTCGATCACCAGGCCGCCAGCAGCCTGGGCCGCTTCTACAGCGAAGAGGAATTCAGCCTGCACGGGCTGCTGCAACTGCAGGGGCCGATCCTGGAACTGGGTCGCACCTGCGTCGACCCGGCCTACCGAAACGGCGGCACCATCGCCGTGCTCTGGGGCGAGCTTGCCGAAGTGCTCAACGAAGGCCGCTACAGCTACCTGATGGGTTGCGCCAGCATTCCCATGCAGGATGGTGGCGTGCAAGCCCACGCCATCATGCAACGGCTGCGCGAACGCTACCTGTGCACCGAGCACCTGCGTGCCGAGCCGAAGAACCCCCTGCCGAGCCTGGCCCTGCCGGGCAATGTGATCGCCGAGATGCCGCCCTTGCTCAAGGCCTACATGCGCCTGGGCGCCAAGATCTGCGGCGAGCCGTGCTGGGACGAGGATTTCCAGGTCGCCGACGTGTTCATCCTGCTCAAGCGCGACGACCTCTGCCCACGCTACGCCCGCCACTTCAAGGCGGCAGTCTGATGCCGAGCCTGCGGGTACTGGCCCGCCTGTCCCGCCTGGTGCTGGTCCTGCTGCTGGGCATGGCCATGGCCAGCGTCATCGCCTTGGGCGAGCGCCTGGGCTTGGTGGCTTCCATCGAATGTCGCCAACGCTGGACGCGCCTATTCATGCAGCGCCTGGTCGCGGCCCTGCCCTTGGACGTACGCGTGGTGGGCAGCCTGCCGCAGCAGCCGATGCTGTGGGTCAGCAACCATGTGTCGTGGACCGACATTCCCCTGCTCGGCATGCTCACGCCGTTGTCGTTCCTGTCCAAGGCCGAAGTGCGTCGCTGGCCATTGGCCGGCTGGCTGGCGGAAAAGGCCGGTACGCTGTTCATCCGCCGCGGCGGTGGCGACGGCCAGCGCCTGTCCCAGCAGATTGGCAACCAGTTGGGTGAACACAGGCCCTTGCTGATCTTCCCCGAAGGCACCACCACCGATGGCCGAAGCGTGCGCACCTTCCATGGCCGGCTGCTCGCCGGTGCCATCGACCAAGGCACACCGGTACAGCCGGTGGCGATCCAGTACCTGCGCGGTGGCGAGCCGGACCCGATCGCGCCGTTCATTGGCGACGATGACTTGGTCTCGCATCTGGTCCGCCTGTTCGACCAACCGCGCAGCGAGGTGGTCATCCACGTGCTGCAGCCGATCGCGAGTGCTGGCAAGGAACGGGCGGCCCTGGCGTTCCAGGCACAGCAAGCGGTTCACCTGGCATTGTTCGGCGTCGAAGATATCGGCAGCGTGCCACGGCGTCAGGCGCGGGCAGCCTGAAACCCGATCGCGGGCTTGTCCCGCGATTTACCTGCCCGCAGCCGCAAACGCCTGCAGCTGTGGATAAAACGCCCGAAAGTCCGCCATCAGCGGCTCGTACAGCGCCTCCAGCTCCTGCATCACCCCGCTCATCCCCTCCGGCCGCGACAAGCGCCGGGCAATCCCGTTGAACACCTGCTCCAGCGTGGCGAAGTCGCCATAGGCGCCCAACCAGTCGTCGGCGGCCATGAACGGCGCAATCCGCGCCAGGCGCCCTGGCAATTCGGGCTCGGCCAGCAGCACCCGGTAGAAGCCCTGGGTGAATGCTGCCAGCGGTTGCTCGGCATAGTCGCTCCAATGCCGAGCCAGGCAATGGTCGAAGAACACGTCCAGGATGATGCCGGCGTAGCGCCGCCGCTTCTGGGGGAAGCGCGCCAAGGCCGCCAGCACCAGCGGATGGCTGTCGGTATAGCTGTCGATGTGCCGGTGCAGGCGGATCGCGGCCTCCAGCGCAGGCGGGAAACGCCCTTCGAGCGAGCCTTTGACGAAATCGCCATACAGGCTGCCCAGCAACTGCTGCGGCTCGTTGCCGCCAAGATGAAGGTGTGCAAGGTAGTTCATGGCGCCAGTCTAGCACCCGGGTGGCGAATATCGTTATAACGCGATATAGCGATTGATGCTCAGCTCAGAACCTCTTCATATTTGTATATCGCGAGATACCGATTTATATTTCGCTCCATCGCGATATGACGTTACACACATGAGCACCTCCATGCCTCTCGACCTCGACGAAATCATAAAGGCCCTCGCCCACCCGGTACGGCGAGAAATCCTCACCTGGCTGAAGGACCCGGCGGCGCAGTTTCCCGACCAGTACCACAGCACCGAGCACGGCGTGTGTGCCGGGCAGATCGACCAACGCTGCGGCCTGTCGCAGTCGACCGTCTCCGCCCACCTGGCCACCCTGCAGCGCGCGGGGCTGATCACCAGCCAGAAGATCGGCCAGTGGCACTTCTTCAAACGCAATGAAGAAACCATCCAGGCCTTCCTCGAGCAGATGAGCCAGGAGCTCTGACCCACTCCTGTCTTTCCCTATCAACCAGCACGGCTGCATGCCGAGCTGGCAACCCCTTTCAATTGACCACGCGAGGCTTAGCAGATGACCACGCTCTTCGATCCGATCACCCTGGGCGACCTCGAGCTGCCCAACCGCATCATCATGGCCCCGCTGACCCGCTGCCGCGCCGACGAAGGCCGCGTGCCCAACGCGCTGATGGCCGAGTACTACGTGCAACGGGCCAGCGCCGGCCTGATCCTCAGCGAGGCCACCTCGGTGACGCCCATGGGCGTCGGCTATCCGGACACGCCGGGCATCTGGTCCGACGAACAGGTACGCGGCTGGACCAACGTCACCAAGGCCGTACACGGCGCTGGCGGGCGTATCTTCCTGCAGCTGTGGCATGTGGGCCGTATCTCCCACCCCACCTACCTGAACGGTGAGCTACCGGTGGCCCCGAGCGCGATCCAGCCCAAAGGCCATGTCAGCCTTGTTCGCCCGATCACCGAGTACCCGACGCCACGCGCCCTGGAAACCGAGGAGATCGCCGACATCGTCGAGGCCTACCGCACCGGTGCCGAGAACGCCAAGGCGGCCGGCTTCGACGGCGTGGAGATCCATGGCGCCAACGGCTACCTGCTCGACCAGTTCCTGCAAAGCAGCACCAACCAGCGCACCGACCGATATGGCGGCTCGCTGGAGAACCGTGCGCGCCTGCTGCTGGAGGTGACCGACGCGGCCATCGAGGTGTGGGGTGCCAACCGTGTGGGCGTGCACCTGGCGCCACGGGCCGATGCCCACGACATGGGCGATGCTGACCGCGCCGAGACCTTCACCTACGTCGCCCGGGAACTGGGCAAGCGTGGCGTGGCGTTCATCTGCTCACGGGAAATGGAAGCCGACGACAGCATCGGAGCGCTGATCAAGGACGCCTTCGGCGGCCCGTACATCGTCAACGAGCGCTTCGACAAGGCCAGCGCCAACGCCGCCCTGGCCAACGGCAAGGCTGACGCGGTGGCCTTCGGCATCCCGTTCATCGCCAACCCGGACCTGCCCGCCCGCCTGGCCGCCGATGCGCCCTTGAACCAGGCGCACCCGGAAACCTTCTATGCCAAGGGGCCGGTGGGGTACATCGATTACCCACGGATGTAAGCCAGGGCCGCCCAGGCCCCGATCGCCGGCAAGCCGGCTCCCACAGGTATGGCGGTGTCTTCGAAAACCGCGCAGGACAAGTGGGAGCCGGCTTGCCGACGATTGGGTCTGGCGATCTTCAGGGCCGGGCGTTGATCTGCTGCTGCAGGTTCTGGATCTGGCTCTGCAGGGTATTGAGACTGCGGGTGGTCTGCCCACGGAACGCATCGAACTCCTGCACCGAGGCACCACCGGCAGCCGGTGCCGGGCGGTTGTCGATCTGGCTCTTGAGCACCAGGATGTCCTGTTCCAGGCTCTGGATCGCCGTGTTCGGATTGCCCTGTTTCTTCAGCGCAGCCACCTCGTTGCCCAGGCTCTTGAGCTGGGCATCGATCCTGCCCCCATCCACCTGCCCTGACTTGAGGGTTGCCAGCTCGCCATTGACCGCCTTGAGCTGGGCCTCCAGCTGGCCTTGCAGAGCCGTGATGGTCTTTTGCTGCTGCGCCATGGCGTCTTGTTGCGCGCGGGCATCGGCCAGCACTTTTTCCAAACGCTTGCCCAGATCGCCGGTCTGCCCGGCCACGCCCTGTTGCTGGGCACGTGCCTCGGCCAGGCTGGCCTGCAGCTTGCGAATCTGCAGCTTCAACGCTTCGCTGCCGGTACTGGCGCTGGACTCGGTGGCGTCGACCTTGCCGCTGATCGCCTGCAGGCGCCCGGCGGCCTCCTCACTGATGCGCGCGAAGCTTTCCTGGGTCGCCACCAACTGCTGCTCCATCAGCGAGATCTGCTGGAAACTCCACCAGCCCAGGCCCGCCAAGGCAATGAACGAGGCGCCGAGCAAGGCCCACAGCGGCCCGTTGCTGGCGGGGCGCGCCGCCTTCTCGCGGCTGCGCGCCACCCGTGCGGGCAACAGCTCGTCATCGTCAGGAGTGCCGGCGCGCAGGACAGGCACGTCGTCGAAATCGTCGTGGACATTGTTACGCATGGGTACGTTCAACCGCGGTAGTAGTAGCAAAGGGGCAGTAGTATAAACCGCTCGCGCGGCGCTCTGATGACCATCATCCCGCCCACTGGTTCACCCGATACCCGGCTGAGCCTTCCACCAGGCGCAGAATTCATCCAGCGCGGTCCACAGGCTGACCTTCGGGCGGTAGTCCAGGTACTGCCGGGCGCGGCTGATGTCCAGGGTGAAATCCTTGCTCATCACCTGCGCGCCCAGGCGCGACAGCGTCGGTTCGGGGCGCCCAGGCCAGAGCAGGCAGGCCGCCTCGTTCAGCGCGCCCAGGCTGTAGGCCAACCCTGGGGCACGGTAGCGGGTGACCGGCGGCAACTGCATCTGACGCATCACATAGTTGACCACGTCCCACACCGGCAAGGGGTGGCCGTTGCTGATGTTGTAGGCCTGGCCGAGGGCCTGCTCATCGGCGAACAGGGCGCTGAGCAGGGCCTCGTTGAGGTTGTGCACACTGGTGAAGTCGGCCTTGTTCAGGCCATTGCCGATGATTGCCAGGCGCCCCTTGCGCTGCATCTGCATCAAGCGCGGGAAGATGCCGGCATCGCCTGCCCCGGTGACGAAGCGTGGCCGCAGAGCCAGCACCTCCAGGCCGAACTCCTGGGCACCGAAGGCCTTCTGCTCGGCCAGGTACTTGGTCGTCGCGTAATGGTCATGCAAGCGACGCGGCACCTGGTCCTCACGAATATCCAGGCGCGAACGGCCATTGAAATAGATCGATGGCGACGACAGATGTACCAGGCGGCGTACACGCGCCTTCAGGCAACCCTCCACCACGTTCTCGGTGACCACCACGTTGCCCTGATGGAAGTCCTGGTAGCGCCCCCAGTGCCCGACCGCGCCCGCGCAATGCACCACGGCATCGATGCCCTGGCACAGGCGCCGGGCCAGCTCGGCATCGGTCAGGTCGCCTGGCATGAACTCGGCGCCACGCTTGACCAGGTGCTCCACGCCCTCGGCACGCCGGCCATTGACCCGTACGTCCAGGCCCTGCTCCAGGGCGAAACGCGCAAAGCGTCCGCCAATGAAACCGCTCGCGCCGGTGACCAGAATTCGCATGTAAAACTCCGCCTTGCCAGATTACAGATGCAGCTGACGTCGCCCGCGCCTACAAGGGCACCAGCCAGCCTGGCGCCGTCTGGCGCAAGTGCTCCGTCAACTGGGCGAGCAATTGCCCGCCGTTGCGCCAATGATGCCAGTACAGCGGCACATCGATGGGGGTATCAGCGCAGATTTCCACCAATTGGCCCGTCGCCAGTTGCTCCTGGGCCTGCAATTCCGGCACCAGCCCCCAGCCCAGGCCGGCCTCGGTCATACGCAGGAAGCCTTCCGAGGAAGGGCACAGGTGGTGCAGGAAACCATCCTGGATCCCCAGGGACGCCAGATAGCGGTGCTGGAGGAAATCGTCCGGCCCGTACACCACCGCCGGAATGCGAGCCAGGCGCCGGGCTTCGAAGCCTTGGGCGAAGTGCCGCGCCATGAATGCCGGGCTGGCCAGCGCTCGGTAGCGCATCGCCCCTAGCGGCAGGCTGCGCGCCCCGGCCACCGGCCGCTCGCTGCCGCACAGGCAGGCAGCTACCTCGCCTGCGCGCATGCGCTTGAGGCCAACCTCCTGGTCTTCTACCACCAAGTCCAGCAGCACCTGCTGGCCGGCGCAGAAATCGCCCACCGCGCCGGCCCACCAAGTGGCCAGGCTGTCGGCGTTCAAGGCGACGCGCAGGCGTTCCGGCATGCCCTCTTCGTCCAGCGCCGGCACCTGGCGCTGCAAGTCGCGCTCGAGCAGGCGCACCTGCTGCACATGGTTGAGCAGTTGGCGCCCCACCTCGGTGGGGCTGGGTGGCGTGGCACGTACCAGCACCGGTTGCCCAACCCGCGCCTCGAGCAACTTGATGCGCTGGGAAATGGCCGACTGCGACAGGCCCAGGACCTGTGCCGCGCGCTCGAAACCGCCTTGTTCGATGACTGCGGCGAGGGCGGCGAGCAGCTTGTAGTCGAACATCTATTTCCCTAATGCCTGATCAGCTTTATTTGTTTTTCTTATACAGCGTCGTTGCCCACAATGGCCAGCATCTTCTTTGGCAATAAACGCCGCACATCGCCGGCGTCCGTGGAGTGTCCCCGCTATGTGGCAAAGCTATCTGAACGGCATGCTGGTGGCCTTCGGCCTGATCATGGCCATCGGCGCGCAGAACGCCTTCGTCCTGGCCCAGAGCCTGCGCCGTGAGCACCACCTGCCGGTGGCCGCCTTGTGCATTCTCTGCGATGCCATCCTGGTCGCTGCCGGGGTGTTCGGCCTGGCCACGGTGCTGGCCCACAACCCGACTTTACTGGCAGTGGCCCGTTGGGGTGGCGCGGTGTTCCTGATCTGGTACGGCGCCAAGGCCCTGCGCAGCGCCTGCTCCAAGCAGAGCCTGCAGCACCAGGAGGGCCAGGGCATGCGCTCGCGCCGTGCAGTGCTGCTCAGCGCCCTGGCCGTGACGCTGCTCAACCCGCACGTCTACTTGGACACCGTGCTGCTGATCGGCTCGCTGGGTGCCCAGCAGACCGTGCCGGGCGCCTACGTGGCCGGCGCCGCCAGTGCCTCGCTGGTCTGGTTCTCGACCCTGGCCCTCGGCGCGGCCTGGCTGGCGCCCTGGCTGGCCCGCCCGACCACCTGGCGCCTGCTCGACCTGATGGTGGCGGTGATGATGTTCGCGGTGGCGGCGCAGTTGATCTTCAACTGAGGCCTGGGTCGGCGCGACATGTTTATCGCCAAGGCGAACACCACCGGTCGGTATCGCCCTTCCGTTCGGGAACCTCTATTCCCTATCTTTGTTGCGTGGTTATGCGCGGGGGCCGGTGCTATGATCCAGCCCTTGCGTCGCAAAGAGTACAAACTCCCCGACGCACACCGGGCCGCCCGTGATCGGCCTTGCGCAAACCGCACACAGACCTGAATCAGGAGATCCACCATGGCTTTTGAATTGCCGCCGCTGCCATACGCCCACGATGCCCTGCAGCCGCACATCTCCAAGGAAACCCTGGAGTATCACCACGACAAGCACCACAACACCTATGTCGTGAACCTGAACAACCTGGTCCCAGGCACCGAATTCGAAGGCAAGACCCTGGAAGAGATCGTCAAGACCTCTTCGGGTGGCATCTTCAACAACGCCGCTCAAGTCTGGAACCACACCTTCTACTGGAACTGCCTGTCGCCGAACGGCGGCGGCCAGCCGACCGGTGCCCTGGCCGACGCCATCACCAAGGCTTTCGGTTCCTTCGACAAGTTCAAGGAAGAGTTCACCAAGACTTCCGTCGGCACCTTCGGTTCCGGCTGGGGCTGGCTGGTGAAGAAGGCTGACGGTTCCCTGGCCCTGGCCAGCACCATCGGCGCCGGCAACCCGCTGACCAGCGGCGACACCCCGCTGCTGACCTGCGACGTCTGGGAACACGCCTACTACATCGACTACCGCAACCTGCGTCCGAAGTACGTCGAGGCGTTCTGGCAGCTGGTCAACTGGGACTTCGTTGCCCAGCAATTCGAAGGCAACACCTTCAAGGCCTGATCGCCTGGGTAGTCTTCGCAGAAAAGATCCGACGCCCCGGCGTCGGATTTTTTTTGCCCGTTCGCCCGCCATGAAACTCCATCCGTTACCTCTTGCCCCTCCCCGATAGCGCGCTAACATCAATCATCTGGAAAGTTGGCATCGCGCTCTCAAGTCACCAGCCACCTCAACCGATACATTGCCACAGTGACCATGAAGGTCCTCTCGCCTGCCGCGGCAACAAGGTCGATAGTGTATCGCCAAGGCTAATGGCAAAATAATGGCACGCGCATGGATTAAGGAAACCCCATTGAAGCTGGAATTTCGGAACAGCTTATCGGTCAAGTTGCTCAGGGTCGTGCTGCTCTCGGCGCTGGCCGTCGGTGTCGTTCTCAGCTGCGCGCAGATCGTCTACGACGCCTACAAGACCCGCCAATCGGTCAACAACGACGCCCAGCGCATCCTTGACATGTTCCGCGACCCGTCCACCCAGGCCGTCTACAGCCTGGACCGGGAAATGGGCATGCAGGTCATGGAAGGCCTGTTCCAGGACGAGTCCGTGCGCATCGCCTCCATCGGCCACCCCAACGAAACCATGCTGGCGGAAAAGTCCCGCCCGCTGCAGGACACGCCCGTGCGCTGGCTGACCGACCTGATCCTCGGCCAGGAGCGCACCTTCACCACCCAGTTGGTCGGCCGCGGCCCCTACAGCGAATACTACGGCGACCTGAGCATCACCCTGGACACCGCCGACTATGGCGAGGGTTTCCTGGTCAATGCCGTGATCATCTTCATTTCCGGCGTACTGCGCGCGCTGGCCATGGGCCTGGTGCTGTACCTGGTGTATCACTGGCTGCTGACCCGACCGCTGTCGAAGATCATCGAACACCTCACCCAGATCAATCCCGACCGCCCCAGCCAGCACCAGATCCCATTGCTCAAGGGCCACGAAAAGAACGAACTGGGCCAGTGGGTCAACACTGCCAACCAGTTGCTGGCCTCCATCGAACGCAATACCCACCTGCGCCACGAGGCCGAGAACAGCCTGCAACGCATGGCTCAGTACGACTTCCTCACCGGCCTGCCCAACCGCCAGCAGTTGCAACAGCAGTTGGACAAGATCCTCGTCGACGGCGGGCGTCTGCAACGCCGGGTCGCTGTGCTGTGCGTAGGCCTGGACGACTTCAAGGGCATCAACGAACAGTTCACCTATCAGGTCGGTGACCAGCTGCTGCTGGCACTGGCCGACCGCCTGCGCGCCCACAGCGGCCGCCTGGGTGCTCTGGCGCGGCTCGGGGGCGACCAGTTCGCCCTGGTCCAGGCCGACATCGACCAACCCTACGAAGCCGCCGAACTGGCCCAGAGCATCCTCGACGACCTGGAGGTCCCCTTCGCCGTCGACCACCAGCACATCCGCCTGCGCGCCACCATCGGCATCACGCTGTTCCCCGAGGATGGCGACAGCACCGAGAAGCTGCTGCAAAAGGCCGAGCAGACCATGACCCTGGCCAAGGCCCGTTCGCGCAACCGCTACCAGTTCTACATCGCCAGCGTGGACAGCGAGATGCGCCGCCGCCGCGAGCTGGAAAAGGACTTGCGCGAAGCCCTGCCGCGCAACCAACTGTACCTGGTGTACCAGCCGCAGATCAGCTATCGCGACCATCGTGTGGTGGGCGTCGAGGCGCTGTTGCGCTGGCAGCATGCGGAGCTGGGCATGGTCCCACCCGACCAGTTCATCCCCCTGGCCGAGCAGAACGGCAGCATCGTCGCCATTGGTGAATGGGTACTCGACCAGGCCTGCCGCCAGTTGCGCGAATGGCATGACCAGGGTTTCACCGAGTTGCGCATGGCGGTCAACCTCTCGACCGTGCAACTGCACCACAGCGAACTGCCGCGGGTGGTCAACAACCTGCTGCAGATCTACCGCCTGCCACCCCGCAGCCTGGAGCTGGAGGTGACCGAGACCGGCCTGATGGAAGACATCAGCACCGCCGCCCAGCACCTGCTGAGCCTGCGCCGCTCCGGGGCACTGATCGCCATCGACGACTTCGGTACCGGCTATTCCTCGCTCAGCTACCTGAAGTCGCTGCCGCTGGACAAGATCAAGATCGACAAGAGTTTCGTCCAGGACCTGCTCGACGACGATGACGACGCCACCATCGTGCGGGCCATCATCCAGCTGGGTAAGAGCCTGGGCATGCAGGTGATCGCCGAGGGCGTGGAGTCGGCCGAGCAGGAGGCGTACATCATCGCCCAGGGTTGCCACGAAGGTCAGGGCTACCACTACAGCAAGCCCTTGAACGCCCGCGAGCTGACCGCCTTCCTCAAACATGCGCAACGCAACCAGGCCACGGTGACGTAGGACCTGGGCCAGCACCCGCTTGAAAACGACCCTTCTGCACGAATTACGCGCCAGCCTCTTTACACCAAATGCAAATCTTTCGCATTATGTTGCGGTTTCGTATCCCACAGCACACTGTCCAACCCCACGACGCAGGAAACCTACAATGATTCGAATGCCTCTGGCCTCCGCCAGTCTGCTGGCCATCGCCATCGCCCTCGCCGGTTGCGGCGAGAGCAAGGATGAAAAGGCTCCCGCAGCGCAAGCACCTGCACCTGCTGCCGCCACCACCGCCGCGCCGGGGGCTGTCGACGAAGCGGCCGGCAAGGCCGTGGTCAAGCATTACGCCGAGATGGTCCATGCTGTCTACAGCGACTCGCTGAGCACCGCCAAGGCCCTGCAGAGCGCGATCGATGCGTTCCTCGCCAAGCCCAACGACGAGACCCTGAAAGCCGCCAAGGAAGCCTGGGCCGCTGCACGCGTACCGTACCTGCAGAGCGAAGTCTTCCGCTTTGGCAACACCATCATCGACGACTGGGAAGGCCAGGTGAACGCCTGGCCCCTGGACGAAGGCCTGATCGACTACGTCGACAAGAGCTACGAACACGCACTGGGCAACCCGGCGGCCAGCGCCAACATCATCGCCAACACCGAGGTCCAGGTGGGCGAAGAGAAGGTCGACGTCAAGGACATCACGCCTGAGAAGCTGGCCAGCCTGAACGAGCTGGGTGGTTCCGAGGCCAACGTCGCCACCGGCTACCACGCCATCGAATTCCTGCTGTGGGGCCAGGACCTCAACGGTACCGGCCCAGGCGCCGGCAACCGCCCGGCTTCCGACTACCTGGAAGGCGAAGGGGCCACCGGTGGCCACAACGAGCGCCGCCGCGCCTACCTGAAGGCCGTGACCCAGCTGCTGGTCCAGGACCTGGAAGAAATGGTCGGCAACTGGGCACCGAACGTCACCGACAACTACCGCGCCAAGCTCGAGGCCGAGCCTGTGGCCGATGGCCTGCGCAAGATGCTGTTCGGCATGGGCAGTCTGTCTCTGGGCGAGCTGGCCGGCGAGCGCATGAAGGTCTCCCTGGAGGCCAATTCACCGGAAGACGAACAGGACTGCTTCAGCGACAACACCCACTATTCGCACTTCTACGACGCCAAGGGTATCCGTAACGTCTACCTGGGCGAGTACACCCGCACCGACGGCACCAAGTTGACCGGCCCGAGCTTGTCTTCGCTGGTGGCCAAGGTCGACCCGGCCACCGACGCCACCCTCAAGGCAGACCTGGAAGCCACCGAGGCCAAGATCCAGGTCATGGTCGACCGCGCGCTCAAGGGTGAGCACTACGACCAGCTGATCGCCGCCGACAACGCGGCTGGCAACCAGGTCGTACGCGACGCCATCGCTTCGCTGGTCAAGCAGACCAGCGCGATCGAGCAGGCCGCCGGCAAGCTGGGTATCGCCAACCTGAACCCAGACACCGCTGATCACGAGTTCTGATCCGACGCGTAGCGGGTTCGACAGAGGCGGCCCTCGGGCTAATGCCAGTCAGTAAAGCCTTATCGGCTGCGCTTGGGGCTGCTATGCAGCCCATCGCCGGCAAGCCGGCTCCCACAGGGACAGTGCTGTCCTCAAGGCTGACGCCTTACTTGTGGGAGCCGGCTTGCCGGCGATGGGCGTGCAGCGCCCCGTGCCCCTAACTGACAGGCATTGGCCTTCGGGCCGCCTTTTTTATGGCCGACTGTCCTTCGTCCCCCGCAGGAGCAGCACTCGCCACTTGTTCTCTGCCCGAAGGCTGGGTTACCTCCCACAGAGCGCCAGCGCCAGGATCAAATAACATCGTGCTGTTCGATCAGGCTGGCAGTGACAAGGATTTCATCCAGCAATTGCAAATTGCTCTTATTCAAACTTCTTCACCCTGCTAAGCTTGCACGCCGGTTTTTTAGCCCATAGCCAGGATCCTCGATGTCCGCGTCGCTGTTCCGACTCCCCCCTTTGCTGCTGGCCCTTGCCCTGGCCGCCTGTGACGACGCCCCGCGCTTCACCCAGGCCGAGCCCGGCGAAGCCCTTTCCGGCGGCACGGCAACGGTACAACGCAGCGACCGCAACGCATATTCTCTGCCCTCGGCCAACCTTTCGCCAGAGCGGCGCCTGGACTTCAGTGTCGGCAACAGCTTCTTCCGCAACCCTTGGGTCATCGCGCCGTCCACCACCACCGCCCGTGACGGCCTGGGCCCGCTGTTCAACACCAACGCCTGCCAGAACTGCCACGTGCGCGACGGCCGTGGCCACCCGCCCGAGCCCGATGCCAGCAATGCGGTGTCGATGCTGGTGCGCCTGTCGATCCCGGACCAGCCGCAGTATGTGAAGGAAATCGAACGCCTGGGCGTGGTCCCGGAGCCGGTCTACGGCACCCAGCTACAGGACATGGCCATCCCGGGCGTGGCGCCGGAAGGCAAGGTGCGCGTGACATACACCACCGAGACGGTCACTTTCGAGGATGGCCACCAGGTCGAGCTGCGCCGCCCGCACCTGCAGATCACCCAGCTCGGGTACGGGCCCATGCACCCTGACACCCGGTTCTCCGCGCGGGTGGCTCCGCCAATGATCGGCCTGGGCCTGCTCGAAGCCATCCCGGAGGCCGCGATCCTGGCCAACGCCGACCCGCACGACCGTAACGGCGATGGTATCCGTGGCCGTGCCAACCAGGTCTGGGACGATGCTGCCGACAAGGCCGTGCTCGGCCGTTTCGGCTGGAAGGCCGGCCAGCCCAACGTCAACCAACAGAACGTCCATGCCTTCTCCGGTGACATGGGCCTGACCAGCACCCTGCTGCCCTTCGACGACTGCACCCCGGCCCAGGCGGCTTGCCTGGCCGCGCCCAATGGCGACGGGGCCGATGGCGAGAAGGAAGTCAGCGACAACATCCTGCGCCTGGTCACCTTCTACACCCGCAACCTGGGCGTGCCGGCACGCCGCGACGTCGCCGCACCGCAGGTACTGGCCGGCAAGACTCTGTTCTTCCAGGCTGGCTGCCAGGGCTGCCATACCCCGCAGTTCACCACCGCCGCCGACACCCCGGAGCCGGAGCTGGCCAACCAGGTGATCCGCCCCTACAGCGACTTGCTGCTACACGACATGGGCCCGGGCCTGGCTGACGAGCGCAGCGAATTCAAGGCTTCCGGGCAGGACTGGCGCACCGCGCCGCTCTGGGGCATCGGCCTGAGCGAAACGGTCAGCGGCCACTCCCAGTTCCTCCATGACGGCCGTGCCCGCAACCTGCTCGAGGCCGTGCTCTGGCACGGCGGCGAAGCCCAGGCGGCGCGCAACCATGTACTGACCTTCAATGCCGAGCAACGCGCCGCGTTGCTGGCCTTCCTGAACTCACTTTAAGCGCAAGGAGCCGGGCATGTTCCGACCCAAACTGTTGTTCACCAGCCTCGCCGCACTCGCCCTCGGTGCCTGTTCGCCGCAAGACCCACAGGCCGTGACGTCCGCGGCCATTGCCAAGCAGGTGATCCTGCCGACCTACAGCCGCTGGGTCGAGGCCGACCGCCAGCTGGCCAGCAGCGCCCTGGCCTACTGTGAAGGCAAGGCCTCGCTGGAAAGCGCCCGCGCCGACTTCCTCAACGCCCAGAAAGCCTGGGCCGAGCTCCAGCCGCTGCTGGTAGGCCCACTGGCCGAGGGCAACCGCGCCTGGCAGGTACAGTTCTGGCCGGACAAGAAGAACCTGGTGGGCCGCCAGGTCGAGCAACTGGTCGCCGGCGACAAGCCGATCGACGCCGCGGCACTGGGCAAGGCCAGCGTGGTGGTGCGTGGCCTGTCGGCCTACGAATACATCCTGTTCGACAGCAAGCCGGATGTTGCCACCCCGGAACAGAAAGCCCGCTACTGCCCGCTGCTGGTGGCCATCGGCGAACACCAGAAAGCCCTGGCCGAGGAAATCCTCAAGGGCTGGAACAGCACCGACGGCATGCTCTCGCAGATGACCAAGTTCCCCAACCAGCGCTACGCCGACTCCCACGAGGCGATCGCCGACCTGCTGCGTGCCCAGGTCACGGCCCTGGACACCCTGAAGAAGAAGCTCGGTGCCCCCATGGGTCGCCAGAGCAAAGGCATCGCGCAGCCGCTGCAGGCCGAAGCCTGGCGCAGCAGCTCCTCGCTCAAGAGTCTGGAAGCCAGCCTCAAGGCCGCCCAGGCGGTATGGGTAGGCGTCGACAACCAGGGCCTGCGCGGCCTGTTGGGCAAAGACCAGAACGCTCTGGCCGAGAAGATCGACACCGCCTACGCCACGTCGTTGAAACTGCTGGCCGACAACCAGAAGACCCTGGGCGAGCTGCTCGCCGACGACGCTGGCAAGCAGGCCTTGGACAAAATCTACGACAGCCTCAACGTCGTCCACCGCCTGCACGAAGGCGAGCTGGCCAAGGCGTTGAACATCCAGCTGGGCTTCAATGCCAACGACGGTGACTGATCATGTTGCGACGCCAGGCCCTCAAACTCGGTAGCGTGTTGCTCAGCGCCCTGACCCTGGGGGGCTGGAGCCTGCTGCGCAGCAAGGGCAGCGAACCTCTGCTGCTCTCGGCGCGCGATGACGGCGACGGCAAGCATTATGCCGTCGGTTATCGCCTGGACGGCACCCAGGTGTTCGCCACCCAGGTCGCCCAGCGTTGCCACGCCATCATCCATCACCCTGAACGGCCCATCGCCCTGTTCGTCGCCCGCCGCCCCGGCACCGAAAGCTACCTGGTCGACCTGCGTGACGGGCGCCTGTTGCAGACCGTGGTCTCCCAGCCAAACCGGCATTTCTATGGCCATGCGGTGGTCCACAAGGGCGGTGAGTGGCTGTACGCCACCGAGAACGACACCACCGACCCCGGCCGTGGCGTGCTCGGCGTCTACCGCTTCGAGGGTGACCGCTTGGTGCACAGCGGCGAGATTTCCACCCACGGCATCGGCCCCCACGAAGTGGCCTGGCTGCCGGACGGCGAGACCCTGGTGGTGGCCAACGGTGGCATCCGCACCGAGGCCGAAAGCCGTGTGGAGATGAACCTCGACGCCATGGAACCGAGCCTGGTGCTGATGCGCCGCGACGGTACCTTGCTGAGCAAGGAAACCCTGGCCCAGCAGATGAACAGCGTGCGCCACCTGGCCATCGGCAGCGATGGCACCATCGCCGCCTGCCAGCAGTTCATGGGCGATGCCGAGGAAACCGCCGAGCTGCTGGCGATCAAGCGCCCTGGCGAGCCGTTCAAGGCCTTCCCGGTGCCGGAGCGGCAACTGCAGTCGATGGCCCAGTACACCGCCAGCGTGGCCATCCACAGCGACCTGCGCTTGGTCGCGCTGACCGCCCCGCGGGCCAACCGCCTGTTCATCTGGGACCTGGACAGCGGCGCCGTGAAGCTGGACGCACCGATGCCCGATTGCGCGGGCGTGGGCGCGGTCAAGGATGGCTTCGTGGTGACTTCCGGCCAGGGGCGTTGCCGCTACTATGATTGCCGCAAGACCGAGCTGGTCGGCCAACCGTTGAACCTGCCGTCCGGGTTCTGGGACAACCACCTGCACCTGGTCTGAGCCATTGGGCTGCTTTGCAGCCCAATGGAATAGCCGACCGTCAGGCCGATCCACCCTTCCCCCTCCTCTAGAAAACAGGCAATACTTCCCCCATCCGCACGTGGGCAGGATCGCCCGTTGTCGTGCCATACGAACAACAACCCTTTTCCAAGGAACCGGAACTATGCTGCGCCGCCGCATGCTGATCATGTTGGCCGTGGTCCTGCTGATCGTGCTGGCCCTGGGTGGCATCAAGGCGTTCTCGATCTACCAGCAGGTCCAGATGTTCTCCGCCCCGAAACCGCCGGTGAGCGTGGCTGCGGCCTGGGCCGAACAGCGCCAGTGGCAAGAGCGCCTGCCCGCAGTCGGCAGCCTCACGGCCTTGCAGGGTGTGGACTTGAGCCTGGAGGTGGCGGGCACGGTCAAGTCGCTGCACTTCGAGTCCGGGCAGAAGGTCAAGGCCGGCCAACTGTTGCTGCAACTGGATCACGACCAGGAGACCGCCCTGCTGGGCACCGCGCAGGCCGACCTGGGCCTGGCCAAGGTCGACTTCGGCCGGGGCAGCCAACTGGTCGGCGACTCGGCCATCTCCCGTGGCGAGTTCGACCGCCTCACGGCCCAGTACCGGCGCAACCAGGCGGTGGTCGAGCAACTGAAGGCTTCGCTTGCCAAGAAAAGCATCAGCGCTCCCTTCAGCGGTACCATCGGCATCCGTCAGGTGGATGTGGGCGACTACCTGCCCAGCGGCACTGTCATCGCCACCCTGCAGGACCTCTCCAGCCTCTACGTCGACTTCAACGTGCCCGAACAGGCCCTGCCGCAACTGACGCTCGGCCAGCAGGTACTGGTACAGGTGGCAGCCTACCCGGGCCAGACCTTCCCAGGCAGCATCAGCGCCATCAACCCCAAGGTCGATGAGAGCACCCGCAACCTGCTGGTACGTGCGACCCTGGCCAACCCCGACGGCAAGCTGCTGCCCGGCATGTTCGCCAGCCTGTTGGTGCTGCTGCCCAACCCACAGCCACAGGTGGTGGTCCCGGAAAGCGCCATCACCTATACCCTCTACGGCAACTCGGTGTATGTCGTGACCCAGAAGAAAGGCAAGGACGGCCAGGTGGAAAAGAACGCCGATGGCCAGCCGCAGCTGATCGCCGAGCAACGCACGGTCAAGACCGGCGAACGCCGCGATGGCCTGGTGGTGGTGAGCGAAGGCCTCAAGGCTGGCGAGCAGGTGGTGAGTGCAGGCCAGTTGAAGCTGACCCCAGGCGCCGCCATCCGTATCAGTGCCGACAAGGCGCTCGAGCAGGGTGGCCAGGGCGCCGCCGGCGCCGAGTGAGCAGGAGGCAGGCATGGCGTTCACCGACCCGTTCATCCGCCGCCCGGTCCTGGCCAGCGTGGTCAGCCTGCTGATCCTGCTGCTGGGCTTCCAGGCCTGGAGCAAGCTGCAGATCCGCCAGTACCCGCAGATGGAAAACGCCCTGATCACGGTGACCACCGCCTACCCTGGCGCCAATGCCGAGACCATCCAGGGCTACATCACCCAGCCGTTGCAGCAGAGCCTGGCCAGCGCCGACGGCATCGACTACATGACCTCGGTCAGCCGCCAGAACTTCTCGGTGATTTCCGTCTACGCACGCATCGGCGCCGACACCGACCGGCTGTTCACCCAACTGCTGGCCAAGGCCAACGAGGTGCGCAACAAGCTGCCCCAAGACGCCGAAGACCCCGTGCTGAGCAAGGAAGCGGCCGACGCCTCGGCCCTGATGTACATCAGCTTCTACAGCCAGCAGATGAGCAACCCACAGATCACCGACTACCTGTCGCGGGTGATCCAGCCCAAGCTGGCCACCCTGCCCGGCATGGCCGAGGCCGAGATCCTCGGCAACCAGGTGTTCGCCATGCGCATCTGGCTCGACCCGGTGAAGCTGGCAGGCTTCGGCCTGGCCGCGAGCGATGTGACCGATGCGGTGCGCCGCTACAACTTCCTCTCTGCCGCAGGCGAGGTCAAAGGCGAGTACGTGGTCACCAGCATCAACGCCACCACCGAGCTGAAGTCCGCCGAGGCCTTCGCCAAGCTACCGGTCAAGACCGCCGGTGACCGGCGCGTGCTGCTGGGCGACGTGGCACGGGTGGAAATGGGCGCGGAAAACTACGACACGGTCAGCTCCTTCGACGGCACGCCTTCGGTCTACATCGGCATCAAGGCCACCCCGGCGGCCAACCCGCTGGAAGTGATCAAGGAAGTGCGGCGCATCATGCCCACCCTGGAGTCGGAGCTGCCCGCCAACCTCAAGGTTTCCATCGCCTACGACGCCACCTTGTTCATCCAGGCGTCCATCGACGAGGTGATCAAGACCCTTGGCGAGGCGGTGCTGATCGTGATCGTGGTGGTGTTCCTGTTCCTGGGGGCCTTGCGTTCGGTGCTGATTCCGGTGGTGACCATTCCGCTGTCGATGATCGGTGTGTTGTTCTTCATGCAGATGATGGGGTATTCGCTGAACCTGCTGACCTTGCTGGCCATGGTGCTGGCCATCGGCCTGGTGGTGGATGACGCCATCGTCGTGGTGGAGAACATCCATCGGCACATCGAGGAAGGCAAGACACCGTTCGAGGCAGCCCTGGAAGGCGCACGGGAAATCGCCATGCCGGTGGTGTCGATGACCATCACCCTGGCGGCCGTGTATGCGCCCATCGGCTTTCTCGAAGGCCTGACCGGCGCGTTGTTCAAGGAGTTCGCCCTGACTTTGGCGGGCGCCGTGATCATTTCCGGCATCGTCGCCCTGACCCTGTCGCCGATGATGTGCGCCCTGCTGCTGCGCCACGAGCAGAACCCCAGCGGCCTGGCGCATCGTCTGGACGTGCTGTTCGAAGGGCTGAAGGTTCGCTACCAGCGCTTGCTGCACGGCACCCTGGACAGCCGCCCGGTGGTGCTGGTGTTCGCCGTGCTCGTGCTGTGCCTGATCCCGGTGCTGTTGATGTTCACCCACAACGAACTGGCGCCGGACGAAGACCAGGGCGTGATCTTCATGATGAGCAATTCGCCGCAGACAGCCAACCTGGACTACCTCAACGCCTACACCGATGAATTCACACCGCTGTTCAAGACCTTCCCCGAGTACTATTCATCCTTCCAGATCAACGGCTTCAACGGCGTGCAAAGCGGCATCGGCGGCTTTCTCCTGAAGCCCTGGAACGAGCGCGAACGCACCCAGATGGAGCTGCTGCCGCTGGTGCAGGCCAAACTCGAGGAAATCGGCGGCCTGCAGATCTTCGGCTTCAACCTGCCATCGTTGCCCGGTACCGGCGAAGGCCTGCCGTTCCAGTTCGTGATCAATACCGCCGGCGACTATCCGGCGCTGCTGGAGGTGGCCCAACGGGTCAAGGAGCGGGCCCAGGCCTCGGGCAAGTTCGCCTTTCTGGACATCGACCTGGCCTTCGACAAACCGGAGGTGGTGGTCAACATCGACCGGGCCAAGGCCGCGCAGATGGGCGTATCCATGGACGATCTGGGCGGCACCCTGGCGACGCTGCTGGGCGAAGGGGAAATCAACCGCTTCACCCTCGAAGGGCGCAGCTACAAGGTCATCGCCCAGGTCGAGCGGCCCTACCGGGACAACCCCGGCTGGCTGAACAGCTACTACGTGAAGAACGACCAGGGCCGATTGCTGCCGCTGTCGACCCTGATCAGCGTCAGCGACCGCGCCCGGCCGCGCCAGCTCAACCAGTTCCAGCAGTTGAACTCGGCGATCATCCAAGGCTTCCCGCTGGTCAGCATCGGCGAGGCGCTGCAGACGGTGCAGGCGATCGCCCGCGAGGAAGCGCCTGAAGGCTTTTCCTTCGACTATGCCGGCGCGGCGCGCCAGTTCGTGCAGGAGGGCAGCGCCTTGTGGGTCACCTTCGGCCTGGCGCTGGCGATCATCTTCCTGGTGCTGGCCGCGCAGTTCGAAAGCTTCCGCGACCCGCTGGTGATTCTGGTGACCGTGCCCTTGTCGATCTGCGGCGCGCTGTTGCCGTTGTTCCTGGGGGTCTCCAGCATGAATATCTATACCCAGGTGGGCCTGGTGACGCTGATCGGGCTGATCAGTAAGCATGGCATCCTGATCGTCGAGTTCGCCAACCAGTTGCGTGAGGAAAAGGGGTTGGCCGTGCGCGAAGCGATCGAAGAGGCAGCCGCCATTCGCCTGCGCCCGGTGCTGATGACCACCGCGGCCATGGTGTTCGGCATGGTGCCACTGATTCTCGCCACCGGGGCCGGGGCGGTGAGCCGGTTCGATATCGGCATGGTGATCGCCACGGGGATGTCGATCGGGACCTTGTTCACATTGTTCGTGTTGCCGTGCATCTACACACTGTTGGCGCACAGGACGGCGGTACACGCTTGACTAACTGCTTTGGCCCAATCGCCGGCAAGCCGGCTCCCACAACATGACACTGCTCCTGAGCGGAACGCTATCCCTGTGGGAGATTCTGGAGCCCATCGCAGGCTGTCGCCAGCTCCCCCCACCGAGATTGCGCCGCTCTCAAGACTTGCGAAATCACTGTGGGAGCCGGCTTGCCGGCGATCGGGCCGGAATGAAAACGCCAGGGGCCCGTCATGGGCCCCTGGCGTTTTCAACCATCACGCGCTCGCTCACCCGAACGGCCGCAGCCCCTGGCGCATGCCGAACAGGAACAACAACAGGTCGTTGTCCGGCTGGACCCTGACCTGCTGCTTCACCTCACGGGGCACCGCGCACAGCCCCCCGACCTCTGCCTTGCTGAACACCGCGGGACGCGGCTCTTCCCAGGCCGCCACCGCCGCGGTGGTCACCGCCAGTGCAGCCAACAGGAACAAAGCTCGAGCGATTTCTAGTTTCATTGCTCTAACCCTTTGACAGCGCTGCCAAACGCCATCTGGTAAAAATAGAGCAGTGTCTGCCAGTGCGCCTCATTGAATGACGAATGGCGCCGCAACTGGCGAAGATCGTTGTAGGCCGCACGTTGGCAGCTGATGCGCCGCCGGCACTTTTCCAGGTCCAGCAGGGCGACTTCGGCCCGGGCCTGTTCACCTTCGCCGATGACTTTGACGAATACGTGCTTGCCATACAGGCAACCATGCTGCCAGTGCCCCAGGTGCATGCGCGCCAGGTTGTCCGCCAGGTCTTTGAGCAGGCGTTCATGCAGCGCTTGCGGGTAATGCTCCACGGCACCCTCGGCATGCCAGGTGTCCAGGTCGACGAAGCCGTCCAGGGCCTCGCTCACCAACAGCGCCCGCCATTGATGGTCGGCGCCTCGTTCAGCGCCAGCGAAGACAATACGCGGTACGCGCACGCCCAATTGTTCGAAGCTGTGCAAGGCGTCCAGTTCACGTAATACCGTCGGCCGGCCGAAGGGATGGCGCAGGCTGCGGTAGATATGCCCGACCTGGCGCTTGGCATACAGCAACTGCCCACCCGCAGCGGTCAAACGTTGCACGCCACTTTCGCCGCCACGGCGCTGATTGGGCGCTTCGACCCATTCACCCTGCTGGCTCCAGTAGAACTCGAACTGGGAAGCTGTATTGCCGGCCACTGCCATGAAACCTACCCCTTGCGTAATACGTATACCCGCCACATGGCGTAGAACGGCAGGAAGTCCAGGCGATCCTGGATCCGGAAACCTGCTGTCATAAATTCTTCTTCGATTGTATCAACTGGTAACACAAAACGATTCTGGTAACTGCCCTGCTCCGCCTTGGCGCTGCGACGGCGCTCGAGTTTCTTGCGACGCCACGCCTTGAAATTGCCATCGACCCACAGCGAGAGGATCACGCTGTCGCGACTAACCCGGTGAAACTCCGAGAGAATCGCCTTGCGATGAGTGGCCTCGCCGATGTGATGGAACAGGCGCATGCAGAAGATGTTGTCGACCGCATTGTCCGGCAGTTGGATATCGAAGGCGGAAGTCTGCAAGGGGCGTACCCGTGACACCACGTCTGCCGGCTGCGAGGCACAGGCGGTCTCGATCATTGCAGCGGAGTTGTCGGCGCCGATGATCACTCGATTGGGTTTTTCCGCCAGCAGCGGCCAGAAGCGGCCGGCACCGCATGGCAGGTCCAGCACCAGCCCCGGCTCTCCGGCCAAGGCCAGGGCACGGCGCGCCAGTTGTTCGTCGCGTTGGTGCGAGAGGCGACGCGCCAGGCCGTCCTGGTGCTTGAGGAAGTACTCCTGGGCGTGCTGCCGGTCGTACTTCTCGGAAAATTCGAGTTTGATGGGGCTACGCATGGTGCTCTCCTGACTCCAAGTGCGCTCACTCTAGGGCGCCAAGCGTTGGAATCAGGTCATGCGAATGTGAAAATTACGTCAGCCCTGCAACAGGATATTTCCGAAAAATCAACGGGAAACCGGTATCTGGTCACCGGTTTCGCTATCTTCGGCAGGGGTCTTGCCCTGGCTCAGGTCCACCTGGAAACGGCAGCCATGGGGCTGGGTTGCCGTCAGGGTGACCCGCCAGCCCTGGTCATCGCAGATCCGCTGCACCAGCGACAACCCCAGGCCCAGGCCTTCACCACGACGCTCGTCACCGCGCACGAAGGGCCGGAACATGGCTTCGCGCTGTTCTTCCGGGATACCCACGCCGCTGTCCTCGACACTGAAGCCGGCGGGCTCCAGGCTCAGACGAATGTAACCGCTGTCGGTGTAATGGGCAGCGTTACGTAGCAGGTTGCCCATCACCGATTGCAGGAACGTGGCGTTATAGAGCACCCGACCGGCGCTGATGCGGCCGTCGTAGTAGAGCGTCAGCCCCTTCTGCTCGATCGTGTCGCGCCACACACCGATCAAGTCGTCGGCCACCTCGCTCAAGGTCGCCTGGGAAGCGACCGCGCCTTCGTCGCGCTGGGCCCGGGCGAGCATCAGGAAGGTCTTGACCAGCTCGCGCATTTCTTCCATTGCCCGGGCGATGCGCTCCACCTGGCTGCGCGAACGGCTGTCGAGGTTCGGGTTCTCCATCAGCAATTCGCAGGAGGTGGCCAGCACCATCAAGGGCGTACGCAGTTCATGGCTCACGTCACTGGTGAACAGCCGCTCGCGGGTCAGGGCATCGCGCAGGCGGCCCAAGGTATCGTCGAAGGCCACCGCCAGCTGGCCGACTTCGTCCGCAGCGTAATCGGGGGCCAAGGGCGGCGCCAGGCCCAGTAACTGGTCACGATGGCGCACCTGTCGGGCCAGGCGGATGACCGGCGCCATCACGCGCCTGGCCAGCAACCAGCCAAGGGTCACGGCCAGCACCAGGCTGAGCATGAACCCTACGACCACGACGGCGAACAGCACCCGCTCGCGCTCTTCGAAGTCGCTCTGGTCCTGCAGCAGTACGTAATGGCGACCGTCGACGATCTCCACCATGGCGTGGTAGGACAGCTGGTCGCGAAACACTTCGTGGAAACCCGGCTTCAGATGGCGCAGGTCCTTGGGCAATTCGAAATCGTCGCGGCCTCCGCTGAAGTAGAACAGCTGGTCAGGGCGCGGTCGATGGCTCCAGTCACTGATACTGTCCATACGCAGCAAGCGCTGCAGGTCCCCACCGAGCACGGCGGAAATCAGCCGCTCCTCGACCAGGTGCACGGTGGCGACGATACCGAAGGCGAAGGCGCCGGCCACCAGCGCACTCATCAGCGCGAAAGCGATGATGATGCGCTGGGCAAGGCTCTGCTTAAACTCCATCACGGCCCTCGGCGAGGCGATAGCCGACGCCATGGACGGTATGCAGCAGCGGTTTTTCGAACGGTTTGTCGATCACCTGACGCAGTTGGTGGACATGGCTGCGCAGGCTGTCGCTGTCGGGGCAGTCATCGCCCCACAAGGCTTCTTCGAGCACCTCGCGGCGCAGCACATGGGGGCTCTTCTGCATCAGCACGGCGAGCAGCTTGAGGCCGACCGGGTTGAGCTTGAGCAGGCGCCCCTGGCGGGTGACCTCCAAGGTATCGAGGTCATAGCTCAGGTCCGCGACCTGCAGGGTACGGCGGCCCCCGCCCTGGGAGCGGCGTAGCACCGCCTCGATGCGCGCCGCCAGCTCCGACAGGGCGAACGGCTTGAGTAGGTAGTCATCGGCACCGGAGCGAAAGCCCTGCAGGCGGTCATCGAGCTGATCGCGGGCGGTCAGCATGATCACCGGGGTATCGCGGCGGGCATCCTCGCGCAGGCGCTTGCACAGGGTATAACCGTCGATGCCCGGCAGCATGATGTCGAGCACGATCAGGTCGTAATGCTCGGTGGCGGCCAGGTGCAACCCGGATAGGCCATCCTGGGCGCAGTCGACGGTGTAGCCTTTCATGCCCAGGTAGTCGGCCAGGTTGGCGAGGATATCGCGGTTGTCTTCAACCAGTAGAATGCGCATCGGGGTCTCCTGTGCGGCGCTTTCGCTGTGCGCGGCAGGCGCAGCTTAAGGCCATCGCCGGCGCGGCGCCAGTCTTGGGCAACGATCCTGAAGGCTGACGGATTTTTCACCCATCCTTCACGAACCCAGCATAGCGGCAAGCCGACAATGGCCGGCATTTATCGCCCCTGGAGCCGTCATGCAGCAAAATCCCCGCCCCCGCCCGCTCAACCTGTGGTTGTACCTGGGCATCCCGCTGGCCACCGCCGTGGCCTTGATCCTGCTGGAATGGACGTCGCTGGACATGGATGTGGCCAAGCTGGCTTTCGACCCGGTCGCTGGCCAGTTCATCGGCCGGCACAGCTACCTGTTGGAAAACATCCTGCACGACCGGGCCAAACAGGTGGTCATCGGCCTGGGCCTGCTGTCGATCGTCGCCTTCGTGGCCAGCGGCTTCTGGTCACGGCTGTTCGGTTGGCGTCGCGAGCTGGGCTGTCTGGTATTGTCGCTGGCGTTGTCCACTGCCTTCGTCACCCCGCTCAAGGCCGCGACCGAGGTGCAGTGCCCGTGGAGCCTGAGCCAATTCGGCGGCAAGGAGACCTACAGCAAACTGCTCGAACACCGCCCGGCCACCGACAAGCCCGGGCGCTGCTGGCCTGGCGGCCATGCGGCGACCGGTTTCAGCCTGTTCGCCCTGTTCTTCGTCCTGCGCGACCGGCGCCCACGCCTGGCGCGCGCCGCCTTCGTGCTGGCGTTCACCACCGGTACGGTACTGTCGATCGGGCGCATGCTGCAGGGCGCGCATTTCTTGTCGCACAACCTGTGGACAGCGGTGTTCTGCTGGATGATCGGGCTGGGGTGCTATTACCTAGTGCTGTATCGCCGGGGCGCAGTGACGGTGCCCGAAGCACAAGGTAGCGTTGCCTGAATGAACGGGGGCGCTTTGCGCCCCTTTCGCGGCACAAGGCCGCTCCTACAAAAAAGCGTGACCACGTAGGGGCGGCCTTGTGCCGCGAAAGGGCCGCCAAGCGGTCCACAGCTTGTCTAGTCCTGAAATAGGTTTACACCTGTTCAGGTAGGCCGATAGGCCTCAAAACGCCCGATGCACCGCATCGGGCGTTTTGTTTTTCAGGGCCATGTGAGGCCGCTCCGTGTTGTAGATTTGCACCGCCTCATCAACCATCTTTCTCGCCTGCTCCAGATTTTCTGGATTGCTCAGCAGCAGCTCTGTTTTGAGGATTCCGTTGATCCGTTCGGCCAGCGCGTTCTGATAGCAGTCATATCCGTCAGTCATCGAGCATTGGACCCCGTTCCGTGCATGCAGTGACTGATACAGCGCTGAGCAGTACTGAATGCCTCGGTCTGAGTGATGGACTAACGGCTGGCGACGCCGCCGTTTGCGCAGGGCCTGTCTAAAGGCTTGTGCAACCGACTCGGCATGCAGGCTCTCATGAACATGATGGCCAACAATCTTTCTAGAGTAAGCATCTGTTACCAGGCTTAGGTACAGTGGGCCGCTTCTGGCCGGCAGGTAGGTGATGTCCGCCACCCACACGTGCTCTGGCCCTGATGGGACAATCTGATTGGGGCCTGGCTTGAGTAGGTTGGGATGACGATAGAAGCGATGAAAGCTCTGTGTCGTCTTGTGATACGCCCGCTTGGGTAGCACCAACAAACGGCGCTCCCCCAAGACCTCAAACAGCCGGTCTCGGCCAACTTGAATCCGCCTATCAGGCTGGCAACGCAGCAGATAGTGCAGTTTCCGTGTGCCTAGCCGTGGCTGACGCATCCGGACTTGTTGCACAAACTCGACAACCCGATCTGCCTGGCGCGCTTTGCTATCAGCAACTCGATTACGTTTGTAGTAAGCCTGTCGGCTGATGCCTAGAAACTGACAAGCCCTAGCAATGCTCAGTCCTGCGACTTGACCTTGCGAGAGGACTTGCCGGATCGCTTTTTTACGACCGACACACCGTAGTCATTCTTTAGGACATCAACGACGGTCTCGAAGAACTGAGCCTTCTGGCTCATTAACTCAAGCTGCTGTTCAAGCTCTTTGATCCGCTGCTCTGGAGTGAGCGTTTTAGGGTCGGACATCGCGCAGCTCCTCTCGGCCCGGATCGACGCCCCTTGGCTCCAATCCTGCCGACCATGCTTACGCAACCATACCAGAACAGTCGACCGACCCTGGATGCCATATCGCGCCTGGGCCTGTTTGTAGGTCAGCTCGCCTTTTTCGATCTGATCAACGACAGCCAATTTAAAAGACAGCGAGTAATCTCGCTGCGTGCGCTTTACACCTTGCTCCATCTAGCTCTCCGGAAAATCGGGATAGGAGGTGTAAACCTTATTCAGGACGGGACAGCTGTAACAAAAAAGCCCCGCACTAGGCGGGGCTTTCTTGTTACAGCAGAGGGTAAGGCTGGCTTACATCATGCCGCCCATGCCACCCATGCCGCCCATGTCTGGCATGCCGCCAGCTGCTGGCTTGTCTTCCGGCAGGTCGGCAACCATCGCTTCGGTGGTGATCATCAGACCGCCGATCGAAGCTGCGGCTTGCAGGGCCGAACGGGTGACCTTGGCTGGGTCCAGGATACCCATCTCGATCATGTCGCCGTATTCGCCGGTAGCAGCGTTGTAGCCGTAGTTGCCCGAACCTTGCTTGACCTTGTCAGCGACAACGCTTGGCTCGTCGCCGGCGTTGGCAGTGATCTGACGCAGCGGAGCTTCGACCGAGCGACGCAGCAGCGCGATACCAACGTTCTGGTCTTCGTTCTCGCCCTTGAGGTCGGCAACGGCTTGCAGGGCACGCACCAGGGCAACACCACCGCCAGGCACCACGCCTTCTTCGACGGCTGCACGGGTAGCGTGCAGGGCGTCTTCGACGCGAGCCTTCTTCTCTTTCATCTCGACTTCGGTGCCAGCACCGACCTTGATCACGGCAACACCGCCAGCCAGCTTGGCCAGGCGCTCTTGCAGCTTCTCACGGTCGTAGTCCGAGGAAGTCTCTTCGATCTGGGCACGGATCTGCTTGACGCGTGCTTCGATGTCGGCATCGGAACCGGCGCCGTCGATGATGGTGGTGTTTTCCTTGGACAGGATTACGCGCTTGGCGTTACCCAGGTGCTCCAGGGTGGTGGTTTCCAGGGTCAGGCCGATTTCCTCGGAGATGACCTGGCCGCCGGTCAGGGTGGCGATGTCCTGCAGCATGGCCTTGCGGCGGTCGCCGAAGCCAGGTGCCTTGACAGCAGCGACCTTGACGATGCCGCGCATGTTGTTGACCACCAGGGTGGCCAGGGCTTCGCCTTCGACGTCCTCGGCAACGATCAGCAGCGGACGGCCGGCCTTGGCAACGGCTTCCAGAACAGGCAGCAGCTCGCGGATGTTGGAGATCTTCTTGTCGACCAGCAGCAGCAGCGGGCTTTCCAGCTCGGCAACCATGGTGTCCGGCTTGTTGATGAAGTACGGCGACAGGTAGCCACGGTCGAACTGCATGCCCTCGACGACGGACAGTTCGTTTTCCAGGCCCGAGCCTTCTTCAACGGTGATCACGCCTTCTTTACCGACCTTTTCCATGGCTTCGGCGATGATTTCACCGATGGAGGTGTCGGAGTTGGCGGAGATGGTACCTACCTGGGCGATGGCCTTGGAGTCGGCGCATGGCTTGGACAGGTTCTTCAGCTCGGCGACGATGGCGGCGGTGGCCTTGTCGATACCGCGCTTGAGGTCCATCGGGTTCATGCCGGCAGCAACGGCCTTCAGGCCTTCGTTGACGATGGCCTGGGCCAGGACGGTAGCGGTGGTGGTGCCGTCACCGGCAGCGTCGTTGGCCTTGGAAGCGACTTCCTTGACCAGCTGGGCGCCCATGTTCTCGAAGGCGTCCTTCAGCTCGATTTCCTTGGCGACGGAAACGCCGTCCTTGGTGATGGTCGGCGCGCCGAAGCTCTTGGCCAGGACCACGTTGCGGCCTTTCGGGCCCAGGGTCGCTTTGACGGCGTCAGCCAGAACGTTGACACCAACCAGCATTTTCTTACGAGCGGAATCGCCGAATTTTACGTCTTTAGCAGCCATGATCGTTTATTCCTTGAAAATCTTTGGAGTAACGGGAAGTCGGGGAAATCAGCCTTCGATGACGGCCAGGATTTCGTTTTCAGCCATGACCAGCAGGTCTTCGCCATCGACTTTCACGGTGTTGCTGCCCGAGTAGGGGCCGAAAACCACTTTGTCACCCACTTTCACGGCCAGCGCGCGTACTTCGCCGTTTTCCAGGATGCGACCGGTGCCGACGGCGACGACTTCGCCGCGGTTTGGTTTTTCAGCGGCCGAACCCGGCAGGACGATACCGCCAGCGGTTTTCGATTCTTCTTCGCTGCGACGGATGACGACGCGGTCATGCAGAGGACGAAGCTTCATTGTCGATCTCTCCCAAATTGTGGTTTTCATCGGCCGGTGTCGATACCGGCGGGTTGATACGGTCCGGCGTTGCCGGTCGGGGCTCGCCCGGGCGAACCCCGTATATATGTCTGGTGTTGCCACCAGAAACCTTGCGGTGACCCATACATGTGGTCGGCGAAATCAATTACAAGGCTTGGTGTGTAAAATTTTTTATCGGTTCGAAAAAGCGGGGCCGCTGCGCGCCCCTTTCGCGGCACAAGGCCGCTCCTACAGAAGCAAGCGCGATCCTGTGGGAGTGGCCTTGTGCCATGGGCGGGGCGCGAAGCGGCCCCAGCGATATTACTTGTCGCGACGCTCGTACTCGCCCTCGATCACATTCGGGCGATGACCACCGTCACGCGGCTGCGCCTGGAACGGGTCGTCCTGGAAGGCGCGTTGACGCATGGCCTGGGCTTCGGCGCGCTGGCGCATCTTGCGTGCGGCCAGGTGGCGGGTGAATGGCAACAGGCACAGCAGGCCCAGCACGTCGCTGATGAAACCGGGCAGCAACAGCAGGCCGCCACCGACGGCCAGCATCATGCCCTGGAACATGTCCTCGGCGGGCAGTTCGCCGCGCTGCAGGCTTTCACGGGCACGCAGGGCGGTCGCGAGGCCTGCCACGCGCATCACCAGCACACCCAGGGCGGAACCGGCGATGATCAACAGCAGCGCCGGGAAGAAACCGATGGCGGCGCTGACCTTGACGAAGACGAACAGCTCCAGCACCGGAAAAATCAGGAACAGCAGTAGAAAAGCACGCATTCAAGGGGTCCTCGGCGGAAGAAAACCTTCCAGTAAGACCATCAAATGGATGCGTGTGTGCCTGTTTTCAACCCTCGACCTTCGCCACAACCGGCCATTGGTCGGCGCGAGCCAGTAAAACCAAGGCTTCGCGAACCTGTATCGGCGTATTGCAAACAGTGGGAAACGCCAGCCAGTGGATGCCCTGGCCGATCCGCAGGTGCATGCCCTCGCTGTCGATGCCCACCAGTTGCGCCGGCGCCGTGCGCGGCAGGTTGGTGAGCTCGACGTAGTGGGCGATGGCATTGGCATGGTCGTTGTTCATGTGCTCGACCATGCTCGCCTCGACTTGGCCGGCGAAGGGGTTGGCCAGGGTCACCTGGTCGAGCCAGTGGATCGCGCCGAAGCCGCCGATGTAGCGGTGGCGCACCGGCTCCAGGCCCCAGAAGTCGAAATCGTGCGCCTTGTGGTAGTTCGCCGCATCCGGGAAGTAGCGGTAGTAGCGCTCGGCCGCCGCCTCGATGGCGGCTTCGTCGGTGAGCTTGCGGGCCTGCGCCATGATCGTCAGCCGCCCCACGGCCTGGACATCCTCCGCATCGCGCTCGCCCACCAGCAGCGAACACTTGGCGTCCTTCTGCAGGTTATGGGTGTGCTGGGCGATACGGCTGATCAAGATCAGCGGGTGTCCATCGCCGTCCAGGCAGTACGGCACCACCGAACCAAAGGGGAAACCGGGCATGGACTTGGAATGGGTCGAAAGGACGCCACGGTATTCCTTGAGCAGCAGTTCCCGGGCGGGGCGGATGGCATTGTTACTCACGAAGCGCGCTCCTGGGCGGCGGACTGGATGCGGACAAGATAAGCACTATCACTGCCCACTGCCAATCACCGCCTTGTCACACCCGTTGCTGGCGCAAGCCACCTTACGCTTTACCAGGTCACCCCGAAGCCGGCGGTGTAACGGGTCTTGTCCAGGTCGCTGTCCCGGGTTCCGCTGATGATGTCCTTCTCCGCCTTGAGGTTGAGCGAGGCCCATTCGGTGACCTTGTAGCGCAGGCCCGCCTCGGCATCCAGCGAGTAATCGGCCACGCCACCCAGAGGCTTGCCGAATTCGCCATTGGTGAAGATCTCGACGCTCTTGCCGATCAGGTAGCGGTTGTAGTCCCACTTCAGCGCCGCGGAATAGAAGTTGTCCTTGCCACCGTCCCGGTATTCGAAGTCGGTGCGGTTGATCAGCGAACCAAGGGAGAACGCCCCCAGCTCGTCGTCCCAGAACTGGTAGCCCGGGCCTGTACCGACGGTACGCTGGCGCGCCAAGTCCTCGATGTGGTCGCGCTTGTATTCCATGCGCCCCTGCCAGAACCATTGGTCGGTGATGAAACGGTCCAGGGCGTATTCGGCGCTCCAGTTGTTGGTGGTGGTGACGTCGTCCTTGGTCTCACGGTTGTATTCGCCTTCGGCATTGTGCCGCCAGCGACCATGGCGCGCGGTGGTCTTGAAGCTGACGTCATAGTCGTCGGTATCGTTCTCGGCGCGCTTGTAGTCCATGGCCACATCGACGTTGCCCTTCCACAGGAAGTCCTCGACCAATGGCTTGGGCTTCATGATCTGTTCGATGCTCGCCAGGTCCACGGTCTTGGGCGCCTCGCCATTGGCCAGGGTCACCTTGCCCGGTTCGGCAGCCTTGAGCGACTTGGTCTTCTCGCCGTTGTAGGCGTCCTGCTTGACCAGCAGTTCCTGGTCGCTTTCCAGGGTCTGCACTTCTTTCCAGTCCAGGGCGATGGAACCGCCATACGGGGTTTCCAGCAACAACTTGCCGCCATCGAAGACCTTGATCTTGCCGCTGAGCCTGTCGCCATTCTTCATCCACACGGTGTCGGCGAGCGCCGGCGCGCAGAGTGAGGCGGCAAGGATGCATAGCAGGGTTCTAGAATACATAAGCTGACTACGGGTTCGATTTACCAAAAAAAGCCGGGCATTATCCAGATCACCACGACCAGAGCAAGGACAGACCCAGACCATGCCGTTGAGTTCCACTCTCATTTACCCCGACCGCCGGTCCGCTTTCATCCACAGGCCAGGGCTGCAGTGATGCCGGCGCCCTTTCCTGGGCCAGCGGAAGATGCCGAGGGCCGACGAATGGCGCTTTACTCGGTGCTTGGCCAGATCCCGCCGGGCAAAGTCGTCAGCTATGGCCAGCTGGCCGAGCTGGCCGGCCTGGGGCGTGCAGCCCGCTGGGTCGGGCGCACCCTCGGGCAACTCCCGGTGGACACCCGCCTGCCCTGGCACCGGGTGCTGGGTGCAGGCGGCCGCCTGAGCCTGGCGCTGGGCACGCCATCGGGGGATGAACAGCGTGCTCGCCTGCGTGCAGAAGGCGTTGCAGTCGTGAACAATCGCGTCGATATGTCGCGTCATGGCTGGCGTCCGATGGAGCACAGCGGTTAGAGTGCGCGCTTTGTTTTCGCAAATGTTGAGGCAGATGTTGGCCCATGCCCCGTAAAACCTGGCGCGCTGCGCTCGCTGCCTATGCCAGCCCGTCGACCTTGGTGCTTTTGCTGCTTGGATTCGCTGCCGGCCTGCCCTACATGCTGGTGTTTTCGACGCTTTCCGTGTGGCTTCGGGAAGCAGGCGTAGCACGCGAGACCATCGGCTATGCCAGCCTGATCGGCCTTGCCTACGCGTTCAAATGGGTCTGGTCGCCGCTGCTGGATCAATGGCGCCTGCCGGTGCTCGGTCGCCTTGGCCGGCGCCGCTCCTGGCTGTTGCTGTCGCAGGCCCTGGTCGTGGTCGGCCTGGTCGGCATGGGCTTGTGCGATCCACAGAAACACCTGTCCTGGCTGATCGCCCTGGCCGTGCTGGTGGCTTTCGCCTCGGCGACCCAGGACATCGCCGTGGATGCCTACCGCCTGGAAATCGCCGATGACCAGCGCCAGGCCGCCCTGGCTGCCAGCTACATGGCCGGCTACCGTGTCGCGGCCCTGCTCGCCACGGCCGGTGCGCTGTTCTTCGCCGAATGGTTCGGCTCCACCGGTTTCAGCTACCTGCACAAGGCCTGGACCGGCACCTATGTGCTGTTCGGCGTACTGATGCTACCTGCGGTGTTCACCACCCTGGTGATGCGCGAGCCGCCCGTGCCGATGCGTACCCAGCTGTCGGCTGCGCGCTACGGCCTGGTCCACCAGCTGGCGTCGGTGTTCGTGCTGATCATTCTGCTGGTGTCGGTGCCGGCGAGCTTCACGCAGATGTTCAATACCGGCTGGTCCAGCGTGATTGCTGGTGATGCGACCATGCTCGACCTGCTGCTCGAGGATCGTGCCTTCCTGCGCCTGATCCTCTATGTGCTGCTGACCTGGGCTTGCCTGTCGTCCCTGGGCCGAAGAGGCCTGGCACCGGTGTTGACACCGGTCAACGACTTCATCCTGCGTTATCGCTGGCAGGCGTTGCTGCTGCTCGGGCTGATCGCCACCTATCGCATGTCCGATACGGTGATGGGCGTGATGGCCAACGTGTTCTACATCGACCAAGGCTTCACCAAAGACCAGATCGCCAGCGTCAGCAAGATCTTCGGGCTGGTCATGACATTGGTCGGCGCCGGGGCCGGCGGCCTGCTGATCGTGCGCTTCGGCATCCTGCCGATCCTGTTCATCGGTGGTGCAGCCTCGGCGGCGACCAACATCCTGTTCCTGATGCTGGCCGACATGGGCCCGAACCTGGAAATGCTGGTGGTCACCATATCCCTCGACAACTTCAGCTCGGGCCTTGCCACCTCGGCATTCGTGGCCTACCTGTCGAGCCTGACCAATCTGAAGTTCTCGGCCACCCAGTACGCACTGCTCAGCTCGATCATGCTGCTGCTACCGCGTCTGATCGGCGGTTACTCAGGGGTGCTGGTGGAGAAGTTCGGCTACCACGATTTCTTCCTGATCACGGCCCTGCTGGGCGTACCGACGCTGATCCTGATCGCCCTGCACTGGCACCAGGAGGCCGGGCGTGGCAAGCCGGCGCCTGTGGACAATTCTGCGGCCGAGCGACCTTGAGATCTTGGAGCTGCGATGCAGCCCATCGCGGGACAAGCCCGCGCCTACAGAGGGGGTAAGTCCCTGTAGGTGCGGGCTTGCTACGCGATGCGGCCCCAGGACCTAGACCACAGCGCCCTGGTCCCGACGCCCGCCTACCACAAACCACAACGGCCACAGCGCCAATGCTCCGGCAAGGCCGGCGCCCAGGGCAAAGTGCACCAGGCTCGCCCCCGCCCCCAGCATCGCCAGCACCGCGCCACCGAGCCCCAGCAGGGCGATGGTGATCATCCCCAGCATCGCCGATACCAACCCCTTGCTCTGCTCACTGGCGAACAGCGTCATGCGATACAACACGGCATTGGCCACACCCAGGCCCAGCGCATACAGCGACATGCCCGCTACCAGGCTGGTCACCGTCGGCCAGTACCAGGTCGCCAGAGCCATCAGGCACAGCCCTGCCAGGTATGGCCAAAGCGCCCCGCGCACCAGGCTGGCCAAGGGGTAGCGGTCGGCGATACGGTTGATGATCAGGTTGCCCAGGATCAGTCCACCGAACACCGGCAACTGCCACAGGGCGTACTCCATCGTGCTCAAACCTTCGTCGGTGATCAGCAACACCGGCGACAGGCCGATCCAGCCGATCAGCGGCAAGCCCACCAGCCCGAGCGCCGCACTGCCCGCGACGAAGCGAGAGTTGCCCAGCAGCTGGCCATAACCGGCGAGCAACGGCAGCAGGTGGATCGGCGTGAACGGCAGGCGCGAACCATCGCGGCGCTCCACGCCCAGGGTCTCCGGCATCAACCGGTAGAGCAGCGCCCAGGTCAGTACAGCGCCCACGGCAAACGCCACGAACAACCAGCGCCAATCCAGCCATTGCAGCATCAGGGTCCCCACCAGCGGCCCCAGCAGCGGCGACAACAGGGCGATGTTGGCCAACAGGGCCATCATGCGCACGGCATCGGCCTCGCTGAATGCCTCGTTGAGCGCCGGATAGCTGACCGTCACCACGAAGCCCAGGCCAATGCCCTGCAACAGCCGCAGCAGGTTGAATAGGCCAATGTCGTGCACCCAGTAGGTGGCCAGGCACGCCAGGCCGAAGAACGCACAACCGGCCAGCAGCAGCGGCCGCCGCCCATAGCGGTCGGCCAAGGGGCCGATCAGCCACTGCAGCAGCACGCCACCGAGCAGGTACAGGTTCAGGGCATGGGGAATGTATTCGGGGCTGGCCTTCAGATCGTCGACCACCACCGGCATGGCGGGCATGACCGCATCGCTGGCCAGGTAGGTCAGCAATTCGAACAGGGCCAAGGTCAGCCCGAACAGCAAGGCACGCAGGGGCGTGATGTACAGCAATGGTTTCATGGTCGAAGACAGCTTGGAAAACAGGAGGGGCCAGCCTATATGCCAGAAACGGCGGGGCGAGGCTGTGAACAAGTGTAATGGCTACCAACGCATCGCGGGGCAAGCCCGCCCCCACAGTCCTCTGTAGGAGTGGGCTTGCCCCGCGAAAGGGCTGCAAGCAGCCCCAGGAACACCGGCTTTACTGCGCAGCCGCTTCCTGCACCACGCGGATCACCCGCTGCGGGAACGGAATGTCGATACCCTCGGCCTTCAGGCGATCACGGGCCTGTTCATTGAGCATGAACATCACACTCCAGTAGTCGGCGGTTTTGACCCAGGCACGCAGGGAGACGGTAATGGCACTGTCGCCCAGGGTCGACACCACGGCTTCCGGAGCCGGGTCCTGCAGCACGCGCGGGTCCTTGGCCAGCTCCAACAGAACGTTGCGAGCCTTTTGCAGGTCAGCGTCGTAATCCACACCCACGTCGAACACCACCTTGCGGGTCGGCTGGCGGTTGTAGTTGGTGATGATGCCGTTGGACAGGTTGCCGTTGGGCATGATCACGGTCTTGTTGTCACCGGTGCGCAGCACGGTATGGAAGATCTGGATACTGTCGACAGTGCCGCTGACCCCTTGGGCCTCGATCCAGTCACCGACACGGAACGGGCGGAACAACAGGATCAGCACCCCTCCGGCGAAGTTGCCCAGGCTGCCCTGCAAGGCGAGGCCGATGGCCAGGGCCGAACCACCGATGGCCGCCACGAACGAGGTCGTCTCGATGCCGATCATGGAGGCGACGCTGATGACCAGCAGGACCTTCAACACGATGTTGGCGATGGTCTTGATGAAACCCTGCAATGCGGGATCAGGCGCGCGCAGGCCCACTAGCCGGCCCAGGCGGTCACTGATCTTGTTGGTCACCCACCAGCCGATGCCCAGGGTCACCAATGCCAGCAGCACACGGCTGCCGTATTCCATGATCAACGGGATCCAGGTCTGCGACTGGCGGACCAGCTGGTCCACTTCAGCATTCAAGTCCATCTATTTCATCTCCTGATGCCAAACGGCATGTACACGAAAAAAACAGGCCGCGAAGATCTCGCGGCCCCAGGTTCCGATGGACATCACTAGGCCATCAAGGTTCCTGTTTCACAAACGGTCAGTCGCGGAAGTTGTTGAACTGCAGCGGCATGTCGAATTCCTTGGTGCGCAGCAGGGCGATGGCTTCCTGCAGGTCGTCGCGCTTCTTGCCGGTAACCCGCACCTGCTCGCCCTGGATGGCGGCCTGGACCTTGAGCTTGGCGTCCTTGATGGTAGCGACGATCTTCTTGGCCAGTTCTTTATCGATACCCTCGCGGAACTTGGCTTCCTGCTTCATTTCCTTGCCGGAGGGGTAGGCATCCTTGACTTCCAGGCATTTGACGTCGATCTTGCGCTTGACCAGGGCCAGGCGCAGGATCTCGATCATCGCCTCGAGCTGGAATTCCGCCTCGGCGGTCAGGAGCACGGTCTGCTCCTTGTCCTTGAACTCGAAGCTGCCCTTGCCCTTGAGGTCGTAGCGACGGTCCAGTTCCTTCACCGCGTTGTCCACGGCGTTGGTGACTTCGTGCTTGTCCAGTTCCGATACCACGTCGAACGAAGGCATGGTTGTTCTCCAAAATAAAAGCGCGCTCGGTCGGATGGAGCGCGCCAGGTTTGACGGTTAAAATGCGGGCTCATTATAACGGGTTGCGAAACGCAGATGAGCAGCACCTGGCATATTCTCGGCGCCGGTAGCCTCGGCAGCCTCTGGGCCTGCCGCCTTGCCCGCGCGGGCAAGGCGGTGCGCCTGGTCCTGCGTGACGAACAGCGCGTGGCCGCCTACCAGGCCGTCGGCGGCCTGACCCTGGTCGAGCATGACCAGGCCAGCCGCTATGCGATCCCGGCCGAGAGCCCCGGTGCCCATGGGCCGATCCATCGCCTGCTGGTGGCCTGCAAGGCCTATGACGCCGCCCCTGCCGTGGCCCGCCTGGCGCCGCGCCTGGCCGAAGGGGCCGAACTGGTGCTGCTGCAGAACGGCCTGGGCAGCCAGGACGAAGTCGCCGAGCAGGTGCCTCGGGCCCGCTGCATCTTCGCCTCGAGCACCGAAGGCGCCTTTCGCGAGGACGACTGGCGCGTACGCTTCGCCGGGCAAGGCTTCAACTGGCTGGGCGACCCCGCCAACCCCACCATGCCGCACTGGTACGACGAACTGACCGAAGCCGCCATCCCCGCCGAATGGACGGTGGATATCAACACCCGCCTGTGGCGCAAGCTGGCGCTCAATTGTGCGATCAACCCCCTGACGGTGCTTCACGACTGCCATAACGGTGGCCTGTTGGAACACCTGGGAGAAGTCGCCACACTGTGCGACGAGCTCGCCGCACTGCTGCGCCATTGTGGCCAGCCCCAGGCCGCCGACAGGCTGTACGAGGAAGTACAGCGGGTCATCCTGGCCACGGCAGCCAACTACTCTTCCATGTACCAGGACGTACGCCATGGTCGGCGCACCGAAGTGCACTACCTGCTCGGCCATGCCTGCCGGACCGCAGCCCGCCATGGCCTGGGCCTGCCGCACCTGGAACGCCTGCACCAGCGCCTGGTCGATAGCTTGCAGGCCCGTGGCCTGCCCAGCGACTGACGCTGCCCCATCAACCGCACAGAGGACACCGCCTAGCCCATGACCCTGCGCCAACGCCTGGAAAACCTCCCGGTCGGGCAGAAACTGCTGGCGGCCTTGCTGGTACTGCTGGTCACCATCCTGCTGGTAGCCAACCTGGCGTTCATCAGCGCCGCCTATTGGATCACCCAGGAAAGCATGGCGCCCCAGGCCCTGCACACCATCGGCCGGCTGGTATCCAACCCACAGCTGTCGGCGCGCGCCGGCGACTCGCAGGAGGCGGCCAGCGCACTGCTCAAGGAACTGGACAGCTACTCTCCCCTGCGCGCCGCCGCCCTCTATGGCGGCGATGGGCGCATGCTCGCACAGCTGCAACATGGCGACCCGCTGGCGCTGCCCAAGCGTTTTCGCAACATCAGCGGCTGGCGCATGATGGAATTTCGCAGCACCCAGCTGATCCCCCTGCCCCGCGAAGGCAAGCCCCCGGCCCACCTGCTGCTGGTCGCCAGCAGCGAACTGCCGACGGCCTTCTACACTGGCACCCTCACCGCGAGCTTGGCGATCCTGGTCTTCAGTGTGCTGCTGTGGTTGCTCATCGCCCGGCAGATCAAGCGCCTGATCACCGAACCGATCAACCAGCTCGAAGAGCTGAGCCGCCAGGTCACCCGTGAGGAAAGCTACGCCCTGCGCGCCCAACGCGGCAACGACGACGAGATCGGCAGCCTGGCCAACGCTTTCAATACCATGCTCTCGCGCATCGAGGCCCGCGAGCAGCAGCTCAAGCGCACCCGCGACGAATTCCAGATGGCCTATGACCAGGCCCAGGGCCTGGCCGAAGAAACGCGACACACCAATCGCAAGCTGGAACTGGAAGTCCAGGTGCGCAGCAAGATCGAGAAGAAGCTCACGGGCTTCCAGAACTACCTCAACAGCATCATCGACTCCATGCCCTCGGCCCTGATCGCCCTCGATGAGCAGCTCTACGTGACCCAGTGGAACCATGAAGCCACGGTGCTCTCCGGCACACCGCTGGACGAGGCGCTGAACCAGCCGATCTTCATCGCCTTCGAGCCGCTCAAGCCGTTCCTTCCGCAATTCAAGGAAAGCGTGGAAAAACACCGCGTGGCGAAGATCGAACGGGTCACCTGGCCCAAGGGCGAGGACGTGCGCCACTACGCCCTGACCTTCTACCCGTTGACGGGCGGCGGAGGGCGTGGCGTGGTGATCCGCATCGACGACATCACCCAGCGCCTCTCGCTGGAAGAGATGATGGTGCAGTCGGAGAAGATGCTCTCGGTGGGCGGGCTCGCCGCGGGCATGGCCCACGAGATCAACAACCCCCTGGGGGCCATCCTGCACAACGTGCAGAACATCCGTCGACGGCTGTCGCCGGAGCTGCCTCGCAACCAGGAGCAGGCGGCCGAGCTGGACATCGACCTGTCCAGCGTCAACCGCTACCTGGAAAGCCGCGAGGTGCCCCAGCTGCTCGATGGCATCCAACAAGCCGGCGCGCGCGCAGCGAAGATCGTCACCCACATGCTCAGTTTCAGCCGCCGCAGCAACCGTCAGCTGGCGCCCTGCGATCTGCCGGCGCTGATCGACCAGGCCGTGGAAATCGCCGGCAACGACTTCGATTTGGCCATCGGCTTCGACTTCAAGGGCCAACACATCGTGCGTCAATTCGACCCAGCGCTCGGGCCAGTGCCCTGCACGGCCAATGAGCTGGAGCAGGTGCTGCTCAACCTGCTCAAGAACGCCGCCCAGGCCATCCACCAGCGCCCGCAAGCCAGCGAACCGGGGCGCATCACCCTGCGCACCCGGCTCAACCCGCCGTGGGCGGAAATCCAAGTGGAAGACAATGGCGTCGGCATGCCCGAAGCCGTACGCAAGCGAACCTTCGAACCGTTCTTCACCACCAAGGAGATTGGGCAGGGCACCGGCTTGGGCTTGTCGGTCTCGTATTTCATCATCACCAACAACCACAAGGGGCAAATGGAAGTGCATTCCGCCCCCGGCCAGGGTACCTGCTTCACCTTGCGCCTGCCCCTTGGCCAACCGGCGCCGACGGCACCGGGCACCACGGAGGCATGACATGGGCTATCGCCTGTCGAAGATCTACACCCGCACCGGCGACAAAGGCGAGACCGGCCTGGGCGATGGGCGCAGGGTGCCTAAGGACCACCCACGCATCGAAGCCATTGGCGAGGTGGACAGCCTCAACAGTCAACTGGGCCTGCTGCTCGCAGGGCTCGCCAGCGAAGGGCTGCAGGAGGTGATCGAGGTCCTTGCGCCCTGTCAGCACCGGCTGTTCGACCTGGGAGGCGAGTTGGCGATGCCCAGCTACCAGGCGTTGGATTCCCAAGAGGTCGAACGGCTGGAAGCGGCGATCGACCGCTGGAACGAAGAGCTGGGGCCGCTGAAGAACTTCATCCTGCCCAGCGGCTCGGCGCTGGTGGCCCAGGCCCATGTGTGCCGGAGCCTGGCCCGGAGCACGGAGCGGCGTTGCCAACAGCTGAATGCGCTCGAGCCGCTGGAGGGGGTCGGGTTGGCGTATATCAACCGATTGTCGGACCTGCTGTTCGTGGCGGCGCGGATCATCGGCCGGCGGCAGGGGGTGGCTGAGGTGTTGTGGCAGCCTGCGGATAAGCCTAACGGCTGATTTTTTGGGGCTACTTTGTAGCCCATCGCCGGCAAGCCGGCTCCCACAAAGTTCTGTGCAGGCCCTGCGGGAGCCGGCTTGCCGGCGATGGGCCGCAAAGCGGCCCCGATTACTCAGACTTCAGGCCAGAACGCCCGGATCCCGGCAACACCCTGTGCTCCGGCATCCCAGGCTTGCTCCCGCTCACCGGCACCGACGCCTCCGAGCAGGAACACCGGATGGTTGATCCCCTGGATCAACCGACTCGCCTGCTCCCACCCCAACGGCGTGGCGTCCGGATGAGTCTGGGTCGCCTGCACCGGCGACAGGGTGACGAAGTCCACGCCCATTTGCTCGGCCAGGGCCAACTCCTCGGCATCGTGGCAGGACGCCGCCAGCCAGCGCGCCTTGGGGAAGGGGCGGCCATTGGCAGCGTACTTGCGCAGCTGTGCCGAGGTCAGGTGCCAGCCGGCGGAAGGGAAATCCCCCAACCACTCCAAGGGCCCCTTGAGCATCAGCTGGGCCTTGCCGGCACACAGGCCGACCGCATCCACCGCCACGTCGCGATACTTGGGGTCGTACATGTCCGGTGCACGCAGCTGGATCAGGCGGATGCCGTTGGCGATGGCCTTCTGGATACCACGCAGCAGTTGCGGCGCGTCCAGCCCGTCCGGGGTGATCAGGTACTGGTCTGGCAGGCGGGCGGCTGCCACGATCGGCGTGTTGGCCTCGGGGAAGTCGTACTGCCCCAGGTCCCGGGGCGCCACCCAGGCCAGCGGCTGGCCCTCGGCGCCATGGGGCTCGCCGGTGAAACCGTCGACTTCACGGACATCCAGCAGCACCTGCTTGTCCGGGTAATCATGGCTGACCTTGATCAGCGGCCGGGAACGGGTCACCTCGATGCCCAGTTCCTCGCGCAGCTCACGGGCCAGCGCCGCCTCGACGGCCTCGCCCTCCTCCACCTTGCCGCCGGGGAACTCCCACAGGCCGCCCTGGTGCTGGGTGTCGGCGCGCCGAGCGATCAGGATGCGCCCATCGATACCACGAATGACTGCTGCTACCACATGAATCCGCTTCACCCTTCACGCTCCGCCAGGCCTGCCTTCTGCCAGGCTTGGAAGGCCGGCCACTGGTAGATGGTCTCGATGTACGTGGCCGCTTGCGCAGGCACTTCGACGCGGTAGGTACGCAGGCGCACAGCCACCGGGGCGAAGAAGGCGTCGGCCAGGCTCGGCTTGCCGAACAGGAACGGGCCGCTTTCCTTGGCCGCCAGCCGGCATTCGGACCACAGGGCGACCATACGATCGATATCCACCTGGACATCCAGCGGGATGCTTTCCAGGCCTTCGTCGCGAGACAGGTCGAATGGCATGGCACTGCGCAGGGCCATGAAGCCGCTGTGCATCTGCGCGCAAGCCGAGCGGGCCTGGGCACGGGCAGTGACATCGGCAGGCCACAGCTGGACGTCGGGGTGGCGCTCGGCCAGGTACTCGGCGATGGCCAGGGAATCGGCGATCACACCATGCTCGGTCTTGAGCAGCGGCACCTTGCCACTGGTCGAGAACTCGAGGATGCGCTTGCGGGTGTCGGGCTGGTTCAGCTTGATCAGCGTTTCTTCATAGGGCACGCCAGCCAGCTCCAGGGCCAGCGCGCCACGCAGCGACCAGGAGGAGTACAGCTTGTCGCCGATGATCAGGTGATAGCTCATGGTTCGGCTCCATTGGTTTGGAAATTCGTGGCTGCCTTGCAGCCCATCGCCGGCAAGCCGGCTCCCACAGGTTCAGCACAGATCGGGGGGTATACGGCGACATCTGTGGGAGCCGGCTTGCCGGCGAAAGGGCCGCGAAGCGGCCCTATGGATGGTTCAGGTACGGTACTCGGCGTTGATTTTCACGTACTCGTGGGACAGGTCGGTGGTCCAGATGGTTTCGCTGCATTGGCCACGGCCCAGCTCGATGCGAATGGTGATTTCCTCCTGGGCCATCACCTTGGAACCCTGCTCCTCGGTATAGCTCGGGCTACGGCCACCCTTACTGGCGATGCAAACGTCATCGAGGAACACGTCGATCAGGCTGACATCCAGCGCCGGTACGCCGGCACGGCCGACCGCGGCGAGGATGCGGCCCCAGTTGGGGTCGGAGGCGAACAGCGCGGTCTTGATCAGCGGCGAGTGGGCCACGGCGTAGCCGACGTCCAGGCACTCCTGGTGGTTGCCGCCGCCATTGACCTGCACGGTGACGAACTTGGTGGCGCCTTCACCGTCGCGCACGATGGCCTGGGCCACTTCCATGCACACCTCGAACACGGCCTGCTTCAGGGCGTCGAACAGCGCTCCGCGGGCTTCAGTGACTTCCGGCAGGTTGGCCTTGCCAGTGGCGACCAGCATGCAGCAGTCATTGGTCGACGTGTCGCCGTCGATGGTGATCCGGTTGAACGACTTGTTGGCGCCGTCGAGCAGCAGGTCCTTGAGCACGCCCGGCGCGACCTTGGCGTCGGTGGCGATGTAGCCGAGCATGGTGGCCATGTTCGGGCGGATCATCCCGGCGCCCTTGCTGATGCCGGTGACCGTGACGGTGACGCCGTCGTGCTGGAACTGGCGGCTGGCACCCTTGGGCAGGGTGTCGGTGGTCATGATGCCGGTGGCGGCTTGCGCCCAGTTGTCTTCCGACAGGTCGTCCAGGGCGGCCTGCAGCGCACCCTCGATCTTCTCGACCGGCAGCGGTTCGCCGATCACGCCGGTGGAGAACGGCAGTACCGTGCTGGCATCGACACCCGCCAATTCGGCCAGCTTGGCGCAGGTGCGCTCGGCGGCGGCGAGGCCCGGCGCGCCGGTGCCGGCATTGGCGTTGCCGGTGTTGGTCAGCAGGTAGCGCACGGTGCCTTGTACACGCTGCTTGGAGAGGATCACCGGTGCTGCACAGAAGGCGTTGAGGGTGAACACACCCGCGACGCTGGAGCCTTCGGCGCAACGCATCACCACCACGTCCTTGCGCCCAGGGCGCTTGATGCCGGCAGACGCGATGCCGAGTTCAAAACCGGGAACCGGGTGCAGGGTGGGCAAAGGACCAAGACCAACAGCCATTAGAGCGCTCCTAGAAAATACGGTGGACAGGTGATGGAAGAGCGAGGCCGCTTCGCCCCCCATTCGCGGCACAAGGCCGCTCCTACAGGGACAAGGCTCGAGCCTCTGTAGGAGCGGCCTTGTGCCGCGAATGGGCCGCACAGCGGCCCAGGTTGTCACGTTACAACAGGCGGATCAGATCATTCGATCTGGCCGTGGCAATGCTTGAACTTCTTGCCCGAACCGCACCAGCATGGCTCGTTGCGGCCCAGCTTCTGTTCGTTGCGCACCGGCGCGGTGGCCACGGCCACTTCGGCACCTTCCTGGGCAGCTTGCTCTTCGCTTTCCAGGCCAGGGGCGGCGGCATGCTGGAACTGCATGCGCTGGGCCAGTTCCTCGGCCTCGCGACGCAGGCGCGCTTCCTCTTCGGCCGGGTCCTCGCGACGGACCTGGACATGGGACAGCACACGGATGGTGTCGCGCTTGATCGATTCCAGCAGCTCCTGGAACAGGCTGAAGGACTCGCGCTTGTACTCCTGCTTCGGGTTCTTCTGTGCATAGCCGCGCAGGTGGATACCGTGACGCAGGTGGTCCATGGTGGACAGGTGGTCCTTCCACAGGTCGTCCAGTACACGCAGCAGGATCTGTTTCTCGAAGGTACGCAGGGCTTCCTCGCCGGCCTGGTCTTCCTTCTCGTTGTAGGCTGCGGTGATTTCGCTGAGCAGCTTCTCGCGCAGGGTCTCCTCGTAGAGGCGCTCGTCCTCGTCGAGCCACTGCTGGATCGGCAGCTTGATGGCGAAATCGCTGGCCAGGGCAGCTTCCAGGCCGGCCACGTCCCACTGCTCGGGCAGCGACTGTGGCGGAATGTGCTGGCTGATGGTGGCATCGAGCACTTCCTGGCGGAATTCGGCGATGGTGTCGCCGATGTTGTCGGCCGCCAGCAGGCTGTTGCGCATGTGGTAGATCACCTTGCGCTGCTCGTTGGCCACATCGTCGTATTCGAGCAACTGTTTGCGGATGTCGAAGTTACGGCCTTCGACCTTGCGTTGGGCCTTCTCGATGGCGTTGGTGACCATGCGATGCTCGATGGCCTCGCCGGACTGCATCCCCAAGGCCTTCATGAAGTTCTTCACCCGGTCGGAGGCGAAGATACGCATCAGGCTGTCTTCGAGCGACAGGTAGAAACGGCTGGAACCCGGGTCACCCTGACGGCCGGCACGACCGCGCAGCTGGTTGTCGATACGGCGGGATTCGTGACGCTCGGAGGCGATCACGTGCAGGCCGCCAGCCTCGATCACCTGCTGGTGACGCTTCTGCCAGTCGGCCTTGATCTGGGCGATCTGCTCAGGGGTCGGGTTCTCGAGCGCTGCGACCTCGGCTTCCCAGTTACCACCCAACAGGATGTCGGTACCCCGACCGGCCATGTTGGTGGCGATGGTCAGCGCGCCCGGCGCACCGGCCTGGGCGATGATTTCGGCTTCCTTCTCGTGGTACTTGGCGTTGAGCACCTTGTGGTCGATACCTTCCTTCTTGAGCAGGTTGGACATGTGCTCGGAGGTTTCGATGGTGGCCGTACCGACCAGGACCGGGCGGCCCTGCTTCATGCTTTCCTTGATGTCGGCGATGATCGCCGCGTACTTCTCGTCGGCGGTCAGGTACACCAGGTCGTTGAAGTCCTTTCGTGCCAATGGCTTGTTCGGCGGAATGACCATCACGTTCAGGGCGTAGATCTGGGCGAACTCGAAGGCCTCGGTGTCGGCGGTACCGGTCATGCCGGACAGCTTGGTGTAGAGGCGGAAGTAGTTCTGGAAGGTGGTCGAGGCCAGTGTCTGGCTCTCGGCCTGGATGTTCAGGTTTTCCTTCGCCTCGATGGCCTGGTGCAGGCCTTCGGACAGGCGGCGGCCCGGCATGGTACGACCGGTGTGCTCGTCGATCAGCAGGACCTGGCCGTCCTGGACGATGTATTCGACGTTGCGATGGAACAGCTTGTGAGCGCGCAGGCCGGCATAGACGTGGGTCAGCAGCCCCAGGTTGTGCGCCGAATAGAGGCTCTCGCCCTCGGCCAGCAGGCCGGCCTGGGTGAGCATCTCCTCGATGAACTGGTGGCCGGCTTCGTTGAGCTCCACCTGACGGCTCTTCTCGTCGATGGTGTAGTGGCCTTCCTGGGTCACCTGGCCTTCGACTTCTTCGATGTGCTGGGTCAGGCGTGGGATCAGGCGGTTGATCTCGATGTACAGCTTGGAGCTGTCCTCGGCCTGGCCGGAGATGATCAGCGGGGTACGGGCTTCGTCGATGAGGATGGAGTCGACTTCGTCGATCACGGCGAAGTTCAGCTCGCGCTGGAACTTCTCCTCCTGGCTGAACGCCATGTTGTCGCGCAGGTAGTCGAAACCGAATTCGTTGTTGGTGCCGTAGGTGATGTCGGCGGCGTAGGCGGCGCGCTTCTCCTCCGGCGGTTGGAAGGCCGAGACGATACCCACGGAAAGACCGAGGAACTCGTACAGTGGGCGCATCCAGTTGGCGTCACGGCGGGCCAGGTAGTCGTTCACCGTCACTACGTGCACGCCCTTGCCGGACAGTGCGTTGAGGTAGACGGCCAGGGTACCGACTAACGTCTTGCCTTCACCGGTACGCATTTCTGCGATCATGCCCTCGTGCAGGGTCATGCCGCCGATCAGCTGCACATCGAAGTGACGCATGCCCATGACGCGCTTGCCGGCCTCACGGGCCACGGCGAAGGCTTCGGGCAGCAATTGGTCGAGGGTCTCGCCTTTGGCCAGGCGCTCCTTGAACTCTGCGGTCTTGCCCCGCAGCTGCTCGTCGGAGAGGGCCACCATCTTCTCTTCGAAGGCATTGACGATATTCACCGTCTTGAGCATGCGTTTGACTTCACGCTCGTTCTTGCTTCCAAAAAGTTTCTTTAACAAAGGCGCAAACATATCGACAGGATCTTCCACACTTAGGGATGGAGGGCGGCCCCGTGAGTCGCCCGTGCAGCCCATGGGCTGCATGCGAACGAGCATTCTACCCGGAAACGATGGTGAGGAAAGTGGTGGATTTCCACGATGCTGGCACAGCGCTTTGGCGGGGGCCCTCCTAACATAAGGGCTTTTCGGGCAAGTTCAAGGTGCTGGAAGATGAAACGTATCCGGGACATTTCCGAAGCGGATCAGGCGGTTGCGTTGCATTTGCTGCCCAATGCCTGCTCCGGCAGGGGTTCGGCAAGACAAGCCGTGAGGCGTGCAGCTTCTGTTAAGATGGCCACCCAGCAACCCACTGTGTACTCCAATGGCCTACAAGCCCTCCCCCGCCCGCCCACCGGCCGCCCTGCTACGCCAGGCCCGACCGCTGCGCCTGCTGCTCAACCAGGCCGAACGCCTGGAATACCTGCAGCGCCTGCTGGAGAGCCAGCTGCAGCCGGCTGCTCGCGAGCATTGCCATGTGGCGTCCTGGCGCGATGGCACTTTGTTGCTGGTGGTGACGGATGGTCATTGGGCGACACGCCTGCGCTACCAGCAGAAACGGCTGCAACGTCAGCTGCAAACGCTGGAGGCGTTCGGCAACCTGCAGCGCATCCTGTTCAAGGTGCAGCCGCCGCTGGTGCCGGCCAAGCGCGAGGGGCAAGGGGTCGAACTGTCGAGCAAGGCAGCCGAGAGCATTCGCGATTCGGCCGAAGGCATTGCCGACCCCAGGCTGCGCGCCGCCCTGGAGCGGTTGGCCAGTCACGCGCGCGACAAGCGATAGGCCCGCAGGGACCGCTTCGCGCTCCGTCAGCAAGCATAAAAAAGGCCACCCGAAGGTGGCCTCAATGAACTAGAGAGTGTTCGAACTTACACGGCCGCAACAGGGCGCATGTAGGAGATCGGTGCCGTGCTGGCATCTTCGAAGGTGACCACTTCCCAGGCGTCTTTCTCGGCAATGAGCTTGCGCAGCAGCTGGTTGTTCAGCGCGTGTCCGGACTTGTAGCCCTTGAACTCGCCGATCAGGCTGTTGCCCAGCAGGTAGAGGTCGCCGATGGCGTCGAGGATCTTGTGCTTGACGAATTCGTCTTCGTAACGAAGGCCGTCTTCGTTGAGCACGCCGTCCTCATCGACCACGATGGCGTTTTCCACACTGCCGCCCAACGCAAGATTGTGCTTGCGCAGGTACTCGATGTCGCGCATGAAACCGAAGGTACGGGCGCGGCTGACTTCCTTCACGAACGACGTGCTGGAGAAGTCGACGCTGGCGCTCTGGGTCCGGTTGCGCAGTACCGGATGATCGAAGTCGATCTCGAAGCTCACCTTGAACCCGTCGAAAGGCAGGAAGGTGGCGCGCTTGTCGCCCTCCTCCACCGTCACTTCGCGCAGGATGCGGATGAACTTCTTGGCTGCGTCCTGTTCTTCCAGGCCGGCGGATTGAATCAGGAATACGAAGGGGCCCGCGCTGCCATCCATGATCGGTACTTCCGAGGCGGAGAGCTCGACGTAGGCGTTATCGATGCCCAGGCCCGCCATGGCGGAGAGCAGGTGCTCGACCGTATCGACCTTTACGTCACCGTTGACCAGCGTCGTCGACATGGTTGTCTCGCCGACGTTGGCCGCGCGCGCCGGGATCTCGACGACAGGGTCGAGGTCGGCACGGCGGAAGACGATGCCGGTGTCCACAGGCGCTGGCTTGAGGGTCAGGTAGACCTTCTCCCCGGAGTGCAGGCCGACACCTGTGGCACGGATGGTATTCTTCAGGGTGCGTTGTCTAATCATGGCATTGGCCGCTTCAGCGCAAATTGCGAACAGGTATCAACAAAGGCTGGGGATGATAACAGACCCGGCCTTTGCTGAACACCAATCACCCCTATACCCCTGATAAATTCCATTAATCGGCCTGACGACGCAGGAACGCCGGGATGTCGAGGTAGTCCAGATCATCCTGTGGGTTGAGTTTAGCGGCTGCGGCAGCACCGCCGTGGGCCTGGTTACGCATCACGGTCGGACGCTCCAGGTCACGGTAGTTGACCGCTGGCTGCTCCTGGCGGGCCGGTGCCGGGATGGACGCCTCGTAGGCCTGTTGGGCGTTCTGCAGGGTGTTGTCCACGACCTTGACCGGCTTCTCGATGCGCGCGCCCAGGCCGGTGGCCACCACGGTCACGTGCAGTTCGTCGCGCATGTCCGGGTCGATCACGGTGCCGACCTTGACCATTGCGTGGTCGGAGGCGAAGGCTTCGATGATGCTACCGACGTCGGAGTACTCGCCCAGGGACAGGTCCGGGCCAGCGGTGATGTTCACCAGGATGCCGCGGGCGCCCTGCAGGTTGACGTCCTCGAGCAGCGGGTTGCGGATCGCCGCCTCGGTCGCTTCGCGGGCACGGTTCGGGCCACTGGCGCAACCGGTACCCATCATTGCCATACCCATTTCGCCCATCACGGTGCGCACGTCGGCGAAGTCGACGTTGATCATGCCTGGGCGCTTGATGATGTCGGAGATACCGCGTACGGCACCGGCCAGTACGTCGTCGGCCTTGGCGAAGGCAGACAGCAGGCTGGCATCCTTGCCCAGGATGGTCAGCAGCTTCTCGTTGGGGATGGTGATCAACGAGTCGACGCTCTCAGCCAGCATGCGAATGCCTTCATCGGCGATCTGCATGCGCTTGCGGCCTTCGAACGGGAACGGACGGGTCACCACCGCAACGGTGAGGATCCCCATTTCCTTGGCCACTTCGGCGATGATCGGCGCAGCACCGGTACCGGTACCGCCACCCATGCCGGTGGTGATGAACACCATGTTGGTGCCCTGCAGCACTTCGGCGATGCGCTCGCGGTCTTCCAGCGCAGCCTGGCGGCCGACTTCCGGATTGGCACCTGCACCCAGGCCCTTGGTGACGCCGGTACCCAGTTGCAGGATGGTGCGCGCGCCGATGTTCTTCAGCGCCTGTGCATCGGTGTTGGCGCAGATGAACTCGACGCCTTCGATGTTGCTTTTGACCATGTGGTTGACGGCGTTGCCGCCACCACCGCCGACACCGATCACTTTGATGACCGGGCTTTGCGGGACGTTGTCTACGAGCTCGAACATTTTCCCTCTCCTTACAGTTCTCTAGTTTTTGCGCCTACCACTACTGCTTTGAAACTTAGAAGTTGCCCTGGACCCAACGCTTGAATCGCTCAAGCACCGGGGCCTTCGGTTCATCGCCATAGCTGTTGTTGCTGCTGTTACCGGTCAAGGGCAGGTCCTCGGTCTGCTTTTGCAGGCCATAGGTGAGCAGGCCCACGCCGGTGGAATAGATCGGGTTGCGTACTACATCGCTCAGCCCCCGAACGCTGTGCGGCACGCCCAGGCGTACCGGCATGTGGAAGATTTCCTCGGCCAATTCCACGGCGCCTTCCATCTTCGCGGTGCCGCCGGTGAGGACGATGCCGGCCGGCACCAGGTCCTCGTAACCGCTGCGACGCAGCTCGGCCTGGATGAGGGTGAAGAGCTCGTCGTAACGGGGCTCCACCACCTCGGCCAGGGCCTGGCGCGACAGCTCGCGCGGCGGGCGATCGCCCACGCTCGGCACCTTGATGGTCTCGCCGGCGCCGGCCAGCTTGGCCAGGGCGCAGGCGTAGCGGATCTTGATTTCCTCGGCGTACTGGGTCGGCGTACGCAAGGCCATGGCGATGTCGTTGGTCACCTGGTCGCCGGCGATCGGGATCACCGCGGTGTGGCGGATCGCGCCTTCGGTGAAGATGGCGATATCGGTGGTGCCACCACCGATGTCCACCAGGCACACGCCCAGTTCTTTTTCGTCATCGGTCAGCACCGAGTAGGCCGAGGCCAGCTGCTCGAGGATGATGTCGTCGATTTCCAGGCCGCAGCGGCGCACGCATTTTTCGATGTTCTGCGCTGCATTGACCGCACAGGTGACCACGTGAACCTTGGCCTCCAGGCGTACGCCCGACATGCCCAGGGGCTCGCGCACGCCTTCCTGGTTGTCGATCACGTAGTCCTGCGGCAGGGTGTGCAGCACCCGCTGGTCGGCCGGAATGGCCACAGCCTGGGCAGCGTCGAGCACACGCTCGAGGTCAGCGGTGCTCACTTCCCGGTCGCGGATGGCGACGATGCCGTGGGAGTTCAGGCTGCGGATGTGATTGCCGGCGACACCGACGAACGCCGAGTGGATACGGCAGCCGGCCATCAGCTGCGCTTCTTCCACGGCGCGCTGGATCGACTGCACGGTCGATTCGATGTTCACCACCACGCCCTTCTTCAGGCCGCGGGACGGGTGGGTGCCGATCCCCACGATCTCCAGGGAGCCGTCGTCGGCCACTTCACCCACCAGCGCCACCACCTTGGAGGTGCCGATGTCCAGCCCGACGATCATTTTGCCGCTATGCGCGTTTGCCATGGTCCTGCCTCTCTCTAATTCTTCGCAACGGCGGGTTGGGCCGTCGTCGGTGCAATCGGTTCCCGCCAGCCAACGGCAAGCCCGTTGGCGTACCGCAGATCAACGCGGGCGATGTTGGTGATCTGCTCTTTGAGTGTCTTGTCGTAAATGGCAATGAAACGGCGCATCTTCTCCACCAGGTGGTCGCGCCCCAGCAGCAGCTCGATCCCAGGCCCAGCGCTGCCCGCGCCGGTGGTCAGGAACCAGCTGCCTCGCTCGCGCAGCTCCAGGCGAGCGATGGAAAAGCCCAAGGGGCGCAGCATCTGGCTCAATACCTGATACTGCTGCATGACTTGTTGCTGAGCGCGCTGCGGCCCGAACAGCTGCGGCAGATGCTCATAGTTGGCCAGCTCGCGCGGGGTGAAGGCCTGCCCCTGGTTGTTGAGCAGGGCCTCGTCGCCCCAGCGCGCCACCGGCAACTGTTCTTCCAGGCGGATCACCACCTCGTCCGGCCAGACACGACGGACTTCGGCATGGGCGATCCACGGCATCTGTTCGAGCTCCGTACGCATCGCTGTGAGGTCGACGCTGAAGAAGCTCGCCGCCACGTAGGGCGCGATCCGCTGCTGCACCGCCTGCTGGCTGATGTAGCTCAGGTCGCCCTGCACGGCGACCTTGGTGATCGGCCGATCGGCGTACGGCATCAGGCGCACGGCACCTTCATAGGCACCGAAGCCCGCGGCCACCAGCAGCACCGGCCACAGCAGGCGCTTGAACACACTGAAGTTGGCCCTGGGCAGGCGCGCCGACATTGGCTCCTTGGCCACCAGTCGGCTGGCACCACGCGGCACCGGCTTGCTACGGCCGGTGGCGGGTTGCTGATGACGTAACATCGCGCCTTGCATGGCTGTTAACCTCGCGTCTCGACGCTGGCGGCCAGGATCGCCAGCACCAATTGCTGGAAGTCCAGGCCGGCCGCGCGGGCCGCCATGGGCACCAGGCTATGGTCGGTCATGCCGGGTGCGGTGTTGACTTCGAGCAGCCAGAACCGGCCCTGCTCGTCCTGCATCACGTCCAGCCGGCCCCAGCCTTCGATGCCAATGGCATCACAGGCGCGCGCGGTCAGGTCGATCAGTTCCTGTTCCTTGGCACTGTCCAGTCCGCACGGGATGCGGTACTGGGTGTCATTGGCGATGTACTTGGCGTCGTAGTCGTAGAACACATGCGGGGTGCCCAGCGCGATCGGCGGCAGCACCTGGCCACGCAGCACCGCGACGGTGAACTCCGGGCCGCGAATCCACTGTTCGACCAACACTTGGGAATCGTACTTGGCGGCATCCTTCCAGGCAGCGACCAGCTCTTCGACGCTGTTCACCTTGGCCATGCCGATACTGGAACCTTCATGGGCCGGTTTGACGATCAAAGGGAAGCCCAGTTCCGTGCCCGCCTCGACACAATCGTTTTCGTTACCCAGCACGGCGTGGCGCGGGGTCGGGATGCCCAGGCTCTGCCAGACCTGCTTGGTACGCAGCTTGTCCATGGCCAGCGCCGAGGCGAGGATGCCGCTGCCGGTGTAGGGAATGCCCAGGCACTCCAGCAGGCCCTGCATGCTGCCGTCTTCGCCGCCACGACCATGGAGGATGATGAAGGCGCGGTCGATCTTCTCGCTCTGCAGGCGAGCCAGCAGGTCATCGCCTACATCGATGCCGACCACGTCGACCCCGGCGTCGGTCAGCGCCTGCAGCACGGCCTTGCCGGACTTGAGCGAGACTTCGCGCTCGGCGCTCTTGCCTCCGTACAGCACGGCGACCCGCCCGAAGGCCTTCACGTCCAGGGTGGAATGCAACTTGGCGTATGCGCTGCTCATTTCGACTTCTCCGGGCTGGCGACGGCGCCAGCGAACAGCGGGCTCTTGATCAGTTGCGGGGCCAGGCCGCCGATGTCACCGGCGCCCTGGCACAGCAGGATGTCATCGGCGCGCAGCAGTGGCTTGACCAGCGGTGCCAGGTCGACACCACGCTCGATGTAGATCGGGTCCAGCTGGCCGCGCTGGCGGATGCTGTGGCACAGCTGGCGGCTGTCGGCACCGGGGATCGGCTCTTCGCCGGCCGGGTACACCTCCATCAGCAACAGCACGTTGGCGTCGGCCAGCACCTGCACGAAATCGTCGTACAGGTCGCGGGTACGGCTGTAGCGGTGCGGCTGGTAGACCATCACCAGGCGCCGGCTCGGCCAGCCGCCACGCACCGCCTTGATCACCGCAGCCACTTCGGTCGGGTGGTGGCCGTAGTCGTCGACCAGCATCACGCTGCCACCTTCGACCGGCAGCTCGCCATACACCTGGAAGCGTCGGCCGACGCCCTGGAAGCCGGACAGCCCCTGGACGATGGCTTCGTCGCTGATGCCTTCGTCAGTGGCGATGGCGATGGTGGCCAGGGCATTGAGCACGTTGTGGTTGCCCGGCATGTTGACCGAGACGTCCAGCGGCTCGCAGTCGCGGCGCAACACGGTGAAGTGCGTTTGCATGCCCTGCTGGCGCACGTTGATCGCGCGGATGTCCGCCTCGTCGCTGAAGCCGTAGGTGACGGTCGGGCGCTTGACCTGCGGCAGGATCTCACGCACCACCGGGTCGTCCAGGCACATCACCGCCAGGCCGTAGAACGGCAGGTTGTGCAGGAATTCGACGAAGGTTTTCTTCAGCTTGTTGAAGTCGCCCTCATAGGTGGCCATGTGGTCGGCGTCGATATTGGTGACCACCGCGACCATCGGCTGCAGGTGCAGGAAGCTGGCGTCGCTCTCGTCGGCCTCGGCGATCAGATAGCGGCTGGTGCCGAGCTGGGCGTTGGTGCCGGCGGCAGTCAGGCGGCCGCCGATGACGAAGGTCGGGTCCAGGCCGCCGGCGGCGAATACCGAGGCCAGCAGGCTGGTGGTGGTGGTCTTGCCATGGGTGCCGGCCACGGCGATGCCATGGCGGTAGCGCATCAGCTCGGCGAGCATCTCGGCGCGTGGCACCACGGGAATGCGACGTTCCAGGGCGGTAGCGACTTCCGGGTTGGCCGGGTTGATCGCGCTGGATACCACCAGCACATCGGCGTTGGCCGCGTTCTCGGCGCGGTGGCCGACGAAGATCTCGGCACCGAACGACTCCAGGCGCTCGGTAACCGGCGAGGCCTTGAGGTCGGAGCCGGACACCTGGTAACCCAGGTTCAGCAGCACTTCGGCGATGCCGCACATGCCCACGCCGCCGACACCGACGAAGTGGATACGACGGATACGGCCCATCTTCGGCTGGGGCATGGCTTTCTGGCTCTCAACCATGGGCCACCTCCAGGCAGATGTCGACCACGGTGCTGGTTGCGGCAGGTTTGGCCAGGCGCCGTGCGGTGCTGGCCATGGTGTTGAGTTTCTCGGGTTGCATCAGCACCTCGTTCAGGCGTTCAGCGAGCTGCGCTGCGCCAGTTGTCGCTTGTGGCATCAGGAAGGCGGCGCCTTCACGTGCCAGGTATTGGGCGTTATGGGTCTGGTGGTCATCGATGGCGTGGGGCAAGGGCACCAGCACCGAGGGCAGGCCTGCGGCCGCCAGTTCGCTGACGGTCAGGGCACCGGCCCGGCAGACCACCATGTCGGCCCAGCCATAGGCGTGGGCCATGTCCTTGATGAAGGGCTCTACCTGAGCCTCGACCCCGGCCTGGCGATAACGCTCGGCGGTGATCGGCGCATGCTGCTTGCCGGCCTGGTGGAACACCTCGGGGCGTACACTGGCGGGCACCTCCGACAGGGCCTTAGGCAGCAATTTGTTCAATGGTTCCGCACCCAGGCTGCCGCCGAGCACCAACAGGCGTGCACGACGCTCGGCCAGGGGCGCGCGATGGGCGTCCAGGAACAGCTCCGGGCGTACCGGGTTACCAGTGGTACGGCGCTTGTCGCTGGCCTCGAAGGTGTCCGGGAAAGCCTCGCAGACACGGGCCGACAATGGCACCAGCAGCCGATTGGCGGTACCGGCGCGGGCATTCTGCTCGTGAATCACCAGCGGAACGCCGCACAGCCGTGCGGCAACGCCGCCGGGGCCGGTCACGTAACCGCCGAAGCCCAGCACGCATACCGGCTTGAGCTGGCGAATGACACGCCGCGCCTGGAGCACAGCCTTGACCAAGGTGAACGGCGCCTTGAGCAGCGACAGCTTGCCCTTGCCACGCAGGCCGCTGACCTGGATCAGGTGCAGCGGCAGGCCCGCCTGGGGCACCAGTTCGTTTTCGATGCCACGCGGGGTACCCAGCCAGTGCACGCTGTAACCGCGGGCCTGGAATTCGCGGGCACAGGCCAGGGCCGGGAACACATGCCCTCCGGTGCCGCCAGCCATGATCAGGACGTTCTTGCCGTCAGCGGCCATGATAGGTCTCCTCGGCAAAATCGCTTTCCTTGAATTCGTGCTCCTCGCTGCCCAGGTGCGTGCGGCTCTCCCATTCGATGCGCAGCAACAAGCCCACACAGGCACAGCAGATCACCAGGGAACTGCCGCCGTAGCTGAGGAACGGCAAGGTCAGGCCCTTGGTAGGCAGCAGGCCGACGTTCACACCGATGTTGATCAGGAACTGGCCGATCCACAGGAAAGCCAGGCCGAATGCCATGTAGGCGGCGAAGAACTGCTTCGCCTTCTCGGCCCACAGGCCGATGTACAGGGCACGCACGGTGACGAAGACGAACAGCGCCACGGTGCACAGCGAGCCGATCACACCCAGCTCCTCGGCCAGTACCGAGAACACGAAGTCGGTGTGCGCCTCGGGCAGGTAGAACTGCTTCTGCACACTGTTGCCCAGGCCCACGCCCAGCCATTCGCCGCGACCGAAGGCGATCAGCGCCTGGGTCAGCTGGTAGCCGGAGCCGAACTGGTCGGCCCATGGGTCGGTGAAGGTGATCAGGCGCGCCATCCGGTAGGGTTGCGCCTGGACCAGGACGAACACCGCCACCACTGCCAGCGCCACCATCAGGCTGAAGCGGAACAGACCCACCCCGCCAAGGAACAGCATGGCCGCCGCAGCGCCCATCATGACCACGGTGGCCCCGAAGTCCGGCTCCATCAGCAACAGGCCTGCCATCGGCAGCAGGACGATGAACGGCTTGAAGAAGCCCATCCAGCTTTCGCGCACTTCCTGTTGCCGACGAACCAGGTAGCCAGCCAGGTAAATGACCACGAAGACCTTGGCGATCTCCGAAGGCTGGACGTTGAAGAAGCTGAAGCCGATCCAGCGCATCGAGCCGTTCACTTCCCGGCCGATGCCCGGCACCAGCACCAGCACCAGCAGGCCGAAGGCGCCGACCAGCATGGTGAAGCCCATGCGTTGCCAGGTGGCGATCGGGACCAGCAAGGTGGCGCCGCAGGCGACCAGGCCCAGGGCTACATACACCAAGTGCCGGAACATGTGGTACAGCGGGTTGCCCGACTGTACCGCGGCGACTTCCGACGACGCCGAGGTGATCATCACCAGGCCCAGGCCGAGCAGCGCCAGGCAACCGGCGAGGAAGGCGAAGTCCAGATCGATGCCGCGACCGCTGATCAGTGGCGATGGGTAGGGCTTGAGGATGCCGAAGATCATGCCAGCCCTCCCGCCGCCTGGGCGAACAGGCGCCCGCGTTCTTCGAAGTTCTTGAACATGTCCAGGCTGGCGCAGGCCGGCGACAGCAGCACGGCGTCCCCTGGCTGGGCCAGCTCGGCGCACTGCTGCACCGCTTCGTCCAGGGTCTTGACCCTGACCTGGCGCACGCCCTCGCCCAGCGACTCGGCCAGGCGTTCGGCGTCACGGCCGAGCAGCACCACCGCGCGGCAGAAACGCGCCACTGGTTCGCGCAGGGCAGAGAAATCGGCGCCCTTGCCATCGCCACCGGCGATCAACACCAGCTTGCCATCGATATCCGCGCCCAGGCCTTCGATCGCCGCCAGGGCGGCACCGACATTGGTGGCCTTGGAGTCGTCGTACCAGTTGACGCCATTGCGCTCGCGCACCCATTGGCAGCGGTGGGCGAGCCCGGCGAATTCGCGCAGGGCTTCGAGCATCGGGGCGAACGGCAGGCCCACGGCATGGCCCAGGGCCAGGGCGGCCAGGGCGTTGCTCTGGTTGTGGGCACCACGGATCTTCAGCTCGCGCACTGGCATCAATGCCTGGAACTCGAAGGCCAGGTGCTTCTCGCCGTTCACTTCACGCAAGCCGAAGGCCTTGAAGTCCGGAGTATTGAGACCGAAGGTCCAGCATGGGCGGCCTTCGACCGGCAAAGGCCGGCTCAGGGCATCCTGGCGGTTGACCACTACCTGACGCGCGCCACGGAAGATCCGGTGCTTGGCCAGGTGATAGGCCGGCAGGCCACTGTAGCGGTCCATGTGGTCTTCACTGATGTTCAGCACGGTGGCCACTTCGGCGTTGAGCTGGTCGGTGGTCTCCAGCTGGAAGCTGGACAGCTCAAGAACGTACAGCTCCACGGTGTCGTCCAGCAGGTCCAGCGCCGGAGTGCCCAGGTTGCCGCCCACGGCCACGCGCTTGCCGGCCTTGGCCGCCATCTCGCCGACCAGGGTGGTCACGGTGCTTTTGGCGTTGGAGCCGCTGATGGCCACGATCGGCGCCTTGGCGAAACGTGCGAACAGCTCGATGTCGCCGGACAGCTTCACGCCACGTGCGGCAGCCTGCTGCAGCGCCGGAGTGGCCAGCGCCAGGCCTGGGCTGACATAGAGTTCGCTGGCGCGGCACAGGAAGTCCACGTCCAATTCGCCACAGCGCACTTCCACCTGCGGGTATTCACGGCGCAGGGTGTCCAGTTCCGGCGGCTGCTCGCGGGTGTCGGCGACCGCAAAGGCGATGCCCCGGTTCGCCAGGAAGCGAACCAGGGACATGCCGCTCTTGCCGAGGCCGACAACGATGCGGAATTGGTCGGAAGCGATCAGTGACACGCTCGTCTACCTCAGTTTCAGGGTGGCAAGGCCGATCAGCACCAGAATCACGGTGATGATCCAGAATCGGACGATCACCCGCGGCTCGGGCCAACCCTTGAGTTCAAAGTGGTGGTGAATCGGCGCCATGCGGAACACGCGCTTGCCGGTCAGCTTGAAGGAGGCCACCTGGATCACCACCGAAAGGGTCTCCATGACGAACACGCCGCCCATGATGAACAGCACGATCTCCTGGCGAACGATGACCGCGATGGTGCCCAGGGCCGCGCCCAACGCCAGTGCGCCGACATCGCCCATGAAGACCTGTGCCGGATAGGTGTTGAACCACAGGAAGCCCAGCCCGGCGCCGATCAGCGCGCCGCAGAACACGATCAGCTCGCCGGCGCCCGGCACGTAGGGGATCAGCAGGTATTCGGCAAACTTCACGTTGCCCGACAGGTAGCAGAAGATGCCCAGGGCACCGCCGACCATCACCGTCGGCATGATCGCCAGGCCATCGAGGCCGTCGGTCAGGTTGACCGCATTGCTCGAGCCAACGATGACGAAATAGGTCAGCACGACGAAGCCGATGCCCAGCGGAATGGTCACATCCTTGAGCATCGGCACGATCAGGGTGGTCTCCACGCTGGTCGGCGCAGTCATGTAGAGGAACACTGCGGCCCCCAGACCGAACACCGACTGCCAGAAGTACTTCCAGCGGCTTGGCAGCCCGCGGGAGTTCTTCTCGATCACCTTGCGGTAGTCATCGACCCAGCCGATGGCGCCGAACAGCAAAGTGACGATCAGCACGACCCAGACGTAGCGGTTGGTCAGGTCGGCCCACAGCAAGGTGCTGATGCCGATGGCGGACAGGATCAGCGCACCGCCCATGGTCGGGGTGCCGGACTTGGACAGGTGCGATTGCGGGCCGTCGTTGCGCACGGCCTGACCGATCTGGCGAATCTGCAGGGTACGGATCATCCACGGCCCCAGCCACAGCGCCAGGGACAATGCGGTCAACACGCCCAGGATCCCGCGCAGGGACAGGTACTGGAAGACCGCGAAGCCCTTGTGGAACTGTTGCAGATACTCGGCCAACAGCAGCAGCATTAATGTTTCTCCCCGCTGGAACCGCACAAGGCCGCCACGACGTTTTCCATCGCAGCGCTGCGCGAGCCCTTGATCAAGATAGTGGTGTCGCTGGCAGTCTCGGCGCGAACGGCATCGATAAGCTCAGCCTGAGTAGCGAAATGACGGCCATTGGCACCGTACGCCGCAACCGCATGGGCCATGTTGGTACCCACCGCATACAGGGCGTCGACCTTGCCGCGCGCATAGTCGCCCACCTGACGGTGGCCTTCCTGCGCCCATTGCCCCAGTTCGCCGATATCTCCGAGCACCAGGACGGTGCGGCCGGAAAAGCCGGCGAGTATATCAATGGCGGCGCACATCGAGGTGGGATTTGCGTTGTAGCTGTCGTCGATCACCCGCACGCCGTTGGGCGCGATCTGCGCCACGGTACGGCCCTTGACCGGCTGCACTGCGCCAAGGCCTGCGGCGATACCGCTCAGGCTCAGACCGACGGCATGGGCGGCGGCGGCGGCGGCCAAGGCGTTGCTGACGTTATGGGTACCCAGCAGGTTCAGTTGCACCGGGACGCTGCCGTCCGGGCCATGCAAGGTGAACGACGGGCAGCCTCGGGCGTCGCGACCGATGTCGCTGGCATGGAAGTCGGCCTGCGGGTTGTCCAGGGCGAAACTCAGGACACGGTGCTCGCCCGCACGCCTGCGCCAGGTATCGAAGGCCTTGTCGGCCAGGTTGAGGATGGCGGTGCCCCCCTCGCTCAGGCCTTCGAGAATCTCGCCCTTGGCCTCGACGATCTTTTCAGGGCCACCGAACTCGCCCACATGGGCAGTGCCGGCATTGTTGATGATGGCCACTTGGGGTTGGGTCAGGCCGACGGTGTAGCGGATCTCGCCGATACGCGAGGCCCCCAGCTCGATCACCGCGGCGCTGTGTTCAGGCGCGATCTCCAACAAGGTCAGCGGCGCGCCGAGGTCGTTGTTCAGGTTGCCACGGGTCGCAAGCACCGGGCCACGGGTACGCAGGATGCTGGCCAGCATTTCCTTGACCGTGGTCTTGCCGCTGGAGCCGGTGATGGCCACCACCGGCTTGTCGAACGCGCCACGGTTCAGGGCGCCGAGCTGGCCCAGGGCGACGCGGCAGTCGGCGACCAGCAGCTGCGGCAGGTCGACATCGGCGACTTCGCGTTCGACCAGAGCGGCGACGGCGCCCTTGGCCTTCACATCGGCCAGGTAATCGTGGCCATCGAAACGCGGCCCGGCCAGGGCGATGAACAGCTGGCCGGCAGCCACGGTACGGCTGTCGATGCTCACGCCGATAAAGCTGGCATCGGCACCGACCACACGTGCCTGCAGCGGCGTGGCCAGCTGGCTGAGTGTCATGGGCTTAAGCATCGGTCGCCTCCCAGGCTGCAAGTGCCTTTTCGGCTTCGATCAAGTCGGAGAAGTCATGGCGCTGGCCGTCGATCTCCTGGTAGTCCTCATGCCCTTTGCCGGCCAGCACGATCACATCGTCAGCCGCAGCCGTGGCGATCAGGCGGCCGATGGCCTCGCCACGGCCGGCGACGAACTCGACCTCGGCGGGCTTGGCAAAGCCGGGGCGGATGTCATCGAAGATCCGCAGGGGGTCTTCGGTGCGCGGGTTGTCATCGGTGACCAGCACGCGATCGGCCAGGCGCTCGGCCACTTCGGCCATCAGCGGACGCTTGCCGCGATCGCGGTCGCCACCACAGCCGAACAGGCACAGCAGGCGGCCGTGGGCGTGGGGGCGCAGGGCTTCCAAGACTTTTTCCAGAGCGTCCGGGGTGTGCGCGTAGTCGACCACCACCAGCGGCTTGTCGCCGCCTCCCAGACGCTGCATGCGACCGACTGGGCCTTGCAGCTGCGGGGTGACCTTGAGGACTTCGTCCAGCGGGTAGTCCAGCGCCAACAGCGTGGCGACCGCGGCGAGCATGTTGCTCAGGTTGAAGCGGCCCAGCAACTGGCTGCGCAGGGTATGTTCACCCTGGGCGGTGACCAGGATGGCGCGCACGCCATCGTCATCGAAATGGGCTTCGCGGCAGAACAGCGAGGCGTCCGGGTTTTCCAGGCTGTAGCTGAGCAGCCGGGTTTCGACATGCTCGGGGCTCGGACGCCGGGCAAAGTCTTCAGCCAGGCGACGCCCGAACTCATCGTCCAGGTTGACCACCTGGCAACGCAGGTTCGGCCAGGCGAACAGCTTGGCCTTGGCGGCCTCGTAGGCCTCCATGCTGCCGTGGTAGTCCAGGTGATCGCGGGACAGGTTGGTCATCACCGCGATATCGAAGGCCAGGGCGGCGACCCGGCCCTGCTCCAGGGCGTGAGAGGAAACCTCCATGGCCACGGCCTTGGCGCCACCTTTCTTGAGGTCGTTCAGGGTCGCCTGCACAGCGATAGGGTCTGGGGTGGTCAGGCGGCCGCTGCGCAGCTCGCCATAGAAACCGGTACCCAGCGTGCCGATCAGCCCGCAACGCTGGCCCAACGCATCGAGGGCCTGGGCCACCAGCTGGGTGACGCTGGTCTTGCCGTTGGTACCGGTGACACCCACCAGGTCGAGCTGGCGGCTGGGCTCGCCGTAGAAGCGCCCGGCGATCTCCGACAACTGGCCGATCAGGCCACGCACCGGGATCAAGGGCGCCTCGGTGAGCGGCAGGACGCTGGCGCCCTGCTCTTCGTAGGCCACGGCGGCAGCGCCGCGAGCCAGTGCATCGGCAATGTGCGCACGGCCGTCGACCTTGGCACCGGGCACCGCCAGGAACAGGTCACCCGGCCGGACCAGGCGGCTGTCGAGGGTCAGCTCGCGGATCAACGGATCGCGGCTGGCATGGGCGAAAAGCTTGCTCAATGGCATTGTCATCAACCACGCCCTCCATTGGCGGGTACTGCGCTGGCCTGCTGGGTCTGGGGCTGGGTCGCCGAAGGGGCCGGTGGCGGTGGCAGGTTGTCCGGCGGCACGTTCATCAGGCGCAGGGTGCCCGACATCACCTTGCTGAATACCGGGGCCGATACCAGACCGCCGAAATAGCCCCCCTTGCTCGGCTCGTCGATGACCACGACGATGGCGTAGCGCGGGTCGCTCATCGGGCCGAAGCCCGCGAACAACGAGCGGTAGGCGTTTTCCCGGTAGCCCTTGGCGCCCACGGAAACCTTACGCGCCGTACCCGACTTGCCGCCCACGTGATAGAACGGCACCTGCGCACGGAACACGCCCCGCGGCGCCTCGATCACCTGTTGCAACATCGCTTGGACGGTCTCAGCCGTATCTTTCGGGATCGCCTGCACAGCATCAGGAGCCTTGTCGACCTTGACGATGGACAACGGCACCATCTTGCCGTCGTTGGCCAAGGCCGCGTAGGCATGCACCAGTTGCAAAGCGGTCACCGAAACGCCATAGCCATAGGACAAGGTGGCGGTTTCAGCCTTGCGCCACTCACGATGGTTAGGCAGGTTGCCAACGCGCTCGCCCGGGAAACCCAAGCCGGTGTATTGGCCAAGCCCCAGTTGCGACATGACCCGGTAGATCGCCTCGCCGCCGATGTCGAAGGCGATCTTGCTCATGCCCACGTTACTGGAGTTGATCAGGATGCCGGTCAGGTCGAGGATCGGCCCCTCGCTGCGGGACACGTCCTTGATGGTGTAGCGGCCGATCTGCAGGCTGCCGGGGTAGACCTCGACCTTGTCGGTAGGTTTCCAGCGACCGCTCTGCAGGGCGGCACTCATGGAGATCGGCTTGACCGTGGAGCCTGGCTCGAACACGTCGATGATCGCCCGGTTGCGCATGGCCGCGGGGAACATGCTGCGGCGGTTGTTCGGGTTGTAGGTCGGCTGGTTGACCATGGCCAGGACCTCGCCGGTCTTGACGTCCATGATCACCAGACTGCCGGCCTTGGCTTCCTGCTCGGCGATGGCGTTGCGCAGCTCGCGGGTGGCCAGGTATTGCAGGCGCAGGTCGATCGACAACGCCAAGGTCTTGCCGGCCTTGGCGTTCTTGGTCACCTGGATGTCCTTGATCAACCGGCCGCGCCGGTCCTTGATCACCTGCCGCTTGCCGGGCACCCCGGCGAGCCATTCGTCATAGGCCAGCTCCACCCCTTCGCGACCGTGGTCGTCCAGGTCGGTGAAACCGACCATGTGCGCGGTGACATCACCGGCCGGATAGAAGCGCCGGAATTCCTCCATGCCGTAGACACCCGGCACCTTGAGGTCAAGCACCTGCTGCCCCTGCTCCGGGGTCAGGCCTCGCACCAGGTAGATGAATTCCTTGCCGGCCTGCTGGGTCAGGCGGTCGGCCAGCTGCTGCGGGTTCTGCCCGAGTGCGGCGGCCAGTTGTGGCCAGCGCTCGCGGGAGGCCTGCATTTCCTTGGGGTTGGCCCACAAGGTGGTGACCGGCGTACTGACTGCCAACGGCTCGCCGTTGCGGTCGGTGATCAGGCCACGGTGCGCGGGAATGGGAATATGGCGCAGGCTGCGGGCATCGCCCTGGCCCTTGAGGAAGTCGCGATCGACCACCTGCAGGTCGATGATGCGCCAGGCGATCGCGCCGACCATCAACGCCAGCAATGCGATCACCACCCGGAAGCGCCAGGGGTAGAGTGCGCCTTCAAGCTTCATCATGGCGCCACCATCCGCACTTCGTCAGCGGCCGGCACGCGCATCTTCAATTGCTCGGAGGCCAGGTTCTCGATACGGCTGTGAGCCGTCCATGTGCTTTGCTCGAGGATCAGCCGGCCCCATTCGGCCTGGGCCTTGTCACGCTCGTTCAGTTCACCGTACAGCGTGTTGAGCAGTTGGCGGTTCCAGTGGGCGCTGTAGGACACGGCAATGGCCGAAACCAGGACGCCGACGAACAGCAGAAGCATCAGGAAGCTTCCGCCTGGCAGGGGCTTGGCGAACAGCCGGCTCACCGCAATTTCTCCGCCACCCGCATGACGGCGCTGCGCGCCCGCGGGTTGGCCTTGAGTTCGGCTTCAGAGGCGAACTGTGCTTTGCCGATCAGGCGGATCTTCGGCTCGAACACCTTGTGTTGCACCGGCAGGTTGCGCGGCAGGTTGTCCGCCTCGCCCTTGGCCAGTTTGCGCATGAACAGCTTGACGATGCGATCTTCGAGCGAGTGGAAGCTGATCACCGCCAGGCGGCCACCGACCTCCAGCGCCTCGATAGCAGCCTCCAGGCCCGCCTCCAGGTCGCCCAGTTCGTTGTTGACATGGATGCGCAGGCCCTGGAAGGCGCGGGTCGCCGGGTTCTTGCCCTTCTCCCAGGCCGGGTTGGCGACCTTGAGGACTTCGGCCAGGTCGGCCGTGCGGGTGAACGGCTGCTGCTCGCGGCGCTGCACCACGGCGCGCGCCATGCGCTTGGCGAAACGCTCTTCGCCGTACTCCTTGAAGACACGGGCGATTTCTTCTTCGGGCGCGGTGGCGATGAACTCGGCAGCGCTGATGCCCTGGTCCGGGTTCATGCGCATATCCAAAGGGCCATCATTGAGGAAGCTGAAGCCGCGCTCTGGGTCGTCCAGCTGCGGCGACGACACGCCCAGGTCGAGCAGTACGCCGCTGACCTTGCCGTCCAAGCCACGCTGGGCGACTTCATCGCCCATCTCGGCAAAGCTGCGCTGCACAATGACAAAGCGGCCGTCTTCGGCCGCCAGCGCTTGCCCCGTGGCAATCGCTTGTGGATCTTTGTCGAAGCCCAGCAGCCGCCCTTGCGGCCCGAGCTTGCTGAGGATCAGGCGGCTATGCCCGCCCCGGCCGAACGTGCCGTCCAGATAGCAACCGTCGGCGCGCAGGGCCAATGCCTCGACAGCCTCGTCGAGCAGCACGGTGATGTGGTTGAAGCCGCTATCTATCGTCACAGGATCAGGTCACGCAAATCGTCGGGCATGGCGCCCGGTTGTTGGATAGCTGCAAGATCAGCTGCCGAAACCGCGTTCCAGGCATCCTCATCCCACAGCTGGAATTTGTTCAGCTGCCCCACCAGCATCGCCTTCTTGTCGAGCTTGGCGTATTCGCGCAGGCGGGGCGGTACCAGGAAACGGCCACTGCCATCGAGCTCCAGGTCCACCGCATTACCGATCAGCAAACGCTGCAAACGGCGGTTTTCCTCACGCAGCGACGGCAAGGCACGCAACTTGGCTTCTATCTGTTCCCACTCATCGAGGGGATAAACACACAAGCAGGGGTCCACCGCGTCGATGGTCACGATCAATTGACCATTGCAACGCGAATCGAGCTCGTCACGGTACCGACTCGGCATGGCGAGTCGGCCCTTTGCATCGAGGCTGACGGCGTTAGCTCCGCGGAACACGGCTGCGATTCCCCACAATGTTAGCTTTTTTGTGTCAGAAAACCCACTTCATCCCACTTTCTGCCACTTGCGCACACTATAGGAATCCGTCCGGCACACCGTCAAGGCACGTTCAGAAGGAAATCCCTTACAGGACGGAGATTTAGCGCAACAAAGGAAGGAGGAAGCATTACCGGAAGGAAAAACTGGCGAGAAAAATCAAGTTCACTCAAGCGGATAGAGTGAGAACTTAAAGTGATTTATTAAGAGTAAGATTTTTTTGGTATTACCGGGACGTATCTGCTGACGATTCAAGCAGGGAAGGAAGGAGGTGGAGAGTCGATCTGTAAGCCGGGTTCTGTCGAGGACAGTCATTCCTCTACGACGGCCATCACTGGACGCCTTTAGCAACCTACCCGGTTCCGACGCGGGCCACGCCGTATGGAACCCTATTTGGTCTTGCTCCGAGTGGGGTTTACCTAGCCACGAACTGTTACCAGTCGCGCGGTGCGCTCTTACCGCACCTTTTCACCCTTACCGGCACCGAAGTGCTTAGGCGGTTGTTTTCTGTGGCACTTTCCGTAGGCTCGCGCCCCCCAGGCATTACCTGGCACTCTGCCCTATGGAGCCCGGACTTTCCTCCCCCCTCTTTTGCGGAACAAAAGAAGGCAGCGACTGTCCAATCGACTCTCCGCCGACAAGGTTAACGGCACAAGCGCCCAAGAACAAGTGACACAATGAACCATGTCACTTTGCCACTACTGCGCTTTTTGTTTTTCCAATGCCACCTGATAGAGCAGGTTCTTGCGCACACCGGTGATTTCCGCCGCCAGCGCAGCCGCACGCTTGAGTGGCAGCTCCGCCAGCAGCAGGTCCAACACGCGCTGCGCTTCGCTGCCGATGGCCTGCTCATCCTCGGGAGCACTCCAGCCGCCCACCAGAACCACGCACTCTCCACGCTGTTGGTTGCTGTCGCCTGCGACGAAGGCTCGCAACTCACCCAACGGCAACCCCTTGAGCGTCTCGAAGGCCTTGGTCAGCTCACGGCCCAGCACCGCCGGGCGCTGCGCGCCGAATACCGCTTCCATGTCCTCCAGGCACTCGAGGATACGGTGCGGCGCCTCGTAGAAGATCAAGGTACGCGGCTCCTCCTTGACCTGCTCCAGGCGCGCGCGACGGCCAGCCGCCTTGGCGGGCAGGAAACCTTCGAAGATGAACCGGTCCGACGGCAGGCCGGCCGCAGACAACGCGGCGATCAAGGCGCAAGCGCCCGGCACCGGCACCACCTGCACCCCGGCGGCGCGCGCCTGGCGCACCAGATGGTAGCCGGGGTCTGAAATCAACGGCGTGCCCGCGTCGGACACCAGGGCCACGTCATCACCGGCCAGCAGGCGAGTGATGAAGCGCCCACCCTCGTCGCGCTCGTTGTGCTCATGGCAGGCGGCCAGAGGCGTATCGATGCCGAAGTGCTGGAGCAGGCGCACCGAGTGACGGGTGTCCTCGGCGGCGATCAGCGCCACGTTGGCCAGCACCTTGAGGGCCCGGGCACTCATGTCGTCGAGGTTGCCGATTGGCGTGGCGACCACGTAAAGCGTGCCCACCGTGGATTTCGAAGCCCCTGCACCATCAGTCACTGCGCATACCTGTCATGTGGATCAAAGGCGCCATTGTAGCCCGAGCGCCCGCAACAACGCGCAAAGAACTTCGCCGGCAAGCCCCGCAAGGCGACCTATATTGAAGGATCAACGTCAGCGACATCGCACCCCGGCCGACGCTTGGGTACAATTGCCGGCCAACTTGATCGAGTAATAGGACTTTTACATGATCGCTTGCCTGCGGCTGTTCACAGCCCTCTGCCTGGCTGCCCTGCTGGCAGCCTGCGCCAGCTCGCCCTCATCCAGCCTGGGCGAACTGCCACGCACCCCGGATGCCAGCATCGAGCAACTGCTCGACAAGGCCGCCACCAGCAAGTCCGCTGAAGATGCCGCCCTGCTGCGCCTGAGCGCCGCCGACCTGGCCTACAAGCAGAAGGACTACCCACGCGCCGCACGCATTCTCGAGCAGGTCCCGCTGGACTCGCTCAAGCCTGCCCAGCAGGTGTTCGCCAGCACCCTCGCTGCCGAGCTCGCCATGAGCCGCAACCAGCCCAAGGCCGCCCTGACCGCCCTCGCCCACCCGAGCCTGCAGCGCCTGGGCGAACTGCCGCAGGAGCAGCAGGCACGCACCTACAGCGTCCATGCCGCCGCCCTCGAGGCCGATGGTCAGGCACTGGCCGCCGCCCAACAGCGCGTGTTGCTCGCGCCTCTGCTCAGCGACCAGGCTGCTGCCGCCAACAACGACTCGATCTGGGCATTGGTCGCCTCGCTGCCGGCCGAACAGCTGCAACAGCCCGCCGCCAACGAAACCCTGGCCGGCTGGACCAGCCTGGCCCTGGCGGTGAAGAGCGCCGGCACCCTGGAGCAGCAACAGGCCGCCATCGACACCTGGCGCAACCAGCACCCGGAACACCCTGCCGCCAAGCAACTGCCCCTGGCCCTGGTCAAGCTCAAGGAGCTGGCCAGCCAGCCGCTGACCAAGATCGCCCTGCTGCTGCCCCAGGAAGGCCCGCTGGCCGGCGTCGCCCGCGCCCTGCGCGACGGCTTCATGGCGGCCCACTTCCAGGCCCAGCAATCCGGTCAGCCGGCTCCTGCCGTACAGGTGTTCGACAGCTCGCGCCTGACCTCGCTGGACGATTTCTACCGCCAGGCCCAGGCCGCCGGCGTGCAGCTGGTGGTCGGCCCGCTGGAAAAACCACTGGTGAAGAAGCTCGCGGCCAACCCGCAACTGCCGATCACCACCCTGGCACTGAACTACGCCGATGCCGGCCAGAAAGCACCACCCCAGCTGTTCCAGTTCGGCCTTGCCGCCGAGGACGAAGCCCGCGAAGTCTCGCGACGTGCCCGCGCCGATGGCCTGGTCCGCGCCGTAGCCCTGGTACCGAGCGGTGAGTGGGGCGATCGCGTGCTCGCCGCCTTCCGCCAGGATTGGGAAGGCCATGGCGGCACACTGCTGGCCGCCGAACGCATCGCCCAGCCGGTCGCCCTGGCCCAGCAGATTGCCGAGCTGTTCCAACTGCGCCAGAGCGAAGGTCGTGCCAAGAGCCTGCAGAGCACCGTTGGCGGCAATATCGCCGCGCAACCGTCGCGGCGCCAGGACATCGACTTCATCTTCCTCGCCTCCACCCCACAGCAGGCCCAGCAGATCAAGCCGACCCTGAACTTCCAGTACGCAGGCGATGTGCCGGTCTACGCCACCTCCAACCTCTACAGCGCCAGCGGTGACGTGAACCAGTACAACGACATGAACGGCATCCGCTTCTGCGAGACCCCCTGGCTGCTCGACAGCAGCAACAGCCTGCGCCAGCAGGTGGTCCAGCAGTGGCCCCAGGCGGCCGGCAGCCTCGGCCGCCTCTACGCCATGGGCGTGGACGCCTACAGCCTGGCCCCTCGCCTGGGCCAGCTGAAGGCCCTGCCGGACAACCGCATCGAAGGTCTCTCCGGCAGCCTGACCATGAGCTCCAGCCAGCGCGTCGAGCGCCAACTGCCCTGGGCCGAGTTCTCCGGTGGCCAGGTCAAGCGCCTGCCGGACACCCCACGCTGATGCCCGACGCATCGCCTTCCAGCGCAGGTCTTGCCGCGGAAAACCATGCCCTCGAATACCTTCGAGGACATGGCCTGCGACTACTGGCGCGCAATTGGCGATGCAAGGGCGGTGAGCTCGATCTGGTCATGCTCGACGCCGATACAGTAGTATTCGTCGAAGTCCGCTACCGGTTGCATGCGGCCTTCGGCGGCGCCATCGGCAGCATCGACAGACGCAAGCAGAAGCGACTGGCGCTAGCCGCCAACCTGTTCCTGCAGAAGGAGCCGCGCTGGGCCAACCAACCCTGCCGCTTCGACGTTGTCGCCCTGCAGGGCAGCCACCACGCGGGCCAGCCGCTGCAATGGCTGAAAAACGCCTTCGAATGCTGAACCCATTCCGATTTTTTAGCTCTATGTTTCGCGGGCTGGTTCCTGTCGCGCGTCGCGTCGGCCACCGCCCCACTTAAGGTCACACCAGATGGACATGCAATCCCGAATTCGCCGGCTGTTCCAGGCCAGCATCGATACCAAGCAACAGGCGATGGACATCCTGGCACCCCACATCGAGCAGGCCAGCCTGGTCATGGTCAATGCGCTGCTCAACGAGGGCAAGATGCTTGCCTGCGGCAACGGCGGCTCGGCCGGCGACGCGCAGCACTTCTCCTCGGAGCTGCTCAACCGCTTCGAGCGCGAGCGCCCCAGCTTGCCGGCCATTGCCCTGACCACCGACAGCTCGACCCTGACCTCGATCGCCAACGACTACAGCTACAACGAAGTCTTCTCCAAGCAGATCCGTGCCCTGGGCCAACCGGGCGACGTGCTGCTGGCGATCTCTACCAGCGGCAATTCCGCCAACGTGATACAAGCGATTCAGGCCGCGCACGACCGTGAAATGATCGTCGTGGCACTGACTGGGCGTGACGGCGGCGGCATGGCCTCGCTGTTGCTGCCTGAAGATGTGGAGATCCGCGTGCCGTCGAACGTCACCGCGCGAATCCAGGAAGTCCACCTGCTGGCGATCCACTGCCTGTGCGACCTGATCGACAGCCAACTGTTCGGGAGTGAAGAATGATCCCCAAGCGCCTTGGCCTGATGGCCCTGACCCTGTGCCTGAGCATCTCCGGCTGCAGCTCGGTACTGACCTCGGCTCGCAATTCGCCCATCGAGGATGATCGCGGCACCCGCACCATCGGCAGCAAGATCGACGACTCGCTGATCGAAACCAAGGTCTCGGTGAATATCGCCAAGGCCAACGCGGACCTCGACAAAGGCTCGCACATTGTCGTCAGCAGCTACAACGGCATCGTCCTGCTGGCCGGCCAGACCCCGCGCGCCGACCTCAAGAGCCTGGCCGAACAAACCGCAGGCCAGGTACAGCGGGTCAAGAAGGTGCACAACGAACTGCAGGTCATGCAGCCCTCTTCGATCCTGGCGCGCAACAATGACGCCTGGCTGACCACCAAGATCAAGGCACAAATGCTTGGCGATGCCAACGTACCAAGCACGCGCATCAAGGTGATCACCGAGAACGGCATCGTCTACCTGCTGGGCCTGGTGACCCAACAGGAAGCCAACGCCGCCACCAACGTGGTCCAGGGTGTGTCGGGCGTGCAGAAGATCGTCAAGCTGTTCGAATACATCGATTGATACCCAACTGCATCGCCGGCTTGCCGGCGATGAGACCATGACTGGCAACAACAGCGTTCAACCAAAACCCAGGAAGTACCCATGAAGAAGTCCCTGCTGTCCGTCCTTGCAATCGGCGCCTTCGCCGCCCTGGCCGGCTGCTCCACCCCGAGCCAGATCACCCTCAACGACGGCCGCGAATTCCAGACCACCGACGCCCCAGAATACGACGCCGATTCGGGCTTCTACGAGTTCGAGCAACTGGACGGCAAACGCACCCGCGTCAACAAGGACCAGGTGCGCAGCATCAAGGATCTGTAATCACAGGCCCCGCGACACAAAAAAGGCGATCCATCCGGATCGCCTTTTTTGTTTACTTGACCACTTTGAGGCTGGGCCGGCCACTCGGGCGCGGTGGCTCGGGCGGGCCATCGTCATCCGGCTCGACGCTTTCGTCGTCCAGATCGTCGCCGCCCATCAACGGCGGCTCCAGCTCGAACACCATGCCCTGGCCATTCTCCCGGGCATAGATGCCCAGGATCGCGCCCACCGGCACGAACAGCGAATGGGCCACACCACTGAAGCGACCTTCGAAGCTCACGGCGTCGTTATCCATGTGCAGGCTGCGCACGGCATTGGGGGAGATGTTCAGGACGATCTGGCCGTCACTGGCGAATCCCTGGGGAACCTGGACAGCCGGATATTCAGCGTTGACCAGCATGTGGGGGGTGCAATCGTTGTCGACGATCCACTCGTACAGCGCTCGAACCAGATAGGGGCGACTGGAGTTCATCAACGGCTCCTTAAAGCTTGCGCATTTCAAGTTCTGCAGCGGACAGGCTCGCCTGGAAAGGCTCGCGGGCAAACTGCCGCTCCATGTAATCCAATAGCGGCTTGGCCTGCCGCGGCAATTCGATACCCATGACCGGCAACCGCCACAATATGGGTAATAGACAACAATCGACCAGGCTTTGCTCCTCACTCATGAAGCAGGAGAACTCGCCGAACAACGGCGACACGCCTGTCAGGCTTTCGCGCAGCGCCTTGCGCGCCTCGGCACGCGCCGCATCCGTGCTGCGCGGGTCGAGGATGGTGTCCGCCAACACGCACCAGTCGCGCTGGATACGATGCATCAGCAAGCGGCTGTTGCCCCGGGCCACCGGGTAGACCGGCATCAAGGGCGGGTGCGGGTAACGTTCCTCGAGGTACTCCATCACCACGCTGGGCTCGTAGAGCGCCAGGTCACGATCGACCAGCGTCGGCACACTGCCGTAAGGGTTCACTTCGACCAGCTTGGGCGGCAGACGACCGGGGTCGACGTCGACAATCTGTACACTGACGCCCTTCTCGGCGAGAACAAGGCGTACCCGATGAGAATAATGATCAGCGGGGTCGGAATAGCAGGCTAACCTGTTGGTTGCGCCCATGTAGCGCCTCCTCGCATGGGGATGCTTGTGAAACTCCAAATGCAAACGCGCCCTGGAGGACCCCGACGCAATCGCGAAGGGGCGCCCCAGGGCGCGTTCAACTACCAGAAACTACTGCGTGATCAGTGCACGTCCTTCCAGTATTCGCGCTTGAGCAAGTAGGCGAACACGAAGAAGAAAGCCAGGTACAGCAACACATAGGTACCGATGCGCTGGCTTTCCAGTTTGACCGGGTTGGCCGAATAGGCCAGGAAGGTCACCAGGTTCTTGACCTTCTCGTCGAACTGCTCGGTCGTCAGGGTACCGGAATTCGGCTCGATGGTCAGCTGGTCACAGGCTTCATGGGTCAATGGGCTGCCGGTCAGCGGGTCGAATTGTTTCTTGCCGTCGACCACAGTCTGCACTTGCTTGCAGCCGATCACCTGGTTGCCTTGCAAGCCCACCAGCACGTTAGGCATGCCGACGTTCGGGAACACCTTGTTGTTCACCCCATAAGGACGCGACTTGTCCTCATAGAAGCTGCGCAGGTAGGTGTACAGCCAGTCAGTGCCGCGCACGCGGGCGACCAGGGTGAGGTCCGGCGGCGCCGCACCGAACCAGGTCTTGGCATCGTCGGGCTGCATGCCGATCTTCATGTGGTCGCCAATCTTGGCCCCGGTGAACACCAGCTTCTCGAGCATCAGCTCGTGCGGGATGTCCAGGTCGTCGGCGACCCGCTCGTAACGCTGGAACTTGGCGCTATGGCACCCCATGCAATAGTTGGCGAAGGTACGCGCACCGTCCTGCATGGCGGCCTTGTCGGTGAGGTCGATATCGACCTTGTCCAGCACCGGGCCGTGCTCGCTGGCGGCAAAGGACAAGGCGGGCATCACTGCCAGGAACAATACTGCTATTAGCTTTTTCATCAGCCAGTCACCCTTTCCGGAACCGGTTTGGTCTTCTCGAGCCTGGTGTAGAACGGCATCAGGAGGAAGTAGGCGAAATACAGCACGGTGCAGACCTGCGACAGCAAGGTCCGACCCGGCGTCGGCGCCAGTACGCCCAGCACACCCAGGATCATGAAGGCCACGCAGAACACGAGCAGGAAGATCTTGCTCAGCCAGCCCTTGTAGCGCATGGAGCGCACGGGGCTGCGGTCAAGCCAGGGCAACACGAACAGTACGGCAATGGCGGCGCCCATGGCGATGACGCCGAACAACTTGTCAGGGACGGCACGCAGGATCGCGTAGAACGGCGTGAAGTACCATACCGGCGCGATGTGCTCGGGGGTCTTGAACGCGTTCGCCTGCTCGAAGTTCGGTTTCTCCAGGAAGTAGCCACCCATTTCAGGGAAGAAGAACACCACGGCGCAGAACACGAACAGGAACACCACCACCCCGACGATATCCTTCACGGTGTAGTACGGGTGGAAAGGAATGCCATCGAGCGGCACGCCGTTCTCGTCCTTGTTCTTCTTGATGTCGACGCCATCGGGGTTGTTGGAACCCACCTCATGCAGCGCCAGGATGTGCAGCACCACCAGGCCCAGGATGACGATCGGCAAGGCGATCACGTGCAGGGCGAAGAAGCGGTTCAGGGTGATGCCCGAGATCAGGTAGTCACCACGGATCCACTGGGTCAGGTCGTCGCCGATCACCGGAATGGCACCGAACAGCGAGATGATCACCTGTGCGCCCCAGTAGGACATCTGGCCCCAGGGCAGCAGGTAGCCCATGAACGCCTCGGCCATCAGTGCCAGGTAGATCAGCATGCCGAACAGCCAGACCAGCTCGCGCGGCTTCTGGTACGAGCCATAGAGCAGCCCGCGGAACATGTGCAGGTACACCACGATGAAGAACGCCGAAGCACCGGTGGAATGCAGGTAGCGCAGGATCCAGCCGTACTCCACGTCGCGCATGATGTATTCGACCGAGGCGAACGCCTCTTCGGCCGACGGCGTGAAACTCATGGTCAGCCAGACGCCAGTGACGATCTGGTTGACCAGCACCAACAAGGCCAGGGAGCCGAAGAAGTAGAAGAAGTTGAAGTTCTTGGGCGCGTAATACTTGCTCAGGTGGTCTTCCCACATCTTGGTAGCGGGGAAGCGAGCATCAATCCAGTCCATGAACTTGCTCATCATGCGTTCTCCTGATCGACGCCGATGACGATGATGTCATCCGACTCGTACGAGTGCGGAGGCACTGGCAGGTTGAGAGGTGCCGGCTGCGCCTTGTAGACGCGACCAGCCAGGTCGTAGTGCGAACCGTGGCAAGGGCAGAAGTAGCCCCCCACCCATTTCGGCCCCAGGTCGGCGGGCGCCACTTCAGGACGGAACGTGGGCGAGCAGCCCAGGTGGGTGCATAGACCGACCAGCACGAGGATCTCGGGTTTGATGGCGCGGTTCTGCGGATCGACATAGGTCGGCTGCACCGACGACTTGGACTCGGGGTCGGACAAATCCCCGGTGATCTTCTTCAGGTTGCCGAGGATCTCCTCGGTTCGTCGCACAATGAAAACAGGTTGCCCCCGCCACTCAGCCACCATCTGCTGACCCGGCTCGACCTTGGCGATATTGACCTTCACCGGTGCACCTGCGGCTTTCGCCTTGGCACTGGGGAACCATGACCCCACGAACGGTACCGCAGCCCCCACTGCCCCCGCTGCGCCTACCACGGATGTGGCGGCTACGAGGAAGCGGCGCCGGCCTGCGTTGACGCCGTCATTGCTCATTCAGTCCTCTCCCATCAGCTGCTTTGGCCTGTTGGATCAGGCATCTACTTAGTAATGTCTGTGGCACTAAAAATTGGCCGCAATGGTAAGGAACAAGTCCACACACTGACAAGGTGATTACCCCCCGGTCGGGCTGCAACCCTCGCTTTGCTTGATCTGTGTCTATGCGGCAAGTCGTCACTGACATGCTGACAGGTTAGTTCAAGACATAAAAAAAGCCCGGTTCCAAATATGGAACCGGGCTTTTTTTCGACTGCCGAAGCGGTATTAACGCTTGGAGTACTGAGGACGCTTACGCGCTTTACGCAGACCCACTTTCTTACGCTCGACTTCACGAGCGTCGCGGGTGACGTAGCCAGCACGACGCAGGGCGCCACGCAGGGTTTCGTCGTATTCCATCAGCGCACGGGTGATACCGTGACGGATCGCACCGGCCTGACCGCTGACACCACCACCGGCGACGGTGACGTAGATGTCGAACTTCTCGACGGTCTCGGTCAGCTCCAGCGGCTGGCGAACAACCATGCGAGCGGTTTCGCGGCCGAAGAAGGTGTCCAGAGGACGGTTGTTGATGGAGATGTTACCAGTACCCGGACGCAGGAAAACGCGAGCGGTTGCGGTCTTGCGACGGCCAGTGCCGTAATTTTGAGTCGCCGACATAATGAACTATCCCGTTAGATCTTCAGTTCTTGAGGCTGCTGAGCAGTGTGAGGGTGAGCAGCACCCGCGTACACTTTCAGCTTGCGGTACATGTCGCGACCCAGCGGGTTCTTCGGCAGCATGCCTTTGACCGCAGTTTCGATAACACGCTCAGGGGCTTTGTCGATCAGCTTCTCGAAGCTGATTTCCTTGATGCCGCCTGGGAAACCGGAGTGGGAGTAGTACATCTTGTCCGAAGTCTTGGCACCAGTGACACGTACCTGCTCGGCGTTGATGACGACGATGTAGTCGCCGGTGTCAACGTGAGGGGTGTATTCTGGCTTGTGCTTGCCACGCAGGCGACGAGCGATTTCGGTAGCCAGACGACCCAGGGTCTGACCAGCGGCGTCAACTACGTACCAGTCGCGCTTTACTGTTTCCGGTTTAGCAGTAAAAGTTTTCATTCTCTAAAGCCTCAGAGGCCGCCCAGCGAAAAATAGACGGCGAATCTTACTGGATAGTGCACAGCTTGCCAAGGGCAAGCGCGCAGCCGCACACGGACGCTATTGGGGGCTCGGGTCGGCGCGTCCAATGTTCGACAAGGGTTCCTCCTGCATGGTGGTGCATCACTTCCGCCACACGGAGAGGGGCAGAATTATCCAGATTGCGCAAAAAATTTCAACCTGATTTGATGGCTTCATTTGCAAGGAGACGATGCCTGATGGAATACCGCCAGCTCGGCCGTACCGACCTCAACGTCAGCGCCCTGTGCCTGGGGACCATGACCTGGGGCGAGCAGAACGACGAGGCCGAAGCCTTCGCCCAGATCGCCCTGGCCAAGGCCAGTGGGGTCAATTTCATCGATACCGCCGAGATGTACCCGGTGCCCCCGCGCCCGGAAACCTACGCTGCCACCGAGCGCATCATCGGCAACTGGTTCCGCCGCCATGGCGATCGCGACGACTGGGTCCTGGCCAGCAAAGTGGCCGGCCCAGGCAACGGCATCAGCCATATCCGCGATGGCCAGCTCAAGCACAACCGCCAGCACATCGTCGCCGCCCTGGACGAGAGCCTGCGCCGCCTGCACACCGATCGCATCGACCTGTACCAGCTGCACTGGCCCGAGCGCAGCACCAACTTCTTCGGCAAGCTCGGCTACCAGCACCTGCCGCACGACCACTTCACGCCGCTGGAAGAAACCTTGGAAGTGCTCGACGAGCAGGTGCGCGCGGGCAAGATACGCCACATCGGCCTGTCCAATGAAACGCCCTGGGGCACGATGAAGTTCCTGCACCTGGCCGAAACCCGCGGGTGGCCGCGAGCAGTGTCGATCCAGAACCCCTACAACCTGCTCAACCGCAGCTTCGAGGTGGGCCTTGCGGAAGTGGCGATCCGTGAACAGTGCGGGCTGTTGGCCTATTCGCCTCTGGCGTTCGGCATGCTCTCGGGCAAGTACGAAGACGGTGCCCGGCCGGAGCGTGCGCGTCTGACCCTGTTCAGCCGCTTCGCCCGCTACTCCAACCCGCAGACCGTGGCGGCCTGCAGCCGCTACGTACAACTGGCCCGGGCCCATGGCCTGGACCCGGCGCAGATGGCCTTGGCGTTCGTGACCCGCCAACCGTTCGTGACCAGCAATATCCTCGGCGCCACCAGCGTGGAGCAATTGCAGAGCAACCTGGACAGCCTGGCCCTGACCCTCAGCGACGAACTGCTCGCGGCCATCGAGGCGATCCATCAGGAGCAGCCCAACCCGGCGCCTTGAGCGCAGCCCCGTACCGCCCTCTTCGCGGGTAAACCCGCTCCCACTGGGCCTCGCTGCCCTTCTGGCCTGTCGGGCACTTGTGGGAGCGGGTATATCCGCCAAGGAACCCGCGCGGTATGCCAGGGTAGACACAACCGCCAAAAAATAAGACGATCCAGCCGGTGATTGACCACTCTACCCTATAAGAACAATGACAATGATGTTCACCCAACCCTCCGCGTCGCTGCGGCGCGTCAGCATCCTGGCCATCGACAAGGTGTTCGCTTCGACCCTCATGCAGGCCAAGGACTTCTTCCACCTGGCCAGCCTGCGCTACAGCAAGCAATTGGGCCTGGGCCTGCAACCGATGTTCGACATCAGCCTGGTGAGCCCGGACGCCAAACCCGTGGACAGTTTCAGCAACGTGCAGGTGCCGGTCGATGGTGGCCTGGGTGATGCCGACGTGATCATTCTCCCGGCGTTCTGGGAAGACTTCGACATCTTGCAGCAACGCTACCCGCAGGTCCTGCCGTGGTTGCGCGAACAGCACGCCCGCGGCGCCGTGCTGTGTGGCGAGGCCAGTGGCGTGTTCTGGCTCGCCGAGGCCGGCCTGCTCGACGGCAAGGAGGCGACCACCTACTGGCGCTTCTTCAACAGCTTCGCCGAGCGCTTCCCGAACGTGCGCCTGAACCAGGACAAGCACCTGACCGATGCCGACAACCTTTACTGCGCAGGCGGCTCCACCTCGGCGTGCGATCTGTACATCTACCTGATCGAGCGTTTCTGCGGCGCCAACGTCGCCCGCGCCGTGGCACGTGACATTCTCTACGAGGTCCAGCGCAGCTATACCCCGGGGCGCATGGGTTTCGGCGGGCAGAAGCTGCACCAGGACCTGATCATCCTGCAGATCCAGCACTGGCTGGAGGAGCACTTCGCCGACAAGTTCCGGTTCGAGGACGTGGCGCGCAACCACGGCATGAGCATTCGCAACTTCATGCGTCGCTTCCAGAGCGCCACCGGTGACAAGCCCCTGCACTACCTGCAGCGCCTGCGCATCGAGACGGCCAAGGGCTTGCTCTCGAGCACCCGCAAGAGCATCAAGACCATCAGCTACGAAGTGGGCTATGACGATGCCAGCTTCTTTGCGCGGTTGTTCCGCCAGCATACCGAACTGTCGCCGAACCAGTATCGGCAGCAGTTCATGCAGGAAGCCTGAAACAAAAAAGGCCGCTTCGCCCCCCAATCGCCGGCCAGCCGGCTCCCACAAGACCCGCGCAGATCGTGGGAGCAACTGTCTTGATCTTTTTGCCCTGGCTCAATCGCCGGCAAGCCGGCTTCCACAAGACCCGCGCAGATCTTGTGGGAGCAACTGTCTTGATCTTTTTGCCCTGGCTCAATCGCCGGCAAGCCGGCTTCCACAAGACCCGCGCAGATCTTGTGGGAGCAACTGTCTTGATTTTTTTGCCCTGGTTCAATCGCCGGCAAGCCGGCTCCCACAGGCTCTGAAAACAGCACAGGACAGGTGGGAGCCGGCTTGCCGGCGATTGGCCGCGAAGCGGCCCCTTTCACCCAATCAAGGCTTGTGCGCGCGGGACAGGAACTCGTGGGACTGCATCTCCAGCAGGCGGCTCAAGGTGCGCTGGAACTCGAAGCTCAGACGCCCGCCCGTGTACAGGTCCTTGAGCTCCACCTCTGCCGAGATGATCAGCTTCACGTTCCGGTCGTAGAACTCGTCGACCATGTTGATGAAACGGCGGGCGATATCGTCGGTGGTCACCCCCATCTGCTCGACATTGCTCAGCAGCACGGCATGGAAGATCTTGCCCAGCTCGATGTAGTCGTTCTGGCTGCGCGGGCCGTCGCACAGGGCGCGGAAGTCGAACCAGGCAACGTCGTCGCAGGTGCGGATGGCCTGGATCTCGCGGTTCTCGATCACCAGCACGTCGTTCTCGACCGCCTGGGTGCACTCGGGTGTCAATGCCCGGAAGCTCTGGCGCAGGCTCTCGTGAGCGGCATCGTCGAGCGGGTAGTGATACAGCTCGGCCTGCTCCAGGTGGCGCAAGCGATAGTCGACGCCGCTGTCGACGTTGACCACTTCGGTGTTCTGCTTGATCAGGGCGATGGCCGGCAGGAAGCGCGCGCGTTGCAGGCCGTCCTTGTACAGGCCATCGGGGACGATGTTGGACGTCGCCACCAGGGTCACGCCGTTCTTGAACAGCTCTTCCATCAAGGTGCCGAGGATCATGGCATCGGTGATGTCGGAAACGAAGAACTCGTCGAAGCAGATCACCTTGGCTTCCTCGGAGAAGCGCTTGGCGATAATGGTCAGCGGGTTCTTCTCGCCCTTGAGGGTCTTCATTTCTTCGTGCACACGCTTCATGAAGCGGTGGAAGTGCGTACGCATCTTCTGCTTGAAGGGCAACGCCTCGAAGAAGGTGTCGACCAGGTAGGTCTTGCCTCGCCCTACCCCACCCCAGAAGTACAGGCCCTTGACCGGCGCCTGTTCCTTCCTGCCGAACAGCTTGCCGAACACGCCCGGCTTGTTGTTCTGCGCCGCCAGCAGGTCGTCGTACAGGCGCTGCAGGTGACGCACCGCAGTTTCCTGCGCCGCATCATGGAAGAAGTCGGGACGTTTCAGATCTGCTTGATATCGTTCGAGGGGCGTCATGATTCGTTAGCGAGGCAACAAAAAACGGGCCGTCACTGTAGCGACAGGCCCGCATAATGGCAATTGGCGTTGCGGCGAATTGCCTCAGCCCTGCTGCGGCGCCAAGGCCTCGTGCAGGCTCTGGATGGCCGAATCACGGGCCTCGACGCTATCGAACTGCGGCCCGTCGGCAACCTGCTCGCCGTTCAGCCAGAGCGAGAAACCCAGCCCTTCGACGCGCACATCGGCGTCACCGCCCTGCTGCAGCTGCTTGCTCACGGCGCCGGCGCTCTTGCCATCGGCGAAGCGGCGCGAAAGCAGCAATTGCTCGCCATCGGCGGCCAGCAGGCGGAAGCGGAAGCTGCCGTCTTCATCACGGAAGCTGACGAAGCGGGCGCTCTTGGCAGCCTTCTTTTTCACTTCGGTGGACACCTGCACGGCGGTGCGGAAGGAACGCAGGCCAACAGCTTCGCGCAGCTGCTCGAGGAACGGCGTGGCGATCTTGCGGGCCTTGGCGGCACCAGCCAGGAGAATGTCTTCCAGGTCCGAAGGGCGAGCGATCAGCTGGTGGTACTGCTCGCGAGGCCCGGCCAGCTGGCCGTCGAGCAACTGGAACAGGCGCTGCTTGGCCTCGCCCCAACCCAGGCCCTGCAGCAGCTCTTCGCGGAACTCGGCCGACTGCGCCGGGGTGGAGAAGGCCTGGAACAGGGTGAACAGGTGGGAGGTGTCCGGATCCTTCGGCTCGCCCGGGGCACGGGAATCGGTGACGATGCGGGAGATGGCATCCTTCATGTCCTTGGCGCTGGTGAACAACGGGATGGTGTTGTCATAGCTTTTGGACATCTTGCGGCCATCCAGGCCCGGCAGGGTGGCCACGCTTTCCTCGATCACAGCCTCCGGCAGGGCGAAGAAGTCCTTGCCCTGGCCGAACAGGTGGTTGAAGCGCTGGCCGATGTCGCGGGCCATCTCCACGTGCTGAATCTGGTCGCGGCCAACCGGCACCTTGTGGGCATTGAACATCAGGATGTCGGCGGCCATCAGCACCGGGTAGCTGAACAGCCCCATGGTCACGCCGGCGTCCGGGTCTTCGCCGGCCTCGACGTTCTTGTCCACGGAGGCCTTGTAGGCATGGGCGCGGTTGAGCAGGCCCTTGGCGGCCACGCAGGTCAGGAGCCAGGTCAGCTCGGGGATCTCGGGGATATCGGACTGGCGGTAGAAGGTGACCTTGGCTGGGTCCAGGCCGCCGGCCAGCCAGGTGGCGGCGATTTCCAGGCGCGAGCGCTGGATACGCAGCGGGTCGTCGCACTTGATCAGGGCGTGGTAGTCGGCCAGGAAGTAGAACGAGTCGGCGCCGGGCTGCTGGCTGGCGAGGATCGCCGGGCGGATGGCGCCGGCGTAGTTGCCCAGGTGCGGGGTGCCGGTGGTGGTGATACCGGTGAGGATGCGCGTAGTCATGGGTTATCGCTTGATCAGGCTTGGCTCAGTTCGAAAGACGCGGCAGCACCAGATCCTTCAGATCGGTCAGCTTGCCATGGAAGAAGTGTCCGCATTCTGCCACTTTCAGCAGCTCATGGGGGCGCGGCAGCTTGTCGGACCAGTCGTATACCAGCTGTGGGTCGACGACTTCGTCGGTTTCCGGCTGCACCACGGTCAGCGGGCAACGCTGGGGCAGCGGGAACTGCTCGCTCAGGCGCATCACGGCCGGGGCAATCATGAACAGATGCTGCAGCTCGACGGCATCGACCTCCAGGCGACCGGCCAGGCTGGCGGCGACGAAACCGCCGAACGAGAAGCCCATCAGCACCAGCGGCAGGCCAGGATGCTTGGCACGCAACCAGGTGGCGGCGGCCTCGGCATCGGCGACTTCGCCGGCGCCCATGTCATGGCTGCCAGCACTCTGGCCCACGCCACGGTAGTTGAAGCGCAAGGTGATGTAGCCGGCATCGCGGGCAGTGCGCTGCAGGGTCGAGACCACCTTGTTGAGCATGGTACCGCCCTGCACCGGGTTCGGGTGGCAGATCAGCACCGCACCGCGGGCATCGGCCACATCCAGGTACAAGGCTTCCAGCTGGCCGCAGGGACCATCGATGAACAAGGGGGTTTCGCGGATAAGCAAGGCACAACTCCGTGACCTCGGGAAGGGTCGACTCGTCTAGCTGAAGAATTCTGTTCTGATTTGCGATCGCTCGCGGTATACAGCGCAGGTCTGAGCCGTTAACGTAAAGCAAAGCCGTTTATAGAGGAAGGACTCGTGGAACTCTCGCTCCTTGTTTGGTTGTTGCCGACCCTGGCCCTCGTCGTCGGCGTGGTGGTCGGCTTCGTCGTGGCCCGCCTGCTGCCCAACGCAGCGCCCAGCAATACCCAGCGCCAGCTGGATGATATCCAGCAGCGTTTCGACAATTACCAGAATGAAGTGGTCACCCACTTCAACAGCACTGCAGCCCTGGTCAAGAAACTGACCCAGAGCTACCAGGACGTACAGGACCACCTGGCCGACGGTGCCAACCGCCTGGCCCTGGATGACCTGACCCGCCAGCGCCTGCTGGCCGCGCTGCACTCTGAAGCCGCGCAGGGCCCACGTGACCGCCTGACCCCGCCGAAGGACACCGCCGAGGTACCACGCGACTACGCGCCCAAGGCACCGAACTCGCCGGGCATGCTCGACGAGAGCTACGGGCTCAAGCGCTGAACATCGAAAAGGCCTCGCAAGAGGCCTTTTTCATGGATGCCGCCGGGCGGGCTACGCCCTCGCCTCAGCAATACCAGGGAGCCATACGCTCGCCCACTCCATACCGCTCCCTCGCCTGCGCCAGCACCTCCTCACTCAACCGCCCCTGCCCGACCAGGCTGTACAACGCTCCCATCACCACGCTGTACCGGTCCACCTCGAAGAAGCGCCGCAATTGCGGGCGGGTGTCGCTACGCCCGAAGCCGTCGGTGCCGAGGGTCATATAGGGCGCCTGTACATATTCGGCAATCAACTGCGGCCAGGCCCGCGCATAGTCGCTGGCCGCGACCACGGGCGCATCACCGGCCAGGCAACGGCTTACATGGCTTTCCTGCCCACCGCCGTGCCCACGTACCGACGCACGCTGCGCATCCCGCGCCTCGCGGGCCAGTTCGCTGTAGCTGGTCACGCTGAACACCTCGCTGTCGACCTGCCATTCGGTGGCCAACAGCTCACTGGCGGCGACGACCTCGCGCAGGATCGCACCCGAGCCCAGCAGCCGCACCGTGCCACGCGACTGCAGCGCGTGCTGGCTGGCGAACAGGTACATGCCGCGCAACACATCCGCATGCTTGCCCTCGGGGAGCGAAGGCTGTGGGTAGTTTTCGTTCATCACCGCCACGTAATGGAACTCGTCCTGCTGTTCCACCAGCATGCGCCGGGCGGCATGGTCGAGGATCACCGCCAGCTCACCGGCAAAGCAGGGGTCCCAGGCTCGGCAATTGGGGACCAGCGCCGCCATCACCAGGCTCGAACCGTCTTGGTGCTGCAGCCCTTCGCCACCCAAGGTGGTACGCCCGGCCGTGGCGCCCAGCAACAGGCCGCGGGCACGCTGGTCCGCGGCCGCCCAGATCAGGTCGCCGACCCGCTGGAAGCCGAACATCGAATAGTAGATGTACACCGGCAGCATGGGCTCGCCATGCACCGCATAGGACGTTGCCGCAGCCACCCACGAGGAAATCGCCCCAGCTTCGGTGATGCCCTCCTCCAACAACTGACCGTCCCTGGCTTCCCGGTAGGTCAGCAGGGAACCTGCATCCTCCGGCTCATAACGTTGCCCGCAGGACGAGTAGATGCCGATCTGCCGGAACAGGCTGGCCATGCCGAAGGTACGCGCCTCGTCCGCGACGATGGGCACTACCCGCGGCCCCAACCCTGGCGCCTTCAGCCAATGCCCAAGCAGGCGCACCGCCGCCATGGTGGTGGACATCTCCTTGCCCTGGGCCTGCAGGGCGAAGTCGCCGAAGGTTGCCAGGTCAGGCACCGGCAGTCGGGGGCAATCGCTGCGCCGTACAGGCAAAGGCCCACCGAGAGCCGCACGGCGCTGGTGCAGGTACAGCATTTCCGGGCTGTCGTCGGCCGGGCGATAGAAGCGCAACTGCGCCACCGCTTCGTCCGATAACGGCAGGTGGAAGCGATCACGAAACGCCAGCAGCGCCTGGACATCCAGCTTCTTGGCCTGGTGCGCGGTCATCCTTGATTCGCCGGCACTGCTCATGCCGTAGCCCTTCTTGGTCTTGGCCAGGATCACCGTTGGCCGGCCCTTGCAGGCCTTGGCCGCAGCGTAGGCCGCATGCAACTTGCGAAAATCGTGGCCACCCCGTTTGAGGGCGTTGATCTGCTCGGCGCTCATGTGCGCCACCAGCCGCTGCAGGGCCGGGTGCTGGTTGAAGAAGTGCTCGAGGTTGTAGGTGCCGTCCTTGGCGCCGAGGGTCTGATACTGCCCATCCGGCGTCGCGGCCAGCTGGCGCAGCAGCACGTGCTCATGGTCGCGGGCGAACAGCGGGTCCCATTCCGAGCCCCAGAGCACCTTGATCACATTCCAGCCGGCGCCACTGAACAGTGCCTCGAGTTCCTGGATGATCTGGCCGTTGCCGCGTACCGGGCCATCCAGCCGCTGCAGGTTGCAGTTGACGATGAAGGTCAGGTTGTCCAGCCCCTCCCGCACCGCCAGGGTCAAGCCGGCGATGGATTCCGGCTCGTCCATCTCGCCGTCTCCGAACACGCCCCAGACATGCCGCGAGTCTGTGTCGGCCAGGCCGCGATGCTGCAGGTAGCGCATGAAGCGCGCCTGGTAGATTGCATTGAGCGGGCCGATGCCCATGGAGCCGGTGGGAAATTGCCAGAAATCGGGCATCAGCCAGGGGTGTGGATAGGAGCACAGGCCAGTGCCAGTGACCTCCTGGCGATAGTTGGCCAGTTGCGCCTCGCTCAGGCGCCCTTCGAGAAAGGCACGCGCATAGATGCCCGGTGCCGAATGGGGCTGGAAGAACACCAGATCGCCGGTGCGCTGTTCTCCACCGCCTTCGCCGCGGAAGAAATGCTGGAAGCCGACCTCGAAGATCTCCGCAGCCGAAGCGTAGCTGGCGATATGCCCGCCCAGGTCCCCATAGGCGTGATTGGCTCGCACCACCATGGCCAGGGCGTTCCAGCGCAGGATGCCGGTGATGCGTTCGTCCAGTTCCAGATCACCGGGATAGGCGCCCTGCTGCTCCACCGGCAAGGTGTTGCGGTAGGCGGAAAACGGCAGGGCATCGCGCGCCAGGCCCAGCGCCAGGGCATGGCTCTGCAGGCGCTGCAACAAGTAGCGTGCCCGCGCCGGGCCGCAATGGGCCAGCGTGGATTCGAGTGCATCGCACCATTCAGCCGTTTCGGCCGGGTCGCTGTCCAGATCGACATCTTGAGCCGAGGATGGCTCGTTCGGGTTGATCATTGCCACCATCGGGTGTCCCCTTCGCAGAACAAACGCATCACTGTCTGATTTCGCGGTCCCTGTAGGAGCGGGCTTGTCCCGCGAAGCCCTTGCCAGGCAACCGCGATGGCAAGACCAGCCCAATCGCGGGGCAGGCCCGCTCCCACAGCGTTCAGCGTTGCCCCGAGAAAGCACAGGCCTTCAACGCCTGGGCGATATCGGCGACCAGGTCCTCGATGTCCTCCAGGCCCACCGACAGGCGCACCAGGCCTTCGGAAATGCCATGGTGGGCGCGCTCCTGCGGCGTATAACTGGAATGGGTCATGCTCGCCGGGTGCTGGGCCAACGACTCGGCGTCGCCCAGGCTCACGGCGCGGCTGAACAGTTGCAGCGCATTCATGAACCGCCGCCCCGCCTCGATGCCGCCTTTGAGTTCGAAGGCGATCATCCCGCCGGGCAGGCGCATCTGCCGCTGGGCCAGCGCATGCTGAGGGAAGCTGGGCAAGCCTGGATAGTGGATCAGTTCCACCTGGGGCTGGCGCGCCAGGTACTCGGCCAGTTGCTGGGCATTGCTGCAATGGCGCTCCATGCGCAGGGTCAGGGTCTTCATGCCGCGCATCAGCAGCGAGGCATCATGGGGCGAGAGCACCGCACCGGTCATGTCCTTGAGACCTTCCAGGCGGATCCGGTCGATCAACGCCTTGCGCCCTACCACCAGGCCTGCCGTGATATCGCCATGGCCGCTCAGGTACTTGGTGGCCGAATGCACCACCAGGTCGGCGCCGAGCTCCAGCGGGCGTTGCAGGTAGGGCGTGCAATAGGTGTTGTCGACCACGATGTGGATGTCATGCCCGCGCACCGCGTCGGCCACGGCCGCGATATCGACCAACTGCATGTTGGGGTTGGCCGGGCTTTCGAAATAGATCATCCGGGTTTTCGCCGTGATGGCCGCCTTCAGGGAGTTTTCGTCGTTGAGGTCGACGTGGCGGATCTTCACGCCGAACTCACCGATGCCGTGGTGCAGGTAGGCGAAGGTGCAGCCATACAAGGTGCGCCCCACAATCAGCTCGTCGCCCGGACGCAGCAAGGTCCATAGCGTCGAGGTGATGGCGCCCATCCCCGAGGCCAGCGCCAAGCCCGCCTCGCCGCCTTCCAGTGACGCCATGCGCTGCTCGAGCAAGGCCAGGGTCGGGTTGGAGATGCGGCTGTAGAAATGCCCGCTCTCCTCTCCGGCGAAACAGGCAGCACCGTACTCGACAGTCGGGAAGGCATAGGTCGCGGTCTGGTATACCGGCGGCACCAGTGCGCCGCCATGGGACAACGGGTCGTAACCATGGTGGATGGCCCGCGTGGAAAAACCGGTCTTGTTATCGCAGTCGCGCATGGCAACAGCCTCTGGTGGTTTGTTATAAGCTTATGCCACCAGGCGGCGGGTATTTTTCCAAAATCGCCCACTCACCTGCAGGTTTTCTGGAATAAAAACAACAATCATGACATCGGGAGGGCAAGAAATGCCTTCGACCCTGGACCGCACCGACCGCGCCCTGCTCGCGGCCCTGCAAGACAACGCCCGCCTCACCGTCGCCGAACTGGCCGACCAGGTTTCCCTGACCACCTCGCCCTGCTGGCGGCGCGTGAAGCTTCTAGAGGACAACGGCTATATCACCGGCTACCAGGCCATCCTTTCGCCCAAGTCACTGGGCTTCGGCGTCACGGCCTTCGTCAGCATCATGATGGATTCGCACACCAAGGAGATGGCCCTGGCATTCGAAAAGCGATTGCTGGAGATCCCGGAGATCGTGTCTTGCCACAACATCTCTGGGCGGTATGACTTTCTGCTGGAGATATTGGCGCGGGATTTGGAGTCGTTTGGGGAGTTCACCCGGGAAGTGTTGCAGCGGTTGCCGGGGGTGAAGGAGATCTATTCGAGTTTTTCGTATAAGGCGGTGAAGGAGCGGCGGGTGATCCCAGTGTCGGAGCAGCATATATAAATTCGAAAATCAATTTAAGCCAATACATCCAACAAAGGCGGAAATCGAGAGGTGCCTCGATGCCCGCCCAAAATACCGCATCAACATGCTATTAGAATTCAAACACCCATTTTTTAGTAAGAAACCATACGTCTGCCATCCAAATAACAGCGCTTTTTTTCTTCAAGCACTAGATTTCCATCCTGACGGTAACATTTCCCACTAAACACATAGAAAAACCCTACCCATGCAAGAAACCAATAAGTGATAGCGTGCATCTGATCCATATCAGATCGGAACTTAATCATGGAAAAAGCTGCGCCACACCGCCTATTGGCATCCTTACGAAGCTCGTTAAAAACGGAAAAATGCTGCCATATGACAAGACTCGGACTCGTCACAGCCACTTTTTTGATATCAGCCTGTGGCTCAGGACGACCTTATCTATTACAGGACAATGACGAGCGACGTTTCAAATGCCACATGGATCCACTCATGCAACAGTGCGCGGAAATTCAAGATTTCGATCGACATCTTGAAGACATAAAAAACAAAAAATCAAACTAAGATAGGTTCGGCGTGATGGATTTTGAATAGGGGCAATCTTGATGAGTCGCCGGTTACACAGCGGCATCAGAACAATAGACCTGAACCTTGATCAGAGCCCCCACCATGGCGGGGTGCTCTGCATCAGCGGAACAAGAGGGTCATTGCCCGCATCCAACCCGACTCACGGCTTGCGCCAGGAGTGGCCGCCCTCGTCATCGCCACCACGGCGGAGGTCGATAATGCCCTGCTGAATTGCTGCTTTCATGGTCATGCTCCTTGTGCAAAAGCTGGCGGCGTTGCCAGCTTGGGTAGCATGCCGGTGGTAGCGACCGGGATGCAGCATGCAGCGATTCCTGGATTGGTTTGTGAGCCGGAGGCCGGTGCTGCGTTGTCTAGGCAGCCGCAATCGCAGGGCAAGCTGCTCCCACAGGATCGGCGCTACGCGCCTGTTCTCGGCCTAACAGCGCAGCCCGGCTCGCGGGACGTCAATGATGAGCGGCCTGGGCCTTTTCCAGCACTTCGATACGCTGGTTCAGCTCACGTACCGATTCGATCAGCGGGCCCACCAGCTTCTCGTAGTCGACCGTCAGCAGGCCATCCTTCTCATGCACCAGCTCGGGGTACACCTCTTTCACATTCTGCGCAACGACGCCGATGTCCTCGCGCCCCGATTCCTTCCACTTGAAGCGCACACCTTGGATCTTGGTCAAGGTGTTGGTCGAGTCCGACAGGGTCTCGACGTTGGTCTTCAAACGCTCATCGCTGAACGGGCAGCACTTGGCGCCGAGGTCGGCGTAGGCAGTGCTTGCAACGGTACCGGAAAGAGCGAGTAGCGCGATGGAGACGACTTTCTTGAGGGTCATGAATTTTCCTACACGGATTGTTTATTTGCCGCACAACGATGCCGCAGCGAGGCAACGCGCAAAAGTTGGCTTTTCAACAACACCCTGGGGAAAACAGCCAAATGCAAAAAAGAAAAGGTTCTTCACGGAAAGCCGGGGAAGAGTGGCTGCGATTTGCATGTCGGGGAGATAGGATGAGGGCTTCCAGATGCATGCCTTGGGATTTAAGGTGATGCACAGATCGAGCGCCGCCCGCGCGGCGCATCGCGAGCTGCGCTCGCTCCTACGCTTGTTTCGGGCCAGTCCATCCTGTGGGTTTTTCGCGCGGACGCTTTGGCGCCAGACGCGAGATTGTGTCGTACGAACCAAGCGGTCGCGCGCACCTGTCACAGGCGTTACTGGCCGTAAACAAACGTAGGAGCGAGCGCAGCTCGCGATGCGCCGCGCGGGCGGCGCTCGATCGGATAGGCGCTGAACCTCTCACGACGAACACCCGCCCCCTGACACATCCTCAAAGCCCCATAAAAAAAAGAAAACCCCGCCGAAGCGGGGTTTTCCATTGACGCATCGCAGATCAGATCGCGCCGCGTTTGCGCAGCACGTCCAGCACCTGCTTGACGCCTTCTTCGACGCTGGTGACCTGGGTGTCGATCACCAGGTCCGCGTCCAGCGGCACATCGTACGGGAAGCTTTCGCCCGGGATGTTGTCGCCACCAGCAGCGTACAGGCCTTGCGGGTCGCGCTCACGGCAGGCGATCGGCGATGCCTGCACGTAGACGGTGACCAGGCGCTCCTTGCCGATCAGTGCCTTGGCCTGCTCGCGGCCTTCGGCGTCCGGCGCCACGAAGGCGGCCAGGGTCAGCATGCCGGCTTCGTTGAACTGGCGCGCCACATGGGCGGCACGACGCCAGTTCTCGGTACGGCCGGCGCGGTCCTGCGGCAGGCCCTTGTTCAGGTCATGGCGCAGGTTCTGGCCGTCGAGCACGTATACCGCACGGCCCATGTCGAACAACTTGCGCTCCACGGCATAGGCCAGGGTGCTCTTGCCCGCGCCGGACAGGCCGCTGAACAGCACGGTGGCCGGCTGCTGGCCGAAGCGCAGGGCACGTTCCTCGGTGGAGACGTGCGCCAGCTTGCCATGGTGGCCGGTGCTGCCGTGCGGCAATACGGGCGGCGCGATGATCATGCCGGCGCCGACGGTGCCGTTGGTCAGGCGGTCGATGACGATGAACGCGCCGGTGGTGCGGTTGCTGTCGTAACCGTCCAGGGCGATAGCGGCGTCCAGGCTGACCTTGACGCGGCCGATCTCGTTCAGTTGCAGCGCACTGGCAGCGCCCTGCTCCAGGGTATTCACATCCACCTTGTGGGTGATGCTGGCGATAGAGCCCGGCACGTAGCTGGTGGCGCGCTTGATGTCGTACTTCTTGCCCGGCAGCATCGGCTCCTCGGCCATCCACACCAGCATGGCGTCGAACTGGTCGGTCACCGGTGGGACGTTGTCGGCATGCACCAGCAGGTCGCCACGGGAAATGTCGATCTCGTCTTCCATGGTCAGGGTCACGGCCTGGCCTGGCCCTGCGTTTTCCAGCTCGCCTTCGAAGGTGACGATGGACTTGACCCGGCTGCTCTTGCCCGACGGCAGCACGACCACTTCGTCACCCTTGTGCACGATGCCGCTGGCGATGGTGCCGGCAAAACCGCGGAAGTTCAGGTTCGGACGGTTGACGTACTGCACCGGGAAGCGCAGGTCGGTGAAGTTGCGATCGGCCGCCACTTCCACGGTCTCGAGGATCTCCATCAGCGCAGGGCCGGTGTACCAGGGCGAACGCTCGCTGCGGTTGACCACGTTGTCGCCCTTGAGCGCCGACATCGGCACGAAGTGCAGGCTCGATGGCTTGAGGTTGATGCCTTCGGCGAACTTCAGGTAGTCGGCTTTAATCGACTCGAAGACCTGCTCGTCGAAGTTTTTCAGGTCCATCTTGTTGACCGCGACCACGATGTGCTTGATGCCCAGCAACGAGGCGATGAAGCTGTGCCGGCGGGTCTGGGTCTGCACGCCGTAGCGGGCATCGACCAGGATGATCGCCAGGTCGCAGGTCGAGGCGCCGGTGGCCATGTTGCGGGTGTACTGCTCGTGGCCCGGGGTGTCGGCGATGATGAACTTGCGCTTGGCGGTGGAGAAATAGCGGTAGGCGACATCGATGGTGATGCCCTGCTCGCGCTCGGCCTGAAGGCCATCGACCAGCAGCGCCAGGTCCACGTCCTCGCCGGTGGTGCCGACTTTCTTGGAGTCGCGGGTGATGGCCTCGAGGTGGTCCTCGTAGATCATCTTGGAGTCGTGCAGCAGGCGCCCGATCAGGGTGCTCTTGCCGTCATCCACGTTGCCGCAGGTGAGGAAACGCAGCAGTTCTTTGCGCTCGTGCTGAGCCAGATAAGCGACGATGTCTTCGCTGATCAAATCGGATTGGTGCGACATGGAGTAACCCTGAGAATTAGAAATAGCCCTGACGTTTCTTGTCTTCCATGGAGCCTGCGCCATCGTGGTCGATGACACGGCCCTGGCGCTCGGAAGTGCGCGTCAGGAGCATTTCCTGAATGATGTCGGTGAGGCTGTCGGCCTCCGACTCCACCGCGCCCGTCAACGGGTAGCAGCCGAGGGTACGGAAACGCACCTTCTTCTTGACGATACGTGCCTTCTCCTCATCGGTAAGGTGCTCGAGGATGCGCTCGTCGTCGATCATGATCAGGGTGCCGTTCTTCTCGATGACCTCGCGCTCGGCGGCGAAGTACAGCGGCACGATCGGGATGCCTTCGAGATAGATGTACTGCCAGATGTCCAGCTCGGTCCAGTTCGACAGCGGGAAGACGCGGATCGACTCGCCCTTGTTGACCTTGCCGTTGTAGATGTTCCACAGCTCCGGGCGCTGGTTCTTCGGGTCCCAGCGGTGCTTGCTGTCGCGGAAGGAGTACACGCGCTCCTTGGCCCGGGACTTCTCCTCGTCGCGGCGGGCGCCGCCGAACGCGGCATCGAAGCCGTACTTGTCCAGCGCCTGCTTCAGGCCCTGGGTCTTCATGATGTCAGTGTGCTTGGAGCTGCCATGGGTGAACGGGTTGATGCCCTGGGCCACGCCCTCGGGGTTGACGTGGGTGATCAGTTCCAGGCCCATCTCCTCGACCATCTTGTCGCGGAAGCGGTACATCTCCTGGAATTTCCACTGGGTGTCGACGTGCATCACCGGGAACGGCAGCTTGCCCGGGAAGAAGGCCTTGCGCGCCAGGTGCAGCATCACGGCGGAGTCCTTGCCGATCGAGTACAGCATCACCGGGTTGTCGAACTCGGCGGCCACCTCGCGGATGATGTGGATGCTCTCCGCCTCCAGCTGTTTCAAGTGCGTCAGTTTGTCGACCATGGCTACTCACGAAAAACGATCTTATGGACGGCCAGCGGGCCGTGTTCGAGGCTGGCACTGTATCACAGCACTTGATTCTATTTAGGAGGCTGGATAGACCGAAAGAATCTAACGATATGACTGGGGGTTTGGGGTGAATCGAGGGCCGCTGCGCAGCCCAATCGCCGGCAAGCCGGCTCCCACCGGCCTGCGCTGTTCCAGAGACAGCGCCATAGCAGTGGAAGGCGGCTTGCCGGCGATTGGGCCGATGAAATCAGATCGGGTTCGGGCAGTCGATGAACAGGTGCTCCAGCGCAAAGCGCCGTGCCAGGTAGTCGCCCAGGGCCTGGACGCCATAACGCTCGGTGGCGTGGTGGCCAGCGGCGATGAAGCTGATGCCGTTCTCGCGGGCGCTGTGGAAGGTCTGCTCGGACGCCTCGCCGCTCAAGAACAGGTCGACCCCTGCAGCAATGGCGGTGTCGATGTACCCCTGCCCACCGCCGGTGCACCAGCCCACCCGACGGATCATCTGCTCGCCCTCGATCACCAGCGGTTCGCGCCCCGTGACCTCCTGCACCCGCCGAGCGAAATCACGCGCCGACACCGGCTCGGCGAGCGACCCCACCAGGCCGACCACCTTGGGGTTGTCCGGGTCCAGCAGCCCCTCGACGGTGATATCCAGTTGGCGAGCCAGCTGCACGTTGTTGCCCACCTCCGGGTGCAGGTCCAACGGCAGGTGATAGGCCAGCAGGCTGATGTCATGCTTGAGCAGGGTCTTGAGGCGGCGCTGCTTCATGCCGGTGATGCAGGGGTTCTCGCCTTTCCAGAAGTAACCGTGGTGCACCAGCACCAGGTCGGCCTCGGCCTCGACCGCGGCGTCGAGCAAGGCCTGGCTGGCGGTGACACCACTGACGATGCGGCTGACCTGCGGCCGGCCCTCGACCTGCAGGCCGTTGGGGCAGTAATCCTGGATCTTGGCGCTGGCCAGGTAGCGCTCGGCTTCCTCCACCAGGGTGCTCAGGGCGACGGCCATGGAAAATCTCCTCGAAATCTGCACGTTCGGTGGGCGCAACGCCCGTATAATGGCCGCCATTATGGGCCGTCGCCGGCTTCGGGGAAACCGGCCGCAATCGCCTGGGGATCCGTGCGTGGCATCGTCAGTCGCGGGTAAATCCGCTCCCACAGGGTCGAGACACCCCGTGTAGGAGCGCTGCTACCAGTGTATGATCGCGCGCGCTCGCTCCCCGCTGCGTAGCCACCGGCCCCTGCCCTACTCCCAGGATTCATTCGATGCTCAAGGCTTTGCGTTTTTTTGGATGGCCCCTGCTTACCGGCGTGCTGATCGCCATGCTGATCATCCAGCGTTTTCCCGAATGGGTCGGCCTGCCCAGCCAGGACGTCAACCTGCAGCAGGCCCCCCAGACCTCGCGCATCGTGCAGGGGCCGGTGTCCTATGCCGACGCCGTGACCCTGGCGGCCCCGGCCGTGGCCAACCTGTACACCACCAAGGTGGTGAACAAGAGTTCGCACCCGCTGTTCGAAGACCCGCAGTTCCGCCGCTTCTTCGGCGACAACCTGCCCAAGCAACGGCGCTGGGAGTCGAGCCTGGGTTCGGCGGTGATCATGAGCCCCGAAGGCTACCTGCTGACCAACAACCATGTGACCAGCGGCGCCGACCAGATCGTGGTAGCGCTCAAGGACGGCCGTGAAACCCTTGCGCGGGTGATCGGCAGCGACCCGGAAACCGACCTCGCCGTCTTGAAGATCGACCTGAAGAAACTGCCGGCCATCACCATCGGCCGCTCCGACACCATCCACATCGGCGACGTATCCCTGGCCATCGGCAACCCCTTCGGCGTCGGCCAGACCGTGACCATGGGCATCATCAGCGCCACCGGCCGCAACCAGCTGGGCCTGAACAACTACGAAGACTTCATCCAGACGGACGCGGCGATCAACCCGGGCAACTCGGGCGGGGCGCTGATCGATGCCAACGGCAACCTGATCGGCATCAACACTGCGATCTTCTCCAAGTCCGGTGGTTCCCAAGGCATCGGTTTCGCCATCCCGGTCAAGCTGGCGTTGGAGGTCATGAAGTCGATCGTCGAGCACGGCCAGGTGATCCGCGGCTGGCTGGGCATCGAGGTTCAGCCGCTGAGCCAGGAGCTGGCCGAGTCCTATGGCATGAAGGACCGCCCGGGCATCGTGGTGGCAGGCATCTTCCGCGACGGCCCGGCGCAACGTGCAGGCCTGCAGCTCGGTGACGTGATCCTGAGCATCAACGGCGAACCGGCCGGCGACGGACGCAAGTCGATGAACCAGGTGGCGCGGATCAAGCCCAACGAGAAGATTTCCATCGAAGTGATGCGCAATGGCGAACAGCTCAAGCTGATTGCCGAAGTGGGGCTGCGGCCGCCACCGGCGCCGGTTGCGGCGCAGGAACAGAAGTAAACCAGGGGCTGCTTTGCAGCCCTTTCGCGGCACAAGGCCGCGCCTACAGGAAATCGCGTGTCTCCCGTAGGAGCGGCCTTGTGCCGCGAAAGGGCCGCAACGCGGCCCCAACATATCAATGCAGGATCTGGCTGAGGAACAATTTGGTCCGGTCACTGCGCGGCCGGTCGAAGAAGTCATCCGGCGCCGCCTGCTCCACGATCTCGCCCTTGTCCATGAAGATCACCCGGTTCGCCACCGTCCGGGCAAAGCCCATCTCGTGGGTCACACAGAGCATGGTCATGCCGTCCTCGGCCAGGCCCACCATGGTATCGAGCACCTCCTTGACCATCTCCGGGTCCAGCGCCGAGGTCGGCTCGTCGAACAGCATGATCTTGGGCTTCATGCACAGCGCCCGGGCGATCGCCACGCGCTGTTGCTGGCCGCCGGACAACTGCCCCGGATACTTGTGCGCCTGTTCGGGAATGCGCACCCGCTCCAGGTAGTGCATGGCGATTTCCTCGGCCTTGCGCCGGGGCATCTTGCGTACCCACATCGGCGCCAGGGTGCAGTTCTCCAGGATGCTCAGGTGCGGGAACAGATTGAAGTGCTGGAACACCATGCCCACCTCGCGGCGGATCGCCTCGATCTGCTTGAGGTCATTGGTCAGCTCCACGCCATCGACCACGATACGGCCCTGCTGGTGCTCTTCCAGGCGGTTGAGGCAGCGGATGGTGGTCGACTTGCCCGAGCCCGACGGCCCGCACAGCACGATACGTTCACCCTGGCGCACGTTCAGGTTGATGTCCTTGAGCACGTGGAACTGCCCATACCACTTGTTCACACCCTGCATCTGGATGATGCCTTCGGGGCCGACAGGCTGCTTGCTCGCTTCACTCATTTCGAAACTCCTAACGCTTGTGGCCAGTGTCCAGCTTGCGCTCCAGGTGCATGGAGTAGCGGGACATACCGAAACAGAAAACCCAGAACACCAAGGCCGCGAACACGTAACCCTCGGTGGCCATGCCCAGCCAGGCCGGGTCGGCGGCGGCCTGCTTGACGCTGTTGAGCAGGTCGAACAGGCCGATGATGATCACCAGGCTGGTGTCCTTGAACAGGGCGATGAAGGTGTTGACGATGCCGGGGATCACCAGCTTCAGCGCCTGGGGCAGGATCACCAGCCCCATCGCCCGCCAGTAGCCCAGGCCCATGGCCGCAGCCGCCTCGTACTGGCCCTTGGGGATGGCCTGCAGGCCACCGCGAACCACTTCGGCGATGTAGGCCGACTGGAACAGGATCACCCCGATCATCGCCCGCAGCAGCTTGTCGAAGCTCATGCCCTCGGGCAGGAACAACGGCAGCATCACCGAAGACATGAACAGCACGGTGATCAGCGGCACGCCACGCCAGAACTCGATGAAGGTCACGCACACCACCTTCACCGCCGGCAGGTTGGAGCGCCGCCCCAGCGCCAGCAGGATGCCCAGCGGCAAGGCACCGACGATACCGACGGTGGCGATCACCAGGGTCAGCATCAGGCCACCCCATTGGCTGGTGGAGACTGTGGCAAGGCCCAGGTAACCACCATGCAGCAATGTGTAGGCCAGCACCGGGTACGACACCAAGAAGCCCAGGCCGTAGGCCACCTTGCGCGGGAAGCGCTTGATGAACAGCGGCGCGGCGCCGAGCACGGCGAGCCAGACGGTCAGATCGACCCGCCAGCGCAGCTCCACCGGGTAGTAGCCGTACATGAACTGGCCGAAGCGCTGCTGGATGAACACCCAGCAGGCGCCCTCCTGGGTGCAGTCGGCACGGGTGGTACCGACCCAGTTGGCATCGATGAACGCCCACTGCACCAGCGGTGGCACGATGAGCCAGACCAGGTACAGGGCGAACAGGGTCAACAAGGTGTTGAGCCAGTTGGAGAACAGGTTGGCACGCATCCATGCGAGCGCGCCGACGGTCTTTACCGGTGGCGGCATGTCGGGTTTGAAAACATGGGCTGTCACAGGCGTACCCTCACCGCTCGATCAGCGCGATGCGCTTGTTGTACCAGTTCATCAGCAGCGAAATGCTGAGGCTGATGGCGAGATAGACACTCATGGTGATGGCGATCACCTCGATGGCCTGGCCGGTCTGGTTGAGCACGGTACCGGCGAACAGCGAGACCATCTCTGGGTAGCCGATACCGGCCGCCAGGGATGAGTTCTTCGCCAGGTTCAGGTACTGGCTGGTCAACGGCGGCACGATCACCCGCAAGGCCTGGGGGATGATCACCTTGCGCAGGGTCGGCCCCTCGCGCAGGCCCAGCGAACGCGCGGCCTCGGTCTGGCCATGGCTGACCGAGCGGATACCCGAGCGCACGATCTCGGCGATGAACGCTGCGGTGTAGATGGTCAGCGCCAGGGTCAATGCCAGCAGCTCGGGGATCAGCACCCAGCCGCCGACGAAATTGAAGCCTTTGAGCTGTGGCACCTCCCAGTGCACCGGGCTGCCGAACAGCAGCACGCAGATCCCAGGGATGCCGATGAACATCAAAAGCCCCACCCAGAACTTGTGGAACGGCTCGCCAGTCTCGTCGAAACGCTTGTTGGCCAGGCGCACCATGAGCACGATGGCGAGCACCGCCAGCACCAGCGCCAGCACGAACGGCCAGAAGCCTTCGGCCAGGGTCGCACCGGGCATGTTCAGGCCACGGTTGCTGATGAAGAAGGTGTCGTCGAGGTTGATGCTGCCCCGTGGCCCCGGCAAGGTGAGGAACACGGCGAAATACCAGAACAGGATCTGCAGCAGCGGCGGGATGTTGCGGAAGGTTTCCACGTACACGGTCGCCAGCTTGCTGATCATCCAGTTCGGCGACAGCCGCGCCACGCCGATGACGAAGCCCAGCACCGTGGCCAGGATGATGCCGATGAAGGTCACCAGCAGGGTGTTGAGCAGGCCGATGACGAATACCCGGGCATAGCTGTCCGACTCCACGTACGGAATCAGGTGCTGGGCGATGCCGAAGCCCGCACTGCGCTCGAGGAAGTCGAAGCCCGAGGTGATGCCCCGGTGTTGCAGGTTGGCCTGGGTGTTATGGAACAGGTACCAGCCCAGGCCGACCACGAACACCACCGTGACCACCTGGAACAGCCACGCGCGCACACGTGGATCGCTCAGGGAAAACCCCTTCTGCGCGCCGATTCGATTTTGCATGAAATGCCCCGCAAGGATGGGATCGAACAACCTGCGGCGGCGGGATGCCGCCGCAGGGTGCAGCCATCAGCGCACTGGAGGCGCGTACTGGATGCCACCGTTGTTCCACAGGGCGTTCATGCCACGGTCGATCTTCAGGTCGGTGCTCTGGCCCAGGTTCTTCTCGAACACTTCGCCATAGTTGCCTACCTGCTTGACGATCTGCACCACCCAGTCCTTGGGCAGCTTCAGGTCCTTGCCGTATTCGCCGTCGGTGCCCAGCAGGCGGGCGACGTCAGGGTTCTTGGTGGACTTGGCCTCGGCTTCGACGTTCTTCGAGGTGATGCCCGCCTCCTCGGCGTTGAGCATGGCGAAGAGCGTCCACTTGACGATGCTGAACCACTCCTCGTCGCCCTTGCGCACCACCGGGCCCAGCGGCTCCTTGGAAATGGTTTCCGGCAGGACCACGTATTCGCTCGGTGCGGCCAGCTTCGAGCGCTGGGCGAACAGCTGCGACTTGTCCGAGGTCAGCACGTCGCAACGGCCGGACTCCAGCGACTTGGCGCTTTCGTCGGAGGTGTCGAAGGTGATGGGGGTGTACTTCAGGCCATTGGCGCGGAAGAAGTCCGAGACGTTCAGCTCGGTGGTGGTACCGGCCTGGATGCAGATGGTCGCGCCATCGAGCTCCTTGGCGCTGGAGACGCCCAGTTTCTTGTTGACCAGGAAACCGACGCCGTCATAGTAGGTGACACCGGCGAACACCAGGCCCATGCCGGCATCGCGCGAACTGGTCCAGGTGGTGTTGCGCGACAGCACGTCGACTTCGCCCGACTGCAGCGCGGTGAAGCGTTCCTTGGCGTTGAGCTGGCTGAACTTGACCTTGGTGGCATCGCCGAACACCGCCGCTGCCACGGCGCGGCACACATCGGCGTCGATACCGACGATCTTGCCGGTGCTGTCCGGTACCGAGAAGCCCGGGAGGCCGTCACTCACGCCACACTGGACGAAGCCCTTCTTCTTGACCGCATCGAGGGTGGCGCCGGCCTGGGCGAAACTGGTGGCGCCCAGCGCAGCGGCAGCGGTCAGGACTGCCAGGGTGGTTTTCAACATCTTCATTCACAACCTCCAATCGCTCTTGTTGTATCGAGCCGGAATTGCACCGCACCCTTATGAGGCGCATCCGACCCTGGTTGGCTTGTTATTGGGTCAATGGCGCAATGAGCTGTTCTGATGACAGCCTTACTCTCCGCACAGGGGTGTTACCGTCGCCGGCCTCTCCCCTCGCATCGGTTGATCCGTAGCAAAGGGCGTACCACAGTCGCGCGCTTAAGCGTTTAAGCGGTCGTCAAGCCGGAAAAGTTGTAGAGTTGCGACATCTTCTTGTGGCATTACCCATGCACGCCTTCTTTTCACGCACCAGAACCTGGGCGTGCGCACACTTTCGGAGCAGCCATGACCAACCCGTTGATCCTCGAACCCCAGAACACCGCCGACGCCTGTGTGATCTGGTTGCACGGCCTGGGGGCCGATCGTTACGACTTCCTACCTGTGGCCGAATTCATGCAGGAGCGCCTGCTCAGCACCCGCTTCGTCATGCCCCAGGCCCCCACCCGGCCGGTGACCATCAATGGCGGCTACGCCATGCCCAGTTGGTACGACATCAAGGCCATGACCCCGGCACGCGCGATCGACGAGGCGCAACTGGAGGAGTCGGCCGAGCAGATCATCGGCCTGATCGAAGCGGAACGGGCCAAGGGCATCGACCTGACCCGAATCTTCCTGGCCGGTTTTTCCCAAGGCGGCGCCGTGGTCCTGCACACAGCCTATATAAAGTGGCAAGAGGCGCTGGGTGGCGTGATCGCGCTGTCTACCTACGCCCCGACCTTCAGTGACACCCACCAGTTGAGCGCCTGCCAGCAACGTACCCCAGCCCTGTGCCTGCATGGTGTGCACGACCCGGTGGTGATCCCCTCCATGGGCCGTACCGCCTTCGAATACCTGAACAGCTGGGGTGTCGCCGCCCGCTGGCATGAATACCCGATGGAACACGAAGTGGTGGTCGAGGAACTCGGCGATATCCACGACTGGCTGGGCAAGCAGCTGCAATAAGCAGGGTTCGCCTGTAGTTGTCAGCGCACTCCACTACGCCGCGCCCGGTTCTTGCATTACACTGCCCGGCGTACATTCCTTAACCAGTTGACGAGACGATCGTGCTCAAGGCACTCAAGAAAATATTCGGCAAGCCCGACGCTGCCCCGCAGGCCGTCGCGCCCGTTGCCAACGTGATTACCCCTCCGCCCGCGGCAGAGCCGCCGACAGCGGCCGTGCAACCCGTCGAAACGCCAGCGCCGGCAGCCGCCCCGCGCGCAGACAAACCCGCAGCCAAGGACAAGCCGCGCCGCGAGCGCAAGCCAAAGCCCCAGGCCAGCCTGTGGAAGCCGGAAGACTTCGTGGTCGAGCCCCAGGAAGGCAAGACCCGCTTCCATGACTTCAAGCTGTCCAACGAGCTGATGCATGCCATCCACGACCTGGGCTTCCCCTACTGCACACCGATCCAGGCCCAGGTACTGGGCCATACCCTGCGTGGCAAGGACGCTATCGGCCGGGCCCAGACAGGCACCGGCAAGACCGCGGCGTTCCTGATCTCGATCATCTCCCAGCTGCAGCAGACCCCACCGCCCAAAGAGCGCTACATGGGTGAGCCGCGTGCGCTGATCATCGCGCCGACCCGAGAGCTGGTGGTGCAGATCGCCAAGGACGCCATGGCCCTGACCAAGTACAGCGGCCTGAACGTGATGACGTTCGTGGGCGGCATGGACTTCGACAAGCAGCTCAAGGCACTGGAAGCGCGCCATTGCGATATCCTGGTGGCCACCCCGGGCCGCCTGCTGGACTTCCACCAGCGCGGCGAGGTGCACCTGGACATGGTCGAGGTACTGGTGCTGGACGAAGCCGACCGCATGCTCGACATGGGCTTCATCCCGCAGGTGCGCCAGATCATTCGCCAGACCCCACCCAAGAGCGAACGCCAAACGCTGCTGTTTTCGGCCACCTTCACCGATGATGTAATGAACCTGGCCAAGCAGTGGACCACCAACCCGGCCATCGTCGAGATCGAGCCGGAGAACGTGGCCAGCGAAACGGTCGAGCAACACGTCTATGCCGTGGCCTCGAGCGACAAGTACAAGCTGCTGTACAACCTGGTGACCCAGAACAAGTGGGAACGGGTGATGGTCTTCGCCAACCGCAAGGACGAAGTGCGGCGGGTCGAGGAGCGCCTGGTGCGCGACGGCATCAACGCCGCCCAGCTGTCAGGCGACGTGCCGCAGCACAAGCGCATCCGCACCCTGGAAAGCTTCCGTGAAGGCCGCATCGCCGTGCTGGTGGCTACCGACGTGGCCGGCCGCGGCATTCACATCGATGGCATCAGCCACGTGATCAACTTCACCCTGCCGGAAGACCCGGACGACTACGTGCACCGCATCGGCCGCACGGGCCGGGCCGGCACCAATGGCGTGTCGATCAGTTTCGCGGGCGAGGACGACGCCTACCAGCTGCCGGCCATCGAAGAGCTGCTGGGGCGCAAGATCAAGTGCGAAATGCCGCCGGACGAGCTGCTGAAGGCGGTACCGCGCAAGCATCACTGATGCGCTGTACCTTGGGGCACCTTGTGCCCCTTCCCGAACGGTCCGGTACCCCGGCAAGACCGCCCCCACACGCACTGCGCCGAGCCGCAGTGCCTGTTCTCTGGGCAACGCCCCGCCCCTCCTCCTTTGCCCCTCCCTTTCTGGTGCTGCGCTGCATCCCAACCTTTTTGCGCCCGCGATATTGTCCAAATAAACAAAAAGTCCATAATGGAAAAAATAGTTTATCCGGAGCTTCGCATGACCGCGCCCCTCGTCGTCGATCAACAACACGCCCGCCAGTTGCTCGCCCAGGTGGATGTCCCACACATCCTGCGTAACCTGTTCCGAGACCTGGCCAGCGGCCAGGCGGTACAGCCGCCCCAACAACGGGTGGAGTTTCCGGCTGGCCGGGGCGACTTCATCAACTATGGCGGCGTGTTGGCCACCGAGGGGGTCTATGGGGTAAAAACCTCGCCCTACATCGTCCGTGACCAAGGCCCCCTGGTCACCGCCTGGACCCTGCTGATGTCCATGGATAACGGTCAACCGCTGATGCTCTGCGACGCCGGTGAACTGACCACCGCACGCACTGCCGCCACCACTGCCGTGGCCATCGACACGCTGGCCCCAGGCCATGCCCGTCGCCTGACGGTAATCGGCAGCGGCCCGATCGCCCGCGCTCACCTGCACCACGTGCGCGGCCTGCGCGACTGGCAGGACATTCGCCTGTATTCCCCCAGCCTGCGCCAGCAGAGCGCGGGGCAACGCGAACAACTGGCCGGCCTCGACAGCCGCCTGCAACTGATGGAAAACCTGGAGCAGGCCCTGGACGATGCCGACGTGATCATGCTCTGCACCTCCTCGGCCGTGCCAGTCATCGACCCACGCACGCTGAGCAAACCTGCGCTGATCACCTCGATCAGCACCAATGCCGTGCGCGCCCATGAAATCCCGCCAGCCTGCCTGGCCGAGATGGATATCTACTGCGATTACCGGGTAACCACCCCCGCCAGCGCGGGCGAAATGCGCATCGCCGCCGAGCAGTTGGGGTGGCAGGCAGACGCGATCGTCGGCGACCTGCCGCAACTGCTCAGTGGCAAGGCCCCCGTGCCCGCCTACCAACGCCATGCCTTCTTCCGCTCCATCGGACTGGGCCTGGAGGACATTGCCCTGGCCAATGCCCTGTACCAGCTGCTGCGCGAAGCCTGAGGAGAACAGCATGCAAACTGCCGACTACATCATCGTAGGCGCGGGTATCGCCGGTGCCTCCACCGGCTACTGGCTCTCAGCCCATGGCCGCGTGCTTGTGCTCGAGCGCGAATCCCAGCCCGGCTATCACTCCACCGGCCGCTCGGCGGCGCTCTACACCGCCGCCTATGGCACACCCCAGGTACGCGCCCTGACCCTCGCCAGCCGCGCCTTCTTCGATCATCCGCCCAGTGGCTTCGCCGAGCACCCACTGCTCACCCCGCGCGGTGAGATGACCGTGGACTTCAACGGCGACCCCATCGAACTGCAACGCCAGTACCTCAGCGCCAAGGCCTGCGTGCCCGAGTTCGAGCTGCTCGATGCCGACCAGGCCTGCGCCCGCCTGCCGGTGCTGCGTCGGGATAGGGTCCATGGCGCCCTCTACGACCCGAGCGCCAGCGACATCGACACCGATGCCCTGCACCAAGGCTACCTGCGGGGCATTCGCCGGCAGCAGGGCGAAGTGCGCAGCGATTGTGAGGTGCAACGTGTGGAGCGTGACGTCCAAGGGCTGTGGCAGGTGCATACCAACCACGGCAATTTCAGCGCGCCCGTGCTGATCAACGCCGCAGGCGCCTGGGCGGACCATATCGGGATGTTGGCCGGCGCTCACCCCCTCGGCCTGCAACCCAAGCGCCGCGCTGCCTTCATCTTCGCCGCCCCCGAGGGCGTCGACTGCCACCACTGGCCGATGCTGGTCAGCCTCGATGAGTCCTTCTACATGAAGCCGGATGCCGGCATGCTCCTTGGCTCTCCCGCCAACGCCGACCCGGTGGAACCGCACGATGTACAGCCCGAAGAGCTCGACATCGCCCTGGGCATCTACCAGATCGAGGAAGCCACCACCCTGCGCATCCGCCGCCCTACCCGCACCTGGGCCGGGCTGCGCAGTTTCGTTGCCGACGGCGACCTGGTCGCCGGCTTCGACCCGCAGGTACCTGGGCTGTTCTGGGTCGCGGGCCAGGGCGGCTACGGCATCCAGACCTCACCCGCCATGGGCCAGGCCAGCGCCGCTCTGGTGCGTGGCGAGGCGCTACCGGAACACCTGCATGGCTTTGGCCTGACGGCCGCCATGCTGTCCCCGGCGCGCCTGTCGGGATGACGCGCCGCCGCGATTGCGGCACACTCGCAGCGCCCTGGCCGCAGGGCGCTGACACAACCTGGAGCCTGCCTCAATGCCATCCCCTCGCCCTGACCCGGCCCTGGACAACTACCGGGCCATCGCCGATGCCATCGCCACTCTGTTCTTCCCCCATGCCGAAGTGGTGCTGCACGACCTGCGCACACAGAAGATCGATTACATCGCCAACAACCTGTCCAAGCGCGAGATTGGCGACGATGCGGCCCTGGAAGACATGCTCGAACACGGCACCGATGAAACCAACATCGGCCCCTACGAAAAACTCAACTGGGACGGGCAAAAGATCCGCTCGTTGAGCACCGTGTTGCGCGATGCCGCAGGCACGCCTCTGGCAATGCTGTGCATCAACCTGAATATCTCGTTGTTCGAGAACGCCAAGGCGGCGCTGGACCTGTTCCTTTCGCCCAGCCGATTGATTCCCCAACCCGACGCGCTGTTTCGCGACGACTGGCAGGAACGCATCAACACCTTCCTCAACGGCTGGCTGCGCCAACGTCAATTGAGCCTTAACCTGCTGACCCGCGATCACAAGCGCGAGCTGGTCCTGGCCCTGCATGCCGAGGGCGCCTTCAAGGGCAAGAGCGCGGCCAACTACGTGGCCAACGTGCTGGGAATGGGACGGGCGACGGTGTACAAGCACCTGAAGGAACTCAAGGCCTGAGCGGTTCAGGCGTCCCTTGACGATTGCCGAAGCCCCTACGCGAATGCCTGTCAGTTAAGGCCCATCGCCGGCAAGCCGGCTCCCACCTGTCCTGCGCTGCTGTTGTAGACACCGCAGAACCTGTGGGAGCCGGCTTGCCGGCGATGGGCTGCGAAGCAGCCCCAAATGCAGCCGATAAGGCTTAACTGACTGGCATTACCCCCTACGCACTGTTTCAGTCGCCGTAGATATCCGATTTGAAATACTTGGCCTGGATCTTCTGGTATTCGCCGTTGGCACGAATGGCATCGATGGCGCTATTGAGCTGGCTCACCAATTCGGTGTTGCCTTTGCGCACTGCGATTCCGGCACCTTCACCGACGTACTTGGGGTCCTTCAGCTCCGGCCCTACGAAAGCAAAGTCGGCGCCACGAGGCATCGACAGGAAGTCCTCCAGGGGAATGGTATCGGCAAAAATGGCATCCACACGCCCGGACGCCAGGTCCATGTAGATCTCTTCGTTGTTGCTGTAGCGGTTGACCTTCACCCCCATCGGCTCGAGCACTTCGGTGGCGTAGCGGTCGGTGGTGGTGGCACGCTGCACGCCGATGGTCTTGCCCTTGAGGCTCTGGTATTGGTCATCGACGACCGCCCCCTTCTTCATCACCAGACGCGATGACGTGAAGTAGTACTTGTGGGTGAAGTCCACCGATTGCTTGCGCTCTTTGGTGATGGTCATCGACGACAAGGCCGCATCGATCTTCCTGACCTTCAACGAGGGGATCAGCCCGTCGAACTCGACCTCGTGCCAGACACACTTGACCTTCATCTGCGCGCACAGGGCATTGCCGATCTCGTAGTCGAAGCCCACGATTTCGCCCTTGTCGTTTTTCGAGGCAAACGGCGGGTAGGCGGCCTCGATACCGATACGCAGGACGTTCTCGGCAGCGTACAGGTTGCTGCCGGCCAACAGGCCCAGGGCCAGACCACTGATCAGGGTGAGCTTTCTCATGGGGATCTCTCTCGCTCGTTATTGGAGGTGTGGTGCAAGACAGAGGAAAAGTGACAGGCGCAAGGCTGCCTGGAATCATTTTGTACTTATGATTCCATACTGGACTTTTTTGTATAGAAACTCAACTACCCACCACACAACGTGCGGCGAGGGCGAACGCATCCGGCCCGCCCATGCCTCGGCAGGTTTACCAGCGGCCGGCGGCGTCCTGATCGCTTTGTCGGCCTTCGACCCAACGCGGCCCATCCTGGGTGCTCTCTTTCTTCCAGAACGGCGCCCGGGTCTTGAGGTAGTCCATGATGAAATTGCAGGCGTCGAACGCCGCCTGACGGTGGGCGCTGGCCACGCCGACAAAGACGATCGGTTCACCCGGCTCCAGCGCACCGATGCGGTGCAGCACCTCGACCTTGAGCAGCGGCCAGCGCTGCTCGGCCTCGACGACGATCTTGGCCAACGCTTTTTCGGTCATGCCTGGGTAATGCTCGAGGAACATCCCCGCCACGTCCAGGCCGTCGTTGAAATCACGCACGTAGCCCACGAACCCCACCACCGCGCCGACGCCGACGTTGGCGGCATGCATGGCATTGGTTTCTACGCCGGGGTCGAACGCCTGCTGCTGAACTCGAATACCCATGGTCAGCCCCCGGTTACCGGCGGGAAGAACGCCACTTCGTCGCCCTCTTCCAGCGCCTCGTCGAGCTTGCACAGTTCTTCGTTACGCGCACACATCAGGTTCTGCTCGGCCAGCACCGCGTATTGGCCACCTTTGGCGACCAATGCCTGGCGCACATCCTCGAGCACTGTGAAATCCCCTTCCAGGCGCTCGCTGTCGAGCCCCAGCAATTCGCGATAACGGGCGAAATACATGACTAGGACCTTCATCACGCCTCCACCTGGTAATGGCCGCTCTTGCCACCGACCTTTTCCAGCAGGCGCACCTGCTCGATAACCATGCCCTTGTCCACGGCCTTGCACATGTCATAGATCGTCAGCGCCGCAACGCTGGCGGCGGTCAGCGCTTCCATTTCCACACCGGTCTGCCCGGCCAGCTTGCAACGGGCAACGATGCGCACCGCATCAGCGCCTTCGGCGGTGAGCTCGACCTTGACGCTGGTGAGCATCAAGGGATGGCACAGCGGGATCAGGTCGCTGGTCTTCTTCGCCGCCTGGATACCGGCGATGCGCGCCACGGCGAACACGTCGCCCTTGGGGTGTTCGCCATCGACGATCATCTGCAAGGTCTGCGGCAACATGCGCACCCGCGCCTCGGCAACGGCCTCGCGCGCCGTCACGGCTTTTTCAGTGACGTCGACCATGTTGGCGCGCCCCTGGGAATCGAGATGAGTCAGCACTGCTCTGCTCCTGTGAAGGGAACAAAGAGTGTAAACCTGTAGGTCAGGTTTGAGCAGGGGAATGTGTCGGGCCGGTGCTCGCCTGCAACGGGTCTGCGCAATGAACAGGCAAAGGCCGGGCGGCGAACCGCCCGGCGGTGGGGTTACAGATGCGACTCGGCGTACTCGGCCAGCACCGAGCGTGGCACGCCCTGCAGGGTGATGTGAACGCCGTGGGGGAAGTCCTTGAAGCGTTCGGTGAGGTACGTAAGGCCAGAGCTGGTGGCCGACAGATAAGGGGTGTCGATCTGCGCCAGGTTGCCCAGGCAGACCACCTTCGACCCGGCCCCGGCACGGGTGATGATGGTTTTCATCTGGTGCGGGGTAAGGTTCTGGCACTCGTCGATCAGGATCAAGCTCTGCTGGAAGCTGCGGCCGCGAATGTAGTTCAGCGACTTGAACTGCAGCGGTACCCGCTCGAGGATGTATTCCACGCTGCCGTGGGTGCTCTCGTCATCCATGTGCAGGGCTTCGAGGTTGTCGGTGATGGCGCCCAGCCAGGGTTCCATCTTCTCGGCCTCGGTGCCCGGCAGGAAGCCGATCTCCTGGTCCAGCCCCTGCACGCTGCGCGTGGCGATGATGCGCCGGTAGCGCTTGCTGACCATGGTCTGTTCGATGGCTGCAGCGAGTGCCAGGATGGTCTTGCCGGAGCCTGCGGCGCCGGTGAGGTTGACCAGGTGGATATCCGGGTCGAGCAGTGCGAACAACGCCAGGCTCTGGTGGATGTCGCGCGGTTTCAGGCCCCAGGCTTCCTGGTGCAGCAAAGGCTCCTGGTGCAGGTCGAGCAACAGCAGCTCGTCTTCACGGATGCCCTTGATCCAGCCGACGAAGCCCTGTTCATCGATGATGAACTCGTTGACGTGCACCGCCGGCAGGTTGTCGGTCAGCTGCACCCGATGCCAGGTACGGCCGCGCTCCTGGCGGGTCTCGACCTTGCTGACCCGGTCCCAGAACGAACCCGTCACCGAGTGGTAGCCCTTGGACAGCAAGGACACGTCATCGACCAGTTGGTCGGTGCTGTAGTCCTCGGCAGCGATGCCACAGGCACGCGCCTTCAGGCGCATGTTGATGTCCTTGGTCACCAGCACGACGTCAAGGTCGGCACGCCGGCTGCGCAGTTCCAGGAGCTGGTTGATGATGATGTTGTCGTTGAGGTTTTCCGGCAGCAGCCGGTTCGGTTCGTTGCGCGGGCTCATCAGGATCGACAGGAAGCCTTTCGGCCCGCCCTTGCCACGCTGGATCGGCACACCCTGTTCGACATCGCTGGGCGAGGCATCACCGAGGGTCTGGTCGATCAGGCGGATGGCCTGGCGGCATTCGGCGGCGATGGTATGTTTGCCGGTCTTGAGTTTGTCGAGTTCCTCCAGCACCGTCATCGGGATGGCGACATGGTGCTCCTCGAAGTTGAGCAATGCGTTGGGATCGTGAATCAGGACATTGGTATCGAGCACATACAGGATTGGCTGGGTGGAGGAAGGGTTGCGTCCTTGGTCATCCATACTCGGTCACCTTATGTGAAAGCCACACGGCGCGTAATGCTGCGCCGCAGAGTGACCGCCGTTCTCCCCGTATCCGCGTCGTTACGGGCGGGGAGCGCACCTGGCAAGGAGGGCCTGGATGACGCCACCTGTGCTGCAGGATTCGGCTGTCTGGTTCCTACATACCGCATAAATGATGACCAGAAAAAGTCTTTTTACGTTCAGTTGAAGTTTATTTTTCCGATTGATGTTCGGGGCTTGGCTTGCGGCCGGGACGGGTCTAGAGTCAAAGATCAAGCACGGCGTCATTGCGCGATATACACCGTTCCTGCAGTGGCCCTCTTACTCGCGCCGCCCGTATTCCAGGCAATCCTCCCAGCCGATCCCGCTCTGCGCCGTACTGCGCAACAACCACTCCACTGCCGGCTGCGCCTTGGGTTGGCTGTCGTGCAGCTGGATCACGCCCTTGCGCCACAACAACATCAAGGTCAGTACCCGCTGGGCCGAGGCCTGGGCGCTCAAGGCGCTGTCATCCTGGGCATCGATGTCCCACAACGATACTTGCAGTTTCTGACGCCTCATGAACGCCTCGCCATCGGCCCTGCGCTGCCCATAGGGCGGTCGGAACAGCGGCACGTACTGCTCCGGCAGGTCTGCCTGGACCCGCGCCTGGGCTCGGCGCAGCGAGTCCTGCCAATCCTGCCACTGGGCATGCGAGCGGTACTCCCAACCCTGGATACCCACGCATTGGCCGTCATAGAGTGCGCCGAGCGAGCCAGCCGCACCGGCGTCACGTCGCTGTTGCAGGCGGTTGCCGATGACGAAGAACAGGCCGCCAAGCTTCTGCCGGCGCAGGTAGTCAGCCAGCACGTCGGTACTGCCGCCTGCCGGGCCAGGGCCACCGACGAAGGTCAGCAGGAACATCCGGTCGTTGAGCTCGTCGCCATTGCGCTCGCGGCTGGAGACGCGGTCGATCTCACTGCTGGTCTGGGGCAACACCGCCGCCTTGCGCAGCTGTTCGTCCAGGTAACGACTATGGAACTGCCGGCTGGGCTCGATCCATGGCACATAGAACTCCCCCACGTCGGCAGCGAAATTGGCAGCCAGGGTGCGCAACTCGGCCATCGAGTCCAGGGGGTAGCAGAACGAGGCATCCTGTTCACAGCTTCGCTGGGCCTGTTGGTAGTTTTCCCACAGCCTTTGCCACATGCGCGCACGCACCGCACGCACCGACGCCAGGTTGACCTGACGCAGCTGCAAACGCGCCGCCAGGGCCGGTTCGTCGAGCAACTCGCTTTCCTGCAGCACTTGGGCGAATGACAGGATCTCGGCCCGGGAGGCGACATCGAACAGCGCCGGGCTGTCCAGCTGCTCCGGCCACGAGCTGCGGTCCAGGCTGGCCACAGGTAACGGGGCGGCCTGGGCAGCCAGGCTCAGCAGGGCCGTCAACAGGACGAAGGCAATACGCACGATCGGACTCTCCGCAGCATCATCACGCGCACTATAACGTGGCGCCCGTCGATGGTCCGCGACTATCGTCGCCATAGTTTGGCCTCGCCTGCGCCAACCCGTAGAATCGGCGCCGACGATTCCAGGAGCCGACCCGATGCTGACGGTGATTTCCCCCGCCAAGACCCTCGACTACGACACCCCGCCGGTGACCCAGCGCTTCACCCTGCCCCAGTACCTGGACGACTCCCAGGAGCTGATCACCCAGCTGCGCGAATTCACGCCCGCCCAGATCGCTGAACTGATGCATCTGTCCGACAAGCTTGCCGGCCTCAACGCCGCCCGCTTCGGCAGCTGGACACCGGATTTCACGCCCGCCAATGCCAAGCAGGCCCTGCTGGCCTTCAAAGGTGACGTGTACACGGGGCTCGATGCCGAAAGCCTCGGCGAAGACGATTTCACTTACGCCCAGGATCACCTGCGCATGCTCTCGGGCCTGTACGGCCTGTTGCGACCACTGGACCTGATGCAGCCTTACCGCCTGGAGATGGGCACCAAGCTGGCCAACGCCCGCGGCAAGGACCTCTACGCCTTCTGGGGCACACGTATCAGCGAATGGTTGAACCAGGCCTTGGCCGACCAAGGCGATGACGTGCTGCTGAACCTGGCGAGCAACGAGTACTTCAGCGCAGTCAAGCGCAGCGCATTGAAGGCGCGGGTGGTCAATGTCGACTTCAAGGACCTGAAAAACGGCCAGTACAAGATCATCAGCTTCTATGCCAAGAAGGCTCGCGGGATGATGAGCCGCTTCGTGATCCAGGAACGGATCGACACCCCCGAGCAACTCAAACGGTTCGATGTGCAGGGGTATTACTACAGTGCCGAGCAGTCGAAGCCGGATCATTTGGTGTTCCTGCGGGATCATCCCTCCGACTGAATATGGCAGGGGCGGATCGAACACCCGCCCCTGGTTCCGTCAGGGTATTGCCTAACTGCGAAGAAGCGATTTGAAACCGTTTCGTCTGGCAGGGACTGAAGACGAAACTTTCGTGTTGTGACCCTCTGCTGCAACACGGCTGGGGTTGGCGGCGCTTTGTTGTGCGCCTCGCATCTGCTGCATTAACTCTGACACTTGCGAAATTCTTTTATTCCCTACCGCTTCACCATAATGAGCCAAAAGCGTTTTAAGTTTATTGATTTTCTGATCCAACAGCTCTTTTCTTTTGCCCGTATTGAATTCACTACTCCATTGGTATAGCTGTTCGTCGATGCTGAGCTCAAGTTTTTCTCCGGCCTCTCTCAGCAAACGTGAAAATATAGATGACCTGGACTCATCATAGGCCCGCCCCCGCGCCTCGACCTCTTTGCGCAGACCATGTTCGCCCAGGAATTCCAGCACGCGCCGAGCCCGCTCGGCACGGTCCTGTATGCTGCGAAACTCTTGGACTTTGTTCACATATTCTTCCGGCGACGACAACATCGTCATACGCGGCATGTGCGGGGAGGGGTCATATTTATGCTTATATTTGAAGTTGTGCGAAATGGCACCTTCATGACCTCCGGGCGTCTTATAATGACCGGTCTCGTTGGTCACTTTTTGATCAGGGTACAGAACGCCGACAAAATCAGGAAACCCCTTTTCTTCGGGACGTATACTCAAATGCCGATTTGCTGCGCTTGCATAAATATTGTCCCCCCAGATGGCGATGGCCAATCCATCCCTCGGTATGGCATCACCCTCGCGGTACGGGACATAGCCGCTCTCCAGGCTTGTGAGACCGGTAAATATATCGTTCACGAACACGCTGACGGGAGGAATGACCGGCTCGAAGCCTTGCTCATCAATGAATGACAATGGGTTGTTCCTACACATCCTGAACAAATTGATACTGTCCACCAATCCACCCGGGTCGGCACTCAACCATCGACCCAGTTCGGGCTGGTAGTATCGCCAGCCGTAGCAATACAACCCCGTCGCATCCTGCTCCTTGCCTGAATAGCGCATCGTCCGTTGGGTCAGGTTGCTCACTTCCTCGGCAGCCTCGTCACGCCCCACCGTACCGCCATAGGGCGCGTATTCCTCTCGGGAAATGAGTGTGCCCGACTCGTCTGTCTCCCCTCCCACGCTGGTCAGATGATCAGTGAAGCAATAGCGCAGATGGACCGTGCCTGTGAGCCGATCCTCCACCACCCGTACACTGCCTGCTTCGCTGATGACGATGTGCTTCTGCGGATCGCTTTTGCCTGTCAGCCACCGCTGGCGAACCTCGCAACCGCCGGCATAGGTCGTGATCGTGGTCTGCATGCCTGCGCTGACCTGTGCCGTATGGACCTTGCGGGTGCGAGTGCCGCCGTCGGCGTAGTGGTAGCGCTCGCTGTCATCATCGCCATCGACGCGGCTGACAGGCGTGACCTTGCCGAGCTGGTTGTCGGCCAGCCACTGCAACGCCCTGCCGTCGGCCAGTTGCTTTTGCAGGCCTCCCGCGAGGAAGCCCGTCTCCGGTGTCAGGCTGTGGCCCTTCACCATCGCCCGGTTGCTGCCCTCGGAAATCTGTAGCTCTCGGGTGCGGTTGCCCGCGACACTGACATGGCGGATCGTCGTCAGGTTGTTGCCATCGTCATAGCTGTACTGCTCGCTATAAGGTGCCCAAACGCTGCCCGACGAGGCCTCGGCGCCGTGGTAGCGGGCCACCGGCGTGCGCTCCCGGCCCGTGGCGCTGGCCAGGCGGTACAAGGTGTCGTAGCTGTATTCGCGCAGCCCGGTGGCCTGTTGGTTGGCGTGCCAGGTGGGGTCGGCCCCCTGGTCTTCCAGGCTGATGATGTTGCCCACCGGGTCATAGCGGTAGTGCAGGTCGCTGATGACCAGTGGCCCTTTGCGGTGCCCCTCGGGGCGCTCGGTCAGGTGCCGGCTCAGGCGCTGGGTTTTGGGGGCGTATTCATAGCGATCGATGACGCCATTGCCCGCCGTTTGCGACAACACCACGCCGTCGGCCCGGTACTGGATAGCCTTCAGGGTGACAGCCTGCTTGACGCTGCCCTGCTCCGTGTACGCCAGGCGTGTCTGGGCCACCGCTCCGTTGATGGCATAGTCGGTGATCGAGATGACGCCGGCCGCATTGGTCATCGCCAGCGGCGCGCCGGTCGCGTCATAGGTGCCGGCGATGGACAACGGCGCTTCGGTGTCGTCCGCCGTGGTCGTCGTCCAGTCCAGCGTCTCGATCTCAGGCTTGAGCAAGCGCTGTTCGCTGGCCAGGGGCTGGCCTGTCAGCGCAACGCTCAAGGGCCGGCTGATGCCGGCATTGTTGCGCAGTTCCACCTGGCTCCCGGCCAGGTTCAGCGCTTGCCATTTCGCCTCGGCCAACGGCGCATACGTGTACTGCTCACGCACGCGCCCAACCGGCGCGCCAAGCGCTGTTTCGCTCAGCGACAATGGCCGGCCGCCGGCATTGGCCGACTCGTAGGCAGCCGTGGACACGGTGCCCTGGGCATTGCGCGACCACAAGGGGCGGCCTGCCACGTCGGGCAACGTGAAAGCGGCATCGCCATCGGCGGTATGCAGGCACAAGGGTTGGCCGGCCAACCCTGAAACGGTGAGCGCATCGGCATTGCCGGTGGCGGCGTTGTTCAACGCCCGGGCGCCCAACAGCCGCGTGGTGCGGCTGAACGGGCAAACGACCGTGCGGCTGACCAGCACGCGGGCAGGTGCCCGCGCAGCCTGGGGAGTGCGCAACAACGATAAGGTGCGAAACGTGCCCGACACGGCAGGGGTGCCCGCGTGCAGGGCATCGGATTGATGACCGACCCAGCCGGTCGAACGGCTATCCAACATATAACGGCGATTCCACTCAGCCTCATTGAAGGCTCGAAGATAGCAACGAAGAACACACCGCCAAACTGTGAGAACACCGAGGTCATCGCCCGTCAGGATGAGCACTGATCGAGGCGTACAACAGGCCCTGCTTCAAAACGCCACCACGTCATTCGCTCGACGCCAAAATCCTGGCGACCTAGCCCTTATCGCAAAATGCCATAAGACCGTTCGTAGTTTTTTGACGTTTTTTGAAAAATTTTTTCACATGCTGGCATATAACCATCCCGCATCAATTCGGCCCTTTATATATAGGGGTTACACCGGACCGTGCTATCAATTTGAAAGTATTTCCGACTGAGAAAATATTTAGAAATCTTTCACCGGTGCGAAACCGACCTTGGAACTTCTGCTACCGACGATGGCTCATAGGACCCGTAACGCATTTCCTGCGGCAGACGTGAGAAATGACTTACAGATGACAACCGGCCGGTATCCACTACCGGCTCCGATAACTTCGACAGGCGCAACGGTACCGACCGAGGCCCCTGTCCACGAAGGAGAGACGCGCCCCTACTAATCGTCCTAGTGGTTGATTTCATAGGATTTTTCCAATTGAAAGAACAAGCACAGCAGTATGCGAACTAGCACACTGCAATAAAGACGGCTGCATTTCAGGGCACGCCTTTTAATTACTGGCCTTTGACTGCCAATAGTGAGTGCACAACTTTGCGCGCTCCGGATTTATTCATGCCTGCGTTCGGCGAACTGTCCATTCGCCAGGGAGCCGTGCGCCCGAAAACTGCTGGTCAATCAACCCGGTTCGGTTCTTCCCGGAGGAACCGACGTGATAAACACACGAGGTGAATACGATGCGTATCAGCATCTTTGGTTTGGGTTATGTGGGTGCCGTCTGTGCAGGTTGCCTGTCGGCACGGGGCCATGAAGTGATTGGTGTGGACGTGTCCAAGACCAAGATCGACCTGATCAACCAGGGCAAGTCGCCCATCGTCGAGCCGGGTCTGGAGCCGCTCCTGCAGCAAGGCATCGCCAATGGCCGCCTGCGTGGCACCACCGACTTCGCCGAAGCCATTCGTGCCAGTGACGTGTCGATGATCTGCGTCGGCACCCCGAGCAAGAAGAACGGCGACCTGGGCCTTGAGTACATCGAGTCGGTGTGCCGCGAGATCGGCTACGTACTGCGCGATACCGAGCGCCGCCACACCATCGTGGTCCGCAGCACCGTACTGCCGGGCACCGTCAAGAACGTGGTGATCCCGATCCTCGAAGACTGCTCCGGCAAGAAGGCCGGCGTCGACTTCGGCGTCGCGGTCAACCCTGAGTTCCTGCGCGAAAGCACCGCCATCGCCGACTACGACCGCCCACCGATGACCGTCATCGGTGAGCTGGACAAAGCCAGCGGCGACGTGCTCCAGGCCATCTACGAGGAGCTGGACGCGCCGATCATCCGCAAGCCGGTCGAAGTGGCCGAGATGATCAAGTACACCTGCAACGTCTGGCACGCCACCAAGGTCACCTTCGCCAACGAGATCGGCAACATCGCCAAGGCCGTGGGTGTCGATGGCCGCGACGTGATGGACGTGGTCTGCCAGGACAAGGTGCTGAACCTGTCCCAGTACTACATGCGCCCAGGCTTCGCCTTCGGCGGCTCGTGCCTGCCCAAGGACGTGCGCGCCCTGACCTACCGCGCCTCGAGCCTGGACGTGAAGGCACCGCTGCTCGACTCGCTGATGCGCAGCAACGAGTCCCAGGTGCAGAACGCCTTCGACATCATCGAAAGCCACGACAAGCGCAAGGTCGCCCTGCTGGGCCTGTCGTTCAAGGCCGGCACCGATGACCTGCGTGAAAGCCCGCTGGTGGAACTGGCCGAGCGCCTGATCGGCAAGGGCTACGAGCTGAACATCTACGACCAGAACGTCCAGTACGCCCGCGTCCACGGCGCCAACAAGGACTACATCGAGTCGAAGATCCCCCACGTGTCCTCGCTGCTCAACGATGACCTGCAGCACGTCATCGACAGCGCCGACGTGATCGTCCTGGGCAACCGCGACGAGAAGTTCCGCGCCCTCGCCCAGCAGGCGCCGGAAGGCAAGCAGGTGATCGACCTGGTCGGCTTCATGACCAAGCCGACCTGCACCACCAGCCGTACCGAAGGCATCTGCTGGTAACCGGCCGGGCAGCGGGCAACCGCTGCCCTTCCCCCTGATTCTCGCGACGGATGCTGAACATGCAAAGGCTCCAGACAGTGCTGTTGCAGTGCGCCGGGTGGCTGCTCTACGTGAGCCTGCTCATGCTGATCGCCCTGGCCCTGCCCAGCGACATCTTCGACTCGCAGTCGAAGCACTTCATCTTCCTGGTCGGCGCTGTCGGCATCTGGCGCTATTCCATGGGCGCCACCCATTTCATCCGTGGCATGGTCTTCCTCTACGGCGTCTACCCGTACCTGCGCCGCAAAGTGCGCAAGCTGGGCAAGGCGGCCGACCCGTCCCACGTGTACCTGATGGTCACCAGCTTCCGCATCGACGCCCATACCACCGCGCAGGTCTACAGCTCGGTGATCCGCGAGGCGATCGATTGTGGCTACCCCACCACCGTGGTCTGCTCGCTGGTGGAGATGTCCGATGAGCTGCTGGTCAAGAGCCTGTGGGCCCGCTACAACCCGCCCGCCCACGTCAAGCTGGACTTCGTGCGCATCGCCGGTACCGGCAAGCGCGACGGCCTGGCCTTCGGCTTCCGCGCCATCTCGCGGATGATGCCCGACGAGCATGCGGTGGTCGCGGTGATCGACGGCGACACCGTGCTCGGCGAAGGCGTGGTCCGCAAGACCGTACCTTGGTTCAAGCTGTTCCCCAATGTCGGTGGCCTGACCACCAACGAATTCTGCGAAGTGCGCGGCGGCTACATCATGAGCGAGTGGCACAAGCTGCGCTTCGCCCAGCGCCACATCAACATGTGCTCGATGGCCTTGTCCAAGCGCGTGCTGACCATGACCGGGCGTATGTCGATGTTCCGCGCAAGCGTGGTGACCAACCCCGAGTTCATCGCCGACGTGGAAAGCGACTCGCTGCACCACTGGCGCCTGGGCCGCTTCAAGTTCCTTACCGGTGACGACAAGTCCAGCTGGTTCAGCCTCATGCGCCTGGGCTACGACACCTTCTACGTGCCGGACGCGGCGATCAACACGGTCGAGCACCCGCCGGAGAAGAGCTTCCTCAAGGCCAGCCGCAAGCTGATGTACCGCTGGTACGGCAACAACCTGCGACAGAACTCCCGCGCACTGGGCCTGGGCCTCAAGCGCCTGGGGCTGTTCACCAGCATCGTCCTGTTCGACCAGCGCGTGTCCATGTGGACCAGCCTGCTGGGCCTGACCGTGGCGGTGATCGCCAGCCTCAAGTTCGGCCTGGGCTTCTTGCTGGTGTACCTGCTGTGGATCGGCATCACCCGCCTGATCCTCACCATCATGCTGCTGTGCTCGGGCCACAACGTAGGGCCGGCCTACCCGCTGATCCTTTATTACAACCAGATCGTCGGCGCGATCATGAAGATCTACGTGTTCTTCCGCCTCGACAAACAGTCGTGGACCCGCCAGCCGACTGCGCTCAAGCGTGACCTCGCAAGTTTTCAACAATGGTTCAACACCTGGTCCTCGCGGACCATGACCTTCTCGGCGGCCAGCATCTTCGTCGCTGTGCTGTTCATGATCGTGTGAGCCCCCCGGAACGGAACTAACAGGAAAGAAATCGCCATGAATACCGCCGTGAACGCCAATGTCGTGCATGAGTCCGAAGCCCAGCGCCAGCATGTACGGGTACGCATCCCCGCCAAGCTGCGCTACCTGGACCGCAATCGCGAGACGCACGATGTGAAGGTGGACGATCTCTCCGCCGGGGGCCTGTCCTTCCATACCAACAAACCGCTGAATGTCGGGGACGTGCTGCGTGGCCGCCTGCAGTTCACGGTCGACAACCTGGGCCTGTCCATGGACGTCGAGTTCCAGGTCCGCTCCTACCAGAGCACCGGCCGCACCGGCGTGCAGTTCCAGAACCTGGAGCCGCGCGACGTGGCGACCCTGCGTCACATCATCACCACCTTCCTGTCCGGCGAGATGATCGACGTGGGCGGCGTGCTCAGCACCCTGCAGCGCGACAACTTCACCAAGGCGCGCAAGCAGAAGGACAACGGCTCGGGCCTGTCGGCCTTCGGCCGCCTGCGCGCGGTCACCGTCAGCCTCGGCGTGTTCGTGGTCGGCGTGGCCGCCTTCGGCTTCATCGCCAAGTCGCTGTATGGCATGTACTTCGTCAGCCACGCCGAGGCCGGTGTGGTCGCCGTACCCACCACCAACGTCACCATGCCCCGCGACGGCACCGTGCAGAGCCTGGTGGAAAGTGGCGGCCAGGTGGTCAAGGGCGCGCCGCTGGCAAGCTTCAGCACCAGCATGCTGGACATGCTCAAGGGCCACCTGGATGACTCGCAGCTCGAGCCGGCCAAGGTCGAGGAGCTGTTCGGCAAGCAGTTGTCCGGCACCCTCACCAGCCCCTGCGACTGCGTGGTCTCGCGCCAGTTGGTGGACGACGGCCAGTATGCAGCCAAAGGCCAGCCGATCTTCCAGCTGGTCCCACGTACCAGCAACCCGATGATCGAGGCACGCTTCAGCTACCGCCAGTTCGACCAGGTCAAGCCCGGCACCCGCGTGCAGTTCCAGATCGCCGGCGAAGACGATGTACGCACCGGCCAGATCGTCAGCAGCGCCAACCTCAACAGTGAGGACCTGGCCTCGGACATCCGCGTGCAGATCAAGCCCGACGGCGCCCTGCCTGCCGAACTGGCTGGCCGCCCTGCCTCCGTCAATACCGACCGTGGCCCGTCGCTGGACTGGCTGATCGACAAGGCCGTGGCTCGCGGGCTGTAAGAGGGATCGAACGATGACTAGCGGACTTCGCACCCCCTGTGGGAACCGGCTTGCCGGCGATCGAGCGCGCAGCGCACGCCCAGCCGCGGCATTGGCCAATCGCTGGCAAGCCAGCTCGCACTGGGCCCGGGAAAACCTGGGGCTCTGTGGCCTGGCCCTGGCCGTCGCCCTGGCCGGCTGTGCCGGCCTGCCCGACCAGCGCCTGGCCAACGAGGCCATGAAGCGCGGTGATACCGCCCTGGCCGAGCGCAACTACAAGGCCCTGGCCGACCTGGGCTACAGCGATGCCCAGGTCGGCCTGGCCGATATCCAGGTCGCCACCCGCGACCCGGCCCAGCTCAAGCAGGCCGAGGCCACCTACCGCGCCGCTGCAGCCACTTCGCCGCGTGCCCAGGCCCGCCTCGGCCGCCTGCTGGTGGCCAAGCCCGACGCCACCCAGGCCGAGCGCCAGGAGGCCGAGACCCTGCTCAAGCTCGCGGCGCAACAAGGTGAGAGCAACACCCTGATCCCCCTGGCGATGCTCTACCTGCAGTACCCGCAGAGCTTCCCCAACGTCAACGCCCAACAGCAGATCGACCAGTGGCGCGCCGCCGGCAACCCCGAGGCGGGCCTGGCCCAGGTGCTGCTCTATCGCACCCAGGGCACCTACGACCAGCATCTGGGCGATGTGGAGAAGATCTGCAAGGCCGCGCTGAGCACCACCGACATCTGCTACGTGGAACTGGCCACCGTCTACCAGAAGCGTGCCCAGCCCGACCAGCAGGCCGCGCTGATCCAGCAGCTCAAGGCTGCCTACGGCAGCGGCGCGGTACCGGCCACCCGGGTCGACAGCGTCGCCCGCGTCCTGGCCGACCGCAGCCTGGGCCAGACCGACGAGAAGACCGCCAAGGAACTGCTCGAACACGTGGCCCCGGTCAACCCGGCCTCTTGGGTGAGCCTGGCGCAACTGGTGTACGACTTCCCCGAGCTCGGCGACACCGACCAACTGCTGGCCTACATCGACAAGGGCCGCGAGGCCGAACAGCCGCGCGCCGAACTGCTGCTGGGCCGCCTCTACTACGAAGGCAAGACCTTGCCGGCCGACGCGGTGAAAGCCGAAGAACACCTGCAGAACGCCGCAGCGGCTGGCGAAGTCAGCGCCCATTACTACCTGGGCCAGCTGTACCGCCGCGGCTACCTGGGCCATGTCGAGCCACAGAAGGCCGTGGACCACCTGCTCGGTGCCGCCCGTGGCGGGCAGAACAGCGCCGACTATGCCCTGGCCCAGTTGTTCAGCGAAGGCCGCGGCATCCGCCCGGCCCCCACCAATGCCTGGGTATTCGCCCAACTGGCCCAGGCCAACCCGACGCCCCAATCGGCCGAGCTGCTGCAAAAGCTCGACCAGCAACTGACACCCGAGCAACGCAACCAGGCCCAGCAACTGCTGGACCAGGAAAAGCAGGCGCGCGGCAGCATGGCCCAGGTCGGCAACAGCACCCTGGCCCAGGAAGCCCTGCAAGACGAAGAAAAAGAAGTAGACGGTGAGGACTCGCTATGACGCTCAATCCATTCGTGAAAGCCGGCATTGGCCTGAGCTTCGCCCTGCTGTGGTCCTGCCCGACCCTGGCGGAAATGACAGCCGACAAGAACTTCGGCCTGGACATCAAGATCACCGGCCAGTCCGAGGACGACCGTGACCTGGGCACCCGCTCCGGCGGCGACGTCAACGGCCTGGGCCTTGACCTGCGCCCCTGGGTATATGGCGAGCGCGGCAACTGGAGCGCCTTCGCCATGGGCCAGGCGGTGGCCGCCACCGACATCATCGAGACCGACACCCTGCGCCAGTCCGACGACGGCAGCACCGTGGACAACGCCGACGATGGCCGCAAGCCCGACAAGAGCTACCTGGCGATGCGCGAATTCTGGGTCGGCTACAGCGGCTTCACCCCGTACCCGGGCGAGCAGCTGCGCTTCGGTCGCCAGCGCCTGCGCAGCGACGACGGCATGTGGCGCGACACCAACATCGAGGCGCTGAACTGGACCTTCGACACCACCCTGCTCAAGGCCGACCTGGGCGTGGCCCAGCGCTTCAGCGAATACCGCACCGACCTCACCGAGCTCGCCCCCGAGGACAAGGACCGTACCCACGTCTACGGTAACGTCGCCACCCAATGGACGCCGGGGCACTGGGTTGGCGTGCGTGCCCACCACACCCACGACAGCGGCAGCCTGAAAGACCCGGGCGAAACCGTCGATGCGCTGGACAAGACCCGCACCGGCGATCTCACCTGGCTGGGCCTGGAAGCCAACAGCGACGCCTACAACTGGCGCAACGACCACACCGTCAACTACTGGGGCAGCGTCACCTGGCTGACCGGCGATCGCGACACCCTCAGCAGCCAGACCGTGGGCAACGAGCAGGTCGCCACCGGCAAGCAGAGCGGTGACGTCAATGCCTGGGCCACCGACCTGGGCGTGCGCCTGCGCCTGAACCCCAACTGGCAGGTCGGTGCGGCCTATGCCCGCGGCAGCGGCGGTGGCGGCAGCGACGGCTCGAGCAACTACGAGCAGACCGGCCTCGAGAGCAACCGCTCCAACTACACCGGCACCCGCTCGCGCGTACACCGCTTCGGCGAAGCCTTCCGTGGCGAGCTGGGCAACCTGCAGGCAGCCACCCTGTTCGCCTCCTGGCAGCTGCGCGACGACTACGACGCAAGCTTCATCTACCACAAGTTCTGGCGCGTCGATGACCAGCAGAACATCGGTTCCAGCGGCATCAACGCCGTGGTCGAGGACAACGGCGTGAACCGTCCGCTGATCAACGGCGAGAAGGACCTGGGCCAGGAGATGGACGTGGTGGTCACCAAGTACTTCAAGCAGGGCCTGCTGCCGGCTTCGCTGAGCCAGTCGATCGACGAGCCGTCGGCCCTGGTGCGCCTGCGTGCCGGCGTGTTCAAGCCGGGCGACGCCTACGGCAGCGAGACCGACTCCTACATGCACCGCGCCTTCGTCGACGTGATCTGGCGCTACTGAGGCCCGGGAGAGGACACTCATGAACCTTCACCCGAATTTCCGCCACGGCCTGCTGGCCAGCGCCCTGCTGCTGGCCAGCAGTGGCCTGGCCCTGGCCGAGCCGGCCAAGCCGGTGGTCAAGGAGTTGCAGCAGGCCAAGACCTACACGGTCTCCAGCGCACCGGTCGAGCCGTTGCACATGGATCCGCCCAAGCTGCCCGACCTCACCGGCTATACCGCTGAAGCGGTACAGAAGAAGCTCGATCGCAGTCGCAAGGGCAAGGTCAGTGTGCGCCGCATGCTCCAGGAGGAGTCGCTCAAGGAATTCATCGGCGGCGACAACAAGGGCGCCGAATGGGTTCGACGCCAGCACGGCATTCCCCAGGCAATCTTCGTCGATGAGGGGCATGTCGACCTGGTACAACTGAGCAAGCAGGTGCCCAAGCAGTACCTGCGCGAGACCGAACCGGGGGTTTACCTGGCGCGTCTGCCGATCGTGGTCGGCCAGAAAGGCGTGCTGGAAATCAATGGCAAGGTCAAGGAGCTGCGCCTGTCCCAGGAGGGCGGTTCGTTCATCGTCAACGACGGCAAGCTGTTCGTCACCGACACCAAGGTCACCGGCTGGCGCGAGCAGGCCAACGGCCCGGCCACCTTCCGCAAGCCGGACGAGTTCCGCCCGTTCCTGCTGTCCTGGGGCGGCACCGAGACCTACATCGTCAACACCAAGATGGCCAGCTTCGGCTACGCCAAGAGTAAGTCGTACGGGGTGAGTATCTCCCAGTACACGCCGAACATGGCCAAGCGCATGGGCCGCCCGGAACCCACCGGCTGGATCATCGGCTCGGAGTTCAGCGACATGTGGTACGGCTTCTACTGCTACGAGACCCAGGACTTCGTGGTCAAGGACAACACCTACCGCGACAACATCGTCTATGGCATCGACCCCCACGACCGCTCGCATCGGCTGATCATCGCCGGCAACACCGTGTACGGCACCAAGAAGAAGCACGGGATCATCATTTCCCGTGAGGTCAACGACAGCTGGATCATCAACAACAAGAGCTACGACAACAAGCTCTCCGGTGTGGTCCTGGACCGTAACAGCGTCAACAACCTGGTCGCCTACAACGAGATCTACCGCAATCACACCGACGGCATCACGTTGTACGAGAGCGGCGACAACCTGATCTGGGGCAACAAGCTGATCAACAACCGCCGCCACGGCATCCGCGTGCGTAACAGCGTGAACATCCGCCTGTATGAGAACGTCGCCATGGCCAACGGCCTGGTCGGTGTGTACGGCCACATCAAGGACCTTTCCGACACCGACCGCGACATCGCCCTCGACCCGTTCGACACCAAGGTCTCGCTGATCGTCGTCGGTGGCGAACTGGCGGCCAACGGCTCCGGCCCGCTGTCGATCGACTCGCCGCTGTCGGTGGAGCTGTACAAGGTCTCCATGCTGGCACCGCGCAAATCCAACGGCATCAGCCTCAACGGCGTGCTGGGCGAGCGCCAGGACGAAATCCTCGACCTGCTGGTGCGCCAGCAGAAGGCTGTGCTGATCGACCCGGTCGAACGCCAGGCCGAAATGATCGACTAAGGAAGCCCAGACCATGACCCCACACCTGATGAAACTGCTCGGCCTGTCCGCCGCCCTCCTGGCCATCAGCCAGGGCGTGCGCGCCGCCGATGTGCAGGCCCCGAGCTTCACCGCCGAGCCTTGCTGCCAGCTGTGCCCCGAAGCCCACGACGCCAGCCGCTACGTGACCCGCTACCAGCAGAACTTCACCACCCTGGTCCAGGCCCAGGGCGACTGGCTGTTCCGTACCCGCGAAGACCTGCGCACCGAATTCAGCACCACCCCGGCCGGCTACAAACGCCTGCAGCAGGTCCACGATGCCTTCAAGAAACGCGGCATCGAACTGGTGCTGGTGTACCAGCCGACCCGTGGCCTGGTGAACCGCAACATGCTCAACCCGGCCGAGAAAGCCGCCTTCGACTACCAGAAGGCCCTGGGCAACTACCGCGCCATGCTCCAACGCTTCGCCAAGATGGGCTACAACGTGCCCGACCTGTCGCCGTTGACCAACGAGCAACTGGCCGCGGCCGACCAAGGCAAGGACTTCTACTTCCGCGGCGACCAGCACTGGACGCCGTACGGCGCCGAGCGCGCGGCCAAGATCGTGGCCGACACCGTGCATGACATGCCAGCCTTCGACGGCATCCCGCGCAAGGAATTCGAGACCCACAAGTCCGGGCGCATGGGCAAGACCGGCACCCTGCACAACGTTGCCGGCCAGCTGTGCGGCACCAGCTACGCGGTGCAGTACATGGACCAGTTCGCCACCGAGCCCAAGGGTGGTGCGAGCGGTGGTGACGACCTGTTCGGCGACTCGGGCAACGCCCAGATCACCCTGGTCGGCACCAGCCACAGTGGCAAGAACTACAACTTCTCCGGTTTCCTGCAGCAGTACATCGGTGCCGACGTGCTCAACGTCGCCTTCCCCGGCGGCGGCCTGGAAGGCTCGATGATCCAGTACCTGGGCAGCGAGGAGTTCCGGAAGAACCCACCCAAGATCCTGATCTGGGAATTCTCCCCACTCTATCGCCTGGACCAAGAAACCATCTGGCGCCAGATCCTCGCCCTGCTCGACGACGGCTGTGACGGCCGCCCTGCGCAGATGAGCGCCAGCGCCACCCTCAAGCCCGGCAAGAACGAGCTGATGGTCAATGGCAAGAACGGCGTGATCAAGGACCTGATCAACCGCAACCTGCAGATGGACATCAAGTTCGAAGACCCCTCGGTCAAGGTGCTGCAGGCCACCCTCTGGTACCTCAACGGTCGCCACGAGGACATCAAGATCGAAAAACCGGAGACCTCCGACACCGATGGCCGCTTCGTCTTCCAGATGCGCGAGGACGAGGACTGGGCTGACCAGAACCTGCTCGCCCTCGAAGTCCAGGGGCCGGAAAACGGTACCCAGAAGGTCGAGGCCAAGCTGTGCAAACGCAACAACTTCGCCGGCCATGCGCAGAACACCGCGCAGGCTGGCCAGTGAGGCGATCATGACTCCATTGCGCAAGATCACCACCCCCGCCCTGCTCGCCCTGGCCCTGTTCGGCCCGGCCGCGCAGGCCGGCGGCCTGGTGCCCCCACAGGGGTACTACGCCGGGATCGAAAAGCTCAAGACCAAGGACGGCAACTTCCGCTGCGAACCCGCGCCCAGGCCCTACACAGGCGCCTTGCAGTTTCGCAGCAAATACGAAGGTTCCGACAAGGCCCGGGCGACGTTCAATGCTGCCTCCGACAAGGCCTTCCGAAAGTCCACCGAGGACATCACCACCCTTGAACGTGGCGTGAGCAAGATGGTCGGCCAGTACATGCGCGACGGCCGCCCGGCGCAGCTGGACTGCACCCTGACCTGGCTCGGCACCTGGGCCCGGGCCGGGGCGCTGGAGTCCACCGACTACAACCACACCGGCAAGTCCATGCGCAAATGGGCGCTGGGCAGCATGAGCGGTTCGTGGCTGCGCCTGAAGTTCTCCAACTCCCAGCCGCTGGCTGCGCACCAGGCCGAGGCCGAGCTGATCGAGAAATGGCTGGCGCGCCTGGCCGAACAGACCGTGCGCGACTGGAGCGACCTGCCGCTGGAGAAGATCAACAACCATAGCTACTGGGCGGCCTGGGCGGTCATGGCCACCGCCGTGGCCACCGACCGGCGCGACCTGTTCGACTGGGCGGTGAAGGAATACAAGGTCGGCGCCAACCAGGTCGACGAGCAGGGCTTCTTGCCCAACGAGCTCAAGCGCAAGCAACGCGCCCTGGCCTACCACAACTATGCCCTGCCGCCGCTGGCGATGATCGCAAGCTTCGCCCAGGCCAACGGTGTAGACCTGCGCGGCGAGAACAACAACGCCCTGCATCGCCTGGGCCAGAAGGTGCTCTACGGCGCCCGCGACCCGAGCGCGTTCAAGAAGCGCAACGGCGAGAAGCAGGACATGAAGGACCTGAAGGTCGACAGCAAGTACGCCTGGCTCGAACCGTGGTGCAGCTTGTACCAGTGCAGCGGCGACACCCTCAAGCGCAAGCGCGGCATGCAGCCGTTCAACAACTTCCGCCTGGGTGGCGACCTGACGCGGGTCTATGACCCGAGCGCGCAAAGCAAGAAGTAACACAAACCCTGTGGGAGCCGGCTTGCCGGCGATGGGCCGCACTGCGGCCCCGGACTACCGCTGAGCAAGGCTTCGCCTTGCATCGCCGGCAAGCCGGCTCCCACCGAATACTTGGTTGCTCCCCGTCTTCGGGCTGGGGGGTTTGGGGGGCCTTTGCCCCGGTTGATGTGAACGACAAGGAGAACCCGGATGGTCTTTTCGTCCAACGTGTTCCTGTTCCTGTTCCTGCCGATATTCCTCGGCCTGTACTACTTGAGCGGGCAACGCTATCGAAACCTGCTGCTGCTGATCGCCAGCTATATCTTCTATGCCTGGTGGCGGGTGGATTTCCTTGCCCTGTTCGCCGGCGTCACGCTGTGGAACTACTGGATCGGCCTGAGAGTCGGCGCCGCGGGTGTGCGCACCAAGCCGGCGCAGCGCTGGCTGCTGCTGGGCGTGGGCGTCGACCTGGCGATCCTGGGCTATTTCAAGTACGCCAACTTCGGCGTCGACAGCCTCAACGCGATCATCACCTCGTTCGGCATGCAGCCGTTCATCCTCACCCATGTGCTGCTGCCGATCGGTATCTCGTTCTACATCTTCGAGTCGATCAGCTACATCATCGACGTGTACCGCGGCGACACCCCGGCCACGCGTAACCTGATCGACTTCGCGGCCTTCGTGGCGATCTTCCCGCACCTGATCGCCGGCCCCGTGCTGCGTTTCAAGGACCTGGTCGACCAGTTCAACAACCGCACCCACACCCTGGACAAGTTCTCCGAAGGCTGCACCCGTTTCATGCAGGGCTTCATCAAGAAAGTGTTCATCGCCGACACCCTGGCAGTGGTGGCCGACCATTGCTTCGCCTTGCAGAACCCCACCACCGGTGATGCCTGGCTCGGCGCGCTGGCCTACACCGCTCAGCTGTATTTCGACTTCTCCGGCTACAGCGACATGGCCATCGGCCTGGGCCTGATGATGGGCTTCCGCTTCATGGAGAACTTCAAGCAGCCGTACATCAGCCAGTCGATCACCGAGTTCTGGCGGCGTTGGCACATCAGCCTCTCCACCTGGCTGCGCGACTACCTGTACATCACCCTGGGCGGTAACCGCAAAGGCACCTTCAACACCTACCGCAACCTGTTCCTGACCATGCTGCTCGGTGGCCTTTGGCACGGCGCCAACTTCACCTACATCATCTGGGGCGCCTGGCACGGCACCTGGCTCGCCATCGAGCGCGCCCTGGGCCTGGACACCAACCCGCAACGTTTCAACCCGGTCAAGTGGGCCTTCACCTTCCTGCTGGTGGTGATCGGCTGGGTGATCTTCCGCGCCGAGAACCTGCACGTGGCCGGCCGTATGTACGGCGCCATGTTCAGTTTCGGCGACTGGCAGCTGTCGGAGCTCAACCGCGCCCAGCTCACCGGCCTTCAGGTCGCGACCCTGGTGCTGGCCTACGTCACCCTGGCGGTGTTCGGCCTGCGCGACTTCTACCGCAACGCCAAGCCCACGCCCAAGGCGGCCCCGGTGCAAATCAACGCCGACGGTTCCATCGGCCTGGACTGGACTCGCGTCATGACCCGCGCCCTGGTCCTGCTGTTGTTCGTTGCCTCGGTGCTCAAGCTCTCGGCACAGAGCTACTCACCGTTCCTCTACTTCCAGTTCTGAGGCCTGAATCATGAACCGGACACTACGCATCACCTATTCGCTGTCGTTCCTGGGCTTGCTGACCGGGCTCGGTGCCTGGTCGGTGGGTGGCCTGGAGAGCTTCAACCGTACCGAGCAGATGACCCTGCTCAACGGCAAGCTGGCCAAGGCCGCCGAGACCCACTACGACGAGCAGTTCCCGATCAAGCGCATCGGCACCAACCTGTGGGCAGCCCTGGACTTCAAGCTGTTCAACGAAGGCCGCCCGGGCGTCGTGCTGGGCCGCGACCAGTGGCTGTTCACCGACGAGGAGTTCAAGCCCACCGCCGGCGCCGAGCAACTGATGCAGGAGAACCTGGCACTGATCCGCGGCGTGCGTGACACCCTGCAGCGCCACGGCACCCAGTTGGTACTGGCGATCGTCCCCGCCAAGGCGCGGGTCTACTCGGAGTACCTGGGCAAGGCCCTGCCGGCCAGCCTGCACAACGACCTGTACAACCAGTTCCACGCCCAGGCCCGCCAAGCCGGCGTGTTCGCCCCGGACCTGATGGCACCGCTGGAGCAGGCCAAGGCCCGCGGCCAGGTGTTCCTGCGCACCGACACCCACTGGACGCCCATGGGCGCCGAAGTCGCGGCCCAGGCCCTGGCCGAGGCGGTATCGCGCCAGAACCTGCTCAATGGCGACCCGCAACAGTTCATCACCGAGGCCGGTGGCACCAGCCCGTACAAGGGCGACCTGACCAACTTCCTGCCGCTCGACCCGCTGTTCAGCAACCTGTTGCCGAGCCCGGACAACCTGCAGCAACGCACCACCCGGCCGGCCGAGGCCGCGGGTGAATCAGGCGATGCGCTGTTCGCCGAAACCCAGATCCCGGTGGCGCTGGTGGGCACCAGCTACAGCGCCAACCCGCACTGGAACTTCCTCGGCGCCCTGCAACAGGCATTGCGCAGCGACGTGGCCAACTACGCCGAAGACGGCCATGGCCCGCTGCTGCCGATGCTCAAGTACCTGCAGAGCGACGCCTTCAAGGACAACGCCCCGCAAGTGGTGGTGTGGGAATTCCCGGAACGTTATCTGCCAATGAAGAACGACCTCAGCGCATTCGATCCGCAGTGGATCGCGCAGCTGAAGAACACCCGCAAGACCGAAGAAAACCTGGCCCTGTCGTCCAATCGGACGGTTCACTGAAGAGGACATGCACATGACCAACAAACCTTCCTTCGCCAAAGCGTTCACCCTCGCGGCAGGCCTGTCCCTGCTCTCCCTGCAGGCCCTCGCCGGCGCCGATGCCGCGCTGTATGGCCCGAGCGCACCGAAGGGCTCGACCTTCGTGCGCCTGTACAACGCCGCAAGCGCCCCGGCCGCCGCGTCGGTGGGCAACACCCAGATCAAGCAGGTCGGCGCCCAGGCCAGCAGCGACTTCAGCTTCCTGCCAGGCGGTGACTACACCGCCCAGGTCGGCGGCAAGAGCGTCCCGGTCAAGCTGGCCGCGGACAAGTACTACACCCTGGTCAACAACGCCAGCGGCACCCCGCAGCTGATCGAGGAGCCACCGTTCAAGAACAAGCAGAAGGCCCTGGTGCGGGTACAGAACCTCACCGACCAGCCGCTGACCCTCAAGACCGCCGACGGCAAGACCGAAGTGGTCAAGACCGTGGCCGCCAACGGCCGCGGCGAGCGCGAGATCAACCCGGTCAAGGTCAACCTGGCCCTGTACGAAGGCGACAAGAAGGTCAGCGACCTCAAGCCTGTCGCCCTCGAGCGCGGCGAAGCGGCGGTGCTTTATGTCACCGGTTCCGGCAGCAGCCTGTCGCCGGTCTGGGTCACCCGCCCAGTCGCCAGCAACTGATCCAAGCCCCTATCGACCTTTTGGAGAAACATCATGATTCCGGTAATTCTTTCTGGTGGTAGCGGTTCGCGTCTGTGGCCTCTGTCGCGCAAGCAGTTCCCCAAGCAGTTCCTGGCCCTGACCGGTGAACACACCCTGTTCCAACAGACCCTCCAGCGCCTGGTGTTCGAAGGCATGGACACCCCCATCGTGGTGTGCAACAAGGACCACAAGTTCATCGTCCAGGAGCAGTTGGCCGGCCTGAACCTCCAGACCCAGGGCCTGCTGATGGAGCCCTTCGGCCGCAACACCGCCCCGGCGGTGGCCATGACTGCCATGAAGCTGGTCAACGAAGGCCGTGACGAGCTGATGCTGGTACTGCCAGCCGACCACGTGATCGAGGACCAGAAAGCCCTGCAGCGTGCCCTGGCCCTGGCCACCGTGGCGGCCGAGCGCGGCGAGATGGTGCTGTTCGGCGTGCCGGCGACCAAGCCCGAGACCGGCTATGGTTACATCCGCTCCAGCCAGGACGCCCTGCTGCCCGAAGGCGTGGCGCGAGTGGCACAGTTCGTCGAGAAGCCTGACGAGAAGCGTGCCAACGAGTTCGTCCGTGCCGGCGGCTACTTCTGGAACAGCGGCATGTTCCTGTTCCGCGCCAGCCGCTTCCTCGAAGAGCTGAAGAAGCATGACCCGGATATCTATGACACCTGCCTGCTGGCCCTGGAGCGCAGCGAGGAAGACGGCGACGCCCTGAGCATCGATGCCGCCACCTTCGCCTGCTGCCCGGACAATTCCATCGACTACGCGGTGATGGAGAAGACCCAGCGTGCCTGCGTGGTGCCGCTGTCGGCCGGCTGGAGCGACGTGGGTTGCTGGTCGTCGCTGTGGGAAGTGCACGACAAGGACGCCGACGGCAACGTCACCAAGGGCGACGTGGTGGTGCAGGACAGCCGCAACTGCATGATCCATGGCAACGGCAAGCTGGTGTCGGTGATCGGCCTGGAGAACATCGTCGTGGTCGAGACCAAGGACGCCATGATGATCGCCCACAAGGACAAGGTCCAAGGCGTCAAGCAGCTGGTCAACACCCTCGACCAGCAGGGCCGCAGCGAAACCCAGAACCACCTGGAGGTGTACCGCCCGTGGGGCTCGTACGACTCGGTGGACATGGGCGGCCGCTTCCAGGTCAAGCACATCACCGTCAAACCGGGCGCGAGCCTGTCGCTGCAGATGCACCACCACCGCGCCGAGCACTGGATCGTGGTATCGGGTACGGCCGAGGTGACCTGCGACGAGAACGTGTTCCTGCTCACCGAGAACCAGTCGACCTACATCCCCATCGCATCGATCCACCGCCTGCGCAACCCGGGCAAGATCCCGCTGGAGATCATCGAAGTGCAGTCCGGCAGCTACCTGGGCGAGGACGACATCGAGCGCTTCGAGGATGTCTACGGGCGTACTTCCACGCCCATGGAGCGCGGGGTTTCGGTTAAGACCATCGCGCAGTGAAGCAAGATCCTGGGGCCGCACTGCGGCCCTTTCGCGGCACAAGGCCGCTCCTACGGAATGCGAACGATGTGGAGCGGCCTTGTGCCGCGAAAGGAGGGTAAAGCCCTCCCGCTTTTGAGCCCTCCCCGTTTTCCAGCTAGGATGACCTGACCCGCTGCAACAAGGTCTACCTCGCGATGCTCATCGGCGCCCTGCTCATCCTCACCTGGTTGGTACTGCTGCTGCGCTACCCGGCCAAGGCCTTGCCGATTTCCCTGGCCGCCGTGCTCGGCCTAGGGGTGGTGGCGCTGTGGGTGGTCTGGCAGGACACCCGCGAAGCCTCCCAGCTGGCACGCCTGGACCTGCGCCTGGCCTACGCCCCCGACCAGTGCCCCGCCGATCGCGCTCTACAGGTGCGCATGAAGAACGGCAACGATGTTCCCCTGGTCGAGTTGCGCTGGCGCGTCGCTGCCTATACCCCGGGCGATACCGTCAACCTGGCCGAGAACACCTACAACGCCCCGCGCTACCGCGGCCCCGGCGAACTGCAGCCCGGTGCCACCTGGACCGACTGCCTGCCAGTGCCGCCACTGCGCTCCGGGTATCGTCCGCAGACGCTGGAGTTTCGGGCTGAGCACCTGCAAGGCACATTCGCCAATTGATCCGCCGCCAATACCGGCCCGATCGCCGGCAAGCCGGCTCCCACCAGCACTGTGGCGTACCTGTGGGAGCCGGCTTGCCGGCGATCGGGCCGGTATTGGCAACACCTCCCTTCCTTGATGACAGGCCTTTCCCATGCCCACTGTCCTGATCACCGGTTGCTCCAGCGGCATCGGCCGCGCCCTGGCCGAAGCCTTCCGCGACGCCGGCCATGAAGTCTGGGCCACGGCCCGCAAAGCCGAAGACGTCGAGCGACTGGCCGCTGCCGGCTTCGCCGCCCGGCAATTGGACGTGAACGACGCCGACGCCCTGGCAGGCCTGGCCGAGGAGCTGGAAGATCGCCACGGCAGCCTGGACATCCTGATCAACAACGCCGGCTACGGCGCCATGGGCCCCTTGCTCGATGGCGGTGTCGAAGCCCTGCGCCAGCAGTTCGAGACCAACGTCTTCGCTGTGGTCGGGGTGACCGGCGCACTGTTCCCGCTGCTGCGCCGTGCACGCGGCCTGGTGGTGAACATCGGCAGCGTCTCGGGGGTGTTGGTCACTCCGTTCGCGGGTGCCTACTGCGCGTCCAAGGCTGCGGTGAACGCGCTGAGCGATGCCCTGCGCCTGGAACTGGCACCGTTCGGCATCCGGGTGATGGAGGTGCAGCCGGGGGCGATCGCTTCGCAGTTCGCCAACAACGCCCAGCGCCAGGCGGATGAGGTGCTGGCCGCAGACTCGCCGTGGTGGCCGTTGCGTGAGTACGTCCAGGCGCGGGCCAGAGCTTCGCAGGACAAGCCCACGCCAGCTGCGGTGTTCGCCCAAGGGGTACTGGCGGCTATCGGCAAGACCCCGACGCCCGCGCTGGTGCGCCTGGGCAATGGCAGCACGGCCCTGCCGCTGCTGGCCCGGGTGGTGCCGCGGCGGTTGCTGGACACGGTGCTGCGCAAGCGGTTCGGGTTGCTGCGCCCTCTGTGACATTTTTAGGGGCGCTTTGCGCCCTTTCGCGGCAGCTCCCACGCGAACCTGTAGGAGCGGGCTTGTCCCGCGATAGGGCCGCGCAGCGGCCCCCTACACCGGCTCGTCGAACGCCTGCCACCCACCGCCCAACGCCTTGTACAGCCCCACCAATGCCTGGGACACGGCCGCAGAACTGTCGATCCACTGCTCTTCGCTGGCCAGCAGCGCGCCTTGCACACTCAACACATTGAGGAAGTCCACCGCCCCTTCCACATATTGACGCTGCGCGGTCTCCAGCGCGATGCGGTTCTGCGCCACCGCTTCGGCCAGATGATCACGACGCAATTGGCTGGCGTTGTACAAACGCAGCACATCGTCGATCTCGTGCCACGCCGCCAACACCACCTTGCGGTAGTTCAGCGCCGCCTCCTGCTGCTGGGCCTCGCGCAATTGCAGGGTGCCTTTCAAACGCCCACCTTCGAAGATCGGTAACGACAGCTGCGGCCCGAAAGCGAAACGCCGAGCATCCCAGGCGCCGAAATCGGAGAGCTGCATGGCCTGGAAACCGACACTGCCCGACAACCGGATACTGGGGTAGAAATCGGCCTTGGCCACGCCGATGCTGGCGGTGGCCGCATGCAGGCGCGCCTCGGCCTGACGGATGTCCGGGCGACGCTCGGCCAGCTCTGAGGGCAGGCCGATGGCGAACGACTGGCGCGGCGCCGGCAGCTCGCCAGTGGCCAGCAACTGGCGTTGCAGGCTGCGCGGCGGCTCGGCGGCGAGCAGGCTCAGGGCGTTGATCAGGTCGTCACGCCGGGCTTCCAAGGTGGGCAGGCGGGCCTCGATGGAGGCCACCTGGGCGCTGGCCTGGGCCACGTCCAGGCGCGTGGCGACGCCTTCGGCCTGGCGATCCTGGGAAAGCTTGAGGCTATGCTGGGCGACCTTGAGGTTGTCGTGGGTGATCTGCAAGGTGTGTTGCACCGCACGCAGCTGGATATAGTCACCAGCCGTTTCGGCCAGCAGCGCCAGCAGCACGCCACGACGATCGTTCTCGGCCACTTCCACCGTGGCATCGGCGGCCTCCACCTGTCGGCGCACCCGCCCCCAGAGGTCCAGCTCCCAGCCTGCCACCAGGTCGCCCTGCCACAGATTGAAGGCCGACTTGCCCGCTTTGCCGGACGGGTCGTTCAGGCCTTCGGCACTGTTGCGCGCACGGCTGTAGCCGGCATTCACGTCCACCGAGGGCACCTCGTCGGCAGCCACGGTACTGCGCAAGGCACGGCTTTGCAGCAGGCGTGCGCTGGCCATCTGCAGGTCGAGATTGCGCTCGGCCACGCGCTGGATCAGCGCGCTCAGCGGGGCATCGTGGAAGCTGTCCCACCAGCGCAGCTGCAGAGGGTCGGCAGTGGGCTGGCTGGCAGCGGCCTCGCCCTGCACCGGCGACCACGCCTGCGGTGCCTGACTGTCAGGGTGCAGGAAGTCCGGGCCCAGGGTGCAACCGGCCAGCAGCACCGCCAGCAACAACGGGCTCAAGCGGGATGCAGGTTTCATCGCGCGCTCACCTCTTTGCCTTCGAGCATGTCGCCGTGGGTGTCGATGGTCGCTACCACCGACATGCCCACCCGCAGACGTTCGAGCAGCGGCTGGCCGTCATCGAAGACGATCTTCACCGGAATGCGCTGGACCACCTTGGTGAAGTTGCCGGTGGCGTTGTCCGGCTTCACCGCAGCGAAGGTCACGCCGGTGGCTGGGGCAATGCTCTGGACGTGACCACGCAGTGTTTCGCCGGAGAAGGTATCGACACTGATGCTCACCGGCTGACCGGGTTGCACGTGGGTCAGCTGGGTTTCCTGGAAGTTGCCGACCACATAGGCCTGTTGCAGCGGCACCACCGACAGCAGGCGCGCGCCCGGGTTGACGTAGGCGCCCACGCGCAGGGCGCGCTCGCCGACCATGCCGTCCACCGGGGCGGTGATCTGGGTGTAGGAAAGGTCCAGCTGGGCTTTCTCCAGCCCTGCCTCTGCACGCTTGAGCTGGCCGTCGGCACTGGCCACCTGGGCACTGAGGATATCCACCTGTTTGCGCGTGGCCACCAGCGCCGCCTGGGCATTGGCCAGGCGTGCACGGGCCTGGTCGACCCGGCTGCGCGCCTGCTGGGCATTCTGCACGGTACCGGCGCCCTGCTCGGCCAGGCGGCTGTAGCGCTTGACCTCATGCTCGGCGAAGGCCATCTCGGCCTGCGCCGCCTTCACCGCAGCCTCGGCCTGGGCGATCAGCGAGCCCTGACGCTCCAGGGTGGCGCGGGCATCGGCGCTCTGTGCCTTGGCCACCAGCAGCTGGGCCTGGGCGGCATCCAGGGCGGCCTGGTAGTCACGGGCATCGATGGTCGCCAGCAACTGCCCGGCCTTGACCTGCTGGTTGTCCTCGACCAGTACTTGCTTGATGAAACCGGCAACCTTGGGCGCGACCACGGTGTAGTCGGCGGTCACGTAGGCGTCGTTGGTGCTCTGCTCGTGGTCGCTGCCCAGCATCCAGGGCATCACCAGGGCAGCGAGCACGGCCACGGCCAGTGCCGAGCCGATCACGAGGGTCTTGCGGCTGTTCGTCATTTCAGTGGTCTCGAATTTCATCCAGGGCTCAGGCCACCGCACGCGGTGGATAGACCCGGGTAGGCACGAAAGGAATCAGGCAGATCAGGGCCACGGCGATGCCGGCCAGGACCAGGTACAGGTCGGCCGAGGTCAGTACCAGGGCCTGTTCATGGATGCGCTTGGCCAGGCCGGCAGCGTTGTCGTCGACCAGCGGGGCGTTGCCCAGGCTGTCCACCAGGTGGTTGGAATGAAAATGCCGGCGCAGGGTGCCGAGGGCGTCCAGCAGGCCGGCAGCGACCACCGAGGCCAGGCCCTTGACGGTGTTGAACCAGCTCGAGGCGAACGGGCCTTCCTGCGGCGTCATGCCATTGGTGGACAGCATCAGCAGCGGCAGCACGGCCATCGGCTGGCCGAACACCTGCAGCAGGTAGAACGGATAGAAGTCGCCCCGGATCCATTGCGAGGTCAAAAGGCTGCTGCCCACGCAGCTCAGCGCCAGCATGCCCAGGCCCACGGCCAGTACCCAGCGGCAGTCCACCGCGCGGATGTTGCACAGCGCGGCCGTCAGCGGCAGGGCGATCAACTGCGGCATGGCCACCAGCAGCATCAATGGGCTGGTCTGCGCCGGGCGGTAACCCTGGATCTGCGCCAGGTACGCCGAAGGGATGCTGCCTACGCCCGACAGCACGATCAACACGCCGGCCAACGTGACCAAGGCAAAGCTCAGGTTGCGGCGCGACAACAGGCGCAGCTGGAAGAACGGCAGCGGCTCGGACCATTCGTTGTACATGAACAGCACCAGCAACAGCAGGCCACCGCCCAACAACCAGCAGATCAGCAGCGAGTCGAACCAGCCCCAGCGGTCACCCAGCGACAGGCCCAGGACGATGCAACTGATGGCCGGCAGGCCAAGCACCACGCCACGCCAGTCGAACTGCTTGAAGCGCTCCAGGCGCAGGGGGTCCTGGGGCAGGCCCCAGCCGACGCAGAACATGGCCAGGCCCGACGGCAGGATGATCTGCCAGAAGGCCCACTGCCAACCGACGTACTCGGTCCACAGGCCCGCCAAGGGCGTGCCCAGGTTGGGGCCGAAGGTGGCGGTCAGGGCGTAGCAGGCCAGGCCGTAGACTTTGATGCCCGGCGGCAGAAAACGCAGCGCCACGGTCATCAGCATCGGCGGCAGGGCGCCAGAGGCCAGGCCCTGGACGATACGCAGCAGCATCAGGCTGTGCAGGTTGGGAGCGAAAGGTTGTACCAGGCCAAGCACGGCGAACACGCCGATGGCGCACAAAGTGAAGCGACGCAGGGAAAACGTGCCGGCCATCCACGGCGCGAAGGCCATGGCCGAGACCGAGGCCGCCGAATACACCGCCAGCAGCCAGGCACCCTCGTCGGCGCCGATGCCCATGGCACCGCGGATATCGGCCAGGGAAATCTTCGTCACCGCCTCGTTGAGGCCGGCACAGAGCACCGCCAGCAGCACGCCGAACAGCCCGACCACCACCCGTAGGCCGAACGCCGTTTGCGCCGGGGCGGCTGGCGCAGGGGCAGCGGCGACCGCAGAAACAGGCGCGGACAGGGAACTCATGGGCAGACATCTCCAGCAACAATTTAGCGCAGAGGAGAAGTCTAAAAAGGTCGAATGCTGACGAAAACTGACTTATTGGCAGTTTTAAGTTGCGTCAGGCGCAATCCATGCCAAGCGCTTACCGCCCCCATCGCGGGACAAGCCCGCACACAGGGATTTCGCTAGTCTTGAGAGCGGCGCAATCTCGGTGGGAGCTGGCGACAGCCTGCGATGGGCTGCAAAGCAGCCCCAAGCCCTCAAACGCTGGAGCCCCTCCAGACTCAAGGGGCCGCTTTGCGACCCATCGCAGGCTCCGCCAGCTCCCACGAAGCAAGCGGAGCCTGGGCCGTATTTGCACGGCTGGCTTGTTTAGCACCATAGAATCACCCACAGGTACCGCGCCGTTTTAGAAAGCCGTAGAGAACCTGTAGGAGCGGGCTTGTCCCGCGATGGGCGCACAGCGCCCCCTCTTCACGGATCGACGCTGCAACAGGCCTTCAGCGTCTGGCGCAACCAACGATGCGCCGGGTCGTTCTGAAAGCGCGGGTGCCATGCCTGCATGACAGTCACCTGCTCGAGCGGCAATGGGATCTGGAACGAGCGCAGCGGCAGCCCCAGCTTGTTCACACTGTTGAGGATGTTGGCCGGCATCGGCAGGAGCAGGTCCGAATCGGGCAGCGAAAACATCGCCGAGTGGAAGCTTGGGGTGATCAACGCCACGCGCCGCTGCACCTTGTGGTTGGCAAGCTCCATATCGATCGGCCCGTTGGCCCGGCCACGTCGCGATACGCTGATCTGCGGGTAGGCGGCAAAGCGTTCAGGCGTGATTTCGGCGTCGAAGATCGGGTGGTCGCGCCGGGCCAGGCCGATGTAGACGGTCTGGAACAAGCTCTGCACCTTGATCTCTGGCCCCAGGTCGATGGTCGAGCTGATGATCAGGTCGGTGCGCCCATCCCGCAGTACGCTGTCGTCATCCCCGCCTGGGCTCTCCGGGACGAACCGGAGCACGGTACGTGGCGCCTGCTCGTGCATCATGCGCAGCAACTGCGCGCCATACAGTGCGATGAACAGGTCGTTGGTGCGGATGTTGAAGGCCCGCTCCAGATTCGGCAGGTCGACGTCGTCACCACTGCGAAATACCTGCCCGGCCTGCTCCACCAGGGCCGAGACCTGCTCGCGCAAGGCCTGCGCCCGGGGTGTGGGCACCAGGCCGCGACCGGCGCGGACCAGGATCGGGTCGCCCAGAGCATCGCGGATCCGGCCGAGGGTACGGCTCATCGCCGCCGGGCTCAGGTTCATGCGCCGGGCCGCACCGACCACACTGCCCTCGTCGAGCAGCGCATCAAGGGCGACGAGCAGGTTCATGTCTGGCAGTTGCATGGCCGTTTTCCGTGACAGCTGTAGGAAATGCGATGTTAGCAGGTTGGTGGATTGCGTCTGACGCAACGACGCCGTGCGTGGCAGGCCATTTATTCCCTGGCGCAAAGCTTGAACAATGGCCTGGCCCTCATCGCCGGCAAGCCGGCTCCCACAGGTGCTGCCCATGCAACGCAGGGCCGCTGGGAGCTGGCTTGCCAGCGGTTGGCCGGAACTGCCAACCCAGCCTTTGCAGCCTGAAGGAACCCCCATGCCCCGCCCGGTCCTGATCGCCATCGACGCCTCCCCCGCCAGCCACACCCTGCTCGACCTCGCCCACCGCTACTGCCGCCCCGGCGAGCATGAACTGCATGTGCTGTTGGCCATCGACACGACCTTCGCCGTGCATGAACGCCCGGCGAGCTACACCGAGCAGGAACAGGCGGAATACCCCGCCGCCTGCGAGGAGCAGCGCCTGGCCGAACAGGCCGTGGCCGGTGCCGTGCGCACCTTGCGCGAGGCAGGCTTCGATTGCCATGGCAGCGTGGTCGCCGCGGAGCCGGTCGATGCCATCGTCGAAAAAGCCCAGGCGCTGGCGTGCGAGTTGATCGTCATGGGCCACCGGCACCTGTCCAGGCTGGGGCGGTTGCTGGACCCTTCGGTCAGTGCGAAGGTGATCGATCGGGTGCAGGTGCCAGTGTTGGTGGGGGTGGCCTAACGATTGGGGACGCGTTGCGCCCCTTTCGCGGCGCAAGGCCGCTCCTACAGAACGCTCGGCTTGACCACCACCGTGCAGGTCGTGCCCGCAGCCAGCAGGAAGCCGTCGGGCACTTCGTCGATGTGAATCCGCACCGGCACCCGCTGGGCCAGACGCACCCAGTTGAAGGTCGGGTTCACATCGGCAACCAGTTCGCGGCTCTGCGGGTTGTCACGGTCGTAGATGCCCCGGGCGATACTCTCCACATGGCCCTTGATGCGCTCGCCGCTCATCATCTGCAGTTCGGCCTGGTCGCCCACTTTCACATGGGGCAGCTTGGTTTCCTCGAAGAAGCCGTACACCCAGAACGAGTGCTCGTCGACCACCGCCATCACCGCCTCGCCGGTGCGGGCGTAGTCCCCTTTGTGAACGTTCAGGTTGGTGACGTAGCCATCGACCGTGGCGATGATCCGCGTGCGCTCGAGGTTCAGCTCGGCGGCAGCCAGCTGGGCCTGGGCCTGCTGGTAGTCGGCCAGGGCGGCGCTGGCGATGTTGCTGGCGTCGTCGCGGTTTTCCTTGGAGATCACCAGGTTGTCCAGGTCGGCGCGGCGCTTGGCGTTGACCTTGCGCATCTCCCAGGTGGCCTTGCGCGAGGCGACCAGGGCCTTGGCCTGGTTCACCGCCAGCTGGTAATGCTCGGGGTCGATCTGGATCAGCAGGTCGCCCTTCTTCACCCGCTGGTTGTCCCGCACCGGCACGTCCACCACATAGCCCGGCACATCGGCGGCGACGTTGATGATGTCAGCGCGCACCCGGCCGTCGCGGGTCCAGGGCGTGGTCATGTAATGCAGCCACAACTGGCGGCCGATCACCACGGCGCCCGCCAGCACCAGCAAGGTGGCGATCAGGCTGAAGAACTTTTTCATCGAAGGTTTCTCACCAATACAAGGACAGCGCCATGGCGCCGAAGAGGCAGATGAACAGGCACAGGCGCAGCAACGCCGGGTGCCAGAAGAAGCGGTAGCCGTCGATGCTCGCGATGAAGCGGTCCAGGCCCCAGGCCAGGCCCGCGGCGAACAGGAACATCAAGGTCATGGAGGGCATGTACACGCCATGGAAGGCGATTTCGCGGGGCATGATTTCACGGAGCACGGTGCAGTCCTTTCGCCGGGGCCAACGGCGACTGTGGGTCGAGCAGGGAGGTACGGATGAAATGCAGGTAGCTCTGCACCCGGCGCAACACCGAGGTATCGAAGTGCCGGGCGAAGGGTTCGTCGGTGGCTTGCACGCGGCTGATGGCGTGGTCCACGGCCACCAGGGCGCGTTCGTGGTTGCTGGCGTTGGGCTGCAGGAACAACCGCGCCAGGGCCCGGCCCATGACGCGGATGGCCTGGCGCCAGGGCTGCGACTCGGCATAGGCCGGATGCACCGGCGCGCGCACCTGTTCCTTGCGCAACTCGATGATCGCGTGGCCGATCTCCAGCACGGTGAACATCCAGCGCATCAGTTCGCTCTGTACCTGGGGCTTGCCGGCGGCCAAGCCATAGGCCTGGTGCAGCAGGTCCCGGGTGCGGCTTTCGAAGGCCGAGCCGAGCCCGCGCAGGCGCCCGGTGATGGCGAACAGCACCTGCTCGCGCAGGTCCTGCTCCAGGCGGCTCCAGAGCCAGCGGCTGTTGGGCGGCAGGATGATCGCCCCGGCGGCGGCGCAGACCAGCATGCCGATGACCATGCCGATGTAGTCGTTGATGAAGGTGTACGGGTTGTAGATCGTCAGGTTGTTGGGCACCGAGCCGATGGCGAAGAACACCAGCAGGCCGATGCCATAGCCTGCGTAGGCCGGGCGTGAGGACAGGAACGCGCCCAGCACGAACACCGGCGCCAGCACGGCGCACAGCAGCGGGAAGCCGTCGATCCAGGGAAACACGAAGAAGGTTTCGAAAAAGCCGACGAAGGCGCCGATCATCGTCCCGCAGGCCATCTGGAACGACATGCGCTTGGGATTCGGCGAGGCGGCCGACAGGCCCACGGTCACCGTGGCGATCAGGCTCATCATGGCGCCGCTGGGCCAGTCGCTGAGCAACCAGTAGCTGCCCAGCAGCAACAGTACCGCCGAGGCCCGCACGCCGGCAGCCAGGGACACCAGCCAGTTGGTCTGGGCCACGTAGGGTTCGTCCCAGTGTTCGCGCTCATGGTTGTGCGCAGACAGCGAGGCGTGGGTCTGGACGTAGCTGTACATCTCGTCGACGAAGCGGTACAGCAGCTCGAAGGCGGTGTGGAAGTCGAGCAGGTCGGCCTCGCTGGGGTCGGTCTGGACATACTCGGCGCGCAGCGTACGCACCTGGGCTTGCAGGCCCTCCTTGTAGGCGGCCAGTTCCAGGGTCAGGCGCAGTGCATCGGCATCGGTCAATGCCCGCCCGACATAGGGCTCGAGCAGTTCGGCGAGCGTCGCCAGGCCCGGCTCGATGGCGCCGACGATCTGCAGCGGGCCGCGGGCGCGCAGGCGCTCGAGCAGGCGGTGCAAGGCGTTGAAGCGCGTGGTGATGGCCATGAACTCGCTGTTCATGCGCACCAGCCGGCCCGAACGCCTGCGCATGTGCGGGTCTTCGAACGCGGTGACGTTACGCAGGCTTTCAAGGCCCACGGCCTCGGCGATGAAGCGTACATTGCTGGTCTCGAAGCGATCACGCTGGCTGTCGCCGCGCAGGGCTTCGACCACCACCCCGGCGAACACGCCAAAGCGCTGGTACAGCGCGTTGCGCATGGCGGCGCTGGCCGACTGCGGCAGGATCGCGGCACTGACAGCGGTCGACACCAGAATCCCCAGGGAGATCTCCAGCACCCGCCATACCGCCGCCATGAACGCCTGCTCCGGGTGCTCGAGCACCGGCAGGCCGATCATCGCCGCGGTGTAGCCGGCCAGCACGAAGCCATAGGCGCGGAAGGTGCGATAGCGCATGGCACCGGCCGAACACAGGCCTACCCACAGGGCCAGGCTGGGCAGGAACAGCTCGGTGTTCTGCGGGAAGATCGCGATCAGCGCGACCATCATCGCCGAGCCGGCCAGGGTGCCGAGCACCCGGTAGAAACTCTTGGCGAACACATGCCCGCTTTGCGGCTGCATGACGATGAACACGGTGATCATGGCCGTGCGCGGCTGCGGCAGCTCCAGGCGCATGGCCAGCCACAAGGTGACGAAGGCGGCGACCAGGATCTTGAAGATGTAGACCCAGGTCACGCCGTCGGTGCGCGCCCAGGCGAAGAAGCCCCGGCGCCACTCCAGGCTTTGCAGCCAGCGCAGGGGTAGGCTCGTGGTACTCATTCGGCGTGGCCTGGCGTGTCGAAGATGGCCAGCGTGGCAGGCGTTTTCGGGGCCGCCTGGCGCTGTTCGTCGGGCACGTCCCGGCCGGCCTCCAGGCCCCCGCCCAGCGCGGTGACCAGCTCGGCATGGGCGGCCAGTTGCGCGGCCTGGACCTGCTGCTCGATCTGCTGCTGGCGGAACAGCAAGGTCTGGGCGTTGAGCACGTTGAGGTAGTCGGTCAGGCCACGCTGGAAAGCGACCATGGCGATGTCGTAGGTCTTCTGCGCAGCGGCCACCGACTCGGCGGCGAAGTGCGCCTGCTCCTTCATCGACTCGCGGCGGATCAGCTGGTCGGAGATGTTCTTCAGTGCACCGATCACGGTCTGGTTGTAACGGGCCACGGCGATGTCATAGCCCGCCGAGGCCACGCCCAATTGCGAGCGCAGGCGGCCACCATCGAAGATCGGCAAGCTGATCGCCGGGCCTACGTTGTAATTGAACTTACGCCCGGTGAGAAACTCCAGCGCGCCGCCACCGGTGGCCATGAAGCCCAGGCTGCCGACCAGGTCGACGTTGGGAAAGAAACCAGCATGGGCGACATCGATGCCACGGGCCTGCGCGGCCACCTGCCAGCGGCTGGCGACCACGTCGGGGCGCTGGCCGATCAATTCGGCGGGCAGGTTCGAGGGCAGCTTCAGCGGTGCGCCCAAGGCCAAGGTCGGGCGCTGGAGCTGCGCCCCCTCCCCTGGCCCCTTGCCGGCCAAGGCGGCCAGCTGGTTGCGGGTCAGGGCGATTTCTTCGTTGAGGCTGTCGAGCTGGCGATGGGTCTCAGGCAGCGGCGCCTCGGCCTGGCTGACTTCGAAATGGGTGCCCAGGCCGCTGTCCAGGCGACGCTGGGCCAGCGCCAGGATCTGCTCCTGCTGCTCCAGTTCGGCCTTGACGATATCGCGCCGGGCGAAATGCAGGCTCAGCTGGATATAGGCGCGCACCACGTTGTTCACCAGCTCGAGCTGGGCCTGGCGGGCCTCGGCGACGCTCATGTGCGCTTGGTCCACGGCCTGTTCGCTGGCATTGCGCTCGTGGCCCCAGAGGTCCAGGGCGTAGCTGAAGCCGATGGCGGCGTTGTTGTCCCAGGTGTTGGCCCCAGAGAGCGCGCCAGGGCCGTAGAATTGGTCCTCAGGCCAGTTATGGCGCTTGAGCGTGGCCTGGCCATCGGCTTGGAGCTTTTCCGCCGATTCCACCACACCCGCCATGGCCTTGGCCTCGCGCACTCGCGCCGCGGCCATGGCCAGGCTCGGGCTGCCGGCCAGGGCCAGCGTGACCCAGCGGTCCAGCTGCGGGTCGCCATAGGCGCGCCACCACTGCTGGGCCGGCCAATGGGCGTCGGTGGCCGCTTCGCGGATCGCATCGTCGGTGGTCAGGGTGTTGGCTTGCAGCGTCTTGCTTTGCGGGGCGATGCCCCAGGTTCCGATACAGCCGCTCAAGGTGAGGCTAAGGGCACAGGCACTGAGCGCATTCAGCGCTCTGATGATGCGACGCGGCACAGCTGCGATTTCCCGAGGAAGAGGTGGATGAGGCCGGGCAATTCTAGGGGGCGGTCGCACTGGCGATAAGCGTATATTCCTGCGAATCTTTGTTACCAAAACAGCGATAATCCGGCTTTAGTCTGAAGACCGCTTCGGTTACTTCATGTCACAATTTTGTCCTCTACCTTGAGAGTGACCCATGGACACCCTGCAAAACATGCGTGCTTTCAGTTGCGTGGCCCAGCTCGGCAGCTTCACTGCCGCCGCGGCGCAACTGGATACGACCACCGCGAACGTCTCGCGGGCGGTCTCCAACCTGGAAGCCCATCTGCAAACCCGGCTGCTCAACCGCACCACCCGGCGTATCGCCCTGACCGAGGCCGGCAAGCGCTACCTGATGCGCTGCGAACAGATCCTGACCTACGTCGAGGAGGCCGAGGCCGAGGCCAGCGACGCCCATGCCCGCCCCGCCGGCCAGCTGAAAGTGCACTCGATGACCGGCGTGGGCCAGCACTTCGTGGTCGATGCCATCGCCCGCTACCGCGACTCGCACCCGGACGTGACCTTCGACCTGACCATGGCCAACCGCGTGCCGGACCTGCTCGACGAAGGCTATGACGTGTCCATCGTGCTGGCCAGCGAACTGCCGGACTCCGGCTTCGTCTCCCAGCGCCTGGGCATTACCTACAGCATCGTCTGCGCATCGCCCGACTACGTGGCCAAGCATGGCACCGCGCACAAGCCCGCCGACCTGCTCAAGCATTCGTGCCTGCGCATGGTCAGCCCGGTGATCCCGCTGGAGAAATGGCTGTTCGACGGCCCGGAAGGCCAGGAAGTGGTCAACATCACCAGCTCGCCGTTCCAGGTGAACTCGGCCGATGCCATGAAGACCGCCATCCGCAGTGGCATGGGCGTGGGCGTGCTGCCGATCTATTCAGCCATCGACGGCCTGCGTGACGGCAGCATCGTACGGATCATGCCCGACTACCGCCTGCAGGAACTGAACCTGTATGCGATCTACCCGTCGCGCCAGTACCTGGATGCGAAGATCAAGACCTGGGTCGAGTACCTGCGCAACTCGTTGCCGGAGATCCTCGCGGCGCACGAGGCGGACCTCAAGACCCACGAGCTGTTGATCGCCAACTGAGAAAGCTGCTGCACGAGGACCAGAGACAATGGTAGGTTGCCGGTCACTCGTTCCAGGCAGGTGAACCTGGGGGGCTTTGCCCCCCATCGCGGCACAAGGCCGCTCCTACAGCTACAGCGCCCCCTGTAGGAGCTGCCTTGTGCCGCGAAAGGGCCGCAATGCGGCCTCGTCTTCCTGCCTGACTCCGTTCCCCTGCCTTGCAGAGAAGTTGCCGATGAAAAAGACCGTCCTGGCCTTCAGCCGCATCACCCCGGCCATGGCCGAACGCCTGCAGCAAGACTTCAACGTGATCGTGCCCAACCCCAAGCTCGGTGACGTTGCCGCCCAGTTCAACGAAGCCCTGCCCGAGGCCCACGGCCTGATCGGCGTCGGTCGCAAGCTCGGCCGCGCGCAACTTGAGGGCGCGGCCAAGCTGGAGGTGGTGTCCAGCGTCTCGGTCGGCTACGACAACTACGACCTGGACTACTTCAACGAACGCGGCATCGCCCTGACCAACACCCCGGACGTACTCACCGAGAGCACCGCGGACCTTGCCTTCGCCCTGATCATGGGGTGTGCTCGCCGGGTCGCCGAGCTGGACGCCTGGACCAAGGCCGGCCAGTGGCAGGCCACCGTCGGGCCGGCCCATTTCGGCAGCGATGTGTACGGCAAGACCCTGGGCATCGTCGGCCTGGGCAATATCGGTGCGGCCATTGCACGCCGCGGCCGCTTCGGCTTCAACATGCAGGTGCTGTACAGCGGCAACAACCGCAAGCCGGCGCTGGAGCAGGAGCTGGGTGCCCAATACCGTAGCCTGGAGCAACTGCTGGCTGAAGCCGACTTCGTGTGCCTGGTGGTGCCGCTGTCACAGGCCACGCGCAAATTGATCGGCGCCCGCGAGCTGAAGCTGATGAAGCCCAGTGCGTTCCTGGTCAATGTGTCCCGTGGGCCGGTGGTGGACGAGGCGGCGTTGGTCGAGGCGTTGCAGAGCGGCACGATTCGCGGTGCCGGGTTGGACGTGTACGAGAAGGAGCCGCTGGCAGACTCGCCGCTGTTCAAGCTGCCAAACGCCCTGACCCTGCCTCACGTAGGCTCGGCCACCGCCGAAACCCGCGAGGCCATGGCCAACCGGGCGATCGACAACCTACGGGCGGCGCTGCTGGGGGATCGACCGCGTGACCTGGTGAACCCGCAGGTCTGGAAGGGCTGAGGCCTCGCAGATCCTGTGGGAGATTACCCAGCCCTTCGGGCTGCGCTGTGGGAGCGGGCTTGTCCCGCGATCAAGGGCGAAGCCCTTGCCATGCCGCCGCGATGGCAGGGCCGGCCCAATCGCGGGACAAGCCCGCGCCCACCGGCCCCCGCTGAACCGACCCGTTATGTACCCTGCCCTCACCTGACAGCAACCGCATCGCCCACCTTGCTTGCCCTGGGCTTGCGAAACACCAGCACATTCCCCGCCATCACCGCCACCAGCCCCAACAGCGCCGGCGCCGTCCACTGGTACCCTTCGGCCACCGCCGACACGTTCAACGCCACCAGCGGGAACAGCACCGTGCAATATGCCGCCCGCTCCGGCCCCATACGCCCCACCAACGTCAGGTAGGCGGTAAAGCCGATCACCGAGCCCGGGATCACCAGGTACAGCAGCGAGCCGATATAGCGGGTGTTCCATTCCATGTCGAAGGGAATGCCGCTGGACAGGCAATAGACCGCCAGCATCGACGCACCGTATACCATGCCCCAGGCATTGGTGGTCATCGGCCTGAGGCCGGCCTTCTGCTGCAGGCTGGACAGCATGTTGCCTGCCGAGAAGCACAAGGTGCCAAGCAACGCCAAGCCCAGGCCATAGAGCGTCTGGCGGCTGGCACCATGGCTGGCCAGCTCCGGCCAGAACAGCAACCCCAGGCCCAGCAACCCCAGCGCGCCGCCACCCACTACGTTGGCGGCGATGCGCTGGCCGAAGAAGATTCGCGCATTCAGGGCGTTCCACAGGGTCGCGGTGGAGAACACCACGGCGATCAGCCCGCTGGCGATCCATTGGCTGGCGGTGAGGAAACACATGAAGTTGACGCAGAACAGGCACAGCCCCTGCGCCAGGCAGACCAGGTGCCCACGCTTACCCATCGGCTGCAGGCGGCGGCTGAGCACAAGGATGACGAATAGGATCAGGCCGGCCAGGGCGAAGCGGTAGACGATCGATACCGGGATGGCGACCACGCCCAACTGCAGTTTCAGGGCGATCCAGGTGGTGCCCCAGATCAGGACGGTGAGCAAATACAGCGACAGATTCATGAGGTTTCTCCAGGCTATCTGGACGGGGCCGCGCTGCAGCCCTCGCCGGGTACCAGTCTCTGCCCGCCTTCGATTGCCCCGCTTGCACAAACTTGCGCTTTTCCCGCCACGGGGGCTGCCAGCCACCCAGCGCCGCAGTAGGATGGCATCGAGAGGAATCGCCCATGACGCCACTGACCCAGCTGCAAGTCTTCAATGCCATGCACGCCTCGCCCCATGCCCGCCTGGAACTGAGCGCGCAGCTGGGTGACGGCCTGGCTGCAGCCTTGTGGAGCAACCGCAACGACGCCCGCGACTACCAGTCGCCCAGCCACCATACCCTGTCCTGCTACATCGCCGACGGCACCGGAATCTTCCGTCGCCAGCGCCCGTCGGACAAAGGCGCACCGGACAAGCTGTGCATCATGCCCGCCGGCCACGAATCCAACTGGGTAGTCAACGGTGCGGTCCGCCTGGCCCATCTGTACGTCAGCGAGGCACAGTTCGCCCTCGGCTGCATCCGCCTGCTCGACCGCGAACCCCGGGAGATGCAGTTGCAGGAGGCGACATTCCTCGACGACCCGCTACAGGCCCGACGCTTCCGCCAACTGGTAGCCATGGACTGGGACGAACCTGGCGAACGCCTGCTGGCCAGCAGCCTGGCCCATGAAATCATCGACCATGCCGTGCTCTGCCAGGCCGGGTTGCGCCAGGGGCTGCGCTTGAAAGGCGGGCTGGCCCCGCATCAACGTCGACAACTGGTCGATTACATCGAAGCGCACCTGGAGCAGCCCATCACCCTGGGGGAGCTGGCCCTGCGCTGCAACCTGTCCGAATACCATTTCGCCCGCATGTTCCGCGCAAGCTTCGGCCTGCCGCCGCACCAGTACCTGCTGGCGCGGCGCCTGCACCGGGCCTGCGGGCTGCTGCGACTGGGCCCGTTGCCGCTGGGCGAAGTGGCGCTGCTGTGTGGGTTCGCCAGTGCCAGCCATTTCAGCAACCGGTTTCGCCAGGCGTTGGGGGCGACGCCAGGGGAATACAGGGCGGCATTCACTCGCTAAAGGTGCGATCGCGGGGCAAGTCGGACCGCCGCTCCCACAAGGGATGCGTATCACCGGCTCGCGGGCTGGATTTGCAACAGGAAATTTATTTTCCGGAGGGGGTTGATTTCGCTTCGCCGTTGCCTGACTTTAGAGTCAAGAGGCGAAGAAATTCCAAGGGCCTCAGTGGCCTAGGCGCGCCTCTTGCGAGCAAGCTGAATAAGGATTGAATCATGCAAATCCAGGTCAACAGCAGCAACCACATCGAAAGCAACATCCGGCTCAATGAGTGGGTCCGCAGTACGCTGGAAAGCAGCCTCGAACGCTACGAGGACGACCTCACCCGCATCGAGGTCCACCTGCGCGACGAGAACGGCACCAAGCCCGGCCCGCATGACAAACGCTGCCAGATGGAGGCTCGCCCGAAAGGCCATCAACCGATTTCCGTGACCCATACCGCCACTTCGTTGGACCAGGCGGTCGATGGCGCCGCCAGCAAGCTGAACAATGCGCTGGAACACTTCTACGGCAAGTTGCGCAGCAAACGTGGCGTGCTGCAGCTGAGTGACCCCGAAGCCTGACCCCCTGTAGGGCACGGCAACGCCCGGCTACATGCCGGGCGTTTTCGTTTCCGCTGGTCAGCCTTCCTGAACCAACCTGGCGTTCACCCGGTCAACCCCTGCAGTCATTCTTCGCAGACAACGACCATGCACAATCCATTCGACCAGATCAGCGACGCCTTCGCCCCCGACTATCGGGTCAACCTGAGTATCGAAAGCCTGGATGGCAGCATCATGCTCACGCTCTCGGACGACAATGGGGTAGCGGCCAAGCGGTTGATCACCCCCGCCCAGCGCAACGACCCGCAGCGCCTGCAGCGTGTCATCGACAGCATCCGCCTGGGCCTGGCCACGGAGCACCACGGCAGCGCGGTTAAAATCCTGGCCAGCCTGCCACGCACACAGTCGCAGGCTGCCACGCATTCAGCGCGATAGCAGCAGGCTGTCTATGGCTCGCTCGAAGTCGGACAAGCGCAAGCCACGTACACGCGATGCCGGGTCGAAGGTGGCCGGTGCGTGGAAAAAGCCGACCAGCCCTTGGTCGTAGGTTGGGACTTCCTCGCGCTCGACCCAGTATTCAGCCTCCTCGACCAAGGTGCGGACACTCACCACTTCTTCGTCGATGACATCGGCGATTTCGTTGAGGTAGGTGGCGTCCGGGTCAATGCCCAGGGGGAGAAAGAACGCGCTCAGGTATTGGCGGATCTCGTCGGTCAGCAGGTAGTCGTCAAAGCTCATGTTGATATCCAGGGCGGCGCGCAAACCTCACGCCCCCTTGGCGTGATCCCAGGCCGCGGCCACGCCCCGGATTTCACAGCCCTGCCCGCCCCGACCGGCGTTAGCGGCATACCACCCTTACTTGCCGTCTTCCACTTCCTTGCCGTTGGCATCGAGCACCTTGGTGGAGGGATAGCGGTACGAGGCGTAACGCACCACCAGGATGGAAAATGCCAGCAACAGGATGCCACCGCACAGGTACAGCAGCCCAACGTCGGGCGCCTTGTGGTGCGAGACGTCGCCGATCAGCAGGCGGGTCAAGGCGGTGATCGCCACGTACAGCAGGAAGCGGATCGGCATGTGGTTGGTCTTGAAGTAAATCCCGACCATCGCCCCCAGCTCCAGGTAGATGAACAGTAGCAGGATGTCATCGACGCTGACCCCACCCTTGCCCAGCATGTCCAGGAAGGTCATCACCGCCGCGTAGGCCGTGATGGCACCGATGCCGAACAACGCCAGGTAGTGGAAACCCTCGACACACAGGTTGCCCAGCGAGTCGGCGGAGCCGTGCAGGCCCTTGCGCAGTTTTTCTGCCCATTTGATGTTCACGATGTTCGATTCCCCGATACGAGCTGAAGGATGATGCGTCACGCCTGTGACGCTTTTTGCATGCAGTTAAAAGGCCAGGCCCTTGGCTTGGAAGGCGACCGATTGCCGCAAGGCACGCTAGTGGAAAAAAGGCCATCACCGTGGTTGCATCTGCATGGCCTGACCGGATACTGTATATGCATACAGCAAACCGCAACCCACAGCAAAAAGGCACAGAGGTGATGAATGGCCGTCGAAGTGGTGTACCGCAGCAGCCGCGACCCGGAGCGCTTGTTCATGGATAAGGCCGAGGCAGATCGTCACGACAAGATGCTCGAACTGGCCGAGCGCCTGGCCGACGTGTTGCACAAGGCGGTGCCGTCGCTGACCGAGCAGCAGGTCGAGGAGGCCGGTATCTACATGGCCAAGAACCGCGATGTATTCGCCCGGGCGTTCAAGAACCAGCCGGATGCGTTGGCGGAACTGCTTGAGGGCGGTACGGAGTAGTAACTGGAGTGTACAATTGCGCCCGTACAGGCAACACCGGCTCACCCATACAGCAACCGCTCCGCCAGCATCTGCGCCACCCTGGCCGGCGAGCGTTTTTCCGCCTGGGCATGGGCGAACACTTCGGTCAGCCGCGTGGGGATGCGCGCCAGGTGCGAGGTGATCGTCCCCAGGTTCTCGCCTCGGTGGGTCAGCGCCACGTAGATCAGGCCTCCGGCATTGATCACATAGTCCGGGGCATAAAGGATGCCACGTTTTTCCAGTTGGTCGGCCACCTGCAGCGTGGTCAGCTGGTTGTTCGCTGCCCCGGCCACCGCCGCACAGCGCAACTGCATCACGCTCTGGCCGTTGAGCACCGGACCCACGCCGCACGGCGCGAAGATGTCGCAAGGGGTGTTGACCAACGCTTCGCTGGCGACCGGGTGGGCCCCCAACTGCTCCACGGCCAGGCGCACACGCCCAGGGTCCAGGTCGCTGACCAGCAACTCCGCACCCGCCGCATGCAGCTGTTCGGCCAGGGCATAGCCGACATTCCCCAGACCCTGCACCGCTATCCGTAAACCTTCGAGGTTGTCGCTGCCCAGGCGCGCCATGGATGTGGCGCGGATGCCGGCGAACACCCCCATGGCCGCGTGCGGTGAAGGGTCGCCCGAGGCGGTGGTGCTGGTGACGTGGGGGGTGCTCTGGGCGATGCAGTCCATGTCCAGGGTCGAGGTGCCGCTGTCCACGGCCGTGATGAAACGCCCTTGCAGGCTGTCGACGAAACGACCGAACGCCTCGAACAGCGCCGCACGGTTTTCCACATGGGGGTTGCGCACGATCACCGCCTTGCCGCCCCCCAACGGCAAGCCGGCCAATGCCGCCTTGTAGCTCATGCCCTGGGCCAGGCGGATGGCATCGATCATGGCACTTTCGTCATCGGCGTAAGGCAGGTAACGGCAGCCGCCCATGGCAGGCCCCAGTTGCTCACTGTGAATCACCACCACGGCCTTCAGGCCCGTGGGCGGATCGATGCACAGGTGCAGCGACTGGGTACGGGTGCTTTGCATGAGCGCGAACATCAACGGGCTCCCCAGAGAGGTGCTCCTACCAGTATAGGCAGCCCGCCAAGGCCTGATCCCCCGGCGGACCACTGGACGAAAGCACCCGCCAGGGCTAAAAGATAAGCGTATGTGGAGATGCCCATGAACCCACGCCAAGCCTGCCTGGCCTGCCTGGATCGCGAACCTGTCGCCCTGCTGGAAGCCACGCTGTGGATAGCTGCCGAACACGACCGGGCGCTGGACCCGGCGGCGAGCCTCGCCCATCTGCAGGACTTGCAACGGGAGATCAGCACGCAGTTGCCGCTCCTGCCCCTGCACGAGCTGGCCCAGCCGCTGCTGCGTCAACTCAGCGCCCTGGGTTTCCAACAGGACGAGTACCACCCCTTGCGGCCTCAGGTGGCGTTGATGGACAAGGTCCTGCAACGTCGTCGTGGCCAGCCGCTGACCCTGGCCATCCTCGCCCTGGAGCTGGCGCGACGCCTGTCGATACCCTTGGAAGGGGTGAACTTCCCGGGCCATTTCCTGCTCCGGGTGCCCGGTGCCGACCACCTGCTCGACCCCTGCGGCGGCCGGCGCCTGTACCCGGCGGACTGCCGTGAGCTGCTGGCCCGCCAGTTCGGCCCGCACATGCCGCTGACCGCCGAACACATGCGCAGCGCCACCCCCGCGCAGATGCTCCAACGCCTGTCGCGCAACCTGCGCCACCTGCACGGTAGCAACGACAATGCCCTGGCCGCGCTGGTCGATGCCGAACGGGTGATGCAGCTGGGCCCTGTGCTGGTCAGCGACTATTTGGCCCGGGCCACGCTCTATCAGCAACTGGACTGCCCCCAGGCCGAACGCTACGACCTGGAGCATGCCCTGCTACTGACCGACGACCCGGTACAGCGCCTGAAACTGAGTGAACGCCTTGGCCAACTGCCGTCGGCCAAGCGTTCGATTCACTGAACCGGCGTGTCCGGTTGGCGGGAAGGATGCGCCTTGGCAAAGGCCGGGTGCGCCTCGGCCAAGGCTTTCACCCGGCGAATCCGCGGGTAGCCCGCGAGGTCGACGTTGAAGCGCTCGGCAGCGTACAGCTGCGGGATCAGGTACACATCCGCCAGACCCGGCTGGTCGCCGAAGCAGAAGCCCTCGTCACCGATCAGTTGCTCCACCGCGGCAAGGCCCTGGCCGACCCAATGGGCGATCCATTGGTTGACCTGGGTTTCGTCATGCCCCAGCTGGCGTAGCTGGTTGAGCACGCTGACGTTGTGCAGCGGGTGGACATCGCAACCGATGATCGCCGCCACGCCACGCACCTTGGCCCGCGCCTCGGCCGCCGTGGGCAGCAACGGCACCTGTGGATAGGCCTCCTCCAGGTACTCGATGATGGCCGGCGACTGCACCAGCAGCTCGCCGCCGTCGGTGCGCAGGGCCGGCACGCGCCCTTGCGGGTTGAGTGCCAGGAAGTCTGCACCACGCTGTTCGCCCTTGAGCAGGTTGACTGGCAGGGCCTGGTAGTCCAGGCCCTTGAGCGCCAGGGCGATGCGTACCCGGTACGACGACGTGGAACGGAAATAGGTGAACAGCTCCATCGCCCTGCCCCTCAGTTGGCCGAGATGACTGTGCCGCGGCATTCGCCGAAGCCGATGCTCGCCACACCTTCACGGGTGCAGCGAGCGCGCAGGATGACCTCGTCGCCGTCCTCGAGGAACTTGCGCACCTCGCCGCTGGCCAGCTCCACCGGGTGCTTGCCGCCCTCGGTGATCTCCAGCAGGCTGCCGAACGAACCCGGCGCCGCGCCGGACAAGGTGCCCGAACCGAACAGGTCGCCTGGCTGCAGCTGGCAGCCGTTGACGCTGTGGTGGGCGACCATCTGCGCCACGGTCCAGTACATGCTGCGGGCGTTGCTCAGGGTCAGGCGATGGGCCGGCAGGCCCTGTTCGCGCATGCGCTCGGTGAGCAGCAGCACTTCCAGTTCGATGTCGAAGGCGCCAGCGGCCTGGTCACGCTCGTCCAGCAGGTAGGGCAGCGGCTGCGGGTCGCCTTCCGGACGCTTGGCCTGGGCACAGCGGAACGGCTCCAGCGCCTCGGCGGTGACCACCCATGGCGAGATAGTGGTGATGAAGCTCTTGGACAGGAACGGGCCCAGCGGCTGGTATTCCCAGGCCTGGATGTCGCGCGCCGACCAGTCGTTGAGCAGGCAGTAGCCGGCCACGTGCTCGGCGGCGTCGCCTACCGGAATGGACTGGCCCATGTCGTTGCCCTGGCCGATCCAGATACCCAGCTCCAGTTCGTAGTCCAGACGCGCGCAGGGACCGAAGCTCGGCTCGGCCTGCCCGGCCGGCAAGGTCTGGCCCTTGGGCCGGCGCACGTCGGCGCCGCTGGGGCGGATGGTCGAGGCGCGACCGTGGTAGCCGATAGGCACGTACTTGTAGTTGGGCAGCAGCGGGTTGTCGGGGCGGAACAGCTTGCCGACGTTCTTGGCGTGCTCGATGCCCACGTAGAAGTCGGTGTAGTCGCCGATCTTCGCCGGCAGGTGCAGTTGGCACTCGCTGGCCGGATGCAGCGCAGCCTTCAGCGCGTCCTGGTGTTCGCTGTGCTCGCCGAGCAGGGCCAGCAGGCGTTCGCGCAGGGCGACACGGGCTGGGCGGCCGAGTGCGAAGAAGGCGTTCAGCGCACCGCCACGGGTGGCCTCCACGGCAGCCTTGGCCTGGCCCTCGAACAGGCCGGCAGCCAGCACCGCTTCCAGGTCGAGGATGGCGTCGCCGATGGCCACACCGCAACGCGGTGCCTGGCCCGGGCGGCTGAAGATGCCCAGGGGCAGGTTCTGCAGCGGGAAGTCGCTGTGCCCATTGGCGTGCTCGACCCAGCTACGGGCGATGGCGGTCTGGTTCATGGGTTATCTCCGATTCGGGTTGAAGGTGCTCGGCAAGGTGGCCCAGCAACTATCGTAGTCGGCCTGCAACTGCGGGCACTCGAGGGCGTGCAGGCTCGGACGCAGCACCTGGCTGGTCTCGAACATGAAGGCCATGGTGTTGTCGATCTTGTGCGGCGCCAGGTCGGCGGCGATGGCCTTCTCACAGGTTTCCGCATCCGGCCCGTGAGCGCTCATCACGCCGTGCAGCGAGGCCCCACCGGGCAGGAAACCTTCTGCCTTGGCATCGTAGGCCCCCTGGATCAGGCCCATGAACTCGTTCATCAGGTTGCGGTGGAACCATGGTGGACGGAAGGTGTTCTCGGCCACCATCCAGCGTGGCGGGAAGATCACGAAGTCCATGTTGGCCAGGCCGTGGACGCTGGTCGGCGAGGTCAGCACGGTGAAGATGGACGGGTCCGGATGGTCGAAGCTGACCGTGCCGATGGTGTTGAAGCGGCGCAGGTCGTACTTGTAGGGCACGTTGTTGCCATGCCAGGCGACCACGTCCAGCGGCGAATGCTGCAGCTCACAGGCCCAGTGCTCGCCAAGGAACTTCTGCACCAGCTGCACGGGCCCTGTGGCCTCTTCGTAATGCGCTGCCGGGGTGAGGAAGTCGCGCGGGTTGGCCAGGCCGTTGCTGCCGATCGGGCCCAGGTCCGGGAGGCGCAGCGGTGCGCCATGGTTCTCGGCGATGTAGCCGCGGGCCTGGCCGTCGAGCAGCTCGACCCGGAACTTCATGCCACGCGGGATCACTGCGATCTCCAGCGGCTCGACCTGCATCACGCCCAGCTCGGTGGCGATGCGCAGGCGACCGTGCTCCGGCACCAGCAGCAGCTCGCCGTCGGCGTTGAAGAACACCCGCTCCATGGAGCGGTTGGCGCGATAGATGTAAATGCTCACGCCGGCCGGCTTCTCGGCGACCGAGTTGGCCACCATGGGCAGCCAGCCGTCGATGAAATCGGTGGGCTCGGCCGGGATCGGCTGCGGGCTCCAGCGCAGGCGGTTGGGCGTGGAGGCGCCCAACGGGCCGGCCAGCGGCTGGCGCTCGAGGCGCTCGAAGCGCGGGTGCAGCGCAGAGGGGCGGATGCGGTACAGCCAGGTACGACGCTGTTCGCTGCGGGCCATGGTGAACGCTGTGCCCGAAAGCAGTTCGGCGTACAGGCCGTAGGGCGCTTTCTGCGGAGAGTTCTGCCCGACCGGCAGTGCGCCGGGCAGCGCTTCACTGGCGAATTCGTTGCCGAAGCCGCTCAGGTACTGAAGGTCTGGGGAAGAGTCGCGGGTCATCGGTGCCTCCGGGCTCGATGGGAGCCGTTGTGGGCAGCTGGCTGTGGGCCTGCTGCTGCATTCGAGCGAGCGATCCAGGCATGGCAGCACGTCTGCATTGTTTTTATCGTAATCAGATTACGAATAACGTAATTTGATTGCCGAAAGGCGTCAAGCTATAAAGACGCCCACCTGTCTCCCTGGATACCCGCACCATGACCAAAGCCAGCTCCCCTGCCGACAACGGCAAGCAGAAGGTTCGCTCGGCGGAAGTCGGCACCGACATACTCAAGGCGCTTGCCGAGCTCTCCCCGTCCACCTCGCTGTCACGCCTGGCCGAACATGTGGGGATGCCGGCGAGCAAGGTGCACCGCTACCTGCAGGCCTTGATCGCCAGCGGCTTCGCCGAGCAGGACCCGGCAACCAACCACTACGGCCTGGGCCGTGAGGCGCTGCGGGTGGGCATGGCGGCGCTGGGCAGCATCGACGTACTGAAGGTGGCGGCACTGCCGCTGTCGCAACTGCGCGACGAGCTCAACGAAAGCTGCTTCATCGCCGTGTGGGGTAACCAGGGGGCGACGGTCGTGACCATCGAACCTGCAGTGCGGGCGGTGACGGTGGTGACCCAGATCGGCTCGGTGCTGCCGTTGCTGAGCTCGTCCACCGGCCTGGTATTCGCGGCCCACTTGCCGGAGCGGGAGACGGTGGAACTGCGCGAGCAGGAGTTGGCGGCGATGAACCAGGTGTATGGCGACTACGAGCCGTTGCTGGCGCAGATTCGCGAGCGCGGCCTGCACCACGTGCATGGCCTGCTGATGCCGGGCGTGGACGCCCTGTCAGCACCGGTGTTCAACGCCATGGGGCAGATTGCAGCGGTGATGACCGTGGTCGGCCCGACCTCGATCTTCCATGCCGATGAACACGGCCCGGCGGCCAAGCGGCTGCTGGCGGCGACCCAGGCCACCAGCTGGCGGATGGGTTATGCGCCCTGCCCTGTTAAACCGGCCAGCACTGCGTCCCTGTAGGAGCGGGCTCGCCCCGCGATCGGCTGCGCAGCAGCCGTAAAATCAGACATCCCGATATAACAGGCCGACCGAGCCCGGCGGAGTTTGCGGCTGCTTTGCAGCCGATCGCGGGACAAGCCCGCTCCTACAGGTAATCACTTTTACCCAAAACGTAAAGGTGAATGTCCGAAGCAGCTATTTTTCCTACGCCATCAAGCGCTTATTCTGATCTCACTGGCTGGCACGAAGGGCTCTACCCCCTGCCTTTCGCGCCTGCAAGGTTCACCGACGTTGATTTTGAAGCTCCTTGATCTAACGTCTCGATTGGCCGCTGCGTCTGCAGCGGCCTTTTTTATGCCCGCAAGAATCACCCCGCTACGACCAGGCGACCTTCTGCGGGGCATAACTCACAGGCTGCTCGCGAAACGCCAGGTAGTGCCGCAACACCTGGTGTGGTGCCTCGGTATGCGGGTAATGCCCGATACCCGGCAACGCTACGGTGTCCGCCGCCGGCACCAATTGCCGGTAGCGCTCGAGCATGCGCGCGCCGGAGATCGGGTCGGCCACACCGTTGATGAAGCGCAGCGGCACACAGCGGCGCAGCAACGCGCCGACCCAACGCTCGCGGTGCTGCCTGCGCTCGGGCAGATAGCCGATCAGCTTGTGCAGGATGCGCGTGCCCTGGTTGGCGACGATCAGGCTCCAGTAATCGTCCAAGGCGCTTTCGCTGGGGTGGGTGCACGGGCCATAGATATGGCTGACATTGCGCACCAGGTCGTCGCGCCCGAAGCTGCGGCCCACCAGCCAGCCCAACGGGCTGAGCAGCAGTTTCTGCACCAGCAGCACCTGGTAGCACTCCGGGAACAGGCCGCTGTTGAGGAACGCGCAACTGGCGATTTCGATGCGCAGCTCGCAGTGCCGCGCCAGCAGCTCCTGGGCGACGCTGCCGCCATAATCATGGGCCAGCAGGTGCACGGGCTGGTCGACGTCCAGGTAGGCGAGCAGTGCCTGTTGCAGGTCGGCCTGCTCCATGAGGCTGTAGTCATGGTCCAGAGGCTTGGCTGAATCGCCGAAGCCGAGCATGTCGCAGGCGATCACGCGAAAACGTTGGGTCAAGGGCGTCCACAGGTAATGCCAATCCCAGCTGGCCGTGGGGAAACCGTGTAGTAGCAGCAGTGGCTCTCCTTGCCCTGCGGTCCAATAGCGGATGGTCTGGCCCCGAAAGGCAAAATTCTGGGCTCGGGTACGCCAGACGCACAAAGGTATCTCTGCCAGTGGCATCAGAATTGTCCCGGTGGTTACGTGTTGGCGAAAAGGCAGGCGGCGTTCGCGGCCCGCCCTTGGGCACTTGGATGTGCGCTCTATGTAGAGCCTCAGTCTAGTCAGCCCACCGGGTGGCGGAACTTGCGTTGGCAGCCAGCTTGCTGGCTTTGCGGGTCAGGGGTACGAACGGTCAGAGCAGCATGGCCAACAATGGGGCGGCGAACAGGTTGAGCAGGCCGGTCAGGACCATGACCAGGCCGGCGACCGAGCCTTCCTCGCGCCCTACCTCCTGGGCCCGGCTGACGCCGGCGCCATGGGCCCCCACGCCAAACAGCGCACCGCGGGCCAGGGGCGTGCGCAGCGGCAGCACACGCAGCAGGATGCCGCCGAACATCGCGCCCAGCACGCCGGTGAACATGACGAACACGGCCGTCAGTTCCGGCACACCGCCCAGGTCCTGGGCCAGCGGCATGGCGAAAGGCGTGGTGATCGAGCGCGGCACCAACGACAGGCTGACCGCATCATCCAGCGCCAACAAGTGCGCCAGGCTCCAGGAGCTGCCGATCGAGGCCAGGCTGCCGGCGAGCATACCGACCAGCAAAGCTGGCCAATGGCGCGCCAGCATTGCCCGTTGCTGCCAGATCGGCACGGCGAAGGCCACGGTCGCCGGGCCCAGCACCCCCATCAGCCAGTGGGTGTTGCGGGCGTACTCGGCGTAGGCGGTGTGCAACGGCACAGCGACGGCCAACAGCACCGCCGGCACCAGGATCAGCGGTGACAATACGTAGCTCCCGCTGCGGCGGTACAACCAACGGCTGCCGAAGTAGGCAAGCACTGTCAGGGCAAGCCAGAACAGCGGCATGGGTTCAAGGCTCATGACGCAACCTCCAGCGGCATACCAGCTCCACCGTGACGGCCGTGACCACCATCACCAGCACGGTGCTCATGGCGATCACCAGCAGGATGCGCCAGCCCTCGCTGCGCAGCAGGCTGCCATAGTCGAGCAGGCTCATCAGGGCGGGAATGAAGAACAACAGCATCTCCGCCATCAGCCAGCCAGCACCCAGCTGGAGCATGGACGGCTTGAGCACGCCGAAGGCGAACAACAGCAACAGCAGCGCCAGCCCCATCACCCCACCGGGAATGGGCCAGCCAAGCCAGGTGGACAGCTGGCCGCCGAGCAGGAACAAGGCCAGTAACACCGCCAGTTCGGCGAGCAGGCGCAGGCTTTTTTTCAGTAACGCAGGGTTCATCAGACAGGTCCTCGAGAGGCTCCCATTCTAGATTTGCGCTGCCCAGGCCAGAAGCGAATTGTTAGACTTGCATCCATTCCAAAATGGAATTCGATCATGGAATTCAAACAGCTGCGTAGTTTCATCGAAGTGGTCCACCGCGGCGGCTTCACCCAGGCGGCAACGACCCTGCACATCAGCCAGTCTGCCGTGAGCAAGCAGGTCGCCCAGCTCGAACAGGACATCGGCCAGCCCTTGCTGGAACGCCAGGGCTCGCAATTGCACCTGACCGCGGCCGGGCGCATTGTCCTGGAGCGGGGGGAGGCCTTGTTACGCCAGCGTCAGGAACTGCAGAACGAACTCGACGACCTCAGCCACATGGCCCGCGGCGAGCTGCGCCTGGGCCTGCCCTTGCTGGGCAGCGATGCGTTGTTCGCAGGGCTGTTCGCCGAGTACCGCCGCCGGCACCCGAATATTGCGATCCAGCTGCTCGAAGGCGGCAGCCGTACCGTGGAACAGGCGGTGAAAAGCGGGGAACTGGAGCTGGGCGGCAGCCTTACGCCCAGCGACACGGCGTTCGACTACCAGCCGTTCTGCAACGAGCCGCTGGATGCGCTGCTGCCCCAGGGGCATGCCTTGGCAGGGGCTGCGCAGGTCGAGCTGCAGCAACTGGCCGATACGCCGTTTCTGCTGTACCAGCGCAGCTTCGTGCTCAATGATCGGCTGCTGAGCGCGTGCCAGCAGTTGGGGTTCACCCCGAAGGAAGGGGGGCGCAGTGGGCAGGCGGACTTCCTGGCGGCGCTGGTGGCCGCCGGGCAAGGGGTGGTGCTGTTGCCCAGGGTGGTGGCCCGGGCGCTGGAGCGGCCTGGGGTGGTGCGGGTGCCACTGGGCGCGCCGCGCCATTTGCGCTGGGACATTGCTTTCATCTGGCGGCGCGGGGCGTACCTGTCACGAGCGGCACAGGCGTGGTTGCAGTTGGTGCGCGAGCATCCGGCGATCAGTGACTAGCCTGGGCTCTGGAACATCGCCGCTCCTACAGGGAAGGCGGTGTAGGCCAGGCGTGCGATGGCTGGGGTCAGGCTCTGAGCGCGGCCATGAACTCCGCCAGCCAAGGCTCGGCATCGGCCTCGGGCGTCACGGTCTCGCTGGCATCCAGGCGCAGCATCGGCTGCACTTCCCGTACGCCCAACTCAGCGAACAGCTCGCGCATCTGCTCGCCGCCGCCGCAGAAGGTGTCGCCATAGCTGGAATCGCCCAGCCCGATCACCGCCCCCGGCAAGCCACGCCAGGCGGCCGGCAGGGTATCGCGAATGCTGCTGTACAGCGGCATCAGGTTGTCGGGCAGCTCGCCCATGCCGGTGGTCGAGGTCACGGCCAACAATGCCTCCGGGGCGAAGCCCTGCAGATCCTGCAAGGTGGCGCGGGCAGCATGCCAGGCTTGGAAACCGGCAGCCTTGAGCAGCGACTCGGCGTGACGGGCGACTTCTTCAGCGGTGCCGTACACGGAGCCGGAAATAATGGCGACTTTCATCGGGCAGAGGATTCCGAAACTGAGTGAAAACGTAGGATACTAGCATTCACCAGTGGCAAAAGGCCGCCTTCCACCAAAGTCCCCTCACGCCAATGGCCCGGACATGATCAACGCGCAACTGCTGCAATCGATGGTCGATGCCTCGAACGACGGTATCGTGGTCACCGAACGGGAAGGCGACGACACCATCCTGATCTACGTGAACGCAGCCTTCGAACGGCTGACCGGCTACACCCGCGACGACATCCTCTACCAGGACTGCCGCTTCCTCCAGGGCGACGACCGCGACCAGCTCGGCCGCGCCCGGATCCGCCGGGCCCTGGCCGAAGGGCTACCGTGCCGGGAAGTGCTGCGCAACTACCGCAAGGATGGCACCGCGTTCTGGAACGAGCTGTCGATCTCCCCGGTCTACAACGCCGCCGACCAACGCACCTATTTCATCGGGATCCAGAAGGACGTCAGCCGCCAGGTCGAGCTGGAACGGGAACTGGCCGAGGCCCGGGCGCGACTGGGCCGGCAGGAACCCGACGAACGTAGCTGAACGAAGCGCCTTGGACGCTGTCCATCACCTTGAAGAAATCACCGCCTTCGAGCCCGATCATGCAAGCCGACGCCCTCCTGACCCAGGACGAACTGGATTTCATCCAGGACATGCAGCATTCGCCCCAGTTGAACCTGGCCGACCCCATGTCGAGCCTGCTGGTCAATGGCGACCGTCGAATCCAGGCATTGCTGACCCGCCTGGTGGCCAACGAGCAGGTCCAGCTCCAGGCGCAATTCAACAACCAGCAGATCAGCTTCCCGCTGCAATTGGTCGAGGATGAATTCCATGCCCTGCACCTGCAGCTGGGCTCACCGGAAATCTACGAGAACGGCCCCAAGCCACGCCCATGGCGCATGACCTTGGAACAACCGGCAGCCCTGCTGGATGCACAAGACCAGGCCAGCGGCCTGTGGGTACGGGAAATTTCCTCAAAAGGCGTGCTGGTACAGATCCGCGACCTGCCCACGACCCCCGCTGATTTCGACTTGCGCTTCGCCCCCGAGGGCATCCCAGACATTCACCTGCATGGCACGTTGCGCCGTCGCATCGGCCCGGACCTGGCAGCCTACGACCTGGGCAACAGCCCGCAGGAAGAGATCGAACGCCTGCGCGAATACATTCTCCAGGCACACCGCCAGGCGCACCCGGAACTACACGTTCACGTATCCAACTGACCGGCCAGGTACTGTCGCAGGCGCCTGCGCATCAAGCTACCCTCAGCCCCCAGGCAGGCCACCGGGCTGCCCGCCAGGTTGTCCTGGGCCAGCTCCGCCGCCTCTCCCGCCAACAACACCGGGCACGCAACGCCCAGGCTCAGCTTGGCCAGGCACTTGCCCAGCTGTGCCGTGGGCTGCTGGTTGGAAAATACCACCAAGGCGTGGGGCCCCAGGCGCTCGCAAACCACCGTCAGCTCCTCCAGGGGCTGCCCGGCTGACAGCACCGTGACGCCCACTTCCTCGCTGCCCAGCAGCAGCCCAGCCACCAACAGCTCCAGTTCCTGGCACTGGCCCGACAAGGGCGCCAGCACCACGCGGCGGCTCAAAGGTTCCCGGCCCAGTTGCAGGCGCAACAACACCCGGGCCCGCAGAAACTGGTCGAGAAACAGCCATTCGCTGGCACGCCCGAAACCGTTCTGCCCCGCACGCAAAGCCTGCCAGGCAGGCATGAACACCTCACCGAACACCTGGTCCAGGGCATAGTTGGCGAATACCTGGTCGAACAGTCGCTCCAGCGCTGCACCATCGAAGCGCTGGGCCGCCTCCTGCACCTGCATGCGCCAGCGCACCCGCTCATTTTCACCGCCGATGCCCCGAGCCTCCTGCGCCAGCGCCTGGTCGCGCGCCAGGATGCTGCCGACCTTGCTCACCGCCACGCCACGCTCCAGCCACCCGAGTATGCTGCGGATACTGTCGATGTCGGCCTGGGAATACAGCCGATGGCCGCTGTCGGTGCGCGTCGGCTGGATCAGGCCGTAGCGACGCTCCCAGGCTCGCAAGGTCACGGGGTTGACGCCTGTCAGGCGGGCCACCTCACGAATTGGAAACAGCTCCTGGTGCTCCAGGCCCACGACGCCCAGAGGCGTTTGAAGCTGACTGATCATGTGCATGAGCACCCTGTCTCCTGATGATTGAACGCATTCTACGATGGCTTGGGTCGAGGTCCAGCACAGCCCGCCCACCGGTGGGCGGTCAGCGGACCACGCTCAGAGGCAATTGCAGCCCGATTCGTTCATAAAAAGTTGCGCACACAGGGTGCGGCCGCCTGGTTCCGGGCGCGAGCGCACAAGAGGGAAACAGTTCGGGTATGCTGGGGCCATCAATGCACGGACAGACAAGTTGACTGCCTCGAACATGAACAGCCCAATCCTCGTTACCGGCGCCAGCCAGCGCGTCGGGCTGGCCCTGGCCCTCGAACTGGCACAGGCCGGCCATACGGTGGTCAGTGCCAGCCGCAGCATCCACCCGCACACGCCACACCCGAACATCGTCCAGTTCCGGGCCGACCTCTGCCAGGAGGCCGACCGACAGGCCCTGATCGACTACCTGCAGGCCAATCACGATGGCCTGCGGGCGATCATCCACAACGCATCGCTGTGGCTCGACGATGGCCTGGACAACCTGCAGACCATGTTCCGCCTGCACGTCGAGGCGCCTTACCACCTCAACCTGGCCCTCGGCGAGCTGCTGGCCAAGGTGGAAAAGGCCGATATCATCCACATTTGCGACGAAACCTCCTCGCGAGGCAGCAAGAGCCATATCGGCTACGCCGCGACCAAGGCCGCGCTGCAGAACATGGTGCTCTCGTTCGCTGAAAAATACGCGCCGAAGGTGCGCGTCAACGGTATCCTTCCTGGCCTGCTGATCCTCAAGGAGGGCGGCGACGACGCCTACCGCCAGCAGACCTTGAAGAAAGCCTTGCTGGAATTCGAGCCCGGCGCCCGCCCGCTGATCGAGGCGGTGATGTTCCTGCTCGAAAGCCATTACAGCACCGGCAGCCAGGTGGTCATCAACGGTGGCCGCCACCTGAAGAACCGCATGACCTGAGGGAAGCCCCATGACCCCGCAACAACAGCTCGAACTCGAAGCCGCTGCGTTCCGACGCCTGGTCGAACACCTGCAAAAACGCACTGATGTGCAGAACATCGACCTGATGAACCTCTCCGGATTCTGCCGCAACTGCCTGTCCAAGTGGTACAAGGCCGCCGCCGACGAACGCCAGATCGAGGTGAGCCTGGATGACGCCCGCGAGCGCGTGTACGGCATGCCCTATGCCGACTGGAAGGCCCAGTACCAGAAAGAAGCCAGCGCCGAGCAACAAGCTACGTTCGAAAAAGGAAAGCCCCGTGACTGATCTCACCAGCCTGCGCGCCAGCCTCGCCAGCGGCGAGCATGTATTTGCCGATACCCTGGCCTTCGTTGCCACCCACTACAGCTACCAGCCACAGGCCTTCGACAATGGCGGCGTGGCCAACGCCGCCGGGCAGAACGAAGGGTCGTGCAAGACCCTGGGCCTGGCCTTGCTCGAAGGGTTGAGCGACCAGGAAGCGTTGCTGGCGTTTGGCGAACACTACCGCAGTGTGCTGGCCACCCCGGAGGGCAGCGACCATGCCAATATCCGTGCGCTGATCAAGCATGGGTTGGCCGGGGTGAAGTTCGCGGCGCAGCCACTGACCCGTAACGCCTGACATTACCGCCCGATCGCCGGCAAGCCGGCTCCCACTGGTCTTGTGGAGCGTGCCGGCGGTTGGGAGGGCACAGCCCTCCCCTGCCCCTTGGATAGACCTGCATGCAGACCGAGCACCCTATCCCCTTCCGCCAGGCCATGCTGTTCTGGCTCAAGCTGGGCTTCATCGGCTTCGGTGGCCCCGCCGGGCAGATCGCCCTGATGCACCGCGAGATCGTCGAGCGACGCCGCTGGCTCAGCGAGTCGCGCTTCCTTCACGCCCTCAACTACTGCATGTTGCTGCCCGGCCCCGAAGCCCAGCAGCTGGCCACGTACCTCGGCTGGCTGATGCACCGCACCTGGGGCGGCATCGTCGCCGGCGGGTTGTTCGTACTGCCGTCGCTGTTCATCCTCATTGGCCTGTCATGGATCTATGTCGTCCACGGCCAGCAGCCGGTGGTGGCCGGCCTGTTCTACGGGCTCAAGCCCGCGATCACCGCCATCGTACTGCAGGCTGCGTGGCGCATCGGCTCGCGTGTGCTGCACAACGCCGCGCTGTGGGCTATTGCCCTGGCGGCGTTCGTGGCCTTGTTCGGCCTGGGCCTGCCGTTCCCGGTGATCGTCATCGGTGCCGGGGTGTTCGGCTACCTGGGTGGGCGCTGGCAACCCCACCTGTTCCAGACCGTGCGCACCAGCGCCGGGCACCCACCGATGGCGGAGGAACCTTCGCAGCAGCCGGAGCACACCCGCTTCCGCTGGCCACGCCTGCTGTGGCTGGTGGCCTGTGGCGCTGCACTGTGGTGCCTGCCGATGGCCGCGCTGACGTTGCTGTTCGGCTGGGAGGGTACCTTCACGCAAATGGCCTGGTTCTTCACCAAGGCCGCCTTACTGACCTTTGGTGGCGCCTATGCGGTGTTGCCGTATGTGTATCAGGGAGCGGTGACCTACTACGGTTGGCTGACACCGACGCAGATGATCGATGGGCTGGCCTTGGGCGAAAGCACGCCGGGGCCGTTGATCATGCTGGTGGCCTTCGTCGGCTTCGTGGGCGGCTACGTGCAGGCACAGTTCGGCGCCGACCAGGCGTTCCTCGCCGGCGCCCTGGCGGCGTGCCTGGTGACCTGGTTCACCTTCCTGCCTTCGTTCCTGTTCATTCTGATCGGCGCGCCGCTGGTGGAAAGCACACGGCGGCAGCTGCGTTTCACCGCGCCGCTGACGGCGATCAGCGCGGCGGTGGTGGGGGTGATCCTCAACCTGGCGCTGTTCTTCGGCTATCACGTGTTCTGGCCCCATGGGTTCGGCGCGGGGGTCGATTGGCTGGCGTTGCTGATTGCGGTACTGGCGGCGGTGGGGTTGCTGCTGTTCCGCCGCGGGGTGCTGGAGGTGTTGATCGCCTGTGCGTTGGCGGGGTTGCTGGCGACGCTGTATGGGTATCACGTTTGAAGTCAGCAGGGCCGGCCCAATCGCGGGACAAGCCCGCTCCCACAGGGGCCGCAGCAACTCCGAAAATGTCGCAAGGCAGTTGCACGGCAAGTTGCAACCACGGGCCTCGTGGGAGCGGGCTTGTCCCGCGATTGGGCCGGATCAGGCCCCCTCAACCGATGACTCGTCCCGGCACCTGATCGGGCAGCCCGCCCTGCTGCAACCAGGCCAAGGCAATCGGCCACAGGCTTTCGCGGAAACGGTCGTGGAAGAAGGCGAAATGGCCGATCTCACCCGCCGCGATATCCCCAGGCGCCAGGCGCAGGTGCCGACGCTCGGCGCCTTGCAGGTACCCCAACAGACGCTCGGTGGCGGCCACGGTGCCGAACGGGTCGTCGGTCAGGCTGATCGCCAGGGTCGCCGCACGCACCCTGGCGAACGGCAGCTCGGCCAACGCCCGGCCACTGGGGCGATGCTCGTAGCGCGGCGTGCGGGTGGTCCAGTCGTGCACCACCCCGGCCGGGGTGTCTTCCATCCAGCCCAGGCGCTTGCCGGGAAAGTAGCCGCACAAGCGGGTCAGCAGCGGCATCACCAAGTGCCATTTGCCGAGCAGGCGCCAACGCTGGTCGGCTGCGTAGTCGCGCCAATAGGCGAACTGCGCGCCCACCATCACCACCCGCCGCAACCGGCTGCCGGACGGCGCCAGGCCCACCGCACAGCCGCCGAAACTGTGGCCTACCACATCCACCGGCTGGCCGGGGAAGGCTTCAGCGGCCAGGTGCAGCATGGCTTCGAAGTCCAGCCGCCCCCAGTCGCTCCAGGACGCCTGGAAGCCGCGCAGCGATGCCGGGCGTGATTCGCCGATGCCCCGGTAGTCGTAGGTCAGCACATCGAAGCCCTGGGCGAAAAGGTAGTCGGCAAAGCGCGCGTAGTAGCGGCAGCGCACCGAGGTGGCGGCGTTGATGATCACCAGCGGGCGCTGGGCGTCGGGTTCGGCATGGCGCCAGCAGAAACCGCCGAGGGTGTAGCCGTCGGCAGCGGTGTGGCGAAAGGCGGTGGCGGGTTGGATGAGGCTGCTCATGGCGCGCTTCCTGTGCTGGTGCGCCAACGCTAGCAAAAACAAGCGGCTCGTGTGGGGCTTTTCGGACCGCTCCACACGATCAAGGGTACGGTTGCACTTCACCTGTGGGAGCGGGCTTGCCCCGCGATCAAGGGCGAAGCCCTTGCCATGCAATCGCGTGGGTAGGGTCGGCCCAATCGCGGGACAAGCCCGCTCCTACAGGGACAGTGCGACCGGCGTCACAGCTCGATGCAGTCGAACTTCACGTCGGTGGCCACGTCTTCGTCGTAGTTGACGTCAGCGCGCTCGAAGCCGAACAGGTTGAGGAACTGCTTCTTGTAACCGGCATAGTCGGTCAGCTGGAACAGGTTCTCGGTGGTCACCTGCGGCCACAGGGCCTTGCAGGCGTCCTGTACGTCGTCGCGCAGCTCCCAGTCGTCCAGGCGCAGGCGGGCCTTCTCGTCCACCGGCATCGCAGCGCCATCGGCGCGGTACATGCGGTCGCGGAACATGCGGTCCAGCTGGTCCTGGGTGCCTTCGTGCACGCCCTTCTCCTGCATGATCTTGAAGACCATCGACAGGTACAGCGGCATCACTGGGATGGCCGAGCTGGCCTGGGTAACGACCGACTTGAGCACCGCCACGTTGGCGCCGCCCTTGACCTCGGCGGCCAGTTTCTTGTCCAGGCGCAGGGCGGTTTCGTCCAGGTCCTGCTTGGCCTGGCCCAGGGCACCGTGCCAGTAGATCGGCCAGGTGATTTCCGTGCCGATGTAGCTGAAGGCCACGGTACGCGCGCCTTCGGCCAGCACACCGGCGCCGGCCAGGGCGTCGATCCACAGTTGCCAGTCCTGGCCACCCATGACGGTGACGGTGTCCTGGATTTCCTGCTCGGTGGCCGGCTCGATGCTGGCCTCGATGATGGTGTCCTTGTTGGTGTCGATGGCGGTCGACTTGTACGGCTGGCCGATCGGCTTGAGCGCCGAGCGCACCAGTTCGCCGGTCTGCGGCAGCTTGCGCACCGGGGAGGCCAGGGAGTAGACCACCAAGTCGACCTTGCCGCCCATTTCGTTCTTGATCAGCTCGATGACCTTGGCGCGGGCTTCGTCGGAGAAGGCGTCACCGTTGATCGACTTGCTGTACAGGCCTTCGGCCTTGGCGAACTTGTCGAAGGCGGCAGCGTTGTACCAGCCGGCGGTACCGGCCTTGGTCTCGGTGCCCGGCTTTTCGAAGAATACGCCCAGGGTGTCGGCCTTGAAGCCGAACGCTGCGGTAATACGTGCAGCCAGGCCGTAGCCGCTGGATGCACCGATCACCAGGACTTTCTTCGGACCATCTTCGCGCACACCCTGCTTGCGGGTGGCTTCGATCTGGTCACGGACGTTGAGCTCGCAGCCCTTCGGGTGAGTCGTGGTGCAGATGAAACCGCGAACCTTGGGATGAATGATGGCCAATGTCTGTACCTCTTCAGGTTTGTGCCGAGGAAGCGCGCCGCAGGGGACGATTCCGTTTGATCAGAGGGTGAGACTACCCCCGCAGGTTATCCGACACATATTACGGAGGTGATTGGCGCGATTCAAAACAACCTGGGGGTCAGCGCTGGTCGTCCGGCAGGCGGCGACGGCCGGTGAGCATCGACAGCGGCAGGTTCTCCCGCAGGCGCACGCTCTCCACCACCGCGGCCAGCAGGTGCACGCAGACCAACGCCAGCAAAGTGTTGGCCAGCACGCTATGTACGTCCGTAGGCCAATCCACGCCCCACAGGGCATCGACCTCCTGGGACAGCCAGCCGGTCACGCCCAGCCCGACGACACAGGCAAGCATCAGCAGCATGACCAGCGCGCCGATCGGCGAATGGCCGAGGCGATGATAAGGCGCGCCCGTCATCAACGCCCTGGCGTGTGCCGCCAGCCGCGACGGCGTCGGCCAGAAGTCCGCCCAGCGCGCGCTGGGCGGCCCTACGAAGCCCCAGACCAGGCGCACGACCACGCAGGCCAGGGCGTAGTAGCCCAGCCATTGGTGCCAGTCGTCACCCTCTTCGTTGAAGAACGAGTTGGCGAAGAACACCAAGGCCAGGGACCAGTGGCAGCACCTGAGCAACGGGTCCCAGAGCCGCACGCTGGCCATCAGTCATGGATCTCGGTCTTGACCGCCTTGCCGGTCACTGGGTCGTGGTAGATCTCGACCTTGCGGCCGTCCTTGTCGAAGCCGTAGATCTCGTAGCAGTTGCCCTTGGTGACCTTGAACTTGTTGATGCGATAGCCCTGCTCCTTGAGCTGGGCCTGGAATTTCTCCTGGTCTTGCCAGGTGCTTTTGTCGGCAGTGGTGCATTCGGTGGTGGCGAAGGCGGCGCTGCTTGCGAGCAGCAGGCCGACGGCGATCAGGGTCCGCATGGTGGTTGGCTCCAGTGGAAAGCAATGAACAGAACAAGCTTAGCCAGCCGCGGCGCATTTGCCCGAGGGCCTGGGCATTCTCCACGCCCGCCGGCCATTCATTTGCTTTTCGGATCAATCGTAAAGAAAAACAAACTTAACAAATGAACCCAACCCGCCGATGCTGGTGCAATCCGCCGACCTGGCGCCCACCCCTTGCACGGAGAACAACAAGATGAACGACGTGGTCATCGTCGCCGCAACCCGTACCGCCATCGGCAGCTTCCAGGGGGCCCTGGCCACTGTGCCGGCCGTGGACCTGGGCGCTGCGGTCATCAAGCGCCTGCTGGAACAGACCCAGCTGGACCCGGCCCAGGTCGACGAAGTGATCCTCGGCCAGGTGCTAACCGCAGGTGCCGGCCAGAACCCGGCGCGCCAGGCCGCGATCAAGGCCGGCCTGCCCTACAGCGTGCCCGCCCTGACCCTGAACAAAGTGTGCGGCTCGGGCCTGAAGGCCTTGCACCTGGCGGCCCAGGCCATCCGCTGCGGCGACGCCGAGGTGGTGATCGCCGGCGGCCAGGAGAACATGAGCCTGGCGCCCTATGTGCTGCCCTCGGCCCGCACCGGCCAGCGCATGGGCCATGGCCAGATGGTCGACACCATGATCAGCGACGGCCTGTGGGACGCCTTCAACGACTACCACATGGGCATCACCGCCGAGAACCTGGTGGAAAAATACGCCCTCACCCGCGAACAGCAGGATGCCTTCGCCGCCGAATCCCAGCGCAAGGCCGTAGCCGCCATCGAGGCCGGCCGCTTCAAGGATGAGATCACCCCGATCGTGATGCCGCAGAAAAAAGGCGAACCGCTGGTGTTCGACACCGACGAACAGCCACGCCCCGGCACCACCGCCGAGGCCCTGGGCAAGCTGCGTGCGGCCTTCAAGAAAGACGGCAGCGTCACCGCCGGCAACGCCTCGAGCCTGAACGACGGCGCCGCCGCCGTGCTGCTGATGAACGCCTCCAAGGCCAAGGCCTTGGGCCTGCCGGTACTGGCGAAGGTCGCGTCCTATGCCAGCGCGGGCGTGGACCCGGCGATCATGGGCATCGGCCCGGTGTCCGCTACCCAGCGCTGCCTGGACAAGGCCGGCTGGCAACTGGCGGATGTGGACCTGATCGAAGCCAACGAGGCCTTCGCCGCCCAGGCCCTGGCAGTGGGCAAGGCGCTGGAGTGGGATGCTGCGCGCGTCAACGTCAACGGCGGCGCCATCGCCCTCGGCCACCCTATCGGCGCCTCTGGCTGCCGCGTGCTGGTGACCCTGCTGCACGAGATGATCAAACGCGATGCCAAGAAAGGGTTGGCGACCCTGTGCATTGGCGGTGGGCAGGGCGTAGCGCTGGCGATCGAGCGCTGATCTCAAGGCCCAATCGCGATCCGCGCTTGTCCCGCGATTGGGCCAGAACAGGCAACACCGGCCCCGGCGCCTTACACCTTCGCCCCACCAACCAAGCCAGCACCACGCAACTCCCGGGCGGCCGCCACCATGTTCACCAACGCCGCCTCGGTCTCCGGCCACCCGCGGGTCTTCAACCCGCAATCCGGGTTGACCCACAGCCGCTCGGCCGGAATACGCTGGGCCGCTTTGCGCAACAGCTGGACCATCGCCTCCTTGCCCGGCACCCGTGGCGAGTGGATGTCATACACCCCAGGGCCGATCTCGTTGGGGTAGTTGAAGCGCTCGAAGGCCGCCAACAGCTCCATGTCCGAACGCGAAGTCTCGAGGGTGATCACATCAGCGTCCATCGCCGCGATCGACTCGATCACATCGTTGAACTCGCTGTAGCACATGTGGGTGTGCACCTGGGTTTCATCGCGCACACCCGAGGCGCACAAGCGGAACGCTTCGGTGGCCCAGTCCAGGTAGTGCGGCCAGCCGCTGCGACGCAAGGGCAGGCCTTCGCGGAACGCGGCTTCGTCGATCTGCACGATGCGGATACCCGCCGCCTCGAGGTCCAGCACTTCGTCACGAATGGCCAACGCCAGTTGCCGAGCCTGGGCCTCGCGGCTCACATCCTCACGCGGGAAGGACCACATCAGCATGGTCACCGGGCCCGTCAGCATGCCCTTCATCGGTTTGTCGGTCAGGCCCTGGGCATAGGTGCTCCAGCCTACTGTCATGGCCTTCGGGCGGCTCAGGTCACCGACGATCACCGCCGGCTTCACGCAGCGCGAACCGTAGCTCTGCACCCAACCGAAACGCGTGAAGGCATAGCCGTCGAGCTGCTCGGCGAAATACTCGACCATGTCGTTGCGCTCGGCCTCGCCATGCACCAGCACATCCAGGCCCAGCTGCTCCTGGATCTGCACCGCCTGGCGGATTTCGTTCTGCATCGCCTCGATGTAGTCGGCCTCGGCCAGCGTGCCTTGCTTGAACGCCTGCCGCGCCAGGCGGATCGCCGGGGTTTGTGGGAACGAGCCGATCGTCGTGGTCGGAAACGCGGGCAAATTCAGCCCAGCACGCTGCTTGACGATGCGCTGGGCAAAAGGCGACAGACGCTGGCTGTCCGCCGGCTGGATCGCCGCCACCCGGGCCTGCACGGCCGGCTTGTGGATACGTGGCGAGGCGGCGCGGCTGGCCTGCACGGCGCGGCTTTGCGCCAGGGCCACGAGCACCTCCGGGGCCTGCGGCGCATCGATGGCCTTGGCCAGCACAGCCACTTCCTGGCATTTCTGCACAGCGAAGGCCAGCCAGCTTTGCAGCTCGGCGTCGAGCTGGTCTTCACGGGCCACGTCCACCGGGCTGTGCAGCAGCGAGCAGGACGGCGCGACCCACAGCCGGTCGCCCAGGCGCTCGGCAGCGTGACGCAACACGTCCAGGGCCTTTTCCAGGTCGCAGCGCCACACGTTGCGGCCATTGACCACGCCCAGGGACAGGACTTTGTAGGCCGGCAGGCGATCGAGAATCGTTGGGAACTGCTCCGGCGCACGCACCAGGTCGATGTGCAGGCCATCGACCGGCAGGTTGGCGGCCAAGCCCAGGTTGTCTTCCAGGCCGCCGAAATAGGTGGCGACCAGCTTCTTCAGCGGCGCGCGCTGCAGGATGTTGTAGACGCGCTCGTAGGCGTTCTTCCAATCCTGAGGCAGGTCCAGCGCCAGGATCGGTTCGTCGATCTGCACCCATTCCACGCCTTGGGCGGCCAAGCGGTTGAAGATGGTGTCGTAGAGCGGCAGCAGGCGCTCGACCAGCTCCAGCTTGTCGAAGTCGGCGCCCTTGGCCTTGCCCAGCCATAGGTAGGTCAGCGGGCCGATCACCACCGGCTTGACCGCATGGCCCAGGGCCCTGGCCTCGTCCACTTCCTCGAACAGCTGTTCCCAGCTCAGGGTGAAGGCCTGGTCAGCCGTGAATTCCGGGACCAGGTAGTGGTAGTTGGTATCAAACCACTTGGTCATTTCCTGGGCATGAGCACCGCAGCAAGTATCGCTGACGCCCCGGGCCATGGCGAAGAGGGTGTGCAGGCTGGGCTTGGCATCCTGTTCTGCGCGAAAACGTGCCGGAATCACGCCGAAAGTCAGCGAATGGGTGAGCACTTGGTCGTACCACGCGAAGTCGCCGACCGGCAGCAGCTCGATACCCGCGTCCTTCTGCACCTGCCAGTGCGCGGCGCGCAACTCGCGGCCCACCGCGCGCAGGCCGGCTTCATCCAGCTCGCCCTTCCAGAAGGCCTCCTGGGCCTTCTTCAGCTCGCGGTCCCGGCCGATACGCGGAAAGCCCAGGTTGTGCGCCAGTGCCATGTCTTGTCCCTCAGAAACGTAAAAATGAATGAGGGGGATTTTCCTAGGCACGCATCCGTGAGACAAACTCATTTAATTTAAGGACAACTCAAGATTTTCTCATGATGCCCCACCCTATGGGCGCAGGCTTGCCCCCGCGATAGGACCCTCAAGACCAACCCCATGTCTCATTCAAAGCAATTCCCTACGCATCCGGACATCCCCCAACCTCCGCCCTGCCCCACAATGCCACGGTGCCCAAACCAGATACCCGACCGCCCATGAGCCAGCTGAAAACGGCGCTGCACGACAACACCTTCGTCTGCGTCATGGAGTTCGTCCCCAAGTCCTCCAGCGAGCGCTTCGCCAGCATCGAAGCCCTCATGGCGCGCAAGCACCTGTGCGGCTGGCCCATGACCGTGGCTATCGCCGACCGCGTCGGCAGCCCCTTCGAAATGTCGCCGCTGGACGCCTACAGCAGCTTCCGACAGCCCCATCCCACCCTACTGCACTTCTCCGGCAAGGACCGCGAACGCCATCACCTGCTCGACCAACTGCAGCAGATGGACGCCGCCGGCCTCGACCAGCTCTTGCTGCTGACCGGCGACCGCCTGCCCGGGCACGTCCCCGGCCAGCGCCCGGTGCGCTACCTCGAGTCGGTTTCCGCCCTGCAGATCGTCCGCCAGGCCCGCCCCGACTGGCTGCTGGGCGCTGGCATGCACCCGTTCAAGTACCGCGAGGAAGAAGGCGGCGCCCAGTACTTCAAGGCCGAAAAGAAACTCGCTGCCGGCGCGGACTTCCTCGCCCTGCAGCTAGGCTTCGACGCCAGCAAGCACCTTGAAGCCCTCCAGTGGATGCAGCGCCAGCCCAACCCCAAGCCCCTGATGGCCTGCGTGATGGGGCTGACCTTGGGCCGCGCGAAGATCTTCGAGCACGTCGCCGGCATCGTCGTCACCCCCTCCATGCACGACCTGCTCGCCGCCGAAGCCGCCGTCTCCAAGGCCCACGCCCAGGCCCGCAGCCTCGAGCGCCTGGCCCTGCAGATCATCGGCCTGCGCCTGATGGGCTATGCCGGCATCCACCTCTCCGGCATCCACGACCTGGAGCAACTGCAGGCCCTGGAAAACGCCATCAACGACTGGCAGGCCCGCCTCCAGTCACTCGAACAATGGGCCCCCGCCTGGCACGCCTGCTGGCAAATGCCTGGCCTGCCCGCCGTCACCTTCCACCCACCCGGCGCCAACTGGCGCCTGGGTGAGTCCCAGGTCACCGCCTCGCCCAAGGAAACAGCGCGTTACCACCTGCTGCACGGCGCGCATTCATTGCTGTTCAGCCGCACCCACTGGCTGAGCCAGGCCTTCGGCTGGGCCGTGCAACGCCCCCTCTGGGCAACGCCCACCGGCGCCCGCGTGCTCCATCGACTGGAGCGCAGCGTGAAAAGGCCATTGCTGGGCTGCGACACCTGCGGCCGCTGCCGCCTGGAAGACACCCTCTACATCTGCCCCGAAAACTGCCCCAAAGGCCTGGCCAACGGCCCCTGCGGCGGGACCACGCTCAACCGCTGCGAGTTCGGCGACCGCGAATGCGTGCACAGCGTGAAATACCGCACCGCCAAAGCCGTGCAACAAACCGCCGTGCTGACCGAACGCCTCATCCCCTGCATCGAAGAAAGCACCCGCCATCGCAGCTCATGGCCAACCTGGTTCGAAGCTCCGGCCGCTGCGCCCCTATGTGGGAGCGCGCTGGCCCCACGATCAGGCCCTCAGGCCGAACCCAAATCGCCAACCCAGCCGGCCAGCGACCGAGCAGGAACACTACCCCCTCCCCAAAAACAACGCTGCCCCCTGTAGGAGCGGGCTTGTCCCGCGATGGGCCGCACAGCGGCCCCATCTCCGCCAAACCCACTATTTCAGCGCCAACACCTACACCTTGTCCTCTGCCGGCTCCTCACCCAGCAGCTTCCCGCACTGCTCACCCGCCAAACGGCTAATGATCTTGATCGCCTGATGAATCCCCGCCGTGGCGCGGAAACTCAGTTGCGGCTGGTGATCACATTCCAATCGCTCGTCGTGATGCACCAGCGATTCGCCGAGCAGTTCGAGGGTCCAGACATAGCTCTGGAGGGTGGCAATGCGTTCGTGCTCAGTCATGAGACACCTGCCTTTGCGCAGGCTTTGGGTTGCCCTGGGTATGGATGGGGTAGAAACGGTGCGGTTCAGGTGCCGGCGAGGTTAGGCGGCGGAGAACGGATGCGAGGATCCGCGACGGACTTATGATGGTCATGCATGAGGTCCTTTTCAGTTAATGCACCACGCCAACCGTCGCCAAACGATTAGGGTGGCAGCTGTACGCAGGTTGGCGAACCGAGGAAAAGGAACTCGGCAGACCCGAAGGTCTCCCACGCACAGCCGCCATTACACGAGACTGCGGACACAAAAAAAGCGCCTGCAATCGTGATCTGGGCGCCGATGCGCCTTTTCGTTCGAGTCGCCAAACCCGGTCGCGGAATTGGCCGCGACCCGGGCAATTTATCCCTGTGTTTCAGCAAGCGCAAGGTCTAGCCTGTCTGAAAGGGTCGGGATCTATCGTAGGAAATGGCTCGATAGCATCTGGTTATGATCGCCGCCGTGCAAGGAGCAAACCTCGTCTCCTAGGTGCTTCTCGTATTGCCCAACAAAAATCAACAGAGTGGGTTGCTGTGCAGCCACTGCTAGTGAGAACAACACGGACAGCATCAAGCCGCTAATGAATCGACTAACGATGGCCACAATGAGGTCATAAAGAAATTTACGCATGGGGGAAGTCCCGTTTCGTTAAGGGACTCCCATTAAATTGTCACGCCCCACGTGCCAGAACCACCCGGGCGCATTTTTTTCGCCGTTCTGAAGGCCGCCAATGCAGATACCCTAGCGTGCCACCAGCGGGTTGTTCCAAGAGGCTTGTTACCCTTCATGACCAAGCAAGTCAGGGTGGCAGCAATACGCGGGTTGGCCGACCGGGACGAAAGGGGCCCGGCACACCGAAGGTGTCCCGCGTACCACCGCCATGACACGACCTTAGAGGCAGCGAAAGCGTCTGCTGGGGCGGGTTATACGATTTTGCAGGTCCATCGAAATGTATCGCCGAGGCGTAGGACGATCAAACAATAGGGTGACAGCCGGACGCAGATTGGCGAACCGAGGAAAAGAACCCGGCAGACTCAGTCTCCCGCGCCTGGCCGTCATCAACAGTCCCCAGCAGGCTATCGCGAGCAAATTGGGTAGCGGTTCAATGGCAAGATAACAGGCTTGCCCGTGGGGCCGCTTTGAATCAATGTAAAAAGCAATGTCTTTGCAGCGAGGCCTATTCCGTGGCATCAATCAAGGTTCGTATCGACGAGGATCTGATAAAGCTTGCCTATCCGAAGCTTCAAACGCTAGGGGTGACGCCATCTGAACTGATGCGTCAGGCGTTGCGATATGTGGCTGAACATGGGCAATTGCCTTTCGAGCTAGCTCAATCAACAAAGGAAGAAATTCAGCTTGCTAAGATCCGCGACCGCATCGCAACTCCTCAGCGAGTAAAGGTTTCACTGGAGGACTTATAAGGTACGTAGGTCGGCAGCGGAAAAACGGGCAAAAAAAACCGCACTAGGCGGGTTTCTTTCTTGGCGCCAGATAACAAAAGTTGTCACTGGCCAATCTGTATGGTGCCGGAGACAGTCGGACGGTTGTTGGTCGGGAGGGCCCGGTTTTCGCGGGGCTGGAATTTAGTGGATTTTTTGATGTACCTCATAGGGTATCTATAAAAAAATCAGCTATTTATGGCCTTCAGTGGAATCGAATCGAGATTTTTGGGACTTTAGTGAGAGCTACTACCACCCGTTTCAAATCCTATAGAACGGCAGAAAACGACCAATAAGCTGCCCCTCGTTATCTCCACAACGCCTCTGCGCTTTTTCTAAAGCTCAAATTACGCATAAATCCAAGCGCAACAACTTCCGTATCGTTGCGATGAGCAATCATCTCCAAGTTTAGAGATTGATCAATCTACTGCATGGTTTTCCAGAGCTTCAGCTTGCAACTATCTGGAATATCCATCGCGTCTCAACCATCCCCGTGTACTACTGGTTTGGGCAAAGGATAGAAATCCAATGGTGGGGGAGCGCAACGGCTGCCCTGCTAGGGCCTAGCTTTTGCCCTCCTGACACACCCCATTGGATTTCGGTTTTGCGGTGGGCTTGCCCTCAGAGCAAGGCTGCCGAGCCATCCTTCTGGTGCTTGAACGACTGTCCGTAACAGACCCCAGATTGGCATACCAAATCCGATGGGCCTTTCTCATGAAGCAACATGATGAGGATGAGAGCCAGTACCCTGCCTGCGTAGGCTGCCCAGGTTAGGAAGGAGAGGTAGCGCAGGTGGAACCATGACCCTCTGACACCGATGGACGGCATGTGGTGCCGTAAAAAAATTACGGCAGGCCGGTTAAGGCTACGATATGATGCAGGATAATTGTGTGTTGACTCGGAGATTTTAACATGTTGAAAAAATTCGCAGTCAAAGGTTTTAAGGGTTTTCGTGATCTCTTTACTTTTGATTTGACGCAAAAAAATGATTACCAGTTCAATGTAGATGCAGTTGAAAATGGGGTAATTAGAAACAGTATCGTTTATGGGAAAAATGGTTGCGGGAAAACCAACCTAAGTTATGCCTTATTTGACATAGTATATAATCTTGGCGCTAAGCAGACAAATACCAGGCAGTATTCAAAAAATTATTTAAATGCAGCCAACTCTGAGCGAAAGTCTTGGTTCAGCTACACATTCAAATTCGGGGACGACGAAGTAACTTATATCTACGAAAAAGAATCGGCGACAAAAATCCTGAAAGAAACTGTAGTAATCAATGACAAAACGTGCATCATCGCAGACCGAAGTGGTCCTGTGGAAATAATGATTGACTTGCCTGGCACTGAGACTCTGAACAAAAACATAGGCGAAATTACTGATCTTGCTGGCACCTCCGTTTCGATTGTCTCTTACATACGTTCCAATACAATCCTTCCAGACACAGGTAATTCGGCAATCTTCAAAAAGTTTACCGATTTTGTACATGGAATGTTAATGGTTCGATCAATCGAGGGAAATTTTTATGCTGGATTGGTCGAATCCGATAAAAGTATATGCGAAGATATTGCTGAGAGAGGAAAGACTGAAGAATTTGAAGAATTCCTCAACAAGAACGGCATAAAATGTAAGCTTGTCGAAATTTCCGATAATGACGGAAAAAACATTGCGTTCGACTTTGATGGAAGCCTCATCCCATTCGCCGAAATAGCATCTACTGGCACGCGCACATTAGGCCTGTTCTACTTCTGGTTTATACGAATTCAAGAAATTGGCCGAATCAGCTTGGTATGCATAGACGAATTTGACGCATTCTATCATCATGAGTTGTCGATCAATGTAGTAGAGCTACTTAAAAAATCTGGCATCCAAGTTATTTTGACCACCCACAACACTGCCATCATGAGCAATGACATTTTGCGAGCTGATTGTTATTTTGTGATGGATGAAACTCGTATCGTTTCTCTTGCAGATACTACTGACAAGGAAATAAGGCAAGCCCATAATCTTGAAAAAATCTACAAAGCTGGCGGCTTTAGTTTGGCGAATGGCAGAAAATGATTAGTTCAGAGCATATTCTATTTGTTTTCGAAGGTGAGAGAACAGAAAAAGATTTCACCCGAAAATTCATTGAATACTATTTTTCCGAACCCCAGGGAAAGGTAGTAACTACTGCATTCTGTGGCGAGATTTACCAACTCCTCGAAAAGATGACGGACGATTTCGGGCTTGGCAGTATCGACTTATTTCCGCTTTTGCAGGAGATTCCTCAAAATAAGTTTCTGCAAGATTTCAAACGAGATCAGTTCTCACAGATTTACTTGTTTTTCGATTATGACCCTCATGCCAGTACCGCGAACGATGACAAGCTGAGAGAGATGTTAGCGTTCTTTGACCAGGAGACTGGTAATGGAAAGCTGTTCGTTAGCTATCCTATGGTCGAAGCCACTCGTTGTCTACATGAGGATTGTAGCTACGATTGTTTCGCCAATTTGGCCGTGCCCCTGCAATATGGCCAAGCGTTTAAAGGCTTTTCGTCTGATTACGCTTCCCATACATTCAGGAGAGTTGTGTCATGGCCACGCCAATACTGGGATGAAATTATCATAAGACATTGTGAAAAAGCCAACTTTATATCCACGGGCCAAACAGGACTACCAGAGAAACCTATTGCTTCACAAAGCATCTTTGAAGGGCAGCTACGTCACATCGGAGGCAGCGGACATATATATGTATTGAGCTCTTTTCCAGTGATGTTTGCCGACTACTTTGGAATGGCTTACATTCGAGGGTTTGCTCGTGGAATAGCCAGTGGAAATAATTGCCCTCATCGCACCCTACTTGATAGTTTGATTTCATAATAGGCATGACTTCAGAAAGAGAACTGGTGGGGTTTTCGAGTCAAGCCCGATTCATTGCGACCGATTAACCCACCAATTCAGTTGAGGAAAGCTTGGATGCACATGCCTGCAGCGATTAAGCAAACCGGTGAATATCTGACTCAGGAATCTGAAGAAATGGATTTATTGGAACGAATTCTTTTTTATGATAATGGGTACGAAATTATTGCAAATTACGACGTAGGTCATGGCGTAAAAACACATCTAGATGATAAAGGGATTTGCCGATTTTGCGGACTGGCTCATCCCTATACTAAATTCAGCAATGAATCGCATGCAGCTCCTGAATTCTTGGGCAATCATCAGTTAATACTGAATTCGGAATGCGATAGCTGCAATAAGTACTTCTCAGACCATCTTGAAGACAGTCTTGATAAATACACTCGACATCACCGAACGATAGGCCAAATCAAAGGAAAAACTAGAAAAGTTCCCAGTTATAAATCCAAGGATTGTCGAGCTAGACTTGATGTAAAGAATGACGAAAACCCTAGGATTTTGGCTCGCCGGGATGAGCCTCATTTCTCGTTGAATACTGATACAAGAACCGCCACATTGAGATTTCAGATACCTGCATACATCCCTGTGGCTGTCTATAAAGGGCTTGTGAAAATCGCACTATCAATAATAGATAGAGAAGAATTGTTGGATTTTACTGGCGCCATTAAATGGATTAGGGAACCTGACCACACATATATCAAGGACCGTCCATTGCAACCACTGCAGATACTCAAGGGATATGTGCCTGGCCCACGCCCCTTCCCGAAACTTAAATTGATGATTTACAAGAAAAAGGACCTTGTTTCTTTACGCTTTAAATATATGTTCTTGATAGCATTCGGCAATGTCGTATACCAACTGATAATTCCGTCAAATGATGATCGTGCTTTACCGCTCAGAAATCTGGGTTTTGTAGCCATACCCATCCCTCAAGAAATGATATCGAAATATGGTCGTGTGGAGTGGAAAGTCATTGATTTGGAAAAAACGACAAGAACAAAAAGCTCCGAAGAAGAGATTAGCTTTTCCTTCGCACGAATTGAGGAAAAGCCTGAGTTTATTGGGATGAACCTAAAAGACCTAGGCTATAAATTTTCTACGCCCGAGTCTCATGATAATTCAAAGCATTGATTTTTGTACAGACCAACTAATATAGGGAATCTTTTTTAGGCTGATGATTCCCTTTGACGGATTGCTCAAGGCAGGCAGCAACTGTGAAAAACCACGTATGCGAAGAGCACACGAAGGTCAACGCTAAACGCAAAGTCTTGAAATGTTTAGATCCCCAAAAATGATCGGACAGACCCAGTATTTATATATCGACCAAGTTCTGATGATAGTTGGTATGACAGTCTTTTCGAGCTGATTACTGAAACGATCTAGACGGCCGTCTTAGCTTCTGTTGCTGGAGGGCATAACAGCTGTAACCAGCCCTGCCTAGTACCGTACACCTAACTCTGCCTAAGCACGCTCTTATTAGTATTCGATATCATTCGTCTGGACTAACATATCAGTCTTCTAATGCTCGACCCGACGACCGCTTCTCATTGCTGTCATCGACTTGGCCGCAAAACGCAAATTTCGTCGCTTGTGCGCAGCTGATCCTTGCGACGAGTACGCCCCTACTTTAAATTCAAACTATTTCTGGCCAAAAGCGCTTTATGCTTGAATTTAGGATCAAGATATGAAGCCTCGTTAAGCACACCAGCTAGTTTTTCCATTAGTTTCTGTTCGCTAAAACCGTATCGATCAATTTCCCCATTGATGGCGGCCTCCAACCTTCTTACTGATACAATCCTTGCGTATGGCACGTGAACTTTATTGTTGATAATTACTGTTCCAGTCACGTGCTTAGGCTGTTTTTCAGTAAAAATCCGGGTTTTCTTATCATTGATAACATGACCATGTCGCCTGACCACTGACTTCACCTCTCTCTCAAGAGATCGCGGAATTAAGTCACCAGAGAATGTCAGATCGTCCACATAGCACGTAAATATTAGGCCATGCTTTTCTGCGAGAGTATTTAACTCATCATACATCGGACGAGATGAATGAAGTGCAAGTAGCGGACTGAGCGGACTTCCAGTTGGCAAACAATTTCGAAAAGTTGTCAGCGCGGTAAGGATTCCCGATACGTCGCCCACGCAATTCATTTGAGTTGAAAAAAATTCGTTAACATGAAAGCTTTTGACCTGACCGTAAAAATTACTCAAGTCAAAAGTTGCTACAGTCTTCGATTTTTCATGAGCTAGTGCATTTGACCGATAGGAGCGCTTTTTGACTCCAGCGTGTGCGTAACCTGGATGTTCCATTCGTTGCAAAAGCTTAAGTATACGCTCATGGATAGCCCGCAGCTTACGAGCAGGCGTCTGTACAAGCCGTCTCTTGGTTACCTTTTGTGAAAAAGGATTATAATCTTCCAATAGAGTAAATTCCCGGTAGTTTTCATTACTACCAAGAATAGAGTCTATTTCCTCTTGCTCGCTATCAAGCACATGATATAACTTACCTGGAGATGTTAGCTTGTACAGTGCGCTCTGATTTATTGGGTAAAGCTTAGAAGATTTTCGCTTTCTTACCGAAATTTTTAGCGGTCTCATTCCTAGCCTGATTCCATTCAAATATTGATACTATTTTTTTTGCGACATGCATCCTGAACTTGTCACTTGGCTTAGCACCCTCTAAGTTCTCCGAAAAAAACAATATCGATGAGAGAGGAATGTCAAACTGCTCGCTGTATCTGGACAATATGTCCATGGTTGGTTGTTTTTTTCCTGACTCTATCTCGGATAAATAGGAGTTGGAAATTCCAAGCCGGGCAGAAAGGTCTGATTGAGAAACGTCGTAAAACGTACGGATCAGCTTAAGCGCTTTATTTAACATGGCGAATGCCTATAGTAGAGCTGGTGAAAACAGCGGGGTAGGTCTTATTCAGAATCGATTCCGAGGAAGCTAAGGATTTTCGGCCCGTATTTATCGATCAGCGTGCAGAGGTTTACGAAAAACCGTACTACCTGCCAACCAGCCATGAAAACCTTTACAACGCTCCACTTCTTCTTTTCTGGACTGACCAGACATTGCTCTGCGGTTTTTTCTTCACTCTTGTGCATCTTTCGAAGCTCCTATCTAGGTTATGACACACTTATGTGTGCCTCTCGGGCATAACCAGATAGCAAGTAGTGAAACGGGTTGAGCAATGCTTTTCCCCCTCCGATACACCGGCTTCGTCGCTCTCGACGAAGCCGCTTTTGTCCTTGAAGGTGTGGAGGCGCCTGACGCGGCATTCCGCCTTCTCCGGCCAAGGGTTAGAGACCTAGGTCTCCACGGTGCTTTGGCACCAACAGCAACGAGATGAGTCTCCGTCCGCCGGACAAATATGCGAAATAAATTCGCAGGTGTCAAACATTTTTCGCTGACAGCGAAAAATAATCGCTAGATACGAAACATTTATTTCTATAAATATCAATAAAATCAATCTGATAGATCAAAAAACCTCTTTTGGATCTGTCCCTGTGAGGGTGTATTGGTGTACAACCTAAGGATCTAGGCAGTACCTGCAGGCATTCCCACTCAGCCTCAACCTAACGGTTCAAGCGATCTGCTTAGTGGGTTCACGGTCGCGGCCTTGCGGCATGAATTTCGAACCTCTGCGCGCTGCATACCTACGCCTTACTCGGACTTCGGCAATTTCATGCACCGATCAACACGAAGCTTCGCCATGATTCTGTTGGCGCTGAACAATCTGTTTTTGCAGTAATGGCAGCTAGATCACCGCGCCTAACCACGTCGCGCAGGCATTCCGCGCATTATTGATGCCAGGCCACTCATTCGGATGGCACCACTTCACGAGTGCCTGCCACCTGTCACAGTGCGCCTTGACCGTGCCGTAGTGGCCACCGCCGAACATGTCTTTCAGCGCCTGAGGTCCTGCGTAACTCAATTGCCTGCCGTAGCCGAAATTACGGCCATCACGTCTACCACCAATGCCATGTCGGTCACCTCATCTTCCGATCTCCGATCCTCGCCCCACGTCATCCCGCCAAGGATGCTGAGTGTTATCAGGGATCAAGGCCCCTGCGACCTGTGGGGATGTCCTCTACGCGGGACTGGCGGCTCCTTACGTCCGGGAGCAAGGGCATCTCATGATCTGGCCTCCTGAGCACCGTTACCGGTAGGCGGGTGGAGGCTGCATTGGCTGACGAGACCAGCGCCTGTAGATCCTGAGCCAGGTGCAAGCAGCAATGCGATGACCGGGGCATGCCTGACTGTCAGTCAGGTGCAGTCCATTCCTTGGTCTGCGGCACCATCATCTACATGGCTGTTGCGGGTGACATCGGCGTTTGTCACGCCGATTGTCACGAGGGGGTTGCCGCAAAACCAAGTGGGATGAGGGGTGCAGCAGTGTTAAAAGCGCCCGGTTATGCACAGGAGAGAGACAGCGCAGGCTGGCGTATTTGAACAAGGCTGCGTGTCCGACAGTAGGGATCAGACAAGTTGGAAACCTAAAGCGCGCCAGCTCTTCTAGAAAAATGACGGCGAACGTGAGGCTTTTTATCTGCGAGGAAAGCTGAGTGGGCTGCCTGTAAGGCGTAATCAGACACATGGGAGTCAACCGAGAACACCAACGCTTTCATAAGAATGCGCTCTGGAAAATGCATCAGCGGTCTTCCCTTCCAGATTGAGGTTCTGAGTCATAAATGTGCTTGGCCAGATGCTCAGGGTTCGGCCAGTCATTTTTAGATTTTGGCAGCGTAATCTTAACTCCTTCATACTGCCAGTAGTCGGTACCTCTCATGTCACTGGCAAGACGAACAGTCATGGTATCGGGGTCAATCCACAGTCGCCCAAGATCAAATAGTGTGTGGATGTCAGATCTTAGAAGCAGGCCATTATCAACGCGGTTTGTATGGATACCCCTATAAGGAACGATGTGGGCTGCCTCAAGCACATCGACCGTAGAGCATCCTGTGACTGCGCATGTCTCTCCATACGCAATCAGCATCAGCGAACGGAAATTAAATTGCCCTTGGCGCATCGCAACCTGCATCAAAACCCGCTTCCGACCATCTAGCTCGCTATCAATCGGTGTCAGCTCGATCGCATCGGCCTCTCGACGAGCTAATACCGCAGCATGTGCGATCAGGGTTTGCGGCACCTCGTACACCCTGCCAACGCCTGAAGAGTCATACTCCAACATCCAAACTCCATGAGCCTCGGGAACATAGGGCTCATACCGAACAGTTGTCCCAGATGACGTTTTAAAAAGCCGGTCGGCAGGATGGCCAGAATCACTCCGGCGTCCTTTTTTTACACCTTGATAGTGAGCCCTGATATCGCTGTTGACTGACATTTTCTCTAGGTCGGGCCTGATATTTTCTGGATTGAACTGCGGATCTCTCATGCTGATCAGGGCTCTGACCTCTGCCACAGAAACAGGACGTCCTAGATCAAAAGCTGCCTCTCTGACAAGCTCCCATCTCAACCTTCCATGCCTGCCTTGCCGCCCCCCTGAGCGTGCCTGGATCTTACCAATGATTTTCTCAGCCTGCGCCTCCGAGGCGACGCTCTCTTTGGTTTGACGGGGTTGCTGCCGATCAGCTTCATGGATGCTGACTGCATCATTTACATCCTGCACAAAATATCGCCAGTCGACGGCACGTTCGTGCCGATGGTCCGACAGGGAACCATCAGGAAGCTCCGGGTGTAGCCGATAAGTCTCACCGCCCAGAATAACCCCCGCCCCCACATAACCATGTTGGTTGACATAGGCGATGACCCAATCGCCTGCAGCAAGTTGATTCAGGATTACATCACCACGATCCCCCGGTAGCCCTTTGAAGCCTGCTGTGATGACTTTACGATCCAGATTTTGCAACCACCATTCGGAGGTTGCGGGCAGGCCGATGTTGAAGACGTAATATGCCAATTTCTGACTCCACTCGGATTCCAATTTCTGAAACGACGCAAGAAAGATCTCAAGCCGAGCCATCTTTCCAATTCGCTACTGAGATACGTATCACATCAACGGCAGTGGTCCAACCCACCGCGCCGTATGTCACCACCACCATCGTTGGCGTGGGTTTGAGAATTCGGTACCACGCGTTAGCTAGCTAAGTTGCACTTCCACCGTTTTTCTTATGCACTCAAGCCGGGCCAGTTTTGTAGTGGATGGCACGGGCTCCGCCCGTGTTCGCGGGCGCGCCCGCTCCCACAGGGATCACGCTATCCATTTTCGTATTGAGCACGACAGTTGCCTTTGCAGGTATGGCATGCCCCTTGGCCTGAGGCTATCCCTGGAGGACTGGGTTATCCGGGAAGAAAGCGCCTCAGTGAATGGCACCGGCTTCGCCGGTGTTTGCGGGTGAACCCGCTCCCACAGGGTAATGCGGAGTGTCTGCTGGCTATGGTGACCAGGCAGGCCATCTGAGATATCTCTAACCGGTGAAAACACTATCTAAAAAAATTTTGCCCAACACCCTGAAAACACGGGGCGAAAGCCAAATGCCACTAACCCATTATCTTGAAACCCGTACAACCGGAAGTGAAAAACCGCTGACTATTCACTCTGCCGAGATGCGGGGCTGAAGGTGGCCTGATCGGCCAAAAGCAGAACACGGAAGAAACAAAAATGCCCGCACAAGGCGGGCATTTTAGAGGAGCCGAAACCAGGAAAACCTGCATCGTGCCAACAAGATCTGGTGCCGGAGACAGGAACCAAACAGCAGCACTATTAGCCAATGAAATTGGGGAATATAGCGAGAGCATTTCGAAACGTATCCCTAAACGTACCCCTAAAACTAAAACCACCGCTCTCGTACCGAAGGCAGCGCATCAGCGCTGCCTTCGGCTATCTCATGAGGATTTAGCTTGTGTGGCACGGACGGCAGCAGTAGTAACACCCATTGATCCTTGCATTGGGCCAGTTCTGCTTAGCCTGACGAACAGCGCTTGCGCAGTCGGTATGGATACCCAACGCAATCTGGTTGGCGACCTGAGGCATGAAGCTACACCCGGTCGTGGTGTTGTGGACCTCATAATCCCCGTTCTGCTGCTGGTTTTTGTTGATGATGAAAGAAGGCAAGCTCTTACTCCCTGTGTCGTGACGTTGGCCGCTACGACCTAATGGCTTAATGATGGCCATCAGGGCCTAGCGACGAAAGTGTAGACACTCCCCGTGATAATGCTTACAAGCAGGACATCAGGGCAGCCTGCACCGAACCGGTTCACTCAGTTTACTAGTTCACTAAGCTGGTGAACCGTCCGCTAACAAAGAGCCGCGGGTTTCCTGCCCCGTATCTGGCCACATCTCTCAGGGTCCCCGGCGGCTCCTAGGATCCGGGAGGTGGGGAATGCCTCAGCCGCTGAAGGCACGACCAGATAGGGGGCATGGGGTCGCTAGATGACTACGAATCCAAAGCGGTGTAACAGGTGTAATGGGTGTAACGAATACGCGCAAACCATTGTTCTTAAAGGAAAAATAGCGTTACACGCTCAAATCTCCGCCTTGCCCAAGCAGTGTAACAACAGATCCGGTGTAACCATGGTAGACCGCTATCGACCCTTTGCAGCCGTTCGCGGTGTCTACGAAACCGAGGTCGATTCAGTTCGACATCTTTCGGGGGGCACAGGACTCGTTCCTGGGACACCTGAGAACGAACTCACTGACGTTCGTGGAGGCGAGTTACCTGTGGTGACTCCGAGGCCACACCAGCAAGCTCCTTCACCATGTAGACCGCTGACGCCGGGCAGAGACTTTTGAACTCCTCCGAACTGGAAATTGCCTTTGGGGCTTGGGATCGGTCTCTGTGCTCATATCCCCGAGCCTCGAAGAAGTCGGGTGCTGTAGTGGTCAGCAGATGAAGGCTCTGGGCTCCGTCAGCTTCCGCTATTCGCTCAAGTGCTCTGAGCAGCAGGGTACCGACCCCTGACTTCCGCTGGGCCGGGACGACAACCAGTGAGCGAATCAGACGAGTCCGACCACTTCCTTCAATGCCCCCGTATCCCAGCTCCGTTTCTCCCCGGTGAAAGGAATAGAACATTCGGTCGGGCTGCAAAAGGTCTTGGGTCGGCAAGCCCGCTGCAGTCAGATGCGCAGCCAGACCTTGGATTTGGTCGGTACCAAGCAATCGGACAGAGATATCAGACTGGTTCATTGGGGACTCTGGGGATGCTATCGAAGGCCAGTATAGGGCCCAGAGCACGGGCTTTTTCCAGTTTTATGACGTCCCGTAAGGCGAGGCGATTGTGAATATCTGCTTTACCACATATTTGAATCGGCATATATTCGGATTTCCAGATATTTGACGTACACGCATTCCCCAGGAGGTCACATGCGGCAAACACTGACTCCCCCCATCGTTTTCAAATGCCTGGCTGATGACACCCGGGCCCGGATGACCCTGCTGATCGCCCGTGAAGGCGAGCTCTGTGTCTGCGAACTTACCCACGCGCTGGAGCTGAGCCAGCCGAAGATCTCCCGGCATCTTGCCCAGTTGCGCGAGGCTGGAATCCTGATGGATCGCCGCAAGGGTCAATGGGTGTACTACCGACTGCACCCCGAACTGCCGCAGTGGGTGGACGGGATGCTGAAGGGAGTGGTCGATGCCAACCAGGAATGGTTGAGCTCTGATGCATTGCGCCTTGCCGAAATGGGCGAGCGGCCGCAGAGCCCTGTTGCTTGTGCTTGAGACTTCCCTTCGCTGATTGAGTTGTAGTCATGCTGATCGCATTTTTGATTTTCCTGGTGACGATCGTTCTCGTCATCTGGCAGCCCAAAGGCCTGGGTGTGGGCTGGAGCGCCGCACTGGGGGCCGTCGTGGCGCTGCTGGCGGGCGTCGTGAGCCTGTCCGATATCCCAGTGGTCTGGCAGATCGTCTGGAACGCTACCGCCACTTTCATCGCCGTAATCATCATCAGCCTGCTGCTGGATGAGGCGGGGTTCTTCGAGTGGGCGGCATTGCACGTGGCCCGCTGGGGCAATGGCAGCAGCCGCAAGCTGTTCGCCTTCATCATCCTGTTGGGCGCCGCCGTCTCGGCGCTGTTCGCTAACGACGGTGCGGCACTGATCCTGACCCCGATCGTCATCGCTATGCTGCTGGCCCTGCGCTTCTCCCCGGCGGCGACGCTGGCATTCGTCATGGCGGCGGGCTTCATCGCCGATACCGCGAGCTTGCCGCTGGTGGTGTCCAACCTGGTGAACATCGTTTCCGCCGACTACTTTGGCATTGGCTTCAACGAGTACGCCTCGGTCATGGTGCCGGTGAACCTGGTCAGCATCGCCGCCACCCTGGGAATGCTGCTGTGGTTCTTCCGCAAGGACCTGCCGCGTACCTATGAACTCGACCAACTGAAGGCTCCCGAAGCCGCTATCCGCGACAAGGCGACGTTCGTTGCCGGCTGGTGGGTGCTTGCGCTGTTGCTGGTGGGCTTCTTCGCCGTCGAGCCACTGGGCGTTCCGATCAGCGCCATCGCTGCGGCCTGTGCGCTGATCCTCTACCTGATCGCCGCACGCGGGCACGTGATTTCTACCCGCAAGGTGCTCAAGGACGCGCCTTGGCAGGTCGTGGTGTTCTCGCTTGGCATGTACCTCGTGGTCTATGGCCTGCGTAACGCCGGCCTCACCGAATACCTGACGCAGATCCTCAATGTTTTCGCCGGCTACGGGATATGGGGCGCATCCCTCGGGACGGGGCTGCTCGCTGCTGGCCTGTCGTCGGTCATGAACAACATGCCCACTGTGCTGGTAGGGGCCTTGTCGATCCATTCCGCCGAGGCCAACGGCATCGTGCGCGAGGCCATGGTCTACGCCAACGTCATCGGTTGTGACCTCGGTCCGAAAATCACCCCCATCGGCAGCCTGGCCACTTTGCTGTGGCTGCACGTGCTGGCCCGCAAGAACATCGTCATCACCTGGGGTTACTACTTCCGCACCGGCATCGTCCTGACGCTGCCGATCCTGCTTGCCACCTTGGCCGCATTGGCCATCCGCCTGAGCTTTTGAACCGGAGATACCTGATGAAAGTCTTGTTCATGTGCACCCACAACAGCTGCCGCAGCATCCTGTCCGAGGCGCTGTTCAATCACCTGGCCCCCGAGGGTATGGAAGCTGTGAGCTCGGGCAGCTTCCCAAGCGGTAAGGTCAATGAGCGGGCACTGAATACCCTGGAAGCCGCCGGTATCCCCACCGCTGGCCTTTCAAGCAAGGCCTCGGATGCCTTCGAGAGCTCTCCTCCCGACATCGTTGTCACCGTGTGCGATCGCGCTGCCGGCGAAGCCTGCCCGATCTTCTTCGGTCCATCGCTCAAAGCCCACTGGGGCCTGGCCGATCCTTCGGCGGTCACCGGGAGTGAGGCAGAAATCGAAGAAGCCTTCCAGACAACACTTGCGAAGATCGATGAGCGAGTGCGCGCCTTCATTGCGCTGCCTCTCTCGCAACTGAGCCAGGACGAACTGAAAGCCGAACTTGCCCGCATCGGCGCGCTGTAGGCCCTGGATCAATGGAGACCGAAATGAACGACCATCTGCCAAATGTCCAACCAGAACTGATTGATCTGCCGTCGCTGGAGCGGCTGGCGCCGAAGGATCCTTCCACACACAAACCGCGCATCCTGCTGCTGTACGGATCGACCCGCGAACGCTCATTCAGCCGCTTGATGGTTCAGGAAGCTGCGCGCCTGCTGGAAGAGTTCGGCGCCGAAACCCGTATTTTCGACCCTTCCGGTCTGCCGCTGCCGGATGACGCTCCGGACTCCCACGAGAAGGTGCTGGAACTCCGCGAGCTGATGCAATGGTCCGAAGGCCAAGTGTGGTGCTCGCCCGAGCGTCACGGCTCAATGAGTGCTGTCTTCAAGGCGCAGATCGATTGGGTACCGCTGGCCATGGGCGCCGTTCGCCCAACCCAGGGCAAGACCCTCGCCGTGATGCAGGTTTGTGGAGGCTCGCAGTCTTTTAACGTGGTGAACCAACTGCGCGTGCTTGGCCGCTGGATGCGAATGTTTACCATCCCCAACCAGTCGTCGGTGCCGAAAGCCTTCCTGGAGTTCGATGAAGCCGGGCGCATGAAGCCGTCTTCTTTCTACGATCGACTGGTCGACGTAATGGAGGAACTGACCAAGTTCACGCTGCTGCTGCGTGATCGCCAGGATTATTTGGTAGACCGCTACTCCGAGCGCAAAGAGTCGGCGGAAGAACTATCCAAGAGAGTCAATATTCGGTCCATTTGAGGTCATGAGCATGTCGCATCCTTACTCATTGAAATCGTTGCCCCATGCTCCGGGCGTACTGATTTTCACGCCTTGTCCGGGCACCCAGAGCAGCGCTCTCGCTGAAAGCCTGGAAACGCTCAAGCAGGCCGGTGCCGTAGCGCTGGTTACGCTGATGTCGGACGCAGAGCTTCAGGAAAACGGCGTCGGCGAGCTTGGCATCGCGGCCAAGCAGCATGGGTTGGAGTGGTACCAGCTGCCGATCGAGGATGATCAGGCCCCGGATAAAAACTTCGAGGCCGGGCTGGGAGAGATCCGCCACCAGTTGGACGCTTTGCTCGCATCCAACAAGGCCCTGGCCATCCACTGCAAGGGCGGCTCCGGCCGCACCGGGCTGTTCGCTGCCCGTCTGCTGATCGAAACCGGAATGCCGCGCCGCGAGGCGATCGCATGGGTGCAGGAACTGCGCCCACGCGCGATTCAGAAGCCTGCGCACATCAACTACATCAACCAGTTCGGCGAAGACTGAGCGCCTCAGCCTGACAGGAGAAACCATGGCCACCGAAGGCGAACTACTCGATGTCATCGTAATTGGCGGCGGGCAGTCCGCGCTGACGGTGGCTTATTTTCTCAAACGGGCCAAGCTGTCGTTCCTGCTGCTCGACGCCGAAGAGGCAGCGGGCGGGGCCTGGCGCCATGGCTGGAACTCGCTGACACTGTTCTCGCCCTCCGCTTGGAGCTCGATCGCGGGCTGGCCGATGCCGCCAGTCACCGAAGGTAATCCCGATAGGGATCACGTGGTCAGCTATCTGGAGCAGTACGAGGCACGCTATGGGTTTCCTATCGTTCGCCCCGTCAGCGTCACGGCGGTGGAGCGAACCGGGCGTGGCCTTCGTGTGCGCTCTAAGGACCGCAACTGGGAAGCCCGTGCCGTCATCAGCGCGACGGGGACCTGGAGCAAGCCCTATGTTCCGGCCTATCCGGGAATAGAGCTGTTCCAAGGGCAGCAGATTCACTCTGCCCATTACCAGTCACCAAAGGCTTTCCAAGGGAAGCGTGTGCTGGTCGTTGGTGGTGGCAACTCGGGGGCGCAAATCTATGCGGAGCTGTCCGAGGTCGCCGACGCAACGTGGGTAACCTCGGAGGAGCCGGCGTTTCTGCCTGATGACGTCGATGGCCGGGTGCTGTTCGAACGGGCTACCGAGCGCCTCAAGACTCAACAGGAGGGCCGTGTTATCAACGCACCGGTCGGCGGGCTTGGCGATATAGTCATGGTGCCCCCGGTGGTCCGGGCCCGCGAGCGAGGAGCCCTGCGGTCTGTAAGGCCTTTTGTCTCATTCACGCCTGACGGGGTCGTCTGGCCCAATGGTGAGAAAACCCAGGTCGATGCGATGATCTGGTGTACAGGTTTCCGGCCGGCTCTGGATCACTTGCGGGACTTGGACGTGCTGGATGACAGCGGTAAGGTCGAGGTTGACGGGTCGCGCTCTATTCGCGAGCCGCGCCTCTGGCTGGTCGGATATGGCGACTGGACCGGGCTAGCCTCGGCGACGCTGATCGGCGTCACCCGTACCGCGCGCAGCACCGTAAACGAAGTAGTGGAATACCTGAGCAGCTTGGAGCAGACGGATGCATAGCGGAATCGAGATTCGTGTCGCCAGATCAGAGGATGCAGAAGAGATTCAGGCCATTTACGCGCCCATCGTACTTGATACGGCCATTTCATTCGAAGAGGCAGTGCCGAGCGTGGAGCAAATGCGTGAGCGGATTGCCACGACACTGCAAACCTACCCGTATCTGGTGGCTGTGCGAGAAGGACGGGTAGTCGGCTATGCCTACGCCAGTCAACACCGGGCGCGCGCGGCGTACCGGTGGGCGGTGGATGTGACGGTGTATGTCGCCGAGGGGCAACGCCGCAGCGGGATTGCTCTCCAGCTCTATGACGTGCTGCTGCAGGTTCTGAAGCGCCTGGGATATCGCTCGGCGTATGCCGGCATTGCCTTGCCGAATGAAGGCAGTATCGGGCTGCACGAGCGACTCGGTTTCCAGCACATCGGTACGTTTCCGCAGGTCGGATTCAAGCTCGATGCTTGGCATGATGTGGGGTATTGGCGGTTTGATTTCGGAGACGAAGGCCTTCGCCCCGAGGCTCCAATAAGCTTCCTATCCCAAATTCCAATGCCACGTTAGAGCGTCCAGTGAGTTTAGCTGTCTTCCGCGAAAGGCAGCTATAGGTCGATAACGGTCCGTCGCGGCTAGCTGTTCTCGAACCCTATTGGACATCCACGAGCTTCGCCAAACTGCTTTATGACGGGATCAACGAAACCATAGCAATAACAAACAGCCCGCATCTGCGGGCTGTTTCAGGGTTACGCTTCGATCAGGTCTGCTAAGGTGATGCCCTCAGCGCCGTCTAGCACATCATTGCGGCGGAGCTCCCTGGACGAAGGACCGAAGCCCGGTATCGACAGCTCTATCAGCTGCATCCCGCCTCCACCTCGATGACGATTAGCGGCCAGGATCTTCGAGCCGACGGCGGCCAGTTGCTTGACCAAGCGATTCCATTCCTCGCCGAGGACCAACTCGGCGGCGACCAGAGCGTTGTCCTGGGCCTGGCTACGCTGCTGTTGAGCATCGGCAATCTGGGTGTCGAGCGTATCAATTTCTGCCTGCAACGCCGCGACAATCAGATCCTGGCGCCTTGCATGTTCATCAGCCTCAATAAGCAAAGTGCTAGCTTTTTGCATCTCATTGGTTGCAGCTTTTTCACCTGCGCTGTCACCGGTTGCTACGCTACGTGCGTAGAGGTTCGCGGCATCAACCTCAGCTTTTTGTGCCCTTTCGATGGCCAGATCTGTTTCTTTTTGAATCGCCTGGAGACGCTCAAGCACGAGCCTGCGAGTGTTCTCCAATGCAGCGACGGTGTTAGCGGAATCGGACATGACTTGGCGTGCCTCAGCCTTGACCTGTTTCGCATTCGCCAAGCGTTCTTGATAACTGATCTCGAGATCAATTCGTTCAATAGCACCAGGAATACTGCGCAAGCGACCCTCTGCGTTGGAAAGCTTATCCATAGCCGCCCTTGACTCTGGGCTACCTATGCAATTGCCCCGGTGGTCATAATTACTTGGCATCGTTTGCCAAGCTGCCCGAAGGCCTGGAATGCTGGCCTCAAGAGCGTCACGTTCGGAAATCAATGCATCGCGTTGTTTTTTCAGTTCTTTCATGGTCAGTCCCTAAAGATGGAAAATTGTCGTGTCGAGGCTGGCAAGGCCATATGTTGCCGACACCACCTCGTGGGTTTAGAGGTAGTGGTTCAAGCGGCCTGTGCTTCGTTTTCAGCCGGTTCAGGGATAGTAACGACGACGTAGCAGCGCTGTAGGCCGAGGCCGGGCAGGCGCACAGAGGTGGAGGCCTTGCCATCTTTGCCAGGCTCTAATACCCGACGCCTCAGCAGCTCTTTGTTCACTGCATTGATGTTCATGCCTCGGAAGATTTCAGAGCGCCAAGCTTCGGGAAGTACGTAATAGGTTGTCGTCGTGTGCGACGTGTCACCCATGCCGTGCTCCATCGATTTGCGAAAGCCGAGCCGGTCAATAGTGCGGGGGCCGTGTTCATCTACCTTGGCAGCCGTCGATTCCCAGCGTGTAAAGCGACTTTCTCCAAACCTCTCGATCACTTGGCGGAGGCGGGCAAGAACTGCATCGCCCTCCATGTTCCCGGCGCCGCCTCTCTCAGCCAACCAAGCCTTCAGGCATACGCGGGCAGAGTCGAGAGCTAAGCCATCCGGCCACCCGGTAACGCCCAGGGCGGTGGCCAACTCTCCAGCCGCTGCTGCCAACCCAAAGCGAGTAGCCGCTCGCTGAGCCTGTCCGCTCGCTGTGACTGGCAGTGCCTCTGCAGTAAAGCGCTCCACTGTACTGCGGACCATGGCTATGTAGGCGCGTAGTTTGACCGGGTCGCACAGGGCCGACAGGAATGCCAGTGCAGGTGATCCGTAGGACTTGGTCACACGGGCTTTCAGCGCATCCGAAAGCGCAGCGGCATCTTCAAAACCATGCAGTTCCTCAAACAACCCCAGTCCTTTTCCGGCATCAGCCGGCACGGCTAATAGCCGTACTTCCATACCCGCCTTCAAATCCTTGTTTGCTTCGGCCATGTGCTGCGCAAGGGTCTTTTCCCCCGTGGAAAGGAACAGCAGTCGCCATTCTTGTACCTGGCGCCCGCTCATCCCACGGTCATTCGCCCGGGCTTTGCCTGTGCCGTTGCCAAGCATGTAGACCGTCTCCCCGATGATCCGTGGATCGCACATCCCGATTTCATCAAGCACCAGAAGGCCGTCGGAGTGTGCCGCCGCGATACTCTCCAGCGCGTTATCGGTAGAACGCCAGGAGCGCACCAGGCGTGGCCCTCCCCAAACCGAAGCGGCCACCTGTAAATGGGTGGTCTTCCCGCCGGAGCTGTCGCCGTAGAGGTGGAAGCCGCCTGATTCATGGCCAAGTAAGTGCAGCACCGCTCCAGCAAAAGCTACGCACACGACGAACGTCAGGCGGTTGTTCCCCACGCACAACGTACCGATTTGCTGTTGCCACTGCTCTAGTGTTCCAACTTGGGTAATGGGTGGGAGCTGGGCGCCGGCTTCATAGAAGTGCAGGTATTCCGTGCTGGCACCGATCTGCCGATCCGGCACTAGGTAAGCATCCCCATGCCAGCCCAGACGAGTGACCAAGCGAGCGCGCTCGGAGCCGTCATAGCCTTGCAGGTAGCTCTGCAGGTCGTTGCGCGAATTGCGAGCAGTACGCACGGGCGCCAGGCGCAGCCCCATGTCGACCAGTGGAGCGAGCACCTCCTTACCAAAGTCACCCGCCATCGCCCTGGCCGGAATGTTGAGGCGTTTGCTGGCCCCATCCGGATCATCAAACTCCACCAGCAGGCCCCAGCCGTGGCCCTTTTCGTCACGGGTGCGAGCCAATATCTCTAGCCGTGAACAAACCTGGCGTGCTTCGCCATCATTGCCGGCATAGAACACCCCATCTTTTGTGACACGGAAGCCGCTCGGGGCCGGGGCGGTTTTCTTCTCGGGTTGCGACTTGGCCTGGCCAGTGGTCTTGCTCTGCTTAGTGGGTGTGGCGGCAGGTGCGAGGGCGAACAGCTCCCCGGTGCGCTGCAGCTCTGCCAAGTGTAGAGCAGTCCAGCCTTTGGATTGGGCATCCGCCGCATCGTCACCTTCTCCCCACTCACCGCCTAGGGCGAAAGTGGGGCGCTCACCGTCAATACCAGGGAGTTGCCCGAACACCGCCAAGGCTACTGTTCGTACCGTGGCTGCTCCGAGCTTTCGCAGGTGATCGGCCAAGGCATCCATGCATTTCAAGCCTGGAGCGTCGTTGTCTGGCCACAGCAATACGTCGCGCCCGACTAGCGCCGCGAAATCAGCCTTCTGCCAAGAGTTCGTCCCGTTAGGCCAGCAGGTGGCAACATGCTCGGGCAACAGATCGGCAGCGGCATCAGCGGCCTTCTCACCCTCGCACAATACGACTGGTGCCGAGGGACGTTTAGCCAGCTCATCAAGGCGCAGGAGGGGGCGTGGCTCCGATAAGCCCTGCCAGCGCCAGGCCAGCGAGCCGTTAGCAGAGTTTTTGCACCAGGTGAGGGGCGCGAAGACTTTGCGCGCCGCGCCGGTCTCATCCGGCCCAAGGTCAAAACGGTACAGCACCATAAGTGGCTGACCGTTGGCGTCATGGTAAATCCAAACCTTGGAAGGTTTACCGTGCTGCCGGTGCACTTGCAGCACCTTCTGCATTGCCTGCTCAGGAATGGGCAACACGGGCACCCACTCTGGCTTTTTGGCTTGGCCAGTGGGTGGTGTGACGTTGTTGCTATTCGTTGCCTCGACACCGAGGAAAGCCGCCAGCTTGTTGCAAGCTTCCACATCGGTGCCGCGATCAAGGTAGCGCACCAGGTCGATCAAATCGCCGCCTTTGTCACCGGTGGCGAAGTCGCACCAGGTAGCTTTGGCCAGATTCACCTTGAGCGATCCTGAATGCTTGTCAGCTCGGGTTGGGTTGGGAGCGGTGTATTCCTTGCCGCCGTCTACACGCTTGCCATTGGGAAGCCAATGGGCTAGCACGCGATCAATCGCCGCCAGGGAAGCCGCTTTGACCTGGGCAAAGGTCGGATGCCGGAAATTGGGGGTGGTCCTGCTCATGCTTGGCCCCCCTCGGCAATCTGAATCCCAGTGGTCACATCATCGACAAGCGCCTTAGCCTGCTCGCCCAGATAATGTGCCGCCCACACCAGTGCATTGTTGTCTTCGCTTACGCCAGCCAGCTGGGTCAGTTTGCTCACGCAGCTCATCAGCACCGACGCCTGCTCCAACGCTTCCTCACCGGAGATACCGGGGCATACCCGGAAGAATGGTTGATTCAAGGAGTTGTGCTTAGAGAAGGTGGCTTCACCCGCTGTATTAACCTGAATGTGCGCGCTCATTTCCGCCCCCTTTCCGCGACATGGCAGGTCGAGTCGTCGGCATGCACGACCAGGGTACGGATCTGCTCCAGCGTTCCGCGTACGTCCCACAGGGCCCCGAGGATCACACGGTTAGCCAAGCGTTGGCCCTGTTCCGACTCGAACTGATCCTCCAGCAAGCACAGCACTGCTTGGGCTCGCTCAATGGCGCAGGTGAGCGCATCAATCGGGACGCCTGCCGGCGCTTTCGCTGTGATGCAAAGCAGGTCTTCTGGCTGAGAAAAGTGCTGTGTTGGAGTGGTCATTGGGCACCCCCGTTTGCTTCCAGGGCGCGAGCACGGGCCATCGCAGCGTTGTAACGCGCCAAGCGGACGGAGAGGGACGAGTCGGCGTGCAGTGCCGCAATGGCACGGGCCTTCAGGGCAGCAATGTGGTTCTGGAGGGCGGACGGATTGAGGGCGTGCATGGGCGGAGCTCCTTCTTAAATGGGAGCTGCCACGGTCCGTCGCCAAACGAATTAGGGTGGCAGCTGTGCGCAGGTTGGCGAACCGGGTAAGAAGGAACCCGGCAGACCCGAAGGTCTCCCACGCACAGCCGCCATAACACGGGAATGCGGGCACAAAAAAAGCGCCTGCAATCGTGATGGGGGCGCCTGTGCGCCTTCTTAAGCTCGGGTCGCCAAACCCGGTCGCTGAATTTGCAGCGACCTGCGAAGAGTAACGTGTGAACCGACGAGGCGCAAGCTGATAAGTGTGGGCAGGTTGCATGGCTCTGGGCCATGGCATAGAGTAGGCGGGCAAAGTGAATATCCTCAGACGCCCTCGGTTGCAGCCGGGGGCGTTCTCGTTAGTGGGCGGCGACCGGGCGGCGCTCAAGCTTGAGCCAGGTGAGATTGCGGCCTTGCCGCGCCTTCTCATACATCTGCCCTAGTGCATCGGGATTGGCGAGCACGTTGGGAACCAACTGCGCCGCATCTCGAATCGTCACGTCGCCAGGCGTCTCGATAGCCAGTAGCCCCCAATCGAGAGTCGGCCAAATCAGCAGCAGTACGTGCGCCCCTTTGGCCAGCGCTTCGTCCCGCAGTTTTTGCAAGCGCACCAACCGCCCATGTGTTGGAGCCTTTTGACCCAGTTCGTCGATTGCATCGAGCGCTGCGTGAGGGAGGAAAATGGGCGTCATGCGGCCACCTTGTCACGCGCAGCGATACGAGCGCGCGTCCAGGCCTGAACTTCAGAAAGAACCCAAGCCACGGGAGCGCCGCGGGCGGTGCTGTCAGTGAGTTTCACAGGCTGAGGGAAGGTGCTTTCAGGTTGGCTCATGAGTTTGTAGATTGTCGGGCGTGCAAGCCCCACGAGCTCTAAAACTTCTTTCATACGAATGAGCCTGGCCGACTGATCGATTACGGCGCCGGCCAGCGGTGCGGATTGGAGTGTCATGGCTGTATCCCTGTATTGGTTTTACAGGGCGGAGCCTATGCAGGGGCTACCTAGCTGTGAACGTTCACTTTACTTTTTGCTTAGTGAACTGGGAGGGTTATAACCCAGCCAGGGAATGCGCTTTAGGATTGTCCCCATCTGAACTTTCGATAGCGACGCCCCTGTTTCGCGCTCCTGCCAGGCACGTAGTTTGCTGTTCAGATTGTGCATGGCTGTTCCTGCGTTGATGAGTTCCAGCGCTTTCGCTTCGATGGATTGATCACGGCTCTCCAAGCCTTCCCGACGCCGAGCAATCCTACTCAACACCCCGTCGATTTTGGTGTCCGCATGCCTCGACGCTGCGTTGGCCAAGTCGCCTATCTCGCAGCATGCTGCATTTTCATCAGGATCTAGCCAGGCGCTAGCACCAGGCACGTAGTTCTCAATGCAGTTGAGGTGCATCTGATAATACTCAAGTGCCGGTATTTCCTGCCCCGGTGTACTCAGGTGCTCGGCTAAGCCGCATAAGGCATGGACTGCACTTGCCAGTGCGAAAGCGGCAATAAGCTGTATATCTGTTGCCGCTTCGAGGTCGGTGAAGCTGCGAAGCTGGGCCGCTAACTGGCTAGCCCCATAGTGAGAAATCACCTGATAAATCGCGTCATTGTGTTGCAGCGCAGCATTGCTCAGCTCTGCGCCGATTTCTTCCGGGAGCCAGTGGCGGCAGAGCTCCATGATATTCAGCACGGCATCAACCTCTGGAGCGTAGCCGCTGAAGATTGGAAGACGCTTCAGATGTTCCCTTATGGTGCTGGATTCAGTCCGGGTTGGGTGGATGGCCAGCCCTTCAATAGACCACGAGTCACGCTGCATCAACATTCCCCCACGCCCCGGCAGTTTGCGCCGAGCCCGCGATTCGCATTGACCTGAGAGAGCATGCGCATGGGCCAGCAGGCGGGCGAGGGGCTATTGGCGTTACACGGGACGGCGAGGTTACACCGGGTGTACGAAAATATTCTAGTCGGTGTTACGTGCCTAATCCCCAATGATTTCAGCGTCTTGGCCTGATCCGTTACACGGGTTACACCTGGTACACCGGCTTTTGATGGGACAAGCATTGTCATGCCCTCCACCATCATCTCAGTCTGCTTCATGGATGGAGGGACCTCCCATGGGCAAAATCATAGGGAGTAATTGCATCCCTGCGATTAGCATCCAGATAGTCGGCCCACCACTGCACCATAAGCCTCCGCTCTTGTAAGTGCTCAGCCTTGTGAATGTAGGCGGCACGTACTGTGTTTCTCTCTTGGTGGCTCATTTGCCGCTCGACCGCGTCTTTACTCCAAAGTCCAGACTCAACCAGTGCAGAACAGGCCATTGTCCGAAAACCATGGCCGCATACCTCTGCTTTGGTGTCATACCCCATTCGTCGCAGCGCTTTGTTCACGGTGTTCTCGCTCATGGGCTTCCAGTGATTGTGGTCACCCGCAAACACCAGATCGAAACGACCAGTGAGGTTACGAACTTTCTCCAGCACCTCTACAGCCTGTCGGCTGAGCGGCACCAAGTGTGGCGTGCTCATCTTGGTGCCTCGATGGGAGTTCTTCACCCCCTCAATAGCCACCCTTTCGCCAGGGATTTCCCACATCAGCCTCCCCATGTCTATCTCTCCCCAGCGAGCGAAGCGGAGCTCGCTGGAGCGGATGAACACCAACATGGTCAGCTGCACCGCGAGCTTGGTCAGGCCGCGCCCGCTGTCGGCATCTATCCGCTGGAGAAGCTCAGGTAAGCGCTCGAATGGCAAAGCAGGCCGATGCGCTGTTTTGCGGGTAGCCGTGGCGCCTTGCAGATCGATCGCAGGGTTGAAATCTAGATGGCCATGCTGAACCGCCATACGGAGGATGCCCGTCATGTACTGGCGTAGGCGTGCAGCCGTATCCAAGGTATCCCGCTTTTCCGCCGCTTTCAGCGGAACAAGCAGATCCCGTGTTTTCAGCTCCGCGACCGGACGATCACCGAGAGTGGGCAACAGGTGGGATTCAATGCGTCGCCAAACTGTGGAGGCATGACCAGGTGTCCACTTACGAGCGCAGGCCGCATGCCATTCCTGTGCAAGCAAACGGAAGGTATTCGCCCGGGCATTGACCGCTTCCTGTTTGTCCAAGCGCGCCTGCTCGATGGGGTCTTTCCCAGCAGCAAGGAGTTCAAGCGCCTGAGCGCGTCGCTCCCTGGCCGCTTTCAAGCCGAGCGCCGGATAGTTGCCAAACGTTGCTAAACCATCACGGCCATCAGGTTTGGTGTACTTCATACGCCAAGTCTTGACGCCTGACGGCTTCACCAGCAGGTAGAGGCCTTTGCCATCGAACAGCTTGTAGTCCTTCTCCCGAGGCTTGGCCGCATCACATTTGGGATCGGTGAGAGGCACCACTGTGCGCGCCATAGGGATACGTTTCCTTGTCGAACCGAGATATCCCTAACCATATCCCTAAATCGCATAGATGCCCAGAGACAAAAAGAGACAGACAGAAACAACAAAGCCCGCAATAGGCGGGCTTTGTGAGGTGTTTCGTAGACAGTCATAGACTTCTGGAAACTGGTCTCTGGTGCCGGAGACAGGAATCGAACCTGCGACCTTCGCGTTACGAGTGCGCTGCTCTACCGACTGAGCTACACCGGCGTGAGCGCAACGCTACCACTGCCGCGGGCGTTACGCAAACCCCTGTTTCCCCTCGCTTATTCCCCCTCCCCTGGCGCCAGCCTCAGGCGCCCTTGCAGCCGTTCGGCGCGAGGTCTACTTCCACCGTGGTGGTGCAGCGCCAGCCGGTGGTGGTGCGGGTCAAGGTCAGGGTCTTGCCGAGTACGTTGGCCGGTGCATCGGCGAGGGTACAGGTGATTGCCGCGGTGCCGTCGGCTGCGGTACCACGGGCGGTGATGGCGCAGTGGGCGGTGGTGGGCTGGCCGCCGAGGGCGGTGACGTCGGCGACGTCCTTGCCTTCGTTCAGGCGCAGTTCCATGGCGGTCTTGAGTGCGGAGATTTCCGCAAGGCCGGCGCTGGCTTTGGCGCGGGCTTGCTGGTTGGTGTACATGGGAATGGCGATGGTCGCCACGATGCCGATGATCGCCACGACGATCATCAGCTCGATCAGGGTGATGCCCCGTTGCCCTTTCATGAACGCTTTTCCTTGTTGATACGGCTATGCCTTGGATCCAATCTCGGACACCTAGGACAGACAGGCGCGCAGTAGAGCCGAACCGACACCTTTTGTCACCCCTGCCCGCCTGGATGCCGGGCTCGCTGGACTACTCTAGTGACCAACAGGGAAACCCGCCCGGCCATGGGCACGGCAAGCTGTTACGAGGCTTGTCGGCATTGCAACAAAGGACTTTTGCATGAGCCATTCGACACGCGTGTACGCCTGGGAAGGCACCACCATCAACGGCAACAGAATCAACGGCCGCACCGAGGGGCGCAGCCTGGCATACGTGCGCGCCGACCTGCAGCGCCAGGGTATCCGCGTGGGGCGGGTGCGGCCTGCGAGCCGCGTGCAATGGCGCTGGCCAGCAGGGCGTGGCAAGGCGGATGCGGCGGGGTTCAGTCGGCAGCTGGCGACTTTGCTCAAGGCGGGCGTGCCGCTGCTGCAGGCATTCGAGGTGATGGGGCGCAGCGGGGGCGATGAGCACCTGGGGCGGTTGCTGGCGCAATTGCAACAGGATGTTGGCGCGGGGCTGGGCCTGGCCGAGGCGCTGCAACGCCACCCGGCGTGGTTCGACCGGCTGTACTGCAACCTGGTGCGGATGGGTGAGCAGTCCGGCACGCTGGATGGGCAGCTCGAGCAACTGGCGGGCATGCTGGAGCAGCGCCAGGCGCTGCAGCGGCGGGTACGCAAGGCGATGCTCTATCCGTTGCTGCTGTTGCTGACCGGGCTGGGGGTGTCGGCGCTGTTGCTGCTGGAGGTGGTGCCGCGGTTCCAGGGGTTGTTCGCCAGCTTCGATTCGGCGCTGCCGGCGTTCACGCAGTGGGTGATCGACTTGTCCACAGGGCTTGGTCGTTATGCGCCTTGGTTGGTGGCGGTGGTTGTGTTGTTGATGGTGGGCGTGCGCGAGCTTCACCGGCGTCATGCGCCGGCTCGACTGTGGATAACACGCCAGGCGTTGCGGGTACCGGTGCTGGGCAAGCTGCTGGGGCAGGCGGCGTTGGCACGCTTTGCGCGGGGCCTGGCCACGGCCTATGGGGCTGGGGTGCCATTGCTCGATGCGCTGGGTACGGTGGCGACGGTATGTGGTGGGCAGGTGCATGAGCAGGCGGTCTTGCGCCTGCGCCAGGCCATGGGCAACGGCCAGGGGTTGCACCAGGCGATGGGGGCGGACCCGCTGTTTCCGCCCTTGCTGGTGCAACTGGCGGCGATCGGCGAATCCAGCGGCACGCTCGACCAGATGCTGAAAAAAGCCGCCACACACTACGAAGAACAGGTCAGCCAGGCTCTCGACCAGTTGACCAGCCTGCTGGAGCCAGCCATCGTGCTGGTCCTCGGCGTGGTGGTGGGTGGCCTGGTGGTCGCCATGTACTTGCCGATCTTCCAGTTGGGTAACTTGGTCTGACATGAATCTCTGGACTTTTCTCGCCGGCCAGCCGGCACTGTTTTTGACTTTTGCAGGCCTGCTGGGCCTGCTGGTCGGGAGCTTCATCAATGTGGTGGCGTATCGGCTGCCGATCATGCTCGAACGCCAATGGCAGCGCGAGGCGCAGGACGTGCTTGGCCTGCCCGTGCAAGAGCACGAGCGCTTCGACCTGTGCCTGCCGGCATCGCGTTGTTCTCATTGCGGGCATCGTATTCGCGCCTGGGAGAATATCCCGGTGCTCAGTTACCTGGCCCTGCGTGGGCGGTGCTCGGCGTGCAAGGCCTCCATCGGCATCCGCTACCCGCTGGTGGAGCTGGGGTGCGCTGTGCTTTCGGTGGTTGTGGCTTGGCAATTCGGGCCGACGCTGCAGACGCTGCTTGGTCTGGTGCTGACCTGGAGCCTGTTGAGCCTGAGCCTGATCGACAGCGATCACCAGCTGCTGCCCGATGCGCTGGTCAAGCCGGTGCTTTGGCTGGGGCTGGCCTGCAACACCTTCGGCGTGTTCGTGCCGCTGCCTGAAGCCGTGTGGGGGGCGATCATCGGTTACCTGAGCCTTTGGGCGGTGTACTGGCTGTTCAAGCTGGTCACCGGCAAGGAAGGGCTGGGCTACGGCGATTTCAAACTGCTGGCACTGATCGGCGCCTGGGGCGGCTGGCACGTGTTGCCGCTGACGCTGTTGTTGTCATCGGTGGTGGGGGCGGTGATCGGCGTATGCCTGTTGCGCCTGCGCAAGGCATCGATGGGCTCGACCATGCCTTTTGGGCCGTACCTGGCCATTGCGGGCTGGATCGCGATGCTCTGGGGTGATGAAATATACGTCTCTTACATGCAACTGCTTGGAAACTGATGACCACTGCGGCATTTACCCCCTGGATTCTCGGGCTCACCGGCGGCATCGGCAGCGGCAAGAGTGCCGCGGCAGCGCGTTTCGTGGAGCTGGGTGTGCACCTGGTCGATGCCGACCAGGCGGCGCGTTGGGTCGTGGAGCCTGGCCGGCCGGCATTGGCGAGCATCGTCGAGCGCTTCGGGCCTGGCGTGCTGCAGGATGACGGGCAGCTTGACCGCGCGGCCCTGCGCCAGCTGATCTTTGCCGATCCCACCCAACGCCGCTGGTTGGAAGAACTGCTGCACCCGTTGATCGGGCAGGAGATCTTCAGCTACCTGGCCAAGGCCGAGTCGCCCTATGCGATCTATGTCTCGCCGCTGTTGGTGGAGTCTGGCCAGATCGAGAAGACCCAGCGGGTGCTGGTGATCGATGCACCGCAGGCGCTACAGATCCAGCGCACCCTGGCGCGGGACAACACCAGCCCCGAGCAGGTGCAGGCGATCCTCAAGGCCCAGGCGGCCCGCGAGGAACGGTTGCGCCATGCCGATGACGTGGTGGTCAATGACCGTGACCTTGGCTGGTTGCATGAGCAGATCGACCGTCTGCACCACTTTTACCTGACGTTACGAGGAGGCCAGCCATGAGCCAGCCGATGACTGTGGACTGCCCGACATGCGGTGCACCTGTGGAATGGAGCGAGAAGAGCCCGTTTCGGCCGTTTTGTTCTGACCGTTGCAAACTGATCGACCTGGGGGCCTGGGCGGCTGAGGAACATAAGATTCCGGGGGCGGATGAGTCGGAGGATGAGCTTTATTCTGGGGATCTTGAGCCTCGGCATTGAACTGTGGACAAGCGTCCCGAGTGCTCTGGGGCGCTTTCCGTAAATTGTTGCCAGCCTATTTAAAGCATTGACCTCACGCCTTACATACCGCTAGCCCCCCTTTGGATCACAGATCATCATCGCCCCTATTACAAAAACGCTAAAATAAAAATTGAATGCAAGCCACAATCTTGCAGGAGCAGGGAAGTGTTCAAAATCATTAGAATCGAGCAACCCTCTCTATATAAAAAACCTAGGAAATGCCAGCAACAACGCGATTGAGTAAAGACGCGTCATCCTGCTCCGCACGCCACCATCCAGAGCAACTCGATTCGCGATGATAAAAGTGCTATTTGACAACAGCGCCTCTACATAGCCCAAGTACCGGCCCGACATACAAAACAAAGAGCACGAAATCAAAATCATCGCTAAAAATAAAAAAAGCTCTATCAAGCCAAGATCACCACACATTTAAAAAATCAACCAGATACATTTATATCTTTACGCCCCGCAACCAAACGAAGACTAACAACACCTCATAACCCCCAAGACCACACTGCCTTTTTATTTGCTCAGACGCTTATATTCCAGCAATATCTCAAAAAGGGGCCAATATAAATAACAGCACACAGAGTATTGAATTAAGGTTCCACGTCGAGACTAAAGCCCACCTCATGCCAGCAGGGAACTTTTTTAGCGCAGCCATATCAATAGCCCCTCTAAGCGCGTAAAGTTTAGGAACAGTCAACACCCCGGCAACCACGCCCGTATACATAACTTTACCTACAAGCCCAAACCCAAAAAAAAGATTCTCCCCCTGATTCAGAAATACATTCCCCATTAATGACTCTATATATTCAGCATGGCGATGAGCGATATACACCAAGACTGAAAAATTAAGAATCATTATTACAAATAGACACAATAGAGCCAAACGTAAATCAATATCCTCCACGCTGCCCCCAAAACGCTTAACTCATCGCCATCCACATACGGAAATAACCGCCCGCTTCGACAGGTACAGCCAAAGTTTCCTATAACCACGTGTCCCTACGACAAAAGCATGGCAGCTCGGAAAAGATAACGCGGCCCGTCGCTGGGCAAGCCCGCTCAACAGTGCATGACAAGCACCTATCGATTACCGGCATAAACTTTAAATCAGGCATCTATCGAATAAGCAAAAAACATCGCAGCCGCAATTAAAAAAACCATGAGAAACCAAATGCCAACCAGCAAAAACCTTACACCAATTGGAACACCATAAACTTCCCTTATATCAATCAAGCTCTTGCTAGAAGCAAACTTAGGAACGCTCAAAATTAGTGCAATCGTGCAAGTACGCACCACCTTTCCCGGCAATCCTGCGTAAGCAAAGTTCCTCTTATTCAAGCGTACCAATGCACTACCAGGCAATAGACCCTCAAAATACTCAACATAGCGATACGATATATAAATCAACACACAAAAAACCAGAACGAGCGCCAAAAACACCCCCAACCAAAATCCATTAACTTCCATTTCATCACCATTCTATTTCATCATAGATACACACCTATCTTTTTCCCCAACGTACCCACGCCATTCCCTCCCCGACAGCACTACACTTAGCTAAAACAAAACCCGAGCCTCGTTATATTCCAATGAAAAAACCAACCCCCAACAATATAAACAATAGAGCCACCCACCCATTCCATAGAAATATTAGAAACCACTTCATTCGCAAAGGAAAATTTTCTATCTCTTTAAGATTTACCGCCCCCTTACGAGCAAATAGGTTGGGTGCCGTTAAAGCCACTGCTATCGCACCCGCACGCAAAACCTTACCAAGCAGCCCCATCTCTGAGAAATACAACTTATTACCCCTCATATAATGACTGGTAGGTAGATATGACTCCATATAGTCCACATAACGGGCTGCTACGTAACAAAACATTAAAAAACCACTAACAGCCAATAAAAATAATAACAACATCAACAGTGCCGGATGAATACTCATCAATCACCTACACGTTCGTACAAGTATTTCCCAACAAATTCCCCATGGTTACTTCCTAATGCTCCTCCAACCATTCCCCCTACAGCCCCACCTGCAATTCCACAAAAAAAAGTCCCCAATCCATATGTCGAAAAACCCAGCGCCACGCACAATGAGCTCGCAGCTGTAGAGCCTACAGCCCCCAACAAAAATCCTTCCCCAACTCCCCCTACGAGCGCTCCCCATTCGACATATTTTGCTTCCCGACATTCCTCCTCACGCCCCAACGTACAAGCCTTATAAATAGACACTCCCGTCATCGTAACATCAAGCGAAATACCAATAGGCGTCCCCATTTTTAACAACTTGCTGGCCTTGGCAACTCCGGAGAGCTTTTCTGCATACTCAGCTATCTCTCCGGTATGCAGATAGCTCTTGGTCGAGATATTCAGCGTTCTTTTAACCGAACTTTCTCGACGCAAGCGTGAGCCATATGAGGCCATATTGTCCAGTTGCTCCCCCAGTTTCAAAAACAAGGCACTGCGCTTGGCGTAGAACTCATCCCGTGCCTTCAGGGTACCTTTCCCCAAATATTCCCGATAAAGACTCTCGATCTCCAGAAGCGTAGCGTGAATTCTGTCCAGGTGTTTACTCCAAGCCCCGCTGACTACACCAATGCCCAACGATGCATTGGGGAGTAGACTCTTCAGCAGATCGAAATTCTCTAGAAGAAAATCATCCGCGCCAGGGCCACGTAGTAATACGTCCCTATGCACACTAATAGCCAGATTCATCAGATAGGCTTCGTGACTAGTACAGCCGGGGGTGATCGGGTCACCTAAGATGACGAGCTCCCCCGGCAGCACTACACTATCGACAATATGCGCATTCAGAACATCGAATTTCGCTCGCTCATTTCTTGAGAGTACCAAACCGGCCTTGAGCGATTCGTAAGTTTGTGTCTTGGCATTAATGAAGGATCGAGCGCTGGACATCTCAATACCTCATGCGTATTTTTTGTTGCCGATCCGATCCCAGCCCCCTGCTACGCTACCGCCACCGGTACCGTCCTGCCGTTTCTGCTGGATATACGTCGTTTTGATTCGCCCGTAATTCAACTGCACTATCTCGACAGGCACGCCACCACCCACTTCTTGCGTATAGTCGGCGATGATCACTTCTTCGAGAATGACTTCATAATATTTGAGCTTCTCGCCGCCCGCTCTGCAGAGTGCAAGCTTCACCTCCTTCAGATGCTGCCCGGCGCAACTGGCTTCCATCAGTTTGCAACTGGCACTGTCCAAGAACTTAGTGAAAGTAAAATTCGTCAGGTTGGTACGCCCCGACGCTGCACCGCCTGCAGAGCTTGCTGTCGCAGATGTGCTTTGATTCACGCCAAAACTATAACCGGTGATTTCAATCCACTTGTTGTACTTCTCATCCAGCGCTTCGCCTGGAATTCCATCGATTTGAATGAATGCGTCGAACGACATACGTACCTTCTCCTTGGTCATTATTAAAAGAAACAGACCTCGCAATGGGTCGTGCAGAGCGAGGCTAGGCGCTGGAGAACGACGCTGCAATGGAGAAAAGGCGGTAAAATGGCAAATCGGAAATGGACTACGAACAATAAGGAAAAACTGATTTATATAGTTAGGAAATTGTTTCTGGGAATGCCAAAGGAGCGCGGCCCATCGCGGGGCAAGCCCGCTCCTACAAGAAGGGGTTCGGAGTTTTGAAGTTAGCCTGGCTCGGTGGGTGCGGCGGCCCGACTGGCCCTGCGATTAAAACCGGCCCAGCCCTCCGCGGCGGCATAGCAAGGGCTTCGCCCTTGATCGCGGGACAAGCCCGCTCCCACAGGGCCGCGCCTTATTGGCTGCGACACGGCCTCAGCGATCTTCGTCGTTCCAAGGTGCCTGCAGGTATCGGGTGCGGTTGAACGTTTCCAGCCATTCCGGGCAGAACACCACCAGCGCGCTGATCACCGTGCCGTTGATGAAGGCCTCGGGGAAAATGATCAGCCATAGGTAACCGATGAAGTCCGACAGCCATTCCGGCATAGCGAAACGCCCATCGAGCCATAGCAGGCCCAGCGCAGCGAGCAGGCAGAGCAGCGCCGACAACGCCGCGGCGAAGAACCCCGAGAAGATATAGACGAACAGGTTACGCGGCTGGGCGCGTTCGACCAGGATGGCGCACACCTCCGTCACCAGCACTGGCAGGCCGATGATCAACAGGCCGTTGACGCCCAGCGCAGCCAGCTCCAGGCGCCCGAGGGCGAGCAGGCCGAGCTGGGCCAGGGCACCACCGACAATCGCCAATGGCCAGTCGAGCAGAAGGGTCACGGCGGTCATGCCGATGAAGTGGTAGGACACGCCCGTGTCGAAGTCGCGTCGCACCAACCACAGGATGAACAGGCCGAACACGGTGCCGAACAGCAGGTGCTGGCGGCGGCTGTCGCTGAACAGTTCCACCCAGCGTGTGCGGCCCAGGGCCCAGATGAGCAGGGGCACGTAGCCGAGCCAACCCAGGGTGAGGCTGGTGGTGGACAGGACCTGCGCGCTGATCACCGGTTCGCTCCTTCTGCCGTGCCGAATAGGCCGAGTCTACACCCTATCGTTGCCAGCGCCGGCCGGGCCGGGCTGGGCGAAGGGCGATTCTTGCGCACAAACAGCATCTTACCGTCATCGATAGCGACTAAGCTTGTTCCCATGGATGACTCAGACTACCTGCGCCTGCTCACCATACAGGCCGAACAAGCGAATGCGTTTCTGTCCAATGCCCGCAAATGGGAACGCGAGCGTTGGGTGTGTCAACGCCTGCTGCAAGGGCTGAATATTCCCTACCGCAGCGAGGATTTCACCCCGGCCGGCCAGGAGCCGCCAGACGTATTGTTTCGCGATGCGGCGTTCGAGGTGTTCTTCGTGCTCGATGAAGGGCGCCGGCTCAATGACGAGTGGCGCGAGGAGTTGCAGCGCCGACGCAGCGCGTTTTCCCTGAGCCAGCTGGTGCGCCGCGAGGCCAGGCCACGGCGGATCAGTGCCCAGGAACTGCTCGGGCGCCTGGCGCCGACCCTGCGCAAGAAGGCGCACAACTACCAGGAACGCGGGCTGGACCTGGGCGAGCTGGACATCATCGCCTTCGCCAGCCTCAAGCGCGAAGTACTGGACCTCAACAGCCATTTCCCGCCGCCCACCGAGTACCTGCGCCAGGGTTGGCGGTCACTGTCGCTGGTGGGGCCGACATTTGCCCGAGTGCTGTTCGCCCACCCCGACGCGCCGGATTTCCTACGCGGCAACCTGGGGCGCAGCATTGTCTTCGACGTGGGCATCAGTCTTTGATCCAGTGCCGAGAGTCTTTGCGATGGCGTACACTCGGCGCCAGGGATAGAACGCATTATCATTTGTTTCAAGCGCTTGCGTGAACGCTGTGGCGTGCACGCAGTCACAAACGTCTATCTGACGAGGCCCACCATGACCAGCCGCCTGAATCCTGAAGATCAGCGTCGCGTCGATGAGTACCTGCGTGCCCCCCAGCATCGAGTCGAGCGCAGGCCCTTCCGGCCGTTGCTGCTCCTTGTGCTGGTGGTCGCGGTGACCATCGGTCTGGGCCTGTTGAGCCGCCTGCTGAGTGGACTGGTGCTATGAGCTGCCTCGCGCTCGCCCTCCTCTCCTGCAAGCCGCGGCCGGCCGACATGGCCACGAATTCCGTAAAACTTGTGAGATATCCCAATGACTCATCGCATCGTGATTGTCGGCGGCGGCGCCGGCGGCCTGGAACTGGCGACCCGCCTGGGTAAAAGCCTGGGCAAGCGCAAGCAGGCCGAGATCACCCTGGTCGACGCCAACCTGACGCACATCTGGAAACCTTTGCTGCACGAAGTGGCCGCAGGCTCGCTGAACTCCTCGGAAGACGAACTGAACTACGTGGCCCAGGCCAAGTGGAACCACTTCAATTTCCAGCTGGGACGCATGAGCGGGCTGGACCGGGAAACCAAGCAGATCCAACTGGCCGCGACCCTCGATGAAGAGGGCCGCGAGCTGTTGCCTGCGCGCACCCTGGGCTACGACACGCTGGTGATCGCCGTCGGCAGCAACACCAACGACTTCGGCACCCTGGGTGCGGCGCAGCACTGCCTGTTCCTGGACACCCGCAAGCAGGCCGAGCGCTTCCATCAGCAGCTGCTCAACCATTACCTGCGCGCCCATGCCGGTGATGTGGCCAGCGAGAAGATCAGCGTGGCCATCGTCGGCGCCGGCGCAACAGGCGTGGAACTGGCGGCCGAGCTGCACCATGCGGCCCATGAACTGGCGGCCTATGGCCTGGACCGCATCCAGCCCAAGGACATGCACATCACCCTGATCGAGGCCGGCCCCCGCGTGCTGCCCGCCTTGCCCGAGCGCATCAGTGTGCCGGTGCACAAGACCCTGGAAAAGCTCGGGGTGACGGTGATGACCAATGCGGCGGTCAGTGAGGTGACCGAGGATGGGCTGAAGACGGCTTCCGGCGAAGTGATCCAGGCCAGCCTGAAGGTGTGGGCGGCCGGTATCCGTGCGCCGGGCTTCCTCAAGGACATCGACGGGCTGGAGACCAACCGTATCAACCAGTTGGTGGTGCGCCCTACCCTGCAGACCACCCGCGACGATGACATCTTCGCCTTCGGCGACTGCGCCGCCTGCCCGCAACCGGGCAGCGACCGCAATGTGCCGCCACGGGCACAGGCGGCGCACCAGCAGGCTTCGATGCTGGCCAAGAGCCTCAAGGCACGCCTGGAGAACAAGCCGCTGCCGAGCTACGAATACAAGGACTATGGCTCGCTGGTGTCGCTGTCGCGCTTCTCGGCGGTGGGCAACCTGATGGGTAACCTGATGGGCAGCGTGAAGCTGGAGGGCTGGCTGGCGCGGATGTTCTATGTATCGCTGTACCGGATGCACCAGATGGCGCTGTACGGGTTCTTCCGCACGGCGATGATGATGCTCGGGAGCAAGATTGGACGGGGTACCGAGCCGCGGTTGAAGTTGCACTGACGATCGCTGGGGGCGCTTGACGCCCCTTTCGCGGCGCAAGGCCGCTCCTACACAGGATCGCGTTTTCCTGTAGGAGCGGCCTTGTGCCGCGAAGGCCTGCAAGGCAGGCCCAAAATCGCAGGCGTATCAAATTCGAGGCAAAGAAAAAGGGCATCTCATTGGAGATGCCCTTTTTACATGGTGGGTCGTGTAGGATTCGAACCTACGACCAATTGGTTAAAAGCCAACTGCTCTACCAACTGAGCTAACGACCCTGAAAATGGTCGGGGTGAGGGGATTCGAACTCCTGACATCCTGCTCCCAAAGCAGGCGCGCTACCGGACTGCGCTACACCCCGAAATTGGCTCCGCGACCTGGACTCGAACCAGGGACCCAATGATTAACAGTCATTTGCTCTACCGACTGAGCTATCGCGGAACTGAACTTCGTACAACTTCGAAGGCTGTGTTAGCTTCGAACTCTTCAGCGTTGTCGCTGCTGAGGCCGGCTATTCTACATTCTTCGTTTTGCTTGTCAACCCCCAATTTGCTTTCAAGTTACTGATTTGCAAATTGTTTTCAGATCCCTTGTACCGCCGGTGATCTGTGTAGTGCCTGACAGCGGGGCGTATATTAGGGGCACTCGATTTTCTGTGCAAGTATTTTTTTCAAAATTTTCAGCAAGTTAGATCGGGTCCAGAAAAATCAGGGGGTTGCGTTGTCCCGCAACTGCGTCGGCAGGCCCAACACCAGGAAGCCGATACGAAAGAGCCCCGCCAATGCGGGGCTCTTTCTTTACTGCTGGGCTCAGGCGAAGACGATTTCGTCGCCTTCGACCTTGGCGGTGATCGCCGCGCCAGGCAGGAACTGCCCGCTGAGGATCAACTGCGCCAGCGGGTTTTCGATCCAGCGCTGGATCGCACGCTTGAGCGGACGTGCGCCATACACCGGGTCGTAGCCGACGGCGATCAGCTTGTCCAAGGCCTCCGGGCTCAGGCTCAGCGACAGCTCGCGCTCGGCCAGACGGCTGCGCAGGCGGCCGAGCTGGATCTCGGTGATGCCGGCGATCTGGTCGCGGCCCAAGGGCTCGAACACCACCACTTCGTCGATCCGGTTGATGAACTCCGGACGGAAGTGCGAGCTCACCGCATCCATCACCGCAGCCCGCTGGGCCTCGCGATCACCGGCCAGTTCCTGGATCTGCGCCGAGCCCAGGTTGGAGGTCATCACGATCACCGTGTTGCGGAAGTCCACCGTACGGCCATGGCTGTCGGTCAGGCGGCCATCCTCGAGCACCTGCAGCAACACGTTGAATACATCCGGGTGCGCCTTCTCCACTTCGTCGAGCAGCACCACCGAGTAGGGTTTGCGCCGCACAGCCTCGGTCAGGTAGCCGCCCTCCTCGTAGCCCACGTACCCGGGCGGGGCACCGATCAACCGAGCCACGGAGTGTTTCTCCATGAATTCGGACATGTCGATACGCACCATGGCCTCTTCGGTGTCGAACAGGAATTCGGCCAACGCCTTGCACAGCTCGGTCTTGCCCACGCCGGTAGGGCCAAGGAACAGGAACGAGCCACTCGGCCGGTTCGGGTCGGCCAGGCCAGCCCGGGAGCGGCGCACGGCGTTGGCCACGGCGGTAACGGCTTCGTTCTGGCCGATGACGCGCTGGTGCAGCAGCGCTTCCATCTTCAGCAGCTTCTCACGCTCGCCTTCGAGCATCTTGGCCACTGGGATGCCGGTCCACTTGGACACCACTTCGGCGATTTCTTCCTCGGTCACCTTGTTGCGCAGCAGCTGGTTCTCGCTCTTGCCATGCTGGTCGACCATCTGCAGGCTGCGCTCCAGGTCCGGGATCACCCCGTACTGCAGCTCGGCCATGCGGCTCAGGTCGCCCTTGCGGCGGGCGGCCTCCAGTTCCTGGCGTGCCTGCTCGATCTTTTGCTGGATCTGTGCCGACCCCTGCACCTCGGCTTTTTCCGACGCCCAGATTTCCTCGAGGTCGGAATATTCGCGCTCAAGGCGCTGGATTTCCTCGGTGAGTTTCTCCAGGCGCTTCTTGGCCGCTTCGTCCTCTTCCTTCTTCAGTGCCTGGGATTCCACCTTCAGCTGGATCAGGCGACGGTCGAGACGGTCGAGCACTTCCGGCTTGGAGTCGATCTCCATACGAATGCGGCTGGCCGCTTCGTCGATCAGGTCGATGGCCTTATCCGGCAGTTGGCGGTCGGTGATGTAGCGGTGGCTGAGCTTGGCCGCTGCGATGATCGCACCGTCGGTGATGGCCACCTTGTGGTGTACCTCATAGCGCTCTTTCAGGCCGCGCAGGATGGCAATGGTGTCTTCCTCGCTCGGCTCGTCGACCAGCACCTTCTGGAAACGGCGCTCGAGGGCGGCGTCCTTCTCGATGAACTGGCGGTACTCGTTCAGCGTGGTGGCACCGACGCAGTGCAGCTCACCACGGGCCAGGGCCGGCTTGAGCATGTTGCCGGCGTCCATGGCGCCCTCGCCTTTACCGGCGCCGACCATGGTGTGCAGTTCGTCGATGAACAGGATGATCTGGCCTTCCTGCTTGGACAGCTCGTTGAGCAGGGCCTTCAGGCGCTCCTCGAACTCGCCGCGGTACTTGGCGCCGGCGATCAGGGCGCCCATGTCCAGCGCCAGCAGGCGCTTGCCCTTGAGGCCGTCGGGTACTTCACCGTTGATGATGCGCTGGGCCAGGCCTTCGGCGATGGCGGTCTTGCCGACGCCAGGCTCGCCGATCAGCACGGGGTTGTTCTTGGTACGGCGCTGCAGCACCTGCACGGTACGACGGATCTCATCGTCACGGCCGATGACCGGGTCGAGCTTGCCTTCCTCGGCACGCTTGGTCAGGTCGACGGTGTACTTGTCCAGGGCCTGGCGCGACTCCTCGGCATTGGGGTCGTTGACCGCCGCGCCGCCGCGCAGGTTGTTGATGGCGTTCTCCAGGGCTTTCTTGCTCACGCCCTGGCTGAGCAGCAGCTTGCCAAGCTTGCTGTTCTCGTCCATGGCAGCCAGCAGCACCAGCTCGCTGGAGATGAACTGGTCGCCCTTCTGCTGGGCCAGGCGGTCAGCCTGGTTGAGCAGGCGCGCCAGGTCCTGGGACATGTTCACATCGCCGGTAGGGTTCTGGATCTTCGGCAGATGGTCCATCTCCTTCACCAAGGCCTGGCGCAGGCCATTGACGTCGAAGCCGACCTGCATCAGCAGGGGTTTGATGGAGCCGCCCTGCTGGTCGATAAGCGCCTGCATCAGGTGCACGGGCTCGATGGCCGGGTGGTCCATACCCACGGCCAGGGATTGGGAATCGGATAACGCCAGTTGCAGCTTACTGGTCAAACGGTCTATTCGCATGAGGGATACCTTCCTATAAGGGCAGGCGGAGCGATGGATAGCACCTGTAATGAAGAAACCTGCCTGAGATGACCAATAGATAAGGGTGATTCTGAAAGATTCAAGCGTAGCGGGGTTGACACGGGTCAGCAGGTTGAGTTGTGACTGGGCTGCTTTGCAGCCCAATCGCCGGCAAGCCGGCTCCCACAAGGATCGGGCCAGTGCTCAGAAACTTTGCAGGGCAGTTGCTCCCACCGTTCCTATAAGGAAATGTGGCTCAGGCTTGCAGCCAGACCAGGGAGGCGAAGCGCCCGCCTTGCGGCGTGCGGCGATAGGAGAAGAAGCGTGGGTCGTTGACCGTGCACAGGCCGCCGCCATATACGGCGGTGACGCCACGGGCCGCCAGGCGGATGCGGGCGAGCTGGTAGATATCGGCCATCAGCTTGCCCGGGCGCCCCCCTGGCACAAAGGCTTGGGCCGCTTCAGGATGTTGGGTGGTGAAGGCATCGCGCACTTCCACGCCGACTTCGAAGGCCTGGGGGCCAATGGCCGGGCCAAGCCATACCAGTACATCCTCGGCAGGCACGCCAAGACGGTCGAGGGTGGCCTCGAGCACACCGCCCGCCAGCCCGCGCCAGCCGGCATGGGCCGCTGCCACGCGGGTGCCGACGCGGTCGCAGAACAGCACGGGCAGACAGTCGGCGGTCATCACGGTGCAGGCGATGTTGGGCTGGTCGGTGAAGCTGGCGTCGGCCTCGGCCACACATGCCGGGTCGGCGTCGGCCACGACCACGCCATGGACCTGCTTGAGCCAGGCCGGGCGAATGCCGAATGCGTCGCTCAGGCGGCGACGGTTCTCGGCGACCGCGGCCGGGTCGTCGCCGACGTGGTCACCGAGGTTGAAGGTGTCGTAGGGCGGCAGGCTGACGCCGCCCTGGCGAGTGGTGACGCAGGCGCGAACCGAGGCCGGGGCCGGCCAGTCGGGGAACAGCAGCGACTGCGTCAGGCCGCTCATCCGATGAAGCTCTCGCGGTCCTGGTTGAGCAGCGACAGCAGCCAGACGAAATCATCCGGCAGCGGCGAGGCCCATTCCATGCGCTCGCCGGTGGTCGGGTGGTCCAGTGCCAGGAAGCGCGCATGCAGGGCCTGGCGCGGGAAGTTCTTGACCGCCTCGACCATGGCCACGCTGGCTGCCGGCGGGATGCGGAAACGACCGCCGTACGTCTGGTCGCCGACCAGCGGGAAGCCCACATGCGCCATGTGCACGCGAATCTGGTGGGTACGGCCGGTTTCCAGCTTGACCCGCACATGGGTGTGCGAGCGGAAGCGCTTGAGGACACGGTAATGGCTGACCGCAGGCTTGCCGCCGTCGGTCACCGCCATGCGCTGGCGCATGCCACCATGGCGACCGATGGGCGCATCGATCTTGCCACCGGCGGTGACCACGCCAACCACGATGCATTCATAGATGCGGCTGACCGAACGTTTTTGCAGCTGGTCGACCAGGTTGGTCTGGGCCTGCAGGGTCTTGGCGACCACCATCAGGCCGGTGGTGTCTTTGTCCAGGCGGTGCACGATACCGGCGCGCGGTACGTTGACGATGTCCGGCACGTGGTGCAGCAGGGCATTGAGCAAGGTGCCGTCGGCATGGCCCGCCGCCGGGTGCACAACCAGCCCGGCGGGCTTGTTGATCACCAGGATCTGGTCGTCTTCGTAGACGATGTCCAGCTCGATGTCCTGGGCCACCCATTCGCCCTGGGCCTCCTGCTCGGCCTCCAGGGCCAGGATGGAGCCACTGTGGACGGTGTCGCGCGGGCGCAGCACCGCGCCGTCGACCGTCAGGCGACCGTCCTTGATCCACGAGGCCAGGCGCGAGCGCGAGTACTCGGAGAAGAGTTGGGCGGCGACCTGGTCGAGGCGTTGACCGCCCAGTTCGGACGGGACCTCTGCGCTAAGTTGAATGATCTCGGACATGCTCGATTCGGCGGGCGCACAGCCTTTGGTTTCGGCTGCACGCTTGTGGTTAAATACGACTTCTTTTGCCCCGGGTTCGGCCGGGGGCGCTCATCATAACAGGACGGCACCGCCCAAGACAGCGGCCGTCAAAGGGACGCAAGCCGCCATGCAAGTGAAACACCTGCTGCTGATCGCCATCCTCGGGCTCACCGCTGCCTGTTCCTCCAACAAGGAAGTCGTCGACGAGAACCTCAGCGAGGCCGAGCTGTACCAGCAGGCGCAGGCCGACCTGGACAACCACAGCTATACCAGCGCCGTGAGCAAGCTCAAGGCCCTGGAGTCGCGCTACCCGTTCGGCCGCTACGCCGACCAGGCCCAGTTGGAGCTGATCTACGCCAACTACAAGAACGCCGAGCCGGAAGCCGCCAAGTCCGCCGCCGAGCGCTTCATCCGCCTGCACCCGCAGCACCCGAACGTCGACTACGCCTACTACCTCAAGGGCCTGACCTCGTTCGACCAGGACCGTGGCTTGGTGGCGCGCTTCCTGCCGCTGGACATGACCAAGCGTGACCCGGGCGCCGCCCGCGACTCCTACAACGAGTTCGCCCAGCTCACCAGCCGCTTCCCCAACAGCCGCTACGCGCCGGACGCCAAGCAGCGCATGATCTACCTGCGCAACCTGCTGGCGGCCTACGAGATCCACGTGGCCGACTACTACCTGAGCCGCCAGGCCTACGTGGCCGCGGCCAACCGTGGCCGCTACGTGGTCGAGAACTTCCAGGAAACCCCATCGGTCGGCGACGGCCTGGCCGTGATGGTCGAGGCCTACCAGCGCCTGCACCTGGACGAACTGGCAGCCACCAGCCTGGAAACGCTCAAGCTCAACTACCCAGACCACCCAAGCCTGGTCGATGGCCAGTTCGAGCCCAAGCAGGACGAAGCCGACAACCGCTCGTGGCTGTCCAAGGCGACCCTGGGCCTGATCGAAACCGACACCCCGCTGCCGCCGGGCGAAACCCGCGCCAACCAGGACGTGGTCAAGCAGTTCCAGGATGCTCGTGCAGAAATGCCTGAAGAACTGCTGCCCAAGGACGAAGACGGTGATGCGATCCGTCCTGAAGGCCCGAAGGAAGCCGAGAAGGACCGTTCGTGGTTCAGCTACATGACCTTCGGTCTGTTCGACTGATCGACCGCAGCATGAGAAAGGGAGGCCCGAGGCCTCCCTTTTTTATTGGCGCCGCCCTAGACTGTCGCTCTTCATTCTCGACAAGCTGGACACCATGGTTCGTCTACTTTTCTGGATCGCCCTGATCGCCGCTGCGTTCTGGCTGTGGCGCAAGTTCAAGGCCAGCCAACACACTCCTGCCGAGCCCAAGCTCGACGACCCGCTGAAGATGGTGCGCTGCGCCCACTGCGGCGTGCACCTGCCCAATGACCGCGCCCTGCGGCTGGGCAACGACTGGTATTGCAGCCAGGCGCACCTGGAGCAAGGGCCCGGCTCGCAGCGTTGATGTTTCGGGGAGTGGCCCGCTCCCACAGGTTATTGTGTGGGCGCGGGTTTACCCGCTCTTACATCACGCGACCAGACGCGGACCTGGCGCATAAGGCGCCGGGTCGATGATCGGCTCGCGGCCGGTCAGCAGGTCGGTGAACAGCTGGCATGATGCCGGTGCCAGCACCAGCCCGTTGCGGTAATGCCCGCAGTTCAACCACAGCCCATCGTGCCCCGGCACGCGCCCGATATAGGGGATACCCTCGGGCGACCCTGGGCGCAGGCCTGCCCAGTGCGCCACCACTGTGGCATCGGCCAAGGCGGGCAGAAGCTCCACCGCAGATGCCTTGAGGCTCTCCAGTGCCTCGCCGGTGGGCGTCTTGTCGTAGCCGGCATGCTCCAGGGTGCTGCCGACCAGGATATGCCCGTCGCGACGCGGAATGGCGTAGCGCCCCTTGGCCAATACCATGCTCGGCAGGAAGTCTTCGGCGCATTTGAACAGGATCATCTGCCCCTTGACCGGCTCGACCGGCAACGCCAGCCCCAGCGTCTTGAGCAGGTCGCCGCTCCAAGCGCCAGCGCTGAGCACCACGTCGTCGGCTTCCAACACTCCTTGGGCGGTCTGCACACCGGTTACACGCCCCTGCTCCTGCCGGAACCCGGTGACTGCGCAGTGCTCGAGCAGGGTCACGTTGGGCAGGGCCTGCAAGGCAGCCTTGAGCGATTTGACCAGCCGCGGATTGCGCACATTGGCCACGCCTGCCATGTAGATGGCGCGCTTGAAGCCGGGGCCGAGCACCGGCACGGCGTCGTAGGCCGCCGAGATGTCCACGGCGCTCAGCGGCCGCTGCTCGCGCGCGGCCCATGCCAGGGCTTGGGCTTCGTCGTCCAGGTCCAGCCAGTACAGGCCCGTGGTGTGTACTTCAGGATCGATCCCGGTCGTGGCGAACAGCCGCTCGCCCAACTGCGGGTAGAAGTCCTGGGACCAGTGCGCCAGCGCGGTCACCGCCGGGCTGTAGCGCCAAGGGTAGAGCGGCGAGACGATACCTCCGCCGGCCCAGGACGACTCGCGCCCTACTTCGCCCTGGTCGCAGACCACCACCCGGTCGACCTTCGGCGCGAGGTTGAACGCAGTCAACAGGCCGATCACGCCGCCGCCGACAATCACTACTTGCTTGCTCATCTGTCGTTCCACTACCTGAAATAAGAACCGGGCCTTCAATAACCCCAGCAACCTTCGGCCGTCGCACCTGCGCCTGCGCCTGGGTTGTCACGCGCGCCGGCATGGTCGAGCTGATAGTCGCCGCAGTGGTCGTCGGCCATCAGCCCATCGGGCTGGCGCCTGGCGAGCAGGCGGAAGCTGTCGTCATCGCGTTGCACCTGCACGTTGTAGTAGCGGGTGCCGGCAGGCAGTGGCGGTAACTGAGGGTCGGAACCTGCGTATTGGCCCGTGCGCGCACGGTGGCGCTCCAGGCGCAGGGCTGCGTCCTGCAGCAGGCCGACCACTTCACTTCGCGCGGCACGCCTGAGCTGGTCGCTGTAACTGGGGTAGGCAATGGCTGCCAGAATGCCGCTGACGGCCACGACAATCAACAATTCGATCAGGCTCAGGCCTCGCTGCATGTCATGGCTCCCTCAAGCGTTGGCGCCACAGGATGCGCCGAAGTGGGGCGTTCGGCCCCGGCTGCAGGGCATAGACCGCCTCCAGCACGTGCCGCGCCTGCTGCTGGCGGCTGACGGCGGTCACCCGATACAGGCGCGCCCGGGCGCCGTCGGGCAGGTGCGCGACCAGGGTGCTTTCGCCCAGGTTCTGCAGCAGGAAGAACCCTTGCTCAGCGGATTGCCAGCCAGGCTCCCCGCCCTGCACGTCATGGGCATCGCCAGGTGGCCGACAGCGCTGGCACGGCCCTGGTGGTGCCAGCAACAACCGCGCCCTGCCCTCCAGCAACACAGCTTCGGCCTGCTCCAGGGCCTGGGCACTGGCCCGTAACTGCCCGGCCATATGGGCCTGCACCAAGGCGTCGCGCAGGGCCGAGGCGGCCAGCAACCCGGCCAACAGGCTGAGCACCAGCCCCGTCAAAAGAGCGATGCCACGTTGACGCTTCATACGTCGGGCTCCCCGTTACGCAGGGCAACGCTCACCTCGTGCCGCAGCTCGACCTGGTGTTGCGGATCGAACAGCGTGAGCTGCAGATCGACCCGGCCACCTTGGTGGGTTGGCACCAGGACCACGCGCAGATCACGCACCCGGTCGATCAAGGCTTGTGCCTGGCCCGCGCGCCCAAGCCTCAAGGTATCGCCATGCAATTGGTAGGTGACACGCTGGATAGGAACCACCAGTGCCGCCCCGCTGCCCGGTGGGGGGCGATGCCTGACCTCTGCCCAGCTCAGGCAGTCCGTGAGCAGCACCCAGTCGGGCTGCCGCCCGGTACCAGGCAATTGCTCACCGACCAGCTCCAGGCGCTCTAGGCGTCCATTCCCGGACAGGGTGATCTGCAATGGCTGGGCGAACGCCTCGGCAGCGGCCTGGCTTTCAAAAACGATGGCATCCTGGCGCAGGCAGCCGAACATGCCAGCCATGCGGATGTCCTGGGCCATCCGTTGCAGTGCCAGGCGGGCATCGCCCTGCAATCGTACGGCGACAGACTGCACTTGCCAGGCGTGGTAGGCCGAGACGAACAGCTGACTCGCCGCCCCCAGCAACATCAACCCGATCGTCAGCGCCAGCAGGGCTTCGAGCAAACCGAAGCCGGCCTGGCAGCGGCTCATGGCCATGCCCTGGCCTGCAGTCTGGTTAATAACTGGCCTGCTTGATGGACCTCAACCACCAAGGCGTGGCCGGCCTCCGTTACGCGCCCTTGCGCCGAAGCCCCCAGGAGCTGGTCGAGCCGACCTTGCCAGGCGGCCCTCTCGCCCGGCGCCAAGCTGCCAGCGGCCCTACTGCGCTCCAACAACCCTTGCGCCAGGAACACTGCCTGGGTCTCGCGCCGCGCGTCATCGAGCGCCTGCAAACCACGCATTTGCTGGGCCGCCGCGGCAAACAAGCCAAGCGCCAGCACCACGATCGTCAACACCACTTCCAGCAGCGTCATGCCGCGCTCCCTCGCGTCCATTCATCCCTCCGGGAAATTTCCTGCCGCTTCACTTCGACCTGGCCGACTGGACGCTCCGCCCACCGGCCTTGAAGCTACAGCGAAGCACTTCCAGGGAGGAATGCACGGTGAAGCAACGTGGCGTAACACTGATACAAATGATGTGCGCGCTGGCATTGGCCAGCCTTCTGGCAAACGTAGGGCTACCGGCCTACAACCAACTCAGTGACGACCTACACCGCGCCTCTGCAGCCCGGGACCTGGCACAGGCCCTGCGCAGCGCACGCAGCCACGCTTTGCTGCAGCAACAAACGGTGTTGGTTGAACCCTTGGAGGGTGATTGGGGCAAGGGATGGCGAACACGCTTGGCGCATAACAACCAATCGCTGCGCGAGCAACGCCTGGCGCGCAAGTTGAGTATCGCCAGCAACCTGGGCAAGGAAGTGAAGTTCAGTGGATTGGGCGTACCGCTGCGAGGCAACGGTGGGTTCCTGGGTGGAACACTGGAGATTTGCCGCCGCACGGCGCAGGCAAGTCGTTACTGGATAGTGCTGGCCCCCAGCGGCAGGGTCGACCTGCGCACCGTGTCGAACGAGCCGTCACGGTGCGCAGGTGCCTGATCAGATCAGCGAGCGAACCCGCAGTTCCTTGGGCATGGAGAACGTGATGTTCTCTTCGCGGCCATCGAGCTCTTCGGCACCGGTGGCGCCCCAGGCGCGCAGCTGTTCGATGACACCACGCACCAGCACCTCGGGCGCCGAAGCGCCAGCGGTGATGCCGATGCGAGCGACACCGTCGAACCAGCCTTGCTGCATGTCCTCGGCGCCGTCGATCAGGTAGGCCGGGGTGCCCATGCGCTCGGCCAGCTCACGCAGGCGGTTGGAGTTGGAGCTGTTGGGGCTGCCGACCACCAGAACCACGTCGCACTCACCGGCCAGTTGCTTGACCGCATCCTGGCGGTTCTGGGTGGCGTAGCAGATGTCGTCCTTGCGCGGGCCGCCGATGTTCGGGAAGCGCTCGCGCAGCGCATCGATGACGCGGCTGGTATCGTCCATCGAGAGCGTGGTCTGGGTGACGAAGGCCAGGTTCTGCGGGTCGCGGACCTCAAGCTTGGCGACGTCTTCCTCGTCTTCCACCAGGTAAATCGCGCCGCCATTACTGGCGTCGTACTGGCCCATGGTGCCTTCGACCTCCGGGTGCCCGGCATGGCCGATGAGGATGCACTCCTTGCCGTCGCGGCTGTACTTGGCCACTTCGATGTGCACCTTGGTCACCAGCGGGCAGGTGGCGTCGAATACCTTCAGGCCACGGCCTGCAGCTTCCTGGCGCACGGCCTGGGAAACGCCATGGGCACTGAAGATGACGATGACGTCGTCCGGCACCTGGTCGAGCTCTTCGACGAAGATGGCGCCACGGTTGCGCAGGTCCTCGACCACGAACTTGTTGTGCACCACTTCGTGGCGCACATAGATCGGCGGGCCGAAGACTTCCAGGGCGCGGTTGACGATCTCGATCGCCCGGTCCACCCCGGCGCAAAAGCCGCGAGGGTTGGCGAGTTTGATTTGCATGCTCGGCTCCAGGCTCACAGGGCCTTGACCTCGAGGATTTCCACCTCGAAGGTCAGGGTCTTGCCGGCCAGTGGGTGATTGAAGTCGATGGTCACCTGGTCGTCGTCGAATGCCTTGACCACACCGGGCAACTCGGCGTTGGCGGCGTCATTGAAGATCACCAGCAGGCCTTCGGACAATTCCATGTCGGTGAATTGCGAACGTGGCATGACCTGCACGTTCTGCGGGTTCGGCTGGCCGAAGGCGTTCTCCGGGGCGATGGCCAGGGTGCGCTTGTCACCCGCCTTGAAGCCGAACAACGCATTCTCGAAACCTGGCAACAGGTTGCCGTCGCCGACCTTGAAGGTGGCCGGCGACTTGTCGAAGGTGCTGTCGACGGTGTCGCCGTTTTCCAGATGCAACGCGAAGTGCAGGGTAACTTCGGTGTTCTGGCCGATACGGGTCTCAGTCATGGACAGGTTCTCCGGACTTCTTGCTCTTGAACATATCCAGCGCCAGCATCACCGCACCGACGGTGATTGCGCTGTCGGCCAGGTTGAAGGCCGGGAAATACCAACGGTTCTGCCAGTGCACCAGGATGAAGTCGACCACGTGGCCCAGCACGATACGGTCGTACAAGTTGCCCAGCGCACCGCCAAGCACCAGGGCCAGGGCAACGGCCAACCAGGTCTCACCGCGCCCCAGGCGCTTGAGCCAGACCACCAGCACGGCGCTGACCACCAGGGCGATCAGGGCGAACAGCCAGCGTTGCCAGCCGGAGCTGTCGGCGAGGAAGCTGAACGCAGCGCCGGTGTTGTAGGCCAGGGTCCAGCTGAAGTAGTCGGGGATGACCACGATCTGCTGGTACAGGCTCAAGGCCCCTTCGAAGTAGACCTTGGTGGCCTGGTCCAGGACCAGTACCACCAGGCTCAGCCAGAGCCAGGCAAGGCGCCCGAAGCGCCCCGCTGCAGGGTTAGGCATAGTGGCGCACCTCACCGGTACCGCTGAGGTTGTCTACGCAGCGGCTGCAGATTTCCGGGTGCTCCGGATGGCTGCCGACGTCGGCACGGAAGTGCCAGCAACGGCCGCACTTGGCATGGCCGGATTTGACGACCTTCAGCTTGAGGCCTTCGACTTCGGTTGTCACGGCATCGGCCGGCGCCTGGACGAACGGCACCACACTGGCCGCCGAGGTGATCAGCACGAAGCGCAGCTCGTCACCCAGCTTGGCCAGGTCGGCGCTCAGGCCCTCTTCGGCGAACAGGGTGACTTCGGCCTGCAGGTTGCCACCGATGGCCTTGGCGGCGCGCTGGTTCTCCAGTTCCTTGTTGACCGCGGCCTTGACGGCCATGACGCGGTCCCAGTAGGCGCGATCCAGCTCGAAGCCCTCAGGCAGCTCGGACAGGCCCTGGTACCAGGTGTTGAGCATGACCGACTCGTTACGCTCGCCCGGCAGGTACTGCCAGATTTCGTCGGCGGTGAACGCCAGGATCGGCGCGATCCAGCGCACCAGCGCTTCACTGATGTGGTACAGCGCGGTCTGGCAGGAACGACGGGCGACGCTGTTGGCGCCGGTGGTGTACTGGCGGTCCTTGATGATGTCGAGGTAGAAGCCACCCAGCTCCTGGACGCAGAAGTTGTGTACTTTGGAGTAGACGTTCCAGAAACGGTACTCGCTGTAGTGCTCCTCCAGCTCGCGTTGCAGCAGCAGGGTGCGGTCGACGGCCCAGCGGTCCAGGGCCAGCATATCGTCGGCCGGCAGCAGGTCGCGGGCCGGGTCGAAGCCGGACAGGTTCGACAGCAGGAAGCGCGCGGTATTGCGGATACGACGGTAGGCGTCGGCGCTGCGCTGCAGGATCTGCTCGGAAACGGCCATTTCGCCGGAATAGTCGGTGGCCGAAACCCACAGACGCAGGATATCGGCACCCAGGGTATCGTTGACCTTCTGCGGCTCGATGGTATTGCCCAGCGACTTGGACATCTTGCGGCCGCTCTCGTCCACGGTGAAGCCGTGGGTCAGCAGCTCGCGGTACGGCGCGTGATTGTCGATGGCACAACCGGTCAACAGGGAGGAGTGGAACCAGCCGCGATGCTGGTCAGAACCTTCCAGGTACAGGTCGGCGCGCGGGCCGGTGGCGTGGCCGATGTCGTGAGAGCCACGCAGCACGTGCCAGTGGGTGGTGCCGGAGTCGAACCACACGTCCAGAGTGTCGCTGATCTTGTCGTACTGGCCGGCTTCTTCACCGAGCAGTTCGGCGGCGTCGAGCTTGAACCAGGCCTCGATGCCTTCCTTCTCGACACGCTTGGCCACTTCTTCCATCAGCTCGACGGTGCGCGGGTGCAGCTCGCCGGTCTGCTTGTCGAGGAAGAACGGAATCGGCACACCCCAGTTACGCTGGCGCGAGATGCACCAGTCTGGGCGGTTGGCGATCATCGCGTGCAGGCGCGCCTGGCCCCAGGACGGGACGAACTTGGTCTGTTCGATGGCCTTGAGGGCACGCTCGCGCAGCGGCTCGCCGGTGTTGGGCTGCTTGTCCATGCCGACGAACCACTGGGCGGTGGCGCGGTAGATCAGCGGGGTCTTGTGGCGCCAGCAGTGCATGTAGCTGTGGCTGATGGTCTCGGTGTGCATCAGCGCACCGACTTCGCTGAGCTTGTCGACGATGGCCGGGTTGGCCTTCCAGATGAACTGGCCGCCGAAGAACGGCAGCGAATCGACATACACGCCATTGCTCTGCACCGGGGTGAGGATGTCGTCGTTGACCATGCCGTACCGCTTGCAGGTGACGAAGTCGTCTTCACCATAGGCGGGCGAGGAATGGACAACGCCGGTACCGGCGCCCAGTTCGACATAGTCGGCCAGGTAGATGGGCGACAGGCGGTCGTAGAACGGGTGGCGGAAGTTGATCAGCTCCAGCGCGGAGCCCGGGGCGGTGGCCAGCACCGAACCTTCCAGGTTGTAGCGCTTGAGGCACGACTCGACCAGCTCTTCAGCCAGTACCAGCAGGCGCTCGCCGGTGTCGACCAGTGCATAGCTGAACTCCGGGTGGATGTTCAGCGCCTGGTTGGCCGGGATGGTCCAAGGGGTGGTGGTCCAGATCACGATGGCGGCGGGCTTGGCCAGCGAGGCCAGGCCGAAGGCCGCGGCCAGCTTGGCCTCGTCGGCGACCGGGAAGGCCACGTCGATGGTCTGGGACTTCTTGTCGGCGTACTCGACCTCGGCCTCGGCCAGGGCCGAACCACAATCGAAGCACCAGTTCACGGGCTTGAGGCCCTTGAATACGAAGCCTTGCTTGACCATTTCGGCCAGGGCGCGGATTTCACCGGCCTCGTTGGCGAAGTCCATGGTCTTGTAGGGGTTGTTCCAGTCACCCAGCACGCCCAGGCGGATGAACTCGGTCTTCTGCCCTTCGATCTGCTCGGCGGCATATTCGCGGCACAGCTCGCGGGTGCGGTCGGCAGTCAGGTGCTTGCCGTGGGTGACCTCGACCTTGTGCTCGATCGGCAGGCCGTGGCAGTCCCAGCCCGGTACATAGGGCGCGTCGAAGCCCGACAGGGTCTTGGAGCGGACGATCATGTCCTTGAGGATCTTGTTCAGCGCATGACCGATGTGGATCTTGCCGTTGGCGTAGGGCGGGCCGTCGTGCAGGACGAACTTCGGACGATCCTTGCCAATTTCGCGCAGCTTCTGGTACAGGCCAATGCTGTCCCAGCGCTGCAGGATCTGCGGTTCGCGCTGAGGCAGGCCGGCCTTCATCGGGAAGGCGGTGTCCGGAAGGTTTAGCGTGGCTTTGTAGTCGGTCATTTCAGGCTCTTCGTTAGCGGTTGAGCGTGCCAGTGGGCACGTGCGGCGGCGATGTCCGCGTCGATCGCCGACTTCAGCGCCTCCAGGGAGGCGAAACGCTGCTCCTCGCGCAGCTTGTGGTGGAATTCCACCGTCAGGCGCCGGCCATAGAGATCGCCGGCATAGTCCAGTAGATGAATCTCGAGGTGCGGCCGGCCGTCGCCAGCGACGGAGGGGCGCACCCCGATGTTGCCGACACCCGGCCAGGCCTTGCCGTCGATCTCGATGCTGGCCAGGTAGACCCCGGACAGCGGCACGCGGCGGCGCTTGAGCTGGATGTTGGCCGTCGGCGTGCCGAGCTGGCGGGCCAGCTTCTGCCCGTGCAGCACACGCCCGGTAATACGGTATGGGCGGCCCAGCAGGTGCTCGGCCAGCTCGAAGTCGCCATCGGCCAGCGCCTTGCGCACTTCGGTGCTGCTGACGCGCAGGCCGTCCTGGATCACAGTGTTGGCGGCCTCGACGGAGAAACCGTAGTGCTTGCCGGCCTCGACCAGGAAGGCGAAGTCGCCGGCGCGGTCACAGCCGAAACGGAAGTCATCCCCCACCTCGAGGTGGCGCACACCCAGGCCGTCGACCAGGATCGCCTTGACGAATTCGTCGGCACTGAGCGTGCTCAAGCGCTGGTTGAAGGCCAGGCACAGGACCCGGTCGATGCCTTCGGCGGCCAGCAGCTCGACCTTGTCGCGCAGGCGCGCCAGGCGTGCCGGTGCAGTGTCGGGGGCGAAGTATTCGCGCGGCTGCGGCTCGAAGATCACCACGCAAGTCGGCAGGCCAAGCGCCTGCCCACGCTCACGCAGGCGCGCCAGGATTGCCTGGTGGCCACGGTGAACCCCGTCGAAGTTGCCAATGGTGGCGACACAGCCCCGGTGCTCGGGGCGCAGGTTGTGAAGACCTCGAACCAGCTGCATAACGCGCTTCTTGCTCATAAAGTGGCCGATTATAACCACACCCGGGCGCCGGTGACAGGCAGCAGCGCCACAGGGCGGCGTTGAATGCGAAAAACCGACGCCTGGCCCGCCATCGGCCTCAATGCAAGGCCTTGCGAGCGAAATGCCGGGGCCGGAAACCGCACAGGTACAGGCAACCAAAGTAGGTCACCACACCCGCCAGGATCAACGCCCCCAGGCGCAAGAACCGCTCGAGCATGCCCCCCTGCTCCCAGGCCGGCAGGTAATGCATGCCGGCCAGCAGCACGCCGGACATCAAGGCAACCGCCAGCAGCAGCTTGAGCAGGAACATCGTCCAGCCCGGCTGCGGCTGGAACAGCTGCTGGCTGCGCAGCTTCCAGTACAACAGGCCGGCATTGAGGCAGGCGCCGAGGCTGATGGCCAAGGCAAGCCCGGCATGCTGCAGCGGGCCGATGAGCGCCAGGTTGAGCAGCTGCGTGCAGACCAGGGTGAAGATCGCGATCTTCACGGGCGTGCGAATATTCTGCTGCGCATAGAAGCCCGGTGCCAGTACCTTGACCAGGATGATCGCCAGCAGGCCAACGGAGTAGGCAATCAGCGCTCGCTGGGTCATGGCCGCATCGAACGCAGTGAACTTGCCGTACTGGAACAACGCCACGGTCAGCGGTTCGGCGAGGATCGCCAGGGCCAGAGTGCAAGGCAATACGAGCAGGAAGCACAGGCGCAGGCCCCAGTCGAGGATCCGCGAATACTCGTGGCGATCACGGTTGGCGTAGGTCTTGGCCAGGGTTGGCAGCAGGATGGTGCCCAGGGCCACGCCCAGCACGCCCGAGGGCAGCTCCATGAGACGGTCGGCGTAGTACATCCACGAGACCGAACCTGCTACCAGGAACGACGCGAAGATGGTGTTGATGATCAGCGAGATCTGGCTGACGGACACACCGAGGATCGCCGGCAGCATCTGCTTGAGCACCCGCCAGACGCCGGTGTCGCGCAGGCTCACGCGCGGCAGCACGAGCATGCCGATCTTCTTCAGCGCCGGCAGTTGGTACAGCAGCTGCGCCAGGCCCCCGGCCAGCACGCCCCAGGCCAGGGCCATGATCGGCGGGTCGAAGTAGGGTGTGAGCAGCACGGCAAAGGCGATCATCGCCACGTTCAGCAGGGTCGGTGTGAACGCGGGGACGGAAAAGCGGTTCCAGGTATTGAGGATCGCGCCTACCAGCGAAGACAACGAAATCAGCAATATATAAGGAAAGGTCACCCGCAGCAGGGCCGTGGTCAGCTCGTAGCGCTCGGCACTGTCGACGAAACCGGGGGCCGTCACCCAGACGATCCAGGGCGCGGCGAGGATGCCCAGGGCCGTGACCACGGCCAGGACCAGGGTCAGCAGCCCGCTGATGTAGGCGATGAAGGTCCGAGTGGCCTCCTCGCCCTGCTGGGTCTTGTACTCGGCCAGGATCGGTACGAACGCCTGGGAGAAGGCCCCTTCGGCGAAGATGCGCCGCAGCAGGTTGGGCAGCTTGAAGGCGATGAAGAAGGCATCGGTGGCAATGCCGGCGCCGAATACACGGGCCAGGATGGTATCGCGTATGAACCCGAGCACCCGGGAAATCATGGTGATGGAGCTGACGGCGGCCAGGGATTTGAGCAGGTTCATGGAAAAAATTCGCGCCTGAGACGGAGGGCGCTGCCAGAAAGCGCCCGAATATGCGATACTTCCGCGCCTTTTGACGGGGAAGCCAAAACTCCCGAGTTTACAGGTCGCTGCGCAGAAAGAAATCCTTCCTTCTCGCTTGCGCACCGCTCGGCGGATCCCTCAAGGTGGCCTTGACAACCGTTCGACTGATCGGCATGATTCGCGGCCTATTTTGTTTGCTATTTACCTAAAGTCTTTCGAGGAGCTCGACGGTGGCCAACACACCTTCCGCCAAGAAACGTGCAAAACAGGCTGAGAAGCGTCGCAGCCACAACGCCAGCCTGCGTTCCATGGTCCGCACCTACATCAAGAATGTAGTCAAGGCCATCGACGCAAAAGACGCCGAAAAAGCGCAAGCCGCCTACATCCTGGCTGTGCCTGTAATCGACCGTATGGCCGACAAGGGCATCATCCACAAGAACAAGGCTGCTCGCCACAAAGGCCGTCTGAATGGCCACATCAAGGCACTGAAAGAAGCTGCAGCTGCCTAAGCGACGCGCTTGTCGAAAAACCGACCCTAGGGTCGGTTTTTTATTGCCTGCGATTTAGGGGCGCATTCACGCCCGCTCCTGCACAGGAAAAGCCGTCCAGTAAAAAGGGCCGCATAGCGGCCCTCTACGCTTACTTGCCGACCTGGATCTTCGGCGCCCACTTCAGCCACTCATCCTCGGGCTTGTCGAACAAGGCGAAGGTCTGCTGCGGCCGGGCTGGGTTGCCCATCTGCTCGCCTTCCGGCGTGGCGAAGGCGATACCGCCATCGATCAACGTCTCCAGCGACTCGGTACGCACCGTGGCGCCCTTGAACAGGCCCCAGTCGAAGCCGAAGCCACTGCTGTTCCAGAAACGGCTGCCGCCGCGCACCAGGGCCGCATAACGAGGCTCGATGAGGATGTGGATCAGCACACGGTCTGCCGTTTGCCCCAACTCGAAGCCAGTGACCTTGCCGACCGTAACCTCGCGATAGGTCACCGGTACGCCTGGCTTGATCGAACCACGCCGGGGCGCACTGAGGGTCAGCGGCAGCCCGACCACCGGGCCGGCCACCTCGGGGGCTTCGGGCAAGGCGATGAAGTCATGCTGGGGCCCCTTGTCCTTGATGGCTGGCAAGACTTCCAGATATTGCCCTCCCACCAGGGTGTCGAGGTTTTCGGTACGTACCAGGCCGAAGGCAGGCTTGACCACCCAGAACTGGGTGCCGGCACGGGCGATGCGCGTCTGCGCCTGGGTGATGCGCGCCCGCAGCAACACGGCCTGCAGGTCAGCGGTCAGGTCGACACTCTCGACGCTGCCCACATCCAGGCCGCGGAAGCGAATCGCCGTACCCGGCTTGAGGCCATCGGCGCGATCGACGCGAATGGTGATCAGGGTACCGGCACGGTCGGCGGCTTCCTGGTTCTCGTGAAGGCGGAAACGTGGAATGTGGCGCTTGAGAGGCACATCCGGCTTCGGCGTGTCGAAGGCAATACCACCGGCCATGAGCGTCTGCAACGACTCACTCTTGACCTTGATCCCTGACAGGTCACCAGAGAGAGTGATGCCGCTGGCGTTCCAGAACCGTGACGAGCCGTTGACCAGGTTGGCGTATTCCTTCTCGATATGCACGCCGATCAGGATCCGCTTGCTGTTGCGGGCGAACTGGTAGCTCTGCACGCTACCGACCTTGACCTGGCGATACATCACCGGGCTGCCGACTTCCAGCGAGCCGAGGTTCTCAGCGAACAACACCATGTGCAGGCCCGGCGCCTTGAGGTCCAGCGGCGGCGCCTTGGCACGCGCCTCGAACTCACGCAGGGGCTTGGCGCCCTTCTCGCCCGGGCGGATGGCAATGTAGTTACCTTTGACCAGGGCTTCCAAGCCAGTGATACCCGCCAGCGAGATGGATGGTTTGACCACCCAGAACTGCGTGCCTTCGACGAGGTAGTCTTCGGCCAGCGGGTCCAGGGTCAACTCGGCCGTGGCGCTGCTCAGGTCATCGGCGATCTTCATGGTCTTGAGCGAGCCGACCTGGATACCTTTGTACATGACCGGCGTGCGACCGGCCTGCAGCCCCTCGTAGTCCGCCAGCTTGACCTTGATGCGAATACCGGCCTGGGCCGCGTCGAAGTCTTCGTACAGGCGGAACGGCAGGGTCGGATCGGTCGGCGGGCTGTCCTGGCGGTGCTCGGGGGTCGCGAAGGCGATGCCTCCCGCCACGATGCTGGCCAGGGACTCGCTGCGCAGCTTCACGCCCGACAGGTCGGCATCGATGCTGATGCCGCTGGCATTCCAGAAACGCGTGTGCTTGCGCACCAGGTTGGCGTAGGCAGGCTCGATGAAGACTTTGATCTCAACGGTATCCTGGTCTTCGGAGAGGCGGTAGCTCTTCACCCGACCGACTTTGATCTGCTTGTAGAAGACAGGACTGTCGCGGTTGAGCGACCCCAGGCGATCCGCCTTGAGGGTCAGGTGCAGGCCCGGTTCGGTGTCAGACAGAGGTGGCGCCTCCGACAAGGCCGTGAAGCGCTTGGTCTTCTCACCCTCACCAGGGCTGACGGCAATGTAGTTGCCGGATACCAGGGTTTCCAGACCGGAGATGCCCGCCAGGCTGACGCTGGGCTTGACCAGCCAGAAGCGCGTGCCGGTCGTCAGGTGCGGCTCGGCGGCCTTGTTCATCTCGATGGTGGCGATGACACCGGTGTTACTGCCCTCCGCATCGAGCACCAAGGTCTTCACCTTGCCGACCGACATGCCTTTGTAGATGACTTCGGTCTTGTTGGCGACGATGCCTTCACCGGACAGGAAACGCACCTGGATATCCACCCCCGAATCACGGTAGGCCTGCCAGGCCAGCCAACCGCCGATCACCAACGCGATCAGCGGCAGGATCCAGATGGCCGACCAGTTCGAGGCTGGGCGGGTTTTAGCCGTAGGCATGTCACTCATGGTCGTCATCCGACTCCGTGTTATCCCAGATCAGTCGGGGATCGAAAGTTAAAGCAGCGAGCATCGTCAGGATCACCACAGAGGCGAAAGCGACGGCGCCCAGGTTGGCTTCGACGCTGGCGATGCGGCCGAAATTCACCACTGCCACCAGGATGGCAATGACGAAAATATCCAGCATGGACCAGCGTCCAATGAATTCGATGAAGCGGTACATCAATATCCTCTGTCGGGCCGACAGGGGCTGGTGCCGCTGCACCGAATAAAGCAGCAGCCCGATGCCGACCAACTTGAACGTCGGCACCAGAATACTGGCGATGAACACCACGGCAGCAATAGGCAGCATGCCGTGCTTGAGCAGGGTGATGACGCCGGACATGATTGTGTCCGGGCTGCCCTGCCCCAACGCACTCACCGTCATGATCGGCAAGACGTTGGCAGGGATGTAGAGAATGGTCGCCGTGATCAGCAACGCCCAGGTACGCACGATGCTGTTAGGCCGACGCGCATGCACGATCGCCCCACAGCGGGTGCAGGTCTGCGAATCACTACCAGGTTCCTGGCGGTTGAGTTCATGGCATTCATTGCAGACCAGGATGCCTGCATCAAGCGCTCGCATGCTCATCCTCCCCCGACAGTGCACTCCAGATCTGGTGTGGCGACATCACGACTTCCAGCCACACCTGAACCAGCAACAGGCTGATGAAACAGAACAGGCCAAGCCCTATGGTCAGTTCAGCCAGGTCGACCAGTTTGACGATCGCAACCAGAACCCCCATGAAATACACCTCGAGCATGCCCCAATCACGCAGGTGGTGATAGACACGATAGAAGAGCAGGCCATGGCTGCGCCCGATATCCAGACGGATGCTCAGCAATACCAGCAACTGGCAGAGCAGCTTGAGCAACGGAATCGCCATGCTGCACAGGAACACCACTACGGAAACACCACGCATCTGCGAGTTGTACAGGCCCAGCACACCGCTCCAGACAGTGTCGTCGGAGGTCTGGCCAAGCAGGTGCAGCTGCATGATGGGCAGGAAGTTGGCGGGTACATAAAGCAACAGTGCAGTGATCACCAGGGCCAGGCTGCGGTTGACCACGTTATGGCGGTGAGCATAGAGCTCGTAACCGCACCGGGGGCAATGCGCCTTTTCGTCATTCTGCAACGTTGGCTTGCGCATCAGCAGGTCGCACTCATGGCAGGCGACGAGCTTTTCCAGCGGCAGCTGAGCCAGCGCTTCGGAGTCGGGGGGGTTGGGCATATCAGACGTCTGAATGGAGGAATGGGCTCTATTCTAGTGTTCTGACTCAAATTGTGGGAGATGGCCATAACGGTAACCCACCTTTGTAGGCGCGGCCTTGTGCCGCGAAGCGGGCGCGCAGCGGCCGTAAGCCCAGGCGACGCGGTGCACCAGGGTGATCGAGGTGGCAGGGTTGGCGGCCGCTGCGCGCCCGCTTTCGCGGCACAAGGCCGCTCCTACAGGGGGAGGCGCGAATCTTTCGAGGACCAGAAAGACAAAACCCCTACCTGCTCACGCAGATAGGGGTTTTGCGAAATGAATCTTGACGATGACCTACTCTCACATGGGGAAGCCCCACACTACCATCGGCGATGCATCGTTTCACTGCTGAGTTCGGGATGGGATCAGGTGGTTCCAATGCTCTATGGTCGTCAAGAAATTCTGTTGCCAGAACGTCCAGATGGACATGCCAGCCAATTCGGATATGTGAATTTGTGATGCAAACTTTCGGTTCGTTCGTCTTCACCACCGCAATTCGCAACAGCAAATTGCTTGGGTGTTATATGGTCAAGCCTCACGGGCAATTAGTATCGGTTAGCTCAACGCCTCACAGCGCTTACACACCCGACCTATCAACGTCGTAGTCTTCGACGGCCCTTCAGGGGATTCAAGATCCCAGTGAGATCTCATCTTGAGGCAAGTTTCCCGCTTAGATGCTTTCAGCGGTTATCTCTTCCGAACATAGCTACCCGGCAATGCCACTGGCGTGACAACCGGAACACCAGAGGTTCGTCCACTCCGGTCCTCTCGTACTAGGAGCAGCCCCTCTCAAATCTCAAACGTCCACGGCAGATAGGGACCGAACTGTCTCACGACGTTCTAAACCCAGCTCGCGTACCACTTTAAATGGCGAACAGCCATACCCTTGGGACCGGCTTCAGCCCCAGGATGTGATGAGCCGACATCGAGGTGCCAAACACCGCCGTCGATATGAACTCTTGGGCGGTATCAGCCTGTTATCCCCGGAGTACCTTTTATCCGTTGAGCGATGGCCCTTCCATACAGAACCACCGGATCACTAAGACCTACTTTCGTACCTGCTCGACGTGTGGGTCTCGCAGTCAAGCGCGCTTTTGCCTTTATACTCTGCGACCGATTTCCGACCGGTCTGAGCGCACCTTCGTACTCCTCCGTTACTCTTTGGGAGGAGACCGCCCCAGTCAAACTACCCACCATACACTGTCCTCGATCCGGATCACGGACCTGAGTTAGAACCTCAAGGTTGCCAGGGTGGTATTTCAAGGATGGCTCCATGAGAACTGGCGTCCCCACTTCAAAGCCTCCCACCTATCCTACACAAGCAAGCTCAAAGTCCAGTGCAAAGCTATAGTAAAGGTTCACGGGGTCTTTCCGTCTAGCCGCGGATACACTGCATCTTCACAGCGATTTCAATTTCACTGAGTCTCGGGTGGAGACAGCGCCGCCATCGTTACGCCATTCGTGCAGGTCGGAACTTACCCGACAAGGAATTTCGCTACCTTAGGACCGTTATAGTTACGGCCGCCGTTTACCGGGGCTTCGATCAAGAGCTTCGCTTGCGCTAACCCCATCAATTAACCTTCCGGCACCGGGCAGGCGTCACACCCTATACGTCCACTTTCGTGTTTGCAGAGTGCTGTGTTTTTAATAAACAGTCGCAGCGGCCTGGTATCTTCGACCGGCATGGGCTTACGGAGCAAGTCCTTCACCCTCGCCGGCGCACCTTCTCCCGAAGTTACGGTGCCATTTTGCCTAGTTCCTTCACCCGAGTTCTCTCAAGCGCCTTGGTATTCTCTACCCGACCACCTGTGTCGGTTTGGGGTACGGTTCCCAGTTATCTGAAGCTTAGGAGCTTTTCTTGGAAGCATGGCATCAACCACTTCGTCGCCTAATGGCAACTCGTCATCAGCTCTCGGCCTGGAAATCCCGGATTTGCCTAAGATTTCAGCCTACCACCTTAAACTTGGACAACCAACGCCAAGCTGGCCTAGCCTTCTCCGTCCCTCCATCGCAATAACTGGAAGTACAGGAATATTAACCTGTTTTCCATCGACTACGCTTTTCAGCCTCGCCTTAGGGACCGACTAACCCTGCGTCGATTAACGTTGCGCAGGAAACCTTGGTCTTTCGGCGTGCGAGTTTTTCACTCGCATTGTCGTTACTCATGTCAGCATTCGCACTTCTGATACCTCCAGCAAGCTTCTCAACTCACCTTCACAGGCTTACAGAACGCTCCTCTACCGCATCACCCTAAGGTGATACCCGTAGCTTCGGTGCATGGTTTGAGCCCCGTTACATCTTCCGCGCAGGCCGACTCGACTAGTGAGCTATTACGCTTTCTTTAAAGGATGGCTGCTTCTAAGCCAACCTCCTAGCTGTCTAAGCCTTCCCACATCGTTTCCCACTTAACCATGACTTTGGGACCTTAGCTGACGGTCTGGGTTGTTTCCCTTTTCACGACGGACGTTAGCACCCGCCGTGTGTCTCCCATGCTCGGCACTTCCAGGTATTCGGAGTTTGCATCGGTTTGGTAAGTCGGGATGACCCCCTAGCCGAAACAGTGCTCTACCCCCTGGAGTGATACATGAGGCGCTACCTAAATAGCTTTCGAGGAGAACCAGCTATCTCCGAGCTTGATTAGCCTTTCACTCCGATCCACAGGTCATCCGCTAACTTTTCAACGGTAGTCGGTTCGGTCCTCCAGTCAGTGTTACCTAACCTTCAACCTGCCCATGGATAGATCGCCCGGTTTCGGGTCTATACCCAGCGACTAAACGCCCTATTAAGACTCGCTTTCGCTACGCCTCCCCTATTCGGTTAAGCTCGCCACTGAATATAAGTCGCTGACCCATTATACAAAAGGTACGCAGTCACCTAACAAAGTAGGCTCCCACTGCTTGTACGCATACGGTTTCAGGTTCTATTTCACTCCCCTCTCCGGGGTTCTTTTCGCCTTTCCCTCACGGTACTGGTTCACTATCGGTCAGTCAGTAGTATTTAGCCTTGGAGGATGGTCCCCCCATGTTCAGACAAAGTTTCTCGTGCTCCGTCCTACTCGATTTCACTGGCAAGAGATTTTCGTGTACGGGGCTATCACCCACTATGGCCGCACTTTCCAGAGCGTTCCACTAATCTCAAACCAGCTTAAGGGCTGGTCCCCGTTCGCTCGCCACTACTAAGGGAATCTCGGTTGATTTCTTTTCCTCAGGGTACTTAGATGTTTCAGTTCCCCTGGTTCGCCTCTTGCACCTATGTATTCAGTGCAAGATACCTAGGTTATCCTAGGTGGGTTCCCCCATTCAGAGATCTCTGGATCACAGTCTGTTTGCCGACTCCCCAAAGCTTATCGCAGGCTACCACGTCTTTCATCGCCTCTGACTGCCAAGGCATCCACCGTATGCGCTTCTTCACTTGACCATATAACCCCAAGCAATCTGGTTATACTGTGAAGACGACATTCGCCGAAAATTCGCATGTCGCGCGTTCGCGCAGAACTCACAAATTTTACCTTAGCCTGATGGCCCACCAGTGAAAGTGGTCATCAGTCTATCTATCACATATCCGAATTTTTAAAGAACGATCTGACAAAAGTCAGAAATCAACATTCACAGCGGAATGCTCATTTCTAAGTTCTGCAGGTAACTGCGTAGCAAAGCAAATGGTGGAGCCAAGCGGGATCGAACCGCTGACCTCCTGCGTGCAAGGCAGGCGCTCTCCCAGCTGAGCTATGGCCCCGTCGTCTCTGCACCCAGCGAATGGTAGGTCTGGGCAGATTTGAACTGCCGACCTCACCCTTATCAGGGGTGCGCTCTAACCAACTGAGCTACAGACCTATAACAGGGTCGCGTTACAGCATCGTCTTCTTCAAGGAATCAAGCAATTCGTGTGGGAGCTCATCAGCAGGCTGATGTCTTCGATTAAGGAGGTGATCCAGCCGCAGGTTCCCCTACGGCTACCTTGTTACGACTTCACCCCAGTCATGAATCACACCGTGGTAACCGTCCTCCCGAAGGTTAGACTAGCTACTTCTGGTGCAACCCACTCCCATGGTGTGACGGGCGGTGTGTACAAGGCCCGGGAACGTATTCACCGCGACATTCTGATTCGCGATTACTAGCGATTCCGACTTCACGCAGTCGAGTTGCAGACTGCGATCCGGACTACGATCGGTTTTGTGAGATTAGCTCCACCTCGCGGCTTGGCAACCCTCTGTACCGACCATTGTAGCACGTGTGTAGCCCAGGCCGTAAGGGCCATGATGACTTGACGTCATCCCCACCTTCCTCCGGTTTGTCACCGGCAGTCTCCTTAGAGTGCCCACCATGACGTGCTGGTAACTAAGGACAAGGGTTGCGCTCGTTACGGGACTTAACCCAACATCTCACGACACGAGCTGACGACAGCCATGCAGCACCTGTGTCAGAGTTCCCGAAGGCACCAATCCATCTCTGGAAAGTTCTCTGCATGTCAAGGCCTGGTAAGGTTCTTCGCGTTGCTTCGAATTAAACCACATGCTCCACCGCTTGTGCGGGCCCCCGTCAATTCATTTGAGTTTTAACCTTGCGGCCGTACTCCCCAGGCGGTCAACTTAATGCGTTAGCTGCGCCACTAAAATCTCAAGGATTCCAACGGCTAGTTGACATCGTTTACGGCGTGGACTACCAGGGTATCTAATCCTGTTTGCTCCCCACGCTTTCGCACCTCAGTGTCAGTATCAGTCCAGGTGGTCGCCTTCGCCACTGGTGTTCCTTCCTATATCTACGCATTTCACCGCTACACAGGAAATTCCACCACCCTCTACCATACTCTAGCTCGCCAGTTTTGGATGCAGTTCCCAGGTTGAGCCCGGGGCTTTCACATCCAACTTAACGAACCACCTACGCGCGCTTTACGCCCAGTAATTCCGATTAACGCTTGCACCCTCTGTATTACCGCGGCTGCTGGCACAGAGTTAGCCGGTGCTTATTCTGTCGGTAACGTCAAAACAGCAAGGTATTAACTTACTGCCCTTCCTCCCAACTTAAAGTGCTTTACAATCCGAAGACCTTCTTCACACACGCGGCATGGCTGGATCAGGCTTTCGCCCATTGTCCAATATTCCCCACTGCTGCCTCCCGTAGGAGTCTGGACCGTGTCTCAGTTCCAGTGTGACTGATCATCCTCTCAGACCAGTTACGGATCGTCGCCTTGGTGAGCCATTACCTCACCAACTAGCTAATCCGACCTAGGCTCATCTGATAGCGTGAGGTCCGAAGATCCCCCACTTTCTCCCGTAGGACGTATGCGGTATTAGCGCCCCTTTCGGAACGTTGTCCCCCACTACCAGGCAGATTCCTAGGCATTACTCACCCGTCCGCCGCTGAATCAAGGAGCAAGCTCCCGTCATCCGCTCGACTTGCATGTGTTAGGCCTGCCGCCAGCGTTCAATCTGAGCCATGATCAAACTCTTCAGTTCAATACTGCTTGGGTTTTTAAGAAACCCTAAACTTGGCTCAGCAATCTCAAATGACTATGTGATTTCTCGCATGGCCACTTGTGATGCTGATAATCTTGGCGACTATCAGTCCGTACTCACAAGCACCCACACGAATTGCTTGATTCGATTGTTAAAGAGCGATTTGGTTAAGCGCTTTGCTCAACCGAGGCCGCGCATTCTACGCTTTCCTCAGAGCCTGTCAAGCGTTTATTTTGAAGTTTTTCGTTCAACTTCAACCGCTTAACTCGCTGCGATCTCTCGTAGCGGGAGGCGAATCATACAGCGTTAAAACCTGCTGTCAACTGCCTTTTTCACCGCTGCCGATCTGTGAGACCGAAGCCTTCCGATACTACCTGAAGCGTTCAACTCATTGAATCTCAAGGAGTTTTGCGTTTCGACTGCGTCGGAAGTGGGGCGCATTATAAGGGGATTCAGAAGGACGTCAACCGTTATTTCAATAAAGTTTCAACTTGCCCTCCCTCGCCCCACCAAGCGAGGGACACGACGCCATACCGGCGGCAATCGCACGACCAACAACAGCGCACCAATAGAGGCATACACCACCCACTCCTTGAGGTCCGAACGCACGATCCAGAGAAAGTGCAGCAGCCCCAGCCCCAGGATGACGTATACCAATCTGTGCAACTTCTTCCACCGGGCACCCAGCCGCCGTTGACTGTATCGATTGGAAGTGGCCGCCAGCGCGAGCAGGCCCAGGAAGCCCAGGAAACCGACGATGATGTACGGCCGCTTGCGCAGCTCGACACCCAACTGCCCCCAATCCAGCCCCAGGATAAACACCATATAGGCCGTCATGTGCAGCACGATATAAGCAAAGCACCACAATCCCAGCTGTCGGCGCACCACAATCCAGCCCGACCACCCCGTCAGCCGTTGCAGAGGCGTCATGCCCAGAGTGACCAGGAGAAAGGTCAACGCGCCCAACCCCAGGCGATCCACCAGGATCTTGCCAGGGTCGGGCCCGAGCAAGCCCATAGCTGCCCCATAGAGCCACCAGGCCGGGAGCACGCACCCCACCAGGAAGATAGCCAGGCGAAACCAGGGATAGCGCATCAATAGTTCTTCCGCAGGTCGAGCCCGGTATACAGCGACGCCACTTCATCGGCGTAGCCGTTGAACATCAAGGTATCGCGCACATTAGGACTGAACAGCCCGCTGGGCAGGCGCCGCTCCCTGGCCTGACTCCAGCGGGGATGATCGACCGTCGGGTTGACGTTGGCATAGAAACCGTACTCCTCAGGGGCCAGGCTTTCCCAGGTGGTACGCGGCTGCTGCTCCACCAGGCTCATGCGCACGATCGACTTGATACTCTTGAAACCGTACTTCCAGGGCACCACTAGGCGCAGCGGTGCGCCATTCTGATTGGCCAGTTCACGGCCATACATCCCCACCGCCAGGATTGCCAGCGGGTTCATCGCCTCATCCAGGCGCAGCCCTTCTACATAGGGCCAGTCGATCAAGGCAAAGCCTGAACGCTGGCCGGGCATGGATTTGGGGTCCTGCAGGGTTTCGAAGCGCACATAACGCGCCTTCGAGGTCGGCTGCACCTGCTTGAGTACTTCGGCCAAGGGGAAGCCCAGCCAGGGAATGACCATCGACCACGCCTCGACGCAGCGCAAGCGGTAGATGCGCTCCTCGAGCTGGTAGGGTTTGACGAAGTCCTCCAGGGCATAGCGACCTGGCTTGGCCACTTCGCCATCGACCACCAGGCTCCAGGGTTCGGTCTTCAGGCTGCCGGCATTGGCGGCTGGGTCGCCTTTGTCCGGCCCGAACTCATAGAAGTTGTTGTAGTGCGTGGCATCCTTGAAGGGCGTGATCGCCTCATCTTTGACCGTGACCGCCTGCCAACGCGTACCCGCGAGCTTTTCGCCGAACCAACGTGGCGGCGCGCCTGGCGCGACATCGGCATAGCGCGACGGCTCAGCCGCCATACCGGCTGCCGGCAGCGCACCGAGCGCCAGGCCGGCAAGGGAGCCGCCGATCAAGCTACGCCGGGAAAGATAGATAGCTTCAGGGGTGATCTCCGATGTTTTGCAATCGGATGATATGGGAGATTTGATAAGCATGACGGCTCCATAGCACAGGCAACGGATGTACCTGTAAGACTATGGAGCCGGAGGGTTATTCCAGCATTAACTCATTGAGGTGTCTTGCGACGGCGACCACGCAGCAGGTACTGCACCGGGCCGGACACGGCATAACCGAGGAAGATCAGCAGCAGGATACGGGGCGGATCGCTGAACACCACGGCGAACACCAGCACTACGGCCAGGATCGCAACGAACGGCACGCGCCCCTTGAGGTCAAGCTCCTTGAAGCTGTTGTACTTGATGTTGCTGACCATCAGCATACCCGCAGCCGCCACCAACAAGGCAACCAGGAACGACAGCTTGGAGCCCTGGATACCGTAGTCGCTGAAGGCCCATACGGTACCGGCGACCACACCTGCGGCGGCCGGGCTGGCCAGGCCAATGAAGTAGCGCTTGTCGGCGGTACCGACCTGGGTGTTGAAACGCGCCAGGCGCAGTGCAGCACCTGCGACATAGATGAACGCCACCATCCAGCCGACCTTGCCCATATCGCCCAGCGCCCAGACAAAGGCCAGCAGCGCCGGCGCGACGCCAAAGGCGGCCATGTCCGACAGCGAGTCGTATTCGGCGCCGAATGCGCTTTGGGTGTTGGTCATGCGTGCCACACGACCGTCCAGGCTGTCGAGGACCATGGCCACGAAGATGGCGATCGCGGCGAAGGCGAAATACTTACTCGCTTCGCGCGGGTCGCCCGCACTGAGATAGCCGTGGGCACTGATGGAGCTGACGATCGAGTAGAACCCGGCAAACAGGTTGGCGGTCGTGAAAAGGTTGGGCAGCAGATAGATGCCACGATGGCGGACCTTGCGGCCTTCGGCGTCATGCCCTTCTTCAATATGCTCATCGACAGGTAGCAGGCTTTCGGCGTCGGAGGGCTTGTTCGGCTCTTCGGGACGTTCGCTCATGAAAAATACCTTGCAACGGAAGTGGAAAAAAATTCGACATGGGCCTGCTAAACAGGTTCTAACGGCAAGCCACTGGTCGCTTTATACCAGAAGCCGGCCGCCTAAATGAAAAAACGCGGCCGAAGCCGCGTTTTTTCATGTATCGAAGCAGACCTTAGTTCTTGGTCTTGTCGACGATCTTGTTGGCAGCGATCCACGGCATCATGGAACGCAGCTGCTCGCCGATGACTTCGATGCCATGGGCAGCGTTGTTGCGACGCTTGGCAGTCATGGACGGGTAGTTGGTGGCGCCTTCGGAGATGAACATCTTCGCGTATTCGCCGTCCTGGATGCGCTTCAGAGCGTTGCGCATGGCCTTGCGGGATTCTTCGTTGATGACTTCCGGGCCGGTGACGTACTCACCGTACTCGGCGTTGTTGGAGATCGAGTAGTTCATGTTGGCGATACCGCCTTCGTACATGAGGTCGACGATCAGCTTCAGCTCGTGCAGGCACTCGAAGTAGGCCATTTCTGGCGCGTAGCCCGCTTCGACCAGGGTTTCGAAACCGGCTTTGACCAGCTCGACGGTACCACCGCACAGAACGGCCTGCTCGCCGAACAGGTCGGTTTCGGTCTCGTCCTTGAAGGTGGTTTCGATGATGCCGGTACGGCCACCGCCGACGCCCGAGGCGTACGACAGGGCAACGTTCTTGGCGTTGCCGGAGGCGTCCTGGTAGACGGCGATCAGGTCAGGGATGCCGCCGCCCTTGACGAACTCGGAGCGCACGGTGTGGCCCGGAGCCTTCGGCGCGATCATGATCACGTCGAGGTCGGCACGCGGAACGACCTGGTTGTAGTGGATCGAGAAGCCGTGGGAGAAGGCCAGGGTAGCGCCCTTCTTGATGTTCGGCTCGATCTCGTTCTTGTACAGAGCGCCCTGGAACTCGTCCGGGGTCAGGATCATGACCAGGTCGGCGGCAGCGACGGCAGTGGCCACGTCGGCCACTTTCAGGCCGTGGGCTTCTGCCTTGGCCACGGTGGCCGAACCTTTACGCAGACCGACGGTAACGTCCACACCGGAGTCCTTCAGGTTGCACGCCTGGGCGTGGCCTTGGGAGCCATAACCGATGATGGCGACTTTCTTGCCCTGGATGATGGAAAGGTCGCAGTCTTTGTCGTAATAAACTTTCATGAAATACCCCTGTTATATCTCGGCTCCACGGAGCCATCACTGATTCTTGTATGCGTATTCAGATACTGAGCACTTTGTCGCCACGGGCAATGCCGGTAACGCCGCTGCGCACGGTTTCCAGGATCGACGCAGTGCCGATGGCCTGGATGAAGCTGTCCAGCTTGTCGCTGGTGCCGCTCAGTTGCACGGTGTACACGCTGGCGGTGACGTCGACGATCTGGCCACGGAAGATATCCGTGGTGCGCTTGATCTCGGCGCGCTGGGCGCCGGTGGCCTTGACCTTGACCAGCATCAGCTCGCGCTCGATGTGAGCACTTTCCGACAGATCGACGAGTTTGACCACTTCGACCAGCTTGTTCAGGTTCTTGGTGATCTGTTCGATCACTTCATCATGACCAACGGTCGTCAGGGTCAGGCGCGACAGGGTCGGATCCTCAGTCGGCGCCACGGTCAGGCTTTCGATGTTGTAGTTACGCTGGGAGAACAGGCCGACCACGCGAGACAAGGCACCGGGTTCGTTTTCCAACAGCAGGGAAATGATGTGCCGCATATCAGGTACGCTCCGTCTTGCTCAGCCACATGTCACGCATCGAGCCGTCCTTGATCTGCATCGGATAGACGTGCTCGGTCCTGTCGACCGCGATGTCGATGAACACCAGGCGGTCCTTCATCGCGAAGGCCTCTTCCAGCTTCGGCTTGAGGTCCTTCAGGCTGGTGATGCGGATACCCACGTGACCATAGGCCTCGACCAGCTTGACGAAGTCAGGCAGCGACTCCACGTAGGAGTGCGAGTGACGGCCGCTGTAGGCCATGTCCTGCCACTGGCGAACCATGCCCAACACACCGTTGTTCAGGTTGACGATCTTCACCGGCAGGTCGTACTGCATGCAGGTGGACAGCTCCTGGATGTTCATCTGGATACTGCCTTCGCCGGTCACGCAAGCGACGTCCTGATCGGGGAAGTTGAGCTTGATGCCCATCGCCGCCGGGAAACCGAAGCCCATGGTGCCCAGGCCGCCGGAGTTGATCCAACGGTTCGGCTTGTTGAAGCGGTAGTACTGCGCCGCGAACATCTGGTGCTGGCCTACGTCGGAAGTGATGAAGGCATCGCCCTTGGTCACTTCGCAGAGGGTCTCGATCACGGTCTGCGGCTTGATCACGCTGCCGTCGCCCTTGTCGTAGGGGAACAGGTCGCGATCGCCACGCCATTCCTCGATCTGCTTCCACCAAGCATCGAGCGCGGCCTTGTCGGGCTGCTCGCCAATTTCCTTGAGGATGGTCAGCATCTCGTTGAGGACGCTTTCCACAGGGCCTACGATCGGCACGTCGGCCTTGATCATCTTGGAGATCGACGCCGGGTCGATGTCGATGTGGATGATCTTGGCATTCGGACAGAACTTGGCCGGGCCGTTGACCACACGGTCATCGAAACGCGCGCCGACCGCGAAGATCACGTCGGCATTGTGCATGGCCATGTTGGCGGTGTAGCTGCCATGCATACCGAGCATGCCGAGGAACTGACGGTCGGTACCCGGGAAGCCTCCCAGGCCCATCAGGGTATTGGTGACCGGCAGGTTCAGCGACTTGGCGATCTCGGTGAGCGCCTCGGAGCCGCCGCCGAGGATGACGCCGCCGCCGGAGTACACCACCGGGCGCTTGGCGGCCAGGAGCATCTCGGCCGCCTTGCGGATCTGGCCGGAGTGACCGCGTACCGCCGGGCTGTAGGAGCGCAGCTTGACCTTCTTCGGGTAGACGTATTCGAACTTCTCGGCCGGGTTGGTCATATCTTTTGGAATGTCGACCACGACCGGGCCTGGGCGACCGGATTGCGCCAGGTAGAAGGCTTTTTTCAGGACTTCGGGAATTTCCGTGGCATGTTTGACCATGAAGCTGTGCTTCACGATCGGCCGGGAAATACCAATCATGTCGGTTTCCTGGAAGGCATCGGTCCCTACCATGGTGCTGGGCACCTGGCCAGAGAGGATGACCATCGGGATCGAGTCCATATAGGCGGTGGCAATGCCAGTGATGGCATTGGTAGCGCCCGGGCCGGAGGTGACCAGTACCACGCCGGCCTTGCCGGTGGCACGGGCATAACCGTCCGCCATATGGGTGGCAGCCTGCTCATGACGAACCAGGATGTGGTTGATCTCCGGTTCCTTGAACAGGGCGTCGTAAACATGAAGGAGAGCACCACCAGGGTACCCATAGATGTGCTTAACGCCTTCGTCACGCAAGAAGCGGACGACCATCTCAGCGCCAGATAAAAGCTCCACGTTGTTCACCTCTAAAACGCCAGAATACCGCCCTCATTGGGCGGGTCTTAATAGGTTTACTGCCAAGCAGAGCATGAGCGAACGTCAGCACTGACTGAGCAAGTATTGGGAGCGCCCCAGAGTGTTGCGGGGGTTTCCCACCCAGCGCGAGGTAACGCGTTGCGGGGTGTAACAAGTCGGCGCGGGTGTGCGCCTCATGATCTGCTTAGCGGGTCTGCTTCTGGCAGTCCCTCTACAGCGGAAACTGGATTCTTCTGATTCGGCACGCGTAAGTCAAGAAAAATTATTGCCAATTTTTCCCAAGGATGAAGTGCTGCCACCACTAAAAACGAGCTCTGCAGCAGAAAAATAAAGAATCCAATAAAAAAGGGCCACAATCTGCGGCCCTTGAAGGAAAAAGAGAAGAAATCAGGCGGAAGGACTGATCAATTGATCGAACGCTGCCAGCAGGCGCCGTAGCTCGCGGCTCTGTTCCGGACGATCGACGAACACGGTTTCGGCCATGACCAGGATGCCGGAGGCGTTGGGGAGCGGATGCCCTTGCTCGATGATGAGCTTCATACGGGGCAGGAAGATCCATTGCAACCACTGCTCGAAGGCCATGGTGTCCACCGCGAACGGCACCACACTGGCGAGCGCCTCAGCCGTTGGCGCCTCGGCGCTCCACCAGCCCTGGACCTGCAGCTCACGCTCGATCAGCAGCAGGTGGTCGGCGATGTCCAGGATACGCTGCTCCATCACGATGTCGTCCGCGCCTTCTGCCGCGCCAATGCCGCGCCAGCGCTGTCACCCTGCTTCTCGCGGGCCTGGGCGATGGTGTTCCACAGCTCGGCCTGCAGGTCGGGGCGACCGTTGGCGTAGGTCAGGGCGCGACGGGCCAGTTGTTCGGCCTGGGCGGCGTCGCCCTGGGCCAGGCGCACCTGGGCCAGACGGAACAGTACCTGCGGCTCGCGCGGGGCGATGCGCTGGGCACGCTCCAGGCTCGATGCGGCACCGTTGAAGTCACCGCCGCCCTGCTGCTGTTGGGCAGTGGTCAGCAACGCCAGCACAGGGCCGTCCAGTTGCTCGTCGGCCGACAAGCCACCGCTGCCCACGTTGCTGCGCGGAATGCCGGTCGGGGCGCCGGAGGTGGCGCTCGGCGCGCTGTTCATCGACGCGATGTCGAACGGTTCATCCGCCACCGGATTGGGGTTGGTGGTAATCGGGCCGGTGCCGATCGGCCCAGGCGTGATCGGCCCAGTGCTGATTGGCGCCGCGCTGCTGCCGGCCGGGAAGGACTGGATCGGTGCACCGCCGGCCCCTTGCGGGATCATTACGGTCACGCCGGAGTCTTCGGGCAGGGCCTGGGCCTGGCGGGTGCCGCCACTGGTCGCCAGGCCACCGCTGCGGTTGGCCGCGACCCGCTCGCTGTTGGAGACCCGGGTGCTGGAGTCCACCACCGGGATATTGCCGCGCGGCACGCTGGCACAGCCATGGAGCACGGCCATCGCCGTCAAGGCAGGAAACAACCACTTGTTCACGTCACACCCTCTTCGAAGCTAGCGCTCAATTCATCCATCCCTTGACCCAGTCCATGACGGACTCGACCGGGTCCTGTGGGCCACAGATGGCACCAGGAGCCGGTTCACTCCCTCGAATATACGGCATCTGCACCGCCCCCGGACAGCTGCTGTCCGACCCCTGGCCGCTGTACGGGTCGATCCAGGCTTGTACCACGTTGTCCGGTTGCGGCATGTCCAGCGGCAGTGGGTCGGCCTTGCGCATGAAGCTGGTCCAGACCTGCAGAGCGCCGGTGGCACCGGTGAAAGGGGTCTTGCCGTTGTCGTCACGCCCCAGCCAGACCACCGCCAGCAGGTCCTGGCTGAAACCGGAGAACCAGCTGTCGCGCGAGTCGTTGCTGGTACCGGTCTTGCCGGCCAGGGTCAGCGAGCGTGGCAGCACGTTGTAGACCGAGCGGCCCGTACCTTCGCGCATCACCCGCTGCATGGCGTTCTGCACCAGGTAGATGGCGCCCGGGTCGAAGGACTGCTGGATCTGGAACGGATAGCGCTTGAGCGGCTCGCCTTCGGCGGTGAGCACGCTACGGATACCGCGCATCGGCGTGTTGAAGCCACCGTTGGCGATGGTCTGGTACATGGTCGCGACCTGCATCGGCGACATGCCGCCGGCCCCCAGCAGCATCGACGGGAATGCCGGCCAGTCGACGTTCACGCCGAGCCTGCCGATGGTCTTGATCACGTTGGGCACACCCACTTCCAGGCCGATCTTGGCGGTGGACAGGTTGTACGAGTTCGCCAGGCCCTGGTACAGGTAGATGGTGCCGTGGGGGCGGCGATCGTAGTTCTGCGGGCGCCAGACCTGGCCGTCGGCACCTTTGACCGAGAACGGCTCGTCCTGCACCCAGCTGGTCAGGGTGTACTTGGTCGGTTTTTCCAGCGCAGTCAGGTACACCGCCGGTTTCACCAGCGAGCCGATCGGCCGTACCGCATCGATGGCTCGGTTGAAGCCGGCGAAACCGGCCTGGCGACTGCCGATCAGTGCCTGCACCTCGCCGGTTTCGGGGTTGGTCACCACCATCGCCGACTCCACCTCATCAGCGCCCTTGCGCCCGGCCAGGCGCTTGAAGGTCTCGCTCATGGCCGTCTCGGCCTTCATCTGCAAGATCGGGTCGAAACTGGTGAAGATGCGCAGGCCTTCTTCGGTCAAGTCTTCGTCGCGGTAGTCCTGGCGCAGCTGGCGCTTGACCAGGTCGAGGAATGCCGGGAAGGAGCTGTCGGCGAGGCTGCCGCGCTTGGTCACGCCCAACGGCATCTTCTTCGCCGCCGCGACCGCTTCCGGGGTCGCCACGCCCTGCTCGGCCAGCAGGTCGAGCACCAAGTTGCGACGGGCCAGGGCGCGGTCCGGATGGCGCCGCGGGTTGTAGTAGGACGGCCCCTTGACCATACCGACCAACAGGGCGATCTGGTGCAGCTTGAGTTCGGCCAGCGGCTGGCTGAAGAAGAACTGGCTGGCCAGGCCGAAGCCGTGCACGGCGCGCTGGCCGTCCTGGCCGACGAACACCTCATTGAGGTAGGCCTCGAGGATCTCGCGCTTGTCGTAGTGCAGCTCCAGCAACACCGCCATCATCGCTTCGGTCAGCTTGCGGCTGAGGCTACGCTCGTTGGTGAGGTAGAAATTCTTCACCAATTGCTGAGTCAGCGTACTGCCGCCCTGGCGCATCGCGCCCGCCGACGTGTTGACCCACATGGCGCGGGCGATGGACTTGGGCGATACGCCCAAATGGCTGTAGAAGTCGCGGTCTTCCACGGCCACCAGGGTTTCCAGCAGATACGGTGGCACCTGGTCGATCTTGATCAGGATGCGGTCTTCCAGGTTCTTGGGGTAGATGCCGCCGATCATCAGCGGCTCCAGGCGCACCACGTCGAGCTTGCCGCCATTGGCCCCGGAGAGCCCTGCCACGTAGTCGCCGGAAAAACGCACGCGTACGAACTGCGCGGGCTCCATCCCCTCGTAGAACTGGAAGCCACGGGTATTGAGGTCGACGGTGTTACCGTTGACCGATGCTTCGCCCGGGCCTTGGGCGGCGGTTTCACGGCGGTAGCCGAGGGCATCGAGTTCGGTGAGGAAGTCGTTCTTGCTCAGCTTCTGGCCGACGAACAGCTCCAATGGCCGGGCGTACACCTTGGCCGGGATGGTCCAGCGCTTGCCGGAGAACTTCTCCTGGACGACAGCATCGAGGTAGACCGCGAAGCCGGCGATCAGCACCAGGCCGACCAGGCTGAGCTTGAGGGCCCAGCCCAGCCAGGCGCGGGAGCGGCCGGTCGGGCGTTTCTTGGGGGTGCGGGAGTTTCGGGTACGAGTCATGGCGGCGGATTATACGCACTTTGGTCAAGGCTGGTGGGCTGCGGGGCGATTCAGAATAGTCGCTTCGTCCGCCTGGAATTCCAGCGGTTTGCAGGGACGGCACCATTGACCATAATGGCGCTTTCGAATTCCCTGCCTCCAGAAGGATTGCCCGTGAGCCAAGCCCTGATCAGCGCGCTGCAGAACCCCGCCCTCTATTCCCATCCGGTGGACGGGTTCCAGCTCATCGAGACGCATATCTCCTGGGTGCTGCTGACCGGCGAATATGCCTACAAGATCAAGAAGCCGATGAACTTCGGCTTCCTCGACTTCACCGGCCTGGACCAGCGCCAGCATTTTTGTAACGAAGAGCTGCGCCTGAACCAGCGCCTGACCGACGGCCTGTACCTGGAAGTCCTGCCGATCACCGGTAGCGCCGAGGCTCCGCAACTGGGCGGCGATGGCGAGCCGATCGAATATGCACTGAAGATGCGTCAGTTCCCTCAGGGGCAGATGCTCAATACCCTGCAGGCCAATGGCGAGCTGAACGCCGGCCACATCGACCAGATGGCCCGGCAGATCGCCGAGTTTCACCTGCAGGCGCCCAAAGTCGCGGTCGATCACCCATTGGGGACACCGGAGAGCGTCATGGCCCCGGTGGAGCAGAACTTCGAGCAGATCCGCCCGTTCCTCACCGACAAGGCCGACCTGCAACAACTGGACAACCTGCAGGCCTGGGCCCGCAGCAGCTTCGAGCGGCTGCACGGCCTGCTCGAAGCGCGCAAGGCCAATGGCTTCATCCGTGAATGCCACGGCGACATCCACCTGGGCAATGCCACGCTGATCGATGGCAAGGTGGTGATCTTCGATTGCATCGAATTCAACGAACCCTTCCGCCTGACCGATGTCTACGCCGACATCGCCTTCCTGGCCATGGACCTCGAAGACCGCGGCCTGAAGTGCCTGGCGCGCCGCTTCATCAGCCAGTACCTGGAGCTGACCGGCGACTACGAAGGCCTGGAGCTGCTGAACTTCTACAAAGCGTACCGTGCCCTGGTACGCGCCAAGGTCGCCCTGTTCAGCATGCCGGCCGAAGCCGACGGCGTGCAGCGCGCCACCACCCTGCGCACCTACCGCAACTATGCCAACCTGGCCGAAAGCTACAGCGCTATTCCATCGCGCCTGCTGGCCATCACCCATGGCGTCTCGGCCGTGGGCAAGAGCCACGTGGCCATGCGCCTGGTCGAAGCCCTGGGCGCGATTCGAGTACGTTCGGATGTCGAGCGCAAGCGCCTGTTCGGCGAGCAACAGCAACAAAGCGCTGGCCAACTGCAGGCCGGCATCTATGACCAGGACGCCAGCCGCGCCACGTATCAGCGCTTGCATGAGCTGGCGGCGATCATCCTGCGTGCAGGCTTCCCGGTGGTGCTCGATGCCACTTACCTCAAGCTGGCCCAGCGCCAGGCCGCGGCCCAGGTTGCCAACGAAACGGGCGTTCCGTTCCTGATCCTCGATTGCCAGGCGCCCGACGCCGTCATTGCCAGCTGGCTTGCCCAGCGCCAGACCGAGGCTAACGACCCCTCCGATGCCACCCTGGAAGTGGTCAAGGCCCAGCAGGCCAGCCGCGAACCGCTGAGCGCCGAAGAACTGCCCCACTGCAAGCGGGTGGACACTCAGGAAAGCGCCAGCATGGACCAGTTGATCGAGCAAATCCGCCAGCGCCTCCCGGGCATCTGAACGGTTCATGAAGGGCTGCTTTTGCAGCCCTTTTTTGCATGCCATCGCGGCCGGGTAAAGCCGCTCTCACGGACGCCAATGCCCAGCTTTCAGGATCGCCCTCGTCGGGGGTCGATGGCAAAAGGCCGCGTATTTCCCAACCCCCGCTACACTCCTTTCTGACCTGCTCGCGATTTATTCCACAGACCTCGTTCAGCCATCGCCAGGAGGCCAGATGAACGATGAATTGCAGCATCTGAGAAATCTTGGCAAGACCTCCGCACAATGGCTTCACGCCGTCGGTATCCACAGTGCATCGGACCTGCGCCGCCTGGGCGCGGTGGGCGCCTATCAGGCCGTGAAGTCGCGAGGGTTCCGGGCCTCGAAGGTGTTGTTGTACTCCATCGAGGCAGCATTGCTGGACATGCACTGGAACGATTTGCCCGCCGAGCGCAAGCAGGCGCTCGACGATCAACTGGATGCCAAGACCCCTGCGCAAAAAAAACCAAAATAATCGGGTGGAGGGATTGACGTCGAAATGAGAATCGTTATGATTAGCACAACTGGTCGCGAGACTGGTTGGATAAGCTGAAAGGTCCCTGGTTCGGACGCTCAGATTATCTCCTCATCAGGCTAATCACGGTTATTGACCCGGCAGTTTTGCCGGGTCTTTTTTTGGCCGGCATTCGGCAACGGCGGTATCTCATCGCCGCAACTGAGCGCAATAGTCCTGGGCAGGCAATGCCGCCGTGTACCACACATAGTCCGCCATGCCTGGCTCGACCTTCTCTCCGACCTCCACCAGCAGCAAGACCTTCGTCTCGCCCGGCGCCCCCAGGTCTGCCAAGTGCAGCGGCACGCCAAGGTCCTTGCGTGCATGGTAGCTGCCAGCGAACAGCAAGGCCGGGGCCGGCGCAGCCATCATCCGCTCGGCGATACGCCGGTCGCGCTGTTGCTGGACGGCAAGCATGGCTGGCAGTTGCGGCTCCGGCAGCAACCCACAATGGCCAGCACGGACTTGTTCGAGCAACGCAGCCTTCACCGCCGGAGCATTCGAGTGCTGCCCTTCCAGCACCTGCGGGTTGCGATAGGCCTGGCGCATTTCATCCGGCGTCAGGTTGGCTGCCAGCAAAGGGATCTGCCGCTGCAGGGCCTCACGCACGATAGGCCCGTACAACCGCCAGTCCCATCCCTCTTGCCAGGCCAGGGCCTGCGGCAGCTTCTCGGGCTGTGTCGCCTGCCCTTGCAGTGCATCGACCAAAGGTTGCTGCGCTGGCTGTAGCATTTCCAGCAACAGGCTGCCCTGCGCACGCCGGGCTTCCAGCGCACGCAGCAACCATAACTGCAGGGCGTGGTGGTCGGGATTGTCGTGCTTTTCGCCCACCAGCACCCGAGGAGCCCACGCCAACTGCGCCACGAGCTGGTCAGGAGTGAGCCGTCGGCCATCAGCCAGGTTGCGGATCTCCCCTAGCTGCGCATCATTCCGCCCCTCTGAGCTCTGCCAGGCGGGCAACGGCGGCAGGTTGGCCTGGCAGCCGGTCAATACCAGGACCAACAAGCCGGACCACAACCCATTACGCATGGCAGAACCTCCTAGCGGATGATGATCAGCGGATGCCCACGCTCCGGATGCGCCTGCACCAGCACATCGATGCCGAACACCGCCTTGAGCGCGGCGGGTGCAAGAACTTGTTGCGGTGTACCCAGGGCATGGCTGCGCCCCTGCTCCAGCAACAGGATACGGTCACAGTAGCGCGCCGCCAGGTTGAGATCATGCAGGATGACCAGCACCGCTGCCCCTTGGTCGGCGAATCGACGTACCGCCTGCAAGGTGGTGTGCTGGTGCAAGGGGTCGAGCATCGAGGTGGGTTCGTCCAGCAACAACGTGCTGCCCGCCTCGCCTGGCCATAACTGCGCCAATACCCGGGCCAGGTGCACCCGCTGGCGCTCACCGCCGGACAGGGCCAGGTAGTTGCGCTCCAGCAGGTGCCAGGCATCTGCCGCACGCAAGGCCGCCTCGACGATTTCCCGATCACGCTGGCGGCCGCTGGCGTGAGGCAGCCGGCCGAGCCCGACCACCTCTTCGACGCCAAAAGCAAAACCCAGGCTGGAGACCTGTGGCAACACCGCCAGGCGACGAGCGCGCTCCTGGCCCGACCAATCTGCCAACGGGCGCCCCTGCAACTGCACCTGCCCCTGGCTGGGCACCAACTCGCCACACAAGGCGCCCAACAGGCTGCTCTTGCCGGCGCCATTGGGCCCTAGCACACCCAGGACTTGCCCGGGCCGCACCTGCAGGTCTATCCCGTGCAGCACATCATTGCTGCCACGCCGCAGGTGCAGGCCGTCGACTTGCAACATCAGGCGCGCCCTCGAATCAGCAGGAACAAGAAAAATGGCGCACCGATGAATGCGGTCACGATACCGATCGGCAGCTCTGCGGGTGCCAACGCCAGGCGCGCCACCAGGTCGGCGAACAGCAACAGCGCCCCGCCGGCCAACAAGGATGCCGGCAACAGCACCCGATGGTCCGGCCCGCAGAGCAGACGTACCAGGTGTGGCACCACCAGGCCGATGAAGCCGATCAGCCCGGCTGCAGCAACGGCGGCCCCCACTCCCAAGGCAGTACAGAACACTAGCTCGCGCTTGAGCGCTTCCACGTCGATACCCAGGTGCCGCGCCTCCGATTCTCCCAGCAGCAGGGCATTGAGCGCCTGGGCTCGGCGTGGCAACCACAACGAGACGGCCGTCGCCACCAGCAACAAAGGCCACAGGCGCTCGTAGCTGGCGCCGTTGAGGCTGCCCAGGTTCCAGAATGTCAATGTACGCAAGGTGGCATCGTCGGCCAGGTAGGTGAACAGCCCCACGGCCGAACCCGCCAGCGCGGTCAGGGCGATGCCCGCCAACAGCATGGTGGCGACGTTGGTCTGGCCGTCGCGCCGCCCCAGGCGATAGACCAGCGCAGTGACGCCAAGACCGCCAAGAAAAGCGCACGCCGACAGCAGGTAAGGAGCGAACCACTCCGGGATCCCGCCCAACCAGCTGCCGCCGACGATCGCCACTGCCGCGCCCAGGGCCGCGCCACTGGCAACGCCGACAAGCCCGGGGTCGGCCAACGGGTTGCGGAACAACCCTTGCATCGCCACGCCTGACAGCGCCAGCACCGCACCCACCGCCAACCCCAGCAGGGTACGCGGCAGACGGATCTGCCCAAGAATCATCTCGGCCTGCTCCAGACCATCGACGGCAATGGGCAACCCCAACAGGCGCAACCCTGCACGCAACGTATCGAACAGCGGCAGGCTGACCGGGCCCAATGCCAGCGACAACCAAGTCGCCAACAGGCACAGCAGGGTCAGGCCGATGAACAGAGCACGAGGCTGGACACGTTGTCTCATTGGGCGGCCGGATAGAAGGCCTCGACCAGGCCGTTCAAGGTCGTTGGCAGGCGCGGGCCAAGGCCACCGACCAGCAAGGTCGGGTCCAGGGAAACCAGGCGTTTGTCACGCGCTGCACGGGAGGCTGCCAGAGCTGGGTTTTCCTTGAGCAGCGCCTGCATGGCCTGCTCCCCCTCCAGGGCACGGTCGGAAAACACCACCACGTCCGGGTCCAGGGCAGCGAGGGTCTCGACGGAGAAGTTCTTGTAGCCTTGGTGATCGGCCAGGTTGCGGGCACCGGCCTGGCGCAGCAGCCAATCGCCGGACGTCCCCTGGCCTGCGATCAGGGGCTTGGCGCCGGCATGACCGACCAACAACAGGACTCCCGGAACCTTCCCGCTGGCCTGGGCCCGCTTGACCTTCGCCTGCACGGCCTTCAGTTGCTGGTGATAACCGGCGCTCAGCTCGGCGGCCTTCTGCTCGGCACCAAGCAGGCTGCCCAATTGCTTGAGGTTGCCGTCCACGGCGCCCAGTTCGGCTTTGCTGGAAAACAGCTCGACCCGCACACCCGCCTTACGGATCTGCGCCAGCACGGGGGGTGGCCCCATTTCCTCGGTACCGACCAGTACATCAGGTCGCAGGCTGAGGATGCCTTCGGCAGACAGCTGGCGTTGGTAGCCGATGCTGGGCAGCGCCTTGAGCGATGCCGGGTGCTGGCTGGTGGTATCGACCCCGACCAACCGCGGCTCGCCCCCCAAGGCACTGATCCATTCACTCAACGCACCACCGGCACTGACCCAGCGCTGCGGCAGCTCTGCGCTCCAGGCCTGGGTGGACAGAAAGGCCCCCACACACAGGGCGATCAGGGCAGCAGGACGACGCATCATCGTATTCCTTTGCAGAGGGCGGGCCACACGCTTGTCGCAGGCAGCGGAACTGCGCACCATAGACAGCCGGACGCAGCGAATGCGAGCAATTTGATAATTATTCGCATTGAAGCGTCAAGCCATCCCTTTGTTACACGAGTCGTCTGCATCGATGCATTTTCTCTGCGCTTCACCCGACCTGGCCGAAGGTACCAGCCGCGCTTTCAGCGTAGCCGGCGAGCACCTGTTCGGTGTGCGCCGCCAGGGCCGGGTCTATCTCTACCGCAATCGCTGCCCGCATCGCGGCATCCCCTTGAACTGGGATGCCGATGCCTTTCTCGACGACAGTGCCAGCCTGATCCATTGCGCCCACCATGGCGCATTGTTCCTGATCGAAAGTGGTGAATGCGTGGCCGGCCCTTGCGAGGGCGAGCAGCTGGACGCCCTGGGCTGCCTGGAAGACAGCCAGGGCATCTGGCTCAAGGCGTGAGCAACACCGGCAATGGCCGGTCGATGACGATCTGTTCGGCATCCAGCCGGGTACCGTAGGCCAGCACTTCGACGCCATCCGCCACTGCAGCCCGCAACGCCTGCGCATAGGCCGCGTCGATCTCCTCGGCCGGGCGCACCGCCTCCACGCCGGTGAGGTTGACGCAGTACAGCTGCACTGCGCGAATACCTTGGCGCGCCAGCGCCGCCAGCTCGCGCAGATGCTTGGCGCCGCGCTGGGTCACCGCATCGGGAAAGGCGGCAATCGGCGTATCCGGGTAGCCCAGGGTAACGCTCTTGACCTCCACGTAGGCCGGCCCGTCCGGAAACTCCAGGCGAAAGTCCACCCGGCTGCCTTCCTCGCCATAGGCCACCTCGCGCTTGAGCGCGGTGAAGCCGGCCAGCTCGGCGATCTGCCCACCGCGCAGGGCCTCCTCCACCAAGGCATTGGCCCGACCGGTGTTGACGCAGGCCAGGCGTCCCTGGGGCGTCTCGCTGATTTCCCAGGTGCCCGGCAGCTTGCGCTTGGGGTCATTGGAGCGGCTGAACCAGACCTGCCCGCCCTCGCGCATGCAATTGAGCATGGACCCGGTATTCGGGCAATGGATGGTCAGTTGTTCGCCACTGGCCAGTTCGATATCGGCCAGGAAGCGTTTGTAGCGGCGCAGCAGGCGCGCCTGTTCAAGTGCGGGAAAGAACAGCATCAGCCTTGCCAGCTCTTCAGGCCACGGGCAATGCGCTGCACCGCCTCCTCCAGGCGCGGCAGGCTTTGGGTATAGGCGAACCGTACGTGGTGGCCGGCCTGGTGGCGGCCGAAGTCCAGGCCGGGGGTGAAGGCCAGGTGCTCGGTCTCCAGGAAATGCCGGCAAAACGCGAAGGCATCACCGCCGAAGGCGCTGATATCGGCGTACAGGTAGAAGGCGCCCTGGGGCTCCACGGCAATGCCGAAGCCCAGCTCGCGCAGGGCCGGCAGCAGGTAGTCGCGTCGCCGGCCGAACTCGGCCCGGCGCTCCTCGAGGATGGCCAGGGTCGCAGGCTCGAAACACGCCAACGCTGCGTGCTGGGCCATACTGGGCGCACTGATGTAGAGATTCTGAGCGAGTTTTTCCAGGTCGCCCACGGCACTGGGAGGCGCTACCAGCCAACCGAGCCGCCAGCCCGTCATGCCGAAGTACTTGGAAAAACTGTTCAGGACAAACGCCTGGTCGTCCACTTCCAGCACGCTGGGCGCGTCCATGCCATAGGTCAGGCCGTGGTAGATCTCGTCCACCACCAGGTGCCCGTGGCGTTCACGGGTGGCCTTGGACAGGCTGGCCAGCTCGGCGCGGTCGAGGACCGTGCCAGTGGGGTTGGCCGGCGAGGCCACCAGCGCACCGACGGTGTCTTTGTCCCAGTAGCGCTCGACCAGGTCGGCAGTGAGCTGGTAGTTGACCTCCGGCCCTACCGGCACCAGCTGCGCCCCACCTTCGACCAGCCGCAGGAAGTGCCGGTTGCAGGGATAGCCAGGGTCGGCCAACAGCCAGTGCTTGCCCGGGTCGACCAGCAGGCTGCTGGCCAGCAGCAGTGCACCCGAACCGCCCGGGGTGACGAGGATGCGCTCCGGGTCCACGCTCACGCCATAGCGCTGGGCATAGAAGCCGGCGATCGCCTCGCGCAGCGCCGGCAGGCCACGCGCCGCGGTGTAGCGGGTGTGGCCTGCGGCCAATGCCGCCTGGCCTGCAGCCACGATGGGTTCCGCTGTGGTGAAGTCCGGCTCGCCGATCTCCAGGTGGATGACATCATGGCCGGCCGCCTGCAGCTCATTGGCGCGCGCCAGCAAGGCCATGACGTGGAAGGGTTCGATGGCGCGACTGCGCGCACTGTGTGGCTGAGCCATGGGCCTTCTCTCAATTGGGTCTAAACTGGTGATTCTACCTCTGCGCGGCATCGAACGTGCGGCTTGCGTCGCTGTCAACACCTAGGATCGGGCGGGGTAGCGCACCCCCGATCTATCTGGTAAGTTCGGCGGCTCGCAGTCGCAGGGCCGGCGGGTGCCGGAGATGGAGCAGCCTGCGCATTGGATCAGATGAGTAAGAGGCGGTCTATTCATGTCCACCGTAGAAAAGCAAAAAGCCGGTCAGACCATGTACGGTGTCGAACCCTACGTCGAAACCAAGGGTGAAGAGTACATGGGCGAGCCCATGAAACAGCACTTCACCAAGCTCCTCAGCGCCTGGAAGCAGGAACTGATGACCAGCGTGGATCGCACCGTGGATCACATGAAGGACGAAGCGGCCAACTTCCCCGACCCGGCCGACCGCGCCAGCCAGGAAGAAGAATTCGCCCTGGAACTGCGTAACCGTGATCGCGAGCGCAAGCTGATCAAGAAGATCGACAAGACCCTCGACAAGATCAAGGAAGACGAATACGGCTGGTGCGATGCCTGCGGCGTCGAGATCGGCCTGCGTCGCCTGGAAGCCCGCCCGACCGCCGACCTGTGCTTCGACTGCAAGGAGCTGGCGGAGAAGAAGGAAAAGCAGGTCGGCAAGGCCTGACCTGATTCCCACCTGAACGGGGCGCTCGAGGCGCCCCGTTTCATTTATATAGCCTGTACCCCATGAACGACTCCCGCTACATCGGACGCTTCGCCCCTACGCCCAGTGGTTTTCTGCATTTCGGCTCCCTGGTCGCCGCCCTCGCCTCGTGGCTCGATGCACGCGCGGTGGGCGGCCGTTGGCTGCTGCGCATGGAAGACACCGACCCACCACGGGAAATGCCCGGCGCCCGCGATGCCATCCTGCAGACCCTGGAGCGCTACGGCCTGGAGTGGGATGGCGAGGTGGTATTCCAGAGCCAGCGGCACGACGCCTATGCCGCCGTGGTCGACCGCCTGTTCAATATGGGCCTGGCCTATGCCTGCACCTGCTCACGCAAGCAACTGGAGGCGTACAACGGCATCTACCCAGGCTTGTGCCGCAACGCCGGGCATGCCCAAGAAGGGGCCGCGATCCGCTTGCGGGTACCGGAGCTGACCTACCGCTTCACCGACCGGGTGCAAGGCGAATTCCAGCAACACCTGGGCCGCGAGGTGGGCGATTTCGTCATCCAGCGCCGCGACGGGTTGTATGCGTACCAGTTGGCGGTGGTGCTGGACGATGCCTGGCAGGGTGTCACCGACATCGTGCGCGGCGCCGACCTGCTCGACAACACCCCACGCCAACTGTACCTGCAGGAGCTGCTGGGCTTCTCGCAGCCGCGTTACCTGCACATTCCGCTGATCGTGCAGCCGGATGGGCACAAGCTGGGCAAGTCATACCGCTCGCCGCCGCTCGAGGCCGACCAGGCAACGCCCTTGCTGTTGCGGGCCTTGCGTGCGCTGGGGCAGGACACCGAGCCTGCCATGGCGAGTGCTAGCCCCGCCGAGGTATTGGCTGTCGCCCGGCAACGCTGGCGACCAGAGGCGATTGCACGGCAACTGAGCGTGCCTGAGGCTGACCTGCACTAATACAGCGGACACGATCGATGTAGGAGCGGCCTTGTGCCGCGAAAGGCTGCAGAGCCGCCTCTGACGTCAAGGACCTGGGGCCGCTTCGCGCCCCATCGCGGCACAAGGCCGCTCCTACAGAGGGCGTGCAGGCTGAAAAACAAAAGGCCAATAAATTCAAACCCTTGGCTAACCCTATCGATTCCCGCTAGCATCGCCCCAGCCATTTGCGCCAATAATAAGTCCAAGCCCGCAGCGCCCAATCAACGAGGCCAGCATGTACATCTATCGTTTGGTCCTGCTTCTGGTCGTGGGGATCTACCTCTTCTCCCCGGCCATCATGGACTGGTGGATCGAGCCGACCGGTGCCTGGTACCGCCCCTACCTGCTCTGGCTGATCCTCATCGTCGTCACCTTCATTCTGCAGAGCCAACGAGATGCCGATGAGCTTTAGCCTGACCCAGATGATCCTGATCAGCGCCGCCTACCTGCTGGTGCTGTTCGGTGTGGCCTGGATCAGCGAGCGCGGGCTGATCCCGCGCTCGATCATTCGCCACCCGCTGACCTACACCCTGTCTTTGGGCGTCTACGCCAGTGCCTGGGCCTTCTACGGTTCGGTAGGCCTTGCCTATCAGTACGGCTATGGCTTCCTGGCCTGCTACCTGGGGGTGTCCGGCGCCTTCCTGCTGGCCCCGGTGCTGCTCTACCCGATCCTGAAGATCACGCGCACCTACCAGCTCTCGTCACTGGCCGACCTGCTGGCGTTTCGCTTTCGCAGCACCTGGGCCGGCGCGCTGACCACCATCTTCATGCTGATCGGCGTGCTGCCGCTGCTGGCCTTGCAGATCCAGGCGGTCGCTGACTCGATCAGCATTCTCACCGGTGAGCCGGTCAAGGCACGGGTGGCCTTTGCCTTCTGCGCGCTGATCATTCTGTTCACTATCTTCTTCGGCTCGCGCCACATCGCCACCCGCGAGAAGCATGAAGGCCTGGTATTCGCCATTGCCTTCGAATCGGTGATCAAGCTCCTGGCCCTGGGCGGCATCGGCCTGTACGCGCTGTATGGGGTATTCGGCGGCCCGCACCAGCTGGAGGTCTGGCTGTTGCAGAACCAGACCGCCCTGGCCGCGCTGCACACCCCGCTGCAGGAAGGCCCCTGGCGGACCCTGCTGCTGGTGTTCTTCGCCTCGGCGATCGTCATGCCGCACATGTATCACATGGCCTTCACCGAGAACCTCAACCCGCGCTCGCTGGTCAGCGCCAGCTGGGGCCTGCCGCTGTTCCTGCTGCTGATGAGCCTGGCCGTGCCGCTGGTACTCTGGGCAGGGCTGCGCCTGGGCGCGAGCACCAACCCCGAGTACTTCACCCTGGGCCTGGGCATCGCCGCCGACAACCCAGCGCTGGCGCTGCTCGCCTACGTGGGCGGGTTGTCGGCCGCCAGTGGCCTGATCATCGTCACCACCCTGGCGCTGTCTGGCATGGCGCTGAACCACTTGGTGCTGCCGCTCTACCAGCCGCCGGCCGAAGGCAACATCTACCGCTGGCTGAAGTGGACCCGTCGGGCCCTGATCGTGGCCATCATCACCGCCGGCTTCGTGTTCTACCTGACCCAGAACAACCATCAGAGCCTGGCCAACCTAGGCATCGTCGCCTTCGTCGCCACCTTGCAGTTCTTGCCTGGCGTGCTGTCGGTGCTGTACTGGCCGACCGCCAACCGACGCGGCTTCATCGCCGGCCTGATGGCCGGTATCGCGGTGTGGATGGTGACCATGCTGCTGCCGCTGCTGGGCAACCTGCAGGGCTTCTATATTCCCTTGCTGGACATGATCTATGTGCTGGACGACACCAGCTGGCACATGGCCGCCATCGGTTCGCTGGCAGCGAACGTGCTGCTGTTCACCCTGATCTCGCTGTTCACCAACGCCAGCAGCGAAGAGGTCAGCGCCGCCGAGGCCTGTGCCGTCGACAACGTCCGCCGCCCGCAGCGTCGGGAGCTGCACGCCGCCTCGCCCCAGGAGTTCGCCACCCAGCTGGCCAAGCCGCTGGGCGCCAAGGCGGCGCAGAAGGAGGTGGAGCAGGCCCTGCGCGACCTCTACCTGCCCTTCGATGAACGCCGCCCCTACGCCTTGCGCCGCCTGCGCGACCGCATTGAGGCCAACCTGTCCGGCCTGATGGGGCCAAGCGTGGCCCAGGACATGGTCGAGACCTTCCTGCCGTACAAGTCGGGCAACGAGAACTACGTCACCGAAGACATCCACTTCATCGAGAGCCGCCTGGAAGACTACCACTCGCGCCTGACCGGCCTTGCCGCCGAGCTCGACGCCCTGCGTCGCTACCACCGCCAGACCCTGCAGGAGCTGCCGATGGGCGTCTGCTCCCTGGCCAAGGATCAGGAGATCCTGATGTGGAACAAGGCCATGGAGGAATTGACCGGTGTTGCCGCCAAGCATGTGGTCGGCTCGCGCCTGGTCACCGTCTCCGAGCCCTGGCGTGGGCTGCTGCAGAACTTCATCAATGTCCCGGACGAACATTTGCACAAGCAGCGCCTGGCCCTGGACGGCCAGACCCGCTGGCTGAACCTGCACAAGGCCGCCATCGCCGAGCCACTGGCACCGGGCAACAGCGGCCTGGTGCTGCTGGTCGAGGACCTCACCGAGACCCAGGCCCTGGAAGACAAACTGGTGCATTCCGAGCGCCTGGCGAGCATCGGCCGCCTGGCCGCGGGCGTGGCCCACGAGATCGGCAACCCCATCACCGGCATCGCCTGCCTGGCGCAGAACCTGCGCGAAGAACGCGAAGGCGACGGCGAGATCATCGAGCTGTCCAGCCAGATCATCGAGCAGACCAAGCGCGTCTCGCGCATCGTGCAATCGCTGATGAGCTTCGCCCATGCCGGCGGCAGCCACCAGAACAGCGAGGAGCCGGTATGCCTGGCCGAGGTGGCGCAGGATGCCATTGGTCTGCTGGCGTTGAACCGGCGCAATTTCGAAGTACAGTTCTTCAACCTTTGCGACCCGGACCACTGGGTCGAAGGTGACCCGCAACGCCTGGCCCAGGTGCTGATCAACCTGCTTTCCAACGCCCGCGACGCATCCCCGCCCGGCAGTGCCGTGCGTGTGCGCAGCGAGGTCAACGAGCACACCGTCGACCTGGTCGTCGAGGATGAAGGCAGCGGGATCCCGAAAAGCATCATGGACCGTCTGTTCGAACCCTTCTTCACCACCAAGGACCCGGGCGAAGGCACCGGACTTGGGCTTGCTCTGGTCTATTCCATCGTGGAAGAGCATTATGGGCAAATCACCATCGACAGCCCCGCCGATATCGAACGGCAGCGTGGCACCCGGATCCGCGTGACCCTGCCCCGGCATGTCGTAGCGACGTCCCCTGAAATTCGAGACCGTCGAGAGAATTGAATCAATGCCGCACATTCTGATCGTCGAAGACGAAACCATCATCCGCTCGGCCTTGCGTCGACTGCTCGAGCGGAACCAGTACCAGGTCAGCGAAGCCGGCTCGGTGCAGGAAGCCCAGGAACGCTTCAGCATTGCCACCTTCGACCTGATCGTCAGCGACTTGCGCCTGCCCGGCGCCCCGGGCACCGAGCTGATCAAGCTCGGCCAGGGCACGCCGGTACTGATCATGACCAGCTACGCCAGCCTGCGTTCGGCGGTCGACTCCATGAAGATGGGCGCGGTGGACTACATCGCCAAGCCTTTCGACCATGACGAGATGCTCCAGGCGGTGGCGCGCATCCTGCGCGACCGGCAAAACGCCCCGGCACCTGCCGCGGCCATCGGCGGCACCGAGCCTCGGGCCAACGGCAAGCCCGTCGTCTCCGACAAGGGCAGCCCTGCCCCGGCTACCGGCGAGATCGGCATCATCGGCTCGTGCCCACCCATGCAGGACATGTTCAGCAAGATCCGCAAGGTCGCGCCCACCGACTCCAATGTGCTGATTCAGGGCGAGTCCGGTACCGGTAAGGAGCTGGTCGCCCGCGCCCTGCACAACCTGTCGCGTCGGGCCAAGGCCCCGATGATCTCGGTGAACTGCGCGGCCATTCCGGAAACCCTGATCGAGTCGGAACTGTTCGGCCACGAGAAGGGTGCCTTCACCGGCGCCAGCGCTGGCCGTGCGGGCCTTGTCGAAGCGGCCGACGGCGGCACCCTGTTCCTCGACGAAATCGGTGAATTGCCACTGGAAGCCCAGGCCCGCCTGCTGCGCGTGTTGCAGGAGGGCGAAATCCGCCGGGTCGGCTCGGTGCAGTCGCAGAAGGTCGACGTGCGCTTGATCGCCGCGACCCACCGGGACCTGAAGAACCTGGCCAAGGCCGGCCAGTTCCGCGAAGACCTTTATTACCGCCTGCATGTCATTGCGCTGAAGCTTCCGGCCCTGCGCGAACGCGGCAGCGACGTCAATGAAATCGCCGACGCCTTCCTGGCCCGGCAGAGCGCCCGTATCGGTCGTGACGACCTGCACTTCTCCACCGAAGCAGAGCAAGCCATCCGCCATTACAGTTGGCCGGGTAACGTGCGCGAGCTGGAAAACGCCGTGGAGCGCGCGGTGATTCTCAGCGAGAGCTCGGAAATTTCCGCAGATCTGCTGGGCATCGACATCGAGCTGAGCGGCCTGGAAGACGAAGAAGCCTTCGATATCGCGCCAGCCGCCCCGGGCGCCAACGCCAACAATGCGAGCCATGAGCCGACCGAGGACCTCTCCCTGGAGGACTACTTCCAGCACTTCGTCCTCGAGCACCAGGACCACATGACCGAGACCGAACTGGCCCGCAAGCTCGGCGTCAGCCGCAAATGCCTGTGGGAGCGCCGCCAGCGCCTGGGCATTCCACGGCGCAAGAGCAACGCCACCAGCGATAACTGATCCTTCCTGGGCGGGAACACAGCTTCCCGCCTCTTTCTCTGCTCGTTCTCGATACCGCAATCGCGGGACAAGCCCGCTCCCACAAGGATTGTTGTGCCCGACGGCCCCTGTGGGAGCGGGCTTGTCCCGCGATTGGGCGGCCCTGCTGCCGCAAGGGCATGGGCATGGGCATGGGCAAGGGCTCCCTCCTGCGCCGAAATCTGTTACCCAACCTGCCCAGCCGTAACATCCACCGAGGCGTACGGTAACGAAATTTCCACATTTCCTGCCTTCCAGATCCTGTACACACCTCTCAAACCCCTGATTTTGCTGGCTTTTGAAAAGTTGGCACGGCACCTGCTATATCTTTGGTACAAGAACAATAACAAGCACTGCAATCCAGAATAAGAACAAGACGAAACGGCTCACGCACAATAAAAACAAGACGGCGGAGGCGCAGCTAACTGATTCTTTTGGAGAGGAGTTGTGTTTGGGGCTTGCCCCACAACCAGGCAGAGAACAATAAAAACTGCACTAAAAAGCAGCGCCTGAACTGGTTGGATCGGTTGATCAGCATAACATCAGCGACCAAAGCAATCCGTTTGCTCTTCACCCCCGGGTTGGGGGTCGTCCACAAGCTTCGAGATTTGTGGGCAGGGCATTCAACAAAAACAAGAAGCCCGGCAGAAAAACAATAAGAGCACGCAACGACTTTCCTGGGGAGCTTCGGCTCCCCATGTCGTTTCTACCCCCCGCAGCGACACCTGGGCGTACCGCCTACACCATTCCCAGAGTAAATGCTAGAATCCCCGCCCATCATGCGGCCATTCTCCTATTCTTGGCCGAACATTCCTTCAAACAGTGCATCCCATGCTGAAGAAGCTGTTCCAGTCGTTCCGCCCTCCCCTTCGTGGCCAACACCACAGGCGCACCACGCCTGAAGTGATCAACAAGAGCCAGCACTCGCTGCAGCGCAGCCAGTTCAGTCGCCACGCGGTGAGCATCGTCGAGCGCCTGCAGGGCGCCGGCTACCAGGCCTATCTGGTCGGTGGCTGCGTGCGCGACCTGCTTTTGGGTATCACCCCAAAGGACTTCGATGTCGCCACCAGCGCCACCCCCGAACAAGTGCGCGCCGAGTTCCGCAATGCCCGGATCATCGGCCGGCGCTTCAAGCTGGTCCATGTACACTTCGGCCGCGAGATCATCGAAGTCGCGACCTTCCGTGCCCACCATTCCGAAGAAGACCAAGGCGACAGCCACCGTTCGTCGCACAACGCCAGCGGGCGCATCCTGCGCGACAACGTATACGGCACGCTGGAGGACGACGCGCAGCGTCGTGACTTCACCATCAATGCCCTGTACTACGACCCGGTCAGCGAGCGCGTCCTCGACTACGCCAATGGCGTGCATGACATTCGCAACCGTCTGCTGCGCCTGATCGGCGACCCGACCCAGCGCTATCAGGAAGACCCTGTGCGCATGCTGCGGGCCGTGCGTTTCGCCGCCAAGCTCGACTTCGGTATCGAAAAGCACACCGTGCAGCCGATTCGCGAACTGGCACCGCTGCTGCGCGAAATCCCGCCCGCGCGCCTGTTCGAGGAAAGCCTCAAGCTGTTCCTCTCTGGCCAGGGCGCTATCACCTTCGAAATGCTGGTCGACCTGCAACTGTTCGACCCACTGTTCCCAGCCAGCGCCCACGCGCTGGAAGAACGCCCGACCTACACCCATACCCTGATCAGCCAGGCCTTGGCCAACACGGACCTGCGCGTCAAGCAGGGCAAGCCGGTAACGCCGGCGTTTCTGTTCGCCGCCCTGCTCTGGCCAGCACTGCCCGGTCGCGTCCTGTACCTGCAAAGCCAGGGAGTACCGCCGATTCCGGCCATGAACGGCGCAGCCCACGACCTGATCGCCGAGCAATGCCAGCGCATCGCCATACCCAAGCGCTTCACCCTGCCGATCCGCGAAATCTGGGACATGCAGGAACGCCTGCCACGCCGCAGCGGCAAGCGTGCCGACGTGATGCTCGACAACCCGCGCTTCCGCGCCGGCTACGACTTCCTGCTGTTGCGCGAAAGCGCCGGCGAGGAAACCGATGAGCTGGGCCAATGGTGGACCGACTACCAGGACGCCAACGACAGCGAGCGGCGCGAAATGATCCGTGAGCTGGGCAGCCGCGACGACGCCTCCGGCGCCGCTCCACGCAAGCGCAAGCGCAGTGGCAGCAAACGCAAGCGCAGTAATGACGAGGCCTGGGACTGAGCATGACGGTGCGCGCCTATATCGGCCTGGGCAGCAACCTCGATGCCCCCGCCGACCAGCTGCGCAGCGCCCTGCAGGCGCTGGACCAGATCGCTGACACCCGCCTTGCCGCGGCCTCGGCGCTGTACACCAGCGACTCGCTGCTGCCCGGCCAGCCGCGCTACACCAACGCGGTAGCGGCCCTCGACACCGGCCTCGCGCCGCTGGACCTGCTCGATGCCCTGCAAGGCATCGAGAACGACCAGGGCCGGGTACGCAAGGAACGCTGGGGCCCGCGCACCCTCGACCTGGATATCCTGTTGTTCGGCGAAGAAGTGATCGACGTGCCGCGCCTGAAAGTGCCGCACTATCACATGCAAGCCCGTCCGTTCGTGCTCTACCCGTTGGCCGAACTGGTGCCCGCCGACTTTCGCCTTGCCGACGGCCGCAGCCTGGCGCAACTGCTCGAAGCCTGCCCCTTCGTGGGCCTGGAACGCCTGTAAATCGGGCGTTCCGGCCATCGGTAACGCCAGTAACACCCTGATCGTAACAATGCGGTAACAGGGTGATTGACTTCCCCCCCCTCGCTCACGACTATAGGCGTCCCGTGGCACTAAAGTGCCGCCTCATTGACCGATTTAGGCTCGGACGGACCTGTGCCCAAACATCACGCGCGATGATGTGCCGCTCCGAAAGATGATTACACGCGTTGTACGCAGTCGTTTTTCACAGCGCCTGAACGAGGATTTCCTACATGCCTGAAGTAACCCTGACCACTCTGCACGGCCTCAAGGCCAAGGGTGAGAAAATCGCCATGCTGACCTGCTACGACGCGACCTTCGCCAAGGCCGCCAGCGAGGCCGGCGTGGAAATACTGTTGGTGGGTGACTCCCTGGGCATGGTCCTGCAGGGCCATGACAGCACCCTGCCGGTGACGACCGCCGAGATGGCCTACCACACCGCCTGTGTGAAGCGCGGCAACAGCGGGGCGCTGATCCTCGCCGACCTGCCCTTCATGGCCCACGCTACACCCGAACAGGCCTTCGCCAACTGCGCCACCCTGATGCAAGCCGGCGCCCACATGATCAAGCTCGAGGGTGCCGCCTGGCTGGCCGAAACCATCCGCCTGCTGGCCGAGCGCGGCGTGCCTGTGTGCGCGCACATGGGCCTGACGCCACAGTCGGTCAACGTCTTGGGCGGCTACAAGGTCCAGGGCCGCCAGGAAGCCCAGGCGCGGCAGATGCGCGCCGACGCCATCGCCCTGGAACAGGCCGGCGCGGCCATGCTCCTGCTCGAATGCGTACCCAGCGAGCTGGCGGCGGAAATCACCCAGGCCGTGAGCATTCCGGTCATCGGCATCGGCGCCGGCAGCGCCACCGACGGGCAGGTGCTGGTATTGCACGACATGCTCGGCCTTTCCCTGAGCGGCCGCGTGCCGAAGTTCGTGAAGAACTTCATGACCGGCCAGCCGGACATCCACAGCGCCCTTGCCGCCTATGTCGCGGCGGTCAAGGACGTCAGCTTCCCAGGCAGCGAACACGGGTTCAGTGCATGAATACAGTCAAGACCGTCCGAGAACTGCGCGCCGCCGTGGCGCGCGCCCGCGGCGAAGGCAAGCGGATCGGCTTCGTGCCGACCATGGGCAACCTGCACAGCGGCCATGCCGCCCTGGTAACCAAGGCGGCCCAACGCGCCGACTTCGTGGTCGCCAGCATCTTCGTCAACCCGCTGCAGTTTGGCGCCGGCGAAGACTTGGACAAGTACCCGCGTACCCTGGCAGCCGACCAGGAGCGCCTGCTCCAGGCCGGCTGCCACCTGCTGTTCGCTCCGGGCGTGGAGGAAATGTACCCCGACGGCATGGCAGTACAGACCCGTGTCAGCGTGCCGCAACTGTCCGAAGGCCTGTGCGGCGCCAGCCGGCCCGGCCACTTCGAAGGCGTGGCCACGGTGGTCAGCAAATTGTTCAACATGGTCCAGCCGGACCTCGCCGTGTTCGGCGAGAAGGACTATCAGCAACTGGCGGTGATCCGCGCCATGGTGCGTGACCTGAACATGCCGATCCAGATCATCGGCGAGCCTACCGTGCGTGCCGAAGACGGCCTGGCACTGTCGTCGCGCAACGGTTACCTGAGCCCAGAGCAACGTGCCGCCGCGCCTGCGCTGTACCGTACCTTGAGCGCCATGGCCGAGGCCATCCGCAGGGGCCAGCGTGATTTTCCTGCGTTGATCGCCGATGGCCAGGCTCAGCTGGTGGCTGCCGGGTTCCGCCCGGACTACCTGGAAGTGCGCCATGCCCTGACTTTGCGCCCGGCAATGGTCGACGACCGTGATGTGGTGGTGCTGGCCGCCGCGTACATGGGCACGACGCGGTTGATCGACAACCTGTACGTGCATCTGGACGAAAAGACCGCATAACGCCCGACATCATGTGGGAGCGGGCTTGCCCCGCGATTCGGCCCGGCCCGATATCACCGCCGCTCCCACAAGAGATCGCGCCGCGGCCTTGTATCGCGAAAGGCGCACATGGCGCCTCCGCCCCCCATTCCCCCCGCGCCACCAATGCCTATAATGAGGGCCGGCCTGCAACTGGCAGCCACGGCCTGATGTCCAAGGCCAGACCACGCACCAAGGAAAGCATCCGCAATGGCGTATTACCGTACTCCCCACGATGTGACGGCGCTGCCCGCCTGGCAGGCGCTCCAGCAACACCGCGACGCCATGCAAGGTTTCAGCATGCGCGAAGCCTTCGCAGCCGATCCCAAGCGCTTCGACCAGTTTTCCCTCAGCAGTTGCGGCCTGTTCCTCGACTACTCGAAGAACTTGATCACCGAGCAGACCCGTGACCTGCTGGTGGACCTGGCCAATGAAGTGGGCCTGGCGGACGCGATCAAAGCGATGTTCAGCGGCGAGATCATCAACGCCTCCGAAGGTCGCCCGGTACTGCACACCGCCCTGCGCCGCCCAGTAGGCGACAAGCTCAGCGTCAATGGCGTCAACGTGATGCCCGAAGTGCACAAGGTGCTCAACCAGATCACCGAGCTGGTGGGCCGCATCCACGACGGCCTGTGGCGCGGCTACAGCGAAAAGCCGATCACCGACGTGGTGAACATCGGCATCGGCGGCTCGTTCCTGGGCCCGGAGCTGGTCTCCGAGGCGCTGCTGCCCTACGCCCAGCGCGGCGTGCGCTGCCATTACCTGGCGAACATCGACGGCAGCGAATTCCACGAGCTGTCGGCCAAGCTGCGCGCCGAGACCACCTTGTTCATCGTCTCGTCGAAGTCGTTCAACACCCTCGAGACCCTGAAGAACGCCACTGCCGCACGCACCTGGTACCTGGCCCAGGGCGGCTCCGAGGCCGAGCTCTACCGCCACTTCATCGCCGTATCGAGCAACAAGACCGCTGCCGTGGCCTTCGGTATCCGCGAAGAGAACATCTTCCCTATGTGGGACTGGGTGGGTGGGCGCTACTCGCTGTGGTCGGCCATCGGCCTGCCGATCGCCCTGGCCATCGGCACGGCCAACTTCAAGGAACTGCTGTCCGGTGCCTACACCATGGACCAGCACTTCCAGAACACCCCGTTCGAGAAGAACATGCCGGTGCTGCTGGCCTTGCTGGGCGTATGGTACGGCAACTTCTGGGGCGCCCAGAGCCACGCGATCCTGCCGTACGACCACTACCTGCGCAACATCACCAAGCATTTGCAGCAATTGGACATGGAGTCCAACGGCAAGAGCGTGTTGCAGGACGGCACCCCGGTGAAGACCGAAACCGGCCCGGTGATCTGGGGCGGTGTCGGCTGCAACGGCCAGCACGCCTACCACCAGTTGCTGCACCAGGGCACCCAGCTGATTCCCGCCGACTTCATCGTGCCGGTGGTGAGCTTCAACCCGGTGGCCGACCACCATCAATGGCTGTATGCCAACTGCCTGTCCCAGAGCCAGGCGCTGATGCTCGGCAAGACCCGCGTGGAGGCCGAAGCCGAGTTGCGGGCCAAGGGCCTGAACGAAGCGGACATCGAGAAGCTCGCACCGCACAAGGTGATCCCGGGCAACCGCCCGAGCAACACCCTGGTGGTCGAGCGCATCAGCCCACGTCGTCTCGGGGCGCTGGTGGCCATGTACGAACACAAGGTGTTCGTGCAGAGCGTCGTCTGGGGTATCAATGCCTTCGACCAGTGGGGCGTGGAATTGGGCAAGGAGCTGGGCAAGGGTGTATACCAGCGCCTGGTCGGCAGCCTGGAAGACAGCGCCGAGGATGGCTCCACCCAGGGTCTGATCAACTACTTCCGCGGCCGCCACCGCGGCTGAACCAACAGGCCCAATCGCCCCGTGCAGAGTCGCACCTGTGGGAGCCGGCTTGCCGGCGATTGGGCCATTGCTCCCCGGAACACCTTCGCGGGCTACACTGTCCAATCGAATAGCCGTTGCACCTCATCCTGCCGGCGATCATGTCATTGCCTTGCGTATCGGGATGTCGTGCAGTCCATCGCCCGACAAGAGCAGGACCACCCGCCATGTTCGATATCCGCGACTACCCCCAGGCCCTGGCCGTCAGCCAGTCCGCACGCCTTTCCCCCGACGAGTACCGCCGCCTCTACCGTCAGTCGGTCGAAGACCCCGACAGTTTCTGGGCCGAGCAGGCCAAACGCCTGGACTGGATCAAGCCCTGGCGCCAGGTGCAGCAATGCGACCTGAGTACCGGCGCGGCGCGCTGGTTCGACGGTGGCCAGCTCAACGTCAGCTACAACTGCATCGACCGCCACCTGGCCACCCGAGGCGACCAGACCGCGCTGCTCTGGGAAGGTGACGATCCCAAGGACGCCAAGGCGATCAGTTACCGCGAACTGCACCGCCAGGTCTGCCGGCTGGCCAATGCCCTCAAGGCCCGGGGCGTGAAGAAAGGCGACCGGGTGTGCATCTACATGCCCATGATCCCTGAGGCGGCCTATGCCATGCTCGCCTGCGCACGCATCGGCGCCATTCATTCGGTGGTGTTCGGCGGCTTTTCGCCCGATGCCCTGCGTGACCGCATCCTCGATGCCGACTGCCGCACGGTGATCACCGCCGACGAGGGCGTGCGCGGCGGCAAACGCATCCCGCTGAAGCAGAACGTCGACAAGGCCCTGGCAAGCTGCCCCAATGTGGCCAGCGTGCTGGTGGTACGCCGCACCCGGGCCGACGTCGCCTGGAGCGAAGGTCGCGATCTGTGGTACCACGATGCGACGGAACAGGCCGGTGACGACTGCCCTCCCGAGCCCATGGACGCGGAAGACCCGCTGTTCATCCTCTATACCTCCGGCAGCACCGGCAAGCCCAAGGGCGTGCTGCACACCACCGCCGGCTACCTGCTGCAGGCCGCCCTCACCTTCGAGGTGGTGTTCGATTATCGTGACGGCGAGGTGTTCTGGTGCACTGCCGATGTCGGCTGGGTCACCGGGCACAGCTATATCGTCTACGGCCCTCTGGCCAACGGCGCGATCTCGCTGATGTTCGAAGGCGTGCCTAACTACCCGGACAGCTCGCGCTTCTGGCAGGTGGTGGACAAGCATCAGGTGAACATTTTCTATACCGCCCCCACGGCCTTGCGCGCCCTGATGCGCGAAGGCGAGGCGCCGCTGCAGGGCACGTCGCGGCAAAGCCTGCGCCTGCTGGGCAGCGTGGGCGAGCCGATCAACCCGGAAGCCTGGGAGTGGTACTTCGAAGCAGTCGGGCAGAAACGCTGCCCCATCGTCGATACCTGGTGGCAGACCGAGACCGGCGGCATCATGCTCACCCCGTTGCCCGGCAATACACACCTCAAGCCAGGCTGTGCTACCCAGCCGATGTTCGGCGTGCAGCCGGTGCTGCTGGACGAGAAAGGCAAGCTGATCGATGGGCCAGGTGCCGGCCTGCTGGCAATAAAGGCCAGCTGGCCTGGGCAGATCCGCAGCGTCTATGGCGATCACCAGCGTATGGTCGATACCTATTTCAAACCCATGCCTGGCTACTACTTCACAGGTGACGGCGCCCGTCGCGATGCAGACGGTGATTACTGGATCACCGGGCGCGTGGACGATGTAATCAATGTCTCCGGCCACCGCATCGGCACAGCCGAGGTGGAAAGCGCATTGGTGCTGCACGACAGCATCGCCGAGGCCGCCGTGGTGGGATACCCTCACGACCTCAAGGGTCAAGGCATTTACGCCTTCATCACGCCCATGAACGGTGTTACCCCGGACGACGCGCTCAAGGCCGAGCTGCTCGCCCTGGTCAGCAAGGAGATCGGCAGTTTCGCCAAGCCGGAACTGATCCAGTGGGCCCCGGCCCTGCCCAAGACCCGCTCGGGCAAGATCATGCGGCGTATACTGCGCAAGATCGCCTGCAACGAGCTGGACAACCTGGGCGACACATCGACCCTGGCCGATCCAGGCGTGGTCCAGGGGCTGATCGACAAACGCCTCAACCAGTAGATGGCCGCCATGGCGGCCTGCAGGACCGCCATGGAAGCCCTACGTCGCCGTATCGAAACCCAGGTCATGAGCCTCACCGGGCTGGCCCTCGGCCAGCTCGACCTGGAGTCGCCCAAGGGTGACCCAGGGCTGTTCGGCCCGCAGAGCGTCAGTTGGCAGGTGCACGGCGACTTCCCCAGCATGCTGGTTGGCGGCATCAGTGCCCTGATGCTGCAATTGCTGCACCCCCTGGCGCTGGCCGGGGTGTGGGATCACTCCAACTTCCGTCACGACCTGCTCGGCCGCCTGCGCCGCACCAGCCAGTTCATTTCCGGCACCACCTTCGGCTCGACCCGCGACGCCCAATGGCTGATCGACAAGGTCCGCACCATTCACCTGCAGGTGGTCGGCACCGCGCCCGATGGTCGCCCTTATGCGGCCAGCGACCCGGACCTGCTGACCTGGGTGCATGTCGCCGAGGTCAGCAGCTTCCTCGCCGCCCACCTGCGCTACCGCAACCCCGGCCTGTCATGTGCCGACCAGGATGCCTACTACGACGAGATCGCCCTCATCGCCGAACGCCTCGGTGCCCGGGAGGTGCCACGCTCGTGCCAGCAGGTCGAGCACTACCTGCAGCGCATGCGCCCGCAGCTCCAGTGCGATGCACGCAGCCATGAAGTGGTGAAGATCCTGCTCGACGCCCCCGCCCCCAGCCGCATGGCCGAGCCGGTGGGCAAGTTGATGCTCCATGCCGGCATCGACCTGCTGCCCGACTGGGGCCGCAGCCTGCTGGGCCTGCACCAGGGCCCGCTGCAGCAGCGCCTGATCCGCCTGGGCATCAAAGGCACCGCGCCCGTGCTGCGCTGGGCCATGCGCGACGGGTCCGCGCATCGCGCGCGGCGACGCATGGGTATCGAGTAAGGTATTTTGGTCGTTTCGTCGGAACCGTTTTAACGTGCCATACTCCAAGGCACCTCGCTTCAGACAGATGACGCCTTACATGCCCAAAGGATTGACTCGCGCCCTCGGCGCCTTGCTGGCCATCGTTGCCTCTTACAGCCTGCTTGGCTTTCTCATTCTCCCCGGTGTCGGCCTGCGTATCGCCAACCAGCAACTGGCGCAATACGCCACGGTGCCGGCGCACTTGCAGCGCATCGAATTCAACCCCTTCAGCCTGGAGCTGACGCTCTGGGGCCTGCAGATCGGCGAGCCCGGCAAGGAACAGGTCGGCTTCGAACGCCTGTACGCCAACCTCTCGCTGGACAGCCTGTGGACCAAGGCCCTGCACCTGGATGCCGTGGAGCTGGACAAGCCACGCAACGAAGTGCTGTTCGCCAAGGACGGCAGCCTGAACCTGACCCAGCTGTTCAAGCTGCCGGCCAGCGAGCCCAAGCCCGACGAGCCGCCCAGCGATCCCTTCCCGCTGCGTATCGGCAGCATCAAGCTCAGCGAAGGCTACCTGCATTTCCAAGACCTGCGCCCCAGCGAGCCCATCGAGTTCCTCTACGACTCCATGAACCTGGAGCTGAAGAACCTCAGCACCCTGCCGGACGACAACGCCGACATGACCTTGGTGGCCAACGGCCCCAACGGCGGGCGCATCGACTGGAACGGTACCCTGAGCCTGGCCCCCATCGCCTCCGAAGGCACCCTCAAGGTCACCGAAGGCCGAATGAAGTCCTTCTGGCCCTATGTACGCGATGCCGTCCCGCTGGTGCTGGAAGATGGCGTGGTGAGCCTCGATACCCACTACAAGCTCAACCTCGCCAAGGAAACCGAGCTGCTGCTGGACAAGACCTCGCTGCGCATCGCACCGTTCGCCATCAAGGCCCCTGATGGCCGCCAACTGGCGCGCCTGGCCAGCCTGGATGTCAGCGAGACGTCCATCGACCTGGCCAGGCAGCAGGTAATCGTAGGCAAGGTCCGCAGCGAAAAGCTGGAGACCTGGGCCGCCTTGGAACAGGATGGCCAGCTCGACTGGCAGAAGCTGTTCGCCAGCCAGCCGGCCAAGGCCACCCCGAAGGAAAAGGCCGAGCCCGCCGCCGCCGAACCGAGCGACAAGGAAAAGGCCGCCAAGGCGCCGAGCAAGCCCTGGCAGGTGCTGCTCAAGGATGTACAACTGCGCAACTACCAGGTCCACCTGGCCGACCGCAGCCAGAAGGAGCCGGTGGCGCTGGATGTCGGCCCGCTCAACCTGGACCTGCAGAATTTCGACAGCCTCAACCAGTCGCCATTCACGCTCAAGCTGGACACCGGCGTGGGCAAGCAAGGCAAGCTGCAGGCGGCAGGCCAGGTCAACCTGGCCCCGGTCACGGCCAAGCTCGAAGTCAGCACCCGCGACATCGACCTGCGCGTGGCCCAGGCCTACATCAGCCCCTATATCCGCCTGGAACTGCGCAGCGGCATGCTCGCCAGTGACCTCAAGGTCGACCTCAAGAGCACCGAACCGTTGGCCTTCACCGTTGGCGGCAAGGCCCAGGTCAGCCAGCTGCATACCCTGGACACCATCAAGGACCGGGACTTCGTCAAATGGCAGCAACTGGACCTGAGCGGCCTGTCCTACATTCATGGCGACGCCCTGTCGATCGACAAGGTGAGCCTGCTGCAGCCCTATGCACGCTTCATCATCAACGAAGACCGCACCACCAACGTCGACGACCTGCTGATCCCCCAACCGGCGGGTACACCGAGCAGCGGCCAGGCCAAACCGGCCAGTGCGAGCAATGAAAAGCCGCTAGGCATTCGTATCGGGCAGATCGACATCAACGATGGTTCGGCCAACTTCGCTGACCTGACCCTCACGCCCAACTTCGCCACGGCGGTGCAGCAGCTCAACGGCCAGATCGGCACCATCGACAACCGCAAGCCAGCACCGGCCAAAGTGGACGTCAAGGGCAAGGTCGACCGCTACGCCCCGGTCACCATCAAAGGGGCGCTCAACCCGTTCAATCCTCTGGCGAGCCTGGACATCGCCACCAGCTTCAAGCGGGTCGAGCTGACCACCCTGACGCCCTACTCCGGCAAGTTCGCGGGCTTCCGCATCCGCAAGGGCCGGCTCAACCTCGACCTGCACTACCTGATCACCAACGGCCAGCTCAAGGCCGAGAACAAAGTGGTGGTCGAGCAGTTGCAACTGGGCGAGAAGGTGGACAGCCCCGATGCCGTGGACCTGCCGATTCGCCTGGCGGTCGCGCTGCTCAAGGATACCGAGGGCAAGATCTCCATCGAGCTGCCGGTTTCAGGCGACCTGAACAACCCTCAGTTCAGTGTCATGCCGATTGTCTGGCAGACCCTGCGCAACCTGGTGCTGCGCGCGGCCCAGGCACCGTTCAAGTTCATCGGAGGGTTGATCGCCGGCGGCGGCTCGGAAGACCTTGGCACCGTAAAATTCGCGCCCGGCTCCAGCGAGCTCAGCGGCGATGCCCAGTCGGCCCTGGACAAGCTCGCAGCGGCCCTCAAGGAACGCCCGGAACTGCGCCTGGAGATCGAAGGCACCAGCGCCCAGAGCAGCGACGGCCCCTTGATCGCCCAACAACGCCTGGAGCGTGAATACCAGGCCACCTGGTACAAGATGCTCCAACGCCGCGGTGACAAGGTACCGGCCAATGCTTCGATGCTGGTGGTCGACGACAGCGACAAGCCGGCCATGCTCGAAGGCATCTACCGCAATCGCCTCAAACAGCAGCCTCCGGCCGAATGGAAAGAGCTCGGCCGCGAGGAGCGTGCCGTCAAGCTGCGCGATGCGGTGATCAAGTCCTGGGCCGAAAGCGCAGCACTGCTGCGCACCCTCGGCCAAGAGCGCGCCAGCAGCATCAAGGATTACCTGGTGGACAAGGGCCAGCTGGAGGATGACCGGGTGTATTTCCTCGATACCACCCTGGGGCAGGCCGAGAGCGATGGGCAGGTCATTACGCCAATGCACCTGGATGCCGAGTAGGGATCAGCGGCATTTCTCGTCCAGAAGCGTGTCATTTTCGCGAGTAAACCCGCTCCCACAGGATTTTGCGCAACCCTGTGGGAGATTACCCAGCCCTTTGGGCTGCGCTGTCGCGCAGAGAACAAGCGGCCGATGCTTGCCCCTGTGGGAGCGGCGGTGCGGCGGTCCGACTTGTCCCGCGATCAAGGGCGAAGCCCTTGCCAGGCGACGGTGATATCGGGCCCGGCCTAATCGCGGACAAGCTGACCAGATCAAGCCCGCTCCCACAGGGTGCAGCAAATCAAATGGTCATGCGTTGTTCTATGAGAGCGGGTTCACCCGCGAATCTCATTGGCAGTCCTTTTCCTTCAGACCAACCGCTGCCCGGACACCGCCGGGTGATACAGCGGCTGCACCTTGTTACCTGCCGGGTCGAGCACATGGAAGCTGCGCGCTCCATCGCCGTGGTCGAACGGGCGGTCCAGCAGGGTCACGCCATGGGCTTTGAAATAGGCGTACCAGGCATCGAGTTCTTCCACGCTGTCGACGATGAACCCGTAGTGGTCCATGGTCTGTAACCCATTGGCCGCGCCTGCGGCACGCCCCAGGGACAGGTTATCGTTACCGCAAGTCAGGTACACCAGGTCTTCATGGGCACGGTGCAGCACCTCCATGCCGAGCAGGTCGACGTAGAAACGCTCGCACTCCTCCAGATTCGGGACCAGCAGGGCCAGATGGCGCAAGCCATTCAGGCGGCCAGGACGGACGGGTAAATCGGACATGGACTCGGCTCCTATTATGTATACAATTTGAAGCCGAATTTAAAACAAAAGGATCGCCCTGTGTACAGTTTGTTCATCAAGACCCGTGTAAAACCCGGTAGCGCCGAAGCCTTTCTTTCGGCCATCAAGGTCAATGCCGCCGCTTCGGTGGCCAACGAGCCGGGCTGCCTGGTGTTCGATGTGTCCCAGGACCGTGTCGATCCCGAGGTGATCTATCTCTACGAGATCTACCGTGATGACGCAGCGTACGAGGCCCATACCCAGACGGCCCATTTCCGCGACAGCAGGCCGCTGGTCGAGCCGTTGATCCTTGAACAGGAATGCTTCGAGAGCGATGTGATCGCCTTCAACCCGGTGCGCCTGGGCGGGGAGTGAGCGCAGGCGCTGCCCCTGCCCTTGACGCAACACAAGGCCGCTCCTGCAGACAGAAACGGCCTTGTGCGAAGGGGTGGCCAATTCCGTTTGGCCGACGGGACATGCCTTATTCGGCTTTCAGGCCATCAGCGGATACGGCCTGCACACCCTTGATCTTCTTGGTGATGGCGATCGCCTGCTCTTTCTGCGACTGGGTAATGGCCACGTCGGAAGACAAGGAGACCACGCCTTTGTTGGTCTCGACCTTGATGTCGCTGCCAGGGATGCCTTTCTCTGTCATCAGGTCGGCCTTCACTTTGGTGGTGATCCAAGTGTCTTTGGTTTCTTCCTTGGCCTTGGTCATTTCACCGGCCGCCAGCGTCATTGGCTGGGCGGGTTGCTGGGCGAATGCCGCATTAGCCATGGTCAGGGTCAAGGCGGTGGCAGTAGCGGCAGCAATGGCGAATTTCTTCATGTGAGTCACTCCTGTTGTTCGAAAGGCCTGCGCCGTCGTTCCTGGCAGCAGGTGTGAATACCATTGCACGCGCTGTGCCAGCTTTCCCAGATTAGCAACCTCTTTAAAATTAACTACTTAAAATGGATGACAAACAAATGCCATCGTGCAATTTGCAACCCGGGGCAAAATCCTGCATGCAAGATGCAAGCGGGCAAAGTAAAAATCGAGGCGAAAAAAAAAGAGCCCCGAAGGGCCCTTTCTTTTGTCGCTGACGTTTAGACGCCGGAGGCCTTGGCAGCCGCCACGTCCTTGATCGACAGCTTGATACGGCCGCGGTTGTCCACGTCCAGTACCAGTACTTCGACTTCCTGGCCTTCCTTCAGAACGTCGGTGACCTTCTCCACGCGCTCGTTGCTGAGCATGGAGATGTGCACCAGGCCGTCCTTGCCCGGCAGGATGTTGACGAAGGCGCCGAAGTCGACGATACGCTCGACCTTGCCCACGTAGATCTTGCCGATCTCGGCCTCGGCAGTGATGCCCAGGATGCGCTGCTTGGCAGCTTCAGCGGCTTCCTTGGTTTCGCCGAAGATCTTGATCGAGCCGTCGTCTTCGATGTCGATCGAAGCCTTGGTTTCCTCGCAGATGGCGCGGATGGTGGCGCCGCCCTTGCCGATGACGTCACGGATCTTGTCGGTGTCGATCTTCATGGCCAGCATGGTCGGGGCGTTGGCCGACAGCTCGCTGCGCGATTGGGCGATGATCTGGTTCATCTGGCCGAGGATGTTCAGGCGCGCTTCCAGGGCCTGGCCCAGGGCGATTTCCATGATCTCTTCGGTGATGCCGTTGATCTTGATGTCCATCTGCAGCGCGGTGACGCCCTTGGCGGTACCGGCAACCTTGAAGTCCATGTCGCCCAGGTGGTCTTCGTCACCCAGGATGTCGGTCAGGACCGCGAACTTGTCGCCTTCCTTGACCAGGCCCATGGCGATACCGGCAACCGGCGCCTTCATCGGTACACCTGCGTCCATCAGAGCCAGGGAAGCACCGCACACCGAGGCCATGGAGCTGGAGCCGTTGGATTCGGTGATTTCCGACACCACGCGGATGGTGTACGGGAACTCGTCGTCGCTCGGCAGCATGGCCTGGACGCCACGACGGGCCAGACGGCCGTGGCCGATCTCACGACGGCCGGCACCGCCCATGCGGCCGCACTCGCCGACCGAGAACGGTGGGAAGTTGTAGTGCAGCATGAAGGCGTCTTTCTTCTCGCCTTCGAGGGTGTCCAGCAGCTGGGCGTCACGGGCAGTACCCAGGGTCGCGACGACCAGGGCCTGGGTTTCGCCACGGGTGAACAGGGCCGAACCATGGGTCTTGGGCAGAACACCGACTTCGATGTTCAGCGGGCGGACAGTGCGGGTGTCACGGCCATCGATACGCGGCTTGCCGTTGACGATGTTTTCGCGGACGGTGCGGTATTCCAGCTCGCCGAAGATGTCCTTGATCTGGCCGGCGGTCGGGCCGGTCTCTTCGTTGGACAGGCGGGCAACAGCCTGGTCGCGCAGCTCGCCCAGACGGTTGTAGCGGTCGGCCTTCAGGGTGATGGTGTAGGCTTGGGAGATGGCCTCGCCGAACTCGGCACGCACCAGATTCAGCAGCTCGGTGTTGGCAGCAGGTGCCTGCCAGTCCCAGGTCGGCTTGCCGGCTTCGGCAGCCAGTTCCTTGACGGCCTGGATCACGGCCTGGAACTCGTCGTGGGCGAACAGCACGGCGCCCAGCATCTGGTCTTCGGTCAGTTCCTTGGCTTCGGACTCGACCATCAGTACGGCGGACTCGGTACCGGCGACGACCATGTCCAGGCTGGACGCTTGCAGTTGCTCGTAGGTGGGGTTCAGCAGGTAGCCGGTGCTTTCATGGAAGGCGACGCGTGCAGCGCCGATCGGGCCTTCGAACGGAATACCAGAGATGGCCAGGGCAGCCGAGGTACCGATCATCGCAGCGATGTCCGGGTCGGTCTTCTTGCTGGTGGAAACCACGGTGCAGACGACCTGCACTTCGTTCATGAACCCTTCAGGGAACAGCGGGCGGATCGGACGGTCGATCAGGCGCGAGGTCAGGGTTTCCTTTTCGGAAGGACGGCCTTCACGCTTGAAGAAGCCACCCGGGATCTTGCCGGCGGCGTAGGTCTTTTCCTGGTAGTGGACAGACAGCGGGAAGAAACCCTTGCCTGGATCGGCCTGCTTGGCACCGACCACGGTCACCAGCACGGTGACATCGTTATCGACGGTGACCAGTACAGCACCGGTGGCCTGACGGGCGATACGGCCTGTCTCGAGAGTAACGGTCGACTGACCGAACTGGAACGTCTTGATTACCGGGTTCACGGTTTCCTACCTTTTTCAGTGGCTCTGGGGGGAACTTGTTCTTGCGAATTCTTGGGCAGAACGGGGAATCGGCCCCATTGACCGTCCAGATACAACACGAGGCTGGGAGCCTGGCCGCCGGGCGGAAAATCCGCTCAGCACAGCCAGGCTGCCAACCTCGGAGATACGCGTGGCGTGCCTGACGCGAATGCTGCCAGGCAGCATTCCCGAAACATGCGACACGCCATGCACACCACTGGCCAGGACGCTATTAGCGACGCAGGCCCAGGCGACCGATCAGGGCGCTGTAACGAGTGGTGTCTTTGCCCTTCAGGTAGTCCAGCAGCTTACGACGCTGGTTGACCATACGGATCAGGCCACGACGGGAGTGGTGGTCTTTTTCGTTGGCCTTGAAGTGGCCTTGCAGCTTGTTGATGTTGGCGGTCAGCAGAGCAACCTGCACTTCCGGGCTACCGGTATCGCCGGCGGCTTGCTGGTATTCGGCAACGATCTGAGCTTTTTCTTCGACGCTGAGGGCCATTTGGCTTCTCCTGATAAACGGATCCCGCGAACGGTCTCCAATAGGCCAGGGACAAGTCCCTGTATTAATGAGAAGAGGCGTGACCGTGCCTATTAACAGCCACCCTCGGTTCCGCAGGTTTCGGCCGGGGCCTCGGCCTGCGATTTCGATCATTCCGACCGAATCAGTCGACGCGGCGCAATACGCCCGTCTTCGCTCACTTCACCGATACCGATGAAGCGTTCATTGTGATCCTGTACCCGGACCATGCCGAACTGCGGGGCATCCGGGGCGCGAACCGCCTGGCCATGCAGCCAGTAGAACGCACTGTGCTCGGAGAGACGCACCAGCGGCCATTCCTGCAACCCACTGTCGGACGGCATGAGGAAGCGGTCGAGCGCTTCGTTGCCACCGTCTGCATGGGCCTGCTCAAGGGCCTCGAGGGTCACGGTCTGGGCCAACTCGAACGGGCCAGCCTGGGTACGGCGCAATTCGGCGACATAGGCACCACAGCCCAGCGCCTCACCGATATCCTCCACCAGGGTGCGAATATAGGTGCCTTTGCTGCAACCGACCGACAGGCGAACCCGGGTGCCTTCGCACTCGAGCAACTCCAAGCGGCTAATAGTAACAGAACGCGCCTCGCGCTCCACTACCTCTCCTGCACGCGCCAGTTTGTACAACGGCTGGCCGTCTCGCTTTAGGGCCGAGTACATCGGCGGAATCTGGCTGATTTGACCACGAAAGCGTGGCAGCACGGCCTCGATATCGGCACGACCAACGGTCACCTCGCGGGTCTGCAGGACTTCGCCCTCGGCATCGCCGGTGCTGGTCGTCTGCCCCAGTTGCATGACCGTCTCGTAGCCCTTGTCGGAATCGAGCAGGTACTGGGAGAACTTGGTGGCTTCGCCGAAGCACAACGGCAGCACGCCGGTGGCCAGCGGGTCGAGGCTACCGGTGTGGCCGGCCTTTTCGGCATTGAGCAGCCAGCGGACCTTCTGCAAGGCGGCATTGGAGGTAAACCCCAGCGGCTTGTCCAGCAGGATGATGCCGCTGACATTGCGGCGGATTCGTTTGACCTGGGCCACCAATTACTCCTCGGCGTCCGCTTTGTCGGCATCCTTGTGCAGGCGATCCTCGGCCACGGCACGCTCGATCAGCGCCGACAGGTGGGCACCCCGGCTGACACTTTCGTCAAAGTGGAAATGCAGCTGTGGCACGCTGCGCAGTTGCATGACACGGCCCAGGTGCAGGCGCAGGAAGCTCGCAGCGCTGTTGAGCGCCTTGAGCGTCTGCGGCACGGCATCGGTGCCGTCCTGGCCCATGACGGTGATGAAGACCTTGGCATGGCCCAGGTCGCGGCTGACATCCACGGCGGTGATGGTCACCAGGCCAACTCGCGGATCCTTGACTTCGCGACGGATCAGCTCGGCCAGCTCACGCTGCATCTGATCGCCGATGCGTTGGGTACGGCTATATTCTTTTGCCATTCTTGCTACCTGTAACTAAAGCGGCAAACGCCCGGACAGGCTCAAGCCTGACCGGGCGCTACCTTCAGAGGCGCTGCCAGCCGCCCTGGGGCGGGGCCTGCGCCACGCTCGCCCCTTACAGGGTACGAGCCACCTGGACTTTCTCGAAGACTTCGATCTTGTCGCCGACCTTGACGTCGTTGTAGCTCTTGACGCCGATACCGCACTCCATGCCATTACGCACTTCGGAGGCGTCGTCCTTGAAGCGACGCAGCGATTCCAGTTCGCCTTCGAAGATCACCACGTCCTCGCGCAGTACGCGGATCGGACGGTTGCGGTACACGGTACCTTCGATGACCATGCAGCCGGCGATGGCGCCGAACTTCGGCGAGCGGAACACGTCACGCACTTCGGCGACACCCAGGATGTTCTCGCGAACATCGCTGCCGAGCATGCCGGTCAGTGCCTTCTTGACGTCTTCGATGATGTCGTAGATCACGTTGTAGTAACGCATATCCAGACCTTCCTGCTCGACGATCTTGCGCGCACCGGCATCGGCACGCACGTTGAAGCCGAACAGCACCGCGTTGGACGCCAGGGCCAGGTTGGCATCGCTTTCGGTGATACCACCGACACCGCCACCGACCACACGGACCTGCACTTCGTCGTTGCCCAGGCCGCTGAGCGAGCCCTGCAGCGCTTCGAGGGAACCGCGAACATCGGTCTTGAGGACGATGTTGAGGGTCTTCTTCTCTTCCTGACCCATGGTCTCGAAGATGTTTTCCAGCTTGCCGGCGTGGGCACGGGCCAGCTTGACCTCGCGGTACTTGCCTTGACGGAACAGGGCGACCTCGCGGGCCTTCTTCTCGTCGGCGACCACGGACATCTCGTCACCGGCTTCAGGCGTGCCATCCAGGCCGAGGATCTCGACCGGGATTGCCGGGCCGGCTTCCTTCACAGGTTTGCCGTTCTCGTCGAGCATGGCTCGCACGCGGCCATAGTTCGAGCCGACCAGGACCATGTCGCCCTGACGCAGGGTACCGTCCTGAACCAGGATGGTCGCCACCGGGCCACGGCCCTTGTCCAGGCGCGACTCGACCACGACACCACGACCTGGAGCGGTCGGGGTAGCGGTGAGCTCGAGGATCTCGGCCTGCAGCAGCACGGCTTCGAGCAGTTCGTCGACGCCGGTACCCATCTTCGCGGAGACCTTGACGAACGGGGTATCGCCACCCCAGTCCTCGGAGGTCACGCCTTCGACGGCCAGCTCGTTACGGATGCGATCGATATCGGCACCCGGCTTGTCGATCTTGTTCACCGCGACCACCAGCGGAACGCCGGCAGCCTTGGCGTGCTGTACCGCTTCGCGGGTCTGCGGCATCACGCCGTCGTCCGCCGCCACCACCAGGATGACGATGTCGGTGGCCTTGGCACCACGGGCACGCATCGCGGTGAACGCGGCGTGGCCTGGGGTGTCGAGGAAGGTGACCATGCCGCGGTCGGTTTCCACGTGGTAGGCACCGATGTGCTGGGTGATACCACCGGCCTCGCCAGCGGCAACCTTGGCACGACGGATGTAGTCGAGCAGCGAGGTCTTACCGTGGTCGACGTGGCCCATGACGGTCACGACCGGTGCACGCGGCTCGACTTCACCTTCGAACTTCAGCGATTCGGCCAGGGAGTCTTCCAGGGCGGTGTCGCTGATCAGGGTCACCTTGTGGCCCAGTTCCTCGGCTACCAGCTGAGCGGTTTCCTGGTCGAGCACCTGGTTGATGGTGACCGGGGTACCCAGCTTGAACATGAACTTGACGACTTCAGCGGCCTTGATCGACATCTGCTGTGCCAGTTCCGAAACCGTGATGGTCTCGCCGATGGTCACGTCACGGATGACTGGACCGGTCGGGTTCTGGAAGCCGTGCTGGTTGCGCTTCTTCGGCTTGCCCTTGCCACCGCGACCGCGACGGAAACCATCGCTCTCTTCGTCGGTGGTACGAGGCGCTGCGCGAGGCGTAGGCGCTTTTTCCTTTTCCTTGACCTTGACCTTGATCGAAACGCGCGGGGCTTCGCCACGGCGCTCGCCACCCCCACGACGGTCGTCGTCACGGGTACGGCTTTCGTTGCGGCGGGTCTCGTCCTTCTTGCGCTCGGCGGCACGGGCCGCTGCGTCTTCGGAGACTGGGGCCTCCGCCACTACCGGTGCGGCGACAGGCGCCGGAGCCGGCTCGGCCTTGGCCGCAGGCGCCGCAGAGGCGGCTTCGGCGGCCTGGCGACGGGCCTGCTCTTCGGCGCGCTGGCGCGCTTCGGCGTCGGCTTTTTCGCGAGCAGCGTTTTCGGCTGCACGGCGCTCTTCCAGCTCACGCTTCTGCTCAGCCTGGATTTCTTCCGGGCTGCGCTGCACGAATACTTTCTTCTTGCGTACTTCTACGCTGATGCTCTTGCTACCGGCGACACGCAGGGTGCTGGTGGTCTTGCGCTGCAAGGTGATCTTGCGCGGCTCTTCCGCCTTGCTCTTGTGGCTGCTCTTCAAATGAGTCAGCAGAACCTGCTTTTCATTGTCGGTCACTACCTGACCGGCGTCGGTGTGCGGCAGACCTGCCTCACGCATCTGCTGCAGCAGGCGCTCTACCGGTGCCTCGACCTCTTGGGCCAGCTCTTTCACCGTGACTTGCGTCATGCACTTCTCTCCTCAGGCCACGCCTAATTACTCGAACCAGTGGGCTCGGGCGGCCATGATCAACTTGCCGGCACGCTCTTCGTCGATGCCGTCGATGTCGAGCAGATCGTCAATCGACTGCTCGGCCAGGTCTTCGCGGTTAACCACGCCGCGCACCGCCAGTTCCGCCGCCAGGTCCTTATCCATGCCCTCGAGGGAGAGCAGGTCGTCGGCCGGGTGGGCGTCTGCCAGTTTTTCTTCGGTAGCGATGGCCTTGGTCAACAAACGGTCCTTGGCACGAGCGCGCAGCTCATTGACGATATCCTCGTCAAAGCCATCGATGTTGAGCATTTCTTCCAACGGTACGTAGGCAATTTCTTCGAGGCTGGTAAAGCCTTCGTCGACCAGCACTTGGGCCAGCTCCTCGTCGACTTCCAGTTCCTCGATGAAGTTGCGCAGGATGTCGCCGGTTTCTGCTTGCTGCTTGGCCTGGATATCCTTCTCGGTCATCACGTTCAGGGTCCAGCCGGTCAGCTGACTGGCCAGGCGAACGTTCTGACCGCCACGGCCAATGGCCTGGGCCAGGTTGTCTTCGGCAACGGCGATGTCCATCGCATGGGCGTCCTCATCAACGATGATCGCTGCAACCTCGGCAGGCGACATGGCGTTGATGACGAATTGCGCCGGGTTCTCGTCCCACAGGACGATATCCACACGCTCACCGCCCAGCTCGCCGGATACGGCCTGGACGCGCGAACCGCGCATGCCGATGCAGGCACCTTGCGGGTCGATGCGCTTGTCCTTGGAGCGGACGGCGATCTTGGCACGCGACCCCGGATCACGGGAGGCGGCCATGACTTCGATGAGGCCTTCGGCGATTTCCGGCACTTCGATGCGGAACAGCTCGATCAGCATCTGAGGCGCGGTGCGCGACAGGATCAGCTGCGGGCCGCGGTTCTCGGTGCGGATCTCCTTGAGCAGTGCGCGCAGGCGCACGCCGACACGGAAGGTCTCACGTGGAATGATGTCTTCACGGGCCAGCAACGCCTCGGCGTTGTTGCCCAGGTCGACGATGACGTTGTCGCGGGTCACCTTCTTGACCGTGCCGGAGATAATCTCGCCAACACGTTCACGGTAAGCGTCGACCACCTGGGCGCGCTCGGCTTCGCGAACCTTCTGCACGATCACCTGTTTGGCGGTCTGGGCGGCGATGCGGCCGAATTCGATCGACTCGATCTTCTCCTCGATCACGTCACCGACCTTGGCATCCGGGTGGGTCTCGTGGATCTTGCTCAACCAGGTCTCGATCGCCGGATCGTCCAGATCGGCTTCGTCAACCACGGTCCAGCGACGGAAGGTCTCGTAGCTACCGGTGTGGCGGTTGATTTCCACACGCAGGTCGACTTCGTCCTCAAAACGTTTTTTGGTTGCAGTGGCCAGGGCCACTTCCAGCGCTTCGAAAATGACGCCGGGCGGTACACCTTTTTCGTTGGATACCGATTCAACAACCAGCAGTACTTCTTTGCTCATCGTACGCCTCGCCTTGCGCAAGCCATTGGGCCCGGATAGTCCGCCGGGCCCGGCACGTCTCAGTCAAAACTGGGAATAATATTGGCCTTGTCGATCGAGTCGATCGGCAGCAGGAATTCATGGTTGTCCACCTGGACCACCACATCCTGGTCCTCCACGCCGCGGAGAAGGCCCTGGAAGTTACGACGACCTTCGAAGGGCGTACGCAGCTTGATCTTCACTTGTTCGCCGGCATGCGAGGCAAACTGTTCCAGAGTGAACAGCGGGCGGTCCATGCCAGGAGAGGACACCTCAAGGGTATATTCGTTGGTGATCGGGTCTTCCACATCGAGGATAGCGCTGGCCTGGCGACTGACCGCTTCGCAGTCGTCCACCAGGATTCCGCCTTCCTTGTCGATATAGATACGCAGTACCGAATGCTTACCCTGGGAAACGTACTCGATCCCCCAGCATTGATAGCCCAGACCCTCGACCACCGGGGCCAACAAGGCCTGCAACTGTTCTAGCTTGCTCGACACCTGAACCCCCTCGTGCATGCTGTGCAAATAAAAAATGGGCAAAGCGCCCATCCCTGAAAGCGCCGTTGGACAACGACGCGAAGAACTGTCAGCTAGCAAAAAGCCCCTGAAAAGGGGCTCCGCTGAAGCTGGTTGCGGGGGCTGGATTTGAACCAACGACCTTCGGGTTATGAGCCCGACGAGCTACCAAGCTGCTCCACCCCGCGACAAAGCTGGGGCGAAAGTATAAGACCGAACCCGTTACAGGGTCAATCCGACCTCCACCTGCAAGAAAGCCCGCTAAAGCGGGCTCTCATGCTTCAATTGGTACCGAGAAGGGGACTCGAACCCCTACACCCTATGGGCACAACCACCTCAAGGTTGCGTGTCTACCAATTCCACCACCTCGGCAATACTACTTCTTGAAACCCGTTACTTCTGCTCTTCGGTTGGAGGAGGTACGTCACCAGCGTTGGTGGTTTCGCTCTTCTTCTCCTGGAGCACCGGTACATCATCATTTACTGCCGGCTTCTGCTCTTTGACTTCCAGCACTGCTGGATCTGGCAGACCTGCTTGAGTCAGCTGGTGAGCTTTCTCTTTAGCGAAGTATCCTAACCCAAGAGCAGTCAAAAAGAAAGTGGCAGCAAGTATAGCAGTAACTTTACTCAAAAAGGTAGCGGAACCTTGGCTTCCGAACACAGTATTTGAAGCACCTGCGCCGAAAGATGCACCTGCTTCCGCACCTTTACCCTGTTGCAGCAACACGAACACTACGAGTGCCACGGCCGCCAACAGATGAAAAACAACTACGACTGTTTCCAGCATTTGTTCAGTTTCCTGCGGCGCGACAAATTGCACCGAATTCGTCTGCGTTCAGGGACGCTCCACCAATGAGCCCCCCATCGATATCCGGCATGCCGAACAGTTCGGCCGCATTGGCCGCCTTCACGCTGCCGCCGTAGAGAAGCTGCACGTTCTGGGCAACTTCAGCGTCCAGCGCCGCCAACTGCGCCCGAATGGCTGCATGCACATCCTGGGCTTGCTGGGGCGAGGCCGTCAGACCTGTGCCGATGGCCCAAACAGGCTCATAGGCGATTACCGCATTGGCAAAAGCGGCAACACCGAACGCGTCGATGATACTGCTCAATTGACGCCCAACGACTTCGAGCGTCTTGCCTGCCTCGCGCTCCTCAAGGGTTTCCCCTACGCAGAGCACGGGCTTCAAACCACTTGCCTGGGCGGCTGCGAACTTGCGGTTGAGCACTTCGTCATTCTCGCCAATGACTTGGCGACGCTCCGAATGCCCGATCAACACAAGCTTGCAACCTGCTTCGGCCAACTGAGCCGGTGCAATCTCCCCGGTCAGTGCGCCCTGTTCGGGCTGTACAGCAGAATTCTGGGCTCCGACGATGATCCCCTTCCCTTGCAGCCCATCAACCACTTGATTGATGAACAGGGCCGGTGGAAACACCGCGACTTCCACACCGCTCGGCAGGGCCAGATTGCTCAAGCCCTCGGTCAGCTCAGCGACGCTGGCGCGGGTACCGTGCATCTTCCAGTTACCAGCTACCATGGGGCGACGCATGCTTTACCTCGTCGGTCAAAGTGGGCGCAGATCTTACCCAACCCGAACTGCGCTGGCAAGCGTCTTTCAGGCACAAACTTCGCCAACCAGCTTGGCCAGTGCCTCGGCATGGCCACGGACCTGGTTTTCGTCGTCGCCTTCGACCATCACCCGGACCAATGGCTCGGTGCCAGACTTGCGCAGCAGCACCCGGCCGCGACCGGCCATGGCCTCGGTGACCTTGGCACTGGCCTCCTGCACGGCGGGGTTTTCCAGCGGGTCGTCCTTGCCCGCGCCGAAACGCACATTGATCAACACCTGCGGGCACTTGCGCAGGCCCTGGCGCGCCTGGGCCAGGGTCTCGCCGCGACGTTTGAGCGCCATCAGCACCTGCAGCGCCGCGATGATCGCATCACCCGTGGTGGTGTGATTGCCACACACCACATGCCCGGAGTTCTCGCCTCCCAGCTGCCAGTCACGCTCGAGCAGTTCGGCCATGACGTAACGGTCGCCGACCTTGGCACGGGCGAACGGGATATCGAGGTCCTTGAGCGCGAGCTCCAGGCCCAGATTACTCATCAGGGTACCCACTACCCCACCCTGCAGCTTGCCGCGATCCTTGAGGTCACGGGCGATGATGAACAGCAGCTCGTCGCCGTCGACAATAGCGCCGGTGTGATCGACCATCAGTACGCGGTCGCCGTCACCGTCAAAGGCGATACCCAGGTCCGCATGGCCGACCAGCACGGCAGCCTGCAGCGATTCGATATGGGTCGAACCGCAGCCTTCGTTGATATTCAGGCCATCAGGCTGGGCATGCAGCACGGTGACTTCGGCGCCAAGCTCGCGGAAGACGCTTGGCGCCACCTTGTAAGTTGCCCCGTGGGCACAATCGACTACCAGCTTGAGCCCGTCGAAGCTGGTGCTGCTCGGCACGCTGCTCTTGCAGAACTCGATGTAGCGACCGGCCGCATCATTGATACGCGACACCTTGCCCAGCTTGCTCGACTCGACCACGGTCATGGGCTGGTCGAGCAACTCCTCGATCATCAGCTCGACTTCGTCGGGCAGCTTGGTGCCCTGGCCGGAGAAGAACTTGATGCCATTGTCGTCGTGCGGGTTGTGCGAAGCACTGATGACGATACCGGCTTCGGCATGGAAGGTACGCGTGAGGTAGGCGATCGCCGGCGTCGGCATCGGCCCCAGCAGCAACACATCGGCACCCGCCGCGGACAAGCCAGCCTCGAGGGCGGACTCGAACATGTAGCCGGAGATGCGCGTGTCCTTGCCCACCAGCACGCGGCAATTGCCCTGCTTGCGGAAGGCCATGCCCGCCGCCCAGCCCAGCTTCAGCATGAAGTCGGGAGTGATCGGGTATTCGCCGACACGGCCACGAATGCCATCGGTACCAAAGTATTTTCTGCTCATAGGGACTCCAATGTTCTTATTCGGCGTTCTGCACCGCGGCAATCATGCGTACCACGTCGACGGTTTCAGCCACGTCGTGCACACGCAGGATGCTCGCACCCTTGGTCATGGCCAGCGCGGCCAGCGCCAGGCTGCCGTAAAGCCGCTCACCGACGGGACGATCCAGCGTCAGGCCGATCATGCTCTTGCGCGAGACACCGACCAGCAACGGTCGGCCCAGGCGGTAGAGCACTTCCATGTGTTTGAACAGGCTAAGGTTATGCTCGAGCGTCTTGGCGAAACCGAAGCCCGGATCGAGGATGATCCGTTCGGCGTCGATCCCGGCGGTCGCGCATGCCGCCATCCGCTCTTCAAGATAGCGCGTCACATCCACGGAGACATCGTCGTAGTGTGGATTGTCCTGCATATTGCCCGGCTCGCCACGCATGTGCATCAGGCACACCGGCAACCCGGTAGCCGCGGCGGCATCCAGCGCGCCGTCGCGCTCCAGGGCGCGTACGTCGTTGATCAGGCCGGCGCCCAGGCGGGCCGACTCACGCATGACAGCCGGCGTGGATGTGTCGACCGAGATGATCACGTCAAGGCGGCTGTTGATCGCCTCGACCATGGGCGCCACGCGCTCCAGCTCCTCGGTGGGGGAAACCGCGCGTGCGCCGGGGCGAGTGGACTCGCCACCGACGTCGATCAAGGTCGCACCGGCCGCCACCATCGCCTCGGCGTGGCGCAAGGCTTCGTCACGCTGACTGAAGCGCCCGCCATCGGAGAAGGAATCGGGGGTGACATTGAGGATACCCATGACATGGGTACGGGACAAATCAAGAACCCGGTTGCCGCAAGGCAACCGGGTCGGGTACTGCTTTGAAGTCATAGATGCCCTTAGTGTTGAGCCGCAGGACCGCCGATCGGCGACTCCGGGCGATCACCCTGGGAGGCCTGGTTGCCGGAGGTACCGGCGTCGTTGTCCCAGTCACGCGGTTCACGCGGCGTACGGCCGGCCATGATGTCGTCGATCTGGTCGGCATCGATGGTCTCGTACTTCATCAGGGCCTCGGCCATGGCGTCGAGCTTGTCGCGGTTGTCGGTCAGGATCTGCTTGGCCGTGGCGTAGCAGTGATCGATGATGCTGCGCACCTCGGAGTCGATCAGCTTGGCCGTCTCACCCGACACGCTGGCATGCTGGCTAGCCGCGCTGCGACCGAGGAACACCTCGCCCTCCTCCTCGGCATACATCAGCGGGCCGAGCTTCTCGGACAGGCCCCACTTGGTGACCATGTTCCGGGCGATCTGACTCGCGCGCATGATGTCGTTGGAGGCACCGGTGGTGACGCCGTCGAAGCCCAGGGTCATTTCCTCGGCGATACGGCCGCCATACAGCGAGCAGATCTGGCTGATCAGCGCACGCTTGGACAGGCTGTAGCGATCTTCCTCGGGAAGGAACATGGTCACGCCCAGCGCACGACCGCGCGGAATGATCGAAACCTTGTACACCGGGTCGTGCTCGGGAACGAGGCGACCGACGATGGCATGGCCTGCCTCGTGGTAGGCCGTGTTCTGTTTTTCCTTCTCGGACATGACCATGGTCTTGCGCTCGGCGCCCATCATGATCTTGTCCTTGGCCAGCTCGAACTCCTTCATCTCGACCAGGCGCTTGCTGGCGCGAGCGGCGAACAGCGAGGCCTCGTTGACCAGGTTGGCGAGGTCGGCACCGGAGAAACCGGGGGTACCGCGGGCGATGACGGCCGCATTGACGTTTTCGCCGACCGGCACCTTGCGCATGTGCACCTTGAGGATCTGCTCACGGCCACGGATATCCGGCAGGCCGACCACCACCTGGCGGTCGAAGCGGCCAGGACGCAGCAGCGCAGGGTCCAGGACATCCGGACGGTTGGTGGCGGCGATCACGATGATGCCGTCGTTCATCTCGAAGCCGTCCATCTCCACCAGCAACTGGTTGAGGGTCTGCTCGCGCTCGTCGTGACCACCGCCCATGCCGGCACCACGATGGCGACCCACGGCATCGATCTCGTCGATGAAGATGATGCAAGGCGCGTGCTTCTTCGCCTGCTCGAACATGTCACGGACACGGCTGGCACCCACGCCGACGAACATCTCGACGAAGTCGGAACCGGAAATGGTGAAGAACGGCACCTTGGCCTCGCCTGCGATGGCCTTGGCCAGCAGGGTCTTACCGGTACCGGGCGGGCCGACCATCAGCACGCCACGCGGAATGCGGCCACCCAGGCGCTGGAACTTGCCCGGGTCGCGCAGGAACTCGACCAGTTCGCCGACCTCTTCCTTGGCCTCGTCGCAACCGGCGACGTCAGCCAGGGTGGTCTTGACCTGGTCTTCGGACAACAGGCGCGCCTTGCTCTTGCCGAAGCTCATCGGGCCGCCCTTGCCGCCCGCACCGCCCTGCATCTGGCGCATGAAGAACATGAACACGGCAATGATCACCAGGATCGGGAAGCTGGCCACCAGCAACTGGGTCCAGATGCTCTGCTGTTCAGGTTGCTTGCCTTCGACGGTGACGTGGTTGTCGACCAGGTCGCCGATCAGGCCGTTGTCGGTGATGGCCGGGCGGATGGTCTTGAAGTTGTCGCCGTCGGTGCGCTTGCCGGTAATGACATAGCCGTCGACGGTGACACGCTCGACCTTACCGTCCTTGACCTGCTGAATGAAGTCGGAGTAGTTGAGGGTCTGCGGCTCGTTCGGGCTGGAGAAGTTGTTCATCACCGTCACAAGGACTGCCGCGATGATCAACCACAGGATCAAATTCTTTGCCATGTCGTTCAATTAGCTACCCTCTGAGGCCGGCGCACGACGCTGCCGTGCCTCGCATGATATTCACCGCCCTAACTTACTACATTACCTACGCATCCGCAGGCGCCGTCTGTAACCCTTTGTGAAAGCTAGACTACACGAAGTTCGGACGATCCTGACGGAACCGCCGATTGGAAATAACTATCGGAGGCCCCGCAAAACGTCACTCACGCCCCTTTGAAGCCACGGCCCAACAGGTACTGTTCGCGGGAACGATCCCGGGAGGACGAAGGCTTGCGCATCTGTACCTTGTCGAACTTGCTACGTACATCCTTGAGGTACTGGTCGAACCCTTCACCCTGGAAGATCTTGATCAGGAAGTCTCCACCAGGGCGCAATACGCGGGTCGCGAGATCCAGGGCCAGCTCACAGAGGAACATGGCACGCGGCATGTCCACGGCGGGCGTACCACTCATATTGGGGGCCATGTCGGAAATCACAAGGTCCACGTGCGAATCGCCCACCGCTTCGAGGATGCGCTGGAGCACTTCATCCTGGGTAAAATCGCCCTGGATGAAGGTAACGTCGGGGATCGAGTCCATTTCCAGGATGTCCGAAGCGATCAGGCGCCCTTGCCCGCCGATCAGACGACTGGTCACCTGTGACCAGCCTCCTGGGGCCGCGCCCAGGTCGATCACGCTCATGCCAGGGCGGATCAATTTGTCCTTTTCCTGGATCTCCAGCAGTTTGTAGCTCGCGCGCGAGCGGTAGCCGTCCTTTTGCGCCTGCTTGACGAAAGGATCGTTGAAATGCTCTCTCAGCCAGTTATGGCTGCTCTTGGAACGTTGCGCCACAGGGCACCTCGATGATATGCGTCGTGATTGACTGGGCGGAGCCAGTGGCCCTCGGGTAAAATGGCCACCAATTTTACAGAATCAGACGAAAAGGGTCAGATTATGCCGCTCAATAACGAGCAGAAGAAACAATACAAATCGATTGGTCACGACCTGAAGCCGGTCCTGATCGTCGCGGGCAATGGTTTGAACGAAGGCGTGGTCGCCGAACTGGAGCGCGCCCTGACCGATCACGAACTGATCAAGGTCGAAATCCGCTCGGAAGACCGCGAAGAGCGTGCCGCCGCCATCGCAGAACTGTGCAAGGCCGGCCGTGCCGAGCTGGTGCAGACCATCGGCAAGAAGGCGCTGATCTACCGCAAGAACCCGCAGCCGAACAAGCAACTGTCCAACATCCACCGTTACAAGTAACGGTACGGACGCAACCGTACAAACCTGTGGGAGCCGGCTTGCCGGCGATCACCGGCGCAGCCGGTGCCAAGCACTGCGATGCCTTCATCGCCGGCAAGCCGGCTCCCACAAAGGCATGGATCGCCAGGTCAATGGCGCGATTTTCGCACCCTGACCGGAACCGGCTGGGCCACCAGCACGATGCCGGAAAAGCCCAGCACCAGGAAACAGAACATCTGCCACCGCTCGCCCACGGAGATCCCGTAGCGCAGTGTGTAGTAGCCGACGCAGGCACCGAAACCGAGCAATAGCATCTGGCCACGGAACTGCCGCCACCAGGCCGAAAGGCCATCCACCCTCGCCAATACCGCCAGCTGGGTCATCAGGCCGAGCAACGCGACGCCGATCAACCAGCGGTCGATCTGCGCAGCCACGTCCTGCACGAGCAATGGCGCAAGGCCGGTCACCTTGAGCGCCGGCACCAGCCCTACATGAAATACCCACAGGCCGCCGACCCAGAAGACCTGGGCCAGCTGCCATAGGATCCCTTCGAGGGATGGCGCCCGCGGATGCCGGTCAGATGTGCTTGACTTCGACAATCTCGTACTCGACCGTGCCGTTTGGTGTCTTGACGACAACGGTGTCACCTTCTTCCTTGCCGATGATGGCACGGGCGATCGGCGCACTGTTCGAGAGCTTGCCTTTCTTTACGTCCGCCTCGTCCTCGCCCACGATCTGGTAGGTCACCTGATCGCCGGTCTCGGTATTCTCAAGGTCCACGGTGGTCCCGAAGATCACCTTGCCGGTGTGCGCAATGGTGGTGACATCGATCACCACCGAGTTCTGCAGGCGACCTTCGATGTCACGGATACGCGCCTCGACCATACCCTGCTCCTCGCGGGCGGCATGGTATTCGGCGTTTTCCTTCAGGTCACCCAGCTCACGCGCCTCGCCAATCGCCTGGCTCAGGCGCGGGCGCTCGGTCTTGCTCAAGAAGAGCAGTTCCTCTTCCAGGGCGCGAGCGCCCTGGACGGTCATTGGGTACTTGGCAATGCTCATGCGTTCAATCCTGCGTGCAGATCCTGCAAGCGACGAACGGTCTTCTCGGGACCGAATTTCAGCGCTTCACAGATGGCTTCACCTGCCGCAATGGTCGTGGTGCAGTAGATCTTGTGCTGCAGCGCATTGCGACGAATCGAGTAGGAATCGGCGATCGACTGGCGGCCTTCGGTGGTGTTGATGATCAGCGACACTTCGTCGTTCTTGATCATGTCGACCACATGCGGGCGACCTTCGGTCACCTTGTTCACGCGGCGCACCTTCAAGCCTGCCGCCTCGATGACCTTGGCGGTGCCCGCGGTAGCGACCACTTCGAAGCCCAGGGCGATCAGGTCGCGGGCGACACCGGCCACTTGCGGCTTGTCGTCGTCGCGCACGCTGATGAACGCGGTACCGCTGCAAGGCAGGATTTCGCTGGCGCCCATCTGGGCCTTGGCGAAGGCTTCACCGAAGCTGTCGCCGACACCCATGACTTCACCGGTGGATTTCATCTCAGGGCCGAGGATCGGGTCAACACCTGGGAACTTGGCGAACGGGAAGACGGCTTCCTTGACGCTGTAGAAGTTCGGGATGATTTCCTTGGTGAAGCCCAGCTCTTTCAACGATTTGCCGGCCATGACACGAGCCGCGATCATCGCCAGGGAGGTGCCGATGCACTTGGAGACGAACGGCACGGTACGCGAAGCGCGCGGGTTGACCTCGATCACGTAGATCTTGTCGCCCTGCAGCGCCAGCTGCACGTTCATCAGGCCGACCACGCCCAGCTCCAGGGCCATCTTGCGGACCTGCTCGCGGACTTCGTCCTGGACGTTGGCCGGCAGCGAGTACGGCGGCAGCGAGCACGCGGAGTCACCGGAGTGCACGCCGGCCTGCTCGATGTGCTGCATGATCGCGCCGATCACCACGTCGGTACCGTCGCAGACCGCATCCACGTCCATCTCGATGGCGCAGTTGAGGAAGTGGTCGAGCAGTACCGGGCTGTCGTTGGATACCTGGACCGCTTCGCGCAGGTAGCGCTTGAGCTCGTCCAGCTCGTAAACGATTTCCATCGCACGGCCACCCAACACGTAGGACGGACGCACCACCAGCGGATAGCCGATGTCGCCGGCGGCGCGAATGGCTTCGTCTTCGCTGCGCACGGTGGCGTTTGGCGGCTGGCGCAGGTTCAAGCGCTGGACCATCTGCTGGAAACGCTCACGGTCTTCGGCACGGTCGATGGCGTCCGGGCTGGTACCGATGATCGGCACGCCGGCTTCTTCCAACGCGCGCGCCAGTTTCAGCGGAGTCTGGCCGCCGTAGTGGACGATGACGCCTTTTGGCTTCTCGACACGGCAGATTTCCAGCACGTCTTCCAGGGTCAGCGGCTCGAAGTACAGGCGGTCGGAGGTGTCGTAGTCGGTGGAGACGGTTTCCGGGTTGCAGTTGACCATGATGGTCTCGTAACCGTCTTCGCGCAGCGCCAGGGCTGCGTGCACGCAGCAGTAGTCGAACTCGATGCCTTGGCCGATACGGTTCGGGCCACCGCCGAGGATCATGATCTTGTCGCGGGTCGACGGGTTGGCCTCGCACTCTTCCTCATAGGTGGAGTACAGGTAGGCGGTGTCGGTAGCGAACTCGGCGGCGCAGGTGTCGACGCGCTTGTAGACCGGCAGCACCTCCAGCTTGTGGCGGTGACGGCGCAGGTTCTTGTCGGTCACGCCCAGCAGCTTGGCCAGGCGCTGGTCGGAGAAGCCCTTGCGCTTGAGGCGCAGCATCAGTGCCTTGTCGATGGCGGCCAGGCCCAGGGTCTTGACCTTCTCTTCTTCCTGGATCAGGTCTTCGATCTGCACCAGGAACCAGTGGTCGATCTTGGTCAGGGCGAAGATTTCATCACGGCTCATGCCGGCACGGAAGGCATCGGCGACATACCAGATACGCTCGGCGCCCGGCACGGTCAGCTCACGCTTGAGGATGCTCATGGCTTCCGGGTTGGCCAGGTCGACCTTCGGGTCCAGGCCGCAGGCGCCGACTTCCAGGCCGCGCAGGGCTTTCTGCATGGACTCCTGGAAGGTACGGCCGATGGCCATGACCTCACCCACGGACTTCATCTGGGTGGTCAGGCGGGCATCGGCTTTCGGGAACTTCTCGAAGGCGAAGCGCGGCAGTTTGGTGACCACGTAGTCGATGGAGGGCTCGAAGGATGCCGGGGTACGACCGCCGGTGATGTCGTTCTGCAGCTCGTCGAGGGTGTAGCCGACGGCCAGCTTGGCGGCGATCTTGGCGATCGGGAAGCCGGTGGCCTTCGAAGCCAGGGCCGAGGAACGCGATACCCGCGGGTTCATCTCGATCACGACCATGCGGCCGGTGTTCGGGCAGATACCGAACTGCACGTTGGAACCACCGGTTTCGACGCCGATTTCACGCAGCACCGCCAGCGAGGCGTTGCGCATGATCTGGTATTCCTTGTCGGTCAGGGTCTGCGCCGGAGCGACAGTGATCGAGTCGCCGGTGTGCACGCCCATCGGGTCGAAGTTCTCGATGGAGCAGACGATGATGCAGTTGTCCTTCTTGTCGCGGACAACCTCCATCTCGTATTCCTTCCAACCGATCAGCGATTCGTCGATCAGCAGCTCCTTGGTCGGCGACAGGTCCAGGCCGCGGGCGCAGATTTCTTCGAATTCTTCACGGTTGTAGGCGATACCACCACCGGTGCCGCCCATGGTGAACGACGGGCGGATGATGCAGGGGAAGCCCAGGCGCTCGAGCACCGCATTGGCTTCTTCCATGCTGTGGGCGATACCGGAACGCGGGCACTCCAGGCCGATGGCCTTCATCGCCTGGTCGAAACGCGAACGGTCTTCGGCCTTGTCGATGGTGTCGGCATTGGCGCCGATCATTTCCACGCCGAACTTCTCCAGCACGCCGTGGCGCTCGAGGTCCAGGGCGCAGTTCAGGGCAGTTTGGCCACCCATGGTCGGCAGCAGCGCGTCCGGGCGCTCCTTTTCGATGATCTTGGCCACCGATTGCCATTTGATCGGCTCGATGTAGGTAGCGTCGGCCATGGCCGGGTCGGTCATGATGGTGGCCGGGTTGGAGTTCACCAGGATGACGCGGAAGCCTTCCTCGCGCAGGGCCTTGCAGGCCTGGGCGCCGGAATAGTCGAATTCACAGGCCTGGCCGATCACGATCGGGCCGGCGCCGAGAATCAGGATGCTTTTGATGTCTGTACGTTTTGGCATGGGTTGTCACTCAAATCCGCGGGTCAGTCGGCAAGCCGTCTTGAACAATCTGGGTCAGGCGCTTCCGGGTGCGGCGCGAGCCGCCCCGGGGCCTTGATGCAGGATGCTCAGCGGCGCTTGGCCATGGCATCGATGAAACGATCGAACAGTGGCGCGACGTCGGTCGGGCCTGGGCTCGCTTCAGGGTGGCCCTGGAAGCTGAACGCGCTCTTGTCGGTACGCTCGATACCCTGCAGGGTGCCGTCGAACAGCGACTTGTGGATGGCGCGAACGTTGCCCGGCAGGGTGGCTTCGTCGACGGCGAAACCGTGGTTCTGGCTGGTGATCATGACCACGCCGCTGTCCAGATCCTGGACCGGGTGGTTGGCACCGTGGTGGCCGTGGCCCATTTTCATGGTCTTGGCGCCAGAGGCCAGGGCCAGCAGCTGGTGACCCAGGCAGATACCGAAGACCGGAATGTCGGTCTCGAGGATGTCCTTGATCGCCTGGATCGCGTAGTCGCACGGCTCGGGGTCGCCAGGGCCGTTGGAGAGGAACACGCCATCAGGGTTCAGGGCCAGGACTTCGCTGGCTGGGGTCTGGGCCGGCACCACGGTCAGGCGGCAGCCACGGGCGACCAGCATGCGCAGGATGTTCAGCTTGACGCCGTAGTCGTAGGCCACCACGTGGTAGGGCAGATCGGCCGCTTCCAGGGTCGGGTGGCTGTCGGTTTCCAGGTTCCACACGCTGGAGCGCCATTCGTAGCGGTCCTTGGTGGACACTTCCTTGGCCAGGTCCATGCCCTTGAGGCCTGGGAAGGCGCGGGCAGCGGCGATGGCGGCTTCTTCGCTGATGTCGTCACCGGCCAGGATGCAGCCGTTCTGAGCGCCTTTTTCGCGCAGGATACGGGTCAGGCGGCGGGTGTCGATGCCGGCGATGGCCACGACGTTGTTGGCTTTCAGGTATTCAGGCAGCGACTGGGTGTTGCGCCAGTTGCTGGCCAGCAACGGCAGGTCGCGGATGACCAGGCCGGCGGACCAGACGCGGTTGGACTCAGCGTCTTCAGGGGTAGTGCCGGTGTTGCCGATGTGCGGGTAAGTCAGGGTGACGATTTGCTGGGCATAGGAAGGGTCTGTAAGGATTTCCTGGTAGCCGGTCATAGCGGTGTTGAACACCACCTCACCAACGGTTTGACCGTCGGCTCCGATGGCTTCACCGCGAAAAATGCTGCCATCGGCAAGGGCGAGTATGGCTGGCTTAGTCAAGAAGACCTCCCGTAAATCAAGCCTGAAAGGGCGATCGCAGGTTGCAAAAAAGCGGAATGACGTATGGACACGTCACCCCGCTTTTATGCTGAATTTGTCTGCGCGCTTTTAGTGGACACACTAAAGCTGTAGCTTACAGAAAATTACGTTTTAGGTCTACCGCGTATGTGTCTCTGAAACACAGGAATGCGACAGGCGACAGCGCTGCCCGATCAAATGCAATAGCGGGACAAGCCCGCTCCCACAAGCACCTCACCGCCTTCGAGAGCGGCGCCAAACCTGTAGGAGCGGCCTTGTGCCGCGAAAGGGTCGCGAAGCGACCCCATTTACGATCAACGCAGCTCGAGCACGTCCTGCATGTCGTACAGACCCGGCTCGCGCCCATCCAGCCACAGCGCGGCACGCACCGCCCCCTTGGCGAAGGTCATGCGGCTGGAGGCCTTGTGGGTGATCTCGACGCGCTCGCCTTCCGCGGCGAACAGCACGGTGTGGTCACCCACCACGTCGCCGGCCCGCACCGTGGCGAAACCGATGGTCTGGCGATCACGGGCACCGGTCTGGCCTTCGCGACCGTAGACCGCCACTTCACCCAGGTCACGCCCCAGCGCCTGGGCCACCACCTCGCCCATGCGCAGCGCGGTACCGGACGGCGCATCGACCTTGTGCCGGTGGTGCGCCTCGATGATTTCGATGTCCACCTCGTCACCCAGCACCCGCGCCGCAGTATCCAGCAACTTCAGGCACAGGTTGACGCCAACGCTGAAGTTGGCAGCGAAGACGATCGGGATCTCTTTGCCCGCCTCAGCCAGCAGCTCTTTCTCTTCCGGCGTGAAGCCGGTGGTGCCGATGACCATGGCCTTGCCCGCCTTGCGGCAGAACGCCAGGTTCTTCAGGGTCACCGAGGGGTGAGTGAAGTCGATCAGCACGTCGAACTCGTCGGCGACCTTGGCCAGGTCACCACAGATTTCCACGCCGATGCGCCCCAGCGCTGCCAGCTCACCGGCATCGGCCCCGACCAGGGTGCTGTCGGGGCGATCGATCGCCGCCGTCAGGCCCGCCTGGGGCGCCTGTTGCTGCACAGCCTCGACGAGGGTCTTGCCCATCCGCCCCGCCGCGCCCATCACTGCAATACGTCGCATAGCCTGTTCCTTGTCAGAGATCGCCGAAGAAGCGCTTCACACCCTCGAACCAGCCACTGGCCTTGGGCGAATGGGAGCTGTCGCCCTGCAGTGAGTCACGCAGCTCCTCGAGCAGCTCGCGCTGGCGACGGCTCAGGTTGACCGGCGTTTCCACCGCCACACGGCACAGCAGGTCGCCCGCCGCACCACCACGCACCGGGGCCACACCCTTGCCGCGCAGGCGGAACTGCTTGCCGGTCTGGGTACCCTCCGGGATCTTCAGCTTGACCCGACCATCGAGGGTCGGCACTTCCAGCTCACCGCCCAGGGCGGCATCGGTGTAGCTGATCGGCACTTCGCAGTACAGGTGCTTGCCGTCACGCTGGAAGATCGGGTGCTCACGCACATTGATGACCACGTACAGGTCACCGGTCGGACCACCATGGGTACCCGCCTCGCCCTCGCCGGAGAGACGGATGCGATCGCCGGTGTCGACACCGGCCGGCACCTTGACCGACAGGGTCTTGTATTCCTCGACACGGCCTTCGCCATGGCAGGACGAGCATGGGTCGGTGATGATCTTGCCCTGGCCATGGCAGCGCGGGCAGGTCTGCTGCACGGAGAAGAAGCCCTGCTGCATGCGCACCTGGCCGATACCGCCGCAGGTCGGGCAGGTCGCCGGAGCCGAGCCCTTCTTCGCACCGGAGCCATCGCATGGTTTGCAATTGACCAGCGTCGGCACGCGAATGCTGACCGTGGTGCCACGCACCGCCTCCTCGAGGTTCAGCTCCAGGGTGTAACGCAGGTCGCTGCCGCGCTGGGCCCCGCCACGTCCACCACCCCGGCCACCGCCGAAGAAGTCACTGAACACATCACCGAAGATGTCGGAGAAGTTGGCACCACCGAAACCTGCACCACCGCCACCCATGCTCGGATCGACGCCCGCATGGCCATACTGGTCGAACGCTGCACGCTTGCTCGCGTCAGACAGTACCTCGTAGGCCTCGTTGGCCTCCTTGAACTTGTCTTCCGACTCTTTATCGCCCGGGTTGCGGTCCGGGTGGTACTTCATCGCCAGCCGGCGATAGGCTTTTTTGAGGTCTGCTTCGCTGGCGCCGCGCTCGACACCCAGTACCTCATAATAATCACGCTTGGACATAGGTCATTTGCACCTTGTTGGGCGTCTGGCATCTGCGCCACGCCATCAACACCTGCCGCCGCTCGGCGCTGACAGATGCTGTAAAAATTCTCGAATTCCAGATACGCCAACGCGGGAGCAAGCCCCCGCGCGGCGACATCCTACCAGCTCACCGACAAACGACGGTGAGCCGGCCGACAACATGCAGGGATTACTGCTTGTTGTTGTCTTTCACTTCTTCGAACTCGGCATCGACCACGTCGTCGTGCTTGGCTTCCGGCTCGGCCTGCTGGGCGCCGCCCTGAGGCTGCTCGGCCTGCTGCTCGGCGTACATCTTCTGGGCAACCGGCGCGGAGACTTTGGACAGCTCCTCGACCTTGGCGTCGATCGCAGCCTTGTCGTCGCCTTTGACAGCGGCTTCCAGAGCAACGACAGCAGCCTCGATGGCAGCCTTCTCTTCGGCGGTTACCTTGTCACCGGCGTCGGCGACCATCTTGCGGGTCGAGTGAACCAGCGCGTCACCCTGGTTACGGGCAGCGGCCAGCTCTTCGAACTTGCGGTCTTCCTCGGCGTTGGCCTCGGCATCACGCACCATGCGCTCGATTTCTTCGTCCGACAGGCCGGAGTTGGCCTTGATCACGATCGACTGGGTTTTGCCAGTGGCCTTGTCCTTCGCGCCGACGTGCAGGATGCCGTTGGCGTCGATGTCGAAGGTGACTTCGATCTGCGGCACGCCACGCGGAGCCGGCGGAATGTCAGCCAGGTCGAACTTGCCCAGCGACTTGTTCTGTGCAGCCTGCTTGCGCTCACCCTGCAGTACATGGATGGTCACGGCGCTCTGGTTGTCGTCGGCGGTCGAGAACACCTGCGACTTCTTGGTCGGGATGGTGGTGTTCTTCTCGATCAGCGCGGTCATCACGCCACCCATGGTTTCGATACCCAGGGTCAGCGGGCTGACGTCCAGCAGCAGCACGTCCTTCACGTCACCGGCCAGTACCGCACCCTGGATGGCTGCACCCATGGCCACGGCTTCGTCCGGGTTGACGTCCTTGCGCGCTTCCTTGCCGAAGAAGTCGGCAACGGCTTTCTGTACCAGCGGCATACGGGTCTGACCGCCGACCAGGATCACGTCGTCGATCTTGCTGACGTCGATACCGGCGTCCTTCAGGGCGATGCGGCAAGGCTCGATGGTGCGCTTGACCAGGTCTTCGACCAGCGACTCCAGCTTGGCACGGGAGATCTTCACGTTCAGGTGCTTAGGACCGGTCGCGTCTGCAGTGATGTACGGCAGGTTGACGTCGGTCGACTGCGAGGACGACAGCTCGATCTTGGCCTTTTCAGCAGCCTCCTTCAGGCGCTGCAGGGCCAGCGGGTCGTTCTTCAGGTCCATGCCGGACTCTTTCTTGAACTCGTCGACGAGGTAGTCGATCAGGCGCATGTCGAAGTCTTCGCCACCCAGGAAGGTGTCGCCGTTGGTGGCCAATACTTCGAACTGGTGCTCACCGTCGACTTCGGCGATTTCGATGACCGAGACGTCAAAGGTACCACCACCGAGGTCATAGACGATGACGGTGTGGTCGCCCTTGGCCTTGTCCATGCCGTAGGCCAGCGCAGCAGCGGTCGGCTCGTTGATGATGCGCTTGACGTCCAGGCCGGCGATGCGACCTGCGTCCTTGGTGGCCTGGCGCTGGCTGTCGTTGAAGTAGGCCGGAACGGTGATGACCGCTTCGGTGACTGGCTCGCCGAGGTAGTCTTCGGCGGTTTTCTTCATTTTCTTCAGGACTTCGGCGCTGATCTGCGGCGGCGCCATTTCCTTGCCACCGGCTTCGACCCAGGCGTCACCATTGTTAGCCTTGACGATCTTGTACGGCACCAGCTTGATGTCTTTCTGCACGACGTCTTCTTCGAAGCGACGGCCGATCAGGCGCTTCACTGCGAACAGGGTGTTGTGCGGGTTGGTGACGGCCTGGCGCTTGGCCGACTGGCCGACCAGGATCTCGCCATCGTTGGCGTAGGCCACGATCGAAGGGGTGGTACGCGCGCCTTCGGCGTTCTCGATGACCTTGACGTTACCGTTTTCCAGGATGGAGACGCACGAGTTGGTGGTCCCCAGGTCGATACCGATGATTTTGCCCATGTTTACTCTCCCGAAACTTGAATTAGGTAGCAGCGACTACTTTGGCCAACTGCGGTAATACTTGAATGCTTGACACCTAGATGGGGATGCCCGGAAGGATTTCAAGCCTTTTCGTCGATCGATGGCTGGGGCGCCGCCGGTGCCTTGCTGACCACCACCATGGCGGGACGCAGCAGGCGACCATTGAGCAGGTAGCCCTTCTGGAACACCTTGAGCACGCTGTTGGGCTCGACCTCGGCGCTTTCCTGCATGGCCATGGCCTGGTGGTGCTCGGCGTTGAAGGGTTCGCCGTGCGGGTCGACCGCCTCGAGGTTGTAGCGCTTGAGGGTGTCGTGGAACATCTTCAGGGTCAGCTCGATGCCTTCGCGCATCGGCTTGATGGTCTCGTCGTCGGCGCTGGACAGCTCCAGGCCACGCTCCAGGCTGTCGACCACCGGCAGCAGGTCGCCGGCGAACTTCTCAAGGGCGAACTTGTGGGCCTTCTCGACATCCTGTTCGGCGCGACGGCGGATGTTCTGCAGCTCGGCGGCAGTACGCAGGGACTGGTCCTTGGCGGCGGCCAGCTGCTCCTCGAGCACTTGGACGCGGGCACCGAGATCCTCTGCACCAGCCTCTTCGGCGTTAAGGTTCTTCTCATCCAGCTGTTCGTCAGCCATTAGGTTTCTCCTCCGCAATTTCTGGTGGGCGAGCCGAGCTCGTCTTGTCTTGCCGGCTATATGGGGTCGGAAAAACCGGGTTCAAGGGGCAAGCCGCTTTTCATGACTCACCCTGTTCGTCCTGCGGGGATTGGCAGGTCTGAAAAAAGTACTGTATAAATAACCAGACAAAAGCCTTCGGGAGCCGCCCCATGCTGGTGCACCTGTCCATTCACAACTACGCCATCGTCGAACACCTGGATCTCGAGCTTGCCCGCGGCATGAGCGTGATCACTGGCGAGACCGGCGCGGGCAAGTCGATCATGCTCGACGCCCTCGGCCTGGCCCTGGGCGATCGCGCCGACAGCGGCGTGGTGCGCCCGGGTGCGGACAAGGCGGACATCCTCGCCACCTTCGACCTGGACGAAATCCCGGAGGCCCGCAACTGGCTCGCCGAACGCGACTTGGACCACGCCGGCCCGTGCATCCTGCGCAGGGTGATCACCGGCGAGGGCCGCAGCCGTGGCTATATAAATGGCACGCCCTGCCCGCTGGGCGACCTCAAGGCACTCGGTGAACTGCTGATCGACATCCACAGCCAGCACGAGCACCAGTCCCTGCTCAAGACCGACACCCATCGCCGCCTGGTGGACGAATACGCCGGCGCCATCGACCTGGCCCGCCAGGTACAGCTGGCGGCCCAGCGCTGGCGCCAGACCCGCCTGGAGCTGGAGCGCCTGTCCAACTCCGGCGACGAGCAACGCGCCCGCCATCAACTGCTCAGCTACCAGCTGGAGGAGCTGGACAACCTGGGCCTGGGCGAGAACGAACTGGAGCAACTGGAACAGGAACACAAGAGCCTGACCAACGCCGAGGCCTTGTTCGGCATCTGCCGCCAGGTCATCGACCAATGCAGCGAAAGCGATTCGGGCAACGTGCTCAGCGCCCTGACAGCCAGCCTCAACCGCCTGAGCGCCGTGGCCAATGCACCCAAGGCACTCGGTGAAGCGGCCAACCTGATCGCCAGCGCACAGATCCAGGTCGAAGAGGCCGTGGGCGAGCTCAACCGCTTCCTCGACCATTTCGACGCCGACCCCATGCGCCTGCAAGCCCTGGAGGAGCGGCTCGACACCATCTATACCCTGGCACGTAAACACCGCGTGCACCCCACCGAGCTTCCGCACCTGCAGCAGCGCCTGATGGAGGAGCTCGAAGGGCTCAACGCCAGCGATGAGTCGATCGAGCGCCTGGGCGAGGAGCTCGCGGCCTATGCCCAGCACTACCGCGAGAAGGCCACCGAGCTCAGCGGCTTGCGTCAGCAGGCTGCCAAACAGCTTGCGACCGCCGTTGAGCAGGAAATCCAGCGTCTGGGCATGCCTGGCGGGCGTTTCTGCATCGAACTGACCCCCTATGCAGGCGATGAGCTGTCGCCCCACGGCCTGGAAGGGGTCGAGCTGCTGGTCAGTGCCAACCCCGGGCAACCACTCAAGGGCCTGGCCAAGGTAGCGTCGGGTGGCGAACTGTCACGCATCAGCCTGGCGATCCAGGTCATCACCGCGCAGACTTCGCGCATTCCCACCCTGGTGTTCGACGAAGTGGACGTCGGCATCGGCGGCCCTACCGCCGAGATCGTTGGCCAACTGCTGCGCCGCCTGGGCGAGCGTGGCCAGGTACTGACAGTCACCCACCTGCCCCAGGTCGCCGCGCAAGGGCACCATCACCTGTTCGTGCACAAGGTGCGCAACAGCGACACCACCCATACTGCAGTCGCCAGCCTGGGCAAGCGCGAGCGGGTGGAGGAAGTGGCGCGAATGCTGGGGGGCATCGACCTGACCAAGGAATCGTTGGCCCATGCACGCAAGATGGTGGTGAAGTCCTGACATCAATGCTGTAGGGGCGGTCTTGTGCCGCGAAAGGGCCGCAAAGCGGCCCTGCAATCTCTGCTGCGAAGCTGAAATTAGGGAGCGCTACGCACTCCTTTCGCGGCACGAGGCCGCTCCTACAGGGGTGGGCATCACCTGCTGAAAGCACAAAGGCGACCCGAAGGTCGCCTTTGCTTTTGGTAACGAGAAAATCGTTACTTTTTCTTGCGTACGTACAGGACCAGATTGTGATCCACCAGCTCGTAGCCGTGCTGGGCAACGATCTCTTTCTGGCGCCTCTCGATCTCGGCATCCATGAATTCGATGACCTCGCCGGAGTCCACGTTGACCATGTGGTCGTGGTGGCCGCCGTCAGCCAGCTCGAATACTGCATGACCGCCGTCGAAGTTGTGGCGAACCACCAGACCCGCCGCTTCGAACTGGGTCAGTACGCGATACACGGTCGCCAGGCCAACATCCTCGCCAGCCTCCATCAGCGCCTTGTAGACATCCTCGGCGCTCATGTGACGCTGCTCGGTGGAGTCGAGCATCTGTAGGATCTTGACTCGAGGCAGGGTCACCTTGAGACCGGCTTTGCGCAATTCGCTATTTTCAACCATGGTCAGCTTTCTCGCCGATGCTGCTTCGCAGCTTCTCTTAATACGGGTATGATCGGGGTTTACGTTGTCCAGCCAAGATAGTGGAAGTCGCCCACCGATGCAAAACACCAAGCTCTTGCTAACCAGCCTCACCCTCGTGGGACTGCTCGCACTCGCCGGTTGCTCGTTTCCCGGGGTTTACAAAATCGACATCCAGCAGGGCAATGTCGTTACGCAGGACATGATAGACCAATTGCGCCCCGGAATGACCCGCCGGCAAGTAAGGTTTATCATGGGCAACCCACTGATTCAGGACACCTTCAACACCAACCGCTGGGACTACCTCTACAGCCTCCAGCCTGGTGGTGGCCAGCGGCAGCAAGAGCGCATGAGCATCTTCTTCAACGACAGCGACCAACTGGTCAGCCTGTCCGGCGACTTCATGCCAGGCGTGAGCCGCGACCAGGAAATCCTCGGTGGCAGCGGCGACACCACCGTCAGTCCAGCTGCCGAACAGGGCCAGCCGGAAGAAAAACCAGCCAAGCCAGGCTCGCTGGAAGAGTCGATCCAGAAAGAGATCGACACCATCGAGACCACGCCGGTCCCGACGCCAGCACCGCTGGAAACCTCCCCGCAGTAAACGCGGCGGACACGAAAAAGCCCGGGCAGTGCCCGGGCTTTTTGTTACAAGGCTGTCGAGCCCACGCCTACAGAAGCCCGCATGACCCTCAGCCTTGCCGCGCCGCCCGCGCCTTGGCTGCCCGCTGCTTGCGCACTTCCTTGGGGTCGGCCAGCAGTGGCCGGTAGACCTCCAGGCGATCGCCCTCTTCCACCCTGCGCTGCGCAGGGTCCGCTACCACCTTGCCAAAGATCCCTACCGGGCACGCTTCCAGATCCAGGCCAGGCACCTGCTCGGCGAGCCGGGACAGGCGCAGCGCCTCACGCACGCACGTCCCTTCAGGCACTACGCACGCCAACAACCACTGGCGCTCGGCCGTGGCATACACCACCTCTATATTCAGGCCCGCGTCAGCCATTGAGCTGCTTGGCCCGCTGGCAGAAGGCATCGACCAAGGTGTTGGCTGCCTGGTTGAACAGCGGCCCCAGGGTGGCGCGCACCAGTGGCCCGGCGTAGTCGAAGGACAAGTCCAGGCTGATCTTGCAGGCCTTTTCGCCCAACGGTTTGAACACCCACAGCCCATGCAGCTGGGTGAACGGCCCCTCTTCGAGGTTCATCTCGATCGATTGCCCCGGCACCAGCACATTGCGCGTGACGAACTGCTGGCTCATGCCGCCCTTGGCCACCTCCAGCTTCGCCCGCATATGCGTCTCGCTGGCCTCGATCACAGTCGCGGCCGAGCACCACGGCAGGAACTTCGGATAGCTGGCCACATCGTTAACCAGATCGTAGAGCGCCTGGGCAGGGTATGGCAGCAGGGCAGAGCGTTGAATATGGGTAGTCATCCAGGCGTCACTTCCAAGACAGGGCGGCAGCGCTTCTCAGCGCTTCGAAAACAGTGCTGTTCACAGAAACAGGCCCTGCATTGTCCGGGATTCATCCTACAGGCTCAAGCACACCTAAACCCCGTAGCCGACAACGCGGCGACTCCCTATAATGCGGCCCCTATGGCTAAGCAAAAGAAACATCCGACCGGGACCATCGCGCAGAACAAGAAAGCGCGACACGATTACTTCATCGAGCATAAGTTCGAGGCCGGGCTGGTCCTGTCCGGCTGGGAAGTAAAGAGCCTGCGGGCCGGCAAGGCGCACCTGACCGACAGCTACGTGCTGCTCAAGGACGGCGAAGCCTGGCTGTTCGGCAGCCACATCACCCCGCTGACCACCGCCAGCACCCACGTCATCGCCGACCCCACGCGCACCCGCAAGCTGCTGCTGAACAAGCGCGAGCTCGAGCGCCTGGAAGCGTCTGTGGCACAGAAGGGCTACACCTGCGTGGCCCTGTCGCTGTACTGGAGCAAGCACCTGATCAAGTGCGAGATCGCGCTCGGCAAGGGCAAGAAGGAATACGACAAGCGCGACACCATGCGCGAACGCGATTCCAACCGCGAGCTGCAGCGGGCTGTGCGTAACAAGGGCAAGGACGAGTAACGCTCTTCCAGCCTGCGAAGGGCTCATCGCCGGCAAGCCGGCTCCCACCTGTCCTGCGCTATCCTCAAAGATACCGCCATACATGTGGAAGGCTTGCCAGCGATAGAGCCGGGGTAAGCAACTCAAGCAGTTGCTCCCACCTGCCCTGCGCTGTTTTCAGAGATACCGCCATACATGTGGGAGCCGGCTTGCCGGCGATGGGACCTGCAGCAACACAATCAACGCCCGCTGCGCCGCTCCGCCCGCGCCACCCGCTGGGCTTCTTCCTGCGCTTCCTCGAGCACTTCCTGCACATACAGGATATGCCGGCTCGACACCTCCCGCGCATCCTCCGCCCTACCCTCGACAATCGCCTGGTACAGCTCCCGGTGCTGGCTGATCAGCATGTCCCGGGTCTCAGCGCGCTGCTGGTACATGCCGCCGATGTTGGTCACCACGTTGCGCTTGAGCAGGTCGAACAGGCCGCGGATGGTATGCAGCAGCACTGCGTTATGGCTGGCCTCGGCAATCGCCAGGTGGAAACGCGCATCGGCCGCGCCCTCCTCCGCCCGGCTGACCTCACTGGCCCGGGAATAGCAGTCCTGCAACGCATCGAATGCCGCCTTGAGCCGCTCGCGGTCAGGCTCGGTGGCGCGCTGGGCTGCGTAGAAGGCGCATGAAGCCTCAAGGGTGTGACGAAACTCCAGCAGGTCGCGCTGCGCGTCGGGGTTGCGCTCGAACAGCTGCATCAGCGGGTCGCTGAAGGTCGAACCCAGCGTCTCGGCGACGTAGTTGCCACCACCCTGGCGGCTGACCAACAGGCCCTTGGCCACCAACTTCTGGATCGCCTCGCGCAGGGATGGCCGGGATACGCCGAACTGCTCGGCCAGGACACGCTCGGCCGGCAGGCGCTGCCCCGAGGTCAGCGTGCCCTCGAGAATCATCCCTTCCAACCGGTCGACGATATCGTCGGACAGGCGCCGTTGGCGGACCTGATCAAAAACCATCACATGTTCTCCACAAACCCCACGAACACCGGGGCCGCCTATTCTCGCCGATACCGGCCACGACGACACCCATCAGATGACGATTTTCCCTACCCGGCAGATGCCCATTCATCGACATCCGACCAAAGTTTTCCCCGAGACAAATTGACACGGCCTCAACGAGGCTTTTAACCTAGCGACCAGCCATTGTAAATTGGTCTTACCAATTATCCAATGCCAGTGCCTGACCAACAACAATTAGGGGCCACCCCATATGCAAACCTGGCAACAGCTCTATAGTCCGCTTGGTAGTCTTGGCCTGTCCGCGCTGGCGGCAGTCATTCCCATCGTGTTCTTCTTCCTTGCCCTGGCCGTGTTCCGCCTCAAAGGCCACGTCGCCGGCAGCATCACCCTTGCCCTGTCGATCCTGGTGGCGATCTTCGCCTTCCAGATGCCCGTCGACATGGCCCTGGCCGCCGCAGGCTATGGTTTCCTCTACGGCCTATGGCCCATCGCCTGGATCATCGTCGCCGCGGTGTTCCTGTACAAACTCACGGTCAAGAGCGGCCAGTTCGAAGTGATCCGTAGCTCGGTCCTGTCGATCACCGACGATCAGCGCCTGCAAGTGCTGCTGATCGGCTTCTGCTTTGGCGCCTTCCTGGAAGGTGCGGCCGGCTTCGGCGCGCCGGTGGCCATCACCGCCGCGCTGCTGGTGGGCCTTGGCTTCAACCCGCTGTACGCCGCGGGCCTGTGCCTGATCGCCAACACCGCGCCCGTGGCCTTCGGCGCCCTGGGCATCCCGATCATCGTCGCCGGCCAGGTGACCGGCATCGACGCGTTCCACATCGGTGCCATGACCGGTCGCCAGCTGCCCTTGCTGTCGCTGTTCGTGCCGTTCTGGCTGGTGTTCATGATGGATGGCCTGCGCGGCGTGAAGGAAACCTGGCCTGCCGCCTTGGTCGCTGGCCTGAGCTTCGCCGTCACCCAGTACTTCACCTCGAACTTCATCGGCCCGGAACTGCCGGACATCACCTCGGCCCTGGCCAGCCTGATCGCCCTGACCCTGTTCCTGAAAGTCTGGCAGCCCAAGCGCGCCTTCGCCGAAGCCAAGGGCAGCGTCGGCGCGGCCGTGGTCAGCCGCGGTGGCAGCCAGCCTTCCCCGTACAGCCTGGGCGAGATCTTCAAGGCCTGGTCGCCGTTCCTGATCCTCACCGTACTGGTGACCATCTGGACGCTGAAGCCGTTCAAGGCCGCGTTCGCCGCGGGTGGCTCGATGTACGACTTCGTGTTCAACTTCGCCATCCCGCATCTGGACCAACTGGTGATCAAGGGCGCACCGATCGCCGCCACGCCAACCGCCATGCCGGCGATCTTCAAGCTCGACCCGATCTCCGCCACCGGCACTGCGATCTTCCTCTCGGCGCTGCTGTCGATGATGGTGCTGAAGATCAACGTCAAAACCGGTCTGACCACTTTGAAGGAAACCTTCTGGGAGCTGCGCTGGCCGATCCTGTCGATCGGCATGGTCCTGGCCTTCGCCTTCGTCACCAACTATTCGGGCATGTCCTCGACCATGGCCCTGGTGCTGGCCGGTACGGGTGCCGCCTTCCCGTTCTTCTCGCCGTTCCTGGGCTGGCTAGGCGTGTTCCTGACAGGCTCCGATACATCGTCCAACGCCCTGTTCAGCTCGCTGCAGGCCACTACCGCACATCAGATCGGGGTCAACGACACCCTGCTGGTAGCGGCCAACACCAGCGGCGGCGTGACCGGCAAGATGATCTCGCCGCAATCGATCGCCGTGGCCTGCGCCGCTACCGGCCTGGTCGGCAAGGAATCCGACCTGTTCCGCTTCACCGTCAAGCACAGCCTGTTCTTCGCCACCCTCGTCGGCCTGATCACCTTGGTCCAGGCCTACTGGCTCACCGGCATGCTGGTTCATCACTAAAGTGAAAGGGGCCGGGCGCCCTGGCGCGCCCGGCAACCACACCCACCCACGCTGCGAGAATCCATGATCATTTCCGCCTCCACCGACTATCGCGCCGCGGCCCAACGCAAGCTGCCTCCTTTCCTCTTCCATTACGCCGACGGCGGCGCCTACGCCGAGTACACCCTGCGCCACAACGTCGAGGACCTGGCGAGCATCGCCTTGCGTCAGCGGGTGCTGAAGAACATGTCCGAGCTAAGCCTGCAGACGACGCTGTTCGGCGAAACCCTGAGCATGCCCGTGGCCCTGGCCCCGGTGGGCCTGACCGGCATGTACGCACGCCGAGGCGAAGTGCAGGCGGCACGCGCGGCGGCGGCCAAGGGCATTCCCTTCACAATGTCGACCGTCTCGGTCTGCCCCATCGAAGAGGTCGCCCCGGCCATCGACCGGCCGATGTGGTTCCAGCTCTATGTGCTCAAGGACCGCGGCTTCATGCGCAACGCCCTGGAACGTGCCAAGGCCGCTGGCGTGAAGACCCTGGTGTTCACCGTCGACATGCCGGTCCCCGGCGCCCGCTACCGCGACGCCCATTCCGGCATGAGCGGCCCGAACGCACCGCTGCGGCGTATCTGGCAAGCCATGACCCACCCACAATGGGCCCTGGATGTCGGCTTGCTGGGCCGCCCCCATGACCTGGGCAACATCTCCAAGTACCGTGGCAACCCTACCGGCCTGGCCGACTACATCGGCTGGCTGGGCGCCAACTTCGACCCGTCCATTTCCTGGAAGGACCTGGAGTGGATCCGCGAATTCTGGGACGGCCCGATGATCATCAAGGGTATCCTCGACCCCGACGACGCCCGGGACGCGGTGAAATTCGGCGCCGACGGCATCGTGGTGTCCAACCACGGCGGGCGCCAGCTCGACGGTGTGCTGTCCAGCGCCCGCGCCCTGCCGGCGATCGCCGATGCGGTCAAGGGCGACCTGAAGATCCTCGCCGACTCCGGCATCCGCAATGGCCTGGACGTGGTGCGCATGGTCGCCCTGGGCGCCGATACCGTGCTGATCGGCCGCGCCTTCCTCTACGCCCTGGCCACCCACGGCGAAGCCGGGGTGAAGAACCTGCTCGAGCTGTTCGAGAAGGAAATGCGCGTGGCCATGGTGCTGACCGGCGCCAAGTCCATCAGCGAGATCAGCCGCGACTCGCTGGTCCGCGAACTGGGCGCCTGAGCGCCCGTCCGAACACTGCCTGATTGCCCGGGGCACGCCGCGCGCCAGACGCCGCGGCCCCGCGAGGAGACTGCATGAGCTTGCCCGCCGCGTTCCTGCGAGATACCGAGCATTTGATTCCCGCCGAGCGCCGATTCGACGACCCGACCTCGACCCTGGCCTTCGGTACCGATGCCAGCTTCTACCGGTTGGTTCCCAAGCTGGTGGTGCGGGTCGAATCCGAGGACGAAGTGGTGGGCCTGCTGCACCTGGCCCAGCGCGACCGCGTGCCGGTGACCTTCCGCGCCGCCGGCACCAGCCTCTCGGGCCAGGCCATCAGCGACTCGGTGCTGATCGTGCTGGGTGACAACTGGAACGGCCGCCAGATCCGCGGCCAGGGCGAGCAGATCCGCCTGCAGCCCGGCGTCATCGGCGCCCAGGCCAACGCCTGGCTGGCGCCCTTCGGACGCAAGATCGGCCCGGACCCAGCCTCGATCAACGCCTGCAAGATCGGCGGCATCGTCGCCAACAATGCCAGCGGCATGTGCTGCGGCACGGCGCAGAACACCTACCACACCCTGGCCGGCATGCGCCTGGTGCTGGCCGACGGCACCCGCCTGGACACCGAAGACCCGGCCAGCGTCGCCGCCTTCGAGCAGAGCCATGCCACGCTGCTGGACGAGCTGGCCCGCCTGGGCCGGGAAACCCGCGCCAACACGGCCCTGGCCGACAAGATCCGACACAAGTACCGCCTGAAGAACACCACCGGGCTGTCCCTCAACTCGCTCATCGACTACGACCAGCCGCTGGACATCCTCCAGCACCTGTTGGTCGGCTCCGAAGGCACCCTCGGCTTCATCAGTGCGGTCACCTACGACACCGTGCCCGACCACCCGCACAAGGCCAGCGCGCTGCTGGTCTTCCCCAGCGTGGAAAGCTGCTGCCGCGCCGTGACCGTACTCAAGCCGCAGCCGGTGTCCGCCGTGGAACTGCTCGACCGCCGCAGCCTGCGCTCGGTGCAGGACATGCCTGGCATGCCGAGCTGGGTCAAAGGCCTGTCGGCCAATGCCTGCGCCCTGCTGATCGAGTCCCGCGCCGCCAGCCAGGGCCTGCTACACGAGCAGCTCGGTCAGGTGATGGCCGCCATCGCCGAATTCCCGCTGGAACAGCGAGTCGACTTCAGCGAAGACCCGGCGGTGTACAACCAGCTGTGGAAGATCCGCAAGGACACCTTCCCCGCCGTCGGAGCCGTGCGCCAGACCGGCACCACGGTGATCATCGAAGACGTGACCTTCCCCATCGAACAGTTGGCCGAAGGCGTCAACCGCCTGATCCAGCTGTTCGACAAGCATCACTACGACGAAGCGATCATCTTCGGCCATGCCCTGGAGGGCAACCTGCACTTCGTGTTCACCCAAGGCTTCAACAATGCCGAGGAAGTGGCGCGCTACCAGGCTTTCATGGACGACGTAGCGCAACTGGTGGCCGTGGAGTTCGGCGGCTCGCTCAAGGCCGAGCACGGCACCGGGCGCAACATGGCCCCCTTCGTCGAGCTCGAATGGGGCCATGAGGCCTACCAATTGATGTGGACGCTCAAGCGCCTGCTCGACCCCAACGGCATCCTCAACCCTGACGTGGTGCTCAGCGACGACCGAGACATCCACCTCAAGCACCTCAAGCCCCTGCCGGCCGCCGATGACATCGTCGACAAGTGCATCGAATGCGGCTTCTGCGAGCCAGTGTGCCCGTCCAAAGGGCTGACCCTGAGCCCACGCCAACGGATCGTCATGTGGCGCGACATCCAGGCCAAGAAACGCGCCGGCGTCGATACCCGCGAACTGATGCGGACCTACCAGTACCAGGGCATCGACACCTGTGCCGCCACCGGCCTGTGCGCCCAGCGCTGCCCGGTGGGCATCAATACCGGCGAGCTGGTGAAGAAGCTGCGCAGCCAGGCGGCCGAACACGGCAAGACTGCCGACTGGCTGGCGGAGCACTTCCACACTGCCTTGCGCGGCGCACGCCTGACGCTGGCCGCCGCCAACGGCGCGCGCAAACTGCTCGGCGCCCCACGCCTGGAGCGCCTGAGCGCCTCGCTGAGCAAGGCCAGCAACGGCCGCCTGCCGCAATGGACCCCAGCCATGCCGCAGCCGCTGCGCACCTTCGCCCCGGCCCTGCCGATCAATGACGCCCGCCCACGGGTGGTCTACCTGGCTGCCTGCGTGTCCCGGGTCATGGGCCCGGCCGCTGGCGACAAGGAACAAAGCTCACTGCTGGACAAGACCCGCGCCCTGCTGGAAAAAGCCGGCTACCAAGTGATATTCCCGGAAAACGCCGACAGCCTATGCTGCGGCCAGCCGTTCGCCTCCAAGGGCTACCCCGAGCAGGCCGAACACAAGCGCCAGGAACTGATCAACGCCCTGCTGCACGCCAGCCGCGGCGGCCTCGACCCCATCTACTGCGACACCAGCCCCTGCACCCTGCGCCTGGTCCAGGACCTGGGCGACACCCGCCTGGACCTCTACGACCCGGTGCGCTTCATCCGCACCCACCTGGTCGACAAGCTGGAGTTCACGCCGCAGCGCGAGCCAGTGGCCGTACACGTCACCTGCAGCACCCAGCACCTGGGCGAAAGCCAGGCGCTGATCGACCTAGCCCGGCTGTGCAGCCAACAGGTGGTGATCCCGGAAGGCATCCATTGCTGCGGCTTCGCCGGCGACAAAGGCTTCACCACACCCGAGCTCAACGCCCATTCCCTACGCACCCTCGAGGATGCGGTGCAACATTGCAGCGAAGGCATTTCCACCAGCCGCACCTGCGAAATCGGCCTGTCCAGCCACAGTGGCATCGACTATCACGGGCTGGTGTACTTGGTGGATCGCGTTACCCGACCGCGTCCTCTGTAATCCCTCCCGGCGGCCCTGCCCGGACTTTTTCCATACCGGGCCCGGCCCAATCGCCGGCAAACCGGCCCCCACAGCCTCTGAAAACAACGCAGGACAGGTGGGAGCCGGCTCGCCGGCGATTCGAGGGCGCAGCCCTCGCCTGCACCTCGATTGAACCCTCGCCAAATCCTGGGAGTCCACCCTTACAGGCCCACCTACCAGAGGCCATCACGAGGAGACACCCATGAAAGGTACTGCGCTTTCCGCCCTGTTCGCGGCCGCAACCCTGCTGGCCTCGCCGGTGTTCGCCGCCGAGGACCTCTGCGCCATCAACCTGCAGAAGATCGATGACAACATGGCCACCGTCGGCACCACCTCCGAAGGCCTGGACAAAGCCATCACCGAGCAGGTCGACAAAGCCAAGGCAGCCCAAGCCGCCGGCGATACCAAGGAATGCATCGCCGTCACCTCCAAAGTGCTCGAACGCATGGAGAAAACCGAGAAAGGCAGCGGCCCCTCCGGCGGCTCCGGCAGCGGCTCTTGAGGCACGCCGGCCGCAGCAGTCGACGCAGCCCATGCAAAGGCGTATACTGCGCTCACGTGTCGAAGGGCACGTCAGCTAGAGCTGAGTGTGGGGCCGATCAGGATTCGACGCCGGTAGCGAAACTCTAGGTGCATGCCGAGTTGGTAACAGAACTCGTAAATCCACTGTTGCAACTTTCTATAGTTGCCAATGACGAAAACTACGAGGGCTACGCTCTCGCTGCGTAAGCAGCTGAGCCCGCTCTCCTGGTAGCTTCGGCTCCAGCAATCACCAGGGGATGCCTGTAAACCCGAAGTGATTGTCATACAGAACAGGATCGTCGCGTAGCACGTTGTGGGCAAAGCGACTAAAACTTACACAACTCGTCCAAAGCACCCTGCCCGTCGGGCGGCTGCGGATTAACTCAGTAGACACGGCTAAGCATGTAGTACCGACAGCGGAGTACTGGCGGACGGGGGTTCAAATCCCCCCGGCTCCACCAAATCCTAAGAAGAAGACGCCCTAGGGCGTCTTTTTTTATGCCTGGAATTCAGTGTCTTAGCGGCATCGACACCATGCCATCATCTTCCCTCCTCCTCCTTCATCGCCTCCAGCTTGCTGAACTGCTCGCTGGCCAGCCGGCTAATGATCCGGATCGCCTGATGAATACCCGCCGTGTTGCGGAAGCTCAGCTGTGGGTTGTGCTCGCACTCCAGCACTTCGTCATGCTGGACCAACACCTCACCGAGCAACTCGAGCGTCCAGACGTAGCTCTGGATGGAAGACAGGCATTCATGGTCAGACATGGGGCACCTCCCGGTTAGCACGGGTGGCGCGGGATTGGCTGTCGATCGGATAGAAGGTTGGGGCTGGGGTGGCTGCGGTGGTTGGGCGGCGGAGAGCGGATGCGAGGATCCTGCTCAGAATGCGAATAAGCATGCATGAGACTCCAAGTTTGAGATTGGAGCTACCACGATCCTTCCTACGGGATTGGGTGGCAGCTGTGCATGGGGTAGGAATACCGGGAAACTTGGAACCCGGCCAGGCCGAAGCCTGCCCACACACAGCCGCCATGACATCGCAGCGGGCGCAAAAAAGGCGCCAGCCGTTGTGATGGGGCGCCTAGTGCGTGCGCCAAGTTTACCAGCAGGTTCCTACACCTGGTCGCAGATTTTGCTGCGACTTGGGGAATGTAGCCTTAGATGGGATCAATTCGCAACAGCTAAGGTGATGGGAAATTTCCTTATAACTTGGAGGAAAAAACCGCGAACAGTAAATCGCCCAGTCGCGGTAGGGACGGCAGTCAAATCGACCCGGCCCTCATCTGGAGCAGGCAAAAAAAGGGGCGGAAGAACCAACGGACCACACACTCGGAAGAAGCTGGGGTGGGCTGACAACAAAAATTCACATGGTCTGTGGCACCCGAGGTGTGCCATTGCATTTCATCCTCTCCGGTGGCCAAGCCAGCGATATTTCCCACGCTCAACCCTTGCTGGACGGTGTTCACATTTCCACCGAAAGAAGCAGGCCCCGTAAGCGATGCCGCAAGCTGACAGCGGATAAAGGCTATGACGCAGAATCGCTGCGGCAGTACTGCAACCGTATCGCATGCAGCCCGTGACTCCCTACATGAAGCGCAAAACCGAAGCCTGGATTGCCGCGACTGTTCGTCAAACCCAAGTGCGGAGAACGCAACGTTATCGAGCGACTGTCCGGCTGGTTGAAGGAGCATCGCCGCTTGGCGACCCATTACTGCAAGCTTGCGAAAAAGCTATGCCGCCATGGTCATGTTAGCCTGCTGGCGGCGGTGTCTACGCCCGTGCTTTTCGTACAGTGTGTCCCGCATGGTTAATTCGTTTATCTACTTAAATAGCTTAGCCCAATTATTTCGGAGCTTTTAGATTACCGAACTACCCGAGCGGGACACTAGCTTTAACCTCGCTAGTGTCCTGTCTCGCAATACGCTCTCTTTTGGCGAGTGGTTTGGGTGTTCGGCCAAGGCACCGCGACGAGTCATAGCAGGGCTATGGCGAGGAGTGGCAACGCTGGCCGGGCGCCTAAGACGCCGCCAAAAATGAACAGCTTATTCCTGAGACAGGACACTAGGGAGGCCAATCCAATACTGACTGAATGGATATTCGAAAAGGAATTGAACAATCACGACGTAGAATGGACAGCTTGATGGCCTATTGCTACGCTAAATTGATTCTGTGACATTAGCTGACACACAAGGAGTAGTGCTTTGCCTAACGTAGAAAAAGTTAGGACGTTATCAATTCGACTCCTACGCGAGGAGTTGGACATTGCGGAGGCGTTCAAGGAAGACTATTCGCCCGGTACTGGAAGGGTCCAGCTCAGGCGTAGCGACTGGCCGTTAGTGGAAGGTGGCGAGCTGTTTGTTGGCCAACTATTCACGAGCCGTCCAAGCTGGCTCGGGTTCTTGGAAGAGCAAGCAGGGCCTCAGCCTGAGAACCTAATTGCTAGCGGTGCCGGAGGCGTCCTGTTTTTGCCTACAGATGACCGCATTTTCGCCATCTGCTTCGGGCATATTCATTTGGCTCTCAATGACGAAGCATTCGAACGCCAGTTTGGCCTTAAGGTCACGCTTAACTCAGTGCCGCGTGATGGACTGCGGACGCTAGACCTGGCGACACCAGATGCCGTCACATTCCAGAAGCGAGTGCAGGCTAGCAGAGACAGTGATGTGCAGGACTTTGGCGTAGATGTTCTCAGAGACCTCGCGCGTGTAGCGGGCGGTACTCCGAGTGATGCGTCCTTTGCAAGATTTGCAGCCGGCCGTGACACTCTTTCGATTACGTGCAGACTAACGTCAGAAACTCTGGCGGATAAGTGCGAGCAGGTACTGGCTGTCTATCGAAGCGATACGTACAAACAACGATTCCCATGGATCGACAACATGCAAGTTGTGCGGATAAAGGAGACTCTCGCTACCCTCGACGGCCACTTGTTTGAGGCGATCAACTCATTGCGAGCAGGGGATGAGAGTGAGCTCCATATGGCCCCCCCAGAGATTGTTGACTATGAGGAAGGCTGTCTCCTTCATTACAACGGCTTCGGCAGCAGTGGTACAGATTTTCACAGCCTGTCGATCGAAGACTATGTGGCGGAACTAAATCGCTGTGAGTTCGATGGTACGATTGATGACATCCGCGAGCGCCATTACATCAAAGCCAAGGCCCCCGATGCTGAGGTATTCAAGGAGCAGTGGCGGGTATACCACTGCTTTACCTTCGAAACCAACCTCAGAGCGGATGACGAAGATCGCAGCTACGTGCTTTTCGCTGGGCACTGGTACAGCGTAGACCGCAATTTCAAACGACAGGTCGAAGCTCGTTTCCAGGCTATCCCTCGGGTAGATATCATTGGGCCGACCGAGTGTCGGAACGAGCGAGAGCTCATTGCAAATCTCGTTGAGCATCGTGAAGACCTACTATGCCTGGACCAGGTAAAAATCAATCCGCAGGGGGTACGCTATGCCAACATCGAACCGTGCGATTTTCTGTCCAGCGATAAACAGTTTATCCATCTGAAGGACGGCCACTCTTCGGGGCCAATAAGCCACCTTTGGTCACAAGGTGTGGTGAGCGCGGAGGCGCTTGTGAGCGATGCAGATTTTCGCAAGAAGCTGCGCCGCGTAGTGCGAGGGCTTCGTAGCGAGGCAGTACGCCTCTTGCCTGCAATCAATGGTCGTGTCGTCCGAGCCGACTATACCGTCGTCTATGGCGTAATGCGCAAACCCTACAAGAATGGTGAACTCGATCTGCCTTTTTTCAGCAAGGTGAGTCTTCAGGCGGCCGTAGACCGCATTGGTCAGCTCGATATTCCCGTCGCGCTGGAGATCATCGCCAAACCTGCCAACGAGCAAGACGAAGGAGAAGAGTAGGGATAGGGTAAAGCAACAGGTCTGCAGGGCAAGCACACCGCGACAGATCCGCAATTACTCTCTCCAGATTACTACTGAAATCAAAGTTTGAAGTTGCCACTTCAAACCCACGGCAAACGTCGGGTTTGTAAAATATTCCCCGGTTCAACCACCGCGCTGCAAGCAAGAAACCCACGCGTTAAACTAATCAATATTGTCTCGACTCAGCAACAATCTCATCTCCTGCTGTAATACGCTTAGCTCGAACTGCAATTTTTCTTGTCGCTCCAATAGTGTAGCCATAGACTCCACTCCCACTACGGCAGGAGGGGCAACATATCTAGAAACCGTCAAATTCCAGTCGTTCTCCTCCAAATCCTTAACAGGAACACAACAAGCAAGACCATCAACAGATTTTCGCTCTGCATACAAGCTTACAACTCTATCTATCGCGTCTTTCCCCAAACGATTCAGGCGTTGACTTCTCGAAAAGTAACTTGAGCCATCAATAAAAAGCACATCTCTAGAGACCGAAGACTTCCTCATTATCAAGATATTCGCCGGTACGGCAGTACCATAAAATGACATTGGAGGAATTGAAATAATGGCATCCACATTATTCTCTAACAGCATCTTCTTTCTGATTTCCCTCTCTACTCCCCCTCTGAACAATACCCCCATAGGCACAACCATTGCTGCTCGACCATTCTCATTCAAACTGAAAAGGACATTCTGGATAAATGCAAAATCCGCATTAGCTTGAGGAGGCAACCCATAGCGCAGAAAGTCAACGGATCTTTCGCCATCCCAATGACGAAGTGAAAAAGGCGGATTTGCAAGAGCCAAATCAAACTTTCCGTAAACCTTCTCTTCATAATCCATACGGGCTAGCGCATCACAAATTTCTATACTATCCACACTAATTCCGTGGACATAAGCATTTGCCATCGCTATAAAAGCTGTCTCAGCAGACCTTTCCCGACCTAAAACATACAGCCAATTCCTTTCCGATGACTCCTTAACTTTATTGATAGCTCCTATCAAAAACTCTCCGGAACCGCATACCGGGTCATATAGCTTTTCTCCACTTTTAGGATTGAGAAGCTGGACCATCAAACTAACTATTCCATCAGGAGTAAAGAAATATCCTCCCTTATTAGAATTTCGCTCAGCCAACTCTATCAAGAACCACTCAAAAAGTGAGGCCAACCCACCTTCGCAATTACACTCATCAAAAGAAAAACACCTAAACTCATCCCAGAGCCTAACCAACTCACTCCTCTCCGACATATCAGAATTGAAGACAGGCTGTACTTCACTCCAAATACTTAGAATGGAATCTGAGAAAAACGAACTTGAATTTCTTTCAACTACATGCGCGACAACCGATGCCAACGATTCCATATTGCACAACTCATCAAGATCTGAGTCTTTAATCAAGCCCTCTCTCGCCTGAATGCTCCGCTCCTCCTTGAGTAGATCAAGTGTTTTTTTGCAGACCATAAAGAGCAACAAAACCTTTACCGCATCCAGATCCGTTCCTCTCAGGCGCATACGCTCAATACTTTCCAGCACAAACGTTTTCAAACCAGCAAACGAAGTACCCATATATATCAATCTCCACCTAATATTTCGTGCGCAGCACTTGCCACCATATTCTCTCCATTAACAATCAACTCACGCAACGCAGTCCTCTGCGCACACCAATTATGATAAATGTCAACTATTTGCTTTTGTTTTTTCATGTTTGGAACTGGCACCGATATTTCAAGCAAATTCTTAACACTTATATTTGGTATGCTTGCGGAAGTTCGTATGGATTCAAGTAAAACACTCCCCTCAGCTGAATTAAAAAACCAATGGAGGTACTCCAAACTTACCCCTCCATCCTGCCTAGGGCGAATTATCGCGACTTGGTTTGTTGTGGTGACATTACCGCTCTCCCCTCTAAACACCATGGCTTCAGTTCGCGTACCTCTTAGCGGCAACAGCAAATCTCCGGCCAGGAGTTTAACCTTCAATTTAGATGGCTCGATATCAGCATAAGGGAGGGAAGTTATATCATTCAGCTCCCCCTCCCGGACGTCCTTTATCTGAATCAACCTAACGCCGCTTTCGGGGCTGTCTGTCTCCGCTCGCTCCCGAAAAGTCTGGCCTAATGAGACATCAGCGATATGAGAGAGTATTTTTTTCGCCACCATTGATTAATTTCCCATGCTCAAATTTTTTTATATCTACTTGCAGGCTTCTAGTTTCACTGCCATCAGTATTTACCTGCCACGAACGATTGAAGCCGACCTCGATATTGGGGCTGAGAGCAAGGTAGACCACAAGGGAAAGATACGTCGGGGGTGCTAATTTCAATCGTTTTCGTTTCATTCAATCTCCTTGCGTGTCTGCCGATATTCAATTCAATCCGTCGCGAGCGCAGAATGCAATCATACTGCAGCAGGCTTGGAGACCATGCTAAGGGAATGGAAGTGAAACGTCAATGCAGTATTGATGCATTCTGCATTTTTTACGCGAAAAGGTCAGCTTAAAGAGACAAGCCTTCCGAGATGAAATGCACCCTACCTAATCCAGAGGGGCGTCCAGCGATTCGACAGCAAATAGCTTTCAAGGCCGCTTGCCCCCTCAGGGTTGAGGACTAGCCGATCTCTACTAATTCGGCCTCGCTAGGTCAAAGAGCTCTGCCCCAGGATCTTTCTTCAACAGCTCGTATACCACCGTCAGAAACACCTCGCGCGTCGACTCATCGCTGAGCAGCTTGGTCGCCATACTAGTGTGGCTGCTCATGGCGGCAGCGATGGCAGAGATGGCTTTTGAAGGCAGGTCCGCCTTCATGGTCTGTTCCATCGTGTTGTTCTGCACTTGGGCCATTACCACGCTGTCAGCGCGCAGCTTCTCGGAAACGTGCACCGCGAAGGCCACCTGGTCAGTGTCGGTAATGTCCTTGCCGAAGGAGTTGTTGAGCTTCTCAATCAGCTCGGCGAGGTATTTTTTCTCGCGGTCGCGGGCGTCGCGCAGGCCGTTATCGGTCATACCATAGAGGCCAGGTGTTTCACCCAGGACGGCGACGCCACTGAGGTTGCTGCCCTTTTTTATCTTGTAGTGGCTGAGTTTGAGGTCACCCAGATCCACCTGTTCGGCGGTGATGCCTTTGAGCCGCTTACGCAGTAGGCGAGCATAGCTGGCGAAGGCCTCCAGGCTCGGGTCGCCGAAGTCGATCAACTGTGCGATATACTCGTAGCTGCGCACGAACTTGGTCAGGCTCTCGCTGAAGATCATCAGCTCGTCGCGTGCCTTGCAATACTCCGAACGCTGTACATCGGCGTACTCCATGTCCTTGTCGTTGCCCTCGTCATGGGCCTTCTCCCAGGCTTTTTCCCACTGGTCGATAGCATCGTTGAGCGTCTTCAACTTTCCGTTGAAGCGGTCAGTGGCTGACTGTGTAAGCGAGAACAGCTTCTGGTGCGTCACCTTCGAGTCGACGATGACATCACCAAAAGCCTCCACCTCGGCCTGCTCATAGATGAACATGCCATCCAGGCGCTGCTTGATATCGTAGACGATGTTCGGATCCTGGATGTCCGCCACTTGGGCATCACGATAGAAGGTCTTGAACGACGCCAGTATCTCGTCGGCCTTGTTAGCGAAGTCGATGACGAACGTCTTGTCCTTGCCGGGGAAGGTGCGGTTCAGGCGCGAGAGGGTCTGCACGGCCTCCACGCCGGATATTTTCTTGTCCAAGTACATGGCCACCAGCTTCGGCTGGTCGAAGCCAGTCTGGTACTTGTTAGCGACAATCATCACTCGGTAGTCCGGGGTGTCGAACACCTTGCGCATATCGCGGCCATGCAGGCCGGGGTTCAGGTTGGTTTCACTGAACTGGTGATCCTTGGGCAGACTGGGCTCTTCCACATCCGTGTTGGGCACCTCACCTGAGAAGGCCACCATCGCCTGCACATTCTCGTAGCCCTTACGCTTGCAGTAGTCCTCCAGCGCCAGGTGGTACTTCACCGCCGCCGCACGAGAGCTAGTCACCACCATGGCCTTGGCCTGGCCACCGAGCAAGTGCGCGACATTCTTGCGGAAGTGCTCGACGATCAGCTCGACCTTCTGTCCCACATTCACCGGGTTGAGCGACAGCCACTTGGCCAGTTTGCGCCCGGCGCTCTTCTCGTCCACGCGCTTGTCATCGACCATCTCGCTGCCAATTTTGAACGCCACTTCGTAGCTGGTGTAGTTCTTCAGCACATCGAGGATGAAGCCTTCGTCGATCGCCTGCTGCATGGTGTAGAGGTGGAACGGTGCCGGCGGGTTGTCGGTGCTGACGGGCTGCGCCGGATTGCGCGGGCGACCGAACAGGCTCAGCGTCGAATGCTTGGGCGTGGCGGTGAAGGCGAAGTAGCTGGCATTGCCTGGGCGCGAGCGCGAGCTCTGCCACACGGACAACCGCTCCGCCTTGGAGAGTTTCTCCCACTCCGCCTCGCTCTGCCCGGTCAGTGCATAGCGCAGGTCATCCGCCGTGCTGCCCCCAGTGGAGCTGTGCGCCTCGTCGATGATGATGGCGAAACGGCGATTGCGCAGGCTCTGCTCGCCGAGGATGGCCTTCTGCGCATAGGGGAACGTCTGTAGGGTACAGACGATAATCGGCACACCATCGAGCATGGCCTTGGCCAACTGCTGACTCTTGGGCAGGCTCGATTGTTGGCGGTCGATAGCGCAGACCACGCCAGCCTGGTGCTCGATCTGCTGGATGGCATCCTGCAACTGCTGGTCCAGCACCTGGCGGTCGGTCACCACTATCACGCTGTGGAAATACGGCTCACCATCCGGACGGCGCACACGAATCAGCGAATGCGTAGTCCAGGCGATGGTATTGGTCTTGCCCGAGCCGGCGCTGTGCTGGATCAGATACGGTTGCCCTGCCCCTTCTACCCGCACCGCGTCGATCAACCTCGTCACACCTTCCCACTGATGGAAGCGCGGGAAGATCAGGCCCTCTTTGAAGTAGGTTTTGCCGTTGACGTCCTGGGCTTCCTTACGCTCCTGCAGCACGAAGCGGTGGAAGATGTGCAGCCAGTTGTCCTTTTGCAGCACCCGCTCCCAAAAGTAGCTCACCGGATAACTACCGTTGTCACCCGGTGGGTTGCCGGCGGCGCCATCGTTGCCCCGGTTGAATGGCAGGAAGAAGGTCGAGTCGCCGGCCAGCTTGGTGGTCATGCGTATGTCGCTATCGCTCATGGCGAAATGCACCACCGCGCCACGCTTGAAGGTGAGCAGCGGCTCCAGGCCACCGCTCTTGCGCTCAGGGCGACGGTCTATGCAGTACTGCTGCATGGCGGCCTGGACTGACTGGGTGAAGTCGGTCTTCAACTCCACCGTGGCAACCGGAATGCCGTTGACGAAGAAGGCCAGATCGATCTCGTCGGCTTTGTCCAACGAGTAACGCAGCTGCGGAACTACACGCAGACGGTTCGTCGCATAGCGGGCGATCACCGTGTCGTTGCGTTCATCTTCGGGCAGAGCCTGGCTCATAGACAGGGTGCCGCCACCGGCCACAGCAAAGCCGTATCGCAACACATTCACCGTGCCGCCATCGACCTTGTTCTCCAGCTGCTTGACCAGTCGCTCCAGCACCACATCACGCGCGCCAACACCATTGAGGGCAACGATCTTGGCCATGGCCACTGGCTGACTGTCCTCCAGCCAGCCCACCACGTCCTCAGGGATTAGCGCCCGCCCTTTGTCGTAGTCAGCCGACTTACCCACCAGCCAGCCGGCACCTTCAAGCTGCTCGACGATATAGCGTTCCAGTTCGCATTCGTGGTGGATCTGACTCATCGTTTCGTCCTTCAACTTCGCGGCCATCCTTGGGAACAGCCCATCTAATAATGTCTATCGGGCGTATCTACAGATACAGGCGAGGCACATCCACTCACCGTCGTCGTAGGGGCAGCCAGTCAAGTTGTAAGTTGGTGGCGCCACCCAGATCAACCGCTGCGGCTGCTTGATCTTATTCATCGAGCGACTCGTTTTCTGGCTTCACACCAACACCGTTCAGTTGGCTGTCCTGCCAGGCGGCATAAGTTTCGCCACTGTCCTCGACCAGCCAAGCGGTTCGACCGCTAGCTGCACGCCCACACACAACCGCTGCTGCGGCACTCGGGCTACTGAAGGCATAGTCGTCCTTGAACACCAGATACTCACTTCCGTCACTGACCATCACACCATCACTCACCAACTGCTGATACAGATTCCGGTAGTTGTGATCCGCAGTTCCTACCCATTGAGCGCGAGCCCGTGCCCCTTTTAGGACGAAGAACTCACCATCGACCTCTTGAGCCTGCGCGCGCTCTTTGCTCTTTGGAAGCTGTAATGCAAAACGCGGCGACTGGCTAACCGGTTGCTCGACAGGGACCATAACAAGCTTGGAGGGTTTGATCAGCTCGCGCAGGAAGTCGAAGCCCAGCACTGGTAGCACGATGCGGATCTGCTCGAGGAAAAACGCCATGTCAGCTCGGTCCGACTCAGGCAAGTTGGTGTAGCTATGTGCTGTGCCATTACCTACTACACAGCGACCGGCTTGAGTGGCGATCTTGATTAGTTGGCTCTCCAAATACTTGGCATGGGCCTTGGTCAGGTTCTGGTCCTTGCTGGTGATCAGACACACACGTTCCCAGAAGTCCTTGCCACCCTGCTCTTGCGGACGGTTATGTTGCTTTAGGCGCTGGGCCACATCATCAGACTCTCCGATATACACCCGGGTACGCAGGCTGTCGTCCGGGTCGGGGCCGACAAGAAAGTACACTCCGGTACGCGCACATTCGGGGCGCTGCACCAGTTCGGCCAGCTTGGAACGCGGGCCGGTCAGCACATGGCCGGTCCAGTTCATGATTTCGGCGGTGAGCAGGCCGTTGGGTGTGCCGTCCACCAGAAACAGACGCAGGCTGCGGCCCTGGCTCATACGTCCCCCCTCAGGTCGATCTGGCCTGTGACAGCGGCGGTGATTAGGGCATAGCGGCGCTCTTTCAGCAGTTCGATGCTACGCTCGGTTTTTTCACGCAAATGTTCTATGCGCGTCGTAGCTGCCGAAACCCGGCTGATAATTTCGACCTGTTCATTCGCGCCGGGGACTGCGACAAGCAAGTCCAGAATGACCGACTGGGCAATATTGACCATGGATGAGCTAGCACCAGTGGCCTCTATCTCCACAGCTCTGCGCCCATATACAGTTACTAACGCGGCAAGAAAGTCAGGCGTTACACGTTCACCGCATCCAACCCGGTAGAGCTTGTCGCACAGCAATAGGTACGGGTAGTCATGAGGGACCACAGCACAACTGCCTACTAGCTCCCGTGTGTTAGCGCGTGAGATCAAAACATCTCCTGCCTTCAGGCTGAGCTCTGGCCGTGGCTCCATTTCGGTAGGTAGCGCTTTGCTTTCTTCGGGGCGGAATACGCCGCCATTCACACAACCGACCTTCACAACCCCCCATTCACCCTGCTCTGGAATACGAGCTTCGCACTCAGGACTCCACCCTTGGCCAATGCTGCTTATCAGCCGTTTGAGGGGGAGCATTTTCCAATGCTCCGGCACCTCTCCCAGCCACTCAACGCCGGAGTCTTTCATCCTAACGTTGGGGGCGAGGCCCTTGGTTACAGCATGGGAGATTAGTGCCTGGCGCTTTTCACGCAGCAGCTCGATAAAGCGTGCTTTCTTTTCAATCAGCGCGTCGATGCGGGCGGTTTCGCGGTCAAGAATTTCTGCGACTACTGCTTGCTCAGACTCTGTTGGAATTACTACTTGGCAGTTTCCAACATCTTCAAAAGTAATAGTTTGCCGCACACCAGCACCCAAGGTTTTCATGTGCGCCACATCGAACAAATACAAAAGCCACCGAAGAAACCGCTGATTCATCTCCTTTATCGGACACAGAACTATATATGCTGGACTTACTCGGACCTCTATCTTGCACAGAGCAACACGAAGGCTCTTTAAGTCGTAATTGAGATTTATTGGATTTATGAGGAATTCGCCAGGAAGAACCTCTTGATAGGTTTCCAAGGTTTCCTCGTTGAGCATAACTTTCTCAACAACTTCGCCAAAACTAATGGCACCCGCTGGAATTGACCTCCCTTTTACGGGACGCTTTTCTGAAAGGATGTACCGGATTCTGCAGACGCCCCAACCCTCTGGCACCCGCCCTAACCAATCTACCCCAGAGTCTTTATAGGCTGGATAAGGCTTGTAATGGCTCATGCCGTCACCTCGCCCAATAACGCAGCAATCTCGGCCTCCACGGCCTTGAGGTTGGCATCGATCTCAGCCAGTGGGCGCGGCGGCTGATAGACGTAGAAGTAGCGGTTGAAGTTGATCTCGTAGCCGACGATGCCGACCTGACCGTCCTTCGCATCCGTCTTGCCGGTATCGATCCAGGCATCCGGCACATGGGGCAGTACTTCGCGGGCGAAGTAGTCGCAGACACTCTGGTTGAGTGGCACGTTCTCGAACTCGCGCAGGTCGGAATCGGACTGCGGGTTCCCCTTGTCGTCCGGCACTGGCTGGGCATTGGCGTCGCGCTCGCCAAAGCAGGCCAGCGCGGCTTTCTGCGCGCCCTTGCCGAGCTTCTTGATGCCGGCGGCCTTGAGGAAGGCCGGCAGGTTGTCGAACTCGTCCTGTACGCCAGCGAAAGCCTCAATCTGATCGGCGCCCTTGGTGTCCCGGTAGGCGGCGAGTTTTTCCGGGGTGACCGAGAAGCGAAGGCGCAGCGGGCGCTCGACGGTGATGCGGCGGTAGCCGAAGTCGGCGGTGGCGAAAATCTTCGAGCTCGGGCCTTCCTCGAAATCCTCGTGCAGCTTGGCGATCTCGGCGATCTGCTCGTCCGACAGGTACTTGCGCTTGCTGCCCAGGCTCTTACGCATGGGGGCATGCATGGCGCTGGCATCAATCAACTGCACCCTGCCCTTGCGCAGCGCGTCTTTGTGGTTGGACAGCACCCATATATAGGTACCGATGCCGGTGTTGTAGAACAGGTCGTTTGGCAGGGCAATGATTACCTCCAACCAGTCGTTTTCCAGAATCCAGCGGCGAATCTCCGACTCTCCGGAGCCGGCGCCGCCGTTGAACAGTGGCGAGCCAGACAGCACGATGCCGAGGCGGCTGCCGCCCAACTTAAGCGGTTTGCGCTTGGACAGCAGGTGCATGAGGAATAGCAGCGAACCATCGCCCACGCGCGGCAGGCCGGCGCCGAAGCGGCCGGCGAAGCCTTGCTGGCTGTGCTCGGTCTGCACCTGCTTCTGGACGTTCTCCCACTTCACGCCGAACGGCGGGTTGGCCAGGCAGTAGTCGAACTGCTCATGTGGCAGGTGATCGTCGGACAGGGTGTTGCCGAGTTTGATGTTACGGGTGTCGTAGCCCTGGATCAGCTTGTCCGCCACGGAGATGGCGTAGGTTTCCGGGTTCAGCTCCTGAGCGTAGGGCACCAGCCGGGCATTGGGGTTCCACTCGTAGACCTGCTCGATGGCCGAAGACAGAAAACCGCCCGTGCCGGCGGCGCAGTCGTACACGGTACGCACTACACCATCGCCGTTGAGTGCCTGATGATCCGGCGCAAATACCAGGGTGGTGGCCAGGCGCACCACATCGCGCGGGGTAAAGTACTGCCCGGCATCATCGTTGGATGACTCGGCAAACTTGCGGATCAGGTGCTCGAAGATAAGCCCCATTTCGTGGTTGCTGATCTTGTCTGGGTGCAAATCGACTGCTGCAAACTTCTGCGCGACCAGATACAGCAGGTTAGCTTTCTCCAGCTTCTCCAGCCACCTGTCAAAGGCGAAGTGCTCGAACACCTGGCGGGCGTTGGCGGAGAACTTGGCGATGTAGTCTTCCAGGTTGGCGCGGGTGCTGGTGGAGCCCACGCTGTCCAGGGAAAACTGCGAGAAGTTGTAGAAGGTTGCGCCGGCCGTCGTCGGCAAGATCAGGTCCATGTCCACGCCACTGGCCTTCATCGCCTCATACTGGCTGCGTACCTTGCCGCGGGTGGGTTCCAATACACATTCCAGACGACGCAGCACGGTGAACGGAAGGATGATGCGGCCGTACTCGGAGGGCTTGAAGGCTCCCAGAAGCAGATCTGCGATATTCCAGATGAAGGGGGCCAGGGTCTGCTGGTTCACGCGCACGTTCCTTACACAGAAGCAGGGAGGGCGTGCTCGCCGCATCCCTGTGAGGTATATGTGATCAATGCCACACCTTAACCGGTTGGATAGCTTCGAGCCAGTATCGACATACGGCTAAGGTGCTGATTTCATTCATCTCGGCCAGGAAACGCCCACGGCAGGTTTGCTTGTGCTTACAGGCGTACTCCAGATCGGAAAGCTTGTCCGACTCATTGGGTGGTGCCTATTGAGGGTTGATGGAGGGCAACATCTAACCAGTGCGTTATTCCAAACGGTATTCCAAATACATCTTCAAACAAAAAAATAACCTTTGAAATTAATTTATTGGGGAAACGATTCAGATTACCCCGGCCCACCAAATACCTTACAAAGCCCCATTTTTTTTGGGGCTTTGCGCTATCTGGACCTTAGCATTTTTACCGGTATGCCACTGACAAGTGACATTCCTGTAGGTCAAGCAGCACCCCGGCTGTTACATTGACTCACTCCCCGTACCCATTCTGCCCGGATCTTATTCGTCAACGCCCAACCCCTACCCTGCTCACAACGCTTTCATCTCAGCAATATCCCGCGCCACCTGATCTGCAGAGTGGTCAAACATCGCCTGCTCCTGCACATCCAGCGGCAACTCGATCACCCGCGCCAGTCCCTGCTCTGCCAGTACACAAGGCACGCCCATGGCGATGTCGTGACGCCCGTACTCGCCCTGCAAAATGGCCACCGCCGGCAAAATACGGTTTCGTCCATTGGCGATCGCATCGACCATCTGGGCAATGGCCACACCCGGCGCATCGCAGGCGCTGCCCAGTTTCTTCAGGCCGAGGATCTCACCACCACCTTTTCGCGTACGCTCGACAATTTGCTCGATCTGCTCATTGCTCAAGAAGTGCGACAACGGCACCGAGCCGATCTGGCAGTAGCGCATCAGCGGCACCATGCTGTCACCATGCCCGCCCAACACCAGCGCCGTGATGTCCCGGGCAGAAAACCCGGTTTGCTCGGCGATGAAACACTTCATGCGGGCAGTGTCCAACACGCCGGCCTGCCCGAACACCTTGTCGCGACCCAGGCCACTGATACTCCAGGCGCGGTAGGTGAGCACGTCGACTGGGTTGGACACCACCAACACCGTTGCCGTAGGTGCATGCTGTTTGATATCGGCCATGATGCTGTCGAGGATGGGCAAGTTGGTACTCAGAACATCCTGACGCGACTGGCCCGGCTTGCGCGGAACGCCTGCAGTGATGACCACCAGCTCGGAGCCATCCAGCATCTCGGCTTTGGCCCCGCCGTAGACGCGGGTATCAGACCCGGACTCTACAGCAGCCTGCCACACATCCAGCGCCTTACCCTGCGCCAGCTCACCCTGAACGTCCATCAACACCAGCTCACGGCATAACTCATCCCGAGCGATGATTTGCGCTGCCGCCTCACCGACCAGCCCGGCACCCACGATTGTCAGTTTGTCCATCGGACACCTCCTAGCCGCGTGCGCCACCAGGAACACGCCTGCGTATAGAGAAGTATCGTCCGCTGGGGCGAAAACACATCCGAAAACTCGCGCCGTCGCAGGCCTGTTGTGAATGACCTTTTGGGGACAGTCACTCAGGATGGCGCGCGTAACGCAGCCACCCGGCAATGCCTGAGCTGCCCTCTACGCGGTCTTTGGGATGACTCCGGCCCTCATTGACGGGCACTTCCGGGAAGTCGAACGGGCTCATTCCCTCGATACACGCCACGTTGACGCCGTATTGGTCCGGCGCAGAACGGCGTTGGTGGAACGTGTAGATGCCGCACTTTGAGCAGAAGTAATGCTTTGCTTCACGTGTGTTGAACTGATAGAGGGTGAGCGCCTCTTCCCCCTGGGTGACCGTGAGGTCGTTCAGGTTGGCCGATACCGCTACGGCACCACGCATACGGCAGAGCGAGCAGTTACATCTGCGTGCGGTACGCAAACCATCGGTCAGGCGCACAGAAAAGCGGACAGTCCCGCAATGGCAGGCCGCTTGGTAGAGTGGACGGTTATCGTTGCTGTCATCGGTCATAACTGGCCTCCAATCGGTTCCTGGAAGGCAAAGCGTGGTCTTGCCACAGGTGCAATTCCTCAGGGCTGCGTGATCTCCTTCAAAGCATACAATCACCCCTTTCGCAAGGAGCCACTCTGTAGACCGCCGCCGCACCAGTGCCCACTACCAGGTCGTTGCCACAGTTGCGACAGATACCCCCGAGTGCCTCACACCGAAACACCTCGCCCATAACGAAAAAAGGCACCTGTCACCAGATGCCTTTTCCTTTACCCAGAATCGACCGACCGTCAACCCACCGAGCGAGCCATCGCCGCCGCCCGCGCCTGCCCACGGCTGGTGATGATCCCCAGGAAGGAAATCACCAACGCCAAGCCCAGGGTCGAAGTCACCTCCGCGCGATGTTCCTCGGTGAACATCATCACCCCCAAGGCGCCAGCGATGAAGATGATCACCGCCCAGGTCAGGTACGGGAACAACCACATACGGAACTTCAGCTCAGTGCTTTCGCGCTCCAGGCGGCGGCGCATGCGCAGCTGGGAAATGGCGATGGCCATGTACACCAGCAAGGCAATGGCACCGGAGCTTGCCAGCAGGAACTCGAACACGCCCTTGGGTGCGAAGTAGTTGAGGATGGCGATGCCCGCTCCGATCAGGGTGCTGCCGAACACGGCTGCGTAGGGTACGCCGGCTTTGTTGGTGTGGTTCAGGACGGCCGGGGCGTCGCCGCGCTTGGCCAGGGAGTACATCATCCGCGAGGCGATGTAGATCGACGAGTTCATGCAGCTGGTCACGGCCACCAGCACCACCAGGTCGACCATGAACGCGGCGTTGGGGATGTTCATGATTTCCAGGGCGCGCTGGTAGGAGCCGACCACTGCCAGTTGCGGGTCGTTCCACGGCACGATGGAGATGATCACGAAGATCGACAGGATATAGAACGTGCTGATACGCCAGATCACCGAACGGGTGGCCTTGGCGATGTTGCGCGACGGGTCGCTGGACTCGGCTGCAGCGATGGTCACTGCCTCGGTGCCGATGAAGCTGAACATCACCGTGATGAACGCGCCGACCACGGCAGACCAGCCCTTGGGCGTGAAGCCGCCATGCTCGGCCATCAGGGTGCTCAGGCCGCTGACTTCGCGGTTTGGCAGCCAACCCATCAGGGCCGCGAAGCCCAGGCCGATGAAGCCAAGGATCGCCGTGACCTTGAGGATCGCGAACCAGAATTCGAATTCGCCGTACTTGGCCACGCTGAACAGGTTGGTGCCCGCGAGCAGCACGACCGACAGCAAGGCGAAGATCCAGCTGTCCACCTGGGGGAACCAGGCGTTGAGCACATGACCTGCGGCCAACGCTTCGATAGGGATCACCAATACCCAGAACCACCAGTACAACCATCCGATGGTGTAGCCGGCCCAGCGGCCGATGGCTTGTTCAGCGTAGGTGGAGAAGGAGCCGGTGTCTGGATGGGCGACGGCCATCTCACCGAGCATGCGCATGACCAGTACCACCAGGGTGCCGGCCACGAAGTAAGAAAGAATGGTAGCTGGCCCGGCCGCCGCGATGGCGTGCCCGGAACCTACGAAAAGTCCGGCGCCGATGATGCCCGCGATGGACAACATCGTTACATGACGTGGCTTGAAACCTTGTGCAAGGTTGCCATCAGATCCCACGGTGTTCATTGGTCTTGTTCTCTTTTTGCTGACACAAGGAAAGACGGGCAGACGTAGGCGAAAAGCTTCTCCTTTGAAAGAACGGTAACCAGGTACACCACTCACGCTCTGTTGTTGACGTTTTCACGCTCAGGGCGATGCACCGACAAAATGCGGGGTCCACTTTAAGCCGGGGCGGGCGACGGCAAAATACTCGAAAACGTCCCGCAACTGTTCGATCACGACACGGCTTTGCCGGGCGGGTCACATTTATCAAATGGCCACTAGGGGTGCTCTGGGACGGGCGTTCCAGCGGAATGGAACCGAGCGCGCTACGCGCCCTTTTCGCGGCACAAGGCCGCTCCTACAGGACGCGCGCCCCCCTGTAGGAGCGGCCTTGTGCCGCGAAAGGGCTGCGCAGCACCCCCCTATAGGGGCGGCCTTGTGCCGCGAGAGGCTGCACAGCAGCCCCCATTGGCAGCCTCAATAGGTCAGGCAGATCTTGCCGAAATGGCGATTGCTTTCCTGGTAGCGGAAGGCCTCGACGATCTGCTCGAGCTCGAAATGCTTGTCCACCACCGGCCGCAGGCCATTGGCATCGATCGCGCGGATCATCGCCTGTTGCTGGGCGCGGCTGCCTACCAGCACACCCTGCAGGCGAATCTGCCGGACCAGCGCCTGGACCAGCGGCAGTTGCCCGGCAACACCGGTAAGGATGCCGATCAGCGAGACATGCCCGCCGATACGCGCGGCGATCATCGATTGCTCCAGGGTCGCCGGGCCACCCACTTCGATCACGTGGTCCACGCCACGGTTGCCCGTGAGCTCGCGCACTTTTTCGCCCCACGCCGGGGTGCTGCGGTAGTTGATCAAGTGATCGGCGCCCAGCGCCTTGAGGCGCTCGAGCTTGGCATCGCTGGAGGACGTAGCGATAACCGTGGCACCGGCCAGCTTGGCGAACTGCAGGGCGAAGATCGACACCCCGCCGGTACCCTGCACCAGGACCGTATCGCCTGGTTTGAGGTGGTCATCGCTCATCAGCGCGCGCCAGGCGGTCAGGCCGGCGGTGGTCAGGGTCGCCGCCTCGGCATGGCTGTAGCCCTGGGGCGCCAGGGTGAAGGCGGTAGCGCGGGCGGTGACCTGCTCGCGGGCATAGCCGTCGATACCGTCCCCGGGCACGCTGGCGAAACCTTCCACGTTCGCCTGGCCGTCGAGCCAGCCCGGGAAGAAGGTGCTCACCACCGAATCCCCGACCTTGAATTCGCTGACGCCCGGGCCCACGGCAACCACCTCGCCCGCGCCGTCGGCCATGGGGATGCGCCGCTCGCTCGGGCCCCACATGCCACTGACCACCGCGAAGTCATGGTAGTTGAGGGAGCTTGCGTGCAGGCGCACGGTGATCTCGCCAGCCTGGGGCGCAGGCGCCTCGCAGGTGCCGACCTGGACCTTGTCATAACCGCCGCCGGGTTGGACGTAGATCGCTTTGCTGCTCATGGCTGGGTCTCCTTGGTAAGTCGAAAATTGCAGTGCAGCTTAGCCTGTGCCTGCATGCCGGTCAGCTCAACAACCCTCGCAGCGCATGGCAATCTGCGGCATGCCAGTCCACAAGCTCCGGCCAGGGGTTGTCCGGCAGGTTGACCAATACCGTGCGCGCGCCAGCGGCACGCCCGCAATCCAGGTCGAAACGGTAGTCGCCGACCATCACCAGCTCGCTCGGTGACACGCCCCAGGCGCCGGCGATCTTCAGCAGGCCGTCGGGGTTGGGCTTGGGCGCGGCCTCGTCGCGGCCAAGAATATGCTCGACCGGGAAGTAGTCCGCCAAGCCGATGGCCTCCAGCGTCACATGGGCCAGCTCCCGGGCGTTACGGGTGAGGATCCCCAACTGGCAGCCGCGCCCGGCCAATTCACGCACCAACTCGACGGCACCAGCCGCCGGGCGCGAGGCGATCGCCAGGTCCCGCTCGTGCTCCAGCAGCCAGGCGTGCTTGGCGGCCGCCTCCTCCACCGGCAAGGCCGTCAGGTGGGTAAGGATGTCGTGCTCCGGCGGAATGCCCAAGGCCTCGCGGATGGCGGCGAAATCATGCACGGCCACCGTCAGGGTGCCGTCCATGTCGAACACCCAATGACGAACGGCGCCAAGGCTCATGCCCAGTCCTCGCGATGGCGGATCAGGCCTTCCTGGCACGACGATGCCACCAGCTGGCCGGCGCGGTTGAAGATGCTGCCACGGTTGAACCCACGAGCGTTGCCGGCCCAGGGGCTGTCGGTGGCATACAGCAGCCACTCATCGGCGCGCAGGTCGCGGTGGAACCACAACGCGTGGTCGAGGCTGGCGATCTGCATGTCCTTCTGCCACACCGACTTGCCGTGGGGCAGCAGCGAGGTGGTCAACAGGCCGAAGTCCGAGGCGTAGGCCAGCAGGTACTTGTGCAGGGCCGGCATGTCCGGCAGCTTGCCGTCGGCGCGGAACCAGGCGTACTTGATTGGTTCGCCCGGCTTGGGGTTGAACGGGTCGCGCTCGGTGACCGGGCGGATCTCGATCGGCTTGGCGCACAGCACCTTGTCGCGAATGCGCTCGGGCAACTGCTCGGCCATGGCGCTGGCCAGCTCGACCTCGGTGGGCAGATTTTCCGGGCCGACCACGTCAGGCATCTGCACCTGGTGCTCGAAGCCGCCCTCGTCGTACTGGAACGACGCGCTGCAGGTGAAGATGGCATGACCCTTCTGGATCGCCGTCACCCGCCGGGTGCTGAAGCTGCCGCCGTCACGCACGCGGTCCACCGAGTACACCACCGGCATGCTGGCATCGCCTGGGCGCAGGAAGTAGCCGTGCAGCGAGTGCACATGGCGCGCCTCCTCGACCGTCTGGCTCGCGGCCGACAGCGACTGGCCCAGCACCTGGCCGCCGTACAGTTGGCGGAAACCCAGGTCCTGGCTGCGCCCACGGAACAGGTTTTCTTCGATGGATTCAAGGCTCAACAGGTCGACCAGGTCGTCCAATACATGGCTCATGGGGTTCTCCTAGCAAGGCATCACGGCTCTACGGCGCAGTTATGCAGCAAATGATACAGGGTTTGTCATTGACGCCCTGCATAAGCTGCCATTCAGCCACGCAGGGTGTCTTGCCAGCGTGCCCGGTCGATGCGGTACAGCACATGCGGGCGCAAGGGGTGGCCGACGGCCAGGCGGGGGTGTTCGAAACTGCCGGCGGGGTCCTGGACCATGCCGATGGCTTGCATGACCTTCTGCGACGGCAGGTTGCCCTCGGCAGTGAACGACACCACCTCGTCCAGGCGCAATTGGGCGAACGCACAACGCAGGCAGGTCCAGGCCGCCTCGCTGGCGAAGCCAAGCCCCCAATGGCGTCGGGCCAACCGCCAGCCGATCTCCACGGCCGGGGCGAAGGGGGCATCGAAATTGACATTGAGCAGGCCGGTCATGCCGATGAACGCACCACTGTCCTTGCGCTCCAATGCCCACAGCCCGAAGCCGTACTCATTGAAGTGGCCACGGATGCGCCCGATCAGCGCTGCCGTCTCCAGGCGCGTCATCGGCGCGGGAAAATAGCGCATCACCTGGGGGTCGGCGCAGAGCGCGGCGAACTCGCGCAGGTCGTCGTCCTGCCACTGGCGCAGGATCAGGCGCGCGCTCTCCAGTTCGAAGATCGGGGTCATCAGGGCCGCTCCGCATTCACCGTCGTGCAGTCTATAGCGTAGGCGCAGGCCTGGCCTTCACCCAGCCCCCAAGACCGTGAATGTATTTTCCACACCTACTTCTTCACCGGCCACCGGGGTAGCGCATGCAGCCGAGCAATGCCCTGGAAAACCACCTCCACCGTCCTCGGTGGCATCGCCTCGTCACTGCTGGCAAGATCAGCGCCTGCCCCTCGACGCGATACCACCATGCCGTTGCCGCTGATCTACCACGACGACTACAGCCCGGAGTTCCCACCCGAGCACCGTTTCCCCATGGACAAATTCCGCCTGCTGCGCGACCACCTGGTCGACAGCGGCCTGACCCTGGACACCGAGCTTCTGCGTCCGCAGATCTGCCCCAACGACATCCTCGCCCTGGCCCATGACCGCGGCTACATCGAGCGCTACATGCAGGGCGAGTTGTCTCGTGAGGATCAGCGCCGCCTCGGCCTGCCGTGGAGCGAGGCGTTGGCGCGGCGTACCGTACGTGCCGTGGGCGGCTCGTTGCTGACCGCCGAAATGGCCCTGGAAAAGGGCATCGCCTGCCATCTGGCCGGCGGCACCCACCATGCGCACTACGACCACCCGGCTGGGTTCTGCATCTTCAACGACCTGGCGGTGATCAGCCGCTACCTGCTGGAAGCCGGTCGCGTGCACCGGGTGCTGATCTTCGACTGCGATGTCCATCAGGGCGACGGCACCGCACGGATCCTTCACGACACCCCCGACGCCATCACCGTGTCGCTGCATTGCGAACAGAATTTTCCCGCACGCAAGGCCCAGAGCGACTGGGACATCCCCCTGCCCCGGGGCATGGGCGACAACGCCTACCTGAAGGTGGTGGACGACGCCCTGAACTACCTGCTGCCGCTGTACCAACCTGACCTGGTGTTGTACGACGCCGGCGTGGACGTGCACAAGGACGACGCCCTGGGGTACCTGCAGCTGACCGACGCTGGCCTGGCCGCCCGTGACGAGCAGGTCATGCGCCATTGCCTTGGCCGCGACATCCCCGTGGCCGGGGTGATCGGCGGTGGCTACAGCAAGGATCGCCAAGCCTTGGCCAAACGTCATGGCATCCTTCACCACAGCGCGGCGCGGGTGCTCGGTTGTGCACAATGACTGTGGAACCGCCTGTGGATAACCTGAGCGAAAGACGCTGCAGGCCTTTAACTGCCTGATCTGCAAAGCACTGGTCATTTTTTGTGCAGTGTTTCCCCGGGCCCGCCTGGGGTAGAATGCCGGCTCTTTTCCACAGCCTGAAATCGCCCATGCCCAGCCAACGCTCCGCCTCCCCTCCCCTGGTCGCCGTCATTGGCGGCGGCCCCGCCGGCCTGATGGCCGCCGAGGCACTGGCAGGCGCAGGCATGGCCGTGCAGGTGTTCGATGCCATGCCGTCGGTGGGCCGCAAGTTCTTGCTGGCCGGCGTGGGCGGCATGAACATCACCCATTCCGAACCATACCCGGCCTTCGTTTCGCGCTACGCCGAGCGTCGCGACGAAATCGATGCCTTGCTTCGCGACCTGGATGCCGACGCCTTGCGCCAGTGGATCCATGGCCTGGGCATCGAGACCTTCGTCGGCACGTCCGGGCGGGTGTTCCCCCGCGACATGAAAGCCGCGCCGCTGCTGCGCGCCTGGCTCAAGCGCCTGCGCGACAGCGGTGTGGTTATCCACACCCGCCACCGCTGGCTGGGCTGGAACGATGACGGCACCTTGCGGATCGCTTATCCACAGGGCGAGTTGAGCCAGCACGCCGATGCCGTGGTACTGGCGCTCGGGGGCGGCAGCTGGGCACGCCTGGGTTCCGATGGTAGCTGGCAGCCGCTGCTGGCCGAACGGGGTGTGGATATCTCGCCGCTGCGGCCAAGCAACTGCGGCTTCGAAGTGGAAGGATGGAGCGCGCTGCTCAAGGAGAAATTCGCGGGCGCGCCGCTGAAGAACATTGCCCTGAGCGTGCCGGGCAGTACGCCGCGCAAGGGTGAATTCATCCTTACCGCCCAGGGCGTCGAAGGCAGCCTCGTCTATGCATGGTCCGCAGCAGTGCGCGGGGCCATCGATCGCGACGGCCGGGCCACGTTGCTGCTCGACCTGCTGCCGGACCGGCCTGTGGATAAAGTCGCCCAGGCCCTGGCCAAGCCACGCGGGTCCCGTTCCATGGCCAAGCACCTGCAGGGTCAATTGGGGATCGACGGAGTCAAGGCGGCATTGCTGCGTGAGCTGACCGACCAGGCGACCTTCGCCAACCCCACCTCGCTGGCCAAGGCGATCAAGGCCCTGCCGATCGAACTGGTGCGCACGCGGCCCTTGGACGAGGCGATCAGCAGCGCCGGTGGCGTGCGTTTCGAAGGGGTGGATGAAGGGTTGATGCTCAAGCAGGTGCCTGGCGTATTTTGCGCGGGGGAAATGCTGGATTGGGAGGCGCCGACCGGGGGCTACCTGCTGACCGCCTGCTTTGCCAGCGGGTTGCGGGCGGGCAAGGCGGCCGTGGCGTGGCTGGAGCGGCGTCGCTGATAGTGGGGCTGCCTTGCAGCCCATCGCGGGACAAGCCCGCTCCCACAAAGACCGTGTAGGAGCGGGCTTGTCCCGCGATTGGGCCGCACAGCGGCCCCCAAGATCTCAAGGCTTACGCTTACGCGGCCCGCTGTTGAAGCTCGGCACCTTGCGCACCGGCTTGACCGCAGGCTCCGAAAAACTCGCCTCGGCACTGTCCATCCAGCGCCCCAACCCACGCTTGGCGCTGCTCTCCTTCGGTTTCTTGGGTTTCTTCGGCTTCTTCAGCACCTGGCCATTGGCATCGGTCAGCGGCACCCGGTGATCGGGAATGAAGTCCGGCTCTTCATGGCGCGGCAGCGTCTGACGAATCAGCGTCTCGATCGCCGCCAGCAGCTGCACTTCATCCGCACACACCAGCGAGATCGCCTCGCCCTTGTTGCCCGCCCGGCCCGTGCGGCCGATACGGTGCACATAGTCTTCGGCCACGATCGGCAGGTCGAGGTTGACCACCAATGGCAAGTCGTCGATATCCAGGCCCCGAGCGGCGACATCGGTGGCCACCAGCACCTGGATCTCGCGCGCCTTGAAGCTGTCCAGGGCACGCTGGCGGGTAGCCTGCGGGCGATCGCCATGGATACCGTCGGCGTTGACGCCCTCGCCCAGCAGCCGCTCCACCAACTGGTCGACGCCGTTGCGCGTCTTGGCGAACACCAGCACCTGCTTCCAGCGCTGCTTGCGCAGCAAATGGCAGAACAGGTCGGCCTTGCGCTTCTTGTCCACCGGCACCAGCCACTGCTTCACGGTGCTGGCGGTGGTGTTGCGCGGGCTGACTTCGATGCTCAGCGGGTCGTTCAAAGCCAAACCCGCGAGCATGCGGATCTGGTCGGAGAAGGTCGCGGAGAACAGCAGTGTCTGGCGCTTGCGCGGCAAGGCGGCATACACCGCTTGCAGCTCTTCGGCGAAGCCCAGGTCGAGCATGCGGTCGGCCTCGTCGAGCACCAGCACCTGCACCTGGCCGAACTTGACGGCGTTCTGGCGGAACAGATCGAGCAGGCGGCCAGGGGTGGCCACCAGCAGGTCGACGCCTCGACGCAGGCGCATCATCTGCGGGTTGAGGCTGACCCCGCCGTACACCGCATAGGTGCTCACCGGCAGATTTTCGGCGTACTCACGAACATTGGCATGAACCTGCTCGGCCAGTTCGCGGGTCGGCACCAGCACCAGGGCACGAATCGAATTGCTCTGCACCTTTTCCCCTTCCAGGGCCAGGCGCTGCAGGACCGGCAAGGCGAAGCCGGCGGTCTTGCCGGTGCCGGTCTGGGCTGCGGCCATCAGGTCGCGGCCGGCCAGCACGGCGGGGATGGCCTGGGCCTGGACCGGAGTCGGAGTGGTGTAGTCCAGCTGCTGCAGGGTGCGCAACAGCGGTTCGATCAGGCCGAGTTTGGCGAAATTCATGGAGATACCATCAGGGGGTTCAGCGAAGGCGGCAGTTTACCGCAACACCCCGTCCTACTTGCACATTTCGCCTTTCAACGGCGCCGGCTGCTCAGGCGCCTTGCGCCACTGCGGCAGGCCGATCAGTACCACCGCCCCGATGATCACCGCCATCGCCACGCATTCCTCGGCACCGATCCGTTCGCCCGCGAAGACGATACCCAACAACACCGCCACCGCCGGGTTGACATACGCATAGCTGGTGGCCGCCGCCGGGCGCACATGCTTGAGCAGGTACATGTAGGAGCTGAACGCCAGGATCGAACCGAAGAACACCAGGTACGCCAGCGCGCCCCAGCCCGCGGCAGTCGGCATCTGCACCAGGCGCTCGCCGCTGACCGCGCTGCCGATCAACAGCGCGGCCCCACCGACCAGCATTTCGGCAGCGCTGGCCATGGCTCCCTGGGGTAATGGCAGGCTCTTGCTCCATACCGAGCCAAAGGCCCAGGCCGCCGCAGCGAACAGGATCAGGGCCGCCCCCATGGGGCTGGCCTGCAGGTTGGAGCCCAGGTTGAGCAAGCCGATACCCACCAGGCCAAGCGCGATGCCCGCCCACTCCAGGCGCGAGTTGCGATGCCCGAACAGCAAGCCGAACACCAGGGTGAACAGCGGCACCGTCGCCACCGCCAACGCGGCGACACCCGACGCCACCCCGGCATGCTCGGCCAGGGTCACGCCGCCATTGCCGCAACTGAGCAACAGGAAGCCGATCGCCCCCGCCGCACGCCATTGCGGCCAAGTCGGCGCGGGTACGCCCCGCCAGCGCAGGAAGCCATACAGCAGGCTGCCGGCGATGACGAAACGCACCCCGGCCATGAGCATTGGCGGCCAGGACTCGACCCCGATACGGATGAACAGGTAGGTGGAACCCCAGACCAAATAGAGGGCCAGGAAGGCGCCGATGAGCAGCAACGGGGCAGGACGGGACGCAGGCATGGGAAAACACTCGAAATCCGTTTACGGGTGACTTAGTTTAGAAAGGGCCTCGCGCAAACTTAAGTTACAGAACAGCTTTAAATGACCGAAACACTTTGCAATGAACGGTTATGCGCGGATTTGGCCGTGGATTGCAAGGCAGCCAGGAACCACCATGGATAAGTACGACCGCATGCTACTCGCCGCCCTGCTGGAAAACGGCCGGGCCACCTACGCGCAACTGGCTCGCCAAGTGAATCTGTCCGCACCGGCGGTGGCCGAGCGGGTGGCCAAGCTCGAGGCCAGCGGCGTGATCACCGGCTACACCGCCAAGGTGGATCTGGCGAAGATCGGCCTGCCGATCCAGTGTGTGATCGAACTGCGCCTGGCCAGCCACGGCAACCAGCAGGCCTACGACGCGCTGACGCGGATCCCGCAGCTCACCGAATGCCATCGAGTGACGGGCGACCCCTGCGTGATCATGCAGGCGGCCGTGGGGTCGATGAATGAGCTGGAGGCATTGATCAACCAAGTGTCGCAGCTGGGTTTCAGCAAGACCTCGATCATTCTTTCCAGCGCCGTGGAGCGGCGGGTGCCGCTTGGGCAGCTAGAGGGCAACGGGAGGAAGGGCTGAGGCGCACATCTCCCCTGTGGGAGCGCCCACCGGCCTGTCAATGACGCAGTAACAGCTGCCCCTCGATCGGCACGTACCGGCTGGCCGCGCGAATCAACGACAGCGCGGTAAGCCCAGGCACCCCATAGACCACCGTCTCGACGCCATGACGCTGGTTGGCCCGCTCCATCAGTAGATCAAAGTCACCATCGCCAGAGGCCAGCACCACCTGGTCGACCCGGCTGGCGGCATCGATCACATCCAGGGTGATACCCACATCCCAGTCCCCCTTGGCCGAGCCATCGCTGCGCTGGATGAACGGTTTGAGCCGCACCTCGAAGCCCAGGTTACGCAGGATCTGCTGGAACTGTTGTTGCTTGCTGTCACCGCGGTCGATGGCATAGGCCACCGCCTCGACGATCTGCCCCTGGCGACTGACATCGGCCCAGAGCGCGGCGTAGTCGAAGTGGCAGCCATGCACCTGGCGCACGGTGTAGTAGAGGTTCTGCACATCGGCGAACAACGCGATCTTCTTCACCCTGACCTCTCTGCCTGCGTGAACGGGGCCGCACGGCAGCAGCCCCAATGCGCGCCAGTATGCCAGAGGCGTCAGACGAAGGTGTCGTCGTCGGAGAAGAAGCCACCGCCATCGCTGCCGTAGTCGCTGTCCGCAAAGCCCTGGTCGTAGCCGTAGTCGCCGTTGTCGGCCACCTGGGGTTGGCTGCCCTGGTCGGTCCAGCCGCCGTTGTCGCTGGCCGGCGCCGGTTCTTCCTTGATCACCTCGACCACTTCCTCGGGCTGGGAGCCATGGTTGAACAAGCTGCTGATGCCTTGTGCCAGCAGCACGCCACCGGCCACACCGGCAGCGGTCTGCATGGCACCGCCCAAGAAGCTGCTGGCGCCACTGCGCGCCGGCGCGGCATTGAAGGCAGGCTGCTGGCGTTGGCCGAAGCCTGGCGCCGACGGCTCGCGCCAGCCGCCACCGGAGGCCACGGGCGCGGCCGGGCGCTGGGGTTGGGGCGCCGGCGCGGCCTCGCGCGCCCCGCCACCGAACAGCCCCGACAGGAAGCCCCCGCCACCACTACCGCTGCGGCTCGCCTCCGCTTGCGCCCGGGCCTGCTTGAGTTCGGCCTCGAGCTGCTTGTTCTGCTCGTCCAGACGCTTGATCGCGGCCTCCTGGACCAGGATTGCCTGGGCCATGTAATAGGGCGCTGCCGGCTGCTGGCGCAGGTGCTCCTCGATGCGCGACTGCGCCTGGGCATCGCGGGCCTGGCCTGCGTCCTCGGCTTGCTTGATGCGGCCGAACAGGCCATCGATCAGGGTTTGCTCTTCAGTATTCATTGGCTACCTCGTGCACAGGGCGAACATCGGATAGCGTCAAAGATGGGGGTCGTGGGCGATGGAATCAATCAGCCAAAGGGTGAAACTTTTTTCAGCGAGCGACGGACTGGGCTAAAGTTACGCCCTGCTTTTTCTGCCATGCGATATAGACCCGATGAATCCGCTGAGCGTCCTGCGCGACTCCCTGTACTTCTTCCGCCGCCACCTGCTGAACATCATTCAGCTCTGCCTACCCTTGGTCGCGGCCGAGGCCCTGTGCACCCAATTGCTGTACCGCCAGTTGGGCGACGAGGCCTCCACGGCCTACGGCATGTTGGTCAGCCTGCTGTTCTACCCGCTGTACAGCGCCGCCCTCATTCTTTACATGGACACCCGCAGCAACGGCCAGGACATTGCCAAGCGCAACCTGTTCGCCCGTGCCGTGCAGCTGTGGCCGGCCCTGGCCCTGCTGATCCTCATCAGCTCGCTGCTGATCATGGCGGGCCTGGCGCTGTTCATCTTCCCGGGCGTGTGGATCATGATCAACCTGGTGTTCGCCGAGTACCTGCTGGTGCTGCGTGGCCTGCCGGTGGTACAGGCCATGCGCGAGAGCGCCCGGATGACCACCGGGCACTTCATGCGCATCCTGATCTGCATGCTCGCCGTACTGGCTCCGCTGTGGCTGCTCGACGGCCTGCTGCTGATGGCCTTCCCCGAGCCGCAGCCGGGTGTGCAACTGGCGCTGGACAGCCTCAGCGGCTTCCTGCAGCTATTCAGCAGCGTGGTGCTGTACCGCCTGTTCATGCTGCTGGAAGGCGAACCTAACGCCTGAAGGCACTTCATGTACCCCGCGGCTTGGCCCGCGCGGTGGCTTCGGCCACCAGCGGGTCGTCGGGCCAGTAATGTTTCGGGTAGCGCCCTTTGAGATCCTTTTTCACATCCGAATAGGTCGTGCGCCAGAAGTTGGCCAGGTCCTGGGTAACCTGCACCGGTCGCCGTGCCGGTGACAACAGGTGCAATTTCACCTGCTGGCGGCCCTGGGCGATGCATGGGGTATCGGCCAGGCCGAACAGCTCCTGCAGGCGCACGGCGAGGATCGGCGGGGTTTCGCTGTAGTCCAGGCGGATGTTCGAGCCGGAGGGCACGGTCAGGTGCGCCGGCGCCCATTCGTCCAGGCGCTGCGGCAATGGCCAGGGCAGCAGGTTGCGCAGCATCGATGCCAGGTCCAGCTGGGCGAAGTGGCTCAGGCGCGAGACCTTGCCCAGGTAGGGCTGCAACCAGTCTTCCAGGCTGGCGAGCAGTGCTTCGTCGGACAGGTCCGGCCATTGGCTTTCACCGCTCGTCTCCAGGTCCAGTTGCCGCAGCAGCGCCACCCGCGCCTGCCACTGGCGCAGCTCAGGCGTCCAGGTCAGCAGGTTGAGGCCCTTGCGCCGCACCAGCCCGAGCAACGCCTTGGCCCGCGCCTCATCGTCCAGGCCGGGCAACGGCTCACGGCTTAGCACCAACTCGCCGACCTTGGCCTGGCGCTCGGCACGCAAGGCCTGTTCACGCTCGTCCCACTCCAGGACATCGACCCGCTCGACCTGCTCGGCAAGCACATCCTCGAACAACCTCGGGTCGAACTCGGCCGCCAGGTAGATCCGCTCTTCGCGCTGGCCCTGACGGCTGCCCAGGTCGGCGATGACCAGCCAGGGGCATTTCATCAGCGCATCGACCTCGGCGAACAACGCGGCGCGGCCGTTGGCCAGGCGATATTCGGCCCCGCCTTCGCGACGCTGCTGGGCGATGCGGTCCGGGTAGGCCAAGGCCAGCAATGCACCCAACCAGCGTGGGTGGTCCGGGTTGGCAACCGAGGCCCCAGCCTTGCCGCGGAGCAAGCCTCGGTACTGCCTGGCCAACTGTCGCGCACGCTGCACACCGCCCTGCCCGCCCCGGGCCGCCTTGCTTTCGCCGCTGACCAAGGCCAGGCGGCTGTGCAAGTCGGCGCCGCCGCCACGCTGGATATCCCGCTCTCCCAGCAGCGCCGCTACGTCACAGGCCATCTGCGCCAGGCCCAGGTCCTGGCCGCGCAGCAACAAATGGGCGATACGCGGATGGGCCGGCAGCTCGGCCATGGCCAGGCCATGTTCGCTGAGGCTTTCCCGGCTGCCGGGCTTGTAGGCTTTCAGGCGTGCCAACAGGTCCTGGGCCTGAGCCAGGGCGGCAGCGGGTGGCGGGTCGAGCCACTGCAGCTGGTCCGCCGTCACGCCCCAGCGCGCCAGCTGCAGGGCCAGCCCGGCCAGGTCGGCCTGCAGGATCTCGGCGCTGCCGTGGGCCGCCAGCTGGTCGTGCTGAGCCTCGGACCACAGCCGATAGCACACGCCCGGCTCCAGGCGCCCGGCACGGCCGGCGCGCTGAGTGGCGCTGGCGCGGGAGATGCGCTGGGTGTCCAGGCGGGTCATACCGCTGCCCGGGTCGAAACGCGGCACCCGCGCCAGCCCCGCGTCGATCACCACGCGCACGCCATCGATGGTCAGGCTGGTTTCGGCGATGTTGGTGGCCAGCACTACCTTGCGCAGCCCCTGGGGAGCGGGATCGATGGCCGCGCGCTGGGCGTTGAGGTCCAGCTCGCCATGCAACGGGCAAAGCAGGATGTCGGGGCGTTCGCCCAACGCTTCCTGCAACGCCTGGTGTACGCGGCGGATCTCGGCCTGGCCAGGCAGGAACACCAGCAAGCTGCCGGGCTGCTCCGCCAAGGCCTGAAGCACGCAGTCGACCACCCGTGGCTCGACGAACTCGCCCGGCTGGAACGGGCGGCTCCAGCGGATGTCCACCGGATGCATGCGCCCTTCGCTGCTGACGATCGGCGCATCGTCGAGCAAGCGCGAAAGGCGTTCACCCTCCAGGGTCGCGGACATCAGCAGGATCTTCAACGGCGGCTCGTCACGCAGCAGCTCCCGGCCGTTGAGACTCAGGGCCAGGGCAAGGTCGGCGTCGAGACTGCGTTCATGGAACTCGTCGAAGATCACCAGCCCTACGCCCTCCAGCGCAGGGTCGGCCTGCAGGCGGCGGGTGAGGATGCCTTCGGTGACCACTTCGATACGTGTCGTGGGGCCGACCTTGCTGTCCAGGCGAATGCGGTAGCCCACGGTTTCGCCGACCTTCTCCCCCAGCTCACTGGCCAGGCGCTCGGCGGCCGCGCGGGCGGCCAGCCGACGGGGCTCGAGCATCAGGATGGTCTGCCCGGCCAACCACGGCTCGTCGAGCAGGGCCAGGGGTACGCGGGTGGTCTTGCCGGCGCCGGGCGGTGCTTCGAGCACGGCTTCGTCGCGCTCGGCCAGGGCCTGGCGCAAGGCGGGCAATACGGCATCGATTGGTAATGAAATCATGGTGGTCCTCGAACAGAGGTCCGAGTATAACGGCGAACCACGCCTGGCTTATCATGGTCTGAACAACAGGAGCTGGCGTTTGGCCTGCTCCTTCGGGTTACCGTTTCGGAGATTCACATGCGCATCCACTCCCGCATCATTGGTGGCGCCCTCATCGCCACGTTGCTGGCCCAACTCACCGCCTGCGGCACCATTTTCTACCCGGACCGCCGCGGCCAGATCGAAGGCAAGATCGACCCGGTGGTCGCTGCCCTGGACGCCATCGGTATCCTCTTCTACGTCATCCCGGGGCTGATCGCCTTCGGCGTCGACTTCGCCACCGGTGCCATCTATTACCCGGGCGGCACCACCGCACATGTCGACCCGGCCAAGCTCAAGCCCGCCATCAAGGCCGATGGCCAGGTCGACAACGCCAAGCTGCAGGCTATCCTCGAAAGCGAACTGGGCCAGCGCCTGCCACTGAACGACCCACGGCTGATCCAGCACCGTGGCAGCGTCGAACAACTGGCCGCCTACGGCCTGGCCCCAGCCGCCTGATCGAAGGGAACACCTGCCCGGCATGACCTCCAGCGCCGAACACCAACGCCTGCTGCGCCTGGCCACCCGCGCCTCCCTGGCCGTGGCCAGCCTGCTGGTACTGAGCAAGGCCGTGGCCTGGTGGCTGAGCGGCTCGGTCAGCTTACTGGCCGGCCTGACCGACTCGGCGCTCGATGCGGTCGCTTCCTTCCTCAACCTGCTCGCGGTGCATTACGCCTTGCGCCCGGCCGATGACGACCACCGTTTCGGCCATGGTAAGGCCGAAGCACTGGCCGGTATGGCCCAGGCGCTGTTCATCGGCGTCAGCGCGGTGTTGATCGGCGTGCAGGCGGTCGAGCGGCTGAAAACGCCACAGCCCTTGGGCGACACCGCCGCCGGTATCGCCGTGATGGTGTTGTCGCTGGTGCTGACCCTGGCCCTGCTGGCCTTCCAGCGCAAGGTGATCCGCGCCACCGGCTCCACGGCGGTGCGCGCCGACTCGCTGCACTATCGCTCCGACCTGCTGCTCAACGGCAGCATCCTGCTGGCCCTGGTGCTGGCCCGCTTCGGCTGGCCACAGCTCGATGCCTTGTTCGGCCTGGGCATCGCCGTCTACATCTTGTGGAGTGCGGTGCAAATTGCGCGCGAAAGCACGGCGATCCTGATGGACAAGGAACTGCCCGCCGACATCGGCGAGCGCATGCTCGAGCTGGTGTGCGCCATACCTGGGGTAAGGGGCGCACACGACTTGCGTACGCGGGTCTCGGGTAACCGCTGGTTCGTCCAGTTGCACCTGGAGCTGCCAGGCGAGCTGGCTCTGCATGACGCCCACGCGCTGTGCGTGAAGGCCTCCGAGGCGATCCGCCAGCGTTATCCACAGGCGGATGTGATGGTGCACGCCGACCCGGTATAGCTGGCGCGTCAATTCACGCTGTAGCCCCGGTCGCTCAGACACGCCCCCAGGGCCCGGTGGTAGGCATCCGCCACATGCACCGGCGGGGCAGAAGATGCCGATGCCGGGTCGAACCCCGATTGCTGCACGGCCCAGCGATGGCACTGGTAACGGTCTTGGTCCTGTTGCGCGGGTGTCTGCCCGGACAAGGGGTGGGCGACCACATCGTAGCCGGTGCCCAATGCCGGCCCCGGTGGCGGCAGGATGTTGGGTGGGTTGACCACTACGTAGCCCTGGTCGCCGCCCAGGTATTGGTAATAGCTGTCGGCCACCAGGAAGAACAGCGAATCCCCGACCCAGACCTCCCGTGCATAACTGGGCAGGTAACCCACCCGCACACCGTAGGGTGGCGTCACCACGATATAGCCGCCACCGTTGGGCCTGTACCAATACCCGCCGGAATAGAAATAATCCTGCCCCTGGTAGGGCACCTTCCAGTAGCGGTCTGCGAATCGGTCGACCCTGTGCCCCGGCCGATACTGCGGCCCCGGCCCCCAGCCATCACCATGGCCATCAGGGCGTCCGGCCCAGTCGCCGCCTGGGCGCTGCCCGTGCCCGCCCGCGTCCCAGTGCCCACCACGCCGAGGAATATCCTGGTAGTAGCCCTGGCGAGGTGGCTGGGTCTGGCGCACTTCGTCCCGCGAATTCAGTGGCGAAGTGCCCATGGCGCCGCCATTGGGGTCCTGCGGGCCGGGCTCCTGGGCCAACGTGCCCAGGCTGATACCCAACCCCAGCAAACCAATACCGGCCAATTGCCGAATGCGCGACGTCATGATGCCCTCTCGAAAACCGCTGGATCTGCCAGCAGTCTACCGTGCCCGCAGGCTGGCGGATGAAAATCCAGGATCGAGTAGGAGGCGGGCCCTGACCCGCCGTCCTCTCACACCACCGTGCGTACGGTTCCGTACACGGCGGTTCAGGTTATGCGGCTAAGCCTGTTGATCGTATCCAGTATCGAGACCAGTCCGAGTTGATTCCATAGCTTCTTCGGCAGCGCCTGATTCATATGTGGCGCTCCGGAGTTCCACCATGGGCCTCGGCCATTGAAGGCTGATTTGCAGGCCCGTTCCTCGCTTAACCCCAGACGCATCAGGTTGCGCGCCCTCGTAGAGGGCCGCTTCCATTGTCGCCAGATGGCACAGCGAAGTTTGTGCCTGACCCAGCTATCCAACTCTTCAAGCGGCCGCTTGCTCTGGCTGAGCTGGAAGTAACTCGCCCAGCCTCGCAGCACAGGGTTTATCCACTCGATGACGTTTGCCACCTTGCGACCCCGCGCACCGCGTAGCAATTCTCTCAGCCGGTCACGTATGCGGCCTAGGCTCATCATCGCCACACGCAGTCTCGGCTGTATGTGCCGGCTCATTCCATAGCCCAGGTATTCACACTTCCAAGCCCTTGAGACACGGCTCTTCTTTCGATTCACCGTCAGTTTCAGGCGCTGGCTCAAGAAGCGCTCCACACCGTCCATCACTCGCTCGCCAGCACGAGGACTGCGCACATAAATGTTCGCGTCATCGGCATATCGTACGAAGCGATGGCCCCGTCGCTCCAACTCTCGGTCGAGTTCATCGAGCAGGATGTTCGACAGCAGAGGCGAAAGCGGGCCACCTTGCGGCGTCCCTTCCCGCCGTTGGCTAACGACGCCGCCCGACATGACCCCGGCTTCGAGGTAGCGGCGGATGAGCCTGAGCACGCGCTTGTCTTCGATCCGGCGCTCGATACAGGCCATGAGTATGTCGTGGTTGACCCGATCGAAGAACTTCTCCAGATCAAGTTCCACACACCAGCGATGACCTGCCGCCACGTGGGTTCGAGCCATTTCTACAGCCTGATGGGCGCTTCTGCCTGGACGAAAGCCGTAGCTGTAGTCCGAAAACAGCGGATCGAAGATAGGCGTGAGCTGTTGCAGTAGTGCTTGTTGGATCAGGCGATCCACGACGCTGGGAATTCCCAGTTGCCGGGTGCCGCCCTGCGGCTTGGGAATTTCAACCGCTCGCACTGTCTGGGGATGATATTCGCCGGCCAACAACCTGGCCTTGAGGATTGACCAATACTGTCTCACATAGCCCGCCAAGTCAGCGACCTTCATGCCATCGGCACCCGGCGCTCCCTTGTTGCTGACCACGCGTTGATACGCACGCTTGAGGTTCGTCGGTGCAAGCACCCGCTCCATCAGCGTGTCCGGCTCCGCGTTCGTCCACGCCACTGACGCCGTCGATACCTTTGCACTGTCATGCATCATCCTCGACTTCTGGCCAGGACTCGGAATAACAGTTTCCGCTGTGGGAAATTTCTGCATTGCGGCTACCAACGAGACAGTGACGCCTACTGGCGGCATAACCTGTTCGGCCCTTGGTGACGTGGTTAGCCGTCACTTACTACGGCCTCGGCTGACTTCTGCACATTCATCCCGTCGCCTCTCGACGCTCGGTAGCACAAAGGCAAACATGCAGATCTCCCAGGGTAATTCGCGTGACCTTCCTGCTTATGCCTGTCGGATCTACGTCGCAGCGTTCCGTGCAAGTATTGGGCTTTGACGATCATAGCCGTCTTACCCCGCTGCGCCGCCTAATCCGCTTCCTGTACGTCAGGCCAGCATTTTGCCTCGGGCTTCCTTCAGATTCGCAGTCACCCGCGACACCCTTGCCTCTGGCTAACACTTCCCCTTGCCGGGTGTGTAGAGGACTTTCACCTCCAAGTCACCCACTCGACCACCACAGCCAAGCGGGTTGCGCTTGCGCGCAACGCGCCATGCCTGGCGCACCATGAAAAAAGGGAGGCCATCGGCCTCCCTTTGGGAATTGTCGTCCGTGCTCGGCGCTTGTGACACCGGCTCACCTCACGCCGTCTTCTGGACGGTGTGTAGCCCGGGGGCCTGGCGGATCCTGTTGGATGGCTGGCCGCGACGGCCTTCCTGAGGCCGGCGCCGTGGACTGTTGTCCGGGCAGTGATTCTGTTGATAAAGATACGGATTCGGCGCAGCAGAGGATTGCGAAGATTGCTCTGATAAATAGTACTTGCGCAATTTTTAACCCAGGATCGATAATTCGCAGCAATCCAGACAGAAAAGGCCCTATCCATGAGCAAGCTTGACCGCTACGACCTGAGCATCCTCGCCGAATTGCAGCGTGACGCCCGCATTTCCAACCAGGAACTGGCCGAACGCATCGGCCTGTCCCCCTCCCCTTGCTCGCGGCGGGTCAAGCAGTTGGAAGACGACGGCTACATCTCGCGTCAGGTGGCCTTGCTGGACCGCAAGAAGCTCGGCCTGAGCCTGACCGCCTATGTGCTGATCGGCATGGATCGCCATACCCCCGAACGCTTCGAGACCTTCGAGGCGGCCATCCGCAGCCTGCCCCAAGTACTCGAATGCAGCCTGGTCACCGGGATGGACGCTGACTACCAGCTCAAGGTCGTGGTGCCGGACATGGACCACTACCAGAAACTGCTGCTCGGCAGCCTGACCCGCATCGAGGGCGTCACCAGCGTGCGCTCGAGCTTCGTGCTCAACCAAGTGCTGGCCAGTACCGAGCTGCCGCTGACCCACCTTCGCTGATCACTCCGCGTATACTCGAACGCTCAGCCTGCCTGGAGAATATTGATGGATCCCGCCGTATTCGAAGAATGGATGATGATCATCCTCGTCACCGTGTTGATCGGTTTCATGGGCTTCATCGTCTGGGACCTGGCGAAGAAATCCAAGGCAGGCCGCTTCGGCACGCTGATCCTGTTCTTCGTGCTGGGCCTGGGCGTGCTCGCGTTCATCATCAAGAGCGTGGTGGTGGGGTTTCTCGAAGGGGTGTAGCGCCTCAGACCCTATCGCCGGCAAGCCGGCTCCCACAGGTATGACGGTGTCTCTGAAAACGGCACAGAGCAGGTAGGGGCCGGCTTGCCGGCGATGGGGCCCTACCCCTCAAAGCCTGGGTGGCACTTCCCGCCAGCACCCTTGCTCCAGCCCATCCAACGCCCAGTCGCCAATGCGCACCCGCACCAGGCGCAAGGTCGGCAACCCCACTGCTGCCGTCATGCGCCGTACCTGGCGATTGCGCCCCTCGCGTATCACCAGCTCCAGCCAATGGGTCGGCACGCTCTTGCGAAAGCGCACCGGCGGATTGCGCGGCCACAGGGCAGGCTCGTCGAGCAAGCGCGCCTCGGCTGGCAATGTCGGCCCGTCATTGAGCTCCACGCCCTCGCGCAAACGCTGCAACTGCGCCTCGCTTGGCTCACCCTCCACTTGCACCCAATAGGTCTTGGGCAGTTTGTGCTTGGGGTCGGCGATGCGCGCTTGCAACCGGCCATCGTTGGTCAGCAGCAACAACCCTTCGCTGTCGCGGTCCAGACGGCCGGCCGGGTAGATGCCAGGGATATCGATGTAGTCCTTGAGCGTCGCACGCCCCTCGCCATCGCTGAACTGGGTCAGCACGTCGAACGGCTTGTTGAACAGGATCAGGCGGGGCTCGGCCGGCGGCGCCTTGGGCTGGCGACGCGGGCCGGCTGGCCGCGCCGAAGGGCGGCGCGGCTTGGAACGGGGAGGCAGGGGCATGGATCCTCAGCGGAACGGCGGCTCATCGAAGCTGCGTAGTTTACGCGAGTGCAACGAGTTGAGCTCGGTGCGCAGCAGGTCGAGGGCGGCGATGCCGATCTTCAGGTGCTGGCTGACCGCGCGGTTATAGAACGCATTGGCCGAGCCCGGCAGCTTGATCTCGCTGTGCAGCGGTTTGTCCGATACGCACAGCAAGGTGCCGTACGGTACCCGCAGGCGATAGCCCTGGGCGGCGATGGTGCCGCTTTCCATGTCCACCGCCACGGCACGCGACAGGTTGATCAGCGGACGCTCCTGGGCCCAGCGCAGCTCCCAGTTACGGTCGTCGTAGGTCAACACGGTGCCGGTGCGCAGGCGCTTCTTGAGCTGCTCGCCACGCTCGCCGGTCACCTGCGCCGCCGCCTCCTGCAGGGCCAGCTGCACTTCGGCCAGGGCCGGGATCGGGATGTTCGGCGGCACTACCCGGTCGAGGATGCCATCGCGGCGCATGTAGGCATGGGCCAGCACATAGTCGCCGATGGTCTGCGACTGGCGCAGGCCGCCACAGTGGCCGATCATCAGCCAGCAGTGCGGTCGTAGCACGGCCAGGTGGTCGGTGATGTTCTTGGCGTTGGACGGGCCGACACCGATGTTGACCAGGGTGATGCCGTCGCCATCATCGGCGATCAGGTGGTAGGCCGGCATCTGGTAGCGGTGCCAGACCACGCCGGCCACCAAGGCCTGGGCGACACCTTCGTCCATGCCTTTTTCGATGATCACGTTGCCGGGCAGGACCATGCGCACGAAGCGCGGGTCCTGCTGCAACTGCTCCAGGCCGTGGGCGATGAACTGATCGACATAGCGGTGGTAGTTGGTGAGCAGGATCCATGGCTGTACGTGATGCCAGTCGCTACCGGTGTAGTGCACCAGGCGCCGCAGCGAGAAATCCACCCGGGCGGCATCGAACAGGGCCAGGGGCAGCGTTTCGGCGTTGCCCCAGTCGTACAGGCCATCGGCGATGTTGTCGGTGGCCGCCGACAGGTCGGTACTGGGGAACACACGGGCCAGCTCTGCGGCGGTGATACCGCTACCGGCCAGTTCGTCGCCCTGGTCGACCACATAGGGGTACGGGATGTTCTGCTCGCTGACGCCGACCTCCAATGTCACGGTGTAGTCATGCATCAGGGGCCGCAACTGTTCGAGCAGGTAACCGCGAAATGCCGCTGGCTGGGTGATGGTGACGCTGTAGGTGCCGGCCACCTGCACCTTGGCGTACGCGCGGGTGGTCGCGGCGACTTCGCCATGGCTGTAGTAGGTCAGGCGCAGGGCCGGGTAGCGGAACAGCGCGCGCTGGTCGTCATCCGGCTCGGTGCGGTCCTTGAGGTAGCGCTTGAGGGCCTGGCTGAGGGCGCCGGTGGCCTGCTCATGCAAGGCCGCCAGACGATCGACGGCCTGTTCGGGGGTATCAACGACTACAAACGCTTGGCTCACGCTGGGCTTCCTGTCTTCTGGCATGCATGGCGTTTATCTTGCCTGCCTTCCATGGCAATTACATCCCCGGCTGTCTATTACGGCCCTATCGCATTCAGCCTTGCCAGGCGGGCGTCGCCCGGGCCACCAGTGCCGCAACGTCAATGCCCCGGGGCAAGGCGCCGTATACGCGCCCTCCCGCCCCCAGGCGGCTGTCGATGAAGGCATCGCTGACCGTCGCATTCCCAGCCTCCAGCAACAGCTTGGCCTGCAGCGCCACGGCGATGTCCTCGGTCAACTGCCGGGCGCGGTACTGGATGTCGCTGGTGTCGCTGAACGCCCCCTTGAGGTTGCCGATATGCGCCGCCAGGCGCGGGTCGCCGTGGCCGTCGCCGAGCTCGGCGAACAGCGCATCGATTACGCCTGGCTCCTTGGACAGCGCACGCAGCACATCCAGGCATTGCACGTTGCCCGATCCCTCCCAGGTGGAGTTCACCGGCGCCTCGCGGTACAGCCGCGGCAGGATGCTGTCCTCCACATAACCCGCGCCGCCCATGCACTCGGCAGCCTCGTTGATCATGGCCGGCGCACGCTTGCAGATCCAGTACTTGCCCACGGCGGTGACCAGGCGGGCGAAATGCGCCTGCTGCGGGTCGTCCAGTTGGTCCAGGGCCTGGCCCATGCGCAGGCTCAGGGCCAACGCCGCCTCGCTTTCCAGGGCCAGGTCGGCCAGCACGTTCTGCATTAAGGGCTGTTCGCTCAGCACCCGGCCGCCGACCTTGCGATGGGCACAGTGATGCGCCGCCTGGGTCAGCGCCTGGCGCATCAGGGCACTGGAGCCGACCATGCAATCGAAACGGGTCATGGCCACCATCTCGATGATGGTCGGCACGCCCCGCCCTTCCTCGCCGACCATCCATGCCAGGGCGCCACGGAACTCCACTTCGCTGGACGCGTTCGAGCAGTTGCCAAGTTTGTTCTTCAGACGCTGGATATAGAACTGGTTGCGGCTGTCGTCCGGGCGGTGGCGCGGCAGCAGGAAACAACTCAACCCCTTGTCGGTCTGGGCCAGGGTGAGAAACGCGTCGCACATCGGCGCCGAGCAGAACCACTTGTGACCGACCAGCTCGTAGGCCTGGCCAGGCCCGGGGGTACCGACCGGGTAGGCACGGGTGGTATTGGCGCGCACATCGGTGCCTCCCTGTTTCTCGGTCATGGCCATGCCGAGGGTCACGCCAGCCTTGTGCCGGTCACCGATGTTGCGCGGGTCGTATTCACGGGCAAGCACCTTGGGCAACCAGTACTCGGCCAACTCCGGTTGCAGACGCAGGGCTGGCACCGCGGCAAAGGTCATAGTCAACGGGCAGCCGGTGCCAGCCTCCGCCTGGCTGTGCAGGTAGGTCATCGACGCCCGTGCCACATGGGCGCCCGGGCGGGGCTCGGCCCAGGGCAAGGATGGCAGGCCATGCTCGACTGCCGTACGCATCAGCTCGTGATACGCCGGGTGGAATTCCACCAGATCGATGCGATGGCCATAACGGTCATGGCTGCTGAATTCGGGCTTGTGGGCATTGGCCAGGAACCCCGCCGCCATCAGGGGGCCACCGGCCAGGGCACCATAGGCATCGATCCGCGACTCGGCCCAGCCGGCCCCGAAGTACCGGGACCATTCCTGCAGCGGCAGGTCGAGGCGGTACAGGTTGGCGCCATCGAGCGACGGCGGCTGGTTGGTGACTTCGTGGGTTTCAGCGAACTGGTGCAGGTTCATCGGGGGCTCCCTGGATCCGGTCATGCCTGAAAGCCCCAGTGAAGCACTCCTTCCCTGTGAGTCAAAGTGGCAAAAACGCCTGACTCGACGCCCGGAGGGACACCCTAACCCCTTGCCGCCTGGTTGGAAGGCCGTTGCGCCTGGGCCACGGCCAGGTTCAGCGTCAGTTCGAAGCGGCTACCCAGGCCCCGGCTCGACTCGTGCACCAGGCGAGCGCCGATCAGCTCGCCCAGTTGTCGACAGATCGACAAACCGATGCCCAGGCCGCCATAACGACGGGTCATGGAACCATCGACCTGGAAGAAGCGCTGGTAGAGGATGGCTTGGTCCAGGTCATCGAAGCCGATGCCGCTGTCAATCACCGTGAAGCTCAACGCCAGGCTGTCCGGTGCCAGCCAACGGCCTCGCACCTGGATCATCACGCCGCCCTGGTGGGTGAACTTCAGGCCGTTGTCCACCAGGCAGGCAAGGCAACGCTGCAGCTTGGCCGCATCCCCTACCAGGTCGTCGGGCAGGTCGGCCGGGATGTCCAGGCTCAGGTACAGCCCCTTGCCCAATGCTCGCCCGGCAAAACCGGCACGCAACTCCTGAAGCTGCCGGCGCAGGCTGAACGGTGCAGCCTGGGCGCGCAGGCGGCCGGCCTGCAACTCGGTGAGCACGAGGATATCGTCGACCATGGCCATCATGTCCTGCGCGGACCCGGTGGCCGTGCGGTGGTACTGGGCATGCTCGGCGCCCATGGGCAGGGTGTGCATCAGTTCCAACGAGCCGATCACACCGTTCATCGGTGTGCGCAGCTCGTGGGTTACGGTGGCGAGGAATTCATCCTTCAGCTGATTGCTGCGGGCCAGCTGCTGGTTCAGCTGCTCCAGGGCACGCCCCGTTTCGCGCAAGGCCTGGGCCTGCTGTTCACGCAGGCTGTTGATGCGATCGGCCAGGGCCAGCGACAGCAGCGCCACCTCCAGCGCCGAACCCAGTTGGCTGGCATACATGGTCAGGAACATGTTCGGCAGGTAGCCCAGCACCATCAGGGTGTTGACCAACCCACCCACAAGAAAGGCCGTCCAGGCGATGATGAACCAGCGCGCGACCCGCACCCCTCGCCACCAGGCGTACAGCCCGGCGGCAAAGATGCTCACGGTGAACAGCAGCGCCAGCAACGTGGCCATGCGCAGGGCAATGCCGTAAGGGGTGGTCACCGCCAGCGCCATGACCAATGCACCGCCTGCCATCAGCGCCAGCAGCAGCCGGTCCAGGCCACGGCTGAGCCGCCCAAGCTGCAGGAAATGCCGCGCGAACTGGCAACCGAACAACCCAGCGGCCCCGATGAACAAGGGGGTGGCGGCATTGGCCCACCAGGGGCTGTCCGGCCAGAAATAGGCCACACCCGCGCCATTGACCGACACCTGGTACAGCCCGAACGAGGCGATATAGCAGATGTAGTACAGGTAGCTGACGTCACGCACGCCCAGGTAGATGAACAGGTTGTACACCAACATCACCAGCAGCACGCCGTAGATCATGCCCAACACATAAAGGCGCGTAGGCTGGTCTTCCAGGTAGGCCTCGAGTGACCACAACGCGACCGGTGCCTGCACCGAGCCCTGGCTCTGCAGACGCAGGTAGGCCGTGATCGCCCGGCCTGGTCGCAGCGGGAGTTCGAACAGGTAGTTGTTCTGCCGGATCTGCCGGCTGGCATAGGGCCAGGCATCGCCGGTTCGCCGCACCAGACGATAGCCGCCCTGGTCATCGGGCAGGTAGAGGTCCAGGTGGTCCAGCGGAGGGTACGCCAATTCCAGCAGCCATTGGCGGGGCGTGGCGGACTCAGGGCTGGTGTTGCGCAGATCGATCTTCAGCCAGAACACCGAGGTGGAATAACCGGCATTGAGCACCGCCTCATGATGCTGGCGGAAACGGTGGGCGAAGGCCGGCGAGCTGACCTGGACGATGCTGGCGCTGCCATCACGGTCCTCGAAAACCTGCATGGCCTTGCCCAAGGGAAGATGGCGGGTGGAATTGTCGAAATCGACCGCTCCGGCGAACAGGGGCACGCAGCCCAGCAGCATTATCAGCAAATAGCGCATACAGCCCCAGCATGGCGTGTCCGGTCGCGTCGTGGTGGCCTCCCTTCCCTTTGAGACGACGGTTTCCGGCAGCGCCCGTTTATCGAGTTATCCGAGCACTCTAGCATAGCCTTCCGCGCACTCCACCAGCCACTTCACGATATGAAGAAAAGGCTCTATCTCAATACTTTCAGACAATAGCCACGATATTTTCTGACCATTTGATCAACAAAAGCCCCGCGCAGGGCGCTTCGCCCCAACAGGTTTGGTGGTAAGCTCGCCGACCATGAATACCTACAGCTCCCGCCCCGTTGTCCTCTGTCTCTCCGGCCACGACCCCAGTGGCGGTGCCGGCCTGCAGGCAGATATCGAAGCCCTGATCGCCCAGGGCTGTCACGCCGCACCTGCCGTGACCGCCCTGACCGTGCAGGATACCGTCAACGTTTCCGACTTCCGTGTGCTCGACCGCGAGTGGGTCCTGGCCCAGGCCAATGCCGTGCTGGCCGACTCCACGGTGGCAGCGGTCAAGCTCGGCATGCTCGGCTCGATCGAAATGGTCGATACCGTTGCCGAACTGCTCGCCGCCCACCCGCACCTGCCGCTGGTCTGCGACCCGGTCCTGCGGGCCGGCGGCGGTGGTCGACTGGGCAAGGACGAAGTCGGCTACGCGCTGCGTGAGCGCCTGCTGCCGCTGGCCCTGATCGCCACGCCGAACCTGCCTGAAGCCCGCATCCTCGCCGAGCTGCCCGAAGGCACCGCGGACGAATGCGCCGAGAAACTTTTGCCGTTCTGTAGACATCTGCTGATTACCGGTGGTCACGGCGACGAAGCGCAAATCCACAACCGGCTCTATAGCCGCGATGGCCAGCAGCACACCTGGACCTGCGAGCGCCTGCCAGGCAGCTACCATGGCTCGGGCTGCACGCTGGCCAGCGCCCTGGCCGGTCGCCTGGCCCTTGGCGAACAGCTGGAAAGTGCCGTGCGCAGCGCGCTGGACTATACCTGGCGCACCCTGCGCGATGCCGAGCAGCTGGGCAAGGGGCAGTTCGTCCCACGCCGGCTGCCCTTGGATTTCTGCTCCTGATCCACGAGGTCTTGCGATGAAGTTACGCGGTCTGTACGCGATCACCGACAGCCAGCTGCTCGCCGGTCGCTTCCTGTCCCATGTCGAGGCGGCCTTGGACGGCGGCGTGTGCCTGCTGCAGTACCGCGACAAGAGCGATGACGCAGCCCGCCGCCTGCGCGAAGCCGAAGCGTTGGCGAAGCTCTGCGAGCGCTACGGTACCCAGTTGGTCATCAATGACGACGCCGAGCTGGCCGCACGCCTGGGCGTCGGCGTACACCTGGGCCAGACCGATGGCCCCCTGACCCCGGCCCGCGCCCTGCTCGGCCGTGACGCCATCATCGGCTCCACCTGCCACGCCCAGCTCGAACTGGCCGAGCAGGCCGCCGCCGAAGGCGCCAGCTACGTGGCCTTCGGCCGATTCTTCAACTCCGTGACCAAACCCGGTGCACCGGCCGCCGACCTCGCCCTGCTGGGCCAAGCCCGCGCCCGCGTGCAACTGCCGATCGCCGTGATCGGCGGCATCACCCTCGACAACGCCGCCCCGCTGGTCGCCCAAGGCGCCGACCTGCTGGCGGTGATCCATGGCCTGTTCGGTGCCGACAGCGCGCAGGAAGTCACCCGCCGCGCCCGCGCCTTCAACGCCTTGTTCGCTTCCTGATTCGAGAGAAATCCCATGTCCCGTTCCGAATCCCTGTTCGCCCAAGCCCAGAAGCACATCCCCGGCGGCGTGAACTCGCCCGTGCGTGCCTTCCGCAGCGTCGGCGGCACCCCGCTGTTCTTCAAGCATGCCGAAGGCGCCTATGTCATCGATGAAGACGACAAGCGCTACGTCGACTACGTCGGCTCCTGGGGCCCGATGATCCTCGGCCATAGCCACCCGGACGTCCTTGCGTCGGTGCGCAAGCAGCTGGAGCACGGGCTGTCCTACGGCGCCCCGACCGCCATGGAAACCGAGATGGCCGACCTGGTCTGCTCGATCGTGCCGTCCATGGAAATGGTGCGCATGGTCAGCTCCGGTACCGAGGCGACCATGAGCGCCATCCGCCTGGCCCGTGGCTATACCGGCCGCGATGCGATCATCAAGTTCGAAGGCTGCTACCACGGCCACTCCGACAGCCTGCTGGTCAAGGCCGGTTCCGGCCTGCTGACCCAGGGCGTGCCGAGCTCCGCCGGCGTGCCGGCGGACTTCGCCAAGCACACCCTGACCCTGCCGTTCAACGACATCGCGGCGGTGGAGAAAACCCTGTCGGAGGTCGGCCAGACGGTAGCCTGCATCATCGTCGAGCCGGTGGCCGGAAACATGAACTGCGTACCGCCGGCGCCAGGCTTCCTCGAGGGCCTGCGCGAACAATGCGACAAGCACGGCGTGGTGCTGATCTTCGATGAAGTGATGACCGGTTTCCGCGTGTCCCTCGGTGGCGCCCAGGGCCATTACGGCATCAAGCCGGACCTGTCGACCTTCGGCAAGATCGTCGGTGGCGGCATGCCGGTCGGCTGCTTCGGCGGCAAGCGCGAGATCATGGAGTGCATCGCCCCGCTTGGCCCGGTCTACCAGGCCGGTACCCTGTCGGGTAACCCGCTGGCCATGGCCGCGGGCCTGACCACGCTCAAGCTGATCAGCCGCCCGGGCTTCCACGATGAAGTGACCGCCTACACCAGCCGCATGCTCGACGGCCTGCAGCAGCGCGCCGATGCCGCTGGCGTTCCGTTCGTCACCACCCAGGCGGGCGCCATGTTCGGCCTGTATTTCAGCGGCGCCGACGACATCGTCACCTTCGACGACGTGATGGCCAGCGATGTCGAACGCTTCAAGCGCTTCTTCCATCTGATGCTCGAGGGCGGCGTGTACCTGGCGCCGAGCGCGTTCGAGGCCGGCTTCACCTCCATCGCCCATGGCGATGCCGAGCTGAAGATCACCCTGGATGCAGCCGAACGCGCCTTCGCAGCCCTGAAATAAAGATTGCCTGCACGGGCGCATTCGCGGTCAACCACGCTCCCACAAGCCCATCATCAACGCTGTGGGAGCGGGTTCACCCGCGAAGGGGCCGGTTCACACCGGCTTTGTGACGCCTGTCACACCCCCAACCTCTGGATGACCAAGCTTCACCTATACAGAAAATCGAGTAAAACTTTGTAAGGTAGGCGCTGCTTATCCCATAATGTGCCACCAGAGACATTGGCCGCAGCTTTGCAGAGGTAAGTCGATCCCCATGAACCGCACCGGCCGAGCCCTTACCCTGGGCTGCCTGCTGCTTCTTCAGCCCCTGCTGGCCCTGGCGGAGGGCGGCAACTCGTTGCTCATTCCAGCGACGGGACGCTGCACCCTCAATACCCAGCCAGAGGACCTGGAGAATGCCCTGAAGGCGTGCGAGCGGACGGCAGAATCGGGGGATGCCCAGGCACAGTACGAACTGGGCGAGTTCTACTACAGTGGCAACCAAGCCCCCAAGGACCTGAAAAAAGCCGTCAACTGGTTCGAGAAGGCCTCGCTGCAAGGCCAAGCCCAGGCCCAATACCGCCTGGGCGCCATGTTCTTCCATGGCGAGGGGGTCCCGGCCAACAATGTGCAGGCCTATATCCTGCTGAAGATGGCTGCGGTCAATGGCGATGAAGACGCCCTGGACATGGCCGACGAAGTCACCGAGCAGATGCCCCGCGACGAACTCGAACATGCCACCCAGGTGCTTGGCCAGATCTTCCGCAAATACCTGCTGGAACTGCAGAACGCCGAAGGGCGTACGCCGTTCTCCCCCCTGCCCTGACGGGCCGCCTACTTCTCCGGCATCGGCATCGGGAACGGCATCACGTTGCCGCCCCCCTTGGCCTCGCTGATCTTCGCGGTACCCAGGCGCTCCACCTCGTCGATACGCACGATCGAATGCATCGGCACGAAGCTGCGCACCACGCCTTCGAACTGCGTCTTGAGCTTCTCTTCGCTGGGGTCGACCACCACCTGGGAGCGCTCGCCGAAGACGAATTCCTCGATCTCCAGGAACCCCCACAGGTCGCTCTGGTAGATCTGCTTGGCGTACATCTCGAAAACCTGGCCCTGGTTCAGGAAGATCACTTTGTAGATAGCGGGTTCGCGTTTGCTCATGATCGAAAGAAACGGCACAAAGATAGGAAAAGGCCGGCATCATAGCAGACCGCCTGGCCTGTTAAGCACCCGCCCCGGTCTCTATAATGTGCGGCCCTTTCAGCACCCGCAGCAGATGATTCGCCATGGCCAAGAAGCTCTACATTGAAACCCACGGTTGCCAGATGAACGAGTACGACAGCTCGCGCATGGTCGACCTGCTGGGCGAATACCAGGCCCTGGAAGTGACCGAGCACCCCGATGATGCCGACGTCATCCTGCTCAACACCTGCTCGATCCGCGAAAAGGCCCAGGACCAGGTGTACTCCAAGCTCGGCCGCTGGCGCGCCCTGAAAGACCGCAACCCGGACATGGTCATCGCCGTCGGTGGCTGCGTCGCCAGCCAGGAAGGCGAGGCGCTGCGCAAGCGGGCGCCCTATGTCGACGTGGTGTTCGGCCCGCAGACCCTACACCGCCTGCCCGAGATGATCGACGCCGCCCGCAGCACCCGCCTGCCGCAGGTCGACGTGTCGTTCCCGGAGATCGAGAAGTTCGACCACCTCCCCGAGCCCCGCATCGACGGGCCGACCGCGTTCGTCTCGGTCATGGAAGGCTGCAGCAAGTACTGCACTTTCTGCGTGGTGCCCTACACCCGCGGCACCGAAGTCAGCCGGCCGTTCGACGACGTGCTGGCCGAGGTGATCCACCTGGCCGAGAACGGCGTGCGCGAGATCACCTTGCTCGGCCAGAACGTCAACGGCTACCGCGGCCTGACCCATGACGGGCGCCTGGCCGACCTGGCCGAGCTGATCCGCGTCGTGGCAGCGGTGGACGGTATCGAACGGATCCGCTACACCACCTCGCACCCGCTGGAATTCTCCGACAGCCTGATCCAGGCCCATGCCGAGGTCCCGCAACTGGTCAAGCACCTGCACCTGCCGGTACAGGCCGGCTCCGACCGCGTGCTGGCGGCCATGAAGCGCAACCACACGATCCTCGAATACAAGTCCAAGCTGCGCAAGCTCAAGGCCGCGGTACCGGACATTTGCATCAGTTCGGACTTCATCGTCGGCTTCCCCGGCGAGACCGAAAAAGACTTCGAACAGACCATGAAGCTGGTGGCGGAGGTCGGCTTCGACTTCTCTTTCTCGTTCGTCTACAGCGCCCGCCCGGGCACTCCGGCGGCGGAGCTGGTGGACGACACGCCCGAAGACGTGAAGAAGCAGCGCCTGCAACGGCTGCAGCACCGCATCGACCAGCAGGGGTTCGAGATCAGCCGACGCATGGTCGGCAGCGTCCAGCGCATCCTGGTCACCGACTTCTCCAAGCGCGACCCGGGCAAGCTGCAGGGGCGCACCGAGAATAATCGAATCGTCAACTTCCACTGCGACAATCCTGCGCTGATCGGCCAGTTGGTGGATGTACGGATCGAAGAGGCCAAGCCGCATTCGTTGGTCGGCTCATTGGTTCAATGATGATCGGTGGCGGGCCTTTTCGCGGGTGAACCCGCTCCCACCGAATGGCGGTGAACCTCGTGGGAGCGGGTTTACCCGCGAATGCGCCACCACAGATACCTGTCCCTTGATCGTTTCAGTGCTTTCACCACCGCCCTTCAAGGGTTATTCTTGAGTTCACATCCATTGCCGTCGAGCGGCTAAAAACGACCTTGAACGCACCCATACAACCCCATCGCTTCATCCTCGAGCCCTTCGAGGCCCACCGCTTCGCCAACCTGTGCGGCCAGTTCGACGAGCACCTGCGCCTGATCGAACAGCGCCTGGCCATCGAAATCCGCAACCGTGGCAATCAGTTCGAACTGATCGGCGAGCCCAAGACCACCTCGGCTGCCGAACAGCTGCTGCGCCGCCTCTATCGCGAAGCCAAGGCCTCCGAGCTGTCACCGGAAACCGTCCACCTGTACCTGCAGGAGTCGACCGTCGAGACCCTCGACAACCCGGCCGTCAACGAAGTCAGCGTCTCGCTGCGCACGCGCAAGGGCAATATCCGCCCGCGCGGTGTCAACCAGCAGCGCTACGTGAAGGAAATCCTGGCCAACGACATCAACTTCGGCATCGGCCCCGCCGGTACCGGCAAGACGTACCTGGCCGTGGCCTGCGCCGTGGATGCCCTGGAGCGCGAACAGGTGCGCCGCATCCTGCTGGTACGCCCGGCCGTCGAGGCCGGCGAGAAGCTCGGCTTCCTGCCTGGCGACCTGGCGCAGAAGATCGACCCGTACCTGCGCCCGCTGTACGACGCCCTCTACGAGATGCTCGGCTTCGAACATGTGGCCAAGCTGATCGAACGCCAGGTGATCGAGATCGCTCCGCTGGCCTACATGCGTGGCCGCACCCTGAACAACAGCTTCATCATCCTCGACGAAAGCCAGAACACCACCCTCGAGCAGATGAAGATGTTCCTCACCCGCATCGGCTTTGGCTCGACTGCGGTGATCACCGGCGACATCACCCAGGTCGACCTGCCACGTGGCACCAAGTCGGGCCTGGCCCATGTGATCGAGGTGCTCAAGGACGTGCCGGGCATCAGCTTCACCCACTTCCAGCCCAAGGACGTGGTTCGCCACCCCTTGGTGCAACGCATCGTCGAAGCCTATGACCGCTTCGACGCCCGCCAGGCCAAGCCCGAGGCACCCGCCCAAGATGCTTGAACTCGACCTGCAACGGGCCACGGATGCCGCTGCCCCTGATGACGCCGCCTTCCGCCGCTGGTGCGAGCTGGCCCTGCGCCAGCGCAGTGCCGACTCGGAAATGACCATTCGCCTGGTCGATGAGACCGAAGGCCGCGAGCTCAACAACACCTACCGGCACAAGGACTACGCGACCAACGTGCTGTCGTTCCCGGCCGATGTCCCCGACGAGCTGCTCGACATCCCGCTGCTGGGCGACCTGGTCATCTGCGTGCCGGTGGTCGAGCGCGAAGCCGCCGAACAGGGCAAGGCCCTCGAGGCGCACTGGGCGCACCTGGTCATCCATGGCTGCCTGCACCTGCTCGGCTACGACCACATCGACGATGACGAAGCCGAGGAAATGGAAGCCCTGGAACGAACCTTGCTGGCGGAACTGGGTCATCCCGACCCGTACGCCGATGACGAAATCACGCCTCCCGCGACAAAGGATCACGAGTAACCGCCATGAGCGAAGACCGATCGAGCAATGGGCAAAAGTCCTGGCTGGGTAAGCTGACCCAGGCTTTTGCCCATGAGCCGAAAAACCGCCAGGAGCTCCTCGAGCTGCTGCGCGAAGCCCATCAGAACAAGCTGCTCGACAGCGAAGCGCTGACCATCGTCGAAGGCGCCATCCAGGTCGCCGACCTGCAGGTGCGCGACATCATGGTGCCGCGCTCGCAGATGATCAGCATCAAGGCCAGCCAGTCGCCACGCGAATTCCTGCCGGCAGTGATCGACGCCGCGCACTCGCGCTACCCGGTGATCGGCGAGAGCCATGACGATGTGCTCGGGATCCTCCTGGCCAAGGACCTGCTGCCGTTGATCCTCAAGGAGAACGGTGACAGCTTCAACATCAAGGACCTGCTGCGCCCCGCCACCTTCGTGCCGGAGTCCAAGCGCCTGAACGTGCTGCTGCGCGAGTTCCGCGCCAACCACAACCACATGGCCGTGGTCATCGACGAATACGGCGGCGTAGCCGGCCTGGTGACCATCGAGGACGTGCTGGAGCAGATCGTCGGCGACATCGAGGACGAACACGACGTCGAGGAAGACAGCTACATCAAGCCACTGCCCAGCGGTGACTTCCTGATCAAGGCCCTGACGCCGATCGAAAACTTCAACGAGTTCTTCGACTGCGAGTTCTCCGACGACGAATTCGACACCGTCGGCGGCCTGGTGATGAGTGCCTTCGGCCACCTGCCCAAGCGCAACGAGACCACCGAGATCGGCGCCTACAAGTTCCGTATTCTCAATGCCGACAGCCGGCGGATACACTTGCTGCGCCTGACCCCGATCACCCGTTAAGGACAAACATGCGTTGGATCACCCGCCCCGGCTGGCCCGGTAACCTGCTGGCCCTGGCGGCTGGCGCATCGACCCTCCTGGCCCTGGCGCCGTTCGACATCTGGCCGCTGGCGCTGCTGTCCATCGCCCTGCTCTACCTGGGCCTGCGTGAGCTCAGCCCACGCCAGGCCATGTGGCGTGGCTGGTGGTTCGGCTTCGGCCTGTACGGCGCCGGCACCTGGTGGATCTACGTCAGCATGAACACCTACGGCGGCGCCTCGCCGCTGCTGGCGGTGGGGCTGCTGCTGGCGTTCTTCGCTGCCCTGGCCTGGTTCTTCGCCCTGCCCACTTGGCTGTGGGCACGCTGGCTGCGGCGCAACGAGGCGCCGTTGGCCGACGCCCTGTGCTTCGCGGCCCTGTGGCTGCTGCAAGAGGCCTTCCGCGGCTGGTTCCTGACCGGTTTTCCCTGGTTGTACGCTGGCTACAGCCAGCTCGATGGCCCACTCGCAGGCCTGGCGCCGCTTGGGGGCGTATGGCTGGTTTCCTTTGTCCTGGCATTGAGCGCGGCGCTGCTGTGCAACCTGCCCCGCTTGCGCGCACGCCCATCGTTCCTGGCAGCGGGCGTGGTACTGCTGGTGGCGCCCTGGGGCGTCGGCCTGGCCCTCAAAAACCACGCCTGGACCATACCCTCCGGCGACCCACTGAAGGTCGCCGCCTTGCAGGGTAACGTCGAGCAGGACCTGAAATGGGACCCTGCGCACATCGACGCACAACTGACGCTGTACCGCGACATGAGTTTCACCTCCAAGCCCGTGGACCTGCTGGTGTGGCCGGAAACCGCCGTGCCAGTGCTCAAGGATCAGGCCCAGGGCTACATCGATGTGATGGGGCGCTTTGCCGCCGACCGCCATTCGGCGCTGATCACCGGCGTGCCAGTGCGTGAAGTGGTGCATCATCAGCGCCGCTATTACAACGGCATCACCGTGACCGGCGAAGGCGACGGCACCTACCTCAAGCAGAAACTAGTGCCGTTCGGCGAGTACGTACCGCTGCAGGACATGCTCCGTGGGCTGATCGAATTCTTCAACCTGCCCATGTCGGACTTCGCCCGCGGCCCGTCGGACCAGCCGCTGTTGCAGGCCAAGGGCTACCAGGTTGCGCCGTTCATCTGCTACGAGGTGGTATACCCCGAGTTCGCCGCAGGCCTGGCAGCGCGTAGCGATCTGTTGCTGACCATCAGCAACGACACCTGGTTCGGCACCTCGATCGGCCCGCTGCAACACCTGCAGATGGCCCAGATGCGAGCCCTGGAAGCAGGCCGCTGGATGATCCGCGCCACCAACAACGGCGTGACCGCGCTGATCGACCCGTTCGGCAGGATCACCGCGCAGATTCCGCAATTCCAGCAGGCGGTTCTCTATGGGGAAGTGGTGCCGATGCAACAGCTGACCCCCTACCTGCAATGGCGCTCGTGGCCACTGGCTATCATCTGCGCCCTGTTGCTGGGCTGGTCGCTGCTGGCAAGCCGGATCGCCAAGACAGTCTAAGTTTTCCTGCCCCGGCCTCATCGCGGGACAAGCCCGCTCCCACAGGATCTCCACAGCCCTTGAGGTTTGTGCGTACCTGTAGGAGCGGGCTCGTCCCGCGATGAGGCCGGTCCAGCAGCAGAAAGCATCAATAGAACAACCGATACCCCACCAACCCCACCGCCTCGTTAAGCAACTGCCCACTGCGCCAAACCGCCCGGCTATCGGGCAGCAAGCCGGCGAACGGCTGGGCATGGTCGCCACCGAGGAACCCCACCGGCGCCGTCACCACCTCGAACCCCGCCCGCTCAAAGCTCCACCGCGCACGCGGCATGTGCCAGGCCTGGGTCACCAGCACCACCCGGCGGACGCCCTGGGGCTGCAGCAGCCGCGCACTGAACTGGGCATTCTCCCAGGTGGTGCGGCTGGCCTCCTCCTTCCAGCGCACGGCAACGCCGAAGTCCGCCTGCAATCGGTCAGCCATCAATTGCGCCTCGCTCGGCGGCGTCCCGTAGTGCAGCCCGCCACTGATCGCCAGCGGCAACCCCGAGGCCTTGGCCAGCTGCGCGGCATAGCGCATGCGCTCCAGGGCCGTGCCGGTCGGTTGGTCCTGGCCACCCCAGGCCGGGTCGCCACGCTCACGGCCGGCGCCCAGCACGACGATGGCATCGACACGCTCGGCCAGGGCCGGCCATTGCGCCGGCAGCAGCGGCGCTTCGGTTTCCAGTTGCCGGGCAGCCTGCTCCACCACCAGGGGCAGACTCATCAGCCACAGGCCGCCCAGGCCCAGGGCGAAGCAGGCCGCCGCCAGGCGCGGGCGTCGCGTGCGCAGCCACCAGGCGGCCAGCAGCAGCAGGAACAGCACGCCAGGCGGCAGCAACCATTGTTTGATGAAGTAGCGAAGCGGCATGCACAGACCTCCCATGAAGGCGTGCAGCCTAAGAGGATCGACGCCGGGCAACAAGTGTGTGTCCGACGCCGATCATGAGCAGTTGTAAGAAAGAACCGGCGCACGACGGTCTGCGCCTGGAACCCAGAACGGCTAGCGGGGCAGCGTCCGGGATCTTGCCGTGATGGCAGGGCGTTTCTTGTCCTTGAGCCAGACGATCTTCGCCGAAGTCGGCTCCGGTGGCGGGTAGGCCCCGGTACTGGCAAAGCGACCTTCCGGGAGGGTTTCCAGGTAGGCCTTGATCACTTCGAACTCGGCATGGCTCAGGCCACGCAGTTCCAGTTCGGCTGGCATCTCGTCGCGTAATCGTACGGAGGTCCTGGCCACTTCCAGAGCCAGGCCCAGGCGGTCGATCAAGCGTTCGTATAGCTCCGGTTTGATTGCGGGTAGCTGCGACTCTCCCATCCGTTCACCTCATTGAAGATAAGAATATCTCCCCCACAAATGAGCTTAGCGTCACTGCAAAAAGCAGCCGGATGCCGCGACCAACGGCCCGTGCGCCGCATTCAGGGTTTCCCACGATACGCGACGCTCATGTATGCTACGGCGTTCACTCTACCGACACCGGAGTGCCGGACGCAGCGAGGTTCCGCTGCGGAAAACAGGGTCCCTACCTCTCTCAGCACAAAGTAGCCATGCACGAACAATACACGCCCCGTGAAATAGAAGCCGCCGCCCAGACCTTCTGGGACGAGCAACAATCGTTCGCTGTCACCGAACAGCCAGGCAAGGACACCTACTACTGCCTGTCGATGTTCCCGTACCCGAGCGGCAAGCTACACATGGGTCACGTGCGCAACTACACCATCGGCGATGTGATCGCCCGCTACCAGCGCATGCAGGGCAAGAACGTGCTCCAGCCGATGGGTTGGGACGCCTTCGGCATGCCGGCGGAAAACGCCGCGATGAAGAACAACGTCGCCCCGGCCAAGTGGACGTACGAGAACATCGACTACATGAAGTCCCAGCTCAAGAGCCTGGGCCTGGCGATCGACTGGTCCCGTGAAGTCACCACCTGCAAGCCGGACTACTACCGCTGGGAGCAGTGGCTGTTCACCCGCCTGTTCGAGAAGGGTGTCATCTACCGCAAGAACGGCACCGTCAACTGGGACCCGGTCGACCAGACTGTCCTGGCCAACGAACAGGTCATCGACGGCCGTGGCTGGCGTTCGGGCGCGCTGATCGAGAAGCGCGAAATCCCGATGTACTACTTCCGCATCACCGACTACGCCGACGAGCTGCTGGAAAGCCTCGACGAGCTGCCGGGCTGGCCTGAGCAGGTCAAGACCATGCAGCGCAACTGGATCGGCAAGTCGCGCGGCATGGAAGTGCAGTTCCCCTACGACCAGGCGAGCATCGGCCATGAAGGCGCCCTGAAGGTCTTCACCACCCGCCCGGACACCCTGATGGGTGCCACCTACGTCGCGGTCGCCGCCGAGCACCCGCTGGCCACCCAGGCTGCCCAGGGCAACCCGGCGCTGCAGGCGTTCATCGACGAATGCAAGAGCGGCAGCGTCGCCGAGGCCGACATGGCCACCCAGGAGAAGAAGGGCATGCCCACTTCCCTGTTCGTCCAGCACCCACTGACCGGCGAAAAGCTGCCGGTCTGGGTCGCCAACTACGTGTTGATGCACTACGGCGATGGCGCCGTGATGGCAGTCCCGGCCCATGACGAGCGCGACTTCGAGTTCGCCCACAAGTACAACCTGCCGGTCAAGGCAGTGGTACGCACCAGCGCGGGCGACGAGGTCGGCAGCGAATGGCAGGCCGCCTACGGCGAGCATGGCCAACTGATCAACTCCGGCGAATTCGACGGCCTGGACTTCCAGGGCGCGTTCGACGCCATCGAAGCCGCACTGATCCGCAAGGAACTCGGCAAGTCGCGCACCCAGTTCCGCCTGCGCGACTGGGGCATCAGCCGCCAGCGCTACTGGGGCTGCCCGATCCCGATCATCCACTGCCCGTCCTGCGGCGACGTGCCGGTGCCGGAAGACCAACTGCCGGTCAAATTGCCCGAGGATGTGGTGCCGGACGGCGCCGGCTCGCCCCTGGCGCGCATGCCCGAATTCTACGAATGCACCTGCCCGAAATGCGGCGCTGCGGCCAAGCGCGAAACCGACACCATGGACACCTTCGTCGAGTCGTCCTGGTACTTCGCCCGCTATGCTTCGCCAAACTACGAAGGTGGCATGGTCGACCCGAAGGCGGCCAACCACTGGCTGCCTGTGGACCAGTACATCGGCGGTATCGAGCACGCCATCCTGCACCTGCTGTATGCGCGCTTCTTCCACAAGCTGATGCGCGACGAAGGCCTGGTCACCTCCAACGAGCCGTTCAAGAACCTGCTCACCCAGGGCATGGTCGTCGCCGAGACCTACTACCGCACCGCCAGCAACGGTGGCAAGGACTGGTTCAACCCAGCCGACGTCGAGGTCGAGCGTGACGCCAAGGCCAAGATCATCGGCGCCCGCCTGAAAACCGACGGCCTGCCGGTGGAAATCGGTGGCACCGAGAAGATGTCCAAGTCCAAGAACAACGGCGTTGACCCGCAGGCCATGATCGACGCCTACGGCGCCGACACCTGCCGCCTGTTCATGATGTTCGCCTCGCCGCCCGACATGAGCCTGGAATGGTCCGACTCCGGCGTCGAGGGTGCCAGCCGCTTCCTGCGCCGTGTCTGGCGCCTGGCCCAGGCCCATGTTGCCCAGGGCCTGCCGGGCAAGCTGGATGTCGCTTCGCTGGACGACGCGCAGAAGACCATCCGCCGCGCCATCCATGCCGCGATCAAGCAGGCCAGCACCGACGTGGGTCAGTTCCACAAGTTCAACACCGCCATCGCCCAGGTGATGACCGTGATGAACGTGCTGGAAAAAGCCCCGCAAGCCACCGAACAGGACCGTGCCCTGCTGCAGGAAGGCCTGGAGGCCGTCACCCTGCTGCTGGCTCCGATCACCCCGCACATCAGCCATGCGCTGTGGCAGCACCTGGGCCACGACCAGGCGGTGATCGATGCCACCTGGCCGAGCGTCGACGAAAGCGCTCTGGTACAGGACAGCATCACCCTGGTGGTCCAGGTCAACGGCAAGCTGCGCGGCCAGGTTGAAATGCCCGCCGCCGCCAGCCGTGAAGAGATCGAAGCCGCCGCTCGCAGCAACGAAAACGTCCTGCGCTTCATCGATGGCCTGACCATCCGCAAGGTCATCGTCGTGCCGGGCAAGCTGGTCAACATCGTCGCCAACTGATGGCAACGCCCACCCGCACACGGCGCGGGTGGGCGGAACAGGCCCACAAGGGAGCTACAACATGATCAAACGCAATCTGCTGGTAATGGGCCTGGCCGTCGTGCTCAGTGCCTGTGGTTTCCAGCTGCGCGGCACCGGCACCACCGAGCTGACCATCAAGGAAATGGACCTGCGCGCGCGCAACGCCTACGGCGAGACCGTGACCGAGCTGCGCGAGACCCTGGACCGCAACGGCGTCAACGTCCACGCCGGCGCGCCCTATCGCCTGGTGCTGACCGACGAGAAGCAGACCCAGCGCGCGGCCACCTACAGCGGCGGCAACCGCTCGGTCGAGTACGAACTCACCACCGTGCTCAGCTACAGCATGCTGGGGCTGAACGACATTCCGCTGCTCAGCGACAAGGTCGAGGTCCGCAAGATCTACGTACATGACGGTGACAACATCACCGGCTCCGACCAGGAAGCCACCCAGGCCCGCGAAGAAATGCGCCGCGATCTGGTCCAGGCCATGATGGTGCGCCTGCAGATGCTGACCCCGTCCCACCTGGACGAACTGCAACGTGAAGCCGAAGCCCGCGCCAAGGCCGAAGCCGACGCCCTGGAAGCGGCCCGTCGCCAGCAGGACGAAACGCCGCAGCAGTCCCCGATGGAAGTACCGGCCAACTAAGACGAGGCCGAAGGGGCACCTCTGGGTGCCCCCATACCCCATGAAGCTCGCCCCCGCCCAACTCAACAAACACCTGCAAGGTGGCCTGGCCCCGGTCTACGTGGTCAGCGGCGATGACCCGCTGCTGTGCCAGGAAGCGGCCGACGCCATTCGCACCGCCGCACGCCAGCAAGGCTTCGATGAACGCCAGGTGTTCAGTGCCGACGCCAACTTCGACTGGGGCACCCTGCTCCAGGCCGGCGCCAGCCTTTCATTGTTCGCCCAACGTCGCCTGCTGGAACTGCGCCTGCCGTCCGGCAAGCCAGGCGACAAAGGCGCCGCCGCGCTCATGGAATATTGCGCCAACCCCGCCGAGGACACCTTGCTGCTGATCAGCCTGCCCAAGCTCGACGGCAGTGCGCAGAAGACCAAATGGGGCAAGGCCCTGATTGAAGGCCAACACTGCCAGTTCATCCAGATCTGGCCGGTGGACGCCCAGCAACTGCCGCAGTGGATCAACCAGCGCCTGGCCCAGGCTGGGCTGTCCGCCCAGCGCGATGCGGTGGACCTGATCGCCGCACGGGTCGAGGGCAACCTGCTGGCCGCCGCCCAGGAGATCGAGAAGCTCAAGCTGCTGGCCGAAAGCAACCAGATCACGGTCGAAACCGTCCAGGCGGCCGTCGCCGACAGCGCACGCTTCGATGTCTTCGGCCTGGTCGATGCAATCCTCAACGGTGAGGCCAGCCACGCCCTGCGCATGCTCGAAGGCCTGCGTGGCGAGGGGGTCGAGCCACCGGTGATACTCTGGGCCCTGGCCCGGGAGCTGCGCCTGCTGGCAGGGCTCGCCCAGCAGTTCAGCCAGGGCGTGCCGCTGGACAAAGCCTTCAGCCAGGCACGACCGCCGGTGTGGGACAAGCGCCGGCCCTTGGTCAGCAAGGCTCTGCAGCGGCTCTCGGCGCAGCGCTGGGCTCAGTTGCTGCAGGATGCGCAGCGCATCGATGCGCAGATCAAGGGTCAAGCCGAAGGCTCGCCCTGGACCAGCCTGGCGCGCCTGTCGCTGCTGATGGCGGGCCAGCGCCTGGCGCTTCCTCCTGAATAGAGGGGGCCACTTCGCGGCCCTTTCGCGGCACAAGGCCGCTCCTACAAAGGCGCGCATGCCTGTAGGAGCGGCCTTGTGCCGCGAAAGGGGCGCAAAGCGCCCCAAGGCTTGCGACCATAAACACAATCAATTGGCCCTTCTACCACCCCAGCCTTACAGTGCGCCCCGACATCCACCCAACCGGGGTAATCGCCATGAGCAAGAAACCGAAAAAGCACGGCCCGAACAAGGCCAAGTCCATCGTCGCCCAACCACTGTTCCGCTGCCGCCAGGAACGACCGAGCAAGGGCAAAGGCAGCTACCGCCGCGAAGCCTTCCAATCGAGAGATTGGGAGGCTTCTTGCTTTTTGGCCGCATGAAGGCAGGAAGGGCCCAGTCATGATATGGTCGGCACCTGAACCGCAATTCTGGATCTGTGCATGCCCTTTCGTCTGTCCCTGCGCTGGCACCCACGCCAGCTGATCGCAGCCTCCAGCTTCATCCTGCTCGTTGCCTGCGCGGAAAAACCCACCGCCGCCGACGCCCTGCCGCTGGCACCTGCCCAGCCCACTGCAAACGTGACACTGCCAGGCACCACACCGGATACCAGCAACGAAATCCAGCCCCTGCAGACCTTCGCCCAATGGCAGGCAGGCTTCCGTCAGCAGGCCCTGCAGGCCGGTATCAGCCCCAGCACGTTCGACCGCGCCTTCCTCGGCGTCACGCCCGACATGGATGTGATCAAAGCCGACCGCAGCCAACCTGAATTCGCCCGCCCGGTGTGGGAGTACCTCGACGGCGCCCTGTCGCCATTGCGCGTGCGCAACGGCAAGAAGCTGCTGGCACAACACGCCGAGCTGCTGTCGCAGATCGAGCAGCGCTATGGTGTGGATCGCCAGGTCCTGGTGTCGGTCTGGGGCATGGAAAGCAATTTCGGCCAGTTCCAAGGCAGCAAGTCGGTGATTCGTTCCCTGGCCACCCTGGCCTATGAAGGCCGTCGCCCGACCTTCGCCCAGGACCAGCTGATCGCCGCCCTGCAGATCCTGCAGAACGGCGACATCCAGCCTGAGGCCATGCGTGGCTCCTGGGCCGGTGCCATGGGCCAGACCCAGTTCATCCCCACCACCTACAACACCCACGCCGTGGACTTCGACGGCGACGGTCGCCGGGACATCTGGAACAGCACTGCCGATGCCCTGGCCTCCACCGCCCACTACCTGCAGAGCTCGGGCTGGCAGAAGGGCCAACCCTGGGGCTTCGAAGTACAGGTGCCCGCCGGCTTCGACTACTGGTTGGCCGATGGCGCCCAGCGCAAGACCGTCAGCGAATGGCTGCAGCTGGGTGTGACGCTGCCGACCGGTACCCAGTTGCCTGCGGGCAGCAACCAGCTCTCGGCCGCCCTGCTGCTGCCTGCGGGCGCCCGCGGCCCGGCGTTCCTGGTGCTGGACAACTTCCGGGCGATCCTGAAGTACAACAATTCGTCGTCCTACGCCCTGGCGGTCAGCCTGCTGGGGGATCGTTTCTCCGGCTGGGGCTTCATCGCCGGCAGCTGGCCCAAGGACGACCTGCCGCTGAGCCGCAGCGAGCGCATCGAGCTGCAAGACCTGCTCAACGCCCGCGGCCACGAGGCAGGCAATGCCGACGGCATCATCGGCGCCAATACCCGCAAGGCCATACGCAATGCCCAGCAAGGGCTCGGATGGCCGGCCGATGGGTACCCGACGCACAAGCTGCTCGACAGCCTGCGCCGGCAGTGATGCCCCGGGGGCCGCTTCGCGGCCCTTTCGCGGCACGAGGCCGCTCCTACAGGGCCTCTGTTGGGGCGGCCTTGTGCCGCGAAAGGGCTGCGAAGCAGCCCCAACCACCTCAAGCCTTGAACAACCCCTGCTCCAGTACCAGTACCTGCTTCTCACTGTCCAACCGCACCCTGGCCCCCAGCGGCAGGCACAGGTTCGGGTCGCAATGCCCACTGCGCCACCCCGCCAATACCGGTACGCCCAACGGCCCGAAGATATCCTTGAGCAACGGCACCATCGACGGCACGGTGATCCCGGCGAAATCGCCCACCAACACGCCTCGCACCCCGTCCAGCTTGCCTGCCAGGCGCAACTGGGTCAGCAACCGGTCGACCCGGTACAACGGCTCGTTGACGTCTTCGATGAACAGGATGCAGCCCTGGCTGTCGATCTCGGCAGGCGTCCCCAGGGTGGCGCAGAGCAGCGACAGGTTGCCACCCAGCAAGCGCCCGCTCGCCACGCCAGGCTGCACACAGGTCAGCGGATAGGCATCAGGATGGCGTAACACGTCACCTTCGCCCAACTCACCCCTGAGCTGGCCGAGCAATGACGGCACAGTCGGCTCCCGCTTCTCGCCCAACAGGTCGGCATTGAGCATCGCGCCGTGGAAGGTGATGAGCCCGGCGTGGCGGTTGAGCGCAGTGTGCAAGGCGGTGATGTCGCTGTAGCCGATCAACGGTTTGGGATGGCGGCGGATCAGGTCGAAGTCGAGCCGGTCGAGCAGGCGCATGCTGCCGTAACCTCCGCGCATGCACAGGATGGCGTCGATGTCCGGGTCGGCGAACGCTGCATGCAGGTCATCGAGGCGCTGCTGGTCGCTGCCGGCCAGGTAGCCCTGCGCCTGGCTGACCCCGGGATACAGCCGGCATTGCATGCCCCGGCTGGTGAACCAGCGGTGGGCTTTCTCCCCATCCAGCCGGGCCGGGCCGGCCGGGGCGATGATGGCGAAGCAGGCATTGGCCGGTATGGCAGTTGCCAAGTGCATGTCGAGGGATTCGGGGCAATTCATCGAGCAACTCCTAGCAGGTACGAGGCCGGCACGATCACGCATGCCCTGGGCCCAGTGCAGGGGGAACACCTCCCTGCAAACAAAAATGCCGATGGCGCCTTCCGGCGCGCATCGGCATGGGTCACACAGCCAGGCTCAGAGCTTGATCTTGGCTTCGTGGGCTTGCTGGTCGGCGTGGTACGAGGAGCGTACCAGCGGGCCGGAAGCGACGTTCTTGAAGCCCATCTTGTAGCCTTCCTCGGCGAACCAGGCGAAGGTGTCCGGGTGCACGAAACGCTGCACCGGCAGGTGGTTACGCGAAGGCTGCAGGTACTGGCCCAGGGTCAGCATGTCGATGTCGTGCTCGCGCATGCGCTGCATCACCTCGATGACCTCCTCGTCCGTTTCGCCAAGGCCCAGCATCAGGCCGGACTTGGTCGGCACATGCGGCACCATCTGCTTGAACTTCTGCAGCAGGTCCAGCGACCAGTCGTAGTCCGAACCGGGGCGCGCGGCCTTGTACAGGCGCGGTACAGTCTCCAGGTTGTGGTTGAACACATCCGGCGGGGTCTGCGCGGTGATTTCCAGCGCGACGTCCATCCGCCCGCGGTAGTCCGGAACCAGGGTTTCCAGTTGCACGCCAGGCGACAGCGCACGAATCTCGCGGATGCAGTCGGCGAAGTGCTGGGCACCGCCGTCGCGCAGGTCGTCGCGGTCCACCGAAGTGATCACCACATACTTCAGGCGCAGGTCGGCAATCGCGATGGCCAGGTTCTTCGGCTCATCGACGTCCAGCGGCTTGGGCCGGCCATGGCCGACGTCGCAGAACGGGCAGCGACGGGTGCAGATGTCGCCCATGATCATGAAGGTTGCGGTACCGCCGGAGAAGCACTCGCCCAGGTTCGGGCAGGAGGCTTCCTCGCAGACGCTGTGCAGCTTGTGCTTGCGCAGCAATTGCTTGATCCGGTCGACTTCCGGGGAAACCGGGATGCGCACGCGGATCCAGTCGGGTTTCTTCGGCAGCTCTTCGGTGGGGATGATCTTGACCGGGATACGCGCGACCTTGTCGGCGCCGCGCAGCTTGACGCCCGCCTCGACCTTCTTCGGCGCGGGGCGCACGGTAGCTTCCGGGGTTGGCACGGTTTCTTGCACAGTTGTTGTCATATTCAGTCGATTCCGCCCGTGAGGGTCGTCTGCTCAGCATAGTCGAGGTGCTTGACCAGCTGTCCGCGCAGCCTTGTCCTGACCTCGGAGAGTTCGATCGGGCCTGCCAGGTCTCGCAGCTGGGTCATGGCCAGCCCCGCATACCCACAGGGGTTGATTCGGCGGAATGGCGCAAGGTCCATGTCCACGTTCAGAGCAAGGCCGTGGAAGGAACGACCGTTGCGGATTCGAAGGCCGAGGGACGCGATCTTCGCCCCCTCGACATAGACACCCGGCGCATCGGGCTTGGCCATGGCCTGGACACCGTAGCTGGCCAGCAGGTCGATCAACGTCTGTTCGATACGGCTGACCAGCTCGCGCACGCCAAAGCCGAGGCGACGAACGTCCAGCAGCAGGTAGGCCACCAACTGCCCAGGGCCATGGTAGGTCACCTGACCGCCCCGGTCGGTCTGCACCACCGGGATATCGCCCGGCACCAGCAGGTGCTCGGCCTTGCCGGCCTGACCCTGGGTGAAGACCGCTGGATGCTCGACCAGCCAGACTTCGTCCTGGCTGTCCGGGCTACGCTGCTCGGTGAAGCGACGCATGGCTTCCAGCACCGGTTCATAGGGCTGCAGGCCGAGATCGCGAAAACCGAGGCAGGACGGCATCAAAGCACCATTTTCACGATGCCGGTCGCGCGCAGGGCGCTGTTGATATCGTGCAGCTGGTTCTCGCTTTCGGCAACGATGTGCAGCTGTACCGTGGTGTACTTGCCTTCCTTGCTCTGGCGCTCGGCCAGGGTGGACAGGTCGACCTTGGCATATTTGCTCAGGATCTCGATCACGGTGTCCTTGAAACCGACCACGGTATCGCCGATTACCTTGATCGGGTAATCGTCGCAGGGGAATTCGATCTTGTGCGACTTGACGTCAGGTTCGCTCATGGCGGAAACGGCCTCGTAAGCCGTGGCAACAACAATGCCCCCGCAGGATACGCGGGGGCATGCAGGTCACGTATCAGTTGAACAACCCGTAGAAGAACAGACGGATGCTATCCCACATACGGCGGAAGAAACCACCTTCCTCGACGCCGTCGAGGGCGATGAGGTCGGCGCTGTGAACCACTTTCTCGTCCAGTTTGACTTCCACTTTGCCGATCACGTCACCTTTGGCGATCGGTGCGGTGAGCTGCGGGTTCATGGTCATCGAAGCCTGGAGGCGCTTCAATTGGCCTTTAGGCATAGTCAGGGTCAGGTCGTTGGCAAGGCCCGCCTTCACCTGGCTGGTGGCGCCCTTCCAGACCGGAGCCTGGGTCAGCTCGGTGCCCTTCTGGTAGAAGGTTTGGGTTTCGAAGAAGCGGAAACCGTAGGTCAGCAGCTTCTGGGTCTCGGCAGCGCGGGACTGCTCGCTGTTGGTGCCGAACACCACGGCGATCAGGCGCTGGCCGTCACGAACGGCCGACGCCACCATGCAGTAGCCGGCTTCGTCGGTGTGGCCGGTCTTCAGGCCATCGACGGTCTTGTCACGCCACAGCAGCAGGTTGCGGTTAGGCTGCTTGATGTTGTTCCAGAAGAATTCCTTCTGCGAATAGATGGCGTAGTGGGCCGGGTCTTCGTCGATGATCGCGCGTGCCAGCACGGCCATGTCGTGGGCCGAGGAGTAGTGCTCCGGATGCGGCAGGCCGGTTGGGTTCATGAAGTGGCTGTTGGACATGCCCAGGTCAGCGGCAGTCTTGTTCATCATGTCGGCGAAGGCGTCTTCGCTGCCAGCGATGTGTTCGGCCAGGGCCACCGAGGCGTCGTTGCCCGACTGGATGATGATGCCGTGCAGCAGGTCGCTGACGCTGACCTGGGAGCCGACCTTGATGAACATGCGCGAACCACCGGTGCGCCAGGCGTTTTCGCTGACGGTGACCGGGTCGTTCTCGCCGATCTGGCCACGGCGGATGTCCAGGGTGGCGATGTAGGCGGTCATCAGCTTGGTCAGGCTGGCCGGCGGCAGGCGCTCGTCACCGTTGTTCTCGACCAGCACGTTGCCGCTGGACGCATCCATGAGTACATAGGACTTGGCAGCCAGCTGCGGTGGCGATGGCATCATCTGCTCCGCCGCGAAGGCAGCGGGCGTGATCATCAGCAGAACGGGCAGGCAAAGTCGTTTGGCAAGGTTGGTGATGTTCATCCGTCTCTCGAAAATCGCTAATGGTCTGATGTTTCGCGGGCCACATCGTGTGCCCGGCGCCAGTCAGGCTAGTTTTTGAGGCCGTCGGCCGGGCCCGCAAAATGCGGCGTTATGTCGCTGCGGGCAAAAGCCGACATTGTACATGGCCAGAGCCGGCAATTCATGACAAAACCGACAGTTTGGCTGTACGCCTGTTGCCGGTGCACAACCGGTAGGAGCGGCCTTGTGCCGCGAAAGGGCTGCGCAGCGGCCCTGCCATAGTGCGGTGACGCCGAAATCAGGGGCCGCGTTGCGGCCCTTTCGCGGCACAAGGCCGCTCCTACAGAAAAAGTCGTGGATCAGTCGGCCGTGACCAGCTTGGCCTGCCCCAGGTTGGCCAGGCGAATGCTGTCCTGGGCCTGCTGGATCTCGCCCTGGCTGTTGATCGGCCCCAGGCGCACGCGATGCAGGGTCTGCTGGTTACGCACGATGGAGCTGATGAACACCGGCGCACTGACCATGGTGCTGAGCTTGGCGCGCAGCAACTCGGCGGCATCCGGGTTGGCGAAGGCCCCGACCTGCAGGAAGCTGCCGCCGTTGTTGGCCGGTACATTGTTGCCGCCCACCTGCACCGGCACCACCGGCGCCGCATGCTGCTGGGGCGGCGGCGTCCACTGCTCGACCTTGCCGGTGTTGGCCGGAATCGCCTGGGTCTGGGCCACTTGGGGCTGCTTGAGCACCATGGGCGCCGGCTGGCCACGCTCGGCCCACCACTGCTGCGGGTCGATCCCCTCGACGCGCACGCGGGCGGTGCCGATTTCGGCATAGCCGAGCTTCTTCGCCGCCGCGTAGGACAGGTCGATGATACGGTCGGAGTAGAACGGGCCACGGTCGTTGACCCGCAGGATCACGCTGCGACCATTGGCCAGGTTGGTCACCCGCACGTAGGCCGGCAACGGCAGGGTCTTGTGTGCCGCGCTCATGCCATAGAGGTCGTAGAGCTCGCCGTTGGCGGTGTTCTGGCCATGGAACTTGGTGCCATACCACGACGCGGTACCTTCGGCACGGTAGTTGCGCGAGTCCTGCATCGGGTAGTAGGTCTTGCCCAGCACCGTGTAGGGGTTGGCCTTGTAGGCGCCGGTGTGCACGGTCGGCGTGGCGTCGGGGATCTTGTTCACATCCACGTCCCACCAGGGGGCGCCGTCCTTGTGCGCCCGGTTGATGTCCAGCCCGGGCTGGGTACGCACGACATTGCCGCTTTGTTTGGGCGCTGTGGCGCGATTGGAGGAGCAGCTGGCCAGGGCCAGGCCGACCGCGACACAGCCCAGCAGCTTGAGGGAATGGGTGGAGAAAATTACGCGCATTACTTGACGCCCCGTGCTTGAACCAGCTGTTCCGAAAGCTGATGCACCGCCATGGCGTACATCACGCTGCGGTTGTAACGCGTGATCGCGTAGAAGTTTTTCAGGCCCATCCAGTATTCCGGGCCCTGCTCGCCTTCGAGCCGGAAGGCCGTGACCGGCAGATCATCGCGCAGCGCATCATGACTCGACCAGCCCAGGGCTCGCAACTCTCCGACAGTCTTGGCCGGCTCGATACCGGTGGTCAGGCCCTCGTCGGCGCGCTCGCCGACCACCAGCGCGCGGCTGACCACAGGCTCGCCGGCCACCCAGCCGTGGCGCTTGAAATAGTTGGCGACGCTGCCGATGGCATCATCCGGGTTGTTCCAGATATTGATGTGGCCGTCGCCGTCGAAATCCACGGCGTAGCTGCGAAAGCTGCTCGGCATGAACTGCGGCAGGCCCATGGCACCGGCGTACGACCCCTTGAGGGTCAGTGGATCGAGCTGCTCTTCACGGGCCAGCAGGAGGAATTCACGCAATTCCTTGCGGAAGAACTCGGCGCGCGGCGGGTAGTCGAAACCCAGGGTGGACAAGGCGTCGATCACGCGGAAGTTGCCGGTATTGCGACCGAAGAAGGTCTCCACGCCGATGATCGAGACGATGACCTGCGCTGGCACGCCATACTCCTGCTCGGCGCGGGCCAGGGTCGCCTCGTGCTGGCGCCAGAAGTCCACGCCACGGGCGATGCGGGCATCGGTGATGAACATCGGCCGGTAGTCCTTCCAGGGCTTGACCCGCTCGGCCGGACGCGAGATAGCGTCGAGGATCGACTGCTTGCGCTTCACCTCGCCGAACACGCCCATCAGTTGCTCCCGGGCGAAGCCGTAGTCGCGGGTCATCTCGCCGACGAACTCGGCCACCTGGGGCGAGCGCTCGTAATCGCCGGCATTGGCCTGCTGGACTGCGCCGAACAAGCCCATCGCGCCAATCCAGGGCGCACAACGGGCAGCCCAGCCACGCACTGCTTGCATGAAATTCTTCACCTTATTCAAACCTGTGCAATCCATTTGCGGTGCGTATGGATCGACATCAGAACGCCAAACGCTGACAGCAGCGTCACCAACGAAGTTCCGCCATAGCTGATGAAGGGCAGCGGCACGCCCACCACGGGCAGAAGGCCGCTGACCATACCGATATTGACGAATACATATACAAAGAACGTCATGGTCAGGCTGCCTGCCAGCAGCTTGCCGAACAGGGTCTGGGCCTGGGCTGTGATCACCAGGCCGCGCCCGATCAGCAGCAGGTAGATCAGCAGCAGCAGACAGATGCCGACCAGGCCGAATTCCTCGCCGAGCACGGCGATGATGAAGTCGGTATGGCTCTCTGGCAGGAAGTCCAGGTGCGACTGGGTGCCTAGCAGCCAGCCCTTGCCGAACACCCCACCCGAACCGATCGCCGCCTTGGACTGGATGATGTTCCAGCCAGTGCCCAGCGGGTCGCTCTCCGGGTCCAGGAAGGTCAGCACCCGCTGCTTCTGGTAGTCGTGCATCACGAAGAACCACATGGCCACCGCCACCGGCACGGCGGCGGCGATCACGCTAATGATCCAGCGCCAGCGCAGGCCGCCCATGAACAGCACGAACGCGCCCGAAGCCAGGATCAGCAATGCCGTGCCCAGGTCGGGCTGGCGCACGATCAGGATGAACGGCACGCCGATCAGCACCAGGCTGATCGCCACGTGCTTGAGGTCCGGCGGCAAGGTGCGCTTGGACAGGTACCAGGCGATGGTCGCCGGCATGATGATCTTGAGGAATTCCGAGGGTTGGAAGCGAATCACCCCGGGGATGTTGATCCAGCGCGTGGCGCCCATGGCGTTGTGGCCCATGACGTCCACCACCACCAGCAGCAGCACCCCGACCACGTACGCCAGGGGCACCCAGCGCGCCATGAAGCGAGGCTCGAGCTGGGCGATGACGAACATCGACACCAGACCCAGGCCGAACGAGCTGGCCTGCTTCATCAACAGGTCCCAGTTCTTGCCGCTGGCCGAATAGAGGACGAACAGGCTGCCGGCCGCCAGGGTCAGCAGGATGACCAGCAGAGGGCCGTCGATGTGGATGCGCTGCAGGAAGCTCGCGCGTCGCCGCATCACGTCCTCGCTGGAGAGCATGCGATCGAAATTGTTCTTCACGGGGCCGATTCCTGGACGACGGTGGCAGGAGCGAATTCGGGTTTGAGGCGGCCGTTCTCGTCGAGCAGCCAGGCGTCCATCACCTGACGGACCACCGGTGCCGCGACGCCGGAGCCGGACTCGCCGTTCTCGACCATCACCGAGACCACGATCTTCGGGTCTTCGGCCGGGGCGAAGGCAACGAACAAGGCATGGTCGCGGTGACGTTCCTGGAGCTTGTTGCGGTCATATTTCTCGCCTTGCTTGATCGCCACCACCTGGGCGGTACCGCTCTTGCCGGCAATGCGGTACTGGGCACCGAGGGCGGCCTTGCGCGCGGTACCGCGGGCGCCGTGCATCACCTGCTCCATGCCGTGGGTGACCTTGGCCCAGTCGGATTTGTCGCGCAGGACAATGTCCGCCATGGGGTTTTCGTCCACGGGCGGCTTGCCTTCGATGGTCTTGGCCAGGTGCGGGCGGTTCCACTTGCCCTTGTTGGCGATCAGCGCGGTGGCCTGGGCCAGCTGCAGGGGGGTGGCCTGCATGTAGCCCTGGCCGATGCCGAGGATCAGGGTCTCGCCGGGGAACCAGGCCTGGCGGCGGGTGGCGCGCTTCCATTCACGCGACGGCATCAGGCCGGCCGACTCCTCGAACATGTCGAGGGAAACCTTCTGGCCGATGCCGAACTTGTTCATGTAGGCGGACAACCGATCGATGCCCATCTTGTGGGCAAGGTCATAGAAGTAGGTGTCGTTGGACCGCATGATCGCGGTGTCCAGGTCGACCCAGCCGTCGCCGCTGCGGTTCCAGTTGCGGTACTTGTGGTCATAGTTGGGCAACTGGTAGTAGCCCGGGTCGAATACACGGCTGCTGGCAGTCACCACACCACTGTCCAGGCCTGCGATGGCCACTGCTGGCTTGATGGTCGAACCCGGCGGGTACAGGCCGCGCAGCACACGGTTGAACAGCGGCCGGTCGATCGAGTCGCGCAGCTCGGCGTAGGCCTTGAAGCTGATGCCGGTGACGAACAGGTTGGGGTCGAAGCTCGGCTGGCTGACCATGGCCAGCACCTCGCCGGTACGTGGGTCGAGCGCGACCAGCGCACCACGACGACCGCCCAGGGCCTTCTCGGCCGCCTCCTGCAGCTTGATGTCCAGGCTCAGGACGATGTCCTTGCCCGGGATCGGGTCCGTGCGCTTGAGTACCCGCAACACCCGGCCCCGAGCGTTGGTCTCGACTTCCTCGTAACCAACCTGGCCATGCAGTTCGGCTTCGTAGAAGCGCTCGATGCCGGTCTTGCCGATATGGTGGGTGCCGCTGTAGTTGACCGGATCGAGGGTCTTGAGCTCTTTTTCGTTGATCCGCCCGACATACCCCACCGAGTGGGCAAAATGCGCCCCCTGCGGGTAATGGCGCACCAGTTGCGCCGCCACGTCCACGCCAGGCAGGCGGAACTGGTTGACGGCAATACGGGCGATCTGCTCCTCGCTCAGCTCGAACAGGATCGGCACCGGCTCGAACGGCCGGCGCCCCTGCTTCATGCGTTTTTCGAACAAGGCACGGTCGTCCGGGGTCAGCCCCAGCACCTCGACGATGGTGTCGAGCACCTGGCGCCACTCGCCGGCGCGTTCGCGGGTCATGGTCAGGCTGAAACTTGGGCGGTTGTCGGCGACGATCACGCCATTGCGGTCGAAGATCAGCCCGCGGGTCGGCGGGATCGGCTGCACATGTACCCGATTGTTCTCCGACAGCGTGGAGTGATAGTCGTACTGGATGACCTGCAGGTAGTACAGCCGGGCGATCAGCACGCACACCAGCAGCACGACCGCCACTGCGCCGACCACGACGCGGTTGCGCACCAGGCGGGCGTCTTTCTCGTGGTCCTTGAGACGAATCGGCTGCGACATCGGGCGGGCTTACAGGCTCATTTGTGGTAAGGGTGCCCGGACAGCACGGTCCAGGCGCGGTAGATCTGCTCGCCGATCAGTATCCTTACCAACGGGTGCGGCAAGGTCAACGGCGACAGTGACCAGCGCTGTTCACTGCGGGCGCAGACTTCCGGCGCCAGCCCTTCCGGGCCACCTACCATCAGGTTGACCGTCCGCGCATCCAGGCGCCAGCGGTCCAGCTCGGTCGCCAGCTGCTCGGTGCTCCAGGGCTTGCCATGGACCTCGAGGGTGACGATGCGTTCACCCGGCTGCACCTTGGCCAGCATGGCTTCGCCCTCCTGGCGGATCAGGCGGGCGACGTCGGCATTCTTGCCACGGGTGTTCAGCGGGATTTCCACCAGCTCGAGCGACAGCTCCGGGGGCAGGCGCTTGGCATATTCATGCCAACCTTCCTCGACCCAGCGGGGCATGCGCGAGCCGACCGCGATCAGACGCAGGCGCACAGCGTGCCCTCAGCCCCGGTCCTTGAGGTTTTCGGAGTAGCTGTGGGCGTTCTCCGGGCTGTGGTGCTTGCCATCGGCGGAGCGGCTCTGCTCGGCACCCAGCCACAGGCGCTCGAGGTCGTAGAACTGGCGCGCGGCGGCAGTCATCATGTGCACGATGACGTCGTTGAGGTCCAGCAACACCCAATCGCTGTCGCCCTTGCCTTCCTCGCCCAGGGGCTGCACGCCCTGCTGCTTGACGATCTCACGGACCTTCTCGGCCATGGCGTTGATCTGCCGGTTGGAGGTACCGGTGGCAATGATCATGTAGTCGGTCAGGCTGTGCTTTTCACGTACATCGATGACCTGGATGTCCTGGGCCTTGACGTCTTCCAGGGCCGATTTGGCCAGGTTGACCAATTCTTCGCCGTTGATTTTCTGCTTGCTCATAAGAAACTCGTTCAATTCATGAATGAGGCGCCTGCGGGCGCCATCAGTGCGACGCACGGTAAAGGTCGTGCGCCTCGATATAGGCCAGTACTGCGTCCGGCACCAGGAACCGTACCGACTTGCCGCTGGCCAGCAGCTGTCGGATCTGCGTGGCGGACACCGCGAGCGGTGTCTGCCAGACGAACGAAATGTGCCCCGCCGGGCCGGACATGGCGGTGGGATCGCTCTCCGAACGCGCCGCCAGCAGGTTGCGCAGCTCGTCAGTGGGTTCGACATCGGCATCCGGGCGTTGCAGCACCAGGATGTGACAGTGTTGCAGCAGCTCCTCCCAGCGATGCCAGCCGGGCAGGCCGCAGAATGCGTCCCAACCCAGCACCAGGAACAACTGGTCGTCAGCGCCCAGTTCGGCGCGGATCGACTCGAGGGTATCGATGGTATACGACGGCTTGTCACGCGCCAGTTCGCGCGCATCCACGCTCAGGCGTTCGACGCCCTCCACGGCGCTACGCACCATGGCCAGACGGTCTTCAGCCGCCACCTGCGGGGTGTCGCGGTGTGGCGGCCGGGCGTTGGGCAACAGGCGCAGCTCGTCGAGCCCCATGAACTCGGCCACTTCCAGCGCGCTGCGCAGGTGGCCGATGTGCACGGGGTCGAAGGTGCCGCCTAGAATGCCGACGCGCCGGACTGCCTGGGCCTTGCTCAACTCAGCAGGACTCCTGGCCGCGCAGCTGGCCGTCGCCGATCACCACGTACTTCTCGCAGGTCAGGCCTTCCAGACCCACCGGGCCGCGGGCGTGCAGCTTGTCGGTGGAAATACCGATTTCCGCGCCCAGGCCATATTCGAAGCCATCGGCGAAGCAGGTCGGGGTGTTGAGCATGACCGATGCCGAGTCGACCTCGGCCATGAAGCGCCGGGCCCGGCCCTGGTGCTCGGTGATGATCGAGTCGGTGTGGTGCGAGCCGTAGTGGTTGATGTGCTCGATGGCCTGTTCCAGGCCATCGACGACGCGGATCGACAGGATCGCGTCGAGGTATTCGGTGTGCCAGTCGTCCTCACTGGCCGCCTTGGCCTCGATGACCGCCCGGGTGCGCTCGCAACCGCGCAGCTCGACGCCCTTTTCCTGGAAGCGGCGGGCCATTTCCGGCAGGAAGGCTTCGGCGACGCTGGCGTCCACCAGCAGGGTCTCCATGGCGCCACAGATACCGTAGCGGTAGGTCTTGGCGTTGAAGGCAACGCGCCAGGCCTTGTCCAGCTCGGCGTGCTGGTCGACGAATACATGGCAGATACCGTCCAGGTGCTTGATCACCGGGACGCGGGCATCACGGCTGATGCGTTCGATCAGGCCACGGCCACCGCGCGGAACGATGACGTCGACGAATTCCGGCATGCTGATCAGCGCACCCACGGCTGCGCGGTCGGTGGTCTCGACCACCTGCACCACCGCCGCCGGAAGGCCGGCCTCGGCCAGGCCACGCTGGATACAGGCGGCAATGGCGCGATTGGAGTGGATGGCCTCGGAGCCGCCGCGCAGGATGGTGGCGTTGCCGGACTTCAGGCACAGGCTGGCGGCATCGATGGTCACGTTCGGGCGCGACTCGTAGATGATCCCGATCACCCCGAGCGGCACACGCATCTTGCCGACCTGGATGCCCGACGGACGGTAGCTCATGTCGCGGATCGCGCCCACCGGGTCCGGCAGGCCGGCCACCTGGCGCAGGCCGGTGATCATGCCGTCGATGCGCGCCGGGGTCAGGGCCAGACGGTCGAGCAAGGCCGGCTCCAGGCCGTTGGCACGGCCGGCGGCCAGGTCCTGTTCGTTGGCTGCGGTCAGCTCAGCGCGGGCGGCGTCCAGAGCGTCTGCGGCGGCCTGCAGGGCGCGGTTCTTCTGCGCGGTGCTGGCACGGCCGATCACCCGCGAGGCCTCACGGGCGGCGCGACCCAGGCGGGTCATGTAGTCAAGAACGGACTCAGTCATGGGCTCGGTGTCTTGGCGAAGGGGAAATCGGCTGATTATAACTGGCACGCTCCGGTACGCCCAGCGGCGGGTGGCGGATGGTCGAAAATCTCTTGGTTAGCTGGGAGATTGCGGTGTCTGTGGGATCGAGCGCCGCGCGGGCGGCGCTCGATCCCACAGGCGCTAAACCTCCCAAGCCAACCACCTCCAAGCCCCACCCTACGTTCAGCCTCGATTAAGCCATTAATTGCTATCATTCGCGCTTCACAGACCGCGAACCGCCAGCATGCAAGCACCCGCCCCCTGCCCGGCCCGAGCCCTGCCCGACAGTTTCTTCGACCGCGACGCCCAGACCGTAGCCCGCGAACTGCTGGGCAAGGTGATCCGCCATCGCCATGGCGATCTCTGGCTTGCGGCCCGGATCATCGAGACCGAGGCCTACTACCTCACCGACAAAGGCAGCCATGCCTCTCTCGGTTATACGGAAAAACGCAAGGCGCTGTTCCTCGATGGCGGCCACATCTACATGTATTACGCCCGCGGTGGCGACTCGCTGAACTTCAGCGCCCATGGCCCGGGCAATGCCGTGCTGATCAAGTCCGCCTACCCCTGGGTGGATGCCATCTCCGATGCCAACAGCCTGGCACAGATGCAACTGAACAACCCCGATGCCAGCGGCAACCTGCGCCCGGCCGAGCGCCTGTGCGCCGGCCAGACCCTGCTGTGCCGGGCCCTGGGCCTGAAGGTACCGAACTGGGACGCCAAGCGCTTCGACCCCGAGCGCCTGTATGTCGAAGACTGCGCAATTACCGTACCGCGGGTGATCCAGACCACCCGCCTGGGCATCCCCCACGGCCGTGACGAACATTTGCCGTACCGCTTCGTCGATGCCGAATTCGCCCGCTTTTGCACGAGGAACCCGCTGCGCCGGGGCCAAGTCGAAGGGCGTGATTTCTTTATCCTGGAACAAGGAAGCTGACTCATGGGCCAATGGCTCGACAGCCTGACCGGCTGGCTCAGCGCCAACCCGCAGTGGCTTGGCCTGGCAATTTTCCTGGTGGCCTGCGTGGAATGCCTGGCCATCGCCGGCATCGTCGTGCCGGGCACCGTCCTGTTGTTCGCCGTGGCCGTGCTGGCCGGCAGCGGTGCCTTCAGCCTCGGCGAGACCTTGCTGCTGGGCTTTGCCGGAGGCCTGCTGGGCGATGCCATCTCCTACGGCCTGGGCAAGAAGTTCCACCAGAACATCCGGCGCCTGCCCCTGCTGCGCCATCACCCGGAATGGATCGCCAGCGCCGAGGCCTATTTCCACCGCTACGGCATCGCCAGCCTGCTGGTGGGCCGCTTCATCGGCCCGCTGCGGCCGATGCTGCCCATGGTGGCGGGTATGTTCGACATGCCATTGCCGCGCTTCATCGCGGTGAGCCTGGTGGCCGGTGCCGGCTGGTCGGTGGCCTACCTTTTGCCCGGCTGGGCCACGGGCGCAGCCATGCGCCTGCCGCTGCCGGAAGGTTTCTGGCTCGATGCCGGCATCATCGCGGGCACCCTGGCCGTGTTGATCGGCTTGAGCCTGCACAGCAGCATTCGCGACCAACGCCACGGTACCCGCCTGATCGCGAGCCTGAGCTTCCTGGCCCTGGCGGCGGTGTTCATCGGCTGGCCCTACCTGCATGAATTCGACCAGGGCGTGATGACGCTGGTCCAGGAGCATCGCAGCGAAGCCATCGATGGCCTGGTGGTGGTCATCACCCGCTTGGGCGACTTCCGCACCCAACTATGCCTGGGCGCCCTGCTCACGGGCCTTCTGCTGCTGGCCAGGCAATGGCGCCATGCGCTGTTCGCCGGCGGTGCCCTGGTGGGCACGGCGCTCGCCAACGGCACCTTGAAATGGCTGTTCGCCCGCGCCCGCCCCGAGGTGCTGACCGACCCGCTGACCAGCTATAGCATGCCCAGCGGCCACAGCTCGGCATCTTTCGCGTTCTTCTTGGTGCTGGCCGTGCTGGCCGGGCGAGGCCAGCCGCCACGCATGCGCCTGACCTGGGTAATGCTGGGGTGCTTGCCGGCCCTGGCGATCGCGCTGTCGCGGGTGTACCTCGGGGCCCACTGGCCGACGGACATCATGGCCGGCGCCCTGCTGGCCTGCTGCGTGTGTGCCGTCAGCCTGACGCTGGCGCAATATCGCACGCCGCTCGATGCCCTGCCGTTGCGGGTGTGGTGGCTGGTGCTGCCAGCGTGCGTGGCGCTGCTGGCGTTCTTTGCCTTGTATGCTCTGCCCCAGGCGCTGCTGCGCTATCAGTACTGATGAATGCTGCACCGGCCCTATCGCCGGCAAGCCGGCTCCCACGGATACGCAGATGCTTCACGTGTAGGAGCCGGCTTGCCGGCGATAGGGCCGGTGCACAGTACGAGAGACGTCAGGCGAACAACTCGCCCTGGATCCGCTCCAGCAGGTCCTGGATCGCCTCGAGCCGCAGCTGCGGCGAGTCGATTGCCAGCAGGTCGAGCTTGTCCTCTTCCATGAACGGCAAGAGATAGCCCAGCTGGTTGGCCAGGGACTGGCAGCCATCCACCGCGCGTGGCATGTCCAGTGCTGCCACCATGGGGTGCTCGCCAAGGGCCTGGAGCAAGGCCAGCAGGTCATCGTCCCGCTCGGACAGGGCGCTGTCCGCCAGCTCCGGCAGCCACTGCACCTCACCAACCATCAGCTGGTCCTTCTGTACCTCGGTCTGTTCCAGGCGAAAACGCCGCACGCCCTCGACACGGATACCGAGCAGGCCGTTGTCCTGCTGCACGAAGTCACGGATCATCGCCTCGCAGCCGACCGAGGCGACCACCGGCGGCGCCTTGCCGACCTGCTCGCCTTCGAGGATGCACACCACGCCGAACCCGCAGCCCTGCTTCATGCAGCGGCTGATCATGTCCAGGTAGCGCGCCTCGAAGATCTGCAGGTCGAGCAGGCAACCGGGAAACAGCACGGTATCGAGGGGAAACAGCGGTAGCGTCATCGTCCGTCCTCAAGCCACCAGGCTGATCGCCAGCGGCAGGAACACCGCCGTGGCCACCCCCATCAGGCTCATTGCCAGCGCGGCGAAGGCGCCGCATTCGTCACTTTCCTGCAAGGCCACCGAAGTGCCCACCGCATGAGCGGTCACGCCCAGGGACATGCCACGGGCCTCGGGGCTGTGCACACCAAAGCGGGTCAGCAACGCCGGGCCGAAGATCGCGCCGATCACCCCGGTGATCAACACGAACACCGCCGCCAGCGCCGCCACGCCGCCGATCTGCTCGGCCACCAGCATGGCAATGGGCGATGTCACCGACTTCGGCGCCATGGTCATCAGGATCATGTGCTCGGCACCGAACCACCAGCCCAGCAACAAACAGGCCACGGTGGCGAACAGGCCTCCGATTACCAGCGTAGTAAATGTGGGCCAGAACAGCTGGCGGATACGCCGCAGGTTCAGGTACAGCGGCACTGCCAGGGCCACGGTGGCGGGGCCCAGGAGGGTGGCCATGATTTCCGTGCTCCTGCGGTACTCGACATAATCGATGCCGCAGGTCACCAGCACACCGATGACCAGCAACATCGACACCAGCACCGGCTGCAGGAAGATCCAGCGGGTTTTCTCGTAGGCGGCCAGCACCAGTTGGTAGGCACCCAGGGTAATGCCGATGCCGAACAGGGGGTGGTGGATGACGGCGTCGAGCGCGCCTTGCCAGTCGAACATCATGCCTGCTCCTTGCGCTTGCCCTGACGGTGGATGAGCTTTTGCATCAGCACACCGACGAAGACCAGGGTCACCAGGCACGAGATCAGCAGCGCGCCCGCGATAGCCCAGAAATCGGCGGCGATATCCTTGGCGTAGACCATCACCCCCACCGCCGGCGGCACCAGCAACAGCGGCAGGTAGCGCAGCAGGCTGCTGGACGCCTCGTTCAAGGGCTTGCCGACCTCGCCCCGGATCATCAGGGTCACCAGCAGCAAGAGCAGGCCGATGATCGGCCCGGGCAGGATGGGCAGGAACAGGTGATTGATCGCCGTACCCAGCAGCTGAAACAGCACCAGCCAGGTCAAACCACGCAACAGCATAAGGATCTCCTCCGGGCAGTGCGGCCATTATAAGCACGGCTCCGGGGCGTCTATAAGGCGATTTGCGGCGAAAAGATGACAACTTGACTGTATTGCCACAGCGTGCTGATCTTGCACACTCGTACCAGGTCAAGCCTACCGACGCGCAACACTACTTGGAGAGTCACGATGCCCTATGTACCTGTGAGCGCGTTATCGCACTATGTCGGCAAGCCTTTGGGGCGTTCCGAGTGGCTGAAGATCGACCAACTACGCATCAACCAATTCGCCGAGGCCACCGGGGACTTCCAATTCATCCATGTGGACCCCGAGAAGGCCGCAAAGACGCCGTTCGGCAGCACCATTGCCCATGGCTTCCTCACGCTATCGCTGATTCCCAAGCTGATGGAGGACATCCTCGTATTGCCCGAAGGCCTGAAGATGGCGCTCAACTACGGGCTGGACAGCGTGCGCTTCATCCAGCCGGTGAAGGTCGACAGCCGGGTGCGGCTGAGCGTCGAGCTGGCCGCAGCCACCGAGAAGAAGCCGGGGCAATGGCTGCTCAAGGTCACCGCCACCCTGGAGATCGAAGGCGAGGAGAAACCCGCCTACATCGCCGAACCCCTTTCGCTGTGTTTCGTCTGAACCACCGCAGCCTCCCCGGCTGTCTCCGCTTCTGCTTCTGCGGCATACTCGACGCATCGTTTGCCCGGAACCTGCCATGCGTGCCCTGCTGCCCCTGACCCTGACCCTGTTGCTCGCTGCCTGCGGCGAGGGCGAACCCTTGTCACCACCGGACGCCCGCCTGCCTGACGGCGGACGCTACCGGGGCCAGGTGGTAGATGGCCTGCTGCAGGGCGAGGGGCGCATCGACTACCCCAACGGCAGCTGGTATGCCGGCACCTTCCAGAACGGTCAATGGCATGGCCAGGGCGAATGGCATGGCAGCAATGGCGAAGTCTATCGTGGCCAGTTCGCCGAAGGCCTGTTCCACGGTCTGGGCGACCTGACCACCCCAGGCAGCCACTATGCCGGCACCTTCAAGCATGGCCGACGCGACGGCGAAGGGACCCTCAAGCAGAACGACCAGACCTACCGTGGCCAGTTCAAGGACGACCTGTATGAAGGTGCTGGCGAGCTCGAACTGGCCGACGGCAGCCGCTACCAGGGCCTGTTCGCCAAGGGCAAGCCCAACGGCGCCGGTGTGCGCAGCGATGCCAGCGGCAACCAGTTCAGCGGCCGTTTCATCGATGGCCTGCTGCAAGGCAGCGGCACCTACGACAGCGTCGACGGCGAGCAGTACATCGGCGAGTTCAAGGACAATCGCCTGGAGGGTCGCGGCCGCTACGAGAACGCAGAAGGCGATGTGTGGATCGGCGATTTCAAGGATGGCTCCCTGGACGGCCAAGGCGAAATGCTCGGCAGCGACGGCAGCCGCTACCGAGGCAGCTTCCGTGAGTGGCGCTTCCATGGCCAGGGCCGCCTGCAACTGGCCGACGGCAGCCAGTACATCGGCGGCTTCGAGAACGATGCCTACCACGGCGAAGGCCGGCTGATACAGGCCAACGGCAAGGTGAGCAAGGGCTATTGGATCAACGGCGTACGCGTGCGTGATGCCAAGGGCCAGCTACTCCCCGACCCGCTTGACCTGGCCCTGCTCAACCAGGGCCGGCTGCTGGACAAGGCATTGGCCGCAGTGCCGCCCAGCCAGGCGCCCATCGAACTGTACAGCCTGGTGGTGGCAGGTGATGGCCAGCAAAGCGTATTCCTGCGCGAGGCCGATTATGTCAGCAACATGCTCAAGGTCCGCTTCGGCGCCCATGGCCAGGTAGCCCTGGTCAACCACCGTGACCATATGGCCGATCGCCCCATGGCCACCCGCGAGAACCTCACCCGCGCTGCCCGCACCCTGGCCGAGCGCAGCGGCCCCGAGGACCTGGTGTTCATCTACCTCACCAGCCATGGCAGCCAGGACCACCAACTGGTGCTCGACCAGCCGCGCCTGCAACTGGCGGACCTTGCCGCCGACGAACTGGCCAGCGCCCTGGCTCCGCTCAAGGACCGTGACAAGGTCATTGTCATTTCGGCCTGCTATTCCGGTGGCTACATCGTACCGCTCAAGGACGAACGCACCCTGGTCATGACCGCCGCCCGCCCGGACCGGGTGTCCTTCGGCTGCTCGGAAGAAGCCGACTTCACCTACTTCGGCGACGCCCTGTTCGCCGAGGCCCTGAACCAGACCGACGATCTGAAACAAGCGTTCGAACTGGCCCGCGCCAGTGTTGCCGAACGAGAAAGGAGAGAAGGCTTCGAAGCCTCCGAGCCGCAGCTCTGGGCGCCACCGCCGGTGCTCGCACATTGGCAGCGCCTACGCCGGCAGCAGGCCGAGGAAGCCTTGCGCAATGAAGCCCAGCCAGCGGTGGGTCAACAGGAAAAATCGCCTGCCACCCGCTAAGCTGTGTGTAACAAGGGAGAGACATCATGTACTTGACGCCTCAGCATGTATTACTTGCCGGAGCAACAGGCCTGACGGGTGAACACCTGCTCGACCGGCTGCTCAACGAACCCACCATCAGCCGGGTGCTGGCCCCTACCCGTCGGCCACTGGCCGAGCATCCGCACCTGGAAAACCCCGTGGGCGACCCGGCCGTGTTTCTCCCGCAACTGGCCGGCCGTGTGGATATCGCCTTCTGCTGCCTGGGCACCACCCTCAAGCAGGCAGGTTCGGAAACCGCCTTCCGCGCCGTCGACCTGGACATGGTCGTGGCGTTCAGCAAACGCGCCCGGGAAATGGGCGCCCGCCACCTGCTGGTGGTCAGCGCCCTGGGGGCCGATCCCAAGTCGTCGATCTTCTACAACCGGGTCAAGGGCGAAATGGAAGAAGCGCTCAAGGCCCAGGACTGGCCGCAGCTGACCATCGTCCGTCCTTCGCTGCTGCTCGGCGAACGCCTGGAGCCGCGGATAGGTGAGCGTCTGGCCGCCCCGTTCTCACGGCTGATACCTGGCAAGTACCGGGGGATCGAGGCGTGCACCTTGGCCCGGGCGCTGTGGCGCCTGGCGCTGGAAGAAGAGGATGGAGTGCGGATCGTCGAATCCGACGAGTTGCGCAAGCTGGGCAAGAAATAACCCCTGGTCGCTTCCAGCCAAATCGCCGGCAAGCCGGCTCCCACCTGTCCTGTGCTGCTTTCAGAGACACTGCCCTATCTGTGGGAGCCGGCTTGCCAGCGATAGGGCCAGGGCAAGCCACTCAAGACAGTTGCGTCCACACGGATCCAAGTGGGAGCCGGCTTGCCGGCGATCAGCGCATCACAGACCGCCGGTTGCCTGGAAACCAACCCCCAATGCCGTCAACAGCGACAACGGCAGCAACAGGGTATCGAGCAGCGCGCTGCCCGGCAGGTCGAGCCCAGGATACGCCGGCGCCTTGGCCCCGAAACGGTCCTCGGGGCAGCATCCTCCGTTCATCATATACAGGTCCAGCCGCGTTCCGGCGTACACCACCGGTGCGCCCGGTTTGTTGGCGTCCAGCGTCCGCACGGTCGCGCAGCCACCGAGCAGGGCCAGCACCAATAGCCCCGCCAGTGCACGCCTCAATCGTCGACCCCGAAGTGATGTTCACCCCAGCGCGGCAACATGTCCTGCGGGATGTTCATCAGGTTGAGGATACGCGCCACCACGAAATCGACGAGGTCGTCGATGGTCTGCGGCTGGTGATAGAAGCCCGGCGCCGCCGGCAGGATCACAGCGCCCATCTGCGACAGCTTGAGCATGTTCTCCAGGTGAATGGTCGAGAACGGTGCCTCGCGCGGCACCAGGATCAGCTGGCGCCGTTCCTTCAAGGTCACGTCCGCGGCACGTTCGATCAGGTTGTTGCAAGCGCCTGTGGCAATGGCCGACAAGGTGCCGGTGGAACAAGGCACCACCACCATGGCCGCAGGCGCGCCGGAGCCCGAGGCTACCGGCGCCATCCAGTCTTCCTTGCCGTACACACGGATCTGCCCGTCGGCGGCGCCGGTGTACTCGGTCAGGAATGCCTGCATCGCCTGGGGCTTGGCCGGTAGCACCACGTCGGTCTCGGTGGCCATCACCAACTGCGCCGCCTTGGAGATGAGGAAATGCACTTCGCGATCCTCACGCACCAGGCAGTCGAGCAGGCGCAGGCCATACTGCGCCCCCGAAGCACCGGTCATGGCCAGCGTGATGCGCTCCGGCCCGCTCATTTGAGGGCCTCGGCGAGCTTGCCGTGCAGGCCGCCGAAGCCGCCATTGCTCATGATCACCACATGAGTGCCTGGGCGGGCCTGGCCCTTGACCCGCTCGATGATCGCCTCGAGGCTGCCGGCCACCACGGCTGGCACCTTGCATTGCGCCGCCGTGGTCGCCAGGTCCCAGCCCAGGTTGGGCGGTGCGTACCAGATCACCTGGTCGGCATTGTCGACGCTGTCGGGCAGGCCATCGCGGTGGGCGCCAAGCTTCATGGAGTTGGAGCGCGGTTCGATGACGGCAATCACCGGCGCCTCGCCGACACGCTTGCGCAGGCCGTCGAGGGTGGTGGCAATGGCCGTCGGGTGATGGGCGAAGTCGTCATAGATGGTGACGCCCTGAACTTCAGCGACTTTCTCCATGCGCCGCTTGACGCTCTTGAACGCGCTCAAGCCTTCGATGGCCATGGCCGGAGCCACGCCTACATGGCGGGCCGCCGCCAGGGTCGCCAGGGCATTGGCGACGTTGTGCTGGCCGGTCAGTTCCCACTCGACCACCCCCTGCACCGCGCCCTCGAACAGCACTTCGAAGTGCGAACCATCGGCACTGAGCAACCGGGCCTGCCATTGACCACCTTCGCCGGTGGTCTGCACCGGCGTCCAGCAACCCATGCCGATCACGCGCTCCAGGGCTTGCTCGGTGGTGGGGTGGATGACCAGGCCTTCGCTGGGAATGGTTCGCACCAAATGGTGGAACTGCCGCTCGATGGATGCAAGATCCGGGAAGATATCCGCATGATCGAACTCAAGATTGTTGAGGATCGCCGTGCGTGGGTGGTAGTGGACGAACTTGGAGCGTTTGTCGAAGAAGGCGCTGTCGTATTCGTCGGCCTCGACCACGAAGAACGGGGTGCCGCCCAGGCGGGCTGATACGGAGAAATTCTGTGGCACGCCGCCGATCAGGAAGCCCGGGCTCATGCCGGCATGTTCCAGGACCCAGGCCAGCATGCTGCTGGTGGTGGTCTTGCCGTGGGTACCGGCGACGGCCAGTACCCAACGCCCCTGCAGCACATGGTCGGCCAGCCACTGTGGGCCGGAGACGTAGGGCAGGCCCTTGTTCAGCACGTACTCCACCGCGGGGTTGCCCCGGGACATGGCGTTACCGATCACCACCAGGTCGGGTGCCGGCTCCAGCTGGGCCGGATCGTAGCCCTGGGTCAGTTGGATGCCCTGGGCTTCGAGCTGGGTGCTCATCGGGGGGTAGACGTTGGCGTCCGAGCCGGTGACCCGGTGGCCCAGCTCCTTGGCCAGCACCGCCAGCGAACCCATGAAAGTGCCGCAAATACCGAGAATGTGAATGTGCATGGTCGACCTCGCAAAACGTCGAGGCAGGGTAGCCCAGGGCGAGGGAAATCGCACTCGCTGTTTCGCTCAGCCGACCTTCGAAATGCCGTGCTTGCGCAGTTTTCGATACAAGGTATTGCGGCTGATGCCCAGATGCTCGGCGGTATGGGTCATGTGCCAGCGCTTTTCTTCGAGCACTGCCAGCAACGCGGCCCGTTCGGCGCCTTCGAGCGTCGCACGGTCCTTGTAGGAGCGGGCTTGCCCCGCGATGGCGCCAGCAGGGTCGTCCTGGGAGCGGGCTTGTCCCGCGATGGCGCCAGCAGGCCCCGTGGACGTCCTGACGATTGCAGGCAGGTCGGCATAGGCAATGCGGTTATCTTCGCACAGCGCCACCAGCGTCTTGAGCACATTGCGCATCTGCCGCACGTTGCCTGGCCAGGCGAACGCCAACAGTGCCTGGCGCGCCGCAGGCTCGATGTCAACCGGCTGCCCGCCAGCCTCCTGCGCCAGCAGGAAGTCCAGCAACTGCGCCTTGTCGCTGCGCTCGCGCAAGGCCGGCAAGGCCACTTCCAGGCCATTGAGGCGGTAGTACAGGTCTTCGCGGAAGCTGCCCTCTTGTACCCGCTCCAGCAGGTCGCGGTGGGTCGCACTGATGATGCGCACATCCACGGGCTGGGGCTCGCCACCGATCGGCACCACCTGGCGCTCCTCCAGCACCCGCAACAGGCGTGTCTGCAAGGCCAGCGGCATGTCGCCGATCTCATCGAGCAACAAGGTGCCGCCATCGGCCTGCAGCAGTTTGCCACGCATACCTTCCTTGCGCGCCCCGGTGAAGGTGCCGCCGCGATAGCCGAACAGCTCGCTCTCGATCAGGCTCTCGGGGATCGATGCACAGTTGATGGCCACGAACGGTTTGTGCCGGCGCTGGCTGGCCCGGTGCACGGCCTGGGCGAACGCCTCCTTGCCGCACCCTGTCTCGCCCTGCAGCAGCAACGGCACGTCACGTTCGAACACACGCACGGCGCGCTTCAGGTCGAGCGCCAGCGCGGGGTCGACCAGGCAGATGCCCTCAGGCGCCTCGCGCCGGGCCTCGGCCAGGCTGGCCGGCACCGACCAGGCCGAGGTACGCCCCTGCCCGCGCAGGCTGGCGTATACCTGGCGCCCGTCGCGGGTATGCAACGGCCAGGCGGCGCTGCCCTGAGGCGTGGCGCGGCTGAACAGTTCGTCATGACTGCAGGCGAAGAACATCTCCACTGGTTTGCCAAGCATCCCACCGCGAATGGTGCCCAGCAGGTTCAGTGCGCTCTGGTTGACCGCGCAGATCCGCCCATTGCCATCGAACGCCACCAGCCCCTCGCTGAACAGCCCGACCGACTCGGCCTGCAGGTGGAAGCGCAGCAGCCATTGGCCTTCGAAATGACGTAGGAAATAACAGCTCTCGATCATCTTCGCCGAGAGGTTGACCAGTGCCATGGTGTGGAACTGGCTCTGGCGCGAGACGTCCGGACGCGCCGACGACACATCGAGCACCGCCAGCAGCTCGCCGTGCGGGTCGAACACCGGGCTCGCCGAACAGGTCAGGCCGGTATGCCGGCCACGAAAATGCTCGCCCTGATGAATGGTCAGGGCCTGGCGCTCGACCAGGCAAGTGCCGATGCCGTTGGTACCTTCGCTGGCCTCGCTCCAATCCGCGCCCAGCCACAACCCGGCACGCTCGAAGATACGCCGCTCGGTAGGGGCAGTGACGCAATTGAGGATTATTCCGCGCGCATCGGTCAGCAACACCGCATGACCGGCGCCGGAAAGCTGCTGATGCAGGCTGTTCATTTCGGTATCGGCGATCTGCAATACCTGGCGCAGACGCTCACGGCTTTCCAGCAGGCGGCCATGCTCCAGCACGACGGGCGCCTGGGCCAGCGCCGGGTCCAGGTGGTAGTCCTCCAGGCAGCGCAGCCAGGAGCGGGCGATCGACGGGTCGCTGCCCGGCCCGCTGGCCTGGCCACGGGCGACCGTGAGGACCTGGTGGGCGTGGCGGCTGAAGGCGTTGCTCTGCATCGTTCTTGTTCTCCGCAGATAGAGCGTCCCGCCAGCATCCTCCACCCATCGAGGCTTTGCAATGGCACGCTGACCGACGAGTCATGGGCTGCGCCGGGAACGGTACAAACTGTCACGCAACGCGTGCCACAGTTGTCACACAGGCCATCGCGCCGCTCATCATCAACCGGCCAAGGCCTTGATTATCAAGGGCTCGACAGCACTGGCCCAACCTTTGCTCTACGCTTTTGAACTCCGCAACAAACACAATAGCCAGGAGACACACCATGCGTTATGCACATCCGGGTACCGAAGGCGCGAAAATCACCTTCAAGAGCCGCTATGGCAACTACATCGGCGGTGAGTTCGTTCCTCCGGTCAAGGGTGAATACTTCACCAACACCTCGCCGGTGAACGGCCAGCCGATCGCCGAATTCCCCCGCTCCACCGCCGAGGACATCGACAAGGCCCTCGACGCCGCCCACGCCGCCGCCGATGCCTGGGGCCGCACCTCGGTGCAGGACCGCTCGAATGTGCTGCTACGTATCGCCGACCGCATCGAACAGAACCTGGAAATCCTGGCCATCACCGAGACCTGGGACAACGGCAAGCCGATCCGCGAAACCCTCAACGCCGACATCCCCCTGGCCGTGGACCACTTCCGCTACTTCGCCGGTTGCATCCGCGCCCAGGAAGGCGGCGCCGCCGAGATCAACGAAAGCACCGTGGCCTACCACATCCACGAGCCGCTGGGCGTGGTCGGGCAGATCATCCCGTGGAACTTCCCGCTGCTGATGGCCGCCTGGAAGCTGGCCCCGGCCCTGGCTGCCGGCAACTGCGTGGTGCTCAAGCCTGCCGAGCAGACCCCGCTGGGCATCACCGTGCTGCTCGAGCTGATCGGCGACCTGCTGCCTAAGGGCGTGCTCAACGTGGTGCAAGGCTTCGGCCGCGAGGCCGGCGAGGCCCTGGCCACCAGCAAGCGCATCGCCAAGATCGCCTTCACCGGCTCCACGCCGGTGGGCTCGCACATCATGAAATGCGCCGCCGAGAACATCATCCCGTCCACCGTGGAGCTGGGCGGCAAGTCGCCGAACGTGTACTTCGAGGACATCATGCAGGCCGAGCCGGCCTTCATCGACAAGGCCGCCGAAGGCATGGTGCTGGCGTTCTTCAACCAGGGCGAGGTGTGCACCTGCCCATCGCGTGCGCTGGTGCAGGAGTCGATCTACGACGAATTCATGCAGGTGGTGATGAAGAAGGTCCTGCAGATCAAGCGCGGCGACCCGCTGGACACCGACACCATGGTCGGCGCCCAGGCCTCGCAGCAACAGTTCGAGAAGATCCTCTCCTACCTGGAGATCGCCCAGAAGGAAGGCGCCGAGCTGCTGACCGGCGGCAAGGTGGAGAAACTCGAAGGCAGCCTGGCCACCGGCTATTACATCCAGCCGACCCTGCTCAAGGGCAACAACCGCATGCGCGTGTTCCAGGAGGAGATCTTCGGCCCGGTGGTCAGCGTCACCACCTTCAAGGACGAGGCCGAGGCCCTGGCCATCGCCAACGACACCGAGTTCGGCCTCGGCGCAGGCGTCTGGACCCGTGACATCAACCGCGCCTACCGCATGGGCCGCGGCATCAAGGCCGGCCGCGTATGGACCAATTGCTACCACCTGTACCCGGCCCATGCCGCGTTCGGGGGCTACAAGAAATCCGGCGTGGGGCGCGAGACGCACAAGATGATGCTCGACCACTACCAGCAGACCAAGAACCTGCTGGTGAGCTACGACATCAACCCGTTGGGCTTCTTCTAAACGGGCATCGCGGGGCAAGCCCGTTCCTACAGGTGGCAGCACGTTCCCGGTAGGAACGGCCTTGTGCCGCGATGGGCCGCACAGCGGCCCCGCTCCATCTGGCCCACTTCATGCAAAACCGATCACCACAGACCGCCCCGCCGGTCATCAAGAAGAAAAAAGGTGAACACCATGCCAAGCGATCATTCCGGCAGCGCGCCGGCAAGCGCCTCCGTTGACTTCGAAAAAGTCGACGCGGACTATTTCCAACACCGACAACTGAAGAAAGGCGCCGCCGGCTGGGTCCTGCTGGTGGGCCTGGGGGTGGCCTATGTCATCTCCGGTGACTATGCCGGCTGGAACTTCGGCCTGGCCCAGGGCGGCTGGGGCGGTATGTTCCTGGCCACCCTGCTGATGGCCACCATGTACCTGTGCATGTGCTTCTCCCTGGCCGAACTGTCGTCGATGATCCCGACCGCCGGTGGTGGCTACGGCTTCGCCCGCAGCGCCTTCGGGCCCTGGGGTGGGTTTCTCACCGGCACGGCGATCCTCATCGAGTACGCCATCGCGCCCGCGGCCATCGCCACCTTCATCGGCGCCTACTGCCAGTCGTTGTTCGGCATCGGCGGCTGGATGGTCTACCTGGCGTTCTACATCGTGTTCATCGGCATCCACATCTTCGGCGTCGGTGAAGCGCTCAAGCTGATGTTCATCATCACCGCCGTCGCCGCGATCGCCCTGGCGGTGTTCCTGGTGGCGATGGTGCCCCATTTCGATGCAGCCAACCTGTTCGACATCGCCCAGACCGACGCTGCCGGTGCCAGCAGCTTCCTGCCGTTCGGCTATGTCGGTATCTGGGCGGCGATCCCCTACGCCATCTGGTTCTTCCTGGCCGTCGAAGGTGTGCCCCTGGCCGCCGAGGAAACCAAGAACCCGCGTCGCGACCTGCCGCGCGGCCTAATCGGCGCCATGCTGGTGCTGGTGGCCTTCGCCCTGCTGATCCTGGTGGTCGGCCCTGGCGGTGCGGGCTCCGAAGCCCTGAAGGCCTCGGGCAACCCGCTGGTCGAGGCGCTGGCCAAGGCCTACGGCGGCTCCACCTGGATGGGCAGCTTCGTCAACCTGGTGGGCCTGGCGGGCCTGATCGCCAGCTTCTTCTCGATCATCTATGCCTATTCGCGGCAGATCTTCGCGCTGTCCCGTGCCGGCTACCTGCCACGCAAGCTCTCGGAAACCAACAAGAGCAAAGCCCCGGTGCTGGCCCTGGTGATCCCCGGGATCATCGGCTTCGCCCTGTCGCTGACCGGCCAGGGTGACCTGTTGATCCTGGTCGCCGTGTTCGGTGCCACCCTCTCCTATGTGCTGATGATGGCTGCGCACATCACCCTGCGCATCCGTCGCCCCAAGATGGAGCGCCCCTACCGTACGCCGGGCGGTATCTTCACCTCGGGCCTGGCCCTGGTGCTGGCCTGCGTGGCCGTGGTCGCCGGCTTCCTGGTCGACCCACGGGTGGTGATTGGCGCCGCAGTGATCTATGGGGTATTAATTGCCTACTTTGCTTTCTACAGCCGTCATCACCTGGTGGCGGGGACGCCGGAAGAGGAATTCGCCGCGATCCAGAAGGCCGAAGAGGCCCTGCACTGATCGCCGACTTACGCCGCGGGCACGCCCGCGGCGCTCTGGAGATTCTGTATGGCAAGTTTCGTACACACGGTAGGCAACCAGGTCTACCGCTTCGACAGCCTCAAGGACGTCATGGCCAAGGCCAGCCCGGCACGTTCGGGCGACTTCCTGGCCGGTGTCGCGGCCAGCAACGATGGTGAACGGGTCGCCGCGCAGATGGCGCTGGCCGACATTCCGCTCAAGCATTTCCTGAGCGAGGCCCTGATCCCCTACGAAAGCGATGAAGTCACCCGGCTGATCATCGACACCCACGACGCCCAGGCCTTCGCCCCGGTCAGCCACCTCACCGTCGGAGGGCTGCGCGACTGGTTGCTGAGCGAACAGGCCAACGAAGACAGCTTGCGCGCCCTGGCCAAGGGCCTGACACCGGAAATGGCCGCGGCGGTGTCGAAGATCATGCGCGTCCAGGACCTGGTGCTGGCAGCGCAGAAGATCCGCGTGGTCACCCGGTTCCGCGGCACCATGGGCTTGCGCGGGCGCCTGTCGACCCGCCTGCAGCCCAACCATCCCACCGATGAGCCAGCCGGCATCGCCGCCAGCATCCTCGACGGCCTGCTCTACGGCAATGGCGATGCCATGATCGGCATCAACCCGGCCACCGACAGCATCGCCTCGATCTGTGCCCTGCTGGAAATGCTCGACGCCATCATCCAGCGCTACCAGATCCCGACCCAGGCCTGCGTACTCACCCACGTCACCACCTCGATCGAAGCGATCAACCGCGGCGTGCCGCTGGACCTGGTGTTCCAGTCCATCGCCGGCACCGAGGCGGCCAATGCCGGCTTCGGCATCAACCTCAACGTGCTTCAGGAAGGCTACGAGGCCGGCCTCTCGCTCAAGCGCGGCACCGTCGGCCAGAACCTCATGTACTTCGAGACCGGCCAGGGCAGCGCGCTGTCGGCCAACGCCCACCACGGCGTCGACCAACAGACCTGCGAAACCCGCGCCTATGCCGTGGCCCGGCATTTCAACCCGTTCCTGGTCAATACCGTGGTCGGTTTCATCGGCCCCGAGTACCTGTACAACGGCAAGCAGATCATTCGCGCGGGCCTGGAGGATCACTTCTGCGGCAAGCTGCTGGGCGTGCCCATGGGCTGCGACATCTGCTACACCAACCATGCCGAGGCCGACCAGGACGACATGGACACCCTGCTGACCTTGCTGGGCGTGGCCGGGATCAACTTCATCATGGGCATCCCAGGCTCGGACGACATCATGCTCAACTACCAGACCACCTCGTTCCATGACGCGCTCTATGCGCGCCAGACCCTGGGCCTCAAGCCCGGGCCGGAATTCGAGGCCTGGCTCGAGCGCACCGGCATCTTCACCCAGGCCGATGGCCGGGTGCGCTTCGGCGACAACTTGCCGCCAGCCTTCCGCCAGGCCCTGGCGCAGCTTGCATAGGGATGACCATGGACCGACCGACCACCACACCTGAAAACCCCTGGCTGGCCCTGCGCAACCTGACACCGGCGCGCATCGCCCTGGGTCGCACCGGCATCAGCCTGCCGACCGGCGCACAGCTGGACTTCCAGTTCGCCCACGCCCAGGCCCGCGATGCCGTGCACTTGCCATTCGACCATGCCGGCCTGCGCCAGCAACTGGCCGACCGTGGCCGCGAAAGCCTGTTGTTGCACAGCGCGGCCAGCGACCGTGACCAGTACCTGCAACGCCCCGACTTGGGCCGGCGCCTGGACGATGCATCGGCCCAGCGCCTGCGCGAGCATGCCCAGGCCAACCCGGGCGGCGTCGATGTGGCGATCGTGGTCGCCGACGGCCTGTCGGCCTTGGCCGTGCACCGCCACACCCTGCCCTTCCTGGCCCGCTTCGAAGAGCAGGCCGCTGCCGACGGCTGGACCAGCGCACCGGTGGTGTTGGTGGAACAAGGCCGAGTGGCGGTGGGCGACGAGGTGGGCGAACTGCTCGGCGCGCGCATGACAGTGATGTTGATTGGCGAGCGCCCGGGCCTGAGTTCGCCCGACAGCCTGGGCCTGTATTTCACCTACGGCCCCAAGGTCGGCCTGACCGACGCCTACCGCAACTGCATCTCCAACGTGCGCCTGGAGGGCCTGAGCTACGGCATGGCCGCCCACCGCCTGCTGTACCTGATGCGCGAGGCCTGCCGTCGGCAGCTTTCCGGGGTGAACCTCAAGGACGAAGCCGAGGTGCACAGCATCGAGACGGACGGCGCACCCGGCAAAAAAAGCGGCAACTTCCTGCTCGGGGACGGGTAAGAAACCTGTAACACCAGGCGGATTGCGCTTCACGCCGGCTTTGTGCAGCATGCAGTCAAAGCCGTGGCAATCCGCTGTTTCCCCAAATGGACTCTGAGGGCCGCACATGCGCATCATCAAGGCAACCCTGGAACACCTCGATCTGCTGACCCCTTTGTTCGTGAAATACCGCGAGTTCTATGGGCAGCTGCCCTACCCGGACAGCTCGCGCAGCTTCCTGGAAAAGCGCCTCAAGCGCGATGAGTCGGTGATCTACCTGGCCCTGCCGGACGACGATGACGGCCGCATCCTCGGCTTCTGCCAGCTCTACCCGAGCTTCTCCTCGCTGTCGCTCAAGCGCGTGTGGATCCTCAACGACATCTATGTGGCCGAAGACTCCAGGCGCATGTTAGTGGCCGACCACCTGATGCGCGAAGCCAAGAAGATGGCCAAGGACACCAACGCCGTACGCATGCGTGTCTCCACCAGCAGCGACAACGACGTGGCACGCAAGACCTACGAGTCGATCGGTTTTCGCAAGGACACCGAGTTCGAGAACTACATATTGCCGATCACCCAGGACTGACACCCGTGTAGGAGCGGCCTTGCGCCGCGATCGGGCGCGAAGCGGCCGTAGATTCTGCCACCCCGTTGTGCCAGGTAGCCCGCGATTACCAATTTTACGGCCGCTTCGCGCCCGATCGCGGCGCAAGGCCGCTCCTACACGAGCAGGGAGTGCCACGCGGAAACCCGCCGCTACAAACTCTCCGGGCACATTCCTGACATCGCCGTATAATGCCCCCTCCTGTCATGTGTGAAAATTTACCCACCCGCAGGTAACCAAACCTACGCCCTTGGCACAGTCCGTCATCGTGCGCCCGTAGTCGCGGGTCAGAACACAGGTGTTGTACATGGAATTCAACCCGCTGGACCTTATCCTGCATCTCGATGCCTACCTCGATCTGCTGGTCACCAACTACGGCCCCTGGATCTACGCGATCCTCTTCGCGGTGATCTTCTGCGAGACCGGCCTGGTGGTCATGCCCTTCCTGCCCGGCGATTCGCTGTTGTTCATTGCCGGCGCGGTGGCCGCTGGCGGCGGCATGGACCCGGTTCTGCTGGCTGGCCTGTTGATGGCCGCGGCGATCATGGGTGACAGCACCAACTACGTCATCGGCCGCACCACCGGCGAGCGCCTGTTCCGCAACCCGAACTCGAAGATCTTCCGCCGCGACTACCTGCAGCGTACCCACGACTTCTACGAACGCCATGGCGGCAAGACCGTGACCATGGCGCGCTTCCTGCCGATCCTGCGTACCTTCGCGCCGTTCGTCGCCGGCATCGCGCACATGCACTACCCGCGCTTCCTGGCGTTCAGCGTGGCCGGCTCGCTGTTGTGGGTGGGTGGCCTGGTGACCCTGGGCTACTTCTTCGGCAATGTGCCATTCATCAAGCAGCACCTGTCGTTGATGGTGGTCGGGATCATCATCCTGTCGCTGGTGCCGATGATCCTCGGCCTGCTGCGTGGCCGCCTGGGCCGCGCAGCCAAGGCCCACTAAACAGCATGTGGTCGCTGCGCGCCTGGCGACGCCGGCGCACCCTGGCCCGCTACCCGGTTGCCCCACAGCTGTGGCAGGCCGTGCGCGAGCGCCTGCCGCTGCTCGACGGCATCAGTGACGAGGAAGACCGCAGGCTGCGCGAAGCCTGCGTATTGTTCCTGCACGACAAGCACCTGACGGCCCTGCACGGCGTCGAGTTGGACGACGAGCAGCGCCTGTTCCTCGCCGCCCAGGCCCAGCTGCCGCTGCTGCACCTGGGCGATCTGGACTGGTACCAGGGCTTTCATGAGATTATCCTCTACCCCGACGACTTCCTCAGCCCCCAGCGCCATCGCGACGCCAGCGGCGTGGAGCACACCTGGGATGCCGAGCACAGCGGCGAGGCCTGGCAACAGGGCCCGGTGATCCTGGCCTGGCCCGGCGTGCTGGCCAGCGGTGGCTGGGAGGCCTACAACCTGGTGATCCATGAGCTGGCCCACAAGCTCGACATGCTCAACGGCGACGCCAACGGCCTACCGCCGCTACACAAAGGCATGCCTGTGCAAGAGTGGGCCGACGCCATGCAGCAAGCCTTCGATGACATGAACCGGCAACTGGATGCCAATCCCGACGCCGAGACTGCCATCGACCCCTACGCCGCGGAAAACCCGGCGGAATTCTTCGCCGTCACCAGCGAGTACTTCTTCAGCGCCCCCGACCTGCTGCAACAGGCTTATCCCAAGGTCTATCGACAACTGTCGCTGTTCTACCGCCAAGACCCGCTGGCGCGCCTGGAACAGTTGCAGGCCGAGCACCCGCTGTACCGCGAAACCCACGCCTGACGGGCCCGCACATCCGGCCGGGCGTGGCATGCCCGGTAGGAATGTGCCTATAATCGCCGCCACTTTTTGGTCAAACACGGGGGCACTGCCCAATGAGCTACAGCAAGATTCCGGCGGGCAAGGACCTGCCGAACGACATCTACGTCGCCATCGAGATCCCGGCCAACCACGCGCCGATCAAGTACGAGATCGACAAGGACAGCGACGCCCTGTTCGTCGACCGTTTCATGGCCACCCCAATGTTCTACCCAGCCAACTACGGCTACATCCCGAACACCCTGGCCGACGACGGTGACCCACTGGACGTGCTGGTCGTGACCCCTTACCCGGTCGCCCCAGGCTCGGTCATCCGTGCTCGTCCGGTCGGTATCCTGAATATGACCGACGACGGCGGCGGCGACGCCAAGGTTGTCGCTGTGCCTCACGACAAGCTGTCGCAGCTGTATGTCGACGTGAAGGAATACACCGACCTGCCGGCCCTGCTGATCCAGCAGATCGAACACTTCTTCGAGAACTACAAGGATCTGGAGAAGGGCAAGTGGGTCAAGATCGAAGGCTGGGAAGGCGCCGACGCCGCCCGCGCCGCGATCACCAAGTCGGTTGCCGCCTACAAAGGCTGATACCGGACTGAAGAAAGCCCTGCTCCGGCAGGGTTTTTTTTTGGCTGGAATTTGGTCGATGGGCATTGGCGCCCCATCGCAGGCAAGCCGGCTCCTCGGCGCAATCTCGGTGGGAGCCGGCTTGCCGGCGATAGCACGCTCAACCTTACCCACTCTTACAGCCCCCTAAGAAAGATCCTTCTTTACACCCACTTTCCTACAAAACCCATAAACAACGCGTTCATTCCAAGGCATGAACCACCCCGCTAGACTCGGCCACATGACTACCTCTGGTGACCGCCTAAGAGCCCTCCTCCAGGAGTGCCACCTGACCCCCTCGGACTTCGCCGCCCAGCGTGGCGTAACGCCCCAGCATGTGAACAACTGGTTCAGTCGCGGCATCCCTCTGGCCCGCCTGGACGAAATCGCCGCCCTGTTCTGCGTACAGCGGCGCTGGCTGCTAAGCGGCGAAGGGCCGAAACATGCCAACCCTCTTCCGCGCCAGTGCGCTTCACGTGATGACGTGACACGCCCATCCATTCGCGAAGGGCATCTGCTGCGCATTCCCTTCCATGTACTGCAGGACGGACGACTCCAGCCCGACGGGAACCAGTACTTGCCGTTTTCCGAACAGGCACTGCAAGCCCTGGGCGTCAACCTGGAACATGCCGCCTGCGTTTCCATGCCGCCATCGGCTGCTCCTTCGACCATCCCCAGGGATACCATCCTGGTCATCGACCGCAGCCTGACCTGGGTCATCGAAGACGAGACCTACGTGCTGCTCCACAACGGCCGCCTACGGGTCGACCGCCTGACCCAGGATCGTCAGGGCAACCTCTACCTGCACGGCCAAGGGCCTGCCGAGCGCTACACTCCCAAGCAACGCCAAGCCCAGGGTATGCAGATTCTCGGCTGGGTGTTCCATTGGTCGTCCGTCAGCCTGCACCGTCCAGGCTGACATACCCTGTGCCATTTTTTGCTGGGCAACCCGCGCCGGCCCTAGTATGCTACGCGGCACATTTCGCCCCGACCGGCTCAGGCCGCGCTCCAGAGGGCCTGGCGACGCCTCACACAGCCGTCCGCCATCTTTATCAGGCCCCTAGTGGTCATCCCGTTTAAGGCGGTTGCGGCTTACCAAAAATTAGCCAAGACCGTCCCCGAGAAGCCGGCCACAAGCCGGCTTTTTAATGCCCGCTCATTTCTCACTCGGCCGGATCGGGAATCACCGCCCCCAGCCGCGGCGAGGCCCAGTCGATGAATTGCCGTACCCGCGCCGACAACAGCCGCGCGTGCGGGTAGACCATCTGGATCGGCAGGTCGGCCAGTTCGTACGCCTGCAGCACCCGCACCAGCCGACCGTCGGCCAGTTCTCTGGCCACTTGGTAGTGCAGCAGCTGGCCGATACCGACACCTTGCTGGCAGGCGAGGCTGGCCACCTGAATCTGGTTGGTCGTCATGCGCACAGAAACGGACCGAGTCACGACAGCGCCCTGCTCCTGGAATTGCCATTGCCTGCCTTGGGGCGCGAAGCCGATGCAGGCATGTGCCAGCAAATCCGACGGCTGCTCGGGCACGCCGCTACGCTGCAGATACTCGGGGCTTGCACAGCGCACCAGGCGGGTGTGGCCCAGGGGTGTTGCGATCAACGAGGAGTCCGGCAGTTGCCCGATGCGGATGGCCAGTTCCACGCCTTCGTCGAGCAGGTCGACGAGGCGGTCGAGCAAAGTCAGCTCCACCTGGATGGCCGGATGCAGGGCCAGAAATTCGTTGACCAAAGGCGCGACGTAGCGGCGCCCGAACTCCACCGGCGCGGTGATGCGCAGCAGCCCGCCAGGGCTTTTGCGCCGCGCATCGAAGCCGTGCTCGACCTCGTCGAACTCGGCGAGTATGCGCCGGCTCCAGGCCAGGAATTCGGCGCCCTCGTCGGTCAATGCCAGGTGCCGGGTATTGCGATTGAGCAGGCGCGTGCCCAGGTGTTTTTCCAGCGCTGCCAGGGTGCGCACCACCGAGGCGGTGGATTGGCCCGAGGCATTCGCTGCGGCACTGAGGCTGCCGCTGTCGACAATACGCACCAGGGTGGCCATGGCTTTCAATCGGTCCATCGTCGGCTCTCGTCTGTGCAACAAGTGCAATAGTGTTGTCAGCTTACAGGCATTGGTGAAACGCCCGCCAATGGCCACACTGGGCCTCTTTGAAAACGTGTGTGGTTTCCATCATGAGCGCCAACGCCGCAACAAGCCCCTCGCCGATCCTCGCCTATGATCACATCGGCATCCGCGTCAGCGATCGCAGCCGTGCCCTGGCGTTCTACGAGGCGCTGGGTTTCGTCGAAAGCGCGCGGTTCAGCGATTTCGAGGCCAACGAGATGCTCACGCCCAGCGGCGTGCGCATCAACCTGATCTTCAATGGTGCGCGCCAGCCCCACGCCCATAACGTATTGCTGGATGCACCGATCAAGCTGCCCGGCATGACCCACCCGGCCTTCATCGTGGAAGACCTGGAGGCCCTGCAGGGCTGGTTGCACCAACAAGGCATCACCATCACCGAAGGGCCGCACCGCATCGGGCCGCGACGCGTTGCATTGTTCATTCGCGACCCCGACGGCAACGTCCTGGAATTCAACCAGCTATTGGCCCAATAACAAGGAAACGTCATGAAGCTCTATGACCTGGAACTGTCCGGCAACTGCTACAAGGTCCGCCTGTTCGCCCATCTGGCGAACCTGGACCTGGAGATCATTCCCGTGGACTTTCTCGGCGGCGAACACAAGCGCGCCCCGCTGATCGATCTCAACCCCTGGGGCGAGGTGCCGATCCTGGTGGATGGGCAGCGGGTACTGCGCGACTCCCAGGCGATCCTGGTGTACCTGGCCGGCACTTATGGCGGAGCAGCCTGGTGGCCGGTGGAGCCGCACCTGCAGGCCGAAATCATGCAGTGGCTGTCCACCGCGGCCAATGAGATCCAGAACGGCCCCGCTGCCGCTCGCCTTGTGGATAAGTTCGGCTATGCCATCGACAAGGCCGACACCCTGAAGAGAGCGGCGCGCATCCTGCCCTTGCTGGACGCGCACCTGGCCACGTACGACTGGCTGGCCCTGTCGCGCCCGACCATCGCCGATTGCGCGGTGTTCCCCTATGTCGCATTGGCACCTGAAGGGGGTGTCGACCTGTCGCCGTATACCCATATCACCCGCTGGATGGACAGGATCAAGCAATTGCCTGGCTTCGTGCCGATGCCAGGCCTCTGACCACACGCCCCTCTCCCTGGGGGAGAACACCCTGCCCTTTGGACTGCGCTGTCGTGCAGAGAACAAGTGGCTAGTGCTACCCCTGTGGGAGCGGGCTTGCCCCGCGATGGCGTCGGCATTGCCAACGCGGTGGCATGGCAAGGGCTTTGCCCTTGATCGCGGGGCAAGCCCGCAGTGTCGGCCTTGCTTGTTCAGCCCTTGACGCACACCACCTGGCGCAAGGTGTGCACCACTTCCACCAGCTCACGCTGGGCCTGCATCACCGCATCGATGTCCTTGTAGGCCATGGGGATCTCGTCGATCACGTCCTTGTCCTTGCGGCACTCCACATGGGCGGTGGCGCGCCGCTGATCTTCGAGGGTGAAGCGGCTCTTGGCCTTGGTCCGGCTCATCACCCTGCCGGCGCCATGGCTGCACGAACAGAACGATTCTTCGTTCCCCAGCCCACGCACGATGAAGCTCCTGGCACCCATTGAGCCCGGAATGATGCCCAGTTGTCCCTTCTGCGCCGATACCGCGCCCTTGCGGGTCACCAGCACCTCGCGACCGAAGTGCCGCTCGCGCTGTACATAGTTGTGGTGGCAGTTGACCGCTTCGAGGCTGGCGTCGAAAGGCCTGCCCAGCACCTTGCGCACGGCACCGACCACCGCCTGCATCATCAGCTCGCGGTTATGCCGGGCGAAATCCTGGGCCCACTCCACTGCTTCGACGTAGTCGGCGAAGTGCCGGCTGCCTTCCTCGAAGTAGGCCAGGTCCTTGTCCGGCAGGTTGGCCAGGTGCTGGCGCATGTCCGCCTGGGCCAGCTCGATGAACAGGTTGCCGATGGCATTGCCCACCCCGCGCGAGCCGCTGTGCAACATGAACCACACGCGCTCGGCTTCATCCAGGCACACCTCGATGAAGTGGTTGCCGCCGCCCAGGGTGCCCAGGTGATGGCGGTTGTTAGTCTTCTCCAGGCGCGGGTACTTGTCGGTGATCGCCTTGAAGCGCACGGCCAGCCCTCTCCACACCTGCTCTGCCTGGGCCGGCACCTGGCCCCAGGCCCCCTGGTCGTGGCGGCCGAAGGTCTTGCCGTGGGGCACGGCCTGCTCGATGGCGCTGCGCAGGCCATGCAGGTTGTCCGGCAGGTCGCGGGCATGCAGCGAAGTACGCGCGGCGATCATGCCGCAGCCGATGTCCACGCCCACGGCCGCCGGGATGATCGCGCCGACCGTGGGGATCACGCTGCCGATGGTCGACCCCTTGCCCAGGTGGACATCCGGCATCACCGCCAGGTGCTTGAAGATGAATGGCATGCGCGCGGTGTTCAGCAACTGCCGGCGGGCATCGTCTTCCACGGGTACGCCGTCGGTCCACAACTTGACCGGCTTGCCACCGGCAACTTCGAGAATGTCCATGGTGTCGTTATCCGAAAAAGCCTTGGCGACCATCATACCGCCGAAGGTCGTAGGCCGGCCGCTTGCCAGTGGGGTGGCACAGTGCTGTATGCTTGCTTGGTCTTCAGGGCGGGGTGAAAGTCCCCACCGGCGGTAAATCGAAAGATGAGCCCGCGAGCGCCCCGGCCATGCCGGGGGTCAGCAGACCTGGTGAGATTCCAGGGCCGACGGTCATAGTCCGGATGAAAGAAGGCGTCAGGCGGGAGCCATCCGGTGCTCCTGCGCGCGCGTTTTGTTCGCCCCGAGACGTTCATCGATCAATTACGAGGAGCGTTTCATGTCCACCATGCACCACCCCAAATACCCCAACGTCACCGCTGCCATCGCCGCCTTCCAAGCCGGGCGACCCGTGCTGCTGCTCGACGATGACGACCGCGAGGACGAAGCAGACATCATCGCCGCTGCCGAGAATATCTCGCTGCAGACCATGGCCATGATGATCCGCGACTGCAGCGGCATCGTCTGCCTGTGCCTGGACGAGGCCACCGTCGATGACCTGCAGCTGGCGCCCATGGTGCAGAACAACCAGGCCCGCCATGGCACCGGCTTTACCGTCAGCATCGAGGCCGCCGAGGGCGTCACCACCGGCGTATCCGCCCAGGACCGGATCACCACCATCGAAGCGGCCCTTCGCTCGACCGCCGAACAACGTCATATCGTCAGCCCTGGGCACGTGTTCCCGCTGCGTGCGCGTGACGGCGGCGTGCTGGCCCGCCGAGGCCATACCGAAGGGTCGGTCGACCTGGCGCGCCTGGCGGGCCTGCGGCCTGCGGCGGTGCTGTGCGAGTTGATGAACCCGGACGGCAGCATGGCCCGTGGCGAGGAGGTGGCGGTGTATGCGCGGCAATACAACTTGCCGGTGCTGACCATCGAGGAACTGGCGCAGTACCGCCAGGCGATGATGCTGGAAACAGCGGATGCCTGAAGCCTGATCGCCGGCAAGCCGGCTCCCACTGGGTTGATACTGGCTTAATAGTGGGAGCCGGCTTGCCGGCGATTGGCCAGTAACTTGGCTTCCCGGCCTGGGAAGTTTGCTCCCCTTGCCCCGCTCTGCTAGTGTCGCGCCGTTCTGAAAGCCACCGAGACAGTCGCCATGGCCCGCAAAAAAACCTCCATCGATTTCGAGCAATCCCTCGCCGACCTGCAAGCCTTGGTCGAGCGCCTGGAGAACGGCGAATTGTCGCTGGAAGAGTCGCTGGCCGCCTTCGAACAAGGCATTGCCCTGACTCGCGATTGCCAAGGCGCCCTGGCCCAGGCCGAGCAGAAGGTGCAGATCCTGCTCGAGCGCGACGGCGAGCTGGCGGCCCAGCCGTTCGACGCGGAGCCCGAAGCATGATCGGCCAGTACCAGGCAAGCTGCCAGGCACGCGTCGATGCAGCCCTGGAGCCGTTGTTCGTAGCCCCGTCCAAGGAGCTCGAGCGGCTCTATGCGGCCATGCGCTACAGCGTGATGAACGGTGGCAAGCGTGTGCGGCCATTGCTGGCCTATGCCGCCTGCGAAGCCTTCGGCGTCCCGGCCGAACAGGCCAACGGCGCAGCCTGTGCCGTCGAGCTGATCCATGCCTACTCGCTGGTGCATGACGACCTGCCGGCCATGGACGACGACGACCTGCGCCGTGGCCAGCCGACCACCCACAAGGCCTTCGACGAAGCCTGCGCCATCCTCGCAGGCGACGGCCTGCAAAGCCTGGCCTTCAGCGCCCTGCTCGACCCCCTGCTCAGCCCCCAGGCCGATACCGTTCGCCTGCAGATGGTCCAGGCCCTGGCCCAGGCTGCCGGCCCGGCCGGCATGGTCGGCGGCCAGGCCATCGACCTGGGCTCGGTGGGCCTTAAGCTCGACCAGCAGGCCCTGGAATACATGCACCGGCACAAGACCGGCGCCCTGATCGAAGCCAGCGTGCGCCTCGGCGCCCTGGCCAGCGCCCGCGCCAGCCAGGCGCAGCTGGACGCCCTGCAGACCTACGCCCAGGCCATCGGCTTGGCGTTCCAGGTACAGGACGACATCCTCGATGTAGAGAGCGACACCGCCACCCTGGGCAAGCGTCAGGGCGCCGATATCGCCCGCGACAAGCCCACCTACCCGGCCCTGCTGGGCCTGGAGGCGGCCAAGGCCTATGCGCTGGAATTGCGCGACCAGGCCCTGGGTGCACTCGAAGGCTTTGGCGACAGCGCAGAACCCTTGCGGGCGCTGGCTCGCTATATCGTCGAGCGTCGCCATTAAACCCTGACGCCAACCCTGTGGGAGCGGGTTCACCCGCTCCCACAAAGGGCCTGCAACCTGTGTCTGAATGGGCAGCTTTTCCCACAATGGGGTAAACTGCCGCGTCTTCATATCTATAACGACTCGCCTGATGCCCACGACGTTTCAAGAGATCCCCCGCGAACGCCCGGTCACGCCATTGCTGGACCGCGCTGACACGCCTGCCGGCCTGCGCCGGCTGGCTGAAGCCGACCTGGAGACCCTGGCCGACGAGCTGCGCCAGGAGCTGCTCTATACCGTTGGTCAGACCGGTGGGCATTTCGGCGCCGGCCTGGGCGTCATCGAGCTGACGATCGCCCTGCACTACGTCTTCGACACACCGGACGACCGCCTGGTGTGGGACGTCGGCCACCAGGCCTACCCGCACAAGATCCTCACCGGCCGACGCAACCGCATGCTCAGCCTGCGCCAGAAGGACGGCATCGCCGCCTTCCCACGCCGCGTGGAAAGCGAGTACGACACCTTCGGCGTCGGCCATTCCAGCACCTCGATCAGCGCGGCCCTGGGCATGGCCATCGCCGCCCGCCTGCAGAACGACCCGCGCAAGTCCATCGCGGTGATCGGCGACGGTGCCCTGACCGCCGGCATGGCCTTCGAGGCGCTGAACCACGCCCAGGAAGTCGATGCCGACATGCTGGTGATCCTCAACGACAACGACATGTCGATCTCGCGCAATGTCGGTGGCTTGTCCAACTACCTGGCCAAGATCCTTTCCAGCCGCACCTACGCAAGCATGCGCGAAGGCAGCAAGAAGGTCCTGTCGCGCCTGCCAGGTGCCTGGGAAATCGCCCGCCGCACCGAGGAATATGCCAAGGGCATGCTGGTACCGGGCACCCTGTTCGAGGAGCTGGGCTGGAACTACATCGGCCCTATCGACGGCCACGACCTGCCGACCCTGATCGCTACCCTGCGCAACATGCGCGACCTCAAGGGCCCGCAGTTCCTGCACGTGATCACCAAGAAGGGCAAGGGCTTCGCCCCCGCCGAGCTGGACCCGATCGGCTACCACGCCATCACCAAGCTCGAGCCCGTCGACAAGCCCGCCGCGCCGAAGAAGGTCAGTGGGCCGAAGTATTCGGCGGTGTTCGGCCAGTGGCTGTGCGACATGGCCGCCGCCGACAACCGCCTGGTGGGCATCACCCCGGCGATGAAGGAAGGCTCGGACCTGGTGGCCTTCAGCGAACGCTACCCCGAGCGCTACTTCGACGTGGCCATCGCCGAGCAGCACGCGGTCACCCTGGCCGCAGGCATGGCCTGCGAGGGCGCCAAGCCGGTGGTCGCCATCTACTCGACCTTCCTTCAGCGTGCCTACGACCAGCTGATCCACGACGTGGCGGTGCAGAACCTCGATGTGCTGTTCGCCATCGACCGTGCAGGCCTGGTGGGTGAGGACGGCCCGACCCACGCGGGCAGCTTCGACCTGTCTTACCTGCGTTGCATTCCAGGCATGCTGGTGATGACCCCCAGCGACGAGAACGAGCTGCGCAAGATGCTCACCACCGGCCACCTGTACAACGGCCCGGCAGCGGTGCGTTACCCTCGCGGCACTGGCCCCAACGCGCCGATCAGCGGCGACCTTGAGCCACTGGTGATCGGCAAGGGTGTGGTGCGGCGCAAGGGCGAGAAGGTCGCCCTGCTGGTATTCGGCGTACAGCTGCCCGAGGCGATGAAAGTGGCAGAGCAGATCAACGCCACCGTGGTCGACATGCGTTTCGTCAAACCGCTGGACGAGGCCCTGGTGTTGGAATTGGCAGCCAACCATGAGCTGCTGGTGACCCTCGAAGAGAATGCCATCATGGGCGGCGCCGGCGCCGCGGTCAGCGAGTTCCTGGCCCGCGAAGCAGTGCTCAAGCCTGTGCTGCACCTGGGGCTGCCGGACATCTATGTCGAGCACGCCAAGCCTGCGCAAATGCTGGCCGAATGTGGCCTGGATGCAGCCGGGATCGAGGCTTCGGTGAAAGCCCGCATGGGCAAGCTCGGCCTGTAATCCCTCGGGGCCGCTTTGCGGCCCATCGCGGCACAAGGCCGCTCCTACAGGATCGTGCGGTCCCTGTAGGAGCGGCCTTGTGCCGCGATTGAGGGCTCTCGCACCATGGAATCGTCAATGAAACCCCCTGCCCTTGCCCTGCTCTGCCTCCCCCTCCCGCTGCTGGCGGCCGAACCGGACCGCGATGACGCCCTCAAGCTTCCCGACGTACTGATCAGCGCCAGCCGCCAGGTCGAGTCGCGCAGCGTCACCAGCGCCGCGAATACCGTCTTCACCCGCAGCGATATCGACCGCCTGCAGCCTTCCAACGTCACCGACCTGTTGGGCCGTGTACCCGGCGTACAAGTGGCGCCTACAGGCGGGCGCGGCAGCCTGCCGGGGATCTTCATCCGCGGCACCAAGGCTGCACAGACGCTGGTACTGGTCGACGGCGTGCGCATTGCCAACGCCACCTCCGGCGACAGCGGCCTGCAGTTTCTCGATATCGACCAGGTCGAGCGGGTCGAGGTGCTGCGTGGCTCACGCTCGGCCCTCTACGGCAGCGATGCCATCGGCGGGGTCATCCAGATCTTCACCCGCCGAGGCAACGGCCCGGGCCTGCAACCGCGCTTGCGTCTGGCGGCGGGCAGCAACCAGACGTTCCAACGCAGCCTGGGGCTTTCCGGCGGCAACGGCTCGACCCGCTTCAACCTGGGGGCCAGCCTGGACGAAACCGCCGGCATCGACTCGACCGGGCCCTCGTTCGCCAGTGACAGCGACCACGATGCCTACCGCAACAAGTCGTTCAACCTGAGCCTGAGCCATACGTTTGGCGAGCGGTTCGAGGCGGGGGTGAATGTGCTTGATAGCCGTGGGCGCCTTGAGTACGACGAGCCGACTTTCTTCGCCCAGGAACGCTATTCCGACTTCCAGGTCAGTAGCCTGGGCACATACCTCGATGCCCAGCTCACACAGACATGGCACTCGCGTCTGGAGCTGGGCCATAGCGAGAATCGCGATCAGCGCCGCGACAAGCTCGGCGGCGATACTTACGTCTTCAATACCTACCGTGATCAGGTGACCTGGCAGAACGAGTTAACGCTCGATGAACGCAACGAGCTGCTCGTCGGCGGCGACTGGTATGAGGACCGTGTCCATGCCAGTTCTGAACTGACCGAAGATAGCCGCTGGAACCGAGCCGTATTCGCCCAGCACCGGTTCCATGGGGAGCGATTCTCCACCGAGCTGGGCGTAAGACACGACAAGAACCAGCAGTATGGCGATCAAACCACATGGAGCGGCAGCCTGACCTTACCGCTGAATGCGGCCAACGACCTGCTACTGTCCTATAGCGAAGGCTTCCGCGCTCCGAACTTCAACGACCTGTACTTTCCCTACATGGGCAACCCAGACCTGAAGCCGGAGCACTCGAAAAGCTACGAAGTACAGTGGCGCAGCCGCTTGAGTGACAGCAGTCGCCTGGAAGGCTCGCTGTACCGCACAGATTTGCGTGACGCCATCAGCCCCGGCCCCGACTGGATACCGCGCAACGTGGACTCGGCACGTATCAACGGCTTCGAGATGGCGCTCGACCAGGATTGGGGCAACTGGCACAGCCAGCTAGGCGTGGCCGTGATCGATCCGCGCGACCGGAAAACCGGCCATACACTCGTGCGCCGCGCACGGCGCACCCTTAGCCTGGATCTGGATCGTCAGTATGACCGCCTGGGCTTCGGCGCAAGCTGGCAAGCCGTCAGCAGCAGCTACGACGATGAGGACAACTTCAGGAAAATGGGTGGCTACGGGCTGCTTGGCCTGCGAGGAAGTTGGGTGGCGACACCGGAGCTAAAGCTGGAAATGAAGCTGGATAACCTGCTGGACAAAGGCTACAGCCGAGCCCTCTATAGCCACCAGGGCGATTATTATGGCTACCGCGAAGAAGGCCGCACCTGGCTGCTGAGTGTCACCTGGACGCCGGCGCTCTAGCCGCCAGCAGCGCGCACAGGCGCGCCGTGGCCTCGATCATCTGGCCACTGGGGCGCTCCAGCCCCTTGTCGGGCACTACCAGCAAGCGGTCATTGGCCACCGCATCGAGGGTGCGCCAGGCCTTCCAACTGGCCAGCTGGGCCTTGTCGCCCGCGAGGATCACCTGCGGGTCACGTAACAGTACGGATTCCACGCTCACCTGGGGCGCAGGCTGGGTGAGGTCGGCGAAAACATTGCGCGCACCACAAACGCCCAGCGCATCACTGACGATCTGCTGCCCGCCAAGGGTGTACAGCGGCCGGTCCCACACCTGGTAGAACACCCGCAACGGCTGTTGCCGCCGGTACTGCTGGCGCAACCCCCGCAGCCGCTCACGCAACGCGGCCGCGTATTGCCGGCCTCGTTCGGCACGCCCTACCCGCTGGCCGATGGCTTCGATCTGCCCGATCAACTGGTCGATATCCTTGGGCTTGCCGACGAAGGTCGGGATGCCCAGGCGCTTGAGCTGGTCGCGCTGCGCCGGCGCCACGCTGTCGGGCCATAACAGCAGCAGGTCAGGCTCAAGGCTGAGCAGGCGCTCCATGTCGAGCTGGCTGTACCGCCCTACCGAAGGCAGGCCTTGCAGCGACGCCGGCCGCTGACCACCGTCGAGCACACCCACCAGCAGGTCGTCGGCGTGCAGCTCGAGCATGATCTCGGTCATCGAAGGGGCCAGGCTGACCACCCGCGAAACACCCTCGGCCTTGGCGCCGAAGGCCAACAGGGCCAGCAGACAGAAAAGAATGCGCATCAGCCCAGCTGGCGGGGAATGCGGTACAGGTAGAGCAGCACCGCGGTGGAGAGAGCCAGGAGGATTTGCGGCACCGCCTCCAGGCCGACCAGTACCGAAAGTGCCGCGACCCAGGCAGGGAAGCAGGCGAACAACATGGCCATGCGTCGCACTTCGGCCAGCTCGATCCACGCCTGGGGCTCCTCGGGCGAGCCAAGGGCCTTCGACGTGGCGATCAGGGCGCGCTTGTAGGCGCCGAAACGCGGCAGGCTGAGGAACATCGAGGCAGCGCCGGCAATGAACAGCGGCATGGCCAGAACTGGGATAAGGGCATCGCCGCCACCAAAGGCCCAGGCCATCACCGGCAGTGGCACCAGGCCTACCGCCAGGTACTGCCACCACGCCAGCGCCAGGCGCTGCTTCACCTGGCTGCGGGTCACGCCTGCGGCTCGCCCTGGTGCTCGTTGCCCATCATGTGGCCAAGCTTGCCGGCCTTGGTGGCCAGGTAGTGACGGTTGTGCGGGTTGTGCCCGGTGTGCAGCGGCACGCGCTCGGCGACCTTGATGCCCATGTCAGTCAATGCCTTGACCTTGCGCGGGTTGTTGGTCATCAGGCGCAGCGAGCCTACGCCCAGGTGCTCGAGCATGGGTTGGCACATGGCATAGTCGCGCTGGTCGGCGGCAAAGCCCAGGCGCTCGTTGGCCTCGACGGTGTCGGCACCGCCATCCTGCAGCTCGTAGGCGCGGATCTTGTTCAAAAGACCGATGCCCCGGCCTTCCTGACGCAGGTACAGCAGCACGCCACGGCCTTCACGGGCGATGGCCTGCAATGCGGCTTCCAGTTGCGAACCGCAGTCGCAGCGCTGGCTGAACAGCGCATCACCGGTCAGGCATTCGGAATGCAGGCGCCCCAGCACCGGCTCGCCGTCGGCGATATCACCCAGGCTGAGCACTACATGCTCACGACCCGTGGCTTCGTCGAGAAAGCCATGCATGGTGAAGATCGCGAAGGGAGTCGGGAGTTTCGAGGCGGCGACAAAGACGACGGGCACGTTGTGCTCCTAAAAAAATAAGCAGTTCCAATTGCCCGATTGTATCAGCAGGTCGCTGCCCATGCGCAGGCTGAATATCGCCGCTTAAGATCGAAAAGTTTGATGGTTGGGCCTCAAGCGCCCCCGCCTCATCGCGGGGCAAGCCCGCTCCCACAGGGACCGCGCCAGTCCTCAGACGTACGCGCCCACACTGATCTTGTGGGAGCGGGCTTGTCCCGCGATTGGCCCGCCACCTACGTCAGGCAACCACCCACACCAACACCTGCATGCCCAGCCAGGCGAACACACCGGCCAGGATATCGTCGAGCATGATCCCGACGCCGCCATGCACGTGACGGTCGATCCAGCGGATCGGCCAAGGCTTGAGGATGTCGAAGAAGCGGAACATCAGGAACCCTGCCAGCAACCACTGCCACCCCTCCGGCACCAGCCACAGGGTGATCCACATGCCGACCATCTCGTCCCAGACGATGCCTTCGTGGTCATGCACACGCAGGTCATTGGCGACCTTGCCGCACAACCAGAAGCCGAACAACATGGTGATGCCCAGCAGCAGCCAGTAGCCCCAGTCCGGCAGCATCTGCCAAAGCGGGATGAACGGCAGCGCTACCAGCGAGCCCCAGGTGCCAGGCGCCTTGGGCAAGGTACCGGAGCCGAAGCCGAAGGCGATGAAGTGCCAGGGGTTGCGCCAGACCGAAGGCGGAACGAACTCCGCAGGCACCTGGTTGGGGTGGTCGGTCACGGTGTCTCCCTAAAATGTTGATAACCCCGTTGCGCCGGGGTGATGTCCTGGCCCTGCCCGTCGCGCAGCGTGACACCCTGCCCTTCCAGCACGCGGCCGATGACATGGATGACGCCAGGGTCAGGCAGGGATGAAAGTTGCGCTTCTGGCAGGGTGAAGGCCAATACGTAGTCGTCGCCACCGGTGAGCGCGGCATGCAGGGCCGCCTCATGGCCGAGGAAGGCCTGCAGGGCGGATGACATCGGAACCCGCTCGGCATCCACCTCAAGCGCGACGCCGGACGCCTTGGCGATATGCCCGCAGTCGGCCAGCAACCCGTCGGATATGTCCAGTGCCGCCGTAGCCCGGCCACGCAACAGCTGACCCAGGGCAAGCTGGGGCAAGGGCGACCAGTACTGGGCCAACAGCGGTTCGGCAACTTCGGCCGGCGCCGTGCGTTCACCCAGTACCAGTGGCAAGGCCCCGGCCGCGTTACCCAGGCAACCGCCCACACACAGCAAGTCGCCCGGCCAAGCACCGCTGCGGCGCAGGGCCTGCCCTGCAGGCGCCTTGCCGAACACGGTCACGGTGATGGCCAGGGGGCCGCGGGTGGTGTCACCACCGATCAGGCTGACACCGCAACGCAAGGCCATGCGGTTCAGGCCATCGGCATACAGCCGGAGCCAGTCGGCACCGACCTGGGGCAGGGTCAGGGCGAGGGTGAAACCGATAGGATCGGCGCCCATGGCCGCAAGGTCGCTGACCGCCACGGCCAACGATCGCTGGCCGAGCAACAGGGGATCGCAGGCGGCGGGGAAATGCACGCCTTCGACCAGGGTGTCGGTGGACACCGCCAGCTGCTCGCCAGCAGGCAACTGCAACAGGGCGCAGTCGTCACCGATGCCGAGGACCACACCATCACCGCCCTGCGCACAGGCCGCGGCGGCGAAGTAATGACGGATCAGCTCGAACTCACCCATGATCGGTCGGCGCCACGATCAGCGCTTGGCCGCCTTGACTTCCGCGTCGCGCAGAGTCGGCGCGAGCTTGTCCAGCACACCGTTGACGAACTTGTGGCCATCGGTGGCACCGAAGACCTTGGCCAGCTCGACACCTTCGTTGATCACCACGCGGTACGGTACGTCGACACGCTTGATGAACTCCCAGGTGGACAGGCGCAGCACCGCGAGCTCGACCGGGTCGAGCTCATCCAGCGGCAGGTCCAGGCACGGGGCCAGGGCCTTGTCGATTTCGCCTTTGATCGCCGGGACCCCATGCAGGATCTCGCGGAAATAGGCGCCATCGATATCGGAGAAATCGTTGTCGACCCGGAACTGAGCCTCGATCTCGTTCAGCGAATGCTGGGCCATGTGCCACTGGTAGAGGGCCTGGGTCGCGAGCTTGCGGGCTTCACGGCGCTTGGCGCTCTTGGAGGGCTTGCCTGCATCCGCCGCGCGTGGCTCGCGCGGGTTGAAACGATCGCTTTCGTCGCTAATCACTTGGCCTCCAACTGCGCCAGCAGGCTGACCATTTCCAGGGCGGACAGGGCAGCTTCGGCACCTTTGTTGCCGGCCTTGGTGCCGGAACGCTCGATGGCCTGCTCGATGGAGTCGACGGTCAGGACGCCGAAGGCCACCGGAACACCGAACTCCATGGACACCTGGGCCAGGCCCTTGGTGCACTCGCCCGCCACGTATTCGAAGTGCGGGGTACCGCCACGGATCACCGCACCCAGGGCGACGATCGCGTCATATTCACCTTGTTGGGCGACTTTCTGTGCAACCAGCGGGATCTCGAAGGCGCCCGGGGCACGGATGATGGTGATGTCGCTTTCGCTGACGCCATGGCGTACCAGGGCATCAACGGCACCGCTCACCAGGCTTTCGACGACGAAGCTGTTGAAGCGGCCAACCACCAAAGCATAGCGACCTTTGGGGGCGATGAAGGTACCTTCGATGGTCTTCAGGGTCATTCCGGTGTTCTCATCTTAAAGAGCGAGGCCGCGCACACGCGGCCTGCGGGAGGGTTTGGACACGAGCGGCAGGACGACAGTTACGCCTGTGTCACTCGGAGGGCACGTATTCTACAACTTCCAGATCGAATCCGGATATCGCGTTGAACTTCATCGGCGAGCTCATCAGGCGCATCTTGCGCACGCCCAGGTCACGCAGGATCTGCGAGCCGGCACCGACGGTGCTGTAGGTGGTCGGCGCCTTGGGCTGAGCATCGCCGGCGCTTTCGCGGATGTGTGCCAGCAGCACGTCGCCATCGAGCGGGTGCCCCAACAGCAGCACCACGCCGCTGCCGGCCTCGGCCACGGCGCTCATCGCCGCGCGCAGGCTCCAGCGGCCCGGCTGCTTGACCAGCAGCAGGTCGCGCAGCGGGTCCATGTTGTGCACGCGCACCAGGGTCGGCTCCTCGGCGCAGATGGTGCCCAGCGTCAAAGCCATGTGCACATCGCCTTCCACCGCGTCGCGGTAGGTGACCAGGTTGAACTGGCCCAGCTCGCTGTCCAGCGGCTGTTCGGCGATACGCTGCACGGTGCGCTCGTGGATCATCCGGTAGTGGATCAGGTCGGCGATGGTGCCGATCTTCAGGCCGTGCTCGGCGGCGAAGGCCTCCAGCTCCGGACGACGGGCCATGGTGCCGTCGTCGTTCATCACTTCACAGATCACGCCGCTGGGCTCGAAACCGGCCATGCGCGCCAGGTCGCAGGCCGCTTCGGTGTGCCCGGCACGCGCCAGGGTACCGCCGGCCTGGGCCATCAGCGGGAAGATGTGGCCGGGGCTGACGATGTCGTCGGCCTTGGCATCACGGGCGGCAGCCACCTGCACGGTGCGTGCGCGGTCGGCGGCGGAAATGCCGGTGGTGACGCCCTCGGCAGCCTCGATCGACACGGTGAACTTGGTGCCGAAGCCCGAACCGTTGCGTGGCGCCATCAACGGCAGCTTGAGCGTTTCGCAGCGCTCGCGGGTCATCGGCATGCAGATCAGGCCACGGGCGTGCTTGGCCATGAAGTTGATGTGCTCGGCCTGGCAGCACTCGGCGGCCATGATGATGTCGCCTTCGTTCTCACGGTCTTCGTCGTCCATGAGAATGACCATTTTGCCCTGGCGGATGTCTTCCACCAGCTCTTCGATGCTGTTGAGCGCCACTCGGCACCCCCTTCTCAATCAGGATTTCAGGTAGCCGTTGGCGGCCAGGAAGCTTTCGGTGATGCCACTGCCCTTGCTCGACTCGGCAGCCTTGTCGCCCAGCAGCAGACGCTCCAGGTAACGGGCCAGCAGGTCGACCTCAAGGTTGACCCGACGACCTGCGCGGTAGTCGGCCATGATGGTTTCGGACAGGGTGTGCGGGACGATGGTCAGCTCGAACTCGGCGCCATCGACCTCATTGACCGTCAGGCTGGTGCCATCGACGGTGATCGACCCTTTGTGGGCGATGTACTTGGCCAGCTCCTTGGGCGCACGCACGCGGAACTGGATGGCGCGCGCGTTATCGCTGCGCGAAATGATCTCGCCGACGCCGTCGACGTGGCCGCTGACCAGATGGCCGCCCAGGCGGGTGGTAGGGGTCAGGGCCTTTTCCAGGTTGACCCGGCTGCCGCTCTTGAGGTCGACCATGGCGGTGCGCTTGAGGGTCTCGACGCTGACGTCGGCCCAGAAGCCGTCGCCGGGCAGCTCCACGGCAGTCAGGCAGACGCCGTTGACGGCGATGCTGTCGCCCAGCTTGACGTCGCCCAGATCGAGCTTGCCGGTTTCTACGTAGACGCGCACGTCACCGCCCTTGGGGGTCAGGCTGCGGATGGTGCCGATGGATTCGATGATGCCGGTGAACATGGTGTCCTCCTCGGGAACAGGGCTGCGCGTGGCAAGCCGGGCATTATACGCCGGAGGCCGGCAAGGGGATGGCCGTGATCCGCCAGTCATCGCCGACTGCGCGCACCTCGGTGATCTTCAGGCGCGGCGCCTCGCTCATCTGCGCCAGCGGCCAGTCCAGCAGCGGGCGGGCGGTGCTGCCGAGGAATGTGCCGGCGACGAAGAGTTGGAACTCATCGACCAGGCCCAGGCGCGCGAAGGCGCCGACCAGGCCCGCGCCGGCTTCCAGCAGGACCTCGTTGACACCGCGGGCAGCCAGGGCGTGCAGCAGGCCAGGCAGGTCGACACGGCCGGCTTCACCGGGCAGGCACAGCAGCTCATGACCGGCCTGGGCGTAACGCGGGTCGTCTGCGCAGGCGGTCACCACCAGTGCGGGGCCGGCCTGGAAGAACGGCGCATCCAGCGGCAGGCGTAGGCGCCCGTCGACCAGCACGCGCAGGGGCGGCCGGGCCAAGGCCAGGGCCGTGGCTTCGGCGTCCAGCCCCAGCTCGGCGCCGCGCACGGTCATGCGGGCGTTGTCGGCCAGCACGCTTTCGGCGCTGGTCAGCACCACACTGGAACGAGCACGCAGGCGCTGTACCGCAGCGCGGGCGGCAGGGCCGGTGATCCACTGGCTCTCGCCACTGGCCATGGCGGTGCGGCCATCCAGGCTCATGGCGAGCTTGGCACGCACGAACGGCAGGCCATGTTCCATGCGCTTGAGAAAGCCCGGGTTGAGGGCGCGGGCCTCGGCTTCGAGCACGCCGCTGCTGACGTCGATACCGGCCTCGGCCAGGCGTCGCAGGCCCTGGCCGGCTACCTGCGGGTTAGGGTCCTGCGTGGCCGCCACCACCCGGGCCACGCCGGCCTTGACCAACGCCTCGGCACAGGGCGGCGTGCGGCCATGGTGGCTGCACGGCTCGAGCGTCACGTAGGCGCAGGCGCCGCGTGCGCGCTCGCCGGCCTGGCGCAGGGCGTGGACTTCGGCATGGGGCTCGCCGGCACGCACATGCCAGCCTTCGCCCACCACCTCGCCGTCGCGCACGATCACGCAGCCTACGCGCGGGTTGGGGTGGGTGCTGTACAGGCCCTTTCGGGCCAGCTCCAGGGCGCGCGCCATGTAGTGGGCGTCGAGGATGGCAGCGTGGCTCGGCATGGTCATTCCTTGGCAGGTTCCCGGGCCAGGCGGTCGATTTCCTCGCGGAACTCGTCGAGGTCCTGGAAACGCCGGTAGACCGATGCAAAGCGGATATAAGCGACTTCGTCGAGCTTGCGCAGCTCGGCCATCACCAGCTCGCCGACCACCAGCGACTTGACCTCGCGCTCGCCGGTGGCGCGCAGCTTGTGCTTGATGTGCGCCAGCGCCGCTTCCAGGCGCTCGACGCTGACCGGACGCTTTTCCAGCGCCCGCTGCATGCCGGCACGGAGTTTTTCTTCGTCGAAAGGCTGGCGCGTGCCGTCCTGCTTGATCAGCCGTGGCAGGACCAGCTCGGCGGTCTCGAAGGTGGTGAAGCGCTCGCCGCAGGCGACGCATTCACGGCGGCGGCGCACCTGTTCACCCTCGGCGACCAGGCGCGAGTCGATGACCTTGGTGTCGTTGGCACCGCAAAAGGGACAGTGCATGGTGGCAGGCAACAAAAAAAGGGAGGGCCATGGTAGCGCATCCCACTGGCAAGACAAGCCAAAGGGTTTACCATCCATGCAATTCTGCCTGTGAAGGACTACCCCATGCACTACCGAGCGCTCGTCGTGCTGTGCCTCGCCAGCCTGCTCGCCGCCTGCGGCAGCGACCGACCGAAGCCCGAGCAAACCGCTGCAGTACCGCCTGCCAAGGCCGTCAAGAAGCCAAAGGAGCTTGGCCCGCTGCCCGCCTACCAGCGCGAGGTGAGCGGCACCTTGCTGGAAGTACCAGCCGGTGCCGAAGTGGAACTGGCCCTGCTGGTCATCGATGAGCGCGGCCGCCCACAACGTCTGCTGGCCAGCAGCAACCTCACCGGTACCGGCCAGGCCCTGCCCTATCGCCTGCGCTTCAACCCCGAGGCTTTCCCGGCCGGCGCCCGCGTCGAGCTGCGCGGCCGCGCCAGCCGCTCCGGCCAGCTGATCCTGCACCTGCCGCCGCTGCGTATCGCCCAGGCCACCAACCAGGCCACCGGCCCGCTGCGCTTCGAGAAGGCGCCATAGATGCCCCCGCTGCTCCTGCAACAGGCCCTCAGCGGCCTGATCGGCGAAGCGCGCCTGGTCGTCAGTGACCTACCCGAATGCGAACTCAGGCTCTGGCTGATCGATGCGCAGAACATGGACCGCGCATTCAGCCCCGAGGAGACCCGCCGCATCCTCGACGAACCGCCCTACTGGAGTTTCTGCTGGGCCAGCGGCCTGGCGATGGCCCGCTACCTGGCCGAACACCCCGAATGGGTTCGGGGCAAGCGCGTGCTGGACTTCGGCGCAGGCTCCGGCATCGCCGGGATAGCCGCGGCGCGCGCAGGCGCACTGGAAGTGGTGGCCTGTGACCTGGACCCGCTGGCCCTGGATGCCTGCCGGGCCAACGCCGCGCTCAACGGCGTGACGCTTGGCTACAGCAATGACTTCTTCGCCGAAGAGGACCGTTTCGACCTGATCCTGGTTGCCGATGTGCTCTATGACCGCGCCAACCTGCCGTTGCTCGACGCGTTCCTGGGCCGCGGCCGCCAGGCCTTGGTGGCCGACTCGCGGGTACGCGACTTCAATCACCCACGCTACCGCCAGCTCGGCGTGCTCGAGGCCTTGACCCTGCCGGACCTGGCCGAGCCGCACGAATTCCGCCGGGTCAGCCTGTACCACGCCAGCCGCGAGCCTTTATAGTGGTGCCATTCACGGGTTTGCGAGAGTCGCGATGAGCCAAGCTCCTAGTAAAGATTTGCCGTACATCTTCGATGCCACCGATGCCAACTTCCAGCAACTGGTCATCGAAAACTCCTTCCACAAGCCGGTGCTGGTCGACTTCTGGGCCGAATGGTGCGCGCCGTGCAAGGCACTGATGCCGCTGCTGGCCAAGATCGCCGAGGGCTACCAGGGCGAATTGCTGCTGGCCAAGATCAACTGCGACGTTGAACAGCAGATCGTCGCCCAGTTCGGCATCCGCAGCCTGCCCACGGTGGTGCTGTTCAAGGACGGCCAACCGGTCGACGGTTTCGCCGGTGCCCAGCCCGAGTCGGCTATCCGCGCCATGCTCGAGCCCCATGTGCAAATGCCCGCGCCACCTGCCGCCGCACCGCTGGAGCAGGCCAAGGCACTGTTCGCCGAGAGCCGCTTCGCAGAAGCCGAGGCCATGCTCCAGGCGCTGCTCGGCGAAGACAACAGCAATGCCGAGGCGCTGATCTACTACGCACGCTGCCTGGCAGAACGGGGTGAGCTAGGTGAAGCCGAAGTGGTGCTCGACGCGGTCAAGACCGACGAGCACAAGGCTGCCCTGGCAGGCGCCAAGGCCCAGCTGACCTTCCTGCGCCAGGCCGCCAGCCTGCCGGAAGCCGCCGAGCTCAAGAGCCGCCTGGCGCAGCACCCGCAGGACGACGAAGCCACCTACCAGTTGTGCATCCAGCAACTGGCGCGCCAGCAGTACGAGGCGGCGCTGGAAGGTCTGCTCAAGCTGTTCCAGCGTAACCGCGGCTACGAGAGCGGCTTGCCGCAGAAGGCACTGCTGCAAGTGTTCGAATTGCTGGGCAACGAACACCCGCTGGTGAGTGTGTATCGGCGCAAGTTGTCGGCGGCGATGTTCTGAACCTTGCCGGCCCAATCGCTGGCAAGCCAGCTCCCACAGGTACGGCGGTGTCTCTAAAACAGCGCAGGCCAGGTGGGAGCAACTGTCTTGAGTTGCTTGCCCCGACTCTATCGCCGGCAAGCCAGCGCTCACAGGTATGACGGTGTCTTTGAAACAGCGCAGGACAGGTGGGAGCCGGCTTGCCGGCGATTGGGCCGGCTCAGGTAGATATCACCCGACCCAGTGATACACCGGCGCATCCGCCCCGCTTTCCACCTTCACCTCACTGCTATGCCGCAAGCGCACCAGCAACCGCTTGCCCGCCGCCGTGCTCCCGGCCAAACCTTCCAGCCGCCCCAGCAGTTCCGGCCCACTGACCTGCCCGGCCTGGCGCAACAGTTCGCGCGCCGCCAGCCATTGCCCGTCGTCCTCGCGCGGCGCGGCGCCAGCTGTCGCCGCGACTGCCTCAGCTACCGCGGGCACGTCCAATTGACGCCCCAACTGCGCCCACTCCGCAGGTTCCAACTCGATGGTCAGGTCCACCGGCCATTCACCGATCTGTCCGCGAATTCTCACGTTGTCACCCTCAAGTCCGAAATCACTGGCCGCTATGCTCTCATAATCTCCTGTAGGAACGGGCTTGCCCCGCGAGCGGGCCTTCCCGGCCAACACGGCCACATGAAACCTGCACCAGGCCGCTGGCGAGCGCAAGAAAAGTTGTTATAACATTACGAACTTCGTATCCATCCGCCCAGGAGTGTTCCATGCGCCGCCTGTTCCTCGCCCTGCCCTTCGCCCTGCTGCCTTTGGCCATGGCCCAGGCCCAGCCCCATGACGATCACGACCATGACCACGCCCATGGCACCCTCGCCGCCCACGAACACGGCGCGGCCAAGCTCGATGTCGTGCTCGACGGCAACACCCTGGAACTGGCGCTGGACAGCCCTGCGATGAACCTGGTCGGTTTCGAACACGCCCCCGGCAGCGATGCCGACAAGGCCAAGGTCGCCGCCACACGCCAGCAGCTGGAGCAACCCCTGCAATTGTTCGGCCTGGCCCAGGCTGCCGGTTGCAAGGAAGACGCCCAGGAGCTCGACAGCCCGCTGTTCGGCGAGGCCGGGCACGACGATGCGCATAACGATGAACACGACCACGAGCACGGTCACGCCGACATCAACGCCCACTACCAGTTGACCTGCGCCACACCGGCCAAACTCACCCAGGTCGACCTGACGCCGCTGTTCAAAGCCTTCCCGGCTACTCAGAAAATCACCGTGCAGGTCATCGGCCCGAATGGCCAGAAAGGCCTGCAAGCCACGCCTGGCAAGCCATTGGTCGCCTTCTGAATGAGCCTGCCGTTGATCGACTTGCAGGGGCTGGTATTCGCCTGGCCCGGCCAGCCACCATTGCTGGATATCCCCGCGTTTCGCCTGGAGGCTGGCGAAGCATTGTTCCTCAAGGGCCCCAGCGGCAGTGGCAAGACCACTCTGCTGGGCCTGCTGGGCGGGGTGAACAAGCCCGGCCAAGGCAGCATCCGCCTGCTCGGCCAAGACCTCGCCGCTCTAGGGCAAGGCGCCCGGGACCGCTTCCGGGTCGATCACACCGGCTATATCTTCCAGCAATTCAACCTGCTGCCGTTTCTCTCGGTGCGGGAGAACGTCGAGCTACCCTGCCACTTTTCACGTAGCCGCGCCGAACGCGCCCAGCAGCGTCATGGCAGCGTCGATCAGGCGGCCGCCCGACTGCTCGCCCACCTGGGCCTGGATGACCCAGCCCTGCTCGCCCGCCGCGCCGACAGCCTGTCGATCGGCCAGCAGCAACGTGTTGCGGCGGCCCGGGCCTTGATCGGCCAACCAGAGCTGGTGATCGCTGACGAGCCCACCTCCGCGCTCGACGCCGATACCCGCGAAGCGTTCATCGGCCTGCTGTTCGACGAATGCCGGGCAGCCGGCGCCAGCCTGTTGTTCGTCAGCCACGACCAGAGCCTGGCCCCGCTGTTCGACCGTCACCTGTCCCTGGCCGAGCTCAATCGCGCGGCCAAGCCCCGGGAGGCCTGATGTACCTGTTCCGCCTTGCCCTGGCCAGCCTGGCCAACCGTCGCTTCACTGCGTTCCTGACCGCCTTCGCCATCGCCCTGTCCGTGTGCCTGTTGCTGGCCGTGGAACGCGTGCGCACCGAGGCCCGTGCCAGCTTCGCCAGTACCATCAGCGGCACGGACCTGATCGTCGGCGCCCGCTCAGGCTCGGTGAACCTGCTCTTGTATTCGGTGTTTCGCATCGGCAATGCCACCAACAACATCCGCTGGGACAGCTTCGAGCACTATGCCAAGGATCCTCGGGTGAAATGGGCCATCCCGATTTCGCTGGGCGACTCCCATCGTGGCTACCGGGTGATGGGCACCACCGGCGAGTACTTCAGCCACTATCAGTTCGGCCGCCGTCAGCACCTGGCCCTCAGCCAGGGCCGTGCATTCGCCGACGACCCGTTCGAGGTGGTGCTCGGCGCCGAGGTGGCCGACGCGCTGCACTACAAGCTGGGCGACACGTTGGTGCTGGCCCACGGCGTCGCCGCCATCAGCCTGGTCAAGCACGACGACAAACCGTTCACCGTGGTCGGGATCCTCGCCCGCACCGGTACGCCGGTGGACCGCACCCTGCATATCAGCCTGGCGGGCATGGAAGCGATCCACGTCGACTGGCACAACGGTGTGCCGGCCCGTGGCGCCGGGCGTATCAGTGCCGAACAAGCGCGGGCGATGGACCTGCAGCCGGCCGCCATCACCGCCTTCATGCTCGGGTTGAACAGCAAGATCGCCACCTTCAGCCTGCAACGGGAAATCAACGAGTTCCGCAGCGAACCGTTGCTGGCGATCCTGCCCGGCGTCGCCCTGCAGGAGCTCTGGAGCCTGATGGGGACCGCCGAACAAGCGTTGTTCGTGGTGTCGCTGTTCGTGGTCCTGACCGGGCTGATCGGCATGCTCACGGCGATCCTCACCAGCCTCAACGAACGTCGCCGGGAGATGGCTATCCTGCGCTCGGTAGGCGCGCGACCCTGGCATATCGCCGGGTTATTGGTACTGGAGGCGCTGGCGCTGGCCGTGGCCGGTATCGCCGCCGGGCTAGGCTTGCTGTACGCGGGTATCGCCCTGGCCCAGGGTTTCGTCCAGGCCAACTATGGCCTCTACCTGCCATTGGCCTGGCCCAGCGCCCATGAGTGGACGCTGCTGGCCATCATTCTCGGCGCCGCGCTGCTCATGGGCAGCGTGCCGGCCTGGCGTGCCTATCGGCAGTCGCTGGCCGATGGTTTGTCCATTCACCTTTGAGCAACCTGCATGTTCCTATTCATGTCCCCCGTTACCGCCATCGCCGGCAAGCCGGCTCCCACAGGTACAGCGAGGCCAAACAGAATGGGGGCTCTACCGGCCCTGCTGCTCCTGTTGCTGCTGTCGCCGGCCTTGCCCCTGCTGGCCGCCGAACCCCGCACCTTGGACTGGCCCGCCCTGATTCCCGAAGGTGCACCGGTGGTGCCGGTGCAACAGGCACCGCTGCACGACCTCTCGCAACTGGGCAGCGCACTGGCCGAAGCCGCCCCCGCCGCGCGCCAGCAGGCGCCCGACGCACCAGTGGTCAAGGCGCTGGATGGCCAACAGGTCAAGCTGCCCGGCTACATCGTGCCGCTGGAGGTCAGCGAGGAAGGCCGCACCACCGAGTTCCTGCTGGTGCCCTACTACGGCGCCTGCATCCACGTACCGCCACCGCCGTCGAACCAGATCGTGCATATCGTCAGCGAGATGGGCGTGCGCATCGAAGACCTCTACCAGCCCTACTGGATCGAAGGCCGCATGCAGGTCAAAGCCACCCGCAGCGAACTGGCCGAGGCCGGCTACCAGATGGAAGCGGAGAAAATCTACGCTTATGAGCTGCAGTGAGAACTGTTTCCGCTTTGTGAAACGGCTTCGTTGAGCTGAATCAAAAGTTGCGTTCGGCTGGCTCCTTACCATTGGACTACTCGATTACCTACGTCCTTTGGGAGCTTCCATGAACAAGTCCTTGCTCGGCGCCTCGCTTATTGCCTTGGCGCTCGCAGCCCCTGTTGCCCACGCCCACCAGGCCGGTGACATCATCATGCGCGCCGGCGCCATCACCGTTGCGCCGAACGAAGACAGCAGCGACCTGAAGTTCGACGGCACCAAGGTGTCGGGCACCAAGGCGACCCTGGACAGCGACACCCAGCTGGGCCTGACCTTCGCCTACATGCTCACCGACCACATCGGCGTCGAGCTGCTGGCCGCCACGCCGTTCAACCATACCGTGGCCGTCAAGGGCCTGGGCGGCGGCCTGGACGGCAAGCTGGCCGACATCAAGCAACTGCCGCCGACCCTGTCGCTGCAGTACTACCCCATGGCACCTTCGTCGAAGTTCCAGCCCTACGCGGGTGTCGGCATCAACTACACCACCTTCTTCGACGAAGACCTCAGCGGCGCACGCAAGCAGCAGGGCTTCAGCAACCTGAAGCTGCAAGACTCGGTCGGCCTGGCCGCGCAACTGGGCATGGACTACATGCTGACCGACAACCTGCTGGTCAACGCCTCGGTCTGGTACATCGACATCGACACCAAGGCCACCGTCGACGGCCCGACCGCGCTGGGCTACAGCAAGACCAAGGTCGATGTGGACGTGGACCCGTGGGTCTACATGGTGGGCCTGGGCTACAAGTTCTGAGTTATGGCCAACAACTGAGCTGAAAGAAGCGGCGGTCCGGCATCCCGGCCCGCCGCTTCTTTTTCATGGGACTCAGGCCTTGCCCAACAACCTCGCCAGGCCTTCGACCATCGAGGTGGGTTGCGGGAACCGGAAACGCGCCAGCAAGCGCGTGTTGTCCGCCCGGGAGTGGCGGATATCGCCCGAACGCGCCGGGCCATGGCTGATCGGTGGCAGCCCACCCATGACGTTCTCCAGGGCCGTCAGCAGCTGGTTCAGCGAAGTGGCCTGGTTCAAGCCCACATTCACCGCCCCCTCTTCCGCCTGCGCCAGTTCCAGCGCCTGGACCATCACCTGGACCAGATCGCCCACATAGAGGAAATCGCGGGTCTGCTCGCCATCACCAAACACCGTGATCGGCTGGCCTTGGGTGGCACGCTCGCAGAAGATGCTGATCACACCCGAATAGGGCGAGGACGGGTCCTGTCGTGGCCCAAAGATATTGAAGAAGCGGAACACCACCGGCTCCAGCCCATGCTGGCGACGGTAGAAGTCCAGATATTGCTCACTGGCCAACTTATCCACGGCGTAGGGGGTCAGCGGCGCCTTGGGGGTGTCCTCGGCGATCGCCTGGCCTTCGCCATTGTTGCCGTACACCGCCGCGCTGGAGGCGAACAGCACGCGGCGCACGCCATTGAGGCGCATGGCCTCGCACACATTGAGGGTGCCGATAAAGTTGCTCTGATGGGTACGCACCGGGTCTTCGACCGAGGCTTGCACCGACGCGACCGCAGCCAGGTGCACCACGGCCCGGCAACCCTCGACGGCACGGTTGACCAAGGCGGCATCGGCGACGTCGCCTTCGATCAACTCCAGGGCGGGATGCTCGAGCTGCAGGTTGGTGCGCTTGCCGGTAGACAGGTCGTCCAGTACCCGCACGGCATAGCCTTTGGCCAACAACGCATCGCACAGGTGGGAGCCAATGAAGCCGGCACCGCCGGTGATCAGGATGGGAGCATCAGCCATTTCGGTAGAATCGGTCCAGTAGGGGCGGCAAGCCGGCGCGCCAGGCACGGGGCTTGATACCGAAGGTATGAAGAATTTTCTTGCAGGCCAACACGGCGTTCTGCGGCTCCTCGGCGGCATCCGGACGCGCGGCATGGGCCTGGGGCGTGGGTGCCTGCACGGCCAGCTTCTGCCATTGCGCCGCCTCGGTGAGGATTGCCTGGCCCAAGGCCAGCGGCGTGGTCGCTTCGTTGCCGGCGTAGTGGTAGGTGCCCCACAGCGGCGCGTCGCAATCGAGCTGCTTGAGCACCGAGAGGATCACCCGGGCGGCATCGTCCACTGGCGTGGGGTTGCCACGCCGATCGTCCGCCAGCAGCAGCTCCTGGGGTTGTTCGGCGCGGGTGAGGAAGCGCCCGAGCGCGCCGTCGATGCTTTCGTCCAGCACCCAGCCGAAGCGCAGCAGCACATGCTGTGGGCATGCTGCTCGCACACTTTGCTCGATACGCCACAGAGCCTGGCCACGCAGCCCCAGTGGCACCGGCTCGTCCTTCTCGCTGTAGGCCGTGGCCCGCGAACCGTCGAACACGCGATAGCTGGAGGGCTGCACGAGGATGATCTGGTGGTGCTGGCACAACTCGGCCAAGCGCTCCACGGCCCGTTCCTGCAACGCCAGGCGCTGCTCGCTGACCGACTCAGCCTGGAACCAGTCGAAGTAATAAGCCAGGTTGACCACCACGTCGGGGCGATGGTCATCGAGCAACTGCGTGAGGCTGGCCGGCGTCCAGCCGTTCTCCGGCGGGCGTGGCGCCAGGAACCCGATGTCCTCTTCGGCTCCGAGACGAATCAGCGCTTGCCCGAGGGCATTGCCACCACCCAACAGCATCAGGCGCATACGCATAGAGTCAGCAGGTCCGCTCAGATCGATTAAAGAGGCCATTTTGCGGTTTCCGCCAATGGAAGTCCAACTCCCAACCCCAACCGCGACTGCCGATCACTGGCTGGAGCCCAAAGAGTGACGTAGTCGCTGTGCCATATCAGCTAGCTGCAGATCATCCGCTCGTGGTCCATCATGGGAAGAAACATAGCCCAGGTAGCTATCAAAGTACGTTTCGACAACAGATGAGATCCTCCGGAAGGAGCTGTCTTCCCCAGTACCATGCATGGGAAACAGCTTTGCATGAAGATGATCGACACCATAACCCTCGAATACCAGCGCTGTACGTCCCACCCCCTCCAGGCCTTCGACCAATAGTTTCGCGACCTTCTTCGTTGCCGTCAGCAGGCCTGCAATGACAAGGTCGTCCTGCTCGAAGAGGTAGCTTGAATGATGAGCCTTGGGTATCACGACCGTTACACCAAGCGTATTGGGGTAAATGGAAAGAAAGGCCATGTATCTTTCGTCTTGCCATACGATATGACTCTGGACGCGCCCAGCGACTATTTCACAGAACACACACATTTATTCGTTCCTTGGTAAAATCCTGCACCTCGAGAATCCCATCTGGACACAGACGTGGCTCTTTTACCTAATGAGCTTGGCGCCAAGGAAGCGAGCAAATTGCCGCTTAAAACAGCAGCCAAAGAGTAATTCATAGGGCCATAGCTTGGCATAATTGCGCTAGGTAGTGACTGCCAAGTCTCCTCCTCTAACGAACTAACGACCTCTTCCATTTCTTCCCAATCCCCCGGCACGATGTGGAATGAACTGCATAAGTGGTGGTGATACCCCCCAGACACAACCGGAATACCGCACATTTTAGTCAGGCGCCATCCCTCTCGCGCAAGAGTAGAAGGGTTATCCGCAGTGATCGCTGCGGCATCCACGTCTTTAGCTGCAAGCAGGCAAAGCTCATCAATGGTCGGAAAGCTTTTCAAACACTTTACCGACACATCAACGAATCGATGTTCCAACACGCGCCTCAAGACATCCACTTTGTACTTACCCACGTCTTCAAGCGCCCAATACAGCTGACGATTGAGATTACTTTCTTCAATAACATCCCCATCAACAAGTAAAAATCTACGAACGCCTGCCCCTGCTAGCAACATGCATAACGCGCTTCCAATTCCACCACAACCGACAATCATCACTCGGGCTTCACGCAGGTTAGCAAAATCAGCAATCACATCACGGCATTGCTGGGCAAAACATAATAAGTAGCTCGCGGTCCGACTTGTGCGGGGATCCCTCAAGAGACTCATCACAGCAGAGACTTCCTCTGCCTGACCAGTTACTAGTGCTCCTGAATCTACTAAAGCCTTATGCAGACCTACTGGATCATTTGAGGATGTGCAAGCTATCCCTAAAGGACCATCAATCATCAGCTTGTCTTCACAATGAGAAAACAAGGCTGAGGGCGCGACCATTCCTGCAACAATGCCATCCATGTAGTATAGAAGATCGTCCATAATTCCCCCGACATGATGGCGGGAGCAAGCTCCCGCCTGGATAATCAGTTCTTGCAACCGCGCATCACACTACTGGGCAGGCGACAAACAGAAGGGGCATATGCAACAGTAAGAGCATGCGGAACGACATCAGCATCTTTTGTAGTAAGAGGGGGTGCATCTGGCTCTTTTAAATTCGAAGCGCTAACCACCGGAACAGATAAAAGCATAACCGCCGCAACTCCAAGCATTGCATTCATAGCATTCTCCAAAAATATTTAGAACGGAAACCGTTCACCCACATTCTTAACAACTCCCGTGAGATGTTCAACAGAACACGCCAGTAGAAATTTCCTGCATAACTGTAGGAAATATCAACAAAATACAATAAAAAGATAAAAGCCGACCGACTGACACCCCATTACAGATATCTTCTTGCGTCAATCCGCCCCCGAATTTCCACAACCTTCCTACACCGTGCTTTTCAAGGTTTCTTCATGTGCCAAGAAATTGCTCGGCACAGCCCAGCAGTTGGCTCCAATCAAATGTATTCATCCCATCTCCAATTCACCTGTCGCTAGCGCGGAACGCATTGCCGCGCATCTGGGCGATGCCGGAGATTGCAGATCAAGAGATATATGCAGGGTACGTTCTCGACGAGGGGATCGCTCGGGAACACGTCTACAGCGGGTCACTCGATTTCGAACAGTCCGTTCTTGAGCGGCCCGACACTCAGTCGCTCTCGTACGTCGTCGTCGATACGCGGGTCGTCCGGGCGATACAGCTTGACCTGGCGATAGGCGTTGATGCGGTTGACCTCCTCGCCCAGGTACTCCCAGACCACGCGGGTGCAGGCGGGGTTGCGGCGGTCGCCGCTGGAAACGCCGTTCTTCAGGCCGTTGAGGCGGGTAATGCGGCTCTTGAAGCTGGGAATGAGGATGGTCTGGCTCATCTCGTTGAAGGTCAGCGACTCGTAGTCGATGAGAAACATGCGGTCCTGCAGCTGGAACGCCGCGCCCAGGTAGCGGCACCGCACTTCGGCATGCTGGTCGGTGGCACTGGAGCGCTCCTGGCGCTCCAGGCGCTCGAACAGGAAGCTGCCGCGCTCTTCCCACAGGTGCACCAGCGACACGAGGATCGAACCTGGCACCGACATGCAGTTGGAGTATTCGAAGTAGTAGCCGCAATAACGCGACAGGTTGCCCGCCTGGGCATGCAGTGGCTTGAACAGCTCGCTGATCGGGTCGTTCTGTTGGTCGGCCTGGGCCGACAGGTTGCGCACGCCGATCAAGCGGGCGAACTGTTCCGGGGGAAGGCCCAGCTCGTAGTCCTCCACGCCGAAGAAGTCGCCGATGCGCTTGAGGTTGTAGGCCGTCGGACGGCTCTGGCCGCTCAAATACTTGTTGAATTGCGCGCGGTTGATCGACAGTTGCCGGCAAACCTCTGAAATAGAGCGGTAATGGCTGCAGGCCAATTTCAGGTTGATAGCGAAATGATCGCCCATGAGAAGGGTCCAGGTGATGCGAGTGATGCAATTCTAGCATCAAGTCGCATCAAGTGAGAGCAACCCGCGAAATTGTAACCACAGTTGTCATGGCCAACCATGCGCGCCAATGAAAGCGGTGCGTCCCTGCCGCCCGCTGCTCTTTCCACGCGAACAATAAGAATCGAGGTCATTTTCCAATGCTCGAAGCACTCAACGATTTCCTGTCGGGGAAACTTCTCATCGTGCTGATCGTCGGACTCGGCGGTTACTTCACCATCCGCTCTCGGTTCGTCCAGTTCCGTCATTTCGGCCACATGTTCGGTGTGTTCAAGGAATCCCTTCGCGGCCAGGCCGGCCAACTGAGCTCGTTCCAGGCCCTGATGCTGAGCCTGGCCGGCCGTGTCGGTGCCGGTAACATCGCCGGGGTCGGCATCGCCGTGACCCTCGGTGGCCCAGGTGCCGTGTTCTGGATGTGGGTCACCGCACTGGTGGGCATGGCCAGCAGCTTCTTCGAATGCACCCTGGCCCAGGTCTACAAGCGCGCCGACGGCGACGGCCTGTACCGCGGCGGCCCGGCCTACTACATCCTGCACGGCCTGAAGCTGAAAAGCATGGCCATCCTGTTCTCCATCCTGCTGCTGGTCACCTACGGCTTCGCCTTCATCGGCGTGCAGTCGTACACCATGACCCACTCGCTGCAGAATGCCTTCGGCTTCGAACCGGGCACCACCGGTATCGTCCTCGCCGTACTGCTGGCCATCACCTTCATCGGCGGCATCAAGCGCATCGCGGCGGTGTCCGACCTGCTGGTCCCGGTCAAGACCCTGGCCTACATCGGTGTGACCCTGTACGTGATCGGCACCCAGATCGAACACGTGCCAGCCATGCTGGAAACCATCTTCAAGAGCGCCTTCGGCCTCGACCCGGCATTCGGCGGCCTGCTCGGCAGCGCCATCGTCATGGGCGTGAAGCGTGGCGTGTTCGCCAACGAAGCAGGCCTGGGCAGCGCGCCGAACGTCGCCGCCGTGGCCGCCGTGAAGCACCCGGGTGCCCAGGGTGTGGTGCAGGCCTTCAGCGTATTCCTCGACACCTTCGTGATCTGCACCTGTACCGCGCTGCTGATCCTGCTGTCGGGCTTCTACACGCCTGGCTTCGAAGGTGACGGCATCGTCCTGACCCAGAACTCGCTGGCCGCCGTGGTCGGTGACTGGGGCCGCCTGTTCGTCAGCGTCGCGCTGTCGCTGTTCGTCTTCACCTGCATCCTCTACAACTACTACCTGGGCGAGAACAGCCTGCAGTTCCTCAGCCGCAACCGCGTCGTGCTGATGGTCTTCCGTGGCCTGGTGCTGGCGTTGGTGATCTGGGGTTCGGTACAGAACCTGTCCACCGTGTTCGCGTTCGCCGACATCACCATGACCTGCCTGGCGTTCGTCAACCTGATCGCCCTGGCCCTGCTGTTCAAGACCGGCCTGCGGGTGATGCGCGACTACGACGACCAACGCCGTGCAGGCATCGAGCAACCGGTGTTCGATTCCAGCAAGTTCGCCGACCTGGACCTGGACCGCAACGCCTGGCCAGCCAACCCACAGGCTGACACAGCCGCTGACAAAGCCGCCGCCCAGGCCCAGCCGCAGCGCTGATATCCTCTCCTGCCCAGCCGCCCCGTCCGGGGCGGCTCCCTTCTCCGCTCATCGCTACGGAAGCTTTCCATGCGTGCAGTCAAGAATCTTCTCGTCCTCTACACCGGTGGTACCATCGGCATGCTGCAAACCCCTGAAGGCCTGGCCCCGGCCAGCGGCTTCGAGGCGCGGATGCGCGAATACCTGGCCTCGCAGGCCGACGCGCCAGGCCTGGCCTGGTCGCTGCGTGAGCTCGACCCGCTGATCGACAGCGCCAACATGCAGCAGGCCAACTGGCTGGCCATGCGCGACGCCATCGTCGAGGCGGTGGAGCGCGATGGCCATGACGGGGTGCTGGTACTGCACGGCACTGACACCCTGGCTTACAGCGCGGCTGCGTTGTCGTTCCTGCTGCTGGGCCTGCCAGTGCCGGTAGTGCTGACCGGCTCCATGCTGCCGGCCGGCGCACCCGACAGCGATGCCTGGGGCAACCTGCTCGGTGCCCTGCGGCTGCTGGAGCGCGGCCTGGAAAGTGGCGTACAGCTGTATTTCCACGGCCAGCTGCTGCACGGCTGCCGTGCGTCGAAGCTGCGTAGCGAGGCATTCGATGCCTTCGCGGCCCTGCCCCGTCATCGCGAGGGCGAACGGGCTGCGGCAATTCCCCCGGCACTCGATTACCGGCAGCGCCGCGAACCGGTGAAGCTTGCGGTTTTGCCGGTAGTGCCTGGGCTGCAGGCCGGCTTCGTCCAAGCGTTGCTCGCCACCGGCATCCAGGGCCTGGTGCTCGAATGCTATGGCAGCGGCACCGGCCCGTCCGACGACCAGGCCCTGCTCGATGCCTTGCACGATGCCCGCCAGGGCGGTGTGATGATCGTCGCGATCAGCCAGTGCCCGGAGGGCTCGGTGGTGTTCGATACCTATGCCGCAGGGAGCCGGTTGCGTGACACAGGGCTGGTCAGCGGCGGCGGAATGACCCGCGAGGCGGCGCTGGGCAAACTGTTCGCCCTGCTGGGCGCCGGGCTCGATGTCCAGGCGGCAGAGCACTGGTTTGCCTTGGACCTGTGCGGCGAGCGCGCGTAAGAGCGGCCTTGTGCCGCTAAAGGGGCGCATAACAGTCCCGGGATTTCAGTTCCCCACGCTGGACCGCCGGGGACGCTGCGCCGCAGCGTCTCGTCAGCGAAGACGTATCCCAATAGCGTTGTTCAAGGCGATAAACAGGCGTGCGGCCCAAGAGCGGGCGCGTATCGCTTGGATTTCTTCGAGGTTGGAGAAGGTGTAGCGCATGCCCTTGCGGCGTTCTTCTGCGCGCAGATGGGTGAGGCCGGCTATGGTTCGCCAACAGCACACAATTATAATTGCGGGCATCGACATGGCGACGACGAGTGTTACGGTGGGGTACGCATCCATGAGCGGAGAGATAGCGCCGCTACTGAGGGTCAACATCGCGATTAACACCGGAGAAACATACGTACTCTTGCGAGGTGCGACATGAACTCTATCCCCTCGTATTTCGTAAGGTAAAGGAGTTATTTTCCAACGACTCACTAAAGCATAAATAAGCATGGTAGGGCCTAAGAAGGCAATAAGAACCAGAGCGTTTAGCATCTGCCCCCCTACTTCCGCATCGAGATAAAGGGCACACACCCAAAAAACAAGACAAAACAAAAACAGCGACTGGAATAAAAAATATACTCCATAACGACTATAGCTGCAGTTAGTGTACACGCAAACACTACGCTCCCAGAGTAAAAATGAGTAAATCACCGTTACAGGCACTGTCGCCCAAGGGTGTTCAACGCAGGGAATGTAAAGCATTAGAGCCATAGCCAATAGACCATAGCGCGTCCCATTAAAAATGAAATACGGCCCGGGCGACACCATTATTATCTTTTTCCTGTGAGCGCATCACCAATACGCCTGTCCAATCCGCTCTTGATAAATTGGTGTTGCACAAATGTGCTGGTCGCGGCAGAAAGAGCAATAACCACGACCAATGGCAAGCCAGCACCACCTATGAAAACGGTCGCAGCCACGCCTACGGAAAACCCAACCAAATTGCTAATTTGGCTATACGCAGACCGCTCCCAGAACTCACCTAATGAGTGGGAAGCCCTGGCATCGATAAGTGCTTGTGGGCCGAATGACAATAGGCCTCCCACCGCATTGCTTGAAATCACCTTTGCGAATCCCTTCGAACCATAGGTCTGAGGATCAAGCCCTACGCGACTGTTCAGCAACCGTTGAGCCTGGTGAACCGGCATGTGGATATTGTTCCCCACCCGCAACGCACCAAAATTGTAATAGGCCGCCCCCTTCATCACCGGCACCTGGAACTTGAGTGCACCGCCCACGTGCACCAATTTAATCCGGCGCTGAAACGACTTGCGGGCCGAGCGGCTGCCTGCACGCCCGCGCTCCGCGGCCCAGGCCTTGAGGTCTTTCTTCAGAGGTTCGGGCAGGTCCAGCAGGTCGATCAAGCGCTTGGTGTTCGACGCCGCATACACCAGGTGGATGACAGTGCCGAGCGTGCTGGGGAGGCTGGCGGGAGAGAACCAGAGCGGCCCTAGGGTCGGGATCGACTCGGCGCGTTCGCGCAAGGCTTCCAGCTCTTGGACAGTATTCCGGCCGGCGTTTTCCAGCCTGGCGAACAGGCTGAGCAGGAGTGTAAGCGATTCCTGGGCCTCGTCTGCCGACATCTCAGCGTCGGGCATCGCTAGCTCATTGGCCAGGAACATCGCTGCACTGTAGTCGTCGGTGTTATACCAGCCTTCGATGTCGATCAATGACGGGAAGGCTCGAGCGGCGACCAGTTCAGGCCAGGGCAATTCGCCTTTGCCGAGTAGGCCGCGGGGGTTTTCGCCCCAGGGATTGGTGCGTGTGCAAAGCGGGGGTATGTAGTACATGGTCTGCATTCCTTACTGTGCATGAATTATTCATGCCTGCATCCTGCAGTAAGTGGGTAAGTGGCGTGCAGAAGAGTAAAAAAGAGCAAGGAGCTTCAGTCAATAAACGCGAAGGCGTTTTGGCTGGATAATTTTTTATTAGGCATTTCGAAAAGTAGGAAGTTTATTTCGCTAGCTGTAGGAATAGTCTCTTTGCAGGCATTACTGGCCGAACTTTCTTGACATATTTATGGGTATGATAATTGGACATAGTGCTAGGTGGATGAGCGGACGGGATAGGCCTGACGGTATGGCATGGCTGTTTTGGGGCTGCTGCGCACCCTTTTCGCGGCGCAAGGCCGCTCCTACAGAGAATGCACGTGTTGGGGTTAATGGCGGAAGGCAGCGGGAGTCGAACCTGCCCGGGAACGGCTGCCGTCCCCAACCGGGTTTGAAGCCCGGCCGCGCCACCGGGCGCGATTGCCTTCCTTGTAGTCAGTGCCTGGCCGGTTGCTGGGCCAAGGCGCTGTCGGCGCGGATGTAACGCTGGTCGGCGACCCTCCGGGTCAGGCCGAGGCGGTCGAAGTATTCGAGAATCTGTACGCTTCGCTTGCGACCGATGCCCAACATATCGCGAAACGCCGCGACCTGCACTATCGGTGTACTGGCCGAATGCTGCAATAGCATGTCGGCCATGCGCCGAATCGTCACCTCGGGGTAGAACAGATCGCGCACCACCTGGTGCACCAGCCCCAGCCGGGCCAGCTTACGCAGCAGCAGGCGTACTTCGCCCTCGTCGCGTTTTTCCGCCGCGGCCAGGGTACGGACCCAAGGCGGGTCATACAACCCCTCCAACAACGCCGGTTGCAGCCGCGCCCACAAGACAGCGTCGGCTTCGCTCAACTGCACCTTGTGATCCGGCAGGTGCAGCCAGGGCCCGCTGCTGACGATATCGCCCGACGCCAGCAACTCCTCCAGCAAGGTGACAAACACCGGGCGCTCTACGGGCAAGGCGACGAAACGGCGCAGCCGGTCGCGGTCCGGGCCGAGCTGGTCCGGCTCCTGCTCATGGAAGTGCGCAAGCTGTGCAATTACCTGCTGCTTGAGTGCCTGCCAATGATGCCGAGCAAACAACAGCGGGCCCTGTTTCGTGGTGATGGTTTGCACACCCTCGGGCAACTGCCAGCTTTCACGCAACCGATTGAACTGACGTTCCAGGCGCTGCGGGTCCAACCCTCCCGGTGCCGCGTCCAACATGGCAGGCAATGCCTGCTCCAACTCCGAGGTATCGCGCAACACCTGCAACTGGCGCAGGCGCGCTTCGCTACGCCGCTGGCGGCTGGGGGCGAAGGGGTCGAGCACCCGGCCACCACCCAGTGTGCGCTGGGCACGCTGGTCACGCAGCACCAGGCGGTCGCCATGCACCGCCTGCAAGGGTGCGTTGAGCAGCAGTTGGGCGAACGTCCTCTGGCCGGCCTTCAGTGTCTCGCCTTCGAGCAGCGCTACCCGCGCCGTGACATCCTGCGTGCCCAAATGCACATGCACCGCGCTGAAATGCTCGAAGGTGCGTGTTTCGCCCGGCAGCAGCGTGAGTTCAATGTCCACCCGCGTGCTTGGCGCATGCAGCCAGTCCGGCACCAGCCAGTCGCCGCGATGGATCTGCTCCAGGGCCAGGCGCTCGGCATTGATGTTCAAGGCCACTCGCTGGCCGGCGTCGGCCACCAGCGCGGCCTGGTTCTGCGCATGCAGCCCGCGGACCCGTACCGCTTTGCCCGCCTTGCCCAGCAACAGGTTGTCCCCGGCACTGACCCGCCCGGCCAGCGCCGTACCGGTGACCACGATACCCGCACCGGGCACGGCGAACGCCCGGTCCACCGCCAGCCGGAAACCACCCCGGGCGCTGCGCTGGCCCACGCGCGCCTCGGCCGCCAGCAAGGCCTGGCGCAACGCCTCGATGCCTTCGCCAGTGACGCTGGACAACGGAAACTGGGCCGCATCGGCATAGGGGCCGGGCGCCAGCAGGTCGCTCACTTCGGCCTGCACCTGGGCCACGCGCACCGGGTCGGCGCGGTCGCACTTGCTGATCGCGACCAAGGCCTGGGGAATGCCCAGCAGCTCGATGATCGCCAGGTGCTCGCGGGTCTGCGGCATCACGCCGTCGTCGGCGGCCACCACCAGCAGTACCAAGTCGATGCCATGGGCACCGGCCAGCATGTTATGGATGAAGCGCTCGTGGCCCGGCACATCGATGAAACCGGTCAGCGGTCCCCCTTCGGCCAGGGCGGCGTAGCGATAGCCGAGGTCGATGGTCATGCCCCGTGCGCGCTCCTCCTGGCGATGGTCACCCGCCTGGCCGGTCAGGGCCTGGAGCAGCGCGGTCTTGCCATGGTCGATATGGCCGGCGGTGCCGACGATCATTGGACCGGCCCCAACTGCAGCTCAGGGAGCTGCGCCAGCCACTGGGCTTCGTCATCCAGCTGGCGCAGGTCGAGCCACAGGGCATCGTCGTCGATGCGCCCCAGCACCGGCACCGGCAAGGCGCGCAAGGCACGTTCCAGTACGTGCAGGCTACGCCCGCGCAGCTTCTTCGACACCTGTGGACGCAGGCACAACGCCGCACTGGGAAGACGTGCCACCGGCTGGCTGCCGCTGCCGATCATGCCCAGCGCGGGCTCCACGCTGACGACCCATTGCGGCCCCAGGCAGTGGGCCAATACGGGCGCCAGGCGCTCGGCCTGGGCAGCGATCTCGCCTTGCGGGCGCGTCAGCAAGCGCAGGCTGGGCAGGCGCTCGGCCAGGCGATCAGGGTTGCGGTACAGCGCCAGCACCGCCTCCAGGGCAGCCAGGGTGATCTTGTCGACGCGCAGGGCACGCTTGAGCGGGTTCTTCTTGATCTTGGCGATCAGCTCCTTGCGCCCCACGATGATGCCGGCCTGGGGGCCGCCGAGCAGCTTGTCGCCACTGAAGGTGACGATGTCGGCGCCATCGGCCAGGGCCTGGCGTACCGTAGGTTCGGCCGGCAGCCCCCAGCGCGTGAGGTCGAGCAGGCTGCCGCTGCCCAGGTCTTCGAGCAAGGGCAGCCCGTGGGCGCGGGCGATACTGGCCAGCTCGGCCGTGGGCACCTGGGTGGTGAAGCCCTGGATGCTGTAGTTGCTGCAGTGCACGCGCATCAGCAGACCGGTGCGCGGGTTGATCGCCCCTTGGTAGTCACGGGCATGTGTGCGATTGGTGGTGCCCACCTCGTGCAGGCGCACACCGGCGCGGGCCATGATGTCCGGGATACGGAAGGCACCGCCGATCTCGATCAGCTCGCCCCGGGAGATGACGCCCTCCTTGCGTGCGCCCAGGCTGTTGAGCGCCAGCAACACGGCAGCGGCATTGTTGTTGACCACGGTGACCGCCTCAGCGCCGGTAAGCTCGCGGATCAGGCCTTCGATCAAATCGTCACGGTCGCCACGCTTGCCGGTGGCCAGGTCGAACTCCAGGTTGAGCGGGTAGCGGGCGGCGGTCTGCATGGCCTCGACGGCTTCTTCCGGCAGCAGGGCGCGGCCGAGGTTGGTGTGCAGCACGGTGCCGGTGAGATTGAAGACTCGGCGGACCTGGCTGCGCTGCTGGATGGCCAGGCGCTCGCCGGCGCGGCCCAGCAGGACTTCAGCAGCCAGTTCGGCGGCGCTGAGCTGGCCGGTGCGGGCGGGGGCACGCAGGTCGTCGAGCAGTTGCCGTAGGGTGGCCAGTACCGCGTCGCGGCCGTGGCGGTCGATTAGCGGGAGGCAGGCTGGGTGGCGCAGAAGAGTGTCGATGGAGGGCAGGCGTGGGGTGTCGCTGGCTAGGCTGGAGGACATGCGGTACTACCTTGGACTGATCCGTTGTCTGTACTGGCCTCTTCGCGGGTAAACCCGCTCCCACAGGGTCCGAGCAGCTTTTGAGGCTTGCGCAGTATCTGTGGGAGCGGGTTCTCCCGCGAAGAAGGCGACTCGGTCTTACAGTGTAGACACTCTCCCTTACCCAGGTGCGAGCATCAGGTTCGGTGCCAACCGATGGAAGCCCTCTTCATCCAGGCGCATGTCCAATGCCAGGCTGGCCAGGTCGTCGGCCAAGGGCTCGGCGGCGCTGTCGTTCTCCAGGTAGCACTGCTTGAGGTAGCTGTTGCAGCCGGGGCAGCACTCGGCGCGCAGCGGCGCCTTGCCCGGCGCATGGCGGTCATCCTCGAGGTTGGTGTAGCGCAGGTCCTTGCTCGAGTCGCAGTACACGCACTTGACCCGCACCACATGCCACTCGCAGGCACACAGTGAACAGGCCAGGTAACGCAGGCCATTGTGTTTGCCACGGTTACGCACTACCCCGGCCATGGCCGGCGAGCCACAGGCTGGGCACTGCGAAAGGCTGCCGCCAGGTTTGAGTTCAGGCTCCGGCAGGCTCAGCAACCAATGGCTCCACGCTGCCTGCAATGCAGCGCCAATGAAGGGCACCACGGCAGCTGGCACAGCATCATACTGGCCGCCGAGCAAGGCGATGGCCCAACCCTTGCGCTGCGCTTGGTCACTGTTGCCCAAGGTACGCACGGCATCGGCCAGCGCGTTGCTCGGCTCATCCTGGAAGTGCTCGAGCAGTGCGTCCAACCAAGGCAGCCAGGGCCCCTCGCGCACCAGGCTGTCGGCGGCCAGCGGCGGCAGGCCATGGCTCAGGCATAGGCGCCGACGCTCCTCGGCCACCGGCAGGGGGGTTGGCGGCTGCGCCAGCAAGTCCTGCTGGACACGACACAGCCGGGCGGCCAGCCGAAGGTAGTCGCTCAAGGCGTGCCCCTCGGCCAAGTGTTCGAGCCGTTCGGCCCGCAACTGGAACAGCTCGGAGGATGGAAGATGCAGAAACGGCGGCGCAGTCGCCGCCGCCTCGATCTGCCCAGGTTCGAGAATCGTGCTCAAGCGGTCATCCTTCTTTTCTACCCGGGCTTGGCGGGGCCTTGTCGCCCGTCACGTCCCGGTACCACAGTTCATGATGCTTGCGCGCCCAGGCGCGGCTCACCGTGCCATGCAGCATCGCACCCACCGAGCCCTTGATCCAGATACCGGCGTAGATGTGCACGATGATGCTGAGGATCAGCACGAATGCCGCCAGGGCGTGCAGCAAGGTGGCCAGGCGAATGGCGCCGATGTCGAAGTACTGGCTGAACCAGGCTCGCCAGATCACCACGCCACTGACCAGCAACACGAGCATGCACAACAGCAGGGTCCAGAACAGCAGCTTCTGCCCGGCGTTGTACTTGCCGATCGGTGGCACGCCCTCTTCCTTGTTCAACATCACCCGGTCGATACGGCGTAGCCACAGGCGATCGTTGGCCGTGATGTAGTTGGCACGCCAGAAGCGCAGCACCAGGCCGAGGAAGAACACGAACATCGCCACCCCGAGGAACGGATGCAGGATGCGTGTCCACGGCCCGCCGCCGAACAGGTGGCTGAGCCAGAACAGTGCCGGGTGGAACAGCGCCAGCCCCGACAAGCCGGCCATCACGAACAGGATCGCGACGATCCAGTGGTTGCTTCGCTCGTTGGCGTTGTAGCGCACGATAGGTTTGTGGTCGCTCATGGCCGTGGCTCCCCTTGCCCACCGGGCTTGGTCGGGTCATAGACATGGACCGACGGGTCCACTTGGTGCACGCCGTCTTCGCCCGTGGTCGGATGTTCCTGCTCCTCGACCCGCTGTGGGCCGACCCGCACATAGTGGAAGAACCCGGCCAGCACCGCCGCGCCCATGGCCAGCAGCGCCAATGGCTTGCTGATGCCCTTCCACAACCCCACCAGGGGGCTGATTACCGGCTGGTCTGGCAAGCCGGCGTACAACTTGGGCGTATCGGCATGGTGCAACACGTACATCACGTGGGTGCCGCCGACGCCGTCCGGGTCGTACAACCCGGCGTTGTCGTAGCCACGGGACTTGAGGTCGACGATGCGCTCGGCGGCATGCACCTTCATTTCATCCTTGCTACCGAAGACGATCGCCCCGGTCGGGCAAGTCTTCACACAGGCCGGCTCCAGGCCCACGGCCACGCGGTCGGAACACAGGCTGCACTTGTAGGCTTTGTGGTCCTTCTGCGAGATGCGCGGGATGTTGAACGGGCAACCGGTGATGCAATAGCCGCAGCCGATGCAATGGTCCTGGTTGAAGTCGACGATGCCATTGGCGTGCTTGATGATCGCCCCCGGGCTCGGGCACGCCTTCAGGCAACCAGGTTCGGCGCAATGCATGCAGCCATCCTTGCGGATCAGCCACTCCAGGTTGCCATCGTCGCGCTCGTGCTCAGTGAAGCGCATCAGGGTCCAGGTGTCGGCAGTCAGGTCCTGGGGATTGTCGTAGGTGCCATGGTTGTGGCCGACCTCGTCACGCAGTTCGTTCCACTCCGAACACGCCACCTGGCAGGCCTTGCAACCGATGCACTTGGTGGTGTCGATCAGCTTGGCCACTTCTTGCTGTTGGCGTACCGAAGGCGGTACGGTCGTGGTGGCCGAGCGGGCGATGATGTCTTGCTGGGCCATTTAGATTTTCTCCACGTTGACGAGGAACGACTTGGACTCCGGCGTCTGGGTGTTGCCATCGCCCAGGAACGGCACCAGGGTGTTGGTCAGGTAGCCATGCCGGGTGATGCCGGTAAAGCCCCAGTGCAACGGGATACCCACGTGGTGCACGGTCTGGTTGTTGACCTTCAGCGGACGGATCCGCTTGGTCACCACCGCCACCGCCTCGATATGCCCTCGTTTGGAGCTCACCCGCACCCGATCGCCCGCCTTGATGCCCTTCTCATTCGCCAGCACCTCACCGATCTCGACGAACTGCTCGGGTTGGGCAATGGCGTTGAGACGGCAATGCTTGCTCCAGAAGTGGAAGTGCTCGGTCAGCCGGTAGGTGGTTGCCGCATAGGGGAACTCGTCGGCCTTGCCGAGGGTATCCCACACCGAGTCGAAGACCCGCCCGGCCGGGTTGCTGGTGGCCTTCTTGTTCTGCGGGTTCAGCGGGTTGATGCCGATGGGCGTCTCGAACGGCTCGTAGTGTTCGGGGAACGGCCCCTCGGCCATCTTGTCGATGGCGAAGAACCGCGCCACACCTTCGGGGTTCATGATGAACGGGTTCATCCCGGCTTCCGGCGGCGAGTCGACCTTGAAGTCCGGCACGTCGGTACCGGTCCAGGCCTTGCCGTTCCACCACACCAGGCGCTTCTTCTCCGGCTCCCAGGGTTTGCCCTGCGGGTCGCTGGAGGCACGGTTGTAGAGGATGCGCCGGTTGGCAGGCCACGCCCAAGCCCAGTTCTGCACCTGATGCATGCCGTAAGGGTCGCTGTTGTCGCGCCGGGCCATCTGGTTGCCCTGCTCGGTCCAGCAACCCGAGAAGATCCAGCAACCGGACGCGGTGCTGCCATCGTCTTTAAGCTGGCCGAAGCCGGAGAGCTGCTGGCCTGCCTTGAGGGTGGTACCGGCAGCATCGACCTGGTCGGTGATCGCCCAGCCGTTCATTTCCTTGGCCAGCTCCTCCGGGGAAGGCTCTTCAGGAATCTTGTACGGCCAGCTGATATTGAGCATCGGGTCGGGGTAGGCACCGCCCTCGGCCTTGTAGCGATGGCGCAGGCGCAGGAACAGCTCGCTCATGATCTGTACGTCGGTGCGGGTCTCGCCCGGGCCGTCGGCGCCCTTCCAGTGCCATTGCAACCAGCGGCTGCTGTTGACCAGCGAGCCATCCTCTTCGGCGAAGCAGGTGGTGGGCAGGCGGAACACCTCGGTCTGGATATTGGCCGTGTCGACGTCGTTGAACGGGCCGGCGTTGCGCCAGAACTCAGAGGTTTCGGTGGCCAGCGGGTCCATGATCACCAGCCACTTGAGCTTGGCCAGTGCGGCGGTGACACGGTTCTTGTCCGGCAACGCAGCGATGGGGTTGAAGCCCTGGCACATATAGCCGTTGACCTTGCCCTGCCCCATCATCTCGAACATGCGCAGCACGTCGTAGGAGCCGACATCCAGCTTGGGCAGCCACTCATAGCCCCAGTCGTTCTCTGCGGTGGCGTTGGCGCCATACCAGGCCTTCATCAGGCTGACGTGGAATTTGCCGTAGTTCTGCCAGTAGGACAGCTGCCCTGGGCGCAGCGGTTTGGATGCGCGTTTATCGATGTACGTGGCGTAGTCCTGCTCGGCATCGCCGGGCAGGGTCAGGTAGCCAGGCAACGAGTTGGACAGCAGCCCCAGGTCGGTCAGGCCCTGGATGTTGGAGTGGCCGCGCAGCGCGTTGACCCCGCCGCCCGGCATACCGACGTTGCCCAGCAACAGCTGGACCATGGCCGCACTGCGGATGATCTGCGCACCGATCGAGTGCTGCGTCCAGCCGAGCGCATAAAGGATCGTCATGGTCTTGCCCGGTTGCGAGCAGGTGGCGATCTCTTCCCAGATCTTCATCATGGCGTCCTGGGGCATGCCACAGGTCATGCTCGCCACTTCCGGGGTGTAGCGGCTGTAGTGCTGCTTCATCAGCTGGAAGACGCAGCGCGGGTGCTGCAGGGTCGGGTCGACCTTGGCGAAACCGTCTTCGCCGAGCTCATAGCCCCAGCCGGACTTGTCGGCATAGATGCGCTTGTCCGCGTCGTAACCGCTGAACAGCCCATCTTCGAAGCCATAGCCTTCGTTGACGATGAACGACACGTCGGTGTAGTTGCGCACGTACTCGTGCTGGATCTTGTCGTTGCTCAGCAGGTAATTGATCAGCCCGCCCATGAAGGCGATGTCGGTACCGGTACGGATCGGCGCATAGTAGTCCGCCACCGAGGCGGTACGCGTGAACCGCGGGTCGACCACGATCAGCCGCGCCTTGTTGTGCGCCTTGGCCTCGGTCACCCACTTGAAGCCGCACGGATGCGCCTCTGCTGCGTTGCCACCCATCACCAGGACCAGGTTCGCGTTGGCGATATCAGACCAGTGATTGGTCATGGCGCCACGGCCATACGTCGGGGCAAGACTTGCCACCGTCGGGCCGTGTCAGACACGCGCTTGGTTATCGAACCCCAGTACACCCAGCGAACGGACCACCTTGTGCGTCAGATAGCCGGCCTCGCTGGAGGCAGCCGACGCGGCGAGGAAGCCCACGGTAAGCCACCGGTTGACCGTCTGGCCCTGATCGTTCTTCTCGATGAAATTGGCGTCGCGGTCCTTCTTCATCAGGTCGGCGATGCGATCGAGCGCCTCGTCCCAGCTGACCCGGGTCCACTCCTTGCTGCCTGGCTTGCGCACCTCGGGGTACTGCAGGCGGTTGGGGCTGTGGATGAAGTCCAACAGGCCGGCGCCCTTAGGGCATAGGGTGCCACGGTTTACCGGGTGATCCGCATCGCCCTCGATGTGGATGATGTTCTGCTTGACGTTCTTGCCCGCGTCGCCCTGGCTGTACATGATCAGGCCGCAGCCGACCGAGCAGTAGGGGCAGGTGTTGCGGGTCTCTTTGGTGTGCGCCAGCTTGAAGTGGCGCACCTGCTCGGCGAACGCAGGCGTAGGGGCCATGCCCAACGCCGCAAGGCTCGAGCCTCCAAGGCCGACAGCGGCGACCTTGAAGAACTGCCGACGGTTGAGGTCCATCGTGCACTCCTGATCAGGTTCTGGGCGCCTGGAACGTGCCGGCGCCTCTAGGACTCACGGTAGCGACCATCGGGATGGCCACCAACCTGTAACTCTAGTCAAGAATCAGGAATGTGCGATGACATGGGTCAGGTATGAAGCAATCGCGGGGCAAGCCCGCGCCGACAAGGAGTTGCTTGTAGGCGCGGGCTTGCCCCGCGATGGGCTGTGTAACAGCCCCAACCATTACCGCAGATAGCTCAGGACCGGCGTATTTCGAGGCCCTGGCGCTGGTCAGAACGGAATATCGTCATCAAAGCTGTCGAAGTCGGCCGCTGGCTGCGGTGCTGGCTGCTGCGGCGCGGGGCGTTGCGGGGCTTGCTGCGGACGCGGGGCCTGCTGGCGTGGTGCCTGGTTGTATTGCTGCTGGCCGCCCTGGTTGTAGTTGCCGCCACCCTGGTTGTACGGATCACCGCCCTGCTGGTTCTGCGGACGGCCGCCGAGCAACTGCATGGTGCCGTTGATGTCGACGATGATTTCGGTGGTGTAGCGCTTGATGCCGTCTTTTTCCCACTCGCGGGTCTGCAGCTTGCCTTCGATGTAGCACTGCGAACCTTTGCGCAGGTACTCGCCGGCGATCTCGGCGACCTTGCCGAACAAGGCCACGCGGTGCCATTCGGTACGCTCGACCTTCTGGCCGGACTGCTTGTCGGTCCATTGCTCGCTGGTGGCCAGGCTCAGGTTGGTCACGGCGTTACCGTTGGGCAGGTAGCGGACTTCGGGATCCTGACCGCAGGTGCCGACCAGAATGACTTTGTTAACCCCACGGGCCATAACGTTCTCCTAGGCTTCGCACGCCGAAGAGGCTGGGTTCACCAGACGCTCGAGGGTCGCACGGTCCAAAATTTTCGTATCCAGTTTGATATAGATGGCGGCTTCTTCTGCCACCACCACGGCGTCGGTCACACCCGGCACGGCCAACAGTCGCTCGGTCAAGCCGGCTTCCCGGAGGCCTTCCGGCGTCAGCGGCATGCGCAGGCTGGTCACGTACGGCGGCTCGTTCATGCTCAAGGCAGTCACCAGCCACACGGCACACAGCCCTGCGCAACCGAGGAACACCATGCCCAGGCCACCGTGCTGGAACAACCAGCCACCGATGATTCCTCCCAGGGCGGCACCCAGGAACTGGCTGGTGGAATAGACCCCCATGGCCGTCCCCTTGCCGCCTGCGGGCGACACTTTGCTCACCAGAGAAGGCAGCGATGCCTCCAGCAGGTTGAATGCCGTAAAGAATACCACGGTGCCGGTCACCAGTCCGCGCAAGTTGTCAGCCCATTGCCAGAAGAACAGCTCGACCACCATCAGCACGCCGACAGCGCCGATCAGCACGCGCTTCATCTTGCGCTTCTTCTCGCCATAGATGATGAACGGGATCATTGCAAAAAATGAGACGAGCAAGGCGGTCAGGTATACCCACCAGTGCTGTTCCTTCGGCAGGCCGCCGCGCTCGACGAAGGCCAGGGGCAACGCAACGAAGCTGGCCATGAGGATGGCATGCAGGACGAAAATGCCCACGTCCAGGCGCAGAAGGTCCGGATGACGCAGGGTCGGGCCCAGGGCCTGGCGCGCCACACCGGACTCGCGGTGCTGCAGGGCCTTGTGGCCGCTGGGCACGACAAAGGCAATGAGGGCGATGCCGACGAGGGCAAGTCCTGCAGTGGCGAGGAACAATCCTGACAAGCCAAAGGCACGGGTCAACAATGGGCCAATAACCATGGCCACGGCGAACGACAGGCCGATGCTCATGCCGATCATGGCCATGGCCTTGGTGCGGTGCTGCTCGCGGGTCAGGTCGGAAAGCAATGCCATGACGGCCGCCGAAATGGCCCCTGCACCTTGCAGGATGCGCCCGGCGATCACACCCCAGATCGAGTCGGCCTGGGCCGCCAGCAGGCTGCCGAGGGCGAACACCACCAGACCCAGGTAGATCACCGGGCGGCGCCCGATGCGGTCGGAAATCACCCCGAACGGAATCTGCAGCACGGCCTGGGTCAGGCCGTAGGCACCGATGGCCAGGCCGATCAGCGCAGGGGTCGCGCCGGCCAGGTCCATGCCATAGGTCGCCAGCACCGGCAGGACCATGAACATGCCCAGCATACGAAAGGCAAAGACCAGAGCCAGGCCGCTTGCGGCGCGGGTTTCGCTGCCACTCATGCGCTCGTTGTGGGTGTCGTGCATGGAATAACCTCGTGTGAACCGGCGGCGATTCTATCAGTCCGACAGCGTAACAGCATCCACGCGACGCTTTGCCGCGTACTGGCAGCGCGCCTTATACTCCCTTGTTTATGCCCGCCGAGCGAGGCCGCAGTGGACAAGATCCTGATTCGTGGGGCACGCACCCACAACCTGAAGAACATCGACCTGACCCTGCCCCGGGACAAACTGATCGTGATCACCGGCCTGTCCGGTTCCGGCAAGTCGTCCCTGGCGTTCGACACCCTGTATGCCGAGGGGCAGCGTCGCTACGTGGAGTCCTTGTCGGCCTATGCCCGGCAGTTCCTGTCCATGATGGAAAAGCCCGACGTCGACACCATCGAAGGCTTGTCGCCGGCCATCTCCATCGAGCAGAAATCCACCTCGCACAACCCCCGCTCCACCGTCGGCACCATCACCGAAATCTACGACTACCTGCGCCTGCTCTACGCCCGCGTCGGCACGCCACGCTGTCCGGACCACGACATCCCGCTGGAGGCGCAAACGATCAGCCAGATGGTCGACCTGGTGCTTGCCCAGCCCGAAGGCAGCAAGCTGATGCTGCTCGCGCCGGTAGTACGTGAACGCAAGGGCGAGCACCTGGCGGTGTTCGACGAACTGCGCGCCCAAGGCTTCGTACGCGCCCGGGTCAACGGCAAGTTGTACGAGCTCGACGAACTGCCCAAGCTGGACAAGCAGAAGAAGCACAGCATCGATGTGGTGGTGGACCGCTTCAAGGTCCGCGAAGACTTGCAGCAGCGATTGGCCGAGTCCTTCGAGACCGCGCTGAAATTGGCCGATGGCATCGCCTTGGTAGCGCCGATGGACGACGAGGCCGGTGAAGAGATGATCTTCTCCGCCCGTTTCGCCTGCCCGGTGTGCGGCCATGCCATCAGCGAACTCGAGCCTAAGCTGTTCTCCTTCAACAACCCGGCCGGTGCCTGCCCGACCTGCGACGGCCTGGGCGTGAAGCAGTTCTTCGACACCAAGCGCCTGGTCAACAACGAGCTGACCCTGGCCGAGGGCGCCATCCGCGGCTGGGACCGGCGCAATGTCTATTACTTCCAGATGCTCGGCTCCCTGGCCTCGCACTATGGCTTCAGCCTGGAGCTGCCGTTCGGCGAGCTGTCGGCCGAACACCAGAAGGTGATCCTGCATGGCAGCGGCAAACAGAGCGTCGATTTCAAGTACCTCAACGACCGTGGCGACATCGTCAAGCGTTCGCACCCCTTCGAGGGCATCGTGCCCAACCTGGAGCGGCGCTACCGCGAGACCGAGTCCGCCACTGTGCGCGAGGAGCTGGCCAAGTACCTCGGCACCCAGCCCTGCCCGGACTGCCGCGGCACCCGCCTGCGTCGCGAAGCGCGTCACGTCTGGGTAGGCGAGAAAACCCTGCCGGCGGTCACCAACCTGCCGATCGGCGAAGCCAGCGACTATTTCAGCGACCTGACCCTGACCGGCCGACGCGGCGAGATCGCGGCGAAAATCCTCAAGGAGATCTGCGAGCGCCTGCAATTCCTGGTCAATGTCGGCCTGGACTACCTGACGCTGGACCGCAGCGCCGAGACCTTGTCCGGCGGCGAAGCCCAGCGCATCCGCCTGGCCAGCCAGATTGGCGCCGGCCTGGTGGGCGTCATGTACATTCTCGACGAACCGTCCATTGGCCTGCACCAGCGGGACAACGACCGCTTGCTGGCGACCCTGAACCACCTGCGCGACCTGGGCAACACGGTGATCGTGGTGGAACACGACGAGGACGCCATTCGCCTGGCCGACTACGTGGTCGACATTGGCCCGGGGGCAGGTGTGCACGGCGGCCAGATCGTCGCCGAGGGCTCGCCGGAAGAGGTGATGGCCCACCCCGACTCGCTGACCGGCAAGTACCTCTCCGGGCGCAAGAAGATCGTCGTGCCGGCCAAGCGAACCCCACGTAACAAGAAGCTCGCGCTCAAGCTCAAGGGCGCCCGTGGCAACAACCTGCAGAACGTTGACCTGGAAGTGCCGATTGGCCTGCTTACGTGCGTCACGGGTGTTTCCGGCTCGGGCAAATCGACCCTGATCAACAATACCCTGTTCCCCCTGGCCGCCACCGCGCTCAATGGGGCCAGCAGCCTGGAGGCCGCGCCGCACAACAGCCTGGATGGCCTGCAGCACCTGGATAAGGTCGTCGACATCGACCAGAGCCCGATCGGCCGCACACCGCGCTCCAACCCAGCGACCTACACCGGTATCTTCACGCCGATCCGCGAACTGTTCGCCGGCGTGCCGGAGTCGCGCGCACGGGGCTACGGCCCGGGGCGTTTCTCGTTCAACGTCAAGGGTGGGCGCTGCGAAGCGTGCCAGGGCGATGGCCTGATCAAGGTGGAGATGCATTTCCTGCCGGACATCTACGTACCGTGCGATGTGTGCAAGAGCAAGCGCTACAACCGCGAGACCCTGGAGATCAAGTACAAGGGCAAGAACATCCATGAAGTGCTGGAAATGACCATCGAGGATGCCCGGGCATTCTTCGACGCGGTACCAGCCCTGGCGCGCAAGCTGCAGACGCTGATGGACGTGGGCCTGTCCTACATCAAACTGGGGCAGTCGGCCACGACACTGTCAGGCGGCGAGGCGCAACGGGTCAAGTTGTCCCGCGAACTGTCCAAGCGCGATACCGGCAAGACGCTGTATATCCTCGATGAGCCGACTACCGGCCTGCATTTCGCCGATATCCAGCAACTGTTGGATGTATTGCATCGGCTGCGTGACCACGGCAATACCGTGGTGGTGATCGAACACAACCTGGATGTGATCAAGACGGCCGACTGGCTGGTGGACCTGGGGCCGGAAGGTGGCTCCAAAGGCGGCCAGATCATTGCCTGTGGCACCCCGGAGGAGTTGGCTGAAATGAAGCAATCCTATACCGGACATTACCTCAAGCCGCTGTTGGAGCGGGATCGGGCCTGAGGATGGAAGCGCTTTGCGCCCCTTTCGCGGCACAAGGCCGCTCCTACAGGACAGCGTAACTATCCGCTGCCCTGTAGGAGCGGCCTTGTGCCGCGAAAGGGCTGCAGAGCAGCCCCAGCTTTTTACATCTGCGACTGCAGGTAGTTCTCCAGGCCGATCGCCTTGATCAACCCCTGCTGTTTCTCCAGCCAGTAGGTGTGGTCTTCCTCGGTATCGGCCAACTGCGCACGCAGGATGTCGCGGCTGACGTAGTCCTTGTGCAGCTCGCACAACTCGATGCCTTTGCACAATGCCGCACGCACCTTGTACTCGAGCTTGAGGTCGGCCTCGATCATCTCGGGCACGGTGCTGCCCACTTCCAGATCATCGGCGCGCATGTCCGGCGTGCCTTCGAGCATGAGAATGCGGCGCATCAGGGCGTCGGCGTGCTGGGTCTCTTCTTCCATCTCGTGGTTGATACGTTCGTAGAGCTTGGACAGGCCCCAGTCTTCGTACATGCGCGAATGGATGAAGTATTGATCGCGTGCTGCCAGTTCGCCCTTCAGCAACGTGACGAGGTAGTTGATTACGTCCGGGTGACCTTGCATCGCCCTGCTTCTCCCTGTGAATACGTCAATGCCAATAGTGTGAACCAGCTTTGCCTCGCGGTCACGGAGAAAGGCGCAATTAGAAGCAAAAAATCGGTTAAACAGTAGTGATATTCATTGAAAAACCGCCCAAATGAGGGCGGTTCTTCTTATCACTTCGACTTAGGCGAGCTTCACGCCCAGCGCCTTGGCGACACCTTCGCCATAGGCCGGGTCAGCCTTGAAGAAGTACTGCAGCTGGCGTTGCACCACATCCATGCTGACCCCAGCCATCGCGGCGGCGATATTGCTGATGAGCAAGGCCTGCTGCTCGGCATTCATCAGCCGGAACAACGCACCGGCATGGCTGAAGTAGTCATTGTCCTCGCGATGATCGTAGCGATCGGCAGCACCTTGCAGGGCCAGGGCTGGCTCGGCATGGCGCGGCGACTGCTTGGGCGCGTCGCTGTAGCTGTTTGGCTCGTAATTCGGGGCGCTGCCATAAGTGCCGGACGCCATCGCACCATCGCGCTGATAGCTGTGCACCGGGCAGCGTGGGGCATTCACCGGCAACTGCTGGTGATTGGTGCCGACACGGTAGCGGTGGGCGTCAGCGTAGGCGAATACCCGACCTTGCAGCATCCGGTCCGGCGACAGGCCAACACCCGGTACCATGTTGCTCGGGCCGAAGGCCGCCTGCTCGACTTCGGCGAAGTAGTTGAGCGGATTGCGGTTGAGCTCCAACACACCGACCTCGATCAGCGGGTACTCCTTCTGCGACCAGGTCTTGGTCACGTCGAAGGGGTTCTCCGCACGGCCAGCGGCTTCGGCCTCGCTCATCACCTGGATGCACACGGTCCAACGCGGGTAATCGCCACGCTCGATGGCCTCGAACAGATCGCGCTGGGCGTAGTCCGGGTCGGTACCTGCCAGACGGGCCGCTTCGGCGGGTGCGAGGTTCTTGATGCCCTGCTGGGTCTTGAAGTGCCATTTGACCCAGGTGCGCTCGCCCTTGGCGTTGATCAGGCTGTAGGTGTGGCTGCCGAAGCCGTGCATATGCCGATAGCCATCCGGAATACCACGGTCGGAGAACAGAATCGTGACCTGGTGCAGCGCCTCAGGGGAATGGGACCAGAAATCCCACATCATCTGGGCGTTCTTCAGGTTGGACTGCGGGTGGCGTTTCTGGGTATGGATGAAGTCCGGGAACTTGAGCGGATCGCGGATGAAGAACACCGGTGTGTTGTTGCCTACGATGTCCCAGTTGCCTTCCTCGGTGTAGAACTTGACTGCGAAACCGCGCGGGTCACGCTCGGTATCGGCCGAGCCTCGCTCACCACCGACCGTGGAGAAACGCAGGAAGGTCTCGGTTTGCTTGCCGATGGTGTCGAACAGCTTGGCGCTGGTGTACTGGGAGATGTCCTGGGTAACGGTGAAGGTGCCATAGGCGCCCGAACCCTTGGCATGCACCCGGCGCTCAGGAATGTTCTCACGGTTGAAATGGGCGAGCTTCTCGATCAGGTGGAAGTCGTCGAGCAGCAGCGGGCCACGTGGGCCTGCCGAACGGGAGTTCTGGTTGTCGGCTACTGGGGCACCGCTGGCGGTGGTGAGAATCTTGCTCATGGGCTCTCCTTATCAGTCTAGGGCTGCCGCTGTATCGGCGTGCTGACAAGTATGGTCGAGCCTGGTTACAACAACTAATTCATTGAATTAGTAGAATCGATAGAAAATAGCAATTCACACAAGCACAAAAAACCGGGCACGAGGCCCGGTTTCTTGTAGCAGACAGACGTCTTACTCGGCAGCTTCTACAGCACCACCGACCGGACGATCAACCAGCTCGACGTACGCCATAGGCGCGTTGTCGCCAGCGCGGAAACCGCACTTCAGGATACGCAGGTAGCCGCCCTGACGGGTGGCGTAGCGCTTGCCCAGGTCGTTGAACAGCTTGCCTACGGCAGCTTTCGAACGGGTACGGTCGAAAGCCAGGCGACGGTTAGCGACGCTGTCTTCCTTGGCCAGGGTGATCAGCGGCTCGGCAACGCGGCGCAGTTCCTTGGCTTTCGGCAGGGTGGTTTTGATCAGCTCGTGCTCGATCAGCGACACAGCCATGTTCTGGAACATAGCCTTGCGGTGAGAGCTGGTACGGCTCAGGTGACGTCCACTTTTACGATGACGCATGATTCATTCCTTACCAAACACTACGTTCGGTGATTACGACGATCAGGCGGTCGCCTTGTCGTCTTTCTTAAGACTTGCAGGCGGCCAGTTGTCGAGGCGCATGCCGAGAGACAGACCACGGGAGGCCAGGACGTCCTTGATTTCAGTCAGGGACTTCTTGCCCAGGTTCGGAGTCTTCAACAGCTCTACTTCGGTACGCTGAATCAGGTCGCCGATGTAGTAGATGTTCTCCGCCTTGAGGCAGTTGGCCGAACGTACGGTCAGTTCCAGATCGTCAACCGGACGCAGCAGGATCGGATCGATCTCGTCTTCCTGCTCGACTACAACAGGCTCGCTGTCACCTTTGAGGTCGACGAACGCGGCCAGCTGCTGCTGCAGGATGGTCGCGGCACGACGAATGGCCTCTTCAGGGTCCAGGGTACCGTTGGTTTCCAGGTCGATGACCAGCTTGTCCAGGTTGGTACGCTGTTCAACACGGGCGTTCTCGACCACGTAGGCGATACGACGCACCGGGCTGAACGAAGCGTCCAGCTGCAGACGGCCGATGCTGCGGCTTTCGTCTTCGTCGGTTTGACGGGAGTCGGCCGGCTCGTAACCGCGACCACGAGCTACGGTGAGCTTCATGTTCAGGGCGCCGTTGGACGCCAGGTTCGCGATTACGTGATCGGGATTGACGATCTCGACATCGTGATCCAGCTGAATATCGGCAGCGGTAACCACCCCCGAACCCTTTTTCGACAAGGTCAGCGTAACTTCGTCACGACCGTGCAGCTTGATGGCCAGGCCTTTGAGGTTCAACAGGATTTCAATGACGTCTTCCTGTACACCTTCGATCGCGGAGTACTCGTGGAGTACGCCGTCGATCTCGGCCTCGACTACTGCACAGCCAGGCATGGAGGACAACAGGATGCGACGCAGCGCGTTGCCCAGGGTATGGCCGAAGCCACGCTCGAGAGGCTCGAGCGTGATCTTGGCGCGGGTCGGACTGACAACCTGCACATCAATGTGGCGGGGTGTCAGGAACTCATTTACCGAAATCTGCATGGATGCACCTATTTTCTAGCCCTTACTTGGAGTAGAGCTCGACAATCAGGTTTTCGTTGATGTCGGCGGACAGGTCGCTGCGAGCAGGAACGTTCTTGAAAACGCCCGACTTCTTGGCAGCATCCACGTCAACCCACTCAACGCGGCCACGCTGGGCGCACAGTTCAAGGGCTTGAACAATGCGCAGCTGGTTCTGCGACTTCTCGCGAACCGCGACCACGTCACCCGGACGAACTTGGTAGGATGGAATGTTTACGGTCTTGCCGTTGACGCTGATTGCCTTGTGCGAAACCAGCTGGCGCGATTCCGAACGAGTGGAACCGAAGCCCATACGGTAGACGACGTTGTCCAGACGGCACTCGAGCAGTTGCAGCAGGTTTTCACCGGTAGCACCCTTCTTCGAGGCTGCCAGCTGGTAGTAACCGCGGAACTGACGCTCCAGGACACCGTAGATACGACGAACTTTTTGCTTCTCGCGCAGCTGGGTACCGTAGTCGGACTGACGGCCACGGCGCTGGCCGTGGATACCTGGGGCTGCTTCGATGTTGCACTTCGATTCCAGAGCGCGAACGCCGCTCTTCAGGAACAGATCGGTGCCTTCACGACGAGACAGTTTGCATTTTGGACCAATGTAACGTGCCATTTATCTGTCTCCTGATTACACGCGACGCTTCTTCGGCGGACGGCACCCGTTGTGCGGGATTGGCGTCACGTCGGTGATGCTGGCGATCTTGTAGCCGCAGCTGTTCAGTGCACGAACGGCGGACTCACGACCTGGACCTGGACCCTTGACGTTGACGTCGAGGTTCTTCAGGCCATATTCCAGCGCAGCTTGACCAGCACGCTCAGCAGCGATCTGGGCTGCGAACGGGGTGGATTTGCGCGAACCACGGAAACCCGAACCACCGGAGGTCGCCCAGGACAAAGCGTTGCCCTGACGGTCGGTGATGGTCACGATGGTGTTGTTGAAAGACGCATGGATGTGGGCGATGCCATCAACCACTGTCTTTTTGACTTTTTTACGAGGACGAGCAGCAGGTTTTGCCATGTCTATATTCCTGGGCGATTACTTGCGGATCGGCTTACGCGGGCCCTTACGGGTGCGTGCGTTGGTCTTGGTGCGCTGGCCGCGAACCGGCAGACCTTTACGATGACGCAGGCCGCGGTAGCAACCCAGGTCCATCAAGCGTTTGATCTTCATGTTGATGTCACGACGCAGATCACCTTCGGTGGTGATCTTCGCGACTTCGCCACGCAGGGTTTCGATTTGCTCGTCGCTCAGATCCTTGATCTTAGCGGCTGGGTTTACACCAGCGTCTGCACAGATCTTCTGTGCAGTAGTGCGACCGACACCATAGATGTAGGTCAGCGAGATAACAGTGTGCTTGTTATCTGGAATGTTGACGCCTGCAATACGGGCCATTCAGTGGGACTCCAATTGACAGCTACCTACGCCCCGGAAGCCAAGAAATAGGGCGCGAGATAATATCGCTGTAGAAACGAATAATCAACCCAGCAGCACACTAGCTGCTGGGTTTGAAGCGCGGATCACACTCAGCCTTGGCGCTGCTTGTGACGCGGTTCCGCGCTGCAGATCACGCGAACGATACCTTCGCGACGAATGATCTTGCAGTTGCGGCACAGCTTTTTCACCGATGCACGAACTTTCATTACCGACTCCTCGAACCTTAGGGGGTCTATCAGCGCAGCAGACCGCTGCCACCGTAGCCTTTCAGGTTGGCTTTCTTCATCAGGGATTCGTACTGGTGCGAAACGAGGTGCGATTGTACTTGGGACATGAAGTCCATCACAACCACTACCACAATCAGCAACGAGGTCCCGCCAAGGTAGAACGGCACGTTTGCTGCCACCACCAGGAACTGGGGCAGAAGGCAGACGGCCATCATGTAAAGAGCACCGAACATGGTCAGACGGGTCAGAACGCCATCAATATAGCGTGCCGACTGCTCACCAGGACGGATACCCGGAATAAAGGCACCGGACTTCTTCAGGTTTTCCGCTACGTCTTTCGGGTTGAACATCAGCGCTGTATAGAAGAAGCAGAAGAAAATGATCCCTGCACTAAACAGCAAAATGTTCAACGGCTGACCAGGAGCGATCGACTGCGAGATGTCCTGCAGCCAGCCCATACCCTCGGACTGACCGAACCAGGCACCCAGCGAAGCCGGGAACAGCAGAATGCTGCTGGCGAAAATGGCCGGGATAACCCCTGCCATGTTCACCTTGAGCGGCAAGTGGCTGGTCTGCGCGGCAAAGACCTTGCGGCCCTGCTGACGCTTGGCGTAGTGAACGGCGATACGACGCTGACCACGCTCGATGAACACCACGAAGCCGATAATCGCTACTGCAAGCAAACCGATAGCGACCAGGGCGAAAATGTTGATATCGCCTGTACGCGCAGACTCGAAAGACTGCCCGATTGCTCTCGGAAGACCGGCAACGATACCTGCGAAGATCAACATCGAGATACCGTTGCCCACACCGCGCTCGGTGATCTGCTCGCCCAGCCACATCATGAACATCGCGCCGGCCACGAAAGTGGCAACGGCGACAACATGGAAGCCCAGGCCAACAGAAAACGCCACGCCCTGGTTGGCCAGGCCAATGGACATGCCAATGGCTTGAACCAGTGCCAGGATAACGGTGCCGTAGCGGGTGTACTGGCTGATCTTGCGACGGCCAGCTTCACCTTCCTTCTTCAACTGCTCCAGTTGCGGGCTGACCGCGGTCATGAGCTGCATGATGATCGACGCCGAAATGTACGGCATGATCCCCAGTGCAAAAATGCTCATGCGCTCCAGCGCGCCACCGGAAAACATGTTGAACAAGCTAAGAATGGTCCCCTCATTCTGCCGAAACAGATCCGCCAGACGGTCCGGGTTGATGCCAGGCACCGGGATATGCGCGCCGATCCGATAGACGATGATCGCCATGAACAGAAAGCGCAGACGAGCCCAGAGTTCCGACATCCCGCCCTTTCCGAGCGAAGAGAGAGCACCTTGCTTAGCCATTTATTCCTCGAACTTGCCGCCAGCTGCTTCGATAGCCGCACGCGCACCCTTGGTGGCTGCGATACCCTTGATGGTGACTGCGCGAGTGACTTCGCCCGACAGCATGATTTTCACGCGCTGTACGTGCTGGCCGATCACGTTGGCATCCTTCAGGGATTGCACGGAGATCACGTCGCCTTCCACCTTGGCCAGCTCGGACAGACGCACTTCGGCGCGGTCCATGGCTTTCAGGGAAACGAAGCCGAACTTCGGCAGACGACGGTGCAGCGGCTGTTGACCGCCTTCGAAGCCCGGAGCGATCGAACCACCGGAACGGGAGGTCTGACCTTTGTGGCCGCGGCCACCGGTCTTGCCCAAACCGCTACCGATACCACGACCCGGACGATGCTTCTCGCGACGGGAACCCGGCGCTGGACTCAGATCATTGAGTTTCATCGATTAACCCTCGACCTTCAGCATGTAGTAAGCCTTGTTGATCATCCCGCGGTTTTCGGGAGTATCCTGGACTTCTACAGTGTGACCGATGCGACGCAGACCCAGGCCTTTAACGCACAGCTTGTGGTTAGGCAGGCGGCCGGCGGTGCTTTTGATCAGCGTTACTTTTACAGTTGCCATGATCAGATGATCTCCTCAACGCTCTTGCCGCGCTTGGCAGCAATGGACTCAGGAGATTGCATGGCTTTCAGACCCTTGAAGGTGGCGTAAACCACGTTCACTGGGTTGGTCGAACCGTAGCACTTGGCCAGGACGTTCTGTACACCAGCAACTTCCAGGACAGCACGCATTGCGCCGCCGGCGATGATACCGGTACCTTCCGAGGCAGGCTGCATGTAGACCTTCGAGGCGCCGTGGGCAGCCTTGGTGGCGTACTGCAGGGTGGTGCCCTTCAGGTCGACTTGAATCATGTTGCGACGGGCAGCTTCCATGGCTTTCTGGATCGCGGCAGGTACTTCGCGCGATTTGCCACGGCCGAAACCAACACGGCCCTTGCCGTCACCTACCACGGTCAGCGCGGTGAAGGTGAAGATACGGCCGCCTTTAACGGTTTTAGCTACGCGGTTAACTTGAACCAGCTTCTCGATGTAGCCTTCGTCGCGCTTTTGATCGTTATTTGCCATAACTTAGAACTCCAGCCCGCCTTCACGAGCAGCATCAGCCAGCGCCTTGACGCGGCCGTGGTACTTGAAGCCGGAACGGTCAAAGGCAACTTGAGATACACCGGCGGCTTTCGCACGCTCAGCTACCAGCTTGCCAACCTTAGTGGCCGCGTCGATGTTGCCGGTGGCGCCATCACGCAGTTCTTTGTCCAAGGTCGAGGCGCTTGCCAGAACCTTGCTGCCGTCGGCCGAAATGACCTGGGCGTAGATGTGCTGCGAGGAGCGGAACACGCACAGACGCACGACTTCGAGTTCGTGCATTTTCAGGCGTGCTTTGCGAGCGCGACGCAGTCGAGTAACTTTTTTGTCGGTCATTTGCTAGGCCCTACTTCTTCTTGGCTTCTTTACGACGGACTACTTCGTCCGCGTAACGCACACCCTTGCCTTTGTAAGGCTCTGGCGGACGGAAGTCGCGGATTTCAGCGGCCACCTGACCAACCAGCTGCTTGTCGATACCCTTGATCAGGATGTCGGTCTGGCTGGGAGTTTCAGCGGTGATGCCGGCTGGCAGTTCGTAGTCCACTGGGTGCGAGAAGCCCAGAGCCAGGTTCAGGACGCTGCCCTTGGCCTGTGCCTTGTAACCAACACCGACCAGCTGGAGCTTGCGCTCGAAGCCTTGGCTTACGCCCTGGACCATGTTGTTCACCAGGGCACGGGTAGTACCGGCCATGGCGCGAGCTTGCTGGTCACCGTTGCGAGCGGCGAAACGCAGCTCACCAGCTTCCTGGGTGATTTCAACAGACGAGTGAACGTTCAGTTCGAGAGTGCCCTTGGCACCCTTCACCGAAAGCTGCTGGCCGGCGAATTTGACTTCGACGCCGGAAGGCAGCTTAACGGGGTTCTTAGCGACGCGAGACATGCCTATCTCCCCTTAGAACACTGTGCACAGAACTTCGCCGCCAACACCGGCAGCGCGCGCAGCGCGATCAGTCATCACACCTTTGTTGGTGGAGACAATAGACACGCCCAGGCCGCCACGTACTTTCGGCAGGTCTGCGACGGACTTGTACTGGCGCAGGCCTGGACGGCTGGAGCGCTTCAGTTCCTCGATGACCGGACGGCCTTCGAAGTACTTCAGTTCGATCGACAGGGAGGGTTTGGCTTCGCCACTGACCTGATAGCCAGCGATGTAACCTTCGTCCTTCAGAACTTTGGCAACCGCGACCTTCAGAGTGGAGGAAGGCATGCTTACGACGGACTTTTCAGCCATCTGGGCATTACGGATGCGAGTTAGCATGTCCGCTAACGGGTCCTGCATACTCATGGGCTAGATGCTCCTGATACAAGAATTATTAGCCTTGCGGCTATCACAACCACCCGAGCGGGCAGGGTAAAAAACCCGGGCTCAGGTGAGCCGGTCATTCTAGACACAAGACAGAAACGAAACAAGCCCCATAAGGGGCTTGTTTGGTGGCGAGGTCACCGGCGGTCGGAAGTTTGCTCCCCTTCCGCCGGGACTACACCTGCGATTACCAGGAGGCCTTGACCAGACCTGGTACGTCACCGCGCATTGCAGCTTGACGCAGCATGTTACGGCCCAGGCCGAACTTACGGTATACACCGTGAGGACGACCGGTCAGGCGGCAACGGTTACGCAGGCGCGAGGCGCTAGCGTCACGTGGCTGCTTCTGCAGAGCGACTACGGCAGCGAAACGCTCTTCAGGAGAGGCGTTCAGGTTGACGATGGTCGCTTTCAGCTCAGCGCGCTTCTTAGCGTACTTGGCTACCGTGAGCTGACGCTTCAGCTCGCGGTTCTTCATGCTCTTCTTGGCCATTTTCCTACTCCAATCAGTTGCGGAACGGGAATTTGAAAGCACGCAGCAGGGCGCGGCCTTCGTCATCCGTACGAGCAGTGGTGGTCAGGGTGATGTCCAGACCGCGCAGAGCATCGATCTTGTCGTAGTCGATTTCCGGGAAGATGATCTGCTCTTTCACGCCCATGCTGTAGTTGCCACGGCCATCGAAGGACTTGGCATTCAGGCCGCGGAAGTCGCGAACCCGAGGCAGGGAGATCGCCAGCAGGCGGTCCAGGAATTCGTACATACGATCGCGGCGCAGGGTTACCTTGACGCCGATCGGCCAACCTTCACGAACCTTGAAGCCCGCAATCGACTTGCGAGCGAAAGTCACGACCGGCTTTTGACCGGTGATCTTTTCCAGGTCGGCAACGGCGTTCTCGATGACCTTCTTGTCACCGACCGCTTCGCCCAGACCCATGTTCAGGGTGATCTTGGTTACGCGAGGAACTTCCATCACGTTCGCGAGCTTAAGTTCTTCCTTAAGCTTGGGAGCGATTTCGTTCCGGTAAATCTCTTTCAGTCGTGCCATTGTCTTCTACCTAGCAGTGTTCAAGCATCAACCGCTTTCTGGGTCGACTTGAAGACACGAATTTTCTTGCCGTCTTCAACCTTGAAGCCAACGCGGTCAGCCTTGTTGGTTTCACCATTGAAAATGGCAACGTTGGAAGCGTGCAGAGGCGCTTCTTTTTCGACGATACCGCCCTGGACGCCCGCCATCGGGTTAGGCTTGGTATGACGCTTGACCAGGTTGACACCGCCAACAACCAGACGGTTGTCAGCGAGCACCTTCAGCACCTTACCGCGCTTACCTTTGTCCTTGCCGGCGATCACGATGATCTCGTCGTCACGACGAATCTTTTGCATGTCGGATCTCCTTAGAGCACTTCAGGGGCGAGCGAGACGATCTTCATGAACTTCTCGGTACGAAGTTCACGGGTCACTGGCCCGAAGATGCGAGTGCCGATCGGCTCTTGCTTGGTGTTCAGCAGAACAGCAGCGTTGCCGTCGAAACGAATGATGGAACCGTCAGCGCGACGTACACCGTGACGGGTACGGACGACAACAGCAGTCATCACCTGGCCTTTTTTGACCTTACCGCGAGGAATGGCTTCCTTGACGGTAACTTTGATGATGTCACCGATACCGGCGTAACGGCGGTGGGAACCGCCGAGCACCTTGATGCACATGACGCGACGAGCGCCGCTGTTATCGGCCACATCGAGCATGGATTGAGTCTGAATCATAAAATTTCTCCGACCCTTCGCCCTTAGACTTCAACAGCGCGTTCGAGGACTTCAACCAGTGCCCAGGACTTGGTCTTGGCCAGCGGACGGGTTTCGCGAATGGAAACCTTGTCGCCGATCTTGCACTGGTTGGTCTCGTCGTGCGCGTGCAGCTTAGTCGAACGCTTAACGTATTTACCGTAGATCGGGTGCTTGACGCGACGCTCGATCAGAACGGTGATGGTCTTGTCCATTTTGTCGCTGACGACACGGCCAGTCAGCGTACGGACGGTTTTTTCAGCTTCAGCCATGATCACTTACCTGCCTGCTGGTTGAGCACAGTTTTCACGCGAGCGATGTCACGCTTAACTTGCGAGAGCAGGTGCGACTGCCCCAACTGGCCAGTTGCCTTCTGCATACGCAGATTGAACTGGTCGCGCAGCAAGCCGAGCAGTTGCTCGTTCAGCTGCTGTGCCGATTTTTCACGAAGTTCATTCGCTTTCATCACATCACCGTCCGCTTAACAAAGGAGGTGGCGAGTGGCAGCTTTGCAGCAGCCAGGGCGAAGGCCTCGCGCGCCAGCTCTTCAGAAACACCCTCGATCTCGTACAGGACCTTGCCTGGCTGGATCTGGGCAACCCAGTACTCAACGGAACCCTTACCTTTACCCATACGAACCTCGAGAGGCTTCTTGGTAACCGGCTTGTCCGGGAATACACGGATCCAGATCTTGCCGCCACGTTTTACGTGACGGGTCAGGGCACGACGTGCCGACTCGATCTGACGGGCGGTGAGACGACCGCGAGCAACAGCCTTCAGGGCGAATTCGCCGAAGCTGACCTTGCTACCGCGCAGTGCCAGACCACGGTTGTGGCCGGTCATCTGCTTGCGGAATTTTGTACGCTTTGGTTGCAACATTTGGCGTACCCCTTACTTAGCAGCTTTTTTACGAGGCGCTGGTGCTTGCGGCTTCAGCTCTTCCTGGCGACCACCAATCACTTCGCCTTTGAAGATCCAAACCTTCACACCGATCACACCGTAGGTGGTGTGAGCTTCGTAGGTGTTGTAGTCGATATCGGCACGCAGGGTGTGCAGGGGCACACGACCTTCGCGATACCACTCGGTACGTGCGATCTCGGCACCGCCGAGACGACCGCTCACCTGGATCTTGATGCCCTTGGCACCAATACGCATGGCGTTCTGTACGGCGCGCTTCATGGCGCGACGGAACATTACGCGGCGCTCCAGCTGCTGAGCTACGCTCTGGGCAACCAGCATAGCGTCGAGTTCCGGCTTGCGGATCTCTTCGATGTTGATGTGCACAGGCACACCCATCTGCTTGGTCAGGTCCTGACGCAGCTTCTCAACGTCCTCACCTTTCTTACCGATAACGATACCGGGACGAGCGGTGTGGATGGTGATGCGTGCAGTTTGAGCCGGACGATGAATATCGATACGGCTTACGGACGCGCTTTTTAGTTTGTCCTGGAGGTACTCACGCGTTTTCAGATCCTTCAACAGGTAATCTGCGTAAGTAGCGCCGTCTGCATACCAGACGGAGGTGTGCTCCTTGACGATTCCCAGGCGAATGCCAGTGGGATGTACTTTCTGACCCATCTGATCGACTCCGTTACTTGTCCGCAACCTTGACAGTGATATGGCAAGACCGCTTGACGATGCGATCAGCGCGGCCTTTGGCACGCGGCATGATGCGCTTCAGCGAACGCCCTTCGTTGACGAAGACGGTGGAGACCTTCAGGTCATCAACGTCTGCGCCTTCGTTGTGTTCGGCGTTGGCAACGGCCGACTCGAGGACTTTCTTCATGATTTCAGCGGCTTTTTTGCTGCTGAAGGCCAACAGGTTGAGCGCTTCGCCCACCTTCTTCCCGCGGATCTGGTCGGCGACCAAGCGGGCTTTCTGGGCGGAGATTCGAGCGCCCGACAACTTAGCGGCTACTTCCATTTCCTTACCCCTTAACGCTTGGCTTTCTTGTCAGCCACGTGCCCGCGATAGGTGCGGGTACCGGCGAACTCGCCCAGTTTGTGGCCGACCATGTCTTCGTTCACGAGAACGGGGACATGCTGGCGACCGTTGTGTACCGCGATGGTCAGACCGACCATTTGTGGCAGGATCATCGAACGGCGCGACCAGGTTTTAACTGGCTTGCGATCGTTCTTCTCCACCGCCACTTCGATCTTCTTCAGAAGGTGAAGATCGATAAAAGGACCTTTTTTCAGAGAACGTGGCACTGTCGTATCCCTCTAGTTACTTGCGACGACGGACGATCATGTTGTCGGTACGCTTATTACCACGGGTCTTCGCACCCTTGGTCGGGAAGCCCCATGGCGATACCGGATGACGACCACCGGAGGTACGACCTTCACCACCACCATGTGGGTGGTCAACCGGGTTCATGGCAACACCACGAACGGTTGGGCGAACGCCGCGCCAGCGTTTAGCACCTGCTTTACCCAGCGAACGCAGGCTGTGCTCGGAGTTCGAGACTTCGCCCAGGGTCGCACGGCACTCAGCCAGTACTTTACGCATTTCACCAGAGCGCAGACGCAGGGTCACGTAAGCGCCTTCACGAGCGATCAGCTGAGCCGAGGCACCAGCGGAACGAGCGATCTGTGCACCCTTGCCCGGCTTCAGTTCGATGCCGTGAATGGTGCTACCTACTGGGATGTTGCGCAGTTGCAGGGTGTTACCGGCCTTGATTGGGGCCAGGGCACCTGCGATCAGCTGGTCGCCGGCAACAACGCCTTTAGGGGCGATGATGTAGCGACGCTCGCCGTCTGCGTAGCACAGCAGGGCGATGTGAGCAGTACGGTTCGGGTCGTATTCGATACGCTCGACAGTGGCTGGAATGCCATCTTTGTCGTTGCGACGGAAGTCGACCAGACGGTAATGCTGCTTATGACCACCACCAACGTGACGAGTGGTGATGCGGCCATTGTTGTTACGACCACCAGACTTCGATTTCTTCTCGATCAGCGGTGCGTGAGGAGCGCCTTTGTGCAGCTCCTTGTTGACCACCTTGACCACGAAACGGCGGCCAGGGGAAGTCGGTTTGCATTTAACGATTGCCATGATGCACCCCTTCCTTACTCAGCACTGCTGCTGAAATCGAGATCTTGGCCTGGCTGAAGGGAGACGATCGCCTTCTTCCAGTCATTACGCTTGCCCAGACCACGTGCGGTACGCTTGGTTTTACCCAGGACGTTGACGGTCGACACGTTTTCAACTTTTACGTTGAACAGGCCTTCGACAGCTTTCTTGATTTCCAGCTTGGTTGCATCGGTAGCAACCTTGAATACGAACTGGCCTTTCTTCTCAGCCAGAACGGTAGCCTTCTCGGAAACGTGCGGGCCAAGGAGGACTTTAAATACGCGTTCCTGGTTCATCCCAGCAGCTCCTCGAATTTCTTCACGGCCGAGACAGTGATCAACACTTTCTCGTATGCGATCAGACTGACCGGATCGGAACCCTGAACGTCACGTACGTCGACGTGCGGCAGGTTACGAGCAGCCAGGTACAGGTTCTGATCAACGGCGTCGGAAACGATCAGTACGTCGTTCAGACCCATGCCGTTCAGCTTGTTCAGCAGGTCCTTGGTCTTCGGGGCTTCGACTGCGAAGTCCTGAACTACGACCAGGCGCTCGCTACGTACCAGCTCGGAGAGGATGGAGCGCAGAGCTGCGCGGTACATCTTCTTGTTGAGCTTCTGCGAGTGGTCCTGAGGACGAGCTGCGAAGGTGACACCACCGCCGCGCCAGATCGGGCCACGAGTGGTACCGGCACGAGCACGGCCGGTGCCCTTCTGACGCCATGGGCGCTTACCGCCACCAGCCACGTCGGAACGGGTCTTCTGCTGCTTGGTGCCCTGACGGCCGCCGGCCATGTAGGCCACGACTGCTTGGTGTACCAGCGTCTCGTTGAATTCGCCACCGAAAGTCAGTTCGGAAACTTCGATCGCCTGAGCGTCATTTACATTGAGTTGCATGTCAGTTTCCCCTTAACCGCGAGCCTTGACAGCTGGACGCACAACCACGTCGCCGCCAGTAGCGCCTGGAACGGCACCCTTGACCAGCAGCAGGTTGCGTTCTGCGTCTACGCGTACTACTTCCAGGGACTGAACAGTCACGCGCTCGGCGCCCATGTGACCGGACATCTTCTTGCCCTTGAATACACGACCAGGAGTCTGGCACTGGCCGATGGAGCCAGGGACACGGTGCGATACGGAGTTACCGTGGGTGTTGTCCTGACCACGGAAGTTCCAACGCTTGATGGTACCGGCGAAGCCTTTACCTTTGGACTGACCGGTTACGTCTACCAGCTGGCCTGCAGTGAAGAGTTCAGCTTTGATCAGATCGCCAGCCTGGAAATCGCCTTCTTCAAGACGGAACTCCCAAACACCGCGACCAGCGGCAACGTTAGCCTTGGCGAAGTGACCTGCCTGAGCGGCAGTCACGCGCGAAGCACGACGCTCGCCGACAGTGACTTGCACTGCACGGTAGCCATCGGTTTCTTCAGTTTTGAACTGGGTGACGCGATTCGGCTCGATCTCGATGACCGTGACCGGAATGGAGACACCTTCTTCGGTGAAAATGCGGGTCATGCCGCACTTACGACCGACTACACCAATAGTCATGTTGTAAACCTCATGAGTGTACGGGGCTTTCACCCGCTATGGCCGCCCATTTCAGAGCGTTACACGACCAGACCGAAGTCTTAGCCGAGGCTGATCTGTACTTCCACGCCTGCCGCGAGATCAAGCTTCATCAGCGCGTCAACGGTTTTATCCGTCGGCTGGACGATGTCCAGAACACGCTTATGAGTGCGAATCTCGTACTGGTCACGCGCGTCTTTGTTGACGTGCGGGGAAACCAGAACGGTGAAACGCTCTTTGCGGGTTGGCAGTGGAATTGGACCACGCACTTGTGCACCAGTACGTTTCGCGGTTTCCACGATTTCCTGGGTGGATTGGTCGATCAGGCGATGGTCAAAAGCCTTCAACCTGATACGGATTTGCTGATTTTGCATTGGATTTCAGACTCCAGGCTGTTCCCATCGGGCGCACTACGCCCGTTAAAAGGAGGCGTGATTCTATAGACGCCCCCATTTAGTGTCAACCCAATAAAAAAAGCCCCCGCTGAGCGGGGGCTTTTTCAATCGACCGAGTGATTACTCGATGATTTTGGCTACGACGCCGGCGCCGACGGTACGACCGCCTTCACGGATAGCGAAGCGCAGACCGTCTTCCATTGCGATGGTCTTGATCAGGGTGACAGTCATCTGAATGTTGTCACCTGGCATTACCATTTCAACGCCTTCCGGCAGTTCGCAGTTACCGGTCACGTCAGTGGTACGGAAGTAGAACTGAGGACGGTAGCCTTTGAAGAACGGAGTGTGACGACCGCCTTCTTCCTTCGACAGAACGTAGACCTCTGCGGTGAACTTGGTGTGCGGCTTGACCGAACCTGGCTTGACCAGAACCTGGCCACGCTCAACGTCGTCACGCTTGGTACCACGCAGCAGAACGCCGCAGTTCTCGCCAGCACGGCCTTCGTCCAGCAGCTTGCGGAACATCTCAACACCGGTGCAGGTGGTGGTGGAGGTTTCACGCAGACCAACGATTTCCAGCGGATCCTGAACGCGGACGATACCACGCTCGATACGACCGGTAACAACGGTACCACGACCCGAGATCGAGAAGACGTCTTCGATCGGCATCAGGAACGGCTGGTCAACGGCACGAACTGGCTCAGGGATGTAGGCATCCAGAGTTTCTACCAGCTTCTTGACAGCGGTAGTACCCATTTCGTTGTCGTCTTTGCCTTCCAGGGCCATACGAGCCGAACCGATGATGATCGGAGTGTCGTCGCCTGGGAAGTCGTAGGTGGACAGCAGGTCGCGAACTTCCATCTCGACCAGTTCCAGCAGCTCAGCGTCGTCTACCAGGTCAGCCTTGTTCAGGAAGACCACGATGTAAGGAACGCCAACCTGACGGGACAGCAGGATGTGCTCACGGGTTTGTGGCATCGGACCATCGGCAGCCGAGCAAACCAGGATCGCGCCGTCCATCTGGGCAGCACCGGTGATCATGTTCTTCACGTAGTCAGCGTGACCTGGGCAGTCAACGTGAGCGTAGTGACGAATGTTCGAGTTGTACTCGACGTGAGCGGTGTTGATGGTGATACCGCGCGCTTTTTCTTCCGGAGCCGAGTCGATCTTGTCGAACTCAACGACTGCCGAACCGAAAACTTCGGAGCAGACGCGAGTCAGAGCTGCGGTCAGAGTGGTCTTACCGTGGTCAACGTGGCCGATGGTGCCGACGTTAACGTGGGGAAGGGAACGATCAAATTTTTCTTTAGCCACGACAGTGAACCTCTTGCCTAAAGGGCTGGATTAGCCTTGTTTTTTAACGAGTGCTTCGACGATGTTCGACGGAGCTTCGGAGTACTTGGAGAATTCCATGGAGTAGCTTGCGCGACCCTGAGACATGGAACGGACGTCGGTCGCATAACCGAACATTTCTCCCAGCGGGACTTCTGCACGGATAACCTTGCCGGAGACCGAGTCATCCATACCCTGGATCAGACCACGACGACGGTTCAGGTCACCCATCACGTCACCCATGTAATCCTCAGGGGTTACTACCTCAACCTTCATGATCGGTTCAAGCACAACACCGCCGCCCTTCTGAGCCAGCTGCTTGGTCGCCATGGAGGCCGCGATCTTGAACGCCATCTCGTTGGAGTCGACGTCGTGGTACGAACCGTCGAACACGGTAGCCTTCAGGCCGATCAGAGGATAGCCGGCAACAACGCCGTTCTTCATCTGCTCTTCGATACCCTTCTGGATCGCCGGGATGTATTCCTTCGGAACCACACCGCCAACGACTTCGTTGGTGAAGACCAGGCCTTCGGTGATGTTGCCCTTGTCATCCTGGTCCGGCTCGGAGAAGCGGATCCAGCAGTGACCGAACTGACCACGACCACCCGACTGACGAACGAACTTGCCTTCGATCTCGACGTTGGACTTGGTGATCTTCTCGCGGTACGAAACCTGCGGCTTGCCGATGTTGGCCTCAACGTTGAATTCGCGCTTCATGCGGTCAACGATGATGTCCAGGTGCAGCTCACCCATACCGGAGATGATGGTCTGGCCGGTTTCTTCGTCGGTCTTGACGCGGAACGACGGGTCTTCCTGGGCCAGCTTGCCCAGCGCGATACCCATCTTTTCCTGGTCTTGCTTGGTCTTCGGCTCAACAGACAGCGAGATCACCGGCTCTGGGAAGTCCATACGCTCGAGGATGATTGGCTTGTCGGCGTCGCACAGGGTTTCACCCGTGGTCACGTCCTTCATGCCGATCAGGGCCGCGATGTCGCCAGCGCGTACTTCCTTGATCTCTTCACGCTGGTTGGCGTGCATCTGCACCATACGACCAACGCGCTCTTTCTTGCCTTTGACCGAGTTGATGACCGAGTCACCGGAGCTCAGAACGCCCGAGTACACGCGAACGAAGGTCAGGGTACCTACGAACGGGTCGGTAGCGATCTTGAACGCCAGAGCCGAGAACGGCTCGTTGTCGTCGGCATGACGCTCGTCGTGACGAACGGCAGGATCGTCCTTGGCCAGATCCTTGTCATCCGGGTTGATACCCTGGATGGCCGGAATTTCGGTCGGAGCAGGCAGGAAGTCGATGACGGCGTCGAGAACCAGGGGAACACCCTTGTTCTTGAACGAGGAGCCGCAGACAGCAGGAACGATCTCGCTCGCCAGGGTACGGGCGCGCAGACCAGCCTTGATCTCTTCGACGGACAGGTCACCTTCTTCAAGGTACTTGTTCATCAGCTCTTCGTTGGCTTCGGCAGCGGACTCGACCATCTTGGCGCGCCACTCTTCAGCCAACTCCAGCATATCGGCAGGAATTTCTTCCTCGCGATAGGTGGTGCCTTTGTCGTCTTCGTTCCAGTAGATGGCTTTCATCTTGATCAGGTCGACCTGACCCTGGAAGTTGTCCTCGGCGCCGATAGCCAGCTGGATTGGAACCGGGGTGTGACCCAGGCGGTTCTTGATCTGGCCGACAACGCGCAGGAAGTTGGCACCGGCACGGTCCATCTTGTTCACGTAGACAACACGTGGAACGCCGTACTTGTTGGCCTGACGCCATACGGTTTCGGACTGCGGCTCAACGCCGGAGGTACCGCAGAATACGACGACCGCGCCGTCGAGTACACGCAGCGAACGCTCTACTTCAATGGTGAAGTCAACGTGGCCGGGGGTATCGATGACGTTTACGCGGTAGTTGTCGTACTGACCACGGGAGCCTTTCCAGAAGGTGGTAACGGCAGCGGAGGTAATGGTGATACCGCGCTCCTGCTCCTGCACCATCCAGTCAGTGGTCGCGGCGCCATCATGCACCTCGCCCATCTTGTGGCTCAGACCTGTGTAGAACAGGATCCGCTCGGTAGTGGTAGTCTTGCCCGCATCGACGTGCGCGCAGATACCGATGTTACGGTAGCGGTTAATAGCTGTAGTACGAGCCATAAAGCCCTCGCAAAAAAATTGATGCTTGAATTAGAAGCGGTAGTGCGAGAACGCCTTGTTGGCTTCGGCCATACGGTGCACGTCTTCACGCTTCTTGACTGCAGCACCCTTGCCTTCAGCAGCATCCAGCAGTTCACCAGCCAGGCGCAGGGCCATGGACTTCTCGCCGCGCTTGCGGGCGTAGTCTACGAGCCAGCGCATTGCCAGAGCGTTACGACGGGACGGACGAACTTCAACCGGAACCTGGTAAGTGGCACCGCCGACACGGCGGGACTTTACTTCGACCAGCGGAGCGATGGCGTCGAGAGCTTTCTCGAAGATTTCCAGGGGGTCGCTGTTCTTGCGTGCTTTGACAGTATCCAGGGCACCGTAAACGATGCGCTCGGCTACGGCCTTCTTGCCGCTTTCCATCACGTGGTTCATGAACTTGGCGAGGATCTGGGATCCGTACTTCGGATCGTCCAGGATCTCACGTTTTGCTGCTACACGACGTCTTGGCATGATAAGCCCTCAAACGGTCTTCAGGTTAGCCCGGGACGCGGGTCTTCGACCCCTGCCCGACCTTACTCTTATCGACTCAAAAAATTGGATGTCTGCAAACGGCCGATTACTTCGGACGCTTGGTACCGTACTTGGAACGACCCTGGTTACGGCCTTTGACGCCCGAAGTATCCAGAGAACCGCGAACGGTGTGGTAACGAACACCTGGCAAGTCTTTTACACGGCCGCCACGGATCAGGACGACGCTGTGCTCTTGCAGGTTGTGGCCTTCACCACCGATGTACGAGGAAACCTCGAAACCGTTGGTCAGACGCACACGGCATACTTTACGCAGTGCCGAGTTAGGTTTTTTCGGCGTGGTGGTGTACACGCGGGTGCACACGCCACGACGCTGCGGGCAGTTCTGCAGCGCAGGTACGTCGGATTTCTCGACGGTACGCTTACGCGGCTGACGTACCAGCTGGTTGATAGTTGCCATCTACTAGCTCCACTGATTGTCTTGCGACGCTATTGTCTTGCAAGAAAGCCAAAAATTGGCGAGACGGAGCCTCACCAAATTTAAGGGTACAAAAGTCTAAAGAGGATCTTGCACCCAGTCAAGACGAGGCCCCGGCCCTCCTCGCCCGGTCATCGGCAACAATTCATGTCACCGATGCCCTGCAGGATGAACCGGGGCCCTGCCCTGTTCTTAGTTACCGCTGGAGTTCAGCGCTTCGGTCAGTGCGGCTTCCACCTCACTGGCGCTCACACGCAGCGGCTTGTCGGCATCACGGCGACGCTTACGCTCGCTGTGGTAGGCCAGACCGGTACCGGCCGGGATCAGACGACCCACGACCACGTTTTCCTTCAGACCGCGCAGGTAGTCGCGCTTGCCGGTGACGGCCGCCTCGGTCAGCACGCGGGTGGTTTCCTGGAAGGAAGCCGCGGAGATGAACGATTCGGTCGACAGCGAGGCCTTGGTGATACCCAGCAGTACACGCGAGAACTTCGAGACGAACTTGTCCTCGGCGGCGAGACGCTCGTTCTCGACCAGCACCTGGGTCAGTTCCATCTGGTCGCCCTTGATGAAGCTGGAATCGCCGGACTCGGTGATCTCAACCTTACGCAGCATCTGACGCAGGATGGTCTCGATGTGCTTGTCGTTGATCTTCACGCCCTGCAGGCGGTAAACGTCCTGGATCTCGTTGACGATGTACTTGGCCAGCGCGCTCACACCCAGCAGGCGCAGGATGTCGTGCGGATCGCTCGGGCCGTCGGAGATGACTTCGCCGCGGTTTACCTGTTCGCCTTCGAAGACGTTCAGGTGGCGCCACTTCGGAATCAGCTCTTCGTACGGATCGCTGCCATCGGTCGGGGTGATGACCAGGCGACGCTTGCCCTTGGTCTCTTTACCGAAGGCAATGGTGCCGCTGACTTCAGCCAGGATCGACGCTTCCTTCGGACGACGCGCTTCGAACAGGTCGGCAACGCGCGGCAGACCACCGGTGATGTCACGGGTCTTGGACGTTTCCTGCGGAATACGCGCGATAACGTCACCCACACCGATCTGTGCACCGTCAGCCACACCGACGAGGGCGTTGGCCGGCAGGAAGTACTGGGCAGGTACATCGGTACCTGGCAGGTACAGGTCCTTGCCAGCGGCGTCGACCATCTTGATCGCAGGACGGATTTCCTTGCCTGCGGCAGGGCGATCCTTGACGTCCATCACTTCGATGTTGGTCAGGCCGGTCAACTCGTCGGTCTGACGCTTGATGGTGATGCCTTCTTCCATGCCCACGAAGGTCACGGTACCTTTCAGCTCGGTCACGATCGGGTGGGTGTGCGGGTCCCACTTGGCGACGATGGCGCCAGCTTCGACCTTCTCACCTTCCTTGACCGAAATGACCGCACCGTACGGCAGCTTGTAGCGCTCACGCTCACGGCCGAACTCGTCGGCAATGGCCAGCTCGCCAGAACGCGATACGGCAACCAGGTTGCCATCGGCGCGCTCGACCTGCTTGAGGTTGTGCAAACGCACCATGCCGCCGTTCTTCACCTGGACGCTGTCGGCAGCCGAGGTACGGCTTGCAGCACCACCGATGTGGAAGGTACGCATGGTCAGCTGGGTACCCGGCTCACCGATCGACTGGGCAGCGATAACGCCGACAGCCTCACCGATGTTCACCTGGTGACCGCGAGCCAGGTCACGACCGTAGCACTTGGCGCAGATGCCGTAGCGGGTTTCGCAGCTGATCGGCGAACGCACGACCACTTCGTCGATGCTGTTCAGTTCGATGAACTCGACCCACTTCTCGTCGACCAGCGTACCGGCCGGAACGATGACGTCTTCGGTACCCGGCTTGAACACGTCACGGGCGATGACACGACCCAATACGCGCTCACCCAGCGGCTCGACAACGTCGCCGCCTTCGATGTGCGGGGTCATGACCAGACCCTGGTCGGTGCCGCAGTCGATCTCGGTCACCACCAAATCCTGGGCCACGTCGACCAGACGACGGGTCAGGTAACCGGAGTTCGCGGTCTTCAGCGCGGTATCCGCCAGACCTTTACGAGCACCGTGGGTCGAGATGAAGTACTGCAGAACGCTCAGACCTTCACGGAAGTTCGCAGTGATCGGCGTCTCGATGATGGAGCCGTCCGGCTTGGCCATCAGGCCACGCATACCGGCCAGCTGACGGATCTGGGCCGCGGAACCCCGCGCACCGGAGTCAGCCATCATATACATCGAGTTGAAGGATTCCTGCTCGACTTCATTGCCTTCGCGGTCGATGACCTTCTCTTTCGAGAGGTTGGCCATCATCGCCTTGGACACTTCGTCGTTCGCCTTGGACCACAAGTCGATGACCTTGTTGTACTTCTCGCCCTGGGTTACCAGGCCGGAGGCGTACTGGCTCTCGATTTCCTTCACTTCGTCGGTAGCGGTACCGATGATGCGGGCCTTCTCGTCCGGGATAACGAAGTCGTTAACACCGATCGATACGCCGGAAATGGTCGAATAAGCAAAGCCGGTGTACATCAGCTGGTCGGCGAAGATGACGGTTTCCTTCAGACCCACCACGCGATAGCACTGGTTGATCAGTTTGGAGATCGCCTTTTTCTTCATCGACTGGTTGACGACGTCGAACGGCAGGCCGGCAGGCACGACTTGGAACAGCAGCGCACGGCCGACGGTGGTGTCGACGATACGGGTGTTCTTGGTGATGCTGCCGTCGCGCTCCTTCACAGTCTCGTTGATACGGACCTTGATCTTCGCGTGCAGGGCAGCCTCGCCGGCGCGGAATACGCGGTCGACTTCCTGCAGGTCAGCGAACACACGACCTTCGCCCTTGGCGTTGATGGCTTCACGGGTCATGTAGTACAGACCCAGAACCACGTCCTGCGAAGGAACGATGATCGGCTCGCCGTTGGCAGGCGACAGGATGTTGTTGGTCGACATCATCAGCGCGCGCGCTTCGAGCTGGGCTTCCAGCGTCAGCGGCACGTGAACGGCCATCTGGTCACCGTCGAAGTCGGCGTTGTACGCAGCACACACCAATGGGTGCAGCTGGATTGCCTTGCCTTCGATCAACACCGGCTCGAACGCCTGGATACCCAGACGGTGGAGGGTCGGCGCACGGTTGAGCAGTACGGGGTGTTCGCGGATCACCTCGGCCAGGACGTCCCAGACCTCAGGCAGCTCGCGCTCGACCATCTTCTTGGCGGCCTTGATGGTGGTCGCCAGACCACGCATTTCCAGCTTGCCGAAAATGAACGGCTTGAACAGCTCCAGGGCCATCTTCTTCGGCAGACCGCACTGGTGCAGGCGCAGGGTCGGGCCTACGGTAATAACCGAACGACCGGAGTAGTCCACGCGCTTACCGAGCAGGTTCTGACGGAAGCGACCCTGCTTACCTTTGATCATGTCGGCCAGGGACTTCAGCGGACGCTTGTTCGAGCCGGTGATGGCGCGACCGCGACGGCCGTTGTCCAGCAGGGCGTCGACCGCTTCCTGCAGCATGCGCTTTTCGTTGCGCACGATGATGTCCGGCGCCGACAGGTCCAGCAGGCGCTTCAGACGGTTGTTACGGTTGATCACCCGGCGGTACAGGTCGTTCAGGTCGGAAGTCGCGAAGCGACCACCATCCAGCGGAACCAGCGGACGCAGGTCTGGCGGCAGAACCGGCAGAACGGTCAGGACCATCCACTCAGGCAGGTTGCCCGAGCCCTGGAAAGCTTCCATCAGCTTCAGGCGCTTGGACAGCTTCTTGATCTTGGTTTCCGAGTTGGTCTGCGGAATCTCTTCGCGCAGGCGGCCAATCTCGTGCTCCAGGTCGATAGCATGCAGCAGCTCGCGGACAGCCTCGGCACCCATGCGGGCGTCGAAGTCGTCACCGAACTCTTCCAGCGCTTCGAAATATTGCTCGTCGTTCAGCAGCTGGCCCTTTTCCAGGGTAGTCATGCCCGGATCGATAACGACATAGCTCTCGAAGTAGAGCACGCGCTCGATGTCACGCAGGGTCATGTCCATCAGCAGGCCGATACGGGACGGCAGCGACTTCAGGAACCAGATGTGGGCAACCGGCGAGGCCAGCTCGATGTGCGCCATGCGCTCACGACGAACCTTGGCCAGGGCGACTTCAACGCCGCACTTCTCACAGATCACACCGCGGTGCTTGAGGCGCTTGTACTTACCGCACAGGCACTCGTAATCCTTGACTGGGCCAAAGATCTTGGCGCAGAACAGGCCGTCACGCTCAGGTTTGAACGTACGGTAGTTGATGGTTTCCGGCTTCTTAACTTCACCGAACGACCACGAACGGATCATCTCAGGCGACGCCAGACCGATGCGGATAGCGTCGAACTCTTCGACTTGACCCTGGTTTTTCAGCAAATTCAGTAGGTCTTTCAAGGCCTTTCCTCCTGGCGGAGCAGGAAGCGGGCATTACCTGCCCCGCTCCCCTTCGCGTCACGTGTTATTCGGTTTCCAGATCGATATCGATACCGAGCGAACGGATCTCTTTGATCAACACGTTGAAGGACTCGGGCATGCCCGGCTCCATACGGTGATCGCCATCCACGATGTTCTTGTACATCTTGGTACGGCCGTTCACGTCGTCCGACTTCACTGTGAGCATTTCTTGCAGGGTGTATGCCGCGCCGTATGCTTCCAGCGCCCACACTTCCATCTCCCCGAAACGCTGACCACCGAACTGCGCCTTACCACCCAGCGGCTGCTGGGTAACCAGGCTGTACGAACCAGTGGAACGCGCGTGCATCTTGTCGTCCACCAAGTGGTTCAGCTTGAGCATGTACATGTAACCCACGGTTACAGGACGCTCGAACTTGTTGCCGGTACGGCCGTCGAACAGGACCATCTGGCCGCTCTCAGGCATGTCGGCCAGCTTCAGCATGGCCTTGATCTCGCGCTCCTTGGCACCATCGAAGACCGGGGTAGCCATTGGCACGCCTTTCTTCAGGTTGTTGGCCAGGGCGAGGATCTCTTCGTCCGAGAACTCGTCCAGGTTTTCCTGGCGACCGCCGATCTCGTTGTAGACCTCGGTCAGGAAGCTGCGCAGCTCAGCGGCCTTGCGCTGCTCTTCGATCATGCGATCGATCTTCTCGCCCAGGCCCTTGGCCGCGAGGCCGAGGTGGGTTTCAAGGATCTGACCGACGTTCATACGCGAAGGTACGCCCAGCGGGTTCAGAACGACGTCGACCGGAGTACCGTTGGCATCGTGCGGCATGTCTTCAACCGGCATGATCACCGAGACCACACCCTTGTTACCGTGACGACCGGCCATCTTGTCACCCGGCTGGATGCGACGGCGGATAGCCAGGTAGACCTTGACGATCTTCAGTACGCCTGGAGCCAGGTCATCGCCTTGCTGCAGCTTGCGCTTCTTGTCTTCGAACTTGTCGTCCAGCAGGCGACGGCGATCGACGATGTACTGCTGAGCCTTTTCCAACTGCTCGTTCAGTGCATCTTCAGCCATGCGCAGCTTGAACCACTGGCCGTGCTCCAGACCGTTCAGGACTTCGTCAGTGATAACGGTGCCTTTCTTCAGGCCCGCACCACCGTCGACAACCTGGCCGTTCAGGGCTGCACGCAGACGTTCGAAGGTCGCGCCCTCGACGATGCGGAACTCTTCGTTGAGGTCCTTGCGGATCTCGTCCAGCTGCATCTTCTCGATGGCCAGGGCGCGGCTGTCGCGCTCGACGCCGTCACGGGTGAAGACCTGGACGTCGATGACGGTGCCCTTGGTACCGGTCGGCACTCGCAGGGAGGTGTCCTTAACGTCGCTGGCCTTCTCACCGAAGATGGCGCGCAGCAGTTTTTCTTCCGGCGTCAGCTGGGTCTCGCCTTTCGGAGTGACCTTGCCGACCAGGATGTCGCCAGCGCCGACTTCGGCACCTACGTAGACGATACCGGCTTCGTCCAGCTTGTTCAGCGCAGCCTCACCCACGTTCGGGATGTCCGCGGTGATTTCCTCTGGGCCAAGCTTGGTGTCACGCGCCACACAGGTCAGTTCCTGGATGTGGATGGTGGTGAAGCGATCTTCCTGGACCACACGCTCGGACAGGCAGATGGAGTCTTCGAAGTTGAAGCCGTTCCACGCCATGAACGCGATGCGCATGTTCTGACCCAGCGCCAATTCACCCATGTCGGTGGACGGGCCGTCGGCCATGATGTCGCCACGCGCGACCACATCACCCTTGCTCACCAGCGGACGCTGGTTGATGCAGGTGTTCTGGTTCGAACGGGTGTACTTGGTCAGGTTGTAGATATCCACACCTGCTTCGCCGGTCTCGACTTCATCGTCGGCCACGCGAACCACGATACGGCTGGCGTCGACCGAGTCGATCACGCCGCCACGACGGGCCACGACGCAGACGCCGGAGTCACGGGCGACGTTGCGCTCCATGCCGGTACCTACCAGCGGCTTGTCGGCGCGCAGGGTCGGAACGGCCTGACGCTGCATGTTCGAACCCATCAAGGCACGGTTGGCGTCGTCGTGCTCGAGGAACGGGATCAGCGAGGCAGCGACGGAGACAACCTGCTTCGGCGAAACGTCCATCAGGGTGACGTCTTCCGGCGCCTTGACGGTGAATTCGTTCAGGTGACGGACCGCTACCAGCTCATCGACAAGCTGCTTCTTCTCGTTCATCGCGGCCGAGGCCTGGGCGATCACGTGATCGGCTTCTTCGATGGCGGACAGGAAGACGATCTCGTCGGTGACCACACCTTCTTTCACCACGCGGTACGGGCTTTCCAGGAAGCCGTACTGGTTGGTGCGGGCGTAGGCCGCCAGGGAGTTGATCAGACCGATGTTCGGACCTTCAGGGGTTTCGATCGGGCACACGCGGCCATAGTGGGTCGGGTGTACGTCACGAACCTCGAAGCCAGCACGCTCACGGGTCAGACCGCCTGGGCCGAGTGCGGAGACACGACGCTTGTGGGTGATCTCGGAGAGCGGGTTGTTCTGGTCCATGAACTGCGAGAGCTGGCTGGAACCGAAGAACTCCTTCACCGCCGCCGCAACCGGCTTGGCGTTGATCAGGTCCTGCGGCATCAGGCCTTCGCTTTCAGCCATCGAGAGGCGTTCCTTGACCGCACGCTCTACGCGCACCAGGCCAACGCGGAACTGGTTCTCGGCCATCTCGCCGACACAACGGACGCGACGGTTACCCAGGTGGTCGATGTCATCGACGATGCCCTTGCCGTTACGGATGTCGACCAAGGTCTTCAATACGTCGACGATGTCTTCCTTGCTCAGCACGCCCGAACCTTCGATCTCGGTACGACCGATACGACGGTTGAACTTCATGCGGCCCACGGCGGACAGGTCGTAACGCTCGGCGCTGAAGAACAGGTTGTTGAACAGGGTCTCGGCGGCATCCTTGGTTGGCGGCTCGCCTGGGCGCATCATGCGGTAGATTTCGACCAAGGCCTCCAGCTGGTTGCTGGTGGTGTCGATCTTCAGGGTATCGGAGATGAACGGACCGCAGTCGATGTCGTTGGTGTACAGGGTCTCGATGCGCACGACCTGCGCCTTGGCGACCTTGATCAGCAGCTCGGTGGTCAGCTCGGTGTTGCACTCGGCCAGGATCTCACCGGTGGCTGGATGCACGATGGCCTTGGCGGTGGTACGGCCCAGGACGTATTCCATTGGAACGTCCAACTGCTTGACGCCGGCCTTCTCGAGCTGGTTGATGTGGCGCGCGGTAATACGGCGGCCCTGCTCGACGATGACCTTGCCGCTGCCGTCATGGATGTCCATGACCGCGACTTCACCACGCAGACGCTGAGGAACCAGCTCCAGGCTCAGTTTTTCGCCGGAAACGTGGAACACGTTGGTGGTGTAGAAGGTGTTGAGGATTTCCTCGGTGCTGTAGCCCAGGGCACGCAGCAGCACCGAAGCCGGCAGCTTGCGGCGACGGTCGATACGCACGAACACGCAGTCCTTCGGGTCGAACTCGAAGTCCAGCCAGGAACCGCGGTAAGGAATGATGCGGGCGGAGTACAGCAGCTTGCCGGAGCTGTGGGTCTTGCCACGGTCGTGGTCGAAGAACACACCTGGCGAGCGGTGCAGCTGGGAAACGATAACACGCTCGGTACCGTTGATAACGAAGGTACCGTTTTCAGTCATCAGGGGGATTTCACCCATGTAGACTTCTTGCTCTTTGATGTCCTTGATCGCTTTGTTCGACGATTCCTTGTCGAAGATGATCAGGCGCACCTTCACACGCAGCGGGACAGCGAACGTCACGCCACGCAGGACACATTCCTTCACATCGAAGGCCGGCTCGCCCAGGCGATAGCCGACGTACTCCAGGGCAGCATTGCCGGAGTAGCTGATGATCGGGAATACCGATTTGAAGGCCGCGTGCAGGCCGACGTCGCGGAACTGATCCTTGGATGCTCCCGCCTGCAGGAATTCGCGATACGAATCCAGCTGGATGGCCAGGAGGTAAGGCACATCCATGACGTCCGGCAACTTGCTAAAGTCCTTGCGGATACGTTTTTTCTCAGTGTATGAGTAAGCCATCAGCGTTCCCCAGCTTGGTCACCTGCTTGTTTGGCTCCCCCCGAGCGGGAGCAGCCAGAAAATCTGCAAACCCCATGGTTTGCACACCCTCTTGGGTGTTCTTGCAGCACGTTATCGGGGCCGACCTGATCGGCCACCAATAACGGAAAAAGGCCGGTGGCATAAGCCACCAGCCGTCAGCCTTTCGCTCAACGCTTGGGCTGGAGTCGCAAAGTCGAAATTACTTCAGCTCGACTTTAGCGCCTGCTTCTTCCAGCTTCTTCTTGGCGTCTTCAGCAGCTTCTTTCGAAACGCCTTCAGCGATCACAGCAGGAGCGCCGTCAACTTTCTCTTTGGCTTCTTTCAGGCCCAGACCGGTCAGTTCACGAACGGCCTTGATCACGTTGACCTTCTTGTCGCCAGCTTCGGCCAGAACGACGTTGAACTCGGTCTGCTCTTCAGCAGCGGCAGCAGCGCCACCAGCAGGGGCAGCAGCAACGGCGGCAGCAGCGGTAACGCCGAAGGTTTCTTCCATCGCTTTGATCAGTTCAACAATTTCCAGAACGGTTTTCTGGCCGATCGCTTCGATGATTTGCTCGTTAGTCAGAGACATGACTATGAATTCCTGTATTGGGGTGACAGCCTACGCGGCCATCAAATTAAACGTTTGATTTCGAAAGAGACTACGCGGCCTTAGGCTGCAGCGGCTTCTTTCTGGTCGCGCAGAGCAGCCAGGGTACGAGCCAGCTTGCTGGTTGCACCTTGGATCACGCTCATCAGCTGTGCGATAGCCTCGTCGCGAGTTGGCAGAGTTGCCAGCACGTCGATCTGGTTAGCGGCAAGGAACTTGCCGTCAAACGCAGCTGCCTTGATCTCGAACTTGTCCTGACCCTTGGCGAACTCTTTGAACAGACGAGCAGCAGCGCCCGGGTGTTCATTGGAGAAAGCGATCAGGGTCGGGCCTTTGAACGCGTCGTTGAGGACCGAGTACTCGGTGCCTTCAACAGCGCGCTTGAGCAGGGTGTTACGTACGACACGTACGTAAACGCCAGCTTCGCGGGCCTCTTTACGGAGTCCGGTCATTGCGCCTACAGTCACACCACGGGCATCGGCCACGACAGCGGACAGAGCGACTTTGGCAGCCTCGTTGACTTCAGCGACGATGGCCTTCTTGTCTTCGAGTTTAATTGCCACGGGTTTACTCCTGGTTTTTACCGTTTCATCCAACCGAGGCCGGATGTCGTTTTGGTGTCTGATTCGGTAACGAATCGGGAGCACCATCTGCGTAGGCTTGTGGTTTAAGGCTTGCGCCGCCTACGGTCTTGGATAGCCCCCGCCAGGCAGGGACCCCAATTTTCAGCAGCCGGTGCGGACAAGGCCGCACCGGCCGAGCATTACACGTTCAGCGAGCTCTGATCGATGATCAGACCTGGGCCCATGGTGGTGCTCAGGGTTACGCGCTTGACGTAGATACCTTTCGAGGAAGCCGGCTTGATACGCTTCAGATCGGCGATCAGGGCTTCAACGTTTTCCTTCAGCTTGCCAGCTTCGAAGCCGACCTTACCAACGGAGGTGTGGATGATACCGTTCTTGTCGGTACGGTAGCGAACCTGACCAGCCTTGGCGTTCTTGACGGCGCCGGCTACGTCTGGAGTTACAGTACCTACTTTCGGGTTTGGCATCAGGCCACGAGGACCCAGGACCTGGCCCAGTTGACCCACAACGCGCATGGCATCAGGCGATGCGATGACGACGTCATAGTTCAGGTCGCCGCCTTTCATTTCGGCAGCCAGATCGTCCATACCTACGCGATCAGCGCCGGCAGCCAGAGCAGCTTCAGCAGCCGGGCCCTGGGTGAAGACGGCAACGCGAACGGTCTTGCCGGTGCCGTGCGGCAGCACGGTAGCGCTGCGAACGACCTGGTCGGATTTACGCGGGTCAACACCGAGGTTGACGGCGATGTCGTAAGACTCGACAAACTTGGCAGCCGGCAGCGAAGCCAGCAGGTTTGCGGCCTCTTCGAAGTTGTAGGCCTTGCCTGCTTCGATTTTCTCGGCGATAGCCTTTTGGCGCTTAGTCAGCTTAGCCATTACACACCCTCCACGTTCAGGCCCATGCTGCGGGCAGAGCCGGCGATGGTGCGCACAGCTGCATCCAGGTCAGCGGCAGTCAGATCAGCCTGCTTGGTCTTGGCGATCTCTTCCAGCTGAGCACGGGTAACGGTACCGACCTTGACGGTGTTCGGACGAGCCGAACCGCTAGCCAGGCCAGCAGCTTTCTTCAGCAGAACCGAGGCAGGGGTGCTCTTGGTTTCGAAGGTGAAGCTACGGTCACTGTAGACAGTGATGATCACGGGAGTCGGCAGACCTGGCTCTTGACCCTGAGTACGGGCGTTGAAGGCCTTGCAGAATTCCATGATGTTCACGCCGTGCTGACCCAGTGCTGGACCGACGGGTGGGCTTGGGTTGGCCTGGCCGGCCTTAACTTGCAGCTTGATGTAAGCCTGAATCTTCTTAGCCATGAGCTACTCCAAAATCGGGTACGAACGCCAGATGGCTCCCCGTATGACTTGCGTTTTATCCCAGTGACGACAAAACCCCGCAGCACATAGGGCTGCGGGGTATGGGATGCGTCGTTCGCCTAGACCTTCTCGACCTGGCTGAACTCGAGCTCTACCGGAGTAGAGCGACCGAAAATGAGCACTGCAACCTGCAGCCGGCTCTTTTCGTAGTTAACTTCTTCGACACTGCCGTTGAAATCAGCGAAGGGACCGTCAATGACGCGAACCACTTCACCCGGCTCGAACAGCGTCTTGGGCTTCGGCTTGTCACTGCCGTCAGCGACGCGACGCAGGATAGCTTCAGCCTCTTTATCGGTGATCGGCGCAGGCTTGTCTGCGGTACCACCAATGAAACCCATGACACGAGGGGTGTCCTTGACAAGGTGCCAAGTCCCTTCGTTCATTTCCATCTGGACCAATACATAGCCAGGGAAGAACTTGCGCTCGCTCTTGCGCTTCTGGCCGTTACGCATTTCGACGACTTCTTCGGTCGGGACCAGGATCTCGCCGAATTCATCTTCCATGCCAGCCAGCTTGACGCGCTCAATCAGAGAGCGCATGACATGCTTCTCGTAACCCGAGTAAGCATGCACAACGTACCAACGCTTAGCCACGGGACACCCTTAGCCAACAATCAAGGAGACCGCCCAGCCGAGCAGGGAATCAAGACCCCACAGCAGCAGCGCCATAACCAGCACAACAACCACTACGATAAGCGTGGTCTGAGTGGTTTCCTGGCGGGTCGGCCACACGACTTTACGGATCTCGGCACGAGCTTCCTTCGCCAACGCAAAGAACGACTTACCCTTCGCAGTCTGCAAGGCAACGAAGCCTGCAACGGCAGCCAGGGCGAGAAGTGCAAGGACGCGATACAGGATTGGAGCTGCGGAATAATACTGATTACCCACAACACCAACGACCACCAATACTACAACAGCCAGCCACTTGAACAGATCAAAACGCGATTCTTGGGCTTCAGTTTTGGGAGTCATCGAGGAGGATCCTGTGAGAAGAAAGCCATCACACCGAGGTGAATGGCAGGTCAGGAGGGAATCGAACCCCCAACCTACGGTTTTGGAGACCGTCGCTCTGCCAATTGAGCTACTGACCTTTAACGCTGTATCAGGCCGGCCATTATGCCGGCCTGATCATGAGAAATCAACTACTTATTCAATAATTTTTGCTACGACGCCGGCGCCGACGGTACGACCGCCTTCACGGATAGCGAAGCGCAGACCGTCTTCCATTGCGATGGTCTTGATCAGGGTGACAGTCATCTGAATGTTGTCACCTGGCATTACCATTTCAACGCCTTCCGGCAGTTCGCAGTTACCGGTCACGTCAGTGGTACGGAAGTAGAACTGAGGACGGTAGCCTTTGAAGAACGGAGTGTGACGACCGCCTTCTTCCTTCGACAGAACGTAGACTTCTGCGGTGAACTTGGTGTGCGGCTTGACCGAACCTGGCTTGACCAGAACCTGGCCACGCTCAACGTCGTCACGCTTGGTACCACGCAGCAGAACGCCGCAGTTCTCGCCAGCACGGCCTTCGTCCAGCAGCTTGCGGAACATCTCAACACCGGTGCAGGTGGTGGTGGAGGTTTCACGCAGACCAACGATTTCCAGCGGATCCTGAACGCGGACGATACCACGCTCGATACGACCGGTAACAACGGTACCACGACCCGAGATCGAGAAGACGTCTTCGATCGGCATCAGGAACGGCTGGTCAACGGCACGAACTGGCTCAGGGATGTAGGCATCCAGAGTTTCTACCAGCTTCTTGACAGCGGTAGTACCCATTTCGTTGTCGTCTTTGCCTTCCAGGGCCATACGAGCCGAACCGATGATGATCGGAGTGTCGTCGCCTGGGAAGTCGTAGGTGGACAGCAGGTCGCGAACTTCCATCTCGACCAGTTCCAGCAGCTCAGCGTCGTCTACCAGGTCAGCCTTGTTCAGGAAGACCACGATGTAAGGAACGCCAACCTGACGGGACAGCAGGATGTGCTCACGGGTTTGTGGCATCGGACCATCGGCAGCCGAGCAAACCAGGATCGCGCCGTCCATCTGGGCAGCACCGGTGATCATGTTCTTCACGTAGTCAGCGTGACCTGGGCAGTCAACGTGAGCGTAGTGACGAATGTTCGAGTTGTACTCGACGTGAGCGGTGTTGATGGTGATACCGCGCGCTTTTTCTTCCGGAGCCGAGTCGATCTTGTCGAACTCAACGACTGCCGAACCGAAAACTTCGGAGCAGACGCGAGTCAGAGCTGCGGTCAGAGTGGTCTTACCGTGGTCAACGTGGCCGATGGTGCCGACGTTAACGTGGGGAAGGGAACGATCAAACTTTTCCTTAGCCATCGATACAGTCCTCCGCAGAAGAAATAGTCATTGCTACTGATAAAACAAAGGCAGATATTTTCATATCTGCCTTGTTTATATGGAGCTCTTGAGCGGACTTGAACCGCTGACCTCACCCTTACCAAGGGTGTGCTCTACCAACTGAGCTACAAGAGCGAAACGCTTTTTGCAATAACAGCAAACTTGGAGCGGGTAGCGGGAATCGAACCCGCATCATCAGCTTGGAAGGCTGAGGTTCTACCACTAAACTATACCCGCGGAGCTTGCGGCTCTCGCTAAACTGGTGGAGGGGGAAGGATTCGAACCTTCGAAGTCGTAGACGTCAGATTTACAGTCTGATCCCTTTGGCCACTCGGGAACCCCTCCTAAGTGTGGGCGGCATTTTCAACTCTTGCCGTCCTGTTGTCAAGCTTTTTCTCATTAAAATCTTGAGGTTAGCTACTTTGACAACAGCTTCCGGTTCTACCACCTCAGTGGTGTTCCCTGCGAAGCGGGCGCCATTCTATCAAGCTATTCGGCAGTTGCAATACCCTCGCACAAAATAATTTTGTGTTTTAAGTCTTTGAAATCCTTGGAAAGACTGGAAAGGACTGCAGAGTCCAGCAAACGCTCGCTTTCAGCAGCCACCTTCAACCAGCGCCCCTCTGCCCCGGGCAGCTGCCCCGCCACCGGCACTGTAGCGATATCCAGGCTCACCAGGCGCTGACGCAGAGCGCCAAGCTGTTCCTGGGTCGCCAGCCCACCTACCACCAGGCACTCCTCACGGCGCCTGGCCGGCGCAGAGGCTCCGGTCTCACGCAACAGGCGAATCTCCTGCTGGTTACCTTTATAGAGAGAAAGAGGGGCCACTTCCTTGGCCTTCAGCGGCGCTTCCTGCTGATGCCAGACGTAATAGACGACATTGAGCACCACCAACAGCAGAAACAACCAACGCATAGGCACCTCAATCCAATGGACAGGCCATGGCCAGGCCGACGAAGACCAGGTCGGGTATTACCCGAGCCTGCGGGACCGACTCTTGCACCAGGGGCGCATCACCGCCGGTAAGGAATACGGAGAACGCATCCCCCCACAACGCACGCGCCTGCTCGATCTGCGTACGAGCAAAGCCTTGCAACATCAATACGCAACCTCGCTCGACCGCTTCAACAGTAGAATGCCCAGGAGCCAGGCTGCTCAAGGCGCGCTCCGCTGATGCATCGTCGTAACGGATCCTACGGGTATGCGTACGCAGTTGGCTGCGCATCAGCGGCATGCCTGGGCAGATGTACCCACCGAGGTGCTGACCGTCAGCAGCCACGAAGTCCGCCTTGGCCGCCGTTCCCAGATCGATCACAAGGCAGGCGCCTTTCGCCAGGTGGTAAGCACCCAATGCGGCAAGCCAACGATCCATGCCCAGGCGCTGGTAGTCGTCATATCCGTTACGCACGCCTGCCATTTCCTGGGCGGGATGAGCAACCTGCACCCGCACACCGAAACGCTGTTCCAGTAGCGCGCAAAGCACATCGGTTTCATCTTCGCTGCGCACGCTCACCATGCGGCAGCCAGTCAGCCGCTGGCCGGGCAATCCAGCGACCTGAACCAACAATGCCTGGTCTGAGTCGACGATGCCACCGCCGACGATGGTTGCATCGCTGGCGTGGATCACCCGCCACTTGATAAAGCTGTTACCGCAATCGAGCTCAAGAATCATCACGCAACCTCAAACTGAGCTCTCCTGCACTGAAGCTCTTTTCCACGCCATCGACCTCAAGACGCAGGGCGCCCTGCCCGTCAACCCCAAGCACCACACCATCGATACGGTTGTTACCCGCAACAAGCGATACCGTTCGCCCTTGCCAAAGGTTCGCCTGCTCCCACTCTTCCTGGAATGCCGCGAAACCGTAGCGACGATGGCGAGCCAGCTCATGCTGCAGTTGCTGGTTAAGCTGTGCGACGAGACGATTACGATCGACCATTATCCCGGCCTCACGCCTCATTGACGTCCATTGCTGATCAACCTGGTCATTGACCTGCATATTCACATTGATGCCAATACCCAGCACGACGTGGCAGACATCTGCAGGATCTCCCACCAGCTCCAAGAGGATACCCGCGATCTTTTGCTGACCAACCAATAGGTCATTGGGCCACTTCAACCCGACCCCCACCAAGCCAAACCCCTGGAGGGTGCGCATGACAGCTAGGCCAACGACCAAACTCAGGCCTTCGAGCTGACGCATGCCGCCATCCACCCGCAGTACCAGGCTGTAATAGAGATTTTCAGCGAACGGACTTATCCACTGGCGACCTCGCCTACCCCGACCCGCGCTCTGACGCTCGGCCAACACAACGAACGGTGCAGACCGCCCTTCACCGATCAAGCGCAGGGCTTCGGCATTGGTCGAATCGATGGTGTCATGGATCACGAGCGGCCAAGCTTCTCCGTGCGCATAATCGGTGATCGATTGCGAGTCGAGCAGGGTAAGCGGTGCGGCCAATTGATAGCCACGACCGCGCACCTTGTGGATAACAAGGTTTAATTCGCTTTCCAGGTGTTGCAGCTGCTTCCACACGGCGCTGCGACTCACCCCCAGTGCTTCCCCCAGGGCTTGGCCCGAATGGAACCGGCCATCCTTGAGGAGATTCAACAACTTCAGCATGCCAGTCTCGACCAGGAATAAGGCTGGCATGATAGCGACGCGTCAGGGGGCTTGCATAGGAAAAGGCGGCAATCCGGGAGCCATAGGGATGAAGATGATTTTTTCGAGGCGTCTTCTATGAGCGCCCCATCCCGCGCCCACAGTTTTAACGAGCGGAAAGACAAAACCCCTACCTGCTCACGCAGATAGGGGTTTTGCGAAATGAATCTTGACGATGACCTACTCTCACATGGGGAAGCCCCACACTACCATCGGCGATGCATCGTTTCACTGCTGAGTTCGGGATGGGATCAGGTGGTTCCAATGCTCTATGGTCGTCAAGAAATTCTGTTGCCAGAACGTCCAGATGGACATGCCAGCCAATTCGGATATGTGAATTTGTGATGCAAACTTTCGGTTCGTTCGTCTTCACCACCGCAATTCGCAACAGCAAATTGCTTGGGTGTTATATGGTCAAGCCTCACGGGCAATTAGTATCGGTTAGCTCAACGCCTCACAGCGCTTACACACCCGACCTATCAACGTCGTAGTCTTCGACGGCCCTTCAGGGGATTCAAGATCCCAGTGAGATCTCATCTTGAGGCAAGTTTCCCGCTTAGATGCTTTCAGCGGTTATCTCTTCCGAACATAGCTACCCGGCAATGCCACTGGCGTGACAACCGGAACACCAGAGGTTCGTCCACTCCGGTCCTCTCGTACTAGGAGCAGCCCCTCTCAAATCTCAAACGTCCACGGCAGATAGGGACCGAACTGTCTCACGACGTTCTAAACCCAGCTCGCGTACCACTTTAAATGGCGAACAGCCATACCCTTGGGACCGGCTTCAGCCCCAGGATGTGATGAGCCGACATCGAGGTGCCAAACACCGCCGTCGATATGAACTCTTGGGCGGTATCAGCCTGTTATCCCCGGAGTACCTTTTATCCGTTGAGCGATGGCCCTTCCATACAGAACCACCGGATCACTAAGACCTACTTTCGTACCTGCTCGACGTGTGGGTCTCGCAGTCAAGCGCGCTTTTGCCTTTATACTCTGCGACCGATTTCCGACCGGTCTGAGCGCACCTTCGTACTCCTCCGTTACTCTTTGGGAGGAGACCGCCCCAGTCAAACTACCCACCATACACTGTCCTCGATCCGGATCACGGACCTGAGTTAGAACCTCAAGGTTGCCAGGGTGGTATTTCAAGGATGGCTCCATGAGAACTGGCGTCCCCACTTCAAAGCCTCCCACCTATCCTACACAAGCAAGCTCAAAGTCCAGTGCAAAGCTATAGTAAAGGTTCACGGGGTCTTTCCGTCTAGCCGCGGATACACTGCATCTTCACAGCGATTTCAATTTCACTGAGTCTCGGGTGGAGACAGCGCCGCCATCGTTACGCCATTCGTGCAGGTCGGAACTTACCCGACAAGGAATTTCGCTACCTTAGGACCGTTATAGTTACGGCCGCCGTTTACCGGGGCTTCGATCAAGAGCTTCGCTTGCGCTAACCCCATCAATTAACCTTCCGGCACCGGGCAGGCGTCACACCCTATACGTCCACTTTCGTGTTTGCAGAGTGCTGTGTTTTTAATAAACAGTCGCAGCGGCCTGGTATCTTCGACCGGCATGGGCTTACGGAGCAAGTCCTTCACCCTCGCCGGCGCACCTTCTCCCGAAGTTACGGTGCCATTTTGCCTAGTTCCTTCACCCGAGTTCTCTCAAGCGCCTTGGTATTCTCTACCCGACCACCTGTGTCGGTTTGGGGTACGGTTCCCAGTTATCTGAAGCTTAGGAGCTTTTCTTGGAAGCATGGCATCAACCACTTCGTCGCCTAATGGCAACTCGTCATCAGCTCTCGGCCTGGAAATCCCGGATTTGCCTAAGATTTCAGCCTACCACCTTAAACTTGGACAACCAACGCCAAGCTGGCCTAGCCTTCTCCGTCCCTCCATCGCAATAACTGGAAGTACAGGAATATTAACCTGTTTTCCATCGACTACGCTTTTCAGCCTCGCCTTAGGGACCGACTAACCCTGCGTCGATTAACGTTGCGCAGGAAACCTTGGTCTTTCGGCGTGCGAGTTTTTCACTCGCATTGTCGTTACTCATGTCAGCATTCGCACTTCTGATACCTCCAGCAAGCTTCTCAACTCACCTTCACAGGCTTACAGAACGCTCCTCTACCGCATCACCCTAAGGTGATACCCGTAGCTTCGGTGCATGGTTTGAGCCCCGTTACATCTTCCGCGCAGGCCGACTCGACTAGTGAGCTATTACGCTTTCTTTAAAGGATGGCTGCTTCTAAGCCAACCTCCTAGCTGTCTAAGCCTTCCCACATCGTTTCCCACTTAACCATGACTTTGGGACCTTAGCTGACGGTCTGGGTTGTTTCCCTTTTCACGACGGACGTTAGCACCCGCCGTGTGTCTCCCATGCTCGGCACTTCCAGGTATTCGGAGTTTGCATCGGTTTGGTAAGTCGGGATGACCCCCTAGCCGAAACAGTGCTCTACCCCCTGGAGTGATACATGAGGCGCTACCTAAATAGCTTTCGAGGAGAACCAGCTATCTCCGAGCTTGATTAGCCTTTCACTCCGATCCACAGGTCATCCGCTAACTTTTCAACGGTAGTCGGTTCGGTCCTCCAGTCAGTGTTACCTAACCTTCAACCTGCCCATGGATAGATCGCCCGGTTTCGGGTCTATACCCAGCGACTAAACGCCCTATTAAGACTCGCTTTCGCTACGCCTCCCCTATTCGGTTAAGCTCGCCACTGAATATAAGTCGCTGACCCATTATACAAAAGGTACGCAGTCACCTAACAAAGTAGGCTCCCACTGCTTGTACGCATACGGTTTCAGGTTCTATTTCACTCCCCTCTCCGGGGTTCTTTTCGCCTTTCCCTCACGGTACTGGTTCACTATCGGTCAGTCAGTAGTATTTAGCCTTGGAGGATGGTCCCCCCATGTTCAGACAAAGTTTCTCGTGCTCCGTCCTACTCGATTTCACTGGCAAGAGATTTTCGTGTACGGGGCTATCACCCACTATGGCCGCACTTTCCAGAGCGTTCCACTAATCTCAAACCAGCTTAAGGGCTGGTCCCCGTTCGCTCGCCACTACTAAGGGAATCTCGGTTGATTTCTTTTCCTCAGGGTACTTAGATGTTTCAGTTCCCCTGGTTCGCCTCTTGCACCTATGTATTCAGTGCAAGATACCTAGGTTATCCTAGGTGGGTTCCCCCATTCAGAGATCTCTGGATCACAGTCTGTTTGCCGACTCCCCAAAGCTTATCGCAGGCTACCACGTCTTTCATCGCCTCTGACTGCCAAGGCATCCACCGTATGCGCTTCTTCACTTGACCATATAACCCCAAGCAATCTGGTTATACTGTGAAGACGACATTCGCCGAAAATTCGCATGTCGCGCGTTCGCGCAGAACTCACAAATTTTACCTTAGCCTGATGGCCCACCAGTGAAAGTGGTCATCAGTCTATCTATCACATATCCGAATTTTTAAAGAACGATCTGACAAAAGTCAGAAATCAACATTCACAGCGGAATGCTCATTTCTAAGTTCTGCAGGTAACTGCGTAGCAAAGCAAATGGTGGAGCCAAGCGGGATCGAACCGCTGACCTCCTGCGTGCAAGGCAGGCGCTCTCCCAGCTGAGCTATGGCCCCGTCGTCTCTGCACCCAGCGAATGGTAGGTCTGGGCAGATTTGAACTGCCGACCTCACCCTTATCAGGGGTGCGCTCTAACCAACTGAGCTACAGACCTATAACAGGGTCGCGTTACAGCATCGTCTTCTTCAAGGAATCAAGCAATTCGTGTGGGAGCTCATCAGCAGGCTGATGTCTTCGATTAAGGAGGTGATCCAGCCGCAGGTTCCCCTACGGCTACCTTGTTACGACTTCACCCCAGTCATGAATCACACCGTGGTAACCGTCCTCCCGAAGGTTAGACTAGCTACTTCTGGTGCAACCCACTCCCATGGTGTGACGGGCGGTGTGTACAAGGCCCGGGAACGTATTCACCGCGACATTCTGATTCGCGATTACTAGCGATTCCGACTTCACGCAGTCGAGTTGCAGACTGCGATCCGGACTACGATCGGTTTTGTGAGATTAGCTCCACCTCGCGGCTTGGCAACCCTCTGTACCGACCATTGTAGCACGTGTGTAGCCCAGGCCGTAAGGGCCATGATGACTTGACGTCATCCCCACCTTCCTCCGGTTTGTCACCGGCAGTCTCCTTAGAGTGCCCACCATGACGTGCTGGTAACTAAGGACAAGGGTTGCGCTCGTTACGGGACTTAACCCAACATCTCACGACACGAGCTGACGACAGCCATGCAGCACCTGTGTCAGAGTTCCCGAAGGCACCAATCCATCTCTGGAAAGTTCTCTGCATGTCAAGGCCTGGTAAGGTTCTTCGCGTTGCTTCGAATTAAACCACATGCTCCACCGCTTGTGCGGGCCCCCGTCAATTCATTTGAGTTTTAACCTTGCGGCCGTACTCCCCAGGCGGTCAACTTAATGCGTTAGCTGCGCCACTAAAATCTCAAGGATTCCAACGGCTAGTTGACATCGTTTACGGCGTGGACTACCAGGGTATCTAATCCTGTTTGCTCCCCACGCTTTCGCACCTCAGTGTCAGTATCAGTCCAGGTGGTCGCCTTCGCCACTGGTGTTCCTTCCTATATCTACGCATTTCACCGCTACACAGGAAATTCCACCACCCTCTACCATACTCTAGCTCGCCAGTTTTGGATGCAGTTCCCAGGTTGAGCCCGGGGCTTTCACATCCAACTTAACGAACCACCTACGCGCGCTTTACGCCCAGTAATTCCGATTAACGCTTGCACCCTCTGTATTACCGCGGCTGCTGGCACAGAGTTAGCCGGTGCTTATTCTGTCGGTAACGTCAAAACAGCAAGGTATTAACTTACTGCCCTTCCTCCCAACTTAAAGTGCTTTACAATCCGAAGACCTTCTTCACACACGCGGCATGGCTGGATCAGGCTTTCGCCCATTGTCCAATATTCCCCACTGCTGCCTCCCGTAGGAGTCTGGACCGTGTCTCAGTTCCAGTGTGACTGATCATCCTCTCAGACCAGTTACGGATCGTCGCCTTGGTGAGCCATTACCTCACCAACTAGCTAATCCGACCTAGGCTCATCTGATAGCGTGAGGTCCGAAGATCCCCCACTTTCTCCCGTAGGACGTATGCGGTATTAGCGCCCCTTTCGGAACGTTGTCCCCCACTACCAGGCAGATTCCTAGGCATTACTCACCCGTCCGCCGCTGAATCAAGGAGCAAGCTCCCGTCATCCGCTCGACTTGCATGTGTTAGGCCTGCCGCCAGCGTTCAATCTGAGCCATGATCAAACTCTTCAGTTCAATACTGCTTGGGTTTTTAAGAAACCCTAAACTTGGCTCAGCAATCTCAAATGACTATGTGATTTCTCGCATGGCCACTTGTGATGCTGATAATCTTGGCGACTATCAGTCCGTACTCACAAGCACCCACACGAATTGCTTGATTCGATTGTTAAAGAGCGATTTGGTTAAGCGCTTTGCTCAACCGAGGCCGCGCATTCTACGCTTTCCTCAGAGCCTGTCAAGCGTTTATTTTGAAGTTTTTCGTTCAACTTCAACCGCTTAACTCGCTGCGATCTCTCGTAGCGGGAGGCGAATCATACAGCGTTAAAACCTGCTGTCAACTGCCTTTTTTCACCGCTGCCGATCTGTGAGACCGAAGCCTTCCGATACTACCTGAAGCGTTCAACTCATTGAATCTCAAGGAGTTTTGCGTTTCGACTGCGTCGGAAGTGGGGCGCATTATAGGCCCCTGAAACGGCACGTCAACCGTTATTTTCAAAAAACTTTAATATCGCCGAAAAACAAAACGGGGAGACCTACCGATCTCCCCGCTTCCATCGCTTCTCTATATAGAAGCCATCTTCACTCAGCTTTCAAGGTAATGCGCGCAAAGGCCTTCTTGCCCGCCTGGCACACATGGGTAGCGCCGACCGCAAAGACAAAGCCACGATCGACTACGGCACCATCCACCTTTACCCCGCCAGCATTGAGCAGGTCACGCGCTGCCGCCGAGTTCTTCACCAGGCCCGCCTTGTTCAACACGGCAGCGATCGGCATATCCTCCGAGGCAACTACATCAACCTCAGGCAGATCTTCCGGCAGCTCACCATCCTTCATGCGGTTGCCCGCAGCTCGGTGGGCATTGGCCGCAGCTTCTTCACCGTGGAAGCGCGCCACGATCTCCTCAGCCAGCTTGATCTTGATATCACGCGGGTTTGCGCCCGCCTCGACATCAGCACGGAACTGGTTGATCTCGTCCATCGAACGGAAGCTCAACAGTTCGAAGTAACGCCACATCAACGTATCGGGAATGGACACCAGCTTGCTGTACATCACCCCAGGCGCTTCCTGGATGCCCACGTAATTGCCCAGGGACTTGGACATCTTCTTCACGCCGTCGAGCCCTTCGAGCAGCGGCATGGTCACGATGTTCTGCGCTTCCTGACCGTAGGCGCGCTGCAGCTCACGCCCCATCAACAGGTTGAACTTCTGGTCGGTACCACCCAGCTCGACATCAGCCTTGAGCGCCACCGAGTCGTAGCCCTGCACCAGCGGATACAGGAATTCATGGATCGCGATCGGCTGATTGCTGCTATAGCGTTTGTCGAAGTCATCGCGCTCGAGCATGCGCGCCACGGTGTACTGGGAAGCCAGGCGAATGAAGTCAGCCGGGGTCAGCTTATCCATCCAGGTGGAGTTGAACGCGACCTCGGTCTTGGCTGGGTCGAGGATCTTGAACACCTGCTGCTTATAGGTCTCGGCATTGTCCAGGACCTGCTCGCGGGTCAATGGAGGACGCGTGGCGCTCTTGCCGCTCGGGTCGCCGATCATGCCAGTGAAGTCGCCGATCAGGAAGATGACCTGATGCCCCAGATCCTGGAACTGGCGCAGCTTGTTGATCAGCACCGTGTGCCCAAGGTGCAGGTCCGGCGCGGTCGGGTCGAAGCCCGCCTTGATACGCAGGGGCTGGCCGCGCTTGAGCTTCTCCACCAGTTCCGACTCGACCAATACCTCTTCCGCACCGCGCTTGATAAGCGCCAGCTGCTCTTCAACCGACTTCATAGACAGACCCGCAAGGCTCAGATTCAAGGGGAGCCAACCATACAAGATCGGCCGTCAAATACAAGTTTCGCAAAGGAATGTGACCCGAAAGGTGTATCGCGGCGTCTACGCGCCCTTGCGCGAAAATGGATTTGGTTATATTTTATACAGTTATTTCATCTTCATCATGTCATTCATCTTTTCCATTTCACTTTTTTCAAAGTCACCTCACCTATGACCAACGAGACGCCTAAAGCGCCCCCGCTTTATCCGAAAAGCCATTTGTTGGCCGCCAGCGGCATCGCCGCCTTGCTCAGCCTGGCTTTGCTGGTATTCCCCTCCAGCGAAGTCGAGGCCAAGAAGACCACCCTCAGCCTCGAGCTGGAGACCCCGGCAGAACAGCTGAAGGACGAGTCCAAGGCCGCCCCCCTGGTCCAAACCGAAGGCGACAAAGGCTCGCCCTTCGCTCAGATCGAGAACACGGAGCCTGCGACCACGCAAACCGCCGAGCAGGCGCCCGCTGCCGAGGAGAAGGCGGAGGAAAGCGCCGACGCCAAGATTCCCGGCCATCGCGAGGTCACCGTCGCCCGCGGCGATACGCTGTCCACCCTGTTCGCCAAGGTCGGGTTGCCGAGCAATGTGGTCCATGACGTCCTGGCCAGCGGCAAGCAAGCCAAGCAGTTCAGCCGGCTCAAGCATGGCCAGGTGCTGCAGTTCGAGCTCGACAAGGACGGCCAGCTGGCCAGCCTGCACAGCAAGGTCAGCAGCCTCGAGACCATTCGCCTGACCAAGACCGCCAAGGGCTACAGCTTCGATCGCGAAGTCAGCAAGCCAGTGGTGCGTACCGCCTATGCCCATGGCGTGATCAAAAGCTCGCTGTCGGCTTCCGCCAAGCGCGCCGGCCTGTCCCACAGCCTGACCATGGACATGGCGCGGGTGCTGGGCTACGACATCGACTTCGCCCAGGACATCCGCCCAGGCGACGAATTCGACGTGGTCTACGAGCAGAAGGTCATGGATGGCAAGGTGGTCGGCACCGGTAATATCCTTTCCGCCCGCTTCACCAACCGCGGCAAGACCTACACCGCTGTTCGCTACACCAACAAGCAGGGCAACACCAGCTACTACACCGCTGATGGCAACAGCCTGCGCAAGGCGTTCATCCGCACGCCGGTGGACTTCGCCCGCATCAGCTCGCGCTTCTCCGCCGGCCGCAAGCACCCGATCCTGAACAAAATCCGGGCCCATAAAGGCGTCGACTACGCAGCCCCTCGCGGCACCCCGATCAAGGCCGCCGGCGACGGCAAGGTCTTGCTTGCAGGCCGTCGCGGCGGCTACGGCAACACCGTGATCATCGCCCACGGCAACTCGTACAAGACGCTCTACGGCCACATGCAGGGCTTCGCCAAGGGCATCAAGACCGGCAGCTCGGTCAAGCAAGGCCAGATCATCGGCTATATCGGTACCACCGGGCTGTCCACCGGGCCGCACCTGCATTATGAGTTCCAGGTCAACGGCGTGCACGTCGACCCCTTGAGCCGCAAGCTGCCCATGGCCGACCCGATCGCCCGCGCCGAGCGCCAGCGCTTCCTGCAACAGAGCAAGCCCCTGATCGCCCGCATGGACCAGGAAAAGGCCACCATGCTCGCAGCCAACAAGCGCTGACCCATGGCGCTCTATCTGGGTGTGATGTCCGGAACCAGCCTCGACGGCCTGGACATCGCACTGATCGACCAAGGCGAGCAGACCCGTCTGCTCGCCACCCACTACATCCCCATGCCCGCCGACCTTCGCCGGGACCTGCTCGCCCTCTGCGCCAGCGGCCCTGACGAAATCGCCCGTGCCTGCCTCGCGGAAAACCGCTGGGTCACCCTCGCCGCAGATGGCATCCACCAACTCCTGGCAAGCCAGGGCCTGGATGCCGGTGCCATTCGCGCGATCGGCAGCCACGGCCAGACCATCCGCCACGAGCCTGCGCGCGGCTTCACCGTACAGATCGGTAACCCAGCCCTGCTGGCAGAACTCACCGGCGTCTGCGTAGTGGCTGACTTCCGCCGCCGCGATGTGGCAGCAGGCGGCCAGGGCGCGCCATTGGTGCCGGCCTTCCACGAAGCGCTGTTCGGCCAGCTGGGTCAGCAGGTCGCCATCCTCAACGTCGGCGGGTTCAGCAACCTCAGCCTGATCGAACAGGGCAAGCCAGTTCATGGTTTCGACTGTGGCCCGGGCAATGTACTGCTCGATGCCTGGATCGAACGCAAGCGCGGCCAGGCCTACGATGCCGATGGCAACTGGGCGGCCAGCGGCAGCGTATCCAGTGACCTGCTTGCCCGCCTGCTTGCCGACCCGTTCTTCGCCGGAACCGGCCCCAAGAGCACAGGCCGCGAGGTGTTCAACCTCCCCTGGCTGGATGCTCATCTGGCGGCGCTGCCGAACTACCGGGACGAAAACATCCAGGCGACCTTGCTGGAGCTGACTGCCTGCAGCATCGTCGATTCGCTACGCAGCGCCCAGCCCCACACTGAAACCCTGCTGGTATGCGGTGGCGGCGCACGCAACGGCGCACTGATGCGTCGGTTGGCGGCCTTGCTGCCGTCTGCACGAGTCGCCAGCACCGCAGCCTACGGTGTCGATCCGGACTGGGTCGAGGCCATGGCCTTCGCCTGGTTGGCCCATTGCTGCCTCGAAGGCATTCCAACCAACCGTCCGAGCGTCACGGCTGCCAAGGGGCTGCGCGTACTCGGCGCGATCTACCCGGCTTGATGCCCATGCAGTAAGCAAAACGCCGCGCATAAGCGCGGCGTTTTCATTACAGGCCAGGCTCAGATCGAGAACGACGAGCCACAGCCGCAGGTGGTGGTGGCGTTAGGGTTCTTGATCACGAAGCGCGACCCTTCCAGGCCTTCCTGGTAGTCCACCTCGGCGCCCGCCAGGTACTGGAAGCTCATCGGGTCCACGACCAGGGAAACCCCCTCGCGCTCGACCACGGTGTCGTCTTCGGCTACTTCCTCATCGAAGGTGAAGCCGTACTGGAACCCCGAGCAGCCGCCGCCAGTCACGAACACACGCAGCTTCAGGCGATCATTGCCCTCTTCGGTGACCAGGGTCTTCACCTTGTGCGCAGCACCTTGGGTGAATTCCAAAGCCGTGGGGGTGAAGGTTTCGACGCTCATGTTGACTCTCCCGGCGCAATGCCGCCATAAAACTCGATGACGCGCATTATCCGCTTCTCCGAGAAAATCGGTCAAGAATTGTGCGGCTTTGGTCGTGCCCGGCAAAAATGGGGGCGTTATGCCCCCATCATGTGTGGCTCGGGCCGTCGATCAGGGCAGCAGGCCCGCATGCGCCAGGCCCATGCGCTCGTCCAGGCCGAACAGGATGTTCAGGTTCTGCACTGCCTGGCCGGAGGCGCCCTTGACCAGATTGTCGATCACCGACAGCACGACCACCAGGTCGCCACCCTGTGGCCGATGCACCGCAATACGGCAGACGTTGGCGCCTCTCACGCTGCGGGTCTCCGGATGGCTGCCGGCCGGCATTACATCGACGAACGGCTCATCGGCATAACGCTTCTCGAACAGCGCCTGCAGGTCGACGCTGGTATCGGCGACGGTTGCATAAAGGGTGGCATGGATGCCGCGGATCATTGGGGTCAGATGCGGTACGAAGGTCAGGCCGACATCCTTGCCTGCAGCCAGGCGCAAGCCCTGGCTGATCTCCGGCAGGTGACGGTGCCCCTTGACCGCATAGGCCTTCATGCTTTCGCCAGCCTCGCAGAACAACGAGCCCACCGCTGCACCACGCCCTGCGCCGCTGACACCGGACTTGCAGTCGGCGATCAACCGCGATGGGTCGGCCAGGCCGGCTTCCAGCAGCGGCAGGAAGCCCAGCTGGGTAGCGGTCGGGTAGCAACCCGGCACAGCGATCAGGCGCGCCTGGCGGATCTTCTCGCGGTTGACCTCGGGCAAGCCATAGACCGCGTCCTTGAGCAGATCCGGCGCACCATGGGGTTGGCCGTACCACTTGCCCCACTCCACCGCATCCTGAAGACGGAAGTCAGCGGACAGGTCGATGACCTTGGTGCCAGCAGCCAGCAGCTCGCCCGCCAGGGCGTGGGCAACACCATGGGGTGTGGCGAAGAACACCACGTCACAGGCGCCCAGGGTCTTGCTGTCCGGGACGCTGAAAGCCAGCCCGTCGTAATGGCCGCGCAGGTTCGGATACATGTCGGCGACCGCCACACCCGCCTCGGAGCGCGAGGTGATGACCGCGACCTCGGCCTGTGGGTGCTGTGCCAGCAGACGCAACAGTTCGACGCCGGTGTAACCCGTGCCGCCGACGATACCGACCTTGATCATAACGCTTGCCCCTTATCAACGAGCCAACTGGAAAACGCACGATAATAGGGGGCCGGGGGCTCTGTAACAACTCTTCGGATGCCCCGCCGGGCGCTTGGCCTTTACTATCTGACGACCGTGAAACCTGAAGGAACTTCCCAATGCTCTATCTATGGATCAAGGCCCTGCACATCATCAGTGTCGTCTGCTGGTTCGCCGGGCTGTTCTACCTGCCTCGGCTGTTCGTCTACCACGCCCAGAGCCAGGACAGCATCAGCCAGGAACGCTTCATCACCATGGAGCGCAAGCTGTACCGCGGCATCATGAATCCGGCCATGATCGCGACCTATGTCTTCGGTGGCTGGATGCTGTATCTCAACCCCGGCTGGCTGAGCCAAGGCTGGTTGCACGCCAAGCTCACCCTGGTGGCCTTGCTGACCGTCTACCACCACATGTGCGGCGCCCAGCGCAAACGCTTCGCCGCGGGCAGCAATACGCGCAGCCATGTGTACTACCGCTGGTTCAACGAAGTACCGGTACTGTTTCTGCTGGGCATCGTGATCCTGGTGGTGGTCAAGCCCTTCTGAAGCCGTCCGTACTAGGCCTGGCGCCTGGCGAGCCGTGCCAGCAAAAGGCACCACCTTCCCTGGCCAAGCTGTACACTAGGCGCCCTCTTCAGCCCCCAGGAGCCTTGCATGACCCGTTACGCCATGATCACCGGAGCTTCCAGCGGCCTGGGCCTGGCCCTGGCGGAAGCACTGGCACGGCGCGGGCGCAACCTGATCCTGGTGGCTCGCCACCGCGAAACCCTGGAGCCAGTGGCCATCGAGCTGACCCAGCGCTTCGGTGTCGAAGTCCTGTTCCGCGCCTGCGACCTGAGCCAGCCCCTGCGCCTGTCGGGCTTCGTGCTCGAGCTGGAGGAAGGCGAGCGGCGCATCGACCTGCTGGTCAATTGCGCGGCCCAGCGTACCTACGGTCCCTTCCTGGCCCATGAGTGGGCAGATGAACAGGATCTGCTCGAGGTCAATATCCTTGCCCTGAGCCGCTTGTGCCATGCCATCGGCAATCTGATGGCGGTGCAGGGTGGCGGGCAGATCCTCAACGTCGCCTCCCTGGCCAGCGCAGCGCCCGGCCCCTGGATGGCTGCCTATGCAGCCAGCAAAGCATATGTGGTGAGTTTCTCCGAGGCGCTGCGCGAAGAACTCAAGCGAACCGGGATCAAGGTTTCCGTGCTGTGCCCCGGCCCGGTGCGCTCGTCGCGCCGCCACATTCCCCGCCTCGAAGGCAGCACGCGCTGCCTGAGCCCTGAAGAAGTGGCGCTCTACACCGTGCGTGCACTGGACAAGAATCGCGCCGTGATCATCCCGGGCCGGCGCAACCGCTGGCTGGCGGCGCTGCCACGCGTGATGCCACGCTGGCTTGCGCGCAAGCTGGCCGGCCTGGTCAACCGCCGCTATTGCCCGGTCGGCTTCCAATAGCCACTGGGCGAGCGTCGCCTCGCTGGGTACACTCGGCCCGACCCTCACCATGGAGCAAGTGCTGTGGAGACTATCTTCACCAAGATCATCAACCGGGAGATTCCGGCGAAGATCATCTACGAGGACGACCAGGTTCTGGCCTTCCACGATATCGCCCCGCAGGCGCCGGTGCATTTTCTGGTCATCCCGAAAAAGCCCATCCGCACCCTCAACGACCTGACCGAAGAAGACAAAGGCCTGGCCGGCCATATCCTGTTCACCGCGCAGCGCCTGGCCAAGGAGCTCGGCTGCGAGGAAGGCTTCCGCGTGGTCATGAACTGCAACGAGCAAGGCGGCCAGACCGTCTACCACATCCACATGCACGTGCTCGGCCAGCGCCAGATGCACTGGCCGCCGGGCTGATCCAGGGCATCCCCCTGCCCATCGATTGCGGTAAACTGTCGGGCACACTCTAGCGGAGGTGCCCGATGGCTACCGAACGTCACTACTCGCCGCTCGACCGCTTGTTGCTGCAGGCCGATACCGCCATGCGCACCTTGCTGCCCTTCAGCGGCCAACCCGCCCGCCCGTCCCCGGCCATCATCCAGCCGGATGCGGAACTGGACGAAAGCCAGACCCGCCACGTCGCCGGCCTGATGCGCATCAACCATACCGGTGAAGTCTGCGCCCAGGCGCTCTATCAGGGCCAGGCTCTGACCGCCAAGCTGCCACAAGTGCGCAAGGCCATGGAGCATGCCGCCGAAGAAGAAGTCGACCACCTGGCCTGGTGCGAACAGCGCATCCGTCAGCTGGGCAGCCACCCCAGCGTGCTCAACCCGCTGTTCTATGGCATGTCGTTTGGTATCGGCGCCCTCGCCGGCCTGGTCAGCGACAAGGTCAGCCTGGGCTTCGTCGCTGCTACCGAACACCAGGTGTGCAAGCATCTGGATGAGCACTTGGAACAGATCCCCCAGGAAGACGAAAAGTCCCGTGCCATTCTCGAACAGATGCGTGTCGACGAAGAACAGCACGCCGAGTCGGCCCTCGAGGCCGGCGGTTATCGCTTCCCGGCCCCGATCCGCCTGGGCATGAGCCTGATGGCCAAGGTGATGACCAAGAGCACCTATCGCATCTAGGACGCCATCGATGACGGAACGATTCGACGCCAGGGACCTGGCACGCGCCGTGGAAGCGGGCATCCTCAAGCCGGGCCAGGACCAGGCCCTGCTCGGCTTCCTGCGCCAGCAACCGCCAAGCCGCGGCACTTTCCAGCTGGCCCACGTGGCATTCTATTTCGGCGCTTTGCTGATCATGGCCGCCATGGGTTGGCTGCTCACCGAAGCCTGGATGCGTATTGGTGATGTGGCCCTGCTGGCCGTCGCCACTTCGTATATCGCTCTGCTGACCGCGTTCGCGCTGGCCCTGCAGCGCCGTGGGCAGCCCATCGCCGGCGGTGTGGTGGCGGCGGTCGCGGTGAGCATCGTGCCACTGGCCGTGTTCGCCATCGAACGCCTGGCAGGCTGGTGGCCGCTTGACGACAACCTGACGGACTATCACCAGTACTACACCTATGTGCAGGGTGGCTGGGTGCTGATGGAAGCCGCCACGGTGGTCGCCGGCCTGGTGATGCTGCGCCTGGTGCCCTTCCCCTTCATCGTCATGCCCATCGCCGTGGCCTTGTGGTTCATGTCGATGGACCTGAGCGAATGGTTCTATGGCTCGCCGTTCAGTTGGGAGCAGCGGCGTACCGTCTCGCTGTGGTTCGGCCTGGTGTTGCTTCTGATCTTCATCGTGGTGGATGGCCGTACGCGTCGGGACTATGCCGGCTGGGGCTACCTGGCCGGGTTGGCCGCATTCTGGGGCGGGCTGACACTGCTGGACAGTGGCAGCGAGCTGGGCAAGGCGCTCTACTGCCTGATCAACCTTGGCCTGATGGGCCTGGCGGTACTGCTGCGTCGGGCTGTGTTCATGGTCTTTGGTGCCATGGGCGTGGCGGCCTACCTGGGCTACCTCTCCTATGAGGTCTTCGCCGATTCGCTGCTGTTCCCGGTGCTGCTGACGCTGATCGGCCTGGCCATGATCGGCCTGGGGCTGGCCTACCAGAAGCGTCGGGAACAGCTGAGCCAGGCGCTGCGCGCGTGGCTGCCCGGGTGGTTGCGCCAGGCACTGCCGGCGCTGCGTGACTGAAGCCCCTGGCCGGCCAAGGTTTGCGCCGCACCTGTAGGTGCGGCGCTAGCAGGGCGGCTCAACCCAGCTCGACGATTTCATAGCCATGGGTGATTTCCACCCCGGCCCGATCGAGCATGATCGACGCCGAGCAGTACTTCTCCGCCGACAGTTCCACCGCACGCTTGACCTGGGCTTCCTTGAGCCCACGCCCCTTGACCACGAAGTTCAGGTGGATCTTGGTGAACACCTTGGGGTCTTCGCTTGCGCGCTCGGCTTCCAGGAAGGCTTCACAGCTTTCCACGGCCTGGCGGGACTTCTTCAGGATGCTGACCACGTCGAAGCTGCTGCAGCCACCCAGGCCGAGCAACAGCATTTCCATCGGGCGCACGCCCAGGTTGCGCCCGCCCGCCTCAGGAGGTCCGTCCATGACCACGACATGGCCGCTCCCCGACTCGCCGAGGAACATCGCTTCACCGGCCCACTGGATGCGTGCCTTCATGTATCTGGACTCCCTAAATTTCAGAAAAGGCCGTCAGCTTAGTCCTTGTGGCGCTGTCGGAAAAGCTCAAGACGCGTCGCTTTCATGCCGATACAAAGGGCAACGTCTGATAAGCTGACGCCAAATGACTGGCGCGTGAGGCCAGCATCCTATAAAAAGCCCATGCGTCGCATCGAACAGGATTTCGTGATGGTTGCTCCAGCCCTGCCCGCCAAGATCAAGAACATCGACAAACTGCTGGCCCACTGCCAGCGACGCCGCTACAACGCTAAGAGCAACATCATCTGCGCAGGCGATCGGGCAGAGACACTGTCGTTCATCATCAAGGGCTCGGTGACCATCCTGATCGAAGATGACGATGGCCATGAAATGATCATCGCCTACCTCAACAGTGGCGACTTCTTCGGCGAGCTGGGCCTGTTCGAGTCTGCAGGCCAGGCGCAACAACGCAGCGCCTGGGTTCGCGCCAAGACCGAATGTGAAGTGGCCGAGATCAGCTACGACAAGTTCCGCGACCTGGCCCGCCACGACCCGGACATCCTCTACGCCCTCGGCAGCCAGATGGCCCAGCGCCTGCGCAACACCACACGCAAGGTCGGCGACCTGGCCTTCTTCGATGTCACCGGGCGTGTCGCCCGTTGCCTGCTGGACCTGTGCAAGCAACCCGACGCCATGACCCACCCGGACGGCATGCAGATCAAGATCACCCGTCAGGAGATCGGACGTATCGTCGGTTGCTCACGGGAGATGGTCGGCCGCGTCCTCAAGGACCTCGAAGAACGCAGCCTGGTGCAGGTCAAGGGCAAGACCATGGTGGTCCACGGCACCCGCTAGTCGCGCGGGATCGACGCGATCACCTCGGCATAGGCCTGGCTGAGGCGCTCGAACCAGGGCGCCTGCGGCACCACCTCGTGCAGGGCGATATGGCTGTCGGCGCGGCAGCGCTGCTCCAGCCCGCAACATTCATTGAAGCGATTGACCGCCGCGACCATCGACTCACGTTCGTTGTCCAGCAACAACGCACCGTGCACCAACACCACTGCCCGCTTGCCGCCCAGGCCCTGGCGCCAGCGCTGGGCGGTGCCGACCAGCTTGCGGCCATTGAGGTTGACGTTGTACCGCCCATCACAGAACGCACCATCGATCTCCCCGACCGACGCCACGCCGCCCCACTCGCGCAGCACGTCGCACAATGGCAGGCACAAACGCTCATAGGCGTTTTCGATGCGACCATGATCGCCCTCGCTGCGGGGCGCCACATAGACCAGCGCCACATTCACCGTGGCGTGGGACTGTGGCACCGGCTCACCGCCGGTTTCACGCAGCAGCACCGGCCACCCTGCAATCGCCAGCTCCGCACAGGCGGCTTCGAAGTTGTCCAGGCGGCTCATGCGTCGTGGCATCACCAGGGCATGGTCGGTGGGGCGCCAGAACAATACGCCGGAATCGCGTTCGCCGCGGCAGACGGCGGCCAGCAGGTCCTGCTCGGCGTGCAGGCCCTGTTCAACGGTGAGGGCCAGGGGTTGGTCGCTCATTGATCCACCTAATGTTGTTGTCACTGAGCCTTTCGCGGGTAAATCCGCTTCAAAAAAGCCGGCATTACGCTAACGCCAGTCAGTTAAGTCTTATCGGCTGCATTTGGGGCTGCTTCGCAGCCCATCGCCGGCAAGCCGGCTCCCACAGGTTCCGCGGTGTCTACAACAGCAGCGCAGGACAGGTGGGAGCCGGCTTGCCGGCGATGGGGCCTTGACTGACAGGCATTCGGCATTACGCCGGCTTTCGATTCGATCAGTCCAATGCCTGACCTACGGTCTTCACCGCACGCTCAGGGAAGAACAAACGCTGCAACTCCAGCCCCGGCTGCTCGGCACGCATGAACGCCTCACCCACCAGGAACGAGTACACCTCGTTGATCTCCATCAGCTCCACGTCGGCGCGATTGAGGATGCCGCTCTCGGTGATGGCCAGCCGGTCACGGGGGATGCGTGGCAGCAGGTCGAGGGTGGTTTCCAGGCTGACCTCGAAGGTGTGCAGGTTACGGTTGTTCACCCCCACCAGCGGTGTATCGAGGGTGTTCAGGGCGCGCTCCAGCTCGTCACCGTCATGCACTTCCACCAGCACGTCGAGGCCGACGTCCTTGGCGGTGGCCGCCAGCTCAGCCATGCGCACGTCATCCAGCGCGGCGACGATGAGCAACACACAGTCGGCGCCCAGGGCGCGGGCTTCCACGACCTGGTACGGGTCGATCAGGAAATCCTTGCGGATCACCGGTAGCGCGCAGGCGGCGCGGGCCTGTTGCAGGTAGGCATCGCCACCCTGGAAGTAGTCCACATCGGTCAGCACCGACAGGCAGGTCGCCCCACCTTTCTCGTAGCTGACCGCGATGTCGGCGGGCACGAAATGCTCGCGGATCACCCCCTTGCTGGGCGAAGCCTTCTTGATCTCGGCGATCACCGCCGGCTGCTTGCGCTTGGCCTGTTCGATCAACGCCTGGGCAAAGCCACGCGGCGCATCGGCCGCCTTGGCCAGGCGCTCGACCTCGGCCAGGCTGACCCGGGCACTGCGCTCGGCCACTTCCTCGACCTTGCGGGCAAGGATCTTCTCCAGCACCGTCGGCACGCTCATGCTTCGTTCTCCTGCTTGAATACGGCGGTAAAGGCACCCAGCTCCTGCAGCTTCTCCCAGGCAAGGCCAGTGTGCAGCACGTCATGGGCCAGCTCGACGCCCCCCTTGAGGGTCATCGCATGATCGGCGGCATACAGGGCCGCACCGGCGTTGAGCACGATCATTTCGGCAGCCTTCTGGCCGTTCTCGGTCTTGCGCCGGCCAAGCGCATCGCGGATCAGCTCCAGCGAAGCCTGCGGCCCCTCGACGGCCAGGCCATGCAGGCTCTGGCTCTTCATGCCAAGGTCTTCGGGCTCGACCCAGTATTCGGTGATCTGGTCATTCTTCAGTTCGGCCACGAAGGTCGGCGCGGCGAGGCTGAACTCGTCCAGGCCGTCCTTGGAATGCACCACCAGCACATGCTTGCTGCCCAGGCGCTGCAACACTTCGGCCAAGGGACGGCACAAGGCCTGGGTGAACACCCCGACCACCTGGTGCTTCACACCGGCCGGATTCGTAAGCGGGCCAAGCATGTTGAACAGGGTGCGCAACCCCAGGTCACGGCGTGGGCCAGCGGCGTGCTTCATGGCGCTGTGGTGGGTCTGGGCGAACATGAAGCCGATCCCCAGGCTGTCGATACAGCGGGCGACCTGGACCGGAGTCAGGTTCAGGTAGATACCGGCCGCCTCCAGCAGGTCGGCACTGCCGCTCTTGCCGGATACCGCGCGATTGCCGTGCTTGGCCACGGTGCAACCCGCTGCCGCCAGGACGAAGGACGACGCGGTGGAAACGTTGAAGATATTGGCACCGTCGCCGCCGGTACCGACGATGTCGACGACACCGTCCAGGGTCTTGAGCTCGACCTTGTCGGCCAGCTCACGCATCACCGACACGGCGCCGACGATCTCGTCGATGCTCTCGCTCTTCATGCGCATGCCCATCAGGAAGGCACCGATCTGTGCCTCGCTGCACTGGCCGGTCATGATCTGGCGCATGACGTCGCGCATTTCCTCGGTGGTGAGGTCCAGGTGGCCGACGATACGGCCCAGCGCGCTCTTGATATCCATGTTCGATCCTTAGCGGCGGCCGCCGGTCTGCTTGAGGAAGTTGGCGAACAGTTCGTGCCCCTGCTCGGTGAGGATCGATTCGGGGTGGAACTGCACCCCCTCGATGTTCAGCGTCTTGTGGCGCAAGCCCATGATCTCGTCGACCGAGCCGTCGGCATGGGCGGTCCAGGCCGTCATTTCCAGGCAGTCGGGCAGGGTGTCGCGCTTGACCACCAGGGAATGGTAGCGGGTCACGGTGAGCGGGTTGTTGAGCCCAGCGAACACACCCAGGTCGCGATGGTGGACCGGGCTAGTCTTGCCGTGCATCACCTGGCGGGCACGTACCACGTCACCGCCGAAAGCCTGGCCGATGGACTGGTGCCCAAGGCACACGCCGAGGATCGGCAGCTTGCCGGCAAAATGCAGGATGGCCTCGATGGAGACGCCCGCCTCGCTCGGTGTGCAGGGCCCGGGAGAAACCACGATGCGCTCGGGGTTGAGGGCTTCGATCTGGGCGATGGTCATTTCATCGTTGCGAATGACCTTGACCTCGGCACCCAGCTCGCCCAGGTATTGAACGACGTTGTAGGTGAAGGAGTCGTAATTGTCGATCATCAGTAACATCGGGTTGAACCTCTTGAATCTACTGACTTTGAATTCGAACCTTCCAGCGCCGGACGCAAAGGCGGGCTATCGCGCGGGGTGCGCTCGGTGAAACAGCTGGGAGGCAAACGGGGACGGGCCGGGCTGGCCGGCAGGAGATAAAGTCAGGCGCGCCAACGCCAACGGGCGTGGGCCTTGATAACGCGCATCAAGAGTTTGCTGACGATCAACACAGGATTAGGTCTCGCTCATACGTCACGGCACAGTAGCCTACCGGGACGGCGGGTGCAATATGCCCGTAAACACGGCGAAACGAATCCACTCGGGAAGAATGACCACAGGTTTGCTAAGGTCAATCGGCTTGTCCTGATAAAAACAATGAAAAGGATCTTCCTCCATGCAAAAACCACCCTTTCTTCGCTCCTTGTTGGGCTTGCTGGCCCTTTCCTGCAGCTACGCCATGGCGGCACCTTCGCCCTACTCCTCGATGATCGTGTTCGGCGATAGCCTCAGCGATGCCGGGCAGTTCGGCCTGCGCTTCACCAACCGCAACGCCGATGGCAGCTATGCGCCGGTCACGCCGATGATCCTCGGCAGCCGCCTGGGAGTCGCGCCCGAGGAGCTGAATCCCTCCACGTCCATCGGTACCCGGCCCGACGGCAACAACTGGGCCGTCGGCGGCTACACCACGCAGCAGATACTCGACTCGATCACCGACACCTCACGCACCGTCATCCCACCAGGCCGCCCAGGGGCGGGCCTGGTATTGCGCGAACGCGACGGCTACCTGGCCAATGGCAAGTTCGCCGACCCCAACGCCTTGTACTACCTGACCGGCGGCGGCAACGATTTCCTCCAAGGTCTGGTCAACACGCCGGCTGACGCTGCAGCCGCAGGTGGGCGCCTGGCGGCAAGCGCCCAGGCACTGCAACAGGGAGGCGCACGTTACATCATGGTCTGGCTGCTGCCGGACCTGGGCCAGACACCCAACTACAGCGGCACGCCGCTGGAGGGCCCGCTGTCGCAATTGTCCGGTGTATTCAACCAGTCGTTGTTGAGCCAACTCGGGCAGATCGACGCCCAGATCATCCCGCTGAACATCCCGATGCTGCTCCAGGAAGCTCTGGCGAGCCCCGCCGAGTTCGGCCTGGCGACCGACCAGAACCTGGTCGGCACCTGCTACAGCGGCGAAGGCTGCGTGGGCAACCCAGTGTATGGCGCCAACGGCACCGCGCCGGACCCGACCAAGCTGCTGTTCAACGACTCGGTGCACCCAACCATCGCCGGCCAGCAACTGATCGCCGACTATGGCTATTCGATCCTGGCCGCACCCTGGGAACTGACGCTGCTGCCGGAAATGGCCCACGGCAACCTGCGCGCCCACCAGGACGAACTGCGCAACCAATGGCAGGCCCCTTGGCAGGCGGTTGGCCAATGGCAACCGTTCGTCGCCACGGGGGCACAGGATTTGGACTTCGACGGCCAGCGCAGCGGCGCCAGCGGTGATGGCCGTGGCTACAACCTGACTCTGGGCGGCAGCTACCGGCTCGACGACGCCTGGCGCATCGGCCTGGCCGCAGGCGTGAACCGGCAAAAACTCGAAGCCGGCGCGCACGACTCGGACTACAAGCTCGACAGCTACCTCGCCACGGTATTCGCCCAGTATCGCCAGGGCCGTTGGTGGGGAGATGCGGCCTTGACCGCCGGGCACCTGGACTATCACGACCTCAAGCGCACCTTCGCGCTCGGCGCCGGCGAGCGCAGCGAGAAAGGCGACACCGATGGCGAAGCCTGGGCGCTCACCGGTCGGCTGGGCTACAACCTGGCGACCGAGCACAGCGCCTGGCAGCTGTCACCTTTCGTCAGCGCCGATTATGCACGGGTCAAGGTCGATGGTTACGAAGAGAAAAGCGGGCGCTCCACGGCCCTGGCCTTCGATGACCAGGAACGGACTTCGCGGCGCCTGGGGCTTGGCCTGCAAGGCGGGTACCAGTTCACGGCCGGCACCCGGCTGTTCGGCGAAGTCGCTCGCGAGCACGAGTTCGAAGATGATCGCCAAGACCTGACCATGCACTTGACCAGCCTGCCGGCCCACGACTTCACGCTCACAGGCTATACGCCAGACAGCAACCTGACGCGGGCCAGCCTGGGGCTGACCCATGAGCTGGTGGCAGGGGTGCATGTGCGTGGGAACTACAACTGGCGCAAGAGTGATGACGTGACCCAGCAAGGCGTGAGCCTGGCGTTGAGCCTGGATTTCTAGGCCAACCCGGGCCGGCCCAATCGCTGGCAAGCCAGCTCACACAGGTTTTCGCAGTTCTCCAACCTGTGGGAGCCGGCTTGCCGGCGATGGGCTGCTCAGCAGCCGTGGATCAAAGGCTTATTTGGCCGGTGTCTGCTCCGCCAGGGCCACCGCGCGGAACATCGCCCGACGCTTGTTGATGGTTTCTTCCCATTCCAACGCCGGCACCGAATCGGCCACGATACCGCCACCGGCCTGCACATGCAGCTCGCCGTCCTTGATCACCGCAGTACGGATGGCAATGGCGGTATCCATGTTGCCGTTCCAGGCAAAGTAGCCCACCGCCCCCCCGTAGACGCCACGCTTGACCGGCTCCAGCTCGTCGATGATCTCCATGGCACGGATCTTCGGCGCTCCCGACAGGGTGCCAGCTGGCAGGATCGCGCGCAGCGCGTCCATCGCGGTCAGCCCTTCGCGCAGTTGGCCGGTGACGTTGGAGACGATGTGCATGACGTTGGAGTAGCGCTCGATGACCATCTTCTCGGTCAAGCGCACGCTGCCGGTGGACGACACCCGGCCCACATCGTTGCGCCCCAGGTCGATGAGCATCAGGTGCTCGGCGATTTCCTTGTCGTCCGACAGCAGGTCGTCTTCCAGCGCCCGGTCGGCTTCCTCGGTCGCGCCACGCGGGCGAGTACCGGCGATCGGTCGCACGGTGACCAGGTTGTCCTCGACCCGCACCAGCACCTCTGGGGAGCTGCCGACCACATGGAAATCGCCGAAGTTGAAGAAGTACATGTACGGCGTCGGGTTGAAGCAACGCAAGGCACGGTACAGGTCGATCGGCGCGGCCTTGAAGTCGATGGACATGCGCTGGGACGGCACCACCTGCATGCAGTCGCCGGCCAGGATGTATTCCTTGATGCGCCCCACCGCGTTCTCATAGTCCGCGCGGGTATAGCTGGAGCGAAATGCCGGCTCCGCGGCGAGCGGGCCGCTCAGATCCAGGCCACGGCGCGGGGTGATCGGCTCGCGCAGCTTGGCCAGCAGGCCCTGCAAGCGGGCCTGGCCCTGTTCGTAGGCCTGCTCCTGGGCCGGGTCGACCAGCACGATGGCGTGCATCTTGCCGGCCAGGTTGTCGAACACCACCACAGCGTCGGAGACCATCAGCAGGATATCCGGCACACCCAGCGGGTCCGGGTTCGGGCAAGCCCCCAGGCGCTTTTCCACATAGCGCACGCAGTCATAGCCAAAGTAACCGACCAGGCCGCCGTTGAAACGCGGCAGGCCTGGAATGTCGGCCACCTTGTAGCGGTCCTTGAAGGCTTCGACGAAGGCCAGGGGGTCTTCCACCTCGTGGCTTTCCACCTGCTCGCCATCCTGCAGGATGCTCGCCTGGTAGCCATGCACCCGCAGCACGGTGCGCGACGGCAGGCCGATCATCGAATAACGGCCCCACTTCTCGCCGCCCTGCACAGACTCGAGCAGGTAGGAATTGGGCTGGTCGGCCAGCTTCAGGTAGATCGACAGCGGTGTGTCGAAGTCGGCCAGGGTTTCACAGGCCAGGGGAATGCGGTTATAGCCGGCAGCGGCCAGGCGCAGGAATTCTTCGCGGGTCATGGGTAGCCTCGTGGCAAGCAGCAATAGGGTCGGGCAAGCGGACGGGCCGGCAGGCGCCGGCGGGCAGGAGTCAGGCGCGCCAGCGCCAACGGGCCAGGGCCTTGATGACTTTCATCCAGAATTTGCCGGTAACCGCCACGGTGGACTCTCTGTCTTGTGAGGCCTGAAGGTCCGCCAACGTTATCCCAGTGGCCGGGAGTAAGCAACCTGGCAACAGGGCGCGCAGGTCGTCGATGACCAGGCTAGGCGATTCTTCATGGATCGGACGCCCATGGTTGTAGCCGTAGGTCAGCCCCACGCACTTGACCCCGGCCGCCTTGGCCGCCAGTACATCGCTGCGCGAGTCCCCCACGAACAGCGACTGCTCGGGGCGTACGCCGGCCATCTTCATGACGAACAGCAGCGCAGCCGGGTCGGGCTTTTTCTGTGGCAGGGTGTCGCCGCCGATGATCCAGCGGAAATAGCGGCCGATCTTCATCTGGTCCAGCAACGGACCGACGAAGCGCTCGGGCTTGTTGGTGATCAGCGCCATTTCCACACCCTGCTTGCGCAACCAGCGCAAGGTATCGCGCACCCCAGGGTAGACCACCGTCAGGTCGTGGCTTTCGCCATAGGCTTCCATGAACAGCGCCAGGCCCTGTTCGGCCAGCTCGTCGTCGACCGCATCGTGGTCCAGCCCACCGGCCAGAGCACGCCGGACCAGGACCTGGGCACCGTTGCCGACCCAGTGGCGCACGGCCTCCAGGCCCGCGGGCGGGCGCCCCAACTGGAGCAGCATACGATCCACGGCAGCAGCCAAGTCAGGGACCGAATCGATCAGGGTGCCATCCAGATCGAACATCACCAGCCTGGGCAGCGCTCCCGGGAACAGCTGCTCGAAGCCGCTCATGGGCGAGCCTGGGCCAGCTCGGCGCGCATCTTGGCGATGACTTCCTGGTAGTCCGGCGCATTGAAGATCGCCGAACCGGCCACGAAGGTATCGGCACCGGCGGCAGCGATCTCACGAATGTTGTTGACGTTGACGCCGCCATCGATCTCCAGGCGGATATCGCGGCCGCTGGCGTCGATCAAGGCACGGGCTTCGCGCAGCTTGTCGAGGGTGCCGGGGATGAACTTCTGCCCGCCGAACCCTGGGTTGACGCTCATCAGCAGGACCATGTCGACCTTGTCCATCACGTATTTAAGCGCATCCAGGCTGGTAGCCGGGTTGAACACCAGGCCGGCCTTGCAGCCACCGTCGCGGATCAGTTGCAAGGAGCGGTCGATGTGCTGGGAAGCTTCCGGGTGGAAGGTGATGTAGGTGGCGCCAGCCTCGATGAAGTCACCGATGATGCGATCGACCGGGCTGACCATCAGGTGCACGTCGATCGGTGCGGTCACGCCGTACTTGCGCAGGGCGCTGCAGACCATCGGGCCGATGGTCAGGTTGGGTACGTAGTGGTTGTCCATCACATCGAAGTGAACGATGTCGGCCCCGGCGGCCAGTACCTTGTCGACGTCCTCGCCCAGGCGGGCGAAATCGGCGGAGAGGATGGAGGGAGCAATAGCGTAGGGCTGCATGGCGCACCTGTTGGCAGAAATCACGGTGGCGCGCATTGTAACTCAGGGAGGCGGATGAGGGCTGATTGGTATCAATTCGACCGCTCGCCAGCACCGAACCTGTAGGAGCGGGCTTGTCCCGCGATTGCGATGTTGGCTTCACTGCCGCATTCGCGGGGCAAGCCCGCTCCCACAAGTTCGGTGTCGATACCCACGATCAGGTCGGCTGCTGGGTCCGCAGCTTCTCGCTACGCCCGCGCAACCATTCCAGGGTCAGCAGCAGGATCACCGAAAACGCGATCAGCAAGGTCGCCGCCGCGGCGATGGTCGGGCTCAGGTTCTCGCGAATGCCGCTGAACATCTGCCGTGGCAGGGTCGCCTGCTCGGGGCCGGCGAGGAACAGCGTCACCACCACTTCGTCGAACGAAGTGGCGAAGGCGAACAGCGCCCCCGAGATCACCCCCGGGGCGATCAGCGGCAAGGTCACCCGACGGAAGGTCAGCAGCGGCGAAGCGCCCAGGCTGGCTGCCGCCCGCACCAGGTTGTAATTGAAGCCCTGCAAGGTCGCCGACACGGTGATGATGACGAACGGCACGCCCAGCACCGCATGTACCAGGATCAACGAAATGAAGCTGTTGCCCATGCCCAGCGGGGCAAAGAACAGGTAGCTGGCCACGCCGATGATCACCACCGGCACCACCATGGGCGAAATCACCAGGGCCATCACCAGCGACTTGCCGGGGAAGTCACCTCGGGTCAAGCCGATGGCGGCCAGGGTACCGAAGACCATGGCCAGCAAGGTGGCTGCCGGCGCGACGATGATGCTGTTCTTCAACGCCCGCATCCATTCGGCCGAGGCGAAGAAGTCCTGGTACCACTGCAGCGAAAAGCCCTGCAACGGGTACACCAGGAAGCTGCCGCTGTTGAAGGACAGCGGCACGATCACCAGCACCGGGAGTACCAGGAACAACAGGATCAGGCCACAGAGGATGCGCAGGCTGTAGAACCAGACCCGCTCCACGGGCGACATGTAAGGGCTCAGCATGACAAGGGCTCCTCAGCTCAGGCGCAGGCGGCTGGCACCGACCAGCCAGCTATAGATCAGGTACAGCAGCACGGTCGCCAGCAGCAACAGCCCACCCAGCGCGGTGGCCATGCCCCAGTTGATGCTGGTGTTGGTATAGAAGGCGACGAAGTAGCTGACCATCTGGTCGTTCGGGCTGCCCAGCAATGCCGGGGTGATGTAGTAGCCGATGGCCAGGATGAACACCAGCAGGCAGCCGGCACCGACACCGGCGTAGGTCTGCGGGAAGTACACCCGCCAGAAGCTGGCGAACGGGTGACAACCCAGGGAAATCGCTGCACGCATGTAGCTGGGCGAAATCCCCTTCATCACGCTGTACAGCGGCAGGATCATGAAGGGCAGCAGGATATGGACCATCGAGATGTATACGCCGGTCCGGTTGAACACCAGCTCCAGTGGCTCGTCGATGATGCCCATGGCCATCAGTGCGCTGTTGATCAGGCCGCCCGACTGCAACAGCACGATCCACGCCGCCACGCGCACCAGGATCGATGTCCAGAACGGCAACAGCACCAGGATCATCAGCAGGTTGCTCTGCCGAGTCGGCAGGTTGGCCAGCAGGTAGGCCAACGGGTAGGCCAGTACCAGGCAGATCGCTGTGATCACCACGCCCATCCACAGGGTACGGGTGAAGATGTCCAGGTAGATGGACTGGTCAGGGGTCGCCTTGGCCACCTCGCCCAGGTCATCGATGCGGTGATCCAGTGCCGCCAGCAGGTAGAAGGGCGTGACCGTGCTGGTGTTGCGGCGGATCGCCTGCCAGTAGGCTGGGTCGCCCCAGCGCTCGTCGAGCGCCTGCAAGGCATCTTTGTAGGAAGCGGGCTTGGCCTTGAACGGCAATGCCCGGGCAGTCTTGGCCAACAGGCTGCGGTAGCCGGCCAGCTCCATGTTCAGGCGCTTGGAGAGATCGCCCAGGGTCTGTTTCTTGCGCGATTCGGCCAGGTCCTCGCTGAGCACCTTGTACACGTCCTCGCCCGGCAGGCCCTTGCCATCCCACTGGGTGATGGCCTGGACGGTGCGCGGCAGGCCGGTCACCACCTCAGGGTTGCCGACGCTCTTGTACAACAGTGCCGCGATCGGCACCAGGAACACCAGCAGCAGGAACAGCGCCAGCGGCGCGATCAACGCCTGCGCCTTCCAACGGTTGACCCGCTCGGCGTGCTTGAGGCGCTGCTTGAGGCTTTTACCTGCGCCTTCGTTCAGGGGCACTGCAATGGCCATGGCGAACTCCGGGAAAACTAAGAAACGGGGGAGCGCTGCCGCCTGATCGACGGCGACAGCGCACTGCCAGCAGTTGGTATTACGTTGGGGCTGCTCTGTGCAGCCCATCGCCGGCAAGCCGGCTCCCACAGGAACAGTGCAACCCTCAGGTTCGACGCCTTACCCGTGGGAGCCGGCTTGCCGGCGATGGGCCAAGGCGCGGCCCCATCTATCGGACCTCTACCTCTTCGCCGCCCAGGCGTTGAAGCGTTGCTCCAGCTGCTCGCTGTTGTCGGCCCAGAAGGCCACGTCGATCTGCACCTGGTTGGCGATGTTCTCAGGCGTGGTCGGCATATCCTTCTTCACCGCGTCCGACAGCAGGCTGACCGCCTTGGCGTTGGCCGGGCCGTAGGCAATGTTCTCGGAGTAGGTCTTCTGCTGCTCGGGCTGCACGCTGAAGGCGATGAATTTCTTCGCCTCTTCGACATCCTTCGCGCCTTTCGGGATGGCCCAGGCGTCGAAGTCGTAGATACCGCCGTTCCACACCACCTTGAGGTTGCTTTCCTTCTGCACCGCCGCGATCCGGCCGTTGTAGGCCGAACTCATGACCACGTCACCCGAGGCCAGGTATTGGGGCGGCTGGGCACCGGCTTCCCACCACTGGATGCTCGGCTTGATCTGGTCGAGTTTCTTGAAGGCGCGGTCCTGGCCCTCTTTGGTGGCCAGTACCTTGTACACGTCCTTCGGTGCCACACCGTCGGCCATCAGGGCGAATTCAAGGGTGTACTTGGCGCCCTTGCGCAGGCCGCGCTTGCCTGGGAACTGCTTGGTGTCCCAGAAATCGGCCCAGCTGGTCGGGGCGGTCTTGAGCTTGTCGGCGTTGTAGGCCAGCACAGTGGACCAGACAAAGAAGCCTACACCGCAGGGCTGGATGGCGCCCGGCACATAGTCGGCCTCGTTGCCGAACAGCGCCGGGTCGAGTTCTTCGAACATGCCCTCGTCGCAACCGCGGGCCAGTTCCGGCGACTCCACTTCCACCAGGTTCCAGGACACGCTGTTGGTGTCGACCATGGCCTTGACCTTGGCCATTTCTCCGTTGTACTCGCCGGCGACGATCTTGCCCTTGCCCGCCTTCTCCCATGGCTCGTAGAACGCCTTGACCTGGGCGGCCTTGTTGGCACCGCCGAAGGACACCACGGTCAGGTCCGCGGCCAGGGCTTGGCCGGCAACGAACAGGCCGAGGGCCAGGGCGGTCAGTTTCAACTGCTTGTGCATTATTGTTCTCTCCACAGTTCAGGGTTGGTGAAGCAAACCTTCAATGGGCTTCGGCAATCGGATCGAGCGCGCGGGCGTGCTCCACCTCCCAGCCAAGCGGTACCACGTCGCCCACGGCCAGGGCCGGGTCGAGTTCGGCGATCGGCTGCTTCACGAAGAAGTCGCCCTTGCCGCACACCTCCAGGCGTACCCGCACGTGGTCGCCCAGGTAGATGAACTCGGCGACTCGCCCGGAGAAGCGATTGACGCAGCGTTCGCTGTGGCCATTGAGGCGCACGCGCTCGGGGCGGATCGACAAGGTCACCGGCTCACCGGCCTGGCCGACATTCACTGCCAGGGCCTCGACCCGCTCCCCACGGGGCAGCTGGACCTGGCAGCGATCACCGTCGCGCATCAGCAAGGTGCCGTTCAAACGGTTGTTCTCGCCAATGAAGTTGGCGACGAAGGTGTTGCGTGGTTCTTCGTAGAGGGTGCGCGGGTCGGCGATCTGCTGGATCTCGCCCTGGTGGAATACCGCCACCCGGTCGGACATGGTCAGCGCCTCGCCCTGGTCGTGGGTCACGTACACCACGGTCACGCCCAGGCGCTGGTGGATGTGCTTGATCTCCATCTGCATGTGTTCGCGCAGTTGCTTGTCGAGGGCGCCGAGCGGCTCGTCCATCAACACCAGCTGGGGTTCGAACACCAGGGCGCGGGCCAGGGCCACACGCTGCTGCTGGCCACCAGAAAGCTGGCCTGGGTAGCGCTTGGCGAAGGCATCGAGCTGGACCATGGCCAGCACCCGTTTGACCCGCTCGCTGATGTCGGTCTTGCTGAGGTTGCGCACGCTCAGGGGGAAAGCCAGGTTCTCCGCCACGGTCATGTGTGGGAATAGCGCGTAGTTCTGGAACACCATGCCGATGTCGCGCTTGTGCGGCGGCACGTTGTTGATCGAACGCCCGGCCAGCTGGATCTCACCGGCGGTGGGGGTCTCGAAACCGGCGAGCATCATCAGGCTGGTGGTCTTGCCCGAGCCGGACGGGCCGAGCAAGGTGAGGAACTCGCCCTTGCGGATGTCCAGGTTGAGGTCCTTGACGATCAGCGATTCGCCATCGTAGCTCTTCTGTACACCGCGGAAGCTGACCAGTGTCTCGCCAGCGTTCGAATTCGCCTCGCTCATGCCTGCACCTTCTTATTGGAATGACTGCGTAGGCAAAGCGTAGAGCAGCTACAAGCCCCCCGGAAATCGGGGGTACTGAGAGAATGCCATCATCCGGATGGAAGATTTGCTGTAGGGAACGCCCTACACGCGTGACGCATTCGGATAAAGACACGTAGGCCCCGAACGGCCCGCGCTCATAGAACAACTCATAACCGTTGGATTTTGCGGACTCTTTGTAGGAGCGGGCTTGCCCCGCGATCAAGGGCGAAGCCCTTGCCAGGCGATGGTATCGGGCCAGGCCCAATCGCGGGACAAGCCCCAACACATGGGGCTGGTCTGTGCGCAGGGCTGGGTGATCTCCCACAGGAGACCGGCGCCTGGGCACGGATGTCGTAATCACACCAGCTTGTGCTCCATCGCGTATTTCACCAACTCCGCCAGCGAATTGACCTTGAGCTTCTGCATCAGCCGCGCCTTGTGGGTACTGATGGTCTTGCTCGACAGCGCCAGCTGCTGGGCGATGTCATTGACGTTGGCGCCCTGGGCCAGGCGCTCGAACACCGAGAACTCGCGCTCCGACAACAGCGTGTGCAGCGGCCGGGTCTCGGTCAGGCCGACCTCGAAGACCATGCGATCGGCCAGGGCGGGGTCGATATAGCGCCCACCGCTGGCCACCCGGCGGATGGCGGTCAGCAACAGGGCCGGGTCGCTGTCCTTGGTGGCGTAGCCCGCGGCACCGGCCTTGAGGGCCCGGGCGGCCATCTGCGCCTCATCGTGCATCGACAGCATCAGGATCGCCGGCGGGTTGTGCAGGGCGCGGATCCGCGGGATCGCCTCCAGGCCGTTCACCCCTGGCATGGAGATGTCCAGCAACACCACCTCACACGGCGCCTGGCGCAAGGCCTCGAGCAGCTGTTCGCCATTGCCGGCCTCACCCACTACCTGCATGTCCTTGGCCAGGCCGATCAACTGCTTGATGCCCTCGCGGACAATGGTGTGGTCTTCGGCCACTAACACACGTATCACGATCGCTCTCCCCTACCCCAACGCAATGGTCACACTCAGGCTACAACCTTCACCCGGCTCGCTGTCCAGCTCCATGCTGCCACCGAGCATCAGCACACGCTCACGCACCCCCACCAGGCCGAACGAGGTCGGCCTTGCCTGGTCACGCGCAAACCCCACGCCATCGTCGATGACGGTCATACGCAGGTGGTCCGCCTCGCAGGCCAGCTCGATCTGCACGGTATGCGCCTGAGCATGGCGCATCACGTTGGTCAACGCCTCCTGAAGAATGCGGAACAACCCGGTGGCCTTGGCGTCGCTCAACGCCGGTAGGTGATCCGGCACCTGCACCAGGCAAGGAATCTGGGTACGCGCCTCGAAGCGTCGCGCTTGCCATTCGATGGCCGAAGCGATGCCCGCGTCGAGGATCGGTGGGCGCAGGGCGGTGGCGACATCACGCACCAACTGGAACAGCTGGGCGATCAGGCGCTTCATGCTGGCCAGCCGCTCGTTCAGGCCCGGGTCCAGCTCGGCATAGGCCAGTTCGCACATCGAGACTTCGAGCTTGAGCACGGTGAGCATCTGCCCCAACTCATCGTGCACCTCCCGAGCAATGCGGGCCTTTTCCTCCTCGCGCACGCTCTCAAGGTGCGCCGAGAGTTCGCGCAACTGCTCTTGGGAACGCGCCAGTTCGAGCTCGACCCGCTTGCTCTGGGTGATGTCCCAGACAATGCCGTCCCAGACCACGCGGCCGTCGGCCAGCCGCCGCGTACTGGCCTTGATGTCGGCCCAGCGCTGCTCGCCCTGGCGCGTGAGGATCCGGCCCTGCCAGGACCAATCCTGGTCAGTGGCCAGGGCCAGGTCCTGGACCCGGTGATAGTCGGCGCGATCCTGCGGATGCACGAGGTTGCGCAAGCCCATGTCGGGCTGCTGGATCTGCGCGGGCGTGTAACCCACCAATGCCTCGCTGCCCTCACTGATGTACGGGAACTCCAGGTCACCCTCGGCCGGGTCACGCTCCAGGCGAAATACCAGCCCCGGCACGTTGCCAGCAATCCCCTTGAGCCGCGCGTCGCTCTCGCGCAAGGCCGCCAGGGCGCGGCGGCGCTCGGTGACATCGGTGAGGAACACCACCAGGTATTCGGCGTCGCGAAAGCGCAGGAAGCTCAGCGACAGCTCCACCGGCAGCAGGCTGCCGTCGCTGTGCAGGCACTGGGTCTCGAACTGCTCGGCACTGCCATCACCGCTGCGGACCCGCTTCCACAGCTCCAGCCAGCGGTCCATGTGCAGGTTCGGTTCGAAATCGATCAGCGGGCGGTCGAGCAATTCACCCTCGCCACGGCCGAGCATGCGTTCGGCCGCATGGTTGGCGTAGCGCACATGGCTGTCCCAGTTGACCCAGAGGATGCCGACCGTGCTCTGGTCGATCGAGAACTGGCTAAGGCGCAGCGCTTCCTCCCGGGCCTGGCGTTCCACCAGGTTCTCCCGTGCGGTCAGCAGGTGACGCTCCAGCTGGTGCTGCTGCCGGCGCTGCCACAGCAGCGTGGCCAGGGCGCAGATCAGCAACAGGCCGAACAGCAGCGCAAGGTTGCGCCAGAAGCCCGCGGTATCGCCCAGGCGTGGGTACTTGGGCTGCAACCAGCGCTGGTGCAGTTGCTCCAGCGCCTTGGCGGGAATGGCCTGCAGGCCTTGCTCCAGGATGTCGGCCAGCATCGGCCAGTCGCGCCGCGAGCCGATGCGCAGCAATTGCGGCAAGCCGATATCGCCAACCACGGCCAGGTCGCCGAACTCGCTCTCCCGGGACAAGCCACTGAGCCTTGCCTCGTCCAGCACCGCATAGCTGGCCTGGCCGCCCAGCACCAGTTGCAGGGCCTGGCGCTCGCTGGGCACACCCTGCAGGTTCAGGTTGCTGTAGTTGGCTCGCAGGTAGTCGGCCAAGGCACTGGGCATGCGCACCGCGACCCGGTCGTTGACGCCGAGCTTTTCCAGCTCGACCGCCAGCGCCCCGGTGCGCAGCCCGACCACCAATTGGGGCACGCGCATATAGGGGTCGCTGAACGACCACAGGCGCAGGCTGGCCGGGGTTTGCGTAAGGCCCGGGGCGAAATCGACTTCGCCGGCGCGCAGGGCCTGCTCCAGAGCGGCCTGATCGGAGAAGTTGCGCCAGGTAAGGTCCAGCTCCAGGGCGCGTGCAAGCTGGGTCACCAATTCCACGTTGGCCCCATAGAGCTGTTGCAGGCGCCGATCGAACTGGGCGTAGGGCGCTTGCAGCACCAGGCCGACCCGCAGGCTGCGATGGCTGTCCAGCCATTGCTGCTGGGCCGGCTCGAGCACCACCGAAGGCGCAGGCTCGGGCCGGGCCAACGCGATCAAGGGCAGCAACATCCAGCCGATAACCAACAGGCGACGCACTCGCTTCATCTATACGCTCGTCTTGGCAAGGGCGGCCATCATGCATGGCCGTCACGGACAAATACTATTAGGCTGCCGGTATCACTCTGGCCTTGGGTAGATCCATGTTCACACTTTATCGCACGACGCTGGCAGTGTTCTGCCTGGCTTCGCTCTTGCCGCTCGGCACACAGGCCGCCGACGCGCCAGCAACCCAACCTGCCGAAGAATCGGCCACCGCCCCTGCACCCCGCCCGCCCCTGGCAGAACGCAGCCAGGAAGACGCCCAGGCGCTCGAACGCACGGTGCCCAAGGCTGAACAGCAAAACTTGCAGGCCGGCGCCGACAGCTTCCTGGCCCTGTGGAAACCGGCCAACGACAGCGACCCCAAGGGGGCCGTGATCATCGTTCCAGGGGCCGGCGAGAATGCCGACTGGCCCAATGCGGTCGGCCCGCTGCGCCGCAAGTTTCCCGATGTCGGCTGGCACAGCCTGAGCGTGAGCCTTCCGGACCTGGTCTCCGACAGCCCGCAGCCACGGCTCGACAATACGCCACAGGCCCAGCCTGACAAAGGCAAGGGCGAGGCGGCTCCGGCCAAGGACACCCCGGAAGATGCCAACGCCAACGTCGCCCAGGCCACCGCGCCCGATGCCGACACGGCCGAAAGTACCGACGCCAAGGACGCCAGCGAACAGAACGACCAGGCCGATGCCGAACGCATCTTCGCCCGCCTCGATGCCGCCGTGGCCTATGCCCAGCAGCACGAGGCGCGCAGCATCGTGCTGATCGGCCATGGCAGCGGCGCCTATTGGGCGGCACGCTACCTGAGCGAGCGGCAACCACCGCAAGTGCAGAAACTGGTGATGGTCGCGGCGCAAACGCCGGCAAGGGTCGAGCACGACCTCGAAAGCCTGACGCCGACGCTCAAGGTGCCCACTGCCGACATCTACTACAGCACCCTGCCGCGCGACCGACGCGCCGCCGAGCTGCGCCTGCAGGCGAGCAAGCGGCAGAAGAACGCCCCCTACCGGCAGTTGTCGCTGATCGCCACGCCGGGCAATGCAGCGGCCACACAGGAACAGCTGTTCCGACGGGTACGCGGATGGTTGATGCCGCAGGAATAAAGTACGCCTAGAGCCGACTGCCTGTCAGTTAAGGCCCCATCGCCGGCAAGCCGGCTCCCACCTGCCCTGCGCTGCTGTTGTAGACACCGCGGAACCTGTGGGAGCCGGCTTGCCGGCGATGGGCGGCGGAGCAGCCCCAAATGCAGCCGATAAGGCTTAACTGACTGGCATTAGCCTAGAGCCCCCGCCGTTTACGAACCATGGCGTACGCCTGGTGCAGCTCGCGGGTGCGCTCGGTAGCTTCACGCACCCGCGCCTCGCTGGCACCGCTGCCGGCCAGCTTGTCCGGGTGGTGCTTGCTGACCAAACGCCGATACGCCTGCTTCACCTGGTCGATGTCGGTGTCCGCCTCGATGCCAAGCAGGCGCAAGGCCGCCGAATAGGTCATTACCCCGCGTTCCGGAAGCGCTTTTCGCGGCTCGTATTCCAGCGCCAGGCCAAGGACCTGGGTCCGGGTCAGCCCCAGCTCGCGGCCCCATTTCAACAGCAGCTCGCGCTCACGGGTACCGGCCTTGCCGTCCGCCCAGGCCATCCGGCAGCAGGCGCGCAAGGTGCCTTCGGCCGCATGGGGTTGCAGCCTGATCCGTTGCAGGTAACGCCCCAACCGATCCTTGCCCGACTTGCCGCGGTTGAACGCGGCGATCGCTCGCAGCCTCGCGGGCTCGGTCATGGCCAACCGGGTCATTTCCTGGCGGGCCTGCTGGATATGCCCCTCGACGACCCGGCCATCGCTTTTCGCCAGGCGCCCGAGCAACACGAACAACAGCTCCTCGTCCCGCAACGCCGGGCGCCCGCCCAGGCGTTCGCGCACATCGTCCCAGCTCTGCAGGCGCAGACGCCGGTCCATGGCCTGGCCAAGCAAGGCGCCAAGCAGTGCGCCGGGAATGCTGGCGATGGCGAAACCGGCGCCGGCCCCAATCACTGTGCTCGGCCACCACATCTCAGGCGCGCCCGACGATCAGGCGCTCGACCTCGGCCAGGCGCTCGAGGGTGCCGACATCGACCCAATGGCCCGCATGGTGCTCGCCAGTGACCTGCCCCTGGCTCATGGCCTGGCGCAGCAGGGGCGCCAGCTTGAAGGCGCCGGGCTGGCAACCGTCGAACAGGGCGGGATCGAGTACCGAGATGCCGCTGAAGGTCAGGGTCCCGGGCGCATCGTCGCCGTCCACGACCTGCTCGCCGGCCAGGCGGAAATCGCCCCGCCCGTGATGGCCTGGGTTGTCCACCAGCACGAGGTGGGCAAGGCCGGCCAACGGTGCGCGCAACCGGGCGAAGTCGTAGTCGGTCCAAATATCGCCATTGACCAGCAGGAACGGGGCATCCCCCAGCAACGGCAGGGCCTTGAAGATACCGCCACCGGTTTCCAGCGGCTCGCCTTCTGGCGAATAGCGGATGCTCAGGCCAAAGCGGGCGCCATCGCCCAGATGGTCTTCGATCTGCTGGCCAAGCCAGGCATGGTTGATCACCACCTCGGTGAAGCCTGCTCGGGCCAGGGCCTGCAGGTGGTACTCGATCAACGGCTGGCCAGCCACCGGCACCAACGGCTTGGGCGTGTGCAAGGTCAGAGGGCGCATGCGTTCGCCCTTGCCCGCCGCCAGGATCATCGCCTTCATGGACGAGCTCCGGCTTGGAGCTCGGCGATCAGCTGGCCCAGCTCGGCCAACTCGGGGCGGCGGCTGATGACCTCGTCGATGTAGGCGAAGAAGCGTGGCACGTCGGACAGATAGCGGGGCTTGCCGTCACGGTGGCAGATGCGGGCGAAGATCCCGATCACCTTGAGATGGCGCTGCACGCCCATGAGGTCGCTGGCGCGGTGGAAGTCCTCGAAATCGGACTGGACAGGGATACCGGCCGCGCGCGCTTTTTGCCAATAGTCGCGCAGCCAGCCTTCGACACGCGCCTGGGGCCAACTGACGAAGGCGTCCTTGAACAGGCAGGTGATGTCATAGGTCACCGGGCCGTACACGGCATCCTGGAAGTCCAGCACGCCAGGGTTCGGCTCGCTCTGCATCAGGTTGCGTGGCATGTAGTCGCGGTGCACCAGCACCTTGGGCTGGGCCAGGGCGCTGTCGATCAGCAACTGGCTGACACGTTGCCAGCTCGCCTGCTGCGCCTCGGTGAAGGCCAGGCCCAGCTCCCGCCCTACGTACCACTCCGGGAACAGCTCCACTTCGCGGCGCAGCAAGGCGTTGTCGTAGCTGGGCAGCGGCGCGCTCATCGGCAAGCGCTGGAACGCGAGCAAGGCTTCGATGGCATCAGCGAACAACGGATCGGCGTTGTCGGCATCGATGATTTCCAGGTAGGTCTTGTGCCCCAGGTCACCCAGCAGCAGGAAGCCACGTTCCAGGTCCTGGGCGTGGATAGTGGGGACATGCACGCCGGCGCTGGCCAGCAGATGATCGATCTCGACGAACGGGCGGCAATTCTCCTGGGGCGGCGGCGCATCCATGATCACGAAGCTGTGGCCAGCGGCCTCCCAGCGGAAGTAGCGGCGGAAGCTCGCGTCGCTGCTGGCCGCGGTCAGGCGGCCTGCGGGCACTTCGCCCCAGGCGTTGTCATGGAAAAGGTGGGCAAGCTGTTCATCGAGCCAGGCGGTCAGTTGTTGCAGGCGTACATCGTGATCGGGCATTACAAGGGTCTCCGACGGCCCTAGCCGTCAAGCGGGTCATGCTTTATTATCCAGCATCTTTTTCAGACCATCGAGAGGCGTGCGGCCCCACACGCGGGCAGATGGCACGCAGGAAGCCCGGACTAATAAGATGGCATTGAAATCCCCCGCGTTTCGTAGAAAGTTTCCGTTGCTGGTGACTGGCGGCCTGCTGGCCCTGCAACCTCTGGCCACGTCATACGTGGTGGCAGCCGAGCAGTTCGACTGCCAAGTGTCCGCCTCTGGTGGCTGGGACTGCAAGCCCAAAACCACTGCCAGCAACCTGCCACCGCGCCCAGTGCATGAAGGTGCTGCGTTGAGCTCCGGCGGTGACGCCCAGGTGGCCGAGACCGATGCCGACGGCGAACCCAAGCCGGTGCTGGTCACCGAAAGCAAGGGCCGTGGCCTGAAGTCGCGCAGCGAAGACTACAGCCACCTGGACTGGGTGCCGCGCGACAAGCTCACCGCCGCGCAGTTGGCCGAGACCGGCCCGTACTGCGGTGGCGCGTATATCGAGCCGACACGCCCGGGCATGGACGACACCACGCCCCAGGATGAGTCGCCGACCTACCTGAACGCCAAGGTTTCCCGCTACCAGCAGGAGCAGCAGATCGCCACCCTCGCCGGTGACGTGGTCATGCGCCAGGGCAGCATGCAGGTCGAGGCCGACGAGGCCAACCTGTACCAGGCCGAGAACCGCGGCGAGCTCAAGGGCAACGTCAAGCTGCGCGACAAGGGCTCGCTGGTCGTCGGCGACCAGGCCGAGATCCAGCTGGACACCGGCGAGGCCAAGGTCGACAACGCCGAATACGTGATGCACCAATCGCACATTCGCGGCAACGCGCTGTATGCCAAGCGTGGCGAAAACGCCATCATCCGCCTCAAGGACGGTACCTACACCACCTGTGAGCCGGGCAGCAACGCGTGGCAGCTCAAGGGCAACAACATCACCCTGAACCCGGCCACCGGCTTCGGCACCGCGACCAACGTCACCCTGCGGGTCAAGGATTTCCCGGTGTTCTATACACCGTACATCTACTTCCCGATCGACGACCGTCGCCAGTCCGGCTTCCTGCCGCCGTCGTTCAGCACCAGCAGCGACACCGGCTTCATGCTGGTCACGCCGTACTACTTCAACCTGGCGCCGAACTACGACGCCACCTTGTATCCGCGCTACATGGCCAAGCGTGGCTTGTTGATGGAAGGCGAGTTCCGCTACCTGACCAAGTCCAGCGAAGGCCAGTTCGGTGCTGCGTACCTGAACGACAAGAACGACGATCGTAAAGAGCAGACCGACTACAAAGAAAAGCGCTGGATGTACAACTGGCAGCACAAGGGCGGGCTGGATTCGCGCTTGATGACTGAGGTGGACTACACCGATATCAGTGATCCGTTCTATTTCCAGGATCTGGAGACGGGGCAGATTGGGGTCGAGAGCCGCGATGTAGTGGATCAGCAGGGTGCTATTACCTATCGGGGTGACAGCTATCGGGCACGGTTGAATGCGCATGCGTATGAAATGGCGACCATTTCGCGCGTTACGCCATATGACAAGCTGCCGCAGATCACGCTCGACGGCATGCTGCCTTATCATCCAGGCGGGTTCGACTTCACTTATCAGACAGAAGCTGTTCGCTTTGATCGTGACCTGAAGGACGACTTTGTCAGAGATGAAGATGGCAACCCTGACTTCTCCGCAGGCGCTGCTGGCCGCCGCCTTGACGAGAATATTTCCGGTATTGCCCGTGCAAACGGTACCCGTCTGAATGCTGCTCCCGCTATCAGCCTGCCGATGGAAGCCAGCTATGGTTTCCTCACGCCGAAGCTGAAGTATGTCTATACGCACTATGATCTGGATCTGGATAGCCAAGGCAAAGCGCAGGCCGCAGCTCAAGCTTCGCGGCCTGGCTATGGCAGCTACAGTAGCTCCCTGAATCGAAACGTTCCGATCTTCAGCGTCGACAGCGGCCTCTATTTCGATCGCAATACCCAATGGTTCGGCAAGAACTACCGCCAAACCCTCGAACCGCGCCTATTCTACCTCTACGTTCCGTATGAGGATCAGAAGGACATTCCGGTGTTCGACACCAGCGAGTCCTACTTCAATTACGCCTCGCTGTTCCGTGACAATCGTTTCAGCGGCTCCGACCGCATCGGTGACGAGAACAAGCTGTCGCTGGGTGTGACTAACCGCTGGATCGAGGAGAATGGATTCGAACGTCAACGCTTCAGCATTGGCCAAGCGCTCTACTTCAAGGATCGCAAGGTACAAATGCCTGGTATTGATTATCGCGACCGCGACGACGCGCAATCTGACGTTTCACCTTACGCGCTCGAATACCAGTACGCCTTCAACCGCGATTGGCGCTTCAACTCCGACTACAACTGGGACCCGGACAGCCGCAAGCCACGCTCGGGCAGCGCGATGTTCCACTACCAGCCGGAAGACAATCCAAACAAGATCGTCAACCTGGGTTATCGCTACCGCAACGACCTGGTTCGCTTCGACTCGCTGACCGGCCGCTGGCAGGTAGGCGGTGGCGACTACGGCACCCCTGGCAGCCCGAACTACGTCAAGGACTACTACAAGATCCAGCAGCACGACTTCTCGGTCATCTGGCCGGTCGTACCGCAATGGAGCGTTATCGCCCGCTGGCAGCACGACTACAACCGCAACCGCACCCTGGAAGCCATGGGCGGTTTCGAGTACGACAACTGCTGCTGGAAGCTACGCCTGATCAACCGCTACTGGCTCGACTACGACGACTTCAGCCAGGCCGTTCCGCAAAACGAGAAAGGCGACCACGGCGTCTTCCTGCAAATCGTGCTCAAAGGCCTCGGCGGCGTTGTGGGCAACAAGGTCGAGTCGTTCCTCGACGAAGGCATTCAAGGTTACCGTACACGTGAAGACCAAGCTTATTGATCGCCTGCGCCCGCTGATGCTGGGCGCCGTATTGCTGAGCAGCGCGGTGCATGCCGCTGTTCCCCTGGACCACATCGTGGCCATCGTCGACAACGACGTGGTCATGCAGAGCCAGCTGGACCAGCGCGTGCGCGAAGTGCAGCAGACAATCGCCAAGCGCGGCGGCGGCGTGCCGCCGGCCGGTGCCCTGGAGCAGCAGGTGTTGGAACGCCTGATCGTCGAGAACCTGCAGCTGCAGATTGGCGAACGCTCCGGCATTCGCATCACCGACGAGGAACTCAACCAGGCCATCGGCACCATTGCCCAGCGCAACGGTATGTCCCTGGACCAGTTCCGCGCCGCTCTGGCCCATGACGGCCTGTCGTTCGACGATGCCCGCGAGCAGGTCAAGCGCGAGATGATCATCAGCCGCGTGCGCCAGCGCCGCGTGGCCGAGCGTATCCAGGTGTCCGAGCAGGAAGTGAAGAACTTCCTCAACTCCGACCTCGGCAAGATGCAGATGTCGGAAGAGTACCGCTTGGCCAACATCCTCATCCCGACCCCGGAAGGCGCCAGCTCCGACGCCATCCAGGCTGCCGCACGCCAGGTCGGCGATATCTACCAGCAGCTTCGCCAGGGCGCCGACTTCGGCCAGATGGCCATCGCCCGCTCCGGCAGCGAAAACGCCCTGGAAGGCGGCGAGATGGGCTGGCGCAAGGCTGGCCAGCTGCCACCTGACTTCGCCAAGATGCTCAGCAGCATGTCGGTGGGCGACATCACCCAGCCGATCCGCATCCCCAACGGCTTCATCATCCTCAAGCTCGAGGAGAAACGCGGTGGTGGCGAGAACGTGCTGCGTGACGAAGTCCACGTACGCCACATCCTGATCAAGCCAAGCGAGATCCGCAGCGAAGCGGCGACCGAGCAACTGGCCGAGCGCCTGTACGACCGTATCCAGAATGGCGAAGACTTCGCCGAGCTGGCCAAGAGCTTCTCGGAAGACCCAGGTTCCGCGCTCAACGGCGGCGACCTCAACTGGGTCGACCCGAACAGCCTGGTGCCGGAGTTCCGCGAGCAGATGGCCAATGCCCAGCAGGGCGTGGTGACCAAGCCGTTCAAGACCCAATACGGCTGGCACGTGCTGGAAGTGCTGGGCCGCCGCGCCACCGACAGCACCGAGAAGGCGCGCGAACAGCAAGCGCTGACCGTGCTGCGCAACCGCAAGTACGACGAAGAGCTGCAGACCTGGCTGCGTCAGATCCGCGACGAAGCCTACGTTGAAATCAAGCTGCCTGGCGCCGACCAGGCCGCCCAGTGAAGCCCCTGCGCTTCGCCGTCACGCCCGGCGAGCCGGCCGGCATAGGCCCTGACCTGTGCCTGCTGCTGGCCGCCGAGGCCCAGCCTTACCCCCTGATCGCCATCACCAGCCGTGACCTGCTCGCCGAGCGGGCCACGCAGCTGGGGCTGGCTGTCAGCCTGCTGCCGGTCAGCGCCGATGCCTGGCCCGACCAGCCGGCCCCCGCCGGCAGCCTGTACGTGTGGGATACGCCACTGGCGGCGCCGGTGGTGGCCGGGCAACTGGACAAAGCCAACGCCGCCTTTGTTCTGGAAACCCTGACCCGCGCCGGCCAAGGCTGCCTGGACGGACATTTCGCCGGCATGATCACCGCCCCGGTGCACAAGGGCGTGATCAACGAAAGCGGCATCTCCTTCTCCGGCCATACCGAATTCCTGGCCGACCTGACCCGTACCACCCAAGTGGTGATGATGCTGGCCACCCATGGCCTGCGCGTGGCCTTGGTGACCACTCACCTGCCCCTGCGGGACATCGCCGACGCCATCACCGCCGAGCGCCTGGAGCGGGTCACGCGCATCCTGCACGCCGACCTGCAGAGCAAGTTCGGCATCGCCCAGCCCCGCATCCTGGTCTGCGGCCTCAACCCGCATGCCGGCGAAGGCGGCCACCTGGGCCGCGAAGAAATCGACATCATCGAGCCAGCACTGCAACGCCTGCGTGCCCAAGGCATGGACCTGCGTGGCCCACTGCCGGCCGATACCCTGTTTACCCCCAAGTATCTGGAGCACTGCGACGCAGTGCTGGCGATGTACCACGACCAGGGCTTGCCCGTACTCAAGTACAAAGGCTTCGGCGCCGCCGTCAACGTGACCCTGGGCCTGCCGATCATCCGCACGTCGGTCGACCACGGCACCGCCCTGGACCTGGCCGGCACCGGCAAGGTCGACACCGGCAGCCTGCGCGTGGCCCTGCAAACCGCCTACCAGATGGCCGAGAACCGACCATGAACGAGCACTACCAACACCGGGCGCGCAAGCGCTTCGGCCAGAACTTCCTGCACGACGCCGGCATCATCGACCGCATCCTGCGGGCGATCAATGCCAAGCCCGGCGAGCACCTGCTGGAAATCGGCCCGGGCCAGGGCGCCCTCACCGAGGGGCTGCTGGGCAGCGGCGCACAGCTGGACGTCGTCGAGCTGGACAAGGACCTGGTGCCGATCCTTCAGCACAAATTCGCCGGCCGCGGCAACTTCCGCCTGCACCAGGGCGACGCCCTGAAGTTCGATTTCAACCAACTGGGCGTCCCGGCGCGCAGCCTCAAGGTGGTGGGCAACCTGCCCTACAACATCTCCACCCCGCTGATCTTCCACCTGCTGAACCACGCCGACCTGATCCGCGACATGCACTTCATGCTGCAGAAGGAAGTGGTCGAGCGCCTGGCCGCAAGCCCGGGCGGTGGCGATTGGGGCCGCCTGTCGATCATGGTGCAGTACCACTGCCGGGTCGAGCACCTGTTCAACGTAGGCCCAGGCGCCTTCAACCCACCGCCCAAGGTGGATTCGGCCATCGTACGCCTGGTGCCCCACGAGACCCTGCCGCACCCGGCCAAGGACCCACGCTTACTCGAGCGCATCGTTCGGGAAGCCTTCAACCAGCGCCGCAAGACCCTGCGCAACACCCTCAAGGGCCTGCTCGACAACCAGGCCATCGAAGCCGCCGGCGTCGACGGAAGCCTGCGCCCCGAACAGCTCGACCTGGCCGCCTTCGTGCGCCTGGCCGACCAGCTGGCCGAGCAACAAGCCTGATATTGGCTACCCCATCGCCGGCAAGCCGGCTCCCACAGTATCGCGGTGTCTCTGAAAACAGCGCAGGACAGGTAGGAGCCGGCTTGCCGGCGATGGGGCCCGCGTGGGTTACATAGCGCCCCACACTGGCCCTTCCCCCCACCTATGGCCTAGACTGCAACCATTGCAGTATTTGCGTCCGCTCCTCCAAGGCCTTTGCATGTCCGACCCCCGCTATCAGATCGACGTCAGCGTCGTGACCCGCTACCTGAAAGAACAATCCGACCCCGACAACAGCCGCTTCGCCTTCGCCTACACCATCACGGTGCAGAACAATGGCACGCTGAAAGCCCGGCTGGTCTCGCGCCACTGGCTGATCACCAACGGTGACGGTGAAGTGGAAGAGGTGCGCGGTGCCGGCGTTGTCGGCCAGCAGCCGCTCATCGAGCCAGGCGACAGCCATACCTACAGCAGCGGCGCGGTGCTCACCACTCGCGTCGGCACCATGCAGGGCAGCTACCAGATGTTGGCCGGAGACGGTCAGCACTTCGACGCCACCATCGCGCCATTCCGCCTGGCCGTGCCCGGGGCGCTGCACTGATGGCGGTGTACGCCGTCGGCGACCTGCAGGGCTGCCTGCAGCCGCTCAAGTGCCTGCTCGATCGCGTGCACTTCGACCCGGCAGTGGATCGCCTGTGGCTGGTGGGCGACCTGGTCAATCGTGGCCCGGAGTCGCTGGAAACCCTGCGCTTCCTTTATTCCATGCGCAACTCGCTGGTATGCGTGCTGGGCAACCATGACCTGCACCTGCTGGCGGCCTGGCACAACGTCGAGCGCCTGAAGAAGGGCGACACCCTGCGCGAGATCATCGAAGCGCCAGATGCCGACCAGCTCTTCGATTGGCTGCGCCAGCAGAAACTGCTGCACTACGACGAAGCCCGCGGCGTGGCGCTGGTGCACGCCGGCATCCCTCCGCAATGGACGCTGGGCAAGGCGCTGGAGCTGGCCGCCGAAGTGGAGGAAGTGCTGCGCGACGACACCCGCCTGAAGCTCTACCTGGACGGCATGTACGGCAACGAGCCGAAAAAGTGGAGCAAGAACCTGGCCGGTATCGAACGCCTGCGGGTCATCACCAACTACTTCACCCGCATGCGCTTCTGCACCGCCGAGGGCAAGCTCGAGTTCAAGAGCAAGGAAGGCCTGGACAGCGCACCCAAGGGCTACAAGCCCTGGTTCGCCCACAAGGACCGCCGTTCGCGCCACGTGAAGATCATCTTCGGCCATTGGGCCGCCCTCGAGGGGCGCATCGATGTGCCCGATGTGATCGGCCTGGACACCGGCTGTGTCTGGGGTGGCGCCATGACCCTGTACAACGTCGACAGCGGCGAGTTCCACCGCTGCGATTGCGCCGACGACGGCACCCTGCGCCAACCGGCATAACCGACTAGACTCAACGATCAGCCCCGAAGGAAACCACCCCCATGAGCGAATTCAAGCGCATCCCTCCCGAGCAGGCCCAGGCCCTGCGTGAGCAAGGTGCGGTGGTCGTCGACATTCGTGACCCTCAAGCGTTTGCCGCAGGCCATATCAGCGGCGCCACTCATCTTGATAACCATTCGGTGGCCGAGTTCATTCGCAATGCCGACCTCGACGCACCGACCCTGGTGGTCTGCTACCACGGCAACTCCAGCCAGAGCGCTGCGGCCTATCTGGTGGGCCAGGGCTTTTCCGAGGTGTACAGCCTCGATGGCGGCTTCGAGCTGTGGCGCAGCACCTACCCGGCCGAAACCGCCCAAGGCGGCGCCGAATAAAAATTTTCATTTTCCCGCAGCCCGCGCCACGAGCGGGCTCGGGCCTTACCTGACGAACGGTCGTGAGTATCTTCTCGACCCCGCGCCCTTGACCTCTCGTATAACCAACTATCCTTAAGCCCAGGCCATCCAAAAAAGGGGAGAGCCGGTACACCGGCGTGCGGGTCATCGGTAGCGTTTCTACGGGTGTTCTGGGGGGTATACAGCAATCGGCCAGCCCGGTTGCATGCCAGCATCATGCTGACTGATCCGGCGTCGGCTCCACGTATCGAGCGAGGTGACGTCATGAGCATTTTTAGCCACTTCCAACAACGTTTCGAGTCAACCCGCCAGGAAGAACTCTCGCTGCAGGAGTACCTCGAGCTGTGCAAAGAGGATCGCAGCGCCTACGCTTCGGCGGCCGAACGCCTGTTGCTGGCCATCGGCGAACCGGAGCTGGTCGACACCTCAACGAACTCCAGGCTGTCGCGGATCTTCTCCAACAAGGTGATCCGTCGCTATCCGGCCTTTGCCGACTTCCATGGCATGGAAGAGTGCATCGACCAGATCGTGTCCTACTTCCGCCATGCCGCCCAAGGCCTGGAGGAGAAGAAACAAATCCTGTACCTGCTGGGCCCGGTGGGCGGCGGTAAATCGTCCCTGGCCGAAAAGCTCAAGCAGCTGATGGAGAAGGTGCCCTTCTACGCCATCAAGGGCTCACCGGTGTTCGAGTCACCCCTGGGGCTGTTCAATGCCGCCGAGGACGGCGCCATTCTGGAAGAAGAGTTCGGCATCCCGCGGCGCTACCTGAACACCATCATGTCGCCCTGGGCCACCAAGCGCCTGCAGGAGTTCGGCGGCGACATCTCCAAGTTCCGGGTGGTCAAGCTCTACCCGTCCATCCTCAACCAGGTCGCCATCGCCAAGACCGAACCTGGCGACGAGAACAACCAGGACATCTCGGCGCTTGTGGGTAAGGTGGATATCCGCAAGCTCGAGGAGTTCCCGCAGAACGACGCCGACGCCTACAGCTATTCGGGCGCGCTGTGCCGGGCCAACCAGGGCCTGATGGAATTCGTCGAGATGTTCAAGGCACCGATCAAGGTCCTGCACCCGTTGCTCACCGCCACCCAGGAAGGCAACTACAACAGTACCGAAGGCCTGGGGGCGATCCCCTACTCCGGCATCCTGCTGGCCCACTCCAACGAATCGGAATGGCATACCTTCCGCAACAACAAGAACAACGAAGCGTTCATCGACCGGATCTACATCGTCAAGGTGCCGTACTGCCTGCGCGTCAGTGACGAAGTGAAGATCTACGACAAGCTGCTGGTCAACAGTTCGCTGTCCAAGGCCCATTGCGCGCCAGACACCCTCAAGATGCTCGCGCAGTTCACAGTGCTGTCGCGCCTGAAGGAGCCTGAAAACTCCAACATCTATTCGAAAATGCGCGTGTATGACGGCGAGAACCTCAAGGACACCGACCCGAAGGCCAAGTCGATCCAGGAGTATCGCGATGCCGCCGGTGTCGACGAGGGCATGAATGGCCTGTCGACCCGCTTCGCCTTCAAGATCCTGTCCAAGGTCTTCAACTTCGATCCGCACGAGATCGCGGCCAACCCGGTGCACCTGCTGTACGTGCTGGAGCAGCAGATCGAACAGGAGCAGTTCCCTGCCGAGGTACGCGAGCGTTACCTGCGCTATCTCAAGGAATACCTGGCACCGCGCTACATCGAGTTCATCGGCAAGGAAATCCAGACCGCCTACCTGGAGTCCTACAGCGAATACGGCCAGAACATCTTCGACCGCTACGTGCTGTACGCCGACTTCTGGATCCAGGACCAGGAGTACCGCGACCCGGAAACCGGCGAGATCCTCAACCGCATCGCCCTCAACGAGGAGCTGGAGAAGATCGAGAAACCGGCCGGCATCAGCAACCCGAAAGACTTCCGCAACGAGATCGTCAACTTCGTGCTGCGTGCCCGCGCCAACAACAACGGCAAGAACCCGAGCTGGCTGAGCTATGAAAAGCTGCGGGTGGTGATCGAGAAGAAAATGTTCTCCAACACCGAAGACCTGCTGCCGGTCATCAGCTTCAACGCCAAGGCCAGCAAGGAGGACCAACAGAAACACAACGACTTCGTCACCCGGATGGTCGAACGTGGCTACACCGACAAACAGGTTCGCCTGCTGTCGGAATGGTATCTGCGGGTCAGGAAATCGCAGTAAAAGCGGCAAGCTGCGAGCCGCAAGCCCTGAGCCGGACGCGGTGTGCCGTGGCGCATCGCACGGCTCACGGCGGCGGCGACTGCTTTTACTTGCAGCTCGTAGCTTGAAGCTTGCAGCTGTACCCAGCTACTGGAGGGCCCATGAGCTACGTAATCGACCGACGCCTGAACGGCAAGAACAAGAGCACGGTCAACCGCCAGCGCTTCTTGCGGCGGTACCGTGAGCACATCAAGAAAGCCGTCGAAGAGGCCGTGAGCCGCCGTTCCATCATGGACATGGAGCACGGCGAGCAGATCAGCATCCCATCGCGGGACATCGACGAGCCGGTGCTGCACCATGGTCGTGGCGGCAAGCAGACCATCATCCACCCAGGCAACAAGGAATTCACCGCCGGCGAGCACATCCCCCGGCCCCAAGGCGGTGGAGGCGGCGGCGGCCGTGGCAAGGCCGGCAATTCCGGCGAAGGCATGGATGACTTCGTGTTCCAGATCACCCAGGAGGAGTTCCTGGAGTTCATGTTCGAGGACCTGGAGCTGCCCAACCTGGTGAAACGTCACCTCACCGGGGCCGACACCTTCAAGACCGTGCGTGCCGGTATCGCCAACGAAGGCAACCCGTCACGCATCAACATTGTCCGCACCCTGCGCTCGGCCCATGCCCGGCGCATCGCCCTGACCGGCAGCAGCCGTGCGCTGTTGCGCGAAGCCCAGGCCGAACTTGCGCGCTTGAAGGTCGAGGAGCCGGACAACTTCACCGATATCCAGGCGACCGAGGCCGAAATCGAACGCCTGAAGGCGCGCATCAATCGCCTGCCCTTCCTCGACACCTTCGACCTGAAGTACAACCTGCTGGTCAAGCAACCCAACCCGAGTTCCAAGGCCGTGATGTTCTGCCTGATGGACGTCTCGGGCTCGATGACCCAGGCCACCAAGGACATCGCCAAGCGCTTCTTCATCCTGTTGTACCTGTTCCTCAAGCGGAACTACGACCGCATCGAGGTGGTGTTCATCCGCCACCACACCAGCGCCCGCGAAGTGGACGAGGAAGAATTCTTCTATTCCCGCGAGACGGGCGGCACCATCGTGTCCAGCGCGCTCAAGCTGATGCAGGAGATCATGGCCGATCGCTACCCGGCCAGCGACTGGAACATCTACGCCGCCCAGGCCTCCGACGGCGACAACTGGAACGACGATTCGCCGATCTGCCGCGAAATCCTGTCCAAGCAGATCATGCCCCACGTGCAGTACTACACTTACGTGGAGATCACCCCCCGCGAGCATCAGGCGCTGTGGTACGAATACGAGCGCATCGGCGAAGCCTTCCCCGACACCTTCGCCCAGCAGCAGTTGGTATCGGCCGGTGATATCTATCCGGTCTTCCGTGAACTCTTCCAGCGCAGGTTAGCCACATGACCGCCAGAGAGCAGAGACGCCAGCCCATTTCCACCGGGTCCGAGTGGACGTTCGAGCTTATCCAGGCCTATGACCGCGAAATCAGCCGCCTGGCCGAGCGTTACGCCCTGGATACCTATCCCAACCAGATCGAGGTGATCACCGCCGAGCAGATGATGGATGCCTATGCGTCCGTCGGCATGCCGCTGGGCTACCACCACTGGTCCTACGGCAAGCAGTTCCTCAGCACGGAAAAATCCTACAGCCGTGGCCAGATGGGCCTGGCCTACGAAATCGTGATCAACTCCGACCCGTGCATCGCCTACCTGATGGAAGAGAACACCATGTGCATGCAAGCACTGGTGATCGCCCATGCCTGCTACGGCCACAACAGTTTCTTCAAGGGCAACTACCTGTTCCGCACCTGGACGGACGCCAGCTCGATCATCGACTACCTGGTATTCGCCAAGCAGTACATCGCCCAATGCGAGGAGCGCCACGGCATCGATGCCGTCGAAGACCTGATCGACTCCTGTCATGCCCTGATGAACTACGGCGTGGACCGCTACAAACGCCCCTACCCCATTTCCGCCGAGGAAGAACGCCGCCGGCAAAAAGAGCGCGAGGAGCATCTGCAGCGCCAGATCAACGACCTATGGCGCACCATTCCCAAGGGCTCGGAGAAAGGCAACGAGCGCGATGATGTGCGCTTCCCCGCCGAACCCCAGGAAAACATCCTGTATTTCATCGAAAAACACGCCCCGTTGCTCGAACCCTGGCAACGGGAAGTGGTGCGCATCGTGCGCAAGATCGCCCAGTATTTCTACCCCCAACGCCAGACCCAGGTGATGAACGAAGGCTGGGCCACGTTCTGGCACTACACCCTGATGAACGACCTGTACGACGAGGGCCTGGTGACCGACGGCTTCATCATGGAGTTCCTGCAGTCCCACACCAGTGTCGTGTTCCAGCCGGGCTTCGACAGCCCGTACTACAGCGGCATCAACCCCTATGCCCTGGGCTTCGCCATGTACACCGACATTCGTCGCATGTGCGAGCACCCTACCGAAGAAGACCGGCGCTGGTTCCCTGATATCGCCGGCAGCGACTGGCTTTCCACCATCAAGTTCGCCATGAGCAGCTTCAAGGACGAAAGTTTTATCCTGCAGTACCTCTCACCCAAAGTGATCCGCGACCTGAAGCTGTTCAGCATCCTGGACGATGACCAGCGCGACGACCTGCTGGTACCGGCGATCCACGACGAAGCCGGCTACCGCATCATCCGTGAGCAACTGGCAGCCCAGTACAACCTGGGCAACCGCGAACCCAACGTGCAGATCTGGAGCATCGACCGCCGCGGCGACCGTTCCCTGACCCTGCGCCACCAGCAACACAACCGCAAGCCGCTGGGCGACTCCACCGAGGAAGTGCTTCGGCACCTGCATCGGCTGTGGGGCTTCGATATCCACCTGGAAACCGTCCAAGGCGACCAGGTCATGAAAACCCACCACATGCCGCCGCGAGGCGAGCAGAACGAAGCGGGTGAGTACGGCCGTATGGATCTTGCCGTGGTGCATCATCTCTGAGCAAACAGCCCTCCATTACTGCCGACAGGGTATGCTGTGGGCCAGTAATGGAGGTTCTACATGCAGATCTACAAGGTCGGTGGCGCCGTGCGCGACCGCTTGCTCGGGCGCCCGGTCAGCGATATCGACTGGCTGGTGGTCGGCGCCACGGTCGAACAGATGCAAGCCCTGGGCTATCGCCCGGTCGGGGCTGATTTTCCGGTATTCATCCACCCTCGCACCGGCGAGGAGTACGCCCTGGCGCGCACCGAGCGCAAGAGCGGGCGCGGCTATGGCGGTTTCACCTTCCATGCCAGCCCCGAGGTCACCCTCGAAGAAGACCTGGTCCGCCGGGACCTGACCATCAATGCCATGGCCGAGGACGAGCATGGCAATCTGTGCGACCCGTACAACGGCAAGGAAGATCTCGATCGACGCATTTTGCGCCATGTTTCCCCAGCATTCGCCGAAGATCCCCTGCGCGTCCTGCGTGTAGCCCGCTTCGCGGCCCGCTATGCCCCGCTGGGCTTCCATGTCGCCGGCGAGACGCTCGAGCTGATGCGCCAGATCAGCGCATCGGGGGAGCTCCAGGCACTGACCGCTGAGCGCAGCTGGAAGGAAATCGAGCGGGCCCTGATGGAAGACCAGCCTCAGGTGTTCATCCAGGTGCTGCGCGATTGCGATGCGCTCAAGGAACTGATGCCGGAGATCAATGCACTGTTCGACGCGCAGCGTCCAGACCCGCTGGCAGCACTACGAGAAGCGGCTCGCGCGCAACAGCCACTGAATGTACGCTGGGCCTGCCTGCTGCAGGGGCTGGGCGAGCCGAGCCAGGTCAAGGCAGTCAACCAGCGCTTCAAGGCCCCCAGGGAATGCCAGGAGCTCGCGTCCCTGGTCAATGAGTGCCAGCCCCTTTGCCACAACGCCAAGGCACTGAGCGCTGCCAGCCTGCTGGACTTGCTGCAGAAGTTCGACGTGTACCGTCGCCCGCAGCGCTTCGAGGATTTCATTGCTGCGTGCGAGATGGAGGCGCGTGGTCAGAGGGCCGACCAGGCTTACCCGCAGGCCGATTACCTGCGCGGCGCGGCGGCGGCCGCCAAAGCAGTGGATGTGAAGCCATTGGTGGAGAAAGGCCTGACTGGGCAGGCACTAGGGGAAGCACTCAAGGTGCAACGCCTGGAAGCACTCGAAGCCTACAAGCGCCGGTAACCTTCGGGGTTCGCATTGTTTATACAACCGCAATCGCCGGCAAGCCGGCTCCCACCTGCCCTGCGCTGTTTCCAGAAGCACCGCCCTACCTGCGGGGAGCTGGCTTGCCAGCGATAGGGCCGGGGCAAGCACCTTAAGACAGTGCTGCCACCAGGCCAGCGCCGCGCTCACAAGCGCTGCGCTATTGTGGGAGCCGGCTTGCCGGCGATTGGGCCTTCACATCCGGGTCAGTTGCAACCCACGCCACTCGAAGGGCACCGGTGCCAACGCCTGGTCGATATCCGCTTCCTGCCACAGCTGCCCCATCGTCTTGCCGACGCCCGGGTGCACCAGTTGCGGCGCGATCAACGACAACGGCCAGAGCACGAACGCATTCTTGAGGATCTCGGCCCTGGGCAGCACCAGGCCGTCGAAAGTACCCAGCAGGTCGTCATACATCAGCACATCGATATCCAGCGGCAAGCCCTTGCGCTCAGGCGCATATCGGCCGTTGTCCGCCTCGATGAACTTGAGCCGACGATCCAGCTCCAGCAGTGGCAGGTCGGTCTGCCCGGTGACCACCAGGTTGTAGAACGGCCCGCTCTTGATGCCCACCGCCTGGCTTTCGAACACCGGCGAGCAGCGCATGCCCTGCAGAAAGCCCGCCAGGGCATCGAGCCCGGCGCACAGGTGCGCCTGGCGGTCGATGTTGCTGCCCAGGCCCAGGTAAACCGTACTCAGAGACATCCGCGCTCGATCTCCACGCCAACACCGCCACGGGCCGCCGGTACGGCACCCGGCTTGGTCAGCTTCAGGCGCACCCAAGGAATATTGAATTCTTCCATCAATACCGCGACCAGGCGCTCGGCGAATGTTTCCACCAGTTCGAAACGGGCCTGCTCGGCGAATGCCTGGACACGCGCCGAGACACTGGCGTAGTCCAGGGCCAGGGCCAGGTCGTCACCGGCAGCCGCCGGGCGATTGTCCCAGGCGAAACTCAGGTCCAGGCGCAGGCACTGGCGAATATCCCGCTCCCAGTCATAGGCACCGATGACGGTATCGACTTCCAGGCCTTCGATGAACACTCTGTCCAAGCACTTCTCTCCACAGCACGACAAGGGCGACTGGCGCCGTTAGAATCAGGGCGTCCTCGCCCGGAATAGTTAGCATGTTTTGGTTATTGGCGCTGCTTGCCTACCTGCTCGGCTCTCTGTCCTTCGCCATTGTCCTGAGCCGCCTCAGCGGCAGCCCGGACCCGCGCTCCAGTGGCTCGGGCAACGCCGGCGCGACCAACATGCTACGCCTGGCAGGCCGCAAGCTGGCGATCCTGACCCTGCTGGGCGACCTGTGCAAGGGCCTGTTGCCCGTGCTGCTGGCCCAACTGGCCGGCCTGGGCCTGCAGGAGCAAGCCTGGGTCGGGCTCTGCGCGGTGATCGGCCACCTGTTCCCACTGTACTTCTGCTTCAAGGGCGGCAAGGGCGTGGCCACCGCAGCCGGCATGCTCATGGGCCTGTACTTCCCCGCCGCGCTGCTGGCCATCGCCGCCTGGCTGCTGACCTTCTACCTCACCCGCACCAGCTCCCTGGCCGCGCTGATCGCCACCCCGCTGACCCTGCCATTGCTGGCCTGGCGCGAGCCCGAGGCGTTGTTGCCGATCACCGTGCTCACGGTACTCATCGTCTGGCGCCATCGCAGCAATCTACGCGACCTGTTCGCCGGGCGCGAACGGCATTTCTGACCTTGCACACACCGCCTCACACCGCCGGCAGCTGCTCCATCGGCCAACGCGCCTGTACGGCAATGGCCAGGTCCTGACGCTGCCCGGCCAACAAGCGCTGGCACCCGGCGTAGGCGATCATGGCGCCGTTGTCGGTGCAGAACTTGGGGCGCGCGTAGTACACATTGCCGTTGAGGCTGGCCAGCATGGTTTCCAGCGAGGCCCGCAGGGCCTTGTTGGCGCTCACGCCGCCAGCGATGACCAGGCGCTTGAGGCCGGTCTGCTTGAGGGCGCGCTTGCACTTGATGGTCAGAGTCTCCACCACCGCCTGCTGGAACGCCAGGGACAGGTCGCAACGGGTTTGCTCACTGTCGTCACCGGCATCGCGGCATTGCTGCCAGGTATTGAGGGCGAAGGTCTTGAGGCCGCTGAAGCTGAATTCCAGGCCCGGACGATCGGTCATCGGCCGCGGGAACACGAAACGCCCAGGCACGCCCTGCTCGGCCAGGCGAGCGATTTCGGGCCCACCCGGGTAGTTCAGGCCGATCAGCTTGGCTGTCTTGTCGAATGCCTCGCCGGCCGCATCGTCCAGGCTCTCGCCCAGCAGTTCGTATTGGCCGATGCCATCGACTCGCACCAGCTGGGTGTGACCGCCGGACACCAACAAGGCGACGAACGGAAACGCCGGCGGCGTCTCCTCCAGCATGGGCGCCAACAGGTGGCCTTCCATGTGGTGCACACCGATCGCCGGGATGTCCCAGGCGAACGCCAACGCCTGGGCGCATGAAGCGCCGACCAGCAGGGCGCCGACCAAACCGGGGCCGGCGGTGTAGGCAATGGCATCGATCTCGGTGGCGACGCAGCCAGCCTCGGCCAGCACCTGGCGGATCAAGGGCAGCATGCGCTTGACGTGATCACGCGAGGCCAGCTCCGGTACGACGCCGCCATAGACGCGGTGAAGGTCGATCTGGCTGAACAGCGCGTCGGCCAACAGGCCGCGCTCGCTGTCGTATAATGCGACGCCAGTTTCGTCGCAGGATGTTTCCAATCCCAGTACTAGCATGGGTCCGTGCCTTGTGGAGGCTGAATTCGAAGGCGCGCATGATAGTCTCCGTACCACATGCCGACCAGCGGTTTTCGATCAGAGGCTTTGCATTCCGGCCAGCTAAGGGTTAACATCCGCAACCCTTGAAAACCGACGTTCTCCAGCACACCTTTTGTTTTGCCAGGAGCACGTCTACCCCGGTAATGAATTAAGGTAGCCCTGGATGCCAGCCGTCAAAGTTAAAGAGAACGAACCCTTCGACGTAGCTCTGCGTCGTTTCAAGCGCTCCTGCGAAAAAGCCGGTGTACTGGCTGAAGTTCGTAGCCGCGAGTTTTACGAGAAGCCGACTGCCGAGCGCAAGCGCAAAGCCGCTGCCGCTGTAAAGCGTCACGCCAAGAAGGTTCAGCGCGAACAGCGCCGCGCCGTTCGTCTGTACTGATACAGGCGTTCAACGCAAAGCTTCTGCCCGCCCGGCCTCGTGCCGGGCTGATGGCAGCAGTTGCTTCAAACCTCCGGCCTCGGCCAGAGGCGCCCTTCGCAACAGCGCATGGGCAACCTGCCTGAACACGTCAGAGCTGGTCCCCGACCAGTCGTGCACGTCTTGACTGACGAGCCATTCGTGGCTGACGAGCACACTTTTCCTCACATCTCCCGCATCAACTGCTCGCCCTCAACCGGCGCGTAGCGATTAGACTTGCCAGCTGCCAGATGACGAGACTGCCATGGCCGGGCTGATTCCCCAAAGCTTCATTGACGACCTTCTCAACCGCACCGACATCGTCGATGTGGTGAGTTCGCGCATCCAGCTCAAGAAGACCGGCAAGAACCTTTCCGCCTGCTGCCCGTTCCACAAGGAGAAAACCCCCTCCTTCACCGTCAGCCCCGACAAGCAGTTCTACTACTGCTTCGGTTGTGGTGCTGGCGGCAACGCGCTCGGCTTCGTCATGGACCACGACAACCTGGACTTTCCCCAGGCGGTCGAAGAGCTGGCCCGGGCCGCCGGCATGGAAGTCCCTCGGGAGGAAGGCCGTCGCGGGCAGAAGCCCCGCCAGCCCACCGACTCGCCCCTCTACCCGCTGCTGGAAGCCGCCGCCGAGTTCTATCGCCAGGCGCTGCGCAGCCACCCGACCCGCAAGGCGGCGGTGGACTACCTCAAGGGCCGAGGCCTGTCCGGCGAAATCGCCCGTGACTTCGGCCTGGGCTTCGCTCCGCCGGGCTGGGACAACCTGCTCAAGCACCTGGGCGCGGACAGCCTGCAGCAAAAGGTGATGATCGATGCCGGCCTGCTGATCGAGAATGCCGAAAGCGGCAAGCGCTACGATCGTTTCCGCGACCGCGTGATGTTCCCTATCCGCGACAGCCGTGGCAGGGTCATCGCGTTCGGCGGCCGGGTCCTCGGGGACGACAAGCCCAAGTACCTGAACTCCCCGGAAACCCCGGTGTTCCACAAGGGGCAAGAACTGTACGGCCTGTACGAGGCGCGCAAGCACAACCGCAACCTCGACGAGATCATCGTGGTCGAGGGCTACATGGACGTCATCGCCCTGGCCCAGCAAGGCCTGCGCAATGCGGTGGCGACACTGGGCACGGCCACCAGCGAAGAGCACCTCAAGCGCTTGTTCCGCGTGGTGCCGAGCGTGCTGTTCTGCTTCGATGGCGACCAGGCCGGCCGCAAGGCGGCCTGGCGCGCCCTGGAGTCAACCCTGGCCAGCCTGCAGGACGGCCGCCGTGCCCGCTTCCTGTTCCTGCCCGAAGGCGAAGACCCGGACAGCCTGGTGCGCGCAGAAGGCACCGATGCCTTCATGGCCCGCATCAACCAGCACGCCCAGCCACTGGCGGACTACTTCTTCGAACAATTGGGCAACGAGGCCGACCCGCGTTCCCTGGAAGGCAAGGCGCACATGGCGACCCTGGCCGCACCGTTGATCGAAAAGATTCCCGGTGCCAACCTGCGCCAGCTGATGCGCAACCGCCTGAAGGAAATCACCGGGCTGGATCCGCAACAGGTCGAACAGCTGGCCCAGCACGCACCAGCCCCCAGCACCCCGGATTACGACCCCGGCTATGACTACGACGCCATGGCCAGCTACACCCCCGACTACAGCGAAGCGCACCCGTACGACCCTGCGCCCACCCAGCAGGAACAGCGCCCATGGACGCCCAACAAAGGCGGCAAGAAACAATGGGATGGCAAGCCCTGGGACAAGAAAGGCGGCAAGCCCTGGCAACGTGACGGCCATCGCGGCGAAGCGCCGCCAAGGGTGCCGGCACCGGTGGAGCCGCCGACGCTGTCGGCGCTGCGCACCTTGCTGCACTACCCGCTGCTGGCCGGCAAGGTGGAAGATGCCAGCCATTTCGCCGACGAAGAACACCTCTACAGCCAGCTGCTGGTGGCCTTGATCGAAGCCGCGCAGAAGAATCCTAAGCTAAGCTCAATGCAGTTGATCGCACGCTGGCACGGCACCGAACAAGGTCGCCTGCTGCGGGCCCTGGCGGAAAAGGAATGGCTGATCGATGCCGACAACCTTGAACAACAGTTTTTCGACACTATAACTAGCTTGTCCGCCCGCCAACGCGAGCGCAGCCTGGAACATCTGCTCAGGAAAGCACGTCAAAGCGAATTGAGCAGCGAGGAAAAATCGCAGCTCCTTGCCCTGCTGAGCCGGAATGTTCCCGCACAAACCCCGACCTCATCTGGCGCGTGAGGTCCATGCTCGGGTATAATCCTCGGCTTGTTTTTTGCCCGCCAAGACCTTCAGTGGATAGGGTGTTATGTCCGGAAAAGCGCAACAGCAATCTCGTATCAAAGAGTTGATCACCCGCGGTCGTGAGCAGGGCTACCTGACTTACGCGGAGGTCAACGACCACCTGCCTGAGGATATTTCAGATCCGGAACAGGTGGAAGACATCATCCGCATGATCAACGACATGGGGATCAACGTATTCGAGAGTGCTCCGGATGCGGATGCCCTGCTGTTGGCGGAAGCCGACACCGACGAAGCCGCAGCCGAAGAAGCCGCCGCAGCGTTGGCGGCAGTTGAAACCGATATCGGCCGCACGACCGACCCGGTGCGCATGTACATGCGCGAAATGGGTACCGTCGAGCTGCTGACCCGCGAAGGCGAGATCGAAATCGCCAAGCGCATCGAGGAAGGCATTCGCGAAGTCATGGGCGCCATCGCCCACTTCCCGGGTACTGTCGACTATATCCTCAGCGAATATGACCGCGTCACCACCGAAGGTGGCCGTCTGTCCGATGTCCTCAGCGGTTACATCGACCCTGACGACAACATCGCCGCCCCGACCGAGGAAGTGCCGATCCCTGGCGCCAAGGCCGCGGCTGCCAAGGAAGAAGAAGACGAAGAGGAAGACAGCGAAGAAAGCGGTGACGACAGCGAGGACGAGGGCGAAAGCGGCCCGGATCCGGAAGTTGCCCGTCAGCGTTTCGGCGCCGTCGCCGACCAGCTCCAGGCCACCGGCAAGATCCTGAAAAAACACGGCCGCAGCGGCAAGGAGAGCATCGAAGCCCTCCAGGCCCTGGCAGACCTGTTCATGCCGATCAAGCTGGTGCCCAAGCAGTTCGACGCGCTGGTCGAGCGCGTGCGCAGCGCCCTGGAGCGCCTGCGCGCCCAGGAACGCGCCATCATGCAGCTGTGCGTGCGTGATGCCCGCATGCCACGCGCCGACTTCCTGCGCCTGTTCCCAAGCAATGAAACCGACCAGACCTGGTCCGGTGACCTGGCCAAGCGCAACACCAAGTGGGCCGCCGCCCTGGGTGAGAAAGACGCCGCGATCGTCGCCTGCCAGCAGAAGCTGATCGACCTCGAAACCGAGACCGGCCTGACCGTTGCCGAAATCAAGGAAATCAACCGTCGCATGTCGATCGGCGAGGCCAAGGCCCGCCGCGCCAAGAAGGAAATGGTCGAGGCCAACCTGCGTCTGGTGATCTCCATCGCCAAGAAGTACACCAACCGTGGCCTGCAGTTCTTGGACCTGATCCAGGAGGGCAACATCGGCTTGATGAAGGCGGTGGACAAGTTCGAATACCGTCGCGGCTACAAGTTCTCGACCTATGCCACCTGGTGGATCCGCCAGGCGATCACCCGCTCGATTGCCGACCAGGCGCGCACCATCCGTATTCCGGTGCACATGATCGAGACGATCAACAAGCTCAACCGCATTTCCCGCCAGATGCTGCAGGAAATGGGTCGCGAACCGACCCCGGAAGAGCTGGGCGAGCGCATGGAAATGCCTGAGGACAAGATCCGCAAGGTATTGAAGATCGCCAAGGAACCGATCTCCATGGAAACCCCGATCGGTGACGACGAAGATTCGCACCTGGGCGACTTCATCGAGGACTCGACCATGCAGTCCCCGATCGACGTGGCCACGGTCGAAAGCCTCAAGGAAGCCACCCGTGACGTGCTCTCGGGCCTGACCGCACGCGAAGCCAAGGTGCTGCGCATGCGTTTCGGCATCGACATGAACACCGATCACACCCTCGAAGAGGTCGGCAAGCAGTTCGACGTGACCCGCGAACGGATCCGTCAGATCGAAGCCAAGGCGTTGCGCAAGCTGCGCCACCCGACGCGAAGCGAGCACCTGCGCTCCTTCCTCGACGAGTGATGACGAACCCCGGCCCAGGCCGGGGTTTTTCTTTTCAGCCAGCGCCCCCTCTGAGCTGCAGGCATGGCGTTGCATCGCGATGGTTGACCCGCGAACTGAATCACCCGGCACGCTTTGCCCGTCTACACTCGATTCATACCCCTTGAACGAGAGGCCGCTATGTCCTTTGTGCCGGCCCTTCTGTTGTCGATCCTGCTTCTCTGGACCACAACGGCCGGCGCCTTGACCCTGACGGATGAAGAGAAAGCCTGGCTCGGCGCCCACCCCCAGCTACGTCTGGGTATCGATGCCTCCTGGCCACCTTTCGAGTTCCGCGACCAGGAGGGCCGCTACCAGGGATTGGCCGCCGACTACGTTGCCCTGATCGAGGAACGCTTGGGCATCCAGCTCAAGCCGATCGAGCCCAGAGGCTGGACCGAAATCCTCCAGCAAGCCAAGGAAAACCGCCTCGACCTGCTTCCAGGCATCATGTCGACCCCGGAACGCCAGAACTACCTGTACTTCACCCGCCCCTACCTGGACTTCCCTATCGTCATCCTGGCCCATGACGGCGGGCCACAGCCCCGCACACTCAAGGAACTGTACGGGCTCAAAGTCGCCGTGGTGGAAAACTACGCGCCCCATGAGCTGCTGCGCACGCACCACCCGGACCTGAACCTCGTCGCATTGCCCAACGTCAGCTCCTCCCTTCAGGCCCTGGCCACCGATGAAGTGGACGCTGTGGTCGGTGACCTCGCCTCGAGCATCTGGGCCCTGCGCCAACTCAAGCTCGACGGCCTGTACGTCAGTGGCGAGACACCCTACCGCTACCAGTTGGCCATGGCCGCGCCCCGAGGCAACAAGGTCCTAGTCGGCATTCTTGACAAGGTCATGGCCGACATGAGCCCTGGCGAAGTCAACCAGATCCAGCAACGCTGGGTTGGCAATGTCGTCGACCAACGCTCGTTCTGGAACGACCTGCTGCTCTATGGCCTGCCCGCGGTCCTGCTGCTGATGGCCATCCTCGCCGTGGTGATCCGCATCAACCGGCGCCTGAGCTCGGAAATCTCCCGGCGTATCGCGCTCGAGCAGGAACTGCGCAGCAGCGAGTACCACTACCGCAGCCTGGTCGAAAGCCTGTCGGCCATCGCGTGGGAAGCCGACGCCAACGATTTCACCTACAGCTACGTCTCCCCCCATGCCGAGGATCTGCTCGGCTACCCCCTGGGCGACTGGCTCAAGCCGGGGTTCTGGCGCAGCATCCTGCACCCCGAGGATGCGCTCTGGGCCCAGGCCTTCTGCGACAGCGAGACCGCCGCCGGGCGCGACCACAGCCTGGACTATCGGGTGATCCGCGCCGATGGCCAGGCCCTCTGGGTGCGCAATATCGTCAGCATGATCGAACATGGGCACCGCCCGTTGCTGCGCGGCCTGATGATCGACATCAGCGAAACCAAGCGTACCGAGGATGCCCTGCGCCTGTCGGAGCAGAAGTTCGCCTCGGTGTTCCAACAATGCCCGGACATCCTAGTGATCGCCCGGCACAGCGATGGCTGCCTGCTGGAGGTCAACGAAGCCTTCGAAGAGCAGATCGGCCTGAGCCCGAGCCAGGTGATCGGTCGCACCGCCACTGAACTGGACCTCTGGGCAGTCGCAGGTGCCGGGCCCGTCCTGTTGGAGCGCCTGCAGCGCGGTGCCATTCGTAATCTGGAGACCCGGCTACGACGTAGCAACGGCCAAATATTCACCGGCTTGGTCTCCGCTGAAACGTTCGAACTCGATGGCACCCGGGCGCTGGTGGTGGCCGTGCGGGACATCAGCCAGCTGAAGGAAACCCAGCAACAACTGCAAACCTCGGAGGAGAAGTTCGCCAAGGCCTTCCACGCCTCCCCCGACGGCCTGTTGCTGTCACGCCAGAGTGACGGCCTGTTGCTGGAGGCGAACGAAGGCTTCTGCCGCCTGACCGGCTACGACATCAACCCCGCCAGCGACCAGACCTCCCTCGACCTGGGCATCTGGGTCGACCTCAACGAACGCAAGCGCCTGGTCGATCAGCTCCAGCGTGACGGCTTCGTACGTGACTTCAGTTGCCACATACGCCGCAGCGACGGGCAGATCCTCCTGTGCGAGCTGTCAGCCCGACCGCTGCCGATCGCCGGTACCGACTGCATGCTGACCATCGTGCGCGACATCACCGAGCGCAACCTGATGCAGGAAAAACTGCAACTGGCGGCCACCGTGTTCGAGAACACCGCAGAAGGCGTCTTGATCACCGACCCGGAGCAACGCATCAGCGCGGTGAACCGCGCCTTCAGCGAAATCACCGGCTACAGCGAAATAGAAGCCCTCGGGCAGACCCCGCGCCTGCTTGCCTCCGGCCAGCACGACAGCGCGTTCTATGCCGCCATGTGGCACCAGCTCACCGCAGAAGGCCACTGGCAGGGAGAAATCTACAACAAGCGCAAGAATGGCGAGCTCTACCCCGGCTGGCTGACCATCAGCGCCGTGCGCAACCGCGAGCATGAGATCACCCACTTCGTCGCTGTGTTCGCCGATATCTCCAGCCTCAAGCTCGCCCAGGCCAAGCTCGACTACCAAGCCCACCACGACCCACTCACCGGCCTGCCCAACCGCGCCCTGTTCGAAAACCGCCTGCAGGCCGCCCTCAGCGGCGCCCAGGAGGCCAACCGCCAGGGCGCGGTCCTGTTCCTCGATCTGGACCGCTTCAAGCACATCAATGACAGCCTCGGCCACCCCGTGGGCGACCTGTTGCTAAAAGGTATCGCCCATCGCCTGAAGGAACAGGTACGCGACCTCGACACCGTAGCCCGCCTAGGCGGCGACGAATTCATCATCCTCCTGCCCGGCCTGCACCGCCCCAGCGATGCCAACGCCATCGCCAACAAATTGCTGGCCTGCTTCCATGCACCCTTCCAGGCCGGCGAGCATGAATTCTTCACCAGCGCGAGCATCGGCATCAGCCTCTATCCCCAGGACGGCAGCGACGTCGCCAGCCTCATCCGCAACGCCGATGCGGCCATGTATCGCTCCAAGGCCAAGGGCCGCAACCGCGTCGAAGCCTACACCCGCGACCTCACCGCCCAGGCCAGCGAGCGCATTGCCCTGGAGCACGAACTGCGCCGCGCCATCGAGCGTCATGAAATGAGCCTGTGCTTCCAGCCCAAGTTCAGCCTCAAGAGCCAAAGCCTGGTCGGCGCCGAAGCCCTGGTTCGCTGGCGGCACCCGACCTTCGGCGAGGTACCGCCGGAGCAGTTCATCCACCTGGCCGAGGAGAACGGCACCATTCTCCAGCTGGGCGATTGGGTGATGGAACAGGCCTGCCGCCAGATGTTCGCCTGGAAGGCCCTCTACAAGCCGTTCGGCCCCCTGTCGATCAACCTCGCCGGCGCCCAGCTACGCCAACCGAGCCTGGCCAGGCGCATCGAACACCTGCTCAAGGTGTACCAGCTCAAGGCCGGCGACCTGCAGCTGGAAATCACCGAGAATTTCATCATGAGCCAGGCCGAAGAAGCCCTGGCCATCCTTCACCAGCTCAAGGACCTGGGCGTGCAACTGGCCATCGACGACTTCGGCACGGGCTATTCATCGCTGAGCTACCTCAAGCGCCTGCCACTGGACATCCTCAAGATCGACCAGTCCTTCATCCGCGGCCTGCCCGACGACCCTCACGACGCCGCCATCACCCGCGCGATCATCGCCCTGGGCCGCAGCATGCAGCTGACCATCATTGCCGAAGGTGTGGAGAACCAGGATCAGCAGCACTTCCTGGCCATCGAAGGCTGTGAGCAGATCCAGGGCTACATCGTCAGCCCGCCCCTGCCCCCGGAGGAGTTCGCAGCGACCTTTCTTCGTATAGCACTATCAGATCTTTCAGATGGCACCCACCTCAAACCCTCGTTATAATCCCCGCCACCTCTGGGGCCTATAGCTCAGTTGGTTAGAGCAGAGGACTCATAATCCTTTGGTCCACGGTTCGAGTCCGTGTGGGCCCACCACCTTCAAAGCCGCGCACTGCGCGGCTTTGCCGTTTCTGTGGCCTCATACAGAGCCCTACCAGCTCGAAAGCCAAACGACCTGGCTTGAGATTGGACAGTGAGCCGAATAATCTGCATTATCGGCTCACCATATGAGCCGAATAGGCTCGCTAATCGGCTCATTGATGAAGACTCTCATGAACGACGCGCTCTGGATCTGGCAACAACCCGAGTGGCCACACTTCAGCTGGCAAGCCGAAGCGCTTGCGCCGCTGTTGCGCGCTTGCGGTCAGGTTCAGGGACGGTTGTTAGGCATGCTCGACGCGGTGGGAAGCGACGCCGAAGTGCAGAGCAGCCTGGATGCCATGCTGCAGAACATCGTCACTTCTTCAGCCATTGAAGGTGAGCAACTGAATGTCGGCTCAGTGCGCTCATCACTGGCGCGGCGCCTGGGGCTGAACGAAGAGGGCCGCACCACCTCACGCTCTGAAGGCCTGGCGGAACTGCTGTTCGACGCCACCCATGCGTATCAACAACTGCTGGACGAACAGCGACTCTTCACATGGCACCGTTGGCTGTTCCCCAGCGATGACCAAGTGCTGACACGACCATTACATATCGGCACACTGCGCGGCGAAGAGCCCATGCAGGTGGTTTCCGGCCGGATCGACCGCCCTACCGTACATTTCGAAGCCCCTCCTCGCACAGGGCTGGAAACACAGCTGGCCGACTTTCTCGCCTGGTTCGAGGCCAGCCGCAGCGATGCCAGCCTTGATCCCTTTCTGCGCGCCGGCATCGCTCATTTCTGGTTCGTTACCCTGCACCCCTTCGATGACGGCAACGGTCGCCTTACGCGCGCCATTACCGATCTGGCGCTAGCTCAGGGCGAGCAGCAGGCCATCCGCTTTTACGCTATGTCGGCGAGCATCCTTGATGACCGCGCCGGTTACTACCGCATCCTCGAAGCCAGCCAGAAAGGCGGCTTGGACATCACTGCCTGGCTGCTGTGGTTTCTCGAGACATTGCTCAAGAGCCTGGAGCAGGCGCTTGCTCGGATCGATCGCGTGCTGGTCAAGGCGCGCTTCTGGCAGGCTCACCGTAGCCAAGCCTTGTCTGCCGAGCAGATCAAAGTGCTCAACCGCCTGCTCGACGGAGGCGAACGTGGTTTCGAGAACGGTATCAGCGCCGCTCAGTACCAAGCCGTGGCCAAGGTATCCAAAGCCACCGCGACCCGGCATCTGGGTGACCTGCTGGAAAAGGGCTGTATCGAACGGCTGCCTGGTGGCGGGCGTAGCACACGCTATCAGGTTGTAGCCGTCCGACAGGGTCAGTGAAGTCGATATCGAGCTGACATCCTGAACACACGAGCTAAATATCGCGGCGCAACAGGGTTTTCCCGAAATTCTGGAACACCTGGGTGTACTGCTTTCGCCAGTTGTTCGCCCAGAACTCGGCATCTGGGAACGTACCATCCAGGGATCGGGCGGCCAGCACGTCGCTTGGGGCGATTTCCTCAGGCTGCTGCTGGCTCAGCATTGGGAACGCCATGTAGGCCCTGAATTTTTTCGAAAACACTTTATCGATTGCCGTGCCGGAATAAGGGGCATGACTCAACAGATGTCGGCACCCCTCGCTCGACAAAATATAGGCATGCGTCCCTTTGGTACGCACCCTTGCCACCCCTCTGTACCAGGTGAGCCATACCCGGCCAAGGTTGGCGCCCAGATAGAACAACTCAGGCGATTGCTTGTTCAGGAACGCATTGATCTGGCTGACTTGCTGTATGCCGAACGGCACCAGCGTCGCGTCATCTTCCAGCACCAGCACACGCCGATAGCCTCGTTCCAGCGCCAACCGCGCGCATTTCATATGGGAATCGAAGCATCCACGTTCCGGGCTTTGCTGGTCGCGCTCGACGATGAGGAACTCAATCGCGAGGCCACTGCCGTGGAATTCTTGCGTTAGCAACGCGCGCCGGTCTTCGCGCTCGCGAAGACTGATGCAAAATACGCCATCAACATCCAGTTGACTCAAATCCTTTGTTTTCGACATGCCAAAACCATTGCGTGCTTGCGTTTCAAAACTCGATGGCAGACAAGCGCTGACCCCTAAAAATTGGATCGAGGCCATTTATATACCGTTCATGAGTTCTGTTGCTCTGTTTAACCAAGGCCGACAGGTATAGCGCAAGCAGAGCGGACAGTGCGCTGCGGATTATGTAACATTCGTTGAATCCATCAGCCTAGAGAACAAGCGATTCCATGCGTACTGCTTCCTCCTCGTCCGCACGAGCCGAGGAGTTCGAAAAGTGTCGGAATATTGCGAGCGGTCCGGTCATCCTTTTGGCCTCGGGCGCCTCGGCAAAGCATTTTCCCATCGATGAATTCCCCAACGTGCCGATCCTCGCCATGAACGGCTCTATCGCAATGCTGGACGCGGCAGGGACGAACCCGTTTTTCTATGTATGCACGGATCGGGACTTTTCACGCCAGCAGCCCCAGTTGTTTGCACAAGCCATGGCAAAGAGCCGGCGGGTGGCGATGTGGCAGGATCAGTACGAAACACTGCCCGCACCACCGGCCGGTGAGGTTTTTTTCCTGCACAAAGCTCCTGACCTGTCTTTCTTTCAGCGCTATGTTCATCGAGACCAGGCGCTTGTACGCAATCGAAACAGCCTGGATAGACGTGCTCGCTCGCTGGGCTTCAGCAAGGATCTCTCCCACGGGTTCTTCGATGCCCGTACGGTGGCCTACGTGGCGCTACAGATTGCCTATCACGTGGGTTTTACCCGCGTATTCCTCGTAGGCGTCGATCTGAACCAGTCGGCAGGGCGTTTCTATGAAAAGGACGACTCGCACAAATCGCCTTGTGGCCTGGACCAGCATTTTGAAGAGCGAATCTTGCCCTCCTTCGAGCTGACGGCACGGCAAGTCGTTGGCGAGCGCTTCAGAATCTACAACCTGTCTGCCCCTTCTCGGATTCCGGAGAGTGTGGTGCCAAAGATCACGCTCGAGACATTCAGGGGCATGGTCAACTAGAGCCTTTGGGATAATGCTGTCTGTTTGAGCAGTTGGGGCCGCTACGCGCCCCATCGCGGGACAAGCCCGCTCCTACTGGGAGGTCGCCGTTTTTGAGGTCATCTCTCGATGACAACGGCAGTGCGCTGGTTGTAGAAAACGCAGTTGTCGGGAATAGGCTTGTTGACCAACGACATGGCACCGATGGTCACGTTGTCGCCTATGAGAACATCATCAGAAATCACGCAACTGTTCGCACCGATGCTGACGTTGTCGCCCAGTTCCAAGCGATAACGCTTAAGCCCCAATGTCTTGATACCGATGGTGCAGTTCTGGCGAATGAACAGGTTGCGTCCGATTCGAGCATGGCCACTGATCACCACACCCGGCAAGTGAGCGATACGCACCCTAGGCCCAATCGAAGCCTCCAGGCCAATGTCGACGGCATACTTCAGGTTCAAACGTTCATTGAGCCGATGTGCATAGGCCGCACATGCGCCTCCCTTGCCATGGCAGTATTGGGCGAAGCGGAACCAGAACAGGTAGCGCAACTTATTGTCCTTGCGCGCACGGCGAAGCACGTTGAAGAACAGACTGGTACGCCGGCCTGGCTTTTCTTGTTGGAGACTTCCGTGCGCCAACATTCGAGCAATTCTTCGAATGTCACTGGTGGGCCTGCTTGCAGAGCTGAGGGTCGATGATGGAGCGCATCCACGTGCACCGCAAGCCAACCGCTGTATTTTCATCACGATAGGAGTCAGAGGCCTTCTTGCGCACGCTAGCCGTCCAATACTAGGCTACGCCGCTGACAAAAGAGACCCATCATGTCCGACATCCGTCCCATCGCCCTCGACGAAATCGACCGCCAGTTGATCGCCCTGCTGCAGATCAACGCGCGCGAAAGCGTCGCCACCCTCGCCCGCCAGCTGGGCATCGCCCGTACGACGGTAAACTCGCGCCTGGAGCGCCTGGAAAAGAGCAAGGTCATCACCGGCTATGGCGTGCGCCTGGGGCAGCGCCTGATCGGCGGCGGGCTGCAAGCCTATGTGGGCATCAAGGCACAACCCCGCTCGGGCAAGGACATCGTGCGCCGGCTCACCGCCATGGGGCAGGTCCAGCAACTGTGCGCGGTCAGCGGCGAATTCGACTACGTCGCCTGGCTCAGCAGCGACTCGCCCGAACAGCTGGACCAACTGCTCGACCAGATCGGCAGCCTGGAAGGGGTGGAGAAGACCACCACCTCCATCATCCTCAGCAGCAAGGTCGACCGGGGGCAACCGGGCTGAGTTGATGCACGGGCTCATGCCTGTCGTCATTATGTGCAAAAGGACGATTGTTTAGACGATCATCCACACATAACGACGCCACTCTGCACCTTAATTACGAACACCCCACTCCCTAAAATGGCCTCCAGGCAATTTCCTATACTCAGGCTCCGCCCCTGCGCAGCCCCTGGCAAGGTCATCACATGAACAAGAAAAACCGCCACCCCGCCGACGGCAAGAAACCCATCACCATCTTCGGCCCGGACTTCCCCTTCGCTTTCGACGACTGGCTGGAGCACCCCGCGGGCCTGGGCAGCATCCCGGCAGAGCGCCACGGTGAGGAGGTGGCGATTGTCGGTGGCGGCATCGCGGGCCTGGTGGCGGCCTACGAGCTGATGAAGCTGGGCCTCAAGCCCGTGGTGTACGAGGCATCGAAGCTGGGTGGGCGCCTGCGCTCGCAGGCTTTCAATGGCACCGACGGCATCGTCGCCGAGCTGGGCGGCATGCGCTTCCCGGTCTCGTCCACGGCCTTCTACCACTATGTCGACAAGTTGGGCCTTGAGACCAAGCCATTCCCCAACCCGCTGACGCCAGCCTCGGGCAGCACCGTGATCGACCTGGAAGGCCAGACCTATTACGCCGAGAAGATCTCCGACCTGCCGGCGCTGTTCCAGGAGGTGGCCGATGCCTGGGCCGATGCCTTGGAAAGCGGCGCCCAGTTCGGTGATATCCAGCAGGCCATCCGCGACCGCGACGTGCCGCGCCTCAAGGAGCTGTGGAACACCCTGGTACCGCTGTGGGACGACCGCACCTTCTATGACTTCGTCGCCACCTCGCGCTCGTTCGCCAAGCTGAGCTTCCAGCACCGCGAAGTGTTCGGCCAGGTCGGCTTTGGCACTGGCGGCTGGGATTCGGACTTCCCCAACTCGATGCTGGAAATCTTCCGCGTGGTGATGACCAACTGCGACGACCACCAGCATCTGGTGGTCGGCGGCGTAGAGCAGGTGCCGCAGGGTATCTGGCGCCACGTGCCGGAGCGCTGCGCCCATTGGCCGGCCGGCACCAGCCTCAGCTCGCTGCACGGCGGTGCACCGCGCGCCGGGGTCAAGCGCATCCACCGCGCCAGCGATGGCAGCCTGGCGGTCACCGACAACTGGGGTGACACCCGCCACTACGCGGCCGTGCTCGCCACCTGCCAGACCTGGCTGCTGACCACCCAGATCGACTGCGAGGAGTCGCTGTTCTCGCAAAAAATGTGGATGGCCCTGGACCGCACCCGCTACATGCAATCGTCCAAGACTTTCGTCATGGTCGACCGACCGTTCTGGAAGGACAAGGACCCGGAGACCGGCCGCGACCTGATGAGCATGACGCTCACCGACCGCCTGACCCGTGGCACCTACCTATTCGACAACGGCGACGACAAGCCTGGTGTCATCTGCCTGTCCTATGCCTGGATGAGCGACGCCCTGAAAATGCTGCCGCACCCGACCGAGAAACGCGTGCAGCTGGCGCTCGATGCCCTGAAGAAGATCTACCCGAAGACCGATATCGCCGGCCACATCATCGGTGACCCGATCACCATCTCCTGGGAAGCCGACCCGTACTTCCTCGGCGCCTTCAAAGGCGCGCTACCGGGGCACTACCGCTATAACCAGCGCATGTATGCGCACTTCATGCAGCAGGACATGCCGGCCGAGCAGCGCGGTATCTTCATCGCCGGCGATGATGTGTCGTGGACACCGGCCTGGGTGGAAGGGGCGGTGCAAACGTCGCTCAATGCCGTGTGGGGTATCATGAACCACTTCGGTGGCAAGACCCACCCGGAGAACCCAGGCCCAGGCGACGTCTTCCACGAGATCGGGCCGATCGCCCTGCCCGACTGAAGACAAGGAGGCACCATGCGCATCGCGCTCTACCAGGGCACGCCCCGGCCACTGGACGTGGCCGGCAACCTTGAGCGGCTGCACCAGCAGGCGCAGCTGGCGGCCGCCCGCGGCGCCCAGTTGCTGGTATGCCCGGAGATGTTCCTGAGCGGCTACAACATTGGCCTGCAAGCCGTGCAACGCCTGGCCGAGGCCAATGACGGCGCGTCGGCCATGGCAGTGGTGGAAATCGCCCAGGCCCACCGCATCGCCATCGTCTACGGCTACCCCGAACAGGCCGAGGACGGCGCGATCTACAACAGCGTGCAATTGATCGATGCCCAGGGGCGCAGCCTGTGCAACTACCGCAAGACCCACCTGTTCGGTGAGCTGGACCGCGCCATGTTCAGCCCTGGCCCCGATCACTTCCCGGTGGTCGAGCTAGGTGGCTGGAAGCTCGGCATGCTGATCTGCTACGACATCGAATTCCCGGAGAATGCACGTCGCCTGGCCTTGGCCGGCGCCGAGCTGATCCTAGTGCCGACCGCGAACATGGAGCCTTACGACTTCATCTGCCAGGTCACCGTGCGCGCGCGAGCCCAGGAGAACCAGTGCTACCTGGTATACGCCAACTACTGTGGGGCGGAAGGCGAGATCCGGTACTGCGGGCAGAGCAGTATCGTTGGGCCGGATGGGGACGTGTTGGCAATCGCTGAGCGAGAGGAGAGGCTGCTGTTGGCAGAGCTGGATCGAGAGCGGGTCGTGCGCGGACGCGCGGCGTTTCCCTACTTGACGGATCTGCGGCAAGAGCTGCATTCGCGTAACGGGGGAGATCGATCCGGGCCGCTATTCGGCCCAATCGCGGGACAAGCCCGCTCCCACAACGGATAGTAATCCCTGTAGGAACCGCGGGCCGCTGGGCCGCCCAATCGCGGGGTAAGCCCGGGCGCAACCCGTGTGGGAGCGGGCTTGTCCCGCGACTGGGCCGACAAATGCGTTAGCATTACCCCATGCCAGACGCCACCCGCCACCTCACTCTCGCCAACGGCTTGCAGCTCACCCTGCGCCATGCCCCGCGTCTCAAACGCGCCGCGGCGGCGCTGCGGGTACACGCCGGCAGCCATGACGCCCCGGCCAGGTGGCCTGGCCTGGCGCATTTCCTGGAGCACCTGTTCTTCCTCGGCAACGCCCGCTTTCCCTTGGAAGACGGCCTGATGCGCTACGTCCAGGGTTTGGGCGGCCAGGTCAACGCCAGCACCCGCGAGCGCACCACCGATTTCTTCTTCGAAGTCCCGCCCACCGCCCTGGCAGGCGGGCTGGAGCGTCTCTGCCAGATGCTCGTCGAGCCCGACCTCGGTATCGAACGCCAGCATCGTGAGCGGGAAGTGATCCACGCGGAGTTCATCGCCTGGTCGCGCAGCCCCGAGGCCCAGCGGCAATTCGCCTTGCTCCAGCGCGTATCCGCCCGCCATCCGTTGAGCGGTTTCCAGGCGGGCAACCGGCACACCCTGCCCATTCACGACCCAGCGTTCCAGCGGGGGCTCGGACAGTTCCACCAGACGTACTACCAAGGTGGCCACATCATCCTGAGCCTGTGCGGCCCCCAGCCACTGGATGCTCTGCAGGCGCTGGGCTTGCACTTCGCCTCGCTGTTTCCGAGCAGCAAGCGTACTGCACGAGCACCTGTGCCACCCCTTCTCTGCGAACCGATGGCCTCTCCGGTCGTACGGGATGGCACACTGGACCTGGTGTTCGCCCACGAGCAGTTGCCTGCGCAAGCTGAGCAAGCCTTCGAACTATTGCGCACGTGCCTCAGCGACAATCGCCCCGGCAGCTGGCTGGGCTACGTACGCGAACAAGGCTGGCTGCAAGGTTCGAAAGTCGAGTCTCTGTACGCCCACGCAGGTCAATTGCTCTGGGCGCTGCACCTGCAGTTAAGCGAAAACGCCCCACCCGAGCAGGTCCAGGCATCGTTGCACGGCTGGCTGGGCTTCCTGCGCAAAGCGGATCCGCAGGGCTTGAACGAACTGTTCGCCCGCCTGCAAGACAACCGCGAACAAGCAGCCAATGCCCTGGAGCTGGCTCGCCGAGACAGCATGGGGCTGCCTTTCCAAGGGCTGGATGAGCAAGGTCTGCAGGCGTTCAGCGCGCTGTTGCACAACTTGCCAGGCAGAAAGCATGGTCGATGGCAGCTCCCTCCAGCCGAGCCATTGCTCCAGCCCGGCTTCAACCCGCATGACAGAGCGCCATTGCCCAAGGGGCTGGCCATCAGCACCAGCCTGCCCCCATCACGCCGGTTCGCCGCGCTCTACCTGCGCTGGCAGGTCTCGTCGGCTGCACGCTCACGTTTGCAACCGGTGTTCGTGCATGCACTGCAGCCCTTGGTCGAGCGCGCCGAGCGTGCTTCGGTGAAATTGGAATTCATCGCCATTGGCGATTGCTGGCAGCTGACTTGCGCAGGTCTACCGGAAGCCGTCGTGCATACGATGAAGGAAGCCCTGCCGCTGCTAAGGGCCGCCGCGAAGGCTCCCCATGCACGGCCCTGCGCGCCGGAGCCCAAGCTGATCCCGCTCCGTATGCTGCTCAAGGCCTTGCCCGCTGCCGTCCGGGGCATGACCCAGCCCGCCCCTGCAGCAGCGCAGCAATGGCCGGGCGAGCTATGGCAGGCCGCTCGCTGGCACGGGTTACTGGTGGGCTTCGACAAGGCCGCACAATCGGCCCTGGGAGCGACCTTGAAAACACTGCCGGGCCTGCCGACCGGCCTTGCTTCACCCGAACCCTTCAAGGGCCGCAAGTGGCAGCAGGTAGAGACCCAGAGCAACGAACAGGCTCTGCTGCTGTTTTGCCCAGTGCCTGCACCATTGCAAGCCGCAGGCCGCCTGCTCGCCCATCTGCTGCAAGGGCCCGTCTACCAGCGCCTGCGCGTCGAGCTGCAGTTGGGCTACGCCGTGTTCAGTGCCTTTCGTCAGGTCGAAGGGGTCGGTGGCCTGCTCTTCGGCGTGCAGTCGCCCAACACCAGTCTCGGGCAGATCCTTGGCCATGTACTAAAGCTGCTGGCAGAAGACCTGCCGTTGGCCTGCGAAGCCCGCCAGGCGCTGGCCGCGCAATTCGAGGAAAGCGCCATGGCCAATGCCGAGGTCGCCGACTGGGCGTGGCAGACATACCTGGCGACACAAGCTGACGACCTCGACCTCATGCAGCGGTCTATCCTGAATACAACGCAAGAACAACTCGATGATCTCAGGCATGCACTGCTGGCTGCCGATCATGGCTGGCTGTGCCTGGCCAATGGTCCGGCACCTGATGGGCATGGGCAGTGAAATCCGCAGGATTGTTACGGAGACTGCAATGGCACTTTTCGAATAATTAACCTTTCGGTACAAATTTTTCTTGTAAGATAGCGCAATCTCAGCCAATGGAACCTCCTTCTTCAGGCGGCGCCAAACAAGTAGCTGACCACCCCAACCCCATCCGGAAGGAGAACGCCCATGTGGACCAAACCTGCATACACTGACCTGCGTATCGGCTTCGAAGTGACCATGTACTTCGCCAACCGCTGATTACCGCAGCGCTTCGACGCCTCGGTCCGCCGGGGCGTTTTCGTTTTCTGCATACGGCTTTGCACAGAGAGGGGCCATGTACATCCAGATCCTCGGTTCCGCCGCTGGCGGCGGTTTTCCCCAGTGGAACTGCAACTGTGCCAACTGCAAGGGCTACCGCGACGACACCCTGCGCGCCACGGCACGTACCCAGTCGTCCATTGCCCTCTCCGATGACGGTGAGCACTGGGTCCTGTGCAACGCCTCGCCGGACATCCGCGCGCAGTTGCAGGGCTTCGCACCCATGCAGCCCGCCCGCGCCCTGCGCGACACCGGCATCGACGCGATCATCCTGCTCGACAGCCAGATCGACCACACCACCGGCCTGCTCAGCCTGCGTGAAGGCTGCCCACACCAGGTCTGGTGCACCGACATGGTCCACCAGGACCTGACCACCGGCTTCCCACTGTTCAACATGCTCAGCCACTGGAACGGTGGCCTGGTGTGGAACCGCATCGAGCTGCAAGGCAACTTCGTCATCCCAGCCTGCCCGAACCTCAGGTTCACCCCCTTCCCCCTGCGCAGCGCCGCGCCGCCCTATTCACCGCACCGCTTCGACCCGCACCCAGGGGACAACCTTGGCCTGCTGGTGGAGGACCTGCGCACCGGCGGCAAGCTGTTCTACGCCCCAGGCCTCGGCCAGGTCGACGACAAGCTGCTGCAGATGATGCAAGGCGCCGACTGCCTGCTGGTCGATGGCACGCTGTGGGAGGATGACGAAATGCAGCGTCGGGGCGTAGGCACCCGTACCGGCCGCGAGATGGGCCACCTGGCGCAGAATGGCCCAGGCGGTATGCTCGAGGTGTTGGAGGGCTTCCCTCGCCAGCGCAAGGTGCTCATTCACATCAACAACACCAACCCGATCCTCGACGAAGCGTCCCCCGAACGGGCCGAAGTGCAACGCCGGGGCGTCGAAGTTGCCTACGACGGTATGAGTATCGAGTTGTAAGGGGGGCTGCTCGCCCCTTGTAGGAGCGGCCTTGTGCCGCGACAGGGCCGCCCCCGGCAGAACGCCGGAACATGGCAAGGGCTTCGCCCTTGATCGCGGGGCAAGCCCGCTCCTACAGAGACCTCGCCATAACAGGAGTCCGCCGAATGAGCGACGCACTGCCGATGTCCCCTGCCGAGTTCGAGCAGGCCCTGCGCGCCAAGGGCGCCTATTACCATATCCACCACCCGTACCACGTGGCGATGTACGAAGGCCGCGCCACCCGCGAGCAGATCCAGGGTTGGGTGGCCAATCGCTTCTACTACCAGGTCAACATCCCGATGAAGGATGCGGCGATCCTGGCCAACTGCCCGGACCGCGAAGTACGTCGCGAGTGGATTCAGCGCCTGCTCGACCACGACGGCGCCCCGGGCGAGGATGGCGGCATCGAGGCCTGGCTACGCCTGGGCCAGGCCGTGGGCCTGGATCCGGAGCAGTTGCGCTCCCAGGAACTGGTGCTGCCAGGCGTGCGCTTTGCCGTGGACGCCTACGTCAACTTCGCCCGCCGCGCCAGCTGGCAGGAAGCCGCCAGCAGCTCGCTGACCGAGCTGTTCGCCCCACAGATCCACCAGTCGCGCCTGGACAGCTGGCCCCAGCACTACCCTTGGATCGACCCGGCCGGCTACGAATACTTCCGCACCCGCCTGGGCCAGGCCCGGCGTGATGTCGAACACGGCCTGGCGATCACCTTGCAGCACTACACAACCCGCCAGGGCCAGGAGCGTATGCTGGAGATCCTGCAGTTCAAGCTGGATATCCTGTGGACCATGCTCGATGCCATGAGCATGGCCTATGAATTGAACCGCCCGCCCTACCACACCGTTACCAACGAGCGGGCCTGGCACAAGGGGATCGCCCTATGAGTTTCGACCGTCAACAAGTGCCGACCTGGCGTCCGGGCTATCGTTTCCAGTATGAGCCGGCGCAGAAGGGTCATGTACTGCTTTACCCCGAGGGCATGATCAAGCTCAACGAAAGCGCGGGCCTGATCGGTGCGTTGATCGATGGGCAGCGTGACGTGGCAGCGATCATCGCCGAACTGGAGCGCCAGTTCCCCGGTATCCCGGAAGTGGCCGACGATATCGAGCAGTTCATGGAGGTGGCCCGTGCCGAACACTGGATCGTCCTCGCCTGACGTGCCGGCCAAGCCCGAGGTTGGCTTGCCGCTGTGGTTGCTGGCCGAGCTGACCTATCGCTGCCCACTGCAGTGCCCGTATTGTTCCAACCCGCTGGACTTCGCCGCCCAGGGCCAGGAGCTTTCCACCGAGCAGTGGTTCAGCGTGATGGCCCAGGCCCGCGAGCTGGGCGCGGCCCAGCTGGGCTTCTCGGGCGGTGAGCCGCTGGTGCGCCAGGACCTGGTCGAGCTGATCGGCGAGGCGCGGCGCCTTGGCTACTACACCAACCTGATCACCTCGGGCATCGGCCTGACCGAGCAGAAGATCGCCGCATTCAAGCAGGCTGGCCTGGACCATATCCAGATCAGCTTCCAGGCCAGCGACGAGCAGGTGAACAACCTGCTGGCCGGCTCGAAGAAAGCCTTCGCCCAGAAGCTTGAGATGGCCCGGGCGGTAAAGGCCCACGGCTACCCGATGGTGCTGAACTTCGTCACCCATCGGCACAACATCGACAAGATCGACCGCATCATCGAACTGTGCATCGCCCTGGAAGCCGATTTCGTCGAACTTGCCACCTGCCAGTTCTATGGCTGGGCGCACCTCAATCGCCTGGGGTTGCTGCCTACCCGCGCACAGTTGGAACGGGCCGAGCGCATCACCAACGACTACCGCGAGAAGCTCAAGGCGGCCGGCAACCCCTGCAAGCTGATCTTCGTCACACCGGATTACTACGAGGAGCGCCCCAAGCCCTGCATGAACGGCTGGGGCAGCCTGTTCCTCACCATCACCCCCGACGGTACCGCCCTGCCCTGCCATGGCGCACGCCAGTTGCCGGTGCAGTTTCCCAATGTACGCGAGCATGACCTGCGGCACATCTGGTACGACTCCTTTGGCTTCAACCGCTTCCGCGGCTACGACTGGATGCCCGAGCCATGCCGCTCGTGCGACGAAAAGGAAAAGGACTTCGGCGGCTGCCGCTGCCAGGCCTTCATGCTCACCGGCGATGCCAGCAATGCCGACCCGGTGTGCGCCAAGTCGGCCGACCACGGCCTCATCCTCAAGGCCCGTGAAGAAGCCGAGACCGCCCAGCAGACCATCGAAGAGATGACCTTCCGCAATGAGCGCAACTCCCATGTCATTGCCCGAGGCTGATTTCAGTGCTGCCCAGGCCGTGGCTGCCGGCACCGACTTCGCCGAACTCAAGGTCGGCGCCGCCGGCCTGTTCTGGAACGAGTTCCGCCCCGCCGATGGTGCCTGCCGCCTTTGGCACTGGCGCAACGAACAGGCCCATTGCCTGACGCCCGACGGTTTCAGTGCGCGCAGCCGGGTCTATGAATATGGCGGTGGCAGTTTCTGCCTTGGCGGCGACGGGCTGGTGTTCGTCAATGAAAGCGACCAGCAGCTGTATACCCAAGCCCTCGACGGCTCGGTGCCACGTCCGCTGACCCAAGCTGCGCAATGCCGCTATGGCGATGTGCTGTGGCATGAGGGTTGGGTATTCGCGGTGGAGGAGGCCCATGCCAGCCAGGTGCAGCACCGGCTGGTCGCGATCAGCGCCGAGGCCCGGAAGGTATTGGCCGAAGGCGCGGATTTCTATGCCTCGCCTACGCTCAGCGACGATGGCCGGCGCCTGGCCTGGGTCGAATGGGATCGCCCCGAGCAACCCTGGACCGCTACCCGTCTGATGTGCCGGGAGCGCGACCGCCAAGGTGGCTGGGGCCCAGCCCGTTGTATCGCAGGCGATGCTGGCCAGCAGGCGTCGTTACAGCAGCCGCGCTTCGATACCCAGGGCCGGCTGTACTGCCTGTCCGACCGCGACGGCTATTGGCAACCCTGGGGTGAAGTCGACGGTGCCTGGCAGCCCTTGCCGGCTATCGCTACGGATCATGCCGCCGCGCCTTGGCAGCTGGGCGCGAGCACCTGGCTGGCGCTCGGGCCAGACGCCTACCTTGCCAGTTGGTTCGAGAACGGTTTCGGACTGTTGGGATTGCGCAGCCGGGACGGGGCAGTCGAGCGCTTGGGCAGCGACTACACGCGTTTTCGCAGCCTGGCCCTGGATGAGCGGCACGTCTATGCCATCGCCGCCTCGCCACTGAATCCACCGGCGGTCATCGCCTTCGACCGGCAGACCGGGCATGCCCGGGTATTGGCTGGCGGTGGCCTGCCAATACCCGCCGCCCGGGTCAGCCGCCCGCGCCCGATTCGCTACCCCAGCGGCGATGGCGAGGCCCATGGTTTCTACTACCCGGCCAGAGACCAGGAAGGGCCATCTCCGCTAGTGGTGTTCATCCACGGCGGCCCGACCTCGGCCTGCTACCCCGTCTTCGACCCACGCATCCAGTATTGGACCCAGCGTGGCTTCGCCGTGGCCGACCTCAACTACCGCGGCAGCACCGGCTATGGCCGTGCCTACCGCCACGCCTTGCACCTGCGCTGGGGCGAACTCGACGTGCAGGACGCCTGCGCCGCTGTCGCTCACCTGGCCGGGCTGGGCCTGGTCGACCCGCACAAGGCGTTCATCCGCGGTGGCAGTGCCGGCGGCTATACCACCTTGTGCGCCCTGGCCTTCCATGACGTGTTCCGCGCTGGCGCCAGCCTCTACGGTGTCAGCGACCCGGTCGCCCTGGGCCGCGCCACGCACAAGTTCGAAGGCGACTACCTGGACTGGCTGATCGGCGACCCTGAACGTGACATCGAGCGCTACCGGCAACGCACACCCCTGCTGCATGCCGGGCGGATCAAGGCGCCGGTGGTCTTCTTCCAGGGCGAGCTGGATGCCGTGGTGGTGCCAGAGCAGACCCGCGCCATGCTCGACGCGCTCAAGGCCAACGGCGTCGAGGCCGAGGGGCATTTCTATGCCGGTGAGCGGCATGGGTTTCGCCAGGCAAGGCACCTGGCCCATGCGCTGGAAGAAGAATGGAAGTTCTATTGCCGGGTATTAGGCAGGTAGCGCCCTGGGGCCGCATGGCGGCCCCAGCGATGTCACCGCTTGGCGATGATATAAACCGCGTGCACGATGCCGGGAATGTAACCGAGCAACGTCAGCAGGATGTTCAGCCAGAACGCACCGCCAAAGCCCACCTGAAGGAACACGCCCAGCGGCGGAAGAATGATGGCGATGATGATGCGAATGAAGTCCATGCAATGCTCTCCTTGATAGGTTTCACTAGAGACTAGCTGCATTCCTCCAAGGTTCCTCCATGGACAGCGGCGGACTGCGTTGTGCCCATCGCCTGCAAGCCGGCTCCCACCTGCCCTGCGCTGCTGTTGTAGATACCGCTGAACCTGTGGGAGCCGGCTTGCCGGCGATAGGCATCACACGCATCCACCGGGCAAAAAAAACGCCCCGGGCCAAAAACTGCAGGCCAAGGGCGATGCGCAGGAACGCGAGACGGTTCGTTGAAATTCGCTACGCCGCGGCGGCCATTCAGGCCGATGCCTCGCGGCGGCTGTGTTGCTGGACATGCAGGCGGGCGAAGGCCCGGGCCAGGCGCAGGAGCATCTCGTCGATATTGCCCTTGCTCACGGTCAGTGCCGGAGAGAATCGCACCACGTCCACCTGCGGCGCATTGAGCAGCAAGCCCTCATGCAGCGCGGCCTCGACCAGTTCCCTGGCCAGTTCGTCGCGCAGCTGCAAGGCCCAGAGCAGCCCTTGGCCACGCACCTCGCCCTGGCCGTACCGACCGGCCAGCCGGCTGAGCCCTTCCCGCAGATGGCGGCCACTATCCTGCACGTGCTCGAAGAAACCAGGCTCCAGCACGGTCTTGAGTACTGCCAGGCCTGCGGCGCTCATCAAGGCGTTGCCATGATGGCTGCCCTCCAGCTCGCCAGGCTCGGCGCAACACGCTGTGCCACGGGCCAGCAGGGCCGCCAGCGGCACGCCCCCCCCCAAGCCTTTACCCAGGGTGATGATGTCGGCGCGTACGCCGTAGGTCTGTTCGGCGAGCAAGGCGCCACAACGACCGATGCCAGTCTGGACCTCGTCGAGGATCAACAGGATCCCCAGCTCGCGGCACAGCTGCTCGACACCCTTGAGGTACTCGACCGTGGCAGGGATCACACCGGCCTCGCCCTGAATCGGCTCGAGCATGATCGCCACGGTGCGCGAGTCCACGGCCGCATGCAGGGCCGCCAGGTCATTGAATGGGACCTTGCTAAAGCCTGGCAGGCCGGGCTCGCAGCGATTGCATGGCAGCGGGTCGGAGGCCGACAGGGCGCCCAGGCTACGCCCGTGGCATGCCTGGCTGGCGGTGATGATGTGATAGGCGCCATTGCGATGCAGCTGGCCCCACTTGCGCGCCAGTTTGATTGCGCCCTCGCAGGCCTCGGCCCCACTGTTGAGCAAGTAGGCCTGGTCGCTGCCCGTGCTCTGGCACAGCTGGTCGACGAGCGTCAGCAGGCCGCGACTATGAAAACCCGCCCCGGGGTTGACCAGCGCCTGCGCTTGGTTGGCCAGGGCCTTGACCAGCACGCTGGGGCTGTGGCCCAGGCTATTGACCGCGCAACCCTGGGTGAAATCCAGATAGGCGTGCCCCTGGTCATCCCACAACCAGGAGCCCTGCCCACGTACGAACACCTGCGGCGCCCGCTCTGCGCTTGGCATCAGCCGCTCGCGAGACAGGGGCGCAGCCAGCGGCTCGCTCACGAGCGCGCGCTTGGGCTCGGCGACCACCGGGGGCGATCGGCGCAGGTTGAACAGGTTCATCGGGGCTCCAGCCATGCACGGTAGAAGGCAGCCAAGGCTTATGAGAAAGGTTTATTTTGCCTGGCCTATCAAAAATCTTTTTCCGGGCGGGTAACAATAGCTGCAAAGGTTGCTGTAAGCCGCCGGAATACAGCGATAGACTAGGCCTGTCGCGGGTTCGCGGCCATTTGGTTTTTCCAGCTTTTTCGATAAGTGGATCTTATGGATTTTCGTCAGTTGCGTTATTTCGTCGCTGTGTATGAAGAAGGCCATGTGGGCCGGGCCGCCGAACGCCTGTCGCTGTCTCAACCCGCACTCTCCCAGCAGATCCGCCACCTCGAGCACAGCCTCGACCTGAACCTGTTCGAGCGCAGCAACAAGCGCCTGTTGCCCACCCTGGCCGCCCACACCCTGTACAACCATGCCTTGCCGTTGCTCGATGGCCTGCAGCGCGCCCACGAGGCCATGCGCAACTTCAAGGGCCAAGCCCTGCGTACCCTGGCCATCGGCGTCATGCGCACCCTGCGGCCAAGCCTGGTGCCGCAGTTGCTCGAACGTGTGCGCAAAGCTCAGCCGCACCTGGTGGTGCAGATCTATGAACTGTCGGGGATGGAAATCGAGCGGCGCCTACTCAACGGCAGCCTGGACCTCGGTATCAGCTACCTGCCACCCCGCCAACCTGGCTTGCATGGCCTGTTGCTGTATGAAGACGAACTCCAGTTGGTCATCCCCAATACCCACCCCCTGAAGGATTTCAAGAAGGTCTCGGTACGCCAGGCTGCGGAATTGCCCATGCTGATGCTCGGCGAGGAGTTCCAGATGCGCCAGATCTGGCAGACCCAGTTGGCCAACCTGGGGCGCAGGCCGCAGGTGGAGGCAGAGATGAACAACATGGCAGGGATTCTCGACAGCCTGGCGCACACCGCGTTGGCGACCATCTTGCCTGGGCGGGCCAAGGATGTAGGAGAAGACGACCAGACATTGCTGTGGAAGCCCTTGAGCGAACCGCGGGTACCACTGAAGGTAGGCTTGGTATTTCGCGATGCCCAACGCCAGCAGGCCTCGGTGGAGTTGCTGCGCACATTGCTGGAAGAAGAGGCCGACGTACGTCAGCCCGGCATGTCGCCCCTGGACGTGCTTGGCTGAAAAAAACGCACACAAAGAAAACCCCGCCTAAGCGGGGTTTCCCAGACTGTTTCCCTTCGACATCCCTATCGCCCCACCGTCCTGGCAGGAATCCTACGTGTCCCTGTTCTGTCCTTTGCGCTTCCTGCGCTACGTCCTTGTGAGAAAGATTAACCGTGGATCCAATCTTAGGAAAGAGGAAAAACACCGTCACGTCGTGTAGGAGATAGCTTACAAAATCACACATGAATGTAACTTCTTGTTAAAAGCCATCCACAAAAAAGCCCGCTCCTACTTCACCGCCAGGGCTCTGTAGGAGCGGGCTTACACCAACCAGGTCAGAACTGCGCGGCGTCGAGTAGGTAGAGCGTTTCGCTGCCCGCCTTGACCGAGGCCACCAGCGAGCCCACACGCGGCAACAGGCGAGCGAAATAGAAGCGTGCGGTACCCAGCTTGGCGGCATAGAAGGCCTCGTCGCCCTTACCTGCCAGCGCAGCGCGAGCCATCAGGGCCCACATGTAGGCGTAGGCGACGTAACCGAAGGCATGCAGGTATTCCACCGATGCCGCCCCGATTTCGTTGGGGTTGCCCTTGGCCTGCGTCAACACCCATTCGGTGAGCCCGTCGAGTTGCTCGAGCGATGCGGCGAGCGGGGTGGTGAACTCGCCCAGCTCGGAGCCGGCGCTGGCGATGAACTGGCGGATCTCGTCGGAGAACAGGCGGTAGAACTCACCGCCATTGCCCACCACCTTGCGCCCCATCAAGTCCAGGGCCTGGATGCCATTGGTGCCTTCGTAGATCTGAGTGATACGCACATCACGCACCAACTGCTCCTGACCCCACTCGCGGATGTAGCCATGGCCGCCGAATACCTGCTGACCGTGCACCGCACACTCGAGGCCCAGATCAGTGAGGAAGGCCTTGGCCACTGGCGTCAGCAGTGCCACCAAGTCCTCGCTGCGCTTACGGGTTATGGCGTCTTCGCTGTACTTGGCGCTGTCCAGTTGCATGGCAACGTAGGTGGAGAACGCGCGGCCACCTTCGATCAACGCCTTCATGGTCAGCAACATACGGCGGACATCGGGGTGAACGATGATCGGGTCGGCCGCTTTGTCCTTGGCCTGGGGCCCGGTTGGCGCACGACTCTGCAAGCGCTCGCGGGCGTATTCGACAGCGTTCTGGTAGGAGCGCTCGGCCGACGCCAGGCCCTGGATACCGACACCCAGGCGTTCGTAGTTCATCATGGTGAACATCGCCGCCAGGCCCTTGTTCGCCTCGCCCACCAAGTAGCCGGTGGCGCCGTCGAAGTTCATGACGCAGGTCGCCGAGGCCTGGATGCCCATCTTGTGTTCGATCGACCCGCAATTGGCCGGGTTACGTGCGCCCAGGCTGCCATCGTCGTTGACCAGGAACTTCGGCACCAGGAACAACGAGATCCCCTTCGGCCCGGCCGGTGCGTCCGGCAACTTGGCCAGCACCAGGTGGATGATGTTCTCGGTCAGGTCGTGCTCGCCGCCGGTGATGAAGATCTTGGTACCGCTGACCTTGTAGCTGCCGTCTACCTGGGGCTCGGCCTTGGTGCGGATGATACCCAGGTCGGTGCCGGCATGGGGCTCGGTCAGGCACATGGAGCCTGCCCACACACCTGCATACATGTTGGGCAGGTATTTTTCCTTCAGCGCTTCGCTGGCATGGGCATTGATCGACAGGCACGCCCCGGCAGTCAGCATCGGGTACAGGCCGAAGGCCAGGCTAGAAGCGTTGACCATCTCCTCGACCTGAGCGGAAATCGCCTTGGGCATGCCCATGCCGCCGAACAGCGGGTCGCCCCCGACGCCCACCCAGCCACCTTCGGCGTAGGTGTTGTAGGCCTCGATGAAGCCTGCCGGCGTGCGTACGGCGCCGCTCTCCCAATGGCACCCCTCTTCATCGCCACTGCGGCTCAGCGGGGCGATGGTCTTGCTGGTGACCTTGCCCGCTTCCTCCAGCACGGCCATGGCGGTCTCTTCATCGACAGCCTCGGCCAGGGCAGGCAATTGCTGCCAGAGCTTGGCGACCTCGAAGACTTCATTCAGAACGAAACGCATATCGCGCAGGGGCGCTTTATAGTCAGCCATGACAACCTCTCGCTATAAGGGTCGGGGCGATCCGGCAGGACCGCGGCACTAGGTGAAACGAGTGTACCCGAACAACGTTTGCGAGACATAGGGTCATCACGCGACCAAATAGTCACACATAGTCACGCCATGCGTACTGCACCACGCCTGGAATGCTCGCCAAACACCATGACACAGTTGCGACCCGCGCCCTTGGCGCTGTAGAGCGCCTGGTCGGCGGACTTGAGCACGTCGTCCGGCGTGCGATGGGCAGCCTGGCGCTCGGCGACGCCGATACTGATGGTCACCGATACCGCATTGCCCGGCGCCCCAGCGCGGCGCTGCCTCCCTGCCGAGTCGTCCTGTGGGCGGTTGTTCCGGTCGCGCAGCTGGATCGCATAGTTGGCGATCATCTCGCGCACGGCCTCCAGGTGCGGCGTACATTCCTCGGCAGTCTTGCCGGCAAATACCAGGGCGAACTCCTCGCCGCCGTAGCGGTAGGCACGCCCTCCTCCGGTCACCCGGCCCAACCGGCTGGCGACCAGGCGAAGTACCTGGTCACCGACATCATGCCCATGGGTGTCGTTGAATTTCTTGAAGTGGTCCACGTCGGTCATGGCGATCACATAGTTGCGCCCCAGCCGCTGCAAGCGCTCGTTCAGTGCCCGACGGCCCGGCAGGCCGGTCAGTTCGTCGCGAAACGCCATCTGGTAGGCCTCGTGGGACACCGCTGCGGCGATCATCAGCATCACCTGGCTGCACATGATGTTGAGGGTGAACGGCAGGATGAAGGTCTTGGGCAGCATCCAGAAGATGCCCAGCAGGCCGATGACCTGCGCCGCATGCAAAGGCCTTGGCTGGCGCAGGTACTGCACCACGAGGAGGATGAACATGCCCAGGAACACGGGGTATGCCAGCTGGACAAGGCTCATCCATTGTCCATGCAGCGAAGGCCAGCGAATCTCCGCCAACCACCCCAGCAGGGCGTCCGGGTAGCGCTGCTCCAGGGCCAACGCCACGCTGCCCACCGCGAACAGCACCGCGAAACGCGCCAGCAGGTCCTGGGCCAGGTGAGTGCGCTCCTGCCAGGCCCCGTACAGCCCGAACAATGCCGGTAACAGCAGGCAGACCATGTGGAACACCACCGCCGCGTCCTCGCGCACCTTACCGTTGTCGCGGTAGAAATCGGTCTGGGTATCGAGCAAGAAATAGGCGATATACACCGTGACCATCAGGAACAGCTCGCGCTGCCTTCGATACACCGCGCAATAGGCTCCACCCAGCAGCAGCACGAGGGTGGGCAGCACGTTGAACAAGGAAGTGAAGAACACATTGAGGTCCTTCACATAGGCCGCCGCCAACCCCCCCAGCAACAGGAACAGCGAGGGCAGGAAGTGGCTCGCGCGTACAGCGGATAGACGAAACAAAAGGCAATCTCCGACCCGGCAGATCAATAATGGCATTGTGCCTTTAGTTCATCGGCAGCGCACATGAATAGATGAATATGCGCGTCGGGCAAACGCCCGCGCGGGTGGCGCGCGATCTTCGCCCCACCCTAAGCCCCACTCCATCAAACGCAGCCAAAAAAAAACCGCCTGCCGGTCAGGACAGACGGTTTCTGGTACAGCCGGGCGGTTTAGCAGGACAGACCGAAGTCTTCTTCCTTCATCGCCATCAGGTTGTCGGCACCGGACAAGATCGCGGCCACATGGGCACGGGTGCGCGGCAGGATACGCTGGAAGTAGAAGCGCGCGGTCTGCAGCTTGGCGGTGTAGAACGCGACTTCGTCGGTACCGGCGGCCAGTTTTTCCGCAGCCAGGCGGGCGATATCGGCCCAGAAGTAGGCCAGGCAGGCGTAGCCGGAGTACATCAGGTAATCCACCGAAGCAGCACCGACTTCCTCACGGTCCTTCATCGCCGCCATACCGATCTTCATTGTCAGCTCGCCCCATTCCTTGTTCAGCGCCGCCAACGGCGTGACGAACTCCTGGACGGCTTCGTTGCCTTCCTGGGCCTGGCAGAATTTGTGGACGATCTTGGTGAAGCCCTTGAGCGCCTCGCCCTGGGTCATCAGCACCTTGCGGCCGAGCAGGTCCAGGGCCTGGATACCGGTGGTGCCTTCGTACAGCATGGAAATGCGGCTGTCGCGCACGTTCTGCTCCATGCCCCACTCGGCGATGAAGCCGTGGCCGCCATAGATCTGCACGCCGTGGTTGGCCGCTTCGAAACCGACTTCGGTCATGAACGCCTTGGCGATCGGGGTGAGGAAGGCCAGCAGGGCGTCGGCCTTCTTGCGTTCTTCTTCATCCTGGCTGTACTTGACGATGTCCACCTGCTTGGCGGTGAAGTACACCATCGCACGGTTACCTTCTGCGAAGGCTTTCATCGTGAGCAGCATGCGGCGCACGTCCGGGTGGACGATGATCGGGTCGGCGGCCTTGTCCGGCGCCTTCGGGCCAGTCAGGGAGCGCATCTGCAGGCGTTCACGGGCGTACTTCAGGCCACCCTGGAAAGCCACTTCGGCGTGGGCCAGGCCTTGCAGCGCGGTACCCAGGCGAGCGGTGTTCATGAAGGTGAACATGCAGTTCAGGCCCTTGTTGGCTGGGCCGATCAGGTAGCCGGTGGCACCGTCGAAGTTCATCACGCAGGTGGCGTTGCCGTGGATGCCCATCTTGTGTTCGATGGAACCGCAGCTCACGCCGTTGCGCTCACCTACGCCGCCTTCGGCGTTGGGCAGGAACTTCGGCACGATGAACAGCGAGATGCCCTTGGTGCCCGCCGGGGCGTCGGGTAGGCGGGCCAGGACGATATGGACGATGTTCTCGGCCATGTCGTGTTCGCCCGCAGAAATGAAGATCTTGGTGCCGGACACCTTGTAGCTGCCATCGGCCTGGGGCTCGGCCTTGGTGCGCAGCATGCCCAGGTCGGTACCGCAATGCGGTTCGGTCAGGCACATGGTGCCGGTCCATTCGCCGGATACCAGCTTGGTCAGGTAGGTGTGCTGCTGCTCGGGCGTGCCGTGGGCGGAGATGGTGTTCATCGCGCCATGGGACAGGCCTGGGTACATGCCCCACGACCAGTTCGACTCGCCGACCATTTCGCTCAGGGCCAGGCCCAGCGACTCCGGCAGGCCCTGGCCGCCGTGCTCGACGTCATGGGCCAGGCTCGGCCAGCCACCTTCGACGAATTGCTTGTAGGCTTCCTTGAAGCCGGTCGGGGTCTTAACGCCCGACTCGCTCCAGGTGCAGCCTTCCTGGTCGCCGACGCGGTTCAGCGGGGCCAGTACCTGTTCACAGAACTTCGCGCCTTCATCGAGGATCGCATCGACCATGTCGGGCGTGGCGTCCTGGCAACCCGGCAGGCTCTGATAGTGCGCCTCGTAGCCGAGCAGTTCGTCGCGAACGAAGCGAATATCACGCAAGGGGGCTTTGTAATCAGGCATAGCGATGAACCTCTGTGATGAGTCCGGTGGAAAGACCGCGGGCACCGACCAGCTCTTGGCGGCTTTGCGTCAAACAGTTGTTTGAAACTTACGTTTAGCACAGGCCAATGTCAAGGACGGACTATGGTGCCATTTATGCCGCGAAACATGGCATAACGGCCCTGGGTGCCGCAGGTCTTGAGATAGGCGGTATTTGGGAGATCGAGCGCCGCCCGCGCGGCGCATCGCGAGCTGCGCTCGCTCCTACGTTTGTTTACGGCCAGTAACGCCTGTGACAGGCGCGCGCGACCGCCTGGTTCGTACGACACGAAATTGCGTCAGACGCCAAAGCGTCCGCGCGAAAAACCCGCAGGGTGGACTGGCCCGAAACAAACGTAGGAGCGAGCGCAGCTCGCGATGCGCCGCGCGGGCGGCGCTCGATCTCACCAACACCGAAGCTCTTACGAAGGACGCCTTCACCCTACCGCGGGGAATTCAGGCGTAGGTATCGATGAATCGCCCGAGCATTTCGTCCGAAGCCTTGGCGATCTTGGCGCCAAGCTCGACGTGATGCTTGCCCAAGGCCAACTCGACGCTGCTGGTGGCCAAATCCATCTGCTGGCTGCGGTCGACGGCGCGCAGGCGCTCGGCCTGGTAATCGCTGGACTGGCTGGTGGCGGCACGCTCGACGGTGCCGTTGGCGATTTGACTGGCAGCCTGGTCGACACGGTGCTGCCCGGCCTGGAGGGCGCCAAGGCCTGCGTAATAGGCAGTACTACCGGTGATTTCCATGTCAGGGCTCCAAAGAATTGGATGAATAGCAGGCCTCATTAAAGCAGCCATTGGCGGAAAAGGCCCGTTTAAATCCCTAATAGCCTTATGCCATGCAATAGCCTGTGGCCATGGGAGCGCTTATGTCCGACCGCGGAACAAGTCCGCTCCTACAGAGGCGCGTGAACGTGTGGCGCTAGTCCAGCAAATCCAGTTGCAAGTGCTCCGCCACCGCCTCGGCCGTGGCTTGCTTGAGCCGCGGCACCCTGCCCAGGCAGGGGGCCGGCAGACGCTCGGCCAGGCTGGCGAGGTTTTCTTCCAGCCGCGAGGTCCGCGGGTCGACGATATTGGCCACCCAACCGGCCAGCTGCAGGCCATCCCGGGCGATCGCCTCGGCACTGAGCAGGGCATGGTTGATGCAGCCCAGGCGCACGCCCACCACCAGGATCACCGGCAGTTTCAAGGCAATGGCCAGGTCCGACAGGTTGGCATGGCCAGACAACGGCACCCGCCAGCCCCCGGCCCCCTCGACCAAGGTGAAGTCGGCGCCTTGGTCCAGTACATGGCGCATGGCGGCCAGCAACGTCGAAACCTGCAGGCTTACGCCTGCCTCGCGGGCCGCCACATGGGGCGCGATGGCCGGCTCGAAGGCGAAAGGGTTGACCTGTTCGTAAGGCAGCTTCACAGAGCTCTGGTCGATCAGCGCCAGGGCATCGGCATTGCGCAGCCCTTTGGCCGTCACCGTACACCCCGAGGCGACTGGCTTGGCACCCAAGGTGCTCAGCCCCTGGGACAGTGCTGCGTGCAGCAGCCCGGCGGCGATGGTGGTCTTGCCGACGTCGGTGTCGGTACCGGCAATGAAATAGGCCTGGCCCATGTCACACCTCGCCTGCGAGCGGTTTGCGCAATACCCCATACACCACCTGATAGGTGGCCGGCAGGCCCTGCGGCTGGCGGAAGCTTTCATAGGCCTGCAACAAACCTTGCATGCGCGCCCGCCCGGTCAGCCCGGATGGCCGCCCCGGGTTGAGGTTGTGCGCGCCCAGGGCCTTGAGCTCATGGGTCAGGCTGCGTACATCGGGGTAATACAGCACATGGGGGCGCCGCTGCAGGCCAAGCACCTGCAAGCCGCTCTCGCCGCACAGTCGCTGGTAGTCGTCGAAGCGCCGGAAGCGGTTGACGTGCACCAGCCCGTCCACGGCCTGCCAACTGGCGCGCAGCTCATCGAGCGTGCCGACGCACAGGCTGCTGAACGCCAGCACACCGCCTGGCCGTAGCACACGCCAGGCCTCGCCCAGCACGCTGGCGAACTGGCTGCACCACTGCACCGCGAGGCTGGAGAACACCAGGTCGACACTTTCATCGCGCAGCGGCAACCGTTCAGCATCGCCGGCCACATGATGCTGGGCGCCACCCTGCTCACGGGCATGGCGCAACATGCCTTCGGCGATGTCCACCGCCACGCCGGCGCTCCCCTGGAAACGCTCGGCCAATGCTCGGCTGAAATGCCCTGTGCCGCTACCCAGGTCAAGCCAGCACGCAGGTTGCAGGCCTGCCGGCAACTGCTCGAGCAGGGACATACCTACCGCACGCTGCAAGGCCGCCACGCTGTCATAGCTGGCCGCTGCGCGGGAGAACGAGGCCGCGACCTGGCGCTTGTCCGGCAACGTGCCGGGCAGGGTCGGACGGGAAAGGTCAGTCATCGCCACTCTCATGCAGGAAACTCTTGATGCCCGCTGCCAGTTCCTGTGGGTATTCCAGCAGGAAGGCGTGGGAACTGTCTTCGACCAGGCCGACTTCCACGTCCGGCAACAGTTCGCTAAGGGCCTTGGCCGCTTCTGCCGGTACCAGCGCGTCGCTGCCGGCGAACAAATGCAGCTGAGGCCCGCCGTATTGCTCCAGGGCATTGCGGGTATCGAGCTTGGCCAGGACTTCGAGGCCTGTGGCCAGGTACAACGGGTCGGTGTCGGGCACGCCTATGCCCAATTGCCGCAACAAGGTGCGCGGCATCTGCGCGCCTTCGCTGCACAGGGTACGAAAGCGCTTGAGGGTCACCTGGGGGTGGCTGCGACAACCATCGAGGAAGGTGCCGAAGGTGTCCACCGCCATGCCATGGGCCCAATCCGGACGCTGGACGAAACTGGGGTTGCTGGCCAGTGTCAGCAGGCCGCAGCAATGGTCGCCGCGCTTGTGCGCCAGCGCGCTGGCGAGCATGCCGCCGAACGACCAGCCACCCAACCAGCTGTCGGTGGGCAGCGTGCGGTCGAGGCGCTCGACCCAGGCCTGGACATCGCCATCGGCGAGCTCCGGCAATGGCCGCAGTTCGACCTGCAAGCGCGGGTCCTGCGCGCGCAGGCTCGCGGCCAACGGTTCCAGCGAAGCAGTGCCCAGGCCCCAGCCCGGCAGAAGGATCAATCGGTTACGCATCGGCGGACTCCAGCAAGGGGTAACACTCGGCCAATGCATTCAACAATAGCTGGACCTGGGCCTCGCTGTGCGCTGCGCTCAGGGTCACGCGCAAACGCGCGCTGCCGGCAGGTACGGTCGGCGGGCGGATGGCGGTGACCAGCAGGCCCCGCTCGCGCAGCATGCGTGACAACTGCAGGGCGCGCGCGCTGTCACCGATCAGGATCGGCTGAATCGCGGTCGGGCTGTCCATCAGGTCCAGGCCAATCTGTTCAGCGCCCCGGCGGAACTGGCGGATCAGCGCCTCGAGGTGCTCGCGACGCCAGCGCTCGCGGCGCAGCAGCTCCAGGCTCTTGAGCGTGGCGCAGGCCAGCGCCGGCGGCTGGCTGGTGGTATAGATGTAGGGCCGGGCGAACTGCACCAACGCCTCGATCAGTTCTTCGCTACCGGCCACGAAGGCACCTGCGGTGCCGCAGGCCTTGCCAAGGGTGCCGATCAATACCGGTACGTCTTCCACGCCCAGGCCGAAGTGCTCGACGATACCGCCGCCATTGGCACCGAGCGTGCCCAGGCCATGGGCATCATCGACCATCAGCCAGGCATCGCGTGCGCGCGCGGCTCGTGCCAACGCCGGCAGGTTGGCCAGGTCGCCATCCATGCTGAACACGCCATCGGTGACCACCAGGGTATTGCCGGCGGCCTTGGCCAGGCGGCTGGCCAGGCTGGCCGCGTCGTTGTGCAGGTAGCGACTGAAGCGCGCACCGCTGAGCAGGCCACCATCGAGCAGCGAGGCATGGTTGAGACGGTCCTGCAGCACGGTATCGCCCTGCCCGACCAACGCCGTGATGGCGCCGAGGTTGGCCATGTAGCCCGTGGAGAACAGCAGCGCACGCGGGCGCCCGGTCAATTCGGCGAGGGCTTCTTCCACCTCATGGTGCGGGGTGCTGTGGCCGATCACCAAATGGGAGGCGCCGCCACCGACGCCCCAGCGTTCGGCGCCAGCCCGCCAGGCCGCGACCACCTCGGGGTGGTTGGCCAGCCCCAGGTAGTCGTTGCTGCAGAAGGCCAGCAGCGCCTGGCCGTCGACCACCACCTCTGGCCCCTGGGGGGTTTCCAGTAGCGGCCGCTGCCGATACAGGTCCGCAGTGCGCCGTTCGGCCAGGCGGGCCGCCAGGTCGAAGGCCATGGTCAGGCCGAAGCTGCGTCGTAGAACAGCTCGCTGCTGCGTTGCTCGACCAACGCCTGTTCGATGGCCGCCTGGTGCACTTCGTCGGCGTGCTCTTCACGGGCTTCTGGCTGGATACCAAGGCGGGCGAACAGCTGCATGTCCTTGTCGGCCTGGGGGTTGGCCGTGGTCAGCAGTTTCTCGCCATAGAAGATCGAGTTGGCACCGGCCATGAAGGCCAGGGCCTGCATCTGTTCGTTCATCTGTTCGCGGCCGGCGGAGAGGCGCACATGGGACTTGGGCATCAGGATGCGTGCCACCGCCAGCATGCGGATGAAATCGAACGGGTCGACATCCTCCTCGTCGGCCAACGGCGTACCGGCGACCTTGACCAGCATGTTGATCGGCACCGACTCCGGATGCTCCGGCAGGTTGGCCAACTGGATCAACAGGCCTGCGCGGTCATCGAGCGACTCGCCCATGCCGAGGATGCCGCCGGAGCAGATCTTCATCCCGGCGTCGCGCACGTAGGCCAGGGTCTGCAGGCGTTCGCCGTAGGTGCGGGTGGTGATGATGCTGCCGTAGAACTCCGGCGAGGTATCAAGGTTGTGGTTGTAGTAGTCCAAACCGGCCTCTGCCAGGGCCTTGGTCTGCTCCTGGTCGAGCTTGCCGAGGGTCATGCAGGTTTCCAGGCCCATGGCCTTGACCCCTTTGACCATCTCCAGCACGTAGGGCATGTCCTTGGCCGACGGGTGTTTCCAGGCAGCGCCCATGCAGAAGCGGGTAGAGCCGATGGCCTTGGCGCGGGCGGCTTCTTCCAGGACCTTCTGCACTTCCATCAGCTTCTGCTTTTCCAGCCCGGTGTTGTAGTGGCCGGACTGCGGACAATATTTGCAATCTTCCGGGCAGGCGCCGGTCTTGATCGACAGCAAGGTGGAAACCTGCACGCGGTTAGGGTCGAAATGCGCGCGGTGCACCGTCTGCGCCTGGAACAGCAGGTCGTTGAACGGCTGTTGGAACAGAGCCTTGACCTCGGCGAGGGTCCAGTCGTGACGTGTTGTTGCAGTTGTGCTGGCGCTCATCGGCGTTTCCTTGTTTAGGCTTTGACTGGCGCCGGGACAGGAAAGCCCACCAGCGCATCACGGATACGCCGCATACTCAGGGAAGGACCATGGACTGTCAACCGCTCATAAAACGCTTGGTTTACAAGTGTTCAAATATTGATCACAGCTGTTTGCTCTGCGATGAAACCAGCGCACAGCCTTACCCATTGTGCATGCACTGCGAACAGGCCCTGCCCTGGCTGGACGAGCACTGCACCCGTTGCGCCCTGCCCCTGCCGATGAGCGGCTTGACCTGCGCCCAGTGCAGCCGCGTATCACCGGCCTTCGAGCAGGTCGTGGCGCCGTGGCACTTCGGCTTTCCGGTCGATGCGTTGGTCAGCCGCTTCAAGCACCGCAGCCAGTGGCCGCTGGGCCGGCTGATGGCCTTGCTGCTGGGGCAGGCCCTGCTGCATCGCTACGGGGAGGGCATGGCAAAACCTGACCAGTTGTTGCCCGTGCCCCTGACACGGCGTCGACTGCGCCAGCGGGGCTTCAACCAGGCGGCTATGCTTGCCCGGTGGTTGTCCAGGCAGTTGGCGGTCCCGTGCAATGAAACGCTGCTGCAGCGCACTCGCGATACACCGGCCCAGCAAACCCTCGGTGCCCGGGCACGAAAGCGTAACCTGCGAATGGCCTTCGGCCTGGCGCCCGGGGCGCGGCTCGATGGGCTGCACCTGGCCATTGTCGATGACGTGCTGACCACCGGTGCAACTGCCCAGGCCATCGCGATGTTGCTGCGCAAGGCCGGGGCGCGGCGGGTCGATGTGTATTGCCTGGCGCGTACGCCCAGGCCGGGGCAGGGTTGAGCCTTTGGGGCTCAATTCCAGGGGATATGTGGCCTGTGAGATCGAGGCTGCCAAGGCTGACCTTGACTTGCCTGCAGGCGAGCGGCACCGTCACTGCATCCTCACCACGACCGATACGCCACCATGTCCCTACCCGCCCTGCTCACCCAGCACATCGCCCGTCGCCCGCAGCGCATCGCCTTGCTGCAGCACGTCGCCGAACAGGGCTCGATCACACGCGCCGCGAAGGCTGCCGGCATCAGCTACAAGGCCGCCTGGGATGCCATCGATGAGCTCAACAACCTGGCCAGCCGCCCCCTGGTGGAGCGCAGCACCGGAGGGCGGGGCGGCGGCGGGGCGCGGTTGTCCGCCGAGGGCGAACGAGTCCTGCGTCTGTACCAGCGGTTGCAGGCGCTGCAAGCACAGGTCTTCGAGGCGGCGGAAGAAAGCAGCGACTTCGACCTGCTCGGCCGCTTGATGCTGCGTACCAGTGCGCGCAACCAACTGCATGGACAGGTCAGCGGGCTGCGCCGTGAAGGGCGGCATGACCGTGTCAGCCTGGACCTGGGCGGCGGCCTGGAAATCGAAGCGTTGATCACCCGCGACAGCACCGAGCGTCTGGAGCTGGCGCTGGGCACGCCTGTGGTGGCCTTGCTGAAGGCAGGCTGGGTGCAGGTGCTCGGCGAGGCTGACTCGGCCACCGAGGGCAGCAACTGCCTGCAGGCCACGGTCGAGGACATGCTGGCCGATGACAACGGGCCCAGCGAGGTGCGATTGGTGCTGGGCAACGGGCAGACGCTCTGTGCGTTCGCCGAGGCGCGCTGGCTGGAACAGACCAAGGTCATCCCAGGCAGCCGGGTGCGGGCGCAGTTCCACCCGTCTTACGTACTGCTGGGCGTGCCGTTGTAGCCCGACCGTTTGCCGCCCACCCAACCCGCTCCAAACCTGCGTTACCATGGCGCCCATCGCACCTCGTGCCCGGAGCCGCCATGTCGCACCCCTTCGATACCCTCACCCCCGACCTGGTCCTGGATGCCGTGGAAAGCCTGGGCTTTCTCAGCGACGCCCGGGTGCTGGCGCTCAACAGCTACGAGAACCGCGTCTACCAGGTGGGCATCGAAGGGGCGCAACCGCTGATCGCCAAGTTCTACCGCCCCGGCCGCTGGAGCGACGATGCCATCCTCGAGGAACACCGCTTCAGCGCCGAACTTGCCGAGTGCGAGGTACCGGTCGTCGCCCCGCTGCAGCACGACGGCCGCAGCCTGTTCGAACACCAAGGCTTTCGCTTCACCCTGTTCCCACGGCGCGGCGGCCACGCGCCGGAGCCCGGCAACCTGGACCAGCTCTACCGCCTTGGCCAACTGCTCGGCCGCCTGCACGCGGTCGGCGCGGCGCGGCCCTTCGAGCACCGTGAAACACTGGCGGTGGATAACTTCGGCCACGCCTCGCTGGAAACCCTGCTCGCCGGCGATTTCGTTCCCCGCGAGCTGCTGCCGGCCTTCGAGTCCGTCGCCCGCGATGTGCTCCAGCGGGTCGAGGCCATCTATGCACGCACCCCGCACCAGGTGATCCGCCTGCACGGCGATTGCCACCCCGGCAACCTGATGTACCGTGACGAGACGTTCCATATCGTCGACCTGGACGACTGCCGCATGGGCCCGGCCGTCCAGGACCTATGGATGATGCTCGCCGGCAGCCGCGAAGAACGCATGGGCCAATTGGCCGAACTGATCGACGGCTACAACGAGTTCCATGACTTCGACCCACGCCAGCTGGCGCTGATCGAACCCCTGCGCGCCCTGCGCCAGTTGCACTACAGTGCCTGGCTGGCCCGACGCTGGGACGACCCGGCGTTCCCGCCCAGCTTCCCCTGGTTCGGCCAGCCACGTTACTGGGGCGACCAGATCCTCGCCCTGCGCGAACAGATCGCCGCATTGGACGAAGAACCGCTGAAATTGTTTTAGGAGCGCCGGGCGCTCTGTCTACAATAGGCGTGCTGTATTTAGTTACCTAAGCAAGGAATCTGCATGCACGCCGCAAACCCGCGTCGCGGGTATATCCTGGGCCTGAGCGCCTATATCATCTGGGGCCTGTTCCCCTTGTACTTCAAAGCCATCCAGAGCGTTCCGGCGGTCGAGATCATCGTCCACCGCGTACTCTGGTCGGCGCTGTTCGGCTCGCTCCTGCTGCTGGTCTGGAAGCACCCAGGCTGGTGGCGCGAACTGCGCGACAACCCGCGCCGCCTGGCCATCCTGGCCCTGAGCGGGGCACTGATCGCTGGCAACTGGCTGACCTATGTGTGGTCGGTGAACAACGGGCGCATGCTCGAGGCGAGCCTGGGCTACTACATCAACCCGCTGGTCAACGTGCTGCTGGGCATGCTGCTGCTCGGCGAGCGCCTGCGCCGCCTGCAGTGGCTGGCGGTGGGGCTGGCGGCGGTGGGTGTGGCTCAGCAGGTCTGGCAGGTCGGCAGCCTGCCCTGGGTTTCGCTGGTGCTGGCGCTGTCGTTCGGCTTCTATGGCCTGATCCGCAAGCAGGCGCCGGTGGCAGCCCTGCCAGGGCTGGTGGTGGAAACCTGGATGCTGGTACCCCTGGCCCTTGGCTGGCTGTTGTTGCATCCAACGGCGACCAGCACCCAGGCCGAGTTCTACACCAGCAGCGAAGCGCTCTGGCTGATGGCCGCAGGGCCGGTCACCCTGGTGCCGCTGGTGTGCTTCAACGCCGCCGCACGCCACTTGCCCTACACCACGCTGGGCTTCCTGCAGTACCTGGCGCCGACCCTGGTGTTGCTGCAGGCGGTGTTGCTGTTCGGTGAGCAACTGTCCTCCAGCACCCTGATGGCGTTCATGTTCATCTGGGCGGGCCTGGCCATCTATAGCGTCGATGCCTGGTTGAGTTTGCGCAAGCGAAGCTGATCAAAAAACGATCAAATCTCTGCAGGCCTCGTATTACGGGGTGTGCAGAGACATCTCCAAAGGTTATCCACACCCTCGTCCCCGTGCTTTGTGCACAAGCCCCTGATATCTGGACGTTTTTTGCTCAAAGCTCTGGAGCCCGCGAATTTCTTGGGCTGGGGAGGAGCGCCCCCAGGTTATCCACAGCACCGCCCCCATGATCTTGGGATAACCTCTTTCGCGGGTTTACCCGCGAAACACTCGGCGCTCAGTCTTCCGGCCGCAGCTTGAGCTCCACCATCAGGTCGTCGGCCAGGCTCTCCAGCCTGTGCTGCAGATCATCCAGCGATAGGGTCAGGGGCAGCGCCAGCAACGCATCGGCATGGAACAGCGGCTCGCTGCTCATAGGCGCCGGCCTTACCTCGGTGGTGAAGCGCTCCAGGTTCACGCCTTGCTCGGCCAGCAAGCGGGTGATGTCCCGCACGATACCCGGCCGGTCGTTGCCCACCAGCTCCATGGCGATCGGCTTCCAGGTGCAGGACGGCTCGATGCCGCTCTCGGCGATCAGCACGCGAATGTCATGGCTGGACAGCTTGTGCAGGGCCTCGACCAGGTCATCGTAGGATTCAGCCGGCACCGCGACCCGCAGGATCCCGGCGAATTGCCCGGCCATCCGCGACATGCGACTCTCCAGCCAGTTACCGTTATGCTCGGCAATGCATTGGGCGATGCGTTCGACCTGCCCGGCCTTGTCGGGGGCGATCACTGTCAGTACGAGATGGTCCACGGGGCCGCTCCTCAGCTCTGCTAGTCAGGTGGCCGGCGCCGCTGCGCACGGCGAAATACGGGGGCATCGCAACAGTATAGGCAAGGCGCGGCAACCTGCCGCAGGGCGGTCCGCACAACGAATCGTGTACTGTTTCAAGATTTATCTGGAACAATCCACCTGTTTTTTGCGAACATAACGTCTCCCAGCGTGACCCTATGCGATCTGTTGGTCGCACAACGACGCTTTTAGTCTGATTCCACCTCGTCTGCTGCTTCATGTAGTATGCCGCGGCGCGGACTACAAAACGTCGTTTGGATGTCTGCCAAGGCGCCTGTGAAAATACGCAACCCGCCCGCCGGCCCGTCTGGCGAGCCGCACCCAGCCGCGCTCATACACGAGGGCAAGTACTGGTGCCGTGTTTAGAGAAGCGCTACAGGCTTAATACAGAAGAGCGAAATAGCTGAGCAGAGTGAGGCAAGCAATGACTGGATACGTTCAAGTCGGTGGCCTTCAGGTCGCCAAGGTCCTGTACGACTTCGTCAACGACGAAGCCATTCCAGGGACCGGCATCGTCGCCGAGCAGTTCTGGGCGGGTGCGGAAAAGATCATCAACGACCTCGCTCCAAAGAACAAAGCCCTGCTCGCCAAGCGCGACGAACTGCAAGCCAAGATCGACGCCTGGCACCAGGCGCGCAAAGGCCAGGCCCATGACGCCGTAGCCTACAAGAGCTTCCTCCAGGAAATCGGCTACCTGCTGCCACAAGCCGACGATTTCCAGGCCACCACCCAGAACGTGGACGAAGAAATCGCCCACATGGCCGGCCCGCAGCTGGTGGTGCCGGTGATGAACGCCCGCTTCGCCCTGAACGCCGCCAACGCCCGCTGGGGCTCGCTGTATGACGCGCTGTACGGCACCGATGCCATCAGCGACGAAGGCGGCGCCGAGAAAGGCCAGGGCTACAACAAGGTCCGTGGCGACAAAGTCATCGCCTTCGGCCGCGCCTTCCTCGACGAAGCCGCACCCCTGGCCGCCGGCTCCCATGTCGACTCCACCGGCTACCGCATCGAAGGCGGCAAGCTGGTCGTCGCCCTCAAAGGTGGCAGCAACAGCGGCCTGCGCGACGATGCCCAGCTGATCGGCTACCGTGGCGACGCCGCCGCGCCGACCGCGGTCCTGCTCAAGCACAACGGCCTGCACTTCGAGATCCAGGTCGACGCCAGCACCCCGGTCGGCAGCACCGACGCCGCCGGCGTGAAGGACATCCTGATGGAATCGGCGCTGACCACCATCATGGACTGCGAAGACTCCGTCGCCGCCGTCGATGCCGACGACAAGGTCGTGGTCTACCGCAACTGGCTGGGCCTGATGAAAGGCGACCTGTCCGAGAACGTGACCAAGGGCGGCAAGACCTTCACCCGCACCATGAACCCTGACCGCGAATACACCGCGCCCGCTGGCGGCACCGTCACCCTGCACGGCCGTTCGCTGCTGTTCGTGCGCAACGTCGGCCACCTGATGACCAACCCGGCGATCCTCGACGGCCAGGGCAACGAGATCCCGGAAGGTATCCAGGACGGCTTGTTCACCAACCTGATCGCCCTGCATAACCTCAAGGGCAACACCACCCGCAAGAACACCCGCACCGGCAGCGTGTACATCGTCAAGCCGAAGATGCACGGCCCTGAGGAAGTGGCATTCGCCGCCGAGATCTTCAGCCGCGTCGAAGACCTGCTGGGCATGGCGCGCAATACCGTCAAGGTCGGCATCATGGACGAGGAGCGCCGTACCACGGTCAACCTCAAGTCCTGCATCAAGGCTGCCGCCGAGCGCGTGGTGTTCATCAACACCGGCTTCCTCGACCGTACCGGTGACGAAATCCACACCTCCATGGAAGCCGGCGCCGTGGTGCGTAAGGGCGCCATGAAGAACGAGAAGTGGATCGGCGCCTACGAGAACAACAACGTCGATATCGGCCTGGCCACCGGCCTGCAAGGCCGCGCCCAGATCGGCAAGGGCATGTGGGCCATGCCTGACCTGATGGCCGCGATGCTCGAGCAGAAGATCGCCCACCCGCTGGCCGGCGCCAACACCGCTTGGGTACCATCGCCGACCGCCGCCACCCTGCACGCCCTGCACTACCACAAGGTCAACGTGCAGGAGCGCCAGCGCGAGCTGGCCAAGCGCGCACCGGCCTCGGTGGACGACATCCTGACCATCCCGCTGGCGGCCGACACCAACTGGTCGGCTGACGAGATCCGCAACGAGCTGGACAACAATGCCCAGGGCATCCTCGGCTATGTAGTCCGCTGGATCGACCAGGGTGTGGGTTGTTCCAAGGTGCCGGACATCAACGACGTCGGCCTGATGGAAGACCGCGCCACCCTGCGCATCTCGGCCCAGTTGCTGGCCAACTGGCTGCGCCACGGCATCGTCACCCAGGAGCAGGTGCTTGAAAGCCTCAAGCGCATGGCCGCGGTGGTGGACAAGCAGAACGCCGGCGACGCCCAGTACCGCCCGATGGCCCCGAACTTCGATGACAACATCGCGTTCCAGGCCGCCATCGAACTGGTGATCGAAGGCGCCAAGCAGCCGAACGGCTACACCGAGCCAGTGCTGCACCGCCGTCGTCGCGAGTTCAAGGCACGTAACGGGCTGTGATACCCCAGGGGCGAATGCCCGTCAGTTAAGGCCCCATCGCCGGCAAGCCGGCTCCCACCTGTCCTGCGCTGCTATTGTAGACACCGCGGAACCTGTGGGAGCCGGCTTGCCGGCGATGGGCTGCGAAGCAGCCCCAAATGCAGCCGATAAGGCTTAACTGACTGGCGTTACCCCGCTCATCAGGGGCTTGTCCCGTGATTGCTTTTACGGGTCGAACCGCAACTCCTTCCTCACCAGCGCCACCAACTTCCCCAGGTCCACCGGCTTGAGCAGGAAGTCCACCACCCCCAGGTGCATCACATCCACCGCCTCCTTCACGTCGGTGTCGCCCGACACCACGATGATCGACAATTCCGCCCGCTCCGATTCGCGCACCAGCCGGATCAACCCCAGACCATCCTCTGGCGCCATACGCAAATCGGTGATCATCAGGCCAATATGCCGGTTACGCCTGAGCTGCTCCAACGCTGCCTGTGCGCCGTCGGCAGACACGCACTCAAAGCCCTTCGCCTTCAGGTAGAGGCAAAGGGCCTCGCGGGTCGCAGCATCGTCATCCACCACCAGCACCACCTGCGGCGGAGCAGAGGGCGCGCTCACCTTGGCCAAGGCTTCGCGCTCGGCGTCACTCAGGATCTCGTCATGCTCGGCCATGGTCATCTCGTCAAAAAAATTCCGTTGCTGAAAGTTGAGACCGCAAAGCACCGCTATGCAAGCTGCCTTTCGTCGTCTATTTGACACCCAAGCGCCTCCGGGCAGCGCGCGCCGCAGCTTATAGACTTACGTCCAATGGGCACCGCAAGGCCACCGGCCGACCATGGAGCCTTAGAACAACAGGGCCTGCAACGGTCCCCCCAAGCGGTCAGTTCCATGAGCAAGAAGGACGCCTACAGCCAGGCCGGCAGAACGGCGGTTCTGCAGAACATCCAAGGCACCCTGCAGTTCCTGCAGCGCTTTCCGCCGTTCAACCAGATGGAGCACAGCCACCTGGCCTACCTGGTGGAGCAGTGCCAGCTGCGTTTCTACGCCAGCGGCGAAAGTATCATCAAGCCGGCCGACGGCCCGGTGGAGCATTTCTATATCGTCAAGCAGGGCCGGGTGGTCGGCGAGCGCCAGCATGTGACCAAGCCGGGCGTGGAGACCACGTTCGAGATCGCCAGCGGCGAATGCTTTCCGCTCGCCGCGCTGCTCGGGGAACGGGCCACCCGCACCGAGCACCTGGCAGGTGAAGACACGTTCTGCCTGCAACTGAACAAGGGCGCGTTCATCCGCGTGTTCTCCCTCTCGGAGCCCTTCCGCGACTTCGCCCTGCGCGGCGTCAGCAGCCTGCTCGACCAGGTCAACCAGCAGGTACGCCAGCGTGCAGTGGAAACACTGGGCACACAGTATTCGCTCAATACCCCGCTGGGTGAACTGGCCATGCGCCACCCGGTGGTCTGTGCGCCACAGATGCCCCTGCGCGAAGCCGTGGGGCTGATGCATGAGCAGCAGGTCGGCAGCATCGTGATTGTCGACCCGCAGCGCTTTCCCATCGGTATCTTCACCCTGCGCGACCTGCGCCACGTGGTGGCCGATGCCAGCGCCGAACTGACCGCGCCGATCGAGCGCTACATGACCGCGCAGCCGTTCTACCTCAGCCCCCAGGCCAGCGCCTTCGACGCGGCCATGGCCATGACCGAACGGCATATCGCCCATGTCTGCCTGGTGGACAACCAGCGCCTGTGCGGCGTGGTCTCCGAACGTGACCTGTTCTCCCTGCAGCGGGTCGACCTGGTGCACCTGGCCCGCACCATCCGCCACGCCCCGCGCCTGGAGAACCTGGTGTCGCTGCGCGGCGAGATCGGCCAATTGGTCGAACGCATGCTCGCCCATGGCGCCTCCTCCACCCAGATCACCCAGATCATTACCCTGCTCAACGACCACACCGTGTGCCGGGTGATCGAGCTGGCCCTGGCCGAACGCGGCGACCCGGGCGTGCCGTTCAGTTGGTTGTGCTTCGGCAGCGAAGGCCGGCGCGAGCAGACCCTGCACACCGACCAGGACAACGGGATTCTCTTCGAGGCCGCCGATGCTGCCGAGGCCGAAGCGATCCGCGCCCGCCTGCTGCCACTGGCGCAGTACATCAACCAGTGCCTGGCCCAGTGCGGCTTCACCCTCTGCAAGGGCAACGTTATGGCCGGCAACCCAGAACTGTGCCTGTCTCGCAGCGAATGGGCGCGACGCTTCAGCGGCTTCATTCGCGAAGCGAGCCCGGAGAACCTGCTCGGCTCGAGCATCTACTTCGACCTGCGCGTGGTCTGGGGCGATGAAAGCGGTTGCGAACAGCTGCGCCGCACCCTGCTCGAACAAGTGGCCGACAACCGCATCTTCCAGCGCATGATGGCCGACAACGCCTTGCGTCAGCGCCCGCCGGTAGGGCGCCTGCGCGAATTCGTGCTGACCCGCCAGGGCAATGACAAGGCCGCCACCCTCGACCTCAAGGTCCAGGGCCTGACCCCCTTCGTCGATGGCGCCCGGCTGTTGGCACTGGCCCATGGCATCAAGGCCTGCAACACCCTCGAACGCCTGCGCCACCTGGTGGCCCGCGGCATCATCGACCCGTTGGACGGCGCCGCGTACGAAGAGGCCTATCATTTCATCCAGCAGACCCGCATGCAGCAGCACCAGCGCCAGAGCCGCGACAACCTGCCCTACTCCAACCGGCTGGACCCAGACAGCCTCAACCACCTGGACCGGCGCATCCTGCGCGAGTCCCTGCGCCAGGCCCAGCGCCTGCAAAGCAGCCTGGCCCTGCGGTACCAGCTATGAACCTGCTCACCTGGCTGCGCCCGGCCCTGCCGGAGCTCGACAACACCCTGCGCCAGCGCCTCGCGCGCTTGCCCAAGGCGCCGACCTTGGGCGTTTCGTCCCTGCGCGAGCAACGCTGGGTGGTGCTGGACCTGGAGACCAGCGGCCTGAACGTCAACCGCGACCAGGTATTGTCGATCGGTGCCGTGGCCATCGAGGACGGTGCCATCGACCTGGGCCAGCAATTCGAACGTACCTTGCACCGGCCGGCCCAGAAGACCAATGCCAGCGTGCTGATCCACGGCCTGGGCCCAAGCGCCCTGGCCGCCGGCTGCGACCCTGCGCACGCGCTGGTCGATCTGCTGGAGTTCATTGGGGACAGCCCGGTGCTGGCCTTCCACGCGCCGTTCGACCAGCGCATGCTGGCCCGGGCGCTCAAGGACAGCCTCGGTTACCGACTGCAGCACCCATTCTTCGACATGGCTGAACTGGCCCCCATGCTCAATCCCGACACGGTGCTGCGCGAGGCCAGCCTGGACGACTGGATCGCCCGCTTCGGCCTGCAGGTAGAAGAGCGCCACCACGCCAGCGCCGATGCCCAGGTCACCGCCGAATTGGCTTTGATCCTGTTCAGTCAGGCCCGGCGCCAGCAGCTGGACAGCCCCCTGCAGTTGAACCTGCGCCTGCAGCAGTGGCGCCGGCGCAAGGCACACCAGTACAGCCTGTAGGAGCCGGGCGAATCACCAGGCATCTATCCGATAAGCGTCAATTGCACCCCGCACCCCGGCTCTGTCACAATCGCGAATAATTATCGTTAGTTAACGCATTCATTCCGGGGGACGCCTCTTGTCGTCTGCGCAGAGCCCACACGCCGAGCTGGTCGGTACCCTGTACCGCGACCACCGCGCCTGGCTGCTGGCCTGGCTGCAACGCAGCACGGCCTGCCGCCAGCGCGCCGAAGACCTGAGCCAGGACACCTTCGTGCGCCTGCTCGGTCGCGAGCAGCTGGTCACCCCCCGCGAACCCCGCGCTTTTCTCGTTGCCGTGGCCAAGGGCCTGCTGTTCGACCACTTCCGCCGCGCCGCCCTGGAGCAGGCCTACCTGGCGGAGCTGACACGCCTGCCGGAGGCAGAACACCCCTCCCCTGAGCTGCAGCACCTGATTCTCGAAGACCTCAAGGCCATCGACCGCCTGCTCGGCAAACTGTCGAGCAAAGCCCGCGCGGCCTTTCTGCATAACCGCCTGGACGGCATGGGTCATGCCGAGATCGCCGAACGCCTGGGGGTGTCGGTGTCACGCGTGCGCCAGTACATCGCCCAAGGCATGCGCCAGTGCTATGTGGCTCTTTATGGGGCGCCGCTGTGAACAACGCGCCGGTGTCGGCCAAGGTCCTGGATGCCGCCATCGCCTGGAAGCTGAGCCTGGACGAAGACCGCTGCACTCCAGACGAACGCAGTGATTTCCTGCGCTGGCATGCCGCCAGCGAGGAACACGCCCGTGCCTGGCACCAGCTGGGCATGCTCGACCAACGCGTGAGCGCTGCCGCCGGCCCCGCCCGCCAGGCCCTGCTGCAATCGCGGGCAGGCCTGCGCAGGCGCCTGGGCGGGTTCAGCGGCGGCTTGGCCGGGGTGCTGTTGTTGGGTGCGCTGCTGCTCGGCATCGCCTCGCCATCGCTGTCGCCGGGCTATTGGCTGGCTGACCAGCGCACCGGCACCGGTGAGCTGCGTACACTGCGCCTGGAAGATGGCACCCTGCTGAGCCTGAACACCAATACCGCGGTGGATATCGACTATGCAGGCGGGCAACGCTTGATCGTCCTGCACCAGGGCGAGATCTCCGTGGAAACCGGCCATGAAGACACCCGGCCGTTGCTGGTGCGCACCGACGATGGACGCCTGCGTCCCCTGGGTACGCGTTTCTTGGTTAAGCGCGAGAGCCAGGGGACGCGCCTGGAAGTGCTGCAGTCGGCGGTAGCCGCCAGGCCATCCAACAGCAGTGACGAGCAAGTCCTGCGCGAAGGCCAGCAAGTACTGATGACCGTCGATGGCCTTGGCCGGGTCGATCCGGTGGCCATGGGTGCCGATGCCTGGACCCGCGGCATGCTGGTGGTCGACAACGTGCGCCTGGCCGACTTGATCGCAACGCTGGGCCGTTACCGCAACGGCCACCTGGGCGTTGCCGACGAAGTGGCCGACCTGCGCGTGACCGGCAGCTTCCCGCTGACCGACACCGACCTGGCCCTGGCATCGCTCATGCCAGTGCTGCCGGTGAAGATCGAGCGGCATACGCCCTGGTGGGTAACCATCAGCGCCAAGTAACAGCCCTTGGGGGCTGCTTTGCAGCCCAATCGCCGGCAAGCCGGCTCCCACAGGCCTTGCACCGCCTTTGTGGGCGGCCTTGTGCCGCAATTGGGCCGCATAGCGGCCCCTTGGAAGCCGCCATCATTTTTTTCGAAAGCCTCTGTCACTTTTCCATTCTCGCTCGGCAAGGAAGCAACTAGCACTTATCCGTCGAGGAGCCGCTGCATGTCCCGTGCCGTTGATTCTTTCCTGCGCCCAAGCCTGGTGGCCCTGGCCATCGCCCTCGCTGCCCCGCTGGCCAGCCCCGCCCTGCAAGCCGCCGAGCAGTCGGCCCTGCGCGCCTATGACCTGCCCAGCGCCCCGTTGGCGAGCACCTTGACCCGGATCGCCAGCCAAGCCGGCATCGCCCTGGCGCTGGACCCAGCCTTGGTAGACGGTCGCAGCTCAGCCCCGGTCAGCGGCCAGTACGATGCCCTCGGCGCCCTGCAAGCCGCCCTACGCGGCACCGGCCTGCAGTTGCAGCAGAGCAGCGTAGGCAGCTACAGCCTGGTGGCCGCGCCCGACGGCACCCTGGCGCTGCCGGAGACGGCGATCAATGCCAGTAGCTACTACGAAACGGCATGGGGGCCGGTGGAAGGCTATACCGCGACCCGCACCGCCTCCGCCACCAAGACCGATACCGCGCTGGTCGAAGTCCCCCGCTCCATTTCCGTCGCCACCCGCCAGCAGATGGACGACCGCAGCGTGAACAGCCTCGATGATGCCGTGCGCTACATGCCGGGAATCGTTTCGGCCAGTTTTGGCAGCGACAAGCGCTATGACTGGATGCGCGTGCGCGGTTTCGAGCCGACCCAGTTCCTCGATGGCCTGCCGCTGCCCCGTGGCGTGTACGCCAACCCCAAGGCCGAAACCTGGAACCTTGACCGCCTCGCGCTGCTGCGCGGCCCAGCGTCGTCGATCTACGGCCAGACACCCCCAGGCGGCTTGCTGGACATGGTCAGCCGCCGGCCGCAGGCCGAAAGCCACCAGGAGATCCAGCTCCAGTACGGCAGCGACAACCACCGCCAGATCAACTTCGCCAGTACCGGCAAGCTCGACGACCAGGGCCAGTTCCTCTACAGCCTCAGCGGCGTGCTTCGCGACGGCGGCACGCAGATCGACCATGTCGACGACAAACGCTACAACCTCGCGCCCAGCCTGACCTGGAACATCGACGAGGATACCTCGCTGACCTTCCTGACCCAGTTCACCCGCGACGATACCGGCGTCACCAGCCAGTTCCGCCCGATCCAGGGCACCAAGATCGACATGCCGTTCGGCAAGATCTCCCACCACAAGAACCTGGGCGACCCGAACTACGAGTTCTACGACCGCACCTATTACGCGCTGGGCTACGCCTTCGAGCACCGCATCAATGACGTCTGGCAGTTCCGCCAGAACCTGCGCTACACCAAGTCGGACCTGGCGTTCCAGACGATCACGGTCAACGCCTACAACACATCCGCCCCACCGGTGGACGACCTGGGCAACGTCAAACGGATGTCCACCAATGTCGATGAAGACATCAGCCAGTTCGCCGTCGACAACAACTTCCAGGCCGACTTCAGCACAGGTGATATCAGCCATACCCTGCTGATCGGCCTGGACCACCAGCGCACCAATACCAACTACCTGGCGATCTATGGCGCTGTCCCGGACAGCAACGTCAACGACCCGGTATATGGCCTGCCGATCACCCGACCACCCCGGTCCTCGGCCTTCTACGACTACAACCAGAAGACCCGTCAGACTGGCGTCTACGTCCAGGACCAGATGGCCCTCGGCAATTGGCGCCTGACCCTGGGCGGGCGTGAGGACTGGGTGCATACCGGCACCACCTTCTTCAACAAGGGCGATGCCACCAACACCGAGCGCGACAGCAATTTCAGCGGCAACGCGGCCATCAGTTACGTGTTCGACTCGGGCTTCGTGCCCTACCTGTCCTATGCCGAGTCGTTCCAACCGACCAGCAATGCCTCTGCCGACCCGGTGAATTCATTCAAGCCCACCGAAGGCCAGCAGTGGGAGCTGGGCATCAAATACCAGCCGCCAGGCTCCAATACCTTGTTGTCTGCGGCCGTCTACGACCTGACCCAGAAAAACGTCTCGGTCACCAACAACGTGGGCGGCGTCACCGTCACCAGCCAGAGCGGCGAAGTGAAGGTCCGCGGCCTTGAGCTCGAAGCCGTCTCCGACGTGACCGAGAACCTGAAGGTGGTCGCGGCCTATACCCTGGCCAAGTCCGAAGTGCAGGACGGCCTGTACAAGGGCAACCGCCTGCAGTTGATGCCCAACCAGCAAGCCTCGTTGTGGGCCGACTACACCTGGCACACCGGTGTACTGGACGGCTTCGGGATCGGTCTCGGTGCGCGCTATACCGGCAACACCTATGGCGACCAGGGCAATACCTGGCTGGGCAAGGCCGATGCGTACACGGTGTTCGATGCCGCCGTGCACTACGACCTCGGACGCCTGGACAACAGCCTCAAGGGGGCCTCGGTGGCGCTCAATGCCACCAACCTGCTGGACAAGGACTATATCTCCACCTGTGACGCGTACTACTGCTATTACGGGGACCAGCGCAGCGTCGTGGCCAGCGCCACCTACAAGTTCTGAGTAACGGGGGGCCGCTGCGCGGCCCTTTCGCGGCGCAAGGCCGCTCCTACAGGGGATGCAGTTTGTGGGAGCGGGCTTGCCCCGCGATTGCGTCGCTAGCACCTTTCGGAAATCGCGATGAAAAGCCAAACCATCCGCCGCTGGTCGGCGATCCATACCTGGAGCAGCCTGGTCTGCACCCTGTTCCTGCTGTTGCTGGCCCTGACCGGCCTGCCGCTGATCTTCCACCACGAATTGGAGCACCTGCTGGGCGACGCCCCCGAGCTGCGCGAAATGCCCGCCGATACCCCGCACCTGGACCTGCAGCAACTGGTGCTCAAGGCCCAGGCCCATCGCCCCGGCGAAGTGGTGCAATATTTCGGTTACGACGAAGACGACCGCAACGGCGTGATCGCCATCACGGCAGCCACGGCCGGTACCGAGCCGAATTCGTCGCATACCTTCATGCTCGACGCCCGCACGGGCGAAGCCGTCGCCATGCCTGCAGCCAACGGCGGCTTCATGATGACCATGCTGCGCCTGCATGTAGATATGTTCGCCGGCCTGCCGGGCAAGCTGGTGCTGGCGTTCATGGGGGTGCTGTTCGTGCTGGCGATCGTCTCTGGTACCGTGCTCTACGCGCCGTTCATGCGCCGCCTGAAGTTCGCCACGGTGCGCAACGACCGCTCACGCCGGCTGCGCTGGCTCGACCTGCACAACCTGATCGGCGTCGTCACCCTCACCTGGGCGTTGGTGGTCGGCGTCACCGGTGTGATCAGCGCCCTCTCCGACCTGGTCATCGCCGCCTGGCGCAACGACAGCCTGGCGGCGATGGTCGCCCCCTACCACGATGCCCCGCCGCTCACCGAACGCGCGCCGGCCAGCCGCCTGCTGGACATCGCCACCCAGGCCGCACCGGGCATGCAGCCAGATTTCATCGCCTTCCCGGGCACGCGCTTTTCCAGCGAGCACCACTATGCAGTGTTCATGAAAGGCGCCACGCACTTGACGTCGCACCTGCTGACACCGGTGCTGATCGATGCCCGCACGCTGGCGGTCACGGCCGTCGGTGAAAGGCCCTGGTACATGGACACCATGCTCCTGTCGCAACCGCTGCACTTTGGCGACTACGGCGGCCGGCCGATGCAGATCCTCTGGGCGGTGCTCGACGTGCTGACCATCATCGTGCTCGGCAGTGGGGTTTACCTGTGGTGGGGTAAACAGCGTAAGGCACGGGAGGTGACGGCATGAGCCACAGGTCGCAGTCGACGCGGCGGATCTTTGCCTGGCCCATGGTGATTGCCGTGCTCGGTGCTGGAGGGCTGTTCGCTGCGCTGTTGGGGGACGGCGCGTGGGATGTGCTGGCGTGGGCGGGGCTGGGGATACCGGCGGTGCTGGGACTTCGGGGGCTGTGTTGGAAGTGAGGCCCTCGAGCTAATGCCTGTCAGCTAAGCCTCATCCGGCTGCTCTTGAGGCTGCTACGCAGCCCATCGCCGACAAGCCGGCTCCCATAGAACAGCGCATAACTGTTTGATCTTGTAGACCCTGTGGGAGCGGGCTTGTCCCGCGATTAGGCCGGCCCCAGTATCACGGTCGCCTGGCAAGGGCTTCGCCCTTGATCGCGGGGCAAGCCCGCTCCCACAGAGGGCGACGCTAGGCACTCATCCGCGGCAACAGCTCATCCAACCGTCGATGCAGCGCACTGTCACTGGGCCAGTTGCGCAACATCCGCGCCCGGTCCCGGGCATACGCCGGGGCGAAGCTCAGCTGGGTGGCGTGCTGGCACATGGCATCCAGGTCGATCAGCGACCACTGGCCATCCTTCCAGAACAGGTTGTGGCCCTTGAAGTCGCCATGGCTGATGCGCTCGTGAATCAGCTGCTGCATCAGGTGCACCAAGGCCTGCACCTGCTCCTGTGGCGCATCGCCGCTTTCCACGTAGGGCCCGAAGCACTCGATCAGGTCCGGCCCGTCGACATATTCGGTCACCAGATATGCGCGGCTGCGCAGGCCCATCACCCGCTGCTCCAGCACCGCCAATGGCCGTGGCGTGGCGATGTCGAGGAACTCCAGGCGATGACCTTCGATCCACGAGTGCCAGGCACGGCTCGGGCGCCAGAAGCGCTTGAACCAGTGGGCGGTGTTCTTGATGTTGTAGCGCTTGAGCACCAGGGTGCGACCACCCACCTCGATACGCGCCACGCTGGCCGCACCACCGGTTTTGTACAGGTGGCCTTCGTCGATCAACGCATCGGCCTGCTCCAGTACCGGCAACAGCGCCTCACGCTCAGGCCGGCGAACCGCCCGCAACCCGGACAGGCTGCGCTCGACGCTGAACAGCGTGCACTCGCGCCCGGCCTTTTCCAGGTAGTCCTTCAGGCGCCAGTTGCGCACCTTGTCGATCTGCTTCTGTAGCGCCTCCAGCGGCAAGGCATGTTCGGCGTTGGCCAGCAGGTAGTGCACCAGCAACTCTTCGATGAACGGCTCCAGACGCTTGGGCAACTGGGCGAACAGTACGCCCAGGTTCTCCAGCACCTTCTGGCGCGACAGTTGCTGGCCCGCGACTTCGGCCTTGATGCCCGCGCCGTCGATCAGGTACAGCTTGCCGCCATGGCGCAGCAGGTTGTCCAGGTGCAGGTCTTCCTGCCACAGGCCCTTGGCATGCATCTGCGCCACGGTCGCAAGGGCTTCGCCCAATACCAGCTGTTGCTCGTCGGCCAGCACCGGCAGGTGTTCGACATTGGCCCAGGCGTCGGCAAGGCTCTGTGCACCCTCGAGGAATTCGAACAGCAACCAGCCGCCCTCACCTTCCTTGAGGCCGTCTGCCAGCAGTTGCGGGGTCGTGAGACCCTGCCCGGCCAGCAGCTTCACACCCTCCAGCTCACGCTGGAAATGGCGGGCGGCATTGCTGCCCACCAGCAGCTTGGCCAGTACCGGGGTGCCACGCCAGATGCCGGCGCCGACATAGCGCTGGCCCGGCAGCACGCGCAGCAGGCTGAGCAGCTGCAGGTCGGCACTGCCGGCGGCGTCGGCCAACGTCACGGTCAAGGGCAGCGATGGGCTGCGCCCGGCGTTCTTCAATTCGGACAGTTGCATCAGCGCGCCTCCTTTTCACGGCGGCGGCGCACCAGGCGCTGCAGCCAGGTATCGACCAGCGTACTGTCTGCCGGCTGTTCAAGATAGGCCGCCAGCAGGTTGCGCACGTCCGCCTCGCTCCAGACGCCCGCGCGGCGCAGCAAGGGTTCGAGGTCCTTGAGCCGGTCGCGCATGCCGAACAGCAGCGGGCGGGTCTTTTCCAGGTCGATCAGTTGAGCCTGCCAGCCTTCGCGACGTTCACGCAGGAAGATGTGCTTGGGATAGAAACAGCCATGCACCTGGCCTGCAGCGTGCAGGGTACGGGCCAGCTGGCCACACGCCTGCAGAATGCCCAAGCGGCTGGCGGCATCGAACTGCGGCCACTGGGCCAGCAGGCTGTCCAGGTCACGCCAATCGTCCAGGGCACGGGTCATGAGGATGGCCCGATGCTGGCCGTTACCCTTGCGTTCACCATAGAACACCGCCTGCAAGGCGGGGATCTTCAACTTCTGGTAACGGCTAATGTTGCGAAACTCTCGGGCGAAGGTCGGCTCGCCGAACGGGCGGTGCAGGGTGCGGGTGAGGTAGTCGCTCTGGCGCTTGAGGTAGAACCCCTTACCCTCGAGCTCAAGACGAAAGACGCTGCTCCAGCCGCCACGGCCGGTGTTGGGTTCGTCCACGGCGTCCAGTTGCAGCGCCCACAGCGCCTCGAAGTCGTTCAAGCCATGACGTTGCAGCAGCGCCTGGTCGGCGCTGGCCAGGTAGTCGGTCATTCCCTTCCCTCGAAAAAGCTCACCACCTGGCGAATGCACTGCTTGTCCTTGGCCGTGAGCCGTTTCTGCTCACGGTATTGCAGGTAGAAACGCAGGCGTTGGGTCGATGACAGGTGGTATTTGGCGACCTTGTCCAGGCATGCCAGGTCCTTGATCAGGCGGTGGCGCAGCATGCAGGCGCGGCAACCGCGCCAGAAATCGCCGGTGGGGCAATCGATGAAGAACACCGTGGCGTTGTCGTCCACCAGCAGGTTGCGCCACTTCAGGTCGTTGTGGGCGAAACGGTGCGCGTGCATCACCCGGGTGTGGCGCGCCAACTGGCGGCTGACGTGGTCGACCCAGGCGCGGTCGGCCAGCCGTGGGTCGTTACGCTCGGCCAGGGCCGAGAGGTCCTCGGTGCGCGGCAGCTCGCGGGTGATCATGGCACCGCGGCCGAAGGCCAGGCCGTTGCGCTCGAGGCCGTAGGCCACCACTTCGGCGGTGGGGATATCCCATTTGGCGAACTGCTTGAGGTTCTGCCATTCGGCCTTGATCCGCGGGCGGCCCACATAGCGGCGCAAGGCCTTGCCGGCGCCGGTGTAGCGCTTGACGTAGTAGTTGACCCCGTCGCGCTCGATGCGCACCACTTCGCTGAGCGGGTCGCGGGTCAGGCGTTCGCCCTGAAGGGCGAACACCGCATCCAGACTGCCGAAATCCGCCGCCAGACCTTCGTAGCCTGGTGCCAGTGTCCAACCCGCCATCAGAGCGCATCCCCATAGCGTTGCTTGCGATCGTAGAGTTTCTGCGCCTTGCGTTCGAGCCAGGCGAGCAGCGCGGCCTCGTCGGCCAGCACCTGGCACAACGGGCGCTGGAAGTAGCCACGCAGAAAGCGCAGCTTGTCGCGGCGGGTCAGGCCGATGTCCAGGGCCGAGAAATACAGGGCGGCCAAATCTTTGTCACGCCAGCGGCGGGTGATGCTGGCACGGGTCTGGGCGCGATGCAGGTCGATCACCGACAGCTTCAGGTCGTCGGGCGTCACCGGCCGGTCGGTGTGCAGCAGGAAATGGCAGATATAGCAGTCGCGGTGGTTGACCCCGGCACGGTGCATGCCACCGGTCATCTTCGCCACCTCGGCGATCAGTGCCCACTTCAGGCGTGGTTGCGGCGGCTGCCTGACCCAGTCGAGGCTGAAGTCTTCCAAGCTGATGGTCGGCGCCAGCTCTTCGGTGACGATGAACGAATGCTGCGTGGCCGGGTTGCTGCCGCGCTCGCCATAGGCCACCGCGGTCATGGTCGGCACGCCGACTTCATGCAAGCGCTGGATCGCCCGCCACTCCTGGCCGGCACCGAGCACCGGCAGCTTGGCGCTGAACAGGTTCTTGAAGATCTCGCCCCAGCCGATGCCACGGTGGATCTTGACGAAGTAGCCTTCGCCGTCCACCTCGGTGCGCAAGGTGCGCCGGCCTTCGAGCTCACGGAACACCTCGCCCTGCAAGCCTTCCACGGCCTCGAAGGGATCGCGCCCGGCCCACAGGCGCTTGAAGGGTTCGGCCAGTATCAGCTTCATGCGGCCTCCTGCCCGAGGATCACGTCGGCAGCATGCTGCGGCATGCTGTACAAGTCGGCGGTGTCGGCGAAGGCCAGCCCGTTGCGCGACCAGTCGGCGCGAGCCTGGGCATCTTCGAGCATGCGCTGCAGGTAGCGGTTGAGCTGGTCCTGCTCGAACGGCTCGTCCAGTACCAGGCCGCTGTCGGCCTCGGCGATGTAGTGGGCGTAGCCGCACACCTGGGACACCAGCACCGGCAGGCCGGCGACCAGAGCCTCGAGCAACACGGTGCCGGTGTTCTCGTTGTAGGCCGGGTGGATCAGCAGGTCAGCCCCAAGCAGGAAGCGCGGGATGTCGCTGCGCCCCTTGAGGAACTGCACCTGCTCGCCCAGGCCGAGCGTGGCGCTCTGCAACTGGAATACCTTGGGGTCGTCCTGGCCGATCACCATCAGCCGGGTACGCTTGCGCAGGGCCGAAGGCAGCGCGGCGAGGGCCTTGAGGCTGCGGTCGACGCCCTTGGTCTTGAAGCCCGAGCCGATCTGTACCAGCAACAGGTCGTCATCGCCCAGGCCGAATTCCTTACGAAAATCGGCGCGAATCGCATCGGCGTCGGCAGGGCGGCGTCGGTCCTGGGAAATACCCGGTGGCAGAAGGTGGAAACGCTCCACCGGCGTGCCGTAGTGCTTGATGAACAGCGGCTGCTGCACTTCGGAGATCATCAGCACCTCGGTGTGGGCATCCTTGGCGAACACCGCCCGCTCGTATTCGGCGAAGTGGCGGTAGCGGCCCCAGCGACGGTACAGGCCGCCACGCAGGGTCTGGGCCTTGTCTTCGAAGCAGCCGTCGGCGGCGTAGTACACATCCAGGCCGGGCATCTTGTTGAAACCGATCAGGCGGTCGACCGGGCGCTTGGCAAGGTCGGCGGCCATCCAGGCGCTGAGCTTCTCGTTGCGTCGATGGTTGAACAGCGCCTTGACCGGCGCCACCAGCACCTCGAAACCCGGTGGAATGTCACCTTCCCAGATCAACGTGTAGACACGGATCTGGTGCCCCCGCTTCTGGCACTCCAGGGCGATGCGCATGAAGTCACGCTGCAGCCCGCCGAAGGGGAAATATTTGTAGAGCACGAAAGCCAGTTGCATCAACGAACATCCTCAGCCAGCAGCAACGCGCTCAAGCGGCTCGCCACATGCTCGGGATTCAGGCGAGTGAAGCACAACGGCCACTCGCGTTTGAGATCGAACCGGCGCAGGTCTTCGGCGCTCGGTTTATAGGTGCACTTCTTCTGCAGGCAAGGTGCGCACGGCCAATCGCTGGCCTGGTGGACCTGGCTGCGCCCGTAGGCGCCGGTAAGGCCCGGGTTGGTCGGGCCGAACAGCGAAATGGTCGGCACGTCCAGCGCCGCCGCCAGATGGCCAAGGCCGGTATCCACCGCCACACAGGCCTTGGCTGCCGCCAGCACGCGTGCGACCCCCGCCAGGTTCAACTTGGGCAGTACTTCGCAGTTCTTCAAGCCCTGGGCGATGCGCTCGGCGCGTGCCTTCTCCGCAGGGTTGCCCCAAGGCAGGCGCACCTGCAGGTTACGCCGGCCCAGACGCTCGGCCAGCTCGCGCCAGTAGGCCTCGGGCCAATGCTTGGTGGCCCAGGTGGTGCCATGCAGGAATACCACGTAGGGCGCGGCAGGTGGCAGTTGCAGGCGGTCGAGGTCCAGACCGTAGCGGCCAAGGCCTTCGGGCAGGTCGTAGGCCAGGGCCAGGGCGAACAGCTGGCGCACCCGCTCCACCGCGTGCTGGCCGACCGCGACCGACAGGCGCCGGTCATAGAAGCGGCTGGCCCAGCCTTCGCGCGCCGAATAACGGTCCAGCCCGGCCACCGGCGCCTTGACGTAGCGGGTCAGCCAGGCCGACTTGACCAGGCCCTGGGCGTCGATCACCAGGTCGTACTTGCGCTCGCGCAGGCGCTGTTTGAACGCCTTCCACTCGCCGCTCTTGAGCGTCTGCCAGAGGTTCTTGCGCCAGCGGCGAATGGCCACCGGGATGACCTGGTCGACGGCCGGGTGCCAGCTGGGGATCTCCGCGAAGCCTTCTTCCACCACCCAGTCGAAGCGGATGCCGGGAATGGCGTGGGCAGCATCGGTGATAGCCGGCAAGGTGTGGATCACGTCTCCCAGGGAGGACGTCTTGATGATCAGGACCCGCACTTAGTCGACCTCGGCCATGACATCGATCAGGTTCGGCCCGCCCAGGCGCGTGAGCGCGGCGATCACCTGCGCCGGCTCGAGCAGGCGCAGGCAGTTGTAGTGGCCAAAGCGGCAGGTCCGGTCGAAACAGGGGCTGCACTCGATGCCCAGGCGCACGATTTCCACATGCTCGGCCAGCGGCGGCGTGAAGCCCGGCGACGTAGAACCGTAGACCGCCACCAGCGGACGGTTCAACGCGGCTGCCACGTGCATCAGGCCCGAGTCGTTGGACACCACCGCATCGGCGCAGGACAGCAGGTCGATGGCCTCGGCCAGCGAAGTTTCCCCCGCCAGGTTATAGGATTCTTCACGGAACCCTGGGATCAGCCGGTCACGGATCGACTCACCCACCGGATGGTCGTTCTTCGAGCCGAACAGCCATACCTGCCAGCCCTGGCGGATCATCGCGTCGGCCACTTCGGCGTAGTGCTCGGCCGGCCAGCGCTTGGCCTCGCCGAATTCGGCCCCCGGGCACAGCGCCAGCACCGGGCGGTCCAGTGCCAGGCCGAACTTGGCCAGGGCAGCGTCGCGGCTCTGCGCTTCGATCTGCAGGCTCGGTCGCGGGTAGGGCTGCGGCAACTCGGCGCCCGGCGCGTAGGCCAGCGCCATGAAGCGCTCGATCATCAGTGGGTAGCGGGCCTTGTCCAGCTTGCGTACGTCGTTGAGCAGGCCGAAACGCATCTCGCCGCGCCAACCGGTGCGCTTGGGTATACCGGCGAAGAACGGCACCAACGCGGATTTCAACGAGTTGGGCAGGAGGATCGCCTGGTCATACTGGCCCGCCAGCGATTTGCCGATACGCCGGCGCGTGGCCAGCTCCAGCGCGCCATGGCCGAGCGGGAAGCTCAGGGCTTGGCGCACCTCGGGCATGCGTTCGAGGATCGGCCGGCTCCACTCGGGAGCCAGCACATCGATCATGCATTCGGGGTGCTGCTGCTTCAGGCACTGGAACAAGGTCTGCGCCATCACCATGTCGCCGACCCAGCTGGGGCCAATGATCAGTATTCTCATGCTTGGTCCAGAAACGTTCGGGGAGGCCCGGCGCGGGCCTGGCCTCCCCTCTTTATATTCAGGCTATGTGGCGGACAGTGTACCACTGGGGGGAATCCTGCACCCCAATCGCCGGCAAGCCGGCTCCCACAAGCACTCGGCAGGGTCCGGCCCTGCGATCTATCCGTGGGAGCCGGCTTGCCGGCGATTGGGCCTCACGCCAACCCCAGCTCGCCCCAGATCCGGCGCACTTCGCGGCGTTCGTCGGCAAATTGCGCCGCATCGATCACCCCCGCCTGCTTCTGCAGGGCCTGGCGGTGGGAGGCCGAGCGGAACGCCTTGTACACCTCACGCAGCAGCACAGCATCGCGGGCAGGCATCAGGCCGGCCTGCTCGAGCTCTTCCAGGATGCGGATATTGTCGGTCCAGCGCAGCATGGCCGGATGGTCGTGGGACCAGGCCAAAGCGGCGTATTGCACCATAAATTCGATATCCACGATACCGCCGGCATCCTGCTTGATATCGAACGGCACGCCGGCCTCGAAGGCATTGGCGGCAGTGCCTGCGGCGGTGCTCTTGGTGCCGAGGTTGTCGCGCATCTTGGCGCGCATCTCGCTCACTTCCACCCGCAGCTTGGCCAGGTCACGCGGCTGGCCGAGCACCTGCGCCCGCACCTGCTCGAAGGCCGCCCCCACCTGCTTGCAGCCCACCAGCACCCGAGCCCGCACCAGGGCCTGGTGCTCCCAAGTCCAGGCTTCGTTCTGCTGGTAGCGCTCGAAGGCGCCCAGTGAACTCACCAGCAGGCCCGCAGCCCCCGAAGGGCGCAGGCGCATGTCGACGTCGTAGAGCTGCCCGGAGTTGGTCTGGGTGGTCAACATGTGGATGATGCGCTGGCCCAGGCGGGTGAAGAACTGCGCGCCATCGATGGGCTTGGCGCCATCGGTCTCGGCCTGGGGGTCGCCATCATGAATGAATACCAGGTCGAGGTCCGAACCATGGCCCAGCTCGATGCCACCGACCTTGCCATAGCCGACGATGATGAAGCCCGGATCGCACAGGCTGCCGTCGCTGCGCCGGGGCTGGCCATGGCGCGCCACGGTCTGGCGCCAGGCCAGGGCCAGCACCTGGTCGAGAATCGCCTCGGCCAGCCAGGTCAGGTAGTCGCTGACTTTCATCAGCGGCAGGTTGCCGGTGATTTCCGATGCGGCCACCCGCAGGCTGTGGGCCAGCTTGAAGTGACGCAGGGCCTCCATCTGCTGTTCCAGGTCATCCTCGGGGATGCGTGTAAGGCGCTCGCGCAGCTCGGACGCCAGTTCCGGCGCCAACGGCGGGCTGAACAGGCGGCCTTCGTTGAGCAGCTCATCAAGCAACAGCGGGAAGCGGGCGATCTGCTCGGCAATCCATGGGCTGGCCGCACACAGGGTGAGCAGGCGGCGCAAAGCGCCCGGGTTCTCGGTGAGCAACACCAAGTAAGCCGAGCGCCGCGCCACGGCCTCGACCAATGGCAATACCCGCTCCAGCACCAGGTCCGGATCGTCGTGCTCCACGGCCTGGGCCAGCAGGCGCGGAATGAACGCATCCAGGCGCTCGCGACCGATGCGCTGCATCGAGCGCAGCTGCGGGCTTGCCCGCAGGGCGGCCAACCGGCGCAGGGCCTCGGCGCTCTGGCGGAACCCGGCTTCTTCCAGCTGGCGGCAAGCCGCCTCCTCGTCCTGGGCCTGTTCCCACAACGGCGACCACTCGCCACCGACCACCAGCTCGCCCTCGCCTTCTTCATCATCCGGGTCGGCGATCACCTGGCGGAAATGCCAGTCGATGCGCTCACGCCAGTGCATGAGCTGGGCGTGGAAGGCCGGCCAGTCGGCAAAGCCGAGGATATAGGCCACGCGCGCGCGGTCCTTGTCGTCTTCGGGCAGCATCTGCGTCTGGCGGTCGGCGATGGCTTGGATGGCATGCTCGGTGTAGCGCAGGAACTCATACCCCTCGCGCAGCTCGGCGACCACTGCAGGCGGCAGGTAGCCCTGGCCTTCCAGGGTGGCCAGCACCTTGAGCAGCGGCCGTTGCTGCAGGCTCAGGTCGCGCCCGCCGTGGATCAGCTGGAACGCCTGGGCGATGAACTCCACCTCGCGGATACCGCCGGCACCAAGCTTGATGTTCTCGGCCATGCCCTTGCGTCGCACTTCCTGCTGGATCAGTTGCTTCATGGTGCGCAGCGCCTCGATCGCCGAAAAGTCCAGGTAACGGCGATAAACGAACGGGCGCAGCATGTCCTGCAACTGGGCGCCGGCAACCTGGTCGCCAGCCACGACGCGGGCCTTGATCATGGCGTAGCGTTCCCAGTCGCGGCCCTGGTCCTGGTAGTACTGCTCCAGTGCATTGAACGACAGCACCAGGGCACCGGCCGAGCCGTAGGGGCGCAGGCGCATGTCGACGCGGAACACGAAGCCGTCGACGGTCACCGGGTCCAGTGCCTTGATCAGGCGCTGACCCAGGCGAGTGAAGAACTCCTGGTTGTCCAGCGAGCGCTTGACGCCTTCAGTCTCGCCGCCTTCGGGGAAAGCAAAAATCAGGTCGATGTCCGAGGACAGGTTCAACTCCACCGCCCCCAGCTTGCCCATGCCCAGCACCACCATGTGCTGCGGCTGGCCGCTGCGGTTGCCGATGGGTGTACCGAACTGCTGGCAATGGCGTGGATACAACCATTGATAGGCCTGGTCGATGGAAGCGTCGGCCAGGTCGGAAAGGTCGCGGCAGGTCTCGCCCAGCACCGCCTGGCGGGTAATGTCGCGCCAGATGATGCGCACTTGCTGGCGATTGCGCTCACGGCGCAGGTTACGCGCCAGCTCGTCCTCGCTCTGGGCGGCCTGGGCGGCGGCGGCGATGCGCGCGCACAGCTCGCCGGGGGCGAAGGGCCGATCCAGTTCGCCACTGGCTTGCAGGTCGAAGAGCATGGCCGGCTCACGCAGGGCCACTTCCAGGACGAAATCGCTGGCGGCGGCAACCTGATCGAACGCGTGCCGCTGGGCCGGGCTCCACCGGTCCAAGTCCAACCCGTCGAGACCGACGATCGCCTCGCGCAGGGACTGTTGATTACGTGCGACCAGCGGTTGCAGGGCAGCGGGCAGATCGAGCGGCAAAGGCAGGCGCATGGTCTATCCTTGATCGGCGTGAAAGAGAGGGGTAGGTGCGGCCAAGGGGGTGCCGGACCACGGTTGGACTGTCATACAAAAGTTGGAAATAGCTGAAATAAACGAATCATTGGTAAAAAACATCAAGATTCACCCGATCAGAGCCCAGTCCCAACCTACGGGAACGTTTTTCCCCACAAGCCAGAGTGCGACAAAATGCCGCTTTTCTGTAGTTTTACTACTACCCCAGCTCTTCAAAAGCATGAAATGCCGAATCATTTGTAGTAAAACTACACGGCGCCGGATGACTGTCCGGCTAATCCAAGAATTCACGACGTCTGCCCAAAAGGCCAGTCGCAAACTCAGGCCCCCGATTCTGGTGGCCTTTCCGCCCTGGAGCAAGCCATGCAAGACCTCGATCCCGTCGAAACCCAGGAATGGCTGGATGCCTTGGAGTCGGTCCTCGACAAAGAAGGCGAAGACCGCGCTCACTACCTGATGACCCGTATGGGCGAGCTGGCCACCCGTAGTGGCTCCCAGCTGCCGTACGCAATCACCACGCCATACCGCAACACCATCCCCGTTACCCACGAAGCACGCATGCCTGGCGACCTGTTCATGGAACGCCGCATCCGCTCGATGGTACGTTGGAACGCCCTGGCCATGGTCATGCGTACCAACCTGCGGGACTCGGACCTGGGCGGCCACATTTCGAGCTTCGCCTCCAGCGCCACCCTGTACGACATCGGCTTCAACTACTTCTTCCAGGCTCCGACCGAGGAGCATGGCGGCGACCTGATCTTCTTCCAGGGCCACGCCTCCCCAGGCATCTACGCCCGTGCCTTCCTCGAAGGCCGCATCAGCGAAGACCAGATGAACAACTTCCGCCAGGAAGTGGACGGCAAGGGCCTGTCTTCCTACCCGCACCCATGGCTGATGCCTGACTTCTGGCAGTTCCCGACCGTTTCCATGGGTCTGGGCCCGATCCAGGCGATCTACCAGGCGCGCTTCATGAAGTACCTGGAAGCCCGTGGCTTCATCCCGGCCGGCAAGCAGAAGGTCTGGTGCTTCATGGGCGACGGCGAGTGCGACGAGCCGGAATCCCTGGGCGCGATCGCCCTGGCTGGCCGCGAGAAGCTGGACAACCTGATCTTCGTCATCAACTGCAACCTGCAGCGCCTCGACGGCCCGGTTCGCGGCAACGGCAAGATCATCCAGGAACTCGAAGGCGTGTTCCGCGGCGGCGGTTGGAACGTCAACAAGGTCGTCTGGGGCCGCTTCTGGGACCCACTGTTCGCCAAGGACACCAACGGTGCCCTGCAGCGTCGCATGGACGAAGTCATCGACGGCGAATACCAGAACTACAAGGCCAAGGACGGTGCATACGTCCGCGAGCACTTCTTCAACACCCCGGAACTCAAGGCCATGGTCGAAGACCTGTCCGACGACGAGATCTGGAAGCTCAACCGTGGCGGCCACGACCCGTACAAGGTCTATGCGGCCTACCACCAGGCGACCAACCACAAGGGTCAGCCGACCGTCATCCTGGCCAAGACCATCAAGGGTTACGGTACCGGTGCCGGCGAAGCCAAGAACACCGCGCACAACACCAAGAAGGTCGACGTCGACAGCCTGCGTCACTTCCGTGATCGCTTCGACATCCCGGTCAAGGATGCCGACCTGGAAAACCTGCCGTTCTTCCGTCCGGAAGAAGGCAGCGCCGAAGCCAAGTACCTGGCCGAGCGTCGCGCAGCCCTGGGTGGCTTCGTGCCGCAGCGTCGTGCCAAGAGCTTCAGCGTCCCGACTCCGCCGCTGGAAACCCTGAAGGCGATCCTGGACGGCTCGGGCGATCGTGAGATCTCCACCACCATGGCCTTCGTGCGCATCCTGGCGCAGCTGGTCAAGGACAAGGAAATCGGCCAGCGCATCGTCCCGATCATCCCGGACGAAGCTCGTACCTTCGGTATGGAAGGCATGTTCCGCCAGCTGGGCATCTACTCGTCCGTGGGCCAGCTCTACGAGCCGGTCGACAAGGACCAGGTGATGTTCTACCGCGAGGACAAGAAGGGCCAGATCCTCGAGGAAGGCATCAACGAAGCCGGCGCCATGTCGTCGTTCATCGCCGCCGGTACCTCGTACAGCAACCACAACCAGCCGATGCTGCCGTTCTACATCTTCTACTCGATGTTCGGCTTCCAGCGTATCGGTGACCTGGCGTGGGCCGCTGGCGACAGCCGCACCCGTGGCTTCCTGATCGGCGGTACCGCCGGCCGTACCACCCTCAACGGTGAAGGCCTGCAGCACGAAGACGGTCACAGCCACCTGATGGCTGCCACCATCCCGAACTGCCGCACCTATGATCCGACCTACGGCTACGAGCTGGCGGTGATCATCCAGGACGGCATGAAGAAGATGACCGAAGAGCAACAGGACGTCTTCTACTACATCACCGTGATGAACGAAGCCTACACCCAGCCAGCCATCCCGGCCGGCGCCGAGGAAGGCATCATCAAGGGCATGTACCTGCTCGAAGAAGACACCCGCGAAGCCGCGCACCACGTGCAGCTGCTGGGTTCGGGCACTATCCTGCGCGAAGTCCGCGAAGCGGCGAAGATCCTGCGCGAGGAATACAACGTCGGTGCCGACGTGTGGAGCGTCACCAGCTTCAACGAACTGCGTCGCGACGGCCTGGCCGTGGAACGCGCCAACCGCCTCAAGCCTGGCCAGAAGCCGCAGCAGACCTACGTCGAGCAGTGCCTGGCCGGTCGCAAGGGCCCGGTCGTGGCGTCCACCGACTACATGAAGCTCTTCGCCGAACAGATCCGCCAGTGGGTCCCGAGCAAGGAGTACAAGGTCCTGGGTACCGATGGCTTCGGTCGCAGCGACAGCCGCAAGAAGCTGCGTCACTTCTTCGAAGTCGACCGTCACTTCGTCGTGCTGGCTGCCCTGGAAGCCTTGGCTGACCGTGGCGAGATCGAACCGAAGGTGGTGGCAGACGCCATCGTCAAGTTCGGCATCGATCCGGACAAGCGCAACCCACTGGACTGCTGAGGAGTATTTTTAAGTGAGCGAACTCATTCGCGTACCTGACATCGGCAGCGGTGAAGGTGAAATCATCGAGCTGTTCGTCAAGGTCGGTGATCGTATCGAGGCCGACCAGAGCCTGCTGACCCTGGAGTCCGACAAGGCCTCCATGGAGATCCCGGCCCCGAAGGCCGGCGTGATCAAGGAACTGAAGGTCAAGCTGGGCGATCGCCTGAAAGAAGGCGACGAGCTGATGGTCCTGGAAGTCGAGGGCGCCGCCGCGGCGCCCGAGGCTCCGGCCGCGGCTGCCCCGGCAGCGGCACCTGCCGCCGAAGAAAAACCGGCTGCCGCTGCAGCCCCTGCCCCGGCCGCCGCTCCAGCTGCTGCCAGCGTGCAGGACATCCACGTGCCGGACATCGGCTCGTCGGGCAAGGCCAAGATCATCGAAGTCTTGGTCAAGGCCGGCGATACCGTCGAAGCCGACCAGTCGCTGATCACCCTGGAGTCCGACAAGGCCTCCATGGAAATCCCGTCGCCCGCCGCTGGCGTGGTGAAGGAAGTGATCGCCAAGCTGGACGACGAAGTCGGCACCGGTGACCTGATCCTCAAGCTGGAAGTCGCGGGCGCTGCCCCGGCCGCCGCTCCAGCCGCTGCCGCACCGGCACCTGCCAAGGCCGAGGCGGCACCAGCCGCCGCGCCTGCCGCAGCGCCGGCTCCGGCTGCAGCACCCGCTCCGGTCGCCACCGCACCGGCCGCCGGCAGCAACGCCAAGGTCCACGCCGGCCCTGCCGTGCGCTTGCTGGCCCGTGAATTCGGTGTCGACCTGGGCGCGGTCGCCGCGACTGGCCCGCACGGCCGCATCCTGAAGGAAGACGTGCAGGTCTACGTCAAGGCCATGATGCAGAAGGCCAAGGACGCTCCTGCCGCCGGCGCGACCGGTGGTGCTGGCATCCCGCCGATCCCGGCCGTGGACTTCAGCAAGTTCGGTGAAGTGGAAGAAGTCGCGCTGACCCGTCTGATGCAGGTCGGTGCCGCCAACCTGCACCGCAGCTGGCTGAACGTGCCGCACGTCACCCAGTTCGACTCCGCCGACATCACCGAGCTGGAAGCCTTCCGCGTTGCGCAGAAGGCCGTGGCCGAGAAGGCTGGCGTCAAGCTGACCGTGCTGCCGCTGCTGCTCAAGGCCTGCGCCTTCCTGCTCAAGGAACTGCCGGACTTCAACAGCTCGCTGGCCCCCAGTGGCAAGGCGATCATCCGCAAGAAGTACGTGCACATCGGCTTCGCCGTGGACACGCCGGACGGCCTGCTGGTCCCTGTGATCAAGAACGTCGACCAGAAGAGCCTGCTGCAACTGGCGGCCGAAGCCGCGGCGCTGGCCGAGAAGGCCCGCACCAAGAAGCTGTCGTCCGACGAGATGCAGGGCGCCTGCTTCACCATCTCCAGCCTCGGCCACATTGGCGGCACCGGCTTCACGCCGATCGTCAACGCACCTGAGGTGGCGATCCTCGGCGTATCCAAGGCAACCATGCAGCCGGTCTGGGATGGCAAGGCCTTCCAGCCCAAGCTGATGTTGCCTCTGTCGCTGTCCTACGATCACCGTGTGATCAACGGCGCCGCTGCCGCGCGCTTCACCAAGCGCCTGGGCGACGTGCTGGCGGATATCCGCACCATGCTGCTGTAATGCAGCCTCCCTGCCTCACCTCGCAAGGGGTGGGGCAGGCCTGTTTCGAGCTGCCACGCTCGTACCTCAACCCCGTCGTTTGGCGGGGCTTTTTTTGTCTCGAACAAACGATGCCCACCCGCTCCCACAGGCTCGTGGCCTTCAGACTTCTATCCTCCGGCCGACAATCTCTCCACAGGGTCCCCCCAGGCCGCTTGCCAGCCCTCGGGACATCATGCAACCTTGCCCGATACGCCGCGCCCAAGTCGCGCCTCCAGTTCAAGCGAGTCTTCGATGAAAAGCCAACCCGATGCCGCCAGCCGTTCGGCGGCCGAGGTCGTCACGCAGCTTCCCGTGCCTTCGCGGCTCGGCATGCTGCGTTTCGAAAGGCTCAACGAAGCCAGCTGGGCGATGCTGTACCTGGATCCTGCCTGCGAACGCCAGTTCGGCCTGCCCGCCGCCGAGCTCTGCGCCTTGATCGGCGCGCCCTACGCCAGCCTCATGGAGCCGGAAGCGCGTTACACGCTGCACGACGAGATTCAACTGCAATTGGCCCGGCGCAACCACTACCGGGTCCGCTACACCCTGCACACCAGCGGGTCGGCCCTGCGTGTACTGGAGGTCGGTGAAGGCTACCGCCAGCACAATCGCCAGTTGCTGCGCGGCTACCTCACCGTGCTGGACGATCAGCAGGACGACCACCCCGCGCCAGTCACCGACGACCTCGAGTCACGCAACAGCCGCCTGCAGCTGGCCCTGCAATTGAACCAGCGAGCCCAGCAGGAACAGCTCGAGCACCTGGAGCGCGTGCGCGCCCAGCAGGACCTGATCCTGCGCCTGGCCCGCCAGCGCTACAGCGCCGACAATTCACTGCAGGAGGCTGCCGAACTGATCACCCGCAGCGCTTGCGAGATCTACAAGGTCGACTGCGCCAGCCTCTGGTACCTCGACGATCAGCGGCTCGAACCGATCAGTGCCTGGCGTAGCCGTGACCAGCGCCACCACCTGCCGGACGCCATCGACGCCAGCCGCTTCCCCGACTACCTCGACGCCCTGCACGCCAGCCGTGCCATCGACGCCCACAACGCCAGCCAGGATCCGCGCACCCGGGAAATGGCCGAGAGCCTATACCCCTCCGCCAACAACGCCATGCTCGATGCCAGCATCCGTGTCGACGGGCAGGTGGTCGGCGTGCTCTGCCTGGAACAGACCGGCACGGCTCGCGCCTGGCAGTCCGACGAGATCGCCTTTGCCGGCGAGCTGGCCGACCAGGTCGCCCAGGTCATCACCAACCACAACCGACGCACCGCCACCAGCGCCCTGAATCTGTTCCAACGGGCCGTGGAACAGAGCGCCAGCGCCTTTCTGCTGGTCAACCGCGACGGCGTGGTGGAATACGTCAACCCAAGCTTCACCGCCATCACCCAATACAGCACCGATGAAGTGCAGGGCCGCCACCTCGGCGAGTTGCCGGCGCTGGAAAACCTCAGCGAGCTGCTGTTCGACTCGCCCTCCAGCCTGGCCATGGGCAATAGCTGGCAGGGCGAATTCAGGAGCCGACGCAAGAGCCTGGAGCCCTACTGGGGGCAACTGTCGATTTCCAAGGTGTTCGGCGACAACCGCGAGCTGACCCACTACATCGGCATCTACGAAGACATCACCGAGAGCAAGCTGGCCCAGCAGCGTATCGAACGCCTGGCCTACACCGACAACCTGACCAACCTGGGCAATCGCCCATCGTTCATCCGCAGCCTCGACGAGCGTTTCGCCCGTGAAGGCGCGATTCCCATCTGCCTGCTGCTGGTGGACATCGACAACTTCAAGCGGATCAACGACAGCCTCGGCCACCAGACCGGCGACAAGCTGCTGGTCAGCCTGGCCCGGCGCCTGCGTAACAGCCTGGGCGGTGGCGACGTCCTGGCGCGCTTCGCCAGCAACGAGTTCGCCGTGCTGCTCGACGACACTACCCTGGAAGCCGGCCAGCAGGTCGCCCTGCAACTGCTGCGTACCCTCGACAAACCCATGTTCGTCGACAACCAGCTGATCAACGTCACCGCCTCCGTCGGCCTGGCCTGTGCACCGTTGCACGGCAGCGACCCGCAGAGCCTGATGAAGAACGCGGGCCTGGCCCTGCACAAGGCCAAGGCCAACGGCAAGCACCAGGTGCAGGTGTTCACTGAGGTGCTGAACGCCGAGGCCAGCTACAAGCTGTTCGTCGAGAACAACCTGCGCCGGGCGCTGGCCCAGAACGAGCTGGAGGTCTTCTACCAGCCCAAGCTGTGCCTGCGCAGCGGGCGCCTGCTGGGTCTGGAGGCGCTGTTGCGCTGGAACCACCCCGAGCGCGGCATGATCCGCCCGGACCAGTTCATCAGCGTGGCCGAGGAAACCGGCCTGATCATCCCCATCGGCAAATGGGTGGTACGCCAGGCCTGCCGCATGAGCCAGCAACTGCGCAGCGCCGGCGTGGGCAGCCTGCACGTGGCGATCAACCTCTCGCCCAAGCAGTTCTCCGATCCCGACCTGGTGAGCTCGATCGGCACCATCCTGCGCGAAGAAGCGCTGCCCCCACATCTGCTGGAACTGGAACTGACCGAGGGCCTGTTGCTGGAAGCCACCGAAGACACCCACCGCCAGCTCGACGAGCTCAAGGCCCTAGGCCTTATGCTGGCGATGGATGATTTCGGCACCGGCTATTCGTCGCTGAGCTACCTGAAGAAGTTTCCGATCGACATCATCAAGATCGACCGCAGCTTCATCAACGAGATCCCCGACAACCAGGACGACATGGAGATCACCTCGGCGGTGGTGGCCATGGCCCACAACCTCAAGCTCAAGGTGGTCGCCGAGGGCATCGAAACCGCCGAACAGCTGGCCTTCCTGCGCCGGCACCGCTGCGATGTCGGCCAGGGCTACCTGTTCGACCGGCCGATTCCCGGGCGCGAACTGGTCGCCAGGCTGCGGCGCTATCCGCGTGGCCCGGTGGCCTGACAGACGCGCAAGTCTCGGGCACTATAGAACTCATTCGGGCCCTATCGCGGGACAAGCCCGCTCCCACAGGGTCATGCACAATTCCTGTGTGGGCTTGTCCCGCGATAGGGCCATCACTCTCTCTTCAAATCCACAGAGGAACGGCCATGGTCTTGCGTTCGGAAATCCTGGTGAACAAAAACGTCATGCCCACTGCGGAGCAGGCCTTGCCTGGCCGCGAAACGCCAATGGCCCTGCCCGAATTCCACTACGTGTTCAAGGACACCCCACTGCTGGGGCCGTTCTTTCAGAACGTGGACTTCGCGATCTTCGGCCTGGGCTGCTTCTGGGGCGCAGAGCGCCGCTTCTGGCAGCGTGAAGGTGTGGTCAGCACGGTGGTCGGCTATGCAGGCGGCTTCACCCCCAACCCTACCTATGAAGAAGTCTGTTCGGGCCTGACCGGGCACACCGAAGTGGTGCTCGTGGTGTTCGACAAGGACAAGGTCAGCTACCGCGAACTGCTGGCGATGTTCTGGGAGCTGCACAACCCGACCCAGGGCATGCGCCAGGGCAACGACATCGGCACCCAATACCGCTCAGCGATCTACTGCACCAGCCCCGAACAGCTGGAGCAGGCCAAGGCCAGCCGTGACGCCTTCCAGGCAGAGCTGAGCAAGGCCGGCTTCGGTGAGATCACCACCGAGATCGACCAGGCCCCGACCGTGTATTTCGCCGAGGCCTACCACCAGCAGTACCTGGCCAAGAACCCCGACGGCTACTGCGGCATCGCCGGTACCGGCGTATGCCTGCCGCCCAGCCTGCAAGGCAATTGAGGAACGGCCCATGGCGACAATGACCCTGTTCCATTCGCCCCTCTCACCGTTCGTGCGCAAGGTGATGATCGTGCTGCACGAGACCGGCCAGCTCGACCGCGTTGCCCTGCAGGCGGTCAATGTGAGCCCGGTGAGCGGCGACGAGCAGCTCAACCAGGGCAACCCGATCGGCAAGATCCCGGCCCTGCGCCTGGAAGATGGCACCGTGCTGCACGATAGCCGGGTGATCTGCGAGTACCTCGACCTGCAGCACGTCGGCAACCCGCTGATCCCTCGCGAAGGCTCGGCACGCTGGCGTCGCCTGACCCTGGCCTCCCAGGCCGATGCGATCATGGATGCGGCAGTCTCGACCCGTTACGAGACCTTCCTGCGCCCCGAAGACAAACGCTGGGACGGCTGGGTCCAGGCCCAAGGCGAGAAGATCCGCCGCAGCCTGGCCAACCTGGAGCAAGAGCACCTGGCGGAACTGGCATCGACCTTCGACATCGCCGCCATTGGCGTGGCCTGTGCCCTGGGCTACCTGGACCTGCGCCAACCGCAGTTCGGCTGGCGGGAACAGCAGCCCGGGCTGGCGGCCTGGTATGCCGACGTGGCCAAGCGTCCGTCGATGGCCGCTACGCACCCGGTAGCATGACCCCCTCCTGATCGCCGGCAAGCCGGCTCCCACCTGTCCTGCGCTGTTCTCAGAGACACCGCTATACCTGTGGGAGCCGGCTAGCCGGCGATTGAGGTCACGCATTCGCCTTCAGCGGGCAAACAGCAAGGCGATCCTGGACGCCAGCCATCGCCCCTTCTCCCGATCCTCCCTCATGCCCCTTTCCCCACCCGCGCCCAGTCCAGCCGGCGCGTCAGCACCATGAACACACCCAGCAGGCCGAAGCACAGCAGCGAGCCCATCAACAGCGCGTAATCCTCGGCGCTGAGCAGGCCATAGAGCATCCCGTACAGCACCGCCAACCCCGCTGCGAACCCCACGCCCCGCCATAGGCTGCCCAGCACATGGCTCAGGTAGAAGCCAATCAGCAGCACACAGGCCGCAGCCGACAAACCATAGGCCAAGCCAAAGCCCAGGTGCTCGGACAATGACAACAGCAACAGGTAGAAAAAGGCCAACGCAACTCCGACCAGGGCGTATTGCACGGGGTGCACATCGAGATGCCTGCGCACCTCGAACAGGAAGAAACCGGCGAAGGTCAGGGCGATGAACAATAACGCGTACTTGATCGCCCGTTCGCTCTCGAGGTACTGGTCCACCGGGTCGACGAAGCTCACGCCAAAGGCACGCTCGCCAAAACCTGCGCACTGTCCTTGGCTGGCACATTGGCGCACGATGTCTTCGAGATTGGTGGCGAAGAAGCTGGTCTGCCAGTGGGCCTTGAAGCCCTGCCCATCGATCTCCCGGCGGGCGGGCAGGTAGTTGCCGATGAAGCTGGGGTGCGGCCAGTTGGCGCGTATGTCCACACTGCTGCTACGGCCCATCGGCACCACATGCAGTTGGCCGGTGCCCTGCAAGGCAAGGTCGAAGGCATAGCCGAATCTACTCGCCGTGCCTGCGGCGAGCATTGGCAACCGCACATGCACCCCGCCGCCCAGCCAGTCCAGGCCAGTACCGGGCTCGAACGGCAAGCGCTGGTCGTCCAGGTTCAGCTCTGGGGCATTTTCGATGCCGCGGATATCGCTGATGCCCACCACCAGGTATGGCGTGTCGAAACGGTAATCGTCGAAGTCTTTCTCGATGCCCCAGCGTTCGGGAAGCTCGAAACGTCCCGCGAGCCGGCCACGGGCGTGGAACAGGCGGGCCTGGTAGATGCCTCGGGCACGCAGTTCGGTGTCGGCTTCGATAGCGGCGTCGAAGGTGTCCGGCAGAAAATACAACTGGCCGCTGACCGTGTCGGTTTCCTGCATACGTTGGCCGCCCTTTTCGACCCAGCGACGCTCGTACTTGCGGTACGGCACCACCAGCAGGGGGCCGCTGATCTGTTGGCCGAAGCTCGAGCTTGCGGCTATGTCCTGGACCACGCTGTCGCGCAGGGCCTGACGCTCGGCAATCAGGCCGCTGATCATCAGCAAGGGGATCAACAGCAATACCATCAGCAAGGCGATCGTGGCGAGCTTGAAACTCAGGGTTCTGGTCATGGGTGGGCGCTCCGTTTGCGATGGGCGCAGTGTGGAGCGGGTGTGTGGAGGTGGTGTGGAGACTTGGTGGAGATTGGTGTAGTTGGAGCTACTGTGCAGCCCTTTTGCGCGCACAAGGGCGCGCCAACAGGAACATGGCCTTTGAAGTCAGCCGATTCGGCGCGCGGGTAACCATAACCGCACGCGCACCCCGCCCTCGACGTTGTCCACTGCCAGTGACCCGCCATGCAGTTGCATCACCTCGGCCACGAAGTTCAGCCCCAACCCCGTGCTCTTGCGCCCGCTGCCTGGCCTTGGCAACGAATAGAACCGCTCGCTGACGCGCCCGATGGCGTAATCGGGAATCGCCTCCCCCTGGTTGAAGACGCTCAAGGCCACCCGTTCCCCCTCGCGCTCCAGCTCGAACAGCAATGCCCCGCCCTGGGGGGTGAAGTCCAGCGCGTTGTCCAGCAGGTTGGCCAGGGCTTGGCGCATCAAAAAGGGATCGCATAACAACCGCAGGCCCGCCGGCACCCGCTGACGCACTTGCAGACCGGCGGCCTCGATGCGTGCGGTGTGAGCCTGCAACAGTTCATCGACCAATGCGGCCAAGGCCACCTGTTGCTCATCGTCCAGCGCCTGCATCTGCTCGACGCGGGCCAGGTTGAGCAAGCGCTCGATCATCTGTTGCAAGCGCCCGCTCTCACGTTCGATATTGCCGGCGAAACGCGCCCTCTGTTCATCCGGCATATCGCCTTGCAACAGCTCGGACGCCCCGCGGATCGCCGCCAGGGGGCTCTTGAGTTCATGGGTCAGGGTATGCACATAGCGCTCGACATAGGCCTTGCCTTCGAGCTGGGTACGCATGCGCTCCACCGCCGCGGCCAACTGCCCGAGCTCACCGCCTTTGTAGTGCGGCAATGCCGCGCGCTGGCCCTCGCTGACCGCCTGGGCGTAGCGGGTCAAGCGACGTAGCGAGCGGGCCAACCACCAGGACAGCGCAGCGCCTACCAGCAAGCCCAGGCCTATCAGCCCCAGACCCAGGTTCAACAAGCGGCGCTCGGCGCGGTCGATGTAGGGCTGCAATGAACTGTTGGGCTTGGCCACCGTCACCACGCCGATGATCTTGCCGTCATCGAGGATCGGCGCGGCGACGTGCATCACCGAGGTGCTTTCGTCATCCGGGTCGCTGCGGGTGGAACGGGCGCCATACTGGCCACGCAGGGTCAGGTAGACGTCGTTCCAGCGCGAATAGTCCTGGCCCAGGCCCTGGCCGCTTGAATCGAGCAACACGGTACCCTTGGCATCGGTAACGTAGATACGGTGGCTGACCTGGTTCTTCGCCAGCCCCCAGATCTCGGCCCCCGGCCTGCGCTCGCCGTAGGACGCCAGTACCTGTGGCAGGCGCCCCTGGTTCAATGTGCCGGCCTTCACATCGTCGTGCAGTATTTCCGCCAGCAGGTTGGCGGTATCCACCAGGGTTTCCTCAGACGACTGGCGCACCACTGGGCGGATCTGTTCGCGCACGGTATTGAGCAAGAAGTAGCCAGACAACCCGACGAACAGGAAATACACCAGGAAGATGCGGATCCCCAGGCGCATCAGGCGTGGTCCGGGCTGTAGCTGTAGCCCAGCCCCCGGTGGGTCTGGATCGGCTCGGCATCGGCGGCGACCTGGCGCAGCTTGGCGCGCAGGCTCTTGATGTGGCTGTCGATGGTCCGCTCGTAGCCGGCATCGGAGGGAACGCCCACGGCATCGAGCAGTTGCTCGCGGCTGAACACCCGCCGGGGTTGCTCCAGCAGGCAGTGCAATAGGCGAAACTCATGGCGGGTCAGGGCCAGCGGCTGCGCCCGGTAGCTGATCTGCATGCCCAGCGTGTCGACCTGAAATGCCGCCGCCGGGGGAGATGCCTCCACGCGCGGGGCCATGCGCTTGAGGATCGCCCGCACCCGCGCTGCGACTTCCCGGGGGCTGAACGGTTTGACCACATAATCGTCCGCGCCGATCTCCAACCCCACCACCCGGTCGATCTCGGCGTCACGGGCGCTGAGGAACATCACCGGGACCTCGGTGAAACGGCGCAGTTGGCGGCACGTCTCGAAGCCACTGATGTCCGGCAGGCCGATATCGAGAATCACCAGATCCGCCGGGCGCAAGCGCTGTTGCTCGACAGCCGCGCTGCCGAGGGTCACCCATTCGGTGCTATGGCCATCGGCCTGCAGGGCATAGACCAGCGTGTCGGCGATGGCGGATTCGTCTTCGACGATGAGGATGTGGGGCATGGCGTCCGGCCTTGCAAATAGCGAAGCTGGACATATAGGCAAGTTTCACAGACGACGCAATCCCTTGTAGGAGCGGCCTTGTGCCGCGAAAGGGCTATAAAGCAGCCCCAGGGGATCGGTGATGCCCAAAAAAATAGCCGGGGGCCGCTTAGCGGCCCTTTCGCGGCACAAGGCCGCTCCTTGTATCTCGACTTTCGCCTTCCAAGAGGCGAAAGTTCTCGACTGATCATCGAGGGAGGGTCATGAAGCGGAGCCGCTCCAAGGGCATCGAGCCCGTATTGTAGATAACGCTCAGACCCTCCAACCCCACTCGAACAGTTCGAACGGTATCTAGTGCCCGCCCCCGGCGTGAGCACGCATTCACAAGGTTGAACCGAGTGCTGGGTGATCGAACTTTCGTTGTCTGAAGGAGAAGATCATGTCTGTTGTTGTTGGCGTCGATGTAGCCAAGCGATCCTTCGATATTGCGACTCCACTTCCCAATGGGAAGGTTCGCACCAAGGCCAAGCTGTCCAATGATCCGAGTGGTTTTGAGCAGTTCGCAACCTGGCTTGAGAAACATGCCGAACCGCGTGCCTGGGTTGTCATGGAGGCTACTGGCACTTATCACGAGGCGCTTGCCGATTGCCTTCATGCCAAGGGTTACCGGGTGTGCATTCTGAATCCCGCCGTAATTGCCAAGTTTGCCGAGGCCGACCTTCGACGCGTCAAAACCGATAAGGCTGATGCCAAAGTTATTGCTGCTTATGGCCAGCAAAAACAGGATGAGCTCCGTCAGTGGGAGCCTGAGCCGCCAGCTCAGCGGCGTTTGCGGGCCTTAGTACGGCGTCTGGACGACCTGAAAGAAATGCAGCAGATGGAGCAGAACCGTCTGGATGTGGCGCAGACAGCTGTGCAGGAGTCAATCAGAGCTGTAATTGGGCATATCACCGAAGAAATAGAGAAAACCCGCAAGGCGATTGAGCAGACGATCGATGACGATCCGGATCTGCGCCAACGGCGAAAACTGATTACATCGATTGATGGTCTGGGTGATACCACAGCCGCACTGATCCTCGCAGAACTGGGTGATCCGCTGAAATACGAAAGCCCGTCAGCCATTGTTGCGTTTGCAGGTCTGAACCCGATGATCCATCAATCGGGGGAGAAGATTGGCCAATCGACCATTTCTCGCACAGGAGCGCCGAGGCTGCGCGCCGGCTTGTGGATGTCAGGCACGGTCTCGATCAGACACAACCCGGTCGTGAAGGCACTGGCAGAGCGTTTGAACAGCCGGCGTAAAGCCTATAAGCAGATAGTTTGCGCTGCTATGCGCAAGCTTTTGCACCTGGTGTATGGCGTGGTGAAGTCCGGTAAACCGTTTGACCCTCAAATCGCCCTTGCGGGGTGAGGGTCAAGACGGTATCTACAGGAGGGCGGGCCCGCCTTGGATCAGCAGTCTGGCTTGCCCGCGGTGAACTTGCGAGCCGGGTTCACCGCGGCCTTGAATTCGCGCAGGGCCTTGGAGCCGATCAACAGCGGATAGTTGAAGCTGCTGCGGTCGGTCAGGTTGACCTCCACGGTGCGCTTCACATCACCCAGGCACAGCTCCAGGTCGACCACCGGGCGCTTGGTGATCTCCGGCTCCTCGCCTTCATCTTCTTCGTCGGCGCGGTTCTTGATCTTGCTGATGCGCGCCACCTTGTGTTCATAGACCTTGTCGCCGGCATCCTTGGTGGCCAGGCGGAAGCGCACCCAGTCCTCGCCATCGCGGGTGAAACGTTCGATGTCCTTGGCCGACAGCGACGCGGTCAGGGCGCCGGTGTCCATCTTGGCTTTGAACGTCTCACCGATTTCCGGCACGCCAATGTATTCGTAACGGCCATACAAGGTCGGTTCGGCAGCCATCACGGGAAGGCTGAGCAATGACAACAGGGCAAGCATCGATTTCACGGGATACGCTTCCTTGAGGTGGGGCAGTACTTAGACTGCGCAAGCACGATAGGTTCGTTGTCATAGCTTATCCAACACAATGTGAAACATTTGTCCCCAGGTTCGGGCATTGGACATTTGGCGTAGGACCAAGCCCCACTTATCATTGCCAACCGCTTTTATCTGACAACAAGAGTCTTTTTATGCGTCGCCTGCTGACCGGCATACTCACCACCGCCCTGCTGCTGCTCAACACCCTCGTGCTGATCGGCCCGCTGATGGTGTTCGCCCTGCTCAAACTGGTGCTGCCGGGCCGTGGACGCGACTACGCCTCCTGGGCAGTGATGTGGATCGCAGAAACCTGGTCGGAGATCGACAAAGCGATCTTCGCCCTGTGCATCCCGACCCAATGGGACATCCGCGGCATCGAGAAACTGCGCCAGGACACCTCCTACCTCTGCGTGAGCAATCACCAGAGCTGGGTCGATATTCCCGCCTTGATCGAAAGCCTCAACCGCCGCGTGCCGTTCTTCAAGTTCTTCCTGAAGAAGGAGCTGATCTGGGTACCGCTGCTGGGCCTGGCCTGGTGGGCGCTGGACTACCCCTTCATGAAGCGCTACAGCAAAGCCTTCCTGGACAAGCACCCCGAGCTCAAGGGCAAGGACCTGGAAATCACCAAGGCAGCCTGCGAACTGTTCAAGCGCCAGCCGGTCACGGTGGTCAACTACCTGGAAGGCACCCGTTTCAGCGAGGCCAAGCGCCAAGCCCAGCAATCGCCCTACCAGCATCTGCTCAAACCCAAGGCCGGCGGCGTCGCGTTCGTGCTCGCAGCGCTCGGCGAGCAGCTCGATGCCCTGCTGGACGTCACCATTGTCTATCCCGGCGACACGGCCCCAGGGTTCTGGGACTTGCTCAATGGCAGCATCAGCCGCGTGATCATCGATATCCGTGTGCGCGAGCTCGACCCGGCGCTGTGTGCGGGTGACTACGAGAACGACCCTGAGTTTCGCCAGAGGGTGCAGGCCTGGGTGAACCAGTTGTGGCTGGACAAGGACCAGCGGATCGCGCAACTGCGCGCCGAGATGCATTAATTAACCTGCCCAATCGCCGGCAAGCCGGCTCCCCCCGTCCTGCGCTATTTTCAGCTGTGGGAGCCGGCTTGCCGGCGATTGGGCCAGAAACACGGTGGAGCAAACCGATTAAAATCCAGATTTATAATCGACATTAGCAACTCTTTGTTTGTCATCAGCCACCTGGGTGGATAAAAATCGATCAACGCACAACTACAAAAATGCCTGGATCGATCGATGGCCAAACAACCTTGCAACGCTGCCGAGGCAGCTCCTCAACTTCGCCGTGTCCTGGGGCTTCCCGCCCTGGTGTTCTTCGGCCTGGTGTACATGGTCCCGCTGACCATCTTCACCACCTACGGCATCGTCACCGAGATCACCGGTGGCCGTACGGCCGGCGCCTATCTCGTGACCCTGCTGGCGATGCTGTTCACCGCCACGTCCTATAGCTTCATGGTCAAGCGCTTCCCGGTCGCGGGCTCGGCGTACTCCTACACCAACATGGCCTTCGGCCCGAACATCGGCTTCCTCGCCGGCTGGTCGCTGCTGCTCGACTACCTGTTCATCCCGATGATCAACTACCTGCTCATCGGCCTGTTCCTCAACATCGCCTTCCCTGCCATACCGGCCTGGGCCATCATCCTGGCTTCCATCGCCCTGGTGACCGTGCTCAACGTGATCGGTATCCATTCGGTGGCCAAGGCCAGCAACCTGATCGTCGGCGCGCAGATTGTCTTCATCGGCGTGTTCGTGGCGCTGTCCTACCAGTCCCTGGCTGGCCAGCCGGTCGATCTGCTCTCGCCGCTGCTGGGCGATGGCAGCCAGCCGGGCTTCGGTCACCTGATGGCCGGTGCGGCGGTGCTGTGCCTGTCGTTCCTGGGCTTCGACGCGGTCTCCACCCTGGCGGAAGAAACCCGTGATGCGCGCCGCGATGTGCCACGGGCGATCATTCTCACCACGCTGGGCGCGGGCCTGCTGTTCACGCTGCTGGCCTACATCAGCCAACTGGTACTGCCGGGCAGCACGTTCGCCAACGCCGATGCCGCCGCCAACGAAGTGATGCTCAAGGCTGGCGGCCAGTTCCTGGCCAACTTCTTCACCGCCGCCTTCGTTGCCGGAAGCCTGGGCTCGGCCCTGGCCTCCCAGGCGGCGGTATCGCGCATCCTCTACACCATGGGCCGCGACAAAGTGCTGCCACAGCGCACTTTCGGCAAGCTGTCGCCTCGCTTCGGGACCCCGGTGTTCGCCATCGTGCTGGTGTCGGCTTTCTCGTTGCTGGCCTTGGTCATCGATCTCGCCACCCTCGCCTCGCTGATCAGTTTCGGTGCGCTGGTGGCCTTCTCGGCGGTGAACCTGGCAGTGGTGCGTACCCACTTGGTGGGCCAGGGGGCTCACCGTAACCTCAAGGGCCTGCTGTGCTACGGGCTGGTGCCGCTGGTGGGCCTGGGCCTGACCCTGTGGCTGTGGACCAGCCTGTCGGCCCTGACCCTGGTGATCGGCCTGTGCTGGTTCGCCATGGGCCTGGCCTACCTGGCCGTGCTCACTGCCGGCTTCCGCCGGCCCGTGCGCCTGGTGGACTTCTCCGAAAGCCCCCTGTAGGAGCGGCGCAAGGCCGCTCCTACAGGCAGGCGTGTCAGACCGAAGGCACGGCCGCCGGCGCCGGGGTCGCCCACAGGCTGCCCAGGTTCTGCAACAGCGAGCCGGCGATGCCCTGCTGCCCCAGGTACTGGAGGATCAGCGGGGCGAACTGGCCGATCATGCCAGTGTCCATCCCTAGCAGCTTGAAGGCGTTGTCCAGGTCGCTGCGGTTTTCGACGTTGCCCAAGGCATTGCCCAGCGGCGAGGCGCTCTGGCTGTTCTGCCCGAGCAACGCGCCCAGGCCACTCAAACCACCCAGGGCATTGGCACCGGTGAGCAGGTCCAGACCGGGCACCGCCTGGGTCAGCTGGCCATAGTCGGTTTCACTCAGGTTGTTGCGCGCCAGCCCCAGCATCGCACCTGCACCACCGATGGCCTGTTCAGGGGTGATCTTCAGCTCGCTGCCCAAGGTATTGAGCAGGTTGGCCTGGGCGGCCGGGGCCTGCACCTGGCCCTGCTGGCTCGAATTCTGGTTCTGCATCGCCGACACGGCATTGGCCGCGTCGCTCAGGTTGTAGGCGAACACCGGGTTTGCAGCCAGGGTCATCAGGGTTGCCAGGGTAAGCGCTTTCATCGGGGGAGGACCTCGTCGGCCGGGATGGCCTGGGAAACGAGGCATTTGACTGGGCAAAACGGGGAATGTTCCGGCCAGCCATCGAGGTCGCCATAAACCTGTCCATCATGAAAAAGCCCCTCGATTCGAGGGGCTTCTTCATCAGCGGGTTACGCCGCACCCCACATCTTGTGCGGGTCGATCACGAACTTCTTCGGCACACCTGCATCGAACTCGCCGTAGCCTTGCGGCGCCTGGTCCAGGTTGATCACCTGCACGCCAACCACCTCGGCGATGTTGATACGGTCCCACATGATCGCCTGCATCAGCTGGCGGTTGTACTTCATGGTCGGGGTCTGGCCGGTGTGGAAGCTGTGCGATTTCGCCCAGCCCAGGCCGAAGCGGATGCTCAGCGCGCCGATCTTGGCAGCGGCATCCACCGCCCCCGGGTCTTCGGTCACGTACAAGCCCGGGATACCGATGTTGCCGGCAACGCGGGTGACCTGCATCAGCGAGTTCAGCACGGTAGCCGGTGCCTCGTGCTTGGCACCTTCGTGGCCATGGCCGCGGGCTTCGAAGCCGACGGCGTCGATGGCGCAGTCCACTTCCGGTTCGCCGAGGATATCGACGATCTGCTCGTGCAGTGGGGTGTCCTTGGACAGGTCGACCACTTCGAAGCCCTGGGCCTTTGCATGGGCCAGGCGGGCCGGGTTGAGGTCGCCGACGATGACGCAGGCCGCGCCCAGCAGGCGGGCCGAGGCAGCGGCTGCCAGGCCGACCGGGCCGGCACCGGCGACGTAGACGGTGCTGCCTGGGCCTACACCGGCAGTCACGGCACCGTGGTAACCCGTCGGCAGGATGTCGGACAGGCAGGTCAGGTCACGGATCTTCTCCATGGCCTTGTCGCGCTCCGGCAGTTTCAGCAGGTTGAAATCAGCGTATGGCACCAGGACGTATTCGGCCTGGCCGCCGGTCCAGTCGCCCATATCGACGTAGCCGTAGGCCCCGCCGGCGCGAGCCGGGTTGACGGTGAGGCAGACACCGGTGTGCATTTCTTTGCAGGAGCGGCAGCGACCGCAGGCGACGTTGAACGGTACCGACACCAGGTCGCCGATCTGCATGCGCTCGACGTCGCGGCCCTTCTCGACGATTTCACCGGTGATTTCGTGGCCCAGGACCAGGCCGACCTGGGCGGTAGTACGGCCACGGACCATGTGCTGGTCGGAGCCGCAGATATTGGTGGAGACCACCTTGAGGATCACGCCGTGCTCGATCTTCTTGCCGCGTGGGTCTTGCATTTTCGGGTAGTCGATCTTCTGCACCTCGACCTTGCCCGCGCCGAGATACACCACTCCACGATTGCCAGACATGCTCTTACCTCGCTTGATTTTTATTTATGCAGCGGTGGTGGAACGCGCCGCCGTCCATGGGCGGCATGTGTTACTGGAATGCAGGGAATTGTGGGCCTGATACAACTTGTCGCAGTGACTGGAAGCGACAGGGGATTGCCTGTTAACGGCAGGAATGAAATGGGGCCGCTGCACGACCCAATCGCGGGACGAGCCCGCTCCCACAGGGCCAGCAGTAACCCTGTGGGAGCGGGCTCGTCCCGCGATTGGGCTGCACAGCAGCCCCACAATTCAGAGCACGACGGTGCGATTGGCGTTGAGGAACACGCGCCGCTCGATGTGGTAACCCACCGCCCGCGCCAGGGTCAGGCACTCGATGTCGCGGCCCTTGGCAATCAAATCTTCCGGATAGTGGCTGTGGTCCACCACCTCGACGCCCTGGGCGATGATCGGCCCTTCGTCGAGGTCGTTGTTGATGTAGTGCGCCGTGGCGCCGACCATCTTCACGCCCTTGTTGTAGGCCTGGTGGTAGGGCTTGGCACCCTTGAAGCCCGGTAGCAGGGAGTGATGGATATTGATCGCCCAGCCATCCAGGCGACGGCACAGCTCGGGCGACAACACCTGCATGTAGCGGGCGAGGATCACCAGCTCGGCGCCGGTCTCCTCGATCACCTGCAGCACCTTGCGCTCCTGGGCTGGCTTGTCCTTCGGGTCCAGGGGGAAGTGGTAGTACGGAATCTTGTGCCACTGGGCCAGGGGCTCGAGGTCCGGGTGGTTGGATACCACCGCCACCACGTCCATGGCCAGCTGGCCGATGCGCTGGCGATACAGCAGGTCGTTCAGGCAGTGGTCGGCCTTGGACACCATGATCACCACTTTGGGGCGATGGTTCGGTGCGGTCAGCTCGAAGGCCATGCCGAACGCATCGCTGCGCTCGGCGAGGCCGGCACGGAAGCCGGCTTCGTCGAAATCGTCCGGCTGGCGGAACTCGACGCGGATGAAGAACCGCCCCGACAGCCGATCATCGAAGGAGTGATGCTCCGTCACGTAGCAGCGCTGCTCATAGAGGTAACGCGTGACCACATCGACGGTGCCGAGCATGCTCGGGCAGTCGGCGGTGAGAATCCAAGTGTCCGGTGCCCGACTCATGCGTGTTCTCCTTATGCTTCGATGGACAGACCGTATTCAGCCGACGCGTCCTGCAGCCACAGCCACCAGTAGTCGGAGAAGCTGCGACGGATCACCAGCTCCCAGGTGTCCTCGGCGGTGCGACGGATCACCAGTTGCGACTTGGCGAACACGGTGCCGACGGCCTTGCCGACCGGGAAGTTGTTCGGGTGTACATCATAGCTGGTGGATTTCATCAGCACGTCGCGTACGTTCGGGCCGCGCAGTTCGAGCAGGGTCTGCCCGCCGCTGATGTTGACCACCTGGATGTGCTGGCCTTCGAGGGCTGCGCGCAGTTTCTGCTCGATGGCGAACTCCTGGCCGCCTGGAACGATCAGCAGCCATTCATCGGGGCCGACCCACTGCAGCGACATCTCGGCGTTGGCGACGACGGTCAGGGCGACCGGCAGCTCCAGCCCCAGGGCCTTCTTCACGCCAGCGGCGAACGCTGCGTCATGGCCATCGCCACGGAGGGTCAGGTGACCCAGGAACTTGTGTTCACGCAGGGTGACGCCTGCGTTCTTGCGGCCCTTGCCGACCAGGCTGGCCAGGTCGGCATGGTGCAGCGGCGACTCGGCCCGGGCGTTGGAGCCGGGGTTTTGCTGGAAGACGTTGATTACGCTCATTTCTTACCTGCCTTGAATTCTGTTGGTCAGAGCGACACAGCCTCTGGGGAACCTATTGCCTGTGGTGGCCTTGCTGGCCTCATCGCTGGCAAGCCAGCTCCCACAGGGACAGCGTCAGCCTTTAGACCTGCATCGTTCCTGTGGGAGCCGGCTTGCCGGCGATAGGGCCAGCCGGCTCGCCACAGGACGGAGTCAGACGTTCTGCCGCTCACCCTTCGGATCGAAGAACACCGAAGACACGATCTCGGCCTCGATCACGCTGCCGTCAGCCTGTGGCGAGTAGACACGCTCGCCCATGCGCTTGAGGCCGCCCTTGACCACACCCATGGCGAACGAATAGCCCAGGGAGTTGGAGGCATAGCTCGAGGTGACGTGGCCGACCATGTCCATCGGGATCGGCTGGTTCGGGTCGAACACCAGCTGGGCGCCTTCAGGCAGCCACTTGGTCGGGTCGACAGGCTTGAGCCCCACCAGTTGCTTGCGATCTTCACGCAGGCAATCCGAACGGGTCATGCCGCGTGCGCCGATCCAGGAGAACGGCTTGTTACGACCGACACACCAGCCCATGTTGAGGTCGTCCGGGTTCATCGAGCCGTCGGTATCCTGGCCGACGATGATGAAGCCCTTCTCGGCACGCAGCACGTGCATGGTCTCGGTGCCGTACGGGGTCAGGTTGTACTTCTTGCCCGCCTCGACGATCTGTTCCAGCACGCCCATGGCGTAGTTGGCCTGGACGTTGATCTCGTACGACAGCTCACCGGTGAAGGAAATACGGAACACCCGTGCCGGCACACCGCCGACCAGACCTTCCTTCCAGCTCATGAACGGGAAGGCTTCCTTGTCCAGATCGATGTCGGTCAGCTCGGCCAGCAGCTTGCGGCTGTTCGGGCCGGACAGGGTCATGGTGGCCCAGTGGTCGGTCACGGAGGTGAAGTACACCTTCAGGTCCGGCCATTCGGTCTGGTGGTACAGCTCCAGCCACTGCAGTACGCGTGCCGCGCCGCCGGTGGTGGTGGTCATGATGAAGTGGTTGTCGCCGACGCAGGCGGTCACGCCGTCGTCGAAGACCATGCCGTCTTCCTTGCACATCAGGCCGTAACGGGCCTTGCCCACGTCGAGCTTGGTCCAGGCGTTGGTGTACACGCGGTTGAGGAATTCGCGGGCATCCGGGCCCTGGATGTCGATCTTGCCCAGGGTCGAGGCGTCGAGCAGGCCGACGCTGTCGCGCACTGCCTTGCACTCACGCTCCACTGCGGCATGAATGTCTTCACCGGCTTTCGGGAAGTACCAAGGGCGCTTCCATTGGCCGACATCCTCGAACTCGGCGCCGTTCTTCAGGTGCCAGGCGTGCAGCGCGGTGAAGCGCACGGGCTCGAACAGGTGACCACAGTGGCGGCCCGCTACGGCACCGAAGGTGACCGGCGTGTAGTTGGGGCGGAACATGGTGGTACCCATCTGCGGGATGGTGATACCCATCGAACGGGCGGCGATAGCCAGGCCGTTGATGTTGCCCAGCTTGCCCTGGTCGGTACCGAAGCCCAGCGCGGTGTAGCGCTTGACGTGCTCGACCGACTCGAAACCTTCGCGGGTGGCCAACTCGATGGCCGCTGCGGTGACGTCGTTCTGCTGGTCGACGAACTGCTTCGGCGCACGGGCGGTGCCCTTGTCGTGCGGCACCTGGAACAGGGCCAGGGTCGCTTCTTCCTTGCGTGCAACGACTTTCGGCAGGGTGCCGGTAACGGCCTTGAAGCCCGCTTCGGTCGCTGCCTGGACGCCGCCTTCGAAACCGTCGGCAATCGCGTCACCCAGCGGATATACACCGTTCACGCCACCGACGCAGACGCGTTTTTGCGGGGCGTCGCCCGGCACGAAGCCGAGGATGTCGTCACGCCAGATCGGACGACCGCCCAGGTGCGAGGCCAGGTGAACCACCGGGCTGTAGCCACCGGAGCTGCCGATCAGGTCGCACTCGAGCCATTCGCCTGGGCTGGTGACCTTATGCGCCACGGCATCGATCGCAGCGACACGGGCGCCGGTCACATGCTTGGTGCCCTTGGCCTCGATCACGGCGCTGGAGGTCAGGATGCGGATGCCCTTGGCACGCGCTTCCTCGACCAGCGAGCCGCGTGGGTTGTGGCGTGCATCGGCGATGGCCACCACTTGCAGGCCGGCGTCGTGCCAGTCCAGCGCGGTGCGGTAGGCGTGGTCGTTGTTGGTCGACAGCACCAGCTTGCGGCCCGGGGCCACGCCGTAGCGGCGCACGTACACCGAGATGGCGCCGGCGAGCATGTTGCCCGGCACGTCGTTGTTGCCGTACACCAGTGGACGCTCGTGGGTACCGGTGGCCAGCACGACACGCTTGGCACGCACGCGGTGGACGCGATGACGAACCTGGCCGATCGGGGCGCGGTCACCGAGGTGGTCGGTCATGCGCTCGTGGATGGTCAGGAAGTTGTGGTCGTGGTAACCGTTGACCGTGGCGCGAGGCAGCAGGGTCACTTCCGGCAGCGACTGCAGCTCGGCGACGACTGCGGCGACCCAGTCGGCGGCGGGTTTGCCGTCGAGGGTTTCGCGGGTATCGAGCAGGCTGCCGCCGAACTCTTCCTGTTCGTCGGCAACGATCACGCGGGCGCCGCTACGGCCGGCAGCCAGGGCTGCGGCCAGGCCGGCAGGGCCTGCACCGACGATCAGCACGTCGCAGTGCTGGTTCATGTAGTCGTAGCTGTCCGGGTCGTTCTGCAGCGGTGCACGGCCGAGGCCTGCCGCCTTACGGATGTACTTCTCGTAGGTCATCCAGAACGACTTGGGATACATGAAGGTCTTGTAGTAGAACCCGGGCGGCATCATGCTGCCGCCGACCTTGCCCAGGATGCCCATGACGTCGTTGTTGACGTTCGGCCAGCCGTTGGTGCTGGTGGCTACCAGGCCCGAGTACAGGGCCTGCTGGGTGGCACGCACGTTCGGCACCTGGGTGGCTTCGCTCGAACCCAGCTGCAGGATGGCGTTCGGCTCTTCCGGGCCGGCCGCGATGATGCCGCGTGGGCGCGAGTACTTGAAGCTGCGGCCGACGATATCGACGCCGTTGGCCAACAGCGCAGCGGCCAGGCTGTCACCGGCATAACCCTGGTAGGTCTTGCCGTTGAAGGTGAAGTTCAGGACCTTGCTGCGATCGATGCGACCGCCGCTGGCGAGGCGATAGACCTGGCTCATACTTTTTCTCCCTGGCCTTTGACGACCGACTGCGCGGGGTTCAGCTTGTTCGCGGTGACCTGAGGCTTCTCGCCGATCTTGTAGGTTTCCAGGATCTCGTAGGTCTCGGTGTTACGCGTGACGTTGAAGTACTGGCGGCAGCCGGCGACGTGGTCCCACAGTTCGTGGTGGATACCGCGCAGGTTGTCGCGGAAGAACATGTAGGTACCCCATTCCTCGTCGGTGCAGGCGCTAGGGTCCAACGGGCGGGCGATATGAGCCTGGCCGGAGGAGTGGAACTCTTCTTCGGAGCGCAGCTCGCCGCAGTGGGGACAGAAAATATGCAACATGACGAATTGTCTCCGATTAGTGGGCGACGGCCGCAGCGCCGTGTTCGTCGATCAGCGCGCCGGTGTAGAAGCGGTCGATCGAGAAAGGCTTGGCCAGCGGGTGCATCTCGCCTTTGGCGAGGCTCGCGGCGAAGACGTTGCCCGAACCCGGGGTCGCCTTGAAGCCGCCGGTACCCCAGCCGCAGTTGAAGAACAGGTTTTTTACAGGGGTCTTGGAGATGATCGGGCACGCGTCCGGGCAGGTATCGACGATGCCGCCCCACTGACGGTTCATGCGAACGCGCGAGAGGATCGGGAACATCTCGACGATCGCCTGCATGGTGTGCTCGATGATCGGGTACGAACCGCGCTGGCCGTAGCCGACCCAACCGTCGATACCGGCGCCGATGACCAGGTCGCCTTTGTCGGACTGGCTGATATAGCCATGCACGGCGTTGGACATGATCACGCTGTCGATGATCGGCTTGATCGGCTCCGATACCAGGGCCTGCAGCGGGTGCGATTCCAGCGGCAGGCGGAAGCCGGCCAGCTTGGCCATGTGGCCGGAGTTACCGGCGGTGACCACGCCGACGCGCTTGGCGCCGATGAAGCCCTTGTTGGTTTCCACGCCGATCACTGCGCCGTTTTCCTTGCGGAAGCCGATCACTTCGGTCTGCTGGATCAGGTCCACGCCCAGGGCGTCGGCAGCACGAGCATAGCCCCAGGCCACGGCATCGTGACGGGCCACGCCGCCACGGCGCTGGACGGTCGCGCCGAGGATCGGGTAGCGGGTGTTCTTCGAGCAATCCAGGTACGGGATCTCGGCAGCCACCTGCTCGGTGTTCAGCAGTTCGCCGTCCACGCCGTTGAGGCGGTTGGCGTTGACGCGGCGCTCGGAATCACGGATGTCCTGCAGGGTGTGGCACAGGTTGTAGACGCCGCGCTGGGAGAACATCACGTTGTAGTTGATGTCCTGGGACAGGCCTTCCCACAGCTTCATGGCGTGTTCGTACAGTTTGGCCGACTCGTCCCACAGGTAGTTGGAACGCACGATGGTGGTGTTACGGGCGGTGTTGCCACCGCCCAGGTAACCCTTCTCGATCACCGCGACGTTGGTGATGCCGTGCTCCTTGGCCAGGTAGTAGGCCGTGGCCAGGCCGTGGCCGCCACCGCCGACGATGACCACGTCGTACACCTTCTTCGGCGTCGGCGTGCGCCACATGCGCTGCCAGTTCTCGTGGTGGCTGAGGGAGTGTTTGAAAAGGCCGAAGCCTGAATAGCGTTGCATGGTTGGTTACTCCACTCAGCGGTAGACCGGGAAATCGGCGCACAGGGCGGCGACGTTCTTGGCAACGTCGGCTTCGACGTCGGCGTCACCCAGGTTGTCCAGCACATCGCAGATCCAGCCGGCCAGGGCCACGCATTGGGCTTCCTTGAAGCCACGGGTGGTGACGGCCGGGGTGCCGATGCGCAGGCCCGAGGTGACGAACGGCGACTGCGGGTCGTTGGGCACGGCGTTCTTGTTGACGGTGATGTGGGCGCGGCCCAGGGCGGCGTCGGCGTCTTTGCCGGTCAGGCCCTGGCGAATCAGGCTGACCAGGAACAGGTGGTTGTCGGTACCGCCCGACACGACATCGTAGCCGCGATCGATGAACACCTTGGCCATGGCCTGGGCGTTGTCGATGACCTGCTTCTGGTAGGCCTTGAACTCAGGCTCCAGCGCCTCCTTGAAGCACACGGCCTTGGCAGCGATGACGTGCATCAGCGGACCGCCCTGGGCGCCCGGGAACACGGCAGCGTTGAGCTTCTTCTCGATCTCTTCGTTGGATTTAGCCAGGATCAGGCCGCCACGCGGACCGCGCAGGGTCTTGTGGGTGGTGGTGGTGACCACGTCGGCGAACGGAATCGGGTTCGGGTACAGGCCAGCGGCAACCAGGCCAGCCACGTGGGCCATGTCGACGAACAGCAGCGCGCCCACTTTGTCGGCGATGGCGCGGAAGCGTGGGAAGTCCAGGGTCTTGGAGTAGGCCGAGAAGCCGGCGACGATCATCTTCGGCTTGTGCTCGACGGCCAGGCGCTCGACTTCGTCGTAGTCGATCAGGCCGGTGTTGGTGTCGATGCCGTACTGGACAGCGTTGTACAGCTTGCCCGAGGACGATACCTTGGCGCCGTGGGTCAGGTGGCCGCCGTGGGCCAGGCTCATGCCCAGGATGGTGTCGCCCGGCTGCAGCAGGGCCAGGTAGACGGCGCTGTTGGCCGAAGAGCCGGAGTGTGGCTGGACGTTGGCATAGTCGGCGCCGAACAGCTGCTTGGCGCGCTCGATGGCCAGGGCCTCGACCTTGTCGACGTGCTCGCAGCCACCGTAGTAGCGCTTGCCCGGGTAGCCTTCGGCGTACTTGTTGGTCAGGCCGCTGCCCTGGGCCTGCATGACGCGCTTGCTGGTGTAGTTCTCCGAGGCGATCAGCTCGATGTGATCTTCCTGGCGCTTCTCTTCGGCATTCATCGCCGCCAGCAGTGCGTCGTCGTAACCCTGGATCTGGTCTTGCTTGCTGAACATCGTTTGTCTCCTGGCAGCGGCCATTTCTTGTCTTCGAGGCACTGTGGCCCTTTGTGGCGATGGTATGGCCGGCACGGTCGACTCAGATGCCTGCGCACGCCTTGCAATGGCGCGTTTACGACATTCGCTTCAGCGTAGCCTCTGCGCAGCCCTCTTCGCGGGTAAACCCGCCCCCACAAGGATTCGCCTGCCCCGTGGGAGCGGGTTTACCCGCGAAGTGGTCCGCACGAGCAGCACATGGCGTAGCGGCTGCTCCCCCTGTATAGGCAACCGCTGAATCGATGGTTTAGAGTGCGCTTCCATGTCGTATAAAGGACAGCTGTGATGACCGATAACAGCCAACAATTCGCCAGCGACAACTATTCCGGCATCTGCCCCGAAGCCTGGGCTGCGATGGAAAAGGCCAACCAGGGCCATGAGCGCGCCTACGGCGACGACCAGTGGACCGAGCGCGCCGCCGAATACTTCCGAGAGCTGTTCGAAACCGATTGCGAGGTGTTCTTCGCCTTCAACGGCACCGCCGCCAACTCCCTGGCCCTGGCCTCCCTGTGCCAGAGCTACCACAGCGTCATCTGTTCCGAGACCGCCCACGTCGAGACCGACGAATGCGGCGCGCCGGAGTTCTTCTCCAACGGCTCCAAATTGCTCACCGCACGAAGCGTGGACGGCAAGCTGACGCCCGAATCGATCCGCGAAGTGGCGCTCAAGCGCCAGGATATCCACTATCCCAAGCCGCGCGTGGTGACCATCACCCAGGCCACCGAAGTGGGCACGGTGTACACCCCCGACGAGCTCAAGGCGATCAGCGCCACCTGCAAGGAGCTGGGCCTGAACTTGCACATGGACGGCGCACGCTTCTCCAATGCCTGCGCTTCCCTGGGCTGCACGCCAGCGGAGCTGACCTGGAAGGCGGGCGTGGACGTGCTGTGTTTCGGCGGCACCAAGAACGGCATGGCGGTGGGCGAAGCGATCCTGTTCTTCAACCGCGCCCTGGCCGACGACTTCGACTACCGCTGCAAGCAGGCAGGCCAGCTGGCATCGAAGATGCGTTTCCTGTCCGCGCCCTGGGTCGGGCTGCTCGAAGATGGCGCCTGGCTGCGCTATGGCCGCCATGCCAACCACTGCGCACAGCTGCTGGCCTCGCTGGTCAGCGACCTGCCGGGGGTGGAACTGATGTTCCCGGTGCAGGCCAACGGCGTGTTCCTGCAAATGCCGGAAGCCGCACTGGAGGCACTGCGGGCCAAGGGCTGGCGCTTCTATACCTTCATCGGCAGCGGTGGCGCACGGTTCATGTGCTCGTGGGATACCCAGGAAGCGCGGGTACGCGAGCTGGCGGCGGACATCCGCGCCATCGTCGGCGCCTGACCAAGCGCATCGCGGGACAAGCCCGCTCCCACAAGGCCCTGCAAATCTCGACATCGAGGTCTGCTCGGAACCTGTGGGAGATTCTATGGTGCTAAACAAGCCAGCCGTGCAAATACGGCCCAGGCTCCGCTTACTTCGTGGGAGCTGGCGGAGCCTGCGATGGGCCGCAAAGCGGCCCCTTGAGTCTGGAGGGGCTCCACCGTTTGAGGGCTTGGGGCTACTTGCAGCCCATCGCAGGCTGTCGCCAGCTCCCACCGAGATTGCGCTGTTCCCAAGACTTGCGAAACTCCAGTGGGGCTTGCCCCGCGATGAAGCCAGCGCCCATCTAAAGCTTGAACCCGCCCATCTGCCGCGCCAGGTCATCGGCCAACCCCCGCAACGCCTGGCACTGTTCGCGACACACCTGCACCTCGGCTGCCGTCTCCCGGGCCAGGTCGGAAATCCCCTGCACCGTCCGGTTGATCTCCTCGGTCACCGCCGACTGCTCCTCGGTCGCCGTCGCCACCTGATGGTTCATGTCGCTGATGTGCTCCACCTGGTCGGTGATCGCACCCAACGACGCACCCGTGCGCTGGCTGGATTCCACGCCGCTGCCCGTCGCCTGCTGCCCGGCCTGCATCGATGCCACTGCACTGCCGGCCCCCTGCTTGAGGCGCTGGATCATCTGCTGCACCTCGTCGGTGGACACCTGGGTACGCCGCGCCAGGGTACGCACCTCATCGGCCACCACAGCAAAACCGCGCCCCATCTCACCGGCTCGCGCCGCCTCGATGGCCGCATTGAGCGCCAGCAGGTTGGTCTGCTCGGAAATACTGCGGATCACTGCCAATACCTCATCGATGGAGGCGACCTCGTCGGCCAACTGGCCCACCGCCTGGGCCGCACGCCCGATCTCGCCAGACATGCCCTCGATGTTGTGGATGGAGCGATGCACCACCTCGCGCGCCTGCAGCGCCTCGTCGCGTGCCGACTGCGATGCCTGGGCGGCGTTGCCGGCGTTGTGGGCGATGTCCTGTACGGTCAGCCCCATTTCATGCACGGCAGTGGCAACCATTTCGGTCATTTCCTGCTGCCGGCCGGAGCGGTCAGCGGTGTTGTCCACCACCTGCGTCACCTGCTCCACCGAACGGTGCAGGCGTTCGGTAGTGCGCAGCACCTCGCCTATCAACGCACGCTGGCTGTCGAGGAAGCGGTTGAAACCACGCGCCAGGTCACCGAGCTCGTCTTCACGTGTGTCGTCCAGGCGGTGGCTCAAGTCTCCCGCCCCGCTTCCGATCTGCACCAGCGCCGAGGTCACCTGGCGGATCGGCCGCACCAGCCCACGCGCCAACAGCACCACGAGCAACAACGAAACCAGCGCCACCGCAGCACCGATCAGGCTGGTCAACCATACGGCCTCATGCATCTGTGCATAGATTTCTGCTTCCGGCACCTCAGCCACCAAGGTCCAGTTCAGGTCACGCAGGGGCAGCCCCAACGCCAGGTAGTCCTCGCCGTCGCGGCTGAAGCGCACGCTGCGCAGCCCTTCACCGCCACCCAGTACGGCCTGGCTCGCGGCATCGCCGAACTGCTCGGCCAGCTGCCGCTTGCCGCTGAACTCAGCTTGTGGATGGACCTGGATCAAGCCGTCGTTGCGCACCAGCAACACCCGGCCGCGTTCGCCGAAGCTGAAATTGTGGATGAGCTCGGAGAGTTCGGTCATGCGCAGGCCCATGCCGGCGATGCCCACCAGTTGGCCGTCCTTTTCCACGCGATAGTCGATGAACAGGGCAAGCTCGCCGGTGGAGCCATCGATGTCGATGTTGATCAGCCGCTCGGCGCCGCTGTCGATATAACCGTAGAACCACTGGTCCTTGGGGTTATCGCGGCTGAGGGTCCGGTCCAGACCTTTTTCGTTGTAGTAATGGTTGGTCGCGGTAGCCGCGAACAGTGCGGTGAACGCCTGGTTGCGCTGGCGGGCAGCTTCGAGGTACTCGAGGAAGCGCGGCGCCTGGGCGGGGTCTTCGCCGGCAGCCAGCCAGTCCCGCAGCAGCGTGTTGCCGGCGATATCCGCCGCCGCCACCAAGGGCTGGCCGAGCATGCGCTCGATGTCGTTGCGGATGGCCTCGATACTGGCCGGCAATGCAGTGTCGACCAGGTAGCGTTCGGTCAAGCGGTTGACCGCCGCGGTGTAGACCGCGACCACCACGAGAATACTCGCCAGCAGGGCTGCGCCCATGCTCGCAATCAATTGCCATTGGATACTTCGCCGCCAGATACGCATGCCCTGCTCCCCGTTAATTATTGTTTTGGGAAGAGTGTATACACTTACGTATCCAGTTATTCCAGTGATCCAGGACAATGCCCCGCCCCTCTATGGGAGCGGGGAAGCGGCGAGACTTTTATTGTTCAGCGATGGTCCGCACGATGGCATCGACCGTGGCGTCGATCTGCGCCTGGGTGCGCTCGAGGGTCTGCTGGTGCTCGCGTTGCAGTTCGATCTGCCTGGAACACAGGTTCAGGGCTGCCAGCACCAGCAGCTTGTCACCGATCAGGGTCGGGTATTGACGCTTGGTTTCGGCCAGGGATGCGTTGAGCATCCGCACGGCCTGCGCCAGGGTCTCTTCCTGGCCTTGGGGCGCCTTGATCGAATAGTCGTTGCCGAGGATCGACACGACATTGATCGGCTGCGCTTGCAGTCTCATGCGTTGACGACACCGGCGCTTGCGCGCTCTACCAGGGCCTGGATACGCGCGGCGGTGGCGCCGTGCTTCTCTTCCTGTTCCATCAGCGACAACTGCAGGGTCTCGTTCTCTTCCTTGGCCTGGGCCAGTTCCTGGCCGAGGGCGGTGTTCTGCTCGGTGAGTTGAGCGTTCTTCTGCATCAGGTCGTTGACCAGTTGCTCGAGTTGATTCAGGGAAGCTTCCAACATGCGTCTATCTCGGGGTTGTTGCAAAGGGCGCACACGATAAAGAAAAGCGCGCGGCCTCGCCATTAAATATGGGAAAACAATGACTTGGCCTAGATTGACAGGCGTGCTGGAGGGTTGTTCCGACCTGGGTCAACCTTCTGTCTGAAAGCGCGCCCAAAAACAAAGGGGCCGCTAAGCGGCCCCTTGAGGTGTCCGGGATCAGTAATCGATCCGCACATCCCCTTTCGGCACACTGCAGCACGACAGGATGTACCCTTCGGCCTCGTCGTCCTCGGTGATGCCACCGTTGTGGTCCATTTCCACTTCGCCGCCGAGCTTGAGCACCTTGCAGGTACCGCAGATGCCCATGCCGCAAGCCTTCGGAATCATCAGGCCGACCTTGGCAGCAGCGGCATGCACGGTCTCGCCCGGGGCGATACGAATGCTCTTCTCGCTGCCGACGAACTCCACCAGATTGAGATCGGCGGCATCTATCTCCTCGGCGGCCTCGGCCGCCTGCTCGGCGTGCTCCACGGCGTCGGCCTTGGCTTCCGGCGGGGTCGCGCCGAACGACTCCTCATGATAGTTGCGCATATCGAAGCCCACCGCTTCGAGCATGCGCTTGACCGCGTTCATGTAGGGGGTCGGGCCGCAGCAGAACACCACCCGCTCCATGTAGTCAGGCGCGATCAGTTCCATCAGGCGCTGGTTCAGGTAGCCGCGGTAGCCCGACCAAGGCTCGCCCAGGCCGTGCTTCTCGCAAATGATGTGCAGGCTGAAGTTGGGGATCCGCGAAGCCATCTGGTCCAGTTCGCGGTGGTAGATGATGTCCTTCGGCGAGCGGGCGCTGTGGACGAAGACCATGTCGACGTTGCCGTTGGTGTCATAGAACCAGCGAGCCATGGACATCACCGGGGTGATCCCGACACCACCGGAGAGGTACAGCACCTTCGGTGCCGGGAAGTCGATGGCGTTGAACAACCCCACCGGCCCGTGCACGGCCAGTTCGAAGCCTTCGTGCATGTTGTCGTGCAGCCAGTTGGAAACCTGCCCGCCCGGCACGCGCTTGACGGTGATGGAGAAGCTGTAGGGTACCGAGGGCGAGCTGGAGATGGTGTAGGAGCGCATCACCTGCTTGCCATCGATCTCAAGCTCCAGGGTGACGAACTGCCCAGGCTTGAAGAAGAACATGATCGGCTGGTCGGCCATGAAGCAGAAGGTGCGCACGTCCCAGGTCTCCTGGATGACCTTGACGCAGCGCACGATGTGGCGGCCATTGGCCCAGGTCTGGGTAGTGACCGGATTGAGGAAGGTATCGGACATGTTCATCTCCAGCGGCCGACTACCGGCCTTGATGGCTCCGATAATGCGCAAGCCGGCGACGAAGTACATTCCCATCAGCGACATCGGCGTGCTTATCGCGACCAGCCCCGCACTACAAGGGCTGGCGCGTCGGAATTCGAATCGGCCATGTCGCCCATGGATATGGTTCGCGACGCCTTCGAACGCACACTCCACGGCAAAAGAACCCGCTGTTTTTAGCAAGCAGCCTTGCGGCAAACCACAACAACGATTAGCCACTTTCGCCGGCCGCATTCGGCCCTGAGGACCAAACGATGGACGTCACCGCAACCCTGAGCCTGGGCGATCCACTGGAAGCTGCACGCAAGGCAACCGCCGAGATGCTGCAGACCCGCGAGCGCACCTACTCGCTGCCCCAGCCTTTCTACACTGACGAGCGTCTGTTCCAGATCGACATGCAGGAGATCTTCCACAAGGAATGGTTGATCGCCGGCATGACCTGCGAGATCCCGACCAAGGGCAACTTCCTGACCCTGCAGATCGGCAAGAACCCGATCATCGTGATCCGCGGCGCCGAAGGCCAGGTCCATGCCTTCCACAACGTCTGCCGCCACCGCGGCTCGCGCCTGTGCACCAGCGAAAAAGGCAAGGTCGCCAAACTGGTCTGCCCGTACCACCAGTGGACCTATGAGATCGATGGCCGCCTGCTGTTCGCCGGCACCGAGATGGGCGACGATTTCGACATGAAGAAGTACGGCCTCAAGCCGGTCAACGTGAAGACCGCGGGCGGCTACATCTTCATCAGCCTGGCGGAGAACCCGCCTGCCATCGACGAGTTCCTGGCCACCCTGGACCACTACATGGAACCGTACGACATGGAAAACACCAAGGTGGCGGTGCAAACCACCTTGATGGAAAAGGCCAACTGGAAGCTGGTGCTGGAAAACAACCGTGAGTGCTACCACTGCAACGGGTCGCACCCTGAGTTGCTCAAGACCTTGCTGGAGTGGGACGACACCAACGATCCACGTGCCGACCAGGCGTTCAAGGACCACGTAGCCGCTTCCGCCGCTGCCTGGGAAGCCGAAGGCATCCCGCATGAGCACAAGAGCCATGGCCTGCGTAACCGTATCGTGCGCATGCCACTGCTCAAGGGTACCGTGTCCATGACCATGGACGGCAAGCAGGCGTGCAAGAAGCTGATGGGCCGTATCAAGAACCCGGACCTGGGCTCGATGCGCATCCTGCACCTGCCGCACGCGTGGAACCACTGCATGGGCGACCATATGATCGTCTTCACCGTGTGGCCGATCAGCGCCCAGGAATCGATGGTCACCACCAAGTGGCTGGTGCACAAGGATGCGGTCGAAGGTGTCGACTACGACCCTGAGAACATGCGCAAGGTGTGGGATGCCACCAACGACCAGGACCGTCGCCTGGCCGAAGAGAACCAGCGCGGCATCAACTCCACCGCCTACCAGCCTGGCCCATACTCCAAGACTTACGAGTTCGGCGTGGTCAACTTCATCGACTGGTACAGCCAGCGCCTGCTCAACAATCTGGGCGCAGAGCCGGCACCGTACCTGAAGGAAGTGAAAGCGCAGTAAGCTGCATTTTGGGCTGCTTCGCAGCCCATCGCCGGCAAGCCGGCTCCCACAGGTTCCGCGGTGTCTATAACAGCAGCGCAGGACAGGTGGGAGCCGGCTTGCCGGCGATGGGGCTTTAACTGACAGGTATTAGCCCAAGGCTGCTCTTTTTTTGTCCAGGCCTCTGTATGAGCGGGCTTGCCCCGCGATTGGCCGCAACAGCCGCTTGATCATTTCTTGATCAACGCCACCCAGCCCTATCCCTCCGGGGCTTGCGACCACAAGCCAACATTTTATCCACAGCCTGGCACACACTATTTGTGGAAAGCTATTGGGGTAGACGAGCCTGACGATTTGATCGTTATTTGATCAATCCACTGTATCCCTTTGATTTCGTGGCCTGCAGCGACTACCGAACATCTTGTCCACAGAGCCGCCAACAGACTTTGTGGGCAAGGTTGGGTCATTGACACATGCGCTGTGGATAGACCCCCTTAATGCCCTGGTACGCGCCGGTTCAAGAGGATTTGATCAATTATCGAACAAACGGCTGGAGCCCAGTGACTATGCGGGCTGCGCCATTGGCCAAACAGATTATCCACAGAGCCGCCAACAGCGATTGTGGGAAACGTTCAGGGGTGAGGGGATAAGTGAAGCGTAGAGCCTGCTCAATTATTGATCAAAGCGCTGGAGGCTAGGAGCAGCGCGACCTACAGCGAAGCGTGAACATTTTATCAACAGGGTGGCGAACAGATTCGGTGTGTAAAAGATCGAGGCCGCTGCGCGCCCCTTCGCGGCACAAGACCGCTCCACAGGGATCGCATAACCTCTGTAGGAGCGGCCTTGTGCCGCGAAGGGGCGCGCAGTGGCCCCGGCGTAGGAATGCCTAGCGCAGCACCCCTTCTTCCACCAACAGCTTGAGGATCGCCTCGGCGCCCTCTTGCGGCGAAACGTCCTTGAGCACCTTGCCGCCCCCGCCGCTGGCCTTGGCTGTGGCGGCTTTCATGCGGTCGGCACCGCTCTTGGCCTTGATCACCTTCAACCGCTTGGGCCGCGGGCGGGCCGGTTGCAGCTCGGACTCGGCCAGCAGTTCATCCTCGACGATCGCCACGTTGCGCACCGCCAGCACACCCCGGCGCGCCGGGCCGAACGCACTTTGGCGCGGCTTGGGCGCAGCATTATCCACAGTGGCCAGCAGCGGCAGGCGCACCTTCAACCGGCGACGCTGGCCCCGAGGCAATGCCTGCAGGACCTGCGCGGTGCCATTTTCGATGGACTCCACCTCCGCCAATCCAACCACCAACGGCCAACCCAGGCGCTCGGCCAGCAGGAACGGCAGCATGCCCGAGCCTTCGCCGGTTTCCGCCTGGCTGCCGGTCAACACCAACTGTGCCCCGGCATCGCGCAGGTAATCGCCCAGCACACCCAGGACATCGGCGCCGGCAGGCTGCTCCAGCACATCGAGATGGTCCAGCCCCATACCCAGGTAGGCACGCAGGGCCTCTTCACGCGGGTCGCCCGCATGCACGACCTGCAAGTTATCCCCAGCCAGCTGCAAACCCAGCTCCACGGCGCGGGCGTCCTGCTCGGCACGACGGGTGCGGCCAGAGCTTGGGTGGGCGCCGATGGAGACCAGGCTGATGACTTTCGTACTCATGCTCGTGCCCTTATGCCGCGTCGCGCTGGCCGGCGCTGCGGTAGTTGTCCACAGCTTCGATCAACGCCTGGAGAATTGCCGAACTGTCGCCAATCACCGACAGGTCAGCCCGCTTGATCATGTCGCAGCCTGGGTCCATGTTCACCGCCACCACCTTGTCGCAGGCGCCGATGCCCTGCAGGTGCTGGATCGCCCCGGAGATGCCCACGGCCACGTAGACGCGTGCCGTGACCCAGGTACCGGTAGCACCGACCTGACGGTTACGCGGCATGAAGCCATCGTCCACTGCCACCCGCGAGGCGCCTTCGGTCGCACCGAGGGCGGCGGCCGCCTTGTGGAAAAGGTCCCAGTCCTTGACGCCGTTGCCGCCGGAAACGATGAACTCCGACTCGGCCATGGCGATGGCGGCCGGGTCCACGGCCACCGAGCCAAGGTCTTCGATACGCGACAGGCTGCGTGCCACGCTTGTGGACAACTCCACCGGCAATGCTTCGTGACGGGTTTCGCTGACCGGGTCCGAGCACTCGGCCGCGGCCAGGATCAGGCGCGGCAGGGTACGCTGCAGGTCCTGTTGGCCGGCACCGGCACGACCGATGCACTGGCCGTCCTTGACCTGCCAGACACGCGTCGCCGGGCGTTCGCCCAGTGCGGCGCCCAGGCGACGGCCCAGTTCGCCGCCACCGGTGCGGCTGTCGGGCAGCAGCCAATGGCGCGGTGCGAACTGGTTATCCACAGCACGCAGGCCCTGCACCAACTGCTCCGGTGCATAACCTTCGTATGCCTCGCCTTCGATCACCAACAGGCGGTCGACACCGGCGGTGGCGAAATTGCTTTCCTTGTGTTCGCCGAACACGATCGCCAATACCGCACCGTCCTTGCCGGCCAGGCTGTGGGCCAGGCCCAGCAGGTCGCGGTCGTGGCTGCCGAGGCGGCCACCGACCATGTCAGGGACCACGGCGATGTAGAACGCCGGGTCCGCGACCTGGTGCAGCGGCAACTGCACTTCGGCCGCAGCGGTGCGCCGTGCGCCACCTGTGGTGCCTTGCTGGGCACCACTGCGGTCGATGCGTTTGAGGCCATTGGGGCCAATGAAGCCCGCGGCGATCGCATGGGGGTTCTTGCGGATGATGCCGTTGGGGCCCATCCAGCTGGTCTGCTGCGTCTGCATCGCTGCGTGCAGCGGATGCAGACGGTTACGGGCGATCCACTCGGCGCGTGGGTCGCGGCGGATGATGTCGCTCATCAGTGCACCTCCGCAGTTTCACGTTTGGCCGCTTGCGACTTTCCCGCCGCAGGCGCTTCGTCTTCGATCAGCACGTCGGCCACGAGCTCGGCGATATCCTTGATCAGCGGGCGTGGCTCGACCACACCTTCGAGCATCGCGGTGCACTGTGGGCAACCCACGGCCACCACCTCGGCTTCGGTCTGGCGGATATCGTCCATGCGCATGTCCGGAATACGCTGCTTGCCCGGGATATCGGTGATCGGCGCACCGCCTCCACCGCCGCAGCAGCGGGAACGGAAGCCCGAACGCTCCATCTCGCGTACTTCGATACCCAATGCTTTGAGCACGTCGCGCGGTGCTTCGTATTCGCCGTTGTAGCGGCCCAGGTAGCACGGGTCGTGGTAGGTGACGCTGCCACCTTTGTGCTGGCCCAGGTTGAGCTTGTTGGCCGCGATCAGTTCGGCGATGTAGGTGCTGTGGTGCTGCACCTGGTACTCGCCGCCCAGGGCGCCGTATTCGTTCTTCAGCACATGGAAGCTGTGCGGGTCGCAGGTAACGATGCGCTGGAAGCGGTACTTGTTCAGCGTCTGGATGTTGCGCTTGGCCAGCTGCTGGAAGGTCGCTTCGTCGCCCAGGCGGCGCGCCACGTCGCCGCTGTCGCGCTCTTCCAGGCCGAGCACGGCGAAGTCGACGCCCGAGGCCTTGAGCACTTTGACGAACGAACGCAGGGTACGCTGGTTGCGCATGTCGAAGGCGCCATCACCCACCCAGAACAGCACCTCGGTGCTCTTCACATCGGACAACAGCTTGAGGTTGAGGTCGGCCGCCCAGTTCATCCGGCCACCGGGGTTGAAACCGCCGGGGTTGTCGGTGGCGATCAAGTTGTCCAGCACCTCGGCGCCCTTGTTCGGGGTCGCGCCCTTTTCCAGGGTGAGGTGGCGGCGCATGTCGACGATGGCGTCGACGTGCTCGATCATCATCGGGCACTCTTCCACGCACGCGCGGCAGGTGGTGCACGACCACAGGGTCTCGGCATCGACCAGGCCGTTGACGATCGGCTGGTGCGGGTGGCCGCCGTGTTCGCCGATCGGCTTGCCCGGGTAGGGGCTGCCGGCGAACTTGGCGTCGGTACCGCCAGCCAGGCCAATGACCATGTCCTGGATGAGCTTCTTCGGGTTCAGCGGCTGGCCAGCGGCGAAGGCCGGGCACATGGCTTCGCACTTACCGCACTGTACACAGGCATCGAAGCCCAGCAGCTGGTTCCAGGTGAAGTCCACCGGCTTTTCCACGCCCAGGGGCGCGTTCGGGTCTTCCAGGTCCAGCGGCTTGAGGCCAGTGGAGCGGCCACCACCGAAACGTTCGGCACGGCGGTGCCAGGCCAGGTGCAGGGCACCGGCGAAGGCGTGCTTCATCGGGCCGCCCCAGGTCATGCCGAAGAACAGCTCCGACACGCCCCACAGCACGCCGACGCCCAGCACGGCCACCAGCAGCCAGCCACCGGTACCTTCAGGCAGGATGCCGGCGACCGGCAGGGTCGCGATGAAGAAACTCGCGGCGAACACCAGCAAGCTCTTGGGCAGGCGCATCCACGGGCCCTTGGACAGGCGCGCGGGCGGGTTCAGGCGACGCTTGAAGACGAAGATGGCGCCACTGAACATGATCACCGTGGCGACCAGCAGGGCGTAGCCAAGGATCTTGCTCTGCAGGCCAAAGCCATGCACCAGGATCGCCAGCACGGCCGACAGCACGAAGCCACCGGCGGTAGCCACGTGGGTCTTGGACATGTACTTGTCGCGCTCGACCACATGGTGCAGGTCCACCAGGTAGCGACGCGGCATGGCCAGCAGGCCGCCGATCAGGTTGACCTTGGACGGTCGGCCACGCCGCCACATGCGCACCCGGCGCAGGGCGCCGAGCACCGCCAGGCCAAGGGCAGCGAACAGCAGGATGGGTAGAAGGGTGTTCAACATGGGAGGCTCCCACAACAGCTAGATTCTTGCGCCGCCCTCGAGGGTGGCGCGGACCCCTGTAGGAGCGGTCTTGTGCCGCGAAAGGGTCGCGGAGCGACCCCAGCATTCCAGCAGTGCTGCGAACTTGCTGGGGCTGCAGTGCAGCCCTTTCGCGGCACAAGGCCGCTCCTACAGGGGAGCCAATCCCGCCTCTAGCGAGGCGGTGCGATCAGAAGTCCTTGCACAGGCGCAAGGCGTCATAGATCGCCGCGTGGACGTTGCGCTGGGCCACGCAGTCGCCGATGCGATACAGCAGGTAGCCTTCGCCCGGCTGGCTGAGGATCGGTTGCGGCTTGATGGCGAACAGCGCCTCGACGTCGATCTGGCCCTTGTTGCGCGAACCGTCCTTCAGTGCGTAGTACAGCGCTTCGTCAGGACGCACGCCGTTCTCGATCACGACCTGGTCGACCACGCGCTCCTCCTTGCCGCCGGTGTACTCGTTCTCGAGCACCGCCACCAGCTTGTCGCCCTCGCGGTAGACCTTTTCCAGCATCATGTCGCCGGTCATGATCACTTCCTTGGGGTACAGGCTGCGGTAGTAGGTCGGGAAGGTGGTACCGCCCATCGCTACGCCCGGCTTGATGTCGTCGGTGACGATCTCTACCTGGGCGCCCTTGTCGGCCAGGAAGTCCGCGGTGGACATGCCGGTGAATTCGCAGATAGTGTCGTATACCAGCACGTTCTTGCCCGGTGCGACCTTGCCATCCAGCACGTCCCAGCTGCTGACCACCAGGCCTTCGGCAGCGCCCCAGTGCTCGTTCTGCTCGACGAACGGATGGCCGCCCACTGCCAGCACCACGACATCCGGACGCAGGTCCATGATGGTCTCGGCGTCGGCCGCTGTACCCAGGCGCAGGTCTACCTTCAGGCGGGCCAGCTCCAGCTGGTACCACCGGGTGATACCGGCGATCTGGTCACGCTGCGGCGCCTTGGACGCGATGGTGATCTGGCCACCGATCTGGTCCTTCTTCTCGAACAGGGTCACGTCGTGGCCACGCTCGGCGGCGACGCGGGCAGCTTCCATACCGGCAGGGCCGGCACCGACCACCACCACCTTGCGCTTGGGCCCGGTGGTCTTCTCGATGATGTGCGGCACGCCCATGTATTCACGGGAGGTCGCGGCGTTCTGGATGCACAGTACATCCAGGCCCTGGTACTGGCGGTCGATGCAGTAGTTGGCGCCGACGCACTGCTTGATCTGGTCGACCTGACCCATCTTGATCTTGGCGATCAGGTGCGGGTCGGCCATGTGTGCACGGGTCATGCCGACCATGTCGACGTAACCGCCCTCCAGGATACGGGTAGCCTGGTTCGGGTCCTTGATGTTCTGCGCGTGCAGCACCGGGACCTTGACCACTTCCTTGATGCCGGCCGCCAGGTGCAGGAACGGCTCCGGCGGGTAGCTCATGTTCGGGATGACGTTGGCCAGGGTGTTGTGGGTGTCGCAACCCGAACCGACCACACCGATGAAGTCGAGCATGCCGGTGGCATCGTAGTATGCGGCGATCTGCTTCATGTCCTCGTGGCTCAGGCCATCGGGGTGGAATTCGTCGCCACAGATACGCATGCCCACGCAGAAGTCGTCACCGACCTCGGCGCGCACGGCCTTGAGCACTTCCAGGCCGAACTTCATACGGCCTTCGAAGGTACCGCCCCATTCGTCGGTACGCTTGTTGACGCGTGGGCTCCAGAACTGGTCGATCATGTGCTGGTGCACGGCCGACAGCTCGACGCCGTCCAGGCCGCCTTCCTTCGCCCGGCGTGCGGCCTGGGCGTAGTTGCCAATCACACGCCAGATCTCTTCGACCTCGATGGTCTTGCAGGTAGCGCGGTGAACGGGTTCACGGATACCGGACGGCGACATCAGGGTCGGCCAGTTGAAACCGTCCCAACGCGAGCGACGGCCCATGTGGGTAATCTGGATCATGATCTTGGCGCCATGCTTGTGCATGGCGTCGGCGAGGTTCTGGAAGTGCGGGATGATCCGGTCGGTCGACAGGTTCACCGACGACCACCACTCCTGTGGGCTGTCGATGGCGACCACGGACGAACCACCGCAGATGGCCAGGCCGATGCCGCCCTTGGCCTTCTCCTCGTAGTACTTGACGTAACGCTCGGTGGTCATGCCGCCGTCGGTGGCGTAGACCTCGGCGTGCGCGGTGCTGAGCACGCGGTTGCGGATGGTCAGTTTGCCGATCTGAATCGGCTGAAACATTGCTTCGAATGCCATGTCGCTTACTCCGACTTACAACGGCTTGACGATGAACAGGCCGTCGTCGTGGCCTTCTTCCGAACCACCGTAGACCTGCTCGGCCACGGTACGGATGGAGCTGCCACGGGCGGCGAGGATCTGGTCCATGGCGCCGGCGAACCAGCCGGTGAACATGTAGTCGACCTTGCGGCCGCACTTGCCATAGACGTAGACGAACGCAGAGTGCTTGAGCTTGACGCTGCAGGTGCCCTTGTCCAGGTCGATGTCCTGGATCTCGAACAGGCCCCAGCCGCGCTGCGACAGGCGCTTCATGTAGTGCTCGAACACCGCGACGCCTTCCAGGCCATGGCATTCGGCTTCTTTCTCGCACCAGTGCCAGGCGGACTTGTAGCCGGCCTTGTAGAGGATCTCGGCGTAGGCGTCAGCGCCCAGTACTTCTTCGATACCGATGTGGTTGTTGACGAAGAAGTGACGCGGCACATACAGCATCGGCAGGGCGTCTGTGGTCCATACACCGGTCTCGGTATCGACTTCGATTGGCAATTGCGGGGCGATCTTGGCCATGGAAACTCAACTCCAGAAAAATTTTTATTGGTTGCCCCGACGTTGCTAGCCGGGGCCTTCAGGCTCGGAGTGCGGCTTATTCGCCCCACACATCCTTGAGGACGTTTACCCAGTTCTCGCCCATGATCTTGCGCACCACACGCTCGGAGTGGCCGCGCTTGAGCAAGGTCTCGGTGAGGTTCGGGAATTCGCCGACAGTGCGGATCCCCAGCGGGTTGATGATCTTGCCGAAATTGGTCAGGCGACGGGCGTAACCCTTGTCGTGGGTCAGGTACTCGAAGAAGTCCTGGCCGTGGCCCTGGGTGAAGTCGGTACCGATACCGATCGCGTCTTCACCGACGATGTTCATGGTGTACTCGATGGCCTCGGCGTAGTCGTCGATGGTCGAGTCGATGCCCTTGGCCAGGAACGGTGCGAACATGGTCACGCCGACGAAGCCGCCGTGGTCGGCGATGAACTTCAGCTCTTCGTCCGACTTGTTGCGTGGGTGTTCCTTCAGGCCCGAAGGCAGGCAGTGGGAGTAGCAGACCGGCTTCTTCGACTCGAGGATGACTTCCTCGCTGGTCTTGGAGCCGACGTGGGACAGGTCGCACATGATGCCGACGCGGTTCATCTCGGCGACGATCTCGCGACCGAAGCCCGACAGGCCGCCATCGCGCTCGTAGCAGCCGGTGCCCACCAGGTTCTGGGTGTTGTAGCACATCTGCACGATGCCCACGCCCAGCTGCTTGAACACTTCGACGTAGCCGATCTGGTCTTCGAAGGCATGGGCGTTCTGGAAGCCGAAGAGGATGCCGGTCTTGCCCAGCTCCTTGGCCTTGCGGATGTCGGCGGTGGTACGCACCGGCATGACCAGGTCGCTGTTCTCGCGGATCAGTTTCTGGCTGGAAGCGATGTTGTCGACGGTCGCCTTGAAGCCTTCCCAGACCGACACCGTGCAGTTGGCCGCAGTGAGGCCACCTTTGCGCATGTCCTCGAACAGTTCGCGGTTCCACTTGGCGATGATCAGACCGTCGATGACGATGCTGTCGGCGTGCAATTCGGCTGGGCTCATCAGGCTGTCCCCTTTTATTGAGTTTGCTCGCGCCAAACCTTGTGCCGGCGCTTTGGGGCCAGCATATGCCTGCGGCCCGAGGCGCCCCGGTGCAAAAACGACAGGGGGTTTGCCGAAAGCGTCAAAGGCCGACAAGGCGCCCTCTGGTGCGCCATACGGCGATGAGAGGCGGTCTCGACAACGGCGTTTTCAGGCTTTATGAACTTTTCTTCAGGGAGCTACCAAGCGCCCCCGGAGTGAGCGAGAATCCCGGCGATTCGTCAGCCTGTTGAGGAGAAAACGGATGAAATCAATGGCATGGCTGGCCCTGGTGGCCGTGGCCCTGGGCGCCCAGGCCAACGAGGACGAAAGCACGCCTTGCGACACTGTCGAAAACGACACGCAAAGCTATGCCTGTGCGGCCTACAACAAGCAGACCGCCGAACGGGAGCTCGCAGCGGCCTTCGACGATCTCATCCAGCGCATCACCGACCAGTACCCGGACGAAAACGACAAAGTGCAGCAATTGACCAGCCGCCTGCAGGCTGCCCAGGCCCTGTGGACACAATTGCGCGACGCCGACTGCAAGGTCGAGACCTTTGCCGAGAAGCCGGGCGGCAAGGCGTTCGAAGCGGCATGGAACACCTGCCTGGCGCAGCGTAGCGATGAACGCTCCGAGTACTTGCAGTCCATCGGGCAGCAGTAGCTAGTGCGTTGCTCGCTCCGGCCTTATCGCCGGCAAGCCGGCTCCCACCGGCCCTGCGCTGTTTTCAAGGACACCGCTATACCTGTGGGAGCCGGCTTGTCGGCGATAGGGCCAACGGGCACCCTCACACCGCCCTGGCCATCCGATCCTCCCGCGGGCACCGCTCGAACCGAGCCCGATAGCAACGGGTGAAATACGACGCCGACTCGAAGCCACAGGCGATGCTCACCTCCAGCACGCTCATGTCGGTCTGGCGCAACAGTTGCCGCGCCTTGTCCAGGCGCAGTCGCAGATAGAAACCACTGGGCGTGTCGTCCAGGTGCAGGCGGAACAACCGCTCCAACTGGCGCCGGGTGATCTGCACACCGTCGGCCAGCACCTCGGTGTTGAGCGGCTGCTCGGTGTTGCGCTCCATCTCGCCGATCACCCGCACCAGCTTCTTGTTGCGAAGACCATAGCGGTTGGCGATCTCCATACGCTGGTGGTCTTGTCGCGGACGGATACGTCCGAGCACGAACTGCTCCGACACCTGCACCGCCAGCTCGCTGCCATGGCCCTGGCCAATGAGGTCGAGCATCAGGTCGATGGACGCGGTCCCCCCGGCACAGGTGATGCGCCGGCGATCGATCTCGAACAGCTCCTGGGTCGCCTGCAATCGTGGATAGCGCTCCTTGAACGCCTCCAGCGCTTCCCAATGCACGGTCGCCCGATGACCGTCGAGCAGCCCGGCCTCGGCCAACACCATCGCACCGGTGTCGATGCCGCCCAGCAACACACCCTCATGGTCCAGACGCCGCAGCGCCTGATGCAACGCCGCGCCAAAACAGGCCAGGGGATCGAAGCCTGCAACGATCAACAGCATGCGCGCAGACTCCCCCTCCCCCAGCACGCCATCGGCGTTCACCGACATGCCATTGCTGGCCTCCACCGCGCCGCCGTCCAGGCTCAGCACACGCCAGCGGTACAGCGGCCCGCGGAACCGGTTGGCCACGCGCAGGGGCTCCAGGGCGCTGATGAAGCCCATGGCCGAGAAGCCCGGCAACAGGAGGAAATGAATGGTTTCCGGCATCGCATGCTCCACGGCAAAAGTGGTCGCCTCCGTGCAATTGTTGGTCGCCAGGGTGCGAATTTCCACCCCGCCACCAGCGTAGCGTGTTCTCACGGCCCGCAGAGGCCGGCCCCAATAACAATATGCACTGCCGTTGGAGAGCCACCATGCACAGCTTCATCCGCCGCAGCCTGTTTTCCCTTGCCCTGAGCAGCACCCTCGCGACTCCCCTCCTCGCCGCCGAACCCGCCGTGTGCAAAGACGTGCGCCTGGGCGTGGTCAACTGGACCGACGTCATCGCCACCAGCGCCATGGCCCAGGTGCTGCTCGACGGGCTGGGCTACCAGACCAAGCAGACCAGCGCCTCGCAGCAGATCATCTTTGCCGGTATCCGCGACAAGCGCCTGGACATGTTCCTGGGCTACTGGAACCCGATCATGACCCAGACCATCACGCCATTCGTCCAGGCGGGGCAGGTCAAGGTCCTGGACAAACCCAGCCTGGAAGACGCTCGGGCCACCCTGGCGGTGCCGAAATACCTGGCTGACAAGGGCCTGAAGAATTTCGCCGACATCCACAAGTTCGAGAAGGAGCTGGGCGGCAAGATCTACGGCATCGAGCCAGGCTCCGGCGCCAACACCCAGATCAAGGCGATGATCGCCAAGAACCAGTTCGGCCTGGGCAAGTTCCAGCTGGTCGAGTCCAGCGAGGCGGGCATGCTCGCCGCTGTCGACCGCGCCGTGCGGCGCAAGCAGGCCGTGGTGTTCTTCGGCTGGGCGCCACACCCGATGAACGTCAATCTCGACATGGTCTACCTGGGCGACAGCCAGGATGCCCTGGGGCCTGACGAAGGCCGCGCCACGGTATGGACCGTCACCGCGCCGGACTACGCCGAGCGCTGCCCCAACGCCCACCGGCTGCTGGCCAACCTGACCTTCAGCGCCGAGGACGAGAGCCGCATGATGCAGCCACTGCTCGACCACAAGGACCCGCTGGATTCCGCCCGCCAGTGGCTCAAGGACCACCCCGAGGATAAGGCCCGCTGGCTCGAAGGGGTGACCACCTTCGACGGAAAACCCGCCGCCGAGAACCTCAAGCTCACCGCCAACTGACACCAATTTTCACGGCCACATCGTCTGTAGGAGCGGCCTTGTGCCGCGAAAGGGCTGCGAAGCAGCCCCAGGGATGCGTGCACCCCACGGAAAACAGGGGGCCGCTTCGCAGCTCTTTTTCGCGGCACAAGGCCGCTCCTACGGCGCTCAGGCCGCTGCCAACATCACGAGGAACCATCATGAACCATGACGTCATCATCACCTGCGCCCTGACCGGGGCCGGCGACACCGTTGCCAAGAGCCACCTGGTCCCGGTCACCCCCAAGCAGATCGCCGAGTCCGCAATCGAAGCCGCCAAGGCCGGCGCCACCGTGGTCCACTGCCATGTTCGCGACCCACAGACCGGTCGTTTCAGCCGTGACGTGGCGCTGTACCGCGAAGTCATGGAGCGGATCCGCGAGGCCGATGTGGACGTGATCGTCAACCTTACCGCCGGCATGGGCGGCGACCTCGAGATCGGCCCAGGCGAAACGCCCATGGAGTTCGGCCCAGGCACCGATCTGATCGGCCCGCTGGAGCGCCTGGCCCATGTCGAGGCGCTGCTGCCGGAGATCTGCACCCTGGACTGCGGCACGCTCAATTTCGGCGACGGCAATGCCATCTACGTCTCCACCCCCAGCCAACTGCGCGCTGGCGCCAAGCGCATCACTGAGCTGGGCGTGAAGGCCGAGCTCGAAATCTTCGACACCGGCCACCTGTGGTTCGCCAAGCAGATGATGAAGGAAGGCCTGCTGGAAGACCCGCTGTTCCAGCTGTGCCTGGGCATCCCGTGGGGCGCGCCGGCCGACACCACCACCATGAAGGCGATGGTCGACAACCTGCCGGCCGGCGTCACCTGGGCCGGCTTCGGTATCGGTCGCATGCAGATGCCCATGGCGGCGCAAGCCGTGCTGCTGGGCGGCAACGTGCGCGTCGGCCTGGAAGACAACCTGTACCTGGACCGTGGCGTGCTGGCCAGCAACGGCCAACTGGTCGAGCGTGCGGTGGAAATCATCACCCGCCTTGGCGCTCGCGTACTGACCCCGGCCGAAGGCCGCGAAAAAATGAACCTCAAGCGCCGCTGAAGCCATTTGGAGAATCGCCATGTCTTTCATCACCGAGATCAAGACCTTCGCCGCCCTGGGCAGCGGCGTCATCGGCAGCGGCTGGGTCGCCCGCGCCCTGGCCCACGGCCTGGACGTGATCGCCTGGGACCCGGCACCAGGCGCCGAACAGGCCTTGCGCAAACGTATCGCCAATGCCTGGCCAGCGTTGGAAAAACAAGGCCTGGCGCCAGGTGCCTCACAAGATCGCCTGCGGTTCGTGGCCACCATCGAGGAATGCGTACGTGACGCCGATTTCATCCAGGAAAGCGCCCCGGAGCGCCTGGACCTGAAGCTCGACCTGCACGCCAAGATCAGCGCCGCGGCCAAGCCGAACGCGATCATCGGCTCCAGCACCTCGGGCCTGCTGCCCAGCGAATTCTACGAGTCGGCCACCCACCCCGAGCGCTGCGTGGTGGGCCACCCGTTCAACCCGGTGTACCTGCTGCCACTGGTGGAGATCGTCGGCGGCCAGAACACCGCCCCGGAAGCCATCGAAGCCGCCAAGACCATCTACACCGCCCTGGGCATGCGCCCGCTGCACGTGCGCAAGGAAGTCCCGGGCTTCATCGCCGATCGTCTGCTCGAAGCGCTGTGGCGCGAAGCCCTGCACCTGGTCAACGATGGCGTGGCCAGCACCGGGGAAATCGACGACGCGATCCGCTTCGGCGCCGGCCTGCGCTGGTCGTTCATGGGAACCTTCCTGACCTACACCCTGGCGGGTGGCGATGCTGGCATGCGTCACTTCATGGCCCAGTTCGGCCCGGCGCTGAAGCTGCCCTGGACCTACCTGCCGGCACCGGAGCTCACCGACAAGCTGATCGACGATGTGGTCGAGGGCACCGCCGAGCAACTGGGCGAGCGCAGCATCGCAGCCTTGGAGCGCTACCGCGACGACACCCTGCTGGCGGTGCTGGACGCCGTGAAGAACAGCAAGGCAAGCCACGGCATGGCGTTCGGCGACTGAGGAGACGGCCATGCCCGCACTGATCACCTACCGTACCCCAGTCCAGGAGGACTGGGTCGATTACAACGGACACCTGCGCGACGCCTATTACCTGCTGATCTTCAGCTTCGCCACCGATGCGCTGATGGAGCGCATCGGCCTGGATGCCGACAGCCGTGGGCAGAGCGGCAATTCGCTGTTCACCCTGGAGGCGCATATCAACTACCTGCACGAAGTGAAGCTCGGCACCGAGGTGTGGGTGCAGACGCAGATCATCGGTTTCGACAAGAAGCGCCTGCACCTGTACCACAGCCTGCACCGGGCAGGCTTCGACGAGGCCCTGGCGGCCAGCGAACAGATGCTGCTGCATGTGGACCTGGCGGGGCCGAAGTCGGCACCGTTCAGTGAATCAAGCGCAGCGTCACTACAGCAGCTGATGAACAGCGCTGTGGACCATTCGCCCCCACAATTCGTGGGGCGCTTGATCCAACTGGGCCGTTAGCGACCAAGACCGGGACATGACGATGTCCCGGTCTGTGCTCAGTCGAAGCCGCATGCGCTATCGAGAAATGCTTACCCTGCTGACCTTGTCATTCATGGATGAACCTGCTTTAACCCAGTCAATATCAGAGCTCACATCTGGATATTCGCCAAACAGATAAACAGGCAACGCCCCTGTATAGGCCTTACTGATAAATTCTTCATATTGGCCTGGTTCACCTTCGAACCTCACCGTGATACCTGGCGCCAACCCTAAAACCTTGGCAGAACTTACAATAGATCCCCATTCCGCCCCACACTGCTGGCGTACGTCGATTGCAGAACCGACTGCTTGAATAAAGTGACACGATCGCCCTCTGGAATGGCTATGTTCATAAAGCGTCACGTCGAGAACCGGCGGATAGAAATTTTCAACCGTTTCCCTGCGCTCATTGAAACGCCGCGCGACATCATGATTTCTCGCCGTACCAACGGGTATGCCTTGATAGGTCACCCGTGGGTTCGAGTGGTAGAGAACTCTTGGACAAGTGCCACCAGAGCAGTCATATGACAGCTGAGTGCGAAAACGAGGCGTACCGGTGTAACGGTATCCATACATATAAGGTGGGTTGCCTTCTGCCTGACCAGGCTCCCAGTTGTGCGTGGCACCCAGATTGTGGCCCAGCTCATGAGCCAGAGAACCCAGGCAGCTTATGACCGAATAGGCTGTACTCTTTCCTGCGTTTACATAGGCCAACCCGCAATATTCCCGCCCCGTCGATAGCATGGAAACCAGATCCGCTCTTAAAGCATCACGGGTTCGGTACACCTCCCTGCCCAGATCAGTTTCACGTTTTGTTAGGCTACTCAGCTGGGCCCCGTAAGAGTGCCCCTCTTCGTTGTAATCAGCATCATGAAATCCAGCCAATTCATAGGTAATATTGACTTGGCTATTGATCATGGACTGGTTGGCATCTTGTAGAGCCTTTACCAATTGCGCTCGATAATTCGGGTATTTCGCCCGAGACAGCTCCGTGGACACAAATAAAACACGGATTGTACTGTGCGCCGATTGCGGAGTATGGCCCACCGTGAGATCGACATTGTCTATTTCGGGGCTTGGAATGGGCTCTGCCTCCGGAGGCAATTTGGACTCGTCAACCTTGACCAGTACATGTTGCCCAGCCCCCACATATTCCAGCCGGTATGCCTGCCCATCGACGTGGATACTTCCCACCAGCTGGTCACCATCGCGAACCAATGAGATCCAGTTGAAGGGATCCATATCCACCTCCGCGTCCGAGGTGAATCTCTGCGTACGGTCCGATGGGACGTCGCCTACCCAACCTTCCATTCCCGGAACAGAGGTAGTGAAACGCTTCAACTGGAAGTTCACTTCCCTGCCGTCCGGCAAAGGTAGGGAAAGCATTTGTGTGTCGGCCGCAATCAGCGCAGCCTTCACATTAACCCGCTGAATCTGCACAGTGGACGGGTCGTTCATCAACGTACCCAGATAGTCATGAATGCCCGCCTCACTCTGCAGAGTCCGCAGGGCGCCTTGCCCGTCAATCTCGAACAAACGAGGGTTGGAGGATTGTGCATGGCTGAATGAGGAGACGCTTGCCACCAGGGCAAACACGCCTGAAAGCGATAAACTTTTATTCCAGAAATTTTTCATGGTCCTGCTCGAGTGAAAGAATTCAGCTCGATTGAATCGCAGGAGGCAGGCAAGCATCACTGGCAGAACTCACGGCTTGCACAAAAAAATAACCCCGGAAAGCCGTGAGCATCCGGGGCCAAGAGCGAGCAAACATCCACTTTAACGAGTGAGGGTGACCAAGCCCTCCGTACCGTGAATGAGCCCAGTTTGCTGGCTTCCCCGACAGTGGATTTAGCCGGGAACGACCTGTTCTTAGCCAAAGCGGCCATTGCGACATTCTGCCCTTGCGGGTGTGTCGCCATGAACACAGAATCGGTCGTAAATCACAGCGGCAAACAAGGACAAGAAACCATGATGCATGCGGATTTGATTGACCAGGACGACCTGCTGGGCCACCTGCGCGCCCTGGGCTTCGAGATGCCGGCAGGGGCCACGGCCGAGCAGGCTTGCGAAGCGGTGGTACGCGGCTTGACCGAGCCCAACGCACGGGCCCTCAAAGGGATGGTCGAACAAATGTACACCAGCAGCGCCACCATCCTGCCGGCGGTGCGCCAGGCCATCGAAAAGCAGTTGTTGCCGGCATTGGCCCAATTCAACAAACGCCCCTGATCTACCTTTTTCCAACGTACAAACACCCCTGTGGGAGCGGGCTCGTCCCGCGATTGCGTCAGTAGCAACAATAGTGTTGTTCCTGCCGACGCAATCGCGGGACAAGCCCGCTCCCACAGGGTTTATGCGTTTGCTTCAGAGCCTTACGCTGGCGAACGTCGACTCGTTGCGCGCCTGGCTCAGTGAAGCCATCGGGCCGGCGTGCGGGGTCAGGGCCATGGCCTGCGGGATCGGCATCATTGCTACCTGCTGGGCAGTGTTGGAGCCCACACGCTCGTCACGCGGCGGAATGCCGAAGTATTCGCGGTAGCACTTGGAGAAGTGCGGCGTTGAAACGAAGCCGCATACCGAGGCCACCTCGATGATCGACATGGGCGTCTGCTTGAGTAGCTGGCGCGCACGGATCAGGCGCAGCTTCAGGTAATAGCGCGACGGCGAGCAGTGCAGGTACTTCTGGAACAACCGCTCGAGCTGACGACGCGACACCGACACGTACACGGCCAGTTCGTCCAGGTCGATCGGCTCTTCCAGGTTGGCCTCCATCAGCGCCACGATCTCCTGCAGCTTCGGCTGGTTGGTGCCGAGCATGTGCTTGAGCGGCACACGCTGGTGGTCCTGCTCGTTGCGGATGCGCTCGTAGACGAACATCTCGGAGATCGCAGCCGACAGCTCGCGGCCATGGTCGCGGCTGATCAAGTGCAGCATCATGTCCAACGGCGCGGTGCCGCCGGAGCTGGTGAAGCGGTTGCGGTCGAGGGTGAACAGGCGCGTGCTCATGTTGACCCGCGGGAAGGCCTCCTGCATGGCCGCCAGACACTCCCAGTGCACACTGCAATCGAAGCCATCGAGCAGGCCGGCACAGGCCAACGCCCAGCTGCCGGTGCACACCGCACCCAAGCGGCGCGACTGCCGGGCCTGGGCCTGCAGCCAGGTGACGTGCTCACGGGTGACGGTGCGCTGGATGCCCACGCCGCCGCAGACGATCACCGTGTCCATCGGTGGTGCACTGTGCATCGCCGCATCCGGGGTGATCTGCAGGCCGTCGCTGGCCCAGACTTGGCCGCCATCGACGGTCAGAGTATGCCAGCGGTACAGCTCGCGGCCGGACAGCTGGTTCGCCATGCGCAGCGGCTCGACGGCGGAAGCGAGGGAGATGAGGGTGAAGTTGTCCAACAGGAGAAACCCGATGGACTGGGGAGCGGTGCGGTTCTGGGTCGGATTCCCGGAGGTGTAGGTCGTCATCGCGGATTTCTCCTCGCACAATGCAGGGCGTGCCTCAGGCGGGCACTGTTTCTTGTCATGGCCCCAGTTCGTATGCAGGGGCTTTGCCAACTTCAACGCAAACGCCGTGCCTAAATTGAACGGCTATTCAAAAAAACCCAAAAACGACGTCGTGCTGCGCGGTTTTCGGGCCTTTTCTCGGGTCGGATAAATAAGCGCAAACAGGCGAGCCAGCGCCTTCACCTGTAACGTTTGAGCAATTCGGTAGCACTTGTGGGAAGGTTGCCCAGAAGCGACAGACTTAAGTGTCACCGACAACGCCCTTTCGCGTAGCGACACGCGACGGTCGGTAGGCTGCCGGTGCGCCAGCAGACGGCACACCGGTCAGATTTGGGCCAGAATGGCGCATCAGCACTCGATGGCGCTGACCGCAAGGCCGCCACGGGACGTTTCCTTGTACTTGTCGTGCATGTCGGCGCCGGTGTCGCGCATGGTGCGGATCACCTGGTCGAGGGAGATGAAGTGCTCGCCATCGCCACGCAGGGCCATCTGTACGGCGTTGATCGCTTTCACAGCGGCAATGGCGTTGCGCTCGATGCACGGCACCTGGACCAGGCCACCGACCGGGTCGCAGGTCAGGCCCAGGTTGTGCTCAAGGGCGATCTCGGCGGCGTTTTCCACCTGCGGCGGGGTAGCGCCCAACACTTCGGCAAGGCCTGCAGCAGCCATGGCGCAGGCCGAACCGACCTCACCCTGGCAGCCGACCTCGGCACCCGAAATGGAAGCGTTCTTCTTGCACAGGATGCCGACCGCAGCCGCACTGAGGAAGAAGTCCACGACGTTGGATTCGTCCACCACGTCGGAGAAACGCATGTAGTAGTGCAACACCGCCGGGATGATACCGGCCGCGCCGTTGGTGGGCGCGGTGACCATACGCCCGCCAGCGGCGTTCTCTTCGTTGACCGCCAGGGCGAACAGGTTCACCCATTCCATGGCACTCATGGTCGAACCGATCACGTTGGGCTTACCCAGCTCCTGCAGGCTGCGATGCAGCTTGGCAGCGCGGCGGCGAACATTCAGCCCGCCAGGCAGCGTGCCCTCGTACTTGAGGCCGTTATTCACGCATTCCTGCATGGCGTCCCAGAGCTTGAGCAGGCCAGCGCGGATTTCTTCCTCGCTGCGCCAGGCTTTCTCGTTCTCCATCATCAATTGCGACACGCGCAGGTCGTTTTGCTTGCACAGCTGCAGCAGCTCGGCCGCGCTGTTGAAATCGTACGGCAGCACGGTCTGGTCGGCGTCCAGCACGCCGCTGGCGGCCTGGGCGGCATCGACGACGAAGCCACCACCGACCGAGTAGTAGGTGTCGCGGTGCAATTCGCCCTGCGCGCCTTCGGCGATCAGGGTCATGGCGTTCGGGTGGTAGGGCAGGTTCTCGTCCAGCAGCAGCATGTCGCGCGCCCAGACGAACTCGACCGGCAGGCGGCCATCGAGCTGCAAGGTATTGGTTTCGCGCAGCTCGGCGATGCGTGGGGCGATCACCGTGGGGTCGATGGCGTCAGGCCATTCGCCCATCAGGCCCATGACCGTGGCGTTGTCGGTACCGTGGCCGACACCGGTGGCCGACAGCGAGCCGTACAGCCGTACTTCCACTCGCCGCACCTGCTCCAGCTCGCCTCGTTCACGCAGGCCCTGGACGAACAGGGCGCCAGCACGCATGGGGCCAACGGTGTGGGAGCTGGAAGGCCCGACACCGATCTTGAACAGGTCGAACACGCTGATGGCCATTGTCGAATCACCTCTTGATGGGCTTGTCTGCCCGCGGCATATGGCGGGATGAGCAACTGCTAGGCTAATGACGCGGGTTGCCGCGAATGCACGCATCATCGGGCTTTTGACCTACCACCCGCCGTCTGCAACCGACGTACTTTTGTCCACCAACGCCGCCCTGTCCGGGTCACATGACCGCCGTTTTCAGGGGGCCTGGCGACGCAAAAACACCCGGCGGAGGGTGGAAAAATCCATATGCGACATTGCCCTTACTGGATGCGACCCGTCCTGTACTGGTTACGACCCCACCAGTAGGCGATTGCCGAACGCTGGGGGATTATCGAAAGCGACTCGTAATACACGGCCTCGCAACCTGCCCTCTGCAGGCCTGGTCGACCGGAGCCTAGAGAAAGCCCGGCGGCCCGCGAGAAACCCGAAGAAAAAATCACAGGAGTCCACCCATGAAAGGTTCACCCTCGCTCTTGCTGGCCGCGATGCTCGCTACACCTCTGCTGGCTCAGGCCGTAGAGCCCGAGCAGTGCCAGACGGTACGGTTCTCGGATGTCGGCTGGACCGACATCACCGTGACCACCGCCGTCACCAGCGTTGTCCTCGAAGCCCTGGGCTACAAGACCCACACCAACATGATCTCGGTACCGGTGACCTACAAGTCGCTGGCCGCCGGCAAGGACCTGGACGTGTTCCTCGGCAACTGGATGCCGACCATGGAGAACGACATCAAGCAGTACCGCGACGCCGGGACGGTCGAGACGGTGCGCGCCAACCTGGAGAACGCCAAGTACACCCTGGCGGTGCCCCAGGCGCTGTACGACAAAGGCCTGAAGGATTTCGCCGATATCCCCAAGTTCAAGAAGGAACTGGGCAGCAAGATCTACGGCATCGAGCCTGGCAACGATGGCAACCGCACCATCCAGAGCATGATCGACAAGAACGCCTTCGGCCTGAAGGACGCCGGCTTCAAGCTGGTCCAGTCCAGCGAGGCGGGCATGCTGTCGCAGGTGGACCGTTCGCAGAAGCGCGGCGAGGCGGTGGTGTTCCTGGGCTGGGAACCGCACCCGATGAACAAGCGTTTCAAGATGCAGTACCTGTCCGGCGGGGATGATTTCTTCGGCCCCGAATTCGGCAAGGCGACCGTGCTGACCAATACCCGCAAGGGCTACACGCAGGAGTGCAGCAACGTTGGCCAGTTGCTGAAGAACCTGTCGTTCACCCTCGACATGGAAAGCACCCTGATGGGTAACGTCCTGGACGACAAGATGAAGCCCGAGGCTGCCGCCAAGGCGTGGCTGAAGAACAACCCGCAAGTGCTCGACACCTGGCTGGCCGGGGTGACGACCGTGGACGGCAAACCGGGGCTGGAGGCGGCCAAGGCCAAACTGACGCAATAACAACAAGGATGCAGTAGCAATTGGCACTACCTCGGGGTGGGCTCGCCTACCCCGGACTGATTTCAATCTTTGCAGGTGGAAGCTCGCTATCATGCTTATCGATCAGAAAATACCGCTGGGGCAGTACATCGCCTCCTTCGTCGAATGGCTGACCCAGAACGGCGCCAGCTATTTCGATGCCATCGCCCAGGGCCTCGAGTTCATGATCAGCGGAGTTACCAGCTCCCTGACCTGGTTCAACCCCTACGTCCTCATCGCCCTGTTCGCCGCCCTGGCGCACTTCATCCAGCGCAAATGGGCGCTGACCGCTTTCGTCGCCCTGTCCTTCCTGCTCATCTTCAACCTGGGCTACTGGCAGGAAACCATGGAAACCCTGGCGCAGGTGACCTTCGCCACGGTGGTCTGCGTGGCCATCGGCGTGCCGCTGGGTATCGTCGCTGCGCACAAGCCAATGTTCTATACCGCCATGCGCCCGGTCCTGGACCTGATGCAGACGGTGCCGACCTTCGTCTACCTGATCCCGACCCTGACCCTGTTCGGCCTGGGCGTGGTTCCGGGGCTGATCTCCACGGTAGTGTTCGCCATCGCCGCGCCCATCCGCCTCACCTATCTGGGCATCTGCGATGTGCCACAAGAGCTGCTCGATGCCGGCAAGGCCTTCGGCTGCTCGCGCCGCCAACTGCTGACCCGCATCGAACTGCCCCACGCGATGCCGAGCATCGCCGCAGGCGTCACCCAATGCATCATGCTGTCGCTGTCGATGGTCGTGATCGCCGCCCTGGTGGGCGCCGACGGCCTGGGCAAGCCCGTGGTCAACGCACTGAACACCGCCGATATCGCCCTCGGCTTCGAGGCCGGCCTGGCGATCGTGCTGCTGGCGATCATGCTGGACCGTATCTGCAAGCAACCTGAGCTGCCGGCGCGAGGTGAGTCATGAGCATCATTCGTTTCGAAGACGTCGACGTCATCTTCTCCAACAAGCCACGCGAAGCGCTGTCGCTGCTCGACCAGGGCCAGACCCGCGAGCAGATCCTCAAGAAGACCGGCCTGGTGGTGGGCGTCGAAAAAGCCAACCTGGATATCAAGAAAGGCGAGATCTGCGTGCTCATGGGCCTGTCCGGCTCGGGCAAGTCCAGCCTGCTACGCTGCATCAACGGCCTGAACACCGTCAGCCGTGGCAAGCTGTTCGTCGAGCATGAAGGCAAGCACATCGACATCGCCCATTGCACCCCGGCAGAGCTGAAGATGATGCGCACCAAGCGCATCGCCATGGTATTCCAGAAGTTCGCCCTGATGCCTTGGCTGACGGTGCGCGAGAACATCAGCTTCGGCCTGGAGATGCAGGGCCACCCCGAGAAGGAGCGGCGCAAGCTGGTGGATGAGAAGCTCGAGCTGGTGGGCCTGACCCAGTGGCGCAACAAGAAACCCGACGAGCTGTCCGGCGGCATGCAGCAGCGTGTGGGCCTGGCCCGTGCGCTGGCCATGGATGCCGACATCCTGCTGATGGACGAACCCTTCTCGGCCCTCGACCCGCTGATCCGCCAGGGCCTGCAGGACGAACTGCTGGCCCTGCAGAGCAAGCTGAGCAAGACCATCGTGTTCGTGAGCCACGACCTGGATGAAGCCCTGAAGCTGGGCAGCCGCATCGCCATCATGAAAGATGGCCGGATCATCCAGTACAGCAAGCCCGAGGAGATTGTCCTCAACCCGGCTGACGACTACGTGCGGACCTTCGTGGCCCACACCAACCCGCTCAACGTCCTGTGCGGCCGCAGCCTGATGCGCAGCCTGGACAACTGCAAGCGGGTCAACGGCTCGGTATGCCTGGACCCAAGCGGCGACTCCTGGCTGGACCTGGGCGAAGGCGGCTCGATCAAGCGCGCCCGCCAGGGCCAGAATGGCCTGGACCTGCAGAACTGGGCGCCGGGGCAGGATGTGGAGACCCTGGGCCGCAAGCCGACTCTGGTCAGTGCCAACATCGGCATGCGCGATGCCTTGCAGATCCGCTACCACACCGGCAACAAGCTGGTGCTGCAGGAGAACGACAAGGTGGTGGGGATTCTCGGCGACAGCGAGCTGTATCACGCGCTGCTGGGCAAGAGCCACGGGTAATGAAATGGGGCTGCCTTGCAGCCCAATCGCGGGACAAGCCCGCTCCCACAGGGGTTGTGCACGCTCTGTGGGAGCGGGCTTGTCCCGCGATTGGGCCGCAAGGCGGCCCCAGTCATTTGTTCAGCGAACGACGATCCCGCGCGAAGCCATGTAGGCCTTGGCCTCCGGCACCGTGTACTCACCGAAGTGGAAGATACTGGCCGCCAGCACGGCACTGGCATGCCCTTCCAGGATCCCGTCGGCCAGGTGCTGCAGGTTGCCCACGCCACCGGAGGCGATCACCGGAATCCCCAGCGCATCGCTGATGGCCCGGGTGACGCCCAGGTCGAAACCGCTCTTCATACCGTCCTGATCCATGCTGGTCAGCAGGATCTCACCGGCACCCAGGCCTTCCATCTTCTTCGCCCACTCCACCGCGTCCAGCCCGGTTGGCTTGCGCCCGCCATGGGTGAAGATCTCCCAGCGCGGCGTTTCGCCAGGGCCGGAAACCTTCTTGGCATCGATGGCGACGACGATGCACTGCGAACCGAAACGGTCGGCGGCCTCGCCCACGAACTCCGGGTTGAACACCGCGGCGGTGTTGATCGACACCTTGTCGGCACCGGCGTTGAGCAGGTTGCGGATGTCCTGCACGGTACGCACGCCGCCGCCGACGGTCAGCGGGATGAATACCTGGCTGGCCATGCGCTCGACGGTATGCAGGGTGGTGTCACGGCCATCGACGCTGGCGGTGATGTCGAGGAAGGTGATCTCGTCGGCGCCCTGCTCGTCATAGCGGCGGGCGATCTCCACCGGGTCGCCGGCGTCGCGGATGTTCTCGAACTTGACGCCCTTGACCACCCGGCCGTTGTCCACGTCCAGGCAAGGGATGATGCGCTTGGCCAGTGCCATATCGAGTCCTCAGCCTTGATAGTTGTCGCAGAAGGCCTGGGCCTCGGCGACATCGAGGGTGCCTTCGTAGATGGCACGGCCGGTGATGGCGCCGATGATGCCAGGAGCCTTGGCGTCCAGCAGGGCCTTGATATCGCCCAGGTTGTGAATGCCGCCCGAGGCGATCACCGGGATCGAGGTGGCTTCGGCCAGGGCCTTGGTGAAGGGCACGTTGCAGCCCTGCATCATGCCGTCCTTGGCGATGTCGGTGTAGACGATCGCCGAGACACCATCGGCCTCGAAACGCTTGGCCAGGTCGATGACCTGTACCGAGCTGACCTCGGCCCAGCCGTCGGTGGCGACGAAGCCGTCCTTGGCATCCAGGCCGACGATGACCTTGCCAGGGAAGGCTTTGCACGCCTCGGCGACGAATTCAGGCTGCTTGACCGCCTTGGTGCCGATGATCACGTAGCTCACGCCAGCCTTGACGTAGTGCTCGATGGTCTCCAGAGAGCGGATGCCGCCGCCGATCTGGATCGGCAGGTTCGGGTAGCGCTTGGCGATGGCGGTGACCACCTCGCCGTTGACCGGCTGACCTTCGAAGGCGCCGTTCAGGTCCACCAGGTGCAGGCGACGGCAGCCACCCTCGACCCACTTGGCGGCCATGCTCACCGGGTCGTCGGAAAATACCGTGGAGTCGTCCATGCGGCCTTGGCGCAGGCGTACGCAGGCACCGTCCTTGAGATCGATAGCGGGGATAATCAGCATCTTGGGAACCTGTCTAATCAGTGGAATTCAGGGCTTCTCGAATGCCCACAGGTCGCTCTCGATGCTCTCGAACCGCTCCTTGAGGTGCAGCTGAACATCGGCAATCGCCCTGTTGTAGTAATGAGGTGCAATTTCCTTGCTGAACAGCTCGAGGACCTCGGCTACCTCGAACGACCCAAGCTCCAGCTCGAAGCGGTCTTCGAGGAAGCGCTTGAGCGTGTCGAGTGCCTCGCGCTCCTGTTCCGGGGCCAGCGTGATGACCGGAGCTTTGGTCCGCGATCTGCTCATCTACCAGCGCCCGTCCCAGGCGACGAAGTTCTGCAGCAGCTGCAGGCCATGGGTATGGCTCTTCTCCGGGTGGAACTGCACGGCGAAGCGCGAGCCGTCGGCCAGCGCGGCGGCGAAGTCGACGCCATAGTGGCCGCGACCGACCACCTGGCTCGCCTTGCCGGCCTCGATGAAGTAGCTGTGCACGAAATAGAAGCGCGCGCGGTCCGGGATGTCATGCCACAGGGGGTGGTCATTGACCTGGCTGACTTCGTTCCAGCCCATGTGCGGCACCTTCAGGTGCTCGCCATCCTCCTGCAGGCCCTTGCCGAAGAAACGCACCTGGCCAGGGAACAGGCCAATGCAATCGACGCCGTCGTTTTCCTCGCTGCGGTCGAGCAACGCCTGCATACCCACGCAGATACCGAGGAACGGGCGGTCCTGGCTGACCTCGCGCACCAGGCTGTCGAAGCCCAGGCGGCGGATTTCGGCCATGCAATCGCGAATCGCGCCAACACCCGGGAACACCACGCGGTCGGCCTCACGAATCACAGCGGCGTCGCTGGTGACCAGCACCTGACCTGCCCCTACGTGCTCGAGGGCCTTGGCCACCGAATGCAGGTTGCCCATGCCATAGTCGATTACCGCAACCGTCTGCATTACAGGCATCCCTTGGTGGAAGGCATCTGCCCGGCCATGCGCTCGTCCAGCTCGACAGCCATGCGCAGGGCGCGGCCGAAGGCCTTGAAAACGGTTTCGATCTGGTGGTGGGTGTTGTGGCCACGCAGGTTGTCGATGTGCAGGGTCACCAGGGCGTGGTTGACGAAGCCCTGGAAGAACTCCTGGAACAGGTCGACATCGAAACCACCCACGCTGGCGCGGGTATAGGGCACGTGCATCTGCAGGCCCGGACGGCCGGAGAAGTCGATGACCACGCGCGACAGGGCTTCGTCCAGCGGCACGTAGGAATGGCCGTAGCGGCGGATACCCTTCTTGTCACCGATGGCCTGGGCGAACGCCTGGCCCAGGGTGATGCCGACGTCCTCGACGGTATGGTGGTCGTCGATGTGCAGGTCGCCCTTGCACTCGATATCCAGATCGATCAGCCCATGCCGGGCGATCTGGTCGAGCATGTGCTCAAGGAAAGGCACACCGATATCGAATCGGGCCTTGCCACTGCCATCGAGGTTGATCGAGGCTTTTACCTGGGTTTCCAGGGTATTGCGCTCGACGGAAGCCTTACGTTCGACCATCACCAGCTCCGCAAAATCATTGGGCGAAAAGGCTGCCATTATAGGCCTAGAACGCGCTCGCTTGGAACGCGGATGACATATGGCAATGTCGCATATCTGTAATTTCCCTGTTTCACATGCGGCACGGTGCGGAGAACAGCAAGCCAGGGTTGATCCTGTGGGAGCGGGCTCGTCCCGCGATGGGGCCGCCCTTGCCATCGCCAAGGCCACAAACTACGCAGACGTCATACCCACAGCGCTATACTCTCCCGCTTGAATTTCAAAAACGGACTACAAGGACTCGCCCATGAAAGCGTTCGGCAAAATCCTGGGGCTGGGGCTTCTCGGGTTGCTGCTGATCATCGTGGCGCTGGGCTTCGCCCTGACCCACCTCTTCGATCCCAACGACTATAAAGACGAGATTCGCCAGCTGGCCCGCGACAAGGCCCACGTCGAGCTGACCTTGAATGGCGATATCGGCTGGAGCCTGTTCCCCTGGCTGGGCCTGGAATTGCACGAAGCCAGCATCGCCACCCTGACCAAGCCCAAGGAACCCTTCGCCGACCTGCAGATGCTCGGCCTGTCGGTCCGCGTGCTGCCGCTGCTGCGCCGTGAAGTGCAGATGAGCGATGTACGCGTCGAAGGCCTGAACCTGACCCTGGCTCGTGACGAGCACGGCCACGGGAATTGGGAGGACATCGGCAAACCACTGCCCACGCCAGGCGCCAGCGCCACGCCGGGCGAGACGACCCCGGCACCCGCTACAACTGATGCCGACGCCTCGGCGAACAAGCAGGATAGCCGCGAGCGCATGGTCAAGCTGGACATCGACAGCCTGACCGTCAACAACGCCCGGGTGCAGTACACCGATGCCAAGACCGGCCAGACCTTCAGCGCCGAGAGCATCCAACTGAGCACCGGCGCGGTCCACGAAGGCTCGAACATTCCACTCAAGGCCAGTGCCTTCCTCAGTGTCGGCCAGCCGAGCCTCAAGGCACGCACGGAGCTGGCCGGCGAACTGCGCTTCGATCGCAAGCTCAAGCGCTACAACTTCGAAGACCTGCGCCTGACCGGCGAGACTTCCGGCGAGCCGCTGGCCGGCAAAACCATGACCTTCGCCGCCCAAGGCCAGTTGCTGGTCGACCTGGCGGCCAACGTGGCGTCGTGGAACGGCCTGAAGCTGTCCGCCAACCAGCTGCGTGCCCTGGGCGAGCTGAACCTGCGCGACCTGGACAAGACTCCCCAGTTGAGCGGTGGCCTGTCCATCGCCCAGTTCGACCTGCGCACCTTCCTCGACAGCATCGGCCACCCGCTGCCGGCCACCGCCGACCCGGCCGCGTTCGCCAAGCTCGAGCTGGTCACCCGCCTGCAGGCCAACCCCACCAGCCTGGCGCTGGAAGACCTGGCGGTGAAACTGGACGACAGCACCTTCAGCGGCCGCGTGGCCATCGAAGACTTCGCCAAACAAGCTCTGCGTGTACGCCTGAAAGGCGACAAGTTCGACGCCGACCGCTACCTGCTGGCCAAGAGCGAGCAGGCCAAAGGCGCCACTGCCGCACGCCAGGCCGAGGTCAAGCAGCAGGAAACCACGGCCGTGGCCGGCCCGAGCACCACGCCGCTGCCCAAGGCCCCGACCCAGGTGGCCTGGAGCAACGACAAGCTGCTGCCGGTGGACCGCCTGCGCCAGGTCGACCTACAGGCCGACCTGTCGTTCGGTGCCCTGACCCTGGACAAGCTGCCGATCACCGACGCCCAGCTCAAGGCCAACGGCCAGGGCGGCCTGCTGACCCTCGAAACCTTGCGCGGCGGCCTGTACGACGGCACCTTCGAGGCCAAGGGCACGGTCGACGTGCGCCCAGCCGTGCCACAGGTCGGCGTGACCACCAAAATCAATCGCGTGCCGGTGGAACACTTCATCAAAAGCGAACGTCCTGACCAGGCACCGCCGCTCAAGGGCCTGCTGACCCTGGCCAGCGACCTGACCGCCACCGGCAACAGCCAGAAGGCGTTGGTCGACACCCTCAACGGTAACGCCAACTTCACCATCACCGATGGCGTGCTGGTCAATGCCAACCTCGAGCAGCAGCTGTGCCACGCCATCGCGACGCTCAACCGCAAGACCCTGAGCGGCGAACCTCGCGGCAAGGACACACCCTTCCAGGAACTGCGCGGCAGCCTGGTGGTGCGCAACGGCGTTGCCAGCAACCCTGACCTCAAGGCACGCATCCCAGGCCTGACCGTCAACGGCCACGGTGACGTGGACCTGCGCGTGCTGGGCATGGACTACAACGTCGGCGTGATCGTCGAAGGCGACCAGCGCGCCATGCCGGACCCGGCCTGCCAGGTCAACGAGCGCTATGTCGGCGTCGAGATCCCGCTGCGCTGCCGCGGCCCGCTGGAGCTGGGCGCCAAGGCCTGCCGCCTGGACCAGGACGGCCTGGGCAAGGTGGCGGCCAAGCTGGCCGGCAACCGCCTGCAGGAAAAGCTCGATGAAAAACTCGGTGACAAGGTGAGCCCGGAAGTGAAGGACGTGCTCAAGGGGCTGTTCAAGCGATGAGCCCCGAGCAGTTCTCCAGTGCCGTACTGCAGTGGTACGACCAGCACGGCCGCCACGACCTGCCCTGGCAACAGGGCATCACCCCCTACCGGGTGTGGGTATCGGAAATCATGCTGCAGCAAACCCAGGTGAGCACCGTGCTCAACTACTTCGACCGCTTCATGCAGGCCCTGCCCACCGTGCAGGCCCTGGCCGAGGCGCCGGAAGACGAGGTGCTGCACCTGTGGACGGGCCTGGGCTACTACACCCGGGCGCGCAACCTGCAGAAGGCCGCCAGGATCGTGGTCGAGCGCCATGGGGGTGAGTTCCCGCGCAGCGTCGAGCAGCTCACCGAGCTGCCCGGCATCGGCCGCTCCACCGCCGGGGCCATCGCCAGCATCAGCATGGGCATCCGCGCACCGATTCTGGACGGCAACGTCAAGCGCGTGCTGGCCCGCTACACCGCCCAGGCCGGCTACCCCGGCGAGCCCAAGGTGGCCAACATGCTGTGGGCTACCGCGGAGCGCTTCACGCCGCAACACAGGGCCAACCACTATACCCAGGCGATGATGGACCTGGGCGCGACGCTCTGTACCCGCAGCAAACCCAGTTGCCTGATCTGCCCACTGCAGCGCGGCTGCCAAGCCCACCTGCTCGGCCAGGAAACCCACTACCCCGAACCCAAGCCGCGCAAGACGCTGCCCCAGCGCCGCACACTGATGCCCCTGCTGGCCAACCAGGATGGCGCCATCCTGCTCTACCGCCGCCCTTCCAGCGGCCTTTGGGGCGGCTTGTGGAGCCTGCCGGAGCTGGACACCCTCGCGCAGGTCGACGACCTGGCCTACCAGCACGGCCTGCGCACCACCGCCAGCCAGGCCCTGGACGGGCTGACCCATACCTTCAGCCATTTCCAGCTGGCCATCGAGCCGTGGCTGGTGCGCGTCGACCCGCTCGGCCCGCCCGTGGCCGAGCCCGACTGGCTCTGGTATAACCTGGCCACCCCGCCGCGCCTGGGCCTCGCAGCCCCGGTCAAGAAGCTGCTCAAACGCGCGGCCGACGAATTGATTGCAGGAGACGCCCGATGACCCGCACCGTGAAGTGCCGCAAGTACAACGAAGAACTCCCCGGCCTGCCCCGCCCACCCTACCCAGGCGCCAAGGGCCAGGACATCTTCGACAATATCTCGCAGAAGGCCTGGGACGAGTGGCAGAAGCACCAGACCATGCTGATCAACGAGAAGCGCCTGAACATGATGAACGCCGAGGACCGCAAATTCCTCCAGGCGGAGATGGACAAGTTCTTCGCCGGCGAAGACTACGCCCAGGCCGAAGGCTACGTTCCACCCAGCGAATGACTGCGGAAACGTAAGCGACGGAATTAATTTAAAAAATTTTCAAAAAGTCGTTGACGGAAGGTCTGAAAACCTTTTTAATTCGCCCCGTCGCCCAGATAGCTCAGTCGGTAGAGCAGAGGATTGAAAATCCTCGTGTCGGCGGTTCGACTCCGTCTCTGGGCACCACCTTCAGCTTCTGGTGGTTGCAAAGTTACCCGAAGCGACAACAAAAAACCCGCCTAGTGCGGGTTTTTTGTTGTCTTGGATTTCCCGCGCCGTCCCGCGATGGACCGCACAGCGACCCCGACCTGCAACGCTTGGGTTTCTCCGGCATCTGCGCTTCAATACGCGCATTTTCCAGACACCCAAGGATTCGCCCATGGCCTCCAATACCAAGCAACAGAAACGCGCCAAGCGCGCCGCCACCAAGGCCAAGCAGAACCGCATGGTGCGCAGCGGCCAGGCGGTCAAGGCCAGTGCCGGCGACAGCGCCAGTGTCGAGCAGGTGTTCAAGAAAGCCATGGACTCGGGCAGCTACGGCAGTCTGTTCGAGAAGATGAAGGAAGCCCAGGAGAACGGCCTGGTGCCGATGATCTCGGTGTTCCTGGTCGACCCGCTGCTGGCCCTGGTGCTCAAGGGGCACAAGGAAGAACACGCCACCGACTACATCGTCATGGTGTTCACCGCCTACCGTAAGTGGCTCGATGGCGCCGACGAGGATGCCACCATGGCCTGGCTGGAGAGCGATGAGTTCCAGGCGGCCTATGTGGCGGCTTCGGAAGTAGTGGCCAAGCAGCAGCAACAGCAGAAGCAGTTCGGCTGAGGTTTCCTTCGGTATTTCTATTGCCGGGCCCGGCCCAATCGCCGGCAAGCCGGCTCCCACAGGCTCTGCATGCCCCCTCCCAGTGGGAGCCGGCTTGCCGGCGATTGGGGCCCTAGATACACGAGCAAAAAAAGGCCGCGCCCTTCACCGGGCGCGGCCTCTTCATTTCAGCCAGCCGGATCAGTTATCCAGTACAGCCCGCCCTTCAGCCTGGCCCAGGGCCTTGCGCTTGCGCTGCACCAACAGGCCGGCGGCAACCACACCAATGCTCAACAGCGCAGTGGCGATGATCTCGGCACGATGGTCTTCCCGCAACGCCATCACCGCCAGCACGGCGACGATGAAGGCGATGGTCGCCCAGGTCAGCCCCGGGAACAGCCACATCTTGAAGGCGATCTTCTCGCCACGGGCCTCGCGCTGGCTGCGCATGCGCAGCTGCGACACAGCGATCACCAGGTACACCAGCAGGGCGATGGCGCCGGAGCTGGCCAGCAGGAACTCGAACACCGCCGCCGGCGCCACGTAGTTGGCGAACACACAGAGGAACGCCGCCGCAGTGGACAGCAATACCGCCCAATGCGGAGTACCCGCCTGGGTGGTGCGCTGGGCCACGGCCGGGGCATCGCCACGCTTGCTCAGGGAGAACAGCATGCGCGAAGAGGTGTACAGCGCCGAGTTCAGGCAGCTGGTCACGGCGATCAGCACCACGATGTCGACGATCAGCTTGGCATTCGGCACGCCGATGCGGCTCAGCACGGTCTGGTAGGAGCCGGTTTCGGCCAGGGCCGGGTCGTTCCACGGCACCAGCGCCACCACCAGGAAGATCGACACCAGGTAGAACAGGCAGATACGCCAGATCACCGAGTTGGTAGCGCGGCTGATCTGCTTGCCTGGGTCCTTCGACTCGGCGGCGGCGATGGTGACGATCTCGGTCCCCATGAACGAGAACATGGTGGTCAGCATGGCTGCCAGCACCGCGCCCAGGCCGTTGGGCATGAAGCCCTGGGTGTCGAACAGGTGGCTGGCACCGCTGACCTGGCTGCCCGGCACCAGGCCGAACATGGCCACGCAGCCGACCACGATGAAGCCGATGATCGCCAACACCTTGAGCAGGGCGAACCAGAATTCGAACTCACCGTAGTTCTTCACGCTGCACAGGTTGGTCAGGGTCAGCGCCAAGGTAATGATGAGCGAGAAGGCCCAGAGGTCCACGGCGGGGAACCAGGCATGCAGGATAGCTGCGGCGGCGTTAGCCTCCAACGGGATCACCAGCACCCAGAACCACCAGTACAGCCAGCCGATGGTAAAGCCCGCCCAGCGACCGATGGAGCGGTCGGCGTAGGTAGAGAAGGAACCGGTGTCCGGCGAGGCGATAGCCATCTCGCCGAGCATGCGCATCACCAGCACCACCAGGGTACCGGCAGCCGCATAGGCCAGCAGCACGGCCGGGCCGGCTGCGGCGATCGCATGGCCGGAGCCGACGAACAGGCCGGCGCCGATCACGCCAGCGATGGACAGCATGGTGACATGCCGTTGCTTGAGCCCCTGAGCGAGGTCATTGGAATTGTGCTTACCGCTCATAAAACTACCTTTGTAAGGAGTGGACCACCCGACCTGCATGAACGAGGCGCGCCTGGGGTTGGTTTAGGCGTCGCTGCAGTCGGCCCTTTCCCAACGGCAATAACCGCGCCACTCGGCGATCACGTTCGTCCGAATGCTCTGGGGCCCCGGAAAACAAAGGTCAGCAGGCCTTTCGGCCAAGGCTTGACCGAAAGGGCGTCAAATTTCCCTGCCAGCCCCGGATTACTGAAATACTCACTTACAAACGCACCAAAGGTGCGCCTTGGTAACACCTGCGCACAAAAAAGCAGCAAGCAAAGCGCAACCCAACGGCGCAACCTGCGCCCCGCATAACGGCTCAGGAAGTGCCACCCGGCCAAAAACGGCTTCCCAGGCACGTCCAAAGCTGGCACCATCGCGCCTTTTTTCATCAAGGCTCCGGTGTTGGGCGAGCGCGTTGCGGACATCCTCGCGACAGTCCACTGCGCCAATGCGACAAAGTGTCCCGCCAGCGACCCGAGCCGCCTGCGACCTGGTTGGCCGCCGTTGCGCCGCTATGCTAGCTTGGCGCTCGCCAGGAAGGCCGCCAACAGCTGGGAACGCACCCGAACATATGAGGACCGCACATGGCCCAGGCCACGCCCGCGCTGGAAATCCGCAACCTGCATAAACGCTACGGCGAGCAGGAGATTCTCAAGGGCATTTCTCTGACCGCTCGCGACGGCGACGTGATCTCCATCCTGGGGTCGTCCGGTTCCGGCAAGTCCACCCTGCTGCGCTGCATCAACCTGCTGGAGAACCCGCACCAGGGCCAGATCCTCGTCGCCGGCGAGGAGCTCAAGCTCAAGTCGACCAAGAACGGCGACCTGATCGCCGCCGACAATCGCCAGATCAACCGCCTGCGCAGCGAAATCGGCTTCGTCTTCCAGAATTTCAACCTGTGGCCGCACATGTCGATCCTCGACAACATCATCGAGGCCCCACGCCGTGTGCTCGGCCAGAGCAAGGCCGAGGCCATCGAGGCGGCCGAGGCGCTGCTGGCCAAGGTCGGCATCCATGACAAACGCCACAGCTACCCCGCCCAGCTTTCCGGTGGCCAGCAACAACGCGCGGCCATCGCCCGGACCCTGGCCATGAAGCCCAAGGTCATCCTGTTCGACGAGCCGACCTCGGCGCTCGATCCGGAAATGGTCCAGGAAGTGCTTAACGTCATCCGCGCCTTGGCCGAAGAAGGCCGTACCATGCTGCTGGTGACGCACGAGATGAACTTTGCCCGCCAGGTGTCCAGTGAAGTCGTGTTCCTGCACCAGGGCCTGGTCGAAGAGCAGGGATCGCCGCAGCAGGTGTTCGAGAACCCGACCTCGGCGCGTTGCAAGCAATTCATGTCCAGCCACCGCTAACGGAGCAACACATGCAGACCTACAAGAAATTCCTCCTGGCCGCTGCTGCCACGCTGGTCGTCTCGGCCAACGCCATGGCCGCGGAAAAACTGCGCATGGGTATCGAAGCGGCCTACCCGCCGTTCAACAACAAGGACGCCAGCGGTAACGTGGTCGGCTTCGACAAGGACATCGGCGACGCCCTGTGCGCCAAGATGAAGGTCGAGTGCTCGGTCGTGACCTCCGACTGGGACGGCATCATCCCGGCCCTGAACGCCAAGAAGTTCGACTTCCTGGTGTCCTCGCTGTCGATCACCGACGAGCGCAAGCAGGCCGTGGACTTCACCGACCCCTACTACTCCAACAAGCTGCAGTTCATCGCGCCGAAGAACGTCGACTTCAAGACCGACAAGGCCTCGCTCAAGGGCAAGGTGATCGGCACCCAGCGCGCCACCCTGGCCGGCACCTGGCTTGAAGACAACTACGGCGACGACGTCGAGATCAAGCTGTACGACACCCAGGAAAACGCCTACCTCGACCTGGTCTCCGGCCGCATCGATGGCATCCTGGCCGACAAGTACGTGCAGTACGAGTGGCTCAAGAGCAAGGACGGCCAGAACTTCGAGTTCAAGGGCGAGCCTGTGGTCGACAGCGACAAGATCGGCATCGCCGTGCGCAAGGGTGACCCGCTGCGCGAGAAGCTGAACACCGCCCTGAAAGAAATCAAAGCCGACGGCACGTACAAGAAGATCAACGACAAGTACTTCCCGTTCAGCATCGAATGATACGCCCCGACCGGTGCCGCCCTGCGCGGTGCCGGTCCCTTGAACGCACCTGCCCATGAATATCGACCTGCACGGATTCGGTCCGGCCCTGGCGGCTGGCACCCTGATGACCGTAAAACTGGCGCTTTGCGCCCTGCTGCTGGGGCTGGTCCTGGGCCTGCTCGGCGCCCTGGCCAAGACGTCCCCGGTCAAGCCGCTGCAATGGCTTGGCAGCACCTACTCGACCCTGGTTCGCGGCGTACCCGAGCTGCTCTGGGTCCTGCTCATCTATTTCGGCACCGTCGGGCTGATGAACAGCCTCGGCGAAGCCCTGAACATGCCTGGCCTGGAGCTCAGCGCCTTTGCTGCGGGCGTGATCGCCCTCGGGCTGTGTTTCGGCGCCTACGCCACGGAAGTGTTCCGGGGCGCCATCCTGGCCATCCCCAAGGGGCACCGTGAAGCCGGCCTGGCCCTGGGCCTGTCCAAGGGCCGCATCCTGTCGCGGATCATCCTGCCGCAGATGTGGCGTGTCGCCCTGCCTGGCCTGGGCAACCTGTTCATGATCCTGATGAAGGACACCGCGCTGGTGTCGGTGATCGGCCTGGAAGAGATCATGCGCCATGCGCAGATCGGCGTGACCGTGACCAAGGAGCCGTTCACCTTCTACATGGTCGCTGCCTGCATCTACCTGTGCCTGACCATCGTGGCCATGACCGGCATGCACTTCCTGGAAAAACGCGCCGCTCGCGGCTTCGTGAGGGCCGAACAATGAACTGGGAAGTCATCATCAAGTGGCTGCCACGCCTGGCCCAAGGCGCCACGCTCACGCTGGAGCTGGTAGCCATCGCCGTGATCGCCGGCCTGATCCTGGCCATCCCGCTGGGTATCGCCCGCTCGTCGCGGCACTGGTACGTACGCGCCCTGCCCTTCGGCTACATCTTCTTCTTCCGCGGCACCCCGCTGCTGGTGCAGCTGTTCCTGGTGTACTACGGCCTGGCGCAATTCGACCTGGTACGTACCAGTTCGCTGTGGCCGTACCTGCGCGATCCGTTCTGGTGCACCGTGCTGACCATGACCCTGCACACGGCCGCCTACATCGCCGAGATCCTGCGTGGCGCACTGCAGGCCATCCCGAAAGGCGAGATTGAGGCCGCCCGAGCGCTGGGGATGTCGCGGGGCAAGACGCTGTTCTACATCATGCTGCCGCGTGCCGCACGCATCGGCCTGCCGGCCTACAGCAACGAGGTGATCCTGATGCTCAAGGCCAGCGCCCTGGCCAGTACCGTCACCTTGCTGGAACTGACCGGCATGGCGCGGACCATCATTGCCCGTACCTACCTGCCGGTGGAGATCTTCTTCGCCGCCGGGGTGTTCTACCTGGTCATTTCCTTCGTGCTGGTCCAGGGCTTCAAGGTGTTGGAGCGCTGGTTACGCGTGGACGCCTGCCAAGGGCGATGAGAACGATCCCACATCCATGACGAAGGGCCGCACAGCGGCCCTTTTTCGATTTGCGCTCCGGTGCTCCCATGAACACACCTCCCTTCCTGCAAGCCGACCAACTCCTCGAACGCTTTCACGCCCTGGACCGCTTCCTGGTCGAGCACCAGCACCTCTGGCACCCACGCCCCTTCACCCAGCTGCGCCTGGCCTGGGAGGCCGAGCATCCCGAACTCTCCACCTGGCTTCGCCAGCGCTCCCTGGAAGACGCCGAGGCCTTCCAGCACCACCCCGAACAGCTCCCGGCGCCCGCCCCGTTTCCCCAGCTCGCCGAGCAAGCCAGGCGCCTGGCCGCCATCGGCGAGCTGCCCGATGCCGGCCTGCCTGCGGCCGGGCATCGCCTGGACGTGCATGTGCCTGGCCGCAAATGGCAGCAGATCGAAGCCTTCAGCCGCCGCCTGACGTTCCGCGAGCGCACCCACCAATGGCTGGACTGGTGCTCCGGCAAAGGCCACCTGGGCCGTCGCCTGCTTCAGCCAGGGCAACACCTGACCTGCCTGGAATACGACGCCACGCTGGTCGCCGCCGGCCAGGCGCTGAGCGACCATCACCAGCTGCCGGCCACCCATGTGCAGCAGGACGTACTGGCCGATAACAGTGCCGACCAACTGCAAGCACACCAGAGCGTGATCGCCCTGCATGCCTGCGGCGAGCTGCATGTGCGCCTCCTGCAGCTCGCCAGCCAGAAAGGCTGCCGCCAATTGGCCATAGCGCCCTGCTGCTACAACCGCATCCACGGCGAGCATTACCAGCCGTTATCCACAGCCGCCCAGGCCTCGAAACTGCGACTGGATGTGGCCGACCTCGGCCTGCCCTTGAACGAAGCCGTTACCTCGAGCCTGCGCGTACGGCGCCAACGGGACATGTCCATGGCCCGGCGCCTGGGCTTCGACCTGCTGCAACGCGAGCAGCGCCAGCGCGACGAGTACTTGCCCACACCGTCGCTTCCAACCGCGTGGCTGGAAAAGCCATTCGCAGGCTACTGCCGTGACCTGGCCGAACTCAGGGGCGTGCACATCGATGGCGAGCCGAACTGGGGGGCGCTGGAGGCTGCCGGCTGGCAACGCCTGGCCGAGGTGCGCAACCTGGAGCTGGTGCGCAACCTGTTCCGCCGGCCGCTGGAGTTGTGGCTGGTGCTCGACCGCGCCCTGCTGCTCCGGGACCATGGGTATTCAGTGCGCCTCGGTACCTTCTGCGACTATCCCCTGACGCCCCGTAATCTCTTGCTGCTGGCCGAACGCGACGAGTCTCCGCAGCCCGCCTGAAACCTGTGGATAACTCTGTGAACAAGCTTGTGATGAAAATCACTAAATCTTGGATCCAATGGCTATTTCAGGTTATTTGCTTATTCCGCCAGATGAACCAAAACCAGTAAAAACAGGCCTTTGCGCAAAGACCAACGGTTCGCACCGGTGGCATGCCTTTCGCTCGTCCGTGGCATTGCGCTTGTGCATAAAGGTTCCAGCATCCGTGTGAACCGAGGGTTTCCAGCCGATCTGAACGGACCCTTTCCATCACAGCCAGCCTGTTGCGGCAAAACGCCGCGATATCAAATTAACAGCAACAAATTATTGTACTGCGATAATTTTTCGCGAATAATCCGCCCCGTTCATCACCTGTACGGAGGCATCCCATGAACAACAGCAGATCCGTGGCCTATGCCCGCTCACGCTTGCGCACCATCGGCGCGTTCGCCGCTTTCCTGGCCTGGGCCACCGCCGCGGTGGAATTCTTCGGCACGCCACTGCTCTGGGTATTCGACTACCCCGATACCGTCACCGCTTACCTGCAAACCCACGGCATCAACATGCCGCTGCTGCTGGAAGACGGCTACCAGCCCTCGCAACTGGCCATGGGCCTGGTGCTGGCCCTGGCGATGATTCCCGCCGCGCTGTCGGCATTCGCCCTGCTCCTGACCGGGCTGTTCTTCATGCGCCTGTCCAAGGGCCACACCTGGAGCCCGGAAAACATCAAGATGCTGTGGTGGGTCGGCCTGATCTGCATCGGTACACCGCTGCTGTGGCCGGTGATCGACACCTTGCAGGGCCTGGCCCTGGCCATCGACCTGCCGGCTGGGGAGCGCACATTCGTGGTGTCTATCGGTGTATCATCCGAGGCCGTCTACGAGATCATGAAGGGCATCCTGCTGTGCGCCTTCTCGCTGGTCATGCGTGACGCCAAGATCATCAGCGATGAACACAACTGTTATGTCTAGCCGCCCTCTATGCCGATAATCATCCGCCTCGACGTCGTCATGGCCAGGAACAAGATCCGTTCCAAGGACCTGGCGGAAATCATCGGCATAACGGAAGCGAACCTGTCACTGCTGAAGAACGGCAAGATCAAGGGCTTCAAGATCGAAACCCTGGAGAAGCTGTGCCGCGCGCTGAACTGCCAACCCGGCGACCTGCTGGAGTTCAGCGAGGAATGATCAAGGACCGTTACCCCCGTGGACACCTCGAAAAAACGACTCGCCGTCCTGGCGCTGGCGGGCCTGTTGCTCGGCGGCTGCGGCCCCTCCTATACCTATAGGTACTCGCCACCGCCCAGCGCCCATGGCATCCATTGCATCGACAGCTGCCAGATGGAACGCAACCACTGCAAACAGATGGCCCGCCTGGAGGAAAACAGCCAGCGCGCCCTGTACCAGGCCGAGCTGCGCAGCTACCAGTATTGCCAGGACAGCAAGACCAAGAAGGACGCACGTCACAGATGCCACTACCCAAGCTACCCGTACTCGAGCGGCGCAAGCTACAGTTGCGACCGCGACTACGACAGCTGCTACCTGGCCTGCGGCGGCACCATCCAACGCATCTTGAACACAGACTGACCCACCTACGGACTTTGCCCACGTGACCCAAGCCAAGCCCCTTGCCCTGTTCACCCTCGCCCTGGCCCTGTCCGGTTGCGCCGGCAACACCTCCTCGCCCAACACCCCATCGCTGGGCTGGGAAACCCCCGGCATGCAACTGGGCGGCGACCGCGGCCTGCCCCTGCGCGTCGACACCCCCTGCCGCAAGCGCGGTTGCGACAACGACAAGCTGTTCTTCAACCCCGCTACGCCCGAGCCGAGCGTCAACAGCATCCACCGTGGCTGGTAGGAAAATTCTCCTTTGCCGGGGACAACGTAAGCTATTGGAAGGAATAGGTTTACAGCCGCCAACCGATCGCTATAATGACGCCCCATTGCCGGTATAGCTCAGCTGGTAGAGCAACTGACTTGTAATCAGTAGGTCCCGGGTTCGATTCCTGGTGCCGGCACCATATTTATCAAGGGTTTGCGTGCGTTTCATGAGGCGATTTCTAGCGTCCACGTACCAACGCACGTACCAAGCCCTTCGATTTTCCCCGTTTCATCCCCCGCAGCTACTACGCACCACAGAAACAATCTACGCGTGCGCCTGCCCCCGCGTCTTGACCGCCACTTTTCAGGTATAGGGGGGGTCGAAAAAAAGAGTAACATCAGTAATCTTGACCGTTTTCTCCCCTGGAGCCCTTGAAATACGCGGGCTCAGCGTTTTTCCGAAAAGTAATTTTTTAGTAACCAAAGAGTAATCAGGTTACCTTTTCTTGAAGTGATTTTTGATCAACTGAAAAGCCTTTAAAATCAGTCACTTAGCAAAAGATTACCTTTTAGATTACCTCTCTATTACTCCTATCTGTAACCAGCTGAGCCCAGAGAATTCGCGGCCTCCAGCACACCCCATCCTGCCTGGTTACCTTGATTACTCTTTTTTCACGCATACCCCCTATCCCTGTATAAAAAATCACCAGACCGTGCTGAGCCGTCACTTGTGTGCTCCTGGTCGTTCCTCCGTACTCCTAACGGTGCAGGGATCTGCAGAAAAGCCCACTACCCCATACCTGCCCGGCTGCCCAGTGACTGCGCCGGTCGCGCCGTCATGCAGGGGTGCAGGAATTCCGACACATTTAGACCGCGGGCGTGGCGTGGGGACGAGGGCGCGCGCCGGGTGCTGGTCGCACAGGCCGACTACCCCCTCGCCAGGCCGGGGGGCAGCTGGTACTGTATGCGCATACAGTATTGGTTAGAGAGGACCGCGATGCTGATTGATGACGACGAGTTCGACCTGGGCATGCCCACTCACGAGGAATTGCTCAAGCACCAGGTGGTGGTGATGACCCATGAGACCGAGCAGGTGTGGCAGCACCTCGCTAGGGCCAATCGGAATATTCGGAAGCTGACCATGATCAACGAAGGGCTGAACAAGCAGGTCATGGGTCTGCAGCGGGAAGTGAGGGAGCTCAAGGCTCAACTGACCTTTGAGATCAACACGCACCCGGGAATGTTCTCGACTTGGGGTGGTAAGCCTGACGCTCGGATCTGGCGAGAGATTGCCCCCGTCTATCCGGTGCTCTGAAAGCCGCGAATTTATTGGGCTGGGGCGCTATTCGAGATAGCTTGAAGGGGGCGAAAATGGTAGGATTTACTGGGGTTTTTCATACTCCACTACGACACGTTTTCAGGTCGTGGAGACGTAAAAAAGCCGCCTCAGAAGGGCGGCTTTTTGCATTGTGGAGTGGTTACGCTTGTGGGCTCTGGAAGCGCACGACCTCATCACCCAGCCACTCATTGATCTGTAACAGCCTGGTCTGAACAGGCTCCAGTTCGTTCTGGGTCCAGATCTCCGTGGCCTCCTTGATCGAGCCGAACCCGCCAGCGTTCTGCGGCACAATCCCCATCAGCTGCGGTGGGATGCGCAGGGCGGCGAGTAGATCGTCCCGGCTGATGTTCTTGATGGCGCCGAAGTCGTCCTTGGCCGCCACCTCGCTGATCGGCAGCAGTTGGATGCCGTCCTTCTTGCCACCTGGTGCGTACATGAACAGGTTGCGGAAGTTGCCTGGTCCCTTGCTGTTCTTCATCGCATCGCGCAGATCATCGACGAACTTCTCGTTGTGGGCAGCGTCGGTCATGTACAGGATGAAGCCAGCATGGCTGCCGTTCTGGTAGTACTTGCGACGGAACAGCGTGGCGCTCTCATTGAGCAAGGCACTTTGCAGCGCGGCCATCCACTCGGGTAGGCCGTACACCTCCTGGTTGATATTGGCCTCGCGCAGGTGGCAGATGGTGCCGGTCTTGAATTCGTGCTCGTCCTTCCATCCACGCACCTGGTAGTAGGTGGCCAGGTCTGTTCCGCGGCGCATGTATTTGGCCAAGCACGGCTGCAGGCCCAGGGCCTGGCCGAGCATGTTGTCGCGCTTCTCCAGGTACAGGTTCCCGCACCACCCCCAATCCATGACGATCTGCTCGAAAGCCTGACGGTTCAGCAGCTTGTGTGGGATGAAGCTGCGCACCAGCATGTTGCGCCTGAAGGTCAGTCCAGACTGAAGGTAAACGCTTGCGTTGGTTGAGCGGGCCAGGCCGTCGAGGTTGACTGGCGGCTCGTACCAGCGGCCATTTGACCAGCATTCCAGGTAGTCCAGGATCTCGCGCCCGTCCAGCACTGGTACCGGGTCGCCGAAGGTGAACGCCACACTCTGGCCTCCCTCCCCTTTGACCAGCAGTTCGTCGCCCACCGGCGGCTGTTCCAGATCGCGGCCTTTCTGCCGGCGATTGCGCGATTTGCTCATTGATAGATCTCCATGATGCCGGTGTTGGCCACGGTCTGGCCTTCCAGCGGCTCGTTGTGCAATGCATGAAAGAGCGCCCACGCCAGATCGGCGTGGCCGGTTGTATCGTTGCGGCCGGCGGTGTAGGTGAACTGCCGACCGCCGGGGGTGATGGTCTTGCGGATCGCCATCAGCGACTGGGCGAGGTCTGTCCAGCCGGCATCGAACTCCAGCCGGCCCTTGCTGATCACGTCCCAGGCCTTCATCACAAGGCGCGTCTTGACCTCTGGGTTGTAGGAGAAGGTGCGCAGCCCAGGGAAGAACTGGCGCACCAGCTGGGCAACGGCGCTACCCATACCGGTGGTGTCGATGCCGATGTAGGTCACCCAATACCGTTGTGTGACCTTGCGGATCGTCTCGGCCTGGCTGTTGAAGTCCATCCCGCGGAACTGGTGTCGCTCAAGCACCCGGAACTTGCCGCCCGGTACCAGCGGCGGCGCGACAACGATGAGGCCCGCCGTATCCCCAGTCTCGGCCGGGTCATAACCCACCCAGACCTGCCGATCGGCGAAAGGCCTGGCAGCGAAGGGCTTGTAGTCGTCCCACTCCGTCCAGCTATCGACCATGCACGGCTGCAGCAGCGCCAACGGGAAGATGCTCGCCCCGTCGTCGACGAACTCGCACATGAGCAGGTTCTGGAACGCCGCGGCGTCATACTCCAAGCGCAGTTCGTCCAGGTCGAACAGGTCGCAGCCCCGCTCCTCGGCGTCCATGATCGTGACGATCTGCCGCCAGATCCGGTCCTCGCACAGGCGGCCCATCTGCAGGGCGCTGTGGGTGACGTCCAGTTTGATGTGCTGCGCCGTCGGCTTGCCCTTGTTGAAGCGCTCACCGGTCCAGAAGGTGTAGGCCTCATGAGCCATAGAGCTGGGCGTCGAAAAGTAGGTCCGGCGGTACTGTTTCTGCATCGCCATGCCTGACGCGACCTTGTTCAACTCCTTGAACTTGAACGTCCAGAAGAACTCGTCGAAGTAGAAGTTGCCGTGGTAGCCCTGGGCAGTCCGGGCGTTTGTGCCGAGGAAATGCAGCTCGGCGCCGTTGGCCAGGATGATCGGGTCTCCCGAAAGCTCTACGCCGATCGTGTCGCGGGCAAAGGCCTGGATGTAGGCCTTGAAGATATGGGCCTGGGCCTTGCTGGCGGACAGGAAAATCTGGTTGCGCCCAGTGGTCAGTGCATCGATCAACGCTTCACGGGCGAAGTAGAACGTTGCACCGATCTGACGTGACTTGAGGATTGCCCGTGTCCGCTGGTTGCCGGCGCGGTACCAGTCTTTCTGGTAGTCGAAGCATCCTTCGAGGAACGCGTCGAGCAGCTTCTCGACCTGGTCCTCGTCGATCTCGTTTCGCTTCGCCTTTCGCTTCGGCCCCTCGTTGCGCTTGGCCAACTCAGGGTTGAGGTCCGTTTCGGTACCGCCCCCCTTGTAACGCTCAATGCGTGCTTGGCGCTCCAGCTGCCGGTGCAGCAGGTCGATTTCTTTGTAGTCCGCGCCTGATTTCGGGTCCTTGAGGATCAATTGCACCAGGCGGGCCTCGGTCGCCGCCTGGATCCTCTCCAGCGGCGTGGCCCGGTCCCACTCGTCGCGGGCTTTCCAGCTGTGCAGGGTTTTCTCTTTCTCGCCGATCAACTCGGCGATCTCGCACACGCGATAGCCCTGCCAATACAGGTGCTTGGCGTGGCGGCGATGATCTGTGGGTAGGTCGACTATGGCGTTCATGGCGCCGATGCTGCCGCTCGCGCGCGCGTTCCCCTATCTCCGTCCCCTGTAGGGCCCGGGCCTACAACTGCAGTGCGTTGCCGCCAAGCAGCGCGCTGCGGACCATGCCCCCATCGCAAGGCACAACGCCACCGCATCGAGGATTTCAAGCATGGCCGACAACACCGACTCCCCCGCCAAAAAATTCCGCTCCAAGTGGTTCCGCGTTGCCGTAGAGGGCGCCACCACTGATGGTCGCACCATCGAACGCAGCTGGATCGAGGACATGGCCAGCACCTACAGCCCCAATACCTATGGCGCTCGCATCAACTGCGAGCACATCAAGTGGGCCTGGCCGGGCGGCGAATTTGGTGCTTATGGCGATGTGCTGGCCTGTAAGGCGGAACAGGTCGAGATCAAAGGCGAGAAGAAACTGGCCCTGTTTGCTCAGTTGCAGCCCAACGACGCGCTGCTCGCCCTGAACAAGCAAAACCAGAAGATCTACACCTCGGTGGAGATCGATCCCAACTTCGCCAAAACCGGCAAGGCCTACCTGGTTGGCCTGGCCATCACCGACACCCCGGCCAGCCTGGGCACCGAGGCACTGCAGTTCAGTGCTCAGCATGGAACCCTGAACAGCCGCAAACAAAACAAGGACAACCTCTTCACTGCTGCCGAAGAGGGCGTCCTCGAGTTCGAGGAAACCAGCGATAGCCCCAGCATGTTCGCGGCGTTGCGCGAAAAGGTTGGTGGTCTCCTCAAAGCGAGCAAGGACAAGGAAGGCAAGGACGCCGCCAATTTCGCCGCCCTGGGCGAGCTGATCGAGCAGTTGGCGACCCATGGCGCCAAGCAAGCCGAAGAGCTGGAAAAAGGGAAGAAGGCCTTCACCGAGTTGGAGGCCAAGCTCACCAAGCTCAGCGCGGATCACGAAGACCTGGTCAAGCGCCTGGGCGAAACCAAAGACCACACCCAGAAGGATCGCCCGCCGGTTTCCGGTGGTGCCGGCAATGCCGTCACCGACTGCTGATCCCAAACGGACATGAAACAGCCAAGGACAACCGGAGAACACCATGCGTAACGATACCCGCACCCAATACGGTGCCTACCTCGAACAGATCGCCAAGCTCAACGGCGTTAGCGATCCAACCAAAACCTTCACTGTCACCCCCTCGGTCCAGCAAAAGCTGGAGTCGCGGATGCAAGAATCCAGCGACTTCCTGTCTCGAATCGGCATGCACGGTGTCGATGAGCTCAAGGGTGAAAAAATCGGCGTAGGTGTGAGCAGCACCATTGCCGGCCGTACCGATACCAGTGGTGACGGTGTCCGCGTTCCTCGCGACGTGTCCGGCCTGGACAAGCAAGGGTACGAGTGCGAGAAGACCGACTTCGATACCGCGATCCGTTACGCACAGCTGGATGCCTGGGCGCGCCACAAGGAATTCCAGACCTTGCTGCGCGACGCCATCCTGCGTCGCCAGGCGCTGGACCGAATCATGATCGGCTTCAACGGTACTTCCGCCGCGCCGACCACTGACCGAGCCGTCAACCAGTTGCTCCAGGACGTCAACATCGGCTGGCTCCAGCAATACCGCAACAATGCCCCTGCCCGCGTGCTCAAGGATGGCAAGGTCGCCGGCAAGATCGTCATCGGTACCGGTGCCGATGCCGACTACAACAACCTCGATGCACTGGTTTTCGACGCCATCGCGAACCTGATCGACCCGTGGCACCGTAAAGACCCTGGCATTGTGGTCATCCTGGGCAGCAACCTGTTGCACGACAAGTACTTCCCGTTGGTGAACAAGGAACAGCCGGCGTCCGAGAAGCTGGCCACCGACATGATCCTGTCGCAGAAGCGCATGGGCGGGAAACAGCCGGTGGAAGTGCCCTATGTGCCGGACGGCGCGGCCCTGATCACCAGCCTGGAAAACCTGGCCATTTACTGGCAGATCAGCGGTCGCCGACGCTACACCCAGGAAAACCCGAGCAAGAATCGCATCGAGAACTTCGAGTCCAGCAACGACGCCTATGTCGTCGAGGACTACGGTCTCGGCTGCCTGGTCGAAAACATCGAGCTGGGGGCATAACGCCATGGCCATCAGTCCAGCCAAGCGCCATTTCATCAAGGCGACAGCAGCTTTGGAGGCTGCAGCCACTGCCCCGGCCGCCCTGATGGATGGCCTGAACGGCTACGAAATGCAGCTCGCCCAGCTTCACCAGGACAAGCTGCGCTTGTCGAATGTCCAGTCCATGGACGGCAAAGCAAAACTCAAGGCTGCCCTGCTCCCGACCTACGAGCCATATGTCGCTGGCGTGCTGACCGCTGGCCGTGGGGCTCAAGACGAGGTGTTGACCACCGTTATGGTCTGGCGCTTCGACGCCGGCGACTGGGTTGGCGGCTTGGATATTGCCGAGTACGTGTTGCAGCACGGTCTCAAGCTGCCCGACCGCTTCAACCGAACCGCAGGTTGTACCGTTGCCGAGGAAGTTGCCGAGGCAGCACTCAAGGCCCTCAAGTCGAGCGAAGAGTTCCCGATCGAGATCCTGGCCCGTGCTGCCGAGCTGACCGAGGAGGAGGACATGCCGGACCAGGCCCGCGCCAAGCTGATGCTTGCTCTCGGTCGGGTCACCCTCCTTGGCCTCGATGAGGCGAACCCCGGCCAGCCAGGCGCTGTACAGGAAGGTGTCGACCACCTGCGGCGGGCAATCAAGCTGCATGACAACTGCGGCGGCAAGAAAGACCTGGAGCGCGCCGAGCGCCTCCTCAAGAAAATCGCCGGCCCCGCCGGCTAACCGAGCGTCCCACGCAACCCGGCGGCTCGGGACGGATCAGCAGGCTTTCTCCTTGACCTGGCTGTGAAGCCCCGACCACCGCCGATCTATTCAGAGCACCGCGATCATGAGTGGATTCATTCCTGGCGGCCTGCCGCCCAGTACCCCGGTACCCGGCGTGCATATCAATAGCGAGCCCTTCTGGCCCTCGATCGACCTGGACAAGTTGCGCGAGACCTTGCGCATCGACTCCAGCGTCACGCCCGCCCGGCTCGAAACCGCTGTCGTCGCGGGTTTAATCAGCGTCAACCGTGATCTCGCCGTATGGCGTGAAGCTCAACAGGCGGCGGGATATGACTCATTGGAGGCTGTTCCAAGCGAGAAGGTCCAGGGCCAGTCCCAGCTTGTGCACCTCTACAAGCGCGCCGTCGAGTGCGCGGCCGGTGCCGAGGTCTGTGAGCGGTACCGCGGCTACGACACCACGGCCAGCGGCAACAAGAAAGCTGACGAGACTGAGCCCACCGTCGATGACTACCGGCGCGATCAGCGCTGGGCAGTCCGGGACATCCTGGGTACGTCTCGCACCACCGTGGAACTGCTGTGATGGCCAGCCTGATCATCGACTGGAACGAGCTGTCCCGCCGTGGGCTCCTGGTTCGAATCAACCGAGAAATTCTACATCCGCTGGGCCTGGCGGTATGCCGTGATCCAGAAACAGGCCTGTCGCCTGGAGCAGTCGTGTCCGATACGGGGCCCTTTGTTTATCCCGACGACGTAGGCCCAGGTCATGAACCGAAGGGGACGAGTGATGGCCACTCAGCTCCGCACCCAGCAAAACGACACCGTCGACGCCCTGTGCTGGCGGCACTACGGCCGTACTGCGGGGGTCGTCGAGGCCGTCCTCGATGCCAACCCTGGCCTGGCCGACCGTGGCGCCGTGCTCCAGGCCGGCGTGCTGGTCAACCTGCCCGAAATCCAAACCTCTGCGCCTGAGCGCCAGATGGTGAACCTGTGGGAGTGACCGCCCATGCCCAAACCCACCCGAAACCATGGAAGGACTCCAATGCCTGACCGTCCTGATACCTGGGCCTTCCTGGCCACCTGGCTCGAGAACAATTGGCCCGGACTGTACGCCGGGCTTATAGCCATCCTGATGGCTGCCCTACGCGTGATTTATGACGGCGGCTCGCTTCGGCGGCTGCTGAGCGAAGCACCGTTATGCGGTGCAATCGCGCTCTCGGCCAGCCACGGGCTGTCGTTGGTCGGCATTCCGCTTAGCGCGGCTCCGTTCTTCGGCGGGGTTATCGGCCTGCTCGGCGTCGAATTTGTCCGCGCCAAGGCGAAAAAAGCATTGGAGGAAAAGCTGTGACCACTCTCCGCCATGGCGACCGCTCCCAGGCGGTGCGCGACTTGCAGCGCAAACTCATTGACCACGGCGCCAAGATCAGTGCCGACGGCGTGTATGGTGATGCCACCGAGGCCGCTGTCCGCGCCTACCAGCACCGGGCCGGCCTGGTCGCTGACGGTATCGCCGGCCCTAAGACCCTGGCCAGCCTGCAGGGCGCCGACTGCGCTCACCTGCTGAAGAATGCCGACATGGTGCGAGCTGCCGACCGCCTGGGCGTGCCCCTGGCGGCCGTGTATGCGCTCAACGAGGTCGAGTCCAAGGGCCGCGGCTTCCTTGATAACGGCAAGCCGGTGATCCTGTACGAGCGACACATCATGTACGCCCGTCTGCAGAAGGTTCGCCGGCCCGGTGATGACCAGGACGACCTGGAACAGTTGGCCGACCAACTCAAGCAGCGCGCCGACGAGCTCGCCAAGCAGTTCCCCGCCTTGGTGAACCCCAAGTTCGGCGGGTATATCGGCGGTACCGCGGAACACCAACGTCTGGCCCAGGCCCGAATGATCGACGACCAGGCCGCCCTGGAGTCCTGCAGCTGGGGCGCATTCCAGGTGATGGGGTTCCACTGGGAGCGCCTGGGCTATCCCAGCGTCCAGGCCTTCGTTGAGGGCATGAGCCGTAGCGAGTCGGACCAGCTCGAGGCCTTTGTCCGTTACATCGATGCCGACCCTACCCTGCTCAAGGCTCTCAAATCGCTCAAATGGGCCAAGGTGGCCGAGCTTTACAACGGCCCGGACTACAAGCGGAACCTGTATGACGTGAAGCTGCAGCGCGCCTTTGAGCGGTATCAGGACTGCGGCTGTGGACAGGAGGCGGCCTGATGGACCTGCGCGACGGGTTGCTGGCTGGCGCACTTTTCGCTGCGGTTTCGGCAGGGCTGTGGGGTTGGGGTCAACAGCTCCTGCTCGGGACTGAAAAAGCCAAGACCACAGGTTTAAAAGGCCAGCTCAAAACCGCCCAGGCCGATGCCCGCAACAACCTGGCCACCGCCACCGAACTGAAATCCACCCTGGAGCGCGAGCGCGACGGCCAAGCCCAGCTCCTGAAGATCCAGAGCGAGCTGCGCCAGAGCTTGGCCACTCGTCAGCGCACAATCGAGGCACTCAAACATGAAAATGACCAACTTCTGGACTGGGCTCGCCAGCCTTTGCCTGACGCTGCTCGCCGGCTGCGGCAGCGTCCCGCTCTCACCGGCGCCGACGCTTACCGTCAGTGGCTGTCCGGTAGTGGTGCCGTGCGTCCTGCCGGCGACGGCGCCGAGCGCCAACGGGGATCTGCTCAATGACCAGGACCGTATCGAACAGGCCTGGGCCGAGTGTGCCGCCCAAGTCGACCGTGTCTATCAGCACCAGGTGAACCATGAACAAGCCCAATAGCCTTCGCGACCACCTGCTCGCGGCTGTCCCAGGCCTCAAGCCGAACCCCGACGCGCTGCTGATGTTTATCGACGCCGGCAATGTGCGCTGCACCGCGGCCCCGACCCTGTCGTTCGAGTACAGCTACACGCTGCAAATCATCCTGACCGACTTCGCGGGCCACCCTGACAGTGTGATGCTGCCGATACTTGGCTGGCTCAGGATCAACCAGTCGGAGCTACTAGTGAACGTGGACAAAGCCCGCAACAGCCTCAAGTTCGAAGCTGACCTCATCGACCGTAGCAAGGTCGACCTGAGCATTACCCTGCCGCTGACCGAACGTGTCGTGGTGAAACGCCAGGCTGACGGAACCTATGACGTCAGCCACCCCGGCGAACCGCAGTACGAGCCATACCAGGACTATGGCGAGGTGACCATCTTCGCGGATGGCCAGCCGCTTGCGTCCTGGCAGCCGCCGCCGGCGCCGGAAGGCATGGCCCTGTCGGTACCGCACCCAAGGCGACCAGACCATGGCTGATCTCGAAGCCCTGGAGGACTGGGTAAGTCCGCTCCTACAGCGCATCGAGCCGGCCGAACGTACCAAGCTGGCCCGCTCGATCGCCCAACAACTCAGGCGCAGCCAGAACCAGCGCATTGCAGCGCAACAGAACCCGGACGGCTCGGCGTATGCGCCCGCAAGCCGCGACAGCTGCGCGGGAAGCAAGGGCGGATCCGGGCCAAGGTGAAGATGTTCCAGAAGCTGCGCACCGCGACCTTCATGAAGGCCCGTGGCGATGCCTCGGCGGCCACCGTGGGTTTCACTGGTCGGATCGCCAAAATCGCACGGGTACACCAGGAAGGCCTGCGCGACCGGGCAGCCCGCAACGCACCGAGCGTCCAGTACGACCAGCGCGAGCTCCTCGGCCTCACGGAAGCCGAGCTTGACCAGGTCCGTGACACCTTGCTGGCCCACCTGACCCTGTAACACACCGCCATACAAGGCCCCGGTGATGCGCGCACGCGTAGGCGGCGCGACCATCGCCGGCATGAACAGCCTCGCCGAACTTGCCCGCCTCATCGAAAACACCGTCCGCTTCGGCACCATTGCCGAGGTGCAGCACAAGCCGCCCGCGTGCGTGTGCGCACTGGCGAGTTGCTGACCACCTGGTTACCGTGGCTCGCGCCCAGGGCAGGTACCGATCGAGAGTGGGACCCACCCACCGTCGACGAGCAGGTCATCCTCCTTTCACCGAGTGGCCAGCTTGCCAATGGCGTGGCCATCACCGGGCTTTTCAGCGACCTCATTCCGGCCAATGGCGACCGCCCCGGCCTGCACCGTCGCACCTATGCCGACGGCGCCGTCATCGAGTACGACAGCGAGGCTCACCACCTGAACGCCACGCTTCCTGCCGGTGGCACCACCAACCTGATCAGCAAGGGCGGGATCCGCATCGAGGGCCCATCACCCACATCGGCGACTACAACCAGACCGGCAAAATGACCGTCTCTATCGACGTTGTCGCCGCCGGCATCAGCCTGGTGACCCACAAACATGGCGGCGTCATGTCGGGGCCAGGCAATACCGGAGTACCCGTGAAATGAACCGCCTGAACGGGTCAACCATCACTGCGATGGAACACATCAAGCAGTCGATCGAAGACATCCTCACCACCCGCCTGGGCACGCGCATTGCGCGCCGCGAGTACGGCCTCCTGCCTGAGCTGATCGACCACCCCCAGAACGACGCTACGCGTCTGCGCCTTTACGCGGCGACCGCCATGGCACTGAT